>NZ_JARVGZ010000001.1:0-3422500 GCF_040460055.1 Bacillus cereus group sp. MG4 | reverse complement strand
TATAGAGTTTTCCATTGCTATGCAAGTATTATTATAAAAAAATAAGAGGAGGAAAAATCCCCCTCTTATTCTTCAGAAGAAACCTCTTCATTAGATTCCTCTTCTTCATCTTTCTGTGCTTTTGCTACCGTCGCTACCTCTTGCTCATCCTCTAATCGAATTAGACGAACACCTTGTGTATTACGTCCCATTTGAGAGATTTGATCAACTGGCATACGAATAATAACACCTGCTGCCGTAATTAACATGATATCTTCTTCACCTGTTACAGATTTAACAGCTACTAATTTACCGTTTTTATCTGTAATATTACAAGTCTTCAGACCTTTACCACCACGGCTTTGTAGACGGTATTCATCAATAGGTGTACGTTTTCCATAACCATTTTTCGTTACGATTAGAACATTTACATCCTCTTCGACAATTTCCATACCTACAACTTGATCTTCATCACCTAATGTAATTGCTTTTACACCAGCCGCATTACGTCCCATAGAACGCACATCTTGCTCGTTAAAGCGAATTAACATACCATTGCTTGTTCCTACAATAATATCCTTATCACCAGATGTTAAACGTACAGATATTACTTCATCCTCTTCACGAAGAGAGATGGCGATTAAACCATTCGTACGTATATTTGCAAATGATGAAAGTGGCGTCCTCTTAGAAATACCTTGTTTTGTTGTGAAGAATAAGAATTCATCATCACCAAATTCACGAATTGGAATAATGGCGTTAATCCATTCACCCTTATCTACACCTAATAAGTTAATAATAGGTATACCTTTTGCTGTACGACTATACTCTGGGATTTCATATCCTTTCGTACGGTATACTTTCCCTTTATTAGTAAAGAATAAAATGTGATCATGCGTAGAAGTAGTTAATAAATGCTCTACGAAATCATCATCATTTGTTCCCATTCCTTGCACACCACGTCCACCACGGTTCTGTGTTTTGTACGTAGAAGCCGGTAACCTCTTAATATAACCATTATGAGTTAACGTAATAGCGATGTTTTGCTCTGGAATCAAATCTTCATCTTCAATAAATTCCATGCCACCAATTGTAATTTCCGTTCGTCTCTTATCATTGAAGCGTTCTTTTACTTCCGTTAATTCTTCACGAATAATCTCAAGAACTTTCTCTTCATCTGCTAAGATTGCTTTTAATTCAGCGATTAATTTCATTAAGTCTTGATATTCTTGCTCAATTTTTTCACGTTCTAATCCTGTTAAACGTTGCAGACGCATATCTAAAATTGCTTGTGCTTGTTTCTCACTTAAACCGAAACGTTCCATTAAGCCTTGTTTTGCAATATCTGCTGTTTTCGAACTACGAATTAATGTAATAACTTCATCTAGATGATCTAGAGCAATTCGTAATCCTTCTAAAATATGAGCAC
This sequence comes from Bacillus cereus group sp. MG4, assembly GCF_040460055.1. NCBI lineage: Bacteria > Bacillati > Bacillota > Bacilli > Caryophanales > Bacillaceae > Bacillus > Bacillus cereus group sp. MG4. The sequence continues at coordinate 3,421,092 of NZ_JARVGZ010000001.1, read as the reverse complement.
GTGCCTCTGCTTTTTCTAATTCATAAGCAGTACGTCGACGAATTACTACCTTCTGATGCTCCAAGTAATGATATAAATTTTGTTTTAAATTTAGTACTTGTGGCTCTCCATTTACAAGAGACAACATATTAATACCGAAACTTGTTTGAAGTGCTGTATGTTTATATAGATTATTTAATAGTACATTGGCATTGGCATCACGGCGTACTTCCATAACAATACGCATACCGTTTCGATCTGACTCATCACGTAAATCCGTAATACCTTCAATTTTCTTATCACGAACTAATTCTGCAATTTTTTCAATTAATCGCGCCTTATTAACTTGATAAGGTAGTTCAGTTACGAGAATAGATTGTTTACCATTTGACTTCTCTTCAATTTCAACTTTAGCTCGAAGCATAATAGAGCCTCTACCTGTTTCATACGCTCTTCGAATCCCACTTCGTCCCAAAATTAAACCTGCTGTTGGAAAATCTGGTCCTGGAATAAACTCCATTAATTCCGCAATCGTAATGTCGGGATTATGGCTTAGTGCCAATACACCATCAATTACTTCACCGAGTTGATGCGGTGGAATATTCGTTGCCATACCTACCGCAATACCCGTCGTACCATTCACTAATAAATTAGGGAAACGCGCTGGCAATACAATTGGCTCTCTTTCAGAACCATCATAGTTATCTTGATAATCAATCGTATTTTTTGAAATATCACGTATTAATTCCATAGAAATCTTAGACATTCTTGCTTCTGTATAACGCATCGCTGCTGCTGAATCACCATCAACAGAACCAAAGTTACCATGCCCATCAACAAGCATATAACGTTGACTAAAATCTTGCGCCATACGTACCATCGTCTCGTAAACAGCTGAATCACCGTGAGGGTGATACTTACCGATTACTTCACCGACAATACGCGCTGATTTTTTATACGCTTTATCAGCTGTAATTCCTAAATCATTCATCGCATATAAAACCCTACGATGCACAGGTTTTAATCCATCACGAACATCTGGTAATGCACGAGATACGATAACACTCATTGCGTAATCTAAAAACGAGGTACGCATTTCATGACTAATATTAATTTCTCGAATTCGTGCTTGTTGTTGATTGTCTGACATCAACCAGCACCTCCTCTTACATTTCCGTTACACATACATTGATTTATATGTAGAAGACAGGAATACTTAGATTCCTGTCATTACCCATTTAAATATCAAGGTTTTTCACGTATTTTGCATTTTCTTGGATAAAGTTACGACGTGGCTCTACTTTATCTCCCATCAAAATTTCAAATGTTTCATCCGCTTCAATTGCATCTTGAAGTGAAACTTGAAGTAATGAACGTACTTCTGGGTCCATTGTCGTCTCCCATAACTGAGTTGGATTCATTTCCCCTAGACCTTTATAACGCTGAATCCCCGGCTTAGGTTGGGCTGGTAATTCAGCTAAGATTTTTTCAAGTTCCTTATCATTGTAAGCATATTGAATTTTCTTACCTTGTTGTACTTTAAACAAAGGTGGCTGTGCAATATATATATAACCGCACTCAATTATTTGACGCATATAGCGATAGAAGAACGTTAATAATAGGGTACGAATATGCGCACCATCAACATCGGCATCCGTCATAATAATAACCTTATGATAGCGTGCTTTTTCAATAGCGAAGTCTCCGCCGATATTTGTACCAATCGCCGTAATAATTGTACGAACTTCATCATTTGATAAAATCTTATCTAAGCGTGCCTTTTCAACATTAATAATTTTACCCTTCAGCGGTAAAATTGCTTGGAAATGACGATCGCGCCCTTGTTTTGCAGACCCACCCGCAGAGTCACCCTCTACGATATAGATTTCACTAATTGCTGGATCTTTAGAAGAACAGTCTGCCAATTTCCCTGGTAAACTTGAAACTTCTAAAGCACTCTTTCGGCGAGTTAACTCACGAGCCTTTTTAGCTGCTACACGCGCACGCGCTGCCATCGTCCCTTTATCTATAATCTTACGTGCAACATTCGGATTTTCCAGTAAGAACTTTTCAAATGCCTCTGAGAATACTGACTCTGTAATTGTTCTTGCTTCACTATTTCCAAGTTTCGTCTTCGTTTGTCCTTCGAATTGTGGATTTGGATGTTTAATTGACACAATCGCTGTTAAACCTTCACGAACATCTTCACCAGTTAAATTACTATCCGCATCTTTTAAAATATTATTTTTACGACCATAATCGTTGATCACACGAGTTAAGGCTGTTTTAAATCCTACCTCATGTGTACCACCTTCATACGTATGAATATTATTTGTAAATGAGTAAATATGATTTGTGTATCCTTCGTTATATTGAAGCGCAACTTCAACCTGAATACCATCTTTTGAACCCTCTACATATACAGGTTCTTCATGAATTGGCTGTTTTGAACGATTTAAATGTTCAACATATGATTTAATTCCACCTTCATAATGGAATTCTTTCTTCTGTTTATGTTCACGTTTATCTTCAATTGTTAATTTAATATTACGATTTAAAAATGCTAATTCGCGCATACGAGTTGCTAACGTATCAAATTCGTATACTATTGTTTCCTGAAAAATTTCTGGATCTGGTTTAAATCGAGTTATCGTCCCTGTTTGATCTGTGTCACCAATGACTTTTAAATCCGCAACCGGGATACCTCTTTCGTATTTTTGATAATGGATTTTGCCTTCACGATGTACAAATACCTCTAGTTCTGTTGATAGAGCATTTACTACAGATGCCCCAACACCATGCAAACCACCGGAAACTTTATAACCGCCACCGCCAAACTTACCACCAGCATGAAGAACGGTCATTATAACTTCTACAGCAGGACGTCCCATTTTTTCTTGTATACCAACTGGAATACCACGTCCATTATCCGTTACAAGAATACTATTATCTTCTTCGATACTAACGTTAATTTCATCACAATACCCTGCAAGTGCTTCATCAATACTATTATCGACGATTTCCCACACAAGATGGTGAAGTCCTTTTCCACTTGTAGATCCAATATACATCCCAGGGCGTTTTCGAACCGCTTCTAATCCTTCAAGTACCTGTATCTGACTTTCATCATATGAGTTTTCTTCCATTTGCTTTTGTTCCATTGACACAAAGATCACCTACTTTTCCATTTAAATAGGGATTACGCCCTATCTATTTCACAATCTACCGTGCCGTTCGTTACATGAATTGTTTTCGCTTCTTTTAATGTTTCGTGTTCAATTCCGTCGACACTCGTCGTTGTCACAAATGTTTGCACTTTTCCTTGAATTGTATTTAACAGATGCGATTGACGATAATCATCTAATTCTGATAATACATCATCCAATAAAAGAATCGGATATTCCTTAACTTCTGAGTAAATCAATTCAATTTCAGCTAATTTTAGGGACAGTGCGGTCGTTCGTTGTTGTCCTTGCGAACCAAAGACTTGAACATTTTTACTATTAACGAAGAATTGTAAATCATCACGATGAGGACCAATTAAAGTCGTACCACGGAAAATCTCACGTTGTTTCACAGATTGAAAATTTTCATAGTATACTTCTTTTATTTTCGACAAATCCATTGATTCTGATACATCTACACTTGGTTTATAGACAATTTCTAATTCTTCTAATCCACGGCTTATACCGCGATGAATTGGAGCTGCCCATTCTTGTAGTAAATGCAAAAACTCAAACCGTTTTTGCAATATTTTTGCACCATGCTCAATAAGTTGAAGTGTAAATACATCCAACATCGTTTCCTCATTCTTACTATTCCCTTGCATCTTTTTCAGCAAGTGATTTCGTTGCGTGAGCACCTTTTGATATTGACTCAATTCATACAAATAGATTGGAGCTATTTGGCCTAATTCCATATCTAAAAAGCGTCTTCTTACTTGAGGGCTTCCTTTTACAAGATTTAAATCTTCTGGGGCAAACATGACAACATTCATCATACCAATATATTGACTCAATTTTTGTTGTTCAAGTTGATTTAATTTTGCCTTTTTACCTTTTTTCGAAATATTTAATTCCAAAGACAAAGAACTATTTCTCTTTTGTAATTTCCCTTTAATTTGACCGAAGTCTTCATCCCAACGGATAAGCTCGCGATCATTAGAGGTTCTATGAGATTTCGCCATCGCTAAAACATAAATAGCTTCCATCAAATTCGTTTTCCCTTGTGCGTTTTCACCGATAATCACATTCACTTTATCTTCAAAGGAAAGCTCTAACTTTTCATAATTGCGATAGTTTTTTAATTGTATTTCTGAAATAAACAAAGGGCTCCCCCTTTATGCCTGAACTTGGAAACTTCCGCTTCCTGGAATTTCAATAATATCGTTCGCATATAATTTGCGACCTCTTCTATTTTCAAGTTCTTGATTCACGTACACTTCATATTCTTGTAAAAACCATTTTACAGCGCCACCTGTATCAATTACATCGGCTAACTTCAAAAATTGTCCTAGTGTAATATACTCTGTTGAAATTTTAATACGTTTCATAAAATCGCTCACTTTCTGAAAGTGTTCATTCTTTCATTGTACTAAATAAACTAACATTAGGAAAGTAATACCCAAAAATCAAATAAGGGCTACTAGTATCTGAAAACTAGCAACCCTTACTTCTTACTTAGTAAGTACGAACCGGTAAAATTAATTGAATAATGGACTCATCATTTACTGTACGAATTAAGAATGGTCTCATCGCACCAGTAAAGCTAATTTTAATTTCAGTACTATCTAAAGCTTTTAGTGCATCCATCATATATTTTGCACTAAAAGATATTTTTAACTCTTCCCCATCCACTTTTTCACATTGAACTTCTTCTACTACTTTCCCAATTTCTGGTGAATTCGAAGAAATTTCTAGCATTTCCTGTTCTAAAGTTGATAATTTTACAACATTATTACGACCATCCCTTGCTAATAAAGATGCACGATCAATTGCTTGTAAAAATTCTTTTGTATTTACAAAAATATCTGTTTTACTTTCGGCTGGAATTAAACGAGTTGTATCCGGATAATTACCTTCTAACAATCTTGAGAAGAATAATAAATGCTTTGTACGGAATAATACTTGATACTCCGTAATAACGATATCTACCATTTCTTCAGACTCATCTAGAATTTTGCTTAATTCATTTAAGCTTTTACCTGGAATGACAACACTCGCTTGAAATTCATCTGCGATTCCTTCGATTTTTGCTTTTCGAAGAGCTAACCTGTGACTATCTGTAGCAATGCAAGTTAATTCGCTGTTATATACTTTCCAGTTTACACCTGTCAAGATCGGTCTTGTTTCAGAAGTGGAAACTGCAAATACAGTTTGTCTGATCATATGTTTCAGTAAATCTGTTGGAATCTTAAAAACATGGTGTTCTTCAATTTGTGGTAACAATGGATATTCAGCAGAATCTAAACCATTTAAATTAAACTCTGATTTTCCAGAAATTATTTTTGTCATAAAATGATTTTCCACAGAAATTTCGACAGTCTCTTTAGGTAATTTTTTTACAATCTCACTAAAATATTTTGCTTGTAAAATAATACTTCCTGATTGTGCTACTTCTACGATCTCTTTTCCATTGTCTTCAACTGGGATAAAAGATTCAATAGAAATATCAGCATCGCTTCCTGTTAACGTAACTCCTTCTTCCGTAGCGACAACTTTAATTCCTGTAAGGATCGGAATTGTTGTACGAGAAGAAACAGCCTTCATTACATCTTGTACACTTCTTACAAGATAGTCTTTTTGTATTGTAAAACGCATAAAGAAAAACCTCCGGTAAGTATAATATTTTATTTAATTAATAAAGATAAAAAATAGTAGTAATAGTAATAGGGGCTGTGGATATGTGGATAACCCTGTTAAATGATGTAAAAACAGTCTATCTACATGTGGATAGACTGTGCGTAAAACAAGGGAAGTTATTCACACTATTCAGCTACTACTTTAAAATATCGTTAATTTCTTCAACTTGTTTTTGTAATTGCGTATCCGTTTTAAGCAGCTTAGAAATTTTTTCATGAGCATGGATAACTGTTGTATGATCACGTCCACCAAATTCTTCACCGATTTTAGGTAAGGAGTAATCTGTAAGTTCGCGTGATAAATACATTGCAATTTGGCGAGGGAAGGCAACTGATTTTGTTCGCTTTTTCGCCTTGAAATCTTCCAGTTTTATTTGATAAACGTCCCCGACAGCCTTTTGAATATCATAAATGGAGATAATTTTTGGTTTAGAATTTGGAATAATATTTTTAAGTGCTTCAGCTGCTAAATCAGCATTAATATCTTTGTTAATTAAAGATGAATAAGCTACAACTCGGATAAGTGCACCTTCTAGTTCACGAATGTTTGAATCAATTTGATTTGCAATATAAAGCATAACCTCATTTGGTATATCGAGTCCTTCAGCCTTTGCTTTTTTACGTAAAATTGCAATTCGTGTTTCTAAATCTGGTGGCGTAATATCCGTAATGAGTCCCCATTCAAAGCGAGAACGAAGACGATCTTCTAAAGTTGGAATTTCTTTTGGTGGCCGATCACTTGAAATTACAATTTGTTTACTTTCTTCGTGTAATGCATTGAATGTATGGAAAAACTCTTCTTGAGTTTGTTCTTTTCCTGCTAGAAATTGAATATCATCTATCAATAAAACATCTACATTACGGTATTTATTACGAAAATCGACCGCTTTATTATCACGAATAGAATTAATGAATTCATTTGTAAATTTTTCTGATGATAAATATACAACCTTTGCGTTTGGGTTATGTTCAATTACATAATGACCAATTGCATGCATTAAATGGGTTTTTCCGAGTCCAACTCCCCCGTAAATAAAGAGTGGATTATATGCTTTAGCTGGCGCTTCGGCTACGGCCAATGAAGCAGCATGAGCAAAACGGTTACCAGAGCCAATAACAAATGTATCAAACGTATATTTTGGATTTAGCATACTCTGTGGTAAATGATTAGAATCATCTTGTGTTGAATTTGGTTTAGAAGGAGGAAGATCAATCTCCTCTTCAGCTTGACTTTGGGGAATAATAAAGCGAATAGCTAATTTTGCCCCCGTTAAATCATAAAGTGTTTCCGAAATTAGCTCTGAATAATGAGATTCTAACCAATCACGAGCGAATTCATTTGGAGCTGTAATTGTTAACACGTCTTTCTTTAAATTATGTGCGGTTGTTGATTTTAACCATGTTTCATAACTTGGTTTACTGACCTTTTTTTCTAGTTCTTTTAAGGCGCTGTTCCATAAATCAGAGATGTTTTCCAAAGGTGTCCCTCCTTTACTAAGATGGTAAAAGAATAAGGTTGCGCAACAAATGTACAACCTAAATAAATATAAAATGTATATTTATACGAAACGTATTTTAAAACCTAAAAACGTCGTTTGTATATGAGATAGGGTTTTCGACAAAAAAAGCAAATGTGGATAAGCATTTACCCACATGTGATTAAAACTGTCCACATGTTATACACAAATTGTGGATAAGATAAAGGTGTGGAAAACTTATTCAAAGTGAAAACACAACTATAATATCAAAAAAAAGTAGCTATAGCAATGAATTTAAGAAAGTTATCCACAAAATCAATACCTTGTGGAATAAACTTGTCCACAACACGATATACTGTGTAAAAGTACGAAAAGGGTTTGTGGATATAAAAACCAAGAAAAAACATTTATCCACAAGGAAATATAGGGTCTGTGAAAAAGTATGTGAATAGGTTCAAAATGAATATTTGATGAAAATTTCGAGAACCATTGACATTTTCCTAGTTGATTAACTATAATTTATAGGACTGTCTTTAACAGATATTCCTCAGGGAGGTGTCATATAATGAAAAGAACTTACCAACCAAATAAACGTAAGCGCAGCAAAGTACATGGTTTCCGCAGCCGTATGAGCACAGCGAACGGACGTAAAGTGCTAGCAGCTCGTCGTCGTAAAGGAAGAAAAGTATTATCTGCGTAGACCACTGATCGTTCAGTGGTCTTTTTTTCTAATAATAGTGAATTTCCACTGATGAACTACAGGAGTGTCAATTGATATGAAGAAAAAATATCGTATAAAAAAGAATGATGAATTCCAGACGGTTTTTCAAAAAGGAAAATCGAATGCTAACCGTCAGCTTGTTGTCTATCAACTAGATAAGGGAGAGCAGCCAAACTTTCGTATTGGCCTTTCTGTCAGCAAGAAAATAGGAAATGCAGTAGTGCGTAACCGAATTAAACGTATGATTCGCCAGTCGATCACAGAATTAAAAGATGAGATAGATTCTGGAAAAGATTTTGTTATAATAGCAAGGAAGCCTTGTGCAGAGATGACATATGAAGAATTAAAGAAAAGCTTAATTCATGTCTTTAAACGCTCTGGTATGAAAAGAATAAAAAAGTAGCGTAAGGAAATGAATTACACTATATACATACCGAAACAAGGAGGAGCAGGCTTTGAAAAAGAAAATAGGTTTACTAGCCATGGTTATTGCATTAATGGCAATTGCTACTGGCTGTAGTGAAGTGAATCAGCCGATTACACCGAAAAGTACTGGAATTTGGAATGAATATTTCGTATATCCGCTTTCTCAGTTAATTACGTATTTTGCCAACTTATTTGGTAGTAATTACGGTTTAGCAATCGTTGTTACAACTCTTATCATTCGTTTTGCATTATTACCATTAATGATTAAACAAACGAAGAGTACGAAAGCAATGCAGGCGTTACAACCAGAAATGGTTAAGTTAAAAGAGAAATATAGTTCTAAAGATCAAGCAACACAGCAAAAACTACAACAAGAAATGATGCAGTTATATCAAAAAAATGGTGTAAACCCATTAGCAGGATGTTTACCAATATTCATTCAGATGCCTATTTTATTCGCGTTTTACCATGCGATTATGAGAACAGCAGAAATTAGTAAGCATACATTTTTATGGTTCGATTTAGGGCAGGCAGATCCGTACTATATCTTACCGGTTGTTGCGGCAATTACGACATTTATTCAGCAAAAGCTTGCAATGGCAGGAACAGCTGGTCAAAATCCGCAAATGGCAATGATGATTTGGCTTATGCCAATTATGATTTTAGTCTTTGCAATTAACTTCCCAGCTGCATTATCACTTTACTGGGTTGTTGGTAATATCTTTGGTATCGCTCAAATGTACTTGATCAAGGGGCCAGAAATTAAGGCTAGTAAGGCAGAAGGATCAAGCAAGTGAGTGTAATTACTGCTAAAGGACAAACAGTCGAGCTGGCAGTACAAGATGCTTTAAGGCAACTAAATGTTCTAAAAGACCGAGTAGATATAAATATTATCGATGAGGGTAAAAGAGGGTTCCTAGGTTTATTTGGGAATCGACCTGCAGTAGTAGAAGTTGTATTGAAGAAAGATCCGATTCAAGAATGTGAAGAATATTTAAAAAATATTATTCATGATATGGGTGTGGAAGCTGAGATTAGTAAAATTGTAAAAGGACGCGAGGTTGAATTTACAATTTCTGGCGAAAACATAGGTGTTTTGATTGGTAAAAGAGGAAACACCTTGAATTCTTTGCAGTATTTAACAAAACTTGTGGCGAATCGTAGTACGAAGCAGTATATTGGCATCACACTAGATGCTGAAAATTATCGTAGTAAAAGAAAAGGTACATTAGAAGCACTTTCTTATCGATTAGCAAAACAAGTAGTAAGTACGAAAAAAAGAGTTGTGTTGGAGCCTATGCCATCTTTTGAACGAAAGATTATCCACCAAGCATTATCTAATCATCAAAATATCATTACAACTTCTGAAGGAAAAGAACCACATCGACATGTTGTAATATCTTCCAAGTGACCGGTTACTCAATTGAGTGCCGGTTTTTTTGAGGGGAAAATAGGTGTGGATAACTAAAAAAACACTAAACTTATCCACTGTGAATAAGTTTAGTGTTTTTCACATGAGGACATAATAAAATGAGTTATTATTCTTTTGTAGATAGGTTCGTTATGGTATTCTAATAATTTAGTGAAGAAAATAATCAAGTTGAAATAGAGATAAATAAGCAAGTGAGGTGAAAGGACATGGAATTTGATACAATTGCCGCGATTTCCACAGCGCTTGGAGAGGGTGCAATTGCCATTGTTCGAGTAAGTGGGGATGATGCGGTTGAAAAAGTTAATCGTATTTTTAAAGGGAAGGATTTAACAGAAGTTCCTTCTCACACAATTCATTATGGTCATATTGTCGATTTAGATACAAATCAGGTTATTGAAGAAGTGATGGTATCTATTCTGCGTGCACCAAGGACTTTTACACGTGAAAATATAGTGGAAATTAACTGTCACGGCGGACTTGTTTCGGTAAATAAAGTATTGCAGCTTATTTTAGCGCAAGGAGTAAGATTAGCAGAGCCTGGTGAATTTACAAAACGTGCTTTTTTAAATGGCCGTATTGATTTATCACAAGCAGAAGCTGTTATGGACTTAATCCGTGCAAAAACAGATCGTGCAATGAACGTAGCGATTAATCAAATGGAAGGACGATTATCTAAATTAATCGGCCGTCTGCGTCAGGACATATTAGAAACGTTGGCTCATGTTGAGGTAAACATAGATTACCCGGAATATGATGATGTGGAAGAAATGACACATAATATTTTAATTGAGAAAGCTACACATGTTCGTACTGAAATTGCAAAAATATTAGAAACATCGAAGCAAGGAAAGATTTTACGTGAAGGTATTGCTACTGCAATCATCGGTAGACCTAACGTTGGGAAGTCATCGCTATTAAATAGTCTTGTTCAGGAGAAAAAGGCAATTGTAACTGATATTGCAGGAACAACTCGTGATGTTATTGAAGAGTACGTTAATGTGCGTGGTGTACCACTTAAACTTATAGATACAGCCGGGATTCGTGAAACAGAAGATGTTGTTGAACGAATTGGTGTAGAGCGTTCAAAAGAAATGATGAGCCAAGCTGATTTAGTGTTAGTTGTCGTTAATTATAGCGAGGCTTTAACGCATGAGGATGAAGATCTATTCCGTGCCGTACAAGGAAAAGATTTCATTGTTATTGTAAATAAGACAGATTTATCGCAAGTAATCGATATGGAACGTGTTACAGAATTGGCAGCGGGAAATCGTATTATTACAACATCGTTAATTGAGGAACAAGGAATAGATGAGCTTGAAAAGGCAATAGCTGATTTATTCTTTGAAGGAACAATTGATTCTGCAGATGTGACATATGTTTCTAACGCGAGACATATTGGATTATTAACACAAGCAGGAAAAACAATTGGAGATGCAATTGAGGCAATAGAAAATGGTGTTCCAATTGATATGGTGCAAATTGATTTAACAAGAACGTGGGAAATACTTGGTGAAATTACTGGTGATACCGTCCATGAAAGCCTAATTGACCAGTTGTTCTCTCAATTTTGTTTAGGAAAATAATATAGCGATGTTTTAGAAAGATAGAGATTTTTAGGAGGAATAAACAATGGGATACAATGCCGGTTCATACGATGTCATAGTAATCGGTGCAGGTCATGCAGGATGTGAAGCTGGTCTTGCGGCAGCACGAATGGGCTCCAAAACATTAATGTTAACAATTAATTTAGATATGGTAGCGTTTATGCCATGTAACCCTTCTGTTGGTGGACCAGCAAAAGGGATTGTTGTTCGGGAAATTGATGCATTAGGCGGAGAAATGGGACGCAACATCGATAAAACATATATTCAAATGCGTATGTTAAATACAGGTAAGGGACCAGCTGTACGCGCGCTTCGCGCACAAGCAGATAAGTTCTCTTACCAGCATGAATTAAAGAAAACAATTGAGGAAACACCAAATTTAACGTTGTTCCAAGGAATGGTTGAGCGTTTAATCGTTGAAGATGGCGAATGTAAAGGCGTAGTTACGCAAGCTGGTGCTGAATATACAGCCAAAACAGTTGTAATTACGACTGGAACATTTTTACGCGGTGAGATTATTATGGGGGATTTAAAATATTCGAGCGGTCCGAATAATCAACAACCATCTATTACTTTATCCGAACATTTAGAGGAGCTTGGATTTGATCTTGTTAGATTTAAAACAGGTACACCTCCGCGTGTAAATAGTAATACGATTGATTACAGTAAAACAGAAATTCAGCCAGGTGATGATAAACCACGAGCTTTCTCTTTTGAAACGACAAAATTTATTATGGATCAAATTCCATGTTGGTTGACGTATACAAGTACGGAAACACATCGTTTAATAGATGAAAACCTACATCGCTCAGCTATGTATTCTGGTATGATTAAGGGAACAGGACCTAGATATTGTCCTTCAATTGAAGACAAAGTAGTAAGATTTAATGATAAACCACGTCATCAAATTTTCTTAGAGCCAGAAGGACGTAATACACAAGAAGTGTATGTACAAGGTTTATCCACAAGCTTACCAGAAGATGTACAACGTGATATGCTTAGAACAATACCTGGCCTAGAAAACGTTGAAATGATGCGTACAGGTTATGCAATTGAATATGATGCAATTGTGCCAACACAACTATGGCCAACACTTGAAACGAAAAAAATTAAGAATTTATATACAGCAGGACAAATTAACGGAACTTCTGGTTACGAAGAGGCGGCAGGACAAGGGCTTATGGCCGGGATTAATGCAGCATGTCGTTCTTTAGGTAAAAAAGAAGTTATTTTAGGTCGCGCGGATGCTTATATTGGTGTCTTAATTGATGATCTTGTAACGAAAGGTACAAATGAACCATATCGCTTATTAACATCTCGTGCAGAATATCGCCTATTATTACGCCACGATAATGCTGATCTTCGTTTAACTGAAGTTGGTCGTGAAATTGGATTAATTAAAGAAGAGCGCTATGAGCGATTTACAAATAAAAAATTAAAAATTGAACAGGAAAAGGAACGTTTAAGCAGCATTATTATTAAACCACGTCCTGAAGTTCAAGAATTAATTCGTAGTATTGGCGGAAGTGAATTGAAAGATGGAATACGTGCAAGTGACTTATTACGTCGTCCAGAGATGACATATGAACATATTCATCTTTTAGTACCAAGTGAAGTAGAATTAAGTGATGAAATTACAGAACAAGTTGAAATTCAGATTAAGTACGAAGGATATATCGAAAAATCCTTACAGCAAGTAGAGCGTATGAAGAAAATGGAAAATAAAAAAATCCCAGTGGATATTGATTATGATGCGATTTCTAGCCTTGCCTCAGAAGCGAGACAGAAATTGAAAGATGTTCGTCCACTTTCAATGGGGCAGGCTTCACGTATTTCTGGCGTGAATCCAGCGGATGTTTCTATTTTACTTGTGTATATTGAACAAGGAAAAATTGCGCGAGTATCGAACCAATAAATAGTAAGGAGATATTGTTAGATGAACATAGAACAATTTCAATCTATGCTAGAAGAGAAGGGTATCACCCTCTCTTCTAGACAGTTAGAGCAGTTCGAAATCTACTTTGAAACATTAGTAGAGTGGAATGAAAAAATGAACTTAACGGCTATTACGGAGAAAGAGGAAGTATATTTAAAACACTTTTTTGATTCCATTACAGCTGCTTTTTATTATGATTTTTCAGAACCATTCTCAATTTGTGATGTTGGCGCAGGGGCTGGATTCCCAAGTATTCCTTTGAAAATCTGTTTCCCGCACTTAAAAGTAACAATTGTAGACTCATTGCAAAAACGTATTAACTTCTTAAATCATTTAGCACAAAAGTTGGAATTAGGTGACGTTGCGTTTTGTCACGATCGTGCGGAAACATTTGGGAAAAAAGAAGGTGTACGTGAATCGTACGATATTGTAATGGCACGTGCAGTTGCGCGTCTTTCGGTATTGAGTGAGCTATGTTTACCACTTGTAAAAGTTGGGGGAACATTCATTGCAATGAAAGGTGCCGCAGCAAACGAAGAAATTGAAAATGGCAAGTATGCTTTAGAGGTGCTAGGCGGGAATTTAAAAGAAATGTCTACGTTCCAATTACCGTTTGAAGAAAGTGAACGTAATATTTTATTAATCGAGAAAAAGCGCAAGACACCAAAGAAATATCCACGCAAACCGGGAACACCCAATAAATTACCTATTGAAAAATAAATCTTATTAGACGTAAGATTAAATTATATAAATGAAAACGTAAATGTTTCATAGGAAACATTTTATGGAGAATAGTCAATAGGCCTAAAAGGTGGTGGAATATGTATGAAAAATACGTTTTCTCGTTTATTTGGCTTTGGAGATAAAGAGAGCGAATTCGAATTACAAGACGAAAGCCATGAAGAAATAGATAAAAAGGTATATGAAGAAATACAAGAAATTCCGATAGTAAATATTACCCCTAACCGTTATCAACCACGAACAGTTTTTGATGATGCACGAATTGAAGAGCTAGCACTAACGATTCGTACACATGGGCTGATTCAGCCGATTGTTGTGAGGCAATATGAGGATGACAAGTACGAGATTATCGCTGGAGAAAGGCGTTTCCGTGCGGCAACAAAGTTAGGGTGGGAAAAGGTTCCTGCAATTATAAAGAACTTAAATGATACAGAAACAGCTTCTGTAGCTTTAATTGAAAACTTGCAACGTGAGGAACTAACAGCAATCGAGGAAGCTGTGGCATATCAAAAGCTAATTGAGTTACATAATTTAACACAAGAAGCATTGGCACAACGACTTGGAAAAGGACAATCCACAATCGCAAATAAGTTGCGATTGTTAAAGTTGCCTGAAGAAATAAAACGTGCGTTATTAGAAAAAAGTATTACAGAACGTCATGCCCGCGCTCTCATTCCTTTAAAGAATGAGGAATTACAACTGAAGGTTTTACAGGAAATTGTGGAGAAACAACTGAATGTAAAGCAAACAGAGGAACGAATTGCGAAATTACTAGAGGAAGCCAAACCGAAGCGTAAGGCAAAGCAAAAAGCAGTAAGTCGAGATACGAGAATTGCCATGAATACAATTAGGCAGTCATTACAAATGGTTGCTGACAGTGGTTTAAATGTTAATTCTGCGGAAGAAGAATTTGATGAGTACTATCAAATTACAATTAAAATTCCGAAGAAAAAATAATAACGGCGTGTTAGAGACCTTATCCTATTGGATAGGTCTCTTTTACTATATTTTCTTGTTAGATGAAGAAGGAGTTTAGAAATAAATTTTGAAGTTTAATAAGGACGTAAAAGAAAAACTTTTATTTCATGTTACAATAAACGTAATTGTTACTAGAATAAGATAGAAAGGTTGAAAGTAGGTGACATCATGGGAAAAATCATTGCTATTGCCAATCAAAAAGGTGGCGTTGGAAAAACAACAACATCTGTTAATTTAGGGGCTGGATTGGCACAAGTAGGTAAAAAAGTCCTTCTTGTAGATATTGATGCTCAAGGAAATGCAACGACTGGTGTGGGAATTGAAAAATCCGAATTAGATCAATGTATTTACAATGTTCTTGTGGAAGATGCAGATGTTCAAGGGGTTATACGTAAAACCGCAACTGAAAACTTAGATGTTCTACCCGCTACAATTCAATTGGCAGGAGCTGAAATTGAATTGGTACCGACTATTTCCCGGGAAGTACGTTTACAAAGGGCATTACAGCCAGTTCGTGATGAATATGACTATATTATTATCGACTGTCCCCCGTCCTTAGGGTTATTAACGATTAATGCATTAACCGCAGCAGATTCTGTTATTATTCCTGTTCAATGCGAATATTACGCACTAGAAGGATTAAGTCAGCTATTAAATACAGTTCGACTTGTGCAAAAGCACTTAAATAAAAATCTAGCAATTCAAGGTGTATTGTTAACGATGTTGGATGCCCGTACGAATTTAGGGATTCAGGTTATAGATGAAGTGAAAAAATACTTTAGGGATAAAGTATACCGTTCGATTATTCCTCGTAATGTTCGTTTAAGTGAGGCACCAAGTCATGGGAAACCAATTATGCAGTATGACGCTAAATCAAGAGGGGCAGAAGTATATATAGATTTAGCAGAGGAAGTGATTGCAGGTGGCTAAAGGATTAGGAAGAGGAATTAATGTGTTTTTTCCTGATTTAGATGTGAAAGAAGAAGAGGCAATTCAGGAGATTGTGATAACTGAATTAAGACCGAATCCATATCAACCACGTAAACACTTTAATAAAGAGGCAATTCAAGAATTATCGGCCTCTATTAAAGAGCACGGCATATTGCAACCGTTAATTGCTAGGAAGAGTATTAAAGGATATGAAATTGTTGCAGGTGAAAGAAGATATCGTGCTGCCAAAGAGGCAGGGCTCGAAAAGGTACCTGCTGTTGTAAGACAATTAAATGAGCAGCAAATGATGGAGTTTGCATTGCTTGAAAACTTACAACGAGAAGATTTAAACCCAATGGAAGAAGCAATGGCATATCAAATGTTAATGAATGAGCTAAATGTAACGCAAGAACAATTAGCAAAACGTCTTGGTAAGAGCAGACCTTACATTGCAAATTATACGCGTTTATTAAGCCTCCCTTCTTTTGTGCAAGATATGATTGCAAATGGTCAACTTTCAATGGCTCATGGGAGAACTTTGCTTACTATAAAAGATGAAGAACAATTGAAATCGTTATTAAAACGAATCGAAAAAGAAGGATTAAACGTTCGTCAATTAGAGAAAATTGTTCAGGAGATTAATCAACGCGTTTCACGTGAAACAAAACAAGTGAAAAAAGAGAGAAACATATTTTTCGTAGAACGCGAAACGTTCTTAAGAGAAAAGTTTGGCACAGATGTGAAAATTAAAGAAACGAAAAAAGAAAAAGGTAAAATCGAAATTGAATTTTTTAATAAAGAAGATTTAAATCGTATTTTAGAATTATTAGCGCAGAAAAACTAAAAAGCAAACCATCTTATTATTTATAGATGGTTTGCTTTTTTTAATACAGATAATTTTTGGTCTGTTTCTTTTATACTTTGTGCAATTACATCAGCCATTTTCATGACTAAACTTAATCTTGTATTTTGCAGGACGAAAAACTCCATAAAACCATTTAGATTTACGATGCCATGAATATGTAAATCACCAACTGCAGGTAATTTTTTGTTCATCGCAGCTCCAGGTTTACTAGGCCCCATTCCGGTAGTGATGGAACCGATGCTTTGAGACTTTCCTAAACAGGCATCAACCGCAATTATAAATGAAGTAGGATTATCTTTCTGTATATTCTGAATTCTTTCTTCTAAATTTAGCGCATGCACTGGCTCATCTAGTGTGCCGAACACTTGGAAGTTTTTAATTCCTAATTGTTCTAGTTTCGTACCGACTAACGGACCGAGTGCATCGCCTGTAGAACGATCTGTTCCGATACAAACGAGAATAATCGGTATATTCGTTTTAATAGGGATATGGGAAAGTAAGAAGTTACTAATTGTCTCGGAGGCTTCTACGTCTTGGTGCATAACATTTTGAGTTTCTTTTTCGAAAAAGGGTAAGCGAAAACTTCCAATATTCATGAAGCATCCATCCTTTTAATAAATTTTCAAAATATGTTGTATGATGAGTAAAATGGAAAACAATAAGTGCGTACTTCTTGTAAAACTTGAGTGAAAACGGAAATAATAGTACTAGTATATATATATTCGTTCCATTTTATACCTGCATGGAAGTTAACAAATGCAATTAAAGTCATAAAAATTTTTCAGAAATCAGGGTGACTTCTGATACAATGAGAAGGATGATTAAAAAGAAATTTTAGCTGGAGAGGTAGAGGTACATGGATTTAGCGTTGAAATGGTTTGAGTCCATTGATTGGACGAATATAGGTGTGAAATCACTAAAAATAGTCGTTATTTTAATACTTGGTGCAATTATTGTGCGAGTTGCGCGTGCAATTGTACGAAATGCGTTTCGTATGGGAAGCCGTTCGCCAATTCAAATTTCAGAACGTCGTACAGTTACAGTAGCGAAGTTACTTGAAAATATTGTGGCATACGTTGTTATGTTCATTATGTTAATTGCGATTTTGGGTGTGTTTAATATTAATGCATCTGGTTTATTAGCGGGTGCCGGGGTAATTGGTTTAGCAGTCGGATTTGGTGCTCAAAGTTTAGTAAAAGATGTTATTACGGGGTTATTTATTTTGCTAGAAGATCAATTTTCAGTAGGTGACTATGTAAAAATTGGTCAGTTTGAAGGTGTCGTTCTAGAAATTGGACTTCGTACAACAAAAGTAAAGAGTTGGACAGGCGAAATTCATACTTTACCAAATGGAAGTATTATTCAAGTTACGAACTATTCAGTTAGTAATAGTGTAGCATTTGTTGATGTATCCATTTCGTATGAGGCTGACATAGCGAAAGCGGAGCAAGTCATTGAAGAGTTATTAGAAGAATTACCTGCACAGTATACGCAAATGGTGGCAAAGCCTCAGTTATTAGGTGTGCAAACATTGGCTGCATCAGAAGTTATATTACGTGTTATTGCGGAAGTAGAGCCGATGCAACATGCGGTTGTTGCGAGAGCCCTTCGTAAAGAAATTAAAAATCGTCTAGATTTACATGGGATTGAAATTCCATATCCACGTATGGTTTTATATAATCGTGAAGAATTGGTGAGTGGAAAAGCAATTTAGTATGGAGAGGGGTTTGGAGAATGGAGCAAAAGCAGTATAACTTGTACGATGTTGTGGAAATGAAGAAAGCCCACCCATGTGGTGAGAATCGCTGGAAGATTATTCGTATGGGAATGGATATCCGCATTAAGTGCGAGGGATGTGACCATTCAGTAATGATTCCTCGAAGAGAATTTGATCGTAAGGTGAAAAAAATACTTGTGAAGCACGAAGAATAGAGAGAAAGTAACAGTTGCAATGGGTAGCTGTTACTTTTTTTCGTTTGGAGGAAACTTGTCATTTTTTTCGTTACTATCTATAATGATGAAAGATTGAGACATAGGAGTGAAAAATATGGGATTAACGGCTGGGATTGTTGGATTACCTAACGTAGGGAAGTCAACTTTATTTAATGCAATTACACAAGCAGGAGCAGAATCTGCAAACTATCCATTCTGTACAATTGATCCAAACGTAGGGATTGTAGAAGTACCAGATGAGCGTTTAAATAAATTAACGGAATTAGTAGAACCGAAAAAAACTGTTCCGACTGTATTTGAGTTTACTGATATTGCAGGTATCGTAAAAGGTGCTAGTAAAGGTGAAGGTTTAGGAAATAAATTCTTATCTCACATTCGCCAAGTAGATGCAATTTGCCAAGTTGTTCGTTGTTTTGAAGACGAAAATATTACACACGTTTCAGGGAAAGTAGATCCAATCGATGATATTGAAACAATCAACTTAGAGCTAATCTTAGCGGATTTAGAATCTGTTGATAAACGTATCGAGCGTGTTGCGAAGTTAGCGAGACAAAAAGATAAAGAAGCAGTATATGAGCATGAAATTTTAGTTCGTTTAAAAGAAGCTTTTGAAGAGGGAAAACCAGCTCGTACTGTTGAATTTACAGAAGAACAAATGAAGATTGTTAAAGGCCTTCATTTACTTACAACGAAAGAAATGTTATACGTAGCAAACGTAAGTGAAGATGATATTATGGATCCTTCTGAAAATAAATATGTACAAATGGTAAAAGAATTTGCTGCAAATGAAAATTCTCAAGTAATCGTTGTATGTGCAAAAATCGAAGAAGAAATCGCTGAGCTAGACGAGGAAGAGAAAAAAGTATTCCTTGAAGAACTAGGCATTGAAGAATCTGGTTTAGATCAATTAATTCGTGCTGCATATGATTTATTAGGACTTGCTACTTACTTCACAGCTGGTGTGCAAGAAGTACGTGCATGGACGTTTAAACAAGGTATGAAAGCACCACAATGTGCTGGCGTAATTCATACAGACTTTGAGCGTGGATTTATTCGTGCGGAAACAGTTTCTTACGAAGACTTAATGACAAACGGTTCTATGACAGCTGCAAAAGAAGCTGGTAAAGTTCGTTTAGAAGGAAAAGAGTATATCGTAAAAGACGGAGACGTTATGCACTTCCGCTTCAACGTTTAATTTAATATTTCCTAGGAAAAATAAAGATATGAGCTTGGCAAATATATTATGTGTTTGCCAAGTTTTTTATGCATGGGTGAGTTGATTCATCTAACTTACTATGATATAATCTAAACTCGTGAGTAATTACTATAAATTAATTGCTCCTTGCCCATTATGGGCCGTTTAGACCAAAAGGAGGTGAAAGTGTAATGAGAAAGTACGAAATTATGTACATCATTCGTCCTGGCGTTGAAGAAGAAGCTCAAAAAGCTTTAGTTGAACGTTTCGCAGGTGTTTTAACAAACAATGGTGCAGAAATCATTAACACGAAAGAGTGGGGTAAGCGTCGTTTAGCTTACGAAATCAACGACTTACGTGAAGGTTTCTACATGATCTTAAACGTGAACTCTAACGCAGAAGCGATTAACGAATTCGACCGTTTAGCTAAGATCAACGAAGACATCCTTCGTCATATCGTTGTTAAAGAAGAAGAAAAATAATTGATATATAAGGGAGAGTGGTTCGATTGATGAATCGTGTTATCCTCGTTGGTCGTTTAACTAAGGACCCTGACTTACGTTACACGCCCAATGGTGTTGCAGTAGCTACTTTTACGTTAGCTGTGAATCGCGCATTTGCGAATCAACAAGGTGAGCGTGAAGCTGACTTTATTAATTGTGTAATATGGCGTAAACAAGCAGAAAACGTAGCGAATTATTTGAAAAAAGGTAGCTTAGCAGGCGTAGATGGACGTCTTCAAACTCGTAATTACGATGGACAAGATGGTAAACGTGTATATGTAACAGAAGTTCTTGCGGAAAGCGTACAATTTTTAGAGCCGCGTAATGGCGGTGGGGAGCAACGTGGTTCATTTAATCAGCAACCATCAGGAGCTGGTTTCGGTAACCAAAGCTCTAACCCATTTGGTCAATCTAGTAATTCAGGTAACCAAGGCAACCAAGGTAACCAAGGTAACCAAGGCAACTCTGGATTTACGAAGAATGACGATCCATTTTCAAATGTAGGTCAACCGATCGACATTTCCGACGACGATTTACCGTTCTAATACAGTAAATTAGTTAGTTTTAACAAAGAATGGAGGGAATAGACATGGCAGGACGCAAAGGTGGACGTGCGAAACGTCGTAAGGTGTGTTTCTTCACATCTAACGGCATCACTCGCATTGACTATAAAGATGTTGATTTATTAAAACGTTTCGTTTCTGAGCGTGGTAAAATTTTACCTCGTCGTGTAACAGGAACAAGCGCAAAATACCAACGCAAACTTACAGTTGCAATTAAACGTGCTCGTCAAATGGCACTTTTACCATATGTTGGTGAATAATAGCGTATGAAATGCACAGTAGAGTCGGACTCTACTGTGCATTTTGCTATGCTTTTCTTTTTTGAAAGAGAGGTTAGATAATGAAGAATACGAAATTTATTACTGAGGGTGCAGCGTTGCTAGCGATATATGCAATGTTATTGCTTATATCTATGTATGTTCCAATTTTAGGTAGAGTTGTAACGTTTGCGTTGCCATTGCCGTTTATATTGCTAACGATAAGATATAGATTATCTAACGCCTTTGTAATTTTTACGGCGGCATTTTTAATTGCTGTTATTTTAGGTCAACCGATAGGTCTAATAAAGACGGTCGTGTTTGGGGTTATGGGTATTGTTTTAGGATACATGTATAAACAGCAAAGAAAGCCGTTGGAAATTTTGATAACAGGTTCACTTGCATACTTAGTTGGTATTATGCTCATTTATGTTGCGAGTATAAAGTTTTTTAACATAGATTTCATAAAGCAAATGCAAAATATGTTTAATGAAAGTGTAGTGCAAAGTGAAAAGATAGCAAGTGCTGCCGGTATGCCGGTTAGTAAAGAACAAAAAGAGTTACTTGCACAAATGAATAATATATTACAAACGATATTCCCGAGTATATTTGTAATGGCTTCTGTATGTCTTTCTTGGATTACAGTTATGATATCAGGTAGTGTTTTGAGAAAACTAAAGCATGACGTTAAACCTTGGCCTAAATTTAAAGATATACAATTACCAAAGAGTATTGTTTGGTATTACGTTATATTTATTTTGCTATCAACGTTTATAAAAGTAGAACCGACATCATATTTACATATGTTATTTTCTAACCTATATGTCACATTTGCTTTACTACTAGTACTACAAGGTCTGACATTTATCGCTTTTCTAGCGCATAGCAAAGGTTTTACGAAAGGGATTCCTATTATTAGTTTTATTGTCTGCATGTTTATACCGATGTTGTTTCCTCTTGTGACAATCTTAGGTATAATTGATTTAGGGATTTCATTGCGTTCTAAAATAGGAGGATAAGGTAATATTCCTTATACTATTTTAATCTGTTTAACTAACTGGAAGGTGAGTTAGTTTTACTTTATAGGAGTTGTATACATGCCTGAATTTTATAAGAAACAGTGGTTTTTATATCCTGTTTATGTATTGGCATTTTTCGTGTTTGTGCTCATTGCCATCCTCTGTTATTTTCATTTAATTATGGGGATATCCACCTTTTTTATTTTTTGCATTGTACTTTTTGTTGTTATACGCTTTGAACTGACCTTTCAAAGGAATTTCGAAAAGTATACGACAGATATGATTACAAGAGTAAAGAAAGTGAGTAATGAAGCATTTAACCAAATGCCGATTGGTATTTTGTTATACAATAAGGATTATGGGATTGATTGGGCGAATCCTTATTTATCTTCATGTCTAGGACAGCATGCGTTAGCTGGATGGCACCTTTATGATGTATCAGAAACGTTGCTTCTTTTTATTAAGGGAGAAACTTCCGACGATATAGTCTCTTTAAATAACCGAAAGTTTCGCGTTTTTGTAAGGAAAGAAGAAAAGTTAATTTACTTCTTTGATGTAACGGAACAAACAGAGATTGAAAAGATGTACGAGGATCAACGGACTGTTTTGGCTGTCATTTATTTAGATAATTATGATGAAGTTACACAGGGGTTAGATGATCAATTACGTACGAATATCACAAGTCTTGTAACATCACGACTAAATGAATGGGCCGTTAAGTATGGAGCATATTTAAAACGTGCATCTTCAGAAAGATTCTTCGTTGTACTAAATGAGAGTATTTTAGCGCAGATGGAGAAAGGGAAATTTAGCATTTTAGATCAGGTGCGTGAAGAAACATCCAAAAGGAATATACCACTCACCTTAAGTGTAGGTGTTGGATCAGGTGATTTACCTTTATCAGAGCTTGGGGCAATGGCTCAGTCCGGTTTAGACCTTGCGCTTGGCCGTGGTGGAGATCAAGTAGCTATTAAACAAGCGACAGGTAAAGTTAAGTTTTATGGTGGTAAGACGAATCCAGTTGAAAAACGTACTCGTGTACGTGCCAGAGTTATTTCGCATGCATTAAAGGATTTAGTATTAGAAAGTAGTAATGTCATTATAATGGGGCATAGGGCTCCTGATATGGACGCAATTGGTGCTGCGATTGGTATTTTAAAGGTAGCGCAATTAAATGAGCGCAAGGGATATATTGTGTTAGATGAAAATGATTCTGATAAGGGAATTAAGCGTTTAATGGATAAAGTGAAACAAAACGAAGAGTTATGGTCTCACTTTATTACCCCAGGACAAGCGATAGAATTTGCAAATGATGATTCATTACTTGTTGTTGTTGATACACATAAACCTTCAATGGTGATGGAAGAAAAGCTGTTACATAAAATTGAAAATGTAGTTGTTATTGACCATCATCGCCGGGGAGAAGATTTTATTGAAGATCCATTGCTTGTTTACATGGAGCCATACGCTTCTTCCACGGCAGAACTTGTTACAGAATTACTTGAGTACCAACCGAAAAATTTAAAAATGACAATGTTAGAAGCAACGGCATTGTTAGCAGGTATTATTGTTGATACGAAAAGCTTTACATTCCGGACGGGTGCTCGTACGTTTGATGCCGCTTCTTATTTACGCTCACATGGTGCAGATACTGTACTTGTACAAGAACTTTTAAAAGAAGATATGGATCAGTATTTACGGGTTGCAAAAGCTATTAAAAATGCGTACATTTATACAAATGGAATTGCGATTGCAAAAGTTGATAGTGATGATTACTACGATCAAGTGCTTATTGCGCAATCAGCGGACACATTATTAACAATGACAGGAATTATTGCGTCATTTGTTATTGCAAAACGTGGTGAGAATTTCATTGGAATTAGCGGCAGGTCTTTAGGTGAAGTGAACGTGCAGCTAATTATGGAAAATTTAGGCGGTGGTGGGCATTTAACGAATGCAGCCACACAAATGAAAAATGTTACAGTAGATGAAGCTGAGGAGAAGCTTCAATTTGTTATTGATGACTATTTACAGGGAGGCACACAATCATGAAAGTAATTTTTCTAAAAGACGTAAAAGGTAAAGGGAAAAAAGGAGAAATAAAAAACGTACCAGATGGCTATGCAAATAACTTCTTACTAAAACAAGGATTAGCTGCTGAAGCGACAAATAGTAGTATGAAAACTTTAGAAGCTCAAAAGCGAAAAGAAGAAAAAGATGCAGCAGCAGAGGTTGAAAATGCAAAAGAGTTGAAAGAAACGTTAGAGAAACTAACTGTAGAAGTAAAGGCGAAATCTGGAGAAGGTGGCCGTCTATTCGGTTCAATCACAAGTAAACAAATCGTAGATGCGATGCAAAAATCACATAAAATTAAACTTGATAAACGTAAATTTGAAATGGATGATGCAATTCGTGCATTAGGCTATACAAACGTTACTGTGAAGTTGCATCCGCAAGTAACAGCAACAGTAAAAGTTCATGTTAGTGAACAATAAAAATAAGTTAAGCAAGGAGGATTGCGTATGAGTGATGTAATGGCTGATCGTACCCCTCCGCATAATATAGAGGCTGAGCAGGCGGTTTTAGGGGCCATATTAATTGATCAAGATGCGTTAACGTCAGCATCGGAATTGTTGGTACCTGACTCATTTTATCGAACGAAACATCAAAAGATTTTTGAAGTCATGCTTGGGTTATCTGATAAAGGAGAGCCGATTGACTTAGTAATAATGACGTCAGCAATGGCTGATCAAGGATTATTAGAAGAAGTTGGTGGGGTTTCTTACTTAGCAGAATTAGCAGAAGTTGTTCCAACCGCTGCTAACGTAGAATATTATGCACGAATCATCGCTGAAAAGGCGCTATTACGTCGTTTGATTCGAACAGCGACTCATATCGTGTCTGATGGGTATGAGAGAGAAGATGACGTGGATGGTCTTTTAAATGAGGCTGAGAAAAAAATATTAGAAGTATCTCACCAAACGAATGCAAAAGCATTCCAAAACATTAAAGATGTTCTTGTAGATGCTTACGATAAAATTGAACTTTTGCATAATCAAAAAGGTGAAGTTACTGGGATACCAACTGGATTTACAGAATTAGATAAGATGACCGCAGGTTTCCAGCGAAATGATTTAATCATCGTAGCGGCACGTCCATCAGTAGGGAAAACCGCATTTTCATTAAATATCGCACAAAACGTAGCGACGAAAACTGATGAAAACGTAGCGATTTTTAGTCTAGAGATGGGCTCTGATCAGCTTGTTATGCGTATGCTTTGTGCAGAAGGAAATATTGATGCGCAAAGACTGCGTACCGGTTCATTAACTTCTGATGATTGGGCAAAATTAACAATGGCGATGGGGAGCCTTTCTAATGCTGGTATCTATATTGATGATACACCAGGGATTAAAGTAAATGAGATTCGAGCGAAATGCCGTAGATTAAAGCAAGAACAAGGTCTAGGGATGGTTTTAATTGACTATTTACAGCTTATTCAAGGAAGCGGGAAATCAGGAGAAAACCGTCAGCAGGAAGTATCTGAGATTTCTCGTACATTAAAAGGGATTGCGCGTGAATTGCAAGTGCCTGTTATTGCCTTGTCGCAGTTATCTCGTGGTGTAGAATCTCGTCAAGATAAACGTCCGATGATGTCTGATATTCGTGAGTCGGGAAGTATCGAGCAGGATGCTGATATTGTAGCCTTCTTATATCGTGAAGATTACTATGACCGAGAAACGGAAAATAAAAATACGATTGAAATTATTATTGCAAAGCAGCGTAACGGTCCCGTAGGCTCAGTAGAGCTCGCATTCGTTAAAGAGTTCAATAAGTTCGTTAACTTAGAACGTCGCTTTGAGGATGGGCATGCTCCGCCTGCATAAAGATAGTATAAAAAAGAAATGCATTTCTTATAATAAGATGTGTTTCTTTTTTTTTATAGGAAAGATAAGGCTTTCATAGTGTGAAAATATAATTCTTACGAACGAAAATGTTTTTTAATAAAAAAATGTTCGCTTTTTGGTTGACTTCTTTTTCGGTTTTGGTACAATTATATTGTTTGAATAGATCGTTTGAAAATCGCGGAGGTGCTTTAATAATGTCTTCAGTAGTAGTTGTAGGAACACAATGGGGCGACGAAGGAAAAGGTAAAATCACTGATTTTCTTTCTGAGCATGCGGAAGTAGTTGCAAGATATCAAGGTGGAAATAACGCGGGACATACAATTGTTTTCGGCGGAGTTAAATATAAATTACACTTAATTCCATCTGGTATTTTCTATAAAGAGAAAATTTGTGTAATCGGAAATGGCTTAGTAGTAGATCCGAAAGCATTACTTGAAGAGTTAAAATACTTACACGATCGTGGTGTAAGTACTGATAATTTACGTGTAAGTAACCGTGCGCACGTTATTTTACCTTATCACTTAAAACAAGATGAATTAGAAGAAGCAAGTAAAGGTGATAACAAAATCGGTACAACGAAAAAAGGTATCGGTCCTGCATATATGGATAAAGCTGCTCGTATTGGTATTCGTATGGCTGATCTTTTAGACCGTGAAGCATTTAAAGAAAAGCTTGAGCGCAATTTAGTAGAAAAAAATCGTTTATTTGAAAAAATGTACGATACAGAAGGTTTCAGTGTAGAAGAAATCTTCGAAGAGTACTTCGAGTACGGACAACAAATCGCGCAATATGTATGTGATACGTCTGTTGTATTAAATGATGCACTAGATAACAATCACCGTGTATTATTTGAAGGTGCACAAGGTGTTATGCTTGATATCGACCACGGTACGTACCCGTTCGTTACATCTTCTAACCCGATTGCTGGTGGTGTAACAGTTGGAACTGGAGTTGGTCCTGCAAAAGTTACTCGCGTTGTAGGTGTGTGTAAAGCATATACAAGCCGCGTAGGTGATGGTCCTTTCCCTACTGAGCTTCATGATGAAATTGGTCATCAAATTCGTGAAGTTGGTCGTGAGTATGGAACGACAACTGGTCGTCCGCGCCGCGTAGGTTGGTTTGATAGCGTTGTTGTAAGACATGCACGTCGTGTTAGTGGTTTAACAGATTTATCATTAAATTCTATCGACGTTCTAACAGGTATTCCGACTCTTAAAATTTGCGTTGCTTACAAATACAATGGCGAAGTGATCGATGAAGTTCCAGCAAACTTAAACATTTTAGCGAAATGTGAGCCTGTATACGAAGAGCTTCCAGGTTGGACAGAAGATATTACTGGTGTAAAATCATTAGACGAGCTTCCTGAAAATGCACGAAAATACGTAGAACGTGTTTCTGAGTTAACAGGAATTCAATTATCTATGTTCTCAGTTGGACCAGATCGTAACCAAACAAATATCGTTCGTAACGTATACGAAGCTTAATTGATATTTTTGAGAAAAAACTCATGTCCGCATGAGTTTTTTCTTATCTTTTATAAAAAAAAAAAAAAAGGTATTGCACAAAACAAAGAAAACATGTTATGATACATCTTGTCGTCACGAAAATATGACGTTGGTGAGTATGAGCCATTAGCTCAGTTGGTAGAGCATCTGACTTTTAATCAGAGGGTCGAAGGTTCGAATCCTTCATGGCTCACCATTTTATTTTTCGTGGCCCGTTGGTCAAGTGGTTAAGACACCGCCCTTTCACGGCGGTAACACGGGTTCGAATCCCGTACGGGTCATGTTTTTTTTATGTTCATTTTTGGTCCCGTGGTGTAGTGGTTAACATGCCTGCCTGTCACGCAGGAGATCGCCGGTTCGACCCCGGTCGGGACCGCCACTTTTGTTTATACCACCATTAGTGGTTTTATATATAGTTTTGGCTCGGTAGCTCAGTCGGTAGAGCAGAGGACTGAAAATCCTCGTGTCGGCGGTTCGATTCCGTCCCGAGCCACTCTCAGGATATTAAGTGGGGCCCACTTAATATCCTTTTTATTTGTGTAATTTTACAAAAGTGAGTAGTTATTTTAAAATAGAATGAGAAGCCTCTAGCAGTTGAAGCTAGAGGTTTTTCTATAGATCGTATAGGATTCCGTGTAAAAGTGGATCATACATGAGTCTGTGAGAAT
The DNA here is from genome assembly GCF_040460055.1 of Bacillus cereus group sp. MG4. Lineage (NCBI taxonomy): Bacteria > Bacillati > Bacillota > Bacilli > Caryophanales > Bacillaceae > Bacillus > Bacillus cereus group sp. MG4. The sequence continues at coordinate 3,392,574 of NZ_JARVGZ010000001.1, read as the reverse complement.
AGAGGAGAAAGTACTTAAGCAAAAGATGCGGTCATATAGGGACATACTATGTAGACATCAATGTGTTTAGGGATATTGACCATATTTTTACCCGCTATTTGTCGGACGGTAAGACCCCACCCAAAAATTCAGCGAAGGTAAAGAAGTTAGGTGTGGGATTAACGGCCCGTAAATGCCCGATTGGTGAGGGCTAATAATCGATGTGGGATGAAGAAAATCCCACACCGATTAAAGTTTCACTTTATAAGGAGGAAATAGACGATGATGGGAAAGAAAATTTTAGTAGTTGATGATGAAAAGCCGATTGCGGATATTTTGAAGTTCAACCTAGAAAAAGAAGGTTTTGAAATTGTAATGGCGCATGATGGTGATGAAGCGATTGCAAAAGCGAATGAAGAGCAGCCAGATATGGTTTTATTAGATATTATGCTACCAGGTAAGGATGGCTTAGAGGTTTGCCGTGAAATACGTAAAAGCTCAGAAATGCCGATTATTATGCTTACAGCAAAGGACTCTGAAATTGATAAAGTATTAGGGCTTGAGCTTGGAGCAGATGATTATGTAACGAAGCCATTTAGTACGAGGGAATTACTTGCTCGTGTGAAGGCGAATTTACGTCGCCATCAACAAGGTGGTGCTGCAGAAAAAGAAGAAAATACGGAAATGGTTATTGGACCAATCGTTATCAATTCAAATGCGTATAGTGTAACGAAACGTGAGGAAAATATTGAACTTACACATCGTGAATTTGAGCTACTACATTATTTAGCCAAACATTTAGGACAAGTTATGACTCGTGAACATTTATTGCAAACAGTTTGGGGTTATGACTATTTTGGAGATGTACGTACAGTGGATGTAACAGTGCGTCGTTTACGTGAAAAAATTGAAGATAATCCAAGTCATCCTACTTTAATTGTAACTAGACGTGGAGTAGGGTATTACTTGCGTGACCCAGAGCAGGAATAGTATATGAAGAAAGTCGGTTTTTTTCAATCTATTCATTTAAAATTTGTACTCATATATATGCTATTAATATTAATAGCTATGCAGGTTATTGGGGTATATTTTGTAAGAGAGTTAGAAAAGAGTCTTGTACAAGGCTTTAGAGATTCTTTAACGCAGCAAACGAACTTATTATCATATAACCTGAAACAAGAGTTTAAAAAAAGTTATACAAAAGCAGAAACAGAATCAACAGATGAAACGATTAAAACTTCAATTCGAAAATTTGCCTCTGATCGAAAGAAAGATATCCAAGAGGTAAGTGTATTTGATTCGCATAGAAAGTTACTCGCTATTTCAGATGAGTCAAAGCAAAATAAGGTAAATAGAACATCAACTGATATAGCTGTTCAGCGGGTATTGGTACAAAAAAAGCCAGAAGTGAAAATTGAGAAAGATGGTCGTACAGGCCATCGTGTACAAGTTATGCTTACTCCTATTCTAGATGATAACGGCAAGGATGCACTTGGTGTTATTTACATTGTTGCATCTATGGAAGATGTTTATAAACAGATGAAGGATATTAATCAAATTTTTGCGACTGGAACCGTTATTGCATTACTCGTAACAGCTGTACTTGGAATTTTGTTAGCTCAAACGATTACGAGACCAATCTCAGATATGCGAAGACAAGCGATTGAAATGGCAAAAGGAAACTATTCAAGAAAAGTAAAAGTGCATAGCCATGATGAAATAGGACAATTAGCATTATCTTTCAATAATTTATCAAAAAAATTACAACAAGCTCGTTCTTCAACGGAAAGTGAAAGACGTAAATTATCATCTGTTTTATCACATATGACAGATGGAGTAATTGCTACTGATCGAAAAGGGGACATTATTTTATTAAATGATCCTGCGGAAAAGATGCTAAATGTTTCGCGTGAAACGGCGCTCGATCAATCTGTTTTAGAAGTATTAGGGATACAAGAAGAATTTACGCTCGATCATTTATACGAAGAGCCTGATTCCGTTTTATTAGATTTTAGTACGAGAAATGAGCCATATATTTTACGTGCTAGTTTCTCTGTTATTCAAAAAGAGACAGGGAAAGCAAATGGTTTAATTGCCGTATTATATGATGTAACTGAGCAGGAGCGTATAGAAAGGGAACGCCGTGAGTTTGTGGCAAACGTTTCCCATGAATTAAGAACGCCATTAACAACGATGCGCAGTTACTTAGAGGCGCTTACGGACGGCGCGTGGCAAGATCCGAATATTGCACCGCAATTTTTAACAGTTACACAAGAAGAAACAGAAAGAATGATTAGACTTGTAAATGCGTTATTGCAACTTTCTAAACTTGATAGTACAGAACATCGTTTAATGAAAGAATGGGTCGACTTTACTGACTTCTTTAATAACATTATTGATCGTTTTGAAATGTCTAAAGAGCAAAACGTAAGCTTCAAACGATCTTTCTCTAAGAAATCCCGATTTATTGATATGGATACGGATAAAATTACGCAAGTTTTGTATAACATTATTTCGAATGCATTAAAGTATTCACCAGAAGGTGGAACAGTAACATATCGCTTACGTGATCGCGGGGAATTATTAGAGATTAGTGTAAGTGACCAAGGAATGGGTATTCCAAAAGAAAACGTCGATAAAATCTTTGAACGTTTTTATCGCGTAGATAAAGCACGTTCAAGACAAATGGGTGGTACAGGACTTGGATTAGCAATTGCGAAAGAAATGATTGAGGCGCATGGTGGCTCGATTTGGGCGAAGAGTGAGGAAGGAAAAGGGACAACTATTTACTTCACATTGCCAATGGCAGCGGATGAAGAGGACGATTGGGAATGAGTATGGAAAATGTTAAAACGATAGTTTTAATTAATTTAGTTGTAATTAGCCTATTTCTTACTTTTAACTTATGGACGTATGTGCCAGATTCCACGTCTATGCAAAACGCAAAATTTGTGCAGGGGAATGAAGGAACTACTCAAACTAAAATTGCTGATGTTGTCCGTCCTACTTCTATCATCGTGCATAAAGATAAAAACCATTACGGGAGCAAAAGAGAAGGCGATATAGAATCAATCTATAAACCTTTGGAAGCAGGAGAATTACATGATTTCAAAGAGATATCGATTGCTAAGGCTGATTTCCTTTCTTATGTGCATGGTGAAGGGAAAATGGAACTTGTTTTTCCTACCAATATCCCATTTGATGCAGTTAAATCTATGTTTAATATGAAAGAAAAAAGTATAGATAAGCCTAAACATTTTAATCGAATTATTCTTGACCCTTCTAGAAGTAGGGATCAAGAAATTAAAATTAATTTTGTTTCTGATGGCGATAACTCTAGAATATATGAAGCAAAACTAAGTGGTGTGTATTTAAAAGATATTGTAAATGCACAAAATCAATTTATAGTATCGGCAAAACCTTATTTTGACTATCAAATTAATGATATGAAAAAGCTATTTTTACCAGATGGAACGACAGAATTAAGTAATATAACATATATTTCATCTAATTTAGCGGTCGACACATTTAAGAATGCTCTTTTTAGTGACCCACGTTATTTAAGCCCTATTACCGAGAAATCGAAAGAAACATTTACAGATGGTATTAGGTCCATGGAGATTGAAAATGATCGTCATATGCTAAAGTATAAAAATTCTTCTGTTTCAAGTGAGAAAACCACAGATAATTTAATGCTTTTACAAAAAAGCTTTGATTTTGTAAATGGTCACAGTGGGAGTTTGGATTCATATCGTTTGGACTATATGAATAAAGGACAGACGGTATTCCGTTTACATGAAGATGGATATTCCGTATTCAATACAGATGGATTAGCTGAATTGAGACAAGTATGGGGATCAGAAGAAGTAATGGAATATGAAAGACCGTTGTTGTCTTTAAATACGAAAGGTATAGAACAGAAGGTTACTCTTCCATCAGGTCACGTTGTAATAGCATCCTTAGAAAATAATGCCGCGGTAGATAAACGATTCATTAAAGACATTGGTATTGGATACAAATTATCACTAGATGGGCAAGTAGCTCGACTACAGCCAATTTGGTATGTAAAGTTTGTTGAAGATGAAGCGGGTAAACAAAAAATATATGAGTGGAGTGAGGGAGGACTAAATGGATTGGGATCGGATTAAAACCATATTTATTGTGACCTTTTTTGTTTTGGACCTCTTTCTCATTTTTCAATTCATTCAAAAGCAAGATAGTAATCAATTGGAGCTTATTGCAGAAACAAAGATAGATCAAGAATTAAAAGCAAACAAAATTACTATGGGTAATTTCCCTAAAGAACCGAAAAAAGAGTCATTTATTAGGGCGGAAAACAAGGCATTTAAAGAAGAAGATGTACAGTCTTTAAAGAGTCAAACGGTGCATATACAAAATATGTACAAGATAGAAAGTAAGCTAAAAGAGCCCTTTTTAAATACAAAATCATTATCCAAAGATAAGTATAGTGATTTTTTGAAGAACTATGTATTGGATGGACAAAAGTATGAGTTTGGGGCGATGAAAGAATCTAAAATTTACTTCTTCCAAAAATATAAAGATAAGCCTATTTTCTATAACGATCAGGCAATGATTGTTGTGGAATTAAATGAAAAAAATGAACTTGTGTCGTACACGCAGACGATGCTAACTGATTTAAAAGAAATGGGCGAAAGTGAAAAAACGAAACAGCAAGAAATTATTACTGCTCAAACAGCTTTAGAAAATCTGTATTTAAAAAATAAAGTTCATGGGAATACACATGTAAAAGAAGCACAAATTGGTTATGCCACCCTTACCGCATCTACTTCTAATAACCAAGTACTCGCTCCAACATGGAATTTAAAAACGGAGCAGAAGCAGGACTTCTTTGTAAATGCAATTGAAGGACAAGTTATGGAATTAGGGGAAAGGGAAAATCAAGTGGTTGATGAACATACTGGAGTGAGAAAGAATGGGGTTGCATTTTAGCGTACTTGCAAGTGGAAGTACAGGGAATATGCTATATGTAGGAACAGATGAAAAAAAATTACTCGTCGATGCAGGTTTAAGTGGTAAAGCAACAGAGGCTTTATTTAAACAGGCAGAACTAAATATAAATGATGTATCAGGTATTCTTGTAACACATGAACATAGTGACCATATTAAAGGGTTAGGTGTATTGGCACGTAAATATGATTTACCTGTTTATGCAAATGAGAAAACATGGAATGCAATGGAACATTTAATAGGAAATATCCCAACTGAGCAAAAGTTTATTTTCTCAGTTGGAGATGTGAAAACATTCGGTGATATCGAGGTCGAGTCATTTGGGGTTTCTCATGATGCGGCAGAGCCGATGTTCTACGCTTTTCATAACAATAATAGAAAGTTAGCCCTTATTACAGATACGGGATACGTGAGTGATCGTATGAAAGGTGTTATTAAGGGTGCTAATGCTTTCGTGTTTGAAAGTAATCATGACGTGGAAATGCTTCGTATGGGGCGTTATCCATGGAGTATTAAACGACGTATTTTAAGTGATGTGGGTCACGTTTGTAATGAGGACGCTGCATTAGCGATGGCGGATGTAATTACAGATGAGACAAAACATATTTATTTAGCCCATTTAAGTTTAGATAATAACATGAAAGAACTCGCACGTATGTCAGTATCACAAGTATTAGAGGAAAAAGGATTTGGAGTGGGAGAAGCCTTCGAAATTCATGATACAGATCCGAAAATGCCTACAAAAATTCAATACGTATAATTCTTCATTTTAGTAAACAATAAAGGTGAATATAGTTGTTTTCAGGAAGATGGGTGAACAAATATGTCCTTTATTGATGAAGAGAATTATCGTATGAAACGTGCAAGAAAAAAGAAGCATAAAGGTATTGTTATTTCTAGTATAGCAGGAACAATTGTAGGAGCTTCGTTATTTGCATTTGGAGCTCCTTTATTTGCAAATGATGCGGGGGCGCTTCCGCAAGCTGAAGCAAGCGGAAGTAATATGGCTGAAGCTCAAGGAATTAAACAGATTAGCTTCGTTGATGCTGTTGATCGTGCGTCTGAAGCTGTTGTTGGCGTTATTAATATTCAAAGAGATAATTTTTCAGAGGCAGATTCAGAAGCTGGTACAGGATCGGGTGTAATTTATAAAAAGACAGATGGCCAAGCTTATATTGTAACGAATAATCATGTTGTTGCTGGAGCAAATCGTATTGAAGTAAGTTTAAGTGACGGTAAGAAGGTTCCTGGGAAAGTATTAGGAACCGATGTAGTCACAGATTTAGCTGTACTAGAAATAGATGCAAAGCATGTGAAAAAAATAATGGAAATTGGCGATTCTAATACTGTTCGTAGAGGGGAGCCGGTCATTGCGATTGGAAACCCACTGGGGCTGCAATTTTCTGGAACTGTCACACAAGGCATTATTTCGGCTAATGAACGTATTGTCCCTGTAGATTTAGATCAAGATGGACATTATGATTGGCAAGTAGAAGTTTTGCAAACAGACGCAGCGATTAATCCAGGTAATAGTGGTGGTGCGCTTGTAAACGCGGCAGGTCAATTAATAGGCATTAACTCAATGAAAATTGCAGCAAAAGAAGTAGAAGGAATTGGACTAGCTATTCCAGTTACTAGAGCTGTTCCAATTATGAATGAATTAGAGAAGTACGGAAAAGTAAGGAGACCGTATGTTGGAATTGAACTTAGATCGTTAAATGAGATTCCAAATTACCATTGGTCAAAAACATTGCATTTACCAGGCAATGTAACAGAGGGAGTTTGCATTTTAGATGTGAAGAGTCCTTCGCCAGGTGTAGATGCTGGTTTACGAGAACACGATGTGATTGTAGCAGTAGATGGAAAACCGGTTCGCGATATTATCGGATTCCGTACGGCCTTATATGATAAAAAAATTAATGATAAAATGACTCTTACGTTTTATCGTGGTACAAAACGAGCAACAACAACGGTTAAACTAGGCATTCAAAAGTATTAAAAACAGGAGGGCCTACCTCCTGTTTTCTATTGTAGAAAAGTGAGGTGAAGAATATGAATTTACCTTGTTGTTTAGAACATGTTGAATTAGCTTTAGATATTATTGTGGATGAGTGTGAAGTTGCACCAGTTATCAACAATGTGGATAACTCAGAAAAAGAGAAAAAAACATGTGAATTTTGTCAAAACGAGGCGACATATGTTGTATCGAACACAGATTCTCACACAATATGTGGGTAACAATTGTGGATATGTGGATAAGTCATGTGGATAACATGTTTGTAAGGTGGGGAATGAGTGTGAATATCTCGATTATTTCAATTGGGAAATTAAAAGAAAAATATTTAAAACAAGGTATAGCAGAATACTTAAAACGATTATCTGCATACGCAAAAGTAGAAGTAATTGAATTGCCAGATGAAAAGGCGCCAGAAAATTTAAGTGAAGCAGAAATGTTAATTGTAAAAGAAAAAGAAGGTATACGTATACTGGATAAAATTTCTGACGATACGCATGTCATTGCGTTAGCGATAGAAGGAAAACAAAAGTCATCAGAAGAATTTGCAGTAAGCTTAGATCGTCTTGCTACATATGGAAAGAGTAAAGTTGCATTTGTAATAGGTGGATCACTTGGACTAAGTTCAGAAGTAATGAAGCGTTCAAACGAATCTCTTTCTTTTTCAAAGATGACATTACCACACCAATTAATGCGATTAGTATTGCTTGAGCAAGTGTATAGAGCGTTTCGTATTAATCGTGGGGAACCGTATCATAAGTAAAATTACTTTTTGTATATAAAAAGAGTAAAAAAGACCATTGGACAAAAAACACCGATGGTCTTTTAAACATTAATAGGTAGTACGAAGGTTTCCTAAAATAAGTATGTTTCTATTTATAAAAAAGTGTGTTGTAATATGAAGAGGAAAAAGTATAAGTAGTCATAGAAGTGAGGAATTAAAGGTGAAGAAGTTTAAAAAGTTTTACTTGGAGATTACGAGTGTATGTAATCTTGCGTGCAGCTTTTGTCCGCCGACGGAAAGGCAGAAGCAATTCATTTCTGTGGAGGATTTTGCTAAAAGATTAGACCAAATTAAACCTCACACAGACTACATTTATTTGCACGTGAAGGGTGAGCCATTGCTCCATCCAAAAATAGATCAACTGTTAGATTTGAGCCATGAAAAAGGGTTTAAAGTTAATATTACAACGAACGGAACGTTAATTAATAAGAGAAGGCATAGACTGTTAAATAAGCCTGCTTTAAGACAAATGAATTTTTCACTGCACAGTTTTGATGGGCATCCAGGTTCGCAAGATAAAGAAGGTTATGTAAGGAGTATACTTTCCTTCATTAGAGAGGCGACAAGTCAATGGGATTTAATTGTTTCACTACGTTTATGGAATTTAACTCAGGATAATAAAACAAATGCTGAAATCCAGAAAAATAGAGATTTATTATCCATCATTGAAAATGAGTTTGGCCTATCTTATCAAATCGAAGAGAAGCTTACACCAGGAAAAGGTATAAAAATTGCGGAACGTGTCTTTATTAATCAAGACTATGAATTTCAGTGGCCGGCATTACATGAAGAGGAGGATGACGGAAAAGGATTCTGTCATGGTCTTCGAAATCAAGCTGGTATTTTAGCGAACGGAACGGTTATTCCTTGTTGTTTAGATGGTGAAGGGATTATTAACCTTGGGAATATTAATAATGACTCATTTTCTAACATTATAGAAGGTGAAAGAGCAACAAACATTGTCGATGGATTTTCGAAAAGAGTTGCAGTAGAAGAGCTATGTAGGAAATGTGGATACCGTAAAAGATTTGGTAAATAAATATGAAACAAGCCCTCATAAAGCGAGGGCTTATTTTTTATTCTTGATAAGAGCGTTCTAATTCATCAATTAAGGAACCGACGTAAGAAACAGCCCTGCGGATTGCATCTGGTTTTGACATATCGACTCCGGCATGTTTCATTAATTCAAGTGGTTTCATCGTACCACCAGCGCGAAGTACATCTAACCAGCGATCAACGGCAGGTTGTCCTTCCTCTTTAATCATTTGAGCTACCGCAGTAGATGCAGTGAGGCCTGCGGAATAGGTGTAAGAATATAAGCCCATATAATAATGAGGTTGACGCATCCAAGTTAAGCCAGCACCTTCGTCAATTTCTACAGAATCTCCCCAGAATGTCGAAAGTACATTTGTTTTTATTTCAGTTAAAGTTGTAGCTGCAAGTGCTTCTCCTTCTTCTGCTAGCGTATATACTCTTCTTTGATATTCTCCCTCAAGTAAGTGAGTAACAAAGTTATGATAATATGTGCCGAGTAGTTGCAGAATCACCCATCTGCGCATTCGCTTGTCGTCAGTAGTTGCTAATAAATGCTGGGCTAATAGTAATTCATTCATTGTAGATGGTGCTTCAACAAAGTACATAGATGGACGTACATTCATAATACGCTGGTTTTTATTTGCTAAATAAAAATGACCAGCATGCCCAAATTCATGGGCTAATGTGAAGCATCCACGCATCGTATTTTGCCATGTAATTAAAATGTATGGATGAGAGCCATATGGGCTTGAACAAAATGCTCCGGTTGATTTGCCTACGTTATCTGCAAGATCAACCCATCTTTCTTTGAATCCTTTTTGGATAATGGAACTATATTCATCGCCTAACACCTTTAAAGAATCTTGAATTAATTTACCAGCCTCCTTGTATGTGATAGTTGGATTAAATTCGGGATCTAAAGGTGCATGTAAGTCGCAGAACAGCATTTGATCGAGTCCTAATACTTTCTTTTTTAAATCTGCAAAACGGCGCATATGAGGCGCTAATTCTTTATAAATAATATTAAGTTGATTGTTATACATTTCAAGTGGAACTTTTTGAGGTTCTAAAAGCATATGAGTAACAGATTCAAATTTGCGTAAACGAGAGAGTGTTACTTGTTTTTTTACTTCAGTAGCATATGTTGTTGCCACTGTATTCTTATATCGTTTCAAGGTGGAGACGAATGATGAGTATGCTTTTCTACGTATGTCTGCGCTTGGAGAGAACTCATATTTGCTTTCAAATAATGCAAATGATACAGGGAGTTCGTTTCCTTGTTCGTCTTGTATGGAGGTAAAATCCATATCGGCTAATTTAGTCATACCGTAAATTTTGTATGGAGAATTATGTACTTCGCCAAGTGCAGCAAGGGCTTCTTCTGTTTCAGGAGAGAGCGTGTGCTGCCTTTTTTGTAGGATGTCTAGTAATGATTTACGGAAAGGTTCGAGTTTTGTTTCTTCGTTTAAATACTTTTCAATTGTTCCTTCATCGAATGAGAGGATTTCATTATGGATAAAGGATAGTGCAGTATGTACTTTCGTCCATAAAGCAGCAATTTTGGAAGAGTTCGCTTGAATAACTGGATTTGTACGATCAGTTGATTCTTTTAAATTTGCATAGGAGTATAGTTTTGTTAACTTCATTAAAAGCTCTTCTTCTAAAAGTAGGCAATGTAATAAGGTAGTGGGGCTAGTATGTAATTGTCCTTTAAACGCATCAAGTTTTTTTATATCGTCTGTTAATACACGTAATGCAGTTTCCCAATCTTTATCAGATTCGAATAAATCAGAGAGGTCCCATGTTAGTTCAGTAGGGACTTCTGCGCGAATATAGCGTTTCTCAATTACATTTTTCATTTCTTATATCCCCCTTATTATAAGTATCTAAAAACATGATACTAGAAAATTCAGTAAAATAAAAATATTTTACATTTCTATATACGAAAAAGAAGGACAAGCATAAAAATGCTTGTCCTTCGAGTTAAATTTAAAAATTAATATACTTTATCACCGTTGAAAATAGAGTTTTTCACGACTACATAATCTACAGTACGAATTGAATCTAATTTTGTTCCACCAGCGTAAGAGATAGAAGATTGAAGATCTTGTTCCATTTCGATTAAAGTATCTTCTAAAGAACCTTTATGCTCAACGAACATTTTCTTACCTTCAACGTTTTTCTTCTCACCTTTTTGGAATTCAGAAGCTGAACCGAAGTACTCTTTATAAAGTTTGCCGTCTTTTTCGATTGTTTCCCCTGGAGACTCTTCATGACCAGCGAATAGAGAACCGATCATAACCATAGTCGCCCCAAATCGAATAGATTTAGCTACGTCGCCGTGTGTACGAATACCACCGTCAGCGATAATTGGCTTACTTGCAGCTTTTGCACACCAGCGAAGTGCAGCTAGTTGCCAACCACCAGTTCCAAAGCCTGTTTTAATTTTAGTAATACAAACTTTACCAGGTCCAATACCGACTTTTGTTGCATCAGCACCAGCGTTTTCTAATTCTCTTACCGCTTCTGGAGTTCCAACGTTTCCAGCGATAACGAAGCTTTCTGGTAAATGCTTTTTAATATGTTGAATCATGTTGATTACAGCATTAGAATGTCCGTGTGCAATATCAATCGTGATGTATTCAGGTGTAAGTTGCTCAGCAGCTAATTGTTGTACGAATTCATATTCGTCCTCTTTTACACCAACGCTAATAGAAGCGATTAATCCACGTGATTGCATATCTCTAATAAATGAGATACGTTTCTCTGGCTGGAAACGATGCATGATGTAGAAGTAATTGTTTTCAGCTAAATAAGTTGCAATTCTTTCATCAATAATCGTTTGCATATTTGCAGGTACGACAGGTAATTTAAATTTATGTTTACCTAAAGTGACAGTTGTATCACATTCAGAGCGGCTGTTCACAATACATTTTGCAGGAATTAATTGAATATCTTCATAGTCGAATACGTTTTCCATCATTTACACCCCTAAAATACGAATATTTTATTTCTATTAATTAAAAATGTTCGTCCATAGGATAATTTACATCATTTTTATGAAGAAGTCAAAGTATTTCTTAACATTTTTTTAAAAAACAGAGTATATATATGATGGAATAGTGTTAAAAGCGAATTTAAAACGTTTTTCTATCCTTATTGTTCGTTTATTAGAATCTAGATAGGAGTGTTGTCAGTGATAACAACTATTTTATTGAAGGCAAACATTAAAAAGAAAAGGCATTATCATTTAGTTGAACATTAGATGGAATGACGGAGGTTATTTTTATTCTGAAATAATATTTCTAAAATTTTTTTCGGAATAAAGAAACCTTTTGTTTATTCCTATATAAAAAGATGAATCTTGCACGATTTGCCTTTTTATGTGAGCTTTCAAGTATAATGAATAAGGTGATAGTATCTACATGATAATTCAGTGATAGGAAACGATAAAGAAGAAAATAATACAGAATAAAATGAGGTTAATATATGAATAAAAAAAGCTTTACCAATTATGCATTAAGTAAAGAAATTGTAAGAGCACTTACTGGTTTAGGCTACGAAAATCCAACAGAAGTGCAAGGAGAGGTTATTCCAGTTGCATTGAAAAAGAAGGATCTTGTTGTAAAATCGCAAACTGGAAGTGGAAAAACAGCTTCATTCGGTATTCCACTTTGTGAAATGGTGGAATGGGAAGAGAATAAGCCACAAGCATTAGTTTTGACGCCGACGAGAGAACTTGCTGTTCAAGTGAAAGAAGATATTACGAATATAGGCCGCTTCAAAAGAATTAAGGCTGCGGCCGTTTATGGTAAGTCTCCATTTGCACGTCAAAAATTAGAGTTAAAACAAAAGACACATATCGTAGTGGGGACTCCTGGCCGTGTGTTAGATCATATTGAAAAAGGTACCCTTTCTTTAGAATGTCTGAAGTATTTAGTCATTGATGAAGCAGATGAAATGCTAAATATGGGCTTTATTGATCAAGTAGAGGCAATTATTGATGAATTACCTACAAAGCGAATGACAATGCTATTTTCGGCAACACTTCCAGAAGATGTTGAAAAGTTATCCCGTACGTATATGGATTCGCCAACGCATATTGAAATTAAGGCCGCCGGGATTACCACAGACAAAATTGAACATACACTTTTTGAGACGAGAGAAGAGGAGAAGCTTTCACTTCTTAAAGATGTAACAACAATTGAGAATCCAGATAGTTGTATTATTTTTTGCCGTACACAAGAAAATGTAGATCACGTATTTAGACAGTTAAACCGTGTTAACTATCCTTGTGACAAAATACATGGTGGTATGGTGCAAGAAGATCGTTTTGAAGTTATGGACGATTTTAGAAAAGGAAAGTTCCGTTATTTAGTAGCGACAGACGTAGCTGCTAGAGGAATTGATATTGATAATATTACACATGTTATTAACTATGATATTCCGTTAGAAAAAGAAAGTTATGTACATCGTACGGGAAGAACGGGACGAGCTGGCAATAAAGGAAAAGCTATTACATTCATAACTCCGTATGAAGATAGATTTTTAGAAGAAATTGAGGCGTACATCGGCTTTGAAATTCCAAAGGCATATGCACCTTCAAAAGAAGAGGTTATGAAAGGGAAGGCAGTATTTGAGGAAAAAATACATGCTAAACCAATTATAAAGAAAGATAAAAGTGCAGACTTAAACAAAGGGATTATGAAGCTGTACTTTAATGGTGGGAAGAAAAAGAAAATTAGAGCGGTAGATTTTGTCGGCACAATTGCTAAAATTAAAGGTGTTACAGCAGAAGATATAGGAATTATTACGATACAGGACAATGTTTCTTACGTTGAAATATTAAATGGAAAAGGACCAATTGTTTTAAAGACCATGAAAACTACAACGATTAAAGGGAAACAATTAAAAGTCCATGAAGCAATTAAGTAAATAAAAAAACTATCCACCTGTTACAGGTGGATAGTTTTTTTATTTACGATTCTTTTAAATCGTCCACTAACTTCTCTGCCAATCGTCTGTACATATTACTCATCGTCACGAAGGATGTTAGTAATAAAAACTTTTCTAGCTTTTGATCTTCTAAGGAGGAAATCTCATTTACTTCCCTAATACGGTTATTTACGTCCTGTTTAAAGGTTTCCACATTGGTTTCAGTAAGAGCAAGATAATCTTTATAGAGAGTATTTAATTCGAATGTATCATCGTTTAGTAAAGGTACATTTATATTTTCTAAGGAGCTTTTTATGTCATTAATGGAAAGGGCTCCTTTTAATTGGTAAATCAAGCTAATTAGAATCATATGCTCTTTTGAATACTTTTTATTTTTAATAGGGATGAATAGTTTCCCTTTTGCGTAATTGTTAATCATTGTTTTTGTTAATACTTTTTCATCATCAGTTCTTGTTGAATCCGCATAAGTATTCTCAAATAGTTGAACAACTTGGTCTACATATAAGTCGACATTTGGGATATCCTCAAGTTTAATATTTTTTTCTAAATGTAATGATTCAAGTAATTTATTTATATTTTCCACGTAAAACCCCTCACTTTTATAACTTAGTGGAACTGAATGTTTAGTATATCTTTAAATATGGTATTACGAAACAAGTGAATTGTAAATGTTGACTAGTTATAAATAATATGTATATAATTACACGTAGTTATAAAAACTACGTGTAATTATATGAGGGGTGTTTATATGAATGCTTATGTAAGAGAACCGGTTAATGCATTTACTCACTTAGGAGGAGCTGTATTAGCATTTATTGCATTATTAGCTATGCTTGTGAAAGTTTCTGTTAAGATGCCATCTTTTGCTGCAATTACAGCTGTTATTTTATTCGGTATTGGGATGATGGTCCTTTATATGGCATCAGCTGTGTATCATAGTGTTGTAGCCAGTGAACGTGTTATTTATTTCTTTAGGAAGTTAGATCATTCTATGATTTTTATATTAATTGCAGGTACATATGCACCCTTTTGCTTAATTACATTAAGTTCGGCAAATGGTTTACTACTATTTTGTTTAGTTTATGCAACTGCGATTTGTGGTATTGTTTTTAAAATGTTTTGGTTTAATTGCCCAAGGTGGTTATCGACAGGAATTTATCTTCTAATGGGTTGGTTAATTGTTCTATTCTTTGCACCGCTAGCTGAGAATTTAAGTACAGGAGGTATCCTTTTCTTAGTACTTGGAGGTATTTTTTATACAATTGGTGGGTTTATTTACGGTGCTAAGCCAAAATGGTTGGAGTTTAAATATATGGGGCACCATGAAATTTTTCATGTTTTCGTATTATTAGGAAGCCTGGCACACTTTTTAAGTGTATATTGTTACGTAATTTAACAAATCAGAACGTTTGGATAGCTTTTACTAAAATTTTTGGGTAATAAAAAATGATATAGAAAAATATAGATGTTGAAGAGCTACATAACTTAAAGGTTATGTAGCTTTTTTGTATAAAAGAAAATTTAAAATATTTAGAATTTTTATCTTGGAATATGATAGGATAGATGTGTATTGAGATTATAAAATTTTATAATTGATGATAAGTGGGGGACTATATATATGGCGATACTTATAACGGGTGGAGCAGGATATATTGGTAGTCATACGTGTATAGAATTATTAAATAATAATTATAAAATTATAGTCGTAGATAATCTTTCAAATAGTTCAATAGAGTCTTTAAACCGAGTAAAAGAAATAACAGGGAAACAATTTAAATTTTATAATGAAAGTGTTTTAAATCGTGAAAAAATGAATGAGATTTTTTTGGAAAATAACATTGAAGCAGTTATTCATTTTGCTGGCTTCAAAGCAGTTGGGGAATCTACTACAATTCCGCTTACATATTATTATAATAATATTATAAGTACGATTATATTATGTGATGTAATGCAAAAACATAATGTGAAAAAATTTATTTTTAGTTCGTCTGCAACTGTATATGGAATTCCAAAAACATCACCAATTACGGAAGAATTTCCATTAAGCGTGACAAATCCATATGGGCAAACAAAGTTAATGATAGAGCAAATTATGCGTGATGTTGCAAAAGCTGATGGTGAATGGAGTATCGCGTTACTTCGTTATTTCAACCCATTTGGTGCGCATCAAAGTGGTCGTATTGGAGAAGATCCAAATGGGATTCCGAATAATTTAATGCCATATGTAACACAAGTAGCGGTAGGGAAGTTAAAGGAATTAAATATATTTGGAAATGACTATCCAACAAAAGACGGGACAGGTGTTCGTGATTATATTCACGTTGTTGACCTTGCAAAAGGACATGTAAAGGCACTTGAGAAAGTACTTGAGACGAAAGGAATCGAAGCATATAATCTTGGCACAGGTAAAGGGTATAGTGTGTTCGAGATGGTAAGGGCTTTTGAGAAGGTTTCGGGTAAAAAAATTCCTTATAAAGTGATAGGGCGTCGTCCTGGTGATGTAGCGATATGTTTTGCTGATGTATCTAAAGCAAAACGAGAATTAGGATGGGAAGCAGAATATGGGTTAGAAGAGATGTGTGTAGATTCTTGGAGATGGCAGGTAAATAATAAAAATGGCTATCAAATGATTTAAGGTAGTTAGTAAAGTATTCTTTTATAGGGTACTTTATTTTTATTGTATGTATATAATGAATTCTGTTTTTTATGATGTTACCTGAGGTCAGTAATATGCTCATTTTAGGAAAGAGAAATGAATGAAATATTACTGACCATAGTATTTCAATAGAATCGCTTCTATTGAATGTATTTATAAATTGTTGATAGGAAAAAGAGACCTTTAATGAATACGAACAAGTTGTTTATGATACACTGTATTACCTTCTTGACTTGTATAGGGCGGGAGGCTTCGGCCGAAGCAATTTGCAATAATATTAGAATGAGTAGGATAAGAAATACGAATCTCATATAAATCAATAGCTGCATCTAAATTAGCATAAAATACTGCTAGGTTGTTGCCTTGTAAAAGGTATGGGAATTCTACTACTGTATCTTCACCAATTAGTACAGGTAATTTTACAGGATTAGAATAGTTAGACCAATCCCACACTTCTATATTTACATAATGTGCGTAATATGCATCTAAATTTACAATATTTATTACTGCTGAAACTGTTGCAGGCTCTCTTGTTAATACACCTGTTGAATGAATAACAGATTGATTTGGATAATGAAGAGGCATAAATATCAAACCTTCCTAACTTAATGTGATTGTACAATATTCTATGCAGATCATTAATAGAAGGAGATAGGGAAAATGCATCATTCTATCAATTTTTTATAGAAATAAAAAATGTAATATTGAAAAGTATTCCAGTACTTGTAACATTATTAAAGTACGTTTATAATCAAATAATCCTATTAGCTTTTAATTAAGTTGCGTATTATTGAAAGCGTTTTTACTACATGATACATTTCGATTGATATCATTAGTGTATGACATGTATGAAAGGGATTTTTTATTGTTCTTTAAGGTATGAAGTCTGACTTGTTTCTGTAAAAACTTTGTATGTAGTTGTAAGTAAGAAGGAGAATAAGGAATAATATAATTTTTACAAGACGGGGAGGGTACAGTGTGAAAATATAAGGTTTTCACATGAGGATATATGGGGTATGTAGGATTATTACTTTCGGGTGCAGCTTTATTTTTAAATAGTCTTGTTATATTAGGGAAAGCAGAGATGAAAAGTGCGGGTGTTTTTAATTTATTTGTGGGTGCACTACAAATTATTATTCCGTTCTATTTGATCATGATTTCTGACCAAAGCAATTGGACAGTGTATTCATATGCAGCTACTTTCTTATTTGGATTAACCTATTTATATGTAGGTGTTACCTTTATAAAAGGAATGGATAGTAGCGGTTTAGGTTGGTTTTGTATTTGGGTAGCAATTATTGCTTTATTCTATATGGTTGTTTCATTTGTTCAATTTCACGATGTTGTTAATGCACTAACGTGGTTTATGTGGGCATTACTTTGGTATTTATTCTTTGTATTAAATACACAAAAGAAGAATATCAATCAATACCTTGGAAGAATTGCCTTCGTACAATCATGGGTAACATTGACGTTGCCTTCACTCTTTTATTTTATGGGAGTATGGGGAGAGGGATTCGTATATGAACTATGGGTTTATGTATCCGTAATTTCTATTTTATACTTCTGTTATTGTATTTATAAATATCGAGTACGTTAATATATTTTCTGTAGAAAAGCATGGAATCGTTAAACGAATTCCATGCTTTTTCTATATTAGCATTTATAATAGGGAGGTAGTATTTTACAATTTATCAAAATGGGGATGATGAATTTGAAAAAAGTATTGGTGCTAGGGGGAACAAGATTTTTTGGTAAACATTTAGTAGAAGCACTTTTGCAAGCTGGACACGATGTAACAATTGCGACGAGAGGCATTACTGAAGATTCTTTTGGAAGTGTAGTAAACAGATTGATTGTAGATAGAGAAGACGAAAAACAACTAGCTGAGCGTCTAGAAGATAAAAGTTATGATATCGTATACGATAATTTATGCTATAGCTCGAATGCGGCAAAGATAATATGTGAAGTGTTACAAGGAAAAACGAAGAAATACATTATGACATCTTCAATGGCTGTTTACGAGCCAGCGATAGGCTTGTTAGAAGAGAACTTTAATCCGTACGAGTATGCTATTACGTATGGTGGTAGGAAGGATTTTAATTATAGTGAAGGAAAGAGAGTAGCCGAAGCGGTTTCATTTCAACAAGCAACATTCCCAGTTGTTGCAGTACGTTTTCCAGTTGTTATTGGAGAAAACGATTATACGAAAAGGTTACAATTTTACGTTGAACATATTGTGAGGCAAGAACCTGTCGCCGTGAATGATCTAGATGGAGAGTTGTCATTTATACATGAAAAAGAAGCAGGAGAATTTTTAGCTTGGTGCGGGATGAAGGACATAGAAGGGCCAATTAATGCTTGTAGCAACGGGGTAGTTTCTACTCGAGAAGTTATTCATTTCATAGAAGAAAATACGGGAATAAAAGCACGCGTTCAAGAAGTAGGAGATAACGTAGCGCCTTATAATGAAGTGATTAATTGTACATTACATAATGGAAAAGCTAATGAATTAGGATTCACGTTCCGAGAGTTGAGAATAGAAATAGAAAAAGTATTACGGTATTACATACATGAAATGAAATAATCATAAATCCCCCGGTGGCAATCCGGGGGATTCTGGAGGATTTCGACAATACTAATTTTACATTACCAAACTTACCTTATACGCACGACTAATGTTTTTGTGATTGAATTGCTTGTAAATACTTTTCATTTACCCGGTCCCAGTTCACTGTATGCCACCAGTTGGTAACAAATTCTGGACGTCGATTTTGATACTTTAAATAATAGGCATGCTCCCATACATCGATGACGAGTAATGGAATCTTCCCTTCTTGCAAAGGTGTATCTTGATTAGGTGTACTCATAACAGTAAGTTCTTCACCATCAAGAACAAGCCATCCATAGCCACTTCCAAAACGGCTAATTGCTGCTTTGGACAGTTGATCTTTTAAGTTGTCAAAGGTATTGAAATAATAATCAATTACTTTCGCAACGTCTCCATTAGGATCGCCGCCACCTCGTGGGCTCATTACTTCCCAAAAAAGACTATGACAATAATGTCCACCACCGTTATTCCTGACAGCTGTAACAACTTCCTTCGGTAAAGTTTCTAAATTACATAGTAATTCTTCTAAAGATTTATTATGTAATTCCGTATAGTTTTCTAAAGCGGCATTCAAATTATTTACGTATGTCGCATGGTGCTTCCCATGATGAATAGAAAGTGTGTTGCTATCGATATATGGCTCTAGTTCATCATAGTCATATGAAAGCTTTGGCAATTGAAATGAAGACATAACATTCCCTCCTTCCCTCTAAATGTTGGTCTAGGTAAAAACAGTTTACCTGAGTCAAAAATACACCTATTTTTCATACAAGTCAATAGTAATCTCTTTAATTTTCTGAAAAATATTACAATAAAAGTAACACTTCGACTTTCATTTGTGACTCTTATTCTTTTTGCTTATACTGTAAAGTAGTAACGTTTTGTTGAAATAGAAGGAGATCGTTTATGAGTAAAACGAAACAATTAATAGAGGAAGCGAGTCATTTTATTACGATTTGCTATAAAGAACTTAATAAAGAACAATTCAAAGAAGAGAGAATAAAAGAAATTCAAGTTGAGATAGAGAAGACGGGGACGTATGAGCATACATTTGAAGAACTTGTTCATGGATCACGAATGGCATGGCGCAATAGTAATCGATGTATCGGAAGACTATTTTGGAGTAAGATGCACATATTAGATGCACGTGAAGTAAATGATGAGGAAGGTGTATGTAATGCATTAATTCATCATATTAAATATGCAACGAACGACGGAAAAGTTAAACCGACAATTACGATCTTTAAGCAATATCAAGGTGGCGAAAATAATATACGAATTTATAATCACCAATTGATTCGGTATGCAGGATATAAAACAGAAATGGGAGTGATTGGTGACTCTCATTCCACTGTGTTTACGGATTTTTGTCAGGAACTTGGCTGGCAAGGAGAAGGTACGAATTTCGATGTATTGCCGCTTGTTTTTTCTGTCGATGGAAAAGAACCTGTATATAAAGAAATTCCTAAAAAAGAAGTGAAAGAGGTACCGATTGAACATCCAGAGTACCCAATTTCATCACTTGGAGCAAAATGGTATGGGGTTCCAATGATTTCAGATATGCGCTTAGAAATTGGCGGTATTTCTTATACGGCAGCTCCGTTCAATGGATGGTATATGGGAACGGAGATTGGGGCTCGTAACTTAGCGGATCATGATCGTTATAATTTACTGCCGGCTGTTGCGGAGATGATGGAGTTAGATACATCGAGAAACAGTACGTTATGGAAAGACAAGGCACTAATTGAGTTGAATATTGCTGTATTACATTCCTTCAAAAAACAAGGAGTTAGTATTGTGGATCACCATACAGCTGCACAACAATTTCAACAATTTGAGAAGCAAGAAGCATCATGTGGACGGGTTGTAACAGGCAATTGGGTGTGGCTCATTCCACCGTTATCTCCAGCTACTACTCATATTTATCATAAACCGTATCCGAATGAAATTTTGAAGCCAAATTTCTTTCATAAATAATATTTAGTATAGTTTTTTTGTGCAAATTATAATTTTTTTAATTACTGTTACGTAGCAAATGGAAGCCTTTACTCTCGGTTATTTTTGGAAGGAGCTTTTTGAACCGAGGAGTTCCTTATGTTATAATCAAATTTCTGTTTCGAAGACCTTATAGAAATATAAGGTCTTTTGTTTTGCTTTTTTATGTAATAGGAATAGAAATTTTCTTTTAAATAAGAGATTTAGCATATTTTTAGGGACAACATAAGTGTGTAGAAAATCGATGAATTATTATGCTTATATAATCATTATGTTTTGGATTTAAACAATAAAACATAATAAAGTTGTTTTTTTAGATTGCTGAGGAAGGAGGAAGTGTAAAGGAGAATGAAGAGTCGAAAAACAGATTGGCCTGTATTTCTTATTAGTGGTGGCTCACTTTTATTATTTGTAATTGCAGTTATTTTAAATAAAGGTTACGTAGAGGGAGTCATTAATAGAAGTTTTGCAGCTTCGATTAAATATTTTGGTGCCTTTTGGCAAGTTTTATTAATTGGTACATTTATTGTGGCAATGTGTATGGCGTTTTCAAAATATGGGAGAGTTAAACTTGGGGGGCTAGAAAAACCTGAGATTAGTACGACAAAATGGCTCGCTATTATTATGTCTACATTACTTGCCGGAGGTGGCGTTTTTTGGGCAGCCGCAGAGCCGATGTACCATTTGATGACGGTGCCACCAATACATGAAGGTATAACTGCTGGAACGAAAGAAGCAGTAATGCCTGCTTTAGCACAAAGTTATATGCATTGGGGTTTCCTCGCTTGGACGATTTTAGGAACAATTAGTGCGGTAGTTATGATGTACGGACATTATCATAAAGGTATGCCGTTAAAACCTCGAACGCTTTTATATCCTATTTTTGGAGAGAAATTGCGAAAGAGTTGGCTTGGAACAACGATCGATGTGTTTGCCATTATTGCGGTAGCAGCAGGGACAATTGGTCCAATTGGATTTTTAGGACTACAAGCAAGTTATGGATTACAAGCATTGTTTAACATTCCTGATGTGTTTACTACTCAATTAGCCATTATTGTTTGTGTAGTAGCTGTTTCTACTATATCTGCGGTAACAGGAATTGATAAAGGGATTCAAATTATAAGTGATTTAAATGTTAGGTTAGCAGTTTTATTAATGGTATTCGTATTACTGTTTGGACCAGGTGGATTTATTATCGATTCATTTGTTTCTTCGTTTGGATTTTATATAAATGAATTTATTCCAATGAGCACATATCGTGGGGATACAGGTTGGTTAGGATCATGGACAATCTTTTTCTGGGGATGGTTTATTGGATACGGACCGATGATGGCAATTTTAGTGAGCCGTATTTCAAGAGGAAGAACAATCCGAGAAATCATCGTTGCAATTGGAATTATTGCACCTATTATTACAACGTTTTGGTTTACTATACTAGGGGGATCAGGTGTGTTTTATGAGTTAATGAATCCTGGTTCTATTTCGACCGCATTAAGTGAATCTGGTATGCCAGCGGCTATGATTGCAATTACAGAGCAACTGCCACTATCTAATATTATTGGACCTGCATTTCTTTTATTAACAATTTTATTTGTAGTAACAACAGGAGATTCAATGGCTTATTCGATTTCAATGGCAGTGACTGGAGATGGAGATCCTAGAATTAGCTTGCGAGTTTTTTGGTCGCTTATTATGGGTGCAGTTGCAGCGATTCTTTTATACATGGGTGAGGGAAGTATTAACGCCTTACAATCCTTCATTGTAGTGACGGCTGTTCCAGTATCCATTCTGTTATTCCCAATGCTATGGCTAGCGCCTAAAGTTGCAGGGGAATTAGCCTTAAAACAAGGTATTGTAAAAGAAGAAGAGAAAACTTCCTTCTTGTTCCAAAAAGCTAGTAAATCAAAATAAATAATTGTATTTATATAAAAAGAGGAAGCATCTCAAATGAAATGCTTCCTCTTTACTATTTATTTAACTACTTTTCTCGAAGGAGATAGTACCCTGTACAGTTTCAATCTATTCTAATACTTTATCTTTCGTCTCTGGGACACATAATAGCATTGTAACTAAACCAATTGGATAAATAATGAAGATGAGAGATAGTGCTCCCATTAAATTACCACCTGCAGCAAGTAAGCCGATAATAACAGGTCCAAATCCAGCTAACCCACGTCCTGTACCGAAAATAAAGTTCTCTGCTGTCGAGCGAGCTTCAGCAGGGTAGTTTTCAGCTAAAACTGCTCCGAATCCCCCCATCATGCCATTGGCAAAGAATCCAAGCAGTGCACTTCCCCATAACAATGATGTTGAGTCTGTGAATAAGAAGAAGTAAATAAGACAATATATAGTACCACCGACATAATAGATTGTAAAAGTTTTACGGCGGCCAATTTTATCGGCTAGAATACCAAAAGTTGCAATTCCAATTAGCATGCCGATTGTAGAGATGAACATCCAACCGCTCGCTTTTGCTAATGTGTAGTTATATTTATTCGCTAAAATAGTTGGCATCCATGTGAAAATTCCATAATATCCGAAGTTCTGGATGAATGACATAATAATAAGACCGATTGTTGTTATCGTTACTTTTTTATTGGCAAATAACTTTCGAAGTGGGAACTTTTTCATTTGCTTTAGTTGTTCTGCCTCAGCGGTTGTTAAATGACCTTCAGCTTCTTTTTGTAACAATTCTTTTTTGTATCGTTGTTTTTGTTCCCATATTTTCGGTTCACTTAAACTTTTGCGGACGTAAACAGCTAGTAGAGCGGGAATGAGTCCAAATAAGAAAACAGCTCTCCATCCGAAATGCGGGACGATAAATGCTGGAAGGAGTGAAGCGACTAGTACGCCAAATTGCCATCCAAGTGCAACAACGGATGTCGCCTTAGCGCGCATTTCTTTAGACCATGTTTCAGTTACGATGGCCATTCCAATCCCGAATTCACCACCAACTCCCATTCCAACTAAAAAGCGAAGAATTAATAATTGCCAATAATCTGTTGCGAAATAAATAAGTGCTGTTGCGAGTGAAAATAGTAAGATTGTGAAGGCCATCGTACGGATACGCCCAAATAAATCAGCAATAAATCCGAATAAATAAGACCCGATTAGCATTCCTATTGTGGTAGCTAATGTTAAGTTTCCACCTTCAACAGGGCTCAAATGAAATTCTTTTAAAATGTAGACGAGTACGAAAGATAAGAGCAACATATCTAAACCTTCTGCTGCATATCCTAGCGCAGAACCAAACAATGTTTTATATCTTTTCTCCTTCGTTTCCTCTGTTGTTGATTGTACATCAGTAGTAACGTTCATCATTACTCCTCCTTATTTTCTTCTACAGTCGCTATGGAAGAATAACAAAAGGCCTTCTCACCTGATATGATGAGAAGGCCAAAAAAGCATACGTATCCCTAAAAAAGACCATACGTATAGTATATTCCGACTTCCTTCTCAACCTCACGGGGTTGGGTTAAAGGACTGTATTATATTACTTTATTTTTAGCACTCTTCTATTAGATTGTCAAATAAAGAGGGGATAGTTATGTGTAAAATATTTCAAAAGATCCTTCATTCTCCTTGACGCCCACTTCATTATTTTCCCATAATAAAACTAACTCATATAAAAAGGAATGAATCACAGATGCTAAATTTAGTACTTATGATGATTGAACGTGTCGGACTTATTGTTATTTTAGGATTTTTACTTTCTCATATTAAAACGTTCAGGCGCCTTCTTCATAGACAAGATGGATATGTAGATAAGCTTAAGCTTATTTGTATTTTTTCAGTGTTTACAATTGTAAGCAATTACACAGGAATTGAAATTGCCGGGAATACAATTATGAAAGAAAATTGGCTACAAGGTGTTTCGTCATCTAGTACAATTGCGAATACACGTATTATGGGTGTTGGAATTAGTGGATTGCTTGGTGGTCCTATCGTCGGCATTGGAGTGGGATCGATTGCTGGCATTCACCGTTATATGCTTGGCGGGACGACAGCGCTAAGCTGTGCAATTTCATCAATTTTAGCAGGTGTTATAACGGGGTATATTGGATACATTTTTAAAAAATATAATCGTGCAATTACGCCTAAATTTTCAGCGATTTTAAGTGTGTTTATCGTTTCTTTAGAGATGATTATGATCCTATTAATTGTAGAGGATGGAATTAGTATCGTGAAAACAATTGCGATACCAATGATACTTGTAAATAGTTTCGGAAGTTTTATTTTACTTTCTATGATACAAGCTATTTTGCGCCAGGAAGAAAATGCGAAAGCTTTACAAACGCATAAAGTATTACGAATTGCTGACAAAACATTACCATATTTTCGCCGCGGATTAACAGAGGATTCTTGTAAACATGTGGCACAAATTATTCACCGCTTTACGGGAACAGATGCGGTATCCTTAACAGATACAGAGAAAATATTAGCTCACGTTGGATTAGCATCAGATCACCATATTCCTTCACATAGTCTAATAACTGGTTTATCGAAAGAAGTGTTGAACACAGGAAAAATAATGAAAGCGAAATCGCGTGAGGTTATTAATTGTCAACATGAAGGCTGCCCTTTGCAGGCGGCAATCGTTATTCCACTAACTTCACATGGAAATACAATTGGGACATTAAAATTATATTTTAAAAATTCTAGCCAGTTAAGTCGTGTGGAAGAGGAATTAGCAGAAGGGTTAGCAAAAATATTCTCTACACAACTTGAGTTAGGTGAAGCAGAGTTACAAAGTAAGTTATTGCAAGATGCCGAAATAAAAGCGTTACAAGCACAAATCAATCCGCATTTTTTATTTAATGCAATTAATACTGTATCGGCTTTATGCCGAACAGATGTAGAAAAGGCGAGAAAATTATTATTGCAGCTTAGCGTTTATTTTCGTTGTAATTTGCAAGGGGCACGCCAATTGCTTATTCCATTAGAACAAGAGTTAAATCATGTACATGCATATTTATCGTTAGAACAAGCGAGGTTTCCGAATAAGTATGAAGTGAAGATGTACATTGAGGAAGAGTTAAAGACGACCTTAGTTCCACCATTTGTACTGCAGCTATTAGTTGAAAATGCATTGCGCCATGCTTTTCCGAAAAAGCAGCCGGTGTGCGAAGTTGAAGTACATGTGTTTGAAAAAGAGGGGATGGTGCATTTTGAAGTCCAAGATAATGGACAAGGAATTGAGAGTGAACGTCTAGGACAATTAGGAAAAATGGTAGTTCCATCAAAGAAAGGGACTGGAACAGCTTTATATAATATTAATGAACGACTTATCGGGTTATTTGGGAAAGAGACAATGCTTCAAATTGAAAGTGAATTAGAGCAAGGGACAAAGTTCCTCTTTGTAATTCCGAAAAAAGTAGGGGAGGAAAAACGGAGTGTTAAAAGTATTAGTAGTTGATGATGAAATGTTAGCGCGTGATGAATTGAAATATTTATTAGAGCAAACGAAAGAAGTAGAGATAATTGGTGAGGCGGATTGTGTAGAGGATGCATTAGAGGAATTAATGAAAAACAAACCAGATATTGTTTTCCTAGACATTCAGCTATCTGATGATAACGGATTTGAAATTACAAATATATTAAAGAAGATGAAAAATCCCCCTGCAATTGTGTTTGCTACTGCCTATGATCAATATGCATTGCAAGCATTTGAAGTAGATGCGTTAGACTACATTTTAAAGCCATTTGATGAAGAGCGTATCGTACAGACATTAAAGAAATATAAAAAGCAAAAACAAATAAAATTAGAAACAAAACAAGAAGTAAAGAGTGTAGACGTAACGACCGAGATGCATAAATTAGCATTACCAATTGAAGAATCGATTGTACTCGTGAATATTGAAGATATTATATATGTAGGACTTGTGGACGGGAAAGTGACAGTAAAAACGATGAGAGAAACGTATGTAACACATGATACACTTGTCATTTTGGAAAAGAAGTTGCCGCAAGCAAGTTTTATGCGTGTCCATCGCAGTTTTATTGCAAATATTAATCATATTACGGAAATACAACCATGGTTCAATTCTACATATAATTTAATTATGAAAGAAGGATCAAAAGTACCTGTTAGCCGTACATATGCAAAAGAACTCAAAAAGCTACTTCGTATTTAAGAAGTAGCTTTTTGTATTTCGTCTGCCTATTTTTGTAACTAATTTTGTATATTTGACGTTCCGCTATGTAAACGCTTACAGTTTTGTTTTTATCTTATACAATAAAGGTACCAAATCGAAAGAGGTGGCCAAAATGAGTACGAAAAAAGTATATAGTTTCTTATCACAAGCATTCATATTTTCAGCTATTATGTTAGTTTCTAATATTATTGCAACGCATTTAACAATTCCGATGCCTTCATCGGTGATCGGATTAGTTATTTTATTTAGCCTATTATGTTTAAAAGTTATTAAATTGGAACAAGTTGAATCACTCGGAACGGCTTTAACAGGTATTATCGGATTCCTTTTCGTTCCATCAGGTATTTCGGTTATTAATTCTCTCGGTGTAATGGGACAATATTTTGTACAAATTTTAACTGTAATTGTTGTCGCAACAATTATTTTACTCGCTGTAACAGGATTATTTGCACAATTTATTTTAGGAAAAGACGATAAAGAAATAGAAGATACGAAAGAATTGAAAGTAGTAAATAAAGGACGCAAGCACGGAAAAGTTGCGTAACCAATTTAGTATATATTGTTAGGAGGGAATGAACATGGCAAGCACAATGACTCCATATTTCGGAATCGTCGTTTCATTAATCGCATACGGAATCGGAACATTATTATTTAAGCATTCAAAAGGATTCTTCTTATTCACACCATTATTCGTAGCGATGGTATTAGGGATTGTCTTTCTAAAAGTAGGTAACTTTACTTTTGAAGAATATAATACTGGCGGAAAAATGATTAGCTTCTTCTTAGAACCAGCAACAATCGCGTTTGCAATTCCATTATATAAACAAGTGGATAAGTTGAAAAAATATTGGTGGCAAATTTTATCGGCTATCGTGGTTGGATCTATTTGCTCAGTAATTGTCGTGTTCATTGTTGCAAAAGCAATTGGTCTAGATACAGCAGTAATGAATTCAATGTTACCACAAGCAGCAACAACAGCAATTGCATTACCGATTTCTGAAAGTATTGGTGGTATAACAGCAATTACATCGTTTGCAGTTATTTTTAACGCGGTTATTGTATACGCATTAGGAGCATTATTCTTAAAAACATTTAGAGTAAAACATCCAATTGCAAAAGGTTTAGCACTTGGAACAGCAGGTCACGCATTAGGAGTGGCAGTAGGAATTGAAATGGGTGAAGTAGAGGCAGCTATGGCAAGTATTGCTGTAACAGTAGTAGGGGTTGTAACTGTAGTTGTCATACCGATGTTTATGCCATTCATTGGCTAATAAAACTTACTTAAAAAAATGAGAAAAGCAAGCTATTTGTAGGACAGATTTCTACTGATAGCTTGCTTTTTATGTTACAGTAGTGGTAAGACCTATTTTAAAAAAATGTAAGTTTCCTTAAATCTTCATTAATACTGTGTAGAATACGTTTTGAATTAGGTCATTGTATTGTAAAATAAGAAGTAAGCTACTATAGGATCTGCTAAGAGAGATCTATAATAAGTTTATAAAAATCTTTATATGAATAAATAATTAAAGGTAGAGAAGAGAGAAAAAATCTACTTATTAACGTTTTACTTTATAGGACAGGAGAGAGTACTCGTCGATTATGCAAATAAAAAACCTGTTTCAAAGCAAAGGATTTCAGAGGTTTCTCGTATTAGTAATACTTGCTCTCGTGTTATACGGGCTGCAAAGTATGTTGAATTTAATTTTAATTACGTTTATTCTCACGTATTTAATGGATCGATTCCAAAAGTTTATTTCCCGCAAATTAGATCACTTCATGCCCATTAATCGAAAGCTCATTATAGCATTTCTATATGTAATGTTAATCGGTGGAATTGTTATTACTTTATTCAAATACTTGCCAGTATTAACGATACAAATTTCACAATTGATTTATCAATTTAACGTGTTTTTAAGAAACCCACCAGATAGTGAATTAATTAAGTATGCAGTTAACGCTGTCAATCATATGGAACTTTCGAAATATGTAGGACAAGGCGTTGACATTTTGTATAAATCGATTACGAATGTTGGAAAATTTGGCCTTCAAGTATTACTTTCTTTAATTTTAAGTTTATTTTTCTTATTGGAGAAAGCTCGTATCGTTGCTTTTACTGCAAAATTTAAAGAAAGCCGACTTGCAATTTTCTATACTGAAATTGAGTACTTCGGTAAGAAATTTGCACGTTCATTCGGAAAAGTAATTGAAGCACAATTTTTAATTGCAGTTGTTAACTGTGTTTTATCCGTTATTGCACTATGGATATTAGGATTCCCGCAATTATTAGGTTTAGCGTTAATGATCTTCTTACTTGGTTTAATTCCAGTAGCTGGGGTTATCATTTCGTTATTCCCGCTTTGTATGATTGCTTACAATATTGGCGGTATTATGTACGTTGTTTATATTTTAATTATCGTAACAGTAATTCATGCGCTTGAAAGTTACGTGTTAAATCCGAAGTTCATGTCGCAAAAAACAAACTTACCGATTTTCTATACATTTATGGTATTAATCTTCTCAGAACACTTCTTAGGTGTATGGGGATTAATTATCGGTATTCCAATCTTCATTTTCTTATTAGATGTCTTAGATGTGACAAGTGATGAAATGGAGAATGAAGCCAGAAAAAATAAGGTGAAGTAAAGAAAAAGCATCGATGTTCGATGCTTTTTCTTTTATAACATGATGTTTTTTATGCCATACTGTAAGCAGAAGATAGAATAGGGGTGAAATAATGGCTGTAAATGAAAAGGTAGAGTTAGCTACATTTGCTGGAGGGTGCTTCTGGTGTATGGTTTCGCCATTTGAAGAGATGGAAGGAATTATAAAGGTTGTTTCTGGTTATACAGGTGGTCATAAAGAGAGTCCAACATATAAAGAAGTATGTTCAGAAACGACTGGACATTATGAGGCAGTACAAATTACATTTGATGCAAATAAAATGCCGTATGAGGAGTTATTAAATATATATTGGAGACAAATTGATCCGACTGATATAGGTGGGCAATTCCACGACCGCGGACAGTCTTACGAAACAGTGATTTTTTATCATAATGAAGAACAACATAAAAAAGCAAATGCTTCAAAAGAGGAGCTTGCAAAGAGTGGACGCTTTTCAAAACCAATTGCGACAAAAATATTACCAGCAGCTACGTTTTATCCAGCTGAAGACTATCACCAAGGATATCATAAGAAAAATACATTCCGCTATGAGTTATACCGTAAAGGGTCAGGGCGGGATGCGTTTATTAAACAACATTGGCAAAAAGATAATGCTCATTTAAAAGAAAAACTAAATGAGATGCAATTTTATGTAACACAGGAAAATGGAACTGAGCCACCCTTTCAAAATGAATATTGGAATCATAAAGAAGAAGGACTTTATGTAGATATCGTCTCAGGTGAACCGTTATTTACTTCTTTAGATAAATTTGATAGCGGGTGTGGATGGCCTAGCTTTACGAAGCCAGTTATGTCAGCAAGTGTGAAAGAAAAAATGGATGTCAGTCATAATATGACGCGTACGGAAGTGAGAAGCAAAGAGGGAGATTCACATCTAGGCCATGTATTCCCGGATGGCCCAGGACCAAATGGTCTTCGTTACTGTATTAATTCCGCAGCCCTTCGATTTATCCGAAAAGAGGAATTAGAGAAAGAAGGATATGGTGATTTTCTAGTCGTATTTGGGAATAAAAAATAACCTCGCAATTAGCGAGGTTATTTTTTTATTTTACTTTTTTCTTTTTGAACTTGCTTAATACTTCATAAACGATTGGAACAATAAGAAGTGTTAATAGCGTTGAACTTGTTAATCCACCAATTACTGTTACACCAAGTCCTTTAGAAATTAAGCCGCTACCTTCAAATCCTAATGCAAGCGGGATAAGAGCCCCGATTGTTGCAATTGCAGTCATTAAAATAGGACGAAGGCGTGTTGCACCGGCTTCCAATAAGGCTTCACGTGTTGATAGCCCTTCATTTTCCTTATGAATAACGCGGTCGATAAGTACGATAGCGTTTGTTACAACGATACCGATTAACATAAGTGCACCAATCATTGCAGAGACACTTAACGTTTCACCAGAGATTAATAAGGCAACAAGAGCTCCGATAATTGTGAATGGTAGCGAGAATAAAATTGCGAATGGTGCAAGGGCACCGCCAAATGTAACGACAAGAACGAAGTATACAATGGCAATCGCAGCTAACATCGCTAAGCCAAGTTGCTTGAATGATTCTTCAATATCTTTTGTAACACCGCCCATAGAAACATCTATGCCAGAAGGAAGATCCATTTTATCTACTTCTTTTTGAACAGCGGCAGATGCTTTTGAAACGTCATCAGATGTTAGTTTTGCACTTACTTCCGCATAAACACGGCCATCGCGGTGTTTCACTGTATTCGAAGTTTCCCCTTCTTTTACAGTCATAACATCTTTCACAGCGACTTCAGTACCAAGTGGCGTTGTAATTTTACGATTTGTTAAGTCATCGATTGTTGCATAATTTTGTTTTTCAGCTTCGACATATACGTTGACATCTTTACCGTCTTTTTTAATTGTTGTCAGAACAGGTCGATCATGTTGATTAGAAAGTCCCATTCCGATTTGTGCAGCTGTTAGACCCATTTTACTTAGTTTTTCCTGATCTGCGACTAAAGTGTACTCTGCATACGTTTTTGCAATACTAGAGTCAATATCCTTTAAGTCTTTATTTTTCTTCATGATATTTTGAATATCTTTGACAATAGGTTTAATGTCTTCCGAGCTATCTCCGTAAACGTATAGTTTAATTTCATTACTACCGCCACTCGCTCCGAAGTCTTGGTTTTTCCATTCGCCTTTTCCAGACATCTTCTGTAAATCTTTAACGACTTGCTCTTTTTCTTTTTCGAAGTTTTTCGTGTCGTTATCATATTGCACGAAGAACATTGCTTGATTTGATTGACCAGGACTCATTGGGTTTTCGCCACCTAATGAGAATTGAATTGTTTTGACGTCTTTATTATCTTGGAAGTGCTTCTCAGCTTTCGTTGCAATTTTTTCAACGTCTTCTAACGTTTGACCTGGTTCAGGGTTGTACGTTGTAATGATCATTTTTTCTTCTTCAGATGGTAAGAAACTTACACCGATAATTGGCACAAGTGCAAGACTACCAACTAATAGAAGGACAGCAATGCTTGATGTGATGATTTTATGATTTAAAGCCCATGCAAGTATGTGTTTATACCCGTTTGCTAATTTACTTGGTTTTTCTTCATGATGTACTTCTTTTTCCCTCATGCTCTCTTTTTTAAATAAAGAGTGAGCTAACATCGGCACGATTGTAACTGCTACTATTAACGATGCTAATAAAGCGAAGACGATAGTTAAGGCAAACGGTAAGAACATTTCACCAATCATACCTTTTACTAGTCCAAGCGGTAAGAATACAGCAATTGTTACAATGGTAGAAGACATAATTGGGATGAACATTTCCTTCGTAGCTTCACGAATTAAATCTTTTCCGCGCAGTTTCTCTTCTGATAACGACATTCGTCGGTAAATATTTTCAATAACAACAATGGAGTCATCAACAACGCGTCCAATAGCGACTGTCATTGCTCCAAGTGTCATAATGTTAAGCGTAATATCCATTTGTTTTATGACTAATACAGCAATTAATAAAGAAAGTGGTATGGAAACGACAGAGATTAATGTTGTTCGGATATTTCGTAGGAACAGCATAATAATAACAATCGCAAAGATAGCACCAAAAATAGCTTTACTCAGCATTGTTTCTACTGATTTTTCAATCGGTGCACCTTGGTCGAATGTTGAAATAATCTCTAAGTCTTTATATTTTTTCTCAAGTTCTTTTACTTTATCTTTCACTGCATTTACAACATCGACTGTATTCGCGTCAGCAGCCTTCACAATTTGAATTCCAATTGCTTCTTTTCCATTTGTTCGAGAAATAGATTCTGCTTTTCCGACTTCTTTAATGTCAGCAATTTCGTCTAATGTAACTGTCGGAATCCCGTTCATAGCCGCTGGATTCATTTGCGGCATTTGTGTACCAGCTCCAGCACTTTGATTACCTTGACCGCCCGGTGATGAAGGAACAGCTGGGATTTTTAATTCTTTTAATGCTTTCATTGTTGTAATATTTCCATCTACAACAACTGATTTTTCTGTGTCTTTAAATGTATATAAGCCAAGTGGTAAAGATACGTCCGATCCTTTAATTACATTTTTTACAGTATCTTCACTTAAACCTAATTCTTTCATCTTATCTTTCTTGAAGACAAGTTGTACTTCATCTACTTGTTGACCTGAAATTTGAACAGATGCGACCCCATCAAGTCCTTTTAATCCGGGAACAACATTTTTTTCTACATTTTCAGTTAAGGTAGCTAAAGATTCATTTTTACTTGCTACGCTTAACGAAATAACTGGAAAGGCATTGAAGTTTACACGTGAAACTTTCGGGTCTTTTACACCTTCTGGGAGTTTCACATTTGTGAGAGCTTCTTTAATTTCTGTTTCAGCCTTTTCCATATTTTTATCAAAATCATATTCTACCTGAATAGAAGATGCGTTTTGAAAAGATGATGAACTAACAACGTTTACACCACTTAAATTTTGTAGTTGCTCTTCCATCGGTTTTGAAACTTTGTCAGCTACTTCTTCTGGTGTAGCACCAGGATAAACCGTAGTTACTGTTACAACAGGTGTTGTAATATCAGGAATTGTTTCCAGCTTCATATTCAGCCCAGAATAAATACCTGCAATGGTAACAATAATGGTTAGTAGCCAAACTGCGAACTTATTTTTTAACGAGAAATTAATAATTTTGTTCATGTTTGCGCTCCCTTTGTATTATATTGACCAACTGGTCAGTCTAATACATAATATAACTGACTGATTGGTCAGTCGTCAATGAAAAGGGATGGTATAATAAAGTGAAACTTTAATCAGTGGGGATTTTTTCATCACCACTGATTATTAGTTGAACCAATCGGGCTTTTACGGGCAGTTGAGCCCCCCACCTAACTTCTTTGCTTTCGCTGAATTTTGAGGCGGGGGGCTTACTGCCCGTTAATGCGGGATAAATTCATAATAAGATGCGAGATTAAATTTAGGAGAGACATGATATGAAAGAAAAAGAGCGCTTAATTATAGAGATGGCTATGAAGTTATTTGCGACTAAGGGTGTAAATGCGACATCAGTACAGGAAATTGTGACAGCTTGCGGCATATCTAAGGGAGCTTTCTATTTATACTTTAAATCGAAAGATGAGCTTTTATTAGCAACACTTCGATATTACTATGACAAGATTCAGAATAAAATGCTGGATATTGAAAATGAATCGTTATTGCCGCGTGAAAAATTTGCAAAGCAATTGCATTGTCAGTTTAACGATATACAAAAGCATAAAGAATTTATTATTATGCATGCGAGGGAAAATGCTATACCTTTTAATAAAGAAGTAGAAGAGTTTATGATGAGGATGAAGTTAGAGTCTCACGCATTTTATCGGAATAGTTTATTGTCTATTTATGGTGAAAAGGTTATGCCTTATTTATTAGATTTAGTCATTATGGTAGAAGGGATATGCCGTGGATATTTAGAACTAATCATTTTACAAGCACCAGAAATTGACTTATCTTATGTTTCTTCTTTTATTTTGAAAAGAGTAGATGATTTAGTAGATGGATTGGAAGAATCTTCGGAAGAACCTGTGTTACATGAAGAAAAGCTTGGAGAATTCCTTTGCAAATCAGAGCTTATTAAGGAGCAGGTTAAGGAACACTTTTTAAAAGAAATTATTGTTTTTAAACGCACATTAGCTGATCAACTAGAAGATGAGGAATTGCTTGTTACATTAGATGTTTTGGAGGCAGAAATGAGATTGCAAAATCCAAGGATCCCGGTCATTCAAGGGATGTTATCTAATTTAGAGGAACATCCAAATTTAAAAGAATTTCGCTTACGACTTATGGGGTATTACAATATAAAAAGGTAACAATGATAGTTTTCATTGTTACCTTTTTTATTAATGAACGAATACTGCTTCCTTATATTGTTGTAAATCATGTAAGGGTGTTATTACGTGAATATTTCAAAGGGCTGATATGGCATTGTGCATGTTTGGTGTACTTTTATATTATTCGATAAGATAATCTGTATTGTGTATATAATAAAGTTCAATAACCTTTTTATTTTAAACCTTGTATTGAGTTTCTTTTTGTTATTAGGATATGACATATATACAATCCATAGCTTTGAATAATCGTAAAGCTAGGAACGATGAAATAACGATATCTTGTTTGATATTCGATTAAGAAATGAATAGCTACATAACCAATTATTAGTAGTAAAAATAATGTATAAGGAGTTTCATTTTGTTTGGTTATTATAAGATAAAGAAGTGACAATATACCAAATAGCAAGGTGGTAACATAAATATATCTTTCGTATTTTATAAGGTTGTCTTTTAATGTGATTATATCATTGTCTTTATTTTCTAATCCAAATAAACTCCACATCGGAGCTGAATCGTAATCGGCCCACATAAGTATGAACTTGTCTTTAAATAAAGATAAAACTTTTTTCGGATCAGCTATGCGTTCTTGAATAAGTTTTTTTTCAGCGACTGTCCGTTCCTCACCAATTTCAATGGATGTAATATATTCTGCATCTTCCTCAGAATAACCGCCTTTTGTGTCATGATTAAACCCTACTGTGAATTTCCAGAGCGGATCACGATTAGAGAGCGGATATTGTGTAACACCGGTGGATATAAGTATGTAGCTAATAATATAATGTACAAGGTAAAAAATGATGAAAATACCAACAAGTTTTTTTATAGAATGGAAAACACTCTGTTTTGATTTTCCTAATATTCCTTGTAAAAAGGTATAAATAGTTACGGCAATCAAAATTAAGGCACCGAGTGGACGGATGATATCTCCTAGAGATAGGAAGATTCCTATAAAAATCCACATATATTTATGGCTTAATCCCTTTGTAATTAATATATAAAAACCAAGGTAAAAGAAGAAGGTAGCAAGATGTTGATTTGTTAATACAGAGCTCATTATAATGCTTGGGATATATAGCGAGTATATTACACCTGCAATACGTCCAGACCATTCATTAAATACCTTTGAAGTAATCATGTAACCCAGTAATGTTGTTCCTGTACAATATGCAACATTTAAAATCTTTAGCAGTGTAGGGGATTCTCCGAATAATTTTATAATAAAAGCTTGATACATTGTAAAACCAAGTTGATACACCCATGAAGTATAGTATGTATTTTGAGCAAAACTAAAGTCGCCTTTAGCGGCTTGGACTGCGCTATAGTACATCATTGCAAAGTCAGATTCGATAGGGGTTGGAATATTGAGAATCCAGATCAATCGAATCGAAAAAGCTAAAGTAACAAGTGAAATAGTAAATACTATTTTTGACATATATTTATTCGCAATGTAACCAATAAGTAAAAGGAGTAAACCTATAATAAGGGGCGGGACTATAACAAGGAAACGAGAATCGGAAGTACTTCCGATTATGGATATGGAATACCATGTTATGGCTGCATAAATAAATAGGCATAGTAGTAATAAACACTTTACAAAAAATGCATTGGCTTTTAGAGAAAATGTATTTTGCATTATATGTTTAAACTCCTTAATGAATTTTATAAGTTATTTCAATGAAAATGGCCCTATGCAAACTTAACTTGGTCTGCATAGGGCTTGTTTTAAGAAATTAAGAGTTTTGTTGAGACCATTCTTCTACGTCCCAAACTTTTGTTATCCAATCTTCATAAAAGTCTGGTTCGTGACATACAAGTAGAATCGTTCCTTTATATGCTTTCATAGCTTTCTTAAGCTCTTCTTTTGCTGTAACATCAAGGTGGTTTGTTGGCTCATCAAATAGTAGCCAGTTACTTTCTTCTCCCATTAGTTTACATAAACGAACTTTTGCCTGTTCACCACCACTTAATTGATTTAGAGGGCGAGAGATATGTTCATTTTTCAAACCACATTTTGCTAACATTGCACGGATTTGATGTTGGTCCATGCTAGGAAATGTATTCCACACGTCATCAATCGGTGTTATATTATCAGCTTTTACTTCTTGTTCGAAGTATGATGGCGTTAGGAAATCACCAAGGCTTGTTTTACCACTTAATGGTTTAATCTTGCCTAAAATTGTTTTTAGTAATGTTGATTTACCAACACCATTACATCCAACAATTGCAATTTTTTCACCGCGTTCAATTGTCATCGTTAATTTTGGTAATAATGGATGTGTATATCCGATTTCTACATCTTCACCTTCAAAGACGAAACGACTACTTGCGCGACACTCTTTGAAAGAGAATTCTGGCTTAATTGCTGTTTCAGGACGATCAATACGCTCCATGCGATCAAGTTGTTTTTGACGACTCTTTGCACGACCCGTCGTTGAATAACGAGCTTTGTTCTTCGCAATAAAGTCTTCTTGCTTTTTAATAAATTCGCGTTGTTTTTCATAAGCGTTTATATGCTGATTTTTATTGATTTCCGCTAGCTCTAGGAATTTTTCATATGTCGCTGTATAACGCGTCATTTTTGTGAATTCTAGATGGAAAATAACATCAACACATTTATTCATAAATTCCGTATCATGGGAAATTAATAGGAAGGCATGTGGATATTCTTTTAAATAACTTGTTAACCAATGAATATGTTCAACGTCTAGATAGTTGGTAGGTTCGTCTAATAGTAATACTTCTGGTTGTTCAAGTAGTAACTTTGCAAGTAATACTTTTGTACGTTGTCCACCACTTAATGCAGCAACATCACGATCTAAACCGATCGCATCAATTCCAAGACCACGAGCTGCTTCCTCAATTTTCATATCTAATAAATAGAAACCACCTGCTTCAAGAGCATCTTGTATTTCTGCCATTTGCTCAAGAAGTTCCTCTAATTCCTCTGGTGTAGCAGTGCCCATTTTTTCTGTAACTTCATTTAAAGCTTTTTCTTTTTGAAATAGAGGTAGAAATGCATCGGCTAATACATCACGAATTGTGCGACCGGGTGTTAAAATTGTATGTTGATCTAAGTAACCGTAATTTGTACCAGGTGTCCATTCTACACGGCCCTCATCATGGATAAGTTGACCAGTAATAATATTCATAAATGTTGATTTACCAACACCATTTGCACCAACTAATCCAACGTGCTCACCCGCTAGTAATCGCATAGATACATCTTTAAATAATGTACGATCGCCAAATGTATGTCCTAGTTTTTCGACTGTTAATAAGCTCATAATATCCTCCGTCCAACTTGAAATAGTATCTTGAATCATGATACTAAATTCTTTCGTATAATGCTATCATTTCAAAATGTATATTTTTTCAAAAATTATGTTTCATTATTTTGAAAAAAATATATATGATGGTGATAAGTATGAGAGATTTATTGGAGAAGTACCAAAAACGTCGTAGCGTGAAGGGTTAGAAAAGACTATTTTGTCTATAATAGAAAGATAGATAAATAGAAGGTACAATCAGTTTATTAAAAATGATTGCACCTTTTTTAGGGGAAATAAAAATTATTTAAAGTATCCACGGATAATGCCTCTTACCCGATTTGCATGGAATTTACGTTTATTGTTAAATATATTTTGCATCATGCGGAATGTAGCGGCAACGACTGCACGTACAAGGTAAGGAAATCCATAATGTAAACGAATAACTTTACCAAAACCACCAGCGTAAGAAATAGCTCTGTTTAATGATTGTTCATCTATAGTATCCTCTTTTACAGGATGGTACACGAAAAGATTTTTTCTAAATAAACCTATATAATTTTTTTTCATACCTCGTAGTACGAAATCAGTCTCTTCACCGGCGCCATAAATTGTTCCAGATCCAACACCTAAATCTTCATTAAATGTGCCAACGTCTTGTACAAATTGTTTTGTAAAAAACAGAGCGAAAGAGGGGCCCATGAATCCATACTTATTATTTAGAATGATATCTTTATCAGGCGCATGTATTAAAGATCCTGTTTTTTCAACGTTTGTAGTGTTTGTCGATATAAATTGAATATGTGCATTTGAGTTAAACGTTGCTACTATGCTCTCTAAGACATTCGTTTCGTAAATACAATCATCATCTGGAAAAGCAATAACATCGCCATCAGCTACTTGTAAGCCGATATTTCTTGCGCGAGATAGGCCTTTAATAGGTGTATAAATATAGTTAATAGAAAAATTATTGGTATATTCCTCAAAGAGCTCAGAGATTGGAATGTCATTTTGATCTACTACAATAAGTTCGAAGTTTTTATAAGTTTGTTGTTTAAGTGACTTTAGTAGATCTAGAATATCATCACGTCTACCACAAGTGGCCATAATCAAAGAAAATTTCAATTTTAACAGCTCCTTTAAGAGGTTGCGTTTACACCTTTTTGAATCGTGCTTGTAGCTTTCCTAGTAGAGCTA
Source organism: Bacillus cereus group sp. MG4 (assembly GCF_040460055.1). NCBI lineage: Bacteria > Bacillati > Bacillota > Bacilli > Caryophanales > Bacillaceae > Bacillus > Bacillus cereus group sp. MG4. The sequence goes on along the minus strand of NZ_JARVGZ010000001.1, from coordinate 3,352,908 downwards.
ATAGAATCTCATCTTTTGTTACAAATAAGATAAGAATGTATGTTGATCCGCATATCAATATTACTAGGGCGAATTGTATGATTTGTCCAGAGACTAACTTTTTTATAATAAACGCTATTGGTAAAAATGTTAGAGAATAAAATAGGTATTTAAGTTTTTGAATATCAAACAATGTATAATTCACTTTTAATTTCTTTTTTATATATATATATTCGAGAGTAATTAATCCAATGTTTGCAATGGTTGTTGTGAAAATTGCTGTTGTGGGAGTGAGTATATCGAAAAATATTAATGCGATATTGGATGCTAAGTTGACGAATCCACAAATAAATAAAAAGCGCACCAAAATATTTTCTTTCTTTTTCACATAAATAATTTGATTCGATAAGATAGACTCAATACCTACTGTAATCATATAAAAAGCAAAAATAATTAAAGTATTACCAGCGGGAGCGAATTCCTTTCCACCATAAATAATGACGGCCTTATGGGCAATGAGCATTAGACCGATTGCCGCAGGAAATAAGGTAATGAAATATACCTTTGAAATTCTATTTAATAAATATTCATATTCATTTTCAGCTGCGTTTCCAGATAAATACGAAAGCCTTGGAATCGTGACTTGTACAACACTTAACATAAGTGTATTGATGATAGTCATAATTTGGAAAGCCATAACATAGAAAGCGACTTCTATTTTTCCTGCGTATGCGCCTAAGACAAGTCGATCTAATTGTGTATATAAAATATTGGCATTTGAAAAAATAACGACTAATACTAAAGGTTTTAAATGTGGAATAATCGTTAAGTTAGAAAAATCAAATTTAACTTGGCGTTTCACATATATAAAACTAATAAAATGATTTAAGAATGTTGATAGCACTAATAAGCAGGCAAATGTTTTATAATCATTCACTCCATGAACTAGAGAGAAAAGAAGTCCAACATAGATAAGTCGAACAACAATTGTTTTTTTAGTAATGAAATCATAATTTTCATATGCTTCATTGAACCACTCCACATAAAATATATTTGAAATGAAATTGAAGCCGAAGATTAGAAGGACAGGGAATAAGTTTTCGTTACCGTATCCAATGTAACTAAAGAGTAAAAAGGATAGTAAGGCCAAAATACTAGTCGTAAAGTTAATTACATAAAGACTTGTAAATAACTTAGAAACTTTACTTTTATCATTTTTTATTAAACTCATTTCACGTAGTCCGTATTGATATACACCAAATACTGCGAATATGAAAAAATAATTAAAAATAGTTTCAGCATAGTTAACAGTTCCTATTGAATTGGCTCCTAGCATTCGATACGCGTAAGGACCAACTAAGATTGGGAGTATAATATTAAATGTATTGAGCAGTATTTTATAAAAAATATTAGAAATAATTGATTTTTGCATGATTTCACCTTTTCATTAAAGTAATACGATTTAATCAAAATATCATTTATATCGTATTAAGAGCCCTTATTAGAGATAATTATTTGGCTCCATATAAAAATACATTTGAAGTGTGAATAATTTTAGTATAATGAAATACATTTTATATACAGTTTTGAAGGTATAGTTTTTTATATGAGCAATAAATCATCACCTTCATTTGTTAATTACGAGTATAAGTGTACCTTACATAAACTTTGTAAATCAACTATTGCTTGTATAGAAATAAATATAAAATAAATTGTATAAAAAAGAAAATAAGAATGGATATGCGTAGTTAAGATAGATATATATATGTTAAGGGGTGACTATAAAAATCGTAGTGGATGTTTGAATTGTTTACAAAGCAATGAGCGAATATATATACTACATATTCGCTCAGAAGGAAATTGTTTTTTATACGCTCCAAGGTTTATTTAAAGTTAGTACTTCAGCCATCTCTTTACTTTTTAGACGTCCTTTTTTTCGGTCTTCTGCACGTTCTAGACCAGTTTTGTGCAACCAATGTTCTTCTTCAGTTTCTGGCAGTACTTGCGGAACCGAAGAAGGTTTCCCATCTTTTAGAGCTACGAATGTAATAAAGCAAGTAGCAGCGATGCGACGTTCTCCTAATAATAAGCTTTCTGCGATAACCTTCACAAATACTTCCATAGATGATTTACCAGTATAACAAACAAACGCTTCGTAACAAACAGAATCAGCTTGTTGAATTGGTGTTAAAAAATTAACAGAATCAATAGATGCTGTAACGCAATGCTTTCTGCTATGTCTGGCAGCTGCAATAGAAGCAATACTATCAATTTCCGCTAATAATTTTCCACCGAATAAAGTTTGATGATTGTTCAAATCGTTTGGGAAAACACGTGTTGTTTTAATTGCTTTTGATTCTCTCATAAATTTCTTTTCCATATAATCAGCCCCTAGGTTACGTTTTCAATCAGAGTGACATGTTCTTTATGACATAAAAGGAGTATTAGTTCCTATTGGATTTTACCAGATATTCAAATGAGTAAAAGGTATGGATAGAGGGGGAGGAATACTTCTGCAAGTATATTCATGCAACTGAAAGAAAATTTATTTTGTCTAAAATGTAGTGTAAAAGAGGATTCGCTTACATTGCAAGTGAAAAGTGAAGAATACATATTTGTTATATAAATTCCCTATCAGCTGTGTGCCCATTCATGATAGAATCGTTGTGTTATGAATGGAAATAGAGGTGCAATGGACATATGAATCATATACAAACGAATTTTTCATCTTTCTTCAGTAAAATAATGGTTGGTACGATGCTCGCATTTTTTATTTATAGTTGCTGGTCAGCATTTGAAACGAGTAAGCAATTTTTTGAAGGAAGTACAATGAGTTTAACAATTATATTAGTAATTTTTATTATCCTTATTTTGTTAGTAACATCGATTTTACAATATCGTTTTACAGATAAACAATTTCTTATTTTTCTTATAGGCACATCTATAGTTGTGAGACTTAGTATGGTTATATTTATAGATGTTCCAATGATTGGTGATATGAAAGCAATGTATGAATCTGCAAAGCAGGTTGCAATTGGTAATAACATAGGGAATGTAGCTCAGTTACCTTTTATCATTTATGAATCGATTATTATTCGTATATTTGGTGATACGGTATTTGCTTTACAGCTATTTAATGTTTTATTTTGTACAGGGACCGCATTCTTCATTTATCGCATTACGTCAATGATTTTTGGGGAAGAGTGTGGTCGTATTGCATCTGTATTTTATGCTTTATATATCCCAAATATATTTATGAGTTCCTTATTAACACAAGAATCGCTCGCAATATTTCTATTTTATTTTGCTTGTTACATACTTTTATATAAAGGATTAGATCATCCTTATATGTGGGTGTTTTCAGCAATCTTCTTTGCATTTAGCAATATGATTTTCCCAATGGGATTATTTCTTCCTATTTTTATCACTGTATATGTGTTGTTAATTGAATTTTTTCAATCAGCAACGAAACAAAAAGTGCTATTAAAGATGATAGGCATACTAATTCTATTTTATAGTGCTCATTTTTGTGTGAATTACGGAATTAAGGCAATGGGAATGTCCCAATACACGATTTCGAATGAGGTGTATGTTCAATCTGTTTTAATTGGGAAAAATCAAAGTGAGGAAAAAATAACGAAAAATCAAAGTGTATCAGAGCACATTAATCAAAAGTTAAAAGAGATTGAAGATGAAAGATTTAATCTTTTAAAACCAGTGATTAATCAGTTTTCAGATGAGGGAGTAAATTCTATTCTATTTAAATGTGAAAAACTTATATATATAACGGTAACATTATTTATGGCTATAGCATTATTACATTTCCTTATTAAGAAACAACAAAACGAAGGATATATGTTGTTCTTATTGTTAATTAGTGGATACGTATTGTTAAGACTCTTCCAAGTAGATATGATATATTACAACCTTATAGTGCCAGCTTTGTTTATTTTGCAAAGCTTTGGTGTTTATATGAGTTATGTGTATTGTCAAAAAATATTCTTCAGAAAATAAAAAGAATCCAGTTTGGATTCTTTTTTTATGGATGGGAGATGAAGACTAAGAGTCAGCGGAGATGAAAAAATTCTACTGACATAAGCTTTATCCTATCGATTAAGTTCTAGCTGTAAACTATCAGCTGTTAGAGCCATTTTTGAGGAATCGTCTTGAATTCCTTTCATTACTTGTGAAATGGTTTCTAACTCATTTTCAATTTTTTTATTTTGTTCTTTCGAGTTAGACATGTCTTTTACGATTTCTTGGAAATATTGATCTGTCGCATGCATACTATCTGTCCCTTCAGATACGAGAGAGCTAATTTGTTCTACGGAGGAAGAGACGTGGATAATTTGTTTATTAGTTTTTTCAACGAGCTTTGTAACGTTGTAGATAGATTCTTTCGTTTGCTCTGATAACTTTCGAATTTCTCCCGCTACGACTGAAAAACCTTTACCGAATTCACCAGCACGTGCAGATTCAATAGCAGCATTTAATGCTAGTAAATTTGTTTGCTCAGCGATTGATTTTACGATATCAATGATTTCGTTAATTTTATTAGAAATATCGAGAAGTTCACGAGTATCAGTAATGATAGTTTCCATATTTGTTTGAATGCTTTCCATACGTTTGTTTTGCAGATTTAATTGTTCTTTTCCTTTATTAGCCTTTTCTTCTGATGTTGTGGCTAATGATGTACCTGTTTTTGCAATTCCTACAATATTTTCTGATTTAGATGTTAACTGTTGAATAGAAGAACTTGTTTTTTCAGATACTGCTGCTAGTTCTGTTGCAATATGTGTAATCGTCATAGCTGTCAGTTCTTTTTCTTTTTCATGTTCTTTTTGAATTCTTTCATATTCGGATTCATAAGCCGCAATAACAAGTTCTTGTTCTAATGTAAATAATTTATTTATTACATTTATAGAATAAGAAAAATCCTCTATTGTTGAAATTTTAGTTTGCAAAATCTTCATGACGGAACGGAATAATTCTTGATAGGCTGCAGTATACCATTTTCTATGTAAACCAATTTGTACATGTCTTCTTGCAATTTTAGCACGTTGTTCAATAAAATCTTCATACATATTACCGCTAAACAATTCTTTAATATGTGTCTTTAACGTTTGTTTTAATTTGGGAATAGAGCTGTAGCGTTCAATAACGGCAATTAAATTAGGTTGTTTTGTGATGTTGGTGTAGAATTTTTCAGTGATCCAATCTATTTCCTCATAAATAAACGGCTGTAATACTTTTACAATTTGTAAATCTTCCTTCGAAATATGTAGCATATCCATTTGAGTTTTTAGTTCAGAATTAGCAGGCACATTAAATATTATTTGTTGGCCTTTACTTAACTCAATTATACTGGTGTTTGTTTTATTTTTTTTAAAAACCCCAAGCATCATTCTTCCCCCTGTTTGTAAAGCGTTTTCAATTTTGTATTCTAATGTAATTATATATTGTTATACAAAATTACTCTACAGTATATGGAATTGTATATAAATTAAGAGAATTCTATGTAGAATCCTCTTAATGGCCTTTATTAATCTTAGCGTGTGTTTTAAAGAAAACTGGGAAATGTACATTATATATTACAGTCACGACACGAATAACGAATGTTACTAATAAACAAACATAGAAGGCTAATACGTGCGCGCCCATTGCATGTGTGATTAGGAAGCTAATTGCTCCTAAGATAGAAGCGATTGCGTAAATTTCTTTTCGGAATACGTAAGGGATATCTTGAGCGCAAATGTCACGCAAAATACCGCCTCCAATACCTGTAATGACGCCCATTGAAACTACTAAAAACGAGGCGTCAACGTGATGTGACATTGCTGCATTTGCACCAATAGCCGTAAATACACCTAAACCAACAGCATCAGAAAGCATAATAACGACTTGAAGTTTATTGATGCGCTCAAAAAACATACAAGTAAATAATGCTGATAATACGCTTACGAAAAAGTAAATAGGTTTTACAAATGCGACAGGAGGCAGGTTACCAATCATAATATCACGAATAATACCGCCGCCGAGCGCAGTAGCTACAGCTAAACAAAGGACACCGAATAAATCTAAATCTTTTTTCAAACCAACTAATGTACCAGAAATGGCAGCGGCGATAATGCCAAGAAACGTAAATATATCGATTAATAACATGGCTCTAATTCCTTCCTTATAAAGATGTTCCAGAGAAAAAATATACACTAAAGTTTTGGAAATAACAATGTATTTTCTTTACGTGTAAAAAAAAAGAATAAATTAGGAAAGAAAGCGTTTGAAAATACAAATTTATTACCTTTTCTATTATAAAAATTGGTATATAAATCGGATAGTTTAACAATAAGGTTATGTTATAATAAACATTTGAGATGAATAAAAAATGTTTATTTTATAGGTTGAAATTATGTAATAGTTATGGAGGCTTTAAATGTTAAAGGAAAACAGTATAAGTAGTAAATTTGAAAATTTCTTACTGATTTTTATAATGTTACAGCCAATTCTAGATTTACTCACGGCATTTTGTATAATGGTTTTAAAAATTGATACAACCATTGGAGTTCTTGCGCGTCTATTTGTCATGGGCCTAGGGGGAATATACATTGTATTCCAAGCTAGGAAAAGAGGGAACCTTAAGTACTTGCTGTATATAATTGGAATGGGTGCTTTTTTCACTATAGGACTAATTAATAATAAATTGGTTAAGGATCCTATCGTATTAGGGGAAGAGATTAAGTTTATAGCGAAATCTTTATATCCGCTTATCATGTTTACTTGCTATATTTTGGTCTTTAAATCACTTAAAGAAAATAGGCATTTTAAAATGCGAAACAATATTGCCTATGCAGCATTAATTATAAATATAGTAATGGTAGCTTCGGTTGTAACAGGAACAGATTATAACAGTTATGATTGGTTAAAGGTTGGTTCACGTGGATGGTTTTATGCAGGGAATGAATTAGGTTCAATTCTGGCGATTATTTGTCCAATAGTTGTTTTATATTCTATTGAAAAAACAACTAGTATGTCTAAAATATATTGCTGGATTCCTTCTATTTTGATTATTTTTTCATTATTTGCCGTTGGTACAAAGGTTGGATTTGGAGCGATTTTTGCTACAATGATTATTGCGTTCATCATGTGTTTTATTCAGGCATTTATGCAACGTAAAGATGCAAAGAAAAATGCATATGTATTAAATGGTATGATTGCAATGACTGTTTTTCTAGGGGTAATGGCATACACTCCTTTCTCACCATTTATGAAAAATATGGGGCTACATTTTCAAGTAATTGAGAAGCTGCAAAATGAGAAGAAGGAAGAAAATGCGAAACAAGTAGAAGAATTGAAAGAACATAAACCTCACGTTATTGAGACGGAAAAAGAGAAAGAAATTGAAAAAGAAAAAGAACAGAAAGAGGAAACACAGGCTATTATTTTTAGTGGCAGGGAATTATTTGAACAGCAGTATAAAGAGTACTATGAAAAAGCTCCTCTTTCTCAAAAAGTATTAGGTATGGGTTATTCAGGTAATTATAAAGGTGAGCCGAAATTAATTGAACGAGATTTCCATGATTGGTTCTATTCATTTGGAATTGGTGGACTTGTGTTACTTTTACTACCTTTTGTATACTTTGGATTTAAAATTATTAGACTTGTATTGACTAAATTCAAACAATTATTCACTGTGAAATATGTATTAATAATGACTGGAATAGGTTTGGCTTTAGGTATTTCATTTATAGCTGGTCATGTTTTAATGGCACCGGGTGTAAGTTTTTATTTAGTCCTTATTAGCGCATACCTACTTGTTGATTTGGAAATTGAATGATTAAAAAATAAAAGCTAGCGCATGTTAGCTTTTATTTTTGTTATAGTAAGTAAAAATAAAAAGTGTGGAGGAAATAGGAAATGAAAGTGTTACATCTAAATGCTGGTGCAGAAGAAGGTGGGGGGAAAACGCATATTATTTCACTTTTATCTCAATTTTCAAAGGAAGAAGTGGAATTAATGGTATTTGAAGAAGGTGCGATTGCTAGAGAGGCGAGAAACCTTGGTATTCAAGTGCATGTTTTTACCCAATCATCTCGGTACGACCTATCAATTCTTTCAAAAATAAAGGCATTTATTAATGAAAATCAATTTGACATTGTGCATACACATGGCGCACGAGCAAATTTCTATCTCTCCCTCTTGAAAAAAGGTATAAAAGCGAAATGGATAATGACTGTCCACAGTGATCCAACTTTGGATTTTATGAAGAGGGGATTAAAAGGATGGGTATTTACGAAGTTAAATTTACGTTCTTTCAGGAAGGTAGATTTATTCTTTGCAATTACGGAAAACTTTAAGAGAAACATAATAAAACTAGGTGTACCAGAAGAGAAGATTTGTACGGTTTATAATGGAATCGAGTATGATAATACTCCAGCAAAACCTTATGATAAAAGTGAATTTGGCATTGATGAAGGAGTATTTACAGCTGTTCAAGTAGCGCGTCTTCATCCTGTTAAAGGTCATGATATTTTATTTGAAGCGTTACAAAAAATTGAAATTCCAAATATAAAGGTGCTCTTGCTTGGTGATGGACCTATAGAAGCAGAATTAAAAGAGATGGTGAAACAAAAGGGCTTAGAGGATAAGGTGGTTTTTCTAGGTTTTCGTACAGATTCAAAAGAATTATATGCATCTGCACACATTAATTTGTTAACCTCTTATAGCGAAAGCTTCCCTCTTGTTTTATTAGAAGCGGCTAATCAACGCTTAACATCTATTGCAACAAATGTAGGTGATATGAAGAAGTTAATAGTTGATGATACGTATGGATGGATTGTAACGATTGGTGATGCGGATTCGTTAGCAAACGCGTTAGAAAATGCTTATGAAAAATGGGTGAATGGTGAATTAGAAGCGATGGGAAATCGTTTATATACTCATGCATCTACTCATTTCTCGCTAAAGAATTTGTATGAAGATACTTATAATGCATATAAAAAACTTTTACTGAAATAGAGAGGATAGTTAATCATGGAAGTAAAAACGGTTGATATTCTAGGTGTTCCTTTTTCTACAATGACAATGGATGAAACGATCCAATATTTGAAGGGACAACTAGAATTGGAGCGAACTCATACTTTTCAGGTAGTAACAGCAAATCCTGAAATTGTTATGTGTGCAAAAAAGGATGAAACATTCCATAAAACATTATTAAATACAGATTTAATTACACCTGACGGTATTGGAGTTGTAAAAGCAAGTGGTATGTTAGGCACACCTGTAAAGGAACGTGTAGCAGGTTTTGATTTAATGTGTAATCTATTTGCAAAGTTATCAGAGGAGAATAAACCAGTATCTGTTTTCTTACTTGGTGCAAAACCCCATGTTGTACAAGCTGCAGCAGATCATTTAACGAAGACATATTCAGCAGTATCTATTGTGGGTACACAAGATGGGTACTTTAAACAAGAAGAAGAAGAGAGTATCGTTTCTCGTATTCAAGAAGCAAAACCAGATTTATTACTTGTCGCGCTTGGTTTCCCAAGACAAGAGAACTTTATCCAAACTAATAAGCATCGTTTAGAAACGAAGATGGCTGTTGGAGTGGGCGGAAGTTTAGATGTATGGGCTGGAGAGGTAAAACGTGCACCAAAATGGATTCAAGCAATTAACTTAGAGTGGTTTTATAGATTGTGTAGTAATCCAACGCGCTGGCGTCGTCAGTTAGTATTAGCGGAATTTTTAAAAGAAGTCATGCGTTCGAAAAAGTAGCGGAATATCGCTACTTTTTTATTTGGTCATTTTTAATAAAGTGAGGTTTTGCTCATCCACCACTGATGGTTAACCCTCACCAATTGGACGTTTAATGGCAGTTGGTCTTCAATTTAACCTTTTTGTTTCAGCTGAATTTTGAGGTGGGAGTCTTACTGCCCTCAAATAGTGTGATAAGTATTTTATTTTTGGGGAATGATGAAGGAGAATTTTTTGAACGAAAGTATTTTACTTATACAATTCACACATGTAAAATGATGTGTAAAGACAGCTGTGTAAGGAGGACTTCTTGTGGGCAAGGTGAAAGAAATTTCGAAGCGAAAGCTACTTGGTATAGCAGGGCTTGGATGGTTATTTGATGCAATGGATGTTGGAATGCTTTCATTTGTAATGGTAGCACTGCAAAAAGATTGGGGATTAAGTACGCAAGAAATGGGCTGGATAGGCAGCATTAATTCGATTGGTATGGCAGTCGGAGCACTCGTTTTTGGAATACTATCAGATAAAATAGGGCGGAAATCAGTCTTTATTATTACATTATTACTATTTTCTATCGGTAGTGGTTTAACTGCTTTAACGACGACACTTGCGATGTTCCTTGTTTTACGATTTTTAATTGGTATGGGGCTTGGTGGAGAGCTTCCAGTTGCGTCTACATTAGTATCAGAGAGCGTTGAAGCGCATGAACGTGGCAAAATAGTTGTGCTATTAGAAAGCTTTTGGGCAGGTGGATGGCTAATTGCAGCCCTTATCTCGTATTTTGTTATTCCGAAATATGGTTGGGAAGTTGCAATGGTATTGAGCGCGGTTCCGGCATTATATGCTTTATATTTAAGATGGAATTTACCGGATTCTCCGAGATTTCAAAAGGCTGAAAAAAGACCATCTGTTATCGAAAATGTAAAGTCAGTTTGGTCTGGGGAATATCGTAAGGCAACAATTATGTTATGGATTCTATGGTTTTCTGTTGTCTTTTCGTACTATGGGATGTTCCTTTGGTTACCTAGTGTGATGGTATTAAAAGGATTTAGTTTAATAAAAAGTTTCCAGTACGTACTTATTATGACGTTAGCTCAATTGCCAGGATATTTCACGGCTGCTTGGTTTATTGAACGACTTGGTCGTAAGTTCGTTTTAGTTACGTATTTAATCGGTACAGCATGTAGTGCTTATTTGTTTGGAGTGGCGGAGTCATTAACGGTATTAATCGTAGCAGGCATGTTACTATCCTTCTTTAATTTAGGTGCTTGGGGTGCATTATACGCTTATACACCGGAACAGTATCCAACGGTTATTCGTGGTACAGGTGCAGGGATGGCAGCAGCATTCGGTCGTATTGGTGGTATTCTTGGGCCGCTATTAGTAGGATATTTAGTTGCTTCACAGGCTTCACTATCACTAATATTTACGATTTTCTGTGGATCAATTTTAATTGGCGTAGTTGCTGTAATTGTACTTGGGCAAGAAACGAAGCAACGAGAATTAGTATAAGGTAAAAGTTTAATCGGTGAGGGATTTATCCCTCGCTGATTATTAGCCAGCACCAATTGTGTTTTTGGGGAAGTAACACTCATTTCTTCGCATTCAGTGAGTGTTACTTCCTATAAATAATGGAATAAAAGGGCAGGGGGAATCGTCGTGGTTTCCTTTTTTCTGTTTTTTTAGATAAATAATGGTATAGTAAGAAAAAGGGAATGTTTCTTATAAAAGCGAATGTATACAACAAGACATATGGACAAAAGAATTAGGTGGTTGAAGAAATGAAAATTTTACTGATCATGGAAGAAGCAGAAGAGCGAAGAAGTTTAGCTGAAAAATTTACTGAAAATATAAGGAATGTAGAATGTTTTGAAGCGAATACGGGAACAGAATCATTATTTATCATGAAAAAGCATACACCAGATTTTGTTTTCTTGAATTCAAAATTACTAGATGGAACTGGTTTTGAATATGCGAGTTTATTACGGGAAGTAAATTGTTATACGAAATTGATTTTTATGGGTGAAGATATAGAAGAGTCGATTACGGCATTTCGTTTTCAAGCATTTTATTATTTACTACGCCCATTTCGTGAGGAAGATTTGCAATTCCTTTTATATAGAATGTGTAAAGAGCAAGACGAGAAAGCAAAGAGTTATTTGCGAAAACTACCGATAGAAGGTCAAGAGGGAATTCGGTATATTTTCCCTGAAGATATTGTATATGTAAGCAAAAATAAGGAAAACAAAACGGTTTCAATTTATACAACAAATAATCAGTATATTTCAACATATACACTTCAGGAGCTGGAAAATAAGCTAAATGTATATGATTTTTTACGTGTGCATAAAAGTTATTTAATTAATATGTCCTATGTACAAGAACTAAAACCTTATTATAATGGCACATATAATCTGTATTTAGATAAATATGATGAGCAACCGATTCCAGTTAGTCGTAATTATGTGAAACGACTTCGAAATAAGATTGAATTATAGTAGGTAATGCGAATTTTTTAACATGATAAACTAAAAATCCTTCATGATAAGGAGGATTCAAATTAAATATTCAGAAAATTTAGTACAATCCCACTAAGCGATAGTATTGGGGGGATTGTATGTGAAAACATTGAAGTCGATTTTACTATGGGGAGTTATTGCAGCAGTAGGCGCAGGTGCTTTTGGTGTAATAGCTTTATCACAAGGTGAAACTATTAATGCCGTGTGGCTCTTAGTAGCTGCGGTATGTGTGTATGCAGTTGCTTACCGCTTTTATAGTAGATTTATAGCGAGAAAGGTATTTGGTTTAGATAATAATAGGCAAACGCCAGCCCATACATTAAACGATGGAAAAGATTATGTTCCGACAAATAAGTGGGTATTATTTGGGCACCATTTTGCAGCAATTGCTGGGGCAGGCCCTTTAGTAGGACCGATTTTGGCAGCGCAAATGGGATATTTACCAGGGACAATATGGATTATTGTTGGGGTAGTTGTCGCTGGAGCTGTACAAGATTTTGTAATTTTATTTGCTTCGATGAGACGGAATGGTAAATCTTTAGGAGAAATGATTAAAGATGAGATCGGTCCTGTTACAGGGCTTATTGCAATGATAGGCATTTTAGGCATTATGATTATTTTATTAGCGGTATTAGCATTAGTGGTAGTAAAGGCGCTTGTCGGAAGTCCTTGGGGAATGTTTACAATAGCAGCAACGATTCCTATTGCTATTTTAATGGGAGTGTACATGCGCTACATTAGGCCTGGCCGGGTTGGAGAAGGGTCAGTAATCGGAATTATTCTACTTATACTTTCTCTTATTGGAGGACAGTATGTAGCAGAGCATCCAACGCTTGCAAGCATGTTCACGTTTAGCGGTGAAACGATTGCTATTATGCTTATTGTATATGGATTTATCGCATCGGCCTTACCAGTTTGGATGCTTTTAGCACCACGTGATTATTTAAGCACATTTTTAAAAGTCGGAACAATTGTTGGATTAGCAATTGGTATTTTAATTGTAGCACCAGATTTACAAATGCCAGCAGTTTCGAAATTTATCGATGGAACAGGTCCTGTTTTCTCTGGAAATTTATTCCCATTCTTATTTATTACAATTGCTTGTGGTGCGGTGTCTGGATTCCATGCTCTCGTTTCATCAGGTACGACACCAAAGATGATTGAACAAGAGGCACACGCACAGCCAATCGGTTATGGGGCAATGTTAATGGAATCATTTGTAGCCGCGATGGCGATGATTGCAGCTTGTGTATTAACACCAGGAACTTATTTTGCGATTAATAGTCCCGCAGCACTTATCGGTACGGATGTCTCGCAGGCAGCTCAAGTTATTTCCTCATGGGGATTTGCTATTACACCAAATGAACTAAAAGATCTCGCTGTAAACGTTGGAGAGCAAACAATTTTATCACGCACAGGTGGTGCACCAACGTTAGCGATAGGTATGGCGTATATTTTCTCACAAGTAATAGGTGGAACAGCGATGATGGCATTTTGGTATCATTTTGCAATCCTCTTTGAAGCTCTATTCATTTTAACGACAATTGATGCGGGAACGCGTGTAGGCCGATTTATGATTCAAGATATTTTAGGACATGTGTATAAGCCATTTGGGAAAACGGATTCTACATTAGCGAATGTGATAGCTACAACGTTATGCGTATTAGGATGGGGTTATTTCTTATACCAAGGGGTAGTTGATCCGCTTGGTGGAATTAATACATTATGGCCACTTTTCGGTATTGCAAATCAAATGCTAGCAGGTATTGCATTATTACTTGGAACGACAATTTTGTTTAAAATGGGGAAAAAGGCATATGTTTGGGTGACACTTATTCCAACTGTCGGATTGCTTATTGTAACGATGACGGCGGGTTATCAAAAGCTATTTCATGAAAACCCTAAAATAGGATTTCTATCTCATGCAAAGGTATTTCAGGGAGCATTAGATGAGGGAAAAGTGTTAGCACCAGCTAAAAATGTCGCTCAAATGAAACAAATTATTTTCAATGATTATATTGATGCAGCGCTTTGTGGGATTTTTATGATAGTTGTAATCGCTGTATTAATTTCTGCAATTCGAATTTGGATTCAAGTATTAAGAAATAAGCCGATGCCGTTAAAAGAGGCGCCATATATTTCTAGAGATGAAAGTGAGTCGAGGAACTATTATGCTTAAAAGACTGCGGCAAGTATGGGGAAAAAGGAAACACTTTATTAGTTTACTCGTTGGGGTACCAAGCTATGAAACATATGTAGAGCATATGAAAAAGCATCATCCAGAAGAAGAGGTTGTATGTCAAAAGCAATTTTTTGCTGAGGCGCAAGAAGCTAGGTTTAATGCAAAAGGCGGAAAGATATCACGTTGCTGTTAACAAAAAAGGACGAACTTTCGTCCTTTTTTGTTTTTTGCTGTTTCACGTGGAACAGCAAAAAATAAATAAAAGCTTTGGGAATTATAGGGATTTCGTATACAATAAAATAAGGAAAGGGATAGATGGAAAAGTAGGGAGATTATTTTATGTTAAGGGATCTATTTGTAAACACAACAATTATTCTTTCCTTTATTTTTATTGGAGGTCAGCTTTTAAGAGACAAGCCATTAAAAGAAGGGTTCTCTTTTTGGCAGAAATGTGTAGTAGGTGTTTTTACTGGAATATTAGGTATATTACTAATGTATTTCGGTGTTCATGTTGGTACTATCCTATTGGATTTACGCTACTTAGCCGTCATTCTAGCCGTTATAATTGGAGGACCAATAGCGAGTACTATAGCTGTTAGTATGATTTTAGTAACTAGATTATTATTTATGGATTATTCAGTAGCTTCTCAAGTAGCTTTTTATACAATCATTGCGATAGGGATAGGTAGTATCTTTATTTCGCGTATGAAGCTTTCTTTAGCAGAAAAATGGGCATGGTTACATACATATATTTTATCTATTCTAATCCCAGCGCTATATATATGGTTAATTAAAGACATCCACATAGTGGGATTATATTTATTTTCTAGTATTGTTACAGGATATATCACGTTTTTTAGTGCAAATTACGTATTGCAATCTAATGAGTTATTTCAAACGATGAAGCAATACGCAACGGTAGATGCATTAACAGGTCTAGGAAACGTAAGGCAATTTGATTTAGAGATGAATCGTCATATTAGTAATAAACGTATGAAAAATGATTCACTTTGTTTACTACTTATCGATATTGATCACTTTAAGCATGTAAATGATACGTATGGACATCCTGCAGGAGACGAAGTATTAAAACAAGTAGGGCGTATTTTAAGAGAAATTTCAACATTTCCGGATTTGACTTTTCGAAAGGGTGGAGAGGAATTTGCACTTTTGATACCGAAGAGGGAAATAGCTTATGGAATTTGTATGGGGGAGCAAATTCGTACAGCTGTTGAAAAACATTCATTTCAATTGTTAGATGGAACAAAAATAAAAATTACGGTTTCAGTAGGGATTTCAGAGTTTGAGTCATCACCAAATCAATTTATTCAAGCAGCTGATGATGCATTATATTACTCTAAAAGAAATGGAAGAAATCAGGTCAGTTCTGCATCTTAAAGGTAAGATGACCAGAAGATGTAAAGCCCCATAAAAATACCCACAGAGGCAATGTAAGAACTCTGTGGGTATTTTTATTCATATGTTAGACAAGTTCTTTTGATACAACGAATTTACGATATGCACCGTGATGTGTTGGGCCCACGTATTCGTTAATTTTGAATGAATAGCGGATAGCCGCTGTGATAAATTCTTTAGCAGTTTTTACTGCTTCTTTTACGGATTTTCCTTTTGCAAGTTCTGCTGTGATAGCAGCAGAATATGTACAACCTGCGCCGTGTGTATTTGTCGTATCAATTTTTTCTGATTCTAGAAGATCGAATGTTTCTCCATCATATAGGACGTCGATTGCAGTTTCCGTACCAAGCTTGCTTCCGCCTTTAATTAGGACATATTTCGCACCTAAAGCATGAATTTTCTTCGCTGCTTCTTTCATGTCCTCAAGAGAATTAATTTTCACACCGCTTAATTGGTAAGCTTCAAATAAGTTTGGCGTTACAACTAATGCTTTTGGCACAAGAACGTCACGTAAGCAGTCATTTGTTTCAGGATGTAATGCTTCATCAGCACCTTTACATACCATAACAGGGTCAACTACTACATTTTTGAAATTATGTTTTTCGATTGTTTCAGCAACCATTTCAATAATTTCTACTGATCCAAGCATACCTGTTTTTAAAGCATCTACTCCAACACCGTCAATTGTCGTTTCTAATTGTGGTTTTAATGTAGAAGCTGGGATTGGGAATACGTTATGTGCCCAACCGTTATGTGGATCCATCGTTACGATTGTCGTAAGAGATGTCATTCCGTATACACCAAGTTCTTGGAATGTCTTTAAATCTGCTTGTATACCAGCACCGCCACTTGTATCAGAACCAGCGATAGTAAGTGCTTTATTTAATGTCATTATGAAAGCCCCCTCAAGTGATATAATGAAAACTATGTTTTCACCATTATATCAATGTTACGAATAAGTACAAAGTGAAAAGTAGATGATTTATTTTAGGAGCTATTTAAAATTTTGCGTGTAGGAGACTGATTATGTTTCGAGATAATCGCACAAATGAATTAGTTATATTAAAAGAAATTGCAGAAACACTAAATACATCAAATGATACATACCATGTATTGCAAGCGGTGCTAGAAAAATTGCTTAGTGTAACAGGTTTAACGACAGGATGGATTTTTCTTGCGGATGAAAATGGGAAGTATACGAAGTTGATTGATTACCAGTTGCCAGAGGCACTTACATATGAAAATAAACGTCCGATGTGTGAAGGGGAATGTTGGTGTTTACGTGGCTTTGTGGATGGGAAATTGGAGAGAGCCGTTAATATTATTGAATGTAAAAGAATTAATAATGCAATTGAATATAATTGGGGAGATACAGAAGGCATTCTTCATCATGCTACGGTTCCTTTAAAGGCTGGAGGAGAAAAGTTTGGTGTGTTAAATGTAGCAAGTCCTGGTAAAACGCATTTTTCGGAAGAAGAATTAGTATTACTTCAATCGGTTGCTTTCCAAATTGGGACGGCCTTAAAGCGAACAAAATTATATGAAAATGAAAAGCGAAGAGCACATTATTATGTGAAATTGGAACGCTTTATTCAAGATTTAAAAACGATTCATAAATTTAATGTATTACCTGAAAAAGTGGTAAATCATATAGGTGAAGTATTTCAATGGAATCAAGTGGCTTTTTTTATTAGGGAAGAAAAGGAATTATCTTTGCGAGCGTCCTATAGTCAGGAAGAGTTACAAGAGGATGTAAAAGAAGCGGCAAAGAAGGCGTTAGAACAAGATGAGCCGGTGCTACTAAAACATCAAATTGGGCATAGTGTACATCTAAATAGAGCTGTTATTGCTACACCAATACATATTCAAAATCATATATTTGGTGTTTTATGTGTTAGTTTGAATAATGGAGAATTTGATGTTAACACAATAGATGTAATCCAAGCGCTATCGAATCATGTCTCGTTAATAATCGAGAATTTAAGATTAAATGAGCAGCGCCGTGAACTTGTACGAATGGAAGAAAGGAATCGGTTGGCAAGAGATTTACATGACTCAGTCTCACAAAAGCTATTTTCGTTAACCTTTATGACAAAAGGCGCTGAGGCAGTTTTAAAAGGTCAAAATGAAAAGGTAGATCAATCTTTGCATGAGATGCGTGAATTAGCACAAGGAGCTTTAAAAGAAATGAGGACATTAATTTGGCAGCTTCGTCCGGCAGGATTAGAGAAAGGGTTATTACCTGCTCTAAAGCAGTACGGTGAAAACTTAGGATTGAAGATTAGGGAGCAAGTTACTGGTGTTCGTGACTTACCTCGTGTAGTAGAAGAAGCACTGTGGCGCATTGGACAAGAGGCGCTAAACAATGTGAGTAAGCATGCAGGTGTAAAGGAAGCGACGATTTATTTTAAAGTAACTGAGAACAATGTATCATTAGAAATAGTGGATCAAGGTAATGGGTTTATAGAAAAGGACATAAAAGAGAAGAAGTCACTTGGCATGACAACGATGCGCGAAAGAGTAGAACTAATTGGTGGAACAATTAAAATTGTAAGTGAAAAAAAACGAACAAGTATAAAAATAAATGTACCATTATGATGTGAAAATGAGGGAAGTTTGTGAAAATAAAAGTATTATTAGTTGATGATCATACAGTCGTTTTAAAAGGATTAGCATTTTTCTTAAGTACACAGGAAGATTTAGAGTTAGTTGGAGAAGCAAATAACGGGAAAGAAGCATTAGTGAAAGTAGGAGAAACAAATCCTGATGTTGTACTAATGGATTTATATATGCCCGAGATGGATGGTGTCGAGGCGACAGCGTGTATCAAAAAAGAATATCCTGATGTGAAAGTAATTGTATTAACAAGCTTTTCTGATCAGGCGCATGTTTTACCAGCGTTAAGGGCGGGGGCAAGTGGGTATATTTTAAAAGATGTAGAACCGGATCAACTTGTTGAAGCTATTCGAAGCGCATATAAAGGTAATATTCAATTACATCCGGATATAGCAAATACTCTTCTCTCTCAAACATTACCTGTGGAAGAAAAGGAAGAAGAACCTTCTATTCAAGTGGATGTGCTAACGGCGAGAGAAAATGAAGTGTTGCAGCTATTAGCGAAAGGGATGAGTAATAAAGAGATCGCTTCTGTTTTAGTTATTACAGAAAAAACGGTAAAAGCGCATGTAAGTAGTATTTTGAGTAAGTTGAATTTATCTGATCGCACGCAAGCAGCATTATATGCAGTGAAAAATGGAATTATATAAGACAAAAGTCGTAAGACCTAGTTCGCCTTTAGAAGGTGGACTTTTTTTTTGGAAAAATACGTCTATGTGAGGACGAAATTGTCTTGATATAAAGATAAAATATGTTTGTAAGCAACAAAACAACAATTACAAGGGATACCTTTTTTGAAAGCATATAACAACAGAAGAGTGAGTACTAGGAGGAAAAACAATGGCAACAGTTTTATTTGTAAAAGCAAACAACCGCCCAGCGGAACAAGCAGTTAGTGTGAAATTATACGAGGCATTTTTAGCAAACTATAAAGAAGCACATCCAAATGATACAGTAGTAGAACTTGATTTATATAAAGAAGAATTACCATATGTAGGCGTAGATATGATTAATGGTACATTCAAAGCAGGTAAAGGATTTGATTTAACTGAAGAGGAAGCAAAAGCAGTAGCAGTTGCTGATAAGTATTTAAATCAATTTTTAGAAGCTGATAAAGTCGTTTTCGGTTTCCCATTATGGAACTTAACGATTCCAGCAGTGCTACACACATATATTGATTATTTAAACCGAGCTGGCAAAACGTTTAAATATACGCCAGAAGGTCCAGTTGGTCTAATTGGAGATAAGAAGATTGCATTATTAAACGCGCGCGGCGGCGTATATTCTGAAGGTCCAGCAGCTGAAGTAGAAATGGCTGTTAAATATGTAGCAAGCATGATGGGCTTCTTCGGTGCAACAAATATGGAAACAGTAATTATTGAAGGACATAACCAATTTCCAGATAAAGCAGAAGAGATCATTACAGCTGGTCTTGAAGAAGCAGCTAAAGTAGCAAGTAAATTTTAATTGAAAATAGAATCGTCACTCGAAAAAAGTAGCATTAACAGGTAAACGTTAATGCTACTTTTTTTATATTTTAAGTTCATCAGCCAGTTTTTCTAATTGAATTCGATCTTGTATGTAATAGGTTCTTCCGTCTTTTTTTAAGTAATTTTGCTGGCAAAACTGGT
Organism: Bacillus cereus group sp. MG4; assembly: GCF_040460055.1. Taxonomy (NCBI): domain Bacteria; kingdom Bacillati; phylum Bacillota; class Bacilli; order Caryophanales; family Bacillaceae; genus Bacillus; species Bacillus cereus group sp. MG4. Next base: position 3,332,815 of record NZ_JARVGZ010000001.1, on the reverse strand, counting down.
TTAATACGTATAAAAGATGGCGGTAGCTGACATTTAAGTATTCCGAAGCCTCGGTATGTTTTTCTGTATAACTGTTATTTTGTTCTGTTAATAGAATAAACGCCGCTAATCGATTTTCGAACGGATAACTATTGTTTTTGGCGTAACTTTCTGTTCGGCTAATTGTTTTTTCACCGATAAATTTACATAGTTTCTGTAGAAAGGTAGCATCTTGCAATAAAAGATGCTGACAATCTTTAAGAGGAAGCGCTAAGCACATACAATCTTCAATCACTTCCACTGTTTTCGTAACGGATTCTACGCCAATTAATCCTAATTCTCCAATGAACGAAGGTGCTTGAATAAAGTTAATTAAGGAGACCTTCCCGTTTTTGTGACTCATATATACTTTCGCTTTCCCGGAAATTAAGTAATAAAGATAAGGAACATCAACGCCTTCATTACATATCCTTTCTCTCTTTTGAAAGGAATGTAGTTCAGCGTAAGGTAAGACATCAAAAGAAAAAAGAGTATGGAAGTTGTAAGTTTGCATGTAATGAGAGATTTCGTCGCTATTTTTGCTGACTTTCATATTTTCACCTCATGTTTAGTATGAGATATCTCCTATTATTTTTACAAGAAGGAATGATACGATTTACGTAAATTTATTTTTGTAGAAAAGAGTGTGTGAAGGGCTTATGAAAAAATATAAAACATTGCTATTTGATGTAGATGATACATTGTTAGATTTTCAAAAGGCGGAGAAAGTGGCGTTACGTATGCTTTTTGAAGAGAAAGGGATCCATCTAACTAGCGAGGTTGAAAGGCGGTATAAAAAAATTAATAAAAGTCTTTGGGATGCTTTTGAAGAAGGTGAAATAAACCGTGATGAAGTTGTAAGTACACGGTTTTCAATTTTGTTTAAAGAATACGGGGAAGAAGTAGACGGGATATTATTCGAAAATAATTATCGTAGCTACTTAGAAGAAGGAGATCAACTTATGCAAGGTGCGTTTGAATTTATAAATCAAATTCAAAGTGAGTACGATTTATATATAGTGACAAACGGTATTTCTAAGACGCAAGATAAACGTTTACGTAATGCAGGATTACATGCCTTGTTTAAAGATATTTTCGTTTCTGAAGATACGGGATTCCAAAAGCCGATGAAAGAGTATTTTGATTATGTTTTTGAACGGATTCCTAATTTTTCCTTTGAAGAAGGACTCATTATTGGGGATTCGTTAAGTGCTGATATTAAAGGTGGATATGTAGCGGGAATTGATACTTGTTGGTTTAATCCAGAAAAGAAATCAAATAATAGCGAGATTGTGCCAACATATGAAGTGCAAAATTTTGAAGAGTTATATGCGTTATTGAAGCAACGTGTGTAATAAAAATAGGCAGTGGAACTTTTGTCCCTACTGCCTATTTTTATTCGTTTGTAGCTTCGTTGTTTTTAGGAAGTGGAAATGCATTACCAATCGCTGCCGCTCCAAGCATCGGTAATAGTAAATTGAGCGGGAAAAACATGAGTAATAGTAATGTTATAGCAATTGGTTTTCTTAATGCATAGCTTGAAATTGCTGTCGTGACGATGGCTACCGAAGCGATTGGATCTATCGGGATAATAGAAGCTATAGCATATCCGATACTAGATCCAGCAAATATAATTGGGAAAATATGTCCACCGCGCCAACCTGTATTTAAACAAACGGCAGTAATACATAATTTTAAAACACCTGAAAGAAGTAGTACCCAGAAGGATAAATGACTCCATTCAACGACTAAATCTTTTAATTGGTGTTCTCCTGAGAATAACGTGTACGGGAGAAAAGTTCCTGTAATTCCTAATAAAATACCACCGATAATTCCAAGTGATAGTTTGTATTCCCTGAAGGGATGGATTAATTTCTCTAATGTGAATTCAAATTTGAAATAAAAGAAACCAACTATAGCACCAATACTAGCAAGTGGTAGAAAGGCGATCCATTCATTAAGAGAAAGGGAACCTTCCCCAAAATCAACGATAAAGGATCCGCGATTATCGAATTTACTAAGTAATAAATAAATGGAAAAGCCAGCGAAAGTGGTAGCTAAATATACAATTGCTTTTTTTCCTTTAGAAAATTCGTTAATTTGCTCACCCTCATTTTCATTTGGCGCTAAATAACCGAATAATGGCGCGTTAAAAATTACACTTAAAGTAGCGCCAATTCCAACCTCTGTTAGTTCATTCATTCCTTTTAAGGCGAATGTAAAGCGATCCCCTACCCATGTACAAAGTCCACCGATAATTCCAACAAGTGCTGCTTCGGGACCTAAGCTAGCTCCAAATATTAAAACGATAATCGCAGTTAAAGTAGCTTTATGTACAAAAAGGTATTCAATTCTACCTGTTTTTTTATATTCACTCATCACTTCCGGCATAAGACGTGGATATGTGCCGAAGTATTTTTGGGTGAAACCAACGAGAATACCACCGATAGTTGTTACACAAATAGTGTAATACGGGGGAGAAGAGAAAATAGTAGGTAAGTATCCCCAAATAAAGTGAATGCCGATATTTATTGTAACTAAAAATAGCCAGACTGTAGCTCCTACTATAGAGCCTAAAAGAATGCCGTATAGGATGAGTATATAGTGTATGTCCTTTGTGTTTGTCATGTTATACCTCCGTTATGTAAGTTTTAATGTCGAAAGGATTAAATATGCTACTGTGAAATGAAATGAATATGTATAGTATCTTTTTGAGAGGTTGGCTTATTCAATATATTGAGGTCTCGTGAGAGTTTGAAATGTATACAGTTAAACTACTTACTTAATTTTATATAGTAATCGTGGGTTTTAAAAGGTCTTTTTTAAATGAATATGGAATATATTTCTTTTGTTATGCATGTCAAATTCTTTACGTTTAATTTAGAACATTCAGAAAAATTGATTGACATTAGGAAATTATTGCTATAAAATCAACGGTAATTGCATAGTCTTATCAAGAAAAGGTGGAGGGACAGGCCTGATGAAACCTTGGCAACAGCCGTATAACGGAATTGTGCCAAATCCTGCAGGTAATAATCCTGAAAGATAAGAAAGAGCCTTTAGAGCGTGTTTTCAAACTGCTCCTTTCTTGTTTTCAGGAAAGGAGCAGTTTTTTTATTTTGTATAAAAGAAAGGAGAATGAGAGATGGGAGAATCATGGGGAAAAGGAACAATTTGTGTGCAAGGTGGCTATACACCAAAGAATGGTGAACCGCGTGTTTTACCACTTTATCAAAGTACAACGTATAAATACGATACTTCAGATGATTTAGCAGCGCTATTTAATTTAGAGGCAGAAGGATATATATATACGCGTATTGGAAACCCTACTTTAGCTGCATTTGAGCAAAAGTTAGCGGATTTAGAGGGTGGTGTAGGAGCTGTTGCAACGGCTTCTGGGCAGGCTGCTATTATGCTTGCTGTTTTAAATATTTGTAGTAGCGGAGACCACTTGCTTTGTTCTTCCACAGTTTATGGCGGAACGTTTAATTTATTTGGAGTGAGTTTGCGTAAGCTTGGTATTGACGTTACGTTCTTTAATCCGAATTTAAGTGCTGATGAAATTGTGGCCCTTGCTAATGATAAGACGAAACTTGTTTATGCGGAGTCGTTAGGAAATCCAGCGATGAACGTTTTAAATTTCAAAGAATTTTCAGATGCAGCGAAAGAGTTAGAAGTACCTTTTATCGTGGATAATACATTAGCAACTCCTTATTTATGCCAAGCATTTGAGCACGGAGCAAATATTATCGTTCATTCTACGACGAAATATATTGATGGTCATGCAAGCTCTTTAGGCGGCATTGTCATTGACGGAGGGAACTTCGATTGGACAAATGGGAAATATCCTGAACTTGTTGAACCGGATCCAAGTTATCACGGCGTAAGTTACGTTCAAAATTTTGGTGCAGCAGCTTATATTGTGAAGGCGCGTGTTCAATTATTAAGAGACTACGGAAACTGTATGAGCCCATTCAATGCGTATATTAGCAATATCGGCTTAGAAACGCTGCATTTAAGAATGGAGCGTCATAGTGAAAATGCTCTCGCAGTTGCTAAGTGGCTTGCTAACCATGAACGTATTGAGTGGGTGAATTATCCGGGATTAGATAGTAATGAAAATTACTCGTTAGCACAAACGTATTTGAAAAAAGGTGCTAGTGGTGTTTTAACATTCGGCATTAAGGGCGGATTAGAAGCAGCGAAAGAATTTATCGCAAATGTAAAACTAGCAACTCTCGTAACGCATGTAGCGGATGCACGAACTTGTGTTATACATCCTGCTAGCACAACGCATAGACAATTAAGTGCTGAAGATCAGCGTCTAGCTGGCGTTACATCAGATTTAATTCGTTTATCGGTTGGTATAGAAGATGTTTCTGATATTATTGCAGATTTAGAAGCAGCGCTAGTCGGAGGCAAAGAACATGCCGATCATAATTGATAGAGATTTACCAGCTCGCAAAGTGTTGCAGAAGGAAAATATTTTTGTAATGACGAAGGAGCGAGCAGAAACACAAGATATCCGGGCATTGAAAATTGCTATCTTAAATTTAATGCCTACAAAGCAAGAAACAGAAGCGCAATTACTTCGTTTAATTGGCAACACACCGCTGCAATTAGATGTTCACTTACTTCATATGGAATCACATTTGTCTCGCAATGTAGCGCAGGACCATTTAACGAGTTTCTATAAAACATTTCGTGATATTGAGAATGAGAAATTTGATGGACTTATTATTACAGGAGCACCAGTTGAAACTCTTTCTTTTGAAGAGGTAGATTATTGGGAAGAGCTTAAACGTATTATGGAGTATTCAAAAAAGAATGTAACATCTACGCTTCATATTTGCTGGGGGGCACAGGCTGGCTTGTATCATCATTATGGTGTTCCAAAGTATCCTCTTAAGGAAAAAATGTTCGGTGTATTTGAACATGAAGTTCGTGAGCAACATGTGAAATTGTTACAAGGGTTTGATGAATTGTTTTTTGCCCCGCATTCTCGTCATACAGAAGTACGAGAGCGTGATATTAGAGAGGTGACAGACTTAACATTATTAGCAAATTCTGAGGAAGCGGGTGTTCACCTTGTCATTGGGCAAGAAGGAAGGCAAGTGTTTGCGCTCGGGCATAGTGAATATAGTTGTGATACGTTAAAGCAAGAATACGAACGGGACCGCCAAAAAGGGTTAAATATTGATGTGCCGAAAAATTATTTTAAGCATAATAATCCAAATGAGAAACCACTTGTAAGGTGGAGAAGCCATGGGAATCTATTATTCTCTAATTGGCTGAATTATTACGTGTATCAAGAAACCCCTTATGTATTATAAAAAAAGATTGTGTAACACGTGGTAACGTTTTCTTTGTAAAGATTAACTTATATTTTTACGAATGTTCAAAAAACATTGTTTTTCAGATTTTTTACTCATATAATTTCATCTAAACACAATTTTTGAGGGGTGGACAGTATTATGAAAGAAATTCAAGTTGGTTTATTAGGTCTTGGGACAGTTGGTAGCGGTGTAGTTCGTATCATTACAGATCATCAAGAGCGACTTATCCACCAAGTAGGTTGTCCTGTAAAAGTAACGAAAGTACTAGTACAAAATATTGAAAAAGAGAGAGAAGTAGAGGTACCTTCTACTCTATTAACACAAGATGCAAATGAAATTTTAGATAATCCAAATATTGACGTTGTCATCGAAGTGATGGGTGGCATTGATGATGCAAAAGCATATATTTTGCAAGCCTTACAGAGCGGGAAGCATGTTGTGACTGCCAATAAAGATTTAATGGCGTTACACGGGGCGGAACTCTTAGCGGTAGCAAAAGATAATAAAGCAGATTTATTTTATGAAGCAAGTGTAGCTGGAGGGATTCCGATTTTACGAAGTATCGTAGAAGGACTTTCTTCAGATCTTATTACGAAAGTAATGGGAATTGTAAATGGAACGACAAATTTTATTTTGACGAAAATGTCAGATGAAGGGAGAGCATATAACGACGTGTTAAAAGAAGCCCAACAACTTGGATTTGCAGAAGCAGATCCAACATCAGATGTGGAAGGTTTAGATGCAGCGAGAAAAATGACGATTTTGGCTACCCTTGGTTTTTCTACAAATGTAGAGCTTGGAGATGTGAAGGTAAAAGGGATTACTTCTATTACAGAAGAAGATATTGAATACAGTAAGAGTTTAGGATACACGATTAAATTAATCGGTCTTGCGAAGCGAGATGGTGAAAAATTAGAGGTGACAGTTGAACCGACACTACTTCCAAATACACATCCTCTTGCGGCCGTGCAAAACGAATATAACGCTGTATATGTGTATGGTGAAGCGGTCGGAGAAACGATGTTTTATGGGCCAGGTGCAGGAAGTTTACCGACAGCAACAGCTGTTGTTTCAGATTTAGTAGCTGTAATGCAAAATATTCGATTAGGTGTAAACGGAAATAGTGCGGTATCCCCGCAGTATAGAAAAGTATTAAAAGAACCAGACGAAATTGTTGTGAAGAAATTTTTAAGACTTCATGTAAAAGATGAAATTGGTGTATTTGCAAAAATTACTTCATTGTTCTCTGAGCGTGGCGTTAGCTTTGAAAAGATTATTCAAATGCCGCTTGAAGAGAAAGGGAAGGCTGAAATTGTAATTGTGACGCATCGTGCGTCTCTCGCTGATTATGATTATATTCTACATACGTTGCAAGGGTATGAAGAAATAGATTGTTTGAAAGCAAACTATCGAATTGAAGGAGATGCTAAGTAGTATCTCTTCTCATAAAACAGAAAAGAGCCTGTTAAGCAGCTTGCTTAATAGGCTCTTTTCTATTTAAAATCTTCGTACCAATTTGAATAAATGCGTGGATAATCCAGCCTGTTGTAAAGGATAAGATGATTGTTCCAAAATAGATAGGTCCATCTAATAGGAAGCTTAATGTTAAAAATAAAAACGCTAACGAAATTTCTGTTCTTCTAAATGTCCATTTCTTTTTCTCAGAAACGGTTAAAACGAAAGCTTCTTGAGGTGCTGCGCAAAGGTTTGTAGAGACGTAAAGACCAATTCCAGCTCCAACGAATAGATTTCCGCAAATAAGTGTTATATATTTTGGAAGAGAACGGATAGCGTCCATAATAGTTGGCATGGAACCAATCCAATCAACAAAAAGAGAAATAAGAGCCATCGTTACAATTGTACCGATCGTAATTTGTTTTTTATTCCAAAAGAGTACGATAAGGGTAAAAGCAAAGTTAATTATGAAAATCCAAAAACCGATACTTATCCCAAAATTTTGATATAGTGCAATAAAGAAGGAATCATAAGGGCTAAGTCCAAAGGAAGTAATTGTCGTCATCATATTAATACCGATGGCGAGAGTAAGTAGACCGCCAATGAAAAATATATATTCTAATTTGAATCGAAGCATAGTTGTAGATCCTTTCAAAATGTATTTGCTAGGAAAGGATATATTGTGGAAAGCTTACCAGGTCAAGGGAGAATTTTTGCAGAGAAGGGGAAAATGAGATGACGAATATAAGGAAGATTGCTGAACTTGCTGGAGTATCTGTTTCAACTGTTTCACGTGTACTGAATAATCATCCATATGTGAATGAACAGAAACGAAAAGAAATTTTAGCAATTATAGAAGAATTAAATTATACGCAAAATGTGAATGCAATTCATTTAGTGAAAGGAAAAACGAATGTCATTGGTGTTTTATTACCGCACGTAAATGATCAATATTATAGCGCTATTATCGAGGGAATATCAAAGGAAACAGCAAAGAATAACTATAATATGATGCTTTGTCAGACGAATTATAGTGAGGAAAGAGAATTAGAAATTTTGAATATGTTAAAAATGAAAAAGCTTGATGGGGTTATTATATGTTCCCGAGCAAATAGTAAGGAAAAGCTTGAAGAATATACGAAATTTGGTCCAATTGTTATGTGTGAAGAAATAGACTCGAATTTCATTTCGAGTGTGCATATTGATTACTATAAAGTCTTTTCGCGTGGGATGAAGAGCTTAATAGATGCCGGCCATACAAGTATTGGGTATTGCATTGGAAGAAGTAATAGCATTAATAGTCAGCGAAGAAAACAAGCTTATGAGGATTCGCTTCAACAGATTGCTGTAACACCGATGGAGGCCTGGAAGTTTAAAGGCTGTTTTACAGTGGAAGATGGGCGTAATGTGATTAGGGAATGGGTCCATATGTTAGTAAAACCAACCGCGTTTCTTGTATCTTGCAACCATATTGCGGCGGGAATGGTAACGGAAGCGAAAAAACAAGGAATTCGTATTCCGGAAGATATTACGATTATCGGTTGTGATGATCAAGATGTGGCAGATATTTTAGGCATTACGACGATTTCGTATTGTAGTAAAAATGTTGGTGTGAAGGCATTTGAATTGTTATATGACAAGATTAATGATGAGAAAATCGATATAAAGCATGTAGAGCTATTGCCAGAATTAGTACATAGGGAAACAACATAATAGATAAGGTGTGAAAATCGCTTTTCAAAATTGCGTTTGGTATAATTATGGACAATCTATGAGGGCTAAAAGGGGTTTTGATATGAGATCAAAAGTAGTAAAAGTAATTCTACTCATTACAATTGCATCTTTCTGTTTATTTGCATATGGCTTTGTTTCAGGTGTAAATGATGTGTTAAATCCGAAAGCTTCAAATTTAATTAAAAAGACCGATGTAGTGGCAAAAGAGAAAAAGAAAACGGGAACGTTAAAAATCGTTAGTTTAGGTGATTCATTAACACGCGGTGTTGGTGATAAAGAAGGAATTGGCTATATTGGAAGGGTGAAAGAAGATTTACAAAAAGATTATAAGCAAAAGGTTGCTTTAACGAACTTAGCTGTTAGTGGTGCGAAAATGCCTGACTTATTAAAACAAATGGAGAGTAGTGGCGCTCAATATTCAATTAAGCAAGCAGATGTAATCGTTTTAACGATTGGAGGAAATGATTTATTTCCAGGTTGGGAATCGCTTGGAAAGGTAGATTTAGAAACATACCGTCCTGATACAGAAACATTCCAGAATGAAGCAAAGAAAATTATAGAAGAAATTCGTAAGTTAAATACAGATAGTCCTATTTTTTGGCTAGGTTTATATAATCCTTTTGAAGATGTAGAAGATTTAAAAGGTTCTTCAAACATCGTTGTAGACTGGAATGCATCTTTAGAAAAATTGGCGATAAATAATAAAAATGTATATATTACACCGACATTTGATTTATTCCAAAACCGTGGGAAAGATTTATTATACTCCGATCATTTCCATCCGAATGAAATAGGATATACATATATGGCGGACCGATTAGTTCAAAATGTTGCGAGTAAATTAAAACTAGAACGAGGAGGGGTAAAATGACGACGATACTTTCCGTACGTGACGTGAAGAAGGTAATTGGAAAGAAGACAATTGTAGAGAATATTTCCTTCGATGTAAAACAAGGGGAAGTGTTTGGCTTCCTAGGGCCGAATGGTGCCGGAAAAACAACTACAATTCGAATGTTAGTTGGATTGATTAAAGAAACAGAAGGTACGATTTCTATCGGTGGTTATTCTATTAAGGAAAATTTCAGAGAAGCGATGCGTCAAATAGGGAGTATCGTTGAAAACCCAGAACTGTATACATATTTAACGGGATGGGAAAATTTAAAGCAATTTGCCCGTATGCTAGGTGGTATATCAGATGAACGTATTATTGAAATTGCTCAAATGGTTCATTTAGATGAAAGAATTCACGATAAGGTAAAAACGTACTCACTCGGTATGAAACAGCGCCTTGGCATTGCGCAAGCGCTTCTTGGAAATCCAAAATTGCTCATATTAGATGAGCCAACAAATGGTTTAGATCCAGCTGGAATTAGGGAACTTAGGGAATTTATACATAAGCTTGTGAAAGAAGAAAATATGAGTGTATTTATTTCAAGTCATTTGCTAAGTGAAGTACAAATGATATGCGATCGGGTTGCGATTATTCATAAAGGAAAAATGATAACAGTTGCCAAGGTTGAAGAGTTAATTAAAACAGCAAGTGATCGTGTAGAATGGATTGTTACACCAATTTCTAAGGCAAAAGATATGCTAGAAGATGCTGAGGAAGTAAGAGAAGTGAGTATAGAAGGTAATCGATTACTATGCCGCATGGATATTGTATCTATAAGTAGTTGGAATAAACGTTTTGTAGAAAACGAGATAGATGTGCATAGTGTTAAGGAGCTTGTATTTACGTTAGAAGATTTATTTATTGAACTCACAAGGGGTGAGCAGCATGCGTGAATTTGCGAATCTAGTCTTAAATGAATCGGAAAAAATTTATCGTAAGAAACGTATTTTTGTTGTCATGCTTATTTTAGCAATCTTGATCCCACTTTTCGTGTATGCACAGTATCGTGAAGTAGAAACGACACAAAAAAGGCTCGGTACAACGGATTGGAAAGTTTCATTACAACAACAAATTGTTGATTCTCAAAACCGCTTGAACAACTCTAGATTACCAGAAGAATGGCGTGATTGGCTAAAGGTAAGAGTGGAGCAACAACAATATTATTTAGATCATGATATTAACCCGATGGCACCGGGCGCACCAACTTTTGTAAGGGCGTTTATTGAGCAAGGAATTACATTGTTTATTCCGCTTCTCGTAATGATTGTCGCTATTGATATTGTTTCAGGAGAACGAAGTGATGGAACGATGAAGATGTTACTTACACGGCCGATCCGGCGCTGGAAAATACTCCTTAGTAAGTACGTGACGATGTTATTTTTTATTTCACTCATACTGCTTCTTGTCGGTTTGTTTGCTTACATATTATCTGGGCTTGTATTTGGATACTCGGGATGGAATTTACCTGTGTTAACAGGATTCATCATTGATAAGGAAACGTTAAATACAAACTTTGTGCATCTTATTCCGCAGTGGCAATACATCTTAATGGCGTATGGATTAGCTTGGTTCGTTGCTATCGTTGTCGGAACTATATCATTTATGGTTTCTGTTTTAATTCGAAATACACCAGCCGGTATGGGCGTTATGTTAGCCGCATTAATCGCAGGTGGCATTCTAAGCTCATTCGCAACATCGTGGGAAGGCGCGAAATATATTTTTAGTGTGAATTTATCATTAACAGATTATCTATCAGGAAAATTACCTGCATTACAAGGCTTATCGATGGGGTTCTCTTTAATGAATTTAACAGTATGGGCAGTTGTTTCCCTTATTATTTCGTTTGTAGTATTTACAAAGCAAGATATGGTGAATTAACCGGACAGGAAGTGAAGATATGGAAAATGTTTTAAAGAATGATTGGGAGCCATTATTGGTACCAGAATTTGAAAAAGAATATTATCGTACTTTAGCCAGTTTTTTGAAAGAAGAGTACAGTGCACATGTTGTTTACCCGAAGATAGAAGATATTTTTAACGCCCTTCAGTATACAAGTTATGAAAATACAAAGGTTGTTATTTTAGGACAAGATCCATATCATGGACCGAATCAAGCGCATGGTTTAAGTTTTTCTGTACAACCTGGTGTTAAAACACCACCATCATTGTTAAATATGTATAAAGAACTTCGAGATGAATATGGTTATGAAATTCCGAATAACGGTTATTTAGTAAAGTGGGCAGAGCAAGGGGTACTACTATTAAATACTGTATTAACAGTTCGACAAGGTGAAGCAAATTCTCATAAAGGAAAAGGATGGGAGCATTTCACTGATCGCGTGATTGAGCTATTAAATGAGCGTGAAAAACCAGTTATTTTCATATTGTGGGGACGCCATGCACAGGCGAAGAAGAAGTTAATTACGAATCCGAATCATCATATTATCGAATCCGTACATCCAAGTCCATTATCAGCAAGACGTGGTTTCTTTGGGAGTAAGCCATACTCTAAAGTAAATGCGATTTTAGCTAATATGGACGAGAGAGAAATTGATTGGGAAATTCCAAATTTATAAATAGAAAAGGTAGTTAACATTCGTTAACTACCTTTTTATTATTGTTGTTCGTTCTTTAATTTTGCATCTAGTACAAACGTACCAAATGGGATAACTGATGAAACGAATGCCCCAAGTGCCCATAAAATCGATTTACGGTGTACGATTGTTACTTGAATTACTGCGAAGATGAATAGAATAAATAAAACGCCGTGAGCCATGCCTGTAATTTTAACAGCTGTTGCAAATCCTGCGAAATATTTCAATGGCATTGCTACAAATAATAGTAATAGGAAAGAAATCCCCTCAATTAAGCCGATTGCTCTTAATCGTCCGATTGGTGTAGATAACATGAAGTAGCCTCCTTTAACGTATGCTTGTTTATAGTAAATTTGTATTCTTTTTCAAAATAAAATAGTCTATTTTGTTTCATTATATACAAAAAGAAAGTTTACACTACGAGAATAGTGCAAAGTTCAAAATATAGTCACAAAAACATGAGAATTTAAATAAAAACCTATTTGAAGTGTTTGACTTCAAATAGGTTTTATGGGTGGAAATATTAAACGAGCGCTTCTCTTTTTAATACGAATTTCTCTACAACCTTTGCAACGCCATCGTTCATATTTGTATCTGTTACGTAGTTTGCAATTTCTTTAATATCATCTGGCGCATTGCCCATTGCAACACCAAGACCAGCGAATTCGATCATTGCCTGGTCGTTATAGCTATCGCCCATTGCGATAACTTCTTCACGCTTAATGCCTAGCTTTTGAATTAATTGGTTTAAGCTCGTTCCTTTTGTAACACCAGCTTCAGTAAATTCTAAGAAGAATGGTTTCGAACGCATAACGCTTAATTGACCTTCTAGTTGTTTTTGTAGTTTTGATTCTACCGTTTGTAAATGTCCTGGATTTTCTACCATTAATACCTTTACAACTGGTTGTTGTACAGCTTCTTTCAGGTTATTTACTTCTACGATAGGCATACCCGTAATTTGACCTTCAATTTCTGTATAAGAGTTGTTTTTCTCAGTGATAATATCGTCACCAATGTATGTGTGAATCCATACATTTTCTTCTTTACTAATGTCGTATAGACTGTGAACGATTTCAGGGGATAACGTACTACTGAATAACTCTTCATCTGTTTTACAGTTAATAATTTTTGCACCGTTAAATGAAAGAATAAAACTACCGTACTCCTCTAAATGTAATTCTTTTGCGATTGCACGCATTGCGAATGTTGGACGTCCAGAAGCAAGTACAACTTTTACACCTTGCTCTTGTGCAGTCATTAGAGCCTCTTTCGTACGAGGTGAAATGGTATGGTCGTCACGTAATAAAGTATCATCTAAGTCTAAAACAATCATTTTATAAGTCATATTGAAAATTCCTCTCTTTGTTGAAATAGAAATAAAGTTTTATGAAGATATTGGGGAATATATAGTAAGACATCGAACTTCTTTATGTGAAGCTAGGAGAAGTTCTGTATTTTTAGTATAAATTATCACGAGCACGTTGCCCATGATAATTTATACTGCTAATGCCCGATCGATGAGAGCTAATCATTAGTAAAGATGAGTGGCTCTCATTGATCAAAGTTGCACTTTATCATTATCGTAACAACTCTAAAGATAGAGTGCAATAATGGAAGTTTTCCAATTTACGATGGTTGTTTTTCTGTAGAACGAGAAAATAGTATTTCGAGCAAAATTGCCATTACAGATCCGAGAACAAGACCGTTACTTAAAAACGATGCTAGAAACGGCGGGAGTGTAGAAAATGCTCCTGCTGGAACAAACATAACTCCGACTCCTGTAAAGATCGAAAGACCCGCTACTTTAAATAATCGTTCTTTATCCTGTACTGTTTCGTATTCGCGAAAGGCAAGACCAATCATGCTTGCAAATACAGGGTAAATGGCAGCATATCCGACTGCGACAGGTATCGCCGCAAAGAATGAAGTAATCTTCGGGAATATACTAACGAAAATAATAAAGCTTGACCCTAACATAAATGGGAGTCGTTTATAAATATTAGTCGTTGCAATAAATCCTGCTGATCCAGAAATCGCGACAGGTCCAATAGCTGAGAATAGACCGCCTAATAATTGATTGATCCCTGTTATAATGCCGGCTTGTTTGAAGCGATCTGGTGCGGCATCCTTTTCATACTTAGAGACAATCCTTTGCACAACGCGAATACTTGCTAACATATTTGTTAGAAGTAATAGTGTAACGAAAACTACCGTAATTGCCATGTTCCATTCAATGCGAGGCATTCCGAAAACAAATAGAGACGGAAAACGGATTATATCTGTCACAGGCGTTACTGGATTAGATAATCCGAAGCATGCGAATAATGTCCAGCCGCAGACGATACTGAAAAGAACGGAATATTGTCCAATAATAGGTAGCTTCATGATGAAAAAGGATAGTAAAATAACAATGAGTGAAAGAATAAATACGTCAGCTTGTACTTCTGTATGTTGTCCGTCAAGACCGAACATTCCCTTTAAGAAGGACCCGCTAAGTTGCGCGACAAGAAGAAATAAATATGTTCCAATGACTGTCGGTGTAAAATAGCGGACTAGTTTATCGATGAGTCCAAAAACACTAAGAATAATACAAATGATACCACTTAATAGGAAAGCGTACTGAAGGACTTTAAGCGTTTCATTGCTGGATCCAAATAATACGACACCTAAACTTGCATAAAGGGAGAAAATACCCCACCAAAGTCCAGCAGGACCTTCTTGAATAGGAAGTTTATGTCCAAATATAGCTTGCAGTAGGCCAGCAAAGCCAAGAACAAATAATGTTCTTTGTACGAATGCAATAGCTTCAGCGCCATCGAGACCATAATTAGTTGCGACGCTAATTGGTACAATAAGGCTTCCAGCTAAAATAAATAGTGCCCATTGTAAGGCGGAAAGAAATGTTTTCATTATATCAACCTCTTTCATAGATTCCGTATCTAGTATATATGTATTTCATTTCCACTGGCAAAGATTGTAGATAGAGAAAAGAGTTGAAGCGCAATATGAATGCACGTAAGCAATTATGGATAGCAGTTATATGTATGACTTTTGTTGTAATTCTAGGAACGCTAGGATTTATGATGATTGAAGAGATTAGTTTGTTTCAAGCATTTTGGATGACGATGATTACTGTATTGACTGTTGGATACGGAGATGCCGTTCCTGTAACGCAAGCGGGGAAAGTATTTGCACTCCTTATTATACCTGTTGGTGTCGGTATTGTTACGTATGCAATTGGTGTAGTGGCAGCTATGATTATTGAAGGGAATTTATTTCATGCAGTACGGAGGAAGAAGATGGATAAACAAATAGCACAGTTACAAAATCATATTATCGTATGTGGTTGCGGTAGAGTGGGGCTTCAAGTTGTACATGAATTGCAAGAAAAGAAAATCCCATTTGTCGTTGTTGATAAAGATGAGAGTATATTGGAACAGGAAAAGCTTTTATTTGTACACGGAGATGCAACGGAAGACCAAGTGTTACATCATGCTGGAATTTCAAAGGCAGCTGGTTTAGTTGCTATCGTAGCAAATGATGCTGAAAATGTATTTATTACATTAACGGCAAGAGGGCTAAACGATGCAATTAAAATTGTGGCAAGGGCGGAAAAACCAGAAACCGAAGACAAATTAAAGCGTGCTGGGGCAAATAAGGTGATTAATCCATCTAGCATGGCAGGAATTCATATTGCAAAAGGTATTGCGAATCCGCTAACAGTTCATTATATTGATACAGTACTATATGGCATGGAACAGTCATTTGTAATTGAAGAAATTGCAGTCGGCAAGGGTTCTATTTTAGCTAGTAAATCGTTACTAGAGAGTGATGTGAGAAATCAATTTGATGTAACAATTTTAGCGATTTTGAGAAATGGGGATGTTATACATAATCCAACGGGGCAGGAAAAACTACAAGAACATGATATGATAATAGTGTTTGGTTCAGTAGAGAAGCTAGGACAATTTGAGAAAGAACTACAAAGTAAGAGGTGACAAGGAATGCAAATATCGAGCGATAAGATTTTAAATAAAATGGCGAATGAAATTGCAAAGGCAAAAAGCAGTGAAGGGCAACAATCAAAAGCGCATTTATTAGTTGTGCGAGCGTTATGTGATTTATTATTAGATGAACAAGCTGAGCCTTCTATGTATAGAGAACCTGAGATTCCATCACAAGTAATTGGATCTCAGCCTATGACGACAGTTCAACCAGTTATGCCGGTTTCTGGAGAACCTGTGTATATAAAAGAAGAAGGCGCAAACGGTAATTCTTTATTTGATTTTTAGAAGATAAATCGTTTGGCTTATATGAAAAAATTGCTTATGATAAAGGTAAAAAAAGGGGAATTAAGATGAAAATTTTCTTTTTACTAGGTTGTATTGCGGCAGGGCTATCTGTTGCGCTAGGGGCTTTTGGAGCACACGGTTTAGAAAATAAAGTTTCTGCAAAAATGTTAGAAGTTTGGAAAACAGGCGTTACATATCAAATGTTTCATGCAGGTGGACTATTCGTAGTTGCTTTATTAATGGATAAAATTCAATCATCACTTTTAACTACTGCTGGCTGGCTTATGGTAGCTGGGATTATTATGTTTTCAGGTAGTTTGTATGCATTAAGTACGACAGGTATTAAGTTCTTTGGCCCAATTACACCTCTTGGTGGTGTAGCGTTTATCGTGGCATGGATCTTAGTCGGAACTGCAGTTGTAAAAGGTTTATAAAAAAACAAAAGCTGGCATATGCCAGCTTTTTTTATGGTCTTGGAGCATAAGTTGCTTGTTGACTAGGTAAATACATAATTTCTTCTGGGAATTCTACATAATCTAAGTAAATCATTAGTAGTAAAAAACGTTTCCCCGATTGCGGTTCACTAATAACGATGTGATCACGTCCAGCTGCCTCAATAATACCTGTATAAGATTGTGTACCGAGTGAACTACCACGCTCATAAGTCATTACTACGGTGGCTTGCTTGCCTTTGTTCAAGCGAAGAATATTTTCAATATACGACTGTTCTAATGGTAACATGCCTTGAGAAACGGCATATTGAGCTTGCGCAGCTTGTTGTTGCATCGCTTGCTGTTGTTGCTGTTGCTGTGGGGTCATTTGTTGCTGTTGTGCATAAGTTCCGGATGGTTGATAAAAACCTGTTCCATAATACGGGTTTTGTTGCTGTGCCATTCAAAAATCCCTCCTCGTTTTCATTCCTTAATATACGCTAGGGCAATCCCCGGCAGATGGTTGGAAGAAGCAGTGCTTTTTAAAACGTCCAGAGTTTTGTTGGTCATACCAAGTTGGTGGGCAAGGACCTTCAGGTCTAAAAAACCATAAGGCGAAATTTGCAGGCCAAAAACGTTGTCCTTGAATCGTTCGCCTTGCTAATGCGATATCTTGTTCTCTTGCACGCTGATAAAAATACCCTTTTTGCGTTGCCTCAAAACCGCCAGGATTTTGATAAACCATTTGACGTAAATTACGTATTTTTTTAAAATCTAAACAATTTCCGCGGACACGATTTACCCCTACGTTTCCGACCATTAACATTCCTTGTTGTCCTTCTCCTTCGGCTTCAGCACGCATCAGTCTAGCTAATAACTTTACATCTTCTTCGTTATAAGCAATAACACCCATTATGTGTCACCTCTCTTTTTGGAATACCTTGTGGAAAGAGGTTTATTTCTAGATGAAGTGTGTAACGATTACTAGTTCATACGTATGAGAAAAAGGACTCAGATATGACAACCAAACGAAGTTTTACATGGAGAGAGGAAAATAAAAAAAGCTAGCGTGAGCTAGCTTTCCATCATTAAAATACTTTAGACCATAAGTTTGAGAAGAAATCTCCGATAGAGCGCATTGTTAATACGAACCAATTTGCCTTTTCAACTTCTTCTGTCGTTTTTGCAGTAACTTTCATACTTTTACTACCGTCTAAGAAACCATATTTATCAGTTGATTCTAAAGTAATTGAGCCTACTTTGGCATCTTTCTTAATAGGAGCAACTAAATGTCCATCTTCAGCAAGAGATTTATCTACTTCAGTCCCAATTTTATAAGGATCTTTGCTACCTTTTTTCGCGATTACTGTTATTTCTTTTTCCGGTACAACAGTTACTTGATCTTCTTTACCTTTTACTACAGAGATTGTATTATTTTTATCAACTTTTAGCTTTTGTTTTTCGAAGTTATTAAACCCGTATTCGATTAATTCACGAGATTCTGTGAAGCGCTCGTCCATTGATTTTGTTTTAATAATGACTGAAATAAGACGTACATCACCACGTTTAGCAGTAATAGTGAATCCATATCCAGCGGTATCAGAACTACCAGTTTTTAAACCATCTGATCCTTCATAAGAGAAAGCAGCACCTGGTAACATCCAGTTCCAGTTTTCCATACGAATTGGTTTCGGATGATTATCTGGGAAGTTTCTAAATCTTTGTTTTGTATCCTCTAGCATTTCTGGATACTTTGTAATCATTGCTTTTGAAAGCATACCCATATCGCGAGCTGACATGGAATTTTCTCCATTCGGATCCGTTCCCTCAGGGTGTTTTCCTTTTAAGTCAGCGTTATTTAACCCAGTAGCGTTTACAAATTTATATTTCTTTAACCCTAGTTTTTTTGCATGTTCATTTGCAAGATTTAAGAAGTTCTTCTCACTTCCTGCAAGAAGTTCTGCTAAGGCAATACTAGATCCGTTTGCAGAGAAGATAACGATAGAATGATATAATTCTCTTACAGTATATTGACGTCCCTTTTCAAACGGAACGTTAGAGAATTCATTATTACGTGAAACTTCATAAGCATAATCAGAAATGTTTACCTTTGTATCCCAAGTAATTTTTCCTTCTTTAATTGCTTCTAATACGGCATAAACAACAATTAATTTTGACATACTAGCAATAGCTAGTAATTCATCTGGATTTTGTTCATGCAGTATTTTTCCTGTATCTGCATCAAATAAAAGTGCAGCTGCCGCCTCAATGTGTATTTTTTCTTCCGCATGGGATGTTGTTACTCCTAAGGAAGAAATTGACAATAAAAGCGCTAGTAAAATAGACAAGATTTTCTTCATATAGATTATCACCTTCGCATCGTTATTAGCATGTAGCTCGTACCATTTTAGCATAAATTTGGATATAGAAAGGTTACAATTTTGTAAGGAAATTGAAAAGAATTTGTCGATTTTTGTTCAAATTTGCAGAGAAAAGAAGTATTTTGAGGAGAAATATAGAGGATAATAAAAAAAGGAACGAAATTCGTTCCTTTTTTACGATTTATATGTGTAAAAACTTCTCTACCTTTTCGTCTGGTAAAATGTTTCCAACGAAAAATGTTCCGAATTCACCATAACGAGCACTTACTTCATCGAAGCGCATTTCATATATAAGTTTTTTAAATTGAAGAACATCGTCAGCGAATAATGTTACGCCCCACTCAAAATCGTCGAATCCAACTGATCCTGAAATAACTTGGCGTACTTTACCTGCGTACTGGCGACCGATTTTACTATGACTGTACATCATTTTTTTACGTTCTTCCATAGGAAGCATGTACCAGTTGTCATCACCTTGGCGACGCTTATCCATTGGGTAGAAGCAAATGTGATTTGCTTTTGGTAGTTCTGGATATAAGCGAGCTAAGATTTGTGGGTTTTGATATGGATCTTCATCAGCTGGAAGGTAGTTGCTTAGTTCAACAACAGATACGTAAGAGTATGCAGGAACCATATATTCAGCTAATGTTGTTTTATTCAATTCTGTCTCAATTTCATTTAACTCTTCCATTGTTGGACGTAAAATCATAAGCATAATATCAGCTTTTTGGCCAACAACAGTATACATTGCATGACTACCTTTTTTCGCGGTAGATACTTCGTTCCATTTTTCAACGACATTTAAAAATTCAGATACAGCTTGTCCGCGTTCGTCGCTAGATAATGTTTTCCATGCAGCCCAATCAATAGAACGTAAATCATGTAAACAATACCAGCCATCTAACGTTGTTGTTGCTTCACTCATTCTATTCACCTCAGTTAATGATAGTTTTACACGTTAACTATAGCATATATAGTTTTAAAATCATCTATATAAAGCCTTAGCGCATAAAATTGTCACATTTAAATTTACTTGAAAATAGGAGAAGATAAGGCTTAAAGGGGATTTATTTCTAGGCTGAATTTTATGAAAATATAATCATTTTCATTTTATCTATTTTTTGGGAGCTATAAGTTTAAAATATAGAGGAAAAGCAGTATTCTTAAAGATAGAGTTTTTTTAACATAAGTAGGAGGGTTTATTCGTGAGCAACTTATTTACAACAGTAAAAGAAAAAGTTCAAGGAAAAGGCATTTCTATCGTACTTCCTGAAGGAACTGATGAAAGAATTTTAGGCGCTGCAGAGCGTTTAGCAAAAGAAGAGTTAGTACAACCAATTTTAGTTGGTAATAAAGAAGAAATTAGCGCAAAAGCTGCTAGCATGAATTTAACATTAGCAGGCGTTGATATTTATGACCCAGCTACATACGAAGAAATGGATGCAATGGTAGCATCTTTCGTTGAACGCCGTAAAGGTAAAGCAACTGAAGAAGACGCTCGCAAAATCCTTAAAGACGAAAACTACTTCGGTACAATGCTTGTATACATGGGCAAAGCACACGGTTTAGTAAGTGGTGCAGCTCACTCTACAGCTGATACAGTTCGTCCAGCACTTCAAATCATTAAAACAAAACCAGGCGTTACAAAAACTTCTGGCGTATTCATCATGGTACGTGAAGAAGAGAAATATGTATTCGCTGATTGTGCAATTAACATTGCACCAAACAGCCAAGATTTAGCTGAAATTGGTATCGAGAGTGCGAAAACTGCTGAACTATTCGGTATTGATCCACGCGTTGCTATGTTAAGCTTCTCTACAAAAGGTTCTGCGAAATCTCCAGAAACAGAAAAAGTTGTAGAAGCAACTCGCATTGCAAAAGAAATGGCTCCAGAATTAACTTTAGATGGAGAATTCCAATTCGATGCTGCATTCGTACCATCTGTAGCTGAGAAAAAAGCTCCAGGTTCTACAATTAAAGGTGATGCTAACGTATTCGTATTCCCAAGCTTAGAAGCTGGTAATATTGGCTACAAAATCGCTCAACGTTTAGGTAACTTCGAAGCAGTAGGACCAATTTTACAAGGTTTAAATATGCCTGTAAATGACCTATCTCGCGGATGTAACGAAGAAGAAGTGTACAAGTTAGCTTTAATTACAGCAGCTCAAGCACTTTAATTCTATAATGAATCGAAATAAAGACCGTCGCTATTATAGCGACGGTCTTTATTTTTCTAAGCCAAGTGCTTTATTGTTACGATCAATAATACGTTGTAAATTCGTCTCATATAAAGGTATTTCATCTATTGTTAATTGAGATGGTTTTAACTTTGGAGCGAATTGCTGCAGTGTTTTTAAAAGGCGCATCATTAAATCTTGTACTGTAATGGTTTCGCCAAGTAATTCTGAAAGTGAAGCCATCGTACTCGGTACAATTTCAGGATACGTAAAGCGTGTTTCTTCTCCTTGAATGGCTAGGTTGTAGAAATCACGAACGAGTGCGGCACGCTCAGAGCCACTTCCTGTAGCGCAGAGATAAATTTGGACAGCGACACCACCGCGAATACGGCGCTGTGAAATGCCAGCAAATTTTTGATTGCGAATACTTAAGTCATAGCTACCAGGACAGTAAGAGCCAACAATTTCTTTTGCCTCGATTGTAACATCGTAATCGTTTAACATTTCCTTAATTAAATGCCACATTGTATCGTATCCAAGATCAATATCGATACCTTTTTCTGTCTCTTGGAATAAAAGTGATATGTTTAAAACACCTTCATCAAGTACGACTGCAAGTCCACCGGAATTACGAACGATAACATTGAAGTTGTTTTCTTGTAAAAAGGAAATACCTTCTTCCAAGTGTGGTAGGCGTGAATCTTGAATGCCAAGAACAATTGTATTGTGATGAACCCAAGAACGCATTGTTGCAGCTGATTGACCATTTCCAATGCTTGTGCACAGTGTGTCATCCATTGCGAATGACTGCAATGCATGGAATGTTGGTCCCAAACTAGACTGATCTACAATACGCCACTCTGGCTGAGATAAAATGGAACGGGAATTGCTCATATAACTAACCCCTTATCTTTAAAATGACAATCTCTATTATAGCAAAAAATGTAGAAACGGTTTTTTTCATATATAAAGGGAAGTTTAAAGGTGAAAGAATAAAAAGGATGCATACAATGCATCCTTTTTATTCTGCAATTTTTTCTAAATTACCGTTTCGATCCATTCGGAAAGATGTTTGAGAACGTTCTTCGTCATCCATGACTGCCAGCTTACGAGCACGGTTCATAATATTCATAAGTGTTTCGTAATCTTCTTGTACAGTATGAGATTGTTTTTCTAATTTTTCTAGTTTCTTTTCTAGTTCTTCATTTCGAAGGATTTGTGATTTAATTTCTTGTTTCAATCTCGTATTCTCGTTTTCAAGAGCTGTCACTTTTATATTTGAAGATCCGACCGTTTGTAAAAAATAAATAACATCTTGCATTGTCATAGAGCCTTTTGCAGCAGGAACAGTAGGTTCTTGATATGGAATAGCTTCTTTATATTGCACAATTGATTCCTCTTGTACGAATTCTTCATAGTCAGTTATCGAATCTGAAGCTGGTGGTGTATAAAGTAAACGTTTTTTCGCTTGTTCACCGCTTGCAGCACGCATTTTATCTTTACGATGTTTTTTTGCTAGTTGAAGAGCTTGTTCATAGCTATAGCGAACAACAGCATTCCAACGGAAACCACAGGCAGCCGATGTACGATTTAATTGATCACCCACTTCTTCAAATGCATTTAATTGAGTACTTCCTTCTCGAACGTGACGAAGTACAGTTTCAGCAAGTAATAAATCATCCTCATCCGTCCAAGCATCTTGTCTTACTTTCATAGATTCAACTCCCTTTCTTTTTATGAACTTCCTATTTTTATAATGGGCAAAAAAATGAGCTTTTATACAAAGCTTTTAAAAATATGGTAGATTTCGATGAAAGGTATAAATTTTGCTATGAATGATGAGAGCTTATGAAGGAGAGCATATAAATATGTAACATTATATGAAGAAAGAGCGTTGTAAGGACACTTGCAACGAGCTTCAAAGAGCGGTAAAATACCATTTAGTGTTTATTTTTAAATGTACTTGTGAAAAGTTTAAAATAGAGGAAGTGTTATATATAATGGGAAACGAATTTCGTGTGTGCGATGATTGTCAGGCAACGAACGTTAAAACGTTGATTCCAAAGTTAAAAAAAGTAGATTCATGTGCAACAATTGAAGTTGCATGTCAGTCTTACTGTGGTCCTGGTCGTAAAAAATCATTCGCATTTGTAAATAATCGTCCAGTCGCGGCTCCAACAGAAGATGAATTAATTGTAAAAATTGAAGCAAAGTTAAATAAGTAAGAAAAAGAAGAGTGAACAGATTACTCTTCTTTTTTTATGCCCATACGAGGAATGAGTTATTCTACGAAAATACAATTGAGTAGATTAACATTCAATGAAGGAGGAGCATCATCTATTCATTCAAATATAAATTTATATTTCAAAATAATGGTTGACAGTCTTTTGAAGCGATAGGTAGAATAGAAAGTGTCTGATTCTGAGAATCATTATCAAGAAAAGGTCAATTAACCTAATTTTTTTATTACTATTTGAGAATAAATTTCATTAAATATATGTTGTTGGTTAGGATGGTTGAGGTATGGAAGCGAGCGCAAGGAGTATAGAACAGCAAGATGTGAATGTTAAAGAGATTAAGAGCAGACCGCTCGTTGCTTCTATTATTTTAGTAGCAGGTACAGTTTTGTTAGCTTTAAGCATGGCAGTTTCTATTTCGTTTGGTGCTGCAGATATTAGTTTAAAGACTGTATGGCAAGCTGTGTTTCAGTTTGACGGTTCTATTACGCATCATAACGTAATTCAAGAACTTCGCATGCCTAGAGCAATAGGGGGCGTAGTTGCAGGTGCCTTTTTAGCGGTATCAGGGGCAATTATGCAAGGTATGACGCGAAATCCACTTGCTTCACCATCGTTAATGGGAATTACAGATGGAGCTGTATTTGGAATTGCAATTATGTATGCATTCTTCCCTAATTCACCTTATTTAATGTTCGTTATCGCATCTTTTATTGGGGCTGCGTTTGGAGCGAGCATTGTATATGGAATTGGGTCTTCTTCACCAGGTGGATTAACACCTGTGAAGTTAGCTTTAGCCGGTGCAGCAATTAGTGCTTTATTAGGGGCCATTTCATCTGGAATTGCGCTATATTTCAACCTTGCCCAAGAGGTGAGTATGTGGAATGCAGGCGGAGTTGCGGGAGTGAAATGGGAAAGTATTAATATGTTAGTACCAATTGGCCTTGTTTGTCTCTTTATTGCAATTATGATGTCGAGGTATATTACAATTTTAAGCTTCGGTGAAGAAATTGCGATTGGACTTGGTCAAAATACGACATTAATTAAATTTATTGGAACAGTACTTGTTCTTGTGTTAACAGGTTCTGCGGTTTCTATGGCAGGATCGGTTGGATTTGTTGGTCTTGTAATCCCGCACATGACTCGTTTCCTTGTAGGCTCAGACTATAGATGGGTTATTCCATGTTCTGCGGTCTTAGGTGGGCTGTTAATTGAATGTGCAGATATGTTATCTCGCGTTATTAATCCGCCGTTTGAAACGCCAATTGGAGCAATTACAGCGCTAATTGGGGTTCCATTCTTCCTCTACTTAGCACGTAACGAAGGGAGAGGAAAAATGTGAGGACAAGTGTCTTAACAAAAAAGAACGTTTCTGTTTTAACAATCTTAGTAGGATTAATCGTTACTGTATTTTTAGTAAGTTTAAATACAGGGACATTTAAAATACCGCCAATGGACGTATTAAAGTCATTGGTTGGACTTGGGGCTGAAGATCAGTCTGTTATTTTATTTGAATTCCGTATGCCGCGTATGGTTATTGCTATATTAGTCGGATCCGCTTTAGCGATGTCAGGTGCGATTTTGCAAGGATTATCACGAAATCCACTTGCTGATCCAGGTATTATCGGTATTAACGCTGGAGCGGGATTAACAGTTGTTATATTCGTCTACTTTTTCTTCGGAAAAGTTGGGACTGGTACATTTTTATCTGTATTTATCCTTCCATTCTTCGCGTTAGTTGGTGCAATATTAGCGGCGGTTATTATTTATTTACTAGCATGGAAAGACGGCGTTTCATCAACGAGATTAATACTAGTTGGTATCGCTGTTGCAGCCGGGTTTGGTGCTGTTAGTTTAATTTTTTCTATGAAGATGACATCTAACGATTTCCGCTTTGCTACGATTTGGTTAGCAGGAAGTCTATGGGGTACAGATTGGAAGTTCGTACTAAGTGTACTTCCATGGATGGTTATTTTCTTGCCACTTGCTATTAGTAAGGCACACATATTAAATGTAATGAATCTAGGTGACTCCACAGCTGTTGGCCTTGGTCTAAATGTAGAAAAAGAAAGACGTAAATTATTATTTATTGCAGTTTGCTTAGCTGGTGCATCTGTCGCTGTTGCCGGTGGAATTGGTTTTATCGGTTTAATGGCTCCGCATTTAGCGAGGCGCCTTGTTGGTGGTAAACATCAAATTATGCTGCCTACCGCTGCACTAATAGGGACGTTTTTACTCTTATTCGCAGACGTAATTTCAAGAAGTGTGTTAACAACTTCAGAAATACCGGTCGGTCTTGTTATTTCTGTAATTGGTGCACCATATTTCATATATTTACTTATGAGGACAAAATAAAGGGAGGCTTTTTGTATGGCAACTTTAGCAGTTGATGCGGTATCTGTTGGCTATAATGAAGGGTTAATTATTGATGGATTAACAGTTGAAATTCCGGAAGGGAAAATTACAACAATTATTGGACCAAATGGTTGTGGGAAGTCCACATTATTAAAAACGGCTTCTCGTATTTTGAAGGCGAAAAAAGGTACTGTTTATCTTGACGGAAAAGCAATCGAGAAACAACCAACGAAAGAAATCGCAAAGAAAATGGCGATTTTACCACAGACTGCAGAAGTGCCAACTGGCCTTACTGTGTTTGAACTTGTTTCATATGGACGTTTTCCTCATCAAAAAGGATTTGGAACGTTGAAAGAAGAGGATTATCGTTACATTCATTGGGCACTTGAAGTGACGGGAATGACAGAATTTGCAAATCGTTCAGCAGAGGCGTTATCAGGCGGGCAACGTCAACGTGTATGGATTGCGATGGCCCTTGCACAAGGAACAGAATTACTCGTATTAGATGAACCGACAACGTACTTAGATATGGCGCATCAATTAGAAGTATTAAATTTATTGAAAAAGTTAAATGAAGAAGAAGGTAGAACGATTGTTATGGTTATCCATGACTTAAACCATGCTTCTCGTTTCTCAGATCATATGATTGCATTAAAAGCAGGTAAGTTAATGAAACAAGGAACGCCAGATGAAGTGATGACAAGTGAAACACTTCGCAGTGTATTTGAGATTGAAGCTCAAATCGTTCCGTGTCCAGTAAACTGTAAACCAATTTGTTTAACATATGATTTAGCGATGATTAGTAATCAATTGCGTAAAAAAGCATAAGTAGAATCCCCCCCGTAAAGAGGGGGGCTTCTAATGGACGTTGAGCTTCTTATTAGTAAATAGGAAGTTGAACACCCGTTAGAACGGGGCATAAGTAACAATTAATCAATATATATTTATTAATTGTTAATATTGTTTCTTATAGTTCATTGTAACCTATAAGAGAAATACAGCTAGAAGGAGTGGGAACATGAAGAATTTTAAAATGGTGTTATTAGCAATGGTACTAGTCGTTACTTCTGTACTATTTGCAGCTTGTTCTAACAAAGAAGAGAAGAAAGCAGATGCGAAGGATGCGAAGACTGAAGAGCGCACTGTACAACATGCAAAAGGGGAAATTAAAATCCCTGCAAATCCAAAGAAAATTGCTGACCTTAGTGGTTCAACAGAAGAATTATTAATTTTTGGTATGAAACCAATTATTACTGCTAATACATCTCAAGAAAAAATTGATACACATATTGAAAAGAAATTAAAAGACGTAAAACCAGTTGGTTCTGCTTGGGGCGATAAAATTAACATCGAAGCAGTAGCTGCTGCAAAACCAGACTTAATTCTTGTAAACAATCGTCAAGAAAAGATTTATGATCAATTATCTAAAATTGCACCAACAGTTATGTTAAAAACTCCATTAGATCAATGGCGTCCAAAATTCGAAGAAGTAGGTCAAATCTTCGGTAAAGAGAAAGAAACAAAAGAATGGTTCAAACAGTATGATGAAAAAGCAAGCAAATTACATGATAAAATCGTTGCGAAAACTGGCGATGCTAAATTTATGAAAATGGCTGCATATCCAAATGCTTTCCGCGTATACGGTGACTACGGTTACGGTAGCGTAATCTTTAATGATTTAAAATTACCAGCAGTTAAAGGTACACCAACGGATAAACCACTAGTACAAGTACAAAAAGAAGCTTTAATCGATTACAACCCGGATTACTTATTCGTATTTACAACTGGTGACGGTTCTCAACGTCTAAAAGAATTCCAAGAAGAATCAATTTGGAAAAACATGAACGCTGTTAAAAACAACCACGTATTTACAATTAAAAACGAAGACGTAAACAAAGGTTACTTCCCTCTAGGTAAAGAAATGATCTTAGATGAAGTTGCTGAATTCGTTTTAGGGAAATAATGTATAAACAGAAATCACTTTTACTTCGGTAAAAGTGATTTTTTCTTTATATAAGGGCAATTAATATAGTCTTTCATTTCTTTCTGTTTCCTATTTCGTTTATAATATATAGTAAGAATGCAGTAAAGAAAGGGGGATGTCGGAAGGTGGTATATTTAAACGACAAACTCAGCGAAACAAAAGTGTTTAAAGACCCGGTACATAAATATGTGCACGTACGCGATCGTGTTATTTGGGATTTAATCGGAACGAAAGAATTTCAACGCTTGCGCCGTATTAAGCAGCTTGGAACGACATTTTTTACATTTCACGGTGCAGAGCATAGTCGCTTTACTCATTCGTTAGGTGTATATGAAATTATTCGTCGTATGATTGATGATGTGTTTGATGGCAGACCGAACTGGAATGCTGAAGATAGATTGTTATGTTTATGTGCGTCATTACTTCATGATGTCGGTCACGGCCCATTTTCTCACTCGTTTGAAAAAGTATTTTCATTAGATCATGAGAAATTTACGCAAAAGATTATCGTTGGAGATACGGAAATTAATCGCATATTAAGTCGTGTGGATAAAGACTTTCCGCAAAAGGTAGCCGATGTAATCGCCAAAACATCTACGAATAAATTAGCGATTAGCATGATTTCCAGTCAAATTGATGCAGATCGTATGGACTATTTATTAAGAGATGCATATTTCACTGGCGTAAAGTATGGAAACTTTGATATGGAACGTATACTACGTGTCATGCGTCCATATGGGAATCAAGTAGTCATTAAAAATAGTGGTATGCATGCTGTTGAGCATTATATTATGAGTCGTTATCAAATGTATTGGCAAGTATATTTCCATCCGGTAACGCGCAGTGCCGAAGTTATTTTAACGAAGATTTTACACCGTGCAAAATCATTGCACGAGAAGTATTATACATTTAAAAATCATCCGGTTCATTTCTACTCTTTATTTGAAGAAGAAGTAACAGTAGAGGATTATTTAAAGTTAGACGAGAACGTTATGTATTATTACTTCCAAGTATGGCAAGACGAAGAAGATCCAATTTTAAGTGACTTATGCCGCCGTTTTATGAATCGAAACCTATTTAAATACGTAGAGTTTACAGATAAGCACGGTTTAGATAATTGGATGGAATTAAGTAGCTTATTCAAAAAGATTGGACTTGATCCAGAATACTATTTAGTAGTTGATTCAACATCAGACTTACCGTATGACTTTTACCGTGCTGGCGAAGAAGAAGAGCGTCTGCCAATCTTACTTCTTATGCCAAATGGAGAGCTTAGAGAGCTTTCACGTGAATCGGATATCGTTGAGGCGATTACTGGTAAGAAGAGAAGGGATCAAAAATTATTCTATCCGCATGATTTAATCTATGAAGATGGAAGAAAAGGAAAATATAAAGAGAGAATCATCGAGTTACTAGAAGGAAAAAAATAAGAAGCAGCTAAGGGCTGCTTCTTATGAAAGAACTTGAAATTATTTGTCGCTTAAGCGTTTTCCGCCAACTGCATAATGGTTTTTAGACATTTCTTCGATGAAAACAACGATGTTTTCTTCAGGAGCACCAGTTGTTTCGCTTACTGCTGCTGTTACTTTCTCAGCAAGAGCTTTCTTTTGTTCCTCTGTGCGTCCTTCTAGCATTTTCACTGTTACGTATGGCATATATAATCGCTCCTTTTATGTAAGTTACACTCTTATTATAGCGGATTATGGGGAAGAACAATCGAAAAAACAAATAATTTCTTTTTTTTGACAGATTGAAGAGGAGATGAATCATGGATCAGTTATTTAGATACCCATTGCAACAAATTCCGTTGGTAGCAATGGCCATTATTATTGCGTTATCAGTGCATGAATTTGCGCATGCATATGTTGCATATAAATTTGGAGACGATACAGCAAAGAAGCAAGGCCGTTTAACATTATCACCGATGGCGCACTTAGATCCTATTGGGATGATCGCTGTATTAATTCTTGGTTTTGGTTGGGCAAGACCTGTTCCTGTTAACCCATATAACTTTAAAAGGCCGCGTCTTGCAGGTATATTAGTTTCAATTGCAGGCCCAATTAGTAACTTAATTTTAAGTGCAATTGGTTTAATCATTTGGTATAGCCTATTAACATTTGGTGTATTAGACTCAATTCCATTTGCGGTAGCGGATACATTGGCTCAATTCTTCCGAATTTTTATTATGCTTAATATCGTATTACTTGTATTTAACTTATTGCCAATTCCGCCACTTGATGGGTATCGAGTTGTGGAAGATCTAGCACCAACAAATATTCGTGCGAAAATGACACAGTATGAAAAGTATGGAGCAATAGCGTTATTAATTCTTGTTATTACACCGCTTAGCAATTATACAATTCAGCCTATTTTTAATGTTGTCATTCCATATGTATTTGTATTTTTAGACAGTATCATTGCGCCTATTTTTGGCCTTTTATAATCATTAAGTGAGGAGGAGTTTACATATGACAGAGAAAAAGAAAAAAATCGGTTTTAATATCGTGAAAAATGATTCAACAGATGGACATGGTGGTTTTGGTGTTGGAGCATTAAGTCTAGAAAACATTTCACCTGTATTTGTCGATGTACTAGAGAAAACAGCATTTGTTGATATCGGTGCGATGCATGCGCGTAGTACTGTCGAAAAAGGTATTAAGTTTTTAACAAATAAAGATGAAGTTCCAAACGGAAAACCATTTTGGCTTGTGTGGGTAACGGTTGAAAGAACGGCGACAGGAGCTTATTATGCAGGTGTAACAGCTTGTGAAATGACAGTTGACCGTGAAATTCGCCGCGGATATAAATCACTTCCAGAGCACGTAAACAAAATGGATAAATCAATGAAGCGTCACATTATGGTTGACCATATGGATGAATCATCTAAAAAAGTACTTGGTACGTTCTTGAAAGAACATAATGAAGCGATTTGGAACGAATCTAGTGAAGAATTGCGCCGTGCATTATTAAGTGAATAAAAAATAGCTGACGGATACCCGTCAGCTATTTTTTTTACCAAGGAAGATATTTTTTCCACCAACTTGTTTTCTTCTTTTCTTCAGTTGTCTTTTCAAATTCTTCTTTATCATCAACATGATCCATACAATATTCAGTCGGTTCTGTACCTTTTGCGAAATACATTTTCACTGAAATGGGACAATTTTTTGTAGCGATTTTTCCGTTTTCAGGGTTAATATCGACTGCAACGACGTCACTTGGTTGTTTAAACTCTTTTTGAGGTTGTCCATCTAAGCCTTTTTCCATCGTATCGGTCCATATTTTTTTCGCATATCCTTGTTCTGCTACGTTTGAAATCGATTTAGGTTGATCGTATCCAACCCACACACCAGTTACAAGTTGCGGGGTAAACCCTATCATCCAACTATCTGTTTCTGTAGAACCAGACTTTCCGGCATATGTTCTTGATAGCTTTGATAACATTGATTGGCCGGTTACAGCGGCATAACTACTTAGGTTTTTATTAAACATACCTGTCATCATTTCTTCCATTACAAACGCTTTGCTTTTATCGAGAACTTGTTTACTCTCCAAATGAGCATCGTATAGCATGTTTCCTTCCTGGTCCATAATGCGGCGAATAAACATCGGTTTTACTTCTTTTCCGCCGTTTGCGAACATGCTATAAGCGTTAACCATTTCAATTGGTTTTACAGGAGATGTACCGAGAGCGAGAGACGGAACATCTTTTAATGCGGTAGTAATACCGAATTGCTTCGCTGTTTTTGTAAGAATGTCTTCGCCTAAAAATAAATTGGTCTTCACGGCATATACGTTATCAGAGACCGCAAGAGCTTGCGCCATTGTTACAAAATCGTCTGCATAATAGTCTTTATAGTTTTTCGGTTTATACTTTGAAACACCGTCACCTAAAGTGAACACAGTGTATTCGCTTTTTAAGCGCGTAGCAGGGGTGAATCCTCGTTCTAATGCCGCGTAATACAGGAATGGCTTAAACGTAGATCCAGGCTGTCGAGCGGCCTGTGTAGCCCTGTTAAATTGACTCGTATTATAATCAGTTCCACCAACAAGGGCAGCTACTTCACCTGTTTTTGGATTCATAGAGACGAGCGCAGTTTGTATGTTTGTTGTGTCAGGTATGTGATCTTTTACAGCTTGCTCTGCGACCGATTGTAATTTAGGGTCTAGCGTTGTATAAATACGCAAACCACCCTTTTGTAAGGCTTGTTCATCTAATCCGATATCACGAAGAAGAGAAGCTTGTACAGCATCTTGGAAATAAGGTGCAATCTCTGCAGCTTTTTTTGTATCTAATGAGGAAAAAGTTAGTGGCTCTTTCTTTGCTGACGTTGCTTGTTTCTTCGTAATGTAACCTTGTTCTACCATTTCGTCTAATATGAGAGATTGTCGTCCTTTTGCACGATCCTCTTTTAAAAAGGGAGAGTAGACACTAGGTCCTTTCGGGATACCTGCGAGCATACTAGCTTCCGCTAATGTTAATTCTTTTGCTGTTTTATCGAAATATAGACGAGACGCAGCTTCGATTCCGTAAGCACCATGCCCGTAATAAATTGTATTTAAATATCCTTCTAAAATATGATTTTTATTATAGTTCACTTCAAGGCGAATTGTGTACATCGCTTCTAATAGTTTACGTTTCCACGTTTTATCATGATCTAAGTATAGGTTACGAGCATACTGTTGTGTAATCGTACTAGCACCTTGGACCTTTGCCATCGCTTTTAAATCGGCAACAATAGCACCAGCAATACGTTTCATATCAAAGCCATGATGTTTGTAGAATCGTTGATCTTCGATAGATAGTGTCGCCTCTTTTACATAAGGAGAGATTTCATTGAGAGATACATTGTAACGTTTTTGCATTGCATTACTTTGTCCGATAACAGTGTCATCATTAGCATAAAAGACACTCGTTTGTGGGACAGCAACAGGAGGAGGTCCCATAATTTTTGCAACTATAATAATAACAAAAAAGGAAAAAACGAAAAAAAGAACAGAAGAAAACATTACGGTGAAGAAAAGACGTTTATATTTTTTAAGTTTCGGATTCATAGTTTGATCCATCTTTTTCAGCCCCTCAATACTAATACAAACATTATTGTATTAGTATTGAGGGTTTTCGGTTATTTTAAACAATGAAATTTCGAAAACAAAAAGCTCCTTCAATTAAGAAAGGAGCTCAAGGGCACGTGCTGGCCAATCGGTAATAATGACATCCACGCCATAGTCAATCATAGTTTGTAAATCTTTGTATTCGTTAATCGTATAAGGGCGGAAAACGTACCCTTGATTTTGTGCAAATTGGACAAATTCTTTTGTTAATAATTGAAAGTTTGGGTGTAAACCAGTTGCGTTTCTATTTTTTGCTTCAGCAATCGGATCAGCAAGTGGTGTGTCATATAAAATTGCTCTCGGGATTTCAGGAGCTATTTCTGCTAATAATGAAACAGAGTCGTGGTTAAATGATGAGAATACAATTTGATTAGATAGATGGTATTCACGAACGAGAGCAACAGCTTTTTCTTCAATAGTTGGATAGTGGATAACATCTGTTTTTAACTCAATATTGAGCTGTAAATTTGTCGTAGATAACCAAATGAATACTTCACGTAACGTTGGGATTTTTGCTTCATGGAAAGAAGGTTCTTTATGGCTACCAGCATCTAAAGCTTGTAATTCCGCTACCGTTTTTTCAGAAACAAGACCTATGCCATTTGTTGTGCGATCTACTGTTTCATCGTGAATCACGACAAGTTCACCATCTTTTGATAGGTGGACATCAAGCTCAATTCCGTGGGCACCAATGCGTTCTGCTTCTTGGAAGGCAATCATCGTATTTTCTGGATGTGTTCCTTTTACCCCGCGGTGGGCGAAAATAAGTGGTTTATTCATACGGAAATCTCCTTATCGTTTCTTTTCTTTCATTATGAAACTGCTTTTGGAAAAATACAATTGAATGGGATAAACATTTACAAAAGTCTAACAGTTGCGCAAAAGTTAACGTTAACGTAAAATGTAATAATCGAGTGAAGGGAGGAATAAACATGTATAAAATTGATGAAGTCACAAAGCAAGTTGGTTTAACAAAACGTACACTTCGTTATTATGAGGAAATTGGTTTAATTCATCCCCCTGAACGTAGTGAGGGGAACATTCGCCTGTATACGGACGAGGACATCGCTAGAATTAAAAGGATTGTAGAAGCGAAAGAAGTATTAGGGATTACACTTCAAGAAATGCAACATTTTTTATCGTTAAAAGAAAGAATGGAGCAAAGAAGAAATAGTGAGAATCCTCGTGACCGCGAAGTGATTCAAGAAATTAAAGAGATGCTTGAAAAACAAGTGCAAACGCTAGACGAGAAAATGGAGCAAATGCAGCGTGTAAAGGCGGAACTCGAAGATAGCCTACATCGTGCAGCGACATTTTTAGAGAGTACAAAAGGAGAATGATCAAAATGGAGAGCAAACAAAAATTAGGGAGATTGATTACAGTGGTGGCTACCTTCCTTGCCTTTTCGGGTATAGGGGTAGTCGACCCAATCTTACCAAGTATTGCTGAGCAAATTGGTGCATCGCATTGGCAAGTAGAGATGTTATTTACAGCATATATTTTAACGATGGCAATTATGATGTTACCAGCTGGAATATTCGCATCAAGATTTGGTGATAAACGAATGATGACGATCGGTCTTGCGATTGTAACTGTATTTGCGTTTATATGCGGTATATCGCAAACGATTGCCCAATTATCTATTTTCCGCGCGGGGTGGGGATTAGGAAATGCGATGTTCTTCGCAACGGCGATGACATTATTGATTGCATTAAGTAAAGAAGTTCATGAAGCAGTAGGACTATATGAAGCAGCTATCGGTTTAGGGATGGCAGGCGGACCGTTATTAGGCGGGATATTAGGTGGACATTCTTGGCGTTACCCATTTTTTGCGACGAGTATTTTAATTTTCTTAGCATTTATTTTAGTTTTCTTTTTTGTAAAAGAACCGGAGCGAAAAGTGAAACGTAAAGCGGCAGGCGTAGGGGAATTACTTAACCTGGTGAAATATAAACCGTTTATGCAAGGTGCGATTTCAGGAATGTTATACTACTACGGATTTTTCGTTGTGCTAGCATATTCACCACTTATTATGCATTTATCTGCTATTCAATTAGGGTTTGTATTTTGCGGATGGGGATTAGCGTTAGCTTACGGTTCTGCAATTTTGGCCCATAAGCTAGAAGGGAAATAT
Source organism: Bacillus cereus group sp. MG4 (assembly GCF_040460055.1). Taxonomy (NCBI): domain Bacteria; kingdom Bacillati; phylum Bacillota; class Bacilli; order Caryophanales; family Bacillaceae; genus Bacillus; species Bacillus cereus group sp. MG4. Next base: position 3,297,684 of record NZ_JARVGZ010000001.1, on the reverse strand, counting down.
GAACCGAAAGCATTGTTGAAAGGTAGTTTACTCGTATTTGCGCTTTTCTTAATCGCACTATTCTTCGTGAAAGTTATGTGGTTACAAATTGTATTAATTGTTCTATCGGGATTAGCATCTGGATTAAATAATGCATTATTTACAAGTTATGTAATGGATATTTCACCTTATGAAAGATCTGTTACATCAGGTGTTTATAACTTCGTTCGTTGGTTAGGTGGCGCAATTGCTCCAATCTTATCAGGAATTATCGGCCACACTGTTTCACCGCAAAGTCCGTTTTTAGTCGGTGGAATTGTTGTGTTAGTCGGTTGTGTAATGATTTTAATTCCGGTTCGAAAACCAGTAGAAGTAGAGACAAAAGCCCTTTCTTAAGAAAGGGTTTTCTTTCCTATTACAGGGCAATTCCTTTTCGTACATATGTTAGAACCCTCTGACTAAAATATATTTTCGGTATTTTTGTACTTTTAACTATACTTTTTGGATGTTTTGTTTTATTTTTGTTAGGGGACATTAATGATGTCCCTATTATAAATTTGCATTGAAAGGCGTGATTGTACGATGGAACTATGGTTCACTGAAAAACAAACAAAACATTTTGGGATTACGGCGCGTATTAACCGCACATTACATACGGAGCAAACAGAATTCCAAAAACTTGATATGGTTGAAACGGAAGAGTTCGGAAACATGCTTATTTTAGATGGCATGGTTATGACAACAGAAAAAGATGAGTTCGTTTATCATGAAATGGTAGCGCACGTACCTTTATTTACACATCCAAACCCTGAAAACGTATTAGTTGTAGGTGGTGGCGATGGCGGTGTTATTCGTGAAGTGTTAAAACACCCAAGCGTAAAGAAAGCAACTCTTGTTGAAATCGATGGAAAAGTAATTGAGTACTCTAAACAATACTTACCATCAATTGCAGGCGCACTAGATAATGAGCGTGTAGAAGTAAAAGTAGGAGACGGTTTCCTACACATTGCAGAAAGCGAAAATGAATATGACGTAATTATGGTAGATTCTACTGAGCCAGTAGGACCAGCAGTAAATCTATTTACAAAAGGATTCTACGCTGGAATCTCTAAAGCGTTAAAAGAAGATGGTATTTTCGTTGCACAAACGGACAACCCTTGGTTCACACCAGAACTAATTACAACTGTGTTTAAAGACGTAAAGGAGATCTTCCCAATTACTCGTTTATACACAGCGAACATTCCAACTTACCCAAGTGGTCTTTGGACGTTCACAATTGGATCTAAAAAACATGATCCATTAGAAGTGAGTGAAGAGCGTTTCCACGAAATCGAAACGAAATACTACACAAAAGAATTACACAATGCAGCATTCGCATTACCGAAATTTGTTGGCGATTTAATTAAGTAAGAAATCGAGTTTGAACAAATATAGTGTAGGTAGCTCATTTAAGGTGTTTGTCCAGAAGACTTGAACATGCTAGCTACTTACACTCCTGTAAAGAAAATTGTCTTCTTATTGTTAAAAAAGAAGACACCGGTAAATCGAGAAAGAGGAGCAGCTCGCTCCAAATTTGAGAAATAATGAAAGGTTGGGATACCTTAAGTTCCACACAAGGAGGAAAAGAGTATGCGTTTTGATGAAGCTTATTCAGGTAAAGTATTTATTAAAAGTCATCCAAGTTTTGAAGAGTCAGAGGCAGTTATTTACGGGATGCCAATGGATTGGACAGTAAGCTACCGTCCAGGTTCTCGTTTTGGCCCTGCACGTATTCGTGAAGTGTCAATCGGTCTTGAAGAATATAGCCCATATTTAGATCGTGAACTAGAAGAGGTAAAATATTTTGATGCGGGTGATATTCCATTACCATTTGGAAATCCACAGCGTAGCATAGACATGATTGAAGAGTATGTATCAAAACTTTTAGATGCCGATAAGTTTCCACTAGGTCTCGGCGGTGAGCACTTAGTGTCTTGGCCAATTTTTAAGGCAATGGCAAAAAAATATCCGGATTTAGCAATCATCCATATGGATGCCCATACTGATTTACGTGAATCGTATGAAGGGGAGCCTTTATCCCACTCTACACCTATTCGTAAAGTGTGCGATTTAATTGGTCCGGAAAACGTATATTCTTTCGGTATTCGTTCTGGAATGAAGGAAGAATTCGAATGGGCAAAAGAAGTAGGTATGAACTTATATAAATTTGACGTATTAGAACCGTTAAAAGAAGTATTACCGAAGCTTGCAGGACGCCCAGTTTATGTCACAATCGACATTGACGTATTAGACCCAGCTCACGCCCCAGGAACAGGAACGTTAGAAGCTGGAGGTATCACATCTAAAGAATTATTAGATTCCATCGTGGCAATTGCAAATTCAAATATAAATGTAGTTGGAGCAGACTTAGTAGAAGTAGCTCCTGTCTACGACCATAGTGATCAAACACCAGTCGCAGCAAGCAAATTCGTGCGGGAAATGCTGCTCGGTTGGGTGAAATAAAAGTGAAGCCGACTGTTTAGACACGGTGACTAATGTTCTTTCCTGCAAAAGGTGCTTTTTACCTTTTGGCAGGAAAGGTTCTTAGACGCAAGGGTCTAGGAGGCGTAACTGGATAGAATAAAAGCGGAAGTGGCTCGTTTAGAATGTGAGGGGGATGGAGCTTCAGACGTAGAGGCGCTTTTTGCCTCGAAGGAAGAAGCGAAGCCACCGATCATTCTGGCCGTTCCGTTGTAGTTGGATAAAATAAGAGCCTCCTATATGAATAGGGAATTCTTATTTTGTCGTTATGTGTCGGTAAGTCGATATATTTGAAAAATCGCTAATATAATTTCATTTACCGTTACATGACAAGAAAAAGAGCTACTCTCAAACAATGAGAATAGCTCTTTTTCTTATGCAACTTTTTCTTCCGAAGTAATGCCGCGAATTTCATCAGCAGAACGAATTGGATATTTGCGGAATACGATTGATCCGATGTATCCAACAATAGTGGTAACGATTCCACATAATACAGCAGCAATTGTTACTTTTACAACGTCATTAAATCCGAATAAGACAAGAAGTCCTGGGATTGGTGATGCTGTTCCTGGCGCATTATTAACGAGCTGGAACAGAGAGGTAATAATACCAGCAAGCGCACCGCCAACGAAGTTTGTCGCATAAATTGGAATTGGATTTGCTGAAACAACATCGGCTTGTGTTAAAGGCTCGATTGCTACAGCGATTGTGTCTTTCTTTGAACAAATTTTTAGTCGTTTAAAGAAAATAAAGTTCATTGGGGCTGAGGCTGCTACGGCAAGACTACCAATTGCCATTGGTAAACCTGTTAATCCTAGCATTGCAGTTAGTGCCATAGAACTTAATGGAGAGGTAGAAATAACTGTTATTAATCCACCAAGCATAATACCCATAATGATAGGACTTTCTGTAGTTGCAACTGAAATCATAGAACCGATTTTACCGAGCGTTGCGTTCACGAGCGGATCCATAAGCATGGCCATTCCGCGTGAGATTGGTGCGGCAATAAATAAAATTGCTAAAAATTCTACACCAGCCGGTAATTTCTTTTCGAGAAATTTCACGACGAAAGCGCAAACGTATCCAGCGAAAAATCCTGGTAAAATACCGAATCCGCTAGTAGCGATACCGATTAAAACAGCATATACGGGTGAAACACCGATTGCTAGTGCGACTAAAATTGCCGCTGCGACACCGCTCATACTACCAGAAGCTTCTCCTACTGATTGTAAAAAGTCATTATGAAACATCTCTCCACCGATATAACGGTGAAATGCTTCAATAAGAAAACTTGCGATTGCTGCATTAGCTAAAGCACCCATTGCTTTCATTCCGTAAGGAGCACGGTAACTAAAAAGTGTAAATAGACAAAGTACAACAAGTAATAGTGCTAAACCTTGCAAGATAGCCATTTGAAAACTGTCTCCTTTGATTTTTATAATAAAAATTTGTATCATTCAATAATAATATAAAAGTTCATGAAACGGAAAATTTTTTATTGGGAAATTGCTATAAGTTGAAAAACCCTTACAATAATGTAAGGAAAGTGTAAGACTTTTCAATAGAGTATAGTATGCCTTTTTCCGTATAATACAGGTATAGACATAAGATTAGTGAGAAAGAAGTGCAAACAGGAGGCGCATGTATGAAATTGGTAATTAAAGTTTTAGCTGTATTCGCCATTATTTTAGGTGGAACAGCGTACTATTTAAACACGAAAACAGAAGGTGTGCATGCTTTTGTAGACAACTTCTTTTCAAATAAAGAAATACAAGATTATTATGCGGTTATAAATAAAGGTGAGAAAAAAGACGGTGAATACTTGTATACATTTAAAGGGTATACAGAAGACGGAAAGTTACAAGTTGTGAAAAGAATGATGAACCGTGAATTGCATACGGGGGCGTTTATAAAAATTTATGCAAAAGGTATGCAAGGAAAAGGATGGGCTGAAATCCCAAAAGAATCAATTCCGCAAAAAGCGTTGGAAAAAATAGAAAAACCGTAAAAGGAGCGAATCGTTCGCTCCTTTTTTAGTGCGTTAAAATGGTGATAGCTGAATTCTCTTTATTAGAAATGATTTTTGCACGTCCACCAATTGGGAAAGTGAAAATCGGGGTTGTATGCCCGAAACTTGCGTTTGCAATGATAGGTATATGTGTAAGTTCAGGCTTTGAAGCAATCATTTCTTGAATGTCTTCTATCGTACATTCTGCACCTTTTTGCATCTTTCCTATAACGATGCCTTTTACATGTTCAAAGTCAGGTTGCTGCATAAGAGAATGTAAATAACGATCAAAAGTGTTAAGGGTAGCTTTTCCAGTTAAACTATCCTCCTCAAGAAATAATATTTTCCCCTGTAAGTTTGGCATATATGGTGTACCTTGTAGTAAATTCAATGTACTCATATTACCACCGATAATCTCTCCAGTTGCTTCGCCTTCATGAATCGAAATATAACCTTCATTTGTAATGAATTCTCGATTTTCCTGATCTATATACCAAGAATCATCGCTCCACGTTTCAGATGGTAGGACTTCAATAGGCTTATTAGAAGTTAAGCATTGTAAAAAGTAATCAGTCGTATATTCGAGACCTTTCTCCATTCCAAATGAAGAGAAATGGGGTCCTGAAAATGTAATAAGTCCTGTTTTTGTGTAAATTGCATTATTTAAAGCGGTAATATCAGAATAGCCACAGAAAAATTTCGAGTTTTCTCGAATTAAATCATAATCGAGATGTTTCAATAAACCATTAGAGTTGTATCCGCCAAGTGTTGTCAAAATGGCTTTTACATTAGGGTCTCTAAATGCCTCGTGGAGGTCTTGAACACGTGAAGAAATAGAAGAGGAAGCAAATCGATCTATCTCATCAGCATATGTTGAGAATGTAACTTGAAAGCCCATATCGGTTAATCTTTTCATAGCAAGCTCTTGGTTCGTATTTGAGACAATACTTAGACTACAAGATGGTGAAATAACTCTAATTTTATCACCTTTTTTCAATTTTGTTGGTAGCACATAATTCACCTCTTTAAATGAAAGAATATTTAGATTTAAAAAATATTTTATCATATGAAATAAGGTGAAGGTGAATTATTTTTTGAAAAGGAGTTTTCCTGATTTTTCAGCAGACAGACAGAGGTTTTTTTTGATATGATAGGAAAAGTGATTTATTATATACATTATTTAATATCTATAACATGTGAAGGGTGTGCAAGACGTGGAGAAACAACTTGCAGGCTTGCCGGTACACGTTCATTTCGTAACAGAAATCCGTGAAGGGGCGAGGAAGGAAACCGTTGCTTTTGAAGCAAATGGTCAATACTATGTAAAAGGTCAAGGTACATATGTAACATTCCAAGAGCCGAACGAACAGGGCGAAGTGAAAACAATTATTAAAATTCAAGATGAACAAGTTCTCATTATGCGTTCAGGTGCTGTTTCAATGCGTCAAACGCATGTGAAAGGTGAATGGACAACTGGTACGTATACGAGTGAACTTGGTACGTTTGCATTGCAAACGAAAACTGATAACGTTCTTTTTAAATGGTCGGATGAAAAGAAAAAAGGACAACTTTTCTTAACGTACGCATTGCTTCTAAGTGAACAAGAAGCTGGCAGATATACAATTACACTTAATTTGAAGGAGGCAAAATAATGAATTCTTTAGAACAAGTAAAAGGATTGATTAAAGAAGAAATTCAAGCTGCTGTATTAAAGGCAGAATTAGCGACAGAAGAACAGATTCCAAACGTTGTATTAGAATCTCCAAAAGATAAAACAAATGGTGACTTCTCTACAAATATGGCAATGCAACTTGCACGCGTTGCGAAAAAAGCACCTCGTATGATTGCAGAAGAATTAGTTGCAAACTTCGATAAAGCAAAAGCTTCTATTGAAAAAATTGAAATCGCAGGACCTGGTTTCATTAACTTCTACATGGATAATAGCTACTTAACAGACTTAATCCCAACAATCGTTAACGCTGGCGAAGCTTACGGTGAAACGAATACTGGTAAAGGTGAAAAAGTACAAATTGAGTTCGTATCTGCGAACCCAACAGGTGACCTTCACTTAGGACATGCACGTGGTGCGGCAGTAGGTGACACTTTATGTAACGTATTAGCAAAAGCAGGATACGATGTATCTCGTGAGTACTACATTAATGACGCTGGTAACCAAATTCATAACTTAGCTCTTTCTGTTGAAGCTCGTTACATGCAAGCTTTAGGCCTAGAGAAAGAAATGCCAGAAGACGGATACCATGGTGCGGACATCATTGGAATCGGTAAGCGTTTAGCTGAAGAGTTTGGCGATCGTTATGCAAAAGCTGATGCTGAAGAAAGCTATGAGTTCTATCGTTCATACGGTTTAAAATATGAGTTAGCAAAACTTCAAAAAGACTTAGAAAGCTTCCGTGTTAAGTTTGATGTATGGTTCTCAGAAACATCATTATACAAAAACGGAAAAATCGATGCTGCACTTGCAGTATTAAAAGAGCGTGACGAGATCTTTGAAGAAGGCGGTGCAACTTGGTTCCGTTCTATGACTTACGGTGACGACAAAAACCGTGTATTAATTAAAAAAGACGGTTCTTACACATACTTAACGCCAGATATCGCTTACCATCGTGATAAATTAGAGCGTGGTTTCGATAAGTTAATCAACATTTGGGGTGCTGACCACCACGGTTACATTCCTCGTATGAAAGCTGCTATTCAAGCGCTTGGTTACGATAAAGAAACACTTGAAGTAGAAATCATCCAAATGGTACAACTGTACCAAAATGGTGAAAAAATGAAGATGAGTAAGCGTACAGGTAAAGCAGTTACACTTCGTGAGCTTATGGAAGAAGTAGGCGTGGACGCAATGCGTTACTTCTTCGCAATGCGTAGCGGTGATTCTCATTTAGACTTTGATATGGACTTAGCTGTATCAAAATCTAATGAAAACCCAGTATACTATGCACAGTATGCTCATGCTCGCGTATGCAGTATCCTTCGTCAAGGTGAAGAGTTAGGACTAGCTGCAGGTGGAGATGTGAACTACAAACTTGTTACTTCTGAGAAAGAAGTAGAGTTACTGAAAAAACTTGGTGAATTCCCAGCTGTAGTTGCGGATGCAGCGCAAAAACGTCTGCCACACCGCATTACAAGCTATGCATTTGAATTAGCAGCAACATTACACAGCTTCTACAATGCAGAAAAAGTATTAAACCAAGATAACTTAGAATTAAGTAAAGCTCGCTATGAGTTAATGAAAGCAGTACGCACTACACTTCAAAACTCATTAGCAATCGTAGGAGTATCTGCACCAGAAAAAATGTAATAAAAAAAAGCGGAAGCGGCTCGTTCAGAATAGGAAGACGCGAAGCCACCGAGTATTCTAACCGATTTTTCGTTTTCAGTAAAAGGCAATCACACGATGTTGTGATTGCCTTTTTGTATGGAGATAATAAAAAAATAAAATTTTATCAAACAAAAGGAGAATTTGCGTCGTCTTATATAAATGACAGGAGGTTTAAGATGGAAGAAAAGGTAGAAGAATTAATTGATATATATAAGCAGCAAATATATTCCTTATGCTATAAATTAGCAAAAACGAAAGAAGATGCAGAAGATATTTTTCAAGAGACTTGGATAAAAGTTTTTTCCTCTCGGCACCAGCTTTCTTGCGTGGAAAATTATAAAAAATGGATTACTACAATTTGTGTTCGTGCGTTTTATGACTTTTATCGTAAGAAGAAAAGGTGGAAAGATCGCGTATTGGATTTGTTTCATAAAGAGGATGGTGGAGAAATCGATTTCGCAGATGAAGTGAATATATCAGAAGAATTTATTCAAAAAGTGGAAGCGGAAATGATACGGGAAGTTATACAGCTATTGAATGAAAAATATAAAACCGTGCTCGTACTCTACTATTATGAACAATACTCTTATAAAGAAATGAGCGAAATATTAAATATACCGATTGGTACGGTGAAATACCGCCTTAATTATGCGAAGAAGCAAATGCGGGAACATTTGGAGGGGTTCGTTTATGACGGAAGATAAGTTTGATCAGAAGATAAGGAGCAGCTTAGCTGAAGACATGATTCCAAGCGAAGAGCTGATAAATAATACGAAACAGAGCGTACGAAATGCTCGAAAATTAGAGAAGAGATGGGTTATTTGTATTCATGCGATTTGGATTATTTTATTAACAATTGTTATGGAGCAGTTTGTCACTCATTTGAATCATAAAGTCCCTATGTTGATAGCAAGTTTGATTATGATGCATCTATACGTTCCTATATATGTTGTCATACAGTCATTTTTAAAGAAGGAGTATAAATTACATGATAGAGTTCGCTAATCCATTTGTAGTATTTGAGATAGCTGGGATTACAATGCTTTTAACTTTTATAGCACTTTTAGTATGTGTAGCATCATGGGTGTATACAGATGCGAAAACGCGTGGGATAAGTAAGTGGTGGAGTGTTATATCGATTGTATTGCCATTTTTTATTGGAGTTTTGTTATATATGATACGAAGAAGTAACAAGAAAATAGAAGGAGAACATACGATGAGGGCTATGAAAAAACAAAAGATAACATTAGTTGTCATATTTGCAAGTGCGATGTTTGTATTACTGAGCGGCTTTGCTTTCGTTCAAACGTTAGATGATATGTGGAGAGCTGGTGATATATATTTAGAAAATGAGAAGCAAGGGGAGACCAGTTATGAGGCAAAATTCTCATCATGGGATATTGCTGGGAAAGATATTGAACTTGAGTATGAAAAAGATACAGAAGTAACATTTTCTTATGAGACAGATGCAAAACGTGGGAATTTATGCTTTAGTTTGCATGAAAGACAAGGAGAAGGTATAAGAGAGTTAAAAGAGATCTGTGAATCGAAAAAAGGTACTTTCAAAGCTACATTAAAGGCAAATGAAAAGTATGTATTTAATATAAGTGGTGTATTGGTGAAAGATGGTTTTGTAAAAGTGAATTGGGAAATAAAATAAAGGGCCTTGAGAAAGGCCCTTTATTTTATTGGATTGTATACGTAACGGAAAAGCTAACAGGACTATAGTAAACGAAAGGTGCATGAAATTGAACATACATATTTCCATCTGTTTTTGCAGTGAAAATTCGGCCGTAACCATCAGAATAGCTCCCAATAAGGTTATGACTTGAGTCATAAACACTGTAACTAGGAGTTTTACTGTTAGGTTGAATTGTTAGTTCCTGTCCTTTTTGGAGGAAAATAGGTTCTTGTTCAGAACTACTTCCAGTTTGTAAAGAATAAAATTTTGTAAAACTTTGTTCTTGAGTGGCAGCAGCGACTTTTGTTTCAGGAATAAAAGCGGTAGCGCCAGTAATTCCTGCTAAAGTTAAAGCACTAGCTAAAATCATTTTTTTCATAGTAGAAAAAACCTCCTTATTAGTTGTAATCATTTTTGTTACACTTAATATTGTATAGGATAATGGGCAGGAGGAAATATGCTTTTATGCATATATATATTTTCTCAATAAAAGACCACCGATAAAAATCAGTGGTCTTTTAAATGATTAAGCAGCTTTCTGTTCAGTTTGAGCAACAGATTTTTGAAGTGTATTATAAACTCCTGTCCCGATAACTTCTAATGCCATTTTCATACGTTCAGGCGAAATGTTTTCTAACACATTATCTTGAGGTGTATGGTATACCTTCTCAATATGATAGATTAATGGATTCCAACTATCGACACCCATCCAAATAAATAGGGCGGCAGGAATACCAACTTCAGCAAATGGCACGTGATCACTGGAGCCGAATTTTCCTTGCAGTACGAGGTCATTATTTAATTGTTTACCTGCTTGTAAGGCTGCGTCTGTTACAAGGTTTGGAGAACCGTTAGGCGTCATAGCATATAAATTCTTTGCTTTATCGTAATTTGTTGCAACCATGTCTGCGTTAAAGACACCTAAAATTCGATCGCGTTCTTTTTGGGATAGACTATTAACGTAATAATCGGAGCCAAGTAAGCCAGTCTCTTCAGAACCAAAAGCAATAAAACGAATTTCTTTATCAGTTTCTACATTTTGAAAAGCACGAGCTAGTTCTAATACTAATCCTGTACCAGAAGCATTATCATTTGCTCCAGGTGCTCCAACGACACTATCATAGTGCGAACTTACAACGACAGCTTTTTCATTACCTGTGCTGTTTTTTGGTTTCTTTTTAGCGATGACATTAAGTGATGTTAAGTTAGATTCATGTCTCGCTTTTAGAGAAAGAAGAGTGGTCCCCTTTTTAGCGATTTCCTCTTTAAATGCATTTCCTTGTGCATAAGCAAGACCAAAGACAGGGATAGACTGCTTTTTCGTTAGGCGGGGATTGAAGGTTTGTCCATAATTTCCGCGTCCGCCAATTAAACTGTATAAAAGGATACCTTTTGCTCCTTTGCTAACAGCATTTTCAACTTGTTTATTATAGTCTGCAACTGTTGTTCCTCTTTCAAATAGAACAATTTTTCCGTTTACTTCATTTGGGATATCCTCTAATTTTGTTCCACCTTGAACAAAGATAAGAGGAGCTGTAACAGCTTCTGTAGAAATTAGTGCGTTAGGGGCAGCGCCGGCTTGCCAATTACGTTTTGTGGATAATGGTGATTCAATAAATCCAACGTATTGATCCGGCACTTGAAATGGTTGATATTCTACTTCATAGCCCATTGATTTAAGCTGCATACCAACGTAGCGAGAAGCCCATTCTTCTGATTTTGTCCCACCAGGGCGAGGACCAATTGTTTCGGATAAGAAACGGATGTGTTCGATGGCGCGGCTTGCATCAACTTGTTTTGTGATAGGTGAAGTCTGTGTGATTTCTGACGTGGAATCAGCTTTGGCTTGTCCAATTGGAGCTAAGCTAACAGCGAGTGATACAGCAAGCAAAGAGCTTACTATTTTTTGTTTCAAAGATTTTTTCATTTTTTCCTCTCCTATTCTTCTATTCTCTCTGACTGACAAAAGAAGACGGATAACGACTTTATTTTACCGTCACCTTTATTATTTTTCAATATTCTGACATTGAGAAATAAAAAAACGCTATATGCATATTTGCATATTTTTGATGGAGATATGTATGCTATCATTTTAAATGAAGGTTCGCTTTCTGCTTGGAAAGCTCCTACATTGCATGAATCTAGTGTACCCAAACTTTAGATTATGTAGAGAAAAGAATCCTATAGGGTTTCTTTTCTCATGTTTGAATCATGTGATGATAAATATGTTTCCGCATTTCATACTTATTATCAGTGATATATGTAAGGCATCCATATGAAAATACGAGGCTGTTCAAAGGTTTTCCGTACTTTTGGGCAGCCTCACCCCGTTAAAAGGACGATACTCTATGTATCGTCCTTTTTTGGCATAAAAAAACACCTAATCAAATGTTCATTTGATTAGGTGTGAAAAACTATTAATAATATTTTTTTCGTTTTGTAGCTAAAATACTTAACAAACCAGCTAGTAGAAGTACGATGCCTACTGTTTGAGTAGGATCATTTTTGTGACCTGTATTTGGAAGTTCTTTACCCTTATTTCGGTCATCTTGCTGTTTGTTTATTTGTGTGTCAGGGTTTTCTTTTTCTAGTTCTTCAGAAGTTCCTTTACCATGTGTGTCAGGATTTCCTTTTTCTAGTTCTTCAGAAGTTTCTTTTCCTGTTTCCTCTTCTTTATTAGGAGGAGTAATTGGTTTATCATCTCCACCGGATGAAGAATCGATTTTTTTATTTGAAACTGTAACTTGTAGTGGTGCAGCTTGAGCTTTTTCAATTGTAAAGTTTATTGGTGATGCATCTAATTGATAGTCTTTAGGAGCCTTTGTTTCCACTAATTGATAATTACCAGGTTTCAAATCATTTACGATTAATTTACCATGCCCGTCTGTTTGTAAACCTTCTCGTACTACTTTTCCGTCGTGATCTAAAATATTGAAAAGGGCACCTGCAAGTGTTCCATGGTGATCAATATCAATTTTAGTTAACTCCATTGAACCTGTTGTTAAACTATTTAAAGCTGTAACAGAAGTAACTTGAGATTGTCCTTTCGTAATTGTGAAAGGAATTGGCTTAGCACTTAAATCGTATCCAATAGGAGCCTTCGTTTCAACGAAATGATAGTCTCCCGGACGTAAATCAGAAACAGAAATTTTTCCATCTTTATCAGTAGTTAAATCAGAACGAACATCATTGCCGTTATGATCAACGATTTTAAAGATAGCTCCTTCCAGAGTAGAGTTGTCAATGTCGTCGACTTTAGTTAATTCAACAGCGCCCTTCGTTAAGCTATTTGTAGCAGTAACAGAAGCTTTAGTCGTTTGACTCTTTTCAACAGTAAACTTGATAGGATTTTGATTTAAGTCGTAATGGTTAGGAGCCTTTGTTTCAATAAACTGATAGTCTCCCGGACGTAAATCAGAAACAGAGATTTTGCCGTCTTTATCAGTAGTTAAATCAGAACGAACGTTGTGCCCGTTCATATCGACGATTTTAAATACTGCATCTTTAAGGACAGAACGGTCAACGTCATCTACTTTAGAAAGTTCAACAGCACCCTTAGTTAAGCTATTTGTAGCAGTAACAGAAGCAATTTTTTCTTGTCCTTTTTTAACTGTGAACTTAATAGGTGTTTCGTTTAAGTCATAGTGATTAGGAGCTTTTGTTTCGATAAACTCATAGTCTCCTGGTGGTAATTCATCCACAACTAAACGGCCGTTTTTATCAGTAGTTAAATCAGTACGGACGTCGTGTCCATCCTTATTAACAATTTTAAATACCGCACCTTCAAGTGTTGTGTTTTCTTCAACATCGTCAACTTTAATTAACTCCACACTACCTTTCGTTAAGCTGTTCGTAGCTGTAACGAAGACATGTTTTGTTTGACTTCTTTCGATTGTGAACTTAATCGGCTCTTCATTTAAGTCATAATGTTTCGGAGCTTTCGTTTCAATAAATTGATAGTCTCCGGGTTGTAAGTCTTTAGCGATGATTTTTCCATCTTTATTGGTAACTAAATTCGTACGAATATCGTTCCCGTTCATATCAGTAATTTTAAATACCGCACCTTCTAGCGTTTCTTTCGCATCTAGAGAGTCAACTTTCGTTAATTCCACGCCACCTTTAGTTAAGCCATTTTTAGCAGTAACGGAAACGTGAGCTGGTTGGCTTTTCTCGATAGTGAAAGGAATCGGTGTTTTATTTAAATCATAATCTTTAGGAGCTTTCGTTTCAACGAATTGATAATCTCCTGGTCGTAAATTAGAAGCAGAAACTTTCCCGTCTTTATCAGTAGTTAAATTCGTGCGAACAACTTTACCTTTCGCATCAATGATGTTAAATACTGCATCAGAAAGTTTTGTATCTGGATTTATATCATCCACTTTAATTAATTCAACAGTACCTTCAATTAAGCTGTTAGTAGCAGTGACTTGTAGCTTCTCTGCTTGGCTTTTCTTAATTGTAAATTTAAGCGGTGTACTATCTAATTTATAATGTTCAGGAGCTTTTATTTCAATAAACTGATAGTCCCCTGGACGTAAATCAGGAACAGAGATTTTTCCATCTTTAACAGTAGTTAAGTCAGTACGAACATCATTGTTTTTGTCATCAACAATTTTAAATACTGCACCTTCAAGAGCTGTACCGTCGATATCATCCACTTTAGAAAGCTCTACCGCACCTTTTGTTAAACTATTTTTAGCAGTAACAGAAATCGGTTCAGCTTGTCCTTTTTCAATAGTAAAAGGAATCGGTTCTTTATTTAAATCGTAGTGTTTCGGAGCTTTCGTCTCGATGAATTGATAATCACCCGGACGTAAGTCAGAAACGCTAATTTTACCTTGTGAATTTGTAGTAAGATTCTTGCGGATTACAGTTCCATTCATATCAACAATGTTGAATACTGCGCCTTCAAGAGTAGTACCATCGACGTCGTCCACTTTAGTAAGTTCAACGCCGCCTTTTGTTAAACTATTTTTCATAGTAACAGTAGCAATATCTTTCTGGCTTTTTTCAACTGTAACTACAATTGGCTTTTTGTCTAAATCATAATGTTTAGGAGCCGTTGTTTCGACAAATTGATACGTACCAGGACGTAAGTTTTCAACAATGATTTTTCCTTCACTGTTCGTTTTTAAATCCGTTTTAAGTACTTTCCCGTTTTGATCTAGTAAATTAAACACAGCATTGGCGAGTTTTGTTTGATCGTTTAAATCATCAACTTTAATTAATTCGATACTGCCTTGTTTTAAACTATTTTTAGCAGTTAAAGAAATAGTTTTCTTTTGTCCTTTTTCAATAGTGAAATTGATTGGTGTTTCATCTAAAACGTAATGCTTAGGAGCTTCTGTTTCGATGAATTGGTAATCACCAGGACGTAGGTCGTTAATTTCGATCTTCCCTTTACCATTTGTAACAAGGTCTTTATGAATTACAGTCCCATTCATATCAACAATGTTAAATACTGCACCTTCAAGGGTAGTGTCATCGATGTCATCTACTTTAGAAAGTTCCACTGCACCTTTTGTTAGAGCGTTTTTAGCCGTAACATGAAGAGTTTCAGTTTGGCTTTTCTTAATTGTAAATTCGATCGGTTTTTTATTTAAATCGTAATGTTCAGGAGCAGCTGTTTCAATAAACTTATACGTATCAGGACGTAGATTTTCAACAACAATTTTTCCTTCAGCATTTGTTTTTAAGCCTTCTTCAACTATCTCTCCGTCTGCATCTAATAAATTAAATACAGCATTAGCGAGCTTCGTATCAGTATCAATATCGTCAATTTTTGTTAATTCCACGCTACCTTTTTTCAACGTATTTTTACCTGTAACAGTAATTTTTTCCGTTTGACTTCTTTCAATTGTAAATGGAATCGGTGTTTCGTCTAACATATAATGTTCGGGAGCAGCTGTTTCAATAAACTGATAGTCTCCTGGACGTAAATTAGAAACAGAAATTTCACCATTGTCGTTTGTAACAAGGTTTGTGCGAACTTCGTTACCCTTCATATCAACAATTTTAAATACTGCATCTTTCAGCATTGTACGATCGATGTCATCAATTTTTGTTAAAATGACGCCGCCTTTCGTTAAGCTGTTAGTAGCAGTAACGGTAATGTTTTCTTGTTGACTTTTTCCGATAGTGAACGGAATAGGGTTTTTGCTTAAATCATAGTCTTTTGGAGCTTTTACTTCAATAAATTGATAGTCACCCGGGCGTAAATCAGAAGCAGAAACTTTACCCTGTTCATCAGTAGTTAACCCTTTACGAACGACCTTTTTCGTATCATGAGCATCAACAATTATAAATTCTGCACCTTTAAGTGTAACGCCATCAACGTCATCCACTTTTGTTAAAGTGACGCCACCTGTAAGTAAACTATTTTTTACAGTGACAGGGATAGGAAGATCTTCCGTGCTACCTTTTTTAATCGTGAACTTAATCGGTGTTTGATCTAATTTATAATGTTCAGGGGCTTCTGTTTCAATAAATTGATAATCCCCTGGTGCTAAATCAGGAATAACTAGTACTCCATAATCATCTGTTTTTAAATCTTTCGCAATTTCTGTGCCAGTTGCGTCTTGTAATGTGAACACTGCGCCGGCAAGAGCAATACTACTTTCCACATCATCTTCTTTAATAAGTTTAACTTTTCCTTTCGTTAAACTATTTTTAAATGTAAGTGGAAGAAGCTTTTGTTGTCCTTTTTCGATTGTAAATTCAATAGGTTCTACATTTACATCGTAATAAGTTGGAGCCTTTGTTTCGATAAGTTTATAGTTACCAGGACGTAAGTCATCTACAACTAGCATTCCTTTACTATTCGTAACAAGTTCTGTACGAACAACTTCATTCGTATCTCTATTAACGATTTTAAATACTGCACCTTCAAGTGTTTCCTTTTCATCTGCAGCATTCACTTTTGTTAATTCAATACCGCCGTTTGTTAAGCTGTTTTTAGCCGTAACAGTAGCCGACGTTGTTTGACTTTCTGTAATCGTGAACTTGATCGGATTTGTATTCTTATCGTAATACTTTGGTGCTGTTACTTCGATTAATTTATAATCGCCAGGGCGTAAGCCAGTAGCGATAGCTTTACCATCCGCACCAGTTTTTACATTTTCGCGAATGACTTTCTTTTCATCATTAGCATCAACAATTTTAAATACGGCACCTTCAAGAGCTGTACCATCGATGTCATCAACTTTCGTTAATTCAACATCTCCTGGTTTTAAAGCATTTTCGGCTTTCACAAGTAGAGTCTCTTTTTGACTTCTATCGATTGTAAATGGAATCGGTGTTTCGTCTAGTACATAATGCTCTGGAGCCTTTGTTTCAATAAATTGATATTTACCAGGACGTAACTTATCAGCTTTTATTTTTCCATCAGCATCTGTAGTTAAGTCAGTACGAACGTCATTATTATTTACATCGACAATTTTAAATACAGCACCTGCTAGCGGCTTTTTCTGACTAAACTCATCAACTTTTAATAATTCGACATCTCCTGTTTTTAAACTGTTTGTTGCTGTAACAGTAGCAAAGGACTGTTGGCTTTTGTCGATTGTAAACTCGATAGGGTTTGCATTTAACACATAATCCTTAGGAGCTTCTGTTTCAACAAATTTATACGTACCAGGCTCTAAGTCTTTAACAGTTACTTTACCATCTGCGCCAGTTTTTACATTTTCGCGAATGACTTTCTTTTCATCATTAGCATCAACAATTTTAAATACGGCACCTGCAAGAGTTGTACCATCGATATCATCAGTTTTTGTTAAAGTGACGCCACCTTTAATGAGGTGATTTGTTGCTGTAACAGTAACTGCTTTCTTTTGACTTTTTACAATTGTAAACTCAATTGGTTTTTTATCTATGTCATAGTCTTTTGGAGCTTTTTCTTCAACAAATTGATAGTCTCCAGGACGTAAATCTTTTACTTCGATTTGTCCTTGGTCATTTGTCGTTAATTTTCCATAGCCAGGGATTATTTTGTTATTTCGATCTCGTACACTGAACTCCGCGCCTGCTAAAGTTTTTCCATCTTTATCGACCTTTTTTAAAATGGCCGATCCTGGAATCAAACTATTTGTTGCAGGTCGGTATACTACAGTCGTTTGATCTTCCTTGATTGTGAATCCAATAGGGGTACTGTTTAATTTATAATGCTCAGGAGCCTTTGTTTCTTGTAAGTAGTAAGTTCCAGGCTTTAAATTATCTACAGTAATTTGTCCTTTGTTATTTGTTGTTAATTCTTTATGTTCAGGAATGACTTGTTTGTTCTGATCTAGTAAAGAGAAAACAGCATGTTCAAGTTTTTCCCCACTCTTAGCATCAGTTTTTGTAAGTACTACTTTCCCGACAAACTTCTTATTTGTAAGAGTATATTTTGTAATTTCTTCAGAACCTAGCTCAACAAGTATACCTTCTTTTAATTCTTTACTAATTACATAACCTTTAGGTGCTTTCGTTTCTTTAATCATATATTTATCGCGTCGTAAGTTGTTAAACTTAGCGACACCATCATCACCTGTTGTAATTGGTCGAATAGCGGTTGTACCTGTTTGATCATATAAAGTAAATTCTGCTCCGGCTAATGGTACTTTTCTATCTTTATCATCAACCTTTATAATTTGAAGGCTTCCGCGTCCTTTACTAGCAGAACCACCTCCAGATCCAGAAGATACTTTAACTTCAACAAACTTAACATCTTCAGTTTTCGTTAATGTTAAACGGTGACCAGTAATCGTCGCTTTATTACTTACCCTTTCATTATGGTCTGCATTAATGAGTGAGCGGTATTCTAAAATATAAGCTCGATCAATGGTATGAAGGAATTCAACTTTAAACTGTTGTTTCCCCGTATCGTTGTCTGTTATTACTTTGAGTTTATAGTCTGTTCCTTCTTTTAATTCATTTGCTGTATCTTTCGTTAAAGTTCCATCCACGGCTACCGTTGTCGGATATAGATGGAAGGACTTTTCATCAAGCATTTGATTGTCTGTCGGTTCGTCTGTTACGACAGCATTTTCGATAGTTGATTGACTTGCATTAATAGAAACACTCCAATCAATATACTTGTCATTTTGTTTTGCTGTTTTCGTAACACCGCTACCACCATTTGTGATCTCAAATGCACCATGGACAGTAGTAACAGTTTTCGATCCATCTTTTAAATCGGCATAATTATCGTAGCGCTTATTAATTTGTTCACCTACCAGTGAAGTCTTAAAGCTAATATGATACGCCGTTTTAATTTCATTTTTAAAATGAATCGTTAATGTATTGTTATTATCTTTTGTTGGAGTTTCTATCGTATATTCGCTAGATGGAACAGGATCACCTACTTCAAATCCATGTGCACCACCAGTTAATTTCATATGTCGAACTTCAATAGATTCCGGCATTAATTTTTGGTTATCTCTTAGTACGTCAACGATGGAAGGGTCCTTAATCGTCATATTATTATAGTTAAAACCTATGTCCCATTTAATTTCTTTCGTTTGGGCATTGTAAGAACCGTATTTAAACCCGTTTCCTTTTGTGTAGTAATCCGGATCGAATTTATCATTGGATGAACTATTTTTATCGTCCCCATTTATATCTTTCCATGATAAATTTGCTGTATTTTTGAAGGATTTATTATCCTTCTCTTTGGATAGATTCTCGTAATTAAAGTCTGTTGTGTATGTGATAGTTAAAGTTTTATCCATATTAGACTTATAATCACCAGTTAGTTTTACTTCAAATCCCTTATCTGTTACATCAAGTGTGTAATCAAACTTTGGATCAAGCGTTCGCGAGCCGTCTGTAATTTTGAAACTATCTTTCTGTAACGTTAGGCCACCATAGTCAAACGTATCTTTGATAACAGCATCGTTTAACACGTAGTTGTTATCATTTACAATGATTGTCCACTTTGTTGTTTTCGCATTGTAATCTGTATCGCCTGCATTTTTATTATGTTTCTTTATGATGTTTTGTTGTTGTAATGTAACTTTGTTTGTTTTACTCCATTCACCATCTGCGATAATTTTATTTTCGATTTCGCCATCTTTTATGACATCATTCGTAGCTTTCGATGTATAAGTAATCACATAGGCACTATTAATATCTTCAGTAAACTGTAAATCAAATCCCTCATCGGTTTCTTTTACAGTAAAGTTTGTGGCATTGTCACCTGTAACAAGCTTTCCTGCATCATCGTAAGAAGCATTTTTTACCACGATAGAATTTTTATCAACTTTATGAGATTTATCCAAAATATCTTTTAAAAGCGCATCGGCTTTTTTAATATCTCTCTGGTCACCGTTGTAAGTGATCGTCCATTCAATCGTTTGCGTTTTTGGGTTGTACTTACTAGTTTTCTCTAGATGCGTACCGCGTGATACAGTTACAGTTGCCTCTGCAGCTACATCTTTTTGATTTTTGCTTGATACTTTTGCTTCATTTTTGAAACTAGTAACACTTTCATCCGTAATCTTTGTCGCATATTCAATTTCATATGCTTTATTCGTTTCCTTTTTAAAAGCGATATTTAATTTATCAGAGGATGAAGTAAGTTCATATTCTTCCTTAGGAACTTCTGCACCACGAGTTGTCTTTCCGTTAATATCTACCTCTAAATAATAAACTTTAATAGAATCTTCATTGAGACTTGCTCCATTTGGAATGTTATCTTGGAAGACAGCATTTGTCAGTTTATCTTTTGTCTTGTTCATTTCTACTGTCCAATTAATTTGATTCGTATTAATTGGTCTATCAGGTACACCTTTTTTATTTATAGATTGTGTTACTTTAGGTTTAAAATCAAGCTCAATAATAACGTCTTTTTCTTTAATAGGGAATGGGATTTGTTTTTCTGTAGTCCCTGTAATTTTTACTTCATTAAACTCCGTGCGAATGTTTAAATGTCCAGCTATATTAGGATAATCGTCAACATATTCATTAAAAGTCATCGTTACCTTGCCATCAGGCGTAACAACGAATGATCCAATCGTATTTCCTGTTCCATCTATTAAATCTTCTGTAATGGTATTGTGGACGATAAAGTATTCTGGGAGTTGGAAAGTAAAGTAATCACCTTCTTTGGCGTTCAGCGACTTTAAAATTTCCCATGTAAAATCGATTTGGGTAATAGAATCCGGATTTGGACGATTATCCGTATCATTAAATGGCTTACCATCCTTATCCGTTAGTGTGACACCTGTTAAAATATTTTCTGTAATTTGCTTAGGTGATGGATCTGGATTATCAACAGGTTGTTCTGTTGTTTTATCACCAGGATTCTTCGTAGGTTGCTCTGCATCGCCATTCTTTTTCTCTTCTGCAGGATGCTGAGCATCGTTGTTCTTTTTCTCTTCTGCAGGATGCTGAGCATCGTTGTTCTTTTTCTCTTCTGCAGGTTGCTGAGCATCGTTGTTCTTTTTCTCTTCTGCAGGTTGCTGAGCATCGTTGTTCTTTTTCTCTACCGCAGGTTGCTGAGCATCGTTGTTCTTTTTCTCTTCTGCAGGTTGCTGAGCTTCGCCATTCTTTTGCTCTTCCGTAGGTTGTTGGGCAGTATCCTTATTCGTAGTAGGGGAAGCTGGGTTATCTACTTGAACAGGAACTGAAATAGACTTAGCTGTTGTGCCTAGAGGGAATGAGAGTTGAACAGATTTTGCACCAGGCTTTAAATCAGGATTGAATACTGTATCAAAATTGATTTTTCCGTTAGCACCTTTGGAATCTTTTACTTGATCATTAAATACTAGTTTCATTTTGTTATCATTTGCTGTAACAAAATATTGACCAATAATTTGTTGATCTGCCATTAAATTTCCTTGTTTATCACTTTTAATTTTTAATGCTTTAGGTATTTGGAGCACTGTTGAGTCTGTTTGATGATCTTTTATTGACCAAGCATATTCTAGGTGAATGGTTGATCCTACTTGTATTAAGTTTTTAGGATTTAATGCTTCGTCAATAATATGGTTTGTTGTATCTTTCATTTCAACAGTGTCAAATAATGAATTGCCTGTTAATGTTTCCGCTTTTACTTGATTGTATGGAAAACTAGCAAGCTGTGAAAATAGTACGAATACAATTAAACATACATTGAAAAGTTTTTTCATTGTGCCTCCTTTATGAATCCTTCTATTGCATAAAAATGCTTTGTGAAGGGATTGTTTGTCATGGATCAATAGGACTGATGTGATGCCTCCTTTACTGCGTATACTCTTTAGGGAAAGTATTCATATTCGGTGCTTTGTAACGTAAAACAAAATGCATATTCTAATAATATAGGGAATGAATATACAATTTTCGACAAAAATTGTCGAATGAAATCCTGATAAGGAATGATATCAGACCTTTATAGGTTGTGACTTTTTACGTGGTTCTTTATAAAATAGGTACATGCAAAAAATATGCAGTGAAATGCTTAACCTACTTTATATTGATTTGTATTCTTGCAATGTACAAAGAGTCTTTATAAAGGTGAGTTTTACGATACATGCTAACCAAAATAATGTATCCAATTGTAAAAAAATCGTATTGAGGTAGTAATAAAATGTAGCTTGAATTTGGTCAGGATGAAGAAAATATGTACTGTCTAAAAGAGTATACAATTCGTAGATTAAAGCGTAGATAGCGTTTTATAATAAATAAGAACGCATTCCTTTAATCGATGCTATTAAATAAAAAAAGAAGGTACTCCCTTGATCATCTTTTATGAGAGATAATCATCAATCACCTTCGTTAAAAATTATATACGTAAATGAAAAAGAGTTCAACCGTATTGCCTCTTTTCAAAAAGTATGTAAAAAGAACCGCTTCCTACTAAGAAGCGGTTCTTTTTTATATTTCTGTTAAGATTATCGGCTCGCCGCGTGTTACGACAACTGTATGTTCACATTGTGCAACAAGGCTTTTATCAGGTGTAACGAATGTCCAACCATCATCGCCGCGCTCGATAATGTGATCAGCTTTCATAGAAATAAATGGTTCTACAGCGATAACAAGACCGTCTTTTAGAAGCGCATTATCCATTGGGTCAAAGTAGCTTAAAATGTGGTTTGGCGCTTCATGTAAGCTAAGACCAATACCGTGACCAGTTAAGTTTTGAATTACATTATATCCATTTTTATGTGCAAAGTTTGAAACAGCACGACCAATTTGATTTTGTTTGGAACCAGCTTTCACCTTTTTCATTGCTGCCCAAAATGCATCAACCGCTGCTTGGCAAAGCTTTTCTTTTGCTTCATCTTCGCCAAGTACAAATGAGATACCTGTATCTGCATAATAGCCATCAAGTGCAGCAGATACGTCGACATTTACTAAGTCGCCTTCTTTTAATACGCGATCTCCTGGAATGCCGTGAGCAACTTCTTCGTTTACACTAATACAAGTTACACCTGGGAAATCATATTCTTTTTCAGGTGCAGAAATAGCACCATGCTCATCTAATACTTTTTTACCGATCAAATCAAGCTCTTTCGTTGTCATACCTGGCTTCGCTTCTTTTTTCATTTCTTCACGTGCAAGTGCAACGATGCGGCCGATTTTTCGTAAGCCTTCTAAATCTTGTTCATTACGAATAATCATGAAAACCACTGTCCTTCCTCGAATATATATCTTACCCGATTGTATCATGTTTATTTTCGTCCTGCTACTCGCTTGCGGTATGTAGGTTGATTCCTCTCATAAGGAATACATGACAATTGTCATATCGATGTCATGACGCATCATACTGTTTCCTAAGTTTTCCAACACATACAATGTAAATATAAGAAACAGCGGGGGTGGAGAGATGGAAAAGATTATAGAAGTAAATGGTGTTTCTAAAACATTTAAATATAAAAAGGCAGTAAATAACGTTTCATTTCATGTGAATAAAGGAGAAATAGTAGCACTACTTGGACCGAATGGTGCAGGAAAAACGACGACGATGTCGATGATGCTTGGATTAAAGGATCCGACGGAAGGAACTGTTTCTATATTTGGAAAGAGTCCCAAACATAGAGATGTTCGTAATAGCCTCGGTGCGATGTTACAAGAAGTAAGTGTCATTGATAGCATTACGGTGGAAGAGGCAATTGAGTTATTCCGTAGTTATTATACGAATCCGGTAGCGAAAGAAACGTTACTACAGTTATCAAATTTAGAATCAGAGCGAAAGCAAAGATGTGAGAAATTATCAGGCGGGCAAAAAAGAAGATTAAACTTTGCACTCGCACTTGCAGGAAATCCAGATTTGCTATTTTTAGATGAGCCGACAGTTGGAATGGATATTACGTCTCGAAGAACGTTTTGGGAAACAATTCGAAAGTTAGCAAGTGAGGGGAAAACGATTATTTTAACGACACACTATTTGGAAGAAGCGGATGCATTGGCGAATCGTATTTTATTATTTGCGAATGGAAAGATTATCGCAGATGGTACACCAGATGAGATGAAGGCGACGATTTCGCGAAAAACAATCAAGTTTTATTCGAAGGAAAGTATTCCTGCAAAATTACTAAAAGAATTACCAAACGTAACAGAAGTACAGTCAAACGAAGGGCACTTCACTTTAACAACTGAAGATACAGATGCAACTTTAAAAGCGATTTATCAAAAGAACTTACCTGTAACAGATGTTTCAGTTGAACGTGGAAGTCTTGATGAAGCATTTGAACAGTTTGTCGCAAATCAGGAGGAGGGAATCGCATGAGAGCTTTATGGATGCAATGCAAAATAGAAATTTTACGTACGTTTCGTAATAAATTGTTTATCTTTTTCTCATTACTAATGCCAGTTATGTTTTACTACATTTTCACAAATGTTATTCAAGTGCCACAAAACGGAGATGCTTGGAAAGCGCATTATTTAATCTCAATGGCGACATTTAGTATTGTAGGGACGGCACTTTTTAGTTTCGGTGTAAGGATTTCTCAGGAAAAGGGGCAAGGGTGGACACATTTGTTGAAAATTACACCACTTCCAGAAGGGGCATATATAACAGCCAAAATCATCGCTCAAACTGTAGTGAATGCTTTTTCAATCTTAGTTATCTTTATCGCAGGAATATTAATTAATCATGTTGAGTTAACAGTAGGGCAATGGATTGGCGCTGGATTATGGTTGTTGTTAGGTGTAACACCATTTTTAGCGTTAGGAACAGTAATAGGTTCTATTAAAAAGGCAGATGCAGCAGCGGGTTTAGCGAATATTTTAAATATGAGTCTAGCTGTAATTGGCGGGCTATGGATGCCAATTGAAGTATTCCCAAAAATATTAAGAACAATTGGTGAATGGACACCAACATACCACTTCGGAAGCGGTGCATGGGATATTGTAGCTGGGAAATCAGTTGGTTGGGAAAATATCGCGGTATTAGGAGGTTATTTCCTTATATTTGTTGTAGTATCAATATATATAAGAAAAAGACAGGAAGCGGTATAAATGATAGAGAAGAAGAGGATTGAGATTTTTCCAAAACATATGGGTTTCTTCCCGTATATGTGGTTCGTATATCTGTTATTTCCAATTTACCATTTAGTGCAGGCGTCAGGGTGGAAGCTTGTAATTGGAAGCGGTATGTTGATAGTTTTTATTATCACATACCGTCAGCTTTATTTTGTGCAGAGGACGTTCGTTTTTTGGGCATGTATTCAAATGGTACTTATCTTTTTATTTGCTTTATTTTACAATCCTTTCATGATATTCTTTGGCTTTTTCACCGCAAGTGCGATGGGATTTACGCCAAATAAGAAAGCGTTTCGAGTGCTATTATGTTTGTTAGTTATAATGCTGGGGGCATTTTTATTTGTAAATATGAATCAACTAACAACTACAAGTTTAGTAAATATTGTTCCAATGTTTATTTTAATGCTTCTTACACCATTCGGAATGCGTAATTTTAATCAGAAAAGGATGTTAAGAAATCAATTAGACGAAGCAAACGAACAAATTAAAGACTTAGTAAAACGTGAAGAGCGGCAACGGATTGCAAGGGATCTTCATGATACGTTAGGGCATACGTTATCACTCATTACTTTAAAAAGTCAGCTCGTGGAAAAGTTAATTGTAAAAAATCCGGAGCGTGCAAGTGCGGAAGCAAAGGAAATTACACAAACATCTCGTACCGCTCTAAAGCAGCTAAGGGAACTAATTTCTGATATGCGTATGATTACAGTAGAAGAAGAGCTTGAGCAAATAAAAGCGATCTTACAAGCGGCTACTATTGAATTAGAAATAAAACAAGAAACGAGTGCAAGTTCGTTATCACCCATTGAACAAAATATTTTAGGAATGTGTTTACGTGAGGCTGTGACGAATGTTGTAAAGCATAGTAAGGCGACGCGTTGTACAGTTTCTGTACTAGAATCACAAGGTGAATTAATTTTGACAGTAGAAGATAATGGAATTGGTTTAGCGGATCAAAACCACGATGGAAATGGCATTCGTGGTATGAAAGAGCGCATCGCTCTTATTGATGGGTTTGTTGAACTGGGCACGATCAATCCAGGGACACTATTAATAGTAAAAGTACCAGTTGTCATTAGAACAGGAAAAGATGAGGTGAGGGCATGATTCGAATTATTATTGCAGAAGATCAGCGGATGCTTCGTGGTGCATTGGGGGCCCTACTTGATCTAGAAGATGATATTGAAGTAATTGGGCAAGCTGCGAACGGGGACGAAGCGCTAAAACTAATTGAATCGCTACAACCTGATGTAAGCATTATGGATATTGAAATGCCAATTCAAAGCGGGTTAGATGTTGCGGAAACGTTACAGAAAGAAAAATCAGCATGCAAAGTAATGATTTTAACAACATTTGCGCGCCCTGGATATTTTGAACGAGCAATGAAAGCTGGCGTGCACGGATATTTATTAAAAGATAGCCCAAGTGAAGATTTAGCTGCAGCGATTCGTAATGTAATGAAAGGAAAGCGAGAGATCTCTCAAGATTTAATGTTCGGCTTATGGCAGGAGCAAAATCCGTTATCAGATCGTGAAAAAGAAGTATTGCTACTTGCGAAAGAAGGAAAGACGGCAAATGAAATTGCGAAGGCGCTGTATCTTTCGCCTGGTACAGTACGTAATTATATTTCTGAAGTATTAACGAAGCTTGATGCGAAAAATAGAATTGAGGCAATTACAATTGCGGAAGAAAAGGGATGGATATGAAAAGAAGTTTACCTATGAGTGGTAAACTTCTTTTTTCTTATAAACAAGTATTTCAATAGAGAGTTTCGTCGCAGTCGCATCGCTCAGAATTTGAAGTATATCGCGTAATTTAGATTTTACTTCATTTTTCGACAAAAAATTTGTTATAGTAAGATTAGGTTGTTGGTCTAAATTTTGGACAACTTTACCACTACCAGTTGTAATTACTCCATTTTTATCTACTTTTACAATAAAATCTTGGCAATATACTTTGTAATTTTTGTAAGTTTGTGCAAGGTGAACTTCGGTTTGATTTTCTTTTGTTTCTTTATTTGTAGGTTGGGAATCTACATTCATTTCAATTGCCACTCACTCTTGTTGAGCTTTAGCCTCGTTTATCTCACCCTTTAAATACTTTCTCGCCATATAGTTTTGTATCATTTTGAGGTTGTGTTAATTTTTAAATCGTTAAACTAGGCTGAGTGATTTCAACTTTTACTGCATTTCTATTTAGTTCTTGGGTGTGAATGGCTTCTGCTGATAAAGGATAAAGAAGACCGAATGTAACGAAAGCATGGGCAAATTTTCTATAATTTATCTATAAAATTACTAGTCTATTATATTATGTGAGATGGATTGTATGAAAAATTTGCCGAATTTTATATATATTATGCATTATTTCATATCAAAAATTGTCGAATTCACATTATTGTAGTGGTATGACAACTTAAAAAATTAGATTGTTATAATGGGATGGTGAGTAAGTATGCACGCAGAAAAACTAGGAAGTGAAATTAAGAAAATTAGGGTGATGAGAGGATTAACACAAAAGCAGTTATCCGAGAACATATGTCATCAATCGGAAGTGAGTCGAATTGAATCGGGCGCGGTATACCCAAGTATGGATATATTGCAAGGCATTGCAGCGAAGTTACAAGTTCCCATTATTCATTTTTATGAGGTACTCATTTATTTTGATATTGAGAGGAATAAGCAGTTAAAAGATCGAATTATTATGCTTTGTAAGCAAAAGAAATATAAAGAAATTTATAATAAAGTATGGAATGAGTTGAAAAAGGAAGAATATCATCCTGAGCTTCAGCAATTTCTTCAATGGCAATATTATGTAGCTGCTTACATATTGAAAAAAATCGATTACGAATATTGTATTTTAGAATTAAAGAAATTGCTCAATCAACAATTGGCAGGAATAGATGTATATCAGAACCTTTATATTGAAAACGCAATTGCAAACATTTACGCTGAAAACGGCCATTTTAAGAAGAGTATTAAGTTATATGAAAATATATTAAAACAATTAGAGGTATTACATGATAATAAAGAGTTTGATGTGAAGGTGAGACATAATCATGCAAAAGCATTATTCTTAGACAATCAATACGAAGAAGCGCTTTGTCACGCAAATAAAGCCATTGAACTATCGTGTCAAATTAATAGTATGACATTGATTGGACAGTTGTACTTTCGAAAAGGTGAATGCCTAGCAAAGCTAGGGTGTGATAGAGCAGAAATTGAAGATGCTTACGAAAAAGCGTGCTTCTTTTTCGATATATTAGGAAACCATACGTTAAAAGAAACAATTATAAAAAAAATGAAAAAATAAAAAAGGCATAAAAACAAATATGCATAATTGCATAAGATGTGGATAATTTTTCATGATATATTTAAATAAAAAAATGCGGGTGATGGAATATGAAGAAACTACTTATTGGTAGTCTATTAACGTTAGCGATGGCATGGGGTATTTCATTAGGAGATACAGCATTAGAGAAAAGCCAAATAATTTCTCATAATGATCAAGAGGTACAATTAGCTGGAGAGGTACCTTTTGAATATTAAAAAACAACCGTCTTACTTAGACGGTTGTTTTTTTGTGTAGTAACATCCAAACGTCTTTACTAGAAACAGGCTTGCTAATAAGGAATCCTTGAATGTGGTCACAGTTTTGTTCATATAAAAACTTCCATTGTTCTTCCGTCTCTACACCTTCTGCAATAACTTCTAAATTTAGTTCTTTAGATAGTGTAATGATGGAGGAGATAATCGCTTCCTCTAAAGGACTATTTGTAATTCCGCAAATAAACTCTCGAGCAATTTTTAATGTGTTGATTGGGTATTTTGTTAAATAAGCTAAAGAACTATAACCAGTTCCAAAGTCATCGATTGAAATTTGAATACCGAGATTTTGAAGCTGTTCTAGTTTGGAAATGACAGATTGATTTTGATTAATTGCGATACTTTCTGTGATTTCGATATCTAGTGCTTCTGATTTTAGTTCGGTTTCTTCTAACACTTTTGAAATAGTAGGGATTAAATCTGCATGGTTAAATTGAACAACAGATAAATTCACACCAACTTTTAAGTGAGAAAACCCTTGATTATGCCATCTTTTTGCCTCTAAGCAAGCGGTACGTAAAATCCAATTTCCAAGTTCAATAATAAATCCGGTTTCCTCCGCTAGAGGAATGAATTGGGCAGGAGACACGATGCCGAGTTTTGGGTGCTTCCAACGAATTAATGCTTCAAAACCGATAATTTGTTTTGTTTTTGTGCTTACTTGTGGCTGATATTCAAGGAAAAATTCATTTTGTTGTAATGCTTTTGTAAGTTCACCTTCTAAGAATTGGATTTCATTTTGGGCGATACTTATTTCTTTTGAGAAGAAAACAAATCTGTTTTTTCCATTTGCTTTCGCGCGATACATAGCCATATCAGCATTTTTCATTAATTCAGTAACATCGGTCCCGTAATCAGGATACATGGCAATTCCGATACTCGGTGTAATAGACAGTTCTTCGTCTTTAATGAAGAATGGTTTGTTTAAAACGGTTAAAATCTGTTCAGCTATAAAAGCCGCACTTTTTTCTGAGTACATATCTGGTAATAGAATTGTAAACTCATCTCCACCTTGGCGAGCAACGATATCTTTTGAACGCAAGCAACCACGTAATCTTTTTGCTACTTCAATTAATAATAGATCTCCGACATCGTGACCAAGTCTATCGTTAATTTTTTTGAATCGATCTAAATCAAGGAACATAACGGCAACATCATTCACGCTAGTTTGAGCTGTATTTAAAATGTTTTTTAAATCTTTTTCAAACTTTCGGCGATTTGGTAATCCAGTCAGTGCATCATGAAAGGCTAAATGTTCTACTTGTTTTTGTTTTTCATATAAAGTTGTAATATCACGTGCTATGCCGAACATCCCAACAACTTCTTTGTTTATGAAAGTAGGGATGAGTGTAACGTGAAGGTAATAGTAATAGCCTTCTTTTTCTTTTGTGCGAACTTCTAAAGTTTGTGGTCTACCTTCTTTTGTTATTTGTAAAGCTTTCTTTAGTAGATCATGGTCTTTTGAGTCAATAAAGTGTAGAAGAGAATAGCTTTCTACTTCACAATAGTAGGCAGTAAATAAGCTTTCACAAGCTGTATTAGATTGTTGGAAAATACCATCCATATTTAAAGAGAAAACGGCATCAGGATGATCTTCGAATAACGATTTATAGCGTTGTTCACTCTTTGATAACGCAGATGCACCTTCTTCTACTTTGCCTTCTAGTTGTGTAGTCAACTGTTCATATGTATCGATTAGTGCTTGATTATCTTTCCACATGTAAAGTTGTCGTAGGAATAATAAGATGAGTGATAATACTAGACCGATTAGCATGAACTTATCATCCCAAGGTTGAATAAGAATAAAGGAAAAAGTAATGATTATACTGAAATAGGGTAATATAAAGCGCACATAATCAAATCGATAATACTTTGTTTTCGTTTCATGCTGCATTGGTTTGTCCAAAATGTATAGTATGGAAGATAAACCAATTAATAAAATTGAAGCAGTATGTACTAAATAAGAGACTTCAGAAGAAGTTTTCATCCCCGTGTTTAGTTGGAACAGATGTATATACCCGTACACAAGTATGATAGTAAAACCGATAATTAATGAAATTCTGCTAGCAGAATATTGTTCTCGTCTATATAGGCTAATAACGGCGTAAATTACTAATGCTTGTGCAATAAAGTATCCAATTAAAACCCAGTGATCTGTTGTTAACATACGAAAGCTTGAGAGGTCCAAAATAAAAGTTAAGGTAAAATAAATATTCATAATAACAATAAAGATGCTATCGAATGAAAATTGAGCAAGGCCTCTAATAGAATAATGTTTTATGAATTTGATAGCAAACCCAGAAAAGAGCAAAATATATTGTATGATGAAAAAAGGTAGTGCCTTATATGAGAATATGACTTGATCATATATAGAAAGTGAATGAAGGAATAAAGTTATTTCCATAGTTAGTCCGCATATGCAAGTGCAGAGTAATAAAACCCAAAATAATTTATCACTACGCTTCATTTTCTTAATAGCTTTATATAAGCAATAGCAAGAAAAGAGTGCAGCAAAACAAAATAAGAAGAGAATTCCAATTTCTTTTATATTCAAGTCCTTAGGGATAAGAAATATCCAAAGGGAAAATATAATTATATACATCATGACAAAGTGTACATATTTTTTTTGATTAATCATATTATGGATCCGTTTCAATAAAGTTGAATCGCAGGTGGAAAATGCTAATTCCAATCATAGCATATACAATAGGTTGTTTTTTACTATAAAAATTACTTTTTTTGAAAAAAATAGCTCAACATTACAATTTACCATTGTAATGTTGAGCTATTTACTCTTTTTATCCCTCTTATAGAGGATAATTCATGTATTAATTGCAGCATTGCTAAATCTTTCTGTTTACTTTCAATCATAATATCGAAATTATGGTCGATTTTTTTTGCAATGTGTAAGAAAGGCTTAATAAACTCTAAATCAATATATTCAGAGTGAGCCCTAAATTCTTTTTTTGATTTAGGGGAGGAAATGTGAACTTTAGGAGGGACATTTGTATGTGACCAAGTTTCAAAAATTGCAGGGAGTAACACTTCTAGCGGTTCCTCGCAAAGGTTTGCCATGTGATGATGATAATCAAATACGAATGGAATCTTTTCTTTTTGGCAAATCGATAAAGTTTCAGCAGTTGTATATGTTTTATCATCATTTTCAAGCGTCATTTGCTCTTTTATATGTGTAGGAAGCTTTTTTATGTTTTCATGGAAACGTCCAACTGCTTGTTCTTTATTTCCATAGGCACCACCTACATGGATGTTAATATAAGAAGAATCTGCAATTCCTATTGCATCTAATACTTTATAATGATAGGCCATATCTGTAATAGCGTTAGTTGTAATATGTGGCTTGTCGCTTGTAAATAGCGTAAATTGATTTGGATGAAAACTTACTCGCAAATTGTATTCTTTAATTAATGCCCCAATTTTACGCCAAAGCGGTGTGAACAACCCGATATAATCAAACTCGACTTCGGGATGTGTTGCAAGTGGGACGATGGAAGAAGATAAGCGATATAATGGAATTTCATGAGCTATATTGTAATGAAGAATACGTATTGTATGCTCAAGATTTTGCCGTGTAACATCGTATAATTTATCTTCTCGTTCTTGTTTACTAAGCTTTTGAAAGCTTGTAAATGTCATCGTTTTAGCCGGAGAACAGTCCCAGAGTGCCATTGCATGTGAGACATATCCGAAACGCATAATCATAATGAATACATCTCCTTTATCCATTATCTTTCCTATAGAAAGAAAGCAAGTATCGTTCCTACCCATTCTTTCCCTCTATCAATAAGAGAAAGGGGGCTAACATCTTTAAAGGAAAGTAATGACGCATTTTCTAGATCTTCATGGAATTTGTTTTTTACTGTTTGTATAAAATGTTTATCATATAAAAGGCAGTTGATTTCATGGTTAATATATAAACTTCTCATATCAAAGTTTGCAGTTCCAATATCACAAATATAATCATCGACTATAATAACTTTAGCGTGAAAAAAACCTTGTTGAAATGAGTAAATATTACACCCAGCTTGTATTAACTTTCGGCAATATGGGAATTTTGCTTCGCGAACAAGGGCGTGATCCGCTTTTTCTGGAACGAGAACCGTGATTTGAACCCCACGTTTTCGCGCTTTTAATAATGCATTCATAATTTTCTTCCCAGGAATGAAATATGGTGTACCGATAAAGAGTTCTTTTTCCGCACTTTCGATTAAATGTAAAAATGTATTTTGCAAATAGGCACCATCAGTAGGGATAAAACGATGTAGAATGATTCCTGGTTGTTGCTTAGGAAAATAAAGAGGTGAATCTAATAAATTTTGCTTCGTATCGTCGAGCCAATCATGTAAAAATTGCTTTTGTAAATCTTGTATTCCTTCTCCTGTAAGGCGTAAATGATAATCGCGCCATAATCCTAATTTTTGATTATGCCCTAAATATTCTTCTCCAATATTAAACCCACCAATATAACCAATTTTCCCGTCAATAACTGTAATTTTTCTATGGTTTCTTTGATTTGCAGAAAAGAACAGAAAAGGAAATTTCACTTTATGACAAAATGAAAAAGAGACGCCGTGTTTTTGTAGGGAACGAATTGCCTCGTTTGATAAATAATGGCTTCCCAATCGATCGAGTAAAAGTCTTACTTCAATTCCTTCCTGTGCCTTATCGATAAGTAACTTTAAAAATTCACGACTGATTTTATCGTTTTTTACAATGAAGAATAAAACGTGCACATGGTGCCTTGCTTGTTGTATATCAGTAAATAAAGCATCATATAAATCTTGCCCGTATGTATAAAGGTGAAAATTACTTTGACGTAAAGGGAAAGTACGAGAGCGCACACGCTTTAAATGAAGAATCCTCCCATATAAAAGGTCAATTGTGATCCAAAGAGTAACGCATATTAACAAGAGAGATAAGAAGAACATAAGTGAATTCCCTCCTTTGCATTCTTTTCGCCTTCATTTTACTGGCTGCCCGGAAAATCCCGATTGGCTTCACCTTATCCCATATTAAGGGGGGGTAAGCCTCCTACTTAAAAATTAGGCTTACTTAAAGGAATCAGGCGAGAGGAAACAACCCCCTACGGATTAAAGTTTCACTTTATAGTTTCACCGAAATAAACAGCTTTATTAAAAAATATGTTGTTGTATAACAAAAAACTGTTGACTGAATGCTCACTCATTATATAATGAAGACAGGGGATAAAATTCAGAAAATTATATGTTTTTGAAGATTCTAAAAAAGAAAGAGGGCTTACAAAGAGAGGGGTAGCATAAAAATGAATAGCTTACTGATCATTAATTGGCTGGCTGCCATTGCTGTTATTGCTTATGCAGGATATTTGTTTGTGTATCTTATACGGACGAGGATGGCCTACATACAGTTAGGAAAAAAGATTGAATTTGACCGTCGTTTTAAAGAGCGTTGGGATCTCCTTAAGGTCAATGTTTTCGGTCAGAAAAAGCTGCTGAAAGATAAGAAGAGCGGCATTATTCACGTTATGTTCTTTTACGGATTTATTCTTGTCCAATTTGGAGCAATTGACTTCGTTTGGAAAGGACTCGCACCAGGATCACATCTTCCACTTGGACCACTATACCCTGCATTTACATTCTTCCAGGAAATTGTCACACTTGTTATTTTAATTGCAGTCTTTTGGGCTTTTCATAGACGTTATGTTGAGAAGCTAGTTCGTTTAAAACGTAATTTCAAATCAGGCCTTGTTCTTATCTTTATTGGTGGCTTAATGATTTCTGTGCTACTCGGTAATGGGATGGGAATTATATGGCACGGCGAGGAGCTTTCATGGAGCGAACCGATCGCTTCTGCAATCGCTTACGTTTTCTCGGGAATAAATGAAACCGCAGCCATTTCTGTGTTCTATTTCTCTTGGTGGGTGCATCTACTAATTTTGTTAACGTTTTTAGTGTATGTTCCACAATCAAAACACGCGCATTTAATTGCGGGACCAGTTAACGTTTTCTTCGGACGTCTTTCAAATCCAGGGAAACTTGAAAAGATTGACTTTGAAGATGAAACGCAAGAAACATTTGGTGTTGGTAAAATCGAGGACTTTAGACAAAATCAGCTTATTGATTTATACGCTTGCGTAGAGTGTGGTCGCTGTACAAATATGTGCCCGGCAACAGGGACAGGGAAAATGTTATCGCCGATGGATTTAATTTTAAAACTTCGCGATCATTTGACTGATAAAGGAGCAGCAGTGACATCAAAAGCACCGTGGGTTCCAGTAGTTGCTTTTAATAATACACAAGGAAATCAGTTAGCGATGATGGCAGCTGGGAAAGGGCAACAAGAATCAGCAGCTACAACGCTTGCTTACGATCCGAGTTTAATCGGAGATGTTATTACAGAGGAAGAGATTTGGGCTTGTACAACGTGCCGTAACTGTGAAGATCAGTGTCCGGTTATGAATGAGCATGTTGACAAAATTATTGATTTACGCCGCTATCTCGTTTTAACAGAAGGAAAGATGGACGCGGAAGCGCAGCGTGCGATGACAAATATCGAGCGTCAAGGGAATCCGTGGGGACTGAACCGTAAAGAGCGTGAAACTTGGCGCCAAGGTGATGATGAAGTAACGGTTCCAACTGTAAAAGAAAAATCGAAAGCTGGCGAGGAGTTCGAATATTTATTCTGGGTTGGTTCAATGGGATCATATGATAATCGTAGTCAGAAGATTGCGATATCGTTTGCGAAGTTAATGAACGAAGCAGGCATTTCATTCGCGATACTTGGTAATAAAGAAAAGAATTCTGGAGATACACCGCGACGTCTTGGAAATGAATTTGTCTTCCAAGAGATGGCGACAAAGAATATCGAGGAATTTGAAAAAGCAGGAGTGAAGAAAATCGTTACGATTGATCCTCACGCTTATAACACATTTAAAAATGAGTATCCAGACTTTGGCTTGCAAGCAGAAGTCTATCATCATACAGAATTGTTAGCTCAGTGGGTGAAAGAAGGACGCTTAAAACCTGTTCACGCTATTGAGGAAACAGTTACGTACCATGATTCCTGTTACTTAGGAAGATACAACGAAGTATACGAAGCGCCACGCGATATTTTGAAAGCAATTCCTGGTGTGAATCTTGTAGAAATGGCACGTAACCGTGAAACTGGAATGTGCTGTGGCGCAGGTGGTGGCTTAATGTGGATGGAAGAGACAGCAGGTTCACGTATTAACGTTGCTCGTACAGAACAAGCACTAGCTGTGCAACCATCCATTATCGGTACAGGTTGTCCATATTGCTTAACGATGATTAGCGATGGGACGAAAGCGAAAGAAGTAGAAGAGAAGGTTCAAACTCTTGATGTAACAGAGATTTTAGAACGCTCTGTTATCGGACAGAAGAAAGAAGCGATGTAATTTGTAGGAATGAATACAACTTTAGAGAGAGGTGCAATCATTGCACCTCTTCTCAACGTAAGAACACCGAGCGAGCGCTCGGTCCTAAAAAAAAGAGATGGGGGAAATAGATATGAGTAAAACAGTTATTTTAAGTGCTGCAAGAACACCGGTTGGGAAATTTGGAGGATCTTTAAAAGACGTGAAGGCGACAGAACTTGGGGGAATTGCAATTAAAGCAGCGCTTGAGAGAGCAAATGTTTCTGCTAGTGATGTTGAGGAAGTTATATTTGGAACAGTTATTCAAGGGGGACAGGGGCAAATTCCATCGCGCCAAGCTGCGAGGGCTGCTGGAATCCCTTGGGAAGTACAGACGGAAACAGTGAATAAAGTTTGTGCATCAGGGCTTCGTGCGGTTACGTTAGCGGATCAAATTATTCGTACTGGCGATCAATCACTAATTGTAGCTGGCGGTATGGAGTCAATGAGTAACAGTCCTTACATTTTACGAGGCGCAAGATGGGGATACAGAATGGGTAACAACGAAATCATCGATTTAAACGTTGCTGACGGCTTGACATGCGCATTTTCAGGTATACACATGGGTGTTTATGGTGGAGAAGTTGCGAAGGAAGATGGAATCTCTCGCGAAGCGCAAGATGAATGGGCATATCGTAGCCATCAGCGTGCGGTTTCAGCGCATAAAGAAGGACGTTTTGAAGAGGAAATCGTGCCAGTAACGATTCCGCAAAGAAAAGGCGATCCTATCGTCGTTGCAAAAGATGAGGCGCCACGCGCGGATACAACGATTGAAAAATTAGCGAAATTAAAACCTGTATTTGATAAGACGTCGGCAGTGACAGCGGGTAATGCTCCTGGACTAAATGATGGCGGTGCTGCGCTCGTATTAATGAGCGAAGACAGAGCGAAGCAAGAAGGAAGAAAGCCATTAGCGACAATTTTGGCACATACAGCAATTGCAGTGGAGTCTAAAGATTTCCCAAGAACGCCAGGTTATGCAATTAACGAATTGTTGAAAAAAACAGGCAAGACAATTGAAGATATCGATTTATTCGAGATTAATGAAGCATTTGCAGCGGTAGCAATTGCAAGTACAGAGATTGCAGGAATTGACCCAGACAAATTGAATGTAAATGGCGGCGCAGTGGCAATGGGACATCCAATTGGAGCAAGTGGAGCGCGTATTATCGTTACACTTATCCACGCACTGAAGCAGCGCGGCGGCGGAATTGGAATTGCTTCTATTTGTAGCGGTGGCGGTCAAGGTGACGCAATTATGATTGAAGTTCGTTAATTTACATGTAGGTGATTTTTGATTTATTAACAATTTATATTGAGGGGGAAGAAAGAATGGGTGTACAAAAAATAGTTGTAATTGGTGCAGGACAAATGGGTTCGGGAATCGCACAAGTATGTGCAATGGCAGGATATGATGTGAAGGTACAAGATTTAAAACAAGAGCAATTAGACAGAGGATTGGCTATTATTACGAAAAACTTAGCGCGCCAAGTAGAAAAAGGACGCATGAAGGAAGAAGAGAAGGAAGCGACGTTAAATCGCCTTACAGTAACGCTTGATTTAGATTGTGTGAAGGAAGCGGATCTTGTTATTGAAGCGGCTGTTGAGAAAATGGATATAAAAAAGAAAATCTTTGCGAATTTAGATGAAATTGCTCCAGATCACGCAATTTTAGCGACGAATACGTCATCTCTACCAATTACAGAAATTGCAGCGGTAACGAAACGTCCGGAGAAAGTAATCGGTATGCACTTTATGAATCCCGTTCCGGTTATGAAGCTTGTTGAAATTATTCGTGGTTTGGCTACAGATGATGAGGTGTACGAAACAATTGAAGATATTACGAAAAAAATTGGGAAAGTGCCAGTTGAAGTAAATGATTTCCCAGGATTTGTATCGAACCGTATTTTATTAC
Source organism: Bacillus cereus group sp. MG4 (assembly GCF_040460055.1). Taxonomy (NCBI): domain Bacteria; kingdom Bacillati; phylum Bacillota; class Bacilli; order Caryophanales; family Bacillaceae; genus Bacillus; species Bacillus cereus group sp. MG4. The sequence continues at coordinate 3,259,763 of NZ_JARVGZ010000001.1, read as the reverse complement.
CGATGATTAACGAAGCGATCTATACGTTATATGAAGGTGTAGCGACGAAAGAAGCGATTGATGAAGTAATGAAACTAGGTATGAATCATCCGATGGGACCACTTACATTAGCTGATTTTATCGGTTTAGATACATGTTTATACATTATGGAAGTGTTGCATGAAGGATTAGGAGATAGTAAATATCGCCCATGTCCATTATTACGCAAGTATGTGAACGCAGGATGGTTAGGACGTAAAACAGGCCGTGGTTTCTACGTTTACGAATAAAGTCCTCCTTTTATTAAAATAGTGGTCTTACCAAATTATTAAAAAGATATATAGCAAACGGAGGCGGAGTACATGAATTTTCATTTTACTGAAGAGCAACAAATGATGAGGAAAATGGTTCGAGATTTTGCGCAGAAGGAAATAGCTCCCTTTGTTCCTAGTATGGAACAAGGGGTGTTCCCAAAAGAGATTTTGCAGAAGATGGGTGAGCTTGGACTAATGGGTATTCCAGCGCCTGCAAAATATGGCGGGGCAGAAATGGATTTTATTTCTTACATTTTAGCAATTGAGGAAATTTCAAAGGTAAGTGCAACGGTTGGTGTAATTTTAGCTGTACATACGTCAGTTGGAATGAACCCGATTTTATATTTTGGAACAGAAGAACAGAAGCGGAAATATGTTTCTAAACTTGCGACTGGTGAATATTTAGGTGCATTTGCATTAACAGAACCAAATGCAGGATCAGATGCAGGGAGTTTGAAATCAAGAGCTGTAAAGAAAGGCGATCACTACATTATTAATGGATCGAAAGTATTTATTACAAATGGCGGTGAAGCAAGTACATACATTGTATTCGCTTCTACAAATCCAGAGGCAGGAAAAAGTGGGATTTCTGCATTTATAGTAGAGAAAGATACACCAGGCTTAGTTATCGGCAAAGATGAGCATAAAATGGGACTTCTTGGTTCTCGCACGGTACAACTTACGTTTGAAGATATGAAAGTGCCGGCCGAGAATTTACTTGGTGAAGAAGGACAAGGATTTAAGGTGGCAATGGCGAATTTAGATGTTGGACGAATTGGAATCGGAGCGCAGGCATTAGGAATCGCGGAAGCGGCGCTTGCATGTGCGATTGATTATGCGAAAGAGCGTGAGCAATTCGGTAAGCCAATTGCGGCGCAGCAAGGAATCGGATTCAAACTTGCAGATATGGCGACTAGTGTAGAAGCGGCGCGATTACTTGTATACAGAGCGGCATCGCTAAGAGCGCAAGGATTACCATGCGGTAAAGAAGCTTCTATTGCGAAATTATTCGCTTCTAAGACGGCTGTTGAAGTTGCGATTGAAGCGGTGCAAGTATTTGGCGGTTATGGTTATACGAAAGACTATCCAGTAGAACGATTTTTCCGTGATGCGAAAATCACGCAAATATATGAAGGAACGAGTGAGATACAGAAACTTGTTATTAGTCGAGCTTTATAAAAGGACAAGGGGGAGACGGGAATGCATTTTAAACTATCAGAAGAACATGAAATGATAAGAAAAATGGTTCGGGATTTTGCTAAGAACGAAGTAGCACCGACGGCAGCTGAGCGTGATGAAGAAGAGAGATTTGATCGTGCATTATTTGATCAAATGGCAGAGCTTGGTTTAACCGGCATTCCGTGGCCTGAAGAATACGGCGGAATTGGAAGCGATTACTTAGCGTATGTGATTGCTATCGAAGAATTATCTCGTGTTTGTGCTTCAACAGGTGTAACGCTGTCTGCACACACTTCACTTGCTGGTTGGCCAATTTTTAAATTTGGAACGGAAGAACAAAAGCAAAAGTTTTTACGACCGATGGCAGAAGGAACGAAAATTGGTGCATACGGTTTAACGGAACCAAGTTCTGGTTCAGATGCTGGCGGAATGAGGACAACTGCGAAACGAGATGGAGACCATTACATTTTAAATGGATCGAAAATCTTTATTACAAATGGCGGTATTGCTGATATTTATGTTGTTTTTGCGTTAACTGATCCCGAATCGAAGCAGCGTGGTACGAGCGCGTTTATTGTGGAAAGTGATACACCAGGATTTTCAGTTGGGAAGAAGGAAAGCAAGTTAGGGATTCGCTCTTCACCAACAACTGAAATTATGTTCGAAGATTGTCGTATTCCTGTAGAGAACCTACTCGGGGAAGAGGGCCAAGGATTTAAAGTTGCGATGCAAACATTAGATGGCGGCCGTAATGGTATTGCTGCGCAAGCAGTCGGTATTGCGCAAGGGGCTTTAGATGCTTCTGTAGAATATGCAAGAGAGCGTCATCAGTTTGGGAAACCAATTGCGGCGCAGCAAGGAATTGGCTTTAAACTTGCAGATATGGCAACGGATGTGGAGGCGGCACGTCTTCTAACATACCAAGCGGCTTGGCTTGAATCGGAAGGGCTTCCGTATGGGAAAGAGTCAGCGATGTCAAAAGTATTTGCAGGGGATACAGCGATGAAGGTGACGACTGAAGCGGTACAAGTATTTGGTGGTTACGGTTATACGAAAGATTATCCAGTAGAGCGTTATATGCGCGATGCAAAGATTACACAAATATATGAGGGAACACAAGAGATTCAAAGGCTTGTAATTTCTCGTATGTTAACGAAGTAGGATCAAAGGCGTAGGTATTTTCCTACGCTTTTTCCTTCCAAAAAATAATAGGGAGAGGTGAAGGGGATGGTTAAACACAATGTACATGCGTCCGTGAAAGATGAAAAATTAGTTGCGTTAAGACGTGAACAAATGATTAAAGGTGCGGTGCAATTGTTTAAGCAAAAAGGGTTCCCACGTACAACAACAAGAGAGATTGCGAAGGCGGCTGGGTTTAGTATTGGAACACTTTATGAGTACATTCGTACAAAAGATGATGTTTTATATTTAGTTTGTGATAGTATTTATGAACATGTAAAAGAAAGATTAGAGGAAGTAGTGTGTACAGAGAAGGGAAGTATAGAAAGCTTAAAGATAGCGATAACGAATTATTTTAAAGTGATGGATGAATTGCAAGAAGAAGTATTAATTATGTATCAAGAGGTACGTTTTTTACCGAAAGAATCACTCCCATATGTATTAGAAAAAGAGTTTCAAATGGTCGGGATGTTTGAGAATATTTTAGAGCAGTGTACAGAAAATGGGACATTTACATTAAATAAAAAAGAGATACAGCTTCTTGCACATAACATTTTCATACAAGGACAAATGTGGGGATTTAGACGTTGGGCCCTGCAAAAACTGTATACGCTTGAAGAATATACAGAAATGCAAATTAGGTATGTACTGCAAGGAGCGCATATGTTTCCGAAATAAGGAATAGACAAATTATAATTTTATTACCATATTAAAGTTTCCCGTTTTTTTTGTAGCATATTTGTGCGACTTTTGTTTATAATGAATAGTATGGATTTTTTTAAGCAGACCGTTATATATAAGGTTATATTTGAAGAAAGGAAGTGCCGCATAAGTGAATTTTAAGCAATATTCACCAGAAGAGCTAAAAGAATGTTCAATGATTGAAGTTGTACATAGCGTTTTAGGGGATAAAAGACAAGCAACGACATTCAACGAGTTGGTTCGAGAAATCGCTCAAGTGCTGGGACTATCTCAAGAGCAAGTTAATGCGAAACTCGCACAATTTTATACAGATTTAAACATCGATGGACGTTTCATTAATTTAGGAGAAAATCGTTGGGGACTACGTAGCTGGTACCCATATGAGCAAATTGATGAAGAAATCTTACCTCAGCCAAAACCGAAGAAGAAACGTAAAGTTGAAGAGGACGGTTTTGACGACTACATCGAAGAAGATGAAGACTTCGACGATGCAGACGCAAGTGAAGAAGAGGTAGAAGATTTGGACAAGGTTCTTGAAGAAGAAGACGGAGATGACGATGATCTTGATGATTTAGATGAAGATGATGAAGATGACTTCGCCGAAGAAGAACTTGAGTACGATGAAGCTGAAGCTGAAGAAGAAGAAGAGGAAGAACTGTAGTTCTTGACTTTTCATTATCGTCCATGTAGAATCATTTTTGGGCTCTTTAAAAAAGGACGATAATACTTTTAAAGTGTAAATATAAAAGAAAATTGCTCCCTACTTATTACTTTATGTGATGAGGGGAGCAATTTTCTTTTTTGTTTTTTGTTTAGAAAATAAAAAGAGTCTAACAATAAGATGGATACAGTGTTATCTACATACGTTGCGCTTTGCAACGGTGATTATATAACAGCAAAATAGGAGGGAGCTTTTTCATGACTAAGTATATTTTTGTAACAGGCGGTGTAGTATCGTCTCTAGGAAAAGGTATTACAGCAGCATCTCTTGGAAGACTTTTAAAAAATCGTGGTTTAAACGTAACGATTCAAAAGTTTGATCCATACATTAACGTAGACCCAGGGACTATGAGCCCATACCAACACGGTGAGGTATTCGTAACAGATGATGGTGCAGAAACTGATTTAGACCTTGGTCACTATGAGCGTTTCATCGACATCAACTTAAACAAATACAGCAACGTAACAACAGGTAAAATTTACTCTTCAGTTCTTCAAAAAGAGCGTCGTGGTGAATACCTAGGAGGAACAGTTCAAGTTATTCCTCACATTACTAACGAAATTAAAGAGCGTGTATACCGTTCTGGTCGCGAAACAAACGCGGACGTTGTTATTACAGAAATCGGTGGAACTGTTGGTGACATCGAGTCTCTACCATTCTTAGAAGCAATCCGTCAAATTAAGAGCGACATCGGTCGTGACAATGTAATGTACATTCACTGTACGTTAATCCCGTACTTAAAAGCAGCGGGTGAAATGAAAACAAAACCAACGCAACATAGCGTTAAAGAGCTTCGCAGCTTAGGTATTCAACCAAATATTATCGTTGTTCGTACAGAATTGCCTGTTTCTCAAGATATGAAAGACAAGCTTGCATTATTCTGTGACATTGATACAAAAGCAGTTATCGAAGCACGCGATGCAGATACTTTATATGCGGTTCCATTATCTCTTCAAGAGCAAAATATGGACCAAATCGTTTGCGATCATTTAAAATTAGACAATCCAGCTGCAGATATGACAGAGTGGACTGCGCTAGTTAATAAAGTACGTAACCTTTCTAAGAAAACAAAAATTGCTCTTGTTGGTAAATACGTAGAGCTTCAAGATGCATACATTTCTGTTGTAGAAGCACTTCGTCATGCGGGTTATTCATTCGACACAGATGTAGAAGTGAAATGGGTAAACGCTGAGCACGTAACACTAGAGAACGTACAAGAATTAGTTGGTGATACAGATGGTATCCTTGTACCTGGTGGATTCGGCGATCGTGGTGTAGAAGGTAAAATCGTTGCAATTCAATATGCTCGTGAAAACAAAGTACCATTCTTAGGAATTTGCTTAGGTATGCAACTTGCATCAATCGAATTTGCACGTAACGTATTAGGATTAGAAGGAGCTAACTCTTCTGAAATTAATCCTGACACACCTTATGCAATCATTGACTTATTACCAGAACAAAAAGATGTAGAAGACTTAGGTGGTACACTTCGTCTTGGCCTATACCCATGTAAGCTTGCTGAAGAAACAAATGCTTACAATGCTTACAACGAGCCGGTTGTATATGAGCGTCATCGTCATCGTTATGAGTTCAACAATCAATTCCGTCCGGATATGGAAAAAGCAGGATTTGTATTCTCTGGTACAAGCCCAGACGGTCGTCTAGTTGAAATCATTGAATTAAAAGACCACCCTTGGTTCGTGGCAGCACAGTTCCATCCAGAACTTGTATCTCGTCCAAATCGTCCACAACCATTGTTCCATGACTTCGTAAGTGCTTCTATTACGAATAAAGAGAGCAAGTAATAAAAAAAGCGCCTGAAATAGGGCGCTTTTTTTAATATTCATTTAACATTTCATCGATTGTAAATTTGATTCCATGATATGCAAATAAAGCTATCATTAAACTTGGGAATCCGTAGCGATTGCCTTCATCGTCTGGAATAAGGCCTTTTAACAGCTTAATATCAATATGTACATCTGTATATTGTTCTAGTGATTCAGTACCTTCTTGAATAGCAGAGATGCCGACAATAGAGTGTCCATCAGCTTGAAGTTTTTTTGCCATTGCTACAACTTCTTCATCTGTTGAAAAACGGCTAATAAGAAGTACACGATCTGCAGAAGTTACTTCTACTTCTTTACCATTTTCAAATAATCGTTTTGCTTGCTTCATTGGTTCAGCACCGAATAATGCTTCCGCAACAACGCCCTCCATTTCATTTGTACCATGTAAATAAATGAAACCGTCGCCAACTAATGCTTGAGCAAGTAGACGGGCGCTATCTTCTATATTCATTTCTTCTTTTTGAGAAACTCTGGAGAAATAACCACTTAATTGAGTTGAAAAAATTTTTAACATAATGTTACTCCCTTTCGTACGTGTTTACCGGCTTTCATTATAGTTTATTTTTTTAGAAAGGTGAAATCGAAGGGTAGCATAACAAAATAGGAAACAGTAAAATAAGAAAGAATAGGAAGGAATTTGGCAAAGAATAGCGAAAATTAATCGTTAAGATATAAGAAGCTTTAAATCTTGTATTTACACAGAAAGGTTGGGAGTTATGGAAGGGAAAATTTTAATCGTTGATGATCAATATGGCATTCGTGTGTTATTACATGAAGTGTTCCAAAAAGAAGGTTATCAGACATTCCAAGCAGCGAATGGATTTCAAGCTTTAGATATCGTGAAAAAAGATAATCCAGATTTAGTAGTGTTAGATATGAAAATTCCAGGTATGGATGGTATAGAGATTTTAAAACATGTAAAGGAAATTGATGAGAGTATTAAAGTAATTTTAATGACTGCTTATGGAGAGCTTGATATGATCCAAGAAGCGAAAGATTTAGGAGCTTTAATGCACTTTGCTAAACCGTTTGATATTGATGAAATTCGTCAAGCGGTGAGAGAACAGCTTGCTGTAGAGGCGTAAAAAATGAATTTTTTATAAAAAATATGGAAAAAAGCGTTTACATGGACTATTGAGCAGGTGAATACGGTTGAGTTTTTGAGTACAAGTTGTTATCCTATTGAGTGTAGAAAAAAGTCCGGTATGTAAATATACATATTTTACCTTATTCTGGTCATACTACCAGCGATAAGAACTTATCGGATACAAAAAACGTTTTTTAGGAGGATTCACCATGCCTTTAGTTTCTATGAAAGAAATGCTAAACACAGCACTAGAAGGAAAATACGCAGTTGGTCAATTCAACATGAACAACTTAGAGTGGACTCAAGCTATCTTAGCTGCTGCGGAAGAAGAAAAATCTCCTGTAATCCTAGGTGTATCTGAGGGTGCAGCTCGTCATATGACTGGTTTCAAAACAGTTGTAGCTATGGTTAAAGCTTTAATCGAAGAAATGAACATCACTGTTCCTGTAGCGATTCACCTTGACCATGGTTCAAGCTTCGAAAAATGTAAAGAAGCAATCGATGCAGGTTTCACATCTGTAATGATCGACGCTTCTCACCACCCATTCGAAGAAAACGTTGAAACTACTAAAAAAGTAGTAGAATACGCACACGCTCGTAACGTATCTGTTGAAGCTGAGCTTGGAACAGTTGGCGGACAAGAAGACGACATCATCGCTGAAGGCGTAATTTACGCTGATCCAGCAGAGTGTAAGCACCTTGTTGAAGCAACAGGTATCGATTGCCTAGCTCCAGCTTTAGGTTCTGTACACGGTCCTTACAAAGGTGAGCCTAACTTAGGATTCGCTGAAATGGAACAAGTTCGTGACTTCACTGGTGTACCTTTAGTATTACACGGTGGTACTGGTATCCCAACTGCTGATATCGTAAAAGCTATCTCTTTAGGTACTTCAAAAATTAACGTAAACACTGAGAACCAAATTGAGTTTACAAAAGCTGTTCGTGAAGCATTAAGCAAAGACCAAGAAGTTTACGATCCTCGTAAATATATTGGACCTGGCCGCGACGCTATTAAAGCAACTGTTGCTGGTAAAATGCGTGAATTCGGTTCTAACGGTAAAGCGTAAGAATAAAATTCCGTTTTGGAAACCGTCTAGTCTTTTAGACGGTTTCCTTTCGTTGTATAATGAAAGCGTGAACAAGTCTAAAGATTTTTATCATTTTGTTTTTGAAATAGAAAATAATGTGCATAGTCCTATTAATAAATGTGATAATGTATCTAAATTGATAATGTAAATTCGATGAATAGTTAATCTTTATCTATTCGTACTACGGGAGAAATGAAGATAATGGTTTCCTATTTATTGAGTGTTAGGGTGGAAAGAGTGATTGTGATTCTTAAGGGGAGCTTTCTATAAGGATATAGAAAGTAAATACATTCATAAGAAGGGAGCTCAATATGGAAAAATTGCTAATTGAAGGCGGAAGAGCTTTAAATGGAACAATTCGAGTGAGTGGTGCAAAGAACAGCGCCGTTGCACTAATTCCAGCGACAATTTTAGCAGATACTCCAGTAACTATTGGTGGTGTCCCTAATATTTCGGACGTGAAAATGTTAGGAGACTTGCTAGAGGAAATTGGAGGAAGAGTAGCTTATGGACAGGAGGAAGAGATGATAGTCGATCCTTCTAACATGGTTGCAATGCCTTTACCGAATGGAAAAGTGAAAAAATTGCGTGCTTCTTATTATTTAATGGGTGCGATGCTTGGCCGTTTTAAAAAAGCTGTTATTGGGCTTCCAGGTGGATGTCATTTAGGACCGAGGCCAATTGATCAGCATATTAAAGGGTTTGAAGCGTTAGGTGCACATGTTACAAACGAACAAGGTGCTATCTATTTAAGAGCAGATGAATTACGCGGGGCACGTATTTATTTAGATGTTGTTAGTGTAGGAGCTACGATTAATATTATGCTAGCAGCTGTGCGAGCGAAGGGTAGAACTGTTATTGAAAACGCAGCGAAAGAACCAGAAATTATTGATGTAGCTACATTGTTAACTAGCATGGGAGCACGTATTAAAGGTGCTGGTACAGATGTAATCCGAATTGATGGTGTGGACTCTTTACATGGCTGTCACCATACGATTATCCCAGACCGTATCGAAGCTGGTACGTATATGATTCTAGGAGCTGCATCAGGAGGAGAAGTAACGGTTGATAATGTGATTCCTCAGCATTTAGAGTCAGTTACAGCGAAGTTAAGGGAAGCTGGTGTCCAAGTTGAAACGAACGATGACCAAATTCGAGTGAACGGTAATAGAAGGTTAAAAGTAGTTGATATAAAAACGCTTGTATATCCAGGATTCCCAACAGATTTACAACAACCATTTACGACGCTTTTAACAAAGGCGCACGGAACGGGTGTTGTAACGGATACGATTTACGGCGCGCGTTTTAAACACATCGATGAGTTACGTCGTATGAATGCACAAATTAAAGTAGAAGGTCGTTCGGCAATTGTAACTGGTCCTGTTTTATTGCAAGGTGCAAAAGTGAAAGCAAGTGATTTGCGAGCTGGAGCGGCTCTTGTTATTGCAGGGTTAATGGCGGATGGAATTACAGAAGTAACCGGACTTGAGCATATTGATCGAGGTTATGAAAATATAGTAGACAAGCTTAAAGGTCTTGGCGCAAACATTTGGCGAGAACAAATGACAAGTCAAGAAATTGAAGAGATGAAGAACGCATAAGTGATACTTCCGCAAGGGGGAAGCGAAGCATCACTACTTGCGGAAGTATACTTTGTAGAGAAACACGGTTCACAAAATACGGCAGAAATATAAAGACTTAAAGGAGAGGGATTATCGTGGAAAGAAGTTTATCTATGGAGTTAGTACGTGTAACAGAGGCTGCAGCATTATCATCAGCGCGTTGGATGGGGCGCGGGAAAAAGGATGAGGCAGACGGTGCAGCAACATCAGCTATGCGTGATGTATTTGATACAATCCCGATGAAAGGTACAGTTGTAATTGGTGAAGGCGAGATGGACGAAGCACCAATGTTGTATATCGGAGAGAAATTAGGTACAGGATATGGACCACGTGTAGACGTTGCGGTTGATCCTTTAGAAGGGACAAACATCGTAGCAGCTGGTGGATGGAATGCTCTTGCTGTTATTGCAATTGCAGATCATGGTAATTTGTTACATGCTCCTGACATGTACATGGATAAAATCGCGGTTGGCCCAGAAGCGGTTGGGGCGGTCGATATTGATGCGCCTATTATCGATAACTTACGTGCGGTTGCGAAAGCGAAAAATAAAGATATTGAAGATGTTGTAGCGACAGTTTTAAACCGTCCACGTCATCAAGCGATTATCGAAGAAATTCGTAAAGCTGGTGCTCGTATTAAATTAATTAACGATGGCGATGTGGCTGGAGCAATTAACACTGCATTTGATCGCACAGGTGTAGATATTTTATTCGGCTCTGGTGGAGCACCTGAGGGTGTATTAGCAGCAGTTGCATTAAAATGTTTAGGTGGAGAAATCCACGGAAAGCTTCTGCCTCAAAATGAAGCTGAATTAGCTCGTTGTAAAAAAATGGGTATTGAAGATATAAATCGTATCCTTCGCATGGAAGACCTAGTAAAAGGTGACGATGCAATCTTTGCAGCAACAGGCGTAACAGACGGAGAACTATTACGCGGCGTTCAATTTAAAGGTAGCGTAGGAACAACACAATCCCTTGTTATGCGTGCAAAATCAGGCACAGTACGCTTCGTAGACGGACGTCATAGCTTGAATAAAAAACCAAACTTGGTTATTAAGTAAAAAGCGTAAGCAGCTCGTTCTGAATGGGAAGGGGATGGAGATTCTAGCCGCTGGAACTGGATTAAATAAAAGCGTAAGCGGCTCGTTCAGAATCGCAGGGCATTGTAGCTCCTGACCATTCTAGCTACTGGAACTAGGTTAAATAAAAGCGAAGACAAATTTTCTTGTCTTCGCTTCTTGTATTTGTGTTTCAACGTATTGATTAAAACTAGATAAAAGGGTTACAATAGTGAATATTACCCTACTTGAACTTATTGCCTTTCATTATTAATTATTTGCCTTCCGTATTTTTTCCCTTTACCCATGTGAAAAGAGAATAACGTTAAAGTGTGGTGTCTGAATGAATTTGTCAATTGCAGCATTAGAAAACATGAAATTAAAAGAGTTATACGAGCTTGCGAAAGAATTTAAGATTTCGTATTATAGCAAATTAACGAAAAAAGAGTTAATCTTCGCTATCCTAAAAGCTCGAGCAGAAAAAGAAGGTTTCTTCTTCATGGAAGGCGTATTAGAAATTATTCAATCAGAAGGATTTGGATTCCTACGTCCTATCAACTATTCTCCAAGCTCAGAAGATATTTATATCTCAGCTTCGCAAATTCGTCGTTTCGATTTACGTAATGGAGACAAGGTTTCTGGTAAAGTACGACCTCCGAAAGAAAATGAACGCTATTTTGGATTATTACAAGTTGAAGCTGTAAACGGAGATGATCCAGAGTCAGCAAAAGAGCGTGTGCATTTCCCTGCATTAACACCATTATACCCAGATCGCCAAATGAAATTGGAAACGGAACCGAAAAAGTTACCGACACGCATCATGGATTTAATCGCACCAGTTGGATTTGGACAACGTGGTTTAATTGTCGCGCCTCCAAAGGCTGGTAAAACAAGTCTATTAAAAGAAATCGCACACAGTGTTACAACAAATCACCCGGAAGCTGAATTAATTGTACTTTTAATTGATGAGCGTCCAGAGGAGGTAACAGACATCGAACGTTCTGTTAAAGGAGATGTTGTAAGCTCTACTTTTGATGAAGTGCCAGAAAATCATATTAAAGTAGCGGAACTTGTGTTAGAACGTGCAATGCGTCTTGTAGAGCACAAAAAAGATGTTATCATTTTAATGGATAGTATTACCCGTTTAGCGCGAGCTTACAACCTTGTTATTCCGCCAAGTGGTAGAACATTATCGGGTGGTATCGACCCAGCTGCCTTCCATAGACCGAAGCGTTTCTTTGGAGCCGCACGTAATATTGAAGAAGGCGGTAGCTTAACGATTTTAGCAACAGCGCTTGTTGATACAGGATCTCGTATGGACGATGTAATTTACGAAGAATTTAAAGGAACTGGAAATATGGAACTTCACTTAGATCGTTCATTAGCTGAGCGTCGTATCTTCCCGGCAATTGATATTCGCCGTTCTGGTACACGTAAAGAAGATCTATTAATTCCGAAAGAACATTTAGACAAGCTATGGGGTATTCGTAAAACAATGCGTGATACACCAGACTTTGTCGAAGGTTTCTTACGTAAACTTCGTCAAACAAAGACAAATGAAGAATTTTTACAAAACATTGTTGCAGACTCAAAAAGATATGTAACAACTAAGTAAAGGGAAAAGATTGGGACTCGCTTATTTTGTGGTAAGCGGGTTTCTTTATGTTTTTTAAGGGAATATTAGAGAGAGTAATATATGGGAAAATTTGTTTTTTGAGATAAAAATCATATTTGGGTCGAGAGTTTGAAGTGTCCCGGATTCTTAACGAGCCGCTTGCGCGTTTAATTATATCCAGCTTCAGCAGCTAGAATGGTCGGTGGCTTCACTTCTTCCTATGAGGCAAAAAGCGCCTCTACGTCAGAAGCTCCATCCCCCTCCCATTCTGAACGAGCTGCTTGCGCTTTTAATTATATCCAGCTCCAGCGGCTAGAATCTCCGGTCATTTCACTCTCTCACTCGAAGCAAAAAGCGCTTCAAGGTCGAGAGCTCCAATGTCCTGCGATTCTGAACGAGCCGCTTGTGCTTTTAATTTTTAAAAAGACAAAAACAGGTAGTTGCAAAATGGAGTTAGCCTTGTTATAATTTCATCATATGTGTTTCATCAATATAGTTGTGCAAGCAGCTGAAGATGAAAAACTCTGTTTCGAAAATGATTCAGGGCGGAAGGAGATGAAAAGAATGAAAGCAGGAATCCATCCAAATTACAATAAAGTTGTATTTATGGACACGAACACAGGCTTCAAATTCTTAAGCGGGTCTACTAAAGGCTCTAGCGAAACTGTTGAGTGGGAAGATGGTAACACTTATCCATTACTAAAAATTGAGATCAGTTCTGATTCTCACCCATTCTACACTGGACGTCAGAAGTTTGCTACTGCAGACGGACGTGTTGACCGCTTCAATAAGAAATACGGTATCAAGTAATAAAGAACATAAAACAGGCAAGTGTATGTATTCGCTTGTCTGTTTTTTTTGCAAAAATATTAAACCTTTACCCTACTTTGGATTAGGAAAGTAGATGAAAGGAGAGCTCAATGTACTTAATGAATCAAAATGGTTGGATTGAAGTGATTTGCGGGAGTATGTTTTCTGGAAAATCAGAAGAGCTCATCCGCCGTATACGCCGTACGCAATTTGCGAAACAACATGCGATTGTATTTAAACCATGTATTGATAATCGTTATAGCGAAGAAGATGTTGTATCACATAATGGATTAAAGGTTAAAGCAGTTCCTGTTTCAGCTTCAAAAGATATATTTAACCATGTAGCAGAAGAAATGGATGTTATTGCAATCGATGAGGTACAATTTTTTGATGGGGACATTGTGGAAGTGGTGCAAGTATTGGCAAATCGTGGCTATCGTGTCATTGTAGCTGGATTAGACCAAGATTTCCGTGGTCTACCATTTGGACAAGTTCCTCAGCTGATGGCGATTGCTGAACATGTAACTAAGTTGCAGGCAGTGTGTTCTGCATGCGGATCTCCTGCAAGTCGTACGCAACGTTTAATCGATGGAGAACCAGCGGCATTTGATGATCCAATTATTTTAGTTGGGGCTTCAGAATCGTATGAACCACGTTGTCGTCATTGTCATGCAGTACCTACAAAACAAAGATAAATGAAACTCGCTATGTAGAGCGGGTTTTTTTCGAAAATAGATGAAGATTGGTGGCCGGCTCTTCGTACAGCTAAGAACTTTAGGCAGTCAGAGCTGAGCAAGCCGCTTACGCTTTTAAATATTATCTAGCTTCAGCGGCTAGAATCTCCGGTCATTTCACTCTCTCGCTCGAAGCAAAGAGCGCTTCAAGGTTGAGAGTTCCAATGTCCTGCGATTCTGAGCAAGCCGCTTACGCTTTTAAATATAATTTGCGTTTTTTTGATTAAGTACCATATACTATTTGTATTAGATACTAGGATGTAGAGGTGAATGGTGTGTTAGATCGTTTGCAGGCTGTAGAAGATCGTTATGAGAAGTTAAATGAATTGTTAAGTGATCCAGAGGTTATTAGCGATACGAATAAGCTTCGTGAGTATTCAAAGGAACAATCTGATATGCAGGAAACGGTAGAGGTGTACCGTGAGTATAAAGATGTTCGTGAGCAATTAAGAGATGCAAAAGCAATGTTAGAAGATAAGTTAGACGCTGATATGCGTGACATGGTAAAAGAAGAGGTTTCTGAATTAGAAGGACAAGATAAAGAATTGTCAGAGCGTCTGAAAATTTTACTTGTTCCAAAAGACCCTAATGATGATAAAAACGTTATCGTTGAGGTTCGTGGTGCTGCTGGTGGTGACGAGGCCGCTTTATTTGCTGGTGATTTATATCGTATGTATAGCCGTTATGCTGAGGTACAAGGTTGGAAAACTGAAATTATCGAAGCGAGCTATACAGAGTTAGGTGGATATAAAGAGATTATCTTTATGATTAACGGTAAAGGTGCTTTCGCGAAGCTGAAATTCGAGAATGGTGCTCACCGTGTACAACGTGTTCCTGAAACGGAATCTGGTGGACGTATTCATACATCTACAGCAACTGTAGCTGTATTACCAGAGGCAGAAGAAGTAGAAATTAGTATTCATGAAAAAGATGTTCGTGTTGATACGTTTGCTTCTAGTGGTCCTGGTGGACAAAGTGTTAATACAACGATGTCAGCGGTACGTTTAACGCATTTACCGACTGGTGTAGTTGTATCGTGTCAGGATGAGAAATCACAAATCAAGAATAAAGAAAAAGCGATGAAAGTATTACGCGCACGTGTTTATGATAAGTTTAGACAAGAAGCGCAAGCTGAGTATGATCAAAACCGTAAACAAGCTGTTGGTACGGGTGATCGTTCAGAGCGTATTCGTACGTATAATTTCCCGCAAAACCGCGTTACAGACCATCGAATCGGTTTAACGATTCAAAAGCTAGATCAAATCTTACAAGGTAAGTTAGATGATTTCATCAATGCCTTAGTGATGGAAGATCAGGCTCAAAAGATGGAGGCAGCTGAGTAATGCGTGTCTATGAAGCCCTGAAATGGGCTTCTTCTTTTTTACAGGAAAATGGACGAGATGAAAATGCGGGAGAACTTGTCCTTTGTCATGTATTAAAGACGAACAGAACCGGAATGCTCATGAATATGCGTGAAGAAATAACTGTGGAACAAGAAACAAGTTTTACGGAGTTTATTCACAAGCATGTAGAAGGTATTCCTATTCAATATATGATTGGTTATGAAATGTTTTATGGACGGTCGTTCTTTGTGAATGAAGAAGTATTAATACCAAGACCGGAAACAGAAGAGCTTATAGTGGGAGTGTTAGAAAGAATCGAGCGTCATTTTGGCGATGAGAAACTACATGTGGCGGACATTGGTACAGGTAGTGGAGCGATTTCTATTACGCTTGCTTTAGAAAATAAAAATCTTCATGTGTATACGGTAGATATTGCACAAGAGTCGATTGAAGTTGCAAAAGAAAATGCAAAAACTTTAGCCGCAGAAGTAACGTTCTATCATGGTGATTTATTGTCACCATTTTATAAAACAGGTCAAAAGTTAGATGTTGTTGTTTCAAACCCTCCATATATACCGGAAGAGGATTGGCGTGGCCTTTCTCCTGTGGTGAAAGAGCATGAGCCAAAGAGAGCGCTTGTTGGCGGTGAAGACGGATTAGATTTCTATCGCCGTTTTATGGAAGAGTTGCCGAATGTGTTGCAGAAGAAAGCAATTGTGGCATTTGAAATTGGGATAGGGCAAGGTGAGGACGTAAAAGAGCTGTTACAACAAGCTTTTCCATATGCTCATGTTGAGGTTGTTTTTGATATTAATGGAAAAGATCGTATGGTATTTGCAGAGATGGAGTAAGGTTCACACCTTACTCTATTTTTTTTGTGAAAAAATTTATATAGATTTTGAATTTAATAGTTTAGAAAGATGAAAGTCTGTCCACACTGTTTGTAGAAGGGACGGTGGAGGAAATGAAAAAACAAGTTATTGCTTATCTTCTTCTATTATTAATTGGTGCACAGTTGCTTGTGCAGTTTGGATATATGAAAGCTGATGCGAAAGGGCCTTCAATTATTCCGAAAGAGGCCGTTCGATTACGGATTTTAGCAAATAGTGATTCAGATAAAGATCAGGCTTTAAAGCGCAAAGTGCGTGATGAAGTAAAAGCACAAATTGATGGATGGGTAGCAGATTTAACTTCATTTGAAGAGGCACGTAAAGTCATTCAAAGTCATATTCCAGAAATCGAAAAAACAGTGGCAAATACGTTGAAAAAAGAAGGAAGTAAAGATTCATTTCAAGTGAAATTTAGTAAGAATGTAAAGTTTCCTACAAAGGTATATGGTAATTTTATTTATCCAGCAGGGGAATATGAGGCGGTATTAATTACAATTGGGGAAGGGGAAGGGGCAAACTGGTGGTGTGTATTATTTCCACCGATGTGTTTCTTAGATTTTTCAAGTGGTACAGCTGTAAGGAAAGAAGAACATGTTGTGAAGGCTGAATCTCCTGAAGAGGAGCAAGTAAAACAAATAGATGATGAAGAAGTAGTAAATACAGAAGAGAAAAAAGAGGATGAGGTGAAAGAAAAGAAAGCTGTAAAGCAGGAAGTCGCAAAAAAAGTAACAGCTTCTGAAAAGAAAGTAGTAAAAAATGAAACGAAAGTAGAAGAACAACCTGTAAGTAAAGAGGAAACAAAAACTGTGGAAAAAGTGGAGAAACCTGTGGAACAAAAACAAGAAAAACAAAATGGGTATGTAAAAGTAGAGGAGGAAGAAGAAAAGCCAGAAGTTAAGTTATTTATTGTAGAAGCTTTTACATCTTTATTCTCTAAATAGTACTATTCGTAAATCCCTTCTCATATATAACAAAGAGGAGGGATTTACTATGAAGGAAGTATATTTTGCTACGAAAGCAGATGTGGAAAGATTGCATTCTTTTTTCGGACAAGCTAATAAAAAAGATGATAAAATAAATGAGTTGTACGCGCAATTTATGATTTTGGAAGAGGCGGAAGAAATACGGGCTGTCATCGGATATGAACAAAGTGAAGAACACGCACTGATTCGTTCTTGTTTATTCACACCTAATGTGGATAAACAGACTTTCTTATATTTTTTCGAAATGTTTTTGCAGTATATGAACGAAAAAAATATTCGACAATTGTACTTACTAACAAATCATCCACAATCTATAACAATCTTTCAGTTTTTTGACTTTGTTACTATAGAGAAAGAAAACGTACCAGAGGGAATTCGACAGTTAGAACACTTTTGTAAAAATATAAAAGAGCCAAATGCAATAATACTAAATTGTCAGCTATTCACAAAGTTATCCACGGATTAATTAGGTTTATCCACATTTTGTGGATAAACCTTGTTTGTCTTTTGGATAAATCTCATAGTAAACTAAAAATAGACAAGTATTTCAGGGTAGAAAAGGACGTGGGAAAAAATGCATACAAATATGTGGGTTGTGGATAATGTTGTGGAAAGAAAAAAATATTATCCACAGTTACAAGAAGCAGCAAAATTATTAAGGGAAAACGAGGCGATTGCCTTCCCTACAGAAACGGTATATGGACTAGGTGCAAACGCGATGAATGATGAAGCAATCGCGAAAATTTTTGAAGCGAAAGGAAGACCGAGCGATAATCCACTTATTGTCCACATCGGTACAAAATCACAGTTAGATGGGATTGTGAAAGAAATCCCGCCAGTTGCAGAGAAGTTAATGGAGCATTTTTGGCCAGGCCCGTTAACAATTATTTTACCTAGAAAAGAAGGGATTTCAGAGAAGGTGACGGCAGGACTTAATACGGTTGGAGTAAGAATGCCTGATCATCCAGTAGCGCTTGCTCTTATTGAAGAGGCAAATGTACCTGTTGCAGCACCGAGTGCGAATCGCTCTGGGCGCCCAAGTCCGACACTAGCTTCTCACGTATATGAAGATTTAAATGAGAAAATTGCAGGTATTGTAGATGGTGGTGCGACGGGAGTAGGTGTTGAATCGACTGTAATTGATTGTACGAGCGAGGTTCCAACGATATTACGCCCAGGTGGAATTACGAAAGAACAATTAGAAGCGGTAATTGGTACTGTTTCTTTAGATCCGGCTTTAAAGGACGAGAAGGAAAAACCGAAATCACCTGGAATGAAATATACACATTATGCACCGAAAGCGCCGCTTAGCATTGTTGAAGGTTCACGTGAATTTATTCAGCTTATTGTGGATAAGAAAAAGGAAGAAGGGTTTAAAGTAGGTGTATTAACGACGGAAGAATATCAGCATGTATATAGCGCGGATGTTGTATTATCTTGTGGTGTTCGAAGCGATTTAGCTAGCGTTGCGACTAAATTATATGATGTACTTAGAACGTTTGATGCAAGTGAAGTGGATGTTATTTTTAGTGAATCATTCCCAAATGAAGGAATAGGGAATGCCATTATGAATCGCTTAACGAAAGCAGCAGGACATCAGATTATTACTGAATCGTAAGGTGCGATTAGCAAACAGAATATTTCTCCTCGGATAAGCATATTTTGAAGTAGCACGTCCGAGGAGGGACATGAATGACGTTTGAACAGCTAATACCTTTAACAATTATGGCATTCGCCTTAGGGATGGATGCGTTCTCGGTGAGTCTTGGTATGGGAATGATGACCTTAAAGGTAAGACAAATTCTGTATATCGGTATGACGATAGGGATATTTCATATTATCATGCCATTTATAGGAATGGTATTAGGTCGCTTTTTATCAGAACAGTATGGAGAAATTGCGCATTTTGCAGGTGCTATTTTATTAATTGGACTAGGATTCTATATTATATATTCATCTATTTTGGAGAATGAAGAGACTAGAACGGCCCCTATTGGAATTAGTTTATTCGTATTTGCATTTGGCGTTAGTATAGATAGTTTTTCAGTAGGTCTTAGTCTTGGTATTTACGGGGCGCAGACAATTATTACGATATTACTTTTTGGATTTGTTAGTATGTTATTAGCGTGGATTGGTTTATTAATTGGTAGACATGCGAAAGATATGCTCGGTACATATGGTGAGATAGTAGGTGGTATCATTTTGGTTGGATTTGGATTATATCTCCTTTTTCCTATATAATTTTAAGGAGGAGGGAGTTATGAATAAATTATTGGAATGGTATATTCGATTTTTAACTTTTTTCCCTAGGTGGTTAAGACGGCTTGTTATTTGGGGTATTATTTTACAAATTTCAATTTTAGGTTGGATGAAGTTAATTCGCGAATGGTAAGATAGTTCCTTTCTGTGCATAGTTTTATTTATACTATACTGATTACACTAAAAAATTATAGATATAGAAAGGATGAGATAAATGACGAGATTGAAGCAAGTTTTTGGTATTATTATTAGTTTTTTTGTTTTTTGGTTTAGTATGCTCGGTGTACAAATGTTTGCTGAGTTTTTAGATATTGAGTCATTGAAGTTTGTGGCGGGAAAAACGGAGGCAGCGCGTGCCTTTTATTCTCCATATCCGTTTATAATCGTTTTTCTTATTACATTGCTTTCCCTATATTTCTTAGTAATTAAGCTTGGGAAACCGAAAAAAGAGAAAGTGCCTACTTTAGAAGAAAAGAAGGAAGAATTACAATGATAAAATCCCCTGCTATTTAGCAGGGGATTTTATGTTTAAGTGATGGAAGGAATCGAGCCGCTTCCGCTTTTTGATATATCCAGTTCCAGCGACTAGAATCTCCGGTGGCTTCGCGTCTTCCAACGAGGCAAAAATCGCCTCTACGTCAGAAGTTCTATCCCCCTCCCATTCTGGGCGAGCCGCTTCTGCTTTTAGATATTATCCAGCTCCAGCGGCTAGAATCTCCGGTCATTTCGCTCTCTCGCATGAAGCAAAAAGCGCTTCAAGGTCGAGAGCTCCAATGCCCTGCGATTCTGAACGAGCCGCTTCCGCCTTTAGATTGGCCTCACCAATTCAAATTGTTCGCCTAGTTTAGCGTAGTTGTGTCCTGCTAGGCGGCTTACTGGTTTTAGTCCTTCTGCATGAATACGGCCGTTTTCGTATAGGTGTTCTGCGACGTGGAAACGAACGACGCGTCCGATTAGTAGATCGCAAGCTGGTGAGTCTTCTGTTCCGCCAAGAGGGATTGCGCGTTCTAGTACGCACTCCATTCGAATATTTGCTTCTTTTACACCTGGAACGGAGATAACATCACTTTCAATTGGTGTTAGTTTTGCTAGTTCAATTTCGCTCTCATTTGGCGGGAGGTTAGCCGCTGTTTCGTTAATTGCTTCTACGTAAGATTCATCAGAGATATGTACGACAAATTCACCTTTTTCAATTGCGTTTCGGGAAGTGTCCTTTCTTTCTCCGGCTTTTCGTTGTACAGAAACTGAGATAAGTGGTGGATTAGCAGCGACAATATTGAAATAGCTATACGGTGCTCCGTTTAATACGCCGTCTTTTGTTACAGAAGTAACGAATGCGACAGGGCGTGGAATGATACTTCCCGTTAATAATTTGTAATTCTCTTTTTCCGTTTGTTCATTTGGATTAATGGATAACATGCGTAAAATCCCCTTTCTAAATATGACGACTTATTGTTTGTTTACAAGATGTTAGTGGAAAACTCCTGCTGAAAATAATATTTTTATTACATAAAAAGAACTTACTTCATTGTGATTGAAGTAAGTTCCGTCTAAAAAATCTCGAATTCAAGATAAAAATTATAATAAAACGTATGCACCAGGTCCGATTAAAGCTACCCCGATAGCAACGGCGATTAACATTAAGTTGTATTCATATCCGTTTTGGGTTACCCAGTAACCATTTTTCCCGTGAACAGTGAAGATTGCCATTAACATTGTTCCGACGATAAATAATGAACCGATTGCAGTGAAAATGCCTGATGCGAATAAGAAACCACCTAATAATTCAGTTGCGCCAGCCATAAATGCCATTAATACACCAGGGCGTAAACCGATTGATTCCATCCAGCCACCTGTTCCTTTTAAACCGTAACCACCGAACCAACCAAATAATTTTTGAGCACCATGACCCATGAATGTAATACCTATAATAAGACGAATAATAAGAAGACCGAAATCCATCATTTTTGAAAACCTCCTAAAAGTTATTAACTTATCTTATGTAAGTAATAATAAAATAGTTACTTACTTTAGTCAAGCGGATTTTGAAAAAAGTTTGAAAAAATTTTACAAATTAAAAACAAAAAACAAAATGTAGTAAAGACCTCTAGACAAGTTGGGTAAAAAAAGAGAAAATATAAGTAGAAGTTAACTTCTTATTGTTATTCAGACAATCAGAATTGACTGGAATTTTGCAAAGAGCTACAATAAGAGTCTATTAGTAATGACGTAATTTATTTCGAAAGCGTTTTTACAGTATAATATTCGAAGTATGAAGTCTTACATGTATCCCGAGTTTTACTAGGGATTGCCCTATAAACTTTTAGGTAAATTATGAGGAGGACTATCCTATGTTTAAAAAATTATTCGGTTTTGGTTCAAAAACAAATGAAGAAACAATCGTAGCTCCATTAACTGGAACAGTGAAAAATATTGAAGAAGTACCAGATCCAGTATTCGCTGGTCGTATGATGGGTGAAGGTGTTGCAATCGATCCTACTGAAGGTGTAGTTGTATCTCCAGTTGATGGTGAAATCGTACAGTTATTCCATACAAAACATGCTGTAGGAATTAAAGCGAAAAACGGTACAGAAATTTTAATCCACGTTGGATTAGAAACTGTAAAAATGGAAGGCGAAGGTTTCGAAGCTCACGTTTCTGAAGGCCAAGCTGTAAAAGCTGGAGATAAATTAATCTCATTCGACTTAGAATTAATCCGTGAAAAAGCGAAAAGTACAATTACCCCAATCGTTATTACAAACACAGATGCAGCTGAGTCTATTAAAACAACTGTAGGCGTAACAGCTACAAAAGGTTCAACAGAAGTAATGAAAGTTACAATGAAATAATTATTGTATAAGAGGAGTCCGTTTCATATGAAATGGATTCCTTATTTTGTTTTGTAGTACGCTTGCTATGTATGTTAAAATACTCTAGGCACTTGGAAATAGGGTTTCACATATATGTGGATAAGGCGCATTTTTCTTAGAAAAAATATAAGAGAAATGCGCCTTTCGTATATTTACATTTCTTTTTTTCTATTCTTATGTACGTTATGATGAAAGGTAGGAAAAAGAAGAAAAGGGGTGGGTTTGGATGAAACGAGTGTTATTTATTTGTACTGGAAATACATGCCGTAGCCCGATGGCTGAGGCGTTACTTCGTCATCATGGAGAAGATAAGTTTGAAGTGCAATCTGCTGGTGTTTTCGCCTATCCTGGTAGTGATGCGTCGATATATGCAAAGGAAGCTTTAGCTGAAAAGGGAATTACAATCGATCATGCTTCGCAACAGATAAATGAAGCTTTGATTGATTGGGCAGATATTGTAGTAACAATGACGGAAAACCATAAGCAAATTGTACTTGGGCATTATCCGAGTGTTGAAAAGAAAGTGGATACATTATATGGAGTAACTGAGGGGATAAGTAAGGATATTTCAGATCCATTTGGCGGGTCACTTTCTATTTATAAAGAAACGTTAGAAGAGATGGAAAAACTTGTACAAACTTTACTGAAAAAACATTCAGAAGGTTGATGTTTCGTGTATAATACGATATTGGAGATTACTTCGTTCCGTTAAGGTAACGAGTGAGAAATGAAGATAATTGATTGAAACTTTGGAGGGGTAAAAATGAAAGTAGTAGTAGCATCTGATCACGGCGGTATGAATATCCGTAAAGAACTTGTAAGTTTATTAGAAGAGTTAAATATTGAATATATTGATTTAGGTTGTGAATGTGAAGCTGGTTCTGTTGATTACCCTGATTTTGCGTTTCCAGCAGCGGAAATGGTAGCGAATGGCGAAGTAGATCGTGGTATTTTAGTTTGTGGGACAGGCATCGGTATGTCAATTGCAGCAAACAAAGTAAATGGTATTCGTTGTGCATTAGTTCATGATACTTTCAGTGCGAAAGCAACGAGAGAGCATAATGATACGAACATGTTAGCAATGGGCGAGCGTGTAATTGGTGCGGGTCTAGCACGTGACATCGCAAAAATTTGGTTAACAACTGACTATGAAGGTGGTCGTCATGAAAACCGCGTAGGAAAAATTAAAACATACGAAACAAAGTAATAGATTCTAACTAGAAGCAGTAGGAAATATAATTTGGTGAACCAACCTGTGAAAGGAAGAGGCGTAATGACAGAAATCGTAAAGGTAAGAGAACAGTTACAAATTTCGCTTGCTGATTTCCAAGAACAAGCTTCATTACAAAGTGGTCAAATTTTTGTAGTGGGGTGTAGCACGAGCGAAGTGCTAGGAGAAAGAATTGGGACATCAGGAACGATGGAAGTAGCAGAGGCGATTTTTTCTGAGTTAAAACAATTTCAAGAGCAAACAGGTATTGAGTTGGCGTTTCAATGTTGTGAGCATTTAAACCGTGCTTTAGTAGTTGAGAGAGAGTTGGCGATGAAATATCAATTTGAAATTGTAACAGTTACGCCTGTTAGATCAGCAGGTGGTGCATTAGCAACATATGCGTATCACAATTTGAAAGATCCGGTAGTAATTGAGTTTGTTAAAGCAGATGCAGGAATGGATATTGGTGATACATTTATCGGTATGCATTTAAAGCATGTAGCTGTTCCGGTTCGTACAGGTGTGAAGGAAATTGGAAGTGCACATGTAACGATGGCAACGACACGTGGAAAACTAATTGGTGGAGCACGTGCTGTTTATGCGGCGAAGGAAGAGACTATAACTTGCCGTTAGACATGAAAAATTATAAAGTCGCATAATAGCTTTATATCGAAAGATAAAAGGTATGTAGTCTGACTTTATAATAGAAGAAAGAAAAGACCGATTTTCGGTCTTTTTTTTCTTTTATGATATAGAAAGTCATGTTAGAATGTAGTTGAAAACATGAAGGTTCGAAAGAATTACAACCTGAATTTTCGTTTTTTCTGAATAAATGAGAAAAAACTATTGGGAATCGATGTAATTCGTTCAGAAAAGGGGGATTTTGGTGGATCATTTAAAACGTCAAGATGAAAAGGTATTTGCTGCAATTGAGGCAGAACTAGGAAGACAGCGTTCAAAGATTGAGTTAATTGCTTCGGAAAACTTCGTAAGTGAAGCAGTAATGGAGGCGCAAGGTTCTGTTTTAACGAATAAGTATGCTGAAGGATATCCTGGAAAACGTTACTATGGTGGCTGTGAGCACGTAGACGTAGTGGAAGATATCGCACGTGATCGCGCGAAAGAAATTTTTGGTGCAGAGCATGTAAATGTTCAACCACATTCTGGTGCACAAGCGAACATGGCAGTATACTTTACGATTTTAGAGCAAGGCGATACAGTACTTGGTATGAATTTATCTCATGGTGGTCACTTAACACACGGAAGCCCTGTTAACTTCAGTGGAGTACAATATAATTTCGTAGAATATGGCGTGGATGCTGAATCTCACCGTATTAATTACGATGATGTATTAGCAAAAGCGAAAGAACATAAACCAAAATTAATCGTTGCAGGTGCAAGTGCATATCCTCGTGTTATCGATTTCAAACGATTCCGTGAGATTGCAGATGAAGTGGGTGCATACTTTATGGTTGATATGGCACATATCGCTGGTTTAGTAGCTGCTGGTTTACATCCAAACCCAGTACCACACGCACATTTCGTTACAACGACAACACATAAAACATTACGTGGTCCACGTGGTGGTATGATTTTATGTGAAGAGCAATTTGCAAAACAAATTGATAAATCAATCTTCCCTGGTATTCAAGGTGGTCCACTTATGCACGTAATTGCTGCAAAAGCTGTTGCATTTGGTGAGACGCTACAAGATGATTTTAAAACATATGCACAAAATATCATTAATAATGCGAACCGCTTAGCTGAAGGTCTTCAAAAAGAAGGACTTACACTTGTTTCTGGTGGAACAGACAATCATTTAATCCTGATTGATGTTCGTAACTTAGAAATCACAGGTAAAGTAGCAGAGCACGTATTAGATGAAGTTGGTATTACAGTGAACAAAAATACAATTCCATTTGAAACAGCAAGCCCATTTGTAACAAGCGGTGTACGTATCGGTACGGCAGCTGTAACATCTCGTGGTTTCGGTTTAGAAGAAATGGATGAAATTGCGTCACTTATTGCTTACACATTAAAAAATCATGAAAATGAAGCTGCATTAGAAGAAGCAAGTAAGCGTGTAGAAGCGTTAACGAGCAAATTCCCAATGTACACAGACCTATAATTGATTAAAGAAGACTGCTGAGACGTAATTGTTTTGGCAGTTTTTTTTTGGACATATATTGTTCTTTAAGTATGTATACAAATGATGAATAAATTTTGGCGATATAATGAAGGATACAGCTCCCATAATTGGTAAAGATACTAGATAGATTCATCGTAAAATCATGATTTTGCCAAATTTGCCCTTGAATATTAGTAGCGTTTTCTTTACAATCGTAAATAGTGTAAAAAAGCGTGCAAACGCATGAATATCATCTAAAGGAGAGATTCACATGGGAAAACTGTATGTATTTGATCACCCGTTAATTCAACATAAGATTACATATATTCGCGATAAGAATACAGGTACGAAAGATTTTCGTGAATTAGTGGACGAAGTAGCAAGTTTAATGGCTTTCGAAATTACTCGCGATCTTCCACTTAAAGACATTGAAATTGAAACACCTGTAAGCAAAGCGACAACAAAAGTGATCGCTGGTAAAAAGCTTGGTTTAATTCCGATTTTACGTGCAGGTTTAGGAATGGTTGATGGAATTCTGAAATTAATTCCAGCAGCAAAAGTAGGACACGTTGGTTTATACCGTGACCCTAAAACATTACAACCGGTAGAATACTATGTGAAACTTCCAACGGATGTAGAAGAACGTGACTTTATCGTACTAGATCCGATGCTAGCAACAGGTGGTTCTGCAGCTGAAGCAATTAACTCTCTGAAAAAGCGCGGTGCAAAACAAATTAAATTAATGTGTATCGTTGCAGCTCCAGAAGGAGTAAAAGTAGTACAAGAAGAACATCCTGATGTTGATATTTATGTAGCAGCATTAGATGAGAAATTAAATGATCACGGATATGTAGTACCAGGTCTTGGTGATGCTGGTGACCGTTTATTCGGAACGAAGTAAGACAACTGACGAGAGGGGATTCCCCTCTCGTTTTTTTGTACTCTGATGAGGTAGGGGAGGGGGGATAAATATACATAGTATATACAACATAAGTTGAATACACACCACATATAATATAGAAGTCTTACGTCTAAAGAGCACTATATTATGGAAGGAAAGCGTTATATCGTAAAAATATAATAGTGACAAACTTGTGAACATTTCCTTCTATTATAATGAGAAAACTGCTAGAAATTGCATATCTCTAACCAGTATTTAGAAGGGGAACGTTTTCATTTTTGGGAGGAAATGACTAATACTCAAATTTTTTGATTTTTTACGATTTCTCGTTGACACTGTTAATACCCTATTGTATGCTAACAACGGGGATAGATGGTAGGGCTTTCAGTGACAAAAATACATCTATTCCGTGACGAAAATGTAAACTTTTTATTTTGTATAGGATTTATGCAGAAAAATGAGTTATTATTAACACATCGTGAATGAGGGTTACATATTGGAGGGATGAATCCTTGCAAAAAAACGATCGCAGCCATATAAAAGCTTATGCTTTAATGTCAGGTATTCTTGCTCAGTTAGTCGGTTCTATTCTTATTGGAATCTTTGGTGGGCAGTGGATTGATAGTAAGGTTGGAACGTTTCCATTGTTTCTTATTATAGGGTTATTACTCGGATTAGGAACAGGGATATACGCAATGATTCGACTCATTCGACATTACTATTCGGGAGAGCAATGATGATAGACGTACATGGACTTGTCCAAAGACAAAAGAAATATATGTACTACTTGCTTGCGCTTCTAGTGCTAGGATGGGGATTCACCTCTTACAAGGATGTATTTCTTGGACTGATTATCGGAACGATTTTCAGTTTTCTTAGTTTGCGCATCATTGCACGTAGAACAGACAAGCTGTTGGATCGCGTAACAAATGGAGAAAACGTGAAGTTTAAGGCGACAGCGGTAAGTACATATTCGAGATTCGCCACGATTGGGTTATTAATTTTATTTGCAGCCAAATATCAAGAGTTAATTGCGATGTGGGGCCTAGGTGTAGGATTGCTGACAGGATACCTTGTCATGATCATAGATTTTCTTTATTTAGAGTATAAGAGCAGGGAAGAGAGGTGAATTACTAGTGGAACACGGTAAATTAGTTGAATTTCTAGGTTTAACGTTCGATTTGTCATCAGTTATGATGGTTACTGTAGCAGCAGTTATTGTTTTCTTAATCGCTGTTATCGGAACTCGCAGTTTAGCCCTTCGCCCAACCGGGATGCAAAACTTCATGGAATGGGTGTTTGACTTCGTGAAAGGGATTATCAATAGTACGATGGATTGGAAAACAGGTGGACGTTTCTTAACGCTTGGCGTTACGCTTATCATGTTTATCATCGTATCGAACTTCCTTGGTTTACCATTCATGTATTCAACAGTTGAGGCTGGCGAACATATTGCATGGTGGAGATCACCAACGTCTGATCCAGCAGTTGCATTAACATTAGCCGTGATGGTAGTTACCCTCACCCATTATTATGGAATTAAGATGAAGGGTACAAAAGAATACGTAAAAGGTTATTTCCAACCTATGAAATTCTTATTCCCATTAAAGGTTATTGAGGAGTTTGCTAACACATTAACGTTAGGTCTTCGTTTATTCGGTAACATTTATGCAGGTGAGATCTTATTAGGATTACTTGCTAAGTTAGGCGGGGCATCATTCCTTGGAGCATTAGGTGCGCTTGTACCAATGTTAGCATGGATGGGATTCAGTGTATTCGTTGGATCAATCCAGTCATTTATTTTCGTTATGTTAACGATGGTTTATATGGCTCATAAAGTAAGCCATGACCATTAATATAATTTAAGTAAGAAAAAATTTATTTTTTTATAATACAAAGGAGGACAAATTAAATGAGTTTAGGTGTAATCGCAGCTGCAATTGCAATTGGTTTATCAGCATTAGGTGCAGGTATTGGTAACGGTCTTATCGTATCACGTACAATCGAAGGTGTTGCTCGTCAACCAGAATTAAAAGGCGCACTTCAAACAATTATGTTCATCGGGGTTGCTTTAGTTGAGGCACTTCCAATCATCGGTGTAGTTATTGCATTCATCGTAATGAACAAATAAGGGAGACTCCCCTTACATAGATGGCGAAGAGTGTTTTTCCGAACTTTCTTCGCCATTGCTTTATGAACGAAACGTATGTCTTTTTTTTTCATATGATCAATTTAGATATTTTGAAGGGAGTGAATCCTTGTGCCAACTTTATTATTAGGGGCTTCCATTCCATTTGGAACGATTGCTTATACATTGTTCATTTTCTTACTTCTATTAGTAATGCTACGCAAATTCGCGTGGGGTCCTTTAATGGGAATTATGAAAGAACGTGAAGAGCATGTTACTAATGAAATCGACGCTGCAGAAAGAAGTAACGCTGAAGCGAAGAAATTAGTAGAAGAACAACGTGAAATGTTAAAACAATCGCGTGTTGAAGCACAAGAGTTAATCGAAAGAGCGAAAAAACAAGCTGTAGATCAAAAAGATGTTATTGTTGCTGCTGCGAAAGAAGAAGCAGAATCAATTAAAGCATCTGCTGTACAAGAAATTCAACGCGAAAAAGAGCAAGCGATTGCTGCTTTACAAGAACAAGTCGCTTCTTTATCTGTTCAAATTGCTTCTAAAGTAATTGAAAAAGAGTTAAAAGAAGAAGATCAAGTTAAGTTAATTCGCGATTATATTAAAGAAGTAGGAGAAGCGCGATGAGCAATGGGATTGTAGCAAAACGTTATGCTGTCGCTCTTTTTAAAATTGCAAAAGAAAAACACGTATTAGAAATGTTTGAAGAGGAATTACGCCTTGTACAAAACGTTTATGTAAAGAACGAAGAACTACATAGCTTTTTAACGCAACCGAACATTTCAAAGGAACAAAAGAAAACGTTTCTTGCAAACGTATTCGGATCTGTTTCTGAATCTATTTTAAATACGTTATATATTTTAATTGATAACAAACGCATTGATATCTTACCTGAAATTGCAGATGAATATGTTGTTCTTGCTAATGAAGAACGTAACGTAGCTGACGCAACTGTATATTCTACTCGTCTTCTATCAGAAGAAGAGAAGCTTAACATTGCAGAAGCATTTGCAAAGAGAACGGGAAAAGATGCAATTCGCGTAAAAAATGTTGTAGATGAAGATTTACTAGGCGGCATTAAAGTACGTATTGGAAATCGCATTTACGACGGAAGCTTACAAGGAAAATTAGCACGTATTCAGCGTGAATTAATGAAGAATAGATAGGGGTGAAGCACATGAGCATCAGAGCTGAAGAAATTAGCGCACTGATAAAGCAACAAATCGAGAACTATCAGTCTGAAATCGAAGTTAGTGATGTTGGTACAGTTATCCAAGTTGGTGACGGTATTGCGCGTGCTCATGGTCTTGATAACGTTATGGCTGGTGAACTTGTAGAGTTCTCTAACGGCGTTATGGGGCTAGCACAAAACTTAGAGGAAAACAACGTAGGTATCATTATTTTAGGACCTTACACAGAAATTCGTGAAGGTGACGAAGTTCGTCGTACTGGTCGCATCATGCAAGTACCAGTAGGAAAAGAACTAATCGGTCGTGTTGTAAACCCATTAGGTCAACCAGTTGATGGTTTAGGCCCAATCAATACAACAAACACTCGTCCAATCGAAAGTCCAGCACCAGGTGTAATGGATCGTAAATCTGTTCATGAGCCACTTCAAACAGGTATTAAAGCGATCGATGCTCTTGTACCAATTGGCCGTGGTCAACGTGAGTTAATCATTGGTGACCGTCAAACAGGTAAAACAGCAGTTGCACTTGATACAATCATTAACCAAAAAGATGAAGATATGATTTGTATCTATGTAGCTATCGGACAAAAAGAATCAACTGTACGTAACGTAGTAGAAACACTACGTAAGCACGGTGCATTAGATTACACAATCGTTGTAACTGCATCAGCTTCTCAACCAGCTCCATTATTATACTTAGCTGCTTATGCTGGTGTAACAATGGGTGAAGAGTTCATGTACAATGGTAAACACGTATTAGTAGTATATGATGACTTATCAAAACAAGCAGCGGCTTACCGTGAGCTTTCATTACTATTACGTCGTCCTCCAGGTCGTGAAGCATATCCAGGGGATGTGTTCTACTTACATTCTCGCTTATTAGAGCGTGCAGCAAAATTAAGTGATGCAAAAGGCGGCGGTTCTTTAACTGCACTACCTTTCATCGAAACACAAGCAGGGGACGTATCAGCTTACATCCCAACAAACGTAATTTCTATTACGGATGGACAAATCTTCTTACAATCTGACCTATTCTTCTCTGGCGTACGTCCAGCGATCGATGCGGGTACTTCTGTATCTCGTGTAGGTGGATCTGCTCAGATTAAAGCAATGAGTAAAGTATCAGGTACACTTCGTCTTGACCTTGCATCTTACCGTGAGTTAGAAGCGTTCGCTCAGTTCGGTTCTGATCTTGATAAAGCAACTCAAGCGAAACTAAACCGTGGTGCTCGCACTGTTGAGGTATTAAAACAAGGATTACACAAACCATTACGTGTAGAGAAACAAGTTATCATTCTTTACGCTTTAACACGTGGATTCCTAGATGATATCCCAGTAGTAGATATCACTCGTTTCGAAGAAGAATTCCATGCTTGGTTAGATTCTAATGCGACTGACTTATTAGAAGAAATCCGCACAACTAAGAAACTTGCGGATGACGACAAATTTGCAGCAGCAATTAACGGATTTAAAAAAGTATTCGTAGCTTCTGAATAATAAATAAAAGTGAAGCCGATTGTGGCTTAGCTAGATCATATAAAAGGCATCTCAAGATTTGAGATTGCTGACGGTTATGTAAAGGAAAAGAGTAGGTGCACCTATTCTTTTCCTTCAATCATGAGCAAGAATATCTTGCAACGTAGATTAGGAAGAGGATTCTTACTAATCGTGCCAACTTCTGGAAAAAAGGTGGTGAAAACCTGTGGCATCTTTACGCGATATAAAAGCGAAGATTACCTCGACAAAGAAAACGAGCCAAATTACGAAAGCGATGGAGATGGTATCTGCATCTAAGTTAAACCGTGCAGAGCAAAATGCTAAATCTTTCGTTCCGTATATGGAAAAGATTCAAGAAGTAGTAGCGAGCATTGCGCAAGGAAGTAAAGGGATTAATCACCCAATGCTAAATTCGCGCCCTGTAAAGCGTACAGGATACATCGTTATTACATCTGATCGCGGACTAGCAGGTGGTTATAACAGTAACGTATTACGTACAGTAAGTAACGTAATTCGTGAACGTCATAATATGGATTCAAACCAATATTCAATTATTGTGCTTGGCCGACTAGGACGTGATTATTTAAAACGTCGCGGCTTTAACATCATTGATGAAGTAGTTGGATTATCTGACCACCCATCATTTACTGATATTAAAGACCTTGCTTCTCGAGCAATTGCGATGTTCGCAGATGGTGCTTATGATGAGCTGTATATTTACTACAACCATTACGTAAGTAAAATTTCACAAGAAGTAACGGAAAATAAAATTTTACCGCTTACTGATGTGGCGTCTGACAAACCGACGACAGCTTATGAATTCGAACCTTCTGAAGAAGAAATTTTAAAAGTATTATTGCCACAATACGCAGAAAGCTTAGTGTACGGTGCATTACTAGACGGTAAAGCAAGTGAACACGCAGCGCGTATGACAGCAATGAAGAGTGCTACAGACAACGCAATGGAAGTTATCGATTCACTTACACTTTCATTCAACCGTGCGCGTCAAGCAGCGATTACGCAAGAGATTACGGAAATCGTTGGTGGAGCAGCAGCGTTAGAATAGTATTAAAAAGCGGAAGCGGTTCTTTCAGGAGAACTGCGAAAGCTACACTAATAAAAAATTAAAAGCCGACTTCTCTTAGAAAGCTGGCTAATTAAAAGAAAGCTAGGAGGGAACCCGATGAATAAAGGGCGCGTTACGCAAATCATGGGTCCGGTTGTAGACGTTAAGTTTGATGGCGGAAAGCTACCAGAAATCTACAACGCCCTTACGGTAAAACAAAGCAACGAAAACGGAACAAACATTAACTTAACATTTGAAGTTGCACTTCATTTAGGTGATGACACAGTTCGTACAGTTGCAATGTCTTCCACAGATGGACTTGTTCGTGGCACAGAAGTAGAAGATACTGGTAAAGCAATCTCTGTACCAGTTGGTGATGCAACACTTGGTCGCGTATTTAACGTATTAGGTGATGCAATTGACTTAGATGGTGAACTTCCTGCGGATGTACACCGTGATCCAATTCACCGTCAAGCACCTGCATTCGAAGAATTATCTACTAAAGTAGAAATTCTTGAAACTGGTATTAAAGTAGTAGACTTACTTGCTCCTTACATTAAGGGTGGTAAGATCGGTCTATTCGGTGGTGCCGGTGTAGGTAAAACTGTATTAATTCAGGAATTAATTAACAACATCGCACAAGAACACGGTGGTATCTCTGTATTCGCTGGTGTAGGTGAGCGTACTCGTGAGGGTAACGATTTATACCACGAAATGAGCGATTCCGGCGTAATTAAGAAAACTGCGATGGTATTCGGACAAATGAACGAGCCGCCTGGAGCACGTCAACGTGTTGCATTAACAGGTTTAACAATGGCTGAGCATTTCCGTGATGAGCAAGGACAAGACGTACTATTGTTCATCGATAACATCTTCCGTTTCACGCAAGCAGGTTCTGAAGTATCTGCCCTTCTTGGTCGTATGCCATCTGCGGTAGGTTACCAACCAACACTTGCAACAGAAATGGGTCAATTACAAGAGCGTATTACATCTACAAATAAAGGGTCTATCACGTCTATCCAAGCGGTATATGTACCAGCCGATGACTATACTGACCCAGCACCAGCTACAACGTTCGCTCACTTAGATGCAACAACAAACTTAGAGCGTCGTTTAACACAAATGGGTATTTACCCAGCCGTAGATCCATTGGCATCTACATCTCGTGCACTTTCGCCGGAAATCGTAGGAGAAGAGCATTATGAAGTGGCTCGTCAAGTACAGCAAACTTTACAACGTTACAAAGAGCTTCAAGATATCATCGCTATCTTAGGTATGGATGAGTTATCTGAAGAAGATAAGTTAGTTGTACATCGTGCTCGTCGAATTCAATTCTTCTTATCTCAAAACTTCCACGTAGCTGAGCAGTTTACAGGTCAAAAAGGTTCTTACGTACCTGTAAAAAATACAGTTAGTGGTTTCAAAGAAATTCTAGAAGGAAAATATGATGACCTTCCAGAAGATGCATTCCGTTTAGTTGGTGGCATTGAAGAAGTTATTGAAAACGCGAAGAAAATGATGGCGTAAGGCCTTAGGAGGGACGAAGTATGAAGACATTTCCAGTCAGTATTGTAACTCCTGATGGACCGGTTTACGAAAAAGAAGTAGAAATGGTAAGCGTAAAAGCAGAGAGTGGGGAAATGGGGATCTTACCAGGTCACATTCCAACTGTTGCACCATTAAAAATTAGTGCAGTTCGTCTGAAACATGGTGGACACACTGATTATGTAGCAGTAAGCGGTGGTTTTATCGAAGTTCGTCCAGATAAAGTAACTGTATTATCATCATCTGCTGAAGAAGCAAACCATATCGATATCCATCGTGCAAATGAAGCGAAGCGTCGCGCTGAGCAACGTATGCAAGATAAACAAGCACATGTTGACTTTAAACGTGCAGAAATGGCATTACAACGTGCTGTGAACCGTTTAAACGTTTCCGATATGAAATAAAAAATCCGTAAAGGCTTTGCCTTTACGGATTTTTTTTGTGCAGTTCATGGATAATTTTACAAAAATGGTATAATTATATTGATGCTTGTATAAGTAGAGAATGTACAACAATTTATAAAGGGGATGAATAAATGATCGGTGAAATGAAACGAGAAGCGTTGCACTCTTTAAAGGGAAAATGGGGACTAGGTGTTGGATCAACGATTTTATATTTTATTTTAAGTTATGTTGTTTCAATGGCTGCAATGCTTATACTTTTAATTCCAGGAGTTATTATATTTTTACTATTTGCTGGTTTAACAGGTTCACTTGAAGAGGAAACAATATCAATCGGAGCAGGTATTACATTTGGTATTTTTTATTGCATCATAATAATTTTGAGTAACGCATCGTATGGAATTACATCATACGGTTATACAAATGTATTTTTACAGATTAGTAAACGAGAAGGTGCTAAAGTAGATCACTTATTCGAAGGGTTTCGTGGCTTTAAAAGAATGATGAAAACGATGTGGGCAATGCTTGCAATTTTGTTATATACAGGTACATGGATTCCAATGTTGCTAGTAGCCTTATTCGCATTTTTCGGTGAAGAAGGAAATACGTCGTTTACTATCGCTTTCTTTGTACTATTAGCTATTTCAATCGTTGTTATGATTGTGATGTATTTTTCTTATGCGATGACGTACTATGTAATGATTGGAAATCCAGAGTATAGTGTGTCACGAGCAATGAAAGAAAGTAAGCATCTTATGAAGGGGCATAAGTTAGATTTGTTTCTTTTATGGCTTAGTTTTATAGGATGGGGTATTTTAGGGATTTTAACACTTGGAATTGGTTTTCTTTGGCTTAGCCCGTATATGAGTACAACGACAGCGCATTTTTATCGTTATCTTTCAAAAGATGAATTGTAGTAGGAACATGCTATACTAATAGAGTTATTACGTATAGGAGGAACAATATGATTAGTGATTTAAAAGGAGAAGCGCTAGATTCATTAGAAGGGAAATGGGGATTAGCTGTCGGGGCAACATTACTGATTTCGATTCTTATTTCAGCTTTTAGCTTTAGTATTGATTTCATTTTCTCTCAATTTTGGGATTGGAAAGAAGTAAATAACTCACTTTCAGTAGACGTTATTACAATATTGATGGTAGGTCCATTAACGCTAGGTGGTTATCATTTAGCATTACATATCATTCGTGAAAAAGAAGCGAGTATTGGGCATATATTCAGATGGTTTACAGAAGGAAGTAAGTTTATAAAGTCATTTTTATTATATATAGTAGTGAACATTTATATTTTCTTATGGTTTTTACTATTTATTATTCCAGGCATTATTAAATCATTTTCTTATGCGATGACGTACTTTATAATAAATGATCATCCTGAGTATTCCATAAATCAAGCTATTACAGAAAGTCGTCGTATGATGAATGGACATAAGATGGAGTATTTCATTTTATGTTTAAGCTTTATTGGTTGGTTTATATTAAGTTGTATTACGCTCGGGATTGGATTCCTATGGCTAATTCCATATTTTTATACGACGTCAGCAGCTTTTTATGAAGAAATTGCAGAGGAGTATTACGAGAAAACAATTCCGACACTATAAAAACACCCAGTATGAGCTATTGGTTTGAAGTGAACCCCGAAAACGGGACACCAATCAAAACACCTAAACCACTTGTTCCCTAAATTCTTTAGGGGATAGGTGGTTTAATTTTTCTTGAATTCGCACACAATTGTAGTAATGAATGTATTCTAGCACAATCTTTCGCA
This sequence comes from Bacillus cereus group sp. MG4, assembly GCF_040460055.1. Taxonomy (NCBI): domain Bacteria; kingdom Bacillati; phylum Bacillota; class Bacilli; order Caryophanales; family Bacillaceae; genus Bacillus; species Bacillus cereus group sp. MG4. Next base: position 3,223,618 of record NZ_JARVGZ010000001.1, on the reverse strand, counting down.
CAGTTGTGTTGGATACTTTTGTTATCTCTTGTGAATAGAAAGCTTCACTTTTCAAATGACCAAAGAAGCTTTCCATGACGGCATTATCATGGCAATTTCCTCTCCGGGACATGCTGGTGATAATGCCGTTTTCTTTGGCATACGCTTGAAATTCTTTTGCTGTATAAATACTTCCTTGATCCGAGTGAAGAAGGACATCTTTTACTCTTCGCCCTCTCATTGCTTGTTTCAATGTCTTCATCGCTAATGCCAGTGTTTGTGATTCGCTGATGACACAACTAATAATTTCACGATTAAAGGCATCCATGATCGTTGATAAATACAAGGTACGCTCTCCAAATAAGAGATACGTCACATCTGTAAACCACTTGTCATTTGGTCTGGATGCATCGAATTCACGCTCCAATCGATGAGGGGCTACCATTGGTTCCGCACCATTGATATATTTCTTTTTCTTTCGACGTACTTTTGAAAGAATGTGATTTTGTCTCATGATTCGTAATACTTTTTTATGATTAACACACAGTCCCATTTTTTGAAGAGTAGCCGTCACTCTTCGATATCCATACCGAAATTTATGCCTAAGACAGACGTCCTTTACTTTCTCTTCTATATCATCTTTCCGATCTTCCGTTCGTTGTAACCAGCGATAAAATGTGGAACGGGGTAATTCTAATACGTTACACAATTCTTTTATCGTTATTTTTGTTTTTACATTTTTCCATAAAGTAACTACAGTTTCTGGTTTCAGCCCCTTTCGATTTCCAGATACTTTCCCCATACAAGTAATTTTGTTTTTAGATGCTTATTTTCTAAACGTAGTTGTTCTAATTCACTGAGCTCTTTTGGTCCTTTTCCATAAGAATATTGTTTTCCTATAGGTTGTTGAAAACGATACGTTTGATCTGTACGATACCATTTCATCCATGTCTTAATTTGGGAAACATTTTTAATTCCGAGTTTCTCCATAATTGTACGATTTGAATAACCATCTTTCTTCATTTCAATTACTTTCCACTTTGTTTCTTCTGGGTAATGAACTCTTGTCGTCATACGAAAAAACACCTCCATTGAATTTGCATACTTAGTATGCGAATTCAGGAGGTGTTTTTTTCATGTACCACTATTCGGGTTCACTTCAGTTCATACTGGGTGTTTTTTGTAGAAATTTTATAAATTGATGACTAGTAAGTGGTTTACTGAAATAGTAACCTTGCATATATTTACAGTTGTTCTTTTGTAGAAACTTAAGTTGTTTTTCTGTTTCAATTCCTTCAGCAACGACAGAGAGGTTTAAAGTATTTGCAAGGGAAAGGATAGTGGAAACAATAGCTCGTTCCTCAGGCCGATGATCGGCTAGTTGTGTAAATTCTCTCGGTACTTTTAACGTATCGATAGGGAAAATTGATAAATAAGCGAGAGAGGAATAGCCGGTACCGAAGTCATCAATGGACGTTTGAATACCATATTCCTTTAATTGTTTTAGTCTTGATAATGTTTCTTTTTCGTTGATCATTGCAATTCGTTCTGTTAGCTCAAGTGTTACATGCTTTGGATCGACTTTAATGTCTGTTAGTATTTGTGAAATGTTCTCGATTAAATGATCTTGCTGGAACTCTTTTGCAGATAAGTTCACACTTATTTTTAAATCTGTGTAGCCGAAAGTATGCCATATTTTTAACTGGCGACAAGATTCTTTTAATACCCAATGACCGAGTGGAACGACTTGAGGCGTCTCTTCTACAATTGGAATGAACTCACATGGCGGAATGTCACCTAGGAGTGGGTGTTTCCAGCGTATTAATGCTTCAGCACCAATAATCTTTTTCGTCGTAATATCAATTTGTGGTTGATAGACGAGATAAAACTCTTCGTTTACTAAAGCGAGTGGTAAATCTTTTTCAATTCGAGCTTTTCGTTCCATTTTTTTATACAATTCTTTCGTGTACAGAGAGCTACCATTTTTTCCTTTATTTTTTGCTTCGTACATGGCCATATCAGCATGCTGCAAAATGGACAATGGATCTTCACCTGCTTCAGGATATATTGCAATCCCGATGCTCGGTGAGATTTGTAGATGTTGACTTTCAATTTCAAATGGTTCGTTCATGGCTGCTACAATCGTATCAGCCATTTTTTTTACATCGGGTCTTTTTTTATAATTTTCGATAAGGATTGTGAACTCATCCCCAGCTAGCCGGGCGAGCTTCATATTTGGTGTCGATAGTCTTTCTAGTCTTTTTGCTACGGCAATTAATAGAAGGTCTCCTACCCTATGACCGAGGGTATCATTAATAACCTTAAAGCGGTCTAGGTCGAGAAACATAACAGCAAAAGGCCTTTTTGATATTTCGGATCGAGCAATTGCTTGTTCTACATATTGATGAAATGCACGGCGATTTGCAAGCTCTGTTAAAGTATCATGATATGCTAGAAAATTAATTTGTTCTTGTTGTTGTTTGCTTTCCGTAATATCTTTAATCATTAAATAAACACCAGAAATATGATCCTTTAAAAAGATAGGAACTGCTGTAACATGCAAGTAGTAAATATCCCTATTTTTATGATATGCCCGTACTTCTAAAGAAATAGATTTCCCCTTTTTTACCCGATGAAAGGCACTAATGATTTCTTCCAAATCTTCTTCATACATAAGTGAATAGTAAGGTTGATTTAATAATTCATTCGTTTGATAACCGAGCAAAGTAGTACCAGCGTTATTCACTTTGAGAAAATTACCGTACAAATCTAAGGTGAAGATTGGATCTGGATGATGCTCATATAAAGATTTAAACATCTGTTGGTTATGATATAGTTCATTTTTTTGTTCTACTAAATCTTCTGTACGTAGTTCAATTTGTATTTCGAGTTCCGAGTTGAATTGCATTTGGGCTAGTAATAATATTTTATTTTGTTTTCGAACTAAACTATGGCGTATGAGAACGAAGGAGAAAGTTATTATAAGCCCGATTACTACAATAGGTGCAAAAACATATTCAACTAGTATAAAAACAATAAGCATTACTACAGAAATATAAGGTAATGACAATCTGATCGATTCCCCAAGTTTAGGTGTTAATAGTACTTGCTCTTGTCTTTCAGGTTCTTTTGTATGCAGAATACAGGCGATTGCTACTAGTACTAAAGTTACTTGATAGAGAGGAGTAACTGTAAACATAGAATACTCGGGTGTGAAGTATTTAATATAAGCATAAATCGCATCTGTAGTAGCATATAAAATTAAAGCACTGCCAAGAAGCGCACCAACTTTTTTGGATAATAAGGATAATGGCTTGAATAACAGATTGATTCCTATGAGAAGAAAGAGCAAATCGGCCATTGGATAGGTAAGTTGAACAAATATGTCGATATAGGATGTTGAAGAAACGTGAATGGTGCGTTCAATAAGTAAGTAGTAACTTAAAGTGAATTGTGCTGTAACAATAATACAAATATCACATATCATAAAAAGCTTTTCTAATAAATCGCGGTTATAGATGATTTCATATAGAAAGGCAAATGCAAAGCTAATTAAAAAAAGTAAGTAAAAAAAATCGGACGGATCAACGAATGTATAGTAGTCCTTTAAAATTAAACGTTGATAGGCAACGACCATATCACCAATGAAATAAGAGAGGGTTCCAACAGATAAAATGGTCCAAAATAAACGAGGTAACCCTTCTTTCCTATTTGAAAAATAAAGTATATAACTACAAGCGATAATATCAATGAATAAGGTACTCATTCCAATTAATATTTGAAAAGGAAATGAGTATTCATATAGAAAAGGCATTGCCACGTAATGAATCGCTATAGATAACAATATAATGCTTATCAGAATACTTACATGTGTTTGTTTTTTCATTTATCTCACCCACGGTATATACATATAAATTCCTCTTTTTATTTTTTATTGTTTCTTGAAACATATATATAATTTCTATACTTATTTTACACAGGTTTAGCGAGTTATAAAAATAGATTTTAATAATTCTCGTTTCGGTCCCCAATATATCGACATAGGAATTTGAAGTTTGCTATAATGATTAAAATAGTTGCATTATTTAGAAAAATTTAAAAATAATAATTACTGCAACTAGGACATATTGTTTACTAAGTGAACTTGTTCTTAATTCAGGAGGGAGGGTTTCACAATGGCAAGTGTATATGAAAATAGTTATATGATCGTTTTGATTTTCTTGCTATTAGGTATATTGCTGCCGGTAGTGGCTCTTACATTAGGAAAGATGCTGCGTCCAAACAAACCAAGTGCAGCGAAAGCGACGACGTATGAGAGTGGGATTGAGCCTTTTCATGATGCAAATATTCGGTTTCATGCTCGTTATTATATTTTTGCTTTATTGTTTGTCATCTTTGATGTAGAAACTTTATTTTTATATCCATGGGCTGTTGCATATGACAAGCTCGGTTTATTTGCACTGATTGAAATGCTCATCTTTGTTGTAATGTTGCTAGTTGGATTAGCGTATGCTTGGAAAAAGAAGGTGTTACAATGGTTATAAATTTTGAGGAATTACATCCAAATGAGCGGGCGGAATTAGAACGAAATATCTTTTTTTCTACATTGGAGCAGTTAAAAGGATGGGCACGAAGCAATTCTTTATGGCCGATGACATTCGGACTGGCATGCTGTGCAATTGAAATGATGGGAGTAGGTTCATCACATTACGATTTAGATCGATTTGGGTCATTTTTTCGGACATCGCCAAGGCAATCGGACGTTATGATTGTGTCGGGAACAGTAACGAAGAAGATGGCTCCTATTGTTCGGCGTTTATATGATCAAATGCCCGAACCAAAATGGGTGATTGCAATGGGATCTTGTGCGACAGCAGGTGGCCCATATGTAAATTCATACGCTGTTGTGAAAGGTGTGGATCAAATTGTACCAGTGGATGTGTATATTCCTGGTTGTCCACCCAATCCTGCTGCTTTAATTTATGGAATTAATAAATTGAAAGAAAAAATTCGTTACGAGGCAAAGACGGGAAAGCAGGTGACGAATAAATGAGTGATCCAAATAAAGACCTAGAGGATTTGAAAAGAGAAGCGGCTAGGCATGCGAAAGAAGAGGCGAGAAAGCGTCTCGTTGCGAAACATGATGCGGAAATAAGTAAACTTGAGGAAGAAAATCGAGAAAAAGAGAAAGCGCTACCAAAAAGTAATGGTATGACTGTGGAAGAAGTAAAACGACGTGCAGCAGCCGCCGCAAAAGCAAAAGCGGCAGCGTTAGCGAAGCAAAAAAGAGAAGGAACCGAAGAAGTAACGGAAGAAGAAAAGGCCAAAGCGAAAGCGAAGGCAGCAGCGGCGGCAAAAACAAAAGCGGCAGCATTAGCGAAGCAAAAAAGAGAAGGAACCGAAGAAGTAACGGAAGAAGAAAGGGCCAAAGCGAAGGCGAAGGCAGTAGCGGTGGCAAAAGCAAAAGCGGCAGCATTAGCGAAGCAAAAAAGAGAAGGAACCGAAGAAGTAACGGAAGAAGAAAAGGCCAAAGCGAAAGCGAAGGCAGCAGCGGTGGCAAAAGCAAAAGCGGCAGCATTAGCGAAGCAAAAAAGAGAAGGAACCGAAGAAGTAACGGAAGAAGAAAGGGCCAAAGCGAAGGCGAAGGCAGCCGCCGCCGCAAAAGCAAAAGTGGCAGCATTAGCAAAGCAAAAAAGAGAAGGAACCGAAGAAGTAACGGAAGAAGAAAAGGCAAAAGCGAAGGCGAGGGCCGTGGCGGTAGCAAAGGCAAAGGCAGCGGCTTTAGCGAAGCAGAAGGCCTCGCTAGGTGATGGGAAATCGGGAGATGAAAAGGCGAAGGCAAAAGCGGCAGCAAGGGCGAAGACAAAGGGCGCTGAAGGTAAAGCGGAAGAGGAGCCGAAACAGGGAGAGCCATCCGTGAATCAGCCGTATTTAAATCAGTATGTTGAAGTTATTAAGGGGAAAATTGGAGAGGATACGTTAGTAGATTCCTACATTAATAAACTTTCAAAAGACGTGCCAACTCTTGTGGTGGAGCCCTCAAAATATTATGAAGTAATGGAGTTACTGCGATTCCATGAGGGACTTGCTTTTGATTATATGTCAGAGCTACATGCGACGGATTTTGTGACACATATGGAAGTGTATGTTCATTTATTTTCATATGGAAAGAAACAGTCAGTAGCGGTGAAGGTGAAGTTGGATAGGGAAGCACCAGAAGTAGAGTCGGTTGCAGCGCTTTGGAAAGGAGCGGACTGGCCAGAGCGAGAAGCGTATGATTTGCTCGGCATTGTATTTAAGGGACATCCGAATTTATCACGTATTTTAATGCCTGATGATTGGATAGGGTATCCGCTTCGGAAAGATTATGAACCGTATGATGTGGAGGTGTAGCTTATGATCCGTACGGAAGAAATGCTTTTGAATGTAGGGCCTCAGCATCCGAGTACGCATGGTGTGTTCAGGCTTGTTATTAAGATTGACGGGGAAATTATTAAAGAAGCTACACCAGTTATTGGATATTTGCATCGCGGGACCGAAAAGATTGCCGAGAGCTTACAGTATACGCAAATTATCCCTTATACAGATCGAATGGACTATTTATCGGCCATGACGAATAATTACGTCATTTGCCATGCTGTAGAGACGATGATGGGGCTTGAAATCCCGGAGCGGGCCGAATACTTACGAGTACTTGCAATGGAGCTTGGAAGGATTGCGAGCCACCTCGTTTGGTGGGGGACAAATCTTCTTGATATAGGAGCGGTCAGCCCGTTTTTATACGCTTTTCGTGAACGAGAGATGATTATAAATTTATTAAACGAATTATGCGGTGCCCGTCTTACTTTTAACTATATGAGAGTCGGGGGTGTAAAGTGGGATGCGCCGGACGGTTGGATTGAAAAAGTGGAAGAGTTTGTTCCGTATATGCGAGAACAATTGGCAGGTTATCATGATCTCGTTAGCGGTAATGAGATTTTCTTAAATCGCGTAAAAGGCGTTGGTATATATAGCGCGGAAGAAGCGATTTCGTATTCTTTAAGCGGAGCGAATTTGCGGTGTACCGGAGTAAACTGGGATCTTCGCAAGGATGAACCGTACTCCATTTATGATCGTTTTGATTTCGATATTCCTGTTGGGAGTGTGGGAGATGCTTGGGATCGTTACGTTTGCCGCATGCAAGAGATTGAGGAGTCATTAAAAATTGTTGAGCAAGCTGTCCAGCAGTTCCCGAAAGACGGAGCTGTGCTAGCGAAAGTGCCGAAAATCATTAAGGCGCCTAAAGGGGAAGCGTTCGTCCGTATAGAATCGCCGCGAGGAGAGATTGGTTGCTATATTGCTAGTGATGGAAAGAAAGAGCCGTATCGCTTGAAGTTTCGCAGGCCGTCTTTTTACAATTTGCAAATTTTACCGAAGTTATTGAAAGGTGAAAACATCGCCAATTTAATTACGATTTTAGGTGGAGTTGATATTGTACTTGGGGAGGTTGATGGCTAATGATTGAAACGCTCTTACAATCACCTTCAAGCTGGACGAATTTCTTCATTTTTTTCGGATTAGCGGTGCTTCTATTATTTGCAGTCCTTGGCTTCGTTACATATGGTATTTTGGCAGAACGGAAAGTAATGGGTTTTATGCAAGGGCGGATTGGACCAAACCAAGTTGGGGGCCGGTTCGGTTTACTGCAAACGGTAGCTGATGTTTTAAAACTATTATTGAAAGAAGATAGTATTCCGAAAGCGGCAGATAAAACGTTGTTTATATTAGCGCCTGTCATTGCATTCGCACCGGCATTTATGGTGCTTGCAGTCATCCCGTTTACTGATAAATTTCAGTTCGCGGATATTGGCGTAGGCTTACTGTATTACATTGCTGTTTCTGGCATTACGACGATTGGTGTCGTAACCGGAGGATGGGCATCAAATAATAAATATTCCCTTTTAGGAGGGATGCGTGCGGCGGCGCAAATGATTTCTTATGAAATTCCGCTCGTAATGAGTGTAATTGGTGTCGTTTTGTTAGCTGGTAGCCTGAATTTAAATGAAATTGTAGCGGCACAGGAGAATGTTTGGTACATTTTCGTGCAGCCAATCGGTTTCGTCGTTTTCTTAATCGCGGCGGTAGCAGAGTTAAATAGGACGCCGTTTGATTTACCAGAAGCAGAATCGGAACTTGTTTCTGGATATCATACGGAATACTCAGGGTTTCGATGGGCGTTTTTCATGCTTTCAGAGTACGTATATTTCTTCGGAATGTCATCTTTAATTACAGTGCTCTTTTTAGGCGGATGGAATCCAGTTATGTTCCTTGGATTTATCCCAGGAGCTGTATGGTTTGCTTTGAAATTTAGCAGTGTAGTCTTTCTATTAATTTGGTTCCGCGTTACGTTTCCGCGTATAAGAGGTGACCAGTTAATGGAGTTTGGCTGGAAAGTATTATTGCCAATTGCACTTGCGAATATTTTCTTAACGGCATTGATTAAGGAGTTATTCTTCTAATCTATGAGGGGGGTGCCAGTAAGAGATGAAAGGACTATTTAAAGGATTAAAATATACATTAAGCAATTTGAGTAAGAAGAAGGTGACCTACGATTATCCGAATCAACCGTTGCCGTTGCCAGACCGCTTTCGAGGTATTCAAAAGTTTTATCCGGAAAAGTGTATTGTTTGTAACCAATGCTCCAACATTTGTCCGACAGACTGTATTCAGTTAACAGGAAAAAAACATCCGGATCCTACGAAAAAAGGAAAAATTATTGACACGTACGATATTAATTTTGAAATTTGTATTCTGTGTGATTTATGTACAGAAGTTTGTCCGACAGAGGCGATTGTTATGACAAATAACTTTGAGCTCGCGGAATATTCACGTGATGATTTATTTAAAAATTTGCAGTGGCTTGACGAAAACGACGAAAACGTCAGGAAGGAGAATAAAGCATGAATGGCGAGTTTGTAGCATTCTTTATACTATCCTTGTCTGCAATTATCGGCGGTGTTCTTATGTTGAACTTAACGAAAGTCATGCATATGATGCTAGCTCTCGTTCTGACATTTCTTAGTATCGCAGGTTTGTACTTTCTTTTATCGGCCGAATTTATCGGAGTTGCACAAATTTTACTTTACTCCGGTGCGATTACAATTATTATGATTTTTGGCATTATGTTAACGCAACATAACGCAGAAAATGAATCGCGTCTTACTCTTCGAAAATGGATTATCTTCTTTGCGGTTGTAGCATTTGGGGCAGTTATGTATTTCGCTGTTAACAATATTGATTTTGCAAATGAAAGCACACAAGGAAGTTTACCTCTCCATGAAAAAAACACACTTCAAATCGGTACACTTCTCTATTCGAAATATATTATTCCATTTGAGTTAACCTCAGTCATTTTACTTGTAGCACTTGTTGGCGCGATTATACTTGCGAAGAAGGATGAGAAAGAGGAGGATTCCAATGAGTAGCGTTCCAGCTTCTGCATATTTAACGCTTGCGATTATTTTGTTTTGCATCGGTTTGTTTGGAGCTTTAACGAAGCGAAATACAGTGATTGTATTAGTTTGTATTGAATTAATGCTTAACGCGGCCAATTTAAATTTAGTCGCGTTTAGTAAATTAGGTTTGTTCCCAAATTTAACAGGGCAAATTTTCTCTCTGTTTACGATGGCTGTAGCAGCAGCGGAGGCGGCGGTAGGACTCGCCATTTTAATTGCCTTGTATCGTAATCGTAAGACGGTTCATGTAGATGAAATGGATACGCTCAAAGGATAACATTGTGACCGAAAAGGGGGAAGGAAACAATGATCGATTATGCATGGCTCATACCGCTTTTCCCGCTTGTTTCGTTTTTTTTATTACTTATATTCGGGAAGAAAATTAGAGAAGGAAGCAGTGTACTTAGTATTTTCCTCGTCTTTCTCTCCTTTATATTTGCGGTACTTGTATTAATAGAACGGTTTTCGAAAGTAGGATTGAAGCATAAGTGGGTATGGCTTAGAACGGGAGATATTGATATATCATTTGGCTTTGAAGTGACTGCATTAGGGGCTTTAATGCTGTTTATCGTTACACTTGTGAGTTTACTTGTACATGTGTATTCGAAAGGTTATATGAAAGGTGATGAAAGATTACCAACCTTTTATGCCTATTTAGGGCTCTTCACATTTGCGATGCTCGGGCTCGTTATATCACCGAATTTATTACAGCTTTATATATTTTGGGAGTTAGTCGGCCTTGGTTCATTTTTACTCATCGGTTTTTATTTCTTTAAAGAAGAAGCGAAGGCTGCTGCGAAAAAGGCTTTTATTATGACTCGTATTGGAGATGTCGGTTTATTTATAGGGATGATCTTACTTTTTTGGCACGCGGGTAGTTTTGAATATGACGCAATATTTAGGGCGATTCGTACGGGTGATCTTACCCCTACGATGATTACAATAACAGCGATATTAATTTTTATCGGGGCGATGGGGAAGTCAGGTCAGTTCCCGCTTCATACGTGGTTACCAGATGCGATGGAAGGGCCGACGCCTGTTTCGGCACTTATTCATGCGGCGACGATGGTCGCAGCTGGCGTATATTTAGTGGCGACGATGTTTCCGCTATTTTCAGCAAGTGCGGTGGCGATGCAGACGGTGGCAATCGTTGGAGCTTTCACTGCGATCTTTGCGGCTTCTATCGGTCTTGTACAAACGGACATAAAGAGAGTGCTTGCTTATTCTACGGTTAGCCAGCTAGGTTATATGATGCTCGCATTAGGATCTGCTGGTTATGTAGCTGGTGTTTTCCATTTAACGACACACGCCTTTTTTAAAGCGCTACTATTTTTGGCAGCAGGAAGCGTCATTCATGCAGTGCATACGCAAGACATTAATAAAATGGGTGGTTTACAGAAGAAGATGAAAGTAACGGGTGCACTATTTTTAATCGGTACACTTGCAATTAGTGGGGTTCCGCTCCTTTCTGGTTTCTTTAGTAAAGATGAAATTTTAGCGGTGACTTGGATGAATGGCAATTACGTTTTATTCATATTAGCAGTAATTGCAGCGTTCTTAACAGCATTCTACATGTTCCGGCTCTACTTCCTTGTCTTTACTGGGGAAGCAAAGACAAAGGAAGATGTGCATGAATCGCCCCGCATTATGACGTATCCGATGATCGTTCTCGGGGTCCTTGCAGTAGTGGCAGGTTATATAAATACACCGTGGTTTGGGACGTTTCTCGGGGATTGGCTTACGAAAGATGTAGCATTTAAAGCGCGAGAGGCACATGGACCAGTTTGGATTATGATTGTTGCGACGCTCGTTTCCTTGGCTGGGATTGCTCTTGCATATTTCATATATGGCAAGAAATTTATTTCTAGAGATTGGGCTGGGGGCGATGGAACACCTCTTTATAACCTTTTGAAAGAAAAATATTATGTGGATGAACTATACAATATGACGGTGCTCCCTATTACGAAGGGAATCGCTCATGTGCTTCGCTTATTTGAGGTGTATGTAGTCGAAGGAATTGCCGTTTTAATAGGGAGTCTAGTTAAAGGGATAAGCGGACTCGGTTCTAGACTCCAAAACGGAAATGTACAAGTGTACGGCACTGTAACAGCTGTTTCGCTTGCAGTACTCGTCATTATTTTGCTCTATACGGGAGGGGATTTACGATGAATGATTTGTTATTAACGTTCTTCATTTTTTCCCCGCTTTTAGGAATTCTTTTACTTGTATTAACGCCGAAAAAAGAATCGCGTACTGTGCGAGCGCTTGGTTTATTTGGGACGGCGCTTCCATTTGGAATCGCTATCGTCCTCGCTTGTACATATGCTTCTGGAAAGAGTTTGTCGCTATTTGATGAAAAAGTGAAATGGATTAAATTTGGGGATTTTGCAGCGGTGGATAAAAGATGGTTTTCCATTTATTACGAGCTCGGCATTGATGGTTTATCGCTCGTTATGATGGTGCTGACAGCCCTTCTAGCGATGCTTGCAGCAATTGCGGCATTTACTATTAAAAGAAACTTGAAAGCCTTTTATATGCTGCTACTCATGTTAGAAATAGGGATGCTCGGCGTCTTCGCTGCTCAAAATTTAATGTTGTTCTTTATCTTCTTTGAAATTACGTTGCCGCCAATGTTTTTATTAATTGGAAAGTGGGGGAAATTGTCGAGTGAAAAGGCTGCTTATAGTTATTTAATATATAACGGTATTGGTTCCGCTATTTTACTCATCGTTTTCTCAGTTTTATTTGCAAAAACAGGTACAACAAATATTACAGAGCTTAAAGAAATATTAACGAGCGTAGGTGCTGGGGGAGGAATGGCTGTCTCAAGTAGCTTACAGTTCGGATTGTTTCTTGCCATAATGATTGCCTTTGCGATTAAACTACCCGTTTTCCCGTTACATCGCTGGATGGTCAATGTGCATATTGAAGCGCATCCGGCTGTAGTTATGCTTCACGCGGGCGTTTTACTGAAGATTGGGGCATACGGTATGATTCGTTTCGGAAAGGGGCTATTCCCGGAATACTTTCGCGAGTTTGCAACGCTTATTGCGATTTTAGGAGTCATCAATTTATTGTACGGAGCCTTCTTAGCGCTCATTCAAACGGATTTTCGGAAGGTGCTTGCTTACTCTAGTATTTCGCATATGGGCATCGTATTAATGGGCCTTGCGGCGTTAAATGCACCAGGTATACAAGGGGCACTATTCCAAGTTGTCTCTCACGGTTTAATTGCAGCCTTACTCTTCTTCTTACTGGGCGTTATAGAACAGCGCTTTGGAACGTCGGATATTACAGCGCTTGGCGGACTCGCAAAAAGTGTCCCGGTACTTAGCGGATTCTTCTTAGCAGGAGGAATGGCATCGCTTGGATTGCCAGGAATGTCTGGATTTGTTAGCGAGTTTCTTGCCTTTCTCGGTTTATTCCAAGGGGAGCCAGTCATTGCTGCAGTCGGTGTGCTCGGCATCATTTTAACCGCTGTATACGTATTAAGAGCAACGCTTCAAGTAACTTTTGGTAAGAAAGAGTGGGAGGCGAAAGCTGATATACAGGGATGGGAGTATGTCCCTATATTGCTACTTATCTTCTGCATTATTGCAATTGGAGTAATGCCAGAAATACTAGGGGATCCGCTTCAAAATACATTGAAAACATTGGGGGTGAAGTAGGATGGATATGAATACGTTACTTAGCTTATCATGGCATCTCATGGTGCCAGAATTCATTATTCTCGGAGCAGCCATCCTTCTTTCCATATGTGATTTATTTTTTAAGCTGAACCATAGATATGTAGCGCTTAGTGCAATCGCAGCCGTCATATTAGCAATCGTGTCGTTAATCACGCTATACGGTGAACCGACAGGAGATATTTTAAATGGATCGTTTGTGTTAGATGGGTTTTCAAAAGGGTTTAAAACGTTGTTATTAGGCGGAGCGGCCCTCATCTTATGCACCGCCATGAGCGATGATAAGAAGAATCCAATTGAAGATAAGGGAGAATATTATTACTTATTTTTAATGGCACTTCTTGGGGCTATGTTTATGGCTTCTAGTATCGACTTCATTACACTTTTCGTCGGTTTAGAATTGCTTTCACTTTCTTCATATATTTTAGTAGGAATACGAAAAAGGAACCGTGCGTCAAACGAGGCGGCCATGAAATATGTCATTAACGGAGGTATTGGCACGGCAATTACGCTCTTTGGAATGAGTTATTTATACGGTATTACAGGATCAACTAATATCGTGGATATGCAAAAAGTATTCGCAGGGGAGCTTGCTGGTGGTATTCAGTTATTGTTAGCTCTCGCATTTCTACTATTACTCGTTGGACTCTCGTTTAAAATTGCGACAGTGCCGTTTCATATGTGGGCACCAGATGTGTATGAGGGAGCGGCTACACCTGTTACTGCTTTTCTCGGGACGATTTCTAAAATTGCTGGATTCTTACTCATTATTCGTCTGTTTCTCATGGTTTTTGCAAGTATATCGGTGCAAGGAGACATGCAATCTTTATACGGACGTATGAGCATATACATTGCAGTACTAGCGAGTATTACGATGATTATTGGAAACGTAGTAGCGTTAAAGCAATATAACGTAAAACGCCTATTTGCTTATTCGGGAATCGCACATGCGGGGTATTTACTCGTTCCGCTTGTAGCATTATCACCATTTACGATGGATAGCATGTGGTTTTACATGCTTGCGTATATGCTTATGAATATAGGCGCATTTGCAATTATTCACGGCTTAATCTTACAAAGTAACAAAGAAAACATTACCATTTTTACCGGATTATATAAGCGATCGCCATTTACAGCGATAGTGATGACGATTTTTATATTATCGTTGGCCGGGATACCAGGAACAGCTGGTTTCATCGGGAAAATTAACATCTTTTTAGGTGCAATGCATGTAGAGCCAGCTCATTACGTACTAGCTTCTATTATGATGGGGACGACAGTCATCTCATTCGTATATTATTTCCGTATTCTACAGCAAATGTTTTTCCGGACGGGAGGAGTGGAAGAGAAAATTCGTTTGCCATTAAATATAAAGGTTGTTATGAGCCTTTGTGCAATCTCGATTGTAATACTAGGGATTATGCCGATGATTGGATACAATTTCTTTTATGAATATTTTCCATTAATGAAGGATTTCTTCTTCTTAGGGAACGTGGTACAATAGTGAAAATAAAAGGTGTGGAGTTGTTACTCTGCGCTTTTTATTTTGTGTGAATTACAATTGAAAATGCATGTAGGTATATGTTTTTTGAGAGCAAATTATGATGTGAAATGTAAGATGCTTATTTGTATTTGAAAAAGTGTGGCGCCTACTTATTATGGTATCGTTTTTATAGTATTTCGTAAGTAGTAGCTGGGTAAAAAGGGGTCGATTTTTTGGCACATCTTTTAGGGCAACAAGCACTGATTGCCATTGTTTCGCATTTATTGTTTATTACCATTACGTGGTGGGCCTTACAAGGTGTTCACATTGAGCGTTTAATGAAGTCTGGAAAGGTGATGCAGACGCGAGTGTTACTCATCCTAATTACAATTGCAATTGGGACATCTGTAAGTAACTTTTTCCTTGATTATTTAGGCTATTCAAAGAGTTTAACGTATTTAGTAAAGTAAGTGTATAGAACCTCATATCTCCGTTAACAATGGGGATAGGAGGGGATGAAATTGAAGCTTAAAGCCATTCTTATTGTTGTGATAAGTGTTGTTTTATTTTTGGTTGGATATAGAGAGATGAAACCGATCAGCGATGAACAGAAAATGGAGAGCATGATTGCAACTTTAGAGAAAAATGATGCTAAAGTAGAGAAGTGGTCATGGTTAGCGCGAGAAACAAAAACAATTTCTAATATACATATGTTTCAAAAGTTGTTAAACGATGTGAAGGACAAGGCGAATATTCAAAAGTGGGAATTAGAGCAATCTCCAGATGGATATAAAGCTACATCCTATAAAAAGTTTTCTTCTTATGAAGAACGAGTAGTAGTAACATGGAGTAAGGAAAATACTAAAGAAAACACTTTCATTATTTTTGAAGTAAGCGGGGCGAAATGGGACCCGAAGTACATTCAGAAAACAAATAAAATTTTTAGTGAAAAACCTATAATTTACACTTGTGTTCAAGGTGTACTGAATGATAAGATTGAAGGTGTTTTGCAAAATAAAACCAATCAGTTTTTGAAAGATCTTTCAGCAAGAGCGATCGAACAGATAGAAGAAAGAGCATTTGTATCAGTCTCCGCATACAATAGAAAGTGGGATGACGCTCTTTCAACAAATAGAGAGAAAATAAATGTGCAAATAGCAATACGTTCTACAGACAACAAAGATACAATTGTGGTTGGCACACCGATCATAACTTCTGAGTATTGAGTGAATAGATACTGAAAAAAGGACACGGAGGGGAATAATTTGGAAAAGATCATCGTCCGTGGCGGAAAGCGGTTAAACGGCACAGTGCGTGTTGAGGGCGCAAAAAATGCTGTATTACCTATAATCGCTGCAGCCCTATTAGCGAGTGATGGAAAGAATGTACTATCTGAAGTACCAGTTTTGTCTGATGTATACACAATTAATGAGGTATTACGTCATTTAAATGCTGAAGTCGTATTTGAAAATAACCAAGTAACAATCGATGCTTCTAAAGAACTAAACATTGAAGCACCATTTGAATATGTACGTAAAATGCGTGCATCTGTTCAAGTAATGGGACCATTACTTGCACGTAACGGCCGTGCTCGTATTGCACTTCCTGGTGGATGTGCAATTGGTTCACGTCCAATTGACCAACATTTAAAAGGCTTCGAAGCAATGGGAGCAAAAGTACAGGTTGGTAATGGTTTTGTTGAGGCATACGTTGAGGGAGAACTAAAAGGAGCTAAAATTTATTTAGACTTCCCAAGCGTGGGCGCAACAGAAAACATTATGTCTGCAGCTACATTAGCAAAAGGGACAACAATCCTTGAAAACGCAGCGAAAGAACCAGAAATCGTTGACTTAGCTAACTTCTTAAATGCGATGGGAGCGAAAGTACGCGGAGCTGGAACTGGAACGATTCGTATCGAAGGCGTTGATAAATTATATGGTGGAAACCACTCTATTATTCCTGACCGTATTGAAGCGGGAACATTCATGGTTGCAGCGGCAATTACTGGTGGAGACATCTTAATTGAAAATGCTGTACCTGAACATTTACGCTCAATTACAGCGAAAATGGAAGAAATGGGTGTTAAAGTTATTGAGGAAAATGAAGGTGTACGTGTTATCGGCCCAGATAAGTTAAAAGCGGTTGATATTAAAACTATGCCTCACCCAGGTTTCCCAACAGACATGCAATCACAAATGATGGCATTATTACTACAAGCTGATGGAACAAGTATGATTACAGAAACGGTATTCGAAAACCGCTTTATGCACGTTGAAGAATTCCGTCGTATGAATGCTGATATTAAAATCGAAGGTCGTTCTGTTATTATGAACGGTCCAAATAGCTTACAAGGTGCTGAAGTAGGCGCAACTGACTTACGTGCTGCTGCTGCATTAATCTTAGCTGGTTTAGTATCTGAAGGTTACACTCGTGTAACTGAGTTAAAGCATCTTGACCGTGGTTATGTAGATTTCCATAAGAAATTAGCTGCATTAGGTGCAACTATTGAACGTGTAAACGAAAAAGTAGAAGAAGTGAAAGAACAAGAAGTTTCTGATCTTCACGCTTAATTGAAATAGTCTCTACGTCTTTTGACGTAGGGACTATTTTTTTGGGTTATTACTGTTATAGTCAATAAATTCTATACTTATGCACGTACCAGTAAAAATATTTAGAAAATTTTCGTTTTAGCTGGTTCCCCTTAAGTATGTTCTAAAAGAAAGAGTTGTTCCATAAGAATGAATGGAGTAAAGCTTTTGG
Organism: Bacillus cereus group sp. MG4; assembly: GCF_040460055.1. Lineage (NCBI taxonomy): Bacteria > Bacillati > Bacillota > Bacilli > Caryophanales > Bacillaceae > Bacillus > Bacillus cereus group sp. MG4. Next base: position 3,206,216 of record NZ_JARVGZ010000001.1, on the reverse strand, counting down.
ATATTGGGGGAAATAAGATGAAATTTTCAAAGCCACTTTTTATCACAGTAGCGCTTCTAATAGCGCTCGTTATCATTGTACCTGCTGCTCTTGTTATTCCGTTTGCGAAAGCAAAAGTAGGAGAAAAAGCAGCTTCTAAAACTCCTCCAGCGATAGAAAGTATACCAGCTCCAGGGAAAGTGGATACAGCGGTTCAAGTTGCTGTATATCGTGATCAGCAAAAGAAGGTAGAAACATTACCTATGGAGGAGTATGTGACCGGTGTAGTAGCTTCTGAGATGAATGCCAGCTTTGAAATAGAGGCGCTAAAGGCGCAGGCATTAGCAGCGAGAACATTTGTGGTACAGCGTATGCTAAGCGGAGGTAAGAAAAACAATGCGGACGTGACCGATACGGTGAAAGATCAAGTGTACAAAAGTAAAGAAGAATTGAAGAAACAATGGGGCAATAACTACGAAAATAATTTGAAGAAAATCGAAGAAGCCGTTTCGAAAACCGCAGGACAAGTTTTAACGTATGATGGAAAACCAATCTCAGCATCCTTCTTCTCAACGAGTAATGGCCGGACAGAAAATGCAGCTGATTATTGGGGAAATGATTATCCGTATTTAAAGAGCGTAGATAGTCCGTGGGATCAAGCCTCTCCAAAATTTACGAGCGAGCAAACCTTTACAGTAGCTGACTTTCAAAAGCGTCTCGGTGTGAAGGTGTTGGCAGACGGGAAGGTTGGGAATATTAAAGATCTTACGGAAGGAAAGCGAGTAAAAGATGTAGCATTTCAAGGGAAAACATTAACAGGAAAGCAAGTTCGTGAAAAGTTAGATTTACGCTCTTCTGACTTCACATGGAAACAAGAAGGGGATAAAATCGTCGTTACAACGAAGGGATTCGGTCACGGCGTTGGCATGAGCCAATACGGAGCAAATGGCATGGCAGCGGAAGGTAAGAAATATACAGATATCGTTGCTCATTATTATAAAGGTGTCGAAATAAAGTCGATGAATGATTATGAAGGAAAGTTAATGGTGAAGAAGTAGGGGAAAAAGAAACCGTTCCAAGAGGTATATTGGGACGGTTTTCTTTTGTTAGTAGATAGGTTCCTTGTCGAATCGTTGATATATTAAAAAAATCGTCAATGTTCAGCGATGACAGAACTCTGTTTAAAGGGCCCATGGATCACTGGAAGCTATTATAAGGATGAACGTACAGAAGAATCAATGAAAGACGGTTGGCTCTATGCAGGAGACATTGTCACGGTTGATTCGGAAGGATGTATTAAGATTGCTGATCGTACGAAAGACTGAATTAAAAGTGGAGGCGAATGGATTTCTTCCGTAGATTTAGAAAATGCCTTAATGTCGCAAGATAAAGTGTTAGAAGCATCTGTTGTGGCGGTGCCGCATGAAAAATTAGAGAAGAAGGCTATCCTTTCATTTGGATAGCCTTCTTTTTATGATACTTCATAAAATATCTAAATCTTCCATTAACTGTTTGGTATAATAGGATAAAAAGTATTTGGGGGAGACAGAATGGCGTTACTCGAGTTGAGACAATTAGGGAAGACGAACCAGTTACCGGCAGTTGAACTGAAGGTTGAGAAGGGACAATGTGTTGTTTTGCAATGTAATAACCATACAGCGAAAGTGTTGCACCGCATTATTATTGGTGAGGAAGAAGCTTCAACTGGCAACGTGCTGTTTGAGGGAGAATCGATTGGAAAGAAAAAGTATTCTCACATCGGTTTTTGTTTTTTGAAAGATGAAGCATACGACCGTTTGAAGGTAAAGGAATACTTTAAGTTCTTAATAGGGCTTTATGAATCAAAAATGAGTACGGAAGAAGTAGTGCAATATGTCGGCCTCTTAGATAAGTTAAACGTTAAAATAGAAAAACTATCATTTTCAGAGAAACGTCGCCTTCATATCGGGCGTGTTATGATTCATAATCCAGACTTAGTTATTTTGGAAGAGCCAGAGCAAAATGTAGATACAGAGAGTACGATTATTATTCGAAAAGCAATCATGAAAATGAAAGAGCAAGGAAAGGCAATCTTTATTACGTCATCTTTCTTATCGGACGCCCTTTCGTTAACAGAAGATGTATACATATTAAACAATGATGGTGTGAAGAAAATAGAAATCGAACAAGAAGAAATTGAAGAGGTGGATGAAGAAAAGGTTGTTCAAATGATTCCGCAAATGAAACTTGAAAGAATTCCAGCGAAAGTGAACGATAAAATCATTTTACTTGATCCGATGGAAATTCATTTTATTGAAACGCAAAACGGAGTGACACATATCCATGTGCGCGAAGGTGATTTCGTATGTGCATTAACATTAAGTGAATTAGAAACGAGATTAACAGGTTTTGGTTTCTTTAGATGTCATCGCTCGTACCTTGTGAATTTACAACGAGTACGAGAAGTGATTACTTGGACTCGTAATAGCTTTAGTTTAATTTTGGATGACGAAAGAAAAAGTTCAATTCCGCTTTCGAAAGGACGAATGGATGAATTAAAAGGTGTAATTGGGCTATAAAATTCGCTCCAATAAGCTCAAAATATGATTCATTCACCGGTAAAAATACTCCTTTTACCGGTATTTTACTGCGTAACCCTTTTGTTTTTCATATGATTGAGTCAAGAAAAGCGAAACAAACAAACGAAAAGCGCTAAAGCGACTTTCATCTATAAAAGAAAAAACAAAGGGGATGACGAGATGACATTGGCAATTGAAATGAAAGATGTAATGAAAAGTTTCAACGAAAAAACGGCACTTCGAAATGTAAATATTGAGGTGAAGCAAGGAGAGATTTTCGGATTCCTCGGACCGAGTGGATCTGGTAAAACAACAACAGTAAAGATTTTAACTTCTCAATTACTTCATAGCGTTGGAACGGTAAGAGTATTAGGGAAAGATATTACAGGGCCAAGCAACATCGATTACAAACGAATTGGTATTTTAACAGACAACAGTGGCTTATATGAAAGACTTAGCATTTATGATAACTTACTATTATTTTGTGACTTATACGATTGTAAAAAGGAACGAATCGATGAAGTGCTAGCGCAAGTGAATCTATTAGATGATAAAAAAACATTAGTAAAGAAATTATCAAAAGGAATGAAGCAGCGCGTCACATTAGCTAGAGCAATTCTTCATAAACCAGATATCCTCTTCTTAGACGAACCAACATCTGCACTTGATCCAGTAAACGTACAAAACATTCATAAAATCTTAAAAGACTTAAATAAAGAAGGAACGACGATTTTCTTAACGACTCACAATATGGAAGAGGCAGAGACACTTTGTAACCGCATAGCCTTTCTGTGCGGCGGAGAAATTGTAGCGCTTGATACACCGGAAAACCTTCGCTTACAATACGCGAAAGATCAAATACAAGTCGTATTAAAAGATAAGCAAAAAGAAGTCGTGCAAAAAGATGAATTAGGTGCAAAACGCATTTCAGAATGGATGAAAAAGGGCGAATTACTATCGATTCATTCACATGAACCAACGCTAGGTGATATCTTTATTGAAGTTACTGGGAGGGGATTATAATGACATTTTCAATGAGACGATTTTCAGCTATTTTTCGGAAAGAGGTACAGGATATTAAAGCAAATGCATCTGTACTCGTAATGGCAGCACTGCCACTTGTATTTTCTTTTGTTTATCAACAGATGGATGGACCGAAAGAACAAATCGCTAATATGGTAACTTTAATGGCCTTAACAATGGTAGGAAGCTTTGTTCAAGCAGCTTTAATTGCGGAAGAAAAAGAAAAGCACACACTACGTGTGATGATGTTGTCACCAGCATCATCGTTAGAAGTATTATTAGGGAAAAGCGCATTAACAGGTCTTATTACATTTGTAATTTGTATTAGTAACTTTGCTATTTTAGGGGTAATGAAGGGGAATATGGTTTTAATCGTTCTATTTTTACTTGCTAGTATATTTTTCTTCCTTATGTTAGGTACGGCGATTGGGTTAATAGCTAAAACAACGGCGTCAACATCAGTAGTAGGTATGCCGATTCTATTTATTTTTCTTCTAGCTCCAATGTTAGGTGGATTTATTAAAAGTGAGTTTGTAAAAAAGGCAATCGATTTTCTTCCAACGAAACATCTTGCAGATGCAATGCCGGAGCTATTGGCTGGAAAAGGTTTTTCAACTGTTAGTGGCGATTTAATAAATATTATAATTTGGTGCGTGCTTTCAATTATTCTTTGCATTGTAGTTTACAAAAAGAAACAAATGGACTAAAAACTGAGCCGAAACGCTCAGTTTTTTCTATTTTCTATCATTTCCTCGGAAATTTTACAATTCCTATACATATTTTTACAGATTTTGTCGAAAAGTAATTGGTTATACGTTGTATAGGATACGTGAATATTGTTCAAAATGATTGCTGAGGTGATGATGGAATGCGAGGAAGAAATAATAAAAAGTCGCAAAAGGTAGTACATTTATTTCAAAAAAGATGGGTGTTTCCGGCACTATACATTGCTTGTGCAGCGGTAATTTTAATGGTTGCGCTATGGTTCCAAGGAGCTAATCCGAAGAAGACTCCGAACCAAGATCAAGCAACACCGTATACACAATCGGAAGATCCAGCAGTACCAGTAACGAAATCTTCAGAAGTAGTGAAAATGCCAGCAGCCGCGAATGCGGAAGTAGTCGTACAGAAGAAATTCTATGAAGATGCAGCAACTGAGGCGGAACAAGAAAAAGCACTTGTCTTTTATAACAACACATATTCCCCGAACAAAGGAATTGACATTGCTGCGAAGAATGGAAAAGAATTCAATGTTACAGCTGCTTTAAGTGGTACAGTAACGAAAGCTGAAAAAGATTCACTTCTTGGTTATGTTGTAACAGTTGATAGTGGAAATGGTGTAGCAGCTTCTTATCAAAGCTTAGGCAGTGTGAAAGTAGAAAAAGGTGCACGAGTTGTACAAGGTGAAGTATTAGGAAAATCCGGTCTAAGTGCAATGAATAAAGAAGCAGGTTCTCACGTTCACTTTGAAGTACGTAAGGACAACGTGGCTGTGAACCCTGAGCGCTACTTAAATAAGTCAGTAGCAGAAATTAAAGCTGATGCAGGTGCTGCAAAGGCAACGAACGCTTCTGGTAAAAAAGCTGAAGACAAATCTCAAAAAGAAGAGAAGTCAACGAGCACGAAACCAGAAAATAAAACAGAAGACAAGTCTCAAAAAGAAGAGAAATCAACAAGCGGTTCGACTAGTGACAAAAAAGAAGAGCCGAAGAAAGAAGAAAAATCAACAAATGGTTCTACAGAATCATCTAACAGTTCTTCTTCACAAGAATAAGAAAGTGAAAAAATCAGTTCTCACTAGGAGAGCTGATTTTTTTACTTTTACCCCGCATTAACGGGCAGTAAGACCCCTATTTCAAAATTCAGTGAAAGCTAAGAAGTTAGGTTAGGGGCAACTGCCCGTTAAAGCCCGATTGGTGAAGGCTAATAATCAGTGGGGGTGTCCCCCACTGATTAAAGTTTCACTTTATATAAAAATACTCAATTTCGAGAAAAAAGTTGCAATAACAAGGAAAAATGACGAGATTCTCGAATATATATTACAAAAGGGAGGGGATACTGTGTCATTTTTGTTTGTTCTGTCGACTGCTATTATTTTATTGTTTGTTTTATTCACTTTATATTATTATATTGCCAGTAAGAAAGAGGTTCCCCACCATCAATTGTTAGAAGAAGAATTGGAACGAGAAGAATGACACCTTATATACAAGGTGTCATTTTTTTTCGTCAAAATAGTCAATGTTAACGTATTTCTCACAAAAAAACGTAATTTTTCTTAACTTAGTCCGCAAAAATAGTGAACATGTAGCATATATCAGTAGTGCGGGCAATACAATGGTATAAACCAAAGCAAAGAGAGTGTTTGAGGTGAGAAATCGTGAATCATTTCATTATAAATCCAAGAATGTTTAACGCTTACAAACAGCACTCACACTTACTTCTTAGTCGTATGCAGCGAGGCTCATTTCACACTTCTCACATCCAATTTAGGGAGGCGAGTGGTGTGCACGATTACATCAAAGAGAGAACTATCAAGATTGGTAAGTATATCGTGGAGACAAGAAAGACAGTGCGTGTCATTGCAAAGGAATTTGGGGTATCAAAGAGTACAGTCCATAAAGATTTAACGGAACGTCTACCAGAAATTAATCCAGAGCTCGCAAATGAAGTGAAAGAAATTCTTGATTATCATAAGTCTATTCGTCATTTAAGAGGCGGAGAAGCAACAAAGCAAAAGTATAGAAAAGAAGATGTAGAAAAGCCGGTCCGTCAATAAATATGCGATCGCAAACATTCCGTTTCAATTCGGTAATATTTTTCAGAAGAATTCTTTTTGCGAATATTACGTTTCTGTTAAATTTATGATAAAATCAGAAATTAGGTGTAAAAGAATTCGGGTGTAACCTGATTTTGAATATCGAGGAGGAAATGACGGGAATGTTTGCGCGAGATATCGGAATTGACCTAGGTACGGCTAATGTATTAATTCATGTTAAAGGCAAAGGTATTGTATTAAATGAGCCATCTGTTGTGGCAATTGATCGTAACACAGGTAAAGTATTAGCAGTAGGTGAAGAAGCAAGAAGTATGGTGGGACGTACACCTGGTAATATTGTAGCAATTCGTCCGCTTAAAGATGGTGTAATCGCAGATTTCGAAATTACAGAAGCAATGTTAAAGTATTTCATTAACAAATTGGACGTGAAAAGCTTCTTTTCAAAACCTCGCATTTTAATTTGCTGTCCAACAAATATCACATCAGTAGAACAAAAAGCAATTCGTGAGGCTGCTGAACGTTCAGGTGGTAAAACAGTATTTTTAGAAGAAGAACCAAAAGTAGCCGCAGTTGGTGCTGGTATGGAAATCTTCCAACCAAGCGGTAACATGGTTGTTGATATTGGTGGAGGTACAACGGATATCGCTGTACTATCTATGGGTGATATTGTTACCTCTTCCTCTATCAAAATGGCTGGCGATAAGTTTGATATGGAGATCTTAAACTACGTTAAACGTAAGTATAAGCTATTAATTGGAGAACGTACTTCAGAAAATATTAAAATTAAAGTTGGTACAGTATTCCCAGGTGCACGTAGCGAAGAGCTTGAAATTCGCGGACGTGACATGGTAACGGGCTTACCACGTACAATTACAGTATGCTCTGAAGAAATTACAGAAGCACTAAAAGAAGACGCGGCTATCATTGTACAAGCTGCAAAAGGCGTACTAGAGCGCACGCCACCAGAACTATCTGCGGACATTATCGACCGCGGTGTTATTCTAACAGGCGGTGGAGCTTTACTACACGGTATCGACATGCTTCTAGCAGAAGAACTAAAAGTACCAGTATTAATTGCTGAAAACCCAATGCAATGTGTTGCGGTTGGTACAGGTATTATGTTAGAGAATATCGATAAATTACCAAAGCGTGCTTTACGATAAAGTGAAACTTTAATAAGTGGGGGCATCCCCCGCTTATTATTAGCTCGCAAAAGGCGGGGAAGATGAGAAGAACTAAGGTATTAACCGTAGTTCTTTTTTGTTTTTTTATTCTTTCATTTTTTTATTTTATTTTGATTTATTGAGAAAATAGAAGAAAAATAAAGAAAAACGAAGGAAATAGGTAAAATATTCATATATATGGTTAAATTTAATATTTCCTTATTTGAAAACGTTTATAATATAATGAGTCGAATACGACATTAAGGCAAATCATGTTCAAATACATATTGCCTTTCCCTAATTTGGGCATACACTCTTTTCTACCTCCGTGTCAGTTGCAAGTATTTGCAGCTATTTTAAGAGAATAGAGTGTGTGCATTTTTTTATATATAAAGCTGAAAAGATATTAAAGTTTCACTTTATAATGACAAACAATAAACAAAATGGGATAATAAACAATATGTCCAAGTGGTAAGACCAATATTACAAAAGGGGCGATTGTTATATGCTAAATATAGAACAAATTAAAGAAATCATTCCTCACCGCTATCCATTTTTACTTGTTGATAAAATATTAGAAGTAGATGAAGGAAAAAGAGCGGTTGGAATTAAAAATGTATCCGCAAACGAAGAATTCTTTAACGGGCACTTCCCTGACTATGCAGTTATGCCCGGTGTACTTATTGTAGAAGCGTTAGCGCAAGTCGGCGCTGTTGCTGTATTAAAGAAAGAAGAAAACCGCGGAAGACTTGCTTTCTTCGCTGGTATCGACAATTGTCGTTTCAAAAAACAAGTACGTCCAGGTGATCAACTTCGTCTAGAAGTAGAAATGACACGTGTACGTGGTCCAATCGGAAAAGGAAAAGCAATTGCAACAGTAGATGGTGAAGTTGCATGTGAAGCTGAAATTACATTTGCGATTGGTGATAAAAAAGAATAACAGAAATAAAAAATCTCCTTGTGAAAATGCAAGGGGATTTTTTTATTTCCACTATATATCGGTATAATCACTAAAATACAAACTAGTCAGAAAATTACTTGTATATGGAAGGTAATTGCCATATAATTACTTTATTGTTTATACGAAAAATAGGATGAATGATAAGGATAGAAAAGAAGTAAAGCCATTGTCATATTGTTAAGGCGTTTATATAAGACAAAGTAGAATGTTAGTGATTATGATGAGATGTAGGGAAATCAGCAATATAAAATATTAATTAGACGTATGAAATCGAGCATAGAGAGAAAAAGGGGAAATGTCGCATTTCAAAAAAGGAGATTATGAATATGTTCGGAAGAAAGAAAAGAAAACCATTACGACAATTAATTACACATAAAGAGCCTAAATCACGTGTTGCAGAACAATACCGCAACATTCGTACAAATATTGAATTTACATCTGTAGATAATCATGTTCGTTCTATTATTGTTACCTCGGCAGATCCAGGTGACGGAAAAACAACAACAATCGCAAACTTAGCAGTTGTTTTCGGCCAACAAGGAAAGAAAGTTTTATTAATCGGAGCTGACTTGCGCAAGCCGACGATTCAAAACTTATTTGCCATTCATGATTCAAATGGGTTAACGAACCTATTATCAGGACAAGCGAAACTAATGCAATGCATTCAAAAAACAGATGTAGAGAATGTATACTTAATGGCAGCAGGTCCAATCCCGCCAAACCCAGCTGAATTACTAGGTAGCCGGGGAATGGACGAGCTATTGCTGGAAGCATATAACATGTTTGATATTATTTTAATCGACACACCACCCGTTCTTGCGGTTACCGATGCACAAATACTAGCGAATAAATGCGATGGAATCGTACTTGTCGTACGCAGTGAAAAAACAGAAAAAGAAAAAATCGTAAAAGCGAAGCAAATATTAGACAAAGCGTCTGGTAAATTACTTGGTGTCGTCCTAAACGATAAAAGAACAGAAAAAGAACAATATGGATATTATTAGAAAATAGTGTATAGAATAATAAATTTACAAGCCGATAAATAATTTTATTGGCTTTTTTGAATTTTTGTAAAATTTAGCATTGCATTATATAAAAAGCATAATATAATGGAAATTTTGGAAAATCGATGGAATGTGTTGTCATATTTAAGATTATTTTGTAAGATTATATGTGCTTGATGTGAATAAATGTAGAACTAAATTATTCAAAATAAAAAATGTAAGATTTATATGTTATAATTTTTCTTATGTGCAAATTTTAGAAAGTTGGAGGAACTTATGGAAGAAACAATTAGTTTGAAAGAGTTATTTCATATTTTAAAAAAACGTTTAGCAATGATCCTCGTAATCGCCTTTGGTGCAGCTATTGTAAGTGCTATCATTAGCTTCTTCTTTATGACACCAATCTATCAATCTTCGACGCAAATTCTTGTTAACCAGAAGAAACAAGAGGGATCGATGTTTCAAGCTGGTGAAGTTCAAACGAATATTCAATTAACGAATACATATAAGGTTATTATTAAAAGTCCAGTAATCTTAGAGCAAGTAAATGAAAAATTAAATTTAAATATGACAGCGCAAGCATTAACGAAGAAGGTTAATGTTGCGAATGAAAAAGATTCACAAGTCATTTCTGTAACAGCTGAGGATAAAGATCCAAAAGTAGCTCGTGATATTGCTAATGCTACTGCAGATGTATTTAAAGGTGAAGTTGCAAAAATTATGAACGTGGATAACGTAACAGTACTATCTAAAGCAGAAGTTGCAGAAAATCAATCTCCAATTAAACCACGTCCAATGTTAAATATAGCAATTGCTTTCGTTGTTGGTTTAATGGCTTCAGTTGGTCTTGCATTCTTACTAGAATATTTAGATAACACAGTGAAAAAAGAAGAAGATGTAGAAAACTTACTTGGTTTACCAGTGTTAGGCATTGTAGCTCGTATGGATGAAGAAACAATGAACGTGAAATCACACGCTCCATCATCAAGAAAAGTGAGGGGACAAACAATTGGCTCTTAATTTATTTAAAAAGAAAAAAAATCATCGTCAACGTCGTCAATTAATTGCTCATCAACAACCGAAATCACCAATTTCAGAACAATATCGTAATATTCGAACGAATGTTGAGTTTGCATCTGTTGATACGAATTTACATTCGTTAATGGTGACGTCTGCGAACCCAAGTGAAGGGAAAACAACGACAACAGCAAATATGGCAGTCGTGTTTGCCCAACAAGGAAAGAAAGTATTATTAATTGATGCAGATATGCGTAAACCAGCGATGCATCAAATGTTTCAAGTCGATAATATTTTCGGATTAACGAACGTATTAACACATAGTGAACGTTTAGAAAAATGTTTACAAACGACTTCAGTTGATAATTTACACTTTTTAGCTTGTGGTCCAATCCCACCAAATCCAGCAGAACTGTTAGGTTCGAAATCAATGCAAGAACTGCTTGCGCAAGCGTATAGTATGTACGATTTGGTTATTTTCGATTTACCACCAATTTTAGCTGTAACTGACGCGCAAATTATGGCGAATGTATGTGATGCTTCTATTCTTGTCGTTCGCAGTGAATCGACAGAGAAGGAAACAGCAGTAAAAGCAAAAGGTTTATTAGAATCGGCAAAAGGTAAATTGTTAGGCGTTGTCTTGAACGATCGTGAACGTGAGCAGGGCTTATATTATTACTACGGTGCAAACTAATTAAAAGAGTGAGATATGACAAGAACATATCTCCTTTTTTCCCTTGAATATGAGATGTCTCATATTCAAGGGAAAAAAGATTTATATGAGAGGGAGGATGAAACAAATGATAGATTTACATTGTCACATTTTACCTGGTATCGATGACGGTGCACAAACAGTAACAGACAGTTTAGCAATGGCACAACAAGCTGTGGCAGAAGGAATACATACGATTGTCGCAACACCGCACCATCAAAATGGAAAATATGTAAATGAGCGTACTTCTATTATTCATCAAGTGAAGCAATTAAATGATGAATTGCAACAATATGAAATCCCACTGAAAGTTTTACCAGGGCAAGAGGTCAGGTTATACGGTGATTTATTAGAAGATTATGAAGCTGGTAAAATTGTTACTTTAAATGAAACAAACAAATACATATTCATTGAATTTCCATCTAATCATGTACCTCGTTATGCAGAACAACTATTTTATGAACTACGTGTAAAAGGAATGATTCCAATTATCGTTCATCCTGAACGTAATGCCGAGTTAATCGAGCGGCCAGATAAGTTATATAACCTTGTCAATAAAGGTGCATTAACGCAAGTAACGGCAAGCAGTTTATTAGGGAAGTTTGGCAAAAAAATCAAAAAGTTTTCCTTGCAGCTTGTGGAACATAATTTAACTCATATGATCGCATCAGATGCACATAACACAACGTCAAGAGGATTTTATCTAGCAGAAAGCTATGAACTAATTGAGAAAGAATTTGGCGTAAGTGTTATGAATGATTTAAGAGAGAATCCGTATTTAATAATTAGCGGAAAAGCAATTTATAAAGAAGATCCAGAACAAATCCGTCGTAAAAAGTTGTTCGGTATTTTTTAAATAAAGAACTGGTGATGTCTCCTAACCGTTATCAACGGAGGCACTCGGTCGTGCTGTGGGTAGAAATTTTTATTTCGAACCTACCTTAGACGCTTGTCGTCGGGAGTATGGCGTGAGGATGGGTTGGATGCCCATAATTTATTTATGATAGAAACTCTACCTATGGAGTTATAAGAATGACTCTATAGGTAGGGTTTTTGTTATTGTTACATACAAATAAAAGGATGTAGGGGGACTACAATTGAAAAAAGTAAGAAAAGCAATTATTCCAGCCGCTGGTCTTGGAACAAGATTTTTACCAGCGACAAAGGCAATGCCGAAAGAAATGTTACCGATCGTCGATAAACCGACAATTCAATACATAATAGAAGAAGCAATAGAATCAGGAATTGAAGATATTATTATTGTTACTGGAAAAGGAAAGCGCGCGATTGAGGATCATTTTGATCATTCATTCGAACTAGAACAAAACCTTTTAGAAAAAGGAAAGTACGAAATGCTTGAAAAGGTACAAGCTTCTTCAAGAATTAATATTCATTATATAAGACAAAAAGAGCCAAAGGGGCTTGGGCATGCAGTATGGTGTGCACGTAAGTTTATTGGAAATGAACCATTTGCGGTATTACTTGGTGATGATATTGTACAAGCAGAAACGCCATGTTTACGTCAATTAATGGATCAATATGAAGGTACACAGTCGTCAGTTATTGGTGTACAAACAGTACCTGAAAATGAAACACATCGTTACGGTATTATCGATCCAGTTGAACAAAATGACCGTCGTTATCAAGTACGTCAATTTGTGGAAAAGCCAGCGCAAGGTACAGCACCATCAAATTTAGCAATTATGGGTCGTTACGTATTAACGCCAGAAATTTTTACATTCCTTGAGAATCAACAAACGGGTGCTGGTGGAGAGATTCAGTTGACAGATGCAATTCAACGTTTAAATGAAATTCAACGTGTATTTGCTTATGATTTTGAAGGAACTCGTTATGATGTAGGGGAGAAATTTGGGTTTATTAAGACTACAATTGAAATGGCTTTAAAGCATGAAGAGTTAAAAGAAGAATTGATGAATTATATGAATGAACTTGTAAAAAAAGAAAAAATGTAGGTATAAAGTGGGGTGGAAAGGTAGTGTCCTTGACTAAAGTATCGAGTGAAAGTGTAGAAAGAAAAGAAATGCTTGGTGATGAAAATATAAATCAAAAATGGTCATATATATTTATGAAGCGTTTAATAGACATAGTCGGTTCATTTTGTGGAATTATTCTCCTGTTACCTGTATTTATTATTGTTGCTATATGTATTAAGTTAGAAGACCCAAAAGGTCCTGTGTTTTTTAAACAAATGCGTGTTGGAAAAGATGAAAAGGGTTTTGGAATGTATAAATTTCGCTCGATGGTAACTGATGCGGAAGAGAAGTTACAGGATTTATTGCAACATAATGAAGTATCGGGTGCCATGTTTAAAATGAAAGATGATCCACGCGTAACAAAGATTGGAAAATTTATTCGTAAAACGAGTATTGATGAATTACCACAATTGATTAATGTTTTAAAGGGAGAAATGAGCCTAGTAGGTCCGAGGCCACCTTTATTAAGAGAAGTTAAAACGTATACTGCTTATGATAAGCAAAGATTGAAAGTTATTCCGGGATGTACGGGACTTTGGCAAGTTAGTGGAAGAAGCAATATTGGATTTAGAGAGATGGTAGAATTAGATTTATACTACATTCAATATAGAAGTATTTTATTTGATTTTAAAATTATTTTAAAAACAGTGTTTGTTCTTTTTGGATCCAAAGATGCATTTTAAAAAAATATAAATTACTTAGACTAGGTGAGAAAATGTCGGTTTATAAAAATACAATGTGGTCATTTCTTAGTATTGTAGGGGTACAAATTATTAATATCCTTACTAATATAATATTGGCGAGGGTGCTAGCTCCAGAATATTTTGGGGTATTAGGGATGGCCATGGTTTTTGCGGGAATTGCCTTTGTTATACAAGAAGCAGGATTAAGCTCCTATCTAATATATAATAAAAGCAACTCTAATAAATTAGTATATTCTACGTTTTGGATGAATGTATTGGTCTCTGCTATTTTAACAGCGCTCATTTGGGGCATGTCTCCCCATATTGCTAATTTATACAAAAGTGATCAAGTAGAAGAAGTATTAAAGTATGTTTGTATAGGTATTGGTTTGGGGGCCATTGGAAGTACCTCAAGAGCGTTATTAATGAAGGAAAATAATTTTAAAAAGATTACTGTAATAGATTTGATAGCTGAAATAGTATCCAGTATATGTGCAGTAATATTTGCTATATACATAGATGGGATATTAGCGGTATCTACTAAGTATATTTTGAGACCAATGATTCAATCTATACTATCCCTTATTTATAAGCCATTATCTATAAAGACCCTCTTTGCGGTAGATCTAAATGAAAGTAAGAAAATTATTTCATATAGTTCTAATGTATTAGGATCTCAGTTATTTATGTATGCCAATAATAATATTGATTATTTTCTGGTAGGTACATACCTTGGGAAGATTCAACTTGGTCTATATACTTTAGCTTTCCAATGGGGATCAATAGCTCGATATTACTTATCAAGTGCTATTATGAGAGTAATGTTTCCAGAAGTCTCGAAGTTGCAGCATAATTTAGTAAAAGTTAAAAATATGTACCTTGATATTATCTCAAAGCTGGCATTAATAACCCTACCATTATGTATAGGTTTAGCGCTTGTCTCATATGAATTTATTTATGTACTATACGGACAAAATTGGTTAGAGACAGTACGTGTTCTACAAGTGTTACTAGTTGCGGGGGGAATTGCTTCAATTACAGTTGTTGGTGGTCCAGTATTAAGAGGCATTGGTAAACCACAAGTTGAGATGAAAATAAGTATATTATCATTCTGTTCTTTTAGTTTGTTATTAATGATATTCATAAGATATGGCTTAGTAGCTGTAGCTTATACTGAACTATTAAGGGTATTAATAGTTGAATCAATAAGAGTATTGGCATTAAAGAAGTACTTGAAAATAGAAATAGGGGAACTAGTGAGAAAGTTAATTCCAACTGTAAAGGCACTATTAATTATGGTACTTGTTATAGTTATATTTGATTACCTCATTGTAATTCCAAATGTTTATATTAGTTTTATCTCTAAGATATTATTAGGAATGATATCTTATGGAGGGGCCATTTATATTTTTAACAAGAATGAAATAGAAGGTTTATTACATAAAATAAAATTCAAAGGTGTTAAGAATGAAAAAAATATTAATTGTTAATAGCTATTATGCACCTAACATCTTAGGTGGTGCGGAGATTTCTACCCAATTATTAGCAGAGGACTTGAAAAAGGAGTATAAGGTATGTATTTTAACAACTGGAGCTCAGAAGTCAGGAATCATTAAAGATGAAAAGAATGGTGTAGAAATTTTCAGGATACCATGCATGAATTTATATTGGCCTGGTGAAAAGAAAAAGAGAGGGAACTTAAAAAAGTTAGGTTGGCATTTTATAAATGCTTTTAATTTATCGCAATATAAACTTTTAGAAAAATTATTAGTTGAAATTCAACCGGATATAATGCACACTCAAAATTTAAATGGGATTGGAACTTACATATGGAGAATTGCTAAACAATTAAATATCCCTACAGTTCATACAACAAGAGATTATGCATTGTTTGAACCTGTGAATAATCAATTCGTTAATAAGGTATTATTACATTTTAATAGAGTGCGAAGTAAGTATGTTGATTGTGTTGTAGGAATATCACAATTTATTTTAGACGAACATAAACAGCGGGGGTTATTTTTAAATTCTGTGGAAAGTACAATTCATAATATTGTTAACGCAAAACGTTATGAAAGAAAATTGAGGAGAGAAGGAGAACCGCTAGTAATTGGTTATTTTGGACAATTAACAAAGGTAAAGGGAATAGATTTATTAGTAAAAGCGGTTAGTTTGCTTCCTGCAGAAGTAGTAAAAGAGTTTGTGGTATGTGGAACCGGAGAATTGGAAGGAATGTTATGGGACATTTCTCAAAGTGACAGTCGAATTATTTTAAAAGGAAAAGTATCTTTAGAAGAAGTAAATAAGCAAATGGCAAATATAGACTTAACCGTTGTTCCATCTATATGGGAAGAGCCTTTTGGTCGAGTAATTATTGAATCTTATAATCAAGGAACTCCTGTACTTGCGAGCAAGGTGGGGGGAATTAAGGAAATAGTTCAAGAGCCAAAATATTTAATTGATCCCATAGATATTACTAATATTATGAATTTAATAATAGAATTTCAGAAGACTAATAAATGTACCATCGAAGAGGAAATAATTTCTAGTTTTAAAATAGCAGAAAACTATAAAAGGAATATTCATTTATATTTAGATCAATATAAAAAATTAATCTAGTACTTTATATTTTATACTAGGAGCGGTTACTTTTGGAATGTAGAAAACTAACAATTTTAGATAGGTATTTTAGAGCCTGGGCTCTTGTTATTCCAGTTACCTCAGTTTTAGTAGTTCCAGGAATTCAAGGGACCATACCAGGGTATATTTTTTCTTTTCTTTTGATATTTGTATTATTAGTATGTAAGTTGGATAGTAGTAAAATCAATACATTTAAAGATATGTTTGTATTTACTTATATTTTTATTATCATGATATTAATTTCACAACTTATAAATGGTACTATAAATATCCCAAGTTTAGAGAGAGTAATCTTAGTAAATAAATTGGATATTAATACAGAAATTTTCAGGGGTTCTCTTTTTACACAATCCCTATATTTAATACCGTGCATAATACTATTTTGCTTTATTAAAAATTATTACAGTAAGGATTGGGATAAGTATATTTTTTGGGGAATTGGAATTTATGCCATATTTGGTCTGTACGAATTTTTTTACTATATTATATTTAATGACTTCGGGGATTTTTTAACAAATAGAAACTTTGGAGAGCATGAGACTATTAGGTTAGGAAATCAATTAATGACAGTTGCAGGTTTTACATTTCAGCGAATAAATGGGCTGGCATTAGAACCGTCAATGTTTGCATTTACGATCTTACCATTTTGGATTTATTCTATACACACTAAGAGAAAAAGGCTGTCTTTGATTCTTTTGGGTTCATTATTATTGACAGCATCAACAACAGCTTTTATAGGGATAATCTTATATTATTGCTATGCAATTTTAAAATCTAATCAATTAAGAAATTTCTTTATTTTTACGTTCGGATTATTGGTTATATTGTTATTTTGGGATTATGTATACGCTATCCTGGATAAGACAATATTCCAAAAAATGTTTATGAAAACTGAATCGGGAATAGACCGAAGTAACTTCTTTATGGAGCATCTATCCTATTTTCAAGACAGTAGCTTTTTAACAAAGCTATTTGGAATCGGGTTTGGATATGTTCGATCTACAGATTTTTTCACTACTATATTGGTTAATAATGGTATAGTGGGATTTTGTTTGTTTAGCCTATTATTTGCATATCCATTATTTACTTTAAAGAACTCTTATAAAAATATGGGTATAAAGATGGCCCTTGTAGTTATTTACACTACTATGATGGTATCTATTCCCGAGTTTTCATTCCTCTCTATTTGGTTATTTTTGGGGATAGCTTACAAAGAAGTATTCAATCAAAACAAGGTATATATAGAATCTAATATTGAGAAAAATAAACGTAATAAAATGGAGGAATTAAAATGAATATCGCAGTTGTAGGTACAGGTTACGTAGGTTTAGTAACAGGTGTTTGTCTATCGGAGATTAATCATCAAGTTATATGTATAGATACAGACGAAGAGAAAATAAAAAAAATGCAATCTGGTATTTCACCAATATATGAACCAGGTTTAGATGAGTTAATGCAAAAAAATATAAAAAAAGGTACTTTGCATTTTACAAATAATCATCAAAGAGGCTTTGCGGATGCTGAAGTTATATTTATTGCTGTAGGTACTCCCCAAATGCCAGATGGTTCTGCTAATTTAGCATTTATTGAGGCTGTTGCCAAATCTATTGCTAAATATGTTAGTCACGATATTATTGTAGTTACAAAAAGTACAGTTCCTGTTGGAACAAATGATTTTGTGAAGAAAATAATTTTAGAGAATTTGCAGCATAATGTAACTGTTAAAGTAGCATCCAATCCTGAGTTTTTACGTGAGGGGTCAGCTATACAAGATACATTTCAAGGGGATCGTATTGTTATTGGGACAGAAGATCAAGAAACTGCAAATATCTTAGAGGATATGTATAAAGGATTTAATTTACCAGTATTTAAAACAGATATTTATAGTTCGGAAATGATTAAATATGCATCTAATGCTTTCTTGGCTACAAAGATTAGTTTTATTAATGAAATTTCCAATATTTGCGAGAAGTTGGGTGCAAATGTTGAAGATGTTGCAAGTGGAATGGGATTTGATCATCGAATTGGACGTGCGTTTTTAAATGCAGGTATAGGATATGGGGGATCATGTTTTCCAAAAGATACTCATGCCTTAGTACAAATTGCTGGTGGAGTAGAACACGATTTCACGTTGTTGAAATCTGTTATAGATGTAAATAATAATCAGCAGAGCTTAATGGTAGAAAAAATTAAATATAGATTAGGAAATTTAAAAGGTCTGAAGATAGCTATGCTAGGTTTAGCGTTTAAGCCAAATACGGATGATATGCGTGAAGCAGCTTCTATTGTGATTTCCAATCATTTGGTAGAAGAAGGGGCTAATATCTATGCATACGATCCAATTGCTATAGAAAAAGCTAAAGCTATCTTACCAAGTAACATAGTATATACAACTTCTCTTGATGAGTGCTTAGAAGCAGTAGATGTAACTGTGATTGTTACGGAATGGGATGAGTTCAAAGCTATGGATTTAAACAAGTTTAAAGGATTAGTTAAAACACCATTGTTATTTGATGGAAGAAATTGCTTTGATTTAGATGAAATGAAAAAAAAAGGTATTGAATATCATTCAGTAGGAAGACCTATAATTCACAATATTAATAATAATAAAGAAAAAAGTTTAGTTTAAAATAATACTCATAGTGTAGAGCTTAGGGACAAGGTATATCAAAATTATTCCTTATCTCTAAGCTTTAAATTTTATTAAAGGTGAGGATTTAATGAGAAAAATATATATCAATGGTAGATTTTTAACCCAAAAGACCACAGGGGTACAGCGAGTTGCAGAAGAGATTGTAAAAGAGATAGATAATTTGTTAGAAGATAAAGAGCTATCAAAGGAATTCAATTTTATTATTTTAACACCTAAAAATGTTATAAAAAATATAAAACTTAAAAGGATTAAAGTTCAACAAGTTGGCTTACTTAAAGGACATCTGTGGGAACAGTTAGAATTACCGATTTATAGCAGAGGGGATATATTAATCAATTTCTGTAATACGGGGCCGCTATTCAAGCGAGAACAAGTGGTATTTATACATGATGCAGCAATTTATTCAAAACCTGAGGGTTTTTCAAAAAAATTTGTTGCGTGGTATAAAATGGTATATAAATTGGTGTCTAAATTTTCGAGGGGAATTATTACAGTTTCTAATTTTTCAAAAGAAGAGTTAATAAGTAATTTACCCAATATCGCTTCTAAAATTCGAGTAATTAAAATAGGTGTTGATCATATTGAGAAGGTCGAAAAAGATGAAGAGATTTTAAAAAAGTTTAATTTAGAAAAAGATAATTTTATGTTGGCTGTAGGGAGTTTGCATCCCAATAAAAACTTCAAGGCTATCTTATCTGCATTGGATCATATGCAGAACTTTACTGGTCAAGTAGTCATTGCTGGTGGAATAGATAAGAAGGTAATTTCAGAAGAGACATCTGGATTTGGTGGGAATATAACATATGTAGGATATGTTACGGATGAAGAGTTATGTGGTTTGTATTCTAATGCAAAAGTTTTTATTTTTCCATCAATCTATGAAGGATTTGGATTACCACCAATAGAGGCAATGAGATTAGGTTGCCCTGTTGTTGCCTCTAATGTAGCTTCAATTCCCGAAGTGTGTAAGGATGGGGCTGTTTACTTTAATCCTATAGAAACTAGTGAATTAGTAGAAAAAATAAAGGTATTTTATAATAATCAAATAGATAAAAATGAATTAACTACTAAAGCTCTAGAAATAGCAAAAGATTATACATGGAAAAAAACTGCTGTAGAATTAATAGATACATTAAGAGAAAAATAATTGATTTGAGGTGTTTTAAGTGAAAATAGCAATAATATCCACTCTAATGTTTGATACATCAATTGGTGGAGTGGAAAACCATTTGCGTTTTATGTCGAAAGAGTTTCAAAAACTAGGGCACGAAATTAAAATATTTAAACCAGTTTGGAAACATGAGTACATTAACAGTAATCGAGTGGTAGATGGAGTTGAAATCGAATATATTAATATGGGAAAAATGCCAGTAGATTTTAGAAAATTTAGTGGTGGAAAAATATTGAAGTATTTGCCGGGTTTCCTAAATAAATCTATGTACATGCTTTCATATAAGAAAGTAGTAACATCTATTTCAAAGTATAGCCCTGATTTAGTGTGGCAGCATGATTTTTCAGCTAATTTACTTTCTACTAAAAGGTTAAGTAAAAAATATCCGACAGTGTTAACGAATCACACAGGGGAGTATTTAATGATTCAAAATAATTCTATACTCTCTAAGACTTTACCTAGGTTGTTAAAGCATTACTCTGCAGTTATTGGGCCTAGCATTGAATTAACGCCTAAAACCCATAAGTTCTCAGCAACAATTCACAATGGAGTGGATACGGAACAATTTTATCCTTTAGCTGTCGAAGAGAAGGATCTTTTAAAAAAGGAAACGCTAAAAGAAGCAGATGGTAAATTTGTTATATTCTGTCCAAGACGTTGGGCCCCAACTAAAGGAATTTATTATTTGGCGGAAGCTATTAGAAGAATTGATAAGCACCCTGATGTAGCTGAAAAAATAGTGGTTGCATTTGCGGGAAGTGATTATGAAGGATACCCTTTATATGCAGATGAAGTTAATGAAGTTTTGAAGCATGTACAAAATGTGCAGATAGAAAAATTAGGTAATGTAGCTGTATATGATATGATTAAATACTATCAAATGAGTGATTTAGTCATTATTCCATCTTTAATGGAAGCAGTGAGTTTATCAGCAGTAGAATCTATGGCGTGTGGGACACCGGTTTTAAGTACAAATGTTGGTGGCATGCCAGAATTAATTAATGATAATATTGATGGCTTTTTAGTTAATGCTAAATCATCAGATGAAATTGCTGATAAGATTCTTGAATTATACAATAATAAAGAAACTTTAAATGAAGTATCAAAAAATTGTTATCAAAAAGTATTAGAAAAGTATGATTGGAGTGCAATTGCAAAGGAAACTGAACATGTTTTAAAGCAGACTCTATAATAAAAGGGTGAGTATGAATGAAGTTAGTGTTACTATCAGGTGGATCTGGAAAGCGCCTTTGGCCATTATCGAACGATTCACGCTCTAAACAATTTTTAAAAGTACTTAAAAGTGAAAAGAATGAAATGCAATCTATGGTTCAAAGGGTATGGGAACAATTAAAAAGCTTAGGGATTGAAAATGATGCAGTTATTGCTACAAGTAAATCTCAAGTAGATATGATCAATAGCCAGCTAGGAAATGATGTACCCATTATCATCGAGCCCGAACGCCGTGATACATTCCCGGCAATCGCTCTTGCTGCTTCATATCTATATTCTAAAGAGCACGTTGATTTGGATGAGGTTGTAGGTGTATTACCTGTAGATCCATACGTAGAAAATAGTTTCTTTGAAAGGCTATTGGATTTAGAAAAGGCACTAAACTCTTCAAACGCAGATCTAGGTTTAATGGGGGTTACTCCTACATATCCGTCTGAAAAATATGGTTATATTGTTCCAAATATAGAGAAAAGTATAGAGGGATTTATTCGGGTAAGTCACTTTAAAGAAAAGCCAGCCACTGCCGAAGCGGAAGAGCTACTAAAACAAAATGCTCTTTGGAACAGCGGTGTATTTGCATTTAAATTAGATAAAATTATTTCCCTATTAGATCAAAAAGGGCTTCCTGTTCAATATGATGTGTTAGTTCAACAATATGCAAGTTTACCAAAGATAAGTTTTGACTATGAAGTAGTAGAGAAAACGGAAAATATTATTGCACTTCCTTATAGTGGTTCGTGGAAAGATCTTGGAACTTGGAATACCCTTACAGAAGAAATGGGGACGAACATCCTCGGTAAGGGAAATATGGGGATTGAATGTGAACAAAACCATATTATTA
Organism: Bacillus cereus group sp. MG4; assembly: GCF_040460055.1. NCBI lineage: Bacteria > Bacillati > Bacillota > Bacilli > Caryophanales > Bacillaceae > Bacillus > Bacillus cereus group sp. MG4. The sequence continues at coordinate 3,183,808 of NZ_JARVGZ010000001.1, read as the reverse complement.
ATGAGCTAGATATCCCAGTTTCTGTATTAGGTCTTTCTAACATAATTGTAGCTGCTAGCCCTGATGGTATTTTAGTTTCAGAAAAAGATGCAAGCCCTCGAGTGAAAGAATTAGTGGGGGATTGGGATCAAAGACCAATGTATGAAGAGCGACGTTGGGGTTGGTACCGTGTACTAGATCACACTAAATATGATGATGGAAACGAAGTATTAACGAAGCGTATTGGTATTACAGCTAGTAAAAATTTAAGCTATCAATATCATAATAATAGAAGTGAAGTTTGGACAGTTGTAAAAGGTGAAGGTATTTTTGTATTAGATGAAGAAATACGAGTTGTTCGCCCTGGGGATGTGTTGGAAATTCAGCCGAGACAGAAACATGCGATTAAAGCTGTTACAGATTTGGAGTTTATCGAGGTGCAATCAGGAAGTGAATTAATTGAGGAAGATATTGTTCGGATTTATATGCAATGGAACGAGATAGAAGAAGCTTGTTATTTAAAAAAGTAAAAATTAGTAGTAAGTGCAACTAGAGGTGGAGTTATTTTGTATAAAGAACCATTATTTTTTCAACCAGTGTTACAGGAACGGATTTGGGGAGGAGAATCTTTAAAAGGATTTAATTATGATTTACCCTCAAAAACGACTGGTGAGTGCTGGGGGGTTTCCGCTCATTCAAACGGACCAAGTGCTGTAAAGAGTGGTAAATATAAAGGTTTAACATTAAAGCAATTATGGGATGAACATAGAACGTTATTCGGGAACTATCAAGCTGAACAGTTCCCTTTATTAACTAAAATTTTGGATGCAAAAAAAGATTTATCTGTACAAGTACATCCTAATGATGAATTTGCAAATATCCACGAAAATGGTGAGTTAGGGAAAACAGAATGTTGGTATATTATTGATTGTAAAAAAAATGCTGAAATGGTGTATGGACATACTGCTCAAACTAAAGAAGAATTTAAAGACATGATTAAAAATAACGAATGGAATCAATTACTACGTCGAATACCAATTAAGTCTGGAGATTTTTTCTATGTACCAAGTGGAACCATCCATGCATTATGTGAAGGTACATTAGTATTGGAGACGCAGCAAAGTTCAGATACGACATATCGTGTGTATGATTATGATCGTGTTGATGGTGATGGGAATCAGCGAGAATTACATGTTGAAAAATCAATTGCTGTATCAATAATTCCTCATGAGGATTATAAAGTCTATCCGGAAATTGAAAAAGAGAATGGTGCTATTGTTACTAAATATGTACAAGAAAAGTATTTTTCAATTTATAAATGGGAAATTCGAATAGAAGCATCTTTTCAACAGAATCAACCATTCCAATTAGCTAGTGTAATTGAAGGTGAAGGGATGTTAAGAACCGCAAATGGAGAATTTAGTATAAAAAAAGGAGACCACTTTATTCTTCCTGCTGGAATTGAAAACTTTGTTATAAAAGGAAATGTGACTTTAATTGTCTCTCATCCGTAGAATAGGTCATATTAATTTTGTGATTTAACTTTATCATTTAGTATTATTGCTATAATATAATGAAGAAGTCTTAGTATTTTATTTGTAATTATAAGCAAAGAGGGTATAGAAATGAAAAAGAAAATTTTATTTTGGATTCTCGGTATAATAGGAGTGCTCATTATTGGTGGTGGAGCGTATGCTTACCATGTTTATTCTAATGTATCTAACACGTTAGATGCAGTTCATAAGCCTCTAGACCGTGATAAATCAGATAAACGTTCAGAAAAAGTTGATGTGGCTGATAAAAAGCCTATTTCTATTCTAATGATGGGTGTAGATCAACGTGATGAAGATCAAGGGCGTTCGGATTCTTTAATGCTATTTACGCTAAATCCAGCTAAAAAATCAATGAAAATTACAAGTATTCCACGTGATTCCTATACAGAGATTGTAGGAAAAGGTAAGAAAGATAAGATTAATCATGCATATGCTTTTGGTGGAATTAATATGTCGGTAAAAACAGTAGAGAACTTTTTGAATGTTCCTGTTGATCATTATATTGAAGTTAATATGGAAGGATTTAAAGATATTGTTGATGCTGTTGGTGGAGTAGATATTAATAATGATATGGACTTTACAATTGACGGTGTTCATTATGCAAAAGGTGATTTGCATTTAAATGGTGAGAAAGCCTTGTTATATTCTAGAATGAGATACCAAGATACTCGCGGTGATTTCGGCCGACAAATGCGCCAACGTCAAGTTATCCAAGCTGTAATTAAAAAAGGTGCAAGTGTATCCTCTTTAGCAAGTTACGGTGATGTGTTAAAAGCGATTGAGAAAAACGTTAAAACAAGTTTAACTCAGGATCAAATGTTTGATATTCAAAAGAACTATAAAGATTGCATGCAGGACAGTGAAGAAATCCAAATCCCAGGTGACGGTCATAAAGCCGCTGATGGTATTTGGTACTACTATGTTCCAGATGCAGCGAAACAAGATATTACGAATAAGTTAAGAGCGCATCTTGAAGTGACTAAGTAATATGTAATAACCCAACTCCTTTGGTAGGAGTTGGGTTTATTTTTGCGTGAATTTATATTAGTATTATATATTGTGAGATTAATAGATGAGGTGAATCGATGAATAAGAAAGCAGTACTTGTCCTAGTTATTTTTGTATTGTTTGTCGCTTCAGTTGTGAGCGGTAAATTGTACTGGAATAAGAAGATTGCGAATGCGACGGGACAGACGAGTGAAGTAACGAAAACGAAGTCTGAAGTGAAAGATAGCGGAGCGAAGAAAGCAGAGAAAAAACAAGATGCGAAGTCATCTTTTAATGAAGCATATGCGAAGAATTTACCAGATGAAGTGAAAGAGAAGTTAAAGAAAGCTGCTGAGGATAAAAAGTCAGTAAATCTTGTTATTGTTGGTGATGAAGCTTCTTCATCTGAAAAAGATGCTTGGGCAGCTAAGTTAACGGCTAATTTAGAAACTGCTTACGGTAAAGGGTTATGGAATGTGACAGTAAAGGAATATAAGGGTGAAAGTACGGACGAGTTAATCACAAATAAACGTGATAAAGAGATTGCGAAAGAAAATCCAGATGTGATTTTATTCGAGCCACCGTTTATTACTGACAATGGTAAAACTGGTAATGGAAACTCTGTTGCGAGTACACAGAAGTTTGTGCAAGCACTTTCTACTAGTGCAAAGGGTGCTACGATTATGATTCAACCACCAAACCCAGTGTATGGTGCGAAGAATTATCCGAAGGCGATTGAGGCGTTAAAGCAATTTGCGACGCAAAATGGTTATACATATGTGGATCATTGGGGAGCATGGCCTGATGCATCAACGAAGGCTATTTTGTCATACTTAACAGAAGAGTTCGGTTTCCCAAGTGCTAAAGGCCATGAAGTTTGGGCACAATATGTAACGGATTATTTCGTTGCTAAGTAATAAAGGTACACAAAAGGTATACGAGCAATCGTATACCTTTTATAATTAAGAGAGTGAATAAGAAATCCTAATATATGTAGGAGGACGACAATGAACTCAATTCTAATCTGCGGCGGAGCTGGTTATATCGGTTCTCACGCTATGAAAAAATTAGTAGACGAAGGTTTATCTGTAGTAGTAGTAGATAACTTACAAACTGGTCATGAGGATGCAATTACGGAAGGTGCGAAGTTTTATAATGGAGATCTTCGTGATAAAGCATTTTTAAGAGATGTTTTTAAACAAGAGAGTATTGAGGCGGTTATGCATTTCGCGGCTGATTCTTTAGTTGGAGTTAGTATGGAGAAGCCTCTTCAATATTACAATAACAATGTGTATGGTGCACTTTGCTTATTAGAGGTAATGGATGAGTTTAAGGTAGATAAGTTTATTTTCTCTTCTACTGCGGCAACGTATGGTGAGGTAGATGTAGACCTTATTACTGAGGAAACGATGACAAATCCAACGAATACGTATGGAGAAACGAAGTTAGCAATCGAGAAGATGCTTCATTGGTATAGCCAAGCTTCTAATTTACGTTATAAGATCTTCAGATACTTTAACGTGGCTGGTGCAACTCCAAATGGTATTATTGGGGAAGATCACCGTCCAGAGACACATTTAATTCCTCTTGTACTGCAAGTGGCGTTAGGTCAACGTGAGAAGATTATGATGTTTGGTGAGGATTATAATACACCAGATGGTACTTGTATCCGTGATTATATTCATGTTGAAGATTTAGTGGCAGCTCACTTCTTAGGACTTAAGGACCTACAGAACGGCGGAGAGAGTGATTTCTATAACTTAGGAAATGGTAATGGTTTCAGCGTGAAAGAAATCGTTGATGCAGTTCGTGAAGTTACAAATCATGAAATTCCAGCTGAAGTAGCGCCACGTCGTGCAGGAGATCCAGCACGTTTAGTTGCTTCTTCTCAGAAAGCGAAAGAGAAGTTAGGATGGGATCCTCAGTATGTAAATGTGAAGACAATCATTGAGCATGCTTGGAATTGGCATCAGAAGAAACCTAATGGGTATGAAAAGTAATAATGTTTTAAACCTCAAAAAGTAGTTTTTAACTACTCTTTGAGGTTTTTTGTTTATGTAAAAATGAACAAATTCCAAACGATAAAATCCCCTAATTCAGAAATTCACTAATATGTTATGATAAATGCACTAAGTTAGTAACATATTGGGTACAAAGGATAGAAGAAACAGGTGAAGCAGATGAATAAAAGGCAACAGGAAGTTTTACAAGTTTTATTATCTGAGTCTAATGAGTATTTGTTAGTGCAGGAGCTTGCTGATAGGATTGGTTGTTCGGAGAAGACGATTCGTAATGACTTTAAGGTGATTGAGGAATATGTAGAGAAGTATTCAGATGCACTTCTTATTCGGAGACCGGGTTTAGGTGTCTGTTTAGAAATTACGGATTATGATAAGTCCAGTTTGTTCAATAAATTGTATGCTGTAAAACAGGATATAGGCTATGCATCAGACGAGGAGAGATTGTTGCAAATTACGTATAGCTTGTTAATGAATATTAAACCAGTTACAGTGCAGGAGCTTGCTGAGCAGTATTTCGTTAATAGAGCTGCAGTTAAGAAAGATTTAGATAGAATTGAAAAGTGGCTTGAGGAACTGGGATTAGAGTTAATTTTAAAGCAGAGGGTAGGCTTAACGGTAGAAGGCGATGAGAGAAATAAGAGAAAAGCATTAGCCAAACTATCAGATTTAATTCATAATCGAGAATTAATGAATCAATTTATTAAAGAGCAGTTTTTGTATCATGAAATTGAATTTGTAATGACTGAATTGAAAGCGTTACAAAAAAGATACGCTATATTTTTTACAGATGATACGTTAGAAAATCTTTTATTACATACGTTAATTATGGTGCGGAGGATGAAGTTAAAACAACCAATTTCAATGTCTACAGATGATTTAAACATTGTGCGAGAGACGAAAGAGTATGGATGGACATTAGACTTTTTAACAAGGTTAGAGTTTGTATTTACGGTTCATTTTTCTGAAGAAGAGATAGCCTATTTAGCCATTCATATTTTAGGTGGGAAATTTCGCTATCAAGATGAATGGGAGAAAAGTAAGCTAAATGTGAGTAGCCCCGTGCTTTCACAAGTTGTATCGCATTTAATAGATAGTATGTCTAAGTTGAATGAAATTGATTTCGATAGGGATACATTTTTAGTAGAGGGATTACAGATGCATCTGTACACGACATTAAATCGTTTGCAATATAATCTTTCTGTTTCAAATCCGATGCTTCATGAAATTAAGCGAATGTATCCGTATATGTTTGATATGTTAATTCATGAGCTGGATGATATTAATCAATCATTAAGTTTACAAATCCCTGAGGAAGAGGCAGCCTATCTTACTTTGCATTTTCAGGCGGCAATGGAGCGTTTGAATGATAAAAAGGTATCAAAAAATGTGATTATTGTTTGTCATATGGGGATAGGGATGTCGCAATTATTACGGACAAAAATTGAAAGGAAATTCCGGCATGTCCATGTGATGGATTGTATCGCAAAGTCCGATTTGGAAGAATACTTAATGAAAAATAAAAAGGTAGAGCTTATTATTTCTACGATAGATCTTCCACAGTTAAAGATTCCTCATTGTGTTGTATCTCCTTTATTAGAGCGGAGTGAAGAAAGTAAGTTAGAGGATTTTATGAAGAAATTAGATGAACTGCCATCTAACGAAAATAAGGACTTTGTGTTATTGGATTACACAACTCCTTTTTTAGTTTTTTTACAAAAGGAAGTAGAGCATCGTTATGAATTAATTGAAAGATTGGCGAAATCTCTTTATGAAAAGGGATATGTAGAGAAAGAGTATATTGAAAGTGCGATTGCTAGAGATAGAATGTCAGCAACGACAATTGGTGCAGGAGTCGCCATCCCGCACGGAAGTCCTAAGTTAATTAAACAATCCGCAATTGCAGTGGCTACGCTTAAGGAGCCGCTAGGCTGGGGAGTAGAGAAGGTATCGCTCGTATTTATGTTAGCAGTTAAAAGTGATGGTAAGGAAGTTACGAAACAGTTATTTCATGAGTTGTCTTTTATAAGTGAACAGCCGGTTTTTGTTCAGAAGCTTATTAAGGAAAAGAATATAATGAAGTTTTTATCTTATTTAAGATATGAATAGGTAAGGCGAGAAGCCTTACTTTTTTATTTGCTTCGGTAAAATAATGTTTTTTCCGGAGGTTACGGTAAAAAAGAAAACTTTTATGAATCAAATATTGATATATAGTATTTGTAGGCGCTTACATAAGGGTTGAGGAGGATTAAAATGAAAGTACTAGCGATTACATCGTGTCCGAATGGGATTGCCCATACATATATGGCTGCAGAAAACTTGCAAAAAGCAGCGGATAAATTAGGAATTCAAATGAAAGTTGAAACACAAGGCGGTATAGGGGTTGAAAATGAACTTACTGAGCAGGAGATTCATGAAGCGGATGGCATCATTATAGCTGCAGATCGTGCTGTAAATAAAGATAGATTCATAGGTAAAAAGTTATTAGTCGTAGGAGTTAAAGATGGTATACGTAAACCAGAGGAGCTCATTCAAAAAGTAGTAGATGGTAATGTTCCTATTTATCATTCAGATGTGAAAGAGGCTGGAGATGACTTACAAGGGAAAAAGCAAAACCCTATATACCGTCATTTAATGAATGGTGTATCATTTATGGTTCCTTTCATTGTTGTAGGAGGATTATTAATTGCAATCGCATTGACACTGGGCGGCGAAAAAACTCCTGGTGGTTTAGTAATACCAGAAGGTTCTTTTTGGAAAACAATTGAGCAGATAGGTGGAGCTTCATTTGCATTTATGGTTCCAATTTTAGCTGGTTATATTGCATACAGTATAGCTGATAAACCTGGGCTTGTTCCTGGTATGATTGGCGGATATATTGCAGCAACGGGAAGTTTTTATGGTAGTGAGAGTGGAGCTGGTTTCCTAGGTGGCATTATCGCAGGTTTCTTAGCTGGTTATGTTGCTTTAGGAATTAAAAAATTAAAGGTACCAAAAGCGATTCAACCAATTATGCCAATTATTATTATTCCGGTATTTACATCACTTATTGTTGGTTTAGCATTTGTATTTATTATCGGTGCTCCTGTAGCACAAGTATTTGAATCATTAACAGCTTGGTTAGCTGGTATGCAAGGTTCAAGTTCAATTCTTTTAGCATTAATCTTAGGTGCAATGATTTCATTTGATATGGGTGGTCCAGTAAATAAAGTGGCATTCTTATTTGGTTCCGCAATGATTGGAGAAGGAAATTATGAAATTATGGGACCGATTGCAGCAGCGATTTGTATTCCACCAATCGGGATGGGACTTGCTACGTTTATAGGAAAGAGAAAGTTCCAAGAAGCTGAAAAGGAAATGGGGAAAGCCTCATTTACGATGGGCTTATTCGGTATTACAGAAGGAGCTATTCCTTTTGCGGCACAGGATCCATTACGTGTTATTCCAAGTATTATGGCGGGGTCTATGACAGGTGCAGTTATTGCAATGATTGGTAACGTAGGAGATAGAGTAGCACATGGTGGACCGATCGTTGCGGTACTAGGAGCGGTAGATAACGTATTTATGTTCTTTGTTGCTATTATTGCAGGTTCTATTGTTACAGCGGTTATTGTAAATGTATTAAAGAAAGATATTTCAAAACCTGAAGAAACACAGGAATTAAAAGAAATGAAAGAAGTGTCAGCAACTAAGGAAGTAACGGAAGTTCAAGAACAAGAAATAGAACAGAAAGCTGAAAAAGTTGAAATTCAGAAGTTAACAGATATAACGAGTTTGGAGCTAATTGATGTTAATTTAGCAGGAGAGACACGTGACGATATTATTGATGAAATGATTGGGAAATTAAATACTGTAGGTGCTTTACATTCTGATTCTGAGTTTAAGCAAGCTATTATGAGTCGCGAAGCAGAGAGTAGTACAGGTATTGGAATGAATATTGCGATTCCTCATGGAAAGTCGGATGCAGTAAAAAAACCGAGTGTTGTATTTGGGATTAAACAATCGGGGGTAGACTGGAACAGTTTAGACGGAACGGATGCAAAGTTAGTATTTATGATTGCAGTTCCAAAAGAGAGTGAAGGAAATGAACACTTGAAGATTCTTCAAATGCTTTCACGAAAACTTATGGATGATAGTTATAGAGAGAGATTAATATCTGTCCAAACGAAAGAAGAAGCACATAAATTATTAGATGACATCGTATAAAATGGAGGATTTTAATCATGACAGAACCGTTATTTTTTGCACCCATTTTTAAAGAAAGAATTTGGGGTGGTACGAAATTAACTTCTTTCGGATATGAAATACCATCAGAACAAACGGGAGAATGTTGGGCTTTTGCTGCGCATCAAAATGGACAAAGTGTAGTTAAAAATGGAAAGTATAAAGGCTTGTCTTTAGGACAATTGTGGAATAATCATCGAGAATTATTCGGGGATATTGAGGGGGATCGCTTCCCTCTTCTTACAAAAATTTTGGATGCAAATCGCGACCTATCTGTTCAAGTGCATCCGAATGATGAATATGCACGTATAAATGAAAATGGTGAGCTAGGAAAGACTGAATGCTGGTATGTCATCGATTGCAAAGAAGGTGCTGAGATTATTTATGGGCATCATGCAAAGACAAAGGATGAACTAGTAAATTTGGTTGAACAAGAAGAGTGGGACAAGCTATTACAACGTGTAAAAGTGAAACCGGGTGATTTCTTCTTTGTTCCAAGCGGCACGGTTCATGCAATTGGTGAAGGTATTTTAATATTAGAAACGCAACAAAACTCCGATACTACTTATCGATTATATGATTATAATAGAAGAGATTCAGAGGGGGAATTGCGTGAACTTCATCTTGAGAAAAGTATGGAAGTAATAGAAACACCATTTGTTTCAAAACAACAAGTTGTACAATATGAAGAAGTAGAAGATTTACATGTAACAAAACTTATTGAGTGCTCTTATTTTTCAGTGAGAAAATGGGAGTTAGACGGGACGGTTAACTTAACACAAAATAGTCCATTTCTTCTCTTAAGTGTAATAAATGGAGAAGGAGAGTTAATACATGGGACTGAAAATTATCAATTTGAACAAGGGGATCACCTCATATTACCAAGTGATTTTGGGGAATATAGAGTTGTAGGGCGTGCTGAATTTATTATTGCGAGCGTGTAAGCGGAAAATATAAGTGGAGAGGGTATCGTCGACAAAATATGTTCGACAATACCCTCTCTTTTTTTGTATGATTTTTGCTATACTAAACTGTACTATAATACGAGATGGAAGGAGGAGAATAATGAAAATACTTGTAGTTGATGATGAATCGAGTATTCGTAATTTGATTCGGATGCAGTTGGAGATGGAAGGATATGAAGTGCTCACGGCGGCTGATGGAAGAGAAGCTTTAGCGAAATGGAATGAAGGGCCGGATGTATTAATTTTGGATGTTATGCTTCCAGATACAGATGGGTATGAGTTGCTTCGCTTGTTCCGTGAGAAGAACAGGGATATTCCAGTGCTCATGTTAACTGCAAAGAGTCAGATGAATGATAAATTGCTTGGTCTGCAGCTTGGTGCGGATGATTATGTGACGAAGCCATTTAATTATGCGGAGCTTATTCTTCGGATTAAGAATATGACGCGGCGTGTGAAGAAGGCAGAGGTAACGGTAAGTCATGAAGTGATTGGGGCAGGAGAGATAACGATTTGTCCTAAGGAAAGAAAGGTACATGTTAGTGGACAAGAAATTCAGTTAACGTACCGAGAGTTTAATTTATGTCAGTTGTTTGTTTCCAATCCGCAGCGTGTATTTATGAGAGATGAGTTACTTGAGAAAGTATGGGGGTTTGAGTATATCGGAAATACGAGAGCGGTTGATATTATGGTGCAAAGACTGCGGAAGAAGCTAGGGAATAGCGGGGAATATATTAAGACAATTTATGGCGTTGGCTATAAACTAGATTGTTAAGTGGTGATGGTATGTCTTTAAAAAGAAATATGGTGTTTGGAATAGTGGGACTGTTAATCCCGATTTTTGTTCTTTTGTACGCAGTTGTTTATATTACGTTAGAAAAGAATATGTATCATAACGCGGCAAATTCTTTAGAAAAGTTAAGTGTAGAAGCACAAATTTATACGATGAATTATTTAGAGAAGGAAGCAGAGGTCGAGACACTCGGTCCGAATTCACTTTTAATTGCTTCGTATTTAGCGAAGCGTATGGATGTCCGTGTACAGATGATTGGAAAGAATGGAGATGTTGTTGCGGATACGCAAAAGGGAGCACTTCTTCATCGGAACATTGATATTGAGAGCTCTTTGAAGGGGAAGAAGTCTTATGTTTTTGAAGAGGGAGATCCAGCTCCAATTCTTTTGTTTTCAAGCCCAGTTTATTATGGAAACGATGTCATCGGAAGTGTTCGTTTTATAAATGAGTTAACGGGTGAGAAGGAAGTTTTAACAAATGTCGGTTGGACGTTCTTAATGACGTCTCTTTGTCTAGTAGCTGCGGGTATTTTCTTTGCAATTCGTTTGGCAAAGTCTCTTCATAAGCCGATTGATCAGTTAAGACAAATGGCAAAGCGGCTTGCGAATGGGGATTATAAAAGCAAGATTGAGCTAAATGAATATGTGGAAATTGCTCAGCTTTCAGCATCTTTTAATGCGATGGCTGATGGAATTGAACTGCATATTAAGCAATTGAAAGAGGAGAAAGAGAAGCAGAAAGATTTCTTAGACCGCATTACGCATGAGCTAAAAACACCGTTAACGGCGATTATTGGCTATGTGGATTTAATTCCGAAGTTAAAGGCGAAGGAAGATGTAAAAGAGAGCCTGCGATATGTGGCTGTAGAGAGTGAGCGTTTATTATCACTTGTGGAGGAATTACTTAAGTCTTCAAAGTACGGGACGAGTACGTTTGAAGTATCACCTACAGTTGTGAACATAAAGGAATTAGCAGAAGAAGCAGTTTCAATTGTGAAACCTCGCCTGCAGAATTTCGAGATTGAAGTGATAAATGAGTTAACAGATGTACATGTTGTTGCAGATTTCGATAAGACGAAACAGATTTTCTTAAACGTGCTTGATAATGCGATAAAATATAGCGATGCTACACAAATTCGTATGAATGTAATTGTAAATGAACGCGAGGCAAAGGTTTTTGTTCATGATGATGGCATTGGTATAGATGAAGGTGTGCTTGCAGAGTGGAATGAAGCACCAGAAGGTAAAGTCCTTCCTTCTAGTTACGGGAATGGTTACGGTTTGTATATTTGCCAGGAGATTATGAATCAGCAGGGCGGAAGTATGCGGATTGAGAGTAGTGAAGAGATTGGTACTACAATATTTATTACATTTTTGCTTCCGAGACGGATGGAAGACATAAAAAACTTGAAAGCGGTTAAATGATACATTTATGAAACAATTATGCGGTATTTTCGAAACAACGTTTTTTTATCTTGGAGGTAGGCAGAAATGAAAAGGCTATCATTTCAAATTCTTATGTTTGTCCTTTGTATAATTGTTTCTCTTATTTTGTTTTATGTGATGGAGAAGCAAATATATAATCGAATCACAATAGTGAATGACAAACAAACTGTTTTACAAAGGGTGAATGAATCCCTGCCTACTGAAATGAAGGTTAGGCATGAAAAGTGGGGAGAAATTGTTATAACGGATGAAGTTCGTTTGCATACGATTGTTTCATTCTTTGACCGAATTCAAATAGAACCGAGAGAAGCTAAGAATCAAGAACAAGTATTTACTGGAGAAGTAACGTACTTGAATGGAAATAAACGTACTTTTGCAGTAGGTGACTTGTTCCAGTACGGGGCTGATATGTACGGAAAGAATGGTACGGATCCAATGATTTCAGCATTTCAAACGTATTTGTTAAGCCTGTATTACACACCAGACCGTATTATTGATTTTTTTGCGTCAGCGCAGGATGTCATAGTACGCCAAGGTGATGTAGAACGTAAGATGAATCTTACGCACATACTTGATTCGATTCGGTACGCAAAGCAAATTACAGATTATGGAGAAATACAGAAATTATTACAATCACAGAATGAACCGATTGCTTATATTACCGCTTATAAAACAGGGAAGCGTATAAAGAATGAGCGGGAAGACATTCTTACTATTTCTGTATATCCATCGTACTTTGTTGTGCAATATCTCGGCGATAATAATGGGAATGTCATGTATATGAAAAGCTCCCTCGCAAATTTATTTGTAAAGGAGAATGTGTCATGAGAAAGATAGCCTTTTTCTTCTTTTTGCTAGTAATTGGAGGAGCGATGTCTAGTTGCTCTCGAGATACAACCTCTATTAAATATAATAAAAGTGGTCTCCCTGTTTTGGATGATCGTCATCTTGTTGCGTATGTAGCAGCTCGTGAGGAAGTTGGTGAAGCTTTGCTTTCATCATTTTGTAAACCACGCGGCTGTACGTATGAATTTATTCGTCTTTCGACAGAAGAGCTTCTTCGGAGGGTAGAAGAGGAAGCTGGAAATCCGAAAGCAGATATTATTATTGGCGGTACGGTAGACGCGCATCAAATGATGAAGCAAAAAAATCTATCTATTCCTGTTATGAGTCAGCATGCGAACCGTATTTCAAAAACTGTTAAAGATAAAGACGGTTATTGGTACGGTTATGAAGTGGAGAAGCTGGCAATTGCGATCAATAAAGAGCGGTGGAATGAAGAAATAGCGCCGCTCGGACTTCCTTATCCATCAAGGTGGCAAGATTTATTAAATCCAGTATATAAGGGAAAGATTGTAATGCCAGATCCAAATGTCTCAGGAACAGCATATACGTTTTTTCAATCACTTATTGATACTGTAGGTGAAGTGGAAGCGAAGGAATATGTGAAGAACCTTGCAGGGCAAGTTGGTGAAGTAACAGTGAATGGTTACATACCAGTGGAACTTGTTGCAAGCGGTGAGTATATGATAGGCATCAATTTCATGGGAGATCAGAGAATGCTTCAAAAACGAGGCTTTCCAATTGTAAGTCTTGTACCTGAGCAAACAGGGTTATCTGTTAATGCGATTTCGAAACTAAAACGTGCACCGAATGGTATTATTGCGGATTTATTTATTGATTATTGTTTATCAGAAGAAGCGGGTCACATTTTAGAAAAAGTTTCGTTTGGCGTACCAACGATGTTTGCGAAGAATGAGAAAGAAATAGAAGGACAGCCGGTTAGAAGAACAAACCAAAATATATCAAATAGCGGAATAATCGAGATATGGAATAGACAGCGTCTCTCTCAGAAGTGAGAAAAGGAGACGAAAGAATATGTTTAAATGGCTTAAGCCAGCACCTGCAATTGAGAGATTGCCAGCAGATATGATTGATCGAGTATACAAATTATTACGTATTCGTGTATTGATGGGAATTTCAGTTGGGTATGCTGCTTATTATTTAGTTCGTAGTAACTTTACGTTATCAAGTACGTATTTAGTACAAGAATATGGATTTAGTACAGCTGAAATTGGACTACTAGGTTCAATCATGGCAATTGTTTATGGATTTAGTAAGTTCTTTATGGGGAACTTGTCAGATAAGGCTTTCGCCCAGCGCTTTATCGCAGTCGGTTTATTCTTATCAGGGCTTGTAAATATTTGTTTCGGTTTTGCATCGTCATTTGGAATGATTGTTACACTACTTGTTCTAAATGGTATTGTACAAGGTATGGGAGCACCACCTTGTAGTATCGTTATGACGAAATGGTTCTCGAAGAAAGAACGTGGTACGAAAACAGGTATTTGGAATATTTCACATAACGTTGGCGGAATGCTTGTGCCACCACTTGTCGGAATTGGTGTAGCTATTTTTGGTGAAAATCATTGGCAAGGCGGCGTGTTTATTTTCCCAGCGATTATCGCAATGGTAATTTCAGTTCTTGTTTGGATTAATGCGAAGGATACACCAGAATCAGAAGGTCTTCCTCCAATTGATGAGTATCGTAATGACTATGAAAATCTTGAAAAAGCAGATAATGCTAACAAGATGTCACCAAAAGAAATTTTAATGAAGTATGTAGTGAAAAATAAATTTGTATGGTTCTTATGTATTGCAAATGCATTTGTGTATTTAATTCGCTTCGGTGTTATTAACTGGGTTCCACTTTATTTAACGACAGTTAAAGGTTTCTCAAAAAATGAAGCACATGCAGCATACGCAATCTTTGAAGGTATGGCAATTCCAAGTTCATTAATCGTTGGTCTTTTAAGTGATAAATTATTTAAAGGAAAACGTATGCCATTATGTATCATTAGTATGGTTGGAGTTGTTATTGGTACGTTTGTATATTGGCAAGCAACTAGCATACTTGTTGTAAGTATTGCAGTTTCTATTATCGGGTGTTTAATTTATGTACCACAGTTCTTAATCGGTTTAAGTGCGATGGAATTAGTACCGAAATTTGCAGTAGGTACGACAGTTGGTATGTGTGGTCTGTTCGGTTATGTAGGAGGAAGTCTTGTAGCAAACGCAGCAATTGGTGTTATTGTTGATCGTTCTGGCTGGGACGGTTGCTTCATCTTACTATTAACAGGTGCAATTTTATCAACAATCTTCTTGTTCATCGTTCAACGTGGACATGAGGGGAAAAAAACTAAAGTAGCGTAATATTTTGTTTGAAAAGCTATCCAATTATCATTTTGGATGGCTTTTTTTATATTAATATAATCTTTCCTTAAATCTATCTTAAAAGACAATATGTCATATTTCTAATCATTGGAATTTTTGTTACAATATAAATGGATGTGTAAAACTTTGTAAAAAGAATGTAATAATATGTAATCTGTTTTCAGAAAGTTTTATACAATTTTTATATTAAACTACTAAGTTATAAAAGGAGCGAGAATATGTTACAAAATACGGTTCGTACTCCAAACAAGAAGAAGAAATGGATTATTATCGGGGTTATTGCACTAATTGTTATTGTAGCGGCAGTTAATATTTTTATTATGCAAGGCAAGAAGAAGGGGGCATCAACAACGGCTGATGCTGTAAGTTTTGAGAAAGTGACAGAGCGTAAGCTGAATAATACGAAGTTAGTTTCTGGTCAGGTTAAGCCTGGGAATATTGAAAGTTTCTATGCGGATCCGGCCAAAGGAAAAGTGAAAGATATTGAGGTAAAAGAGGGACAAGAGGTAGAGAAAGGTACGAAGTTATTCTCTTATGATAATGAAGAGATTAATCTTCAAATGAAGCAAGCTGAGCTTGATCAGAAGATGGCAGATATGCGTTATGATCAAGGGAAAAAGAAGATTGATTCGCTCAAGAAAGAAATTAAGAAGGTGAAAGATAGCGGAGCTGGGAAAGAAGTAACAGATCCGATGGAAGAGCAAGTAAGTGAGTTAGAGATGGCGCAAAAGACAACTGATCTTGAGAAAGAAAAAGGGAAGTTGCAGAAAGAAGAGTTAAGTAAAAAGCAGAAAGAGCTTACAATTTATAGTAATTTTGCTGGTGTTGTTCAAAAGTTAGATAAAGATGCGGCGCAAAGTTCATCTCAAGCGTTAGGTGGACAAGGGAAGGCATTTTTACAAGTTGCTTCTAAAGACCCGTTCCAAGTTCAAGGGACGTTAACTGAGCTTCAAAAGTCACAAATTCAACCAGATCAAAAATTTACTGTAACTGCGAAAGCGAATAATAAGAAGAAGTGGACAGGTAAAATTACAGAGGTAAGTGAATTCCCAACGAGTGTAGAGATGGGTCAAGCTGGTGGTGTAGGTGAAGCAACTCAAAATATGTCCCAATATACATATAAAGCAAGTCTTGATAGTCAAGACGGTTTATCTCCAGGTTACCATGTTTCATTACAAGTAAACTTAGAGAATAAGACGATGATTGCTGTTCCAACTAAGAGCATTGTAGAAAAAGACGATGATGCATTTGTTTATGTTGAGGATAAAGGAAAGCTTCGTAAACAAAATGTGAAAAAAGGTTCTACTGATGGAGACTGGACAGAAATTACTGAAGGCGTAACAGTGGGGCAAAAGGTGGTTAAAAATCCTTCCGACAACGTGTATGACGGAATGGAAGTGAAAGAGAAATGATTACGCTAAATAATATTGCTAAAACGTATTATCAAGGAAAGTTGGCAGTGCCGATTTTGCATGGTATTAGTTTAACGATTCAGAGTGGTGAGTTTGTTTCGATTATGGGGCCTTCTGGTTCTGGTAAGTCAACGCTTATGAACATTATTGGTTGTTTAGATCGTCCAACAGAAGGCGAATATATGCTGAATGATGTGAATATCTTAACAGCAGACGAGTCAAAGCTTGCTTTAATTCGTAATGAATATATCGGCTTTGTGTTCCAGCATTTTAATTTACTACCACGTCTTTCAGCGGTGGAAAATGTTGAACTTCCGCTCGTATATGGTGGCGTGAAGAAAGCAGAACGTCGTAAGCGTGCTTTAGAGGCGTTAGGTAAAGTTGGATTAGCAGACCGCGTACATCATTTACCGAATGAATTATCAGGTGGACAGAAGCAACGTGTAGCGATTGCAAGGGCAATTGCGAATAACCCAACGTTCATTATGGCCGATGAGCCGACTGGTGCACTAGATACGAAGTCTGGTGAGCAAGTTATGGATATTTTTACGAACCTTAATGCAGAAGGTACGACAATTGTTATGGTTACGCATGAAGAGGAAGTAGCGGCTTATTCGTCTCGCCGCATTGTACTGCGAGACGGGAAAGTTACAGAAGATAGAAGGTGTGCAGTATGAGTTTACTAGATAGTATGAAAATTGCCTTATCGTCTATTTTGGCTCATAAACTACGCTCGGCTTTGACGATGCTTGGGATTATTATCGGTGTAGGCTCTATTATTACCGTCGTTGCGATTGGGCAAGGCGGGGAAGCTGCATTGAAATCTCAATTTGTTGGGTCAGGTAATCAAACGGTTCCGATTCATTATAGTGCTGATATGAATGATCCTTTTGGTATGGGGATGGTAGAAGCACCGAAAATAACTGAAGAAGATATTTTTGAAATTAAAAAAATTCCAGAAATCGCACATGTTGTAACAACAAATTCAAGTATGGAACCACTTGATATTGAAGATAAAGTAGAAATGGTGAGTATTACTGGATTAGACAGTGAGTATTTTTCAGTAAATAAAGTAAAGTTGTTAAAGGGACGTTCTTTACAAGAATCAGATGTGGATCAAGGTAATAACGTTGTCATGATTAGTAAACAAATGGAAGGAAAGGTGTTTAAGGATGCCAATCCAGTCGGTAAAATTATTGAAATGAAGGGTCAACCGATGCAAATTATCGGTGTCTACAAATCAGATAACGAGTTTATGGGAATGGGGCCATCAGAAGCACTAATTCCAATTTCATTATGGCCGACACTGTATGGAAAAGATGAGATTCAAAATATTTCTGTTCAAGCAAAAAATGTAGATAACTTAGAAAAAGCAGGTAAAAAAGCTGCAGATGTCTTAAACAGTCGTAAACCGAGTGATGCAACTGGTAAGTACGAAGTTATGAATTTAAAAGAACTTCAAGAAGGTATTTCAAAGATGACCGGTATTATGACAATGATTATCGGCGGTATCGCTGGTATTTCACTAGTCGTTGGTGGTATTGGTGTTATGAACATTATGCTCGTATCTGTAACAGAACGTACGCGCGAAATTGGAGTACGTAAAGCGCTTGGAGCGACGCGTAGTAAAATTTTATTACAGTTTTTAATTGAAGCAGTCATGTTAACGCTTCTAGGTGGCTTAATCGGAATTGGTCTTGGGTATGGCGGGGCATATATCGTTTCCACATTTGCGAAGTGGCCACCGCTCGTTTCATGGGAAGTTGTCGTTGGAGGAGTGCTATTCTCTATGACACTTGGTATTGTTTTCGGATTAATTCCAGCAAACAAAGCTGCGAAATTAGATCCAATTGAAGCATTACGTTATGAGTAATTAATAGTGTAGTAGAACTACACATTACAGTTCTAGTGGGCGGTTCGTAGCCTCTATGTGAGGAAGTGAACCGCCCGTTAGAACGGGTTATATAAATAGAAGGAGGCGTTATAATGGAAGCTAATGTGAATACGCAAAAAGCTGGCGGCGAGAAGCCATCATTGTTCGGAATGATTACTTCTCCTGGTTTACAGTTTGAGAGAATGAAGACGACTGAGAAAGTTTGGGGTATGTTCTTCATAGTGGCGCTATTACAAGGACTTGTGGGTGGTTTAAATTCGTATATTACGTATATATCACCTGAGATGATTGAAATGCAAAAGAAATTAGGTGGTGCACTTGCAGAGCAGGGATCGCTTGTATCAAATGTAATTTCTAGTACGATATGGGGAATAGTAGGTGTTATGATTGCAACATTAGTTGTTGCAGCTATTTATAAAGTGTTTATGATGTTTTACGGGAATGATACTTCTTATAAAAAAATAGTAATGATTATTGTATACGCGGATATTATTGTTATTATTGGTGGACTCATTAATGGTATTATAGCTTTAATTTTAGGTGCTGCACCAACTGCGTATACAAGTTTAGGTCCGTTATTTGAGAAAGGCTCACTTGCATATGGAATCGCTAATTCAATTGAAGTGTTCTATTTATGGAATTTAGTTTTAATTTGGTTAGGATTACAAGTTACAGCAGGATTAAGTAAAGTGAAAGCAGCTATTCCAATTATCGTTTTATTCATTATTAAGGCTGTATTCTTAGCTGCGATTGTTGTATTGATGGCAAAGTTTTTACCAGGTTTGCCGGTATAATATGATTAGACTAAAAGGTGGCTCTCCCGAGAGTCACCTTTTTTATTTTTACCCTTATTTCAAATACGACCAACAGAATTTGAAATTCTACTTCGTGTAATTTCAAATTTCGGCGGTAGTATTTGAAATTACTCACAGTGAAATCGCTTCTTTATTTTTATATTGTGGAGGTACCGGCGGAATAACAAAGAGGTATACCTTTTAGAAGTGGGTACTGTGTGAAACCAGCAACTTTTAAAGAGGCAGTTGTGTTGTATGAAGGAATGATTGTAAACCAAATAAAGAAGTTAGGTATTTATCAAGATCATGAAGAGTATCATCAATGTGGTTTAATTGGTCTTTGGCATGCGTATGAAAGGTATGATGCGGAGAAAGGAAGTTTTCCTGCATATGCAGTTGTAACGGTGCGTGGTTATATATTGGAGAGGTTGAAGAAAGAGTCCGCGCTGCAAGAAAGGAATGTTTACGTAGGTGAATATGAGGAGATTTTTTCGGTTGAAGATGTTGGAATGAGAGCAAAGGATTTTATGAGTGTATTAGATGAGAAGGAGAAGTATATTATTTTCGAACGTTTTTTTGTAGGGAAGACGATGGGGGAGATCGCTAACGAGATGGAAATGACTTATTATCAAGTGAGGTGGGTGTATCGGCAAGCACTTGAGAAAATGCGAAATAGTTTAAGAGAATAAATATGATTATAAGAATGGAAGGCAATGGATATTGCTTTCCATTCTACTTATTCTGTTAAGGTAGTAAATGTAATAAGAGGTTTTTAAATTGTAGTGAATCTTGCATGTTCATACGTGATAATACGTATCCAGCTTTTAATAATTGCTGTTTTAACTTATGGGGACTGATATGTATTGTTGTAATAGTGCCATTTGAGAAATGAATGTTAGCTTTTTTAATCTTTTTGAAAAATTCTATGTCATCTATATGGTTATAAAATAGCCATATACAGTTTGGAGAAGAAGGAGATTCTGTCGGGAAAGCACAAATATATTCTCGATGATTAATTGGAATTGGGACATTTTGTTTAAATTTAAAGTTTGTTTGGACTGCATTACGTCTACCTTGATAAGTAGAGTGAATATTGGTTAGACAAGATTGCTTGATGAGTTGGAGAGCAGTTTGACAGGAGTAAAGATGGTTCCCGCTACTGTCGATAATTTTGGTACGATAATAAGGGTGCTTGTAAGGTTCCAACATCATTGTAGAATTAGAAATAATAATATCATTTTCTTCATTCATAAATTTGATTCCTCCCTTATAAATGATAGTAATACCAAATATAATTATATACGAATTAAGTAAATTAATTATTAATATTCTGTTTCATATTGTAAATTTTGACTATTCGTTTACAATCAATAGATGTTAGTCTTTCTAATTTGCATCGCTTGTACATATATATGAAAATAGAAAAGAGTAGGCGGTGAGATAGTATGAAGAAAAAGTATATTATTATGGCTCTAGTTGTCGTGCTTCTAGTATATTTAGCAAATAGTAATCCGAGTAAAGGTGAATATACAGACTGGGCAGCGAAGCAGTTTATGAAACGTAATGATGTAAGTAAGAAGCTAGACGAAGTTCAAAAGGAAAATGAAGAGGGTCTCCTTGGCGATTTAGCATCGGCTGGTAAGAAGTTGGCGAAAAAATATGTTGAGCCACAAGTTGGATTATTAATCGAGAATTATACAAAGCGAAATGATTATATTTTCTTCTCAACATATACGACCGAGTTTGATATAGGCGGAGAACACTATAAATATGTATGCGTCGGTTTTTCAAAAATCTTTATTCCGATTGAAATGCCGAAGAAAAAAGACGAATCTGCAAAATGATGCAGATTCGTCTTTTTATTTATAAGTTAATTGGAACTTCAGATACATTCTTTTCTACGAGATGGGCTCCTTTTTTTCTGGTATTTTCATTAATTGATGAAAATACAGATGAGGCAAGGATGGTATCCATTACTTGATTTACGACTTGTGCATCGACGGGTGTGATAGGTTTTTCGACAGAAAAAACAACTGTTTTTCCATCTTCTTTCGTGAAAATTAATTCTAGTACTTGCATACGTTATTTCCTCCTTTTTATTTATCGTGTTATATGCGGGTAGGGCGATCGGTGTAATCAGCGGGGGATGCCCGCCACTGATTAAAGTTCCACCTTATAGGGTAGAAAGATCTGATGTGCTAACAAGTTGTATAGCGTGAAGCGGTGATGCTTGTAAAGAAGCAAGAGCACGTGCTACGTTTTGTACTTGCTCTAAGTTTGCGTTTGTTTTAACACGCTTAAATTGTTTTTGCTTAAAAGCTGTTTTTCCGTTCTTATCTAATCCACTGTTTAAGACAAGACGTAAAGTTAAGTCCGTTACGATTGTTTCGACTGCCATGTTTATCACCCCCTTTCACTTTATAAATAGGGTGTGAATGTCATGTTTTGGCGTGAAATTTATTCTTTTTTTTGGTACGCTTAAAAGACTAAGAGAGGGGTTTCGGAAGAATGAATCGTAAATGGTTATTTTGGATTCCTGTTTTACTATGGATGGGGTTGATTTTCTATTCCTCGGCACAACCATATAAAAAGCAGGATATGCGTTCGGATATTGAACAATATGTAAATGTTGAGTTTGTGGAAGAGCATTTTTCGTGGGTATCTATCGATTATGGTGGTGGTACACCTGTTAGCATTGCAAATAAAGGTGTAGGCGGATTTATTGAGTTTTTCCTTCGTAAAGGTGCTCATTTTATGGTGTTCTTTATGCTCGGTTCATTGACGTATTATGCTTTTCATCGATCGGGTTATTCGAGAAAAAGGTGCTTCCTATACGCTCTTCTATTCGTTGCGGGATATGCAACATTTGATGAAATTCATCAATGGACTACGGGAGATCGTACACCGATGTGGCAAGATTCATTACTGGATACGTGCGGCGGATTAACAGGAATTATAATAAGCAATTGGTTTTGGAGTAGAAAAAGGAGCTAATCTTTTGAGATTAGCTCCTTTTGTTTATACACCAAGTAATTCTTTTAGTTCATCTGTAGATAGTTCGGTCATCCAACTATCGGTTGTAATGACGGCATTGTTTAAGGATTGTTTTCTTTCTAACATTTCATCAATTTTCTCTTCGAGTGTCCCCGTTGTAATAAGTTTATGAACGTGAACGAAGCGTTTTTGACCAATACGATATGCGCGGTCTGTTGCTTGGTTTTCTACAGCTGGATTCCACCAACGGTCGTAGTGAATGACATGGTTGGCAGCGGTTAAGTTTAAGCCAGTTCCACCTGCTTTTAACGATAAGATGAAAATGTCATACGTTCCGTTTTGGAACTGCTCGATCATTTTGTCACGTTCCTTCTTCGGTACACTACCGTTTAAGAAGAGGACGCGCTGACCGAAATGTTCTTCTAACACATTTTTTAGCATGTTCCCCATACCGATGTATTGTGTGAAGATTAAACAACTTTCATTTTGATCTTTTATATTTTCAATTAGTTCCATTAGCGTGCTCGTTTTCATGGAACGTTCGATGATGTCTTTTGGTTCTGTTTCTTTTAAATAAAGAGCAGGATGGTTACAAATTTGTTTAAGTTTGTTCAGCATGAGTAATATAAATCCGCGTCTTTCAATCCCGCTTAATCCTTCTACATTTTGCAATGTATCTTGAACAAGTTGTTCATATAAGGAAGCTTGTTCACCAGTAAGTGGACAGTACGCTTTCTGTTCTTGTTTATCAGGCAAGTTTAATGCGACGGTTTGATCTTTCTTCGTACGACGCAGTAAAAACGGCGAGATAAAACGTTGAACTTGTTGGATTTTTCCTTCGTCACGGTCCTTTTCAATTGGTGAGACGAAGCGGCGCTGGAATTGTCCTAAGCTGCCGAGATATCCATGATTAATGAAGTCAAAAATAGACCAAAGCTCGGCAAGTCGGTTTTCCATCGGTGTACCGGTTAAAGCGATTTTGTGATTTGCTGGCAAGTTTCGTACTGCTTTCGACTGTTTCGTATGTGGGTTTTTAATATTTTGTGCTTCATCCAAAATAACAGCATCCCAGCATAACGTACTAAGTTCTTCTTCATCAAGCTGAGCTAATGCATAAGATGTTAATACAACATCTGCTGATTGAAGGAAGTCTTTAAATGATTCGCCTTTCGCTCGGTTACTTCCATAATGTAACTGAACACGTAAATTTGGTGCGAAACGCTCAAATTCTTTTTGCCAATTTCCAAGAACAGATGTCGGTGCCACGATTAAAGCAGGGCCTGTTTGGAGATTGTTCTCTTTTATATATAGTAAGTAAGTGATCGTTTGAATGCTTTTTCCAAGTCCCATGTCGTCAGCTAATAATGCTCCGAATCCAAGCGTTCTTAAATATAATAACCACTCAACGCCATGTTGTTGATACGGACGGAGTGTTGCGTTTAGTGCAGAAGGGACATCTACTTTTGGAATATCTCCAATGTGCAATAGTTTTTGGAATAGCTCTTCATAATATCCATCTAGCTCGATTTCAATATCGGTAAATGGACTATCTTCTTCTACAATTTCTGTTTCAGCAGTGTTTGATAAATGTTGCTGAAGGACATCTTTCATTTCTAGTCCATATTTATCGGCACGGTTCATAAGCTTTCGTACTTCTTCAATAAAGGCTGGATCCAGTCTCATCCATTGACCATTTATATTGAATAACCGTTTGTTTTGTTCAACGAGTTCGAAAAATTCGCTTTCGGATAAATCAATGCCGTTTGTTGAAATGCGCCAGTCAAAGTTAACGAGTGTATTCATGCCGAAGAAAGATTGCGTTTGCGTGGCATTTTGCTTCAGTTGCACACGTAATTTTGGTTTTGTCGCTTTTAAATTTTGCCACCAGGATGGCAGTAAAATCGTAATACCTGCAGCGAGTAATTCGTTACTTGCTTCTGTTAAGAAGTTCCACGCTTCTGTTTCAAGGAGCTCACTTCGGAATGTATCGCCTTCTTTTAACCACGGTACGAGCTTACTGAATCCTTCTTGTGTTTCAAGAATACGTTCTTCATAATCGTGCCATCGTTTTGGCAAAGAATCGATACTTTCATATACATATATGCGATGTGCCCCACGCTTTGGTGTAACAATCGTCTCAAGCTTCCACATTTCAAATTCTTCTTGCGGCTCTTGTAGCCGTAGTCCGATTGTAAAGGGAAGGTCATCTTCAATGTAACCAATTTTTCGAAGCCAATCTTCTTCATGTAGTGCTGCATCCAATTGTCTTTTCGTAAAGTCGTAATGTTCATAAAGTCTCTTGGCATCTTCCCATCCATCGTTTGAACGATTATCTTGTAATATGCTTTCATTTACCGCGGCCGAGAAAAGAGATGCCAATGTGTCATCTTCGATTGGGGTATTTTGCACTTTCCAAGATGGTTGCTGAGACCAACGCTCCATATCAGGTACGAAGCTACCGCTTGTGAAGGCATCCCATAATTCGTTCGCATCTTTCGTAAGTGCTGTAATAGGGCCATTCATTTGAATATGTGCAAAGGAGTTCATCGGTTTATTAGCGATGTATTCAAATGCTTGTGCGTTTGTTAGCATAACACCTTGTTTTCCTTCAAAGGTCGCTTCTTTTAGAAACGTGCCGTAGAAGGAAGTGGAGTGCCACGTAAATGCATTTCGTTTCCAACTTGTTACGGATAATGGAGTACCGCTGTCATTTTCTCCCCAAAGGAACCAACCTTGACTAACGTGCTGGAGCCTAATTGTTACTTCAGTTTGATTGATCATCGATTAATTTTCCTTTCCGTAATTCCTCTTGTAGTGCACGCAGACGTGAATGTAGGTTTGCGATGTGAATAATGAAAGCATCCCATTCATCAGTGCGCTTTAATCGTTTATATAATGTACGTAATTTCTTTAAGTAACGAACTGCACGTCTATATGATTTGCGGTTTCGCTCTTCAATGGCCTCGGTAGCAGCAAGGTGATAAAGAGGAAGGGCTGCTTCTGGTGCTTCCTTTTCAATATCTTTCAGCGGCTCTTTCAAAAGTTCAATTGCTTCAAACCCATGTAAGAGCTGAAGTTCTGCCCATGTACGATATTGCTTTTTCGCGAGTACGTATTGCTCATAGTTTGCAAAACTATATGGTAGTAGCTCTTGCAAAATCATTTCGAGTCCGGCTTGTTCATTTGTATGGGTTGCATACGTTTCATACATGATGACAAATAAGCGAACGATATCTTTTATGAAAATCGTATTTTCGTGCTCATGTATCGTTTTCTTCACTTGTTTATACGTAAAGGAAAGCCAGTTTTTCGCACGATCCCACTGCATTGTATTTAATAGCTCTTCTAACCAATAGAAGTACAGACTTACAACAGAAGCAGGCTGTTTTTTTAGTAAGTCCATCGCTAATAGGTCTTCGTCATTTAAAAAGAGTAGGTGAGAAGATGCTAATGCTTTGGAAAGTGGATTGATTTTCGTATCGATTCGCTTTTCTTCTTGCAGTTTCTCTTTATTGTGTAAGAGTTCACTCCATATGTGACGATAAATAAAAAATCTTTCTTGCGTATAGGCATCGGTGGAGAAGAATACTTCGTGAACGAGACGAGCTGTTTCTTGCAAAATTGCTTCAGACTCTGAAGGAATCGCTTCTGATTGTAAGTCCCGAACGATGGATTCCACTTTATCTACAAATAAGCGAACGACGTTAACAGGCTGGTGATACGAATACGTTTTATTTGCTTCGAAGTCCTGAATTTCTTCTAATAATTTTTGAAAGCAATAAAGCGCTGCGTGTAGCCTGAACAACTCATGTATCGCAACGATACGCGGAGCTTTCCGCTCGAGTTTCGTATAGAAGTCTGTAAAAATACTCATAAGAAAATACATTTGTTTATAAGTAAGCCGAGCTTGTTCTTTTTTAAATGATTCATATTCGTTGTCAAAATACGATTGCCAACTTTTATAATCCGTTTCTTCAAACGCTGATGATTGCAATACTTGTCTTGCAGTTCGAATAGGAGGAAGGGAAGGTTTCGTATTATTTTTAAATAAAGTTAATACATCTCCTACTTGCCCGAAACTAGATGCTGCAGATAGTAAAACAGCGAGCATATGCTCACATTGCGTTGGTGCAAAGCAATCGCAATAGCTTTCAGCGACGTTACGAATCGGGATATGGACGCTATATACGCTGCCTGCAGCATCTACAGTTCCTGATAGCGTATAACCATCAAAGTCAACGTTGTAGACAACACCACTACGATATAGGTGCCGAGCTGTAGCGACATGTTCCTGATCAGCTGTTTGCTGTGGATCTAGTCCTTGAACGAACTCATTCGCAATCATCATAATTTCATCTTTCGTAATTGAGTGTTGCAGCATAATATTCCTCCGTACACATATTTCTTTCCTTTACCATTATAAACAAAAAATGCTCAAAACAGAAAAAATGAAATTTGGATTATCATATTGTAACTGTGAATGGAGATGGAAAGGTGTTTTTCAATATTTTTGAACGGCATCTTTTTTGTAGTTTACTTCTCTTGTCAATCTTTGTCGGTAAATCGATATTTTGTGTCGAACCGTTAATATATTTTTCTCTACTCTTGTTTACGAAGGGAAAATAAAAAGGATATCACTTAGCCGAAAAAATCCGACGAGGTGATATCCTTTTTTACAATTATGAGCGCGTTTCCTTTAATATCGCTTGCACATATGGATCATGTAATATTTGTTCTATAATTGGTAACATGTTTTGTTCGAATGGAATATCGATAGGAAATGGCTTTTGTGAGCCGGGTTTGATTCCATATTGGACAATTTTGTAATGTGTATTTTCTTCAAAGCTGAGCACAATTAATTTATATCGATTGTCATCGCCAGCGAGTGAAAAGTCAATGGAAGTAGCGTCGTATGTTACTTCATCTTTATATATATACGGTTTTGGTGTACCGATCCAGTCTACTTTTGCTTGTACATTCATGAACATAACCTCCTTATAGTTATTATAAAAAAATAAAAGCCAGCTCTCAACAAAGAGAACCGGCTTTAGCAGTCATTGGTTATTTTAAAATTTTCACTTTAACAGTTTTGCGTCCCCATTTTTGAGCAGCGCTATCTGATCCAAGTAGAATGTCGATACGGTTACCTTTAATTGCACCGCCAGTATCTCCAGCGATAGCTTCTCCGTAACCTTCAACCCATACTTTAGATCCTAATGGAATTACTTTCGGGTCAACAGCGATCATTTTCATGTTTGGGTTCGCTGTTAAGTCATGACCCATTGCAGTTAATACACGGCCACCGTATGTGCCACCGTTTTCGCTTGGGTGAGCTGTATATGCTGTAGCTACAACTGTTAACTCACGACCACCAGAAGGTTCGCTAGTCTCAGCAGCTTTCACAGCAGGCTTAGCAGCTGGTTTTGCTTGTGCTGCAGGTGCTTGCGCTTTAGCTGGTGCTACAGTTTTAGCAGGAGCAGGTTGTTCTTGTTTCTCGATAACAGGTGCTGTACCTGTTAAGAAAGGAACGTGAACATAAGCTGTTTTCCCGTTATATTCAAATTGTAACCACTCATTTTGTACTTGGTTCGTTGTTTCGATCATATCGTCTTTCTTCAACGTTCCAAGAATTTCTGAGTTTGTGTTCGCTTCAGCACGTACGTTTAATACGTTAGCTGTTACGTAGTAGATGCTTTTTGTAAACTCTGTACTTACGAATGCGTCTTTACCATCTAAAGTGATTTTTGACCATCCGTTCTCTGTATTTTGAACATCTATTTTATTCCCGTTTAGTAATTTACCGACAACTTTTGATTCCGTAGTAGGGTTTTCGCGTACATTTAGTACGTCTGTTGTTACAACAGTTTCTGCATTAGCAGATGATGTGAAAATCCCAAGACCAAAAACTGCTGCTGTTGCTATTCCAATTAATTTTTTCATGATAGCCTCCATTGCGTTTGTTTTCGTGTCCTCATTATAGCAACAGATTTTTTCGGATTTGAGGAAAACACACAATTACAAACCATTCGTAATCAGTCGTTAACATCCTGTAATATAGCAAAAAATATAAGAAAGCGTTTTTCATTCTATATGATTAGTAGGTTTCTACTTATATTCAAAATATTTAATACAACATATTGTTTTCGGCGTAAATAAAAACATTACAGGAGTATTACATAATGTTTACTAAACAGTTACATTCCTTGAGTATTTTACCGTTTTATGGGTAATATAGTTATATAAACATAAACATTTCGTTTGTGAAACTATAAACACGTGCTATATACTAGCAAAAAAACCGCATAATTGTTACAAACAGAAAGGGTTGCAAGGAAGAAAAATGCCCTTTTTTACATCTGTAACACATCCTTTTTTGGGAAAACACATTCCCATCCGCATTTTTCTCGCACAATTTGACAGCAGTATTTCGATCTTATAGCTCTTGCAGAGTAAAAAGATTATACGGAAGGTAAGGCTGTCCATAAGAATTCTAGTTGGTGAAGGTGAAAGTAAGAAAATCACCGTAAAATTATAGTTTTCTATCCGATTTTACATATCGGAATTTATGTTATTTACAAAAGTGAAACCTACGAAGGGGGATTTGATGAGGAAACTGACAAAAACATTCATCGTTTCATTAACATTATGTATTGCATTTACAATTTGGGGGATTATTCCCGAATCTATT
The DNA here is from genome assembly GCF_040460055.1 of Bacillus cereus group sp. MG4. Classification (NCBI taxonomy): domain Bacteria; kingdom Bacillati; phylum Bacillota; class Bacilli; order Caryophanales; family Bacillaceae; genus Bacillus; species Bacillus cereus group sp. MG4. Next base: position 3,154,831 of record NZ_JARVGZ010000001.1, on the reverse strand, counting down.
ATTGGAAAAGGTAGCCTAGGAAATGTAACGACTGCGATTCAAACGGCATTGGTTAGTAAGTTTGGATGGTTCTATATTATTTCTGTTTCTATTATTTTAGGGGTGTCTATCTTTTTAATTGTTTCGAAATACGGTTCTATTCGTTTAGGTAAAGATGATGATGAACCTGATTATAGTTATATGACATGGTTTGCTATGCTATTTAGCGCTGGTATGGGTATCGGTTTAGTTTTCTGGGGCGTTGCTGAACCATTAAACCATTTGTACGCACCTCCGTTTGGAGAAGGTGCAACTGAGGAAAGTGCACGTCTTGCATTACGTTTTTCATTTTTCCATTGGGGATTACATCCGTGGGGACTATATGCATTTGTAGCGCTGTGTATTGCTTACTTTACTTTTAGAAAAGGAAAAGCAAGTACAATTAGTGCGACAGTAGGCCCGTTATTCAAAAGCGGGGAACATGGACGTATTGCTCATTCATTTGATGTGTTAGCTGTTTTCGCAACTGTGTTTGGTGTCGCAACATCATTAGGTCTTGGTGCGAAACAAATTGCTGGTGGTGTTAGTTATTTAACATCTATCCCAAATTCATTGCCGACACAGTTAGTTATTATTGCAATCGTAACCGTGTTATTTATGTTATCTGCGCAAACAGGTCTTGATAAAGGAATTAAATATTTAAGTAATGCGAATATTATTTTGGCGTTTGCACTTATGATTATTGTATTATTTGCAGGTCCAACAAACTTTATTATGAATTACTTCACTTCAACAATCGGTTCTTATATTCAGGAATTGCCAAGCATGAGCTTCCGCTTAAGTCCATTAGATGAAGGTGGAAACCAATGGATTCAGTCGTGGACAATCTTCTATTGGGCATGGTGGATTGCATGGTCACCATTTGTAGGTACGTTTATTGCCCGTGTTTCACGAGGACGTACGATTCGTGAGTTTGTTATCGGTGTGTTACTCGTACCGACTGTAATCGGTGCGCTTTGGTTCTCTGTTTTCGGCGGGACTGGTATTCATATGGAGCTGTTTGGTGATGCACATATCTTTGAAAAAGTGAAAGAGATGGGAACAGAAGTAGGATTATTTGCTATGTTCGATCAGATGGGAAGCTTTGGATCAGCCTTATCAGTATTAGGTATTCTACTTATTGCAACATTCTTCATTACATCAGCAGATTCTGCGACATTTGTTTTAGGAATGTTAACGACACATGGTAGTTTAAATCCGCCGAACCGCATTAAAATGATTTGGGGTATCGTTTTAGCAGCGATAGCTTCTACTTTATTATATGTTGGTGGATTAGAAGCACTGCAAACGGCAGCTATCATTGCGGCATTCCCATTCGTTTTCGTTATCTTCTTTATGATGGCGGCATTATTTAAAGAGTTACAAAAAGAAGGACGTATGAAGCGTCATTAATAATAGAAGAAAAAAGAGCTGATTATATATCAGCTCTTTTTTATATAGAAGGAATTTTAACTGCAAGTCAGGGAAATAAAATACTTTACTATGTAAGTAGTATGCCTTTTATACGAAGATAAATCGATAAATTTCGACAATGTTCGATATCTTGCGGATTCTATTTGTATTTTTGACAAAAAATTGTCGGAAATGTGTTGTCACGTTTATGTATATGTGCTATATTATTTCCTGTAAGCGATTTCAAATAGTTTTAAAGCGCATTCAAGGGGGACATCTAGAATAATGAAACGTTACGAAAGAAAGTGGAAGCATATTTGTTTGAAACGTGTGGCACATCGTAGTGTCCAAGAAAGCACGGAACCTAAGACTGAAACGCGCAAAGAACAGCAAGAGAAGCAATTGGTTCTACAAAAATAGCAATCACTTTTTCGTATATAAATGAAGGTCAATCGTTCGTTGGGGGATGGACGTGAAATTACTTTCAGCTAAGGGGTATTGTCTGATATATATAATTTATACGGCAATAAATCAGCACAGAGCATACGGCGCTCTGTGCTGATTTTTATTTTGTAAATAAAAATCAGTGGGAGAACTCCCACTGATTAAAGTTTTACTTTTCTTTTTTGAATCGAACTGTTTTATCCCAGCCAATGACTTGTTTCTTGCTCTTTGCACGTAAGTATAAAATTAAGCTGCGAATGAATAAGTACGTAAAGAGCTGTGCGTACGTAAAGTACATGATAACACTAATAAAAATATTAGTTGGTGTAAAGGTTCGTTCCACACTCTGGGCACTAAATAATTGAGAAACATATGTAATATATGCGACATACCACATAAATAGTAGCGGAATGCTATATTGAATTTGGAATATCCCGAGTAACCCAATTACAAACCAAACGTTCGAGATGATTAAGAATAGCCAAAATACAACATACACTAAAACTTGTTGTAAGGAATGGACGAGAAGTTTTCCTTTAAAGAAACTTAAGGAAGAAAACATTTTTTCTAAAATGTACAAGTTCCCTTGGAGCCAACGTGTACGCTGCTTAATAAGGATTTTTAAATGCTCAGGTTCTTGTTCCCATGTAATCGATTCTGGAACGATTGGTAAGAGATAGCCTTTTTGTGTAATTCGTAATGTTAATTCAGCGTCTTCTGCAATTGCATACGGGTCATAACCGCCAAGTTCTTCTAATGCAGAGCGACGAAGAAGCATATTTGTTCCTGTTAGTGAACCTGTTTGGAATAGTAACCAGCGTCCTGATTGCATAAGGAGCTGGAAGATTTGAAATTCTAATGAAATCATTCGTGTTAGCCAGTTTCTGTTTTCATTTACAGTACGAACGTGACCAACAGCTCCAACAGCATCCTCGGTTGTTTCAGCGTGTTCTACAAGCATTCGCAGTGCATGTGGTTCAGGCTGGTTATCTGCATCATACACACAGAAGTATTCACCATCTGAAATACTAAGACCATAGTTTAATACACGCGATTTCCCTTTTGGTTCACCCGCCGGAACACGAATGTGACGGATATGAGCATAAGCTTTGTCAAAATCGTCACCAATTTCAGGTGTCTCATCTTGAGAGTTATCGTTTAATAAATAAACAGTTAGTTTACCTGGATATTCAATCTTTGCCATCGCCTCTAAAGTATCTTTAATAACGACCCCTTCATTGTGGGCTGGTATTAAAATGTCGACGCTTGGATAATGTTCTAGCGTACGATCTTTTCGTTTACTATTTCGGTGAACTAAACCTGCGAGTGTTAAGAAAGAATAGTAAACAAGTAAGGCAGAGAATAGAAAGGCTGTAAAGATAAGTATATACTTAATCGAAAATGTGATGCTAATCCAAAAAACGAGTACGCAAAACAGAAGGAATAAAAGCAGTATAACGAGTGTCATCATAATAACGTCTTTCCTTTGTTCCCAATTTGCTCGCGTGAAATTTGTATATCTTGGATCGCTTCAGCAGCAAGCCATTGCTCCATTTTTGGCTTTAGACGGTTCATTACAATGTCAGCACCGGCTTCATTTGTGTTTTGTAATAAAATAACTAGCTTATTATTATCGTATTCAGCAGCAAGATCAAAGTCATCTCTTATCGTTTCAACTAATAATGAAGCTACACGGTTCATAACACTTTCCTTTGTATATTTACTAAAGGAATTGAAATCAAAGTAAATAATAACACCTGTTTCATTACGACGATTCATTGCAGTGATTAATAATGCTTGTCGTCTTTCGAATTCTTGTCTTGTTAATAATTTTGATTCTCCAATGTATTGTTCTAATATTCTCACACGTTCGGTTAATTCTTTATTTTCATGAATAACCTTCTTTAATAAATGAGTGGAGATATATATGATGAAGAAGTTTGCTGCCATTAGGAAGTGAGTAATAATGTATTCCCATTGTTCCGATGTACTCCATAAGTAAAGCCATGCTTGGTAGAACAGATAGAATACCGAAGTAATGGTTCCTAATATAAAAAGAACAAATGCAGTTTTATCAGTTAATAATAGAAATAGTACATTAACAATTACATATATAATTGTAAAAATGAGAGCATGCTCATATTGCGTTACATGTACAGTTGTAAAATAAAATAAAATTTGTAAAATCCACATAGAGAGGACTTTATAGAAGTTATTTTTCACAAAACTTTCCTCCTTAAAGGTAATTCATGCAAGGATACTTGTAGTATGCACAATTATTAAGAAATAGACCGGATGACTAGGTTATTTTGGAGAGCAACAACAAGTAGTATCTCTATTTTGCAAGAAAAAATAAACAGACTTACTAATTATTGTATCATAATGTTCTTATATTTAAGCATAAAGTATTTAATATATACCAAAAAAATATACAACATATAATAAAAAGTCCCCTCTTTAGAAAGAGGAGACTTTGCGTCATTTTATAGGAACATCATACCTGCAACTGCTGCATTTAAGAAGTTTGCTAATGTACCAGCGATAACTGCTTTAATCCCTAACTGTGCAATTTGTTTACGGCGAGTAGGAGCTAACGTTCCTGTTACACCTAATTGAATTGCGATAGAAGAGAAGTTTGCGAATCCACAGATTGCGAATGTTAAAATTAAATTTGTTTTTGCAGAGAACTCTGCCATGTGTGGTCCTAAGTTTGCGTATGCAACGAATTCGTTGATTGCAAGTTTTTGACCGATAAAGCTTGCTGCTTGTATAGCTTCACCAGGAGAAACACCGATTAAGATTGCAAATGGTGATAGTAAGTAGCCGAAGATTAAATCAAGGCTCAGTTTAATATCGAACCAAGAACCAACCCATCCTAATAAGCCATTTAATAAAGCGATTAATGCGATGAAAGCCATTAACATTGCTGCTACGTTAATAACAAGTTGCATACCTTCAGATGCACCACGTGCCGCTGCGTCAATAACGTTTGCATCTTCACGTTCTGTAGAAAGTTCAACGTTATTATCTACTTTTTCTGTTTCTGGCATAATTAATTTCGCAATTAATAAACTTGATGGAGCTGCCATAATTGCTGCTGCTAATAAGTGTTCTAACGGAATACCCATTGCTGCATAGCCGACAAGAACTGATCCGGCAACAGCTGTCATACCGCTTACCATAATAGTGAAGAATTCACTATTTGTTAAACGTGCTAAGTAAGGTTTAATTAAGATTGGAGCTTCAGTTTGTCCTAAAAATACAGTTGTTACTGAGTTTAAACTTTCTGCTTTAGAAGTTCCAAGAAGTTTACTTAATGCGCCACCAACGACACTAACAAATCTCTGCATAATACCGAAATGATATAAGATTGCAACTAATGAACTAATAAATACGATTGGAAGTAGTGCTTGAATGAAGAAAACAAATCCCCAAGGGCCTTTTGCGTTGACTAAATCCCCAGCAACGAACTTAATTCCCTCGTAAGAAAAATTAATTAATCCTTGAACGCCATCTGCAGCGTATTTTAAACCTGCTTTTCCGGCATCCCATCGTAATACGATAAATGAAAATGACATTTGTAATGCTAGCGCGATTAAAATTGTGCGCCAATTAATAGCTTTGCGGTTGGAAGATAGTAAGAAAGCAATTGCTAATACTCCAATCACGCCGCCAATTCCCCATAAAAGATTCATGCAGTGTATGCTCCTTCCTCATAGTAAAAAAAGTGTATAAACCAGTTGTCTATACGTTTACGAATATAACATCTTAAGTAACTTATCATAATGGACATCGGAGGTCAAACGTCTAACGAAAAGTTTAAATAAAAAGAAAATTCTTTAAAAAAACACATATAAAATGATTAAACATGAAATAGGTTATGTTTTTTATGTAAAAATATACATTATGATAACGTTATGGAGTGTTTTTGTAGAATATAGTGTATGAAATAGGGAAATGGATACATTATTTTTTCGGGGATATAGGTGACATATATTAAAAAGAGCCTTCTAGTAATCTAGAAGGCTCTAAAAATATAACTTAAGGTGCTTTTGTGTATCCTAAGAAATGGCTCTTCCAATAAGAGTTACTTAGTGAAGCGATTGCTACACCTTTATCTCCGGCTTGGATAAATGATCCGCCTCCAAGGTAAATACCCATATGAGAAGGACCTGCTTTATAAGTATCTTTGAAATAAATTAAGTCACCTGGTTGTGGACTTGAAGTTTGTGGTAGGCTACTCCAATATCCTGCAACACTTTGACGACTAATGTTATGACCAAATTTCTTAAATACGTGGTAGATGTAACCACTACAGTCAACACCAGTAGCAGAAGTACCGCCCCAAACGTACGGTACGCCTTGCATTCCTTTTGCATATGCAAGTATGGAAGAACTGTCGCCGCTATTATTGCCTGTATTATTGTTGTTATTGTTTTGATTGTTATTTTGGTTGTTGTTAGGCTTATTATCTACTGCGCCACCAACTGGTGTTTTAGAAAGGTAACGTGTTCCGATGTAACCAGTTTGACCGTTGTAGTTAATTTTGCTCCATCCAGAGTTTTCAGAGATTACTTGAACCTTCTGTCCTTGTGGAAGTGCCCCTATGATTCTATAATTTGTACCTTCGCCGCTACGTACGTTTAAGGCAGAAGCATTAATGTAGTAGTTGCCAATTGCACCTTGATCAGGTTGTTTTGGCTGTTCAGGAGTAGCAGTGCCACCTTTAACGAATTTTACAAACTCGCTACTAACGAAACCTGTTTTTCCTTGATAGTTTACTTTAAACCAACCGTTTTCAGATCCAACTACGTTTAATGTAGTACCATTTAACACGCCACCAATTACACTATGGTAAGCAGCAGGGCCTGTACGAACGCGTAGAGATGTTGCGTTAACAACGTAAGTACCACCAGTTTGAACGGTTACATTATTATTTTGTTCTTGTTTGTTACCTTGTGTAACGTTGTCGCTAGAACCGCCTTTTGTTACGTAGTCTTTGCTTACGTAAGCAGCTTGTCCAGCGTAATTGATTTTGAACCAATCTTGAACTTCGCCAACAACTTGTACGACTTGTCCTTTTGTAACAGACCCTACAGTTGTGTGAGAAGTGCTAGGACCTGTACGAACACGAAGGGAAGATACATTTACTGTATAATTTCCGCTTGCTGGTTTTACAGATTCTTGGTTGTTATTATTCGTATTGTTGTTTGAAGAACCTGCATTAGAAGAAACACCAGATACGAATTCGCCACTTACATAGCCAACTTGTCCATTATGGTTGATTTTCACCCAACCATTTTCTTGACCAATTACGTTTAATGCTTGTCCTTCATATACACGTCCTGAAACAGAACTAGAAGTGTTAGGAGCGGTACGTACACGTAATACATCAGCAGTAACTTTATTTTTTCCACCTGTTGTACTTACATTGGAATTGCTTGCACCATTTTTTGATACAAATTCACCGCTAACAAAGCCTGTTTTTCCATTAATGTTAATTTTGAACCAACCATTTTCTTCGCCAATCACGTTTAGTGATTGACCGTTATAAACGCGAGAGATGATGTCGTGAGAAGTACTTGATCCTGCACGAACATGTAATACGCTAGCATTTACCGTATAAGATGAGCTGTTTGATGCAGAAGCTTGGACAGTTGTAGCAGCTTTTTGTGTATTTTGTTCAGGGGCAGCTTGAACACTATCAAGTGTAGGTGCTGCGCCTCCTGCTACAGACACTGCCGCAAGACCGGCAAGGTATTTTTTCATAATTTGTCGATTCCTTTCTGTCTGTAATGTAGTGAAGAAATATTTACCAACTGTTAAAAATTCTAAAGAGCATGTCGATTACTGTCAAGACTTATGCGGGAATCTGAATATGACAAAAAGATTACAAGAAAAAATCAAGGCATAAATTACACCTTGATTTCCATTTAAATACATATATTGAATGTAGAAAGGTTAGAAATTATTCGTATTTAAGAAGATGACATATTGGATTGTAACAAGCTTTGAGAAAAGGATTTTTGTAGCATTTTTGTGATAGGGCCAACTTGACCATCTTGGATGGCAGTTCCATCAAGGTGAGTCATCGGCAAAATTTCAATCGTCGTTCCTGTAAAGAAACATTCATCCGCTTGATAAACATCGCGAATGCTAAACAGTTCTTCTTTTACCGGAATGCGAAGGGTTTTCGCTAAAGAAAGGACATATTGACGAATGATGCCATTTAAAATAAGGTGATTGGCTGGATGTGTGTAGAGAGTTCCGTTTTTTATGAGAAAGAAATTAGAATAGCTTCCCTCAGTTACAGTACCATTTCGTACGAAAAGAGCCTCTTTACAACCTTTACGTTCAGCTTTCGTAGCGGCTAATACATTGGGTAATAAATTTAATGATTTGATATCACAGCGTAGCCAGCGCGTATCTGGTTCTGATATAGCACGTACACCATATTCAATCCATAACGCTGGTCTTTCTTTCTTCGTAATATAGGCATAGATTGTAGGAGGGACGTCATATGAGAATGTGTGGGTACGAGCTTGTACACCACGAGATACTTGTAAATAAATCGTTCCATCTTCGTAGAAATTATTATTTTCAATTAGTTTGTAAAGTAGGATAATAAGTTCTGCTTTTGAGAAAGGGAGTGATAATTCTATTTCTTCCATGGAGCGATATAATCTTGTGATATGCGGATCTAATAAGTGAAAGTTTCCTTTATATAGGCGAATAACTTCGTAGACACCATCTCCAAACTGCAAGCCTCTTTCTTCAAGTTCTATGTACGTTTTTTGTTTCGTTGTATCAATAACTGCATCATTCCAAAGTACAAATCTTTCATATGCCAATTTCCGTCCCATCCTTTCGTAAGTGCATAAGTAAAGTGAAGCTTTCATTCGGAATAAAAATCACTATAGTAATTTCTATGTGAGTACTTCTTTACATATGACGTATATGTATTTGTAAATGGTAGAGAAGTAGTAGTGATTTACAGCATTTTGTATATACAAATTCGAAAATGAGAAATAAGAATCCTGCTTTTGAATAAAAAAAAGCAACATTCTGATGGAATGCTGCACAAGGAGGGTAGCTATCTTTCATAGGGACATCGTCTTATTGAATGTTTTGTGTATGGAAACAAAACATAGTGAAAGACAATTATAAGAAAGTAGAAATAAACGATTCATATATTTCTTTAAGGGATCTTATTACAGATGAGAGATAAGAAATATATAGAACCTCGCTTACATATTTTATTATAGGGATGTTTCATTAATCCTATGTGAATATTTGGTAAAGGTTATGTAATGTTAAAGTTAATGAATATAAGTGATTGTATAGAGAAATATAAAAAAAAAGAGGCTGAGATTACTCAGCGCTCTTCTTTTCTTCTTTAATAGCTGTCTTTACTTCACCAGTTTTGGTCTTGTTGCTTTCAGAGAAGCGAAGTAAGTCACCTTCAATGATTTTGTCAGACATGTTCAACTCATTTTGGGCACGATCAATGAGTGGTTGAGATTCTTCTTTTGGTAATTGTACAACTTCGCCAGTAGTACGGTCGTAGAATGTACTGTTCGTGTACATGTACTTATCTGTAACGAAGCTACCGTCACGAAGAACAACAAATCCTTTATTTTCTGGTGAGAATACATCATGACCAAATTGAACTTGATTCGTAGAATCTACACCAAGTAAGTTTAGAATTGTTGGTTTAATGTCAATTTCACCAGTTGGTTTTGAAATTGTTTTACCTTCTTTTTGACCTGGAACGTGAATAAACATCGGTGTTTTTTGTAAGTTCATATGGTCAAATGCAGTGATTTCTTCTTTTCCTAAGAACTGTGCCATTGCACGGTTATGGTTTTCAGAAATACCGTAGTGATCACCGTAGAATACGATAACTGAGTTGTCGTAAATACCTTCTGCTTTTAGACGTTCAATAAAGTGTTTCATTGCTTCGTCTAAATAGCGAGCAGTTACCATGTAACGGTCAAATACGCCATCACCAGAATTGTATTCATCGATTAATTTCGTGCTGTCATCATAAGTGAATGGGTAATGGTTTGTTAAAGTAAGGAAGCGAGTGTAGAACGGTTGCTTCACTTCTTTTAACATATCGACAGATTGATCGAAGTATTCGATATCTTTTAATCCCCAATTTAATTTGGTTTCTGGCGTAATCTTGTAGTCAAGTTCGTTGTAGTAACGATCATAACCAAGTGCCGGATACATAATGTTACGGTTCCAGAATGTTGCGTTGTTCGCGTGGAATACTGATGTGTGATATCCTTGCTCACGTAAAATTTCTGGAGTTGCTGTATATTCGTTATTACCGTGTGTGAAGAATACAGCACCACGGTCTAGCGGATACATGGAAGTATCTACTAAGAATTCAGCATCTGATGTTTTTCCTTGCCCAGTTTGATGGAAGAAGTTATCAAAGTAATAACTTTCTTTCGTAAATTGGTTTAAGAATGGTGTAACTTCTTGTCCGTTAACTGTTGCACCAATTAAGAATGTTTGTAATGACTCAAGAGAGACAACAATTACGTTTTTCCCTTTTGCCGTACCAAACATATTTGGATCTGGTTTGCTTTGCGTTGTTTTTACGTAGTTCTCTGTTTCCTGTAATTTGCTACCGTCAGCAAAAGCTTTTTGTGAACTTGATTTTGCTTGTAAGCCAAGATCATACACTTGGTGTACATATAAACCTAAGTTTTTAACAAGCATAACGCGGTCGAATGAACGTGTTAATAGTTCAGGACGCTCAGCTTCTGCAAGTCCTAAGTTTGCGAAGAAAATAGCAACTGTTGACACGAAGTATAGGGAACGCATTGGGCGTGCTACACGTTCTGTCGGTGCAAAATTCTTCATCTTCTTCAATAAAATGAAGAATACAATAATATCAGCAAATGCAAGGATAATTTTGTAGTTAAACAATTCTTTCACACTAGAACCTAAACTTCCAAAGTTAGATGTTTGTCCTAGTACTGGTAAAGTAACGAAGTCATTGTAGAATCCGTAGAACATTACGTTACCAACAAGAACGATTGTTAAAACAAAATTAATTCCAAGTGCTATATAGTTACGTTTTTTCCCTTTTGCAAATAATGCAAGACCAACAAGCAGTAATGATGCTGCTAATGGGCTAAGGAATAAAATGAATTCTTGCATGAAAGATTCAAGTTTTAAATCAAAGCTTGTGCGTGTAATAAGATACGTCTTCAGCCATAAAGCTAAAGCTACGAATACAGTGAAACGCACATTTTGAAATTGTGATTTCAAGGTTTCTTTCATTCATTTCCACCCTTTCTCTATCAGGCTTGGTCGATTTTGGAGCGAAAAATGCTAAAATAAAAAATACATAGTTTTCTTGGCCATAATTAGAGGTTCTATATTCACCCATATACGACTATAACTATGCATACCCTTTTGGTTTCTTGTGCTGCTCATAAGCATAACGTCATTTCTGTATTATACAACAAAATTCATTTCTGAGAAACACTATAACATTTTACATTTTTTGTATAAGATTTGTCACTACCAGAGAAAACTTTAACATTCGTTTATATGTCCGTCAACTAGAAAATATAACAAAGGTAGAGCAGAATGTTAAGTGAAAGTGAAAATTTTCTTGTTGAGAAATAAGAAATGACAATGGGTGAGTGGTTATCTAGAAACCTATTATATGAAGGGAAGTATGTAAAAATTAACGAACACTTGTTCTTTTTTCGTTTGTTTGTTACAATGAAAGTTCATTGATAGATTATGTGTAATTTTGATGAACTTTTACTGATAACATATTGTAGCTTATTTCTTTAAAAAAATAGGGAGGCTTTTACATGGAACAAAAATTTTCAGTTGAAGCGTTTTGGAAGAAAGCAAAACATGTTGCAAAGCAAGCGGGACAGTCGGTCATTTATGCAAGTTTATTATTGTTTTATGTTTTGCAAAGACCTGATGTTCCAAAGCGAGTGAAAATTATTGTGATTGGAGCACTTGCTTATTTTATTGCACCAATTGATGCCATCCCAGATTTCATTGCTGGAGTTGGTTATACAGATGATTTAGGGGCGTTAATGGCTGCTCTATTACAAGCGTCGTTATACGTCAATGAAGAGGTGAAAGATAGGGCACGAGTGAAGTTGGCAGAATGGTTTGGTTCGGATATAGACACATCCTTTATCGATCAGAAATTAGATCAATAGGTGAGAACTGTCATATGGTGACAGGGCGAACGTAAGCGAGGAAGTGCATTATGCCATCAGGAAGAACGCATACGAAAATAAACTTAATATCCCTTCCGGTTGTTTTGTTTCTGCTCTTTTCGTATGGATTAACAAACTTGGATTTTTTATTAACTTTTGCAATTGGCTTTTTAGTAGGTACTTCATTTTTAACGCCGGATTTAGATACATATAGTAATGCGTATAATAAATGGGGGTTCCTACGTATATTTTGGTATCCGTATAAGAAGGTCATGCCGCATCGATCCTTCTTTACACATACAATTATACTTGGTGATGTGATTCGTATTGCATACATGTTAATTGTGTTTTCTCCGTTTTTATTCCTATTAAATGTAATCGCGCTTGATGGGAATTTAATAGAAATTGCGAAGGAACATGAAGTTGAAATTGTAACGTTCATAATGGGAATTGTTGTGGCAAGTATGCTTCACATTATAGCGGATAAAGTGAATACGCGCCGCAAGAAAATGATGAGAAAAAAGAAGAAACGCAGAAGATAAAAAACCGTCCCAAAATACCTTTTGGGACGGTTTTTCTTTTTAATCAAACGTTTGTTTAAAAAGAGATTAAGCTTTCAGTACTTTAATACCTTTCACGATGTTCCAAATAAAGTAGTATAAGCTAATGATTCCGCAAATACATAAGACAATCATTGTACCGATGCCCAGTGTTACATCCGGTTGATCAGATCCAAGACCCATAATTCCTAAAATAGTTACGCCAATGAATGTAGCGATACTTGGGATAATGTGTGTCCATAGAGCACGTTTTGCATGTGGTTTCGTTTCCGCATCGCCCACAATCCACACAATAATAGGGAATAAGATAGGGGCAAATAATACACTAAAGTATGATAAAGCTGCTAATATTTTGTTTCCGTTCATATATATCACCTCATAAATAATGTCCGTTGTTATACTATTATTATGCAATAGTTTTGGCAAGCTTTCTATCGATGAACATTACAAGAACATGACGATTTTGTAAGATTTTTTCGTTAAATAATAAAATTTTCAAAAAAATCTTTTTAAATAGAAATTGTTATGGTACAGTATAAATGAAAGTTGTTGAAAACGTTTTCTTAAACGTTTTTTTTATTTTTAGGCTGAAAGGTATGATGACCTGATAGTCTATTGATGAGGTTATTTTATTTAAAAGGGGATTCTTTAGGGGGAGAGAACAATGAACACATGGACACAAGTTTATGATCCGTTCGGAAACATTTGGATTTCGGCAGCGGTCGCGCTTATTCCGATTATCTTTTTTTTCTTAGCTTTAGCAGTTTTCCGCATGAAGGGGTATGTGGCAGGATTAATTACAGTTGTACTTACAATTTTAGTTGCGTTATTCGCTTATAAGATGCCATTCACGATGGCGATGGCAGCGACGGGATATGGTTTCTTATACGGACTATGGCCAATTGCTTGGATTATCATTATGTCGGTATTTTTATATAAAATATCTGTGAAAACAGGTCAATTCGATGTGATTCGTGCATCTGTATTATCCATTACGAATGACCATCGTTTACTCGTTATTTTAATCGGTTTTTCATTTGGAGCATTTTTGGAAGGGGCAGCAGGATTTGGTGCACCAGTAGCGATTACGGCCGCACTTCTTGCAGGTCTTGGGTTAAATCCTTTATATGCAGCGGGTCTTTGTTTAATCGCAAATACGGCACCCGTAGCGTTCGGAGCGATGGGAATTCCGATTACAGTTGCTGGACAAGTAACAGGTATTGATCCACATAAAATTGGACAAATGGCTGGACATCAATTACCGTTCTTATCATTATTTGTTCCATTCTTTATCGTATTTTTAATGGACGGGTTGAAAGGGGTAAGACAAACGTGGCCTGCTTTACTTGTAGCAGGTAGCTCATTTGCAATTACGCAGTTCATAACAGCGACATTCTTAGGACCAGAACTTCCGGATATTACGTCAGCACTAGTAAGTTTAGTGAGTTTATCGCTATTCTTAAAAGTTTGGCAGCCGAAAGAAATCTATCAGTCTAAAGAAGCAAATAGTGAAGTAGCAGCAACGGCGATATCTATGCCGAAACTAACGGTAGGAAAAGTAGTAAAAGCATGGTCTCCATTCATTATTTTAACTGTGATGGTAGTCATTTGGAGCCAAAGTTTCTTTAAAGCGTTATTTGCTCCAGGCGGTGCTTTGGAAAGCCTTGTGTTAAAGTTTGAAGTTCCAGGCTTACACAATTTAGTAATGAAAGCAGAGCCAATTGTAAATAAACCGACGCCTTATGAAGCAATCTTGAAATTAGATATTTTATCAGCGACGGGAACAGCAATTTTAATTGCTTGTATCATTTCTATCTTTATTTTGAAAATGAGTGCAAAAGATGCAGTAGTAACATTTAAAGAAACGCTAAATGAGCTTAAGATGCCAATCCTATCTATCGGATTTGTATTAGGATTCGCATTTATCGCAAACTATTCTGGTTTATCTTCTACATTAGCGTTAGCACTTGCAGGAACTGGCGGACTATTCCCGTTTTTCTCACCATTCCTGGGCTGGATCGGTGTATTTTTAACAGGATCTGATACGTCAGCGAATGCACTGTTCTCGAATTTACAAGCGATTACAGCGCAGCAAGTCGGTGTATCTGAAGTACTTCTCGTTGCAGCAAATACAACGGGCGGTGTAACAGGAAAAATGATTTCTCCGCAATCGATTGCAATTGCTTGTGCGGCAGTTGGACTTGCTGGAAAAGAATCAGATTTATTCCGCTTTACAGTGAAGCATAGTTTATTCTTCGTAATTATTGTTGGTATTATGACGTATGTACAGGCATATTATTTAACGTGGATGATTCCATAAACAACAAAAGAAATAAACTTTGCATTTTTCAGATTATCGTGTATGATGGGAAAGTATTGAAAATTAAATCAGTGATAAACTAGGGGTGCCTAACGTATGCGTAGGCTGAGAGAGAAGCGCGTGATCTTCTTAACCCTTTGGACCTGATCTGGCTCGTACCAGCGTAGGGAAGTTAACGGCTTTACATAATGATGTCTTTATGAGCCAGGTCCTTATTTTTTTATGGACCTGGCTCTTTTTATTTTGGCATACGCTGGCCATATCTCGTCCTTGTCACGTACAGGGGGGCAACAAAGGTTATGAAACAGTCTGTTTCAGCTGAGCAAATTGAATTGAAATCGAGTTTACCAGGAAGTAAGAAAGTGTATGTTGATGGACCACGTGAAGGTATGAAAGTGCCGATGCGCGAGATTGAACAAAGTGAAACGAACGGCATTCCGAATCCGCCAATTCGTGTATATGATACGAGCGGTCCTTATACAGATCCTGCGCATAAAGTGGAGCTGGAAAAGGGGTTGCAGGCGCCGCGCCAATCTTGGATCCTGCAGCGCGGAGATGTAGAAGCGTACGAAGGGCGCGAAGTGAAACCAGAGGATGACGGTGTGAAAGTGGCTTCGAAACATACACCTGTTTTTCCGCAAATGGATCGCCAGCCGCTTAGAGCAAAGCAAGGGGCAAACGTTACGCAAATGCATTATGCGCGTAATGGCATCATTACATCTGAGATGGAATATGTTGCGATTCGTGAAGGAGTAGAGCCGGAGTTTGTTCGTAAGGAAATCGCAGAAGGTCGTGCCATTTTACCAGCGAATATTAACCATCCGGAAGCAGAACCGATGATTATCGGCCGTAACTTTCACGTGAAGGTCAATGCAAATATCGGAAACTCTGCTGTATCTTCTTCAATTGCAGAAGAAGTAGAGAAGATGACATGGGCAACGCGCTGGGGTGCGGATACGATTATGGATTTATCTACAGGTAAAAATATTCATACGACGCGTGAGTGGATTATTCGTAACGCGCCTGTACCAGTTGGGACTGTACCGATCTATCAAGCGCTGGAAAAAGTAAACGGAATTGCAGAAGATTTAACGTGGGAAGTGTATCGTGATACGTTAATTGAGCAGGCGGAGCAAGGTGTGGATTACTTTACGATTCACGCGGGCGTATTACTTCGTTACATTCCGATTACTGCAAAGCGTACGACAGGTATCGTTTCACGTGGTGGTTCAATTATGGCACAGTGGTGCTTATTCCATCATAAAGAAAACTTCTTATACACTCATTTTGAAGAAATATGTGAAATTATGAAGCAGTACGACGTTTCGTTCTCTCTTGGAGATGGATTACGTCCAGGTTCGATTGCAGATGCAAATGACGAAGCACAGTTTTCGGAGCTTGAAACACTTGGTGAATTAACGAAGATTGCTTGGAAACATGATGTGCAAGTGATGATTGAAGGACCTGGGCATGTACCGATGCATTTAATTAAAGAGAATATGGAGAAAGAACTTGATATTTGTCAAGGCGCGCCGTTCTATACACTTGGGCCGTTAACGACAGATATTGCACCAGGTTATGACCATATTACATCCGCAATTGGAGCTGCGATGATTGGCTGGTTTGGAACGGCGATGCTTTGTTATGTAACGCCGAAAGAACATTTAGGTTTACCAAATAAAGATGATGTTCGCACGGGGGTTATTACGTACAAAATTGCTGCACATGCAGCTGATCTTGCGAAAGGGCACAAAACGGCTCATCAGCGTGATGATGCACTTTCAAAAGCACGATTTGAATTCCGTTGGCGCGATCAATTTAACTTATCTTTAGATCCTGAGCGCGCGATGGAGTACCATGATGAAACATTGCCAGCAGAAGGCGCGAAAACGGCTCATTTCTGTTCCATGTGTGGACCGAAGTTTTGTAGTATGAGAATCTCACATGATATTCGTGAATACGCGAAAGAAAATGATTTAGAAACGACAGAAGCAATTGAAAAAGGGATGAAAGAGAAAGCGAAAGAATTTAAAGACACTGGTAGTCATTTATACCAATAACACGTTACACCCTCTTTACTTGATTGATCACAATGTAGTACCTAACTTAAATATAGAAGAAGCCCCCTTTGCTAAGACGGTAGCAAAAGGGGGCTTCTGTCGTTTATAAGGCGAAGAAGAGGTGTACCCAGTAGTATAAGAGGAATAATGTGACGACTGTTGTGAGAGGAATAACGATAAGGGATACACTTAAATAGTCTTTCCATTTTACTTTAATTTTGTTTTGTTTCAGTATATACATCCAAATGAGGGAAGCTAGCGTACCGATTGGTAATAATAGTGAACCGATGTCACTACCAATAATATTTGCGAGGTAGATAGTTTTTAATGTGACTGGGTCTAGTCCCATTTCTGTTAATGTGATGGTACCAATCATAAGTGCAGGATGGTTATTGAAGACGTTAGAGAGGAGGGAAACGAGTCCGCCCATCGCAAAGCTAGCATAGAGTAGATGCTGACTTACAACTGGTTCGAGCCAACTTACAAGCGCCGCTGTTAACCCTGCATTGTGAAGCCCGTAAATAATTACATACATAGAGAATGCGAAAATTAAAATGTGCCACGGTGTCTTTTTCAAAATATCGACTGGGTTTGTTCGTAAGTAGTACCATCTCCAGATGAGAAGAACGAGTGAACCGAGTACAGCAACAATTTCGATTGGAATGGATAAGAAGGATGCAACGAATAGAAGACAGCGCATAAGGAAGACGAAGCCTAATACTTTTAACATGAATTTTGTCCGTTTTTGTTTCGTATCAACAGAATTTTTTCCTTTTAACGGATGGAAGTTTTTCGTGAAAAACATTTCTTCGATATCATATGAAGAAACAGGTAATTTCTCTGGTAGTTTTTTCTTTAAAACTGTGTACATAAGCCATGACATAAATAATAATCCTAATGTTGCAGGTACAAACATCATAGCAGTATGCATATAAAGAGTCATATTCACAATATTTAATGCGATTAAGTTTACGATATTACTTACACCGATGGGGGCACTAGAAGCAGTGGCGATTAAAGCACCGCTTAATAAATAAGGGATTTGTTGATGAGGTTTTAATTTAAGGTTTCTCAGTAATAAAATTAAGATTGGAGTTGTAATTAAAATACTGCCGTCGTTATTAAATAAAAGAGTCATAAGAAAACATAATAATTGAATATACCAGTATAAACGGCGACCGGATCCTTTTGCTAAATTTGCAAGTTTAGCTGCGGACCAGTGAAAGAAGCCGAAGCTTTCTAATATAACCGCCATAACGATGGTCGCTAATATTGTTATGGAGGCACCGCCAATTTTACTGATAATGTCCATGACGTCTGGCTTTGATACAAGTCCAGTAACCAGGATAATGCCAGCACCAATTGCTGCCGGCCACGCCTCATTTAAACCACGAGGTCGCCAAAAGACAACAATCATTGTTAAGAAGAATACAATAATAGTAATCCATATTTCAATACTCATATTTTACCTACCTTTCTACTTTTCCTTAAACCAATGTAGCTTGTCTCAAGGTCTGTATTGGTAGTATATTCAGCAAAAAATAAGAAGAACTAGGCATATAATGGAATGAAGTGAATATGTGTTTTTCAAGCTAAAGGACAAGTGTCACTACTAGTGAAATAACTATTGGGAGAGGCGTCTATAAATTGTGGGGGCAGTAAGATAGTAAATGAAATTTATATGGGCGATTATGGAGATATATCGGCGCAACTTAAAATATATCAGCGCAACTCAAAATATATTAGCGATTTTTAAAATATATCGACTTATCGACAAAATATGACAAAAGGAGTCTGTTCCAAAAGGCATTTTGGAACAGACTCCCCCGAATATATTATTTTTCCTTCAAAAAAGTTCGATCTTTCAAGAATAAATTCCAGAAGAAAATAAATCCTGGTAGTAAAATTGCGATTCCAATTGCGTATAGAATAAGCAATGCATAGAATGTTTCTGTCGTTGTAAAGCTTGTAAATACAGTTACATCAGGATAAATAATATATGGTAAATGCGCGACACCGTAAGCGTAACTTGCAAATGCATATTGAGCGACGACTGCTAAAACGGCAATGCGAGGGTATCCTAGTGTGTCATACTTCTTGTTTGTCCACCAAAGAGAAGAGTACCCAATAACGAATAAAACGATAGAAACTGTAAACCATGGGAATTGCTTTATTAGTCCTTGCATAAGCCAGTGTGTTTCCGGATCCATTACAACGAGGGCGATAATCGCCGTAACGAGTGTTGCAGGACCGAGGATGATGGCGTTTCTTCTATAAATTTTATATGCATCTTCTGAACCTTGTTCTCTCGCAAAATCAGCAAGAAAGAGAGAAGATAGAAATAGTTCCGAAGTTAGTCCAAAGAGCATATAACAATAAATAACAGGACTAGAAAGAAGTTTTCCATACAGGAGTACTTCTTTTCCTTCAGACATTGTAATATAGGCACCTTCTGTAACGGGTAAAACGGTAATTAATAGGGCTGGAATTAAGAGCCCTGTAATACCTGAAATAATACGAAGAAGGTGTTGGTACTTCGGCAGAGAATAAGCAAATACCATAAATGTACTGCGAATTGCCACGAGTACTAAAATTAACATAACGGGTACGAACATTACTGTCGCAAGGGTAAAGGCTGCTTTAGGAAAGAAGCCAAGAAATGCGACAACGACAAAGACGAGAAATGTATTTGTTACTTCCCAAGTTGGTGATAAGTATCGGTTGGCAAGCTTGGCAGCGAGCGTTGGATGTTTTGCGTATACCATGCCCCAGAAACCTGCCCCAAAATCGATGGACCCTAATATACTGTATACGAAAATAAGGGCCCATAAGATGATGATTGCAATACTTTCCTCATGCACGAGAATCGCCTCCTTCGTGATGTAAATCATTTGTAAGCGGATGTTTCTTAAAGAATGTCCGTAGCACAAAGACTGTTAAAATACCGAGTCCAATATATAAAATGATGAATAGAATAAATAAAGGACCGACGAAATCGGCGCGTGTAGAAGCATCAACTGTACGTTGCATACCATAAATGGTCCACGGTTGACGACCGCTACAGCTGAAAATCCACCCGAATTCAATACCGAGCAACATAACTGGTCCACATGCGGCAGCTCCCCAAAGAAGCCACTTCGGTAATTCTGCTCCTTTTTTTCGGTAAACAAAGTACCAATATAAGAGAGCGATTGCTGCAACTGCAAAGGTAAAGGCAGCGGTGCCGACCATTAAATTGAATAGTGTATGAGTGTAAAATGGTGGCCATGTTTCTTGTGGGAATTCCTTTAGTCCTTTTACGACAGTGTTAGGGTCCAGTCCCACTAGTAGGCTAAGCATGTTCGGAATTTCTAGTGCATAGTTTAGTTCAAGTGTGTTAGGATCTACAACTCCGCCAATTGATAACGGTGCATGTGATGTCGTTTCAAATAAAGCTTCAGCAGATGCAAGTTTTTCAGGGGAATGCTTATGTAAGGCAATCGCTGATTCGTGTCCCGAAAGCCACATCGTAGCACCAGTAATAAATGTCACGACGAGTCCTAACAGTAGTCCTTTTTTATGATACGCCACTTCACGTTCACTTAAATTCTTCTTTAATAATTTAAATCCAGCGATAGAGGCAATGACAGCTGCTCCAGTTGCGTAGGCAGTAATAACAACATGGAATGCGCTTGTGCCAAAACTCGGATTAAAGAAAGCTTTCCACGGATCAACGTTAAAAACTGATCCATCTGGCCCCATTGAAAAGCCCGCGGGTGTATTCATCCATGTATTTGCTGATGTAATAAGCACGGCAGATGCCGTGGCACCAATCATGACGAAGAATAGCGAGATTAATCTCATGAATGGAGGTAGTTTGTCAGCGGCATATACATAAATGGACATGAACAAAGCCTCTAAAAAGAAGGCGAAAATCTCAATTTGAAAGGGAACAGAAATAACCTGACCAACAATTTTGGCAAAACCAGGCCAAAGAAGTGAGATTTGCACACCAACGATTGTTCCAGTTGGAATTGCTACACCGAGAAGGATGGCAAAAGCCTTCGTCCATCTTTTCGCCATAATGGCGTAATCGGAATCTTTCTTCCAGTGATAGAGTATTTCACTTATAAAAATCATCAATGAAAGCCCGACACCAAGTGTTGCAAAGATAATGTGAAATGCTAATGAAGAACCAAAAAATGCTCTTGCTAATGTTACCGTATCCATATGTAAACTCCTCTTCTTTTTGCCATTATTTTCTGATTGAATTGGAAGATTTATTCAGAAAAACTACCAAAAATATATATGTATTTAAAAAGTGGATATGGTAATATAATGTTTGAATATTCCAAATAGAAAGAAGTTAATGTTTAATAATATTTTGTTTGTTTTTTAGTAAGGAATATTTTATAATCTTTTATGCGAACATAAGTTCTGTTTTTCAAGGTGAAGAAGTTTATGTGAAATGGAGAGGATGTTTTATGTATCCTGAAGTCATTAAAAAGATGGCATTTTCAAAAGAGCATAGGGATTTATTATTGAAGTTGTATAATAAAGAGATTACGCGTCGGGAGTATGATCGACTCGTGGAATCGCTATATAGACCTTCTAAAGAGGCTTGTGAGAGATAGAGGCACGGGAGACAATCTAATAGATTGTCTTTTTTAATTTTACGTATGTTCTGGTAAAATTAAGGCTAGCCTTATTAGGGAGGTGAAAAGATTGCGGAAACGTTTATATATAGGGATTGGAGTTATTCTCTTAATCGCTTTAGGTGGAATTGTATTTTGGTCAGCTTTGCAAGGAAACCGTACGGAACATTTTATTTTAAGACATATGGTAAATGAAAATGGGACGCTTGCTACATATCGTTTAGGGGATACAAAGGCAGGTACGGGTGAAGCGAAGGGCCGTGAAGCTTTATCAGAATCGGCAGGACTGTGGCTACAATATACATTGGATAAAGACGATCAAGCGTTATTCGATGAACAAGTTAAGGTTATTCAAAATAACTTTGTACATAAGGACCAAATTGTTTTATGGAAAATCTCTGAAAAGGGAGAAATGCAGTCAGCTACAAATGCACTTATAGATGATCTTCGTATTATAGAACAATTATATCGCGCTTATGAAATGTACAAGGAAGAGCGTTATAAAAACTTGGCAGATCAATTGAGTGACGCTGTAATTCGTTATAATAAGAAAGATAATTATTACGTTGATTATTATGATGCAGATGCAGGGAAACAAAATAATTTTGCAACAACATCATACTTAAATCCGCACGCATTCTCGTATATGAAAAAGTACGGGAAAGTTTCTGATCAGCAATATCAGGACGTGGTTCAATTTTTAGCGGATTACCCAAGGCATGGCTGGGCATTCCCGAAAGAGTATAAAGAAGATGGTACTTTTACGTACGATAAAGAAGTGAATCTTATTGACCAATCATACGTTGCATATCATCGTAGTTTAGGTGGTCTTTCATCAGATGCTTACATGGAATTTATAAAGAAAAAATTCCAGGAGGATGGAAAGCTATACGGTCGTTACAATTTAGAAACGGGAAAACAAACTGTGAATTATGAATCGCCAGCTGCATACGGACTAACGATCTTGTACGTACTACAAACAGGTGATACAAAGTTTGCAAAGGAATTATATGATCATATGGCCACATTCCGAAATGACAATATATTTAGTAGATATTACGGTGGATACGTAACAGGCGAAAATAATAATACGCACATTTTCGATAACGTATTGCCACTTTTAGCGGAAATGGAATTGGAGAAGAGTAAGAAATAGAAGGTGCTATCCTCTGGAGGTGGCACCTTTTATTTCTTACTAAGTCGATATAATTTTACGTCCTAATATTGGAGAAGTAATCAATCACAAATTTACGAAATTGCTGAGCAGTTTTCGATAAGTAGCGTTTCTTCGACCAACTTAAGCCGATGGTTCGCTTACAATTTGGTTCAATAATACGTAACTTATTTAATGCTAAAGTAGAGTTTTTTAATAAAGTTAAACTTGGGACAAAGGCGATGCCGAGACCTTGCTTAATAAGGTCGCTAATCACGGTTGGTTCATCTACTTCAAAAGCGATATGTGGAGTGAAGCCAGCTTCTTTACAAAATTTATCCGTTAAGTGCCGAAATCCGTAACCAGTGTTCATACTAATAAACGGTTCGTCCTTTACTTCATGCAGATATACACTTTCACGTCCTGATAAACGGTGGCCTGAAGGGACGACTAAGAAAATTTCTTCTGTAATAAGTGGCTCCCACATAATTTCCTCGCCTTCAATTGGCACAGAAGAAATGCAAAAGTCAATTTCTATATTATCTAGTTGTCGTTTCATAGAAGGAGTAGATGCGAGAAACTGTTGGAATCGAACGTTAGGATGTTCTAGTAAAAAAGAGCCGAGTAGTTCTGGTAATATTCTCGGGATAGAAACTGCCAGTGTAATAGAGCTTTGTTGTAATTCAGCTAAATCTTTAATTTCTCTTTCGCCTTCACTTAATTCATGAAAAATGCACTCTACTCGTTTTAAAAATACTTTTCCAAAAGAGTTTAATGTAATCTGTCGACCTTGGCGATCAAATAACGGGACGCCTAAGTCCTTTTCTAATCTAGCAATTGTTTTGCTGAGCGAAGGTTGTGCGATATGCAATTCTTCAGCGGCTTTTGTCATATGTTCTAATCGTGCGACTGCCTGAAAGTATTTTAATTGGAGCAGTTCCATTTTGAACCTCTTTTCTATAGACCAGAAGGAATGAATTAATAATTAAAGATGTATTATACAGTATGGAAAGTGACGTGTATAGTAAATCTGTTAAACCATTCGAAGGGTGTTAAATTAGAAGAGGAGTATGTTTCATGAAAGGAATTCAACTTATATTTAAAGATTGGAAAGCGATGTGGCACCATAAACATGGACGTATCGCTTTAATTTTTTTATTAATCGTTCCGTTAATTTATTCAGGATTCTTTTTAGCTGGATATTGGGATCCGTACGGACGATTAGATAAATTACCTGTTGCGGTTGTGAATCTAGATAAGGGTGCTGCAATGAATGAAAAAACAATTCATGCAGGAGACGATTTTGTTAAAAATTTAAAAGAGAATAAGGAACTGGCTTTTCATTTCGTATCAGAAAAAAATGCTGATGAAGGGTTAAAAGAAGATAAGTATTATATGGTCGTTACGATTCCAGAGGATTTCTCTAAAAAGGTAAGTACACTTATGGATGAGAAACCAGAGCCAGCGCAGCTTCAGTACAAAGTAAATCCAGGTAAAAACTTTGTAGCAGCTCAAATTGGAACGACAGCTGTTGAAAATATGAAAACAAAAATTTCAAATAGTATTACGAAATCTTATACAGAAGGTGTCTTTTCAAAGTTTCAAGATTTGGCACAAGGATTGAGTGATGCAAGTAATGGTGCTGAGAAGCTGCATGAAGGAACGACAGATGCAAAAAATGGGACGAATCAGCTTGCAGAGGGTATTCATCGTTTAAGTGACGGGGCATCAAAAGTGAAAGAGGGAAGTGAAAAACTTGCTTCTAGCCAATCTGCCTTAAGTGGCGGTGCAAATGAGCTGAGTGAAGGGGCAACCTCACTTCATAGTGGTATGGAGTTATTAGCTCAAGGTGAAAAAACTTTACAATCAGGGGTTAGTGAATTAAGTGTTGGTACAAATGAATGGGTGAACGGAAGTGAGAAACTTGCTGAAGGGCAAGTGAAAGCGGACAATGCAGCTAATAGTGTAAAACAACAATTAGAAGAGTACGTGAAAAGTCATCCGGAAGTGCAGCAAGACCCTGCTTTTCAAAAGATCATTGCTACTTCTAATGGATTAGCTAAAGCAACAAACGCTTTAAATGGTGGCCAACAACAATTGACACAAGGTGCGAAGAAGCTTGCTGACGGTCAGAATAAGATTGAAGAAGGTATGAATACATTCGGAGTTAAGTTAAGCGAAGCTACTGCTGGAACGAAAAAGATAGCAGATGGTGCTGCGAATGTAGCTGGCGGATTTACGAAATGGGGAAATGGATTTACATCATTACAAGAAGGCGTAAATCACCTTGTGAGTGGCGGAACAGAGCTGAATCATGGTGCTGATAAGTTAACGAACGGACTTGTTAAACTTGACGATGGTGCGAAAGAACTTTCTACGAAATTGGGAGAGGGCGCAGAGAAGATAGCGGATGTTCGTAATGATGATGCACGCAATACGATGTTCTCAGAGCCAGTTCAATTAGTGAAGTCGACAGTTTCTGATGTGCCTAACTACGGTTCAGGCATTGCACCATACTTTTTATCACTGGCATTTTATGTTGGCGGAATTATGGCATCGAATATTTTACCGCTTGGTCGTAGACAAAATATGAAAGTAAGCGGAACGGTACACTTTATTAATAAACTAGGATTGGTATATTTAATTGGACTTATTCAAGCGTTACTAGTGGATGTGGCTGTGCTAGGAGTTATGAAATTAGAAGTTGCAAGTGTGCCACTCTTTGTTTTATCAAGTATCGTTATTTCCTTTACGTTCATGACATTTATTCTTATGCTAGTAACGGTATTTGGTCTTGTTGGAAAGTTCTTAGCAGTAACGCTTCTCGTCCTGCAATTAGCAACGAGCGGGGGGACTTTCCCAGGAGAATTAAATATAGCTGCTCTTAGCAAAATTGGACAGTTTCTCCCAATGTCCCATTCTCTTAGAGGATTACAAGATGTTATCTCTTTAGGAGATTGGTCGCAATTACAAATGCAAATTTTAATATTGTTATGTTACCTCGTTGTTGCCGGCGGAATTGCTTGGATCACGAGTCATATACAACATAGGGAAACGAGGGCAGAACAAGTTTCTTAAATTGAAAGAAGCTATCCGATTTTTTCGGATAGCTTCTTTTTTATTTTCGCTCCATTACCGCAAAGTAATTGTTTTCATGATCAGCAAAGTTAAATGCTCTACCAGTAGGTAAATCTACAACTTGTCCAACTGTAACACCTTTCTCAGAAAGATCTTTATACAGTTGATCTAAGTTATTAGCGAAGAACATAAGTGAAGGAGTACCTAAGTTTAATTCAGGTTGCATCTTCGCAATTAACGCTTTATCGTGAAGGACGATGCTTGTTTCTGCTTCTTTTGCTGGCGCAATTTCAATCCAGCGAAACCCTTGTCCGTTATTTTCTTCCGCAATAATTTGGAATCCTACTGTCTCAGTCCAAAATTGTACTGCTTCATCTTGATTACTTACATATAACATAATTTGTCCAATTTGATTAATCATAGGTGTATCCTACTTTCTTTTCTTGTATGGAATTCTATTATATCAAAGATACGGTTTGCATACTTTTTTGTGATGTTTCCGAATTACGATCTTCGCCCATTTTATATTTGTTGTAGGAGAAGGTCCTGTAATCCATGTATGAAGTGGTAGTGTACTGCAAATGACCATTGCTGAAATTGAGATTGTGGCCGTTATTGTAAATAATAATAGGCTATATAATATTGTGTTTTCCTGCAGTGTGAATAAAGAGAGAAATTTTGTACATAGTTGCAAGAAGAAAAAATGAGCTAAATAAGCACCATACGTGTAATTCCCGATAAATCGTAAAGCTTTATATAAGAAACCGCGTCGCTGTACGATTGTAATAGACAGCACGTAAAGTATAATAATTTCGCATACGATATATAAAAACATAGATGGTTTTAAATAAGTCGAAACGGTTAAATGAATAGAGTTTGCTCCGTAAAAACTAAATAACTCATAATTGATGAATAAAAATAAGATGAAAAATAATATTGTGATAAGCGGGATATGTTTCATGACAAATAAACGCCACGTTTTTAGTGCTACAGCAGCGATTCCCCCCATGACGAAGTAGAATGAGTAGAAGAAGAAGGAACGATCTGTATAATGTAAAATGGTTGAGCTAGTCAATTTCTCTCCATTAAAAATGTAGTGAGAAGAAAACCACATTAATAAGAAATATAGACACGCAAACATGGTCATATATTTATATATGTCTTTTTTATTTTCGGTTCGTTTTTGAAACCAATAAAATAGTGTGCACAGTAAAGGGAACAATAAATGAATTTGGAACATCATAATCACATACCAAAGATGGGGTGCGGCTGTTCCGAGTAATAAACTTTTTATTCCGCTTTGTAGTGTAATCATATCGTTTGTTGTTAATAAGTAAAGAATAGACCAGAAGAAATAAGGAATGAGTAAATGTGCGGCTTTTTCGGAAATATACTCTTTGTATACGAGTTGTTTTGTGTAGTGACGAATTAAATGAAATCCGACGATAAATATGAATGCAGGTGCTGAAAATTTTGCAAGGTTGAATAGCATGCCCATAATGAGGGATTGCTCAAGTAAGACATTTCCTTGATTCATTGTATATAATAAGGAACTTTGCAAAACGACAGCAAGGAATGCAATGCTTTGCAAAACTTTAAATTCTGGTGCGCTTTGTGTCATTGTGTCCATCTCCTTTTCCATACATGATTATAGTACGGAAAATGGATAATGAATGTGGAATGTTTGTGAAGATTTTAACAAATTTGTGGCGGGATTAGATATCAACGATTTTTCGGATGTATCTGTTATAACTTCAAATATATCAACGATTTTTCGGATATATCTATTATAACTTCAAATATATCAACGATTTTTTCAATATATCGACTTATTAATAAATAGAAAGAGGATGCTCCAAATGAGCATCCTCTTTCTATTTATTAAGCAAATTTGTTTTTGATCCAGTTCTTACCTTCTACAAGGCGAGCTGTCATTACGGCACAAGCGTTATCTCCTGTTACGTTTAACACTGTTGCAGGAGGATCAATGATTGTACTAATTGCTGCGATAATTGGCAATGCTTCTGGCGGGAAGCCGTATAGAGAAACGATTAACATTTCACCAATCATACCACCACCTGGAATAGCTCCCATTACTGTTCCTACTAATAGAGAAACAACAAGTGCAATTGCTAATGTTTTCGGTCCTTCGAATTCCATGTTGAAAATACCGAATAAGAAAGCAATTTTTAATACGCCACCTAAAACAGATCCGTCTTTATGAAGTGTAGATCCAAGAAGGACAACTGTTTCACGAACGTCAGAAGAGATCCCCATTTTCTTCGTTGCTTCCAAGTTCGCTGGAATACTAGCAGCACTACTACAAGTTGCTAGTGATGTAACTGTAGGAGATACCATGTTCTTCCAAAATATTTGTACGCCTTGTTTGCGACCCGCAAGGTATGCATAGAACGTGAAGAATACAAAGAAGTAAATTAGAGATGCTGGATAGTATACCATTGCTGCTCGGAAGTAAGTTCCAAGAAGTTGTGGTCCGAATTCACCAACTAATGCCGCGAAGTAAGCAGCAAGTCCGATTGGAGCGTAGTACATAATGAAAGATACAACTTTCATTGAAATTTCTGCACCAGCTTGTAAGAATGTAGCGAATGGCTTTCCTTTTTCACCAACTGCTGAAGTTGCAACCCCCATTAAAATAGAGAAGAAAATAAGAGCTAACATATTTTCACGAGATAGTAACTTCGAGAAATCAGATACTGTTATAATACCAACAATTTGATCTGCAACACTAACTGCTTTTTCAGCTTTATCGGGCTGCGTTAGTTCTAATACAACACCTTGTGCTGGCGGGAATACTTTCACGACAATAATCATAAAAATAGCAGCTAAAATACTTGTAAATAAGAAAGTCCCACCCATACTAGACATAATTTTACCGAAACGTTTTAATCCATCCATATTAGCAATAGATGATGCGATGCTAAAGAACACTAAAGGTACAACAATCGTAAACATTAAGTTTAAGAAAATGTCACCAAGCGGCTTTAAAGCAACTGCATCGGCACCCATGAAATAACCAATGAAACCACCAATTAGGATAGAAGATAATAAAATAAGTGGAAAGCGATATGCCTTCATAAATATATCCTCCTATCAATTAAAAAAATCATACTGAATTATTATAGCGAGTTAGAGTCCTCTTTACTAGGAGAATAATGATAGATGGAATAGCGTGAAAACCGAGAAATTTTTGTTTTTAAGCTCGGCATACAGCAGGAAATCTAGACATATATATTTGTAACCTAGTGGTGGCAAAGGATGCACTGTAACTTAGGTTTGGAAAAGGGGGAGGGGAGAGAGATGAATATTTTACTTTGCTGTGCAGCGGGAATGTCTTCCAGTTTGATTGTTACAAAAATGGAGAAAGCAGCAGAGGCAAAAGGGATAGAGGTAAAGATTTGGGCTGTATCAGGTTCTGAAGTAAATAGTCACATAGATGAAGCTGATGTACTTTTGCTTGGACCACAAGTACGTTATTTATTACCGAAAATGAAAGAATTATGTAAGGAGAAGGGAATACCTGTTGATGTCATTCAATCTGTCCATTACGGACTTTGTAATGGAGAGGCTATCTTACAAGCAGCTTTGTCCATGAAACCATGAGGAGAGTGGGATAGATGATACGGTTTTTAGAGAAATATGTAATGCCAGTAGCAGGGAAGGTTGCAGAGCAGAGGCATTTGCAAGCAGTTCGTGATGGGATTATTTTGACGATGCCGTTCTTAATTATTGGATCATTTTTTCTTATTATTAGTGCTTTACCAATACCAGGATACAATGATTTTATGGCAGGTTTGTTTGGGGAGAATTGGCAGAGGGCTTTGGGGTATCCAGTTAGTGCAACTTTTAATATAATGGCTTTAATAGCTGTTTTTGGAATCGCTTACAGGCTGGGGGAGTATTATAAAGTGGATGCTTTAGCATCTGGGGCATTGTCGCTTGTGACGTTTTTACTTGCGACACCATTTCAAGTCGCATATATTATACCAAGTACAAAAGAGAGTGTACTTGTAGAAGGTGCTATCCCAGCAGCATTAATGGGAAGCCAAGGGTTGTTTGTAGCAATGATTATTGCACTTATATCTACTGAACTTTACCGGTTTATTGTACAAAAAAAGATAATTATAAAGATGCCAGAGACAGTTCCACCAGCTGTGACGCGTTCATTTGCGGCACTTGTTCCAGGATTTATTGTTGTAACGGTTATTTGGATTTTACGCTTAATTATAGAAAATACTTCTTTTGGCAGCATCCATAATATTGTAGGGCAAATTTTACAGGAACCACTTAGTGTACTTGGTGCTAGTCTTTGGGGCGCAATAATAGCAGTTATTCTCGTTCATGTTCTTTGGTCGTGTGGAATTCATGGTGCTACCATTGTTGGTGGTGTAATGAGCCCCGTTTGGTTATCGTTAATGGATCAAAATCGAGTTGCTTTTCAAGCAGGGCAAGATGTACCAAATACGATTACCGCACAGTTTTTTGATTTATGGATTTATATGGGCGGTTCCGGTGCAACACTTGCTTTAGTTGTAGGAATGTTACTATTCGCGCGAAGTCAGCAATTAAAAAGTTTAGGGAGATTGTCAATTGCTCCTGGCATATTTAATATTAATGAGATGGTAACTTTTGGTATGCCGATTGTAATGAACCCAATTTTATTAATTCCATTTATATTGGTTCCAGTTGTGTTAACAATTGTTTCTTACTTTGCAATGGAATGGGGATTAGTTGCTCGCCCGAGTGGAGCTGCTGTACCTTGGACGACACCAATTCTATTTAGTGGATATTTAGGATCAGGCGGGAAAATTTCAGGCGTTGTTTTACAACTTGTTAACTTTGCGCTTGCATTCTTCATTTATTTACCGTTCTTAAAAATATGGGATAAACAAAAGGTAGCGGAAGAAAAGGGGGAGTAAAGAACTAAAATGGATACGATAGAGACGAAAGCTTTTCATTTAATTTTGCATGGGGGAAATGCGAGAAGTTGTTCAATGGAAGCAATTGATTGTGCAAAGCGTGGAGAGTTTACAGAAGCAGAAGCTAAATTACAAGAAGCGTTAGAGGAATTAAAAGAGGCGCACCGTGTACAAACGGAGCTCATACAGAAAGAAGCTGGTGGTGAAAAGACCGAAGTTACTCTTCTAATGGTGCACGCGCAAGATCATTTAATGAACGCGATTACGGTGAAGGAATTAGCGAGTGAATTTGTAGAATTATATAGGAAAATGTCAGCGACTGAATGAACCTTGCGTATGCAAGGTTTTTTTATGTATGTGTCTGTACCATCAGTGGAGTGTTCGTTCCACTGATGGTATTTGCAATCCTCCTTTTTACAAATGAGTAAGAGTGATATTTAATCGGTATTTACAATCTCCCCTATACCACGAATTAGTTTTTTTATATGCATCTCATTTGGTTTTAATATATTTACGATATAATCAATCGCTATTTGCGGTTCAACGGTTGTACCGCACGTATAACAGTCAATGGCTGCAAAGTTTTTTTCTGGATAAGTGTGAATAGAAAGGTGGCTTTCTGATAGTAAAACTAAAATAGTAACACCATGCGGGTCAAATTCTTTTGTACTTACGTTTAAAACATGGGCACCAGATTGATCAGCAGCGGTAACTAAATGATGTTCTAAAAAGTGAACATCATCTAATAAAGAAAAGTCCACTCCCCATAAATCTACTATTATATGCTTACCGAAAGTAGAGTATTCCATAAGGTAGCACTCCTCACTATAGTATCGTCAAAACTCCATTTCCTTTTTGTAACATTGATGTAGGATAAGATTCGATTCTGAGTTTAGAAGAGCGAGATTACGTTGTTCTAAATGTTCTTCTTTAAATTGAAATAAAGGAGAAAGAAGAGAAGGTAATGTTCGAGGAGTTGGTACTACGTATAATTGCTCAATTTGATTGAGTACATTGGCAGAATTAGCGGCAATATGAAATCCCCAGTCAGTTCCGAAAGAAGGAACGATTGTATGATAACTTTTCACAGTTAATCCCGCATGTTCAATTGTGTTACCAATACTCCAATATACTAGTGGTGCATCAGCAGGTGAATTAGATTGGCAGACGAATGCTCCACCTTCTGTTAAGAATGTAGCTATACGAGCAAAAAGTTCGCTTGTATATAAAGTACTTAACAACTCTGTAGCTGGGTCTGGAAAATCAATAATGATGACATCGTATAAAGAGGAAGGAGAGTTTAAAAATTCTTTTGCATCACATACGTGTGTATTTATACGATTATCAAAAAATGCACTTTTGTTCAAAGAAACTAATTCAGGAACATTACGAGCCATATCAATCATCGATCCATCTAAGTCAACAAGGTCTACATGTAGTACAGTTTCATATTTTAAAACTTCTCGCAAGGCAAGACCATCGCCACCACCTAATATGAGAACACGTTTTGGATCAATTACCTTTGACATAATTGGATGAACAAGTGCTTCATGATAAATTTGCTCATCGACGGAACTAAATTGTAATTGCTTGTCCAAATATAAACGGACATCGCTTACTTGTAACAAAGTAATATTTTGATAATCACTTTGTTCTGCAAATAAATTTGTATGCTCACCAGCTTGTATTTCTTTTAGAGAAATTTCATCCCATATATCTAAGTTGTGTGAATTTGTGGGTACTATGATTACATTTTCCGATTGCTCTTGTTTATCCTGCTTATCTTGTTTGTTTTGCTTATCTTGTTTATTTTCTATTTCCTGTTGTTCTAGTTCAAATTTGTCAGAGTTTAATTCAGAACGCTTGTCTTTTTTATAGCTTGTTATTCTATAAATCTTTATTTTGCTTTGTTTTCTATGTTTTGGCATAGGAATCCCCTTTCGAATTGTGTTATTTTATTCTATTCTATGTAATTTAGTAGAGTTTGCTTGGACAATAGATAGAAGAGTGTGTTCAAGAGAGTTTTATTTTTTTACTAGATTTTCACGCGTAAAAAATTTTTTTAGTGTTTTTTTGTTTTAAATACAACTAGACAACTAAACACTAATCTATTTTCATACAGTTATGTGTTAAAAGCGTGTTGTTTTATAACACACTGTGTATTTTTTGGGTGACACACTAATTGAAAGCGTTAACACACAAAGAAAATAGTCGAAAAAGTGCTGATTTTAGTGGTTTTAAAAAGTTGGCACGCTAATTGCATTAATAAATAGCGTAAAGAAAAATAAATAAACATAAATTTTTTATACTACACAAGGGGGATTTTCAAATGAATATTTTATTATGTTGCTCAGCAGGGATGTCTACAAGTTTACTAGTTACAAAAATGGAAGCGGCTGCAAAAGCTCGCGGTCTAGAAGGAAAGATTTGGGCTGTATCTGGGGATGCAGTAAAAAACAATATCGATCAAGCAGATGTATTATTACTAGGACCACAAGTTCGTTACATGCTTTCTTCAATGAAAACGCTTGCTGATGAGAAGAACGTTGGAATCGACGTTATCAATCCAATGCACTACGGCATGATGAATGGAGAGGCAGTTTTAGATCACGCATTAACACTTAAAAAATAATTAGGGGGGAAGCGAAATGCAAAAATTTATTGCATTTATGGAGAAATATATTGTTCCTGTCGCTGGTAAAATCGGGTCGCAACGTCATTTAGCTGCGATCCGTGACGGATTTATCGCAGTTATGCCACTTATTTTAGTTGGTGCACTGGCATCACTAATTAATGGTTTTCCATCTGAGGCTTTCCAAGATTTCATGAAAGGTTTGTTTGGTGAAACGTGGAAACAAGTTGGCGGTGGAATGTGGACTGGTTCTTTCGCGATTCTAGCACTAATCATAGCATTTACAACAAGTTATAACTTAGCAAAATCTTACGGCGTTGATGGTTTGTCAGCAGGTATTATTTCATTTGGTGCGTTAATTATTCTTACGCCAACAACACCGAAAGAAGGCGGATTGAACTTAGCTTGGACAGGTGCACAAGGGTTATTCGTAGCAATTATTGTAGCACTCCTTGTTACTGAAGTATTCCGTTTCTTCGTACAAAGAAACATTACTTTTAAAATGCCTGATGGAGTACCACCAGCAGTTTTAAGATCTTTCGCAGCTATAGTTCCAGCATTTGTTATTTTAACAGTAGTTGCAGGTATTCAATTAGCAGTAAAATTAGCCGGTACAAGTGTTCATGAATTTATCTTTAATACGATTCAATCGCCACTGCAAAGTTTAGCAGGGACATTACCAAGTGCCATTGTCATTGTACTCCTTGTTCATCTTCTTTGGTTCTTCGGTTTACATGGTCCAAATATCGTTGGTGGTATTATTGAGCCGTTATACTTACCAGCATTAGAGAAAAATATGCAGTTATTCAAAGGTGGTACATCTGCATTTGATGTTCCAAACATTGTTACAAAACCATTCTTTGATACTTTCGTATATCTTGGTGGTTCTGGTGCAACATTAGCGTTCTTAGTGGTCGTATTACTTGTAGCAAAAAGTGCACAATTACGCGGTGTCTCTCGCTTATCAATTGGACCAGGTGCATTCAATATTAACGAACCAGTAATCTTTGGTACACCAATTATTTTAAATCCAATTTTATTCTTACCGTTTATCATAACACCAATTGTATTAGTAATTACTTCTTATACAGCTATATCTATTGGTTGGGTACCAAAAACAGTTGTGATGATTCCATGGGCAACACCACCAATTATTAGTGGTTATCTTGTAACAGGTGGACATCTTTCAGGTGCACTTCTACAGTTATTCAACTTTGTAATTGCGATGGCAATCTACTATCCATTCGTAGTATTATGCGACCGTTCTGTTGTTCGTACTGAAAAAGCAGCAGCACAAGGAAATAACAACTCTGTACCTATGTAACATAGTAATTGTTCTCACAGGTAACATTATCTGTGAGAACAATCACCTTTATATCATGTTCAAAAAGATGAGACCCATCTTCAAGAACACCAAACTATCATTCATAAAATAATAATTTAATAGAAATGTTCAAACTGAAGGGGTATTTAAATCGGTTGAACCATAATAGAGAGGGCGGTAATTATGATGACTACAGCAGAACAAATTCCATTCCAATTAATTTTAAATAGTGGTAATGCACGAAGCTTTGCGATGGAGGCACTTCAATTTGCCAAACAGGGGAAAATGGCAGAGGCTGATGAAGCGATGCTAAAGGCGAAAGAAGCGATTAATGAAGCGCATCATTTCCAAACAGAGCTCATACAATCAGAAGCAAGAGGAGAAAAAACAGAGATTAGTGTTCTTTTAATTCACGCACAAGATCATTTAATGAATGCGATTACAGTAAAAGAATTAGCAGCAGAATTTATTGACCTTTATAAAAAGTTAGAAGCGAAAGGGGAATAAAGCATGACTGGAATTAAAATTGCTACAATCGGCGGTGGATCTAGTTATACACCAGAGTTAATTGAAGGATTTATTAAACGATATGATGAGCTTCCTGTTCGTGAAATTTGGTTAGTAGACATTGAGGCAGGAAAAGAAAAGTTAGAAATCGTTGGCAACTTAGCGAAACGTATGGTGAAAAAATCTGGTTTACCAATCGAGGTACATTTAACACTTGATCGCCGCGAGGCATTAAAGGATGCTGATTTCGTAACAACGCAGCTTCGCGTAGGTTTATTAGAAGCACGTGCAAAAGACGAAGCAATCCCGTTAAAATATGATGTAATCGGTCAGGAAACGAATGGTCCTGGTGGTTTATTCAAAGCACTGAGAACGATTCCTGTTATTTTAGATATTTGTAAGGATATGGAGGAGCTTTGTCCGAATGCATGGTTAATTAACTTCGCAAACCCAGCTGGTATGGTAACAGAAGCTGTGCTTCGTTATACAAATATTCAAAGAGTAGTTGGTCTATGTAACGTTCCAATCGGAATCCGTATGGGTCTTGCAAGATTACTTGAAGTAGATGCAAGTCGTGTCCACGTTGACTTCGCAGGTTTAAATCATATGGTATACGGACTAGACGTATATTTAGATGGCGTAAGTGTAATGGATCGTGTGTTAGAGCTTGTAACAGATCCAGAAAAGCAAATTACGATGGAAAATATCGCAGCGCTTAACTGGGAGCCAGACTTTATTCGCGGCCTTCGTGCAATTCCATGTCCATACCACCGTTATTACTACAAAACACGTGAAATGTTAGAAGAAGAGAAAGAAGCTTCGATTGAAAAAGGTACACGTGCAGAGGTAGTAAAACAGTTAGAAGATGATTTATTCGAGCTATATAAAGACCCGAACTTAGATATTAAACCACCACAATTAGAAAAACGTGGCGGTGCTTATTATAGTGACGCAGCATGTAGCTTAATTACGTCTATTTACAATAATAAAGGTGATATCCAGCCTGTTAATACACGAAACAACGGAACAATTGCAAGCTTACCACATGATTCTGCTGTTGAAGTGAACTGTATTATTACGAAAGAAGGTCCAAAACCAATTGCGGTCGGAGATCTTCCTGTACCAGTTCGCGGTTTAGTACAACAAATTAAATCATTTGAGCGCACAACAATTGAAGCTGCTGTTACAGGAGATTATCATAAAGCGCTGCTTGCTATGACAATTAATCCACTTGTACCATCAGATAAAGTTGCAAAACAAATTTTAGATGAAATGTTGGAAGCACATAAAGAATATCTTCCGCAGTTCTTCAAAAAGGTAGAGAAATAAAGCGGCGCTATTTAGCCCGCTTTTTTTATTCTATTAGGAGGTATTACGATGATTAAGTTAATTGTAAATGCAGATGATTTCGGTCTTACAGAAGGTACAAATTACGGCATTATTGATGGACATATAAATGGACTTGTAAACTCAACGACAATGATGATGAATATGCCAGGAACAGAGCATGCGGTACGTTTAGCGAAAGAGTATAACCTACTCGGAGTAGGCGTACATCTCGTATTAACGGCAGGGGAACCGCTTCTTGGAGACGTACCATCACTTGTAAATAGCGATGGATTGTTTCATAAACAAAGCGTCGTATGGGAAGGGAAGGTAAATGCAGAAGAAGTTGAGAGAGAATGGACTGCTCAAATTGAGAAATTCCTATCTTACGGATTAAAACCAACTCATTTAGATAGTCATCATCACGTGCATGGATTGCCAATTTTGCACGATGTTCTTGAAAGGTTAGCTGTTAAATATAATGTTTCAATTCGTCGTTGTGAAGAAGAGCGAGCGGTGCGTCCATTTTCTGACGTGTTTTATAGTGACTTTTATGCAGATGGTGTGACGGAAGATTACTTCTTGAAGTTAAAAGAGAGAGTACAAGGTGAGCAAACGGTAGAAATTATGGTTCATCCAGCTTATATTGATCCAGAGCTTGTGAAGCGTTCTTCTTACGTAATGGATCGTGTGAAAGAATTGCGTATTTTAACAGAGAGCGAGTTGCCTGACGGAATAGAGCTTGTGAAGTTTTAATAGAAAAACGACGGCTACATAATGCCGTCGTTTTTTGTATTTACAAAATCGATAGGATATATCCGCCAAAGGCTCCGAGTATAACGATAACCCAAGGTGGTGTTTTCCAAAAAGCGAGCAAGCAAAATAGAAGAGATGCAAAAACAAAATCTCCAGCGTTCATAATTGTGCTCGTCCAAATAGGATCATAAAAAGCCGCTAATAAAATACCGACAACAGCTGCATTGACTCCAAGTAGTGCACCTTGTATGTAAGAGATTTTTCTCACACTGTCCCAAAATGGTAAAACACCAATAACGAGCAAGAAAGCAGGAAGAAAGATCGCAATTGTTGCGAGTATTGCCCCAAGCGTCCCGTTTAACATAGCTCCTATATAAGAAGCGAATGTAAATAGTGGACCTGGTACGGCTTGTGTTAATCCGTATCCAGCTAGGAACTGTTCTTTCGTCATCATTCCGTTTTGTACGAACTCACCTTCAAGAAGGGGTAGCACGACGTGTCCGCCTCCAAATACAAGTGCGCCAGAGCGATAGAAACTATCAAATAAAGCGATGTAATATGAGAACGGTCTTAATATTGGTAGCAACAGTAATAGTCCGAAGAATAAGATGAGACAAGAAATTGCTATCGTTTTTGAAATAGGTACTTTTATATTTTGAGATTGGCTAATTGGTTGGTTGCGATATAAAAACCAGCCGATAAAGCCAGATATTATAATGAGAATGACTTGTGTCCAGCTGTTTGGCCATAGTAAGGCGATTGCGGCAGTTACAATAGCAATCGTCGCACGATTTCGGTCTGGCGTTAATTTTTGTGCCATTCCCCATATGGCATGAGCAACAATGGCGACTGCTACAAGTTTTAGTCCATGAATCCAGCCAGCACTTCCAAGGTCGAATTGATTAAGGAATGAGGTGAAGAAAACTAAAACAAGCACAGACGGTAAAGTGAATCCAATCCATGAAATAATAGCTCCTAATACCCCGCCTCTTAATAATCCAACCCCCATACCGACTTGACTGCTAGCAGGACCAGGAAGGAATTGACATAGTGCTACTAAGTCTCCATAGCTTCGTTCATCCATCCATTTTCTTTTTTGTATGTATTCATGGTGGAAATAGCCGAGATGGGCGACAGGGCCCCCGAATGAAGTAAGTCCTAATTTAAATGAGACGAGAAAAATCTCTAATAATGTGTGAAAAGTGTATTTGTTATTTTTCAAAACGACCTCCTAGAATGCTTTTCTACGTGCATTATACAAGAGGTAGTAAAGAAAAAGGAACGATTCTAATGTAAAGATTGTGTGAATCTTTTCTTCGTAATTAAAACTTGAAAAAGTCATAAATGATTATGTATAAACCATAAAGTAGTAGAAGTAGTGCTGGGAAATTTATATAAGGAGAATGCCCGTATGACAACACATTTCTTTGCGAGGTTAACAGGGAAGAGGGAAATACCTCCTGTAAATACAGAAGCTTATGGTGTAACAGAGTTTATATTTAGTGATGATTTAAAGAAATTACAATATCGGATCATATTGAAAAACATCGAAAAAGTTACATCATGCCAAATTCATTTAGGAAAAGCGGATCAAATCGGTCCAGTGGTTTTAAATTTGTTTGGTCCAATAAAGCAAGGTATTAGTGTAAATGAAGGAGTCGTGACCGGTGTAGTCAATGTGGAAGATTTTGAAGGGCCTTTACAGGGGAGAGCGTTTGATAGCTTACTTCAAGAAATCATTCAGGCGAATGTATATGTAAATGTTTATACGAAGTCTAATAAGAAGGGCGAAATCAGGGGGAGAATCAGAAAAGTAAAGAAGTAGAAAAAAGGCTGTCCATATTTTGGAACAGCCTTTTTTCTATAAGGTGCAAATTTTAATGGTTATTTTCGGTAAATCGATATATTTAAAAAACTGCTTCGATTAATTTTTTACAGGCTGATTTTTAATGAAGAAGTCCATGATATAAAACACTTCATCATCAGGTATTTGTATTTCAAATGTATTTTCAATTGGTTGTAATGCTTTTTTCACTTTCATATACATCCAGTACTCATCTTGTCTTCGTTTCTCTTTATCTGGATGAGGGAGGAGGCTTTCTCCTTTTTGAAGACGGTCAACCATACAGCTCATATGCAGAATCACACCCATTAAGCTGTCAGGAGTTAGCTGTAAGGAAATTAATTCTTGAATTGTATTTAATGCGTAACGAATTGTTTTAATAAGTAATGCTCCGTCGTTCCGCTGCATTTGTTGTTCCAGAATATCAGCCATTTTTGCATATGTTTCTTCATACGTAATTAATTCTTGAATTGGCTGAATCGCTGTGTAGTTTACAATGTCTTGGAAATGGTATGTTAAGCATGGCACCTGCACATCGAAATTTGTGACGATACAAATGATATTCCGCTCTTTTTTATGTTCTCAATCATTTTCGTTAAATCTTTTTCATGGACGATACTAATCGGAATAATTTCAATTAAGTCTTTGTCAAATCGCAAATAGTTCTCTAACATTTTTTGAATAGCTAAAGCACTGCCTTCCCCAGTTAAACAAGCTGTTAAAATAACAGACTTCATTGGTGATAGTGGCTTTTTCTTTTCTTCTTGTACGTTTAAGTAAAACGGTGTTAAGTTCTTCACTGTTTCATATAATGCATCTAACGAGTAGCCAAGTTGAGCTTTTCGAGCTGCTTCTAGTGCATGTGGAGTGCTTGTCATGGAAAGAACACGTACCGGAATTTTGAACTCAGTTTCTAATATATCACCAATATAAGCGAGCGAGCCCATATCGACGAGTAAGAGAAGTCCATTTACATTTTGGAGTGTTTTCATATACACTTTCACACGCTCTAAGAAATCTTTCGGCGATTCATGTAACGGCATATCGATACCGGTTACTTCCTCAATGCCGAGCAGTTCGTTTGCGACGTTTGCCATTTCTGTTGCGATGCCGTTGCCATGCGCTAATATTAATACTTTTACTTCTGTTTGTGAGGCAGGAATTGGATCAACAACGAAGAACATTGTTAAAAATCCTGCTTCATCAATAGGCATTGTTATTTGTAATTCGTCCTCCAGTAGTTGAATGCATTGCATAGCTACGGAAAAAGCGTCTTTATATTTCGTACGAATTTGATTTAATTGTGGGTGATGAATTTGTTTCCCAGTTTGCAAACGTTGTAGAGTTGTCTGTACATGTAAGCTTAAAGCGAGAAATACTTTTTCATCAAACGTCTTAGATAAATGCTTTTCAGCTAGTTCCGCAATTTTTTCACATACGGAAACGATATTACGATCCACAATTTTAAAAACATTTTCATGACTTGTTTTTTTAGAAATTTGGTTAAAATATTGTACGAAAAAGCTTTGAAGATCATTTTCTATTAGTAATTCTAATTCGTCCTCTTCAATACCGCGAGCTTGAAGTTCTTCATATTTATAATCAATATAATCGTAAATAGAAGACTGTTTTTCATTTTCTGTTTTATGATTACTCCAACCTTCATCACCTGTAAATACAAATGTTTCATTTGGTATTTGGTATAGATGACGGCTCTTTCTTTCAATGAATAACCCTTCTTTCATATACCAAGGTAAATCTGTACTTGAAACATAGACAGAGTCACGTTTTTTTGTCACAAGGTCAGAATAGGCTTTCGCACAGGCAATTTGTACATCCGTTTTTAATTGCCCGATGTTATTGGGACAATTGTAAAAGACGAAAGCACGCATTGCATTCGGGCTAACGTGAATTTCTTTTCGCAGGCGGATTGCTTCATTTGTGAAAAATAGTTGCAGTAAAGCAAATCGTTCTTTATGTGTACGCTCACGAAGTGGTGGCAGCGTAACAGTCATTGGTATACGTCTTGTAAATGTTTTTAATAAAAATGAATTTGGTTCTTCTGTTGTTGCAGTAATGATTAATACTTGTGCTTTACGCTCGTTTTCTGTTTCTCCAAGGCGGCGGTATACCCCGCGGTCAATAAAGGTGAAAAGCATTTCTTGTCCCTCTGGAGGAAGGCGATGTACTTCATCTAAGAAAAGGATCCCTTCATGTGCTTTTTCAATTAACCCTTTTTGATCACTTGCCCCTGTATAAGCTCCTTTTTTAATCCCAAATAACTGCCCGAGTAGTAGCTGTGGATTATTTGCGTAATCGGCACAGTTAAAGACGATAAATGGTGCATTTTTAGGAAGCTGTTCAACTTCAATTGCATATTCGTGCATTAAAGAAGCGAACATAGATTTTCCGACTCCTGTTTCTCCTAGCAGTAAAGTATGCATACCGTTTGGAGGATAGAGAATAGAAGCTTTCGCTTTTTCAATTGCGATTTTAAGGCTCGTATTTTCAATTGCAAATGTATCTAATGAAGTCATTTCCTTTGAATGCGTTTCCAACGAAGCGTTCGTTTCTATATAAAAACGAACAGGGCGCGTATTTGTTTTTAATAAACGTTTATCTTTTACAAGTTTGTTTAAGTCGCTACTTACATTGGCGCGATCTAGTTGCATAAGGGTAGCGAGTTCTGATGCGGTTACACCTTCTATATAATTGCCTTCTTGTATTGCGTTAAAAATGAGATCTATTCGTTTCATTTCTATTCACCTCGAAACTTCATCACTATTTAAAATTTTACACAAAAATGGGAAGGGTGGGAAGAGAAAAATAAAACAGCTTTAGTACATAGGCACTAAAGCTGTTACAATCTTGTGTCTTTCCAAAAGTTTACTTCAAGGTGGGAAGATGGATTATAGGGAAGAAGTTTGTATCCTTGTGACTGTAAGTAATCAATTACTTGTGGCAGTATTTGTACGGTTACACTCGAATCATGCATTAAAATCACTTCGACTTGTTCATCGCTCTGATTACGTACTCTTTCTAGTATGGCAGAAGGATTGTCATAGCTTTTCCAGTCATATGTATCGATTGTCCAATCCCACATTTTATACTGGGCGGATACAAGTGCATCACGGTAATTCTTTTTTAAGTAAGGCATGCTACCATACGGGACACGAACGAGATGTGTATTTAATTTTGTAACTTGCTGAACAATATTTTGTGTTTGTTCCATTTCTGTAATTAAAGTGGATGGATCACCAGTGTAAAGGCGTTTTACATCGTGTGACATACTGTGAAGTCCGATATAATGCCCCTCTTTAATTAATCGTTGCATTGTTTTTTTATAATGTGGCACTTTTCCGCCAATAACAAAGAAAGTTGCTTTTCCGTTCTTTTCCTTTAAGATGTTTAAAATTTGCGTAGTATATTTGTTTGGTCCGTCATCAAATGTTAAGTACGCGATTTTTTGGATAGGAGAGGTAGTTTCAGTATTTGGATGATGTTCAGCAGGGGGCATTGTAGTTGCTCCTGCATGAGATGACGCGTACATAGTAATTGTTAAAAATAAAATAACGTATTGAAATACTCGCTTGATCATAACATTCACCCTCAGTTTGACAATCAAGATGTAAAAAAGAAAATATAATCCTTTTCTTATTATGTATATCTTTCTCCAATAGTGGAGCTCTCAAACAATCTATATTTTGGAAATATAAAATGATGAATAAAAAATAGCATCCTCTTATAAGAAAGAGGATGCTATTTGAATATTCCATAATTGTAAAGGCTATACTACAATTAGTCTTCGCGTTTTTTTACTTTTTTATAAAAGGAAATAAGTGGTTTGTAACGGTCGTGTACAAGACCGATTACTTCAGCGACTATTTCAGTAAAGAAAATTAAAGCAAACAGAAGAATCATTGATATCCATAGCGTCGCTTTAGTGAAAAAAATAGCATTTACACTAAAAAAAATACCAAATGCATAAATGATGAGCACCGTCGTACGATGAGAGAATCCCATTGCTAGGAGACGGTGATGTAAATGAGATTTATCTGGTGCTGAAATTGGTTTTTT
This sequence comes from Bacillus cereus group sp. MG4, assembly GCF_040460055.1. Taxonomy (NCBI): domain Bacteria; kingdom Bacillati; phylum Bacillota; class Bacilli; order Caryophanales; family Bacillaceae; genus Bacillus; species Bacillus cereus group sp. MG4. The sequence continues at coordinate 3,111,535 of NZ_JARVGZ010000001.1, read as the reverse complement.
ATTTACAATACGACGAATAATCGCAAAAGTTGTATCAAATATAGGTACACCTAAAATGATAATTGGAACAAGGAAACTAAATAGCGTTACACTTTTGTATAATCCCAATAAAGATAGGATGGAAATACAATAACCTAAAAATAGGGCGCCGGTATCTCCCATGAAAATCTTTGCTGGATGGAAATTATAGAATAAAAATCCAAGCGTACTTGCAAGTGCGATAAGTGCTAATGGCAAGATAATAACTGCACCAGTACCCATAGGGCTGGTGAGGGCCATGTAAGCCAATGTTGCTAGAACGATTGATGAAATTCCAGCGGATAATCCATCTAAACCATCAATTAAGTTGATGGCATTTGTAATGCCTACAATCCAAAAAACTGTAATTGGATATGCGAGCCATCCAAGTTCAGTATCCCCGATAATTGGTATATATAGTACCTGTACTAATAATCCACTTTTTACAATTAATATAGCAACTAATAGCTGGCCACCAAATTTTACTTTTGCTGATAATTCATACATATCATCTAAAATCCCAATGATAATGATGATGATAGCGCCTAAGCTTATTGATAACATTCTTTGTTCGTATAACCCACCAACAACAAAACCTACAGCTACACCGATAAAAATTGCTAATCCGCCAAGACGGGGCATGATTTTTTGGTGTACTTTACGCGCGTTTGGTTTATCTGTTGCTCCTATCTTAAATGCTAATTTAATAACGAAAGGAGTAACGCCGAGTACAGTGATAAAGGATGCCAAAATGGCATAAATCACCTGTGAGTCCATTAATACCCCACCTTTTATATTTAAACGTAATTTTTAGATGTTTTTTCTGAAAATTTAGATGATTATTTACAGGCTCATAACATATGGTATCACAAAAAGATTAGAATTCAATCTTTTTTTCTTTGTGTGGTAAATGGAAGCGGATAGAATATATGACAATTGTATACAGAATGTTGAATCATTTGAGAAGGTTAATCGTATTGGGCTTTGGAATATGACATTTTCTCTTTTTCTTCGATAGTGAATACTTTTATTTCAGTATTATAAGTGTTACACGTAGAAATGAGTAAGTTCCGTGTTAAAATGTGGGAATTTATCCGCATGAACGGGCAGTAAGGTTCGCACCTCAAAATTCAGTTGGAGAAAAGAAGTTAGGTGGGGATCTTAATTCCTGTAAAAGCCTGATTGGTTTAACTAATAATTAGTCGATGACGGATGACCCTTACTGAATAAAGTTTCATTTTATATTCTTACATGTAATTTTACAAAAACTTAAAAAAGAATGGAAAAAGTAATTCATATAATAAAGAAGTAAAAGAGTTTTCTCATTTTTAATGTGAGAGGGGGAAGCACAGGGAGAATTCTATGTATTCGTATATTTTCTATTGTATATTCCTGTGCGAAAAGGAAATGAAAATTACGATAATAGGCACCGGATACGTTGGATTAATTACAGGAGTAGGACTGGCAATGTTAGGCCATTCAGTCACATGTTTTGATATAAATGATGAGAAAATTGAACGGATAAAGCAAGGAGATCTGCCTATTTATGAAGCGGGTTTATATGAATTAATAAATGATGCATGTGAGAATGATTGTTTAACTTTTACAACAAGTAGAGTAAAAGCATTTTACGATGCAGAATTTATATTTATTGCAGTTGGAACGCCGTCTTTATTAGATGGGACAGCGGATTTAACATATATTCGAAGTGCTTGTGACGATATTGGAACATATGCGACGAATGACATTATTGTCGTTACGAAAAGTACGGTTCCTGTAGGTACAAATGATGTTATGAGGGGATGGATTGAGGAGAAATTACAAAATAGATATGAATTACATATCGTATCGAATCCGGAATTTTTACGGGAAGGTTCAGGGATTTACGATTTTTTTCAGGGAGATCGTATTGTAATTGGAGCAGATAATGAGGAAGCGGCACGAAAAGTGGAGAATTTGTATAGTGAATTACGCTTAAAAACGTATGTTACAAATATAAAAAGTGCAGAGATGATTAAATATGCATCGAATGCTTTTTTAGCGACAAAAATTAGTTTTATCAATGAAATTTCAAATATATGTGAGAAGGTAGGAGCCAATGTATTAGACGTTGCACAAGGGATGGGAATGGATAAGAGAATTGGGGCGTCTTTTTTAAATGCGGGCATTGGTTATGGGGGTTCGTGTTTTCCGAAAGATACGAAAGCGCTTGTGCAAATTGCAGGGAATGTTTCTCATGATTTTCGTTTGTTGAAAGCGGTTATTGAAGTGAATAATAAACAACAGTTGTTACTGGTTGAAAAAGCAAAGAAAATAATAGATATGAATAAAAAGCAGATTGCAGTTCTTGGCGCAGCGTTTAAACCGAATACTGACGATATAAGAGAAGCGCCGTCCCTTGTTATAATAGAAGAATTAATTAATATGGATGCAGATGTGATTCTATATGACCCGCAGGCTATTCAAAATGTAAAAGGTGTGTTTGGAGAGACTATACGCTACACCGGGTGCATAGATGAAGCGATTAGAGGAGCGAGTGCGGCTTTTATCATGACAGAATGGGAGGCTATCCGAGCTTATCCGTTAGAAAAGTACGCACAACTTATGAGAGAGCCTATTTTATTAGATGGAAGAAATTGTTATACTATTGAGGATGTCAAGAAGCAAGAGATAGATTATTATTCGGTTGGAAGAGAAAGTATTTGTAAGAGGGACTTTTCCGTTATTCGTTAAAAAGGCATGTATTCATGTATATTCTTATATGTCATAATAGAAGTTGTAACTAGTGAAAGAAAAGAGGCAATGAAATGACTGAACGTTTAAAAGTAATGACAATTTTCGGGACACGTCCAGAAGCAATTAAAATGGCACCTCTTGTGTTAGAGTTGCAAAAACATCCAGAAAAAATTGAGTCGATTGTGACTGTAACAGCGCAACATCGTCAAATGTTAGACCAAGTATTAAGTATCTTTGGAATTACGCCAGATTTCGATTTGAATATTATGAAAGACCGCCAAACTTTAATTGATATTACAACGCGTGGTTTAGAAGGTTTGGATAAAGTAATGAAAGAAGCAAAGCCGGATATTGTACTTGTACATGGTGATACAACAACAACATTTATTGCAAGTTTAGCTGCTTTCTACAATCAAATTCCAGTAGGTCATGTTGAAGCAGGACTTCGTACATGGGATAAATATTCTCCATACCCAGAAGAGATGAATCGCCAATTAACAGGCGTCATGGCAGATCTTCATTTCTCACCTACAACAAAATCAGCAACGAACTTACAGAAAGAAAATAAAGATGAGTCACGCATTTTCATAACAGGAAATACAGCGATTGACGCACTAAAAACGACTGTAAAAGAAACATATAGTCATCCTGTACTAGAGAAACTTGGAAACGATCGTCTTGTACTTATGACAGCTCACCGCCGTGAAAACTTAGGAGAGCCAATGCGTAATATGTTCCGTGCAATTAAACGTCTTGTTGATAAGCATGAAGACGTACAAGTTGTGTATCCGGTTCATATGAACCCAGTTGTTCGTGAAACAGCGAATGATATTTTAGGCGATCATAGCCGCATTCATTTAATTGAGCCGCTAGATGTAATTGATTTCCACAATGTTGCAGCTCGTTCATACTTAATGTTAACTGATTCTGGTGGTGTACAAGAGGAAGCGCCGTCACTTGGTGTACCGGTTCTTGTTCTTCGTGATACAACAGAGCGCCCAGAAGGTATTGAAGCAGGTACATTGAAATTAGCTGGAACAGACGAAGAGACAATCTTTAGTCTTGCTGATGAGTTATTATCAGATAAAGAAGCTCATGATAAGATGTCAAAAGCATCTAATCCTTACGGTGATGGCCGTGCATCAGAGCGCATTGTTGAAGCGATTTTACAACACTTTAATAAGTAAATAAAAAAGAGCCAAATCATATGCGATTTGGCTCTTTTTGTTATTGCTGATTTCTCATAATCCACTCTGCATGAGCGTTTGTGGATGGAGGGGGCTCAGTTGGTGTTTTGTTCTGATTTTGGTTCTGATTCGTTTCTTTCTTCGCTTTTTCGTTAGAATTAGCATTTGAAGAAGGATTTGATTCAGTTTTTGTCGTTGAATTGTCTTGCGTGTTTGCTGTTTCTCCTAATTCTTTTTTAATTTCGTTACGTACCGTCTCTACACCGATTGGATCTGGAAGGAAGTAATAAATACCACCTATTTTTTTGTCTTCTCCTTCAAGCTTGAACGTTTGTATTGTAGAAGGATCAAACCCAGATAGTTTATTGTAAAGTGCAAGTCCGTCAGAAATAGGAATGTCAGTTTTTATATATTTTCCAACGACTGCTGTTAAATCTTTAATTTTAAATACGGTAGAGGCTGAATTTAGTTTTTGAGCAACAGCGGCTAGTAATTGTCTTTGTCTAGCGGCCCGACCATAATCGCCGTTTGGATCCTGCTTTCGCATACGTACGTATGCGAGTGCTTCTTCCCCATTTAAGTCTTGTTGTCCTTGCTTAAATTCGATTTTTTTGTAGTAATCCACGTCTGAACGCTCCCAAAAATCGAATGGGACATCAACAGTAACACCGCCAACAGCATCAACAATTCCTTTAAAGCCTTGGAAATCAATTTTAATATAATGGTCTACAGGAACTTTTAGAAAACCTTCGATAGTTTTGATTGCCATTTCTTCTCCGCCGTAAGCGTGCGCAGCGTTAATTTTGTCCTCTTTGTTCTTACCAACAATTGGAACGCGACTATCACGAGGGATACTCATAAGTGAAATCTTTTTAGTTTTAGGATTGACGGTCGCAAACATTAATGAATCTGTACGACCGTTTTGACCGTCCGTTGCATAATCTTCTATACCCATAATGAGGAGTGTAAAAGGCTCCTTTGTAATTTCTACATCTTCGGTTCTCAAGTCCGATTTTTGACGAGTAAAACCACTATACATCCCCATGAGAGAAGAGTAGGAATTTAATATATAAAGTCCTACACCACCAAATAAAAATACGAAAATAAGGAAGTAGAAAAACTTTCTTCTTCGTTTCTTTTTTATTCTGCTATTTTGGAGATGATAATAACGTTCTTCCATATATAATCTCCTTAGTTCATTTGTAGGAAAGTAATTTACTACATTAATCTTTAAAGGTGAGGATGTAGTTATTCTTAGATAACATCTTGTTCTAAGTACAACATATCTCCTTCTGTAATTGTACATTTCCCATTTGTTAACTCAATCATCCAATCTGTGAATGCTTGTTTTCCGTCTTCTTCTACATACGTATCAAATGTGACATTTTCGAGATAATGTATATCTTTAATGGCATATTTCGAATTACGTAATTCATTTTCAATTTTGCCAAGTAATGTGTAATCAATTTCGGTCTGCATAACACGCATTAGTTTTCGCTGAACAACACCGACATGATTAATGCCTTCGCTTGTACATTTTCCATATGCGCGAATTAATCCACCTGCGCCAAGTTTGATGCCACCAAAATAGCGTGTGACGACAACGACGGTATCTTTTAAACCGCGTTTTTTTAGTACCTCTAACATAGGTACGCCAGCTGTGCCGCTAGGTTCTCCATCATCATTTGCTTTTTGGATTTGATCTTGTTCGCCAATCAAATACGCAGAACAATTATGTGTGGCATTCCAATTTTGTTTTTTTATTTTTTGTATAAATTCTTGAGCTTCTGCTTCGGTTGTAGCTCTGCTAACGTAACAAATAAATCTTGATTTTTGAATGACAATTTCGTGCTCACCGTAGTCTTTGATTGTTAAATATTGTAATAACACTCGTATACGCCCCTATCTACCAAAATGACTAGTACTTTACATTTTAAAAGCGAGCGTTTTTATATTCAAACATTTTTTATAAATAAGTTGAAATTTTTGGTGAGTATTTCACCTTTTTGTTGTAATTTGTCGAGATGGTAAGTGTTATTTCAAATTGGCATTTTCATGTATGGATGCACCATTTTTAGTTTTCGTGTAAACTTAGGGAATAAAAACTTTTTTATAAGGCAGGTACGCAAATGAAAACAGCTATTGTTACTGATAGTACAGCATATATACCGAAGCATATTCGTGATGAACTCAATATATATATGATTCCATTAAACGTTGTGTTTGGAACGGAATCTTATCAAGAAGAAGCTGAAATTTCAGTAGATGATTTCTATGTAAAAGTACGTGAGCAAGAAGAACTTCCGAAAACTTCTCAGCCAGCAATCGGAAAGTTTGTTGAGTTATTTGAAGAACTATCTAAGGATTATGATGCGGTTATTAGCATTCATCTTTCAAGTGGGATTAGTGGTACATATCAAACGGCAACGACAGCCGGGCAAATGGTAGAGGGTATTGATGTATATACGTACGACTCTGAAATTAGTTGTGAAGTACAAGGATTCTATGTACGTGAAGGGGCAAAATTAGCAAGCGAAGGAAAAGATCCGAAAGAGATCGTTGCCCGTTTTGATGAAATGAAGAAAACGATGGACGCTTATTTTGTAGTGGATGATTTACATCATTTACAACGTGGAGGACGATTAAATAGTGCACAAGCTTTCATTGGTAGTTTGTTACAAGTGAAGCCCGTTTTATATTTTAGAGATAAAATCATTATTCCATTTGAAAAGATTCGTACACGTAAAAAAGCGTTAAAACGAATTGTTGAAATTTTTGATGAGCAAGCAAGTCAAGGTGTACCTATGGAAGCAGTTATCATTCATGCACAACGTGAAGAGGAAGCGAATGAATGGAAGGCAGAATTAGAAGCAAAATATCCTCATGTTACAATCCGCACAGGTTATTTCGGTGCTGTAATCGGTACGCATTTAGGTGAAGGTGCACTAGGACTTGGATGGTATACGAAGTAATAAGATATAAAAAGCTCTCTTTTTGAAGAGGGTTTTTTTACGGATATTTTACGTGTAGTTGACAAGTTAATATTTGGAAATGGTAAAATGTACGTAAAATAAAATAATGAGGAAAGTTTTATAACTTACTTTTTACAAGAAACTATATTATAATAGAAGAGAGGTGAAACATATGGAGCATAATTCTTGTTTATGTCCAAAGTTTGAGTCAGCTTTTACTTTGCTTAGTAAAAAATGGACTGGCTTAATTATTAAATCTTTGCTTGAAGAGTCAAAACGTTTTAGAGAAATCGCAGATATTATACCGAATATGAGCGATCGTATGTTATCAGAGCGTTTAAAGGAATTGGAAAGTGAAGGCATTGTAGTTCGTAATGTTTATCCAGAAGTACCAGTTCGAATCGAGTACGGCTTAACTGAAAAAGGGAAAGCATTAGAAAGTGTTATGGATGAAGTCCAAAATTGGGCTGAGAAATGGATGAAATAACGTTTTAATTTCATTCGTATTAGTGTATGTAACAAAACGTAAGGGAAACCTTGCGTTTTTTCTTTGCTTATAAAAAGCTTTTAAAATTCTACACATATATACAAAAATATGCATATTTTGCGATAGAGTTACATATAATATTACATTTGTTTTACAATAGCGTAACATTAGCAAAAAAAATCCCGAAATATGGTATAAATTTTATAGGTTATATACGGAAAAAAGACAAAAGAAAGCGGTGTAAAAAATAAAATGAAAAAGCTAAAAATGGCATCTTGCGCATTAGTTGCAGGGTTAATGTTTTCAGGACTAACACCAAATGTATTTGCAGAAGATAAAATTTCTGACGTGAAATCACAAATTAATACACAAAATGACACTTTACATAAACAACAACAAGAACGTGATGTATTACAAAAGCAAATGAATGACTTAAACAAAACAATTCAAGGTTTGGATAAATCTGTTCAAGAGAATGCTTCAAAACTTGATGAAACAACGAAAAAAGTTGCGGATACTGAGCAATTAATCGAAAATAAAAATAAAGATATTGCAGAACTACAAACGAAAATTGCAAAACGTGAAGAGTTATTAAGAAAACGTTTAGTTGCACTTCAAGAGCAACCAAACACGAACGTTGTAACAGAAGTTCTTGTAAACTCTAAAAACGTTGCAGATTTAGTTGATCGTTTAACTTCTGTTTCTAAAATTCTTGAGTCTGACGAAGATATCATGAAAACACAACAAGAAGACCAAGCGAACGTGAAAAAAGATGTTGAAACGGTAAAAACAAAGCAAAAAGAACTAAAAGAAGCACAAGCTCAAATTGAAACTGCTAAGAAAGAACTTGACGCTGAAAAAGCGAAAAAAGCAACAGCAGTAAACGATTTAAGTGGTAAAATGGATACAGTTGTAACTTCAATGACAAGTACGGAAAGTCAATTGAAAGATCTTGAAAAACAAGCATTACAATTACAACGTATTGCTGAACAAGAAGCACAAGAGAAAGCGGCACAAGAAGCTGCTGATCAAAAACAAGCGGAACAAGCTGCTAAAGATGCGCAAGCACAGCCAGCACAAGCACCTGCTCAGCAAGCTGCACCAGCAAACAACGGTGGACAAGCTCAAAAAGAAGAGCCTAAAAAGGAAGAACCTAAAAAAGAAGAGCCTAAAAAAGAAGCACCTAAGCAAGAAACGAAAAAACCAGAGCCAGCACCAACTCCAAATGCGGGTGGCGTAATTGGTAAAGCACAAGGTTACTTAGGCTTACCATATGTTTGGGGAAGTGCATCTCCATCAAACGGTGGTTTTGACTGTAGTGGATTCATTTCTTACATCTATGGTGTAGGGCGTCAAGACGTTGCAGGTTACTGGAATTCAGTTTCTCGAGTAAGTAGCCCACAACCTGGAGATTTAGTATTCTTCCAAGGTACTTATAAACCAGGTCCATCTCACATCGGTATTTACGTTGGTAATGGCCAAATGATTCATGCTGGTGATAAAGGGATTGCTTACGCTAGCTTAAGCAGTAGTTACAACCAAAAACATTTCTTAGGTTACGGAAGATTATAGGATTATAATTTAATAAAAAAACGTGTATAAAGTCGATAGCTTACTATTTTATAAGTAGGTTATCGACTTTTTTGAGTTTTTACGAGATTATGAGAAAGGTTTATAGTAGTGCTGGAGGTGGTTGCTGATGTTAGCAGGGAAACAGTTACTATTAGAGGAACTCTCTTCAGATTTACGGGATACATTACAAGATTTGAAAAAGAAGAGGGAGGTCGTATGTGTACAAGGTGTAAAAAAGAAAGCTTCTAAATATATGTGTCAGCGCTGCGGAAATATAGAGCAGCGACTATTTGCGTCATTTTTATGTAAAAGGTGCAGTAAAGTATGTACGTATTGCCGGAAGTGTATAACGATGGGGAGAGTTAGTGAATGTGCTGTACTCGTTCGTGGGATCGCTGAAAGAAAAGGAGAAAAAGGTTTAAATTCGTTACAGTGGAACGGGGTCTTGTCTACTGGTCAGGAGTTGGCGGCGCAAGGTGTTATAGAAGCTATTAAGAAGAAAGACTCTTTTTTTATTTGGGCTGTGTGCGGGGCTGGAAAAACTGAAATGCTATTTTACGGTATTGCAGAGGCACTTCAAAAAGGAGAAAGAGTTTGTATCGCAACACCAAGAACAGATGTTGTACTAGAATTAGCGCCGAGATTACAAAAAGTGTTTCCAAATGTAAATGTAGCGTCCTTATACAGAGGAAGTGAAGATAGGGACAAAGATGCAGCGTTAGTCGTTGCAACGACTCATCAACTGTTACGTTACTATAGAGCGTTTCATGTCATGGTTGTAGATGAGATAGATGCCTTCCCGTATTATGCGGATCAAATGTTACAGTATGCAGTGCAACAAGCGATGAAAGAGAAAGCGGCGCGTATTTATTTAACGGCAACTCCCGATGAAAAGTGGAAACATAATTTCAGAAGTGGTAAACAAAAAGGTATCATTGTCTCTGGACGATACCATCGTCATCCGTTATCAGTTCCTTTATTTTGCTGGTGCGGAAATTGGAAGAAAAGTCTCCACCATAAAAGAATTCCTCGAGTGTTACTACAATGGTTAAAAATGTACGTAAGCAAAAAGTATCCCATTTTTTTATTTGTTCCTCATGTGCGATATATAGAAGAATTGAGCCTGATATTGAAAACGTTGGATCCTAGAATCGATGGTGTACATGCAGAAGATCCGATGAGAAAAGAAAAAGTAGCAGCTTTCAGAAAGGGAGAAATTCCGTTATTAGTTACAACGACAATTTTAGAGAGAGGAGTAACTGTGAAGAATTTACAAGTTGCGGTGTTAGGGGCGGAAGAAGAAATCTTTTCAGAAAGTGCGCTCGTACAAATTGCCGGCCGAGCAGGTCGTAGTTTTGAAGAACCTTATGGCGAGGTCGTTTATTTTCATTGCGGTAAGACAGAGGCGATGGTACGTGCGAAAAGGCATATTCAAAGTATGAACAAAAAGGCGAAAGAACAAGGATTAATCGATTAATGCATTGTCTACTTTGCGATGAGTATATGTTGGAAACAGTTAGTTGGTACACCTTCTTTGTAAAGTCTCACAAAAAATATATATGTGATAGGTGTGAGCGGAAACCTTCCTATATTATAGGAGAGATTTGCATGGAGTGTGGGCGACCTTTAGAGGACTTGACTTCCGAATATAAAGAAAATGATATTTGTGTGGATTGCATAAGGTGGATAAAAGAGGAGAAGTATCGTCCTTTTAAAAATCGTTCTTTGCACGTGTACGATGATGAGATGAAAGAAATATTAGCACAGTTTAAGTTTCGGGGAGATGCGGAGTTAGTTCATATTTTTTATCGATCCTTTCGGGAGCTGTTTCAAAAGCATTTTACGAGTATTTCAAGTGTTATTGCTGTTCCGCTTAGTAGGGAACGGGAATATGAACGTGGTTTTAATCAGGCAGAGTTATTAGCAGCTTGTTTGCCTGTCAAAATTTCTTATCCCTCATTAAGAAGAAGGGAAACAGAAAAGCAAAGTAAGAAGACACGTAAAGAAAGGCTTTCGGGAAGTAATCCTTTTTATTTTCAGGGAGAAGAGATGTTTCATGATCAACATATTTTACTCGTTGATGATGTATATACGACAGGAATTACAGTTAGACAAATTGGAAGTCTTTTATACGATAGAGGAGCAAAGGAAGTTTCTAGTTTGACGCTCTGTAGAAGTTGATCTGTAACTGTCGAAAGGGATAATAAAAAGACGATAAGTCTTCTTTGACTTCGTAAGTTGTCATTCGTTATAGTCAAAGTATGGGGCGAATGCCCTGATTTTTAGAGTGAAGGGAATGGAATGAACATGCAAGGAAGAGTGAAATGGTTCAATGCAGAAAAGGGATTTGGGTTTATTGAGCGTGAAGATGGTGATGATGTGTTTGTTCATTTTTCTGCTATTCAACAAGATGGATATAAGTCATTAGAAGAAGGGCAACAAGTTGAGTTTGACATTGTAGATGGAGCACGTGGGCCACAAGCAGCTAATGTTGTAAAACTGTAGGAATATTGTTTTTGGGTAGAGAAAGCTGCGTTTGTGGCAACGTTATATATATGTAGTAGAACCTCCTGTTTTTTGCAAGAGGTTTTTGTTATGAATCAAGTTGTCAAAAAGTTGTTTCTTTTCTGTAACGAATTGTCCACAGTTATATTCGTTATTCACGATGTTAATAGGATAAAATAAAGATAGAAACGATGCATCTTTTCATTTCAACAAAAAACGATAAAAAAATCGCAATTCCACTAATTTTTTTAAAAAAGTTAGAAGGAGTTTTTAAGCCAATGTCGAAATTATAGTACATAGGCTTGAAAGGAGGAATTCATCTATGAAATTCAACATTCGTGGTGAAAATATTGAAGTAACTCCAGCATTAAAGGAATATGTAGAGAAAAAACTAAGTAAGTTAGAGCGTTATTTTGATACATTCCCAGAGATTAAAGTTAATTTAAAAGTATACTCTGACAAGCAACGTGTCGAGGTAACAATTCCATTTACTGATTTATTACTTCGTGCAGAAGAAACTAATAGCGATATGTACGCTGCTATCGATTTAGTAGTTGATAAACTTGAGCGACAAATTCGTAAACATAAAACAAAGGTAAATCGTAAGTTACGTGAGAAAGGTTCTGTGAAAACGAACTTTATCCTTCCAGAAGCAGTAGCTGTTCTGGATGCGGTAGAAGAGGATGAATTAGAACTTGTACGTACAAAACGATTTGATTTAAAACCGATGGACGTTGAAGAAGCGATCCTACAAATGGATATGCTAGGGCATAATTTCTTCGTCTTCACAAATGCTGATACAAATGAAACTAATGTTGTATATGGCCGTAAAGATGGGAAATATGGTTTAATCGAAACTAAATAATAATTCAAAAGCGCAGCCGAAATGGCTGCGCTTTTTTTGCTGAAAATAGATTTTTTTTAAAAGTTTTCTTAATTTAGAACGAGACATTCGGCTGATTGTTGTCATAGTTATAAGACAAGTGTTACAATTATCATTAGGTATATACATTTTAGTTTTTTTAATTAGGAGAAAAATTGGCATAACATACATTTGATTTTTATAACGACTGATTGTAATAGAAAAAGAAAAAACAATCGGAAGTTTTATTTTAATAAAAAAGAGGAGCGTATTTCCTATGATCGGTATTTTAAAAAAGGTATTTGATGTAAATCAACGCCAAATTAAACGTATGCAGAAGACAGTTGAGCAAATTGATGCATTAGAATCATCCATTAAGCCACTAACAGATGAACAATTAAAAGGAAAGACGCTTGAATTTAAAGAACGTCTGACAAAAGGTGAAACAGTAGATGATCTACTTCCTGAAGCTTTTGCAGTTGTTCGCGAAGCTGCGACTCGTGTTCTTGGAATGCGTCCGTACGGCGTACAGTTAATGGGTGGTATTGCCTTACATGAAGGGAATATCTCTGAGATGAAAACGGGTGAAGGTAAAACGTTAACATCTACATTACCTGTATATTTAAATGCTTTAACAGGAAAAGGTGTTCACGTTGTTACGGTCAATGAATACTTAGCACAACGTGATGCGAGCGAAATGGGACAACTTCATGAGTTCCTTGGCTTAACAGTAGGAATTAACTTAAACAGTATGTCACGCGAAGAGAAACAAGAGGCTTATGCTGCTGATATTACGTATAGCACAAATAATGAGCTTGGATTCGATTACTTACGTGACAACATGGTTTTATATAGAGAACAGTGCGTTCAGCGTCCACTTCATTTTGCTATTATCGATGAAGTTGATTCTATTTTAGTCGATGAAGCACGTACGCCGCTTATTATTTCGGGACAAGCTCAAAAATCAACAGAGCTATACATGTTTGCAAATGCATTCGTTCGTACATTAGAAAATGAAAAAGAGTATTCATTTGATGTGAAAACGAAAAATGTAATGCTAACTGAAGATGGTATTACGAAAGCAGAGAAAGCTTTCCATATTGAAAACTTATTCGATTTAAAACATGTCGCACTTCTTCACCATATTAATCAGGCGCTTCGTGCACACGTTGTTATGCACCTTGATACAGATTATGTTGTACAAGAAGGCGAAATCGTAATTGTAGACCAATTCACTGGTCGTCTTATGAAAGGTCGTCGCTATAGCGAAGGTTTGCACCAAGCTATTGAAGCAAAAGAAGGCGTAGAAATTCAAAATGAAAGTATGACACTCGCAACAATTACGTTCCAGAACTATTTCCGTATGTATGAAAAGTTATCTGGTATGACTGGTACAGCGAAAACGGAAGAAGAAGAATTCCGTAGTATTTACAATATGAATGTTATCGTAATTCCAACGAACAAAGATATTATTCGTGATGACCGTGCTGATTTAATCTTCAAATCAATGGAAGGCAAATTCAATGCAGTTGTTGAGGATATTGTAAATCGTCATAAACAAGGGCAACCTATTCTTGTCGGTACAGTTGCAATTGAAACGTCAGAGCTTATTTCAAAAATGTTAACACGTAAAGGTGTACGCCATAACATTTTAAACGCGAAAAACCATGCGCGTGAAGCAGATATCATTGCAGAAGCTGGTATGAAAGGTGCTGTAACGATTGCGACGAATATGGCTGGTCGTGGTACGGATATTAAGCTTGGAGACGATATTAAAAACGTTGGTCTAGCAGTTATCGGTACAGAGCGTCACGAAAGCCGTCGTATTGATAATCAGTTACGTGGTCGTGCTGGTCGTCAAGGGGACCCTGGTGTAACACAGTTCTACTTGTCTATGGAAGATGAGCTAATGCGCCGCTTCGGTTCTGATAATATGAAAGCGATGATGGATCGTCTTGGTATGGATGATTCACAGCCGATTGAAAGTAAAATGGTTTCTCGTGCGGTAGAATCTGCACAAAAACGTGTAGAAGGAAATAACTATGATGCACGTAAGCAGTTACTGCAGTACGATGATGTACTTCGTCAGCAACGTGAAGTTATTTACAAACAGCGTCAAGAAGTAATGGATTCTGAGAACTTACGCAGTATTATTGAAGGTATGATGAAATCTACAGTAGAACGTGCTGTTGCGCTTCATACACAAGAGGAAATTGAAGAAGATTGGAACATTAAAGGTCTTGTTGACTACTTAAATACAAACCTTCTGCAAGAAGGCGATATAAAAGAAGAAGAGTTACGTCGTCTTGCTCCAGAGGAAATGAGCGAGCCAATTATCGCGAAATTAATAGAGCGTTACAACGACAAAGAAAAGCTTCTGCCAGAAGAGCAAATGCGTGAGTTTGAAAAAGTTGTTGTATTCCGTGTAGTAGATACGAAATGGACAGAGCATATCGATGCGATGGATCACCTTCGTGAAGGTATTCATTTACGTGCTTACGGTCAAATTGATCCACTTCGTGAGTATCAAATGGAAGGATTCGCAATGTTCGAATCGATGATTGCTTCTATTGAAGAGGAAATCTCTCGTTACATTATGAAAGCTGAAATTGAACAAAACTTAGAGCGTCAAGAAGTTGTTCAAGGTGAAGCTGTTCATCCATCTAGCGATGGCGAAGAAGCGAAGAAAAAACCAGTTGTAAAAGGTGACCAAGTAGGCCGCAACGATTTATGTAAATGTGGTAGCGGTAAAAAATATAAAAACTGCTGTGGTATCGGGAAGTAATACAGGGCGGTAGCCCAAACTGCTTTGCAAACTTTTACATCAAAAATGTATAATTAAGAAAGATTAAACTCTCTCCGTCATAAGTGGAGAGAGTTTCCCTTGTTTTCATACGAAAGTAAAAGCAATTACATAGAGGTGAAGGAAATGGAATTAGTAGAAATTAGACAAGAATTAGAGAAAATGGCTAAGAGATTAGCGGCTTTTAGGGGGTCTCTTTGACCTTCCTACTAAGGAAAAACAAATTGCAGAGTTAGAAGAGAAAATGATGGGCGCGGGATTTTGGGATGATCAACAAGGCGCACAAACTGTAATTAATGAAGCAAATGCACTAAAAGATATGGTTGGAAAGTTCCGTCAGTTAGATGAGACATTCGAAAATTTAGAAATCACGCATGAGCTTTTAAAAGAAGAGTATGATGAAGATTTACATGAGGAGCTTGAATCAGAAGTGAGAGGCTTAATTCAAGAAATGAATGAGTATGAGCTTCAGTTACTACTAAGCGATCCTTATGATAAAAATAACGCTATTTTAGAATTACACCCAGGTGCTGGTGGAACAGAGTCACAAGACTGGGGTTCTATGCTATTACGTATGTACACACGTTGGGCTGAAAAACGTGGGTTTAAAGTAGAAACGGTTGACTACTTACCAGGTGATGAAGCTGGTATTAAGAGTGTTACTTTATTAATTAAAGGTCATAACGCTTACGGTTATTTAAAGGCAGAGAAAGGTGTACATCGTCTTGTACGTATTTCGCCATTCGATTCTTCAGGCCGTCGTCATACATCGTTCGTATCTTGTGAAGTTGTACCTGAGTTCAATGATGAAGTTGAAATCGAAATACGTTCAGAAGACTTAAAAGTTGATACGTACCGTGCAAGTGGTGCAGGTGGACAGCATATTAATACGACAGACTCAGCAGTTCGTATTACACATACACCAACAAACACAGTTGTAACATGTCAGTCAGAGCGTTCACAAATTAAAAACCGTGAGCACGCGATGAAGATGTTAAAAGCAAAATTGTATCAAAAGAAATTAGAAGAGCAACAAGCGGAGTTAGATGAAATTCGCGGTGAACAAAAAGAAATCGGATGGGGTAGCCAAATTCGTTCTTACGTATTCCACCCGTATTCTCTTGTGAAAGACCACCGTACAAATACAGAGGTTGGTAACGTACAAGCAGTTATGGATGGAGAAATTGATCCATTTATTGATGCTTACTTACGTTCTCGCATCTAATAAGCGAAAAAAAGCCAACAAAGTTGTCGGCGTATGCTGAGGATAATCGAGGATATAAAGAATTTGATTTTATTTCTATAGATGAAGTAAAGAGGAAGAGAAGTTGGAAACGACAACTTCTCTTTTTGATGAGATTATATGTAGCATACAATGTTGTATATTGTATTGTAAAAAGTAGAGAATAGTAAAACAGAGCGGCAATAGAGTAAGACTTGAACAGAACTTTTCTGATTTTCTGTTCAACAAGAATTCTTTATAGAAGTTTTTACGTTGTTCACAGAATTGAAACAACTTATGAAAGCTCTATATTATCAGGGTTTTTACTGTGTTTTTGAAAAATATGAAATATACCTTAGTTTTTCTATATAAAGATAATGCTTATAATGAAAATGAGTGTGTTAGGAATGAAAAGAATATCAACAATGGGGAGCGATAGAAGTGAAAAAGAAATTGTTGGCTATTGCGTTAGGAACATCAGTCGTTTTTGCTTTAGGAGCATGTGGAAATAAAGAAGAGAGTAAGCCTTCGAAACAATCTGCAAGCACAGATAGCGCAGAGCAAATTTACCAAAAAAGTTGTATAGGCTGTCACGCGAAAGATTTATCGGGAGCAACTGGACCGGATTTACGAAAAGTGGGACAGAAATATGATGCAGCAGAGATTGAAAAGATTATTGAAAAAGGTCGCGGTTCCATGTCACCAGGAATTATTCAAGGTGAGGATGCGAAAAAAGTAGCTGAGTGGTTAGCTGAACATAAATAAAAAGGGTGAACTGGACGAGTTGGTTATATAATCTTATCCCAAAATGATTTTGGGTAAGAACTATGACAACTCGTTTCTTTTTCTGGAGTGTAACATAACTGTAACAAAAATGTATCCGAACTGGAAACCGTTTGATGTTACAATGGGGTTTGTAGAATTTTGCTGAAATATATTACATAGAGTAGCGCTGCTAATAAAAAGCATGAATGGAAGCTACCTTCAACAAGAGTGGTTAAGTGAGAATAAAGTTTTTATTTTCAGATGTACAGAAAAGTATTTCGAAAAAAATCATTAAGTATTGGGTGATAAATAATGATAAAAATGACGAATGTTTATAAGGAGTACCCGAATGGTATGAAAGCCATTGCTGGTCTTACAGTTAACATTAAACAAGGTGAGTTTGTATACGTAGTTGGACCGAGTGGAGCCGGGAAATCTACATTTATTAAAATGATGTATCGTGAAGAGAAGCCATCTACAGGATCAATTAATGTAAATGGTCTTACTATCGAGTCGTTAGCAGAAAGAGACGTTCCATATTTCCGTCGTCAATTAGGCGTAATTTTCCAAGACTTTAAATTACTACCTAAATTAACGGTATATGAGAATGTTGCGTTTGCCTTAGAAGTAATTGAAGAAGAGCCAGATGCAATTCGTGAGCGTGTAACAGAAGTGTTAGGTCTTGTAGGTCTTGAAGATCGTGCAGACGCACTTCCAGGCGAACTTTCAGGCGGGGAGCAGCAACGTGTTGCGATTGCGAGAGCAATTGTTAATAGACCAAAGGTTGTAATTGCCGATGAGCCAACAGGTAACTTAGATATTGAAACAGCTCTTGATATTATGAAGATTTTTACGCGTATTAACGAGCGTGGTACAACGATTGTTATGGCGACGCATAACTCAGATATCGTAAATACAATCCGCCATCGTGTAATCGCGATTGAAGGCGGAAAAATTGTTCGAGATGAGATTGAGGGAGGATACGGATATGAAGGCTAAGACCCTTAGTCGACATTTGCGAGAAGGTGTAAAGAATCTATCACGTAATGGATGGATGACATTTGCTTCTGTTAGTGCAGTAACAGTTACATTATTACTTGTAGGTGTCTTTTTAACAGCGATTATGAATATGAACCATTTTGCGACGAAAGTAGAGCAAGATGTAGAAATTCGTGTACACATTGATCCAGCAGCAAAAGAAGCTGATCAAAAGAAATTAGAAGATGATATGAGTAAGATTGCGAAAGTAGAATCTATTAAATATTCTTCTAAAGAAGAAGAGCTAAAACGCTTAATTAAAAGCTTAGGTGATAGCGGAAAAACGTTTGAGTTATTTGAACAAGATAACCCACTTAAAAACGTATTTATTGTAAAAGCAAAAGAACCAACAGATACAGCGACAATCGCGAAAAAGATTGAGAAAATGCAGTTTGTAAGTAATGTTCAATATGGTAAAGGCCAAGTTGAAAAATTATTTGATACTGTAAAAACAGGACGTAATATCGGGATTGCGTTAATTGCAGGTCTTTTATTCACAGCAATGTTCTTAATCTCTAATACAATTAAAATTACAATTTATGCTCGTAGTACAGAAATCGAAATTATGAAACTGGTAGGTGCGACAAACTGGTTTATTCGTTGGCCGTTCTTATTAGAGGGATTATTCCTAGGAGTATTAGGATCAATTATTCCAATTGGCTTAATTCTAGTTACGTATAATTCACTGCAAAGTGTGTTTAACGAAAAACTTGGCGGAACAATTTTCGAACTTCTACCATACAGTCCTTTCGTATTCCAATTAGCTGGTTTACTAGTGTTAATCGGGGCTTTAATCGGTATGTGGGGAAGTGTAATGTCAATTCGTCGCTTCTTAAAAGTATAAAAAGTTGCAAACATAATTCGTACAAGCTTATCATATAGTAGAAATAGGTAAAGGCATCACACACTGTGTGATGCCTTTTGCTACACCACCTGTGTGTTTTGGAAAGGGGAATTCCGCATTGAAACGTAGAGTTGCAATTATTGGAATGGTTGTTGCATTTTTAATTGGTGCTGGCGGAATGTTTGCAGGTATGTCTTTATTTGGGGTTAACCCATCAGAAGTAACGCAAACAATTTCGAGTGGAAACGCTAGCACCGTGCAAGGGAATTTGGCAAAAATTAATGAGGCGTATGCACTAATTGATTCACGTTATGTGGAAGACGTGAAGGATGACAAGTTAGTCGAAGGTGCAATACAAGGCATGTTGTCTACGCTGAAGGACCCTTATTCCACGTATATGGATAAAGAAACGGCTAAACAGTTTAGTGAATCACTTGATCCTGAGCTAGAGGGGATCGGGGCTGAGGTGAACAAAACCGACGGTAAGCTTATTATCGTATCTCCAATTAAAGGTTCACCGGCAGAAAAGATTGGAATTAAACCGAATGACCAAATTTTATCTGTAGATGGAAATAGTGTGAAAGATTTATCACGTGAAGAAGCAGTATTAAAGATTCGTGGTAAAAAAGGAACGACTGTCGCGATTGAAATTAAGCGTGCAGGAGTAGCTGATCCGATTGTATTTAAAATTAAGCGTGAAAAAATTCCAATCTTCACAGTGTTTAGTTCTGTGAAACAAGATAGTGGAAAAGATATCGGTTATATGCAAATCACTTCTTTTGCTGAAAATACGGCGAAAGAATTTAAGGATCAGTTAAAAGAGTTAGAGAAGAAAAATATCAAAGGCTTAGTTATTGATGTGCGTGGTAATCCTGGTGGCTACTTAAATAGTGTAGAAGAGATACTAGGGGAAATTATGACGGATAAAAAGCCGATGCTACAAGTAGAGCAACGAAATGGTGAGAAAAAGAAATTCTCTACGGAACTGAAAGAGAAAAAGCCATATCCAATTTCAGTATTAATTGATAACGGAAGTGCTTCTGCTTCAGAGATTTTAGCGGGTGCGCTAAAAGAGGGAGAAGGATACGATTTAATTGGTGAAAAAACGTTTGGTAAAGGTACTGTTCAGCAAGCCGTTCCATTTAAAGATGGCAGCAACATTAAATTAACGATGTTTAAATGGTTAACACCGGATGGGAACTGGATTCATAAAAAAGGAATCGCGCCAACAGTAGAAGTGAAGCAACCGGATTATTATCATGCGACACCAATTCAAATTGAAAAAACACTTTCATACAATTCAAATGATGTGCAAGTAAAACATGCGCAAGAAATGCTTAAGAGTTTAGGATATGTACCGGGGCGTGAAGATGGATACTTTAGTAAAGAGACAGAATCAGCGCTGAAAGCATTCCAAAATGCGAATAAGATGGAAGCGACAGGACAGTTGGATAAAAAGACAGCTGAGGCGATTCAAACTAAAATTATTGAAAAAATCCGTTCTGGAGAAAATGATTTACAATTACAGTCAGCATTAAAATTAATGGCGAAATAAAAAGAAATACAGGCAGTTTGCTGCCTGTATTTTTTTGTGTTAAACAAACGTTTGTCCAGTTATGATAATATAAAAAGAAAGAATGATATAAATGGTGGTGAATGGGTTCGTGGAGGCATGGATTTTTGAAATAATGCGGGCAGTTGGACGTTTTTTCTTACACCCTGCTGTCTATGTATTTTTAATAAGTAGTATCTTCGTTGGATACTTACGTATGTTACGAGAACGAAAGGATTTTTCCTTTAAAGTTTATGATGTTTGGTTTGAACTGCGAACATCTCTATTTGCGGGAGTTGGATACGGATTAATCGTATCTATTATTACAATTGGACTTGGGCTTGTTGTTTCCAAAGCGAGCTTATGGGTCATCTTACTTTGGACGTTATTATTTGGATTAACTGCTATGTATCGATATTTATCAGCAGCTTATACATTTAGTATCGCAATTGTATGCGTTCTATTATCTTCTAAGCTACCAGTTTCCTTCTTACAGCTTGGGGAAGGTGAAGAGAGTACGATTGTATCTCTTGCTATTTTACTAGGCGTCATGCTTGTTGTAGAGGGCTTGTTGATTTCTAAAAATGCAGTAGGATATTCTACGCCGAAGATTAGGAAGGGTAAGCGTGGGCTAAAGATTGGTTTACACGAATCAAAGCGTTTATGGGTTGTGCCTATTTTTATTCTTGTACCAGGTGATGCAGTAACGCAGTTTATTTCATGGTGGCCTGTCGTTTCAATCGGTTCAGATACTTATTCTCTATTCCTCGTTCCATTTTTAATTGGATTTATGAGAAAGATTAGAAGTTATGAGCCAACGGAAGCTTTATTATTTACAGGAAGACGTGTCTACGGATTAGCAGGAATTGTACTTGTTTTAGGAATTGCAAGTTATTGGTGGCACGTACTTGCCATTATCGCAATGGGAGTCGCAATGCTTGGGCGTTTCACAATTTCCATGCAAGAAAAAATTGCTGATGAGACAAGACCGGCGTACTTCGCTGCACGTAATGATGGGCTTGTTGTATTAGATACAATCCCGAATACAATTGGGGCAGAGCTGAATTTACTGCCTGGAGAAGTAATTACGAAAGTAAATGGAGTCATTCCAGGAAGCGCTGAGGAGTTTTATGATGCGCTTCAAACGAAGACGACAGGAGCATTTTGTAAGTTAGAAGTATTAGATACAAATGGAGAGCTTCGTCTTGCTCAAACGGCATTATACGCCGGAGGACATCACGAATTAGGAATTGTGTTTGTTCAGCAGGAGCATGAGTGGGATTCGGAAGCGATGTAATAGAAGTGAGGGTGTCACCTATAGGTGACACCCTTTTTTTGTGTGTGAGTGGTGATGGCAGTAGCAAATGAAATTTATATCGACTTTTCTGCAAAAAACAACAACTAGCGTAAATCTTATGTAACTACTCAGCTTCTTCAAATAAAAAAACAGGCCAAATACATGTTTCCGATTCGAAAACATGAAAAGAAAATACTCCAATAAGAGAAAGAATCTAGATCAAATAGAGAATTTCTCTTATGAAGTTGTGCGATTCAAAGGAACCGTTCCGGTTTCTATAACCTGGCCTATTGCTCGTAAGACAGATTGTTTTTGTTTTTTCATGGTAGTTATAAAGCTTCGTATCTGACAAAAGGATTCTGCGCCTTTCTTACTTCGAAAAGTCCCAGACACTTTCTGTTTGACTTTCGTCATTCGAATATCCCGTTCCGCTTGATTATTGTCAAATGGAATGTCTGGATGTTCCAAGAATGCTAGAATTCTATCAGCATATTTGACGAAGCGATTCCATAAATTTTGAGCAGGCGTCTGCTTTCCTTTCTTTTTTAATTTTGCAGAAAAGACTGGTTGTTCTTTCAATATGGCTTGATAGACAGTAAACAGATTCTGTTGCTTTGCTTTTGGCAGACTTCCTTTGTATTGTTTTTTCAGCGTTAAAGCTTGCGTGAGAAATTTCTGCATCTGTTGAGCCCATTTTTGCCCCGTACTATCTATAATTCCTTGCAAATCTCGTAAGAGATGGGCATTGCATAATACATGTCGACAATCTGTATACGCATCATACGATTTCCAACCATCATGCATCGCAATTCCAGAAAAAGACGGTAAAATTCCGCCTGCATCCATTGCTTCTTTTCCGCGTTTTTGATGAATATGTTGCAAGGTCACCTCCGGTGTACTAGCGGTATGTAACCATTGTGTTTTATTTTTTACTCGCATACCGGTTTCATCAAAATGGACAACAGAAGACTGAAGGATCTTGTCTTTTACTTCTTGAAGAAAGGGCTGCAATTGAGCCGAAAAACTGTTTGTATGATTGACTAACGTTCCTTCACTAATCGAATGCCCAAAATAATCTTGAAAGAATTCTTTCGTTCGTTTCAAAGAAAGACACTGATAATGCGTTAAATAGGGAATCAGTCTTTTTATATTTGGACCATATTGAACAGGACGAGAGACAGTAGAAGGAAATTGTGATTCTTGGATAGAATGGCAATGTGGGCATTCTTTTTGTGACACTTTATGTTCTGTCACTTCTATCTGGATAGGTGGTAAATCATACACTTGGCGAATGCGGTATCCTTTTACAGGTTCTTGGTGTAAGGAAGTGTTACAACAAGTACAATGTGTAGGAGAATAGGTAATCGTATGGTCCGGAGTCGTTGTCAAATAAAGCGTATGTCCTTTGTGGCCCAACTGGCCACCGGTTTGACGATGAGACGGTTTGCGCAAACTTTTTGTAACGGGCTTACCCAAACCATCTGTAGAAGGTGGATTATGACTATTTTTGGAGTTTTTTTTTGAAGCATTTTCTAGTTCTTGTATACGTTTTTCTAACTTAGAAAATGTTTCTTCAAATAAAGAAATAACAGCTTCAGGTCCTTTTTTATATGCATCTAAAATGATTTTTCGATGGATCATCCTATTCACCTCCCTGTTTGATATACTCAGTATTTACAAATGGGAGGCATATGAAACAAGTAAAATAAAAAAAGACACCAAAAGGTGGCTGAGTAGTTACAATCTTATTTTCAGTTTCATAGACGGATAACTTGAATAATTATTTGATAATGGTTATCATTTAGGGAGTCTTTTTAATTTTGGAAAATGGAGGGAAGATATGTTACGTAAATTTTTTTCTTACTATAAACCGTATAAAGGTTTATTTATACTCGACTTTTCTTGTGCAGTCGTCGCAGGATTACTAGAACTTGGCTTCCCGCTTATCGTAAATCAATTTATTGATAAGTTATTGCCAGGGCAAAACTGGACGCTTATTTTATGGGCTTGTTTCGGTTTACTTGCAGTGTATATATTAAATGCAGGCTTACAATATGTCGTTACATATTGGGGACATATGCTTGGTGTTAACATTGAAACGGATATGAGGCAGAAGTTATTTGATCACATTCAAAAGCTATCATTCAGATTTTTTGACAATAATAAAACAGGTCATTTAATTTCACGTCTTACAAATGATTTAATGGAAATTGGTGAAATTGCTCACCACGGACCAGAAGATTTATTTATCGCTGTTATGACCTTAGTTGGAGCATTCTCATTTATGATGATGATCAACTGGAAGTTAGCGCTATTAACGTTCTTCGTCATTCCATTCTTACTATGGTTGGCACTTTATTTCAACAAAAAAATGACAGGTACGTTTAGACGTTTATTCTCAGACGTTGCTGATTTTAATGCATGTATTGAGAACAACGTTGGTGGTATCCGCGTTGTACAAGCATTCGGAAATGAAAAGTTTGAGAAAGAGCAATTTGCTGTAAATAATGCTCGTTTCCGTACAACGAAATTAATGGCGTATAAAATTATGGCGTTAAATTCATCGATTAGTTATATGCTCATGCGTCTCGTAACGCTTTTCGTCTTAATATGCGGTACATGGTTTGTTCTGCAAGGTGAATTAACGTACGGTGGATTTATCGGATTTGTTCTATTAACAAATATTTTCTTCCGCCCAATTGAAAAAATTAATGCGGTAATCGAAAGCTATCCGAAGGGGATTGCTGGTTTTAAGAGATATGTAGAGCTTCTTGAAACAGAGCCAGATATTGTAGATTCTAAAGATGCGATGGAAGTGAAGCATGTACATGGTGATATTCAATATAGCAATATTACATTCGGATATGAAAATAAAGAACCGATTTTAAATGATATTAGTTTAAAAATACATGCAGGTGAAACAGTTGCGTTCGTTGGACCATCAGGAGCAGGGAAAACAACGTTATGTAGTTTACTCCCACGTTTTTATGAACAATCGTCTGGTTCAATCCAAATTGATGGTATTGATACGAAAGATATGACGTTATCTTCACTTCGTAAGCAAATCGGAATTGTGCAGCAAGATGTGTTCTTATTCTCAGGAACGATTCGTGAAAATATTGCTTACGGAAACTTAAAGGCGTCAGAAGCTGACATTTGGCAGGCAGTAAAACGTGCGCAGTTAGAAGATTTAATTTACTCACAACCAGACGGTTTAGATACCGTTATCGGTGAGCGTGGTGTGAAACTTTCTGGTGGACAGAAGCAGCGTCTAGCAATTGCTCGTATGTTCTTGAAAAACCCGCCAATTTTAATATTAGATGAAGCGACTTCTGCACTAGATACAGAGACAGAACTAGCAATTCAAAAATCACTTGCTGAACTATCTGTCGGCCGTACAACATTAGTTATCGCTCATAGACTTGCAACGATTAAAAATGCAGATCGCATCGTCGTTGTAAATAAAGATGGTATTGCGGAACAAGGTTCACATGATGAGTTAATTGAGCAAGGCGGAGGATACAGTAGGTTATACGAAGCTCAGTTTAGTTCGTAAATATAATTTGTACTGAATTAGTGCACCATAAGTAGGTGGAAATCTCATATGGGAGGCTATAAAGTATGATTGTAACAACAACGTCTACAATTCAAGGAAAAGAAATTATTGAGTATATCGATATCGTGAATGGAGAAGCGATTATGGGCGCGAATATCGTTCGTGACCTTTTCGCCTCTGTCCGTGACGTTGTCGGTGGTCGTGCAGGTGCTTATGAAAGTAAATTAAAAGAAGCACGCGACATCGCAATGGAAGAGATGAAAACTTTCGCAAGACAAAAAAATGCAAATGCAATTGTTGGTATCGACGTGGATTACGAAGTAGTTCGCGAAGGGATGCTAATGGTTGCGGTGAGCGGGACTGCTGTTCGTATATAAAGTAAAAGGCCGTGCTGATGCACGGCTTTTTGTATGCTATGTCGAAGTTTCAATATTTCTTGGGAAATGCGGAAGGTCCCGTCGATATATAGGGAAGACATTAGAGTGCTTCTTTACATTTCCAGATTTGAACTAATACTGTTTCGTATTCTTGTTCGAGAGATGTGATGTCATCGTTTTTGTCAAACTTATTTCTATTTACTATTTTTGAAGTTATTATTATACAATTGTGCTTTTGCTAGCGCCTCAGCATCGTTTTTGATTTCATCCAATCCATTCGCATCTCCAATAACATAACCTTCAAATGATGAACCAACAAAATCAAAGATATATTGAAACTGGGAGATAAGCGGTAATGCTTTCAGCTTTGGATTGTCTCCGCCAACGATGACAACGTACATTTTTTTACCTTTCATTTTTTCTTTGAAATGAAGGGATGTATCGCGTAAGCTTTGTGACCAGCGATCGACGAAGTTTTTCATATGACCGTTCATTCCATACCAGTATAGCGGTGTAGCAAAGATAATTGTGTCGTGCTCTAACATACGCTCGATTAACTGCTCGCAGTCATCATTTACAGGTTGGAATCCTTCTGCATCATGGCGCTGATCTATGATTGAGTGGACGATATGATCACGCAAGTAAATTTGTTCTGTTTCAATTCCATCAATCACCATATGTGTTAAAGCTTCTGTATTTCCGTTTTGTCTTGAACTGCCATGTATAACAAACATGTAATCATCCCTTTTCTTTTGTTTGCTTTAGGAGTGAAACGTGTTTTTGCAAATTCGTTTGAATGCTAGAAAGTAATGAGATTTGCTTCGTTACTTCATTAAGTTTATCTTCATAAAGTGTAAGGATACTGCTGCAAGGATTTTCGTACAGGTGCGGCTCTATTTCGAGGCAGCGCAGCATCCTTGCCGTCTCTTCTAAATTTAAGCCAATTTGTAAGTACATTTGAATAAGCTCCACTTTTTCGATGGCACTTTCATCAAAGTTACGGTAGCCATTTGCGAGGCGCTTAGAAGGGAGTAATCCCTTTTCTTCATAATGTCTTAGTGATCTTTCGCTAACCCCGGTTTCTTTTGATAACTCTCCAATTCGCAATGTGTTTCACTCCTTTTACATGTATTGTAAACCTTCACACTAATGTGAAGGTCAATGCTGTTTTTTCGCAAAAGAGTCTACATGATTTAAAAACACTTGAATAGCTTTAGAGGGGATGAAATATTTGCCGCGCACGATGGAGAATGGACGGATAAGTTGTTCATTTGGAACTTCGACGTGGAAGAGTTCTTTTGCCAGTAGCTCTTTCCGTACAGTCCAATCAGAAAGTATAGCAATGCCAAGCCCGGCACTAACTGCTTCTTTCACGCTTTGGATACTACTGAATGTAAAGAAGCGCTTCAATTTTAAATGGTGTTGATGAATAAAGCGGTCACTATAAGCGCGTGTTCCAGAACCACTTTCTCTTAATACCCATACTTGATCTTGGAGTGTGCTTTCATTTATTTCATTTGTGCGGAGCAGTGGATGATTTGGCGGGACGACGAGCTTCATTTCATCTTGCATAAACGTTTCAACGTCAACGTCGGCGTATACGACTTGCCCTTCCACTAAGCCGATATCGATTTGATTAGAGCGAAGGCTTTGTAAAACGTCTTCTGTATTTGAGATAAAGGTATGAACTTCGACGTGTGGATTTTCATTCGCGTAGTTAGCCAGTATTTTTGGAAGTAAGTATTCGCCAATTGTAAAACTAGCACCGATGCGAAGAGTTCCTGTTACAACGTTATGTAGTTCGTTAATTTCTTGTTTGGCTTCTTCGTAAAGAGAGAGCATTTGCTTTGCATGTATATATAATATGTTTCCAGCCTCCGTCACTTGGACATGCTTTGGGGAGCGCTGAATAAGAGTAGTGCCAAATTCGTTTTCTAAGTTGCGTATGTGCATACTTACGCCAGGCTGTGAAAGGTTTAATAATTCTGCTGCACGGGAGAAGTGCTTCTGTTCAACGACAGTAACAAATATTTTTAAAATGTCTACGTTCATGTAATGGGCTCCTTTCTTTTTCTATCATCTTATCATAAGTATTTCTAATGATAGAGATTCAATATTGGTATTAAACTTATTATAGAAACTCTCTTATAATATAAGTAGATAGAACATGCATGTTCCAATACGATTATTGGAGTGGTACAAAGTGGAACAAACACTTGTCATACAAAAGAAGAAGGGCTTTGGGTTTTCGCAAGGTATTGGGATTACGTTATTAATCGCAATTGCCGCGAAATATTTAGCAGAGCTTCCATTTTTAAATATTATGGGACAATTAGTAATTGCTATTCTAATTGGGATGATTTGGCGCGCAGTCATTGGAGTGCCACAAGAAGCGATAGCTGGAACGAACTTTGCGAGTAAGAAGTTGCTGCGCTTTGGGATTATCTTACTTGGAATGCGGTTAAATCTTGTTGATATTGCGAAGGCAGGGCCGAAAGTATTAATCATCGCTGCGGTTGTTATTACATTTACGATTTTCGTTGTATATGGGTTAACGAAAGTATTTAAGGTAGAAAAGAAACTCGGAATTTTAACAGCGTGTGGAACAGCAATTTGCGGCGCGGCTGCGGTCGTAGCAATTGCACCGCAAGTGAAAGCGAAGGATGAAGAAACGGCAGTTGGGGCAGCGATTATTGCAATTTTAGGTACAATATTTACACTTATTTATACGCTATTATACCCAGTGCTTGGCTTCTCACCGTACGGTTACGGTGTATTCTCAGGTGCGACGCTGCACGAAATCGCTCATGTCATCGCAGCTGCGGCGCCAGGAGGCAGTACGGCTGTAGACATCGCAGTTATCGTGAAATTAACGCGCGTTGCAATGCTTGTGCCAGTGGCGATTTTAATTGGATTATGGTTTGGTAAGAGTGAAGATAGCGAGGAAAAAAGATCGTGGCGCGACCTTCCAATTCCGTGGTTCATCTTCGGATTTTTAGCGATGAGTGCAGTGCATTCGCTCGGGATTATCCCAGAAGTTGTCGCTGGATATATTGTTGTCATTGCTTACATGCTTATAGCAATGGCGATGGCGGGGCTTGGTTTAAATGTAGAGTTTAAAACGTTCCGTAAGTTAGGAAGCAAAGCATTCGTGGCGGGGTTGATTGGCTCGGTTTGCCTTTCTATTCTTGGATACGTTCTTGTATATGCGTTAGGGTTTATGTAGTAGGACGAAGAAGCTGTTCCAAAAGATATTTTGGGACAGCTTTTTTTATGTTTATAGTGCTACGGGTGTCGATATATTAAAAAAATAGCTGATATAAATTGAATTACTCTTGTACTTTGTTAGAGAAGGTGATCAGTGAAACGTTTTTCTAAAATTTGTAAAGATATCTTTACTTATAACTGGAAAATATTTATAATTAAAGTAAAGATATCTTTACTTTCGAAGGTGGAGCCTATGGGTGTGAAAAATAAAATAAAAGAGTTAAGAAAGCAACATCATATAACGCAAGTTGAAATGGCAAAGGCGATGCAGGTGACGCGGCAGACGATTGTGGCGATTGAAAACCATCATTATAACCCGAGTCTAGAGTTATCCCTAAAAATCGCCAAATATTTTGGGGTGAAGGTGGAGGAAATATTTACGCTAGAGTAAGGGAAGAAAAAATGGAAGATACTAAAAAGTTATTTATCGGTGCGACTTTTGGATTGTTTTTGGGAGACATTGTAGTTCATATTATGAATCCAGCTATACCAATTTTACCGCTCGTATTGAGTAACGTTTTAGCAATTGTCTTTTTGATAGTGTATTCGTATTACAAAAAGCGTAAGTACAAAAAAGAAGAACTTCCAGATATAGATGAGCGAGTAAATGAAAACATAAAAAAGTATGTAAATGTCTCATTTGTATTCGCGTTTCTATTGCTTATTGTTTATATTGTTGCGAGTAAAGCGATAGGTAGAGCTGTTATACCAGTGCAAGAAATATTTCTGATATGTAGTTCCTTATTTGCGGGTAGTCTCATCATAGGGGTTATGGTAGGAAAACGAGCATAGTGATAGGAGGAATGAAAAAATGCAGGATGAGTTTGAGAGATTCCAGTCAGATAAAGCGTTTAAATATGTAGGGTTATTTTTTACGATTAGTTTAGCGGTATGGAGTTTGTACAATTTAATTGTTGATGGAAATGCTGGTATGCCGTTTGTTTTATTTGTACTAGGGCAGTTTGTTTATTTCTTTGTGAACTATTGGCCAAAATGGAGATATAGAAATAGTGAAGAGGCTGATCGTGTATGAGTAAGCAAGAAGTTATACGGTTCATAGGAAGTTTATTTTTAGCGGGGCTTGTTTTAAATGTGAGTTTAATGATTTTAAGTATTTCGTGGGGAACGATCTTCATATCGAATGTAGCACTAGTCATTTTATATGGAATTGCGGAATATAAAGAACAAAAGCGTTTGAAAGAAGAGGGAGTACCGTCCATTGATGAGCGAGTTGTGAATAAGATGAAGTCGTATTTTACGATTTGTATTACAGGCTTCGTTTTTTTGCTCACTATGTATCTTTGTGTAAATAAGTATTTAGATAGGCAAGCAGTACATGTAAATGAGTTATTATATACTGCTATTTTTGGTTTATTAATAAGTATGGCATCGACGAGTGTGTTAGCAACAAGGAATAGATAGAAAAAGGGGAACTGGGATGGGATTACCAGTATTATGTGTCGCTACGGCTATTTTTTCTTTGTTTTGGGGAATGCAGAACTTCTCTCGTAATCCAGTGCCAAGTATTTGTATTATGATTGGTACTGTAGGTTTATCGTATTATTTATTACTATCAGCCCATTATCATAAAACAGCAACGAGTGTTGTTGTTGGAGCACTTATTTTATTTTGCGGGCGTGCTGTACAAAAAGGATTATTTCCGTAAAAGCTGTTTATACAAAGGGTATAAACAGCTTTTTGTATTTTTTTTACAAAAGTCTTGAAAGTTACGTAACGTCATCTTTTATAATGAAGGGGAAGAGGTGATGGTAGTGATTTCAATACAACAATTGACGAAGGAAACAGGGGTAACAGTACGTACATTACGTTATTATGATCAAATAGATTTATTAAAACCGAGCGGGAAAACAGAAGGTGGGCATCGTTTATATAGTGAGGCTGACGTCATTCGTCTGCAACAAATTTTATTTTTAAAGGAAATGGGATTTTCATTAAAAGAAGCTGCGAATATGTTAGTAAAAGGTGAGCTGGATTTAAAAAATTCGCTTGAAAAACAACTTCGATTTGTACAGGAAGAACAAAAGAAATTTAATCAAATGGAGCGTGTTTTACAAGCAGTTGTTTATTCGGTAGATGTGGAGGGAGAACTTGATTGGAAAGTTATGTTTGAACTCATTCAGCTTTCGAAACAGTCTTCTCGTATACGTGAAATATTTCAAAATGAATTATTTTCAAAGGAAGAACAAAAGTTGCT
Source organism: Bacillus cereus group sp. MG4 (assembly GCF_040460055.1). Classification (NCBI taxonomy): domain Bacteria; kingdom Bacillati; phylum Bacillota; class Bacilli; order Caryophanales; family Bacillaceae; genus Bacillus; species Bacillus cereus group sp. MG4. The sequence goes on along the minus strand of NZ_JARVGZ010000001.1, from coordinate 3,080,260 downwards.
TCATAACTTGCCAAATATGAGTGAAGAAGATCCGAATGTTTTAGAATGGGTAGATTTATTAAAGCAATTACGTACTTTTATGAAAGACGGCAAAGAAGTCGCGAGTGATGAGGTACAAGGGGCAACGAAGAGATTAATGCAGAAGTGTTTAGAAATGGCCAATGGTGATGAAGCGTTTTTAGATAAGTTATGGGAAGTTAGAAAATCGAAGGAAGATTCACAGAAAATGAGCATGTATCCAATTGAAGAAGAACTTTTATTATATATGGATGAAGCTTTTCGTATATATGATGAAAAGGAGAGGGATAAATGAGTATACTTGCAGAATATCGTTGGTACTTTTTAATTGGGGCAGAAATTGTATTTTGGTTATCGGCTATCGGTTTCTTTTTACTTCGTTACGGATTCCGTTTGAAAAAGGCAAGTTTTATTATGGGGATTGTACTCCTCGTAAATGAAGTGTTTATTTTAACTTTAGGGGTAGTGGACTATTATCAAACAGGGAAGTTCTCTAATTTTCAAATCATTACTGTAATTATTTTATTGTATGCAGTTTTCTACGGGAAAAAGGATTTGAAGAAGCTTGATATATTTGCGCAAAATCTAGTTGCGAAATGGCGGAATGAACCAGCGCCTATTATTGAAGAACATATAGAATTAACAGGTATGGCCTATGCGAAGCAGGAAATAAAAAATTGGATATTGCATCTTGTTTTATTCGTTGTTGTGCATATTTTCTTTTTCTTTCTGTACGGTTTTGTCCCGTTTGAACAATGGCGTAATTGGTTAGAAACGGGGATTATTTTAAATAAAACAGCTAATCGCGTTAGTCAAGTTTGGGCGATTATACTTTTAGTGGATACAGTTATTTCGTTTTCATATGTTCTTTTCCCGAAGAAGGAGAAAGGAAAAGAGAAGCTACTTTCGTAGAGGAAAGTAGCTTTTTCTAGTATACCAATAGTTTGTATAGGAGAGGGTAACAATAGGAAAAACAGGTTTTATATGCTTATTTCTCTTTAGTTTAGTAGCATGCTCACAACCTAACATTACAATTGATAAGAAGAATGATGTTGTTGTAAAGGGAACAGAAATTTCTAATCTAGATAAATTTGAAAAGTTCGTTTTGAATGTGGAACAAGGGGAAGTTGATAAAATAAGAATTGTACATTATACACATGAAGATGATCCAGTTTTTCAAACGTTAGAGTATAGTGGGACAGATATAATTCGTATATTAGATAATAAGCAAGATCGATTTGCTGGTAATCATACAGATATAGATGAAGATAGCTGTAAAAGGATTGTTAAAGAGCAGCGTGAATTACAAACGGCTTATAGGTTAATAGACTGTGTGAATGAAAATGGGCGCAATGGATATGATTTATTATATGTACCTAAAAAATAGAGTTAGTAGAGGAAGGAAGTTTTGGCTCCTTCCTTTTTCTATGTATATATTGTCGAAAGTTTTACCGAATATCTGTTCGTTTTCTTGGTTTTTTTATGAGCATTCGTGGTAAAATGGGAATACAGATTTTTTACGAGGAGGTCGGTTTTGTTTGGAACATCAATTTGAAATTATCTCAGCGTATTCCCCGCAAGGTGATCAGCCGGTAGCTATAGAGAAGCTTGTAGAGGGAATTAATAGTGGGAAGAAAAAGCAAGTGTTGCTTGGAGCAACAGGAACGGGTAAGACATTTACAATTTCAAATGTCATTAAAGAAGTGCAGAAGCCAACACTTGTTATGGCTCATAATAAAACGTTAGCAGGGCAGTTATATAGTGAGTTGAAAGACTTTTTTCCGAATAATGCAGTTGAATATTTTGTTAGTTATTACGATTATTATCAGCCAGAAGCTTATGTGCCGCAAACAGATACGTTTATTGAAAAAGATGCGCAGATTAATGATGAAATTGATAAATTGCGTCACTCAGCAACATCTGCACTATTTGAACGGGATGATGTAATTATTGTTGCGAGTGTTTCGTGTATATATGGTTTAGGTTCTCCAGAAGAATACCGCGAGTTAGTTGTTTCACTTCGAGTTGGTATGGAAAAGGACCGCAATCAATTGCTTCGTGAACTTGTTGATGTGCAGTATGGACGTAATGATATTGATTTCAAGCGTGGTACATTCCGTGTGCGCGGAGATGTAGTTGAAATCTTCCCAGCATCACTTGACGAGCATTGTATTCGAATTGAGTTTTTCGGCGATGAAATTGATCGTATTCGCGAAGTAAATGCATTAACAGGTGAAGTATTAGCAGAACGTGATCATGTAGCAATCTTCCCAGCATCTCACTTCGTTACACGTGAGGAAAAAATGAAGGTCGCTATTGAAAATATCGAAAAAGAATTAGAAGAGCGTTTAAAGGAATTAAATGATAATGGCAAGTTGTTAGAAGCGCAGCGTATAGAGCAACGTACACGTTATGATTTAGAAATGATGCGTGAGATGGGCTTTTGTTCAGGGATTGAAAATTATTCCCGTCATTTAACACTTCGTCCGGCGGGGGCAACGCCATATACGTTAATAGACTATTTCCCGAAAGATTTCTTAATTGTTATGGATGAGTCACACGTATCAGTACCACAAGTAAGAGCGATGTATAACGGGGACCAAGCACGTAAGCAAGTACTTGTGGATCATGGGTTCCGTTTGCCATCAGCTTTAGATAATAGACCGCTTACGTTTGATGAGTTTGAAGGGAAAACGAATCAAGTTATTTACGTTTCGGCAACGCCAGGACCGTACGAGTTAGAGCAGGCACCGGAGGTAATAGAACAAATTATTCGTCCAACAGGGCTTTTAGATCCACCAATTGATATACGACCAATTGAAGGGCAAATTGATGATTTATTAGGAGAAATTCAAGATCGCATTGCAAAAAATGAACGTGTATTAATTACGACTTTAACGAAGAAAATGTCAGAGGATTTAACAGACTACTTAAAAGATGTAGGAATTAAAGTGAACTATCTCCACTCTGAAATTAAAACGTTAGAACGTATTGAAATTATCCGTGACCTTCGCCTTGGTAAGTTTGACGTACTTGTCGGTATTAACTTATTACGAGAAGGATTAGATATTCCAGAAGTATCACTTGTAGCTATTTTAGATGCTGATAAGGAAGGATTCTTGCGTTCAGAGCGTTCATTAATTCAAACAATCGGTCGTGCAGCACGTAATGAAAACGGCCGCGTTATTATGTATGCAGATCGTATAACGAGATCGATGGGAATTGCGATTGAAGAAACACAACGTCGTCGTACTATACAAGAAGCTTACAATAAAGAGCATGGTATTACGCCGAAGACGATTCAAAAAGGCGTGCGTGATGTTATCCGTGCAACGACAGCTGCTGAAGAGCCGGAAACATATGAAGCAGTACCAGCCAAGAAGATGACGAAAAAAGAGCGTGAAAAGACAATTGCGAAGATGGAAGCAGAGATGAAAGAAGCAGCAAAAGCGTTAGATTTCGAGCGTGCAGCTGAATTAAGAGATTTACTATTAGAATTAAAAGCGGAAGGGTGAACAGAGTGAGCATAAGCAAGGATTTTATTGTTGTAAAAGGTGCTAGAGCACATAATTTGAAAAATATTGATGTAACCATTCCGAGAAATCAGCTTGTTGTTGTGACGGGATTGTCTGGTTCAGGGAAATCATCATTAGCGTTTGATACGATTTATGCAGAAGGGCAGCGCAGATACGTAGAATCGTTATCTGCGTATGCGCGTCAGTTTTTAGGACAAATGGATAAGCCGGATGTAGATACGATTGAAGGTTTATCTCCAGCGATTTCAATCGATCAAAAAACGACAAGTCGTAATCCACGTTCAACAGTTGGAACGGTCACGGAGATTTATGATTATTTACGTTTATTATTTGCGCGAATTGGTACGCCAATTTGTCCGAATCATGGTATTGAAATTACATCACAAACAGTAGAGCAGATGGTAGACCGTGTACTTGAATATCCTGAACGTACGAAATTACAAGTGTTAGCTCCTATCGTTTCTGGGCGTAAAGGTGCACATGTGAAAGTGCTTGAAGACATTAAGAAGCAAGGATATGTTCGTGTACGTGTTGATGGTGAAATGCTTGATGTATCTGAAGATATTGCGTTAGATAAAAATAAGAAGCATTCTATTGAAGTTGTAATTGACCGTATTGTTGTAAAAGAAGGGATTGCAGGCCGTCTTGCGGATTCACTTGAAAGTGCATTAAAGCTTGGCGGGGGCCGAGTGTTAATTGATGTAATGGGAGAAGAGGAACTTCTATTTAGTGAACATCATGCTTGTCCGCATTGTGGCTTTTCAATCGGAGAATTAGAGCCGCGCATGTTCTCATTCAATAGTCCATTCGGGGCGTGTCCTTCTTGTGATGGACTTGGTTCAAAGTTAGAGGTGGATTTAGAACTTGTCATTCCGAATTGGGATTTATCATTAAATGAACATGCGATTGCGCCTTGGGAGCCGACAAGCTCACAATATTACCCACAGCTTTTACAATCTGTATGTAATCATTACGGCATTGATATGGATATACCTGTGAAAGATATACCGAAAGATTTATTTGATAAAGTGTTATACGGAAGCGGTGAAGAGAAAGTTTATTTCCGCTATGTAAATGAGTTTGGTCAAGTAAAGGAAAATGAGATTTTATTTGAAGGTGTTATTCCAAATATCGAACGTCGTTATCGTGAAACGAGTTCTGATTATGTCCGTGAGCAAATGGAAAAGTATATGGCAGAGCAAGCTTGTCCGAAGTGTAAAGGTGGACGCTTAAAGCCTGAGAGTTTAGCTGTTTTCGTTGGTGATAAAACGATTGCTGATGTAACGAAGTATTCTGTTCAAGAAGTACAGGAATTCTTCTCGAATGTGGAGCTAACGGAGAAACAACGAACAATTGCTCATTTAATTTTAAGAGAAATCCAGGAGCGCGTTGGATTCTTAGTGAACGTCGGTTTAGATTATTTAACGTTAAGTCGTGCTGCAGGAACTTTATCAGGTGGTGAGGCGCAGCGTATTCGTTTAGCGACACAAATCGGTTCTCGTCTTACTGGCGTACTTTACATTCTTGATGAGCCTTCAATCGGTTTGCATCAGCGCGATAACGATCGTCTTATTCGTACGTTGCAAGAAATGCGCGATTTAGGAAATACGTTAATTGTCGTTGAACATGATGAAGATACGATGATGGCTGCTGATTATTTACTTGATATCGGACCTGGTGCAGGTATTCACGGTGGCCAAGTTGTATCAGCGGGTACACCAGCTGAAGTGATGCAAGATGAGAATTCGCTAACAGGGAAGTATTTAAGCGGTAAAGAGTTTATTCCGGTTCCACTTGAAAGACGTAAAGGTGACGGACGTAAAGTGGAAATTGTCGGTGCAAAAGAGAATAACTTAAAGAATGCAAAGATGTCATTCCCGCTTGGTACGTTTGTAGCGATAACGGGTGTATCTGGATCAGGTAAAAGTACGATGATTAATGAAGTATTATATAAATCGTTAGCGCAAAAGTTATATAAAGCGAAAGCGAAGCCAGGTACTCATAAAGAAATTAAAGGTCTTGAGCATTTAGATAAAGTAATCGATATCGATCAATCGCCAATCGGGCGTACACCACGTTCTAATCCAGCGACGTATACAGGTGTATTCGATGATATTCGTGATGTGTTTGCACAAACGAATGAAGCGAAAGTGCGTGGATATCAAAAAGGACGCTTCAGCTTTAATGTAAAAGGTGGACGTTGTGAAGCGTGCCGTGGTGATGGGATTATTAAAATCGAAATGCACTTCTTACCAGACGTATACGTTCCATGTGAAGTTTGTCATGGGAAACGTTATAACCGCGAAACGTTAGAAGTGAAGTATAAAGATAAGAACATTTCTGAAGTGTTAGGGATGACAATTGAAGATGGAGTAGAGTTCTTCGCTAATATCCCAAAAATTAAGCATAAACTTCAAACGCTTGTAGATGTAGGGCTTGGTTATATGAAATTAGGACAGCCAGCTACTACGTTATCTGGAGGAGAAGCACAGCGCGTGAAATTAGCTTCTGAATTACACCGTCGCTCTACAGGGCGTACGTTATATATTTTAGATGAGCCAACGACGGGTTTGCATGCCCATGATATCGCGCGTCTTCTAGAAGTTCTGCAACGCCTTGTTGAGAGTGGTGAGACAGTACTTGTTATTGAACATAATTTAGATGTAATTAAAACAGCTGATTATATCGTTGACCTTGGACCAGAGGGCGGAGATAAAGGTGGGCAAATCGTTGCTTCCGGAACGCCAGAGCAAGTAGTGAAAGAAGAGCGCTCGTATACAGGTAAGTATTTAAAAGAGATTTTAGTTCGTGATAAAGCAAGAATGAAAGAGAAAATAAAAGAAGTAGAGTTATCTCAATAAGTGTATTACGAAAAACCGAGTGGAAATGACACTCGGTTTTTCGTTCATAGGGGGAGAAGATGGAGTTTACCCCGCATTAACGGGCAGTAGGATCCCCACCTCAAAATTCAGCGGAAGCAAAGCAGTTAGATGGGAGATCAACTGCCCGTAAAAGCCCGATTGGTTCAACTAATAATCAGTGGGAGATGAACAAAACCCCCACTGATTAAAGTTTCACTTTACAGATGTTTTAAGAAAGAAAAACATGAAGGTAAGAGAGTTTCAAAGTTGGGGTGTATATTTTCGGAAGCGCTGGGAGGATCATTTTGCGAATCATTTAAGCGATGAAGAAAAAGAAGATATTTTCCTTTACGGAGATAAGTATGCGTGTGGGTATCTTTGGCGCATATTTAGTTATGAAAAAAAGAAGTGTTTAGAGGGGAAAGAAGCAGAGAACGCGTTTCATAATGAAGTGAAAAAGGATTGCTATATCTTCTATCAACACTGTGATGATGTATTGCTAATAAAAGATGCGAGTTTATTAATTATGGATGATATATTACGTGAAACAGATGATATGTATAAAGGGGATATCTATATTGTAGACAAAGATTTCACTTGGACCTTTGTGAAAACTCATGAACATAGATGGTGTGGCCCTTATTTTGCGGGGGAAATGTTAGTAGGTATACAAGCATGAAGAGTAGAATAAATTGATATAAGTGTTTGTATGATACTTGCGTTTATTATCTATTAGCGTATGATGAAATATATATGTCAAAAGGATGTGTAAGAAAATGAGATGGATTGTATCACTTCTTGTAAATAGCGTTGTGTTAATCGCTGTATCGGGACTTTTAAAAGGGATTGCACCAGACGCGTTTTACGTAGCAAATATACAGACTGCAATTATTGCGAGTATTATCTTGGCTGTTTTAAATGTGTTCGTAAAACCGTTTTTAATTTTAATTACGCTACCGATTACTCTTGTAACTTTCGGGTTCTTCTTAATTGTTATTAATGCGATTACGTTAAAAATAGCAGATTCATTATTAGGAGATGCATTTAATATATCAGGGTTTGGTGTAGCAATCGTTGCGGCAATTTGTATTTCTATTTTTAATATGATTATTGAAAAGGCAATTGTGGAGCCACTATATGAAAAAAAGAGAAAATGACAAAAGGAAAAACATTTCATGATGTATATGAAATGTTTTTTTCTATTTATTAGAAACCGTATTTCTTGTTTCCAGAAAAAAATGGTACAATATCCGGTAGAATGGAATTTTACATCAAATGAGACTGAACCCGCAGCGGAGTGGAGGTTTATACATATGCCGAAAGTAAGGACAAAAGATTTAATTGAACAATTTCAATTGGAGTTAATAAGTGGTGAAGAAGGAATTCATCGTCCGATTGATACAAGTGATTTATCACGACCTGGAATTGAAATGGCAGGGTTTTTTACATATTATCCAGCTGATCGCGTGCAGCTTCTTGGAAAAACGGAGCTTACGTTCTTTGACACATTAACGTCAGAGCAAAAGCAAGAGAGAATGAAAGCGCTTTGTACTGAGGAGACGCCATGTATCATTATAACTCGTAATCAAGATGTACCAGATGAGTTACTGCATGCATCACGTGAATCAGGCATGCCTTTATTACGTTCTGCTCAAACGACAACAAGATTATCAAGTCGTTTAACAAATTATTTAGAAGGTAAGTTAGCACCAACAACAGCTGTACATGGTGTGTTAGTAGATATTTACGGTGTTGGTGTTTTAATTACAGGTCAAAGTGGTGTCGGTAAAAGTGAGACAGCTCTTGAGCTTGTAAAACGTGGTCACCGTCTTGTTGCGGATGATAGTGTAGAAATTCGCCAAGAAGATGAAGACACATTAGTAGGAAGCTCACCAGATTTAATTGAGCATTTATTAGAAATTCGTGGTCTAGGTATCATTAACGTTATGACGTTATTCGGTGCAGGGGCAGTGCGAAATTATAAGCGTATTACACTTGTTATTAATCTTGAAATTTGGGATCAAAAGAAAAATTACGATCGCTTAGGTCTTGATGAAGAGAAGATGAAGATTATTGATACAGAGCTTACGAAGATTACACTTCCAGTTCGTCCTGGTCGAAACTTGGCTGTTATTATTGAAGTAGCAGCGATGAACTTCCGTTTAAAACGTATGGGAGTCAATGCAGCACAACAGTTCTCTGAACGATTAATGAGTGCGATTGAGTTAGGGAATCAGGAGTAAACTTTGGAGAGGGGGGTCATACATATGCTGTTAGGTTCTGTACCACAGCTTGACCGTGTAGCGATTCAACTTGGGCCGTTTCCTGTATATTGGTACGGGATTATTATCGGTACAGGCGTGCTATTAGGTCTTTGGCTAGCAACTCGCGAGGGAGAAAGATTAGGTATTCCAAAAGATACATTTGTTGACCTTGTATTAATTGCAGTACCGATCGCTATTCTATTTGCGAGAATGTACTATGTTATTTTTGAATGGGAATATTACGCGCAAAACCCGAGTCAAATTATTAATATTCGTCAAGGTGGCTTGGCGATTCATGGTGGTTTAATCGGGGCTGTTATTACAGGGATTCTTTTTGCGAAACGACGCGGGGTTTCATTCTGGAAGTTGGCTGATATTGCTGCGCCAAGTATTTTACTAGGACAAGCAATTGGTCGATGGGGAAACTTTATGAACCAAGAGGCGCATGGTGATGAAGTAACGAGACAGTTTTTAGAAGGACTTCATTTACCGGATTTCATTATTAATCAAATGTATATTGAGGGTGTTTACTATCACCCAACGTTTTTATATGAATCATTATGGAATTTTGCAGGTGTCATTTTATTACTTGCATTACGAAAAGTGAATTTACGACGCGGGGAATTATTCTTCACATATTTAATTTGGTATTCAATAGGGCGCTTCTTCGTAGAAGGCTTACGTACAGATAGTTTAATGTTAGGACCACTTCGTATCGCACAAGTAATGTCAATTGGACTTGTTGTTATTTCTATTATTTTCATTATTGTGAGACGAAAAATGGGGCAAGCTGATAAAAGATATTCGGAAAATTAGAGAAAAGTAGCATCTTATTATAAGATGCTGCTTCTTTCATATTCAGGAAAGAGAAGGGGCTAAGGCAATGAAAATAAATACAGTGTTATTTGATTTAGATGGAACTTTAATTAATACAAACGAACTTATTATTTCTTCTTTTTTACATACGTTACATACATATTATCCAAGTCAATATAAGCGTGAAGATGTATTGTCATTTATTGGCCCTTCTTTACATGATACTTTCAGCAAGATTGATGAAAACAAGGTTGAAGAGATGATTACATGTTATCGTCAATTTAACCATGATCATCACGATGAATTAGTGGAAGAATATGAAACTGTATATGAAACAGTTCAAGAGTTGAAGAAGCAAGGCTATAAAGTTGGTATTGTTACAACGAAAGCGAGACAAACAGTTGAGATGGGATTAAAGTTGTCAAAGCTTGATGAATTTTTTGATGTTGTCGTGACAATTGATGATGTAGAGCATGTGAAACCACATCCAGAGCCACTTCAAAAAGCGCTTGAGTTATTGGATGCAAAACCGGAAGAAGCATTGATGGTTGGGGATAATCATCATGATGTTGTCGGCGGACAAAATGCGGGCACGAAAACAGCTGCGGTTTCATGGACGCTGAAAGGTAGAGCGTATTTAGAGGCTTACAAGCCGGACTTTATGTTAGATAAAATGAGTGATTTACTACCGATTTTGTCTAATATGAACCGTTCATAAAGGTCCAAGTAAGTTAGTAGGGGTCTGTTTCTCTACTAACTTACAGTTTCACTTTTTAGTAGAGGGGCGAGCTAAGTGCGACGGACAACGCGCTATCCTGTTTCAGGAGAAAATTCATTATGGAATGTGTATAAAACAGTGTCTTTTTGGAAGGTGATGAAGAACTTTATTATTATAAAAATTGCGCGTTATACGCCATTTTTATCCGTCAAGAATTGGTTGTACCGCACGTTTTTACGGATGAAAGTCGGAGAGAAAACATCATTTGCGCTTATGGTAATGCCGGACATTATGTTCCCAGAAAAGATAACTGTGGGAGAAAATTCGATTATCGGCTATAATACAACGCTTTTAGCACATGAATATTTAATTCGCGAATATCGACTTGGAGAGATCGTCATAGGAAATGAAGTGATGATTGGAGCAAATACAACTATATTACCAGGTGTGGAAATTGGGGATGGCGCGATTATTTCAGCTGGCACACTTGTTCATAGAGATGTACCAAGCGGCGCTTTCGTGGGTGGAAATCCAATGCGTGTTATTTATACGAAAGAAGAAATGGATGCTAGAGAAGGTTGATGCTAAAAATGTAACATTTCTCTTCTTTTTTAATGAATAAAAAGGAAATAATTGAGTATAATATACTGTTTTGTTTTTTACGGAATCGTTTATACTTATAGATAGAAGAATGTGTGAACGAAGAAAACAAAAAACTGGAGGATATATGGGGAAAAATCAAGGAATATATAAGGAGAACGGACAAGTTATCTCTTTTAATCAATTAGCGGACTTCTTTTATAAAAAAGGGATGAGAGCTTACAAAGGGCAAAAATTGCAAGATGCAATTAAATATTTTCGAAGAGCGGCACAAAGTGAGAAGGAGCCGTTTATTTTATGCCAATTAGCAACAGTATTATCTGAGGCTGGTGAATATCAAGAGTCGAATCAAATCTTCTTTAAGCTTGTTAGATCTAATCCAGAACTTGAACAATGCTATTATTTTATTGCAAATAATTATGCATATATGGGGCTATTTCAGCAGGCGAAAAAGTATGCGGATCGCTATTTAGAAGTTGCAGAAGAGAAGGAATTTGTAGAAGATACATTAGAATTACTTGAAATTATGGAAGAAGAAGCGATGGGTGAGGAAGAGATTGAGGATGAAGACGATCTAATTGTTATGCAAGAAGAAGCGAATCGTTATATTCGTAACGGACAATTGGAAGAAGCAATTGCTACATTGGAAATTGTTACAAAAGATTATCCGGAATTTTGGTCGGGTCATAATAATTTAGCCATTGCACATTTTCAATCTGGTAATGTAGATAAAGCTCTGAAGTTAACGGAAATGATTTTAGAGAAAAATCCTGGTAATATACATGCGCTTTGTAATACGCTTATTTTCCTATATTCAATTGGAGAGCATAAACAAGTAGAAGCGTTAGCGGAGCAGTTAGTTTCAGTATATCCGATTTCGTTCGAGCATCGTTTGAAACTTGGAACGACACTTGCAACAATTGGTCATTTTGAGCCTGCATATAAATGGTTCAAAGTATTAAAGCGTCAAGGATATGAGGGAGACGTTAGTTTTTATTATTGGTTTGCATATTCTGCTTATATGGTGAAAGATCAGCAAGTAGCTGAAAAAATGTGGCAGCATGTTGTAGAATTGCACCCTGATAAAAAGGGAAAAGAACCGTGGAATGCGCTGAATTTAGCAGATGAAGGACAAAACGTATTATTTGAAGAATTACGAAAATCATTTCAACAAAGTGCGACGCTAGAGGAACAAATGCTAGCTTTATATTTAATGAATGAATTGTCAACGCCAGAGAAGGTGGGATTCTTCTTTGATGTAACGCAGGCGAAGAACGGTGTTCCAATCGTATCTCAACTTGCAAAGTATTTCTTTTTACTTAATAGCCATAAGAGCATTCCAGCTGATTTACAGCAATTTGAACAGTGCGCGCAAATTGCGGATGCTTTATATAATTATACGAAAAAAGATGATGAATTAATCGAAGAGTGTTTACAATTTTGGTTTTGTACGTTCATACGTTTATATACATCTGGGGCAGTTTTTACAAATGTATACGGCTGGTCAGCTGCGGTTGAATATATTGTACGCAGCGAACAAGGAAATAAGATGACACAGTCGGAGCTTGGGGATGTATATAATGTATCTGTAGCGACTGTTCGAAAGTATGTGCAGGCTGTTAAACGTACGCACACATAGGGTAAGCAAATCATTGGGAAAAAAATGATGCTAACAGTATAATGAGGGTAACTTAATTGTGTAGGAATGAATAGGAGTGAATAGTGTGTCAGAAGAAAAAATTTATGATGTCATTATTATTGGTGCAGGACCAGCTGGTATGACAGCTGCAGTATATACATCTCGTGCGAATTTAAGCACATTAATGCTTGAGCGTGGTATCCCAGGTGGCCAAATGGCAAACACAGAGGATGTAGAGAACTATCCAGGTTATGAGTCTATTTTAGGACCAGACTTATCAAATAAAATGTTCGAGCATGCGAAGAAATTTGGTGCTGAATATGCATACGGTGATGTGAAAGCAGTCATCGATGGTAAAGAATACAAAACAATTATTGCTGGTAAAAAAGAATATAAAGCACGTGCAATTATCGTTGCAAGCGGTGCAGAGTATAAAAAAATTGGTGTGCCAGGCGAAACAGAACTTGGCGGCCGTGGTGTATCATATTGTGCAGTATGTGATGGGGCTTTCTTTAAAGGAAAAGAACTTGTAGTTATTGGTGGTGGAGATTCTGCTGTTGAAGAGGGTGTGTTCTTAACACGCTTCGCATCAAAGGTAACAATCGTTCACCGTCGTGACACTCTTCGTGCACAGAAAATTTTACAAGATCGTGCTTTCCAAAACGAGAAAGTTGATTTCATTTGGAATCACACTATAAAAGAAATTAACGATGCAAATGGTAAAGTGGGAAGCGTAACACTTGTAGACGTAAACAGTGGAGAAGAGAAAGAAGTCAAAACTGATGGCGTGTTCATATACATCGGTATGTTACCACTATCAAAACCATTTGTTGAACTAGGTATTACAAATGAAAATGGTTACCTTGAAACAAATGAGCGTATGGAAACGAAAGTTCCTGGTATTTTCGCCGCTGGAGATGTTCGTGAAAAAATGCTACGTCAAATTGTAACTGCAACAGGTGATGGTAGTATCGCAGCACAAAGTGCACAACATTACGTAGAAGAATTATTAGAAGAACTAAAAACAGTATCAGAAAAATAAGGGATAATATGCCTTTTAAAAAGAAAGCTACCAATAGGAGCTTTCTTCTTTTTTTTGAAAATGTCAAAGTTTTGTCAAAAAATATTAGGATTATAAGCTTTCTTATTGATATACTGGACTTTACGGAAAAATTACTATAAGAAATGAGGAATTTATTCAGTATGGAATGGCGTAATATATATCGTGGATTTTGTATGGGCGTTAGTGATTTAATTCCTGGTGTGAGCGGCGGTACAATCGCTGTTGTGTTAGGGATTTATGAACAATTGCTTGCGGCAATTAGTGGGTTTTTTAGTCGTGAATGGAAAAAACATTTAGGCTTTTTAATTCCCCTTGCAGCTGGTGTGGCAGCAGCGTTTTTAACGTTAAGTCACGTTATTAAATATTTACTTGCAAATCATTATGAACCGACTCAATTTTTCTTCCTCGGTTTAATTATTAGTATATTACCGATGTTAATGAGGGAAGCTGATGCAAAGTCGTCGTTTAAAGGTAAGCACATTGTTTTATTAATAGTTGCAGCAATTCTTGTTGCGATCACAGCTTTCTTTAAACCAGATAAGGCAGCAGATCCAATTACGACGTTAACAATTTTAAATGCAATTGGTTTATTTTTCGCGGGCTGGATGGCTAGTATGGCTATGTTGCTTCCTGGAATTAGCGGATCATTTATTTTATTAATTATTGGTGTGTATCCGACAGCAATTAATGCTTTAACTACACTGAACTTACCTTTAATCGTAGTTATCGGTGCCGGTGTTATGGCGGGGTTTGTTGTAAGTAGTAAAGGAATTAGTTTCTTGTTAGATCGTTATAAAAGTATGACATTTGCGGCAATTATTGGACTTGTTATCGGCTCGATTGTAATTGTGTTCCCTGGTATTCCAACTGGAGGATTTTCAATTATAAGTTCAATTATTACCTTTATTTTAGGATTTGCGATTGTTACTTATTTCGGTAAGAAATAAGGACTTTAATCCCCTTGGCGATAAAAATCGTTAAGGGGATTTTTCATGCTATTCATTGAAAGTCTAGGCATTTACATTGCTTGTTCTAAAAAGCTTTTTTAAAATTGTTGAGTAGCATGTGCTTAGCGAAAGAGGACTGGCTCCTTCGTTGTAGCAAACTGTTTTTGATAGTATAATGAAATGAGTATGCAGTGAGAAATTTACTGCAAGTAGCTGAGGTGAAGAAACATGCAAAGAGTGACAAACTGTGTGTTAATTAGAGATAATGAAGTACTCTTACTCCAAAAACCTCGCCGAAATTGGTGGGTTGCACCAGGCGGGAAAATGGAGCGTGGTGAGACAGTAAGAGATTCCGTTGTTCGCGAGTATCGTGAAGAAACAGGTATTTATTTAAAGAACCCAGCGTTAAAAGGGGTCTTCACCTTTGTCATCCAAGAAGGTGATAAAGTTGTTTCTGAATGGATGATGTTCTCCTTTTTAGCGACAGATTTTGCAGGAGAAAACAAACTAGAGAGCGAAGAAGGCATCATTGGTTGGCATACATTTGACAAAATTGATGATTTAGCAATGGCACCAGGAGATTATCACATTATTGATTATTTAATTAAAGGAAATGGCATAATCTACGGTACATTTGTATATACCCCAGATTTTGAGTTGCTTTCATATCGATTAGATCCGAGTTAAACCGTCAAGGAGAGGATACGATGACAGAGAATAATGATATAAAAATGGTAATTATTACAGGAATGTCTGGAGCTGGAAAGACAGTAGCTTTACAAAGTTTTGAAGATTTAGGATATTTCTGTGTAGATAATTTACCACCGATGTTATTGCCGAAGTTTATTGAACTTATGGCGGATTCAAAAGGGAAAATGAATAAAGTAGCACTTGGTGTTGATTTACGTGGCCGAGAGTTTTTCGAACATTTATGGGGAGCACTTGATGATTTATCAGAACGTACATGGATTATTCCTCATATTTTATTCTTAGATGCGAAAGATGGCACGCTTGTAACTCGTTATAAAGAAACGAGACGTTCGCATCCACTTGCACCTACTGGTTTGCCGTTAAAGGGAATCGAGATGGAGCGTGGCTTATTAACTGATATGAAGGCACGAGCGAATATTGTGCTGGATACATCGGATTTAAAACCGAAAGAATTACGTGAAAAAATTGTTCATCTGTTTTCAACTGAAACTGAGCAAGCATTTCGTGTAAATGTTATGTCATTTGGATTTAAGTACGGTATTCCAATTGATGCAGATTTAGTATTTGATGTTCGTTTTTTACCAAATCCATATTACATTCCACATATGAAGCCATTAACAGGACTAGATGAAGAAGTTTCGTCGTATGTACTGAAATTTAATGAGACACATAAGTTTTTAGAAAAATTGACGGATCTTATTACTTTCATGCTGCCTCATTATAAAAGAGAAGGCAAGAGTCAACTTGTAATTGCAATTGGATGTACAGGTGGACAGCATCGTTCTGTTACGCTTACAGAATACCTTGGGAAACATTTGAAACCAGAGTATAGCGTTCATGTATCTCATCGTGATGTGGAGAAGAGAAAGGGCCATTAAGGGATGAAAAAAGAGAGAAAACCCAAAATTGTTATCATGGGAGGCGGTACTGGACTCTCTGTTTTATTAAGAGGATTAAAACAATATCCGGTTGATATTACAGCAGTTGTTACAATCGCTGATGATGGTGGCAGTTCAGGTAGATTACGTGATGAGCTCGAAATTCCACCCCCAGGTGACATTCGTAACGTACTTGTTGCGTTATCAGATGTAGAGCCGCTGGTGGAAGCTTTATTTCAGCATCGTTTCACAACGGGAGACGGGCTGAAAGGTCATGCGTTAGGAAATTTATTATTAGCGGGTATGACCTCGATTACAGGAGACTTCTTCCATGCGATTACGGAAACGAGTAAAGTGTTAAATGTCAGAGGACGTGTGTTACCTGCAGCGAACCAAAGTGCGGTACTTCATGCGGAACTAGAAGATGGAGAAATTGTAACAGGTGAATCAAAGATTCCTTATTCTGGGAAGAAGATTAACCGCGTCTTTTTAACTCCAGAAGATGTAGAGCCGTTACATGAAACGTTGGCTGAGATTAAACGAGCTGATTTACTTGTTTTTGGTCCAGGAAGTTTGTATACGAGTATATTACCGAATTTAGTTGTTAACAAAATCGGGAACGCTGTTCTTGCTGCAAAAGCGAAGAAGGTATATGTGTGTAATGTTATGACGCAAGCTGGTGAAACGATGGGATATACTGCTTTTGACCATGTGCAGGCGTTACACGATCATTTAGGTAAACCATTTATCGATACTGCAATTGTAAATAACCGTGATATTCCTTGTGAATTACGTCAGTTGTATGAGGAAGAAATGTCGGCACCAGTTGTAGTAGATGAAGAGCGTTTTACAGAGAGCAATATTGATATCATTCAAGATCAATTAGCGAAGTATGATGATCGTGTTGTAAGGCACGATACATTAAAACTAGCTTCTATTTTATATTCACTGTTGTAGATGTGCGTTGCCTCGTTTGAGGTAACGCTCATCATTTCATATAGGACAAGATTTTTGTTCCAAAGTAATCGTATAAGGAGGTGTTGACTGTGTCATTTGCATCAGAAACAAAGAAAGAGCTAACGAATCTTGAGGTGAAGGAATGCTGTGAGAAAGCAGAATTATCAGCGTTACTTCGAATGAACGGATCGCTTTCTTTTTCAAACCGTCGTCTATCTATCGATATTCAAACGGAGAATGCGGCAATCGCAAGAAGGATTTATACGCTTTTGAAAAAAGGATATGACGTGACGGTAGAATTACTTGTTCGTAAAAAAATGCGATTGAAGAAAAATAATGTATATATTGTGCGGCTTGTTGAGAAGTCTCGCGAAATATTAGCTGATCTTCATATTGTTCGAGACGACTTTTCGTTTATCCGAAATATATCACAAGAATTGATTGAGAAGAAATGTTGTAAACGATCGTATTTACGTGGTGCATTTTTAGCAGGTGGTTCAGTAAATAACCCAGAAACATCATCTTATCATTTAGAGGTCTTTTCGTTATATAAGGAACATAATGATGCTATATGTGAATTGATGAACGGATTTGATTTAAATAGTAAGACGTTGGAAAGAAGAAAAGGGTACATTACGTATTTGAAAGAAGCAGAAAAGATTACGGAGTTTTTAAATATTATAGGCGCTCATAATGCACTTTTAAGATTTGAAGACATTCGAATCGTTCGCGATATGCGTAATTCAGTAAATCGTTTAGTGAACTGCGAAACAGCCAATTTAAATAAAACAATTGGTGCAGCGCTAAGGCAGATTGAAAATATCCGTTATATTGATGAGACAGTTGGTCTTGATATATTACCAGATAAACTGCGAGAAATTGCACAATTACGAAGAGATTATCAAGATGTAACATTGAAAGAGTTAGGCGAGATGGTATCCGGGGGGAAAATTAGTAAATCGGGTATTAATCATCGTTTGCGTAAAATCGATGAGATTGCAGAGAAACTACGCGCGGGGGAAGCGGTAGCAAAAAAATAAGAGGTTAAAGGGGAAATGGAGCTGTGGTTCAAAAACGAGTTAAGGTTTCATTAAAAAACGGTTTACAAGCACGTCCGGCTGCGTTGTTTGTACAAGAGGCCAATCGCTTTCATGCGGATATCTTCATCGAGAAAGATGGAAAGACAGTGAATGCAAAGAGCATAATGGGGATTATGAGCTTAGCAATTGGAACTGGTAGCATGATAACAATTACAACAGAAGGTTCAGATGCAGAAGAAGCTTTAGAAGCATTAGCTGCATATATACAATAAGAAGCTATCGCGCATGTGCGATAGCTTTTTTGTTTTGTTGTTTGTTGGGGGGGCGGGTATGTAGGCGGTGCATGCTTGTCGAGGATTGTCGGTAAGTCGATAAGTTGTGTCGAATCGTCGATATATTAAAATAATCGCCGATATAATTGGAGTTACGGTCGATATATTTGAAAAATCGTTGATATATTTAGAAGGATACTAGCTGGGGTATGCACGTGCGGAGGTTTAATCATAAAAAAAGCGCCCTGTAAGAGGGCGCTTCCGCTTTTAGTTGTATCTAGCTCCAGCGGCTAGAATGGTCGGTGGCTTCGCTTCTTCCGACGAGGTAAAAAGCACCTCTTTGTCAGAAGCTCCATCCTCCTCCCATTCTAAACGAGCCGCTTCCGCTTTTAGTTGTATCTAGCTCCAGCGGCTAGAATCTCCGGTCGTTTCACCCCTTCATTCGAGGCAAAAAGCGCCTCGGAATCAGGGGCTCCATCGCCCTGCGATTCTAAACGAGCCGCTTCCGCTTTTAAGTATTAACGATTTGTAAAGATCTTATCGATTAAGCCGTATTCTAGAGCTCTTTCAGCTGTCATGAAGTTGTCGCGGTCTGTGTCGCGTTGTAGTACTTCAAGTGGTTGACCTGTGCGGTCAGCAAGAATTTGGTTTAGTTTTTCACGTAAGAATAGGATACGTTTTGCAGCGATTTCGATTTCAGTCGCTTGACCTTGTGCTCCGCCAAGTGGTTGGTGAATCATTACTTCACTGTTTGGAAGTGCATAACGTTTTCCTTTTTCACCTGCTGCAAGTAAGAATGCACCCATAGATGCAGCCATACCGATACAGATTGTTGATACTTGTGGTTTAATAAATTGCATTGTATCGTAAATTGCCATACCTGCTGTGATAGAACCACCAGGGCTATTGATGTAGATGTGAATATCTTTTTCTGGATCTTGAGATTCCAAGAATAAAAGCTGGGAAACGATTGAGTTAGCTACGTTGTCATCAATTGCACTACCAAGCATAATGATGCGGTCTTTTAATAGTCGAGAGTAAATATCGTAAGCGCGTTCTCCACGATTTGTTTGTTCAATTACTGTAGGAATTAAATTCATCTGTTATTTCCTCCTTCTAAAGCTTTCTTAGTCTTATAATACAATTATGGTCAATAAAGGTCAAACGAAACCACTTTAAATCAAAAAAATATGTAGTTGTACCATGAATTATTCGCTATGTTTTTGAAATTCCCTGCTTATGTATCTTCAACATCATAACCGAATTACATAAATTTAAACGTCATGAAATCTGTAGTAAAAAGAAAAGAACGCCTTTTTAATGAAGCGTTCTTGTGATATCTATTCTTTTAAAAGATAGGTTACTTTATTTAAAATCTTTTCGATGTGTTTCGCGTTTTTACTATACATTTCGCTTGCTGATTTCGACTTTGTTTCTAGGGAAAATAGTTCAAGATCAGCATGACATTTTTTTAAAGATGCTAATAATAAAGGCTTGTTTTGAGGAGAGGGCATTTGTAGTTTGTCATTATAAATGTCGATAGTAAGTTGTCCGTATGAATCCACTTGACCGAGAAAGACATTTTCAATAACAACACCGAGCTTTTCTAGTTCAGAATGTAACCAAGCGCGGTTATGTCCACTAGAGGATAGAGGTTCATCTAAGACATTGCCATCCATAATAACAGTTTGTGGTTCTTTTTCATTCGGTACTTTTAACCCGATGTCTTTTGCTGTAAGTGGCTGAGAATCTTTCTTTAATAATACATTTAATTCTCCGCTCGGTTCTAAGACAGCAAATTCGACTTCAGCTATACTGAATGCACCATTTCCTCTAAGAAGTTCAAGTAACTCATCACTTGTGTATTTTTCTTTCTTTAAATTATCCTCAAGTACTTTGCCATCTTTTATTAACACTGTAGATTTTCCTTCAAAAAAATCTCTAGCAGTTTTGTTTTTCAAGGAAAGAATTCCAACGAAAAAAGGTACCGAGGCGAAAATAAGTATCGCAAAGACGCCGTGGAAAAATTTTGAATCGAGCCCCGTAGATACTTGGGCAGCGATGTCACCGATTGTCATTCCGGCTATGTATTCAAAAAAGGAGAGCTGAGAGATTTGTCTTTTCCCTAACCATTTCGTAATAGCGAATAAAATAATTAATATGAATACAGAGCGAAGAATGACAAGTGTCCATTCCGGCAGGTGAGACATAGTCATTTCCTCCAGTCTACTTAAAACCCTTTATATTGAGGTTCTTCACGTTCTAATAATGAAACTCTATTCTGTAAATCAGCGATGATGCTGTCCATTTTTAACATACATTCATGAAATACGCGTTTTGATTCCGCGTCCTGTGAATGTAGTGAAAGGGAGCTTAAACTTGCTTGAGCGCCCCTTACACTAGCAAGGCAGGTTTTAACGCTCGCGATAACTGTCATACAAACACCTCTTATCCTTTCGGTTTGAATAGTAATGCACCAATGAATCCGAATATGATAGCAGCTGAAATACCAGCGCTTGTTACTTTAAACATTCCGGTAATGACGCCAACGATGCCGTGTTTTGCAGCTTCTTCCATTGCGCCGTGAACGAGGGCATTACCGAAACTTGTAATAGGTACAGTTGCCCCGGCTCCAGCAAAGTCGATTAATGGTTCATACAGGTTGAATCCGTCCAGTATAGCACCGGCAACAACGAGTGTTGCCATTGTATGAGCGGGTGTTAGCTTGCCAACATCAAACATAAGTTGGCCAATTACACATATGAGTCCGCCGATGACGAAAGCCCAGAAAAAAATCATTGCGTTGCACCTCCAAATTCAATCGAAACGGCGTGAGCGATACACGGAATCGTTTCTTCTTGTTGGAATGTAAGTGGAGATAGTAAAGCGCCTGTCGCAACGACAAGTATTTTTTTGAATTCTCCTCTTTTCATTCGGTTTAATAAATGACCGTACACGACTGTTGCGGAACATCCCGGTCCGCTAGCACCAGCTATGACAGGTTGCCCTTCTCTATAAATGAGTATGCCGCAATCTTGAAACTGTTCGCTCGTTACTTTTGTTCCGTGTTTATGTAGTAAGTCATAAGCAATTTCGCGACCGACATGTCCAAGATCACCTGTTACAATTAAGTCGTAATAAGAGGCGTCAATTTGTCGTTCGCGTAAATGGGCCTCAATCGTATCGACAGCTGCTGGGGCCATCGCACCACCCATATTAAAAGGATCTGTTAATCCCATATCAATCACTCGTCCGATTGTTGCAGATGTTACTCTAGGACCATGTCCAGTGTCACTTAAAATGGCCGCACCTGCCCCGGTTACTGTCCATTGTGCGGTAGGAGGTTTTTGACCGCCGTATTCAGTTGGATATCGGAACTGCTTCTCTACAGCAGCGTTATGACTAGATGCCCCGGTTAATAAATATTTTGCGCCTTTTGCATTTACAATACTTGCCCCGAGTGCCAATCCTTCCATAGAAGTAGAACAAGCGCCAAATAATCCGAGATATGGTGTTCCGAGTGTACGGCAGGCAAAGCTTGTTGGAGTGATTTGATTAATTAAATCTCCTGCAAGTACGAATTGAATATCGTCTTTACGAAGTTTGGCTTTTTCAGTAGCGCGACTACAAGCTTCTTCGAATAAAATTTTATGGGCTTTTTCATAGGAATCCTGTCCGAGCCATAAATCTTCATGAAGGATATCGAAGTCTTCTGGAATGTTTCCTTTTGCTTCAAACGGTCCACCAACGATTCCTGTCGAAATAATAACGGGTTTATTTTCAAATACCCATGTTCGGTGTCCTTGTAACATTTATAGCCCTCCCCATTGAACGAGAATCGTTTTAATAAGTGCGATGACGAAAGCTGAAAATACACCAAACAAAATAACAGAGCCGGCTAATTTAAACATATTTCCTCCTACGCCGAGTACGAACCCTTCTGTTCGGTGTTCGATACATGCGGCAATAACAGAGTTACCAAAGCCAGTAACGGGTACAGCTGTGCCTGCTCCAGCAAACTGCCCAAAGCGGTCATATATACCGAAACCAGTTAGTAACATGGAAATGAAAATGAGAGTTGCGACTGTTGGATTTCCTGCTGAACGCTCAGTGAAATCAAAATATGTGATATAAAACGTAGAAATGAGTTGTCCGATGAAGCAAATAAAACCACCGACGAAAAAGGCTTTAATACAATTTTTCAAGACAGGGCGCTTCGGTTCGCGTTCTTGCTCGAATTTTTTATACTCTTGTTGCACAGGGGTTAAGTTCTTATCTTTACTAGACATTGCGATCCTTCCTTTTCTATTAAAAAGCGTTAAGTGTTAGACTCCATTTTTTTCCCAATGAGTTTTAATTGCTTATTGATCTCGTCTTTAGATACTTCTTTTTTCTTAATTTTGCTCTCAAGCTTTTCGAGTAACATAAAGATTTTTTTATCAGTACTTACACGAACATCGAAAGTAGGATGCTCATCACTTAGCTGCTTTTGAAGCTTCTTACGCAGAGGCTTTAATCCAAACCTTTCGTGATGCTCAGGTAGAACTGCTATGTAGAGATCCAAATTTGAATTCACTGCTGTGCTTTTTGTAATTTCATCCATAGCGAGAGCCCTTTTCTTGGCTCCTTGTGATATAGATTGATTAAAGGATTCCGTACTCGTCTTTGTTAGTTTGGGACCTTTTTCTTTCTCCGTTCGTTTTGCTTCTTCCTTCACTTTTTTATCTAAGGGACTATTATCACATCCGGTAAAAGAGCTAAATAGAAGGGCAAATAATGCGGTTATGAGACCGAGTTTTCGCATGATTATCATTCCATTTCTATTGCAATATGTAATGTGATAGAAAAAGGATGACTGCATATCATCCTTTTTCTATTTCACAGCATGACTAATCCGTTATTGCTGTGAGTATTGTGGTTCTTCTTGTTGGACTTCTTCAACGCGTGGATTTAAAGAATCGATAATCGTTTGCGTTTGCTCTGCAGCTGTTTGGAAAAGTTGCTTCGCTTGTTGGTTATCCGTATCAAGAGCGAATCCCTCTAAGCTAGCTTGTGCACTTTTTAATCCAGAAACAGTTTGCTTTAGTTTAGTAATTACAGTCATTGAATGAAGCCCCCTTTGGAATATCAATTCAAAGGTTATAATTTGTGAGTTGGGGTAAATTTATGATTGGAAAATTTAGGTGTGTTACATGTGTGGATTACAATTTTGTAATGAATATGTAAGGAAAAGCGATAGTGGAAAAAAACTCTTTCTCCTAGAATAAAGAAAGTAAAGCAAGTCAAAAGGACATTTGAAGGAGAGAAAAATGAAGAAATTATTATTAGGTTTAATTGGATTTTTTATATTAGTTATTGGTGTGGCAAGCTTTTCTCATAATGAGGTGACTGATAGATATAATCCGCTTGTGAAAGAAGAATTTGTATATGTAAAAGCGAAAGAATCTGGCCGACTATCTACAGTTGGAGAGGTAGCTGGAGACTATAAACTTACTGGTTATTACGCTTCGGGCGAAGGAAGAGATGTTAAGTTTTATGCACCTCGTGGGCTTAGAGAAGGAGCATATGTAAAGGTTAAAACGAAAGGTGAGTATATCGAAACATACCAAGAAGTACAACCGGATGAAATTCCAAAAGAGATTAAAGAGAAACTAGATAAATAAGACCGTTAAGAATTGCCTCCTAAATGTAGAAAATAGGGGGCGTTTTTATGCAGAAAATATCGTATATACAATGTGCTATCAAAGAGTTTTTATTGATTTAAATGGTTTTTATTGCTATTATTATGGAGAGAAAATGAAGTATATTTTATAATCATGCGCCCATAGCTCAGTCGGATAGAGCGGTGGTTTCCGGTACCACGTCTGCCGGGGGTTCGAATCCCTCTGGGCGCGTCAAATACCGTGAAAGCCTTACTGTATCTATATTCCTTTGCGAAACCTTTTGGATAAACGTCATGTATTATACGTAATGATGACACGTTCTAGTCTAAAACGGAAAGGTTTATGATATTAAGTAAGTGTCACTCAATAACGTTAATAACACGTAGAAAAAAATAGTAGTAAGATTAGAGAAACCCCTTGTATGTGATTAGAAATAATCGTGTACAGGGGGGTTTTTCGTTATGAAAAGAGTTAAAAGACGTGCGATTGGAAAGCGTCGTGACATCGATACAGATACCGTTCTTTTTAAGCCTTCTATTACGATTAATAGGGCGTTAGAACGTGTTATGGATATTTATGTGTCAGAAGGATACAGAGAACGTACTATAAGCGATTATAGAATGTTTTGGTCGGAGTTCATTAATGTTATTAATCGTCAACTTATTACCGAAGTTACGAAAGAAGATATAAGGAAATATGTGAATCATTTATTGAAAATTAGAAAGTTATCGCCTGTAACGGTTAATATTCGATTGTCTGCTATTAGGGCGATTTTTAATCGTTTAGAAAAAGAAACGGTTATCGAAAACAATCCCGTGATGGGTGTTAGAAAATTAAAAGTCGATGAACAAAAGATTTATACTTTGACCGACAATCAAATAAAACGTCTATTTGCGATGGTCGATAAGACCTCTTATGCAGGATATAGGGATTATGTAGCCATGTTAGTAATGCTTAAATGTGGTTTACGTATTAACGAAATTAATGCCTTAGAAATCGACGACGTTGATTTTGATAACGGGGTTATTTTATTACCGGGTAGGAAAAACAAGAACCGAAAGAGTCGAGTAATTCCGATGTCTAAAAAAGTTCAAAATGAATTAGCCCAACTAGTAACAGAAACAGGAGAGTATTTTGAAGGACTAGGAACATCTGTATTCGTTAACTCGTTTGGTGACCCTTTGAATCCTGACCATATACGAAAAAGAATGAACTATTACGGGAAACAAGCAAGTTTAACAATCGTATAATTCAAGGTTAAATATTACAGCCATACCTAGGTAGCCTATAGTAGTCATCACTGTAGATAAAACCAAGTCCCAAAAGCGTAATTTTACTTGAGTAGCCTTATCTAGATATAATCTATCAGTCTCCCTAGTTGTTGTTACTAGAACAAATTGCCTAACACTATATAATATAGCTGGTATAAGTAAGGTGGCTATAATTGTAGTGAATACAGGTGCAAACTTGCCCATTGCCTCTATGGTTAGTCCGTCAAACATACTTTGTATTCAGTCCTTTCAAAGTTAAAGTTGATAAAAAAGAACGCACTTTTAAGGGTGACGTTCTTTTTCTTTCATTAAATGGTTTATTGTGTTTAAACTAAGTCAGGTTTTTGTGGTGCTGGCGGTCGTCCGTGGTCGTAAGCAGGTGCACCAGTATTACCGTCAGCTATACCCCAAGGTTCCCCGTGTGTGTAAGATGGAGGCCAACCTTCTCCATATGTATATTCAGGTGCACCGCTGCCATCGCCTATATTTACTGCTAAATCTGGTCTTTGTGGTGACCAGGTATCGCCTATATTTACTGCTATTAGTTTTTGTTTCGTTTTTACTATTTCATTTGTATGTCCTAATCCTAAAGACGTAATTCCTAATACGGATAATCCAACTATTGTTAATCCAATCTTTTTCATTACTTTAACGCCCCTTTTTCTTCATATTTTCTCCTTGCTTCATTACTCATATAAAAATACTTACTAGCTTGTACATGATTTTCTTCTTGATAGAATGCATTTGCTAAAATTTCAGTGTATTCTTGCACGCAATCCCATAGTTTTTCTTTTTTAAAGTAAGAAATCCCTTTTAAAATTACTTTTTCTAAAGATAATGCGGAAGTTTTATTATTTAGTTCTTTTAGAATCGTAAAATGAGGTAGAAGTTCTTTGTTTTCAAGTTCATTACAAATACGTAGACCGTTTTCAATCAATTCTTCGGCAAGAGTATGTTCGCCTAATTTATAATACTCACGTGCTTCTACAAAAATAGCTTTGAAATGTTTGGGGTTCTTTTTTGTCACTTTGGATACATGTCGAATTGCTAAATTTGAAAGATTTTGATTCGCGTATAACCACGCTAAGTTGTGTCGTACTCTAAGGACTAGAGATTCTTCATTGTGTTTTTGTAGAATATCTAACGCAGAATTTAGATTGATTTCCGCTTGTTCAAATTGTCTTAAATCTATGCAGGATAGCCCATAAACATTGTTACAGGAAGCGACATTAACTTCATATCCCGTATGTTTAGAAAAGATATCTTTTGCCTTCGTTACATATTGAATTGCAACTAAAGGTTGGTATGTTTGATAGTGAAATGAAGCAATGCGGTAATTAAATTCAGCTTCCTCTAATTCATTCAGTACGTACATTAAAAGTTTTTCCGCTTGTTCAAATTCTTCTCTAGCTTTAGTGTAATTAGAAATCATGGCTTCATGAATGCCTTTAAAGAAGTGATAATAATAGGATAAAAAGCCGCTATCAGGTACATCAAAGGAGTTAATTTCATTAAAGCTATCTTTTGTAATGTTAAATCCATCTGTCAGCATTTCATATCTAAAGTTTAATAATGAATAGTATAATAATAAATTTTTATCTTCTTTTATACTGGAAAGCTTATCTTCAACTTCTTGTTTTAAGTTTGTTGCTTGTATACTTTGATGTTGTAGTATAGCTTGATACCAGTCATTAAGTAACTTTGTAACCTTTTCATTCCCCTTCACTGGAACATGCATATAATCCCTTCCTTTTCTGAATAGTCTTACATTAAATGATAGCAAGAATAGAATATAATGGAAATTAAATTTTGATATTTCTCAACATTTGTTTAACAATTTTATTTTAAAAGAAGAAATTCATTACTTCATTGTGTTTAGTAAATTCAAACATTTGGCACAGTGGGGAATTTAGTACACAAGGGTTGAATATGGAATGGACAACTTCAATTCAAGCAATTACAGAAGAGAGGGCACGACAAGCTGCCAATTCAATTGAAGCAGGTGCGATGTGTGGTAAGCTACCTGAAAAATCTACTGGTGAAAAAATTTGGGACGGTATTGTAGATGGTACGGGACAAGCAGTTAGCGATACAATAGACGGAATAAAAGCTTTAGGAGATTGGGAAACGTGGGAAAACATGGGGAACGCTGCTTTGCACCCTATTGATACCCTTAGTACCATGTATAATGCATTGTCGGATTCATTTATTAATGATGTAATAAATGGTGACGCAGAAAGTCGGGCAAAGTGGGGAAGTTATGCTTTAACTCAAGTTGGGTTAGGTCTTATTGGTGATAAAGGGTTAAGTAAAGTTACTACAATAGCAAAGGGTGCAAAGTTTTCCACAGGCATCTCTGCTGTTGCGAATAAATTACCGCTGACAGACCGCGTTGCATTCGCAGGTGCTAGTGGCTTTGGAAGTAATCAGATAAAAACTTTTGAAGCTTTACAAGAAGCCCGTGATACATTTATATTTTCCAAAACTGGTGGAAAAACTAGAGTTAAAGATGTACAAGAGGTAATCCAAGATTACGCAGATAAGGTTCTTGATAAAGTAGATGTAAAAAATGAGTATCCCGATTCGTATACAGCATCTCAAAAATTGCGTGCAGAACTTAAAGAAGCAGGAATTGAACCACCACCGTATCCTAATGCGGCACATCATATTGTACCTTGGAATGATGGTAGGGCTGTGGAAGTACAGGAATTATTAAAAGAGATTGGAATACACCATGATGCTGCTGTTAATGGGGTATTTTTACCGTATAAAGTGAATGATTATGTGACCACTGAAGTATTGCATATAGGTAGTCATTCTAAAGAGTATATAAGAGAAGTAACAGAACGACTAAATAGTGTTATGGAAATGGGTGGTACTCAAGCTGATGTAGCTGAAGTTTTACACAAAATAAGACAAGATCTATTAGAAGGTAAGATAAGATTAAATGAACCAAAGAAATAATTATATATCAGTTAACAAATTGTAAAGGAGAATATACATATGAAAATTTGGCGATTAAAAAGTTCAACTGATGATTATCAAACTTTTCAATTATTAAATTATGAAGAGGACAAGAAATATTTTAAAAACGATTTTAATTCCAAAGTAAGTTTGTCAGATTCATGGACAGTTAAATTTATTGAGATTATAGATGAAGGGTATCAAAGTGATTGTCCTATTTTTTGGGGGAAATCTGGTGTACAAATAATTAGTGAGAAAGCTAAAGGAGTATTAGAACCCTTAGTAGGCAATAATGTTGAATTTTTACCATTAATTCATAAAACAACAAACGAAAAGTACTATGCTATTCATGTTTTACGTGTATTAAATGCACTTGATATTAATAATACAATATTTGAAAAGTTAAGTTCGGGTTTAATAATAGGCTGTGAAAAATTTGTATTTATTCCTAGTGTTGTTCAAAATGAAACGATTTTTAAATTGTATATAAATGAAAAAATTCATCCGAACTATCTGTTGGTATCAGATGAATTTAGAAATGCAGTTTTAGAGAGTGATTTAAAAGGCTTTGAATTTGTAGAGGTATGGGATTCAAAAGCGGACATGTAAAAGAAAGTCCTTAAAATAACTGATAGGAGTTAACAGCATGGACACAAAAGTTTCAGAAATCCTAAGAATGTTAGACAATTATGAGGGGAATGAGAAAGAAATTTTTGAACAGATTCAAGCTGAAGCAATGGTTAAATATAAACAATGTGAAGAAATGATAGATACGATACTTAATAATAAGTCTAGAACTGAAACAGAAAAACATGAAGCTATAATGAATATGATAGGGCATATCTTCACTTGTGGGGTTTCTTATGGAACTGTTCAAATTCCATTAGCAATGATTGAGAAACATCAATCGTCTACGCATTAATTTATATTTTAAAATAAAGGTGAAACAATAGAAGAAATGAAATTAATATTGAAAAAAGTACGTAAGCGATTTATAATCGAAATAGTTTAGCATACATAACGTTGTATGTTCATGTCAAAAAAATTCATTTCTAAATTACATGCAAGGTAAAACCTTGATTTTACTGATAATTTTACATAACCGTTACCGTTTGGTTTCCGGTACCACGTCTGCCGGGGGTTCGAATCCCTCTGGGCGCGTCAAAAAGTCCTAACTTACGTTTTGTAGGTTAGGACTTTTTTTATTTCTCTCTTGTTATATCTAGTAATAAGATTTACTATTAGTACTTGATAATAATTAAACGAATTATTATTTTCTTTCAATATTATTCAAATTTCGGTTGTAAGTTGTAAATCTCATTAATACATATAAATTAATAATATTTTGGAATGGGTGTCTGTGATAGCATTCTCCTTTTACCAAACTTATTGTACAATAGAAACAAGGGGGAGATTAGTTTGAAGGCAAGTCTTTTACAAGAACAAAGCTTACGTTTGGCAATGACACAAGAGTTAAGGCAAGCGATTACAATGCTCCAGTATAATGTACAAGAATTATCGGAGTTTTTGTATGAGCAATCGTTAGAGAATCCCCTTATTGAGTTAGGTGGTTTTGAGAGGGAGAAGAAAAAGAGCTCTAACAACAGTAAAAGTACCAGCAAACAAGTCGAGAATCAGATGGAAATCTACAGTGTGGATTCAACAACGATTCAGCAACATTTATTAAATCAAATACAGTATTATAAAATAGATGAAGAAGAGCGAAAAATAGCTTCTTTCATTATTATGAACATGGATGGAAATGGGTATTTACAAGAAACGAACGAAGAGTTAGCGGATCTCCTTTCCGCACCGATTCATGAAGTCGCCCGTTTTGTAGAGCTTGTCCAATCACTCGAGCCAGCAGGGGTAGGAGCGCGTAATATTCAGGAATGTCTAACTTTGCAATTGAAGCGCTTACAAAGACGGAATGGATTAGCGGAAGAGGTTATAGATGATCACTTCGCTTATTTCGTGAAGAAAGATTGGCGAAAGCTCGTTCAAGTGTTGAAGTGTAGTAATGAAGAATTGCAATCAGCAGTGAACTGTATTACGTCATTACAGCCGAAACCAGGTCTTGCGTTTTCTTCTGATAAACCACTGTATATCGTGCCTGATATGG
This sequence comes from Bacillus cereus group sp. MG4, assembly GCF_040460055.1. NCBI lineage: Bacteria > Bacillati > Bacillota > Bacilli > Caryophanales > Bacillaceae > Bacillus > Bacillus cereus group sp. MG4. Next base: position 3,049,920 of record NZ_JARVGZ010000001.1, on the reverse strand, counting down.
CGGTGAAAAAAGATGGTGATCGTCTCGTTTTACAAATGAACGAGAGAAATATGCCGAGAATTGAAATTCATTCTGAGTATAGTGCGCTTCTGAATAATAGTGAAAGTGAAGTAGCATCTTATGTATCAGAAAAGTATCAGCATGTGCAGTGGATTATGCGCAGTTTAAAACAGAGAAAACAAACGCTTCTGCAAGTGATGACTATTATTATGGAAAAACAATGTGATTTCTTCTGGGAAGGTCCAGAATATTTAAAACCGCTTGCTTTAAAAGAGGTAGCGGAAGAGTTAAGTGTGCATGAATCTACAATTAGTCGTGTAACGCGAAATAAATATGTGCAAACACCACATGGTTTATTTGAGATGAAATCTTTCTTTAGTAATGCTGTTTCGACTACTGAAGATGAAGCAGTTTCTACAAAGCGTGTGAAACGATTTATCCAAAAGCTTGTTGAGGCGGAGAATAAGAAAAAGCCACTTTCAGATCAGAAGATTTCAAAATTATTAGAAGAAGAGCATGAAATCGTTATTTCTCGAAGAACAGTGGCGAAGTATAGAGAACAAATGCACATTCCAGCGTCATCATTACGAAAAACGATCGGATAGGTGAAGAATATGAAAGTTGTACTGTATACAAAAAAAGATTGTGGCCTTTGCGTGCAGGCGAAACAAGTTTTAGAGGAAGTACAATGTGAATATTCTTTTCAAATCGAGGAAATAAATATATATGAAGATAATGACCTTTTAGAAAAATATCACCTAATGATTCCGGTGGTAGAAATAGGCGGAAAACAAGTAGAATATGGTAACATTCACAAAGGTGTCATAATAAACTATATAAAGAATGCAGTTAAGAGTTGAATAAGTTTCTATCTCCTGTTACAATAATACACGTAGCAGGGATTATTTTTTTAACCTACGTGGGACACAAAATGTCACTACGGGACGTAAAGTGACCACGGAGAAAAATGAACCAATGTAGTGAGGAGAAAAGATATGCGCTCATGGATTCAGAACACAAAAAAATTATTACCTGATCTGCTACCTGTTATGCAAACGAGAATGCAAATTCTTCAATACATTAGGCTCATGCAGCCGATTGGAAGAAGAAACTTGTCAGCAAGTCTCGGTATGACAGAACGAGTATTGCGAAGTGAAGTTCAAGTTTTGAAAGAACAAAACTTAGTTCACGTCGCTTCTTCTGGAATGACTTTGACAGAAGAAGGAACAGCTTTAGTTCTTGCTTTGGAAGACTTTATGAAAGAAATTTCCGGGTTAAAGGTTTTAGAAAAGCAACTTAAGGAAACATTAGACTTGGATGAAGTTTTCGTTGTCCCTGGTGATAGTGATGAATCACCTTGGGTCAAACTGGAGATGGGCCGTGCTTGTGTGACTTGTATAAAAGACCGTCTGACAGCGAATAATATCGTTGCTGTGGCTGGAGGAACTACGCTAGCTGCTGCTGCGGACATGATGCAGCTTGATTGCAAAGATTTACATATGCTATTTGTCCCAGCGCGTGGTGGAATTGGAGAGGGTGTCGAATTAGAAGCCAATACCATTTGTGCCAAGATGGCACAAAATACGATGAGTAATTATCGCTTATTGTATGTTCCAGACCATGTTAGTAGCGAAGCATATGCGTCTATTGTGACAGAGCCTTCCGTGAAAGAAGTTCTTGAGTTGATTCGATCTTCCAATATCGTCATTCATGGAATAGGTGATGCGTTAACAATGGCACGTCGCAGAAATACTTCAGAAGCAGATTGGTTAAAGATTCAAGCAAGCGAAGCAGTAGGCGAAGCTTTCGGTTACTACTTTAATGAACAAGGAAATGTTGTTCATAAAGTAAGAACAGTTGGTATGCAACTTGAGGATTTACAACATGTATCTCACGTTGTTGCAGTCGCTGGAGGTTCTTCAAAGGCAAAGGCAATACAGGCTGTAATTAAACAAGGGCATACTTCAATTCTAATTACAGATGAAGGTGCAGCAAAACAGTTAACAAAGGGTATTACCCTTTAATATAATCCCCCAAGGAGGAAATTCAAATGACTAAAATTGGTATTAATGGATTTGGACGTATCGGACGTAACGTATTCCGCGCAGCTCTTAACAACTCTGAGGTAGAAGTAGTAGCAATCAACGACTTAACAGATGCTAAAACATTAGCTCACCTTTTAAAATATGACACAGTTCACGGAACTTTAAATGCAGAAGTATCTGCTAACGAAAACAGCATCGTTGTTAACGGTAAAGAAATTAAAGTTATCGCTGAGCGTGACCCAGCTCAATTACCATGGAGCGACTACGGAGTAGAAGTAGTAGTAGAATCTACTGGCCGTTTCACTAAAAAATCAGACGCTGAAAAACACTTAGGTGGATCAGTTAAGAAAGTTATCATCTCAGCTCCAGCTTCTGACGAAGATATCACTGTAGTTATGGGTGTTAACCACGAACAATATGATGCAGCTAACCACAACGTAGTATCTAATGCTTCTTGTACTACAAACTGTCTAGCTCCATTCGCTAAAGTATTAAACGAAAAATTCGGCGTAAAACGCGGAATGATGACAACAATTCACTCTTACACTAACGACCAACAAATCTTAGACTTACCACACAAAGATTTACGTCGTGCTCGTGCAGCAGCTGAAAACATGATCCCAACATCTACTGGTGCAGCTAAAGCTGTAGCATTAGTATTACCAGAACTTAAAGGTAAATTAAACGGTGGCGCTGTACGTGTTCCAACTGCTAACGTTTCTCTTGTTGACTTAGTTGTTGAACTTGACAAAGAAGTAACAGTTGAAGATGTAAACGCAGCATTCAAAGCAGCAGCTGAAGGCGAATTAAAAGGTATCCTTGGATACAGCGAAGAGCCATTAGTATCTATCGACTATAACGGATGTACAGCTTCTTCTACAATCGATGCATTATCTACAATGGTAATGGAAGGTAACATGGTTAAAGTACTTTCTTGGTACGATAACGAAACTGGTTACTCTAACCGCGTAGTAGACCTAGCAGCATACATGACTTCTAAAGGTCTTTAATTCTTAATTATATAAGTAATCAATGACAAAACGAGGGAGAGGGTTTGTTCCCTCTCTCTCTTCTTTCGTTTTAAAAGCAAATGTGTTAAGCTTTTGAGTGGGTTTTGTCAATCCTAACTAGTAGTCGGAGGGAAATCCAATGAACAAAAAATCAATTCGTGACGTAGATTTAAAAGGTAAGCGTGTATTTTGCCGCGTTGATTTCAACGTACCTATGAAAGAAGGCAAAATTACAGATGAAACTCGTATCCGTGCAGCTCTTCCTACAATTCAATATTTAGTAGAGCAAGGTGCGAAAGTTATTTTAGCAAGTCACTTAGGCCGTCCAAAAGGTCAAGCAGTAGAAGAATTACGTCTTACTCCAGTAGCAGCACGTTTAGGCGAGCTTCTTGGTAAAGATGTTAAAAAAGCAGACGAAGCATTCGGACCAGTTGCACAAGAAATGGTTGCAGCAATGAACGAAGGCGACGTATTAGTTCTTGAAAACGTACGTTTCTATGCGGGCGAAGAAAAGAACGATGCAGAACTTGCGAAAGAATTTGCAGCTCTTGCTGATATCTTCGTAAACGATGCATTCGGTGCAGCTCACCGTGCTCACGCTTCTACAGCAGGTATCGCAGACTACCTACCAGCAGTATCTGGATTATTAATGGAAAAAGAGTTAGAGGTACTTGGAAAAGCACTTTCTAACCCAGAACGTCCATTCACAGCTATCATCGGTGGTGCGAAAGTAAAAGATAAAATCGGTGTAATTCGTCATCTATTAGACAAAGTAGATAACTTAATCATCGGTGGCGGACTTGCTTACACATTCGTTAAAGCTTTAGGTCATGAAATTGGTCTATCTCTATGTGAAAACGACAAGATCGAACTAGCTAAAGAATTTATGCAACTTGCAAAAGAAAAAGGCGTAAACTTCTACATGCCAGTTGATGTTGTAATCACAGAGGAATTCTCTGAAACTGCAACAACTCAAATCGTAGGTATCGACTCTATCCCTTCTAATTGGGAAGGCGTGGACATCGGTCCTAAAACACGTGAAATTTATGCAGATGTAATTAAAAATTCTAAGCTTGTTGTATGGAATGGACCAATGGGTGTATTCGAAATGACTCCATTCGCAGAAGGTACAAAAGCAGTAGGACAAGCATTAGCAGATGCAGAAGATACATACTCTGTTATCGGCGGTGGTGACTCTGCAGCAGCTGTTGAAAAATTCGGTATGGCTGATAAAATGAGCCACATTTCTACTGGCGGCGGTGCGTCATTAGAATTCATGGAAGGTAAAGAGCTTCCAGGTGTAGTTTGTCTTAACGACAAATAAGTAGCAGCCAAAGAAAAAGGACGGTGCAAAGCATGCGTAAACCAATTATCGCAGGTAACTGGAAAATGAATAAAACTCTATCTGAAGCAGTTAGCTTCGTAGAGGAAGTTAAAGGTCAAATCCCAGCAGCTTCAGCTGTTGATGCAGTAGTTTGCTCTCCAGCTCTATTTTTAGAGCGTTTAGTAGCTAAGGCTGAAGGAACTGATTTACAAGTAGGTGCACAAAACATGCACTTCGAAAAAAATGGTGCATTCACTGGCGAAATTAGCCCAGTAGCACTTAGCGACTTAAAAGTAGGCTACGTAGTACTTGGCCACTCTGAGCGTCGTGAAATGTTTGCTGAAACAGATGAGTCAGTAAACAAAAAGACTCTTGCAGCATTTGAACATGGTTTAACACCAATCGTATGTTGTGGTGAGACTTTAGAAGAGCGCGAAAGCGGAAAAACATTTGATCTAGTAGCAGGTCAAGTGACAAAAGCACTTGCAGGTTTAACAGAAGAGCAAGTTAAAGCAACTGTTATCGCTTATGAGCCAATCTGGGCTATCGGTACAGGTAAATCTTCTTCTTCTGCAGATGCAAACGAAGTATGTGCGCACATCCGTAAAGTTGTTGCAGAAGCTGTTTCTACAGAAGCTGCAGAAGCTGTTCGTATTCAATACGGCGGTAGCGTAAAACCAGAAAACATTAAAGAGTATATGGCACAATCTGACATCGACGGCGCTTTAGTTGGCGGTGCTAGCTTAGAGCCTGCTTCGTTCTTAGGTCTTCTGGGGGCGGTAAAATGAGAAAGCCAACAGCTTTAATCATTCTTGATGGTTTCGGACTACGTGAAGAAACTCATGGGAATGCTGTAGCACAAGCTAAGAAACCTAATTTTGATGGTTACTGGAACAAATTCCCTCACACAACGCTTACAGCTTGTGGTGAGGAAGTAGGTCTTCCAGAAGGTCAAATAGGTAACTCTGAGGTTGGTCACTTAAATATCGGTGCTGGCCGCATCGTATATCAAAGCTTAACACGCGTAAACGTTGCAATTCGTGAAGGTGAGTTCGATCAGAACGAAACTTTCCAAAATGCAATTAAAAGCGTAAAAGAAAAAGGTACTGCTCTTCATTTATTCGGTTTACTTTCTGATGGTGGTGTGCACAGTCACATGAACCATATGTTTGCTCTTCTTCGCTTAGCAGCAAAAGAAGGCGTGGAGAAAGTTTATATCCATGCATTCTTAGACGGCCGCGATGTTGGACCACAAACAGCAAAAGGTTATATCGATGCAACAAATGAAGTAATTAAAGAAACAGGAGTAGGACAATTCGCGACTATCTCTGGTCGTTATTACTCTATGGACCGTGACAAGCGTTGGGATCGCGTAGAAAAATGTTACAGTGCTATGGTAAATGGTGAAGGCCCTACTTATAAATCAGCAGAAGAGTGTGTAGAAGACTCTTATGCGAACGGTATCTATGATGAATTCGTATTGCCGTCTGTAATTGTTAACGAAGATAACACGCCAGTTGCAACAATCAATGATGATGATGCAGTTATCTTCTATAACTTCCGTCCAGACCGTGCAATTCAAATTGCTCGTGTATTTACAAACGAAGACTTCCGTGAGTTCGATCGTGGTGAAAAAGTACCTCACATTCCTGAATTCGTTTGTATGACACATTTCAGTGAAACTGTAGATGGTTACGTGGCATTCAAGCCAATGAACCTTGATAACACATTAGGTGAAGTTGTTGCGCAAGCGGGATTAAAGCAACTTCGCATCGCGGAAACTGAAAAGTATCCGCACGTTACATTCTTCTTTAGCGGTGGTCGTGAGGCTGAATTCCCAGGAGAAGAGCGTATTTTAATTAACTCACCGAAGGTTGCAACTTATGACTTGAAACCTGAAATGAGCATTTACGAAGTAACGGACGCTTTAGTAAATGAAATCGAAAATGATAAACATGATGTTATCATTCTTAACTTTGCAAACTGTGATATGGTTGGCCATTCTGGGATGATGGAACCAACAATTAAAGCAGTAGAAGCAACTGACGAATGTTTAGGAAAAGTTGTAGAAGCGATTCTTGCAAAAGATGGTGTAGCACTTATTACTGCTGACCATGGTAATGCTGATCAGGAGTTAACTGCTGATGGTGGACCAATGACAGCTCATACAACTAACCCGGTTCCTTTCATCGTTACAAAAAATGATGTAGAGCTTCGTGAAGGTGGTATTTTAGGAGATATCGCTCCAACAATGCTTACGCTTTTAAATGTGGAACAACCGAAAGAAATGACAGGTAAAACAATTATTAAATAATTTGCTTATATAAAAAGGAGAGAATTTATTATGTCAACAATTATTGATGTTTATGCTCGCGAAGTCCTTGACTCTCGTGGTAACCCAACTGTAGAAGTAGAAGTTTACACAGAAAGCGGCGCTTTCGGACGCGCTATCGTACCAAGTGGTGCATCTACTGGTGAGCACGAAGCAGTAGAATTACGTGACGGTGACAAATCTCGTTACCTTGGTAAAGGTGTTCTAAATGCAGTAAACAACGTTAACGAAGCAATCGCTCCAGAAATCGTTGGTTTCGACGTAACTGACCAAGCTGGTATCGACCGTGCTATGATCGAATTAGATGGCACTCCAAACAAAGGTAAACTAGGCGCTAACGCTATCCTTGGTGTATCTATGGCAGTAGCTCACGCAGCAGCTGACTTCGTAGGTCTTCCATTATACCGTTACCTTGGTGGATTCAATGCAAAACAATTACCAACTCCAATGATGAACATCATCAACGGTGGTTCTCACGCTGATAACAACGTAGACTTCCAAGAGTTCATGATCTTACCAGTTGGTGCTCCAACATTCAAAGAATCAATCCGTATGGGTGCTGAAGTATTCCATGCACTTAAAGCTGTATTACATGACAAAGGTCTTAACACTGCAGTAGGTGACGAAGGTGGATTCGCTCCAAACCTTGGTTCTAACCGTGAAGCATTAGAAGTAATCATTGAAGCTATCGAAAAAGCTGGTTACAAAGCTGGCGAGAACGTATTCTTAGGAATGGACGTTGCTTCTTCTGAGTTCTACAACAAAGAAACTGGTAAATATGACCTTGCAGGCGAAGGCCGTACTGGCTTAACTTCTGCAGAAATGGTTGATTTCTACGAAGAGCTTTGCAAAGACTTCCCAATCATCTCTATCGAAGATGGTTTAGACGAAAACGACTGGGATGGTCACAAATTATTAACTGAGCGTATCGGTGATAAAGTACAATTAGTTGGTGACGACTTATTCGTAACTAACACTCAAAAACTTGCTGAAGGTATCGAAAAAGGTATCTCTAACTCAATCTTAATTAAAGTTAACCAAATCGGTACTTTAACTGAGACTTTCGAAGCTATCGAAATGGCTAAACGTGCTGGTTACACAGCAGTTGTATCTCACCGTTCTGGTGAAACTGAAGATGCTACAATCGCTGACATCGCAGTTGCAACTAACGCTGGCCAAATCAAAACTGGTTCTATGAGCCGTACTGACCGTATTGCTAAGTACAACCAATTATTACGCATCGAAGACGAACTAGGCGAAATCGCTGTTTACGATGGTATCAAATCTTTCTACAACATCAAACGATAATTGTAGAAAATAACGACAGACCGTGAGAAATCACGGTCTGTTTTTTTATGTTAAAATTGCTCACCCGTCATAAGTGACATGAAATGTTTAAAGAAGCGGTTATAATCAAAATCAATTGCGATTTGATGACTCGGCCAATCAATAAATGGCCTAGATTCTCCTAAAGAACGAAATTCCCCTATGCTTGTTCCTTGTGCATAAGATTCTGTCATGACAACGATAGGTGACTTGTGATATGTAAACATAGAGTTATCAAGTAAAGCGAGTATTGGCATTGTGTCATGGAAGGGGCTCCCCTTTAAATGCGGTAAGGCGTCTTTATAATATCCGTAGTAATAATGATTGAATAACGGTTTGACGAGTGGGGCTTTTCCTTTTGCTTCAATGTATTCAGCCATTTCTGGTGTAATGATGGAATACTGAGTGACGTTTAATGGATAGATGTACATGTTAGGTGAGGATTGAAGGACTATATTGGCAGCAGTAGGATCGCCATAAAAGTTTGCTTCGGAAATAGGGGTAACATTACCAGGATGTAAAAAGGCACCGCCCATTACGTAGTAAGATTTAACTTGCTTCATGAGCTGTTTACATAAGATGAATAAAATTGCTAGGGAGGTAAGTCTGCCTAAACTAACAATGATTAATTCATCTTTATACTGTTCAATAAGAGGAATGACTTCGAAAAAATTCTCCATTTCGCCGTTAGTCACATGTCCCTTTGGAATAATTGGTCCGAGCCCTTGTTTCCCGTGTACTTCCGTAAAGAAAGCAGGGGGGGCGCCAGTAAGTGGGCGTTCTGATCCACCAAATATCTTGATATTTCTATCCTTTGCTTCGTTCTTAAGAAAATGAGCGTTTTGTACGGCTATTTCTTTTGGAACATTGCCGTAATCAGCAACAATCCCGACGATTTCTATTTCATCAATAAAGAATGCTAAGAGGAGAGCCATCGTATCATCAATCCCAGGATCACAAAAAATAAGAACTTTTTTTGGCATATGTTCACCACCTATCTTGTTTATCCCGTAAAAGTCCGATTGTGGGGATGAAGAAAACCACCACTAATGAAAGTTTCACTTTATATATATGTAAGCTTAAGGATAAAAAGATTATTTTATTGAAATAACAACGTTGTAAATTCAGAAAATAAAAACTTTTTATATTAGGTCAAGGTTTTTGACTTAATTTCTATGCGAAAATCCAGTCATATCAAGGTTGTAAGCGTCTAACATAAGCTGTTTTTGCTGTCAAGTTGATAAATTGCAGCTTTTTACAATTTATACTATGATAAAGATATTAAGAGAAGATCGTATAAACATGAGGGATGATGAACATGAAATTTACAAAGATTCTTGTCCAAATTGCTGCTCTTTACGTCTTTTATATGGTTGGAACTTGGGTACAAGAAGTGTTAAATATTCCGATTCCAGGAAGTTTGATTGGAATGTTTCTCTTACTTGTTTTACTTAGCCTAAAAGTCCTTCCAGTGAAATGGTTCGATTTAGGAGCAGAAACACTCGTTGCTATTATGCCGTTTTTATTAATTCCGCCAACGCTTGGCCTAATGAATTACGGTGCTTTTTTTATGAGTAAAGGAATTTCTCTTTTCATTACAATTGTAGCGAGTACATTTTTAATTATTATTGTCGCAGGACATACAGGACAATATCTTGCGAATAGAAAGGAAAGAGAGTCGCGATGAGCCAAATATTAATCGGAATCGGTTGGGTTCTTTTTACGGTGCTATTATACCAATTATCTAAAAAAATCTATAAATTATTTCCAACACCATTCACCATTCCAATGCTTGTAGCAACAGGATTAATGGCTTTCTTATTTATCATGCTTGATATACCATATCAACATTATATGGAAAGCGGTGGTGGCTGGATTGCAAAACTGCTCGGACCCGGTGTTGTAGCATTTGCAATTCCTCTTTATAAACAACGTCACGTTCTGCAAAAATATGTTGTGCCGATTGCTGGTGGCGTATTAGTAGGGACAACAGTTGCAATCGCAAGTGATTTTGCCATTGCATCACTTATGGGAACAGATAAAAGCTTAATTTTATCTTCTTTACCAAAATCGGTGACAATGCCAGTTGCGATGAGTGTTTCAGAGCAAGTTGGTGGTGTACCGTCATTAACAGCAGCTTTCGTTGTTATCGCAGGTATTACTGGAACGATTACTGGCCCACTTTTATTAAAATGGAGCCGCGTTACAAACTCAGTTGGTAAAGGTATCGGATTTGGATGTGCTTCTCATATTATGGGTGTAATGAGAGCGATGAAAAATAATGAACATGAAGGTGTTATTGGATCGGTAACAATGACATTAACAGCAATTTTGACATGTTTGCTCGGGCCGTTATTTGCAATGATGTTTATGTAATAGAAGAAAAGCGAGAGCGACTCTATAGCTCTCGCTTTTCTATAGAATTTATGCTACAGTTAAAATAACTGAATCTTTGTAGGAGGTACGCCAAGTGCATACGTTATTATCCGTTTTACTTATTATTGTATCGATTTTAATGATTGTTATGGTACTTATGCAGTCTAGTAATAGCTCAGGCCTTTCAGGTGCAATTTCAGGCGGTGCAGAGCAATTATTTGGTAAGCAAAAAGCACGTGGAATTGAAGCAGTATTAAACCGTATTACAATTGTTTTAGCTGTTCTATTCTTCGTATTAACAATTGCTGTTACGTACTTAAATTTATAGAATTGAAAGAAGAAGCGTTAGTAAGATGTACTAATGGTTCTTCTTTTTTTATTTTGCCATTTGAAAGATGTTTCTAATTAGATTATAGAAATATAAATATGGTACACTAGATATAGAAAGAATACGACTAGATTACAGAAGAGAAAGAGGAGAAGTACATGATGAAATTAGCATCTCCGAAACCATTTACATTTGAGGGTGGAGACCGCGCTGTTTTATTACTACATGGTTTCACAGGAAACTCAGCTGATGTACGTATGTTAGGGCGTTTCTTAGAGAAGAAAGGCTACACTTGTCATGCGCCAATTTTTAAAGGGCACGGTGTACCACCAGAAGAGCTTGTTCATACAGGTCCTGAAGATTGGTGGCAAGACGTAATGGAAGCATATCAGCTTTTAAAAGATAAAGGCTTTGAGAAAATTGCTGTTGCTGGATTATCACTTGGCGGCGTATTTTCTTTAAAATTAGGTTATACGGTACCGGTTTTAGGTGTAGTACCAATGTGTGCACCAATGTATATTAAGAGTGAAGAAACGATGTACCAAGGTATATTGGCATATGCCCGCGAATATAAAAAACGTGAGCAAAAATCACCAGAGCAAATTGAACAAGAAATGTTGGAATTCCAAAAGACACCGATGAATACATTAAAAGCACTACAAGAGCTAATTGCTGACGTACGTAACAATGTGGATATGATTTATGCCCCAACATTTGTTGTACAAGCGCGTCATGATGAAATGATTAATACAGATAGTGCTAACATTATTTATAATGGTGTAGAATCTACGTTAAAAGACATTAAATGGTATGAAGACTCTACGCATGTCATTACACTTGATAAGCAACGTGACGAGCTACATGAGGATGTATATAACTTCTTGGAGCAACTAGATTGGTAAGATCTAGTTGCCTCTTTTTTTCATAAGGAATTTTTTGTGAAAACTGTAAAAATCATTAGGGGAGTATTAAAGTTTCGCTTTATACATCCCGAGTCTTTCGGATACACTAAATAATATAAGGGTTTAAAGGAGGTATTTCTGCTTGGAAGAAATCATACAAGAAAATATTGATAAGTTGTTATTATTTATGAGAGAAGAAGCGTATAGACCGTTAACAATACAAGAGTTAGAAGAGGCATTTGGAATTGAAGGTTCTGAGGGCTTTAAAGATTTTGTAAAGGCACTTGTAACGATGGAAGAGAAGGGACTTGTTATTCGCACACGTAGTAACCGTTACGGTCTTCCTGAAAAGATGAGTTTAGTACGCGGTAAATTAATTGGACATGCACGTGGCTTTGCGTTCGTTGTACCAGAAGAGAAGAAAACGGGAGACGATGATCTTTTCATCCCGCCTACAGAGTTAAACGGTGCACTTCATGGTGATACAGTATTAGCGCGTGTTAGCGCACAATCAAGTGGATCACGCCAAGAAGGTTCAATTGTACGTATTTTAGAGCGCGGCACGAAAGAACTAGTTGGTACATATACAGAATCGAAAAACTTTGGATTTGTGATACCTGACAATAAGCGCTGGACGAGTGATATCTTTATCTTGAAAAGTGCATCAATGGGTGCTGTAGAAGGTCATAAAGTAGTTGTGAAAATTACGAGCTATCCAGAGAATCGTTTAAGTGCAGAAGGTGAAGTTATTCAAATTCTAGGTCATAAAAATGATCCAGGAGTAGATATTTTATCAGTTATCCATAAACATCATCTACCTTTAGCGTTCCCTGAAGAAGTGATGGAGCATGCAAACAGTGTACCAGAAACGATTTCAGAAGAAGATTTAAAAGATCGCCGTGACCTGCGTGACCAAATGATCGTAACGATTGACGGTGCAGATGCGAAAGATTTAGATGACGCTGTTACAGTAACGAAGCTCGAGAACGGTAACTACAAACTTGGCGTTCATATTGCGGATGTAAGTCATTACGTTCAAGAAGGTTCTCCAATTGATGTAGAAGCAGCGGAAAGAGCAACGAGTGTATATCTTGTTGACCGTGTAATTCCGATGATTCCGCATCGTCTATCTAACGGTATTTGTTCGTTAAACCCGAAAGTAGACCGTCTGACGTTATCTTGTGAAATGGAAATCAACAACTTAGGTGATGTTGTAAAGCATGAGATATTCCAAAGTGTGATTAAAACGACAGAGCGTATGACGTATGCTGACGTAAGAAGCATTTTAGAAGATGAGGACGAAGAGTTAATCAAACGCTATGAGCCGCTCGTACCGATGTTTAAAGAAATGGGTCAATTGGCACAGATTTTACGTGAAAAACGTATGCGCCGCGGTGCAATCGACTTTGACTTTAAAGAAGCGAAAGTATTAGTAGATGAAGAAGGTAAACCGACAGATGTTGTCATGCGTGATCGTTCTGTATCAGAGAAGTTAATTGAAGAATTTATGCTTGTTGCGAACGAAACAGTAGCAGAGCATTTCCACTGGATGAACGTACCATTCATGTACCGTGTCCATGAAGATCCGAAAGAAGATAAGCTGGAACGTTTCTTCGAGTTTGTAACAAACTTCGGATATGCAGTAAAAGGACGTGCGAATGAAATACATCCTCGTGCGCTGCAACAAATTCTTGAAATGGTTCAAGGACAGCCTGAAGAAGTAGTTATTTCAACAGTAATGCTTCGTTCAATGAAGCAAGCGCGTTACGATGCGGATAGCTTAGGACATTTCGGTTTATCAACTGAGTTCTACACACATTTCACATCACCAATTCGTCGTTACCCAGATACAATCGTTCATAGACTAATTCGTGAATACATCATTAACGGTAAAGTCGACAACGAAACACAAGCAAAATGGCGTGAAAACTTACCTGAAATTGCAGAGCATTCTTCTAATATGGAACGCCGTGCTGTTGAAGCAGAACGTGAAACAGACGAAATGAAAAAAGCAGAGTATATGGTTGATAAGATCGGCGAAGAGTATGACGGTATGATTAGCTCTGTAACAAACTTCGGTTTATTCGTAGAGCTTCCAAATACAATTGAAGGTCTTGTACACGTTAGCTACTTAACAGATGATTACTACCGTTATGACGAGAAACATTTCGCAATGATCGGAGAACGTACAGGTAACGTATTCCGCATCGGAGACGAAATTACAATTCGTGTTATTAACGTAAACAAAGACGAGCGTGCAATCGACTTTGAAATCGTTGGCATGAAAGGTACGCCTCGTCGTAAGTTCAAAGATCGTCCAGTCGTTATCGAACAGCCAAGAACAGGCAGAAAGAAACGCGGTGGACGTAGCGAACGTAGTAATGAGCGCGGCACAGGAAGAAAGTTTGATCGTGGTGGACAAGGAAAAGGAAAAGGATCCGCATCAGCATCCACATCCGCTAGTCAGCCAGGGAAAAAAGATGGTAACGGTAATGGTAAGAAGAAAAAAGGCTTCTTTGAAAATGTACCAGGATTCAAGAAGAAAAAGAAAAAGCGCAAGTAAGAAAAGAGTGGCTTCGCTTTAATGAAAAGCGGGGCCTTTTCTTTTTTATTGGTGGCTTGAGAGCGAGCCGCTTTCGCTTTTTAATGGAATCTAGCTACAGTGGCTAGAATGTTCGGCGGCTTCGCTTCTTCTCTAGAGGCAAAGAGCGCCTCAAGGTCAGAAGCTCCATCCACCTCACATTCTGAGCGAGCCACTTTCGCTTTTTAATGGAATCTAGCTACAGTGGCTAGAATGTTCGGCGGCTTCGCTTCTTCTCTAGAGGCAAAGAGCGCCTCAAGGTCAGAAGCTCCATCCACCTCACATTCTGAGCGAGCCACTTTCGCTTTTTAATGGAATCTAGCTACAGTGGCTAGAATGTTCGGCGGCTTCGCTTCTTCTCTAGAGGCAAAGAGCGCCTCAAGGTCAGAAGCTCCATCCACCTCACATTCTGAGCGAGCCACTTTCGCTTTTTTTAATGGAATCTAGCTACAGTGGCTAGAATCTATTGGCCATTTCACTCCCTCGGACGAAGCAAAAAGCGCTTCTCTGTCGGGAGTTCCAATGTCCAAAGATTCTGAGTGAGCCACTTTCGCTTTTTTATAACATTTGTTACAATAGTAAAAATAGAGGAGGGACGTTATATGCCAAAAGGTTCAGGTAAGGTTATTGCACAAAATAAAAAAGCATTTCATGATTATTTCATCGAAGAAACATACGAGGCAGGGCTTGTCCTTCAAGGAACGGAAATTAAGTCGATTCGCGCTGGACGCGTGAACTTGAAAGATGCGTTTGCACGTGTACATAATGGTGAAGTATGGGTACATAATATGCATATTAGTACATATGAGCAAGGGAATCGTTTCAACCATGATCCGCTTCGCACGAGAAAGTTACTTCTTCATAAAAAAGAGATTGAAAAGTTAACGGGTGCTTCAAAAGAAACAGGCTATGCATTAGTTCCAGTTAGAATTTATTTAAAAAATGGATTCGCGAAAATGGCACTTGGTTTAGCAAAAGGTAAAAAGCAATATGATAAGCGTAACGATTTAAAAGAAAAAGAAGCAAAACGTGAAATTGCACGCGCGTTCCGTGATCGTCAAAAGATGTAATACAGATATTTACATTTGTAAAACGACGCGCGTATGTTATAATAACTTATGTAAGATTGTTGCACATTGAAAAACAGCTCTTAGTAGCTATCACGATATTTCTTCGTATGCTCCATTTTTATCATGGGGACGTTACGGATTCGACAGGGATAGTTCGAGCTTAGGTTGCGAGTCGAGGGGATCGGCCTCGTTAAAACGTCAAAGCCTATAATTGGCAAACAAAACAATCTTTCTTTAGCTGCTTAATTGCACTAAAGGTTCCTCCCTCCATCGTCCATGTGGTAGGGTAAGGGACTCAAACTAAGTGGACTACGCCGGAGTTCGCCGTCTGAGGGCGAAGGAAGAGAACAATCAGACTAGCAACTTGGAAGCCTGTCGATAGGCCGAAGAGTTCGCGAAATGCTAATATATCGACTACACTCGTAGAAGCTTAAGTGCCGATATTTTTGGACGTGGGTTCGACTCCCACCGTCTCCACCAATACATATTTGGTGGTTTTTTATTTTGTATGATATGAACCATAACTTTGCCAGATTGGCGGGGTTATGGTTCTTTTTGTTTTGCGGTTTATAAAATGCTTAAGTTGATGGGGGAGGGCAGTACCCCTGAAACAGAAAATGAAGAAATAGTTATTGATGATAAATAGGTAGATACTATAGCTACCTTTAATGATTACATAATATGTATTTGAATCTTCATATCCTTTGTGTTTTTATCCATATCTATTGTAAGATTATATAGTGTTCTCCTAATAAGCTGTTATAATGGCCTTTTTTAGGGGTTTCATATTTATAAATTTTAAAATGGTTTTTTTAGATAATTTTTTATCTAACTAAGTTATATTGAAGTAGAGGTGAACCATCGGTGAGGCAGGTGTTAGTAATTAAGAATGAACGGTCTTTAGCGAAGAAAATCGTAAGCGGTTTAAAGCAAGAAGGCTGTTTTATTTTAAAACTTCACAATGAAAACGAAGGTTTAAATATAGTATATGAACAAGATTGGGATATTATCATATTGGATTGGGATTCATTAAGTGTATCCGGACCAGAAATTTGTAGACAAATACGACTTGTTAAAACGACACCGATTATTATTGTGACCGACAATATTTCTAGTAAGGATTGTATAGCAGGGTTACAGGCAGGAGCAGATGATTATATTAGAAAACCATTTGTGAAAGAAGAATTAGTAGCAAGAGTTCAAGCTATTTTAAGAAGAAGTGACTATAATCAGCAAAATGAGATAAACTTTTTTCAGTTTAAAGATCTCTTTGTTGATGCATCTAGCAATATTGTGAAAAAAGATGGTAAAAATCTCTCGCTTACGAAGCGTGAGTACGATTTACTTGTATTTTTAATCAAGAATAAAAATACAATATTGAGCCGTGAAATGCTTTTGAATCAGGTTTGGGGATATAACGTAGTAGTAAATCCAAATGTAGTAGACTTATATATTGGGTATGTAAGAAAAAAGTTAAAGTGCGAGAAGAAAGACAGATATATTCAAACGATACATGGCAGAGGCTATTCAATGGTTGATTGATAAAAATAAGATAATCAGATAGTTTCTGTGAAATATTAAAAGAAGATTGCTATCAGAAATGGGCATTTTTTTGCAGTAGAAATCATGGTTTATAAGGTGCTAATCTATCGGTTAGTACGTGCGGGGGATGGATCTGGTGGAGACCGTATCTAATTTATTTTTAATTTTATTAACTCACACCATTCACAAGATTTTCACAGAATTAATGATTATACTAATTAACAGGATGTTCAAATGAAAATGATTATCAATATTGATTTAGGTGAAGAAAAGTTATTATCTAATTCAATCTATGAAAGTCATCATTTTCGAACTAAATTACATAATAAGGAGTATACGTATGAAAAAAACTATGCTTTTAAAATTAGTAAGTATTCTAGCAATTTTCACTTTAATGTTAGTAGCTTGCTCAGATTCAGGTAAAGAAACTTCGAAGGCTACTAAAGATAATGGTAGTGATAAGCCAAAAACGGTTGAAATTACTGATGCGCATGGAAAAGTTACAGTTCCTGTAAATCCAAAGAATGTAGTTGCTTTAGATAATAGAACGTTTGAAACTTTAGCTGATTGGGGAATTAAATTAGCGGCTGCTCCAAAGGATATCATGCCTGCTGATTCAGCATATAAAAAGGATGAAAAAGTTCAAAATATCGGGAATCACCGTGAACCAAATCTTGAAATTATTGCAGCGGCAAACCCTGACCTTGTAATCGTTGGTCAAAGATTTGCTGATCATTACGAAGAAATCAAAAAATTAGTGCCAAATGCAGCTGTTATTGATCTTAATTTTGATGTTTCTGAGAAATCTACTACGCCTGGAAAAAATTTAGTAGATGGACTTAAAAATTCTACAACTACTTTAGGAAAAATCTTTGATAAAGATAAAGAAGCTAAACAATTAGTAGCTGATTTTGATAAATCTATTGAAAAAGCAAAATCTGCTTATAACGGAAAAGATAAAGTTATGAGTGTTATCGTTACTGGTGGGAATATTGGTTTTGCTGCTCCACATTCTGGTCGTGTTTGGGGACCAATGTATGAAATTTTTGGTTGGACTCCAGCATTAGAAGTGTCTAATTCTACTGCAGGTCATAAAGGTGATGACGTTTCTGTTGAAGCTATTGCACAAACAAATCCTGATTGGCTTTTCGTATTAGATCGTGATGCTGCAACATCTGATGCAGCTAAGTCAACACCTGCTAAGGATGTTATTTCTAAATCACCAGCTCTTCAAAACACAACTGCTGTTTCTAAAAAACAAGTTGTTTATGCACCAGAAGATACTTACACAAATGAATCAATTCAGACTTATGTAGAGTTATTTGGAAATCTTGCAAAAACTTTAGCTAAGTAGTGTAAAGGGGTACGAAACAGTGTCAAAAAATATGATTTCTAGGGTTGAGAATATTTCTCAACCCCAGTTTTATAATCACAATAAAATATGGACAAAACCTTTTATAATAGCGGTTATAGTTGTTATAATTTTAGGGATTATATCACTGTTTACCGGAGTTTATGATATACGTGGACAAGAGGACGGAATGGAGATGTTTTTCATCACTCGTGTTCCGAGAACAGTTGCATTAATGCTTACTGGAGCTGCAATGGCGATGGCAGGGCTCGTAATGCAATTAATTACACAGAATCGTTTTGTTGAACCTACTACAACGGGGACTATTGAATGGTCAGGCTTAGGCCTGCTTTTTGTCTATTTATTATTTCCTGCCCCGACTTTAGTTCAAAGAATGACTGGTGCAATCATTTTTTCTTTTATAGGAACTATGATTTTCTTTCTGTTTTTAAGAAGAGTTAAACTTCGTTCGTCTTTAATTGTCCCTATTATTGGATTGATGCTTGGAGCAGTTATTTCTGCAGTGTCTACTTTTTTGGGACTCCTTTTTCAAATGACGCAAAGTATTGAAACTTGGTTCGTAGGTTCATTTGCTAACATTCAGGTGGGAAGATACGAATATTTATGGCTAATTGTTATCGTTACTTTGCTTATTTTTATGTATGCTAATAGATTGACTTTAGCTGGACTAGGAGAAGATGTCGCAACAAGCCTTGGCGTTAATTACAATAGAATTGTTCTTTTTGGGACGGGCCTTATCTCTGTTGCAGTTGGAATTGTTGCAGCTGTTATTGGACACTTACCTTTCTTAGGATTAATTGTGCCAAATATTGTTTCCATGTTTAGAGGTGATGATCTTAGAAGTAATTTACCTTGGGTTTGTGTGATTGGAATGGGGACAATAACTGCCTGTGACATCATTTCTCGAACAATTATAAAGCCTTTTGAAGTCCCTGTTTCTTTAATACTTGCAACAGTGGGAGCGGTCGTGTTTATTACTATTCTATTGAGACAAAGAAAACCAAGGAGGCTGCGATGATCACATTAGAATATAAAAATAAAGAAAATGTCGAAATCGATTCTAGCCTTCATAATGAAAGTAGATCAGCTAGTGCTTTTCGTTCTAAGAAGGAAGCAAGACGTTATTGGATTTTACTCATAACATTGATTGCTTTAGGTCTCCTTTCTTCATATGGACTTTTAGTTTATAACAACCCAGTTCCGATAGATTCACCTTCTTTTATCCCAGTTGTTAAGAGAAGGATAGTAGCTATTGTTGCAATGATTATTGCTGCAGTTTGTCATAGCTTATCGACAGTTGCTTTCCAATCTATTACGAATAATAAGATTATTACTCCTTCACTTTTAGGTTTCGAATCACTTTATTCAGCAATTCAAACGAGTACAATATTCTTCTTTGGTGCTAGTGCATTAATAAATTTTAATGGAATTGGATCATTTTTATTTCAAGTTGTTGTGATGGTCTTCATGAGTTTGATACTTTATGGATGGTTACTTTCCGGTAAATACGGGAATTTACAACTTATGCTTTTAGTTGGAATTATTATTGGTACCGGGCTAAATTCTGTGTCAACTTTCATGAGAAAACTACTTGCGCCTTCAGAATTTGATATTTTACAAGCGAGATTATTTGGTTCTGTTAATCATGCAGACCCTGCATATTTTCCTATTGTAATTCCTATGATCATAATTGTAGCAGTATTAATTTTTGCTCATTCTAAGAAGTTGAATGTTTTGTCATTAGGAAAGGATGTTGCTACTTCTTTTGGGGTTAAATATCAACCTAGTGTAATTTATACGCTTGTGTTAGTTGCTATTTTGATGTCTATCTCAACAGCTCTAATTGGGCCACTTACTTTCTACGGCTTTTTAGTAGCAACTTTGAGTTATCAGGCGGCGTCAACTTATGATCATAGATATATTTTCCCAATGGCTTTTGCTATAGGATTTTTAATAATGACGAGTGCATACTTTTTAATGTATCATGTATTCCATGCTCAAGGTGTAGTTTCAGTTATTATTGAATTATTTGGTGGAATCATATTCTTAACTATAGTTTTAAGGAAGAGGGCTTTATGATAAAAATCGATAATGTTAAAAAGTTCTATACTGATAAGGTGAAAATAGGACCTTTGGATATTGAAATACCAAAAGCGGGCTTTACTTCTTTAATTGGACCAAATGGCGCTGGAAAGTCTACGACACTTTTGATGATTGGAAGACTTTTAGATATGGATGAAGGTCAAATTCAAGTAGCGAATATGGATGTTTCTGAGTCCAAATCAAAAGACTTAGCAAAAATTTTGACTATATTGCGACAAGAAAATCATTTTGTAACGAGGCTTACTGTTAGACAATTAGTTGGATTTGGGCGCTTTCCTTATTCAAAGGGAAGATTAACTAGAGAAGATGAGGTTATCATTTCTAAATATATCGATTTCTTAGATTTAACTAGTTTAGAGAATAGATATTTAGATGAGCTTTCTGGTGGTCAAAGACAAAGGGCATATGTAGCGATGGTATTGTGCCAAGAGACTGAATATGTGCTATTGGACGAGCCTCTGAACAACCTTGATGTTGCGCGCTCTGTTCAAATGATGGAGCATTTGAGACGTGCAGCTAATGAATTCGGAAGAACAATATTGACTGTTATGCATGACATAAATTTTGCAGCTAAATACTCTGATAAAATTTGTGCTATGAAAGATGGGCAAATTGCTGCTTTTGGAACAGTAGAAGAGGTTATGGACCCAACACTTTTGACAGATATTTTTGAAACAAAAATAGAAATTATCAAGGGTCCTTATGGGCCAATTGCTGTTTATTAGATAAAAAATGTATACTGTAGCTTGCGTAAATTATGCTAGCTAATCTAGTTGAAGTTGCTGTCTGTATTTTATAGGCAGCAGCTTTTTTTATGCGATTACTTATAAAATGAAAAGGAATGCTTCACCTTTTCAAGTATCTACCAAACGGAAAATTTATATCTGTATAACTTTTTATAAAAATTCAGCTTGGTTCTTTGTATGTAATATTGCATATAAGAGTGTATTGATAAAAGTGTAAGGGGTCACTATAATGAGGGCATAAAGATTAATCACATTTTCGTAGCAATAAAAAAGGAGGAAATAATATGGAAATCGCAATGGCAGTTTTGAAATTTGTAGGTGGCGTAATCCCGTTAATTCAAGAACTTTTAAAAGCATTTATGTAGGTTTATTAGTTAGCTATTATTTATCAATCATTATCATATCTTACTAAAAAAAGAACGGGGTGATTTTTCTGAATATTAAGAAAAACACTAAAAGAAGAAAGTTCCTTGCATGTTTATTAGTTAGTCTATGCACTATTCATTATTCATCTATTTCCTTCGCAGAAACACAAGTAGGTAATGCAACTGATGTAACCCAAAATGCTAGTGGCATTGATACTGGTATAGCAAATCTTAAATATAATAATCAAGAGGTTTTAGCTGTAAATGGTGATAAGGTAGCGAGTTTTGTTCCGAAAGAAAGTATCAATTCAAATGGTAAATTTGTAGTAGTGGAACGCGAGAAAAAATCACTTACAACTTCACCAGTCGATATTTCGATTATTGATTCTGTGGTGAATCGTACGTATCCAGGAGCGGTACAACTTGCAAATAAAGCTTTTGCAGACAATCAACCTAGTTTATTAGTGGCTAAGAGAAAGCCTTTGAATATTAGTATAGACTTACCTGGCATGAGAAAAGAAAATACAATTACTGTCCAAAATCCGACATATGGTAATGTGGCTGGAGCAGTAGATGATTTAGTATCTACTTGGAATGAAAAGTATTCTAAAACACATACGTTACCTGCAAGAATGCAGTATACAGAATCTATGGTTTATAGTAAATCACAAATCGCAAGTGCCCTTAACGTTAACGCTAAATATCTTGATAACAGTCTAAACATTGATTTTAATGCGGTTGCAAATGGAGAGAAGAAAGTGATGGTAGCGGCATATAAGCAAATATTTTATACCGTAAGTGCTGAGCTACCTAACAATCCATCCGATCTTTTTGATAATAGTGTTACTTTTGATGAGTTAACTCGTAAAGGAGTAAGTAATTCAGCTCCACCTGTTATGGTTTCAAATGTAGCTTATGGTAGAACCGTTTATGTAAAATTAGAAACCACATCTAAGAGTAAAGATGTACAAGCTGCTTTTAAAGCCTTACTTAAGAATAACAGCGTCGAAACGAGCGGACAGTACAAAGATATTTTTGAAGAAAGTACCTTTACTGCTGTAGTATTAGGTGGAGATGCGAAAGAGCATAACAAGGTTGTTACTAAAGATTTCAATGAAATCCGAAATATTATTAAAGATAATGCTGAATTAAGTCTTAAAAATCCAGCATACCCAATTTCATATACAAGCACTTTCTTAAAAGATAATGCAACTGCTGCTGTTCATAACAATACAGATTATATTGAGACGACAACTACAGAATATTCAAGTGCTAAAATGACACTTGATCATTACGGTGCTTACGTTGCTCAATTTGATGTATCTTGGGATGAATTCACATTTGATCAAAATGGGAAAGAAGTACTAACACATAAAACATGGGATGGTAGCGGCAGAGACAAAACAGCTCATTACTCTACAGTTATCCCTCTTCCACCAAATTCAAAAAATATAAAAATCGTAGCTAGAGAATGTACTGGTCTTGCATGGGAATGGTGGAGAACAATTATTAATGAATAAAATGTTCCATTAACAAATGAAATAAAAGTTTCAATTGGAGGAACAACATTATATCCAACGGCTAGTATTAGTCATTAGGTATAAAAAAGCGCCCTGTAATCAGGGCGCTTTTTTACTTAGTCACAAATTTTACTCTTTCCAAAACTGTTCTAGCAAAATAACGATCATAGTACCTACGAGTAATCCGTTACTTAAAACATATTGTAAGGAAGAAGGAACGCCGCTAAATGCAATTTCTGGAAGAAACATTATACCCAAACTGATTAATAATGAAATTCCTAATATAGTTAATCGACGTTGCTTTAATTCTTCAAGTAAAATGGATTGAAATGAAATGCCTATTACTTGGACAAATGTAGCTAAAAGTGCAGCATTAGCAATAGGACCTGGTAGCAAGGATATAAAGTTTACAATTGAGGGGATAAAAGAAATACCTGCTAATATAAGACTTGCTATAAGAAACGACTTCACCTTTTTTTGACCTGTTAGTTGAATAAATCCTGCTGATGCAGGTAATGGTACAATCCCAATTGTAGAGAACAATGATGAGATAATATGTGATATACCTCCGACCCATACACCACGGTTCAGTATTTGCTTTTCATTTTTTTTAGATAACGGAGCCACTTGTTTTACAGCCGAAATAGCAGCAATTGTATTTGCAACTAAAAGAAAGGTAAATAAAGTCGCAGTTAGAGACATTCCAATATCGAATCTAGGTGTGCCCCAAGCAAATACCTCTGGTAACTTAACTAGCGTTGTATGTGAAGGCATATGAGATGATTTTCCTAATACTGCATACAAAAGCCAACCACATGAAATTCCAAGTAACACAGCGTAACTTTTCATCCATCCTTTCCCTTTAATTGATAAGAAAGTAATAAGGGCAAAAACAAAGAGCGCAATAGTAGCAATTGTATAGTCGGGATGAGTTGCAGATCCTTGTAATCCCATCATTCCTTTTAGTAACACACCACTAAGCTGAAGTGCTAAGATTAAAAGAAAAGTTCCTGTAACTAAAGGGGTAAATAAACGTAAGATTCGCTGAACAAGCCCTGTTATACCAAGAACGAAGAGTAATATACCTGCAATAATTAACCCACCTTCTAAAAGTTGTAATACATCTTTTGCACTTTGTCCCTGATGCATAGCTACTTGTCCTAATATGACAAATATACTTACCCATGAACCTGCTGGCCCATCCGCTATGGGATAGCGATGCCCAAACCACGCTTGTAGAAACGAACTTACTCCCACGACTAAAAAAGTCCGCTGCATTAATGTTGAGATATCTTCTATTGGTAAATGGAATATGCCACCAATAATGATAGGTAATGCAATTGCATTTGCTAATAGAAACACAAACCATTGTAGAGTACTAAAGCTCGTATCGAAGTGCTTTTTATTCATATTATTCTCCTTTGCCGAAAAAGAATCTCATAGTAAAAATCTATCCTTTCTACAAAGTTAGATTAAAAAGGATAGATTTTGTAAATCAATAAAATTATTTTAAATATATATATAGTTTTTTAGTTAATTACCATGTACGGAATGGTAAAAATTTCCCGTTAAGTGTAATCACGATACGGGGGTCGCCACCTTTTGGATCTTCTTGTGTATCCACACCCAGGTTGAAGTTAATTGCACTCATTACACCTTCGCCGGCCTTTTCTAAGATTAATTCTCTAATAGTTGGTGCATATTGTAACATCATTTCATATAAGCGATATGCAATCGGGTCAGTAGGTGGCATTTCCATTACTTGGCCACGAAGTGGAACTACTGTTAATGCTTGAACTACTTCTTCATCTAATTCTAATAGTTTACCGATTTTTTCTGCTTCTGGACGTGTCATTGTAGCTTGTCCTAATAACGCTGTTACAACCCAAGTCTCAGAGTGTTCACTTACTTTTGCAATTTCTTCCCAAGTTAACCCTTTTTTAATTTTTGCCTCTAGAATTTTTTGCGTAGCTTCTTGTCTATTCATATCTAATACTTGTTTTTTCATATCTAATAACTTCCCTTCATTTAAGTAATAATTAATTTTTCATACCATTTAATGCTTTATATCCATCAACTATTAAATCTAATTTACCTGTGTGAGGATCAATAACTAAACCATGTACAGGAACATCTTTTGGAATAAGTGGATGATTTCTTACTAAATCAACATTAGCTTGAGTTGAACCGTTGACATCATCGAATCCAAATAACCATTTTTCAAGGTCAACACCAGCGTATTCAATCGCTGATAAAATTTCTGGTGAAGCTACTCCACGATCTAATATTTTTTGAAGTGTTCCTTTTGGATTCGTTTGGCTCGCGCCACATCTATGGTGTCCAATAAGGAAGATTTCATCTGCATTTAAATCGTATACTGACGCTACAACACTTTGCATAACACTATCGAAAGCAGAAGCAATTTTACCACCTGCATTTCTGATAACTTTTGCATCACCATCGTGTATATCTAAAGCTTTTGGAAGTAGCTCAATTAAACGAGCATCCATGCAAGAAACAACAACCATACGTTTTTTAGGCATCTTTGTCGCTTCACGAGGAGCGTATTCTTTATTTTCTACAAATTGTTCATTGAACGATAGAATTTCTTGTAATAACATATTTGTAACCTCCTTTAAATCTAGATGTATTTTTTTGTTGCGTCCTCTGTGTTATAAGTAAATATAACTGATAAATAATGTGATGTAAGAGGATAAACTAAGTATAGTGAATTGTATCGATAAGCAGAATAAGTTGGCGAAACACTTTCGGGCTTTCTACTTTCACGGTGAAAGGATTGGTTTATATCATTGATCAAACAGATTTTGAGATACTGAAATTATTAGGAGAAAACTCAAGAATACAATGGAAAGAACTTGGTCAAAAAATACATATGACGGGGCAGGCCGTAGGAAATCGAATTCGAAGATTAGAGGATTTAGGGATTATTGAACAATATACAATTGCAATAAACCGAATCAAATTAGGACAAGTAGTGACTGCATTTGTTACTTTGTTCGTAACAACAGCTAATCACCAAGAGTTTATGAATTTCTTTCAAGGAGAAGAAGGGATTTCTGAAGTACACCGTATAAGTGGTGAGGGGTGTTATTTATTAAAAACACATTTTGCGTCCAATGAAGACTTAGATAACTTTCTAGGACGACTATT
This sequence comes from Bacillus cereus group sp. MG4, assembly GCF_040460055.1. Classification (NCBI taxonomy): domain Bacteria; kingdom Bacillati; phylum Bacillota; class Bacilli; order Caryophanales; family Bacillaceae; genus Bacillus; species Bacillus cereus group sp. MG4. Next base: position 3,023,807 of record NZ_JARVGZ010000001.1, on the reverse strand, counting down.
AAAATACGGGAATTATCGTGTTAACTTATCAATAGGAAAGTTGAAATAAGGTTTCCTTTCCTTGGAGGGGATAGTAACATTATTTGCTAAACCTTATTTGTATAGAGATAATAAAATTTTTATCTTAAATAGCTGGAGCCTTACTACAATTTATGTGTAGTAAGGCTTTTTAAAGCTGTTAAAAAAATGAGAGATATTATATTCAACAATCGGGATGAATTGTTGAGGGGGATATAAGACAATTTTTTTCAAGGGAATCATAAATGATTTTTCCTCAAAAAAATCCTGCAGCTCAGTACAGGATTTGTAATCAAACGTTTTTAAAAACTAAATTGTGGTTTCATATCACCTGTATAAGGTTCATGTTCAACGAATATAGTGATGTCCTTACCCGCTTGGTCTTTACCAGTTCTTTTATACGTAAATTTCTTATTGTTCAGTTCAGTAAGTTCAAGAGCCGCACCATATTTATTATTTCCAATTGAAACATGAGCTCTTATTTTATTTTCGTGTACAACATCGAAGTAGCCATAATCACCGCGGCTTTGACCTGTTTCGCTATTGAAGAACTCATATTTATTAGACTTGTCATCGAATTTTGCTAGACTAATGAAGTTCGAATTAAACTGTGTTACGTCATTACCAGCTTCATCTAATACTTTTGTTCCGTGCCAAAGTGTTCCACCTAAAATTTTATCTCCATCAACGTTTTTAACGATATCGCCTGTAGTCGTGTTCAGTTGCTTGTCCGGATCAGTGAAAGAAAGCTCTTTTTCTTTATATGGAACATGTTCAACGAAAACTTCTACATCGTTACCGTTAGCGTCTTTCCCCATTCGTTTATAAGTAAATACATTTTTATTTAGTTTTGTCATATCAACAACAGCTTGATATTTCATTGATTCTGAAATTAATATTCTCTTTTTCCCATCATTTGTGATAAAGAAAGTTCCTTTATCGCCACGACTTGCACCTGTTTTAGCGTCAAAGAATTCATATCTTCCTGACTTTGCATCATATTTCGCAAGGCCAATGAAGTTTGCATTTTCTTTTGTTACATCATTTTTATCTTTGTCATATACTCGTGTACCTTGCCAATTTGTATTGCTAAGAATGTTAGCCATTTTTTGGCCTTTCGTTAACTTATTTTCCTTTTTTGTTTCTTTGGCAGCTTGTTCTTGTTTCGGCTTATTATGATTTTCTTCAGCTTTAGTACCAGCACATCCTGTTAGTGCTAGTGTGAATCCGAGCAATATAGATGATAGTGCTTTCGTTTTTTTGTTCATGTTTTATCGTCTCCTTATTTTATGATTTTAAATAGTTCGTGTTTCTGAATGTAATTACTACGTTTATTATGTTAATGGCCGAGTATAAACTGCCTCTAAATAAAACATTAAAAAAAGATAAACTAATTCCTAAAATTTTTTCATACTTATAAAAAGTTCTTTTACATAAGGTGAATGTAAATCTCTCATTTTGAAAGTGGCGTAATTAAATGGGCGGATTAGCATTATGCTTACAGTACGCTTTTTGATGTGATGCTATACTGTATATAGGGTTCTATGAGTGTTTGTTGTGTCGGTTTTTGTCGGTAAGTCGATATTCTATGTCGAATCGTTGATATATTGAAAAAATCGTTGATATATTGTGAGTTATGATAGATATATTTGAAAAATCGTTGATATATTGTGAGGAGGGCTAAAGATGATTGTGAAAGAACGACAAATGCCAATGTATTTACGGCAATTAGAAGCGTTATCTAGAAGATTACCTGCTCACCATCCGAAACGGGATATGGTTGCAGAAAGTTTAGCGAAGCATAAAGCAGGTTACAAAGGTGAACAAGCTATCAATTATCCACTAAGTTTTTTGCCAGAAGAAACATATAGTATTTTGCACGATATAAGGTTGTTTGATCAAAATCACCATTTTCAAATTGATACGATTATCATTTCAGCATATTTTCTTCTTTTCCTCGAAATAAAAAATATAGTGGGTACATTACTATTTGATTCAAAGTTTAATCAGCTTATTAGAATATCAGAGGGGAATTCAGAAGGCTTTCCAGATCCAATTTTACAAGTGAAAAGACAAGAGGAACAGTTTAGAAAATGGTTAAGTTTAAATGGGTTTTCTCGTTTTCCGATTGAATCACTCGTTGTTATTAGTAATCCACGAACTATTATTAAAGCTTCAGACGATAATCTCCCCAATAAAATTATCCACAGTGCAAATTTACCTCATAAAATAAAATGGTTTGAGAGTAAATATAAGAAAAAAACTATAAAAAATGTAGACGATCTTATTTGTCAAATAGTAAGGCATCATACTCCATTACAGCAAAATATCCTTGAACAATTTAAAATCAAAAAAGGAGAATTGTTAAACGGCGTACGATGTGAGGTATGCTCTATAATACCGATGTTGAAATTAAAAAAAGGGTGGTATTGTTCAAATTGTAAAGCTATCTCTAAAGTAGCACATGAGGATGCCATACATGATTATGTACTTCTTATTAGTGTAACTTGTACAAATATGCAGTTAAAGGAATTTCTCCATGTTCAATCAAGTGCAACAGTTCATAGACTCCTCCAAACAATGAATATCCCCCACACAGGTGACAACAAGGGACGAATATATGATTTAACTACGTTTCAATCATAATTTTGCTATAATAAATAAGTATTTACGTGAAGGAGAGTGTGAAATGAAGTTTAATATCGATCATTACATAGCTAGCGTTTTACAGTGGATATTGAATATAGCGTTAATTATATTGTCCATTGTTTTATCGATCTTTTTAATTAACGAGACGATTACATTTATTCAATACATATTTTCAACAAAGGAATATACATCGTATAAATTGGTTGAGAGCATCATCGTCTATTTCTTATACTTCGAGTTCATCGCATTGATTATTAAGTATTTTAAGTCGAATTATCATTTCCCGTTACGTTATTTTATTTATATCGGAATTACGGCGTTAATTCGTTTAATTATCGTATCTCATGAGGAACCGATGGAGACGTTGTTATATGCGGGATCCATTCTTGTTTTAGTCATTGCTTTATACATATCAAATATGAGAGATTTGAGAAAAGAGTAGTAGTGCAGACATACGTTTGCACTACTTTTTTATGTCTTGACCTTCAAGTTACTTGAAAGTTTACAATGTAAATAGGGCGTTTGAAATTGAAAAAAATTGAGAAATTAAGTGAAGAGGTTTCTTTTACTTGGAGGTTATAGCAATGAGTCAGGAATTAAGGTTACGTCCTTTAGAACGGGAAGATTTAAAGTTTGTACACGAACTTAATAATAATGCCCATATTATGTCGTATTGGTTCGAAGAGCCGTATGAGGCATTTGTGGAGCTGCAGGATTTATACGATAAACATATACATGATCAAAGTGAACGCCGATTTATCGTTGAGAAAGATAATGAGATGGTTGGATTGGTCGAGTTAGTGGAAATCGATTATATTCACCGTAGAACAGAATTCCAAATTATTATTGATCCAAATTATCAAGGATATGGTTATGCAGCAGAGGCGACGCGTTTAGCGATGGATTACGCTTTTTCTGTATTAAATATGCATAAAATATATTTAGTTGTCGATAAAGAGAATGAAAAAGCTGTACACGTTTATAAAAAGGTTGGATTTATGGTAGAAGGAGAACTTCTCGACGAGTTTTTCGTTGATGGCAACTACCATAATGCGATAAGAATGTGCATGTTCCAGAAGGAATATTTTAGAACGAAATAATGGAGTGAAAAGGCTATAGACAATCATTGTCTATAGCCTTTTTTTATTATGTTTAACAACAACTATTTATTGTAAAACAATAAATAGTTGTTGACTTAAAATGTTAGCAGGCTTATTATGATGGTATTGAGAATAGTAAAAAGGAATGCAGATAAATTAATTGTGAAATCAAAGGAGAATATATTATGAAAAAATATTTATTAGCAATTGTATTGATATCATTAGGAGCTACTTGTTTATTCATACACGGTGCAACTAGTAAAATGGATGGAACTGGTTTGCTTATAGAACCCTACTTTTTCCTAGTACCAATAAGTTATTTAATGTTCTTTAGTGGTATTGGTATTTCGTTATTTGGATTTATTACTTCAGGGTTGAAAAAACAGTAATAGATCAAAGTGGTTAAATTTTCAATCTTAGAGTATAAAAAGGAGAGATTATGATGAAAAAATATTTATTAGCTTCTAGTCCAATATTTTTAGGAGTGTTATGCATCATTATGTTTAATGTAATTGGTTCGGAAGTAAAACGAGATGGAACGTTAGTGGAACCATTTTACTTCATTCCGTTAGCATATTTATTTACTTTCACTGGAATTGTTGCGATTTTGTGTGTGGCTCTTTTCTCGGTGCTTCGAAAAAAGACAGCGTAATAAAACACTTGCCATGAAATAGAAACATACGATAGGGAAGAAAAATAAAAAGTGAGCTGAATCATGGTGAATCATTATTGTTATCCTGAAAGGCAAGTCGGATCGGCTATTACTTTGGCAGGAGCACAGGGGACAATTCATGCTGTGAATCAAGCGATTCAAATGCAGCAGCAAGCATATTTTGCACAAATGATGCAAGGGCAGTATATGTCGTACTCACAGCCTCCGATGCAAATTGTACATTACGATGTGCATCCAGCGGGTTTATTTTCCATTCCATATGGCGGGACATACTTCTTATGAAAGAAAGCGACTGATAAGAGTCGCTTTCTTCTTTTATATTCCGCCTAGTTTCATTCCAAGGAATGCAAAAAGGATACCAATAATATAAGTAGTACTTAAATATAGAAATAGTATGCCGAAATTTTTACGATTGAAGAGCTGAATGGACTCTAGCTTAAATGTTGAAAATGTCGTGAAGGCACCCATAAATCCAGTACCTAATAATAATTGCCAGCTTGTAGTGACTCCGTTTCCAATTATATATCCGAGTAAAAACGCGCCTGTTATATTAATGAGAAATGTAGCAATTGGAAAGGAAGTTTTATTTCTTTTTTTAAACCAATTACTAATTGCAAATCGTGTAATAGCACCGAAAAATCCACCTGTTGCCACTAATAAAGCTTCTATCATAAGTGATCACCTTCCGTAAGATGTTTCTTAATTAAGAAATCACCTAGTGTATAGCCAAGACCAGACATAATGAGACCACCAAGTATGCTGCATGATACATATAAGAAAGCCGTATCCCATTCAGAAAGGTTGATTAGTTGCACAGTTTCTACACTGAATGTTGAAAACGTCGTAAAGGCACCGATGAATCCAGTTCCAATGCCTGTGATAATTTCTGACGGTAAGATGTTTCGCCGAGCGATATAGGTAGTCAGCCAAGCTAATAGGAAGCAGCCGAGTAAGTTGATGAGCAATGTGGCTAGCGGAAATGAATGATTCCATGAAGTATGAATAGTAAGACCTAAATAATAGCGAGAAAGGGCTCCTAATATACCGGCTATGCCAACGATAATATAAATCAATTTCTTCACCTCTTTAAATAGCTTACTCAAAAAAATAGACTCCTACCAGTAGTTATACTGGTAGGAGTCATTAGCTAAGCAGCAGTTATGGCGAACTCCATCGCCTATGATTATTACATATAGTGTACTAAACATCGCGTTTGATTTCCAGTGAAGAAGTTGGGGTATTTTGTATTTTTTGCTGATGTAAGAGCAAGAATTATTACTTATAAACTAAATATAGTGATATAAGGTTTTCGATGTGATAAAATATTTCGTATGTCTGTCATTCAGTTTTATTTAACTGAAAATAAAGAAAATTAAGTTGTGTGTTTTAGAAAAGGGGCGTTTATTTGAAGAAATTATTAAAAATAGTACTTATATGTATTTTAGTAGGAGTGGGAGTTGTAGGTGGTTTTTTAGCGTATATGACGCTTACTAAAGAACAGCCTGCTGATGTTATAAGTTTGAAGGTGGAAAATAATAAAGAGCGCGTATTAGCGACAGGAAATGAATTTAAAGTTACAACATTTAATATTGGTTATGCTGGATTAGATAAGGACCAAGACTTCTTTATGGATGGTGGAAAAGGTTCTAGTTCAAGTAGTAAAGAGCAAACGGAAACGAATTTAAAGAAAATGCTTTCGTTTTTACAAAATGAGAATAGTGATTTTACATTATTACAAGAAGTTGATATAAAATCAATGCGATCTTTTGATGTAAATGGGCATGAATTTTTGAAAAAAGGATTACCTGATTATGCTTTGTCGTTCGGAAAGAACTATGATACAAAATGGGTCCCTGTACCAATTACAAGTCCAATGGGATATGCGGAGGCTGGATTAAGTACGTTTTCTAAATATACAGTTCAAACAGCGCAGAGGTTCCAGCTTCCTGGAATGGAGCCTTGGCCGAAGCGTTTGTTTGATTTAGATCGAGCGATTGTTGAGCATAAAATACCTGTTAATAATGGGAAGTTTGTGAGACTCGTAAATTTACATTTGTCTGCGTATGATGAAGGCGGGAAAATTAGAAAACAGCAAGTAGAGTTTTTAAAAGAATATATGAACAAGCATTATGAAAATGGTGATTACGTAATAATGGGCGGAGATTGGAATCAATTACTTTCTAACGTTCAATTAAGTGATCCGAAGTTTGTAAAAGAGCGTCCTGAGTGGTTAGTAGAGTTACCGAAGGACTTTACTGATGGTGGCTTTAAGTGGGCTGTAGATCCATCTGTTATGACGGTGAGAGATGATGTGAAGAAGTATGTGGAAGGTGAAAACTTTGTCACGATTATTGATGGTTTTATCGTTTCACCGAATGTGGAAATTGTAAATGTACAAGGGAAAGATTTAAAGTTTGAAAATAGCGATCATAACCCAGTAAGTGCGGTATTTAAGCTGAAGTAATCGATATGTATAAGTAGAAGGTGGGGCTTCATATATGGAGTGGTTAAAGAGAACTTGTTTTTCTAACCTTGAGAAAGAATCACAGAAAAATCATTTATTGCTGTTCATTACGATTTGTAGTTTCTTTCTTGGAATAATCGCGATTGGGTATTACGGATATATCTTTACAGAGAGAGCAATAGCGTTTTGGGTTTGTGGCATTTCTGTCGTTGTATTTGGAACGCTTTTTACTTTTATAAAAAGTATGGAATCAGTGTATAAATACATCATGACATTTATGTTGCTTATGATGTCTTTCATTATGGTACAAGCTTTTAATGAAAGTCCGGCTGTATTTCAAATGGTCTACTTTACGCTAGCAGTTTCACTTATTTATTTAAGTGAACGTCTCGTTATCATTCTCGGCGGAGTGGCGGTTGTTATCACATTTATTCTTTGTAGTTATTGGCCGGAGCAATTTTTTGCTTATACAGCGGCATCTGAGGCTACAAACTTCGCAAGCTTGTTAGCAATCGTAACGATCGCAATGTGGGGCGTAACGAAGATTGGCTCTAATTTGCTAGCTCGTTTAAGTGATGAGAAGCAAGAAGTAATGAGAAAAGCTCAGGAGCTAGAAGAGACGCAAAGGCTTATTGAAGAAACAGTTGTGAAGTTAGATAGTAATTTCAATCATTTAAGACAAAATATGAATACGTCAATGGAGTCGATGAGTGAAATTAATTTCGCTTTTGAAGAGGTGGCAGTTGGTACGCAATCACAATCAGAGATGATGTCACGTTCAGTAGAAGTATTGAATGATATGGAAGGAAATATTGAACAAATCATCTCTCAAGTAAGAAATGCATCAATTCGTGTTGATGAAAGTTTAGAGATTTCAAAGGGTAGTGTGAATACTTTAAGAAATTTTGAAGCTAACATGAGAAGTTTAAATGATGTTGTTTCACAATCGGGAATTATATTTAGAGATTTAATGATGCAATCGAAGCAAATTAATGAAATTGTAGATGTAATAACGAATATTTCAAGTCAGACGAGTTTGCTAGCTTTAAATGCAAATATTGAAGCTGCAAGAGCAGGAGAACATGGAAAAGGGTTTGCTATTGTAGCGAATGAAGTATTAAAGCTTGCTGAAGAATCGAATCGTTCAGCTGGAAGAATTCAAGGGATTTTGAAGGAGTTTAGTAATCAAGCAAGCAAGGTGGAAGTGCAGGTAGAAAAATCAGAAAGAGTACAAGAAGAATGTAATGAAATGCTAGCAAGCGTTTTAACAAATGTAACGGATTTAGGGAAGTTTATTGATGCAATTAATGATGTAATGAGAGAGATTGTTGTTCATCAAGAAAATTTCCAGGCTAAAACGACGAATATCGTAAAGGATGTTACACATGCTTCTAATGTAATTCAGCAAACTTCTGCGGCTACAGAAGAAGTGTTAGCAAGTGTGGAAGAAGAAAAACATCGAAATGATATATCGGTGAAGACGTTGCATACTGTTAGCGAGCAAGTGAAGTTACTAGAAGATATTTTAGAAAAGTAATATTGATTGAAAAGGGCGCACTATGTGTGCTCTTTTTCATTTTAACGAATACTTAATAGGAATTTAATTGCTTTTCTTTGAGTTTTCTGCCAAGCTTAAGGAGATAAAGTGAGACTTTAATTAGTGGGGCTATACGCTACTGATTATTAGTTGAACCCCGCAAATAGCGGAATTAAAATACTTCAAAGAAAGAATTATATAGGTGACGCATATGATCGAAGTTAAGACTTCTGAACTTAGTGATGGAGAATTTAATAGAGGTGTATTTGCAACTCGTGATATTAAAAAGGGTGAGTTGATTCACTCAGCACCAGTTATCTCTTATCCGAATGAACAGCATGAACACATTGAGAAAACGTTACTTGCTGACTACGCATTTGAGTATGGGGTAAATCATACAGCATTCCTTTTAGGATACGGCATGTTATTTAATCATGCATATAATCCGAATGCAACGTATGATATTGTCTTTGAGAATCACACGTTTAACTTCTTTGCTTACAAAGATATAAAAGCGGGAGAAGAGATTCTAATCAATTATAATGGTGAAGTTGATGACGATGAGCTATTATGGTTTGATAAGGAAAAAGAAGAGAACGAAAAGTAAATTATAATAAGTAATAAAAAAGATGCTTTTACATAGGTAAAAGCATCTTTTTTATTGATGAAAATAAAGTAAAGATTACAAAAAAATACCACTTTATTTTCGTATGGTATAGTAAGATACTGAAGGATAGTGTTTTGAAAAAGTTATATATTTTACAAATTGTTGTCTTTCTGATGACATGTCAAGTTTAGTAGCCCATTTGGGTTGCTTTATTATGCAATATATATTTTAATATGAGTGGCACCTCTTATAAATTAAGAGGTTTATAGGTGTCTCGAATTGATTTTGGGTACACTGTATCCACCACTTTAGGTTCGTTCATGTATGTGGGGATATTATGGGCCCGTATAACGGGATAAAAAGAATATAGAAATAGAGGAATCGTAAAATGAATATGCAAGAGGTTTATAAATATTTAAGTACGGTATTGCCTGAAGGTCATGTGAAACAAGATGAAATGTTAAAGAATCATACGCATATTAAAGTTGGTGGAAAAGCAGATGTGTTCGTTGCGCCGACAAATTATGATGAAATTCAAGAGGTTATCAAATATGCTAACGAATATAATATTCCGGTTACGTTTTTAGGAAATGGATCGAATGTCATTATTAAAGATGGTGGAATTCGCGGGATTACCGTAAGTTTAATTCACATTACAGATGTGACTGTAACAGGAACGACGATTGTGGCACAGTGTGGTGCAGCAATTATTGATGTATCACGTATTGCATTAGATCATAATTTAACGGGTCTTGAGTTTGCTTGTGGTATTCCAGGTTCAGTTGGCGGAGCTTTATATATGAATGCTGGCGCATACGGCGGTGAAGTATCGTTTGTATTAACAGAAGCTGTCGTAATGACAGGTGATGGAGAGTTACGTACTTTAACGAAAGAAGCATTTGAATTTGGATATCGTAAGAGTGTATTTGCAAACAACCATTACATTATTCTTGAAGCGAGATTTGAGCTTGAAGAAGGTGTGCGTGAAGAAATTAAAGAAAAAATGGATGATTTAACGTTTAAACGTGAGTCAAAACAGCCTCTAGAATACCCTTCATGTGGTAGTGTATTTAAGCGTCCACCAAATAATTTTGCTGGTAAATTGATTCAAGAATCAGGACTACAAGGTAAGCGAATTGGCGGAGTGGAAGTTTCTTTAAAACACGCTGGATTTATGGTGAATGTTGATAACGGAACAGCACAAGATTACATCGATTTAATTCACTTTGTACAAAAGACTGTTGAAGAGAAATTTGGCGTGAAGTTAGAGCGAGAAGTAAGGATTATTGGAGAAGATCTATAATAATCTTTGAATTAAAAGCGTATAAAAGTATGAGTTATTTTAAAATAATATTTGGGTATTGTTGACAATTTGTTTTCAATTCAATATAATGGCTAATAATTTAACAAATAATATACGTTGAAAGAGCCCAGTAGCAGTTTGTCACTGTTAACGAGAGAGCTAGGGGTTGCTGGAACCTAGCACAAACAAACTTGCGAATTACACTCTGGAGTATCTTAGGTAATGCTAAGCGGATTGGCAATCGATATTATTGCTAAGAGTGGTATGAGTAGCTATGCTATTTATACAAACTGGGTGGTAACACGGTGAATAATCGTCCCTATGTCATAGACATAGGGACTTTTTGTTTTTTAAAAATAGAGGGGATGACAAAAGATGAATATCATTGATGAATTAGGATGGCGCGGCGCTGTGAATCAACAGACGGATGAAGAAGGTTTACGTAAGTTAGTAGAAGAGAAGAAGATTTCACTATACTGCGGAGTTGATCCGACTGGTGATAGTATGCATATTGGACATTTGATTCCGTTTATGATGATGAAGAGATTCCAGTTAGCTGGCCATCATCCAGTTATTTTAATTGGCGGAGCAACAGGAACAATTGGTGATCCGAGCGGACGTCAATCAGAACGCCAACTTCAAACGTTAGAAGTAGTTCAGCATAATGTGGATGCGTTAACAGCGCAAATGAAAAAACTATTTGATTTTGGCGGAAATAGCGAAGTGAAGATGGTCAATAACTACGACTGGACACACGAAATAAACATTATTGAGTTTTTACGTGATTACGGGAAGAACTTTAGCATTAATAGCATGTTAGCGAAGGATATTGTAGCAAGTCGTTTAGATACAGGTATTTCTTTCACAGAATTTACGTACCAAATTTTGCAAGCGATGGATTTCCATCATTTATACACGAAAGAAGATGTTCAACTGCAAATTGGTGGTAGTGACCAATGGGGAAATATTACGAGTGGTTTAGATTTAATTCGTAAGTTAGAAGGGCACGAAGCGAAGGTATTCGGATTAACGATTCCGTTATTATTGAAATCAGATGGAACGAAGTTTGGTAAATCAGCAGGTGGTGCAGTTTGGCTTGATCCTGAAAAAACAACACCATTTGAATTTTACCAGTTTTGGGTGAATACAGATGACCGTGATGTAGTGAAATACTTGAAATACTTTACGTTCTTAACGAAAGAGCGCATTGATGAATTGGCGGTGAAGGTAGAAACAGAGCCTCATAGACGTGAAGCGCAAAAAGTATTAGCGGAAGAAATGACGAAATTCGTTCATGGAGCAGAGGCACTCCTGCAAGCTGAGAAGATTACAGCAGCGTTATTTAGCGGAGATATTAAATCGTTAACAGCTGATGAAATTGAGCAAGGCTTTAAAGAGATGCCAACATTCCAGTCTTCAAAAGAGACGAAAAACATCGTAGAATGGCTAGTTGATTTAGGTATTGAACCATCTAGACGACAAGCACGTGAAGATATTAATAATGGAGCTATTTCTATGAATGGTGAAAAAGTAACGGATGTGGATACAGATGTTACTGTAGAAAATTCATTTGATGGAAGATTTATTATTATTCGTAAAGGGAAGAAGAACTACAGTTTAGTTAAGTTAGGATAATGAGTAAGGCTGAAAAATATATCAGCGATTTTCCTAATATATCGATTTACCGACAAAAAACAACAATAAAAGCTGTTCCGAGCAGGACAGCTTTTATTATAAAAAGTCAGTATATTTAGATAAATTTAAAGGGTATATAATTTTTTTGACGAATAAATAAGTTAGAGAAAATTACGGATAAAAATAGCCCGAACCATGCAGGGCATGATTCGGGCTTATATTCAGATTAGTAAGCTAAGCTGAATAGACCTTTAATGTGTGATAAGTAACGAACGTTACTTGCTTCTTTCATTAATGATGCTGGTAAGCCTTTAAGTGGAGTATTACTTGCTCCAATTGTAGCAACAGCATCTTTACGTCCTAGACTAGCAAGTGTTCCAGAGTTTACAGGTGCGAACTCTTCGAATGCTTTGCCTTCTAGTGCTGCGTATAAGTTGTATCCAATTAACTCACCCATTTGCCAAGCGATTTGTGCAGTTGGTGGGTATGGACGTCCGTCTGGAGCGAAGACAACAGCGCTGTCTCCAGCAACGAATACGTCTTTGTGAGAAGTAGATTGTAGGTATGCATCAACTGTTGCACGGCCACGGTTTACTTCAAGACCTGATTCACCGATTAATGGGTTACCTTGTACGCCGCCTGTCCAAACGAATGTGTTAGCAACAAGTTTTTGACCGTCTTTTAAGTCGATTTCATTGCCAGCAACGTTTGTTACAGGAAGACCTGTTAAGAATGTAACACCGCGTGCTTCTAGGCTAGTAGTTGCACGTTCGATTAAGTGGTCTGGTAATACTGGAAGGATTTTTGGACCTGCTTCAACAAGAAGAAGTTTCACTTCTTTTGGATTTACGCCGTGGCTTTTTGCAAGTTTAGGCATAATGTCAGCAAGCTCACCAACTAGCTCAACGCCAGTTAATCCGCCACCACCGATTACGATTGTAGCATCAGCTTCGTTTTTCGTTTTCGCGTATTCACGAATACGGTCTTCAACGTGTTTGTAGATTTTGTTTGCATCAGCAGCAGATTTTAATACCATGCTGTTTTCTTCTAGTCCTGGAATACCGAAGTAAGCAGTTTTACTTCCTAAAGCAACTACAAGTGCATCGTAAGATAAAGTAGTGCCACCAGCTAGTTTAATTTCTTTGCTATCAACTGAGAATGACTCAACTGTTGCGATTTTAAGATCAATGTCTTTACCTTTGAAAAGCTTTGTAAGTGGCATTGCAATTGCTTGCTCAGCAACGTTACCAGCTGCAAGGCGGTGTAGTTCAGTGATGATTTGGTGTGTTGGGTATTGGTTAATCACTGTAACTTGTGCTTCTGATTTGCTGTAATATTTACGTACGTTTAAAGCGGCAAGAAGACCGCCATAACCAGCGCCTAAGATGACAATTTGTTTTGACATAGTATGATATCCCCCGTCTTTACTAATTGTTGTTATAAGTTAACTTATTTATTGTTACGTTCTGCACTAATTTGAAGGTATGCGTTCACAAAGCGGAACATTTTTTGTGCTTGTGGGTCTTTTAGTAATTTTAATAGACCGAACAGGCCGATAACTTCGTTGCTTTCGTCAGCACGATCTTTCGCTTCGATAGCAGTTGCAGCCATGCCTTTCACTGTATCTTTTACAGGTTCTACAAGCTCTGTGATTGCACTAACAGTGTCGCTTTTTAATACTTCATCAGTAGCAACAGTTTGAGCGAAGTCATAAGACTTAGTTAAAATATTAACAAGCTCAGTTAATTTTGGAAGCTGTTCTACTAGTGTTGTTAATGATTCTTGTACCTCAGGTTTTAACAACTGATCAAGTACATCAAGTTGTCCTTGGCTAGCAGAAATTTGTACAGTTTCTTGTTCTGGCTTTGTTTGAGTCATAGTTTCTGGCATCTCCAATTCTCCTTTACGATAGCAATACTCTTATTTTTTATAGGTAAGATAGTAAACGTTTGCGAAACTTTATACAAAGTTTCACAAAGCACAATAAAATGCCTTTAAATTTATGCCAGCAAGTAAGCTGAAATCATAAATCCAAAACCATAATGTCCTACCTATTATTTATGAACTGTCCGATACATGGCTTGTCCGCATAATGGAAAGTTCCTTTATCGGAAAGTGTATATAATATATATCCTATATTATATACTATATACACCTATGTTAACATAAAAATGATTCCTAATTATTTGATATTAAGCGTATAACGTAGTACTGACAAGGCATGAAAGCGCATAAATTATTTTGTTAAGGTTAGAAATGTACGTATATATACAGAAAAAAAGGAAAAAATGGACAAATTTATGTTCATCTTTCCTTTTTTATTGTTCACCTTCTATAATTAGCATCGATGTGTTACCGCTTTTTTCAAGATGGCATTCGCCCCACGTACAAAGAGAATCAAGAATGGATTCTAAAGACCAACCGTAGTCTGTAAGAGAATATTCTACTTTCGGTGGTACTTGATTGTATATCTTTCTTTGAATAACTCCGTCGTCTTCTAATTCACGTAATTGTTGTGTTAACATTTTTTGTGTAATACCAGGCATTAAACGTTTTAATTCACTCGTACGCTTCGTACCTTTCGTTAAGTGACAAAGGATAACAACCTTCCATTTTCCGCCGATAACCTCTAAAGTTGCTTCTACAGGAATATTGTATTTCTTCATATAAAACCCTCCTTTTTTGAGTAAAGTAAGCTAAATCATACAAATGTTACTTTTTAGTACCTATAGCACTTTAAAGTACGTACTTTTTATCATGTTGAATATGTTTCATAATAGCATACGTAAGAGGGAAATGAGTAGTACGGTACTAAAAAGTACCTATGTTACTTTTTGGTACCTATCGTACTTTAAAGTGCGTTATTCAAAAAAAGAGTGAAGCCATTCATAATAGCATATATCAGCAGTAAAGTTATTTTTGTAGAAGAAAAAAGGCCTTTTTTCATACTATTATGATTGGATTTCTCGCATTAAGGAGGAGTTCAATTGAATTCATATACAGTATCTTCTTCGGCAGTACAGACGAATCGGAGAAGTATGTTTGCTTTATTAGCACTAGCAATTAGTGCGTTTGGAATTGGTACAACCGAATTTATTAGTGTTGGTTTATTACCATCTATTTCAGAGGATTTACATGTTTCTGTCACAACAGCGGGTTTAACCGTTTCTTTATATGCGTTAGGAGTAGCGTTTGGTGCCCCAGTACTAACGTCATTAACAGCTAGTATGTCGCGAAAAACGTTATTAATGTGGATTATGATTATTTTCATTATTGGTAATGGAATTGCGGCAGTGGCAACAAGTTTTACTGTGTTACTTATCGCGAGGGTTGTATCTGCGTTTGCACACGGCGTTTTTATGTCGATAGGATCCACAATTGCGGCTGCGCTTGTACCAGAGAATAAACGTGCAAGTGCAATTGCATTTATGTTTACTGGTTTAACGGTTGCGACCATTACAGGTGTACCAATTGGAACATTTATCGGTCAGCAATTTGGCTGGAGAGCTTCATTTATGGTAATTGTGGTAATTGGAATCGTTGCCTTAATCGCCAACAGTATACTAATTCCTTCTAACTTAAAAAAAGGTACGTCTGTATCATTTCGCGATCAATTTAAGCTGATTACGAATGGAAGACTATTACTTGTTTTTATTATTACTGCATTAGGGTACGGGGGAACTTTCGTAACATTTACGTATTTATCTCCGCTATTACAAGAAGTAACAGGATTTAAAACAAATACCGTTACAATTATTTTGTTAGTGTACGGGATTGCAATTGCGATTGGGAATATGGTTGGCGGGAAATTATCAAATCATAATCCGATTCGAGCGTTATTTTATATGTTCTTTATTCAAGCGATTGTATTATTTGTTTTAACATTTACAGCGCCGTTTAAAGTCGCTGGATTCATCACAATTATTTTCATGGGAATATTCGCATTTATGAATGTTCCAGGACTACAAGTGTATGTCGTTATATTGGCTGAACGATTTGTACCTAACGCTGTTGATGTGGCATCCGCAATTAACATTGCAGCATTTAACGCAGGAATCGCTCTTGGTGCTTACTTAGGCGGAATTGTAACGAACTCGTTAGGATTAATTCATACAGCTTGGGTAGGCGGAATTATGGTAGTAGGTGCTGTTATTTTAACAGCGTGGAGCATGACATTAGAAAAAAGAGATTAAGCAAAATAAAGGAGAGAAAATAAAATGAAAAATTTACAAAGTAAAGCAGTATTGCATAATGGTGTAGAAATGCCTTGGTTCGGTTTAGGTGTATTTAAAGTGGAAGATGGACCAGAACTTGTAGAGGCTGTGAAATCGGCGATTAAAGCAGGATACCGTAGCATTGATACAGCTGCGATTTATGGAAATGAGAAAGCTGTAGGAGAAGGAATTCGTGCTGGTATTGAAGCAACTGGTATTTCAAGAGAAGATTTATTCATCACTTCAAAAGTGTGGAATGCAGATCAAGGATATGAAGAAACAATTGCTGCATACGAAGAGAGCTTAAAGAAATTAGAACTAGATTATTTAGATTTATTCCTTGTTCACTGGCCTGTAGAAGGGAAATATAAAGATACGTGGAGAGCGCTAGAAACACTTTATAAAGAAGAACGCGTGCGTGCAATTGGCGTAAGTAACTTCCAAATCCATCACTTACAAGATGTGATGAAAGATGCAGAAATTAAGCCAATGATTAACCAAGTAGAATACCACCCTCGTTTAACACAAAAAGAACTACAAGCTTTCTGTAAAGAACAAGGTATTCAAATGGAAGCATGGTCACCATTAATGCAAGGTCAATTATTAGATAACGAAACATTACAAGCAATTGCTGATAAACACGGTAAAACAACAGCGCAAGTTATTTTACGTTGGGATCTTCAAAATGGAGTAATTACAATTCCAAAATCAACGAAAGAACACCGCATTATTGCAAATGCTGATGTGTTTAACTTTGAATTAACGAAAGAAGATATGGAAAAAATCGATGCATTAAATCAAAATCACCGCGTCGGTCCAGATCCTGATAACTTCGATTTCTAAGATTAAAGTAAGAAAGAAAAAAGAGTGCTTTTATGCACTCTTTTTTTGTGCATAAAAATACTTTCTAATTAAATACTACTTAGTATTAAGTTTTTATTAAGGGGCTGTAAACATGAATATAAAGCAATCGTTCAAACTTTTAGCTGTTTTTTTAAGTGTTTTATTTGTGTTATTCCCACTTCAAAAAGCATTCGCAGAAGTTATGGACCATACAAAGTATGAAATGGATTGGAGTTATAGTAAGTCGAAAAAGAAGCCAATTCGAACAGAACTTATTAAAACGGCAGACGGCAAAATTGCTTTTTGCTTAAATGTAGATTTAAAATCTCCGAGCGGTCAAGATTTACCGGAAATGGGGAAAGTGGATATTAATGTGTACCGCGTACTATTGAATGGATATCCACAAAAGAGTCCACAAGAATTAGGTGTTTCTGATTGGAGAGATGCCCATTACGCAACGCAGCTTGCAGTATGGAATGCGTTAAAACAAATCGATATTAACGATTTAGAGTTCCGTAATAAAAATGTAGAAAAAGTAACGAAAGACATCGTTGCAAAAGCAAATGCTAGTGAAGAGTTACAAGAAATTACGATGAGTGTCATACCAGCAGAAGAACAACAAGCAGTATTGAAAAATGATTTCTTTGAAACAGGCTTATATACAGTAGAAACAAATGCAAAAAGCGGGACGTATAAAGTGCAAGCAACAGGTGCACCAGCGGGAGCGAAATTTGTAAATGAAAGAGGCGAAGCAAAAACAGAATTTAATGTAGGAGAAAAGTTCCGCATTTTAATTCCGAAACAAACACCAGCTGGTGGATTTAGCTTTAAAGTAATTGGGAAATTAACGAAGCTACAAGGTATTGCGCATAAAGGTACACCGACAATTCAAAATGCAGTCGTATTACTTGAGCGTAGTGAAGAAGAAACAAGTCCGGAGTTATCGGTAAGTTGGAAAACAACAAATGGTCATGACAATAATAAACCACATACTCCAAACGAACCGCATAAACCGAATCAAAAGAGATAAAGAAAAAGCATTGGCGTGTGCCAGTGCTTTTTTGCGTTTCTTGCATTGCCAGTACTAAAGATTTGATGAGTTACGATATAATGAGGATGATAAATTAGAAAGAGAGATAAAAGATGAACCTTCGTATTTGTGAAATAACAAAAGAAAATTGGCATGAAATTGCTAATTTAAAAGTAACAGAGGAACAGCATAAATTCATTGAAAGCACAGTTGCAAATTGTTTAGTACAAGCTGAAACAGAATACAAAGAAGATGCGGTTTCAGTAGGTTTATATGAGGGTGATATGCCTATTGGATATGCGATGTATGGATGGTTTGATGAAGAAGAAAAGGCTGTATATTTAAATCAATTTGTCATTGATAGTGCATGCCAAGGAAAAGGTTATGCAAAACCATTATTACGATTGTTAATAGAGCAGTTTAAAAAAGAATATAATCGCAAAATTATGTATTTAAGCATACATCCAGAAAACAAACTTGCCCAAAAATTATATGAATCAATGGGGTTTCATTTAACCGGTGAAATGGAAGATGAGTGGCTGCAAGGAAAAGGATTTATAATGAAACGTATACTGGACTAATAAAAAAACTGTCACAAAAGAGTAGCATCTTTTGTGACAGTTTTTTTATTTTAAAATAATATTAAATTCAATTAATCGCAACGTTAAGATTAATGGATTTTATTCACAAAATTGTAACATTATTCTGATCGGAAGTGCTATCAAACAAAGTATAAAGCGTGTACAATTCAGTTGGAAAAACTACCTATAGATGGTCATATATGAAGAAAATGTAAGTTTCTATTATTATTCACATTTTTAGATGTATAGATGACAAGACTAAAATATATCATTTACTATACCCTTTTTATGTAGAAAGAGAACTCATCACACGAGGAAAGAAGTGAGGAGGATACAGTACATAAAAATTTTATAATGTAAGAAAGCGAATACATAGGGAGAAATGCGGTAGTAATTGATACAGGTGCGCGAGGTGTTAGTCTATTCATTAAATGTTTTTATAAAGATAATAGGATTACTTATTAAATGAATATATAGGATGGTTTCTCTAAATAAAGGAACAGGGGACACAGATTATGTCGAAGAAAAAGACGAGTAGGGTATTAGTAGCTGGAGTTTGTTTAGCTACGTTATTAACGCCATATGGACTTGAATTACCTAAGGTGTATGCAGAGATGACGATTGAAGATAAGGAGAAACAGCAAGAAGAGCGAGTGTATAAATTGCTGCCGAAAGGTGATGTAGATGAGATACGTGAGTTGCATCAACGTTACATGAGTTTTTCTCCTTATGAACCAACTGGTATTTATGTAAAGCCAGATGAAGAAGTAGTTATTCAAGTAGACGGGAATCAACAGATTAAAGCTTATATTGGTACATATTCTTATGAAAAAGAAGAACCTAAACAATTCAACTTAAATTCTGGTGAGAATAAAATTTCTTCTCCAAATGGAGGGCTATTATACTTTTATAATTATCACAACATAGGAGAAGTAGTCGCTAAAGTGAAAAAAGGTGGTACACCAAATCCTTTATTTATTTTAGGTAAACATACGACAGAAGATTGGAAACGTATGTTGAAGGAATCCCCGAATCCATATGCAATCGAAATGAAAGGAGAAAATAGTTTACTAACTATGCATCCTAAGACTGTGGCGGAACATTTAAAACAAGAAGATCCAGCTGCGCTATTAAAGAAACACGATGAAATAATTAATATAGAACATAAGATATCAGGTTTATCAAAAGATGGTGCGGGTGTTGCGAATCAAGGTAAACATTCCATTCATTTTGTTGAAGACTGGTATACGGACAATTATATGTATGCGACTTATTATCGAACAGCTTATAGTAAAGGCAATTTAGAGTCAGTACTAAATCTAGAAGAGTTAACTAATGATGGATGGGGGCCTTGGCATGAAGTGGGACATCAACATCAACAGGACACTTGGTTATGGGATGGACTTGGAGAAGTAACCGTTAATATTTATTCTTTGGCAGTTCAAACTACATTCGGGCATAAAACAAGGTTAGAGCAAGAGGGGCGCTATGAAGCTGCATTTGCTTATTTAGGTAAACCGGATGCACAAGAGAAGATGAATGTATTTGAGAAATTAGTTATGTTTTGGCAGTTACATTTAGCTTATGGGGATCAGTTCTATCCGAATTTACATCAAATGTATCGTTTGTTACATGATACAGAACTGCCTAAATCTGATGAAGAGAAAAAGCAGATGTTTATTTATATGACGTCAAAAGTGGCAGGACAAAATTTAATTCCTTTCTTTGATAAATGGGGATTATTTGCAAATGATGCTACGAGAGAAAAGATTGAAAAATTAAATTTACCAAAATTAGAAAAAGAAATTTGGTTATCTACAGATAGCAATCCAAT
Source organism: Bacillus cereus group sp. MG4 (assembly GCF_040460055.1). Lineage (NCBI taxonomy): Bacteria > Bacillati > Bacillota > Bacilli > Caryophanales > Bacillaceae > Bacillus > Bacillus cereus group sp. MG4. Next base: position 3,003,319 of record NZ_JARVGZ010000001.1, on the reverse strand, counting down.
TCGTGAAAAACAAATTGAATTATACGAAGCTCCATATGGCGAGCCAAATAATGAAAAAATACAAAATGTAGTAATCGGTACTACATATGATGAGAAAAAAGCCAAGGAACTTGTACAGAATTTAGGAGAAGGTGTAAAGACAACAGGTGTGATTATGCAAGATAAGCCTGAAGTTGGAGAAAAAACTGTAAAAGTAGAAATTGTAGATAGAAAAGGAAATAAGAATTTCATTCCAGTTGTAGTGAATGTTGGATATGGGGATAGCCTACTTGTATATGGATTGAACTATACCGGGGAGGGAGACTTGAAGTCAACCGTAACTCTACATCATGGTACGAAAAAATTTAGTGCAACAGATACAAAAAATTTAATTCACGATTACTTTAAAGATGAAAAGTACTTTGAGTTCACACTGTACGATAAAGAAGGAAGAGAGAAGAAAAATGTAGTGGTAAAAGGGTTGGAGAATACAGAAGCCCTTGCCAAGGAATTAAATGGGTTAGCATTTGAATATGGAGATGTGGTGAGAGTATACCATGCAGAGTCTTCACGTTTACATTGGTATCAAAAAGGTTTATATGTGGGAGAAGGAAAAAATAAAGAAATAAAAGAATTATTCTTCAAAATTACTGAAAATGGATTTGAAAGATTAAAATCATTGCAAGAAGTAACAGCAAAGCCACAAACAGTAGTAGTTGGAACAGAAGTGGAAAAGCTAGAAGCGAAAAACTTTGTTGAAGTGAAAGACGGAGAAGTAGTTGGGTTTGTAGAGAAGCCAACTACAATGAAAATCGGAAAGCAAACAGTAAAAGTAGAAACGAAAGATCGTTTAGGAAATAAGCAAGTGACGGAAGTATCATTAGAAGTGATTTATGGAGATAGTATCGCATATGTGGGATATGACAATGACATTGCTTCAGTGGTAACGTTAAAGCATGATGAGAAGCAATTACATGTGACTGATATGAATAGCCAGATTCATAAGTATTTTAATAAAGAGCTATACATGGGAATTACGTTATATGATGAAAAAGGAAAAGAGAAAAAACATGTAACAGCAGAAGGACAAGAAACTTCAAAAAACTTTGCGAAGCAAGTCAATGGAATGCCGTTTGAGTATGGAGATGTAGTGAAAGTATTCCATGCAGAACCAGACCGTTTGAAATGGTATCAAAATAATAATCTTGCTGGTCAAGGTGAGAAAAAAGGGACGAAAGAACTATTCTTCAAAGTGACAGAAAAAGGCTTTGAGAGAATGGATATGTTGCAAGAAGTAACAGTGAAACCACAGCAAGTAGTAGTAGGAACAGACGTTGAAAAGTTAGACGCAAAAAACTTTGTCCAAGTGAAAGATGGAGAAGTAATTGGATTTGTAGAAAAACCAATTACAACAAAAATCGGTGAACAAAAAGTAAAAGTAGAAACGAAAGATCGTTTCGGAAATAAGAAAGTGACGGAAGTACCACTGGAAGTGATTTACGGAGATAGTATTATGTTCTTTGGTACATGGTATGGTGGAACAAATGTTAAATCGATTGTTACATTAAATCATGAAGAAAAGAAATTTAGTACAACAGATTCAGAAGGTCCAACGCATACGTCATTTGCAAATGAGAAGTATATGGAAATGACTGTATACGATAAAACTGGACAAGAGAAGAAAGTAGTATCTGTAAAAGCATCTGAAAATACAAAAGCATTTGCAGAACAATTCAATGGAATGACTTTTGAATATGGTGATGTAGTAAAAGTGTATCAAAAAGAGCTTGATAGATTTAAGGTATATAAAAAGAATGAATTCGTGGATACAGAGTATGGCGTTCATGAGGTATTCTTTAAAGTTACGGAGCAAGGTTTCGAAAGAATGGCGACTCAACAAGAAGTAACAGCGAAACCGCAACAAGTAGTAGTAGGAACAGATATTGAGAAGTTAGACGCAAAAAACTTTGTTGACGTGAAAGATGGAGAAGTAGTTGGATTTGTAGAAAAACCAAATACATCAAAAATCGGTGAACAACAAGTGAAAGTAGAAACGAAAGATATGTTTGGAAATAAGCAAGTGACAGAAGTTCCTCTAACAGTAACATATGGAGATAGCCTACTTGTATATGGATTAAGTTATGGTGCCGACGATATGAAATCAATTGTAACTTTGCATCATGATACGAAAAAACTGAGTGCGACACATACAAAGAACTTAATTCATGATTACTTTAAAGATGAAAAGTATTTTGAATTCACACTGTACGATAAAGAAGGAACAGTGAAGAAAAATATAGCGGTAAAAGGTTTAGAGAATACGCAAGCATTTGCTAAGGAAGTAAATGGACTTGCATTTGAGTATGGAGATGTAGTGAAAGTATATCATGCGGAATCTTCTCGTTTACATTGGTATCAAAAAGATGTATATGTGGGCGAAGGAAAAAGTAAAGAGATAAAGGAATTAGTCTTCAAAATCACTGAAAATGGATTTGAAAGATTAGACGTCGAGCAAACAGTAAAAGCAAATCCACAAAAAGTAGTAATCGGAACAAATAGCGAAACGCTAGATGCGAAAAAATTTGTTGAAGTACAGGGTGGAGAAGTAGTAGGTTTTGTAGGGAAACCAGATACGACAAAAATTGGTCAGCAAACAGTGAAAGTAGAAACGAAAGATCGATTTGGAAATAAGAAAGTAACAGAAGTATCATTAGAAGTAACGTATGGAGACAGTCTTGTATACCAAGGGCTTAGTGACGTTATCCGTTCTATTGTAACGGTAAATCATGACGATCAGAAATTACATGTGACGTATACAAATGAACAAATTCATAGCTACTTTAAGAATGAATTATATATGGGAATTACGCTATATGATCAAAACGGAATGGAGAAAAAATATGTAACAGCAGAAGGGCAAGAAACTTCAAAGAATTTTGCTGAACAAGTAAATGGAACTTCATTCCAGTATGGAGATGTAGTGAAAGTGTATCATGCCGAATCAGGTCGTTTAATTTGGTACAAAAATAGTGAGTTAGTTGGAAAAGGAGATAAGGAAAAGTTTAAAGAAATTTCCTTCAAGATTACTTCGAATGGCTTAGAACAAGTGCAATAATAAGAAAAAGCTCGTAAAACATTATGTTTTACGAGCTTTTTTTATTATTCAGCTTCAGAAACTACTGTGAAGCGTTCGTTTACGTGTTTTGGATTTTCGATTTCATCAAGTGCTGCTACTGCGAAGTCTTCATAACTTACGTAGCTATCACCTTTTGCGTTAACAAGAAGGTTGTCTTTGCCAGCTGTATAAGAACCAGTACGTTTTCCTAATGCAAATAGTGCAGAAGGGCTGATGAATGTCCAAGTAATATCGTTTGTTTGTTGCAGAATTTCTAGGTTTTTCCCTTGGTTTTGAGCTGTTGCAAGGTATTCATTTGGGAAACCTGGCGTATCAAATACACGTGTTGTTTTCTCTTCGTCTACAAATAAGCTTCCAGCGCCGCCAACTACAAGCAATTTTGTGTTAGGTGCACCTTTCATAGCTTCAATTAGTACGTTTCCTGCATCTACGTGAAGGTGTTCTTCGCCTGCTGGAGCTCCAAATGCATTTACAACTACGTCGAATGCTTGAAGGTCGTTAGATGTAAGAGAGAATACATCTTTCTCTAGAACACTTACATTTTCTTCTGTAATTTTTGCAGCGTTTCTTACGATTGCAGTTACTTCATGTCCGCGATCTAATGCTTCTTTTAAAATACGACTTCCTGCTTTACCTGTTGCTCCGATGATTCCGATTTTCATAATAAATCCCTCCAAAGTGTTTTGTTAAAGCGTATATCTGAAATTAAATGAATTTGTTGTAATTAGGTTTGTTACAACTTGATGTAATCATTATAGTTACAGGTTGGTGTTTTTGTCAATGGAATAGTTTGTAGATTTACTATTTATTTTAGTATGCACAGTTAGAGGGAGGAGAGTCATAAAGATATTGTTACTTCGTGTCTGGCTAATATTTGGAAATTGCAAATTGTCGAAAAATGTTGATTTTTAAATGTTTTTTAAATATAATTCGTTTTATGGAGAAAAGGAGGGGTTAATTGTATGAATATTTTAGAGCAATTTGTTTCATCAACGAATACAATTCTTTGGTCATATATTCTTATTGCAATGTTAATTGGTTTAGGTCTTTATTTTTCTATTAAATTGAAATTCGTACAAATTACTCATTTAGGGGAAATGGTTCGACTAATGAGTGATGGATTAACTGGAAAGACGCGTAAAAAAGGTAGTGTATCTTCTTTCCAAGCGTTCTGTATGAGTTCAGCAGCTCGTATTGGAATCGGGAACTTAGCCGGTGTAGCGTTAGCTATTTCTATGGGAGGACCTGGAGCGGTATTTTGGATGTGGGTTATTGCGATTGTCGGAGCGTCTTCAAGTTTCGTGGAAAGTACGCTTGCACAAATTTATAAAATAAAAGATGGCAGTGGCTTCCGTGGTGGTCCTGCTTATTATATGGAAAAAGGTTTAAATAAACGTTGGATGGGGATTTGGTTCTCTATTCTAATTACAATTAGTTACGGTTTAATTTTTAACTCCGTACAAGCGAATACAGTTACTTTAGCATTTAAAAACGCTTTTGGTATTGAGCGTTACGTTGTTGGGATTGTATTAGCAGTATTAGTTGCGGTTATTATTTTTGGTGGCGTGAAAAGTATCGCGCGTATGTCTGAAATGATCGTTCCGCCAATGGCACTTATTTATATTGCAGTAGCAGTTTTCGTTGTTATTAAAAATTATTATTTAATACCGGACATGTTTACAGAAATCTTTAAAGGTGCATTCGGTTTAGATTCAGCTGTAGGTGGCGGTATTGGTGCTGCGATGAAATATGGTATTCAGCGTGGATTATTTGCGAATGAAGCAGGTATGGGTAGTGCACCGAATGCGGCAGCAACAGCGGATGTAACACATCCAGCGAAACAAGGATTTATTCAAACAATTGGAGTATTAGTAGATACATTTTTAGTATGTACATCAACAGCATTTATCGTATTATGTTCTGGTGCATATAAAGCAACAAATTTAGAAGGTATTGAATTAACGCAAGTTGCGTTAAGTTCACAAATTGGTTCGTGGGCAAGTAGCTTCTTGGCGATTATTATTTTCTTATTCGCTTTCAGTTCACTTCTAGGAAACTACTATTATGGTGAAACGAATATTGAATTCGAGGGTGTTGCAAAACTCATAAATATTCAAAAATAAATGCATAAAAAAATCCGTTTTCCTGGAAGAATGATAGTACCCTAAACTATCTCCAGAAAGGACGGATTTACTAGTATGATAACCAATTTTGATCACAATCAATCCATTTTACACATTTTATTTGCCTACGTAGACAGTTTAACCATTGGAGGCGTTCCGCCTATTACAGGCCGCCCACCTATCTGTAGAAAAGCTTTACTCAAATGTTTTTTTGTGAAAACGGTATTCCAAATCAATTCATTACGTAAGTTAACTCGCTTTTTGCATCAATATCCTTCATTTCGTGTATCTTGTGGTCTTTCCTTTGTTCCTCATATATCCACTTTCTCACGTGTAGGAACTTGGTTTCGCAATGAAGGTATTCCGTTGATTCATAAACAAACTCTTGAAGAAATGAATTTAGGATTAATTCCGTGTGTTTTAATTGATAGCACTGCCTTACGGAGTAGTTTATATGATTCCCAAGCAAAATGGGGGAAATCTACTCGTTATGGTTGGTATAAGGGATATAAAGCTCATGTCTGTTCTACACCAGAAGGTGTTGTATTGTCGTATGCATTTACAACAGCGAACGTACATGATAGCAAAATGGCTCCTGTATTGCTTCAAGATATACAAAATCAAAATGTGTTATTTTCCATTGCAGATGCTGCTTATGATAGTCAGCGCATTTATGAAATTGCAAAAACATGTGATATTTTTGCGGTGAATCCAATTAACCCACGTAATGGCGAACAAAGCAAAAGTACACATCGCCGTGTATTATCTCATTTTGCACAAACCATCTTTGGCAAACAGTTGATGAAAGAGCGTGGGAAAATTGAACAACAGTTTGGTCATCTCAAAGATAAAGGGCTGGAACAGCCACGTTGGTATGGTCAAAATCGCTATTTATTACATGTTCAGCTAGTTTTTCTGATTCATAACATTGCATATTTATTTTAGTTTTGCAACACCCTCTGAATTCATTAAACAAAGTAAAACTTGGTTAACGATTTACCGTATTGCAGTAGTGGGAATGGTATTATTCGGTTCTGTTGCGACGCTTCAAGTTGTATGGAATATGGCGGATTTATTTATGGGACTAATGGTAATCACAAACTTAATTGCGATTACACTTCTTGGCCGATTTGCATATGCTGCTTTGGCGGACTATGTAAGGCAAAAGAAACAAGGGAAAGATCCAGTCTTCAGTGCAGATTCTATACCTGGTTTAACGAATACAGAGTGTTGGGATAAGCCAACGGTAACGGATAAAGAAAAAGCAGTGTAATGAAAAGGTGAGCATCGAGATAAATTCGATGCTCGCCTTTTTTGTTGTAGTAAATGATGAAAAGGGTGAGAGGGAATTATTAATATAATTTTGTTTGTTCATTATTCTCGTTATTTGTAGAGAACGCACTGTCTTAAAAGTATGACCGGTCGAATAGGATGAGTGATTGAGTATTGGATAAATGCACGTACTGGTTATATTTTTACGTAAAAAAACATATATGTAAAGAAGTTTAACGTGATCATGTTAGAAAACCTAACATAAAGTTCTTGATTACTAAAAGTTTTTAGAATATAATTTTCTTATTGTGAAGAAGAGGGGGCAATGCAATTATGGATTTTTTAGCTAAGGTAATTGGGGATGTAAATAATGTCCTTTGGTCATATGTCATTATTGCGATGTTAATTGGGTTAGGACTTTACTTTTCATTTCGTGTGAAATTTGTCCAAGTTCGTTACTTCGGTGAAATGATTCGTTTGCTTGGGGATGGGGCAAGTTCGAAAACGAGGAAAGCTCAAAAAGAGAAGAGCGGTGTATCATCGTTCCAAGCTTTTTGTATGAGTACAGCCTCTCGTGTAGGTACTGGTAACTTAGCTGGTGTAGCTATCGCAATCTCAGCAGGTGGACCAGGAGCAGTATTTTGGATGTGGTTAATCGCGGTAATTGGGGGGGCTTCTGCATTTGTAGAGAGCACATTAGCGCAAATTTATAAAGTAAAAGATGGGAATGCGTTCCGTGGTGGCCCAGCGTATTATATGGAAAAGGGTTTAAAGAAACGCTGGCTAGGAGTTGTCTTCTCTGTTCTAATAACAGTTAGTTTCGGATTGATTTTCAACGCCGTGCAGTCAAACACAGTAGCGGCGGCTTTTGATGGAGCATTTAACACAGATGGTAAGTTTGTAGGTCTGTTTATGGCTGGTTTACTTGCAATCATTATCTTCGGCGGAGTAAAACGAATTGCACGTGCGGTTGAAATGATTGTTCCAGTAATGGCAATTATATATGTAGCAGTTGCATTATTCGTTGTTGTAACAAACATTACGGCAATTCCATATGTATTTAAAGAAATTTTCTTACATGCTTTCGGAATTAAAGAAGTAGTAGGTGGGGGATTAGGAGCTGCGATTTTACTAGGGGTAAAACGTGGATTATTTTCAAATGAAGCAGGTATGGGTAGTGCGCCGAACGCAGCTGCGACTGCAAACGTAACGCATCCAGTTAAACAAGGTTTCATTCAAACTTTAGGGGTATTTACAGATACATTATTAATTTGTAGTTGTACAGCATTTATCATTCTTTTATCAGATGTACCGGGTGCAGCTGATCTAAACGGAATTCAATTAACGCAGCAGGCGTTAAGCCAACATATCGGCCCGTGGGCTTCTATATTTGTAGCAGTGGCAATCTTCTTGTTTGCATTTAGTTCATTAGTAGGTAACTACTACTATGGTGAAACGAATATTGAGTTTTTAAATGGAAGTAAAGTTTTATTAAATGTTTATCGAATTGCTGTACTTGGTATGGTTATGTTAGGATCTGTAGCAACAATTCAAATCGTTTGGGATTTAGCAGATTTATTCATGGGTATTATGGCTGTTATTAACTTAGTAGCAATCGTATTCCTTTCTAAGTACGCTTTCGCAGCGTTATCAGATTATATTAAGCAAAAGAAACAAGGAAAAGATCCAGTATTCTATGCGGAGTCTATTCCAGGTTTGAGCAATACAGAGTGCTGGGATAAGCCAGCAGTAGCTGATAAAGAAAAAGCAGTATAATGAGGTGAGCATCAAGTGAAACTTGATGCTCCTTTTTTTGTTTTATCCCGCTATTTGTGAACAGTAAAACTCTCGATTGATACGGGCTAATAATCAGTGGGGATGATACTGATTAAAGTTTCGCTATATAATGTAAAAGACGAACATTCATGAACGTTTTATAATAAAATGTAATTTTTTTAAGAAAAGTGCGGATATGAGTTGTGATTTATGTTAGAATGGAAAATACCTTTGAAACAAGAGGTTTTATGGTCTTTCCTATCCGATTGAAGGTTTTGGAGGAGAAATGGAAAGTTCGGATTATTTCTTATTTTGAATGGTCAGACGTTCAACGTTAATGAAGAGTTAAATGGAGGATTTTATTAATGAAGTTTGTTATGTTTCTTGTAGGATTGCTCGTTGTATTCGTACTCGGTTTTCTTATAAGTGCCGATCGAAAGAAGATTAAGTATAAACCAATCGCAATTATGCTTGTTATTCAGCTAGCTTTAAGTTATTTCTTATTAAATACGCAAGTTGGTTATATTTTAGTAAAAGGAATTTCAGATGGATTTGGCGCGCTTCTTGGATATGCGGAAGCTGGAATCGTTTTCGTATTTGGCGGTCTTGTTAATAAAGGAGAGGTTTCATTCTTCTTAACAGCGTTATTACCAATCGTATTCTTTGCCGTTTTAATCGGAATTCTGCAACACTTTAAAATTTTACCGATATTTATTCGTGCTATTGGTACTGCGCTAAGTAAAGTAAATGGTCTAGGAAAACTAGAATCATATAACGCAGTAGCAGCTGCCATTGTTGGGCAAGCGGAAGTATTTATTACAGTAAAAGATCAATTAAGTAAAATCCCAAAACATCGTTTATATACATTATGTGCATCTTCCATGTCGACAGTATCAATGTCAATCGTTGGTTCTTATATGAAAATGATCGAACCGAAATATGTAGTAACAGCACTTGTATTAAATTTATTTAGTGGTTTCATTATTATTCATATTATTAACCCGTACGATATTACAGAAGAAGAAGATACACTGAAATTAGAAAATAAGAAAAAACAGTCATTCTTTGAAATGCTAAGTGAATATATTATGCTTGGTTTCACAATCGCGATCACAGTAGCGGCAATGTTACTTGGTTTCGTAGCATTAATTACAGCAATAAATAGCTTGTTTGATTCAATGTTCGGTATTACATTCCAAGCTATTTTAGGATACATTTTCTCACCATTAGCATTCGTAATGGGTATCCCGCAAGCAGAGATGGTAACAGCGGGACAAATTATGGCAACAAAATTAGTGTCAAACGAATTTGTTGCGATGCTGGATCTTGGAAAAGTAGCAGGTGATTTATCAGCTCGTACAGTTGGTATTCTTTCTGTATTCCTTGTATCATTTGCGAACTTCTCATCAATCGGAATTATCGCAGGTGCAACGAAAGGTATCGATGAAAACCAATCAAATGTTGTATCATCATTCGGTCTACGCCTTGTGTACGGTGCGACATTAGTAAGTATTCTATCAGCGATTATCGTTGGTGTTATGTTATAAAAGGGTGGTCCTAGCTAATAGCTAGGACTATTTTTTATGGTGAATTTACATGAAAAAACCAATTAATTAGGAATATATTAACATATAAAAATATTTTAAAATTTATATTGCATTTCTATTAGATAACGCTTACAATTTGATTTGTAGGTGGTATCAATTTCAGACTTTCAAATATGGTAGGAGAGAAGAGGCTACCTTTTATAAATTGCAATTTATGTAAACGCTTACTGATTTTAGTTAACAGTTGAATAGTATTTAGGGGTTTTAAATTTTTTTAACAATAATGGTCAGACGTCATTCGTTATACGTTATACGACCAATAACTCTTGGGAGAAGTGGAGGATTCACACATGAAGATAGTAATGTTTCTAGTCGGTTTACTTGTAGTATTTGTACTAGGTTTCCTTATAAGTTCAGATCGTAAGAAAATTAAATATAAACCAATTGCACTTATGCTTGTCATTCAATTGGTACTTGCGTATTTCTTACTAAATACAAAGGTCGGATTTGTATTAGTAAAAGGGATAGCAGATGGATTTGGTTCTATTTTAAAATTTGCGGAAGCTGGGGTTAACTTCGTATTTGGTGGTTTAGCAAACGATGGACAAGCACCATTCTTCTTAACAGTATTATTACCGATTATTTTCTTAGCAGTATTAATCGGGATCCTGCAACATATTAAAGTTTTACCGATTATCATTCGTGCAGTCGGTTTCCTATTAAGTAAAGTTAACGGTTTAGGAAAACTAGAATCATATAATGCAGTAGCAGCTGCAATTGTTGGTCAAGGCGAAGTATTCATTACAGTGAAAGATCAACTAAGTAAATTACCGAAAAATCGTTTATACACACTTTGTGCATCTTCTATGTCAACAGTATCAATGTCAATCGTCGGTTCTTACATGAAAATGATTGATCCAAAATATGTAGTAACAGCACTTGTATTAAACTTATTCAGTGGATTCATTATCGTTCATATCATTAATCCATATGAAGTAAAAGAAGAAGACGATATTTTAGAATTACAAGAAGACAAGAAACAAACATTCTTTGAAATGTTAGGCGAATATATTATGCTTGGTTTCTCTATCGCTGTAACAGTAGCGGCGATGTTAATCGGTTTCGTAGCGTTAATTACAGCAATTAACGGTGTATTCGATTCAATTTTCGGAATCACATTCCAAAGCATTTTAGGATACATTTTCTCACCATTAGCATTCGTAATGGGTATTCCAACTTCAGAGATGCTAACAGCAGGACAAATTATGGCAACGAAATTAGTAACGAACGAATTCGTTGCAATGCTTGATCTTGGGAAAGTAGCTGGTGATTTATCAGCTCGTACAGTAGGTATATTATCTATCTTCCTTGTATCATTTGCGAACTTCTCATCAATCGGAATTATCGCAGGTGCAACGAAGAGTATCGATGGCAAACAAGCAAACGTTGTATCTTCATTCGGATTAAAGCTTGTATACGGTGCAACGTTAGTAAGTATATTATCAGCGATTATCGTTGGAGTTATGCTTTAATAAATTAAGAAAAGCAATGAGCGTAGGCTCATTGCTTTTTTTGTTTAACTTGCTTTATCCAAGTCTTTTTTAAATCGTGGTCTCTCTAAATAAGTTCCCATTCTCCACGCATATTCTATAGGGCCCATTCGGTATTTTTGTAGCCAATAGGTGCTAACGAATAATTGAATTGTATAAATTCCAATGGTCAAAAGAATACCGAAGAAATATCCGATTTTACCGAATAAGCCAAAGCCGTATGCGTAAAAAATTGTTGTTGTGATAATGGATTGAGCTAAGTAATTACTAACCGACATTTTCCCCATATTCGCCATATATGTTAGTAAGCGCGATGCTTTTTTGTAATGGAATAATAAAATAATGGTGCTTCCGTAAAAGAATGTCATGGTTACGGATGTAAGGCCATCTTGTAACATAATTAAAATTGGATGCTTTACGAACATGGCTAAGATTTTAATTGTAAAAGAGAAAATACCAGTGATAAGCCAAATCTTTTTGATAGAAGGTATGTGTTTATCAATCTCAAATAGCCAGCCCTTTTTTCCTACATACATACCGAGTAAGAAAAGTGGGGACATAAAAATTATTGCGAAAATTGATATGAAAACTAGTCCGAAGAAACCGTTAATCCCAATATAATCGAAAGGACTTTCAGTTAACCTAAAGTTGACATGATCCATATAGCTTCCAGTTTCATGAACTTTATGCTCTTTTTCAATATAAGGAGCAAAATCATTAATATTTGTATTTGGATCAGTTTGATAAGACATAAGTGTAATGAGTGCGAGTAGAATAGTTGCCCAAATCAATAATGTTTTTGGTTTTCTATTTATAAACATCATTAAGAAAATCCCGATAAGCCCGTATGCAAATAAAATATCTCCGGACCAAATAAAGGTGCCGTGAATGAAACCTAGTAGTAAAAGAATGCTAATACGCCTTATATATGTGGGGAAAAACTTTTTTCCTTTTGCGATAATACTTTTTTGTAACAAAATAATGCTAAGCCCAAATAAAAAAGAGAATAGGGAAATGAAATTTTGTGTGCCAAAAAATTGAATAAACCAATTAGCACTTTCATCGAGTTTTCCAAAAATATAAGTGGGTTTTTCATTAGCGAATAACCCGAATTGAATTAATGTTATATTAACAAGTAAAATGCCAAATAAAGCGAAACCACGAATTGCATCAACAGCTTCTACACGTTGATTCATTTTTTCTCTCCTCACATATTGTTTTATCCCGCATTAACGAGCAGTAAGACTCCTACCTCAAAATTTGGCGGGGGCAAAGAGGTTAGGTGGGAGATCAACTGCCTGTAAAGACCCGATTAGTTCAACTAATAATCCGTGGTGGATGAACGCCCCCCCACGGATCAAATTTTCACTTTATATTGAAAATAATACCATTTATTAACTAGTTCTATGTCAAATGCTAGGAAATTTAAGGTGATTTTAAGATAGAAAGCAAATAAAAAAATCACCTTAATACATTCATTAAGGTGATTGAAATACTACTCAGCTGGAGGCGTAAATGTACGTTTCTCTAATTCAGCATCTAGCATAAATAGTGCGTTTGAATCGCTTGTAATACGTTTTAATTTTTGGATGATGCTATCGAATGAAGATTCTTCTTCTACTTGCTCATCGACGAACCATTTTAAGAATGTAATTGTTGCATGCTCACGCTCATCCCAAGCGATATCAGATAAGTTGTAAATACGCTTCGTTACTTCACGCTCGTGCTCAAGTGCTACTTCAAAAGCGTTTAGTACAGATTCGTATTTGTTATTTGGATTATCAAATCCAGTAATAATAGCGCGCTCACCGCGGTCATTAATGTAGTTGTAAATCTTCATTGCGTGGAAACGTTCTTCTTCAGCTTGTACAAGGAAAAAATTAGCGAATCCATCATAGCTCTCCGCCGTACAGTAAGCAGCCATCGCCATATAAGCGTGGGCAGAGTAAAATTCAAAGTTCATTTGATCGTTTAATGCGTCGTGCAATTTTTTAGATAACATAAAATCCCCCTTAGTATTGTGACAAGAATATTATACCATAATTGATAATATTCTCATTTGGATACTTCGAACCTTTTCGAAAGCTTTGTAACGTGTGCCTCCATAATGTCTTGTAAATCTAAATCATATTTTTGTGAAAGAATAATAAGGTTAGATAGTACATCACCAAGTTCTTCTTTTAACTCTTGTTTTAGCTCTTCTTCTGTCTTCACTTTTTCGTCAGGACGATCACGGCCAATTTCGATTGCGCGAACAACGCGTGAAACTTCTCCAACTTCCTCTGTTAAGAAATTTAAGCGAATAAAGGAATTATACTGTGACCAGCTTCGTTTTTCGTAAAATTCCTCCACCCATCTTTGAAATGCGACGATATCCATTTCTTCCTCATCCCTTCAATATGTTGTACAATGTTCATTGTATCATAACAATATATAGTTTCGGGGTGTAGAAATGAGAAAGATTTGTGTGTTTGCAGGTTCCAACTTAGGGGAGAGACCAGAATTTAAAGAGCAGGCAATAGCGTTAGGAAAAATGTTTGTTGAGAACGACTATGAGCTTGTATACGGTGGTTCATGTGTTGGATTAATGGGAGAAGTGGCAAATGAAGTCCTTCGTTTAGGCGGACGTGTAACAGGTGTTATGCCGCGTGGTCTATTCCGAGGAGAAATTGTTCATACAGGATTAACAGAATTAATTGAAGTAGAAACAATGCACGAACGTAAAGCGAAAATGGCAGAGCTTGCGGATGCTTTCATTGCATTACCAGGCGGATACGGAACGTTTGAAGAGCTATTTGAAGTAGTATGTTGGTCACAAATTGGTATACATAATAAGCCGGTTGGTTTATTGAATATAAAAGACTTTTATGGACCAATCCTGCAAATGGTTGAACGTGCAGCGGAAGAAGGATTTATGAATCCATCAAATAAAGAGTTGATCGTTTCAGCTGATACGGCAGATAAACTAATTCATGCAATACAAAATTATGAGCGTCCTGTTTTAGGGACGAAGTGGAAGCAACTATCATAATACAATTTTATAGAGATTTTCGGAAACACATGTCATTTTATCTTGAAAAGGCATGTGTTTTTAATTTGGTTAAATATGTTAATTTTGAGATATGATGTTTTGGAAAAAGGAGAAATAGATGGAGGAGTTTGTGTATTTAAGAAAGGTTTTCAACAGTATATTAGCAGCATCTATTCTTGTTATGTTAATTGTTTTGAGACAGAAGAAAGAGCTGATTACTGAATTTTCACTTTGGTTTATTTCGATATTATGTATCGGTGTTGCCGCGATAACGTTGTTTATGTCTGGGTTTATCGTTGATGAGTATAGTCTAGCTGGGGATGCACAGAGTTTTAGCATGTGTATTGCGATTGGCTGTATTAGCGGTTTGAATTTTATTATTTATTATAGGCGGCAATAAAAGAAGGCATTCCGTATTACTTTGGAATGCCTTTATCACTTTGATTACTTTGTTTTTTATACAGGTACCAGCCACCCCAGCCGCCACCAATTGCTACAACAACGAGGAAAGCATAGTCTTTCACTTCGATACGTATATTGAAAATATTAGCTATAAGTAAGACAATCCCAACTGTTATTAACGCAAAAAGTGCTCTAATTAAGTAGTCTTTCAACTGAACCACTCCCGCCATTTAAGTAGTAAATGATGAATATGGAAAAGCTTTTTTGGATCTATTTTACTAAAGGGTGTTACCTATATTTTAACATAAAAGGGATTGTAATATATTGATAAAAGTAGAGGAGAGGGGTGCTAATATTGTCGTGTTTTGTCGGTAAGTCGATATCCTATGTCGAATCGTCGATATAATGAAAAAATCGTTGATATATTGTGAGTTATCGTCGATATATTTGAAAAATCGTTGATATAATTTCATGTACCATTGAATGCGACCACTTCATAGAAAAAAGCGACTCTGAGCGAGCCGCTTCCGCTTTTAATCTATTATTGATTCAAGAACGCACGTAGCATCCAAGCGTGTTTTTCTAGTTCTGTGTAGATGCCTAGTAGTAGGTCAGATGTCATTTCGTCATCAGAGTTTTGAGCGATTTCCATGCCTTTTTTTAGTTCTACTAGCATCATTTCGTAGTCTTTCATGATTGCTTCAACCATTCCTTCTGCAGTTTCTCCGTATGCTGCTTCTTGAATAGAAGATAGTTCTAAATATTCTTTCATTGTTGCTACTGGTTTGCCGCCAATTGCTAAAATACGTTCTGCAATTTCATCGATGTGAGTAGCTGATTCTGTGTAAAGCTCTTCAAATTTTTCATGTAGTGTGAAGAATTGAGGTCCTTTTACGTACCAATGGAAGTTGTGTAGTTTTGTGAATAAAACGCTCCAGTCTGCTACTTGTTTGTTTAATACTTCGATTACTTGTTTGTTCATTATGATCAATCTCCTTTTGAGTTGTTATGTTATATCAATTACTAATTTATAATTATTATAATCTAGTAATTTGTATAAATCAACCCTTTTGCTGGAATTAATTTGAACAAATTATGAACTGTTATAAATAAAAATCCCTATTACTGTGGAGTAATAGGGATTTTTATTTGATATATATAGCTTCTGCTTTTAATTATTATACTGCTTGCTTATTTTCTTCTACATCCTGTCCATCCCAGCACTCTGTATTCTGTAAGCCAGGGATAGAACTTGCAACGAAGACAGGATCTTTTCCTTGTTTCTTTTGCTTAATATAGTCTACTAATGCTGCGTAGGCGAATTTGCTAAGGAATGAGATGGCAATTAAGTTTGTGAATACCATTAGTCCCATAAAGAAATCAGCTAAACTCCAAACCGTTTGAAGGGCAGCGATCGATCCGAAGAACACCATTCCGACAACTGCAACACGATAAATCAGTAACCATGTTTTGCTTTCTTTAATGAATGCGATATTTGTTTCACCATAATAGTAGTTTCCTAGTAAGGAACTGAAAGCGAATAGGAAAATAATAATCGCTAAGAAAGTACTTGCCCACGGTCCAATTTGTGAACTTAATGCTTGTTGTGTTAATTCAATACCTTCTAAATTTGATCCTTTGTAAAGTCCAGAACATAATACGATAAACGCTGTTGATGTACATACTAAGAATGTATCTACGAAAACACCTAATGCTTGAACAAGTCCTTGTTTTACAGGGTGAGATACATCTGATGTTGCAGCTGCGTTAGGAGAGCTACCCATACCAGCTTCTGTTGCGAATAAACCTCGCTGAATTCCGAACTTGATTGCTGCTCCAATACCACCAGCGACTGCTTGGTCTAAACCAAATGCGCTGTTAAATATTTCTGTGAAAATGCTTGGTAACATAGTGAAGTTGTTAATAACAACAAAAATTGCCACACCAATATAAATAATTGCCATTGGAGGAACAATCATTTCTGTAATACGTGAAATGCTCTTGATACCACCGAAAATAATAACTGCAACTAATAAAGCTAATAGAGCTCCTACGATCGTTCGCTCTAGTCCGAAAGCATTTTCAAATGCTATTGTTACTGTGTTTGCTTGTACAGAATTAAAAATTAATCCGTACGCAACTGTAATAAGAAGTGAAAACCAAACACCCATCCAGCGTTTATTTAATCCTTTTTCCATGTAATATGCTGGCCCACCACGGAACCTGCTTCCATCTTTTACTTTATAAATTTGCGCGAGCGTACATTCTACGAAACTAGTAGCTGCTCCAAGGATAGCGATAAACCACATCCAAAATATTGCGCCGGGTCCACCCATTGAAATGGCTAATGCTACACCAGCTAAGTTTCCGATACCAATACGTGCCGCTGCACTTAAGCAAAATGCTTGGAATGGAGAGATGCTATCTTTCTTTTTTTCTTTTCGATTAAATCCTTTACTAATTAAACTGACCATCTCACCGAAATGAGTAATTTGGACAAATTTTAATTTGAAAGAGAAATAAAGACCGAAGCCGATTAGCATTGCAATAAGAATATATGACCATAAAATATTATTCGTTACCTCAAGGAATCTGCTAAAGATATCAACCATATAATACACTTCCTTTTTTTCGTAATAAGAAAATTATATGCAAAAAATATACGAGAATCAATTTTTCTAAAAAATTATGTTACTTAAATGTATTTTATGTTATGATTATGTTACATCGTAATATTTTTAGAATTATTTACATTTTAAAAAACTAAATGTAAAGCGAAAAAGAGGGGATAATTTGAAAGAAGAAACTTTATTGAAAGTAAGCCTTAAGAGTTTGAAAATGAGAAGTAATATATTTTTTATCATTACATCTGTAAGTATCTTTTTAGGAGCCACTTATTATTACAATAAAAGATTTCCAAGTCACAGGTATCCTGAATGGTTAGAATTTCTAAAGTTGATTGGATGAACAAAAAAACAGAAAAACAGAAAATTTAAATAAAGAAGTTATGGAGGAGCTAAATATGAATATTAGAGAAAGTGAACTTCCGGGTATTGGTTATAAATTTCAAATCGTTACGAAAGGTAACGAAAAAATGGTGATTGTCATTCATGATGATGGGCGTAGAGAAATGTATCATTTTGATTCAGATCATGAAGAAAGCATCTCAAGTATTTCATTACGTGACTCAGAGGCGAGACAAATTGCAGCAATATTAGGTGGAATGGTATACAAACCTAGAGCATTAGAAAATGTTGAAATGGTCTTTGAAGGTTTAGCGATTGAGTGGTTCAAAGTGGAGAATGCAGCTCCAGCAATCGGAAAAACAATTGGTGATCTTGAAATAAGAAAAAACTATAGCGTAACGATCATTGCAGTTATGAAAAAGAATATGAAAAAGCTATTTAATCCAGGGCCAGAAACGGTAATTGAAGAAGGCGATATGCTTGTAGTTTCAGGCGAGAGAGAAGAAATTAAAAAGATTATTAATGAGTTACTTTCGAATAGGGGGACTGACTAGATGGATACGTTAATTTTTGAAGTTGGTACAGCGTTAGTATTAGTTGCAATTGCGGCAGTAATTGCTGGAAAGTTTAAATTCTCAGTAATTCCGTTTCTAATTGTTCTTGGAATGTTAGTAGGGCCACACGCGCCGACAATAGGTGTTATCGATTTCAAGTTTATTGAAAGTGCAAGTGTCATTTCCTTCCTTGGACGGATTGGGGTTCTGTTTCTTCTGTTCTATCTAGGCCTAGAGTTTTCGATGAAAAAACTAATTAAATCTGGACGTTCTATTGCGATTGGCGGAACGATCTATATTTTAATTAACTTTTCACTTGGGTTATTATACGGATTTATAATGGGATTCCCTTTACTAGAAATCTTAATTATTGCGGGTATTATTACGATTTCTTCTAGCGCTATCGTTGCAAAGGTGTTAGTGGATTTAAGAAGAACTGGTAATAATGAGACCGAATTAATTTTAGGAATTATTATGTTCGAAGATATATTCCTTGCTGTATATTTATCAGTTGTCTCTGGTTTAGTTCTAGGGGATCACGCTTCCTTCCTAGGTGCTCTTACTTCAATTGGAATTGCTTTAGGATACATGCTTCTATTCTTTATTGTAGCTAGAAAGGCGACGCCGTTATTAAATAAATTGCTTAATATTAGTTCGGATGAAATTTTCATTATTGTAGTATTTGCTTCGTTATTCTTTATTGCAGGTTTCTCGGAAACAATTCACGTTGCCGAAGCAATTGGAGCACTTCTTTTAGGATTAGTTTTCTCTGAGACAGAGCATAGTGACAGAATTGAACATCTCGTTGTTCCATTTAGAGACTTTTTCGGGGCTATTTTCTTCTTCAGTTTCGGATTAAGTATTGATCCGTTCTCATTAGGCGGAGCGATATGGTTAACGTTAGGTGCTGTACTTCTTACAATCATCGGAAACTTTGTAGCAGGGATGATTGCAGGACGACAAGCTGGATTATCTCATAAAGCGTCAACAAATATTGGATTAACAATCGTTTCAAGAGGAGAATTCTCCATCATTATGGCCAATATCGGTATCGCCGGTGGTTTAATGTCAGTACTGAAACCATTCTCAGCACTATACGTGCTTATACTATCCATCTTAGGTCCACTTTTGACGAAAGAGTCAAAGAATGTATATAAATTTTTAAATAAAATCTTTAAGTGGGATACGAAGACTAACTAATTTTAAAAAAATAAAAGTACAAGATATTTATTGCTTGTACTTTTATTTTTTGCAATGAAAACAGTAAAGAGAGGTACATGATGTTAGGAGAGTTGATTCATTCCGTTTTAGTTTTTCTAGAAGGACTTGGTTATTGGGGAATTATGCTTGGATTGATGCTAGAGGTTATCCCAAGTGAAATCGTATTATCTTATGCAGGTTATTTAGTATCAACAGGAAGCATTACGTTTTGGGGCGCTGTCGCGTTCGGTACAATTGGTGGTGTAATCGCACAACTATTCATTTATTGGATCGGTCGATACGGAGGAAGACCTGTTCTTGAGCGATATGGAAAATATATTTTAATTCAGAAGAAACATATTGATTATGCTGAAGATTGGTTTAATCGTTACGGGACTGGTGTTATTTTTACAGCGCGTTTTATTCCTGTTGTGCGTCATGCTATTTCGATACCAGCGGGTATTGCAAAAATGTCACATGCTAAGTTTATTACGCTAACTACATTAGCTGTTATTCCATGGTCAATTGTATTTGTATATTTAGGTTTTAAATTAGGAACAGAGTGGGAAAGTATTAATAAAGTAGCTGGGCCATATGTGAAATACTTTGCACTTGCTGCTATTGTTTGTGCAATTGGTTACTTTGTATTAAAAAAAGTGATGAAAAAAAAGTGATTACGTAAAAAGAATCTATGCTGACATAGATTCTTTTTTTATTGTCATTTTTCGAAAGGGGAAAGAGTAGGTTTAATATTTTACATATTGTGGCATACATATAGGAAAAGGGAGTTTGGAAAGGGGATTATAGAAAAAATGGAACTCCAGTTTCAAAATGTATATCAACAGGCGGAGAATTGGTATGTGTTGGATTCGGAGCTTCCTTGGGATGTCAAAAGGCTTAGAGATGATTTGTTTTCACTAATTGAAGTATGTAAAACGCCAGTTATTTTTTGTGATACGTGTGATGCGAATCATGTACTTTTATCATTAGGAGAAGAAGAAGAGGAATTTTTATTCCCAGTAGGCGGTTTTTATCATAAAGAAAAACAATTAATTTTTGTTTGTATGTGGGAAGAGTATGAGCAGGTGCTCAAAACGCTACTGCATGAATTTCGCCATGCGATGCAGCATAAGAGGGAAGTATTGTATGTTGGAAGTGAATTGTACGAAGATAGATGGATTGAGAAAGATGCGAGGAAGTTCGCGGAAAGGAAGTTAGATGAATATAAAAATAGAAAGTTAATGTAAAGCATAGTGGAGCAATGGCGCTGTGCTTTCTTTGTTGCTTACTAAAAATAAGTGATTGACTTTCATGAAGTTTAGTTCTAAACTAATGTTATAAAACGAGCGAGGTGATAGAATGAAAACAGAAGATAGGCTCGGATTATTATTATGGTTTCGTTTATCACGTTTTTATAACAAAAGTATTCGTGAGACGAATCAGCATTTGAAAGAATGGAATGTATCTGCCGCTCAGTTTGATGTACTAGCTCAAGTTGGAGGACATGATCGTTTAACGCAACAAGAGCTTGGAAATAAGCTATTTGTTACGAAGGGAAATATCACGCAGCTTTTAAATAAAATGGAGCAGCTGGAGTGGATTCGTCGTGAACAAGAAGGTACTACAAAATATATTTCGTTAACAGAAAAGGGAAGAGCTTTATATGAAGAAATCGTCCCGCCTCAAGAAACATTCCAAGCAGAGCAGTTTCAAAATTTAAATGTAGAAGAACAACATCAATTATTACAATTACTAAAAAAATTACAGTGAGAAAAATTTTGAAATAAATCTTGAATTCGAGATAATATGAGGTGAAGGATATGTTTAGAAAAGTTGATCATAAAAATATGGGAAGAGCAAATCATGGCTGGTTAAATACACATTTTCATTTTTCCTTTGCGAATTACTATAACCCGAATAACATGAACTTTGGAGCATTGCGTGTAATTAATGATGACTTAGTAGCACCGCAAACTGGTTTTGATATGCATCCGCACCGCGATATGGAAATCATTTCGTACGTTGTAGATGGTGCTTTAACACATGAGGATAGCATGGGGAACCGCGGAACAATTGAGCGAGGACATGTTCAATATGTGAGTGCTGGCACAGGTGTATTTCATAGTGAGCATAATTTAGGAAATGAAACACTACGTTTATTACAAATTTGGATTTTACCAGATCATGCAGATCATAAACCAAACTATGGTGAGTTTACATTTGATTGGAGCAAGCGTGAAAACGAATGGTTTCACATGGTATCGCCACTAGAAGGCGGGGCACCAATTCAAATTCACCAAGATGCGAATTTATATTCTTTATCGTTAGATGCTGGAAAAGAAATTCATTTTCCGGTGAAAGAAGGCCGTCAATTGTATCTTGTACAAATTGAAGGCAGTAGTGTAATAAATGGTGAGACACTTGTTATGCGTGATGCGGCAGAAGCGGTAGAAGAAGATGTTCATATTGCAGCGAAAGAGCAATCACACTATTTAGCGATTGAATTGAAAAAATAATAGAATGTTTATGGGAAAGAGGACATCGAATGGATGTCCTCTTTTTTTGAGTGGAATTGTCAGAAAAAACTTTCTCAATATTTAGAAAAAGGTATTAGCCTGGAAAATAAGAATTGTATAAAAGTGTCAAAAATCTGTATGGGAATGGGGAATGTTATAGTGAAAAAGCAAGTCATTTCATCAGCATTAGCGTTAACTGTTATCGCCGGGGGATTTGGAACATTTGGAGCAACGACAACGAAAGCGGAAGAACAAAAAGTTCAATACCATCAAGAATTTAAAACGCCTGCATACATAGGTGAAGAATGGAAAGCACCAGAAGGACTAGATAAAAAAGAAACGGTCTTTCAATATTTAGAGAGTAAGAAAGATATGTTCAAATTAGCGGGAAATATTGATAAACATTTCAATGTCGTTGGGGAAGAAAAAGATACTGAATCTGGCACAACACACGTGAAGTTAGTTGAAAAACATAATAACATTCCTGTGTATGGTTCAGATCAAACTGTTACACTAGATAAAGAAAATAATGTAAAAGCATTCTTCGGACAAGTTATACCGAATTTAGAGGATAAAAATATTCCTGCGTTTGCAAAGATTAGTGCAGAACAAGCAGAAACAATTGCAAAGGCAGATATTGAAAAAGAAGTTGGTAAAGTAAAGAATTATGACGGTGTGAAAAAAGACTTATTTGTGTATGAAAAAGATGGAAACTACTATCTTGCATATTTAGTTAAGGCATCAATTTCAAAACCAGCTCCAGGATATTGGCATTACTTTGTTGATGCAACGAATGGAAATGTGATTGAGAAATATAATGCTGTAGATCACATTACAGGATTTGGTTACGGAGTATTAGGCGAGAGACAATCGTTTGAAATTGCTCAAGATGAAAAAACAGGAGCGTTCAACTTATTTGATGGGAAACGAGGACAAGGTGTTCATACATTTGATGCAGAAAATATGGATGAAAACTTGTTTAACTTATTCTCACAATGGCTTGGATATACAGGAGAAGAAGTGGAAAGTAAATCTAAGTTCTTCGAAGATAAGGCTGCAGTTGATGCGCATGTAAATGCAGGGAAAGTATATGATTACTATAAAAAGACATTTAATCGTAACTCCTTCGATGATAAAGGTGCGAAGCTGATTTCTACTGTTCACGTTGGAGAAAGCTGGAATAACGCAGCTTGGAACGGTGTGCAAATGATGTATGGTGATGGCGATGGTACGACGTTTATTCCATTATCTGCTGGACTAGATGTTATCGGTCATGAATTAACGCATGCTGTAACTGAACATACAGCAAACCTTGTTTATAAAAATGAGTCAGGTGCGTTAAATGAATCGTTATCTGATATTATGGGTGTCATGGTTGAGAAGAAGAGCTGGGATTTAGGTGCTGACATTTATACACCTGGAAAACCTGGTGATGCACTTCGTTCTCTGAAAGATCCAGCATCTATTCCAAACCCATTAAAACCAGGTGAAGGTTACCCAGATCATTACAATAAACGCTACACTGGAACAGCTGATAATGGCGGCGTTCATATTAACAGTAGTATTAACAATAAAGCTGCATATTTAGTATCTGATGGCGGAGAGCATTACGGCGTGAAAGTAACTGGAGTAGGCCGTGAAGCGACAGAAAAAATTTATTACCGTGCTCTTACGAAATATTTAACTGCAAACTCTGACTTTAAGATGATGCGTCAAGCTGCACTTCAGTCAGCTGAAGATTTATATGGTCAAAACTCTAAAGCTGTACAAGCTGTAACGAAAGCTTATGATGCAGTAGGCGTAAAATAATAAGAGAAAAAGACCTGACTAGGATGTCAGGTCTTTCTTTATTTAGTCGCGAATACCTAATGCGATTTTCGCCATACGTGACATGCGTTCTTTAGACCAGGGCGGATTCCAAACGACATTTACTTCTATTTCATTGACTTCAGGTACGTTCGTTGATAATACTTTTTTAACGTCTGATACAATTTGCCCAGCCATTGGACAACCGATAGAAGTCATTGTCATTGTAATGACAGCATTATTATTTTCATCTGCTGTAACGTCATAAACTAATCCAAGATTAACAATATCAACACCTAGTTCAGGATCAATAACAGCTTCTAAGTTTGCATATAACTTTTCTTCAAATGCTTGTTGTGACATGTGTAGCACCCCCTACATATTAATGATATCGATTCTCATTATAACGGATATATATATAATATGCAGGGAATGAGCTCAAAAAAATATTCCTCTTGAAAGAGGAATATTTTTTGAAAGCTATTCAGTTTTGAAATGAGATACGAGTTGATCTAATTCTTGAACTGTTTGTTTCATTTGTCTAGCAGTTACAGTCATCTCATTCATAGTAATGACCTTTTGCTCAGCAGATTGTGCTGTTGCTGCTGTTTCACTAGATACTTCAGTCGAAATAGAAGCGATGTTATTCAGTGAAGCGTTCATTTCTTCAGCGCTTGCAGCCATTTCCTCAGCGGTTGCTGAGATGTCTTGCATTTGAGTAGATACTTTATTTACTTGTTCTACAATCGTTGTGAAAGAATTGCCAGCTTCACGAATGACATGAATGCCTTCAAATGCTTCCGAACGACCTTGTGACATCATAGAACTCGCAGTTTCAGTATCTTGTTGAATTTGATGTAGTAATTGGTTAATATCTGTTGCCGCTGTTTTAGATTGTTCAGCAAGTTTTCGAACTTCGTCAGCTACGACAGCGAAGCCTTTTCCTTGTTCGCCAGCACGAGCTGCTTCGATAGATGCATTTAAAGCAAGTAAGTTTGTTTGTTCTGCGATATTAGAAATAGATTGAACAGCTGTATCAATATATTTCGTGTGGGTGATTAGACGTTCGACCACTTCTGACGTAGCATTTACCGCGTCGTGTATCGTTGTCATTTGTGAAACGGATTTTTGAATAACAGTACTTCCGTCGTTAGCTTGTTCAGATGTAACTACAGCAAGCTCAGTTACAGATGTGGCAGATTCAGCAATGCGCTGAACGCTCACTGCCATATCGTCCATTGCCGTTGAGCTTTCTTCCATGCTAGAGGCTTGAGATTGAATACTCGCATTTAAGCTAGACATCGAGCTTTGAACTCTTATTGTTGCTTCGCGTGATATATTCGTCTTTTCTAGCATATTTTCAGAAGCGTTTTGTACTTCTACAGATGTTTTTTGCACACGATTGATGATATGTTGTAGGTTTTCTAACATTTTATTAAATGATGTTGCGATCGTACCAATTTCATCATTACTATTTACTTGTAGGCGAGCTGTTAAGTCACCTTCTTGAGATGATAATTCTTTTAGCTTACTATCAATTTGTTGAATTGGTTTCACAAGTTTACCAGAGAACCACCATGCAAGAATGATAGCTACGATAATACAAATAACAAGTGATAAGAAGATAACATATTCAATTTGTAGTGAAGATTGATCAATTTTTTTGATAGATTGATCACGTAACTTAGCTTGTTCATTACTGTAATTTGTGAAGTCCCCAATTACTTTATACACAGTACCATTTTCTGCATAAGCTACTTGTAAAGCCTCTTCCCACTTTTGTTCTTTTGCAAGGGTGAAAACTTTTTCTTCAATAAATTTTCTCCAAGTGGATCCTGATTCCATTGTATCTTTCACGGATTGAGAAATATTTGGATTAGAAAGAAGTTTATCTTTTGAATCCTCCAGACGTTTACTCATCTCATTAAACTTGTCTAATTCGACTTGATCATGTTGTAATAAATAACCTCTTAAAGCAGAAAGTTGTACTTGATAAGCGTCTCCACGTTCTTTCAATTCTGTTGCAAGGGGAGAAATTTCTTTTTGTAAAGCTTCAGCTTTACGAGATTGGTCAATAGCAAAAAATAAAATAAAAGCTAAGGCGATTCCAAATAAAGCGCAAATCGTTCCCATCATGAACATAAGTTTTTTTCGAATGCTAATAAAATTCATATGATAAAAAGCCTCCTTTGTGAAATCTTAGTATTAGAATTAATAAATTTAAAAAATTGAAAGAAAGCTTTACTCCATCTGGAACAAAGCTTTCTTCTTTCCTTTAGGAATTATAGCAGACGGAATGGGAGATAGAAAGAGATATTTTAAGGTGAAAAAAGAGAGACTGTAAATCTCTCTTTTTAATAATTTGGATATCATAGAAGTATAAATGAAAATTTCGCTTTAAACGTTTGTTTTGAAATGGGAAACGAGAACTTCAAGTTCTTGTACGGTCGTTTTCATTTCAGAAGCTTTTTTAGCAACGACACTCATTTTATTTACTTGGTCACCAGCCGAAGTTGCTGTTTGTGATGTTTCGGCGGCAACTTCATTTGAAATAGAGGCGATGTTATTTAAAGCTGCATTCATTTCTTCTGAACTTGCGGCCATTTCTTCAGCAGTTGCAGACATTTCTTGCATTTGTGTAGAGACTTTGTTAATGTGGTTAACAATTTCCGAGAATGAAGATCCAGCGGTACGAATGACTGTAATTCCTTCCGAAGCCTCTGACTGACCTTGTGTCATCATTTCATTTGCTATTTTTGTGTCAGCTTGAATTTGATGAAGTAAATGGTTAATGTCAGTTGCTGCTAGCTGAGATTGTTCAGCAAGTTTTCGTACTTCATCGGCAACAACTGCGAAGCCTTTTCCGTGTTCGCCAGCACGTGCTGCTTCAATGGAAGCATTTAAAGCGAGCAAATTCGTTTGTTCCGCGATATTAGAAATGGATTGAAGTGCAGTATCAATATGATTTGTATGTGTAATGAGTCGCTCTACTACTTGTGATGTAGCGTTAACAGCTTCGTTAATTGTATGCATTTGTGTAATAGATTTCTCAATGACTTTATTCCCACTATCTGCTTTTTCTGAAGTTGTAACAGCTAGGCTAGCAACAGAGGAGGCAGATTCTGCAATACGCTGAACACTCGTTGTCATATCGTCCATTGCAGTTGAACTTTCTTCGATGCTAGAAACTTGTGAGCGAATATTATGCTCAAGAGCATTCATAGTTTCTTGCGTTTTTGCTGTATTTTCCATAGACGCAGTTGTTTCAATAAACACATTTTCAGACGCTTCTTTTACACTTGTTGATGTTTGTTGCACTTGTTTTATGATACGTTGTAAGTTAGCGAGCATTTGATTAAAGGAATTGGCGATATCACCAATTTCATCTTTACTCGTTACGTGTAATCTAGCAGTTAAATCGCCATCTTGAGAGGCTAATTCTTTTAATTTCTCATCAATTTGTCGTATCGGTTTAACGAGTTTACCAGAGAACCACCATGCTAATAAAATAGATGTTAACGTACATGTAATGAGTGAGAAGAAAATAATATATTGAATAAGAGATGAAGAAGACTCTACGTCAGCAATTAATGCGTCACGTTTATCATTTTCTTCATTTGCATATTTAGTAAAACGACTTAAAAGATCGTTTACATAATCGGTTTGAGCTAAAGCGATTTTGGATGCTTCGTCCCATTTTCCTTCGCGAGCGAGAGGGAGGACTTCATTATCTATGACGCTTCGCCATTTTGCTCCCATTAAAATCGCTTCTTTCATTCCTTCTGGGAGTTTTTTATCACTTGTTACCTTCTCTCTAGTATCAGCAAGTTTTTTTCCTTCTCGGTTGAATTTATCCAATCCTTTTTGATCATGTGACAGTAAATATTCTTGTAAACCGGCAACTTGTGCTTGGAACCAATCACCACGTTCTTTTAAAATTGTTGCTCGTTTTGATACATCATTTTTTAACGTTTCAATTTCGCTTGCTTGGTTCATAGCGAATGAAAGAATAACAATAAGAGCAATACTAAATAAAGAAGAAATGCTTAAGAGTGTGAACAGTAGTTTTTTGCGAATACTAACATATTTCATCGTTACCCCTACCTTTAAAAACTATTTATTATGATTTATAAATATTAAGAACGACATTAATAAAACATCATTATGAAGTTATTAATCTGTTCAATGAAAATTATAGCAGATAATGGAAGATGGCAGATTAATATGAGTAAATGTTCTTAAAATGTATACATTTGTATATCAAAAAGTTCATAAATAAAAATGAGAAATGCTATTGTAATTTGAAATAACATCATGTATACTTCTAATTAGTTGATAACGATTATCAGTATCAACTATAACATTACTCTTCGTTATGTTGGTCATACCCCTTTTTGACGACGTAAGTCAGAGACGAAATGTTGAAATATCTTGTGTCCTATTCTACAGAATTATGGTAATCTCCAACCTCAACTTATATGCGTGAGCATGCAAAAAGGATCCTATCCGTGAAGGGATCCTTTTTTGCATGCTGTCGCAATTAATGTATATAAACCAGGCACACGATCTTCAATTTCTTCCGGTGCAGTAGAAGGGAAGACCCACCTTTGATGAGACCCGTGTTCTTCAACTAGTTTTTCAATTTTAAAATGTTCTTCCGCAAGTGTTGTAATAATTTCTCCTAGCGTCCAGCGACGGATGGTTGTTTTAGGCAATGATTCTTTCTGCGCTTCTGTAAGAAGGATGCTATAAGCAACATCATCTTCAATCAATTCTTCATCGAAATAATTTCCATTGGCCCGAAATGATGGGTGATCTACTCCTAATAATTTCGTGTAAACAGGATGATAGTCACGAAGGATAAGCATTCCATCTCGCTTAAGTAAGGTAGCGATTTTTTGGAAGAGTGGTTTTAAATCTAGAAAGTAATGGAGTACACCAAGTTCCAGCAATACGATATCAAATGATTCGGAGAGCTGTACATTTAATACATCAGATACGACATACTGGATAGAGACACCGGCTGCTTCAGCAAGTTCATTTGCATATTTTGCATTACTTGCCGAAATATCAACAACTGTTACGTCTGCTCCTAAAAGAGCAAGAGCAACGGCTTTATTGCCTTTTGAACCGAGTAAATTAATAATATGTTTTCCTTTTGGAGATTGTATGTAGGGTAAATAGTGATCTACCTCGCGCACGGGATCTTCCATAAGCTTTTTTGCATAATCGGCTGGTGCCCCGTGGCGATTCGTCCAAGCTTCATAAGCAGCTGCATTCCAGCTTTTTTCATTACGTGTGCTTAGTTGTTTTTGATTCAATCGTATCACTCCTTTTGTGAACGTATAGTTATTCGGCAGGGGGATGGGATTTCCTTTTCTTTCTGAATAAAAGTTTGATTTTTCTGTGATTAAGTCGTAAAATACATGTTATATAAAAGCGTTGAAAAGGAAAAGTAGGATGAAACCATTCTTTCCAGAGAGCTTCGGTAGCTGAGAAGAAGCAAGAATATTCATTTGAACAATGGCCTTTGAGCTTCGTCCTGAACTTATCAAATGATAATAGTAGGCGGCGACGAGAGTTGGTACTCGTTATCAAAATCACAGTATAAGAGCATATAGCTCCGTACTTGTTAAGGCTAATTATGTGAGTAATTGGCGAAATAAGGTGGTACCGCGACTGTTTATACAGCCCCGCCCTTATCTTTTTTAAGATAAGGGTGGGGCTTTTTTATATTTAAAAGGAGGAATGTAAGATGAGTATTTTTATTGGAGGCGCTTGGCCGTATGCAAATGGCTCGTTACATCTTGGACATATTGCGAGTTTGTTACCTGGAGATATTTTAGCACGTTATTACCGGGCAAAAGGTGAGAATGTGTTGTATGTTTCGGGAAGTGATTGTAATGGAACACCGATTGCAATTAGGGCAAAACAAGAAGGGGTGACGGCGAAGGAAATTGCTGATAAGTATCATGAAGAATTCCAGCGATGTTTTCATAAACTTGGTTTTACGTATGATTGCTATACACGTACAGATAGTGAGCACCATCATGAAACTGTTCAAAATGTCTTTTTACGTTTATTAGAAGAAGGCTATATTTACAAAAAAACAGTGGAACAAGCGTATTGTGAAACGTGTACGCAGTTTTTACCTGATCGTTATGTAGAAGGCATTTGCCCACATTGCCATGAAGCAGCAAGAGGAGATCAATGCGATGCGTGTTCAGCTATTTTAGATCCACTCGATTTGTTAGAAAAGAAATGTAAGTTATGCGGTAGTAAGCCATCGATACAGGAAACAGAGCATTTCTATTTCGCATTGCATACATTTCAGGAGCAAATTAAAAGGGCTGTAGAAATCGCAAAACAAGAAGGAACATGGCGTGACAATGCGATTCAGCTAACAGAAAGGTATGTAAAGGAAGGATTACAAGATAGGGCCGTATCACGTGATTTACCAATCGGGGTACCGATACCAGTAGAAGGGTATGAAGATAAGAAAGTTTACGTATGGATTGAAGCTGTGACAGGATATTATTCAGCAAGTAAACATTGGGCTGAAGAAACAGGGAAAGATGATCAAGAGTTTTGGGATAGAGAAGCGAAAACATATTATGTGCACGGAAAGGATAATATTCCGTTTCATTCCATCATTTGGCCAGCGGTATTGCTTGGAATAGGAGAAGGCGCAATTCCTCGTCATATCGTTTCAAATGAATATTTAACAGTTGAAAAAAGAAAGTTATCTACAAGTAAAAACTGGGCAGTATGGGTGCCTGACATATTAGAACGCTACAATCCAGATTCTATTCGTTACTTTTTAACAGTAAACGCACCAGAAAATCGTGATACTGATTTTTCATGGCGTGAATTCATTTACAGTCATAATAGTGAATTGTTAGGTGCATACGGAAACTTTGTGAACCGGACATTAAAGTTTATTGAAAAGTATTATGATGGTATTGTACCGAATGGAATTATTAATGAAGAGCTGAAAGAGAAGGTAGAAGGATTATATATATATGTAGGAGAATCAATTGAGCAAACTAAATTTAAAGTGGCGCTAGAAACAATATTTGATGCAGTACGTTTTGCAAATAAATACTTTGATGAGAGGCAGCCTTGGAAACAAAGGGAAGATGATCCAGTTTCATGCGAAGAAACGATTTATAACTGTGTGTATCTTATCGCTAATTTTGCAAATCTCCTTGAACCGTTTTTACCATTTTCAAGTGAAAGAGTTAGAAACATATTATCGATTGTGAAACGAAATTGGGAGCCTCAAAATACGTTGCCGAATAGAATTGATAGTGTGCAGCCACTATTTGAACGAATTGATGTAAAACAAATTGAGCATGAAATAGAAAAGCTATATGGAGCGGTAAAGTGAGATAGAGAAAAAGACCTTTCAAATACATGAAAGGTCTTTTGTTACGCACTATGCACGCTACTATGTTTCTTTTCTTTCCTAGCCGTAAGCAGCTGAGGAGTAAAAATTCCAAGTAGTATAAAGAGTATCCCAATCCACTGCATGAAGGTTACGACTTCATGTACAAGTGTAATAGAAGCGATAATGGCCGTTGGTAATTCAGCTGCTCCTAGTATTGTACTAAGTCCTGTTCCTACTTTCGGTACACCAATTGAAAAACAAATGACAGGTACGACAACACCGAACAATCCGAGGAAGAAAGCGTATTTCCAAAGACCGGCTTGCAGGGCACCATCCGTTAAAAAGGTTGGCGGGAAGAATAGGCATACGATAAGAGTAGCGCTTGTTGTCATAAGAAAGCTTTTCGTATAAGGCGGAACTTCTGTAGCAACACGCCCACTTGCAAAAACATAGAATGAAAAAGAGACAGCGGCTAATAAACCAAAGATAATACCTTTCGTGGAAAAGTTTTGTCCGAGACCTTCAAAGACACCGCCTGCAAACAATGTTCCAGTAAATAAAATAATGATAGATATAACTTTCTCACGGCTTGGTAATGTTCGATTAGCGATTGCTTCTATAACGACACCAATCCATGTGAACTGGAAGAGTAGGACAACAGCGATAGATGCTGGTAGTTCTTCTACAGAAATAGCGTAGAAGATACCAGTCATACTCATTGTTGTGCCAACTGTTAGTAAGGAAAAGAATTGCTTTTTTGTTACTTTATGACGTGAAACGAAAAGAACGAGCAGAAGAAGCCCGATCCATCCGAAGACATATTGTCCCCCTAATAGTTGATGTGCTGAAAATCCATCAATGAATCCGAGTTTGAAAATAGTTGAAAGTACGCCGTAGCTACAAGCTCCGAATAAAACAAGTAATGAATACTTAAATTTCTCCATGAAGATCCTCCTTTTAAATAATAAAAAACGCCCGCTATCCAAATAAGGATAACGGGCGAACGAAACAGAGTAAGATACTCTACAAAATTCCGCCATTCATACGAAGTATGAATTTGGGGTATGAAATTGTAGTAGGTTTTTTACATTGCTTTTGGGAATACAATAGAACATTTTACACCTTGAGGTGTGTTTTGTATCCCATAAGGAAACTGATGTTTATCTAATATTTGTTTTACAATATATAGCCCAAGGCCACTACCTTGCACTAATCCGTGTTTGCCAGGGTTTGCGCGATAGAATGGCTCAAATAAATGGGCGAGTTTATCCTCATCAATTTGTGAACCTGTATTTAATACTTCTAATGCATAACCGTTTGGCTTTTCATAAAGCTTTATATATACATGCTGATGGTCAATTGTGTAATGAATTGCATTTGAAATAATGTTAAAAATAGCAGTTTGAATAAATTTAGGGTCAGCTAAAATTTGTACATCTTGCTTAATGTTAGATTGAACATTTAATTGCTTTACAGATACAAAGTATTCTACTTTCTTCATAACATCCTCAATAATAGTAGTTAATGAGATAACTTTTAAATCAGGTTTAAATTGAGGATTTTGTATTTTGGATAATTCCGACATTTTTTCCGTTAATATGTTAATATCTTGCATCATTTCATAGGAACGTTTTAAATATTTATCTCTATCTTTATAAGCTCCAATTCCGTGAATCATGCCATCTAGTTGTCCCATAACGGCTGCGATTGGTGTTTTTAATTCATGGGATACCATAGACATAAATTCTTTACGAGATTGTTCTAATTGTTGTTCTCTCTTGAGCTCGTTTCTTAAATCTTGATTGCTTGCATGTAAATTCTTCACGATATTCGGAACCTGTGAAGCAGCTACTTGTAAATTAAAATCGGTTTGGTCTGTATTTTTGTTAAGTAGCTTTTTATCTGAGAAATCAAGATTCATAATATCTTTTAAAGCATCGCTCATAAATTGAAAAGGTTTGGCAATTAGTTTCGTATAAATTAAAGATCCGAGTAAAGATAATGCAAGCATTGTCGCACCAATATGTGGAGCTAATTGCTGCAGTGCATCTGCTAATTTTGGATAATCTTGTGTATCATTTGTGTTATTTGCTGCATTTTGTTTATGTAAGGCATCATTAGTAGCGACTTGCTTTTCCGTTTCTGTAAGTGGAGCAGAAGTGCTGTTTTTCCCCGCACTACTTTGGATATGTTCTTTTGCTTTTACAGTTTGGCTAGGCTGTAAAAGGTGATTTATGGCTGTAGAGAGTGCTTTATAATCTATAATAGAAGATTGGAAATTGGAAATCATGCTCTCTGAAACAGCCTTACTTTGATTCGTTTTACTTTGGTCGTTTTGTTTGTCTGAATCCGCTTGTTCTGTAGAAAGCGCTCCATTTTCTTTTGCAAAACGTTCTTTATCGTAGTTTGAAGCTAGAAAATAAATAATTTGATAAAGACAAAGTGATAAAAGAATACAAAATAATAAGGTTTTGATGAAAATATTTTTGGTGATGTTGTCTGTACTACGATTCGATTTTGTAGCCAATGCCTTTCACCGTTTTAATATAAGGAATTCCTAATTTTTTTCTTAAGTTCTTAATATGTGTATCTATAACTCTTACATCACCATAATGTTCATAGCCCCATACCTTATTCAGCAAATCACTTCTTGATAATACTTTTCCCCGATTTTGCAGTAAAGTATATAAAATTTCAAATTCTTTTGTTGTTAATTCAATTTGATTACCATGAACATAAGCGGCATAGGCTGTAGAATTTAACATCAATTCATGGAATTGTAGTATAGTTGCAGCTTCTGCTTCCTTTGTTGCTGCCCTTCTTAATACAGCCTCTACACGTTTAATAAATACGGTGTAATGGAACGGTTTCGTAATATAGTCATCAATACCTAACTCAAATCCTTTAATTTCACTTTCTTCATTATGTAAGCCTGTTAACATAATGATCGGTACATCAGATTGTCCTCGCATAATTTTACAAATACTATAGCCATCTATATCTGGTAACATCACATCAAGGAGGACAAGATCGTATGAATTTTTTTGGAAAAGAAGAATACCTTCTGTTCCAGCGCCAACGACATCAACAGTAAAGTTTTGTGCCATTAGAAATTCACGAATCAGTTCTTGTATATCTGGGTTGTCTTCAATCACCAGTATATGCGTCATAGTAACACCTCCTAAATAACGCTTTTTACTGCAATATTCGAATTCATCATTTTTTGGATAACTCAAATTGTTTATACATATAATAAGCCCCCGCTATAAAGTCATCATGAAAGTAGCAAGGGGAATGGTTTAGAGAAACTGAATATTTCAGAATTACATTAGTTCTATTATAGTATGTATTGTAAAATTTATAAAATATTATAACTGTATAATTTTAATATCCATGTTTATCAATGTTTTGATGTTGTTTAACGAAACCTATTCTTATTATATATGTAAATACAGTTGTTTTGCTACTGTAAATGAATAAATAAAATAAGCCAAGATATAAAATTCTTGGCTACACATAAATCTTGTTTTTAGGTTATTTTACAGTGACGGTAGCTTGCTGCTGAATACGCTCAAATAACCAGTGTATATCATTGTTATACATACGAATACAACCAAGTGTTGTCCATTTGCCGATTGCTTGATTATTGTTAGTACCATGAATCGCATAAGTTGTTCCGTAAGTTCCTGCCATGTTTAGTCCGAGCCAACGGTCACCAAGTGGATTACGTGGATCGCCGCCTTTAATTTTTCCTGTATAGTAAGGACGGTTTTTAATTTTATTAACGATTTGAAAAGTACCTTTAGGCGTAGGTGTGGCTGCTTTTCCAGTAGCGACAGTAAAACTCTTTATAAATTGTCCATTTTGATAATAATCCATTTTATTTAACTGCGTATTCACGATAAGCTGATCGTTTGTTGTAGCTGCCTCAGCATTTGTGAATGGAATAGTTAAAAATCCTAATGATAATAGTGCGCTTAATAATAGTTTTTTCATTATATTCTCCTTTTTGCTATTGTAATAGTCTTACATACAATGAATTTGCAATCCTCGTAATACTTTATTTACATTTTCATCTAATGTTTCAAAGAAGGTAGTAATCTTTGGATTTTGTTTGTTGTTTTTATCAATAAGTAATCTTTCATTTAGTAAAAGTTCACCATGTAGTCCAAAACTTTGAACTTGAATATTTAGCTCATCTTCAGTTTCAGAAATAATTGGTAAGAAGTAGTGGAAAGCTTTCGTTGGAATGATGTAACTTTTACCAATCATGCTTTCTTGATTTGAATTAATCCATTTTTTCGTAACAATCTTAATGTTCTTTTTTGAAACGATAAAAGACAGTGTTGTAGATTTTGTTAAACTTACGTCAAATTCACTTGTTTCACATATGTGTAAATTAAAAACGGTTTCATTTTGATGAGATTCAACATTTGTATTAATAAAATCGTGCATTTTATAAGCTTCCATTTCTTATTCACCCTTTTTTCAATTTCGAAAAACTACTTATATTTATTCAATTTAATGCTTAGTCATATATTAGTTAAATTTTTCAACAAATTCCGATATAATCTTACAATACGTATATGAAGCTAATATGAAGTTAGTATGAGTTTGTGGTGGTTTTTTATTGAGAACAAAATAAGGTGATTTCTAAGTGTTAAAAACTGGATAAAAATGCATATTAATAGCTCTATTCCGTACGATATATAATTGTTAGCACATCGAAAAGCGATAATGGATAGCAGCAAATAATGAACAGAAAACTTTAGTGTGTGCCTTACAAAAATGTAATAAAAATGTAAGCTATTGTGATAGTTATTTCGACAATTTTTTTATACAATAATAGTAAGAAGTTGTACGTGATTGAAAGGAGAGATGACATGGAATGGGTTCATGAATTATTTCAGCAGTACGGGTACTATGTTGTACTTGTTGGTTTGCTGTTAGAATATATTGCACTTCCGTTTCCGGGAGAGCCAACGTTAGCATATGCGGGGTTTTTAGCACAGAAGGGCGATTTAAGTTTACCGATTTTAATTATCCTATCCTTTATTGGGACAAGTGTAGGAATGACAATTCAATACTTTTTAGGAAATAAATTAGGTATGCCCTTTATTCAAAAGTATGGGAAATACGTATTTTTAACACAAAGAAAAATCGACTTAACAAGAATGTGGTTTGATAAGTATGGATACTTCCTTATTTTTATCGGCTTCTTTATTCCTGGTGTACGTCATTTTACAGGATATTTTGCAGGAATTATTAACTTACCATTCCGTCGTTTTGCAATTACAATTTACTCAGGTGCTCTATTTTGGGTATCATTCTTCTTAATCGGTGGTTACTGGTTAGGTGGCAACTTACATGACATCTTTGGAGCGCTAGAAGGTCATATCGGTAAAATTATTTTTGGAGTGATTGTGATTGTGGCAGTTACGTTAGGCATTCGTTTCC
This sequence comes from Bacillus cereus group sp. MG4, assembly GCF_040460055.1. Lineage (NCBI taxonomy): Bacteria > Bacillati > Bacillota > Bacilli > Caryophanales > Bacillaceae > Bacillus > Bacillus cereus group sp. MG4. The sequence goes on along the minus strand of NZ_JARVGZ010000001.1, from coordinate 2,966,614 downwards.
GCAAACAGTTAAAACGAGTATTGTTACAAAACGCAAGTTAATATGAAATCCATTCTATGTCAAAATTTAGGAAGGCAGTGCAAACGCACTGCCTTTTTTATTTTAATAAGCTTTTGTTTGTTTATCAGTATAAAATTCCATAGATTATAATTGTCAATTATTAACGTCAAAATGACAATTATAATTGACAAAAATAAGGATATTATTTACAATTTTAATTAAATAAATGAAAAAGAGGGAAGACATGAAGCTTCAAAATCGAGTGAGGGAATTGCGAGCAAAGCATCGTTTATCACAAGGGGATTTGGGGAAAGCGATTGGATCATCACGGCAAACGATTAGTTTAATTGAGCGCGGGGATTATGCACCATCTATCGTATTGTCGTTAAAAATCGCACAAATTTTCAATGTACCGGTGGAGGAAATATTTACGTTAGTGGAGGGGGAAGAGGATGATGAAGAGTAAACGAAAAAAACAATTTGATTTTGTGGGGAAAATAGCATTAAGTATGATGGGGGGCTTTTTAACATCTTATATAGCTTTAAATTTACTCTCGGATGAACCGAGAAAATTATCATCTAATACATTTATAGGTGTATGTACTATTTTTGGAATCTTAATGATGTACTACACTTGGAAGAATACACGTATGTTAGCGGAGGCACGCGATGAAGAAGAGAGCGTACAAGGCAGAAAATTAGGCATTATAAGTATATATTTACGTGTAGGTGATATAGTTACGCAGGCATGGTTTGTATATGCAGTTATTACATGTAGACGTGCACTGTTGCAGGATACAAATGTTTCATTTGCAGTGTGGAATTTAGTAGCTTCTATCGTCTGTTTAACTATTGTAGTGGTTATCGGGCTCATAACAAAAAATCGTTATAACAAGCTATATCCTGAACAAGGTGTAACATATATGGAATCTATGAAAATGTGGACGAAAAATGCAGATGAAGGATTAAAGCACATTGTGCATGAGGCTGGATATAAAGCGTATGAATTTACGAATACAATATTAGCATATGTATGGTGGGCTGCCGTTATATATACAGCGGCTAGTGACATCGATTTTGTATTAATTGGCTTAATCTCATTTATTTGGATATTGCATCTCGGAAAATTCATGTATGAAATGCAGAGAAAAATGATTTATTAAGGGGAGAAAAAGGTGGATATTTTAAGAAGACCAGCTGGTTCACTGACAGTGGCGCTCATTCTGTCCATTTTATACGGAGTGATCCGAACTGGAAAATTAGAAACAATGTTGAATATATGGGCATTATTGGGGATTTTTCTGTTAGTGGTAATCATTCATGAGTTAGGACATGTCATATTCGGCATAATAGGTGGTTTGACATTTAAATTTATGACAGTAGGGCCTATTACTGTTCAAAAAGAGAAGGGGAAAGTACGTATTCGAGAAAATAAATTATGGGCGTACTTCGGAGGCGTGGCAATGTTAATACCGCCTTCTATAGTAACACCGAACCTTTCGAAAAAATGGGCATGGATGACTTTAGGTGGACCAATAACAAGTTTACTATTTGGTATTACTTTTGGTTACATATACATGGTGAGTTATTATCAATATCTGTTATATTTTTCTGTTTTCCATTTTGTAATTTTTGCGGTTACAATCGTACCGATAAAAGGAACGCTTATGAGCGATGGTATGCAATTTCTTATTTTAATTAAAGATGATGAAAAGGCGAAGCAGCATGTATATAACATTCAAGTATCGAGTGAGTTATTTAGTTATAAGAGGCCGAAAGATTGGGATAAGAGATTAGTAGAACTTACCGAAGATAAAATAAAAGAACATAAAAGTATAAGAGAGATCATGAGCGGACTTATGCTTGTCTTCCTTGCCCGGTCGGATCAAAAGGGAATGGAAAGAGCGATACCATATATAGAACAAGTTGCCCAGCTCCCTGTAACGAAAGAAAATAAATATTTCGTCAGCAGTTTTCACAGTTGGTATCTTTTATATAAAGCTCTTTATCAGATGGATAGCCTTTCCCTGCATGAAGCGAAGGAACATGGGAAGGCCATTACAAAAGTGGACTTACATGGGTATTATCGTACACAAGGAATTATTAAATATTTAGAGGGCGATATGGAAGCGTCCCACACTTATATGAGGAAAGCAGACAAAGAATTAAAGAGTGCCGAGAAGAGTGAAATAGGATATTTACAATTAGAGAGAGAATGGTTTGAGCAGCTGAAAGAGAGGGTATCTTACGATGGGTGAGGTATCCTCTTTTTTCTATGTCGTCTTATGCCGTTCCATAAAAAGTCTGGGGCGAGTAAAATAAGATAAGCAGAGCAAAGCTTGGAGGAATTCTAGATGGAAATTTTAACGATTATTTTAATAGTCTTGCTCATTTATGCTGTTTTTAAAGTAGCATATGTAGCATTAAAGATACTCGCGATCCTATTAGTTATCTTTTTAATCGTAGAGTTCGGCAGTAAATTGCTTGGGGGATAGGGTATGTTGTACGCTTTGAGTGTCGAAGGGTGTCGGTAAGTCGATATCCAGTGTCGAATCGTCGATATAATGAAAAAATCGTTGATATAAGTGGAGAAATCGCCGATATATTCGAAAAATCGTTGATATATTCCGGTAAGTACCGGTTGGGGTATGTGGAAAAGAAGTTGCCGTGAGGGTAGCTTCTTTTTATTTTAGTGATGGGGTATGAACAGGAAAGAGTAACAAAACAAAAAAGCTGGAAGAATCCTTCCAGCTTACGAGTTACTTTCAATTTGGCGACCGTTTTCTTCTTCATTGTCTTGTAAAAGGTTGAATACGTCTGCTAGGCAGAATGCAATGAACCAAGTCCATAAACCGTGGAAGAAAGCTGAGCTTAATTGAAGTGGTAATGTATAGTTAGTCATTGAGTAGGAAATACATCCGCCAACGATTCCGATCATTGTTAATAACATTGTTTTTTGTGCATTTTCTTCTGGATTGAAGAGGAAGTAAATGTATCCACCTAAAATTGAAGCGCTTACAAGGGTTTCGATTCCATTAAAAATGATATTCTCTCCAAGCTGAGTGTTTGTCCAGAAGCAGATCGTTCCGCCGATAATAGCAAACAGGACAGCTATTGTGTATCTTATATATTGATTCATATGTTCATCTCCTTATGTAATAAGATGATTTGGAAGTCAAAAAGGTAGGTATAGTACATTGAAGTGAGTTTTAGTTGTACGTATCTTTTTATAAAAAGATCATTGAAGAGTGATCGGTTGTTTAAACCGTTACGTGTATGGTGTCTGAAATATACCCGACTGCTCGTTTCTTTTTGTTTGTAAAATTAGAGAAACTTCCAAGTCTATATACTCTTTTTTTGTGAGTCTGTTTTCATTATAACACATTTAGGGTCACAATAATAGAATTATCTGATTTTGTAATAAGTGTAAAAAATAAAAAGCGCAAGGAAATACCACTAACAATGCAGTTTAGTGGAAGAAGGATTTTAATTTATTATGATGAAATATGTAATCAAGGTGAGATCTAAGAAGGAGGCTTAAATACTATAAAAAATGTTTTGTAGCATGAATGTAAGGGAGGAGAGCTAACTTGGAGATCACAACAGAAAGATTAATAATTAGACCTTTTAAGAGTACGGATTTACAGGATGTATTTGCTATTTATAATAATGATGATACATGTAAGTTCCTATTACATAATAAGTGGACTCATGAAGATATGCAGAAAAAATTTAATAAGAAGCTATCAAATAATGTACTTACTAAAGAATCAATATTAAGTTTGGCAGTTATATACAAGACTAAAGTAATTGGTGATTTATCCGTATGGTACACAAATATGAAAGACACTGTTGAGATTGGTTATAGTTTTTCAAATGAAGTAGCTGGGAGAGGTTTGGCAACAGAAGCAGTAAATAGTTTGGTATTTAAATTATTTAATGAATTTAATGTACATCGTATACAAGCTAATCTTGATGCACGTAATACAGCTTCAAAAAAATTGTGTGAACGAATAGGCATGAGAAAGGAAGCACATTTCATACAAGATTTTTGGAATAAAAATGAATGGACAGATAGTATCGTATATGGAATGCTATCCTCCGATTTGTAGTAATAAACTTCGTGATTTTATTATGCTAAAGGGTGCGTTAGTTGAATAACAAAGGGCATAACATATTATATATGACTAATATGTTATGCCCTTTCATGTATTAACCTTTTTTATATGCGTTTGAAACGGCCGACAATTTCAACTGTTTCAGTAATGTTCATAAATGCTTTGTTATCCACTTGACGGATAATACGTTTCATTTCGCCTAACTCATAGCGAGTCACGACAGTGTAAATCATTTTTTTCTTATGGTTTGTATAGCCGCCGACAGCATCTACCATTGTCACCCCGCGTATGCCGTGATGCAATAGTGCGCTTTTTATTTCCTCGCCTTTTTCTGTAACTGTCATTATCGTTAATTTAATATGTTTCGTATGCACAGCATCGATAACTTTGCTGACTACAAACCGGCTAATTAACGTATAAAGCGTAATATCCCATCCGAAAATAAATCCTGCTGCAACAAGTAAGATTAAGTTGAATCCAAAGATGATTGCTCCAATCGAAATATCTCGATGTTTTGCTACAATCAATCCAACAACATCAAAGCCGCCTGTTGAAGAAGCAAATCGGAATATGATTCCGGAAGCTGCTCCGCAGATTACACCACCGAATACAGAAGACAGTAAAATATCGTCTGAAACTTGGTGTACAGGGATAATGTTCATCGCTAACGATGATATAGCTACAAAGTACGCTGTTAAAAAGGTTGTCTTCTTGCCTAAGTAAAAGTGACTTAAAATAAGAAGAGGAATGTTTAGTAAAAAGATAAGTGCACCGATATTGTAGTGCATTAAATAACCGATAATCATCCCTACACCAGCGAATCCACCGCTAATCATGTTATGCGGGATAAAGAACATATTCATAGAAATTGCATACAAAATAGAGGCTACGAAAATAACAACCAACTGTATGATAAATTCTAAGTGGAATGTTTTAGCTGCTGGGAAGGATAAAAAGGCGGTGTCGGGAACGTAATCGGCGTCTCCTAGTTGACCCATAGTATGTTTCATCTCCATATTCATTTTTGATTACAAGAAGAGAATAAAGGTTTTTTCAAAAACTGGCAATAGTTTTATTATAATGCGAAAATTTTATAAATTTCTAACAAATTAAACCTATACAAGGATACGTGTGAATATACTAAAGAAAGCGAATACATTGGTTTTCTAACATAGTTTTCTTGAGAAAATATGCAAAATACTTTTTTGACGATAAAAGGAAATAGAGAATGTTTGTTGAATGTGCTAAAATGACCTTATTAAGGATGTGAAGCGATGGAATTTTTATTGCAGGATGCAATTCTATATATATCGTTTGTAACGACAGCGCTTTGTTTATTAGAAGTTTTCTTCCTTGCTAATGTTTCTCGCTTTGTGCGTCAGCAAGCATCAAGTGGTAGACAAAGAGCCTTTAAACTAGTTAATACGTGTGAAGAGGGTACTGGTAATGTAACGCTTTTCTCTATTTTTTATAAATATGGAATGATTCGTTCTGTGCGCAGACAAGAATCCAGTGAAGAGAATGACGAGGTCGGTCCGTATACACCAATGTTTCGCTAAATAATTACGAAACATTGGAGGAATGAACATGTTAAAATCATACCGAGCTGTGCTCGTTAGTTTATCATTATTACTTGTTTTTGTTTTATCTGGTTGCAGTAATGCAGCCCCAATTGATGCACATAGTATGGGAATTTGGGATCATTATTTCGTATATCCAATCTCGTTTATGATTCAATTTGTTGCTCATCACATACCAGGAGCTAGCTTCGGGATTGCTATCATTATTATGACGCTCGTTATTCGCTCAGCAATGATTCCATTAGCTGTTTCGCAATATCGTAGTCAAGCGAAAATGAAGAAAATGCAACCTGAACTGCAGAAGCTGAAACAAAAATACGGTGATGTGGGTAAAGATCTTGAAAAACAAAAGCAGTATCAAAAAGAAATGTCAGAACTAATGAAATCAGGCGGTTGGAGTCCACTAGCTGGTTGCTGGCCAATCTTTATACAAATGCCGATTTTCTCTGCTTTATATTATGCGATTAGCCGAACAGAAGAGATTCGCACATCTTCATTTTTATGGGTGAACTTAGGACATGCAGATCCGTATCATATATTACCGATTCTCGCAGCGTTAACGACATTTATTCAGATGAAAGTTTTCCAATCTAATATTACATCTGGAGAACAAGTACAGATGCTGAAAGTGCAGCAAATTATGATGCCGGCAATGATTCTATTTATGGGATTTGCGGCGCCATCAGGACTTGTGTTGTACTGGATAACAGGTAATTTATTTACAATGACACAAACAATTGTATTAAGAAGAATAATGGAACGTGAAGAATTACAATTACAAAAAGCTTAGAAAAACGCCGCTCGGGATGAGCGGCGTTTTTTTGTTAAGTCGTTAAGGAAATGTTAAGAAACCAACATTACTATAGGAATTGTATACGAAAGTGTACATGCTTTAGAAATATGAAGGAGGAAATTTCCTATGAAGAAGAAAACAGTTGGGTATTTAGCGATTGCAGGTGCTTTATCATTCGGAATCATTGGAGGAGTCGGTATTCCGGCATTCGCGGCAACGAATACTCAAGCAGCTGAGCAGTCTACAAAAACGGCGAAGAAAGATTTAGATGACGCTACAAAACAAAAAGTAAAAACGATTATGGACGATACAAAGAAACAGTTGGGGGAGCTAGGTGTAAAGCTTCCAGAGAAAGAAAAACGTAAAGATATGTTCGCTAACTTAGACGAAGCAACAAAAGAAAAAGCGAAATCAATCTTAGAACAAGAGAAATCCGGTAAATTAACACGTGAACAAGCGCAAGGAGAATTAACAAAACTAGGCGTGAAGTTCCCGGAAAAGGGTAAACATGGAGATATGTTCGCTAACTTAGACGAAGCAACAAAAGAAAAAGCGAAATCAATCTTAGAACAAGAGAAATCCGGTAAATTAACACGTGAACAAGCAAAAGAAGAATTAACAAAGCTAGGTGTGAAGTTCCCGGAAAAGGGTAAACATGGAGATATGTTCGCTAACTTAGACGAAGCAACAAAAGAAAAAGCGAAATCAATCTTAGAACAAGAGAAATCTGGTAAATTAACACGTGAACAAGCAAAAGAAGAATTAACAAAGCTAGGTGTGAAATTCCCAGAGAAAGGTAAGCGTAAAGACATGCTTGCTGACTTAGATGAAGCAACAAAAGAAAAAGCAAAGTCTATTTTTGGACAAGAAAAATCCGGGAAATTAACTCATGAGCAAGCAAAAGAAGAATTAATAAAGTTAGGTGTGAAATTTCCAGAGAAAGAGAAGCATGAAGACATCTTTGCGGGATTAGATGAGACAACGAAAGAAAAAGTGAAATCAATTTTAGAGAATGAAAAGAAACAATTAGAGGCGTTGAATGTGAATCTTCCGCATCATAAGTTTTTTATGAATAAAGATGAGAAATAATTGAGTTAAGTCGTATCTTCCGTGTGGGCAACCGGAAGGTATGTATGTGAGGAGGCTTTCTTTTGGAAAGTCTCCTCTTACTTATTGTCGTTTTTTGTTGGTAAATCGATATATTTGAATAATCACTGATATAATTTTTACCGCTACGCTGTTCCAAAGATACTGGGGAATTAGAGAAATATTATAGCTTCTGTTATAATATAAGAAGAGAAATATTTCGTATGTTATATAAAAAAATATATTGATTTTTTCTAACAATTCAATATAATGAACAATAACTACAAAATTCGACATCAAGAAGTGATGATGAGGACATGATCAATTTTTTACGATTCTCAGAGAGGGGAGCCTTTGGCTGTGAGCTTCCTAATACGGAAAAATGGATTACCACCTCTGAACTGCAGCAGTGAACGGATACCTAGTAATTGCTTGCCGGCAAAAACCGTTATTTAGACTTGAGAAATTGGTGAAGTGTGTTACTTTACGAATTGAAACAAGGGTGGAACCACGAATACAACACTCGTCCCTTTTTTAGGGAGGAGTGTTTTTTTATTTCATTTTTGCATCACACTAGAATTGGAAGGAGGATACGCAGCATGCATCATGATGAGAAGAACAAAATTGGTTTAACAGTAGCACTTTCTATCGTAGTAGGAACGATTATTGGATCTGGTGTGTTTATGAAACCAGGGAGCGTATTAGATTACTCAGGGAGTTCTAATATGGCTATTCTTGCTTGGGTAATTGGTGGACTATTGACGCTAGCAAGTGGTTTAACAGTAGCTGAAATTGGAGCGCAAATCCCGAAAAATGGTGGGTTGTATACGTATTTAGAGGAGATTTACGGAAGTTTTTGGGGATATTTATCAGGCTGGATGCAAACAATTGTTTATGGACCAGCTATTATTGGAACATTAGGCTTGTATTTTAGTTCGTTAATGATTAATTTTTTCTATTTAGATAAAGTATGGAATTTACCAATTGCTATTGGAACAGTTGTGTTCCTTGGCGTTGTAAATAGTATGGGAACAAAATATGGAGGTATCGTCCAAACGGTTACGACAATTGGGAAGATGATTCCGATCGTATTAATTGTTGTGTTAGGTTTTTGGAAAGGGAATAGCGATATCTTTAATGTAGTAGTGCCGATATCAGAAAATCAAAGTATTGGTATGGCAATTTTAGCAACGTTATTTGCTTATGACGGCTGGATTCTACTCGCTTCAATTGGCGGAGAAATGAAGAATCCAACAAAGTTATTACCGAAAGCAATGACAGTTGGGATTTTAATTGTAACGGCTGCTTACGTACTAATTAACTTGGCATTATTAAATGTGTTACCAGCAGCGAAAATCGTAGACCTCGGAGAGAATGCAACAGCGACAGCTGCGGGCATGTTACTTGGAGAATATGGCGGGAAAATTATTAGTATTGGTATTATCGTTTCTATTTTCGGTTGTTTAAATGGAAAGATTTTAACGTTCCCACGTATTCCGATGTCGATGGCAGAGCGTGGACACCTTCCGTTTTCTAAGTTTATCGCAAAGGAAAGTCCAAGATTTAAAACACCAGCAAATGCGATTACTGTTGAAATCATTTTAGGAATTATTTTAATGATTATTAGTGATCCGAATAAGCTATCTGAGATTTCCGTATTCATTATTTATATTTTCTATGTAATGACGTTTATTGGTGTCTTCATTTTAAGAAAACGTAATAAGAATAAAGAGCGTGCATACAGTGTACCGTTATTCCCAATCGTACCAATCATCGCGATTTTAGGATCATTGTTTGTACTTGGAAGTGCGATTATTAATGATCCGGTAAGTTGTTTCTTATCAATTGGAATTGTATTTACTGGACTGCCGGTATATTGGTATTTAAATAAGAAGAACAAAACTAGTGTTTAATAATTAGAAGGCAGGCGTATGATACGCCTGTTTTTTTATTGTAAGAAAATTGTACTTGTGTTCAATTTCTATTTTGGTTACTATAGTGGTAGTAACCAAAATAGAAAGCGTGGGGAAAGACTTGAATTTTCGTGTGTATATTTTAGCTATCGCGGCTTTCGTAGTCGGAACGGTTGAGCTAATTATAGGAGGAACGCTCGATCTAGTTGCCAATGATTTAGGAGTATCTATTAGTGCAGCTGGTCAGCTTATAACAATATTTTCAGTAGTATTTGCTTTATCAGGTCCGGTTTTATTAGCGGTAACTCGAAAATTTGAAAGAAAAAGATTATACATTGGGGCATTATCAATTTTCTTAATCGGAAATATTATTTCAGCATTTAGTGTGAATTACGGGATGTTAATGTTTTCAAGGGTTGTTTGTGCAGCGAGTGGTTCACTTATTATTGCACTGTCAGTAACACTTGCTTCTAGTGTTGTAGAACCGCATTTTCGTGCGCGTGCAATTGGAATCATTTTCATGGGGATTAGTGGATCACTTGTACTTGGGGTACCACTTGGTCTTGTACTTGGAAATGCATATGGATGGCGTGCACCATTTGTATTAATTTCGTTATTAACAGTTATAGCAATTGCTTGTATTTCATTATTCTTAACGAAAGTACCACCGACATCAGTGTTATCAATAAGAGAACAAATTGCTACGTTAAAAGATAAGAAAATTGTAAGTGCACAGTTAACATCATTTTTATTTTTAACGGGTCATTTAACACTATATGCATATTTAACACCTTTCTTAAAAGATGTGATGCATGTTGAAGCGGATTGGATTAGTGTGTTTTACTTCATTTTCGGAATTGCAGCGGTACTTGGAGGCGGCCTTGGGGGCTTGCTTGCTGATAAATGGGGATCGAAGAAAAGTATTATTTCAATTATTATCGTATTTGCGTGTGCGATCTTCATATTGCCAATGATGACATTCTCATTCCCGCTGTTCATTATTATGATGGGACTTTGGAGTATGCTGAGCTGGGCTATTTCACCAGCGCAACAAAATTATTTAATTGAAATTGCACCAGAATCGGCTGGTATTCAGCAAAGTTTAAATAACTCTGCGCTTCACTTAGGAATTGCGCTCGGTTCAACAGTAGGCGGAGTTGTTATTGAAAAATCATCTGTTATATATAATGCTTGGGTAGGTGGCGGCTTTATTATATTAGCGCTGCTTTGTGCAATTTTCTCAATTACGAGAGGACGTTCTACTCAGTCCGTGAAAGAAGAATCTATCGTTTGATAGGTTCTTTTTTTAAAATTGTAAAATTTTGCAGGTTTTAGTGGATATGTGGAGAAAGTTGTATGTAGCGAGGTGATGGGAAAATGATGTTCAATTTCTCTATATTCGGTATGATACTTGCACTATTACCGATAGTTGTAGTTGTTTTTGTATTAAGATGGATTCGTTTCATCTATCAAAATTCAGAGAAACAAGTGGAGCAAAATGAGAAAATAATTAATTTGTTAATGGAGATAAAAGAAAAAGATAAGTAATATATATTCGTTTAAAATTTGTTTCTCGTAAGTTATGAAGGCACTTATAAAGTGCTTTTTTATTTTTTTGAAATTTAAAATATGTAATATTCATTTGTCAATAGCAGCATGAGAGCAAATAATTTTAAAGTTGCTTATTACTTTTAAACTTTCTCAACAATTCGACAAGATACTACAAAAAAACCACCTATTCTCTTTTTTTTACTATAAGTACAATGAAACAGTAAGATTGCTTCATACAGAAATTTACATATGGTGGTGGAGAGAATGAAACGAAAGATGGTAGGAAAATGGTTTAGTTTTTTAAGCGCTCTTATTATTTTATTAGGAATTGCAATGCCACAAGTAAAGGCAGAAGTAATGAACAGAGAAACATATAAAATGGATTGGAGCTATAGTAATTCGAAACATCGTGAAATAAAGACCGAAATAATTAAAACGGCTTCGGGTAGTATTGCGTATTGTTTAACGCCTGATTTACGTTCACCCAATGGGGATGATTTGCCTGAAATGGGGAAAACATCTGATTCTGTATACCGTGTTTTATTGAACGGATATCCTCAAAAAAGCCCATCTGAATTAGGTGTAGCGACAACGGAAGAAGCGCATTATGCTACACAATTAGCGGTATGGATTGCAGCAAATGAATTAACGGAAGAAGATTTAGTTGCGAAAAATGAACGAGTACATAATCTTATGAAGCGTTTAGTAGAGGCTTCAAAAAAAGAAAGTGGATCACAAGATGTATTCTTTAAAGTTAATCCTGTAGATCCACAAACTGCTACACAAAAAGATGAATATTTAGAAACAGGGTTTTATGCAGTGCAAACAAATGCGGTTTCTGGCTCTTATACAATACTTCCTGAAGGTGCTCCTAAAGGGCTTCGAATTGTAAATGAAAATGGGGAAGAGAAAAGTATATTATCAATTAACGAAAAATTTAAAATTTTAATCCCGAAAAATACGAGTAGTGGTAATTTTAAAATGAAAGTAAAGTCTAATTTAACAAATTTACAAGCAATAGCTTTTAAAGGCTCGGAAAAAGTTCAAAATGCAACGGTATTGTTACAAAGAAATAGTGAGAAAATCAGTACAGATTTAGTTGTAAATTGGGAATCAGTAGGCTCTTTAAAGATTATGAAATTAGGAGAAAAAAAGGAATTATTAAAAGGAGCGGTGTTTGAAGTTTCTAATGAAAACTTTAAACAAAATGTCACGACTAATGATAAGGGGATTGCGGAGCTAGGGAATCTTCCAATCGGTATATATAGCGTCAAAGAAATTCAAGCGCCAGCTGGATATGTGTTAGACGGAAGTATTAAAAAAATTGAAGTAAAAACTGGTGAAACTGCTGTATTAGAGTTGAAAAATGAAAATATAAAAGGTGAACTAGAAATAACGAAAGTAAATATAGCGGATGGGAATACAAAATTACCAAATGCAGAGTTTACAATCTACAACGAACAAGGGAAAGAAGTAGTAAAAGGGAAAACGGATGAAAAAGGTATAGCGAAATTCAAACTACCGTACGGAAAGTACACGTATAAAGAAACAATAGCACCGAATGGATATGTAATAAATGAAGAGACATTTGCATTTGAAATAAAAGAGAATGGACAAATTATTAAACATATCGTTCAAGATAAGAAAGTAGAAGGTGAACTAGAAATAACAAAAGTAGATATAGCGGATGGGAATACGAAACTGCCAAATGCAGAGTTTACAATTTATAATGAACAGGGAAAAGAAGTAGTAAAAGGAAAAACAAATGAGCAAGGTATAGCGAAATTCAAACTACCGTACGGAAAGTACACGTATAAAGAAACAATAGCGCCGAATGGATATGTAATAAATGAAGAGACGTTCTCATTTGAAATAAAAGAGGATGGCGAAATTATTAAACATATCGTTCAAGATAAGAAAGTAGAAGGTGAGTTAGAAATAACGAAAGTAGATGTAGCGGATGGGAATACGAAGTTACCAAATGCAGCATTTACAATCTACAACGAACAAGGGAAAGAAGTAGTAAAAGGGAAAACGGATGAAAAAGGTGTAGCGAAATTTAAACTACCATACGGAAAGTACACATATAAAGAAACAATAGCACCGAATGGATATGTAATAAATGAAGAGACATTTGCATTTGAAATAAAAGAGAATGGAGAAATTATTAAACATATCGTTCAAGATAAGAAAGTAGAAGGTGAACTAGAAATAACAAAAGTAGATGTAGCGGATGGGAATACGAAACTGTCAAATGCAGAGTTTACAATTTATAATGAACAGGGAAAAGAAGTAGTAAAAGGAAAAACAAATGAGCAAGGTATAGCGAAATTTAAACTACCATACGGAAAGTACACGTATAAAGAAACAATAGCACCGAATGGATATGTAATAAATGAAGAGACATTTGCATTTGAAATAAAAGAGAATGGAGAGATTATTAAACATATTGTGAAAAATAAGAAAGAAGAAAAGGCATCACTTCCTTCTAAGCCAAATAAGCCAACACCGAGTGGAGAAGTGAAACCTTCCGCTGATGTGAAGCCGATGCAACAACATAATGCTCATAATGAAGTGCGTTTACCAGCTACTGGCGGCGTCGGCAATGAATTTACGGCTTTATTCGTTTTAGGAATTGGTTTTATTATTGCTGGTGCTTATGTGTTAAGGATGAAAAATAGAAAAGAAATGTAGAAAAAAACGCCTTGTAATAGAGGCGTTTTTTTAGTATCTTAACTTCCTCAACAAACTCTTAATTTCCTCATCTTGCATGAAGAGATCCAGATGCTTTTCTGTAATTTTTGCAAGTGCAACGTCGTGATAGAAAAATTCTGTAAAGAACTTTACGAAAGGTTGTGACATTGTTTTCATCGCTTGCCATGACTCTTGCTCTACACCAGCAAATAAAATTTCGCGGTCGTCAACGATGAGCAGTAAGTAGCGCTCTAGCGCGTTAGGTTCTTCAGTTGGGATTAGAAAATGCATGTTTTCTAAGTCTGTTTCTACTTTTCCAACTATAAGGGATTCGAGTTTGACACCTTGTTTTGCTTTTTCTTCTAGTGAAGGAAGGTATTCTGAAAGAGTGTCATTCCAAGCTGAAATGCGAATTGATTCTTTTGCACTTTCGATGAGTTCTTTACTTTGAACTCGAATAGAAGATTGCATTTTTAAGCTCCACACACGGTCATCTGTAAATGATTTTTTCGATATATTTGTTTCTAACTCTTTAATATTTGATTGGAATTCTGTCGTTAATTTTTCAATTGCGAGCTTGAGTGGTAAAGCTGTATACAGCTTTTTCTTTTCTGAAACAGAATCCATTACCATCCCTTTATCGATCAGGCGTGCTAGCACTTCATATATTTTTGCTTTTGGAACACCAGAGTGCTTCACAATCGTTGTAGCATCTAATGGTTCGTTGCTTGATACGACAACTTCGTAAGCTTGGCTTTCATATTGTGAGAAACCGAATTTTTGTAACATAGTTCCCTCCGAACGAATGAGATTATATAGTTTAAGGATAATGAACTATTTGTTTTTGCACAAGTGGTAGTAGGTTGTCTACTGAAATTGAGATGAGAATTAATTTCAATTTTTTAATTTTATCCATTATACTTAATATAGTGATTAATACGATTACAATACAACGAGAAGGGGATGCTTGGGGGAAGATGTTAAGAAGTTTACGTTTAAAAATTGCGGTAGTATTTTCGGTACTTATTTCTATGATGTTCGTAATATTAGGTACAGCTATGTATCAATTACAGAAAGAGAAGGAAGTGCGCTCCTTAGACCAGTATTCTCAAAATACGATGGATCTTGTGACAGAGCAACTTACGACATTTGTTCAAAGAACGGATGAAGATATGGGGTATTATGCGAACAGTGAGATGATTCGTAATATGCTTCAAGACGGAGTTACTCCAGAAGAGGAGGCATTTTTGACGAAAGAGTTTTCGGAGTACAAAAAGAATCATCCAGGCATTTTAGACTTATATATTGGTACGAAAGATAAAAAAACATTAAGTGCCAATCTTGCTGAAGGTGGACAAGTGCCAGAAGGATATGATCCAACGACAAGATCATGGTATAAAGACTCAGAAGCTGATGTGAAAAAGGTTCACTGGGGACAACCTATGTATGAAATTGCAACAGGTAAGTTAAGCGTGGGAGTTTCTAAAGCAATTACAGCTCAAGATGGATCTGTATTAGGTGTTGTTGCGATGGATGTATCACTTGGAACAATTCAGAAGTTACTTCATAATATTCAATACAATAATGGCGGAGAAATGTTTATTATAAATGATAAAAATATGGCTCTTGTTTACCCAGAGAAAATAGGGAAAGATGTTTCGAAAGAGCCACTTGTGAAGAGTTTAAATAAAGAGGTAACAAAATATGCTGTCACTACATTAAAAAGTGAAGATGTAGTTGTTTATAGCCAGTCATTTGATTTGATGAAATGGAAAATAGGAATTTTTTATCCGAAAGAAACGATTGATGGGCTATTAAATAGTACGAGAAATACAGTCCTTATAATGGCATGTATTAGCTTATTAGTTGGAATCGCAGCTTCATACTTGTTCTCAAGAAGATTAGCAAGACCATTGCAACTATTAACGAATCACGTTCAAAAAGTGGCAGAAGGTGACTTAACGTTGCAAATGAAAGTGACAAGTAAGGACGAAGTTGGAGAGCTGACGAATCATTTTAATCATATGGTTGAGCAAATGAATGAAATGGTAAGTAAAATTAAAAATAGTGTATCAACGGTGCAACAATCAACGAATAATCTACATTATTTAACGAATGAAACTGTAGCAGCTAGTAGAGAAGTGTCAGGTGCAATGGATGATGTGAGCGGAGGAGCGTCCACTCTTGCTAATAGTGTAGATGAAGTTTCAGAGCAGCTCGAGAATATGGCGCAGTCAGTGGAACAAATGAATCACTCTGTTGGTGAAATAAAGGGAGTGGCTGGCAAAGCTGAAGAGGCGTCTAAGCAAGGATTAAATACGATGCGTAATTTAGTTCGTACAAGGGGCCAATCATCTTCGATTGTTGTTCATACAGAGGAAGCATCCGGAAAGTTAGAGCAAAGAGTTGGATCGATTCAAAATGTTGTAGAGCTTATAAAAGGTATTTCGGATCAAACGAATTTACTTGCTTTAAATGCTTCGATTGAGGCGGCGCGTGCAGGGGAACAAGGTAAAGGCTTTGCTGTTGTTGCCGAAGAAGTTCGAAAGTTAGCGGAACAATCGAAAGAGGCGACAGGAGAAATCGCAACGATGATTGGCGATGTACAAGTAGAGGTAAAACGAGTTGTAGAGGTTGTAAGTAAATTAAAAGATATTGCAGATATACAAAATAAAGTTACGACAGAGGCAGAAGCGGAATTCCGCACAATTATGTCAGTTGTAAATACAATTAGTACTTCAGTCGAACAAATTGTAGAAGAGGTACATAACATCGGTTACGAGCAAGGAGAAATTACAACGGTAATGCATACAATTGCTAGTACAAGTCAAGAAAGCGCAGCTGTTTCGGAAGAAGTAAATGCTGCAACTGAATCTCAAGTGAGTCATCTAGAAAAGGTAGCTCATACTATGGAAAGTTTGACGGAGCATATGAGAGACTTAGAGAGATTGGTTGAGCAGTTTAAAATAGAGGAATAACAAATTAGGGTGTGTCTAAAAACTATTTCTATGATAGGATTACCTCAAATCATTTAGAGAGGGGTATTTTCTATGACGCCACGCCGCTACGAACTTACAAATGAACAATGGGAACAAATCAAAGACTTTTTCCCACCGTATTTTACTGGTCGTCCGCCTAAAAGGAGTAATCGTGAAATGTTCAATGCTATTTTATGGATAGCTAGGAGCGGCGCTCCCTGGCGTGATTTGCCGGACCATTACGGATTATGGAAAACCGTGTATGCTCGCTTCTGCAAATGGCGTGATGAAGGTGTCTTACTGACTATTTTTCAAGAATTAAATGCTGAACCGGATCTTGAAAACCTCAGCATAGATTCAACCAGTATCAAAGCGCATCAACATAGTGCTGGTGCAAAAAAAAGGCTGTAAATCATGAGTGTCATCAGCATATTGGCATGAGTCGCGGTGGAAAAACTACCAAAATCCATGCAATTGTTGATGGTTTAGGCAACCCCATTTTATTTCATTTGACTGGCGGAAATATTTTTGATAGCACTCCTGTTTGCGAGCTTTTGGATGAAATACCGATTAAGGGCAGCAATATTCTTGGTGACAAGGCCTATGGTTCTCATACGATTCGTAACTATATTACCGATCATGAAGCAACCTATACCATTCCACCCAGGTCAAATGCGAAAGCTCCTTGGAATGTGGATTGGTATTTATATAAAGAACGCCATTTAGTGGAGTGTTTTTTCAATAAAATCAAGCATTTCCGTAGAATCGCAACACGTTATGATAAGCTGGCATCTTCTTTTTTAGCCTTTGTGTATATCGCTGCCATTTTTCGATTAACACAATGAACAACAGTTTTTAGACACACCCTAGTAAAATGATGAGTATTTCGGTAAAATAGACAATGGATATATAAGAAGCAATTATAGGAGGAAGACTACTATGGCAATTGTTGACGTATCGATTATTCCAGTAGGAACTGGTAATCCAAGTGTTAGTGAATATGTAGCAGAAGTACAAAAGGTGCTAGAGAAAAATGCGGATCGCGTGAAGTATCAATTAACACCGATGAATACAATTATTGAAGGAGATCTTCCTGTCATTCTAGAAGTAATTCAACAAATGCATGAAGTTCCATATACGAAAGGTGCACAGCGCGTTGCAACAACAATTCGTATCGATGATCGTCGTGATAAAGTAAGCACGATGGAAAAGAAATTAAACTCTGTTCGATCAAAATTATAAGGAAAAGCAGCGATTTTCGCTGCTTTTTTCATATAGGAGGTAAATAAAATGAGTGAAAAGTTTAACGAACAATTTGACGGGTTACTAGAAAAATACACGGAACTATTACTTGGAGAGAGCAATGAAGAGAGAAAAGAACAGGTACAGAAGTGGGCGCTTTATTCTTATATTGCAAAGACGATGCCAGCTTTAGTGAAGCACTGGAATGAGACGTATCCCGATGCAAAAGAAGAGATGGTACAGTTAATTACAGATATTAAAAAGCTGAATGAAGAGAAGCGAAATGAGCAGTGAGAAGGCTTGAGGTAATGCTACATAAAGTTTTCTGTATTAATATCCTCATATAATTTACATGGAATATAAAGGGTTTTATAAGCATGTCGAATATTTTCGACATGCTTATTTTGTGCCTAGTAAACTCGTTTTTTCTAAATGTCGAAAAATATTTCCTGCATATTTATAAGCGAGAATATAGGGTTTTAAATGTTTTTATAGTATTTTATAAATTATCTAAATAATTATTTGTATCCAATAATTTTAAACAGTGATATAATTTTGAAGAGGGGTAAAAAACAGATAAATCACAGTCATAGGGGTGAATTACATGGAACAATTAATGCGAAATTCGTTTCTTTTCTTGTCAAAAAATAAAGCGCTAACAAAACTGGCTAAAAAGTACGGTTTACGCTTTGGTGCAGGTCGCTTTGTCGCAGGGGAGACAATTGAATTAGCGACAGCAGCTATTAAACAATTGAACAAGCAAGGACTTTGTGTAACAATCGATTATTTAGGGGAATTCGTTGATAATGAAGCGGAAGCAAATGAAATGGCTAACCAATCGATTGAAGCAATCCGTGCAATTGGAAGAGAAGGTCTTGATTCGCAGCTTTCTTTAAAGATGACTTCTATGGGATTAGATATCTCTGATGAAATCGTAATGAACAATATGCGCCGTATTTTAGAAGCTGCAAAAGAAAATGGTGTGTTTGTTACCATTGATATGGAAGATTATACACGCTGCGGAAAGACAATTGATATCTTTAAACAGTTAAAATCTGAGTACGATAATATTGGTACAGTTATTCAAGCTTACTTATATCGTACAGAAAAAGATATGGAAGAATTAAATGCTTATAGTCCTAATTTACGTCTTGTAAAAGGAGCTTATAAAGAACCTGAAGAGGTAGCGTTCCCGGAGAAGAAAGATGTAGATGATAACTATAAAAAAATTATTAAAATGCACTTATTAAATGGAAATTATACTGCGATTGCTTCACATGACGAAGCGATTATTGAATATACGAAAAAACTTGCCGAAGAACACAATATTCCAAGAGACCAATTTGAATTCCAGATGTTATATGGTATTCGTAATGAGCGTCAACTTGAGCTAGTAAAAGAAGGTTACAAAATGCGTGTTTATGTGCCTTATGGAAACGACTGGTATGGCTACTTCATGCGTCGTTTAGCAGAGCGTCCAGCAAACGTTGCGTTCGTGTTAAAAGGCATGGTTAAAAAATAACCAAGGAGAAAATACTCCTTGGTTATTTTAATTGCTGAAATGCGTAATGTGCCATTTTCTTCGTATCAGGATATAGTTGTGTGCGAGTAGAAGATAATACAACATTAATGACGCGTTTACCGTCTTTTTCATCCACTGTTACGACCGTATATTTTCCGAGTGCTGATAGACCGCTTTTACTTCCAATTGCATATGGATCGTCATATAGTTCTTCTCGTCCATAGTTTGCGATGTTTGGAGAGCGTTCTGAAGTATGTAGAGTTGTACGTGTTGAATTCATATATTCTAAAACAACTGGGTACTTTAATGCTTCTTTCGTAATCATAGCAATGTCATATGGCGATACTTTATTTCCAAGTGCATCAGCACCACTTGCGTTTTTGAAAGTCGCATGCTTTGTACCAAGTTCCTTCGCTCTTGCATTCATCATTTTTACAAATTCATTTTTTGATCCTGCGATATGTTCTGCGATGGATTCAGCTATTGGGTCTGCACTAATGATAAGCATAAGCTTTAATGCCTCATCCCGCTTTAACTTTTCCCCGGCACGAAGTTTAATTTTCTTACTTTGACTTTCTGTTTTAATTGCGTTCTCTGTAACTGTAATTTCTTCATTTTCTTTTACATTCTCTAGTAAGAGTAAGGTAGTCATCATTTTCCCTATACTAGCCGGATAAGAGCGTTCGTCTTCCCGTTTCCCATACAAAATTTCACCTGTGTCTGCATCGATTGTAATGCCATATTGCCCAGTAATGTTAGGTTGATCCGCTCTTACAGCTTGTTGCCTTTGTGCATAAGAGAAGAAAATCATCCCTGTAAATAGTGTAGCAATCATTACAATCATAACTATTGTTCGTTTCATCATCGTTCCCTCTTTTGTTTTCCATATGTACAAATAAATTGGGCAGAAAAAGCAGCCATTACCCATTATGCCACGTTTTCTGCCCAAAAATATACCGTTATTTTTCGCCCATATTATGCTTCTTATATTGTTGGTTATTACCTTGACGGCCCTTTTCCACACCGTGATTATGAGGACCTGCATTTCCAGTTACGCTTGCTGCGCTAATTCCAGCCTTTGAAGGGTTCTTCTTAAGTTTTGCCATATATATTCCTCCAGTTTCGTCAGATTATAAAAAGGAAAAGTGCATTTTAATGAAGAAAATACACATGTATAGCATAGCCAAATGAAAGAAATATATTTATTTCAGAAAATTTTATCAATAAATATATTGCGAAAATTCAAACTGTATCATATATTTATTAGTAGAGGCTCACTCATTGATTGCGACTTATGTCGAAAAATTGAATGAGCATTCATTCAAGAATAGGGGGAGAAATGGATGTTCCAAATTAAAAAGGCTGCTGTTCTAGGTTCAGGCGTAATGGGTTCAGGGATTGCGGCACACTTAGCTAATATTGGTATTCCGACATTATTGCTTGATATTGTACCACCTGCGCTAACAAAAGAAGAGGAAGCGAAGGGACTTACATTAGAACATAAAAGTGTGAGAAATCGTTTTAGTAATACGGCTGTGCAAAAACTATTAAAGCAAAAACCGGCTCCTCTGACAGTGAAAGGAAATCTAGCACTGATTGAAGCAGGTAACTTAGAAGATGATCTTGAGCGTCTAGCTGATGTAGATTGGATTATTGAAGTAGTAGTTGAAAACTTAGATATTAAAAAGAAACTATTTGAAAAAGTAGATGCTGTTCGTAAACCGGGTTCTATTGTAAGCTCGAATACGTCAGGCATTTCAGTAGAAAAAATGGCAGAAGGTCGTTCAGACGACTTCCAGAAGCACTTCTTAGGCACACACTTTTTTAACCCACCACGATATTTAAAACTTCTAGAGGTAATACCGACGAAAGAAACAGATCCACAAGTATTAAGCTTCATGAAACTATTTGGCGAAGATGTTCTTGGAAAAGGCGTTGTTATCGCAAAAGACACACCAAACTTTATTGGAAACCGCATCGGTACGTATGGTTTATTAGTAACTCTTCAAGAGATGATAAAACGCGGCTATAGCATTGGGGAAGTTGATTCTGTAACAGGCCCACTTATTGGTCGTCCGAAGAGTGCAACGTTCCGTACATTAGATGTTGTCGGTTTAGATACATTCGTACACGTTGCAAATAACGTATATGAAAACGTACAAGAAGAAGAGCGTGATGTATTTAAAGTACCAGCTTTCATGCATGACATGCTTGATAAAAAATGGCTTGGAAGTAAAACAGGTCAAGGCTTCTTCTTAAAACAAGGAAAAGAAATTTTAGAACTAAATCCTGAAACGATGGAATACGAAGCTCGCAAAAAATTAAAAGCTGCATCTATCGAGCTAAGTAAACAAGAAAAAGGTTTATCGAATAAATTGAAAGCGCTTGTATACGCGAAAGACCGCGCAGGAGAGTTGTTATGGAACATCATTACACCGACTCTTTTATACTCTGCAAAACTTCATAAAGAAATTGCTGACGATATCGTTGCAATTGACCAAGCGATGAAGTGGGGCTTCGGCTGGGAGCAAGGACCGTTTGAAGTTTGGGATGCAATTGGCGTTGAAAAGTCCGTTCAAAAGATGGAAGAAAACGGTGCAGTTGTTCCGACTTGGGTGAAAGAAATGTTAGAGAAAGGTTTCACTACTTTCTACAAACATGATAACGGAGATAGCTACTATTACGATAATGGCGAATATAAGCTAATCGAACGTAATAAAAAGGCAATTTCTCTTAAGCAATTAAAAGCGAAAAATGGCGTATTAAAGAAAAATAGCGGAGCGAGCTTAATTGATTTAGGTGACGGCATCCTTTGCTTAGAATTCCATTCGAAGAGCAATGCAATCGGTATGGATATTACGCAAATGATTAACTACGCTGTTGATGAAGTAGAAAAGAATTATAAAGGTCTTGTTATCGGTAACCAATCGAAGAACTTCTGCGTTGGTGCGAACCTAGCAATGATCTTAATGGAAGCGCAAGATGACAACTACTTTGAAATTGAGTTGGTTGTGAAGAACTTCCAAG
The DNA here is from genome assembly GCF_040460055.1 of Bacillus cereus group sp. MG4. Lineage (NCBI taxonomy): Bacteria > Bacillati > Bacillota > Bacilli > Caryophanales > Bacillaceae > Bacillus > Bacillus cereus group sp. MG4. The sequence goes on along the minus strand of NZ_JARVGZ010000001.1, from coordinate 2,944,110 downwards.
ATGCAATGACGAAAATTAAATACTCTTCTAAGCCAGTTGTAGCAGCACCATATGGTATGACGCTTGGTGGAGGTACAGAAGTTTGCTTACCAGCAGCGAGCATTCAAGCTTCTAGTGAAACGTATATGGGCTTAGTAGAAGTTGGTGTTGGCTTAATCCCTGGCGGAGGCGGTAATAAAGAGCTATACATTAAACACTTAAATAAAATGCCAAACGGTGTAGAGTTTGATCTGCAAAAAGTTGCGAATAAAGTATTCGAATCTGTAGCGATGGCGAAAGTTTCTACATCAGCACAAGAAGCTGTATCGAACAACTTCTTAGGCGATAAAGACGGTATTAGTGTGAATGGTGATCACTTACTATATGATGCGAAACAAAAAGCACTTTCTTTATATGAAGCTGGCTATAAAGCGCCGATTCGTAAAAAGATACCAGTTGTTGGTGAAACAGGATATGCAACTCTTGTACTTGGTGCAGAAGCAATGCACTTATCAGGTTACATTTCTGAACATGATCTTCACATTGCGAAGAAACTTGCATATGTCATCGCGGGCGGAAAAGTGCCGTACGGAACAGAAGTTGATGAGCAGTATTTATTAGATGTAGAACGTGAAGCATTTATTAGCTTAGTAAGTGAGATGAAATCACAAGCAAGAATGCAGCACATGCTTGTAAAAGGAAAGCCATTACGTAACTAATAACGAGGGGAGATATCGTTCATGAGAGAAGCTGTCATTGTTGCGGGAGCAAGAACACCAATTGGAAAGGCAAAGAGGGGTTCATTAAAAACAGTTCGTCCTGACGATCTAGGGGCGTTAGTAGTAAAGGAAACATTAAAGCGTGCGAATTATGAAGGACCAATCGATGATTTAATTTTCGGTTGTGCAATGCCAGAAGCAGAGCAAGGGTTAAATATGGCTCGTAATATCGGCGGACTAGCAGGACTTTCTTACGATGTTCCAGCTATTACAATTAACCGTTACTGTTCTTCAGGGTTACAAAGTATTGCTTACGGAGCGGAGCGTATTATGCTTGGTCACTCGGAAGCTGTATTATCAGGCGGAGCGGAATCAATGAGTTTAGTTCCGATGATGGGACACGTTGTTCGTCCAAATAGTCGCCTTGTTGAAGCAGCTCCAGAATATTATATGGGTATGGGACATACAGCAGAGCAAGTTGCTGTGAAATATGGGATTTCTCGTGAAGAACAAGATGCATTTGCAGTAAGAAGTCATCAACGTGCTGCGAAAGCATTAGCTGCAGGGAACTTTGCTGATGAAACAGTATCTGTAGATGTAACGTTACGTACTGTTGGATCAAACAATAAACTGCAAGAAGAAACAATCATTTTCGCGCAAGACGAAGGTGTAAGAGCAGAAACGTCGCTAGATATTTTAGGTAAATTACGTCCAGCATTTAACGTTCGCGGTTCTGTAACAGCTGGTAACTCTTCACAAATGAGTGACGGTGCAGCATCTGTACTATTAATGGATCGTGAAAAAGCAGTGAGTGATGGCATGAAACCACTTGCGAAATTCCGTTCATTTGCAGTAGCTGGCGTACCACCAGAAGTAATGGGAATCGGTCCAATCGCTGCAATTCCAAAGGCTTTAAAATTAGCTGGTTTAGAGCTATCTGATATCGGCCTATTCGAACTAAATGAAGCATTTGCTTCTCAATCGATCCAAGTTATTCGTGAACTTGGTTTAGATGAAGAAAAAGTAAACGTAAACGGCGGTGCAATCGCACTTGGACACCCACTTGGCTGTACAGGAGCGAAACTAACACTATCTCTTATTCACGAAATGAAACGCCGCAATGAGCAATTCGGTATCGTAACAATGTGTATCGGCGGCGGAATGGGAGCAGCGGGAGTGTTTGAATTACTATAAAAAAGTGTAAGCGGCTCGTTCAGAATGTGAGGGGGATGGGGCTTCAGACGAAGAGGCGATTTTTGCCTCGCAGGAAGCAGCGAAGCCACCGACTGTTCTAGCCGCTGGAACTAGATTATATAAAAAGAATGGAAGCAACAAAGGTTTATAAAAAATAAAATTGAGAGCTAGCTTCTTTCACAAAAGAGAGAAGCGGCTTATGAAAATATGAAGGAGGAAATTTTCATGGAAAAAACAGTAGGAAATGCGGTTAAAGGCGGTAGCTTTTTAGTTGATGAGATTACGATTGATCAAGTGTTTACGCCAGAGGATTTTTCATCTGAGCATAAAATGATTGCAAAAACGACAGAGGACTTTATCGTAAATGAAGTTCTTCCAGAGCTTGAATATTTAGAGCAACACGAGTTTGATCGTTCTGTTCGTCTTTTAAAAGAAGCTGGGGAACTTGGTTTATTAGGCGCTGACGTACCAGAAGAGTACGGCGGAATTGGCCTTGATAAAGTAAGTTCAGCGTTAATCGCAGAGAAATTCTCGCGCGCTGGTGGTTTTGCAATTACTCACGGTGCTCACGTAGGTATCGGATCTTTACCAATCGTGTTATTCGGTAACGAAGAGCAAAAGAAAAAGTATTTACCATTACTTGCAACTGGTGAAAAATTAGCGGCATACGCATTAACAGAGCCAGGTTCAGGGTCTGATGCATTAGGTGCGAAAACAACTGCACGTTTAAATGCAGAAGGTACACATTACGTATTAAATGGTGAAAAACAATGGATTACAAACTCTGCATTCGCTGACGTATTTATCGTATACGCAAAAATTGATGGAGAGCACTTCTCAGCATTTATCGTAGAGAAAGAATATGCTGGCGTATCTACAAGCCCAGAAGAAAAGAAAATGGGTATTAAATGTTCTTCAACTCGTACGTTAATTTTAGAAGATGCATTAGTACCGAAAGAAAACTTACTTGGTGAAATCGGTAAAGGTCATATTATCGCGTTCAACATTTTAAATATCGGCCGTTATAAATTAGGTGTTGGTACAGTTGGATCTGCGAAACGTGCAGTAGAAATTTCAGCACAATATGCAAACCAACGTCAACAGTTCAAACAACCAATCGCTCGCTTCCCATTAATTCAAGAGAAACTTGCGAATATGGCAGCGAAAACATATGCAGCTGAAAGCTCTGTATACCGTACAGTAGGTTTATTCGAAAGCCGCATGAGCACATTATCTGAAGAGGAAGTAAAGGACGGTAAAGCAGTAGCAGCTTCTATCGCTGAATATGCAATCGAGTGTTCTTTAAATAAAGTATTCGGTTCTGAAGTACTAGATTATACAGTTGATGAAGGTGTTCAAATTCACGGTGGTTACGGATTTATGGCAGAGTATGAGATTGAAAGAATGTACCGCGATTCTCGTATTAACCGTATTTTCGAAGGAACGAACGAAATTAACCGCCTAATCGTACCAGGTACGTTCTTACGTAAAGCGATGAAAGGTGAATTACCACTTCTTCAAAAAGCACAAAAATTACAAGAAGAGTTAATGATGATGATGCCAGAAGAAGTAGGCGATGAGCCATTAGCACTTCAAAAATATTTAGTAACTAACGCGAAGAAAATCGGCTTAATGGTAGCTGGATTAGCTGCTCAAAAATACGGTAAAGCATTAGATAAAGAGCAAGAAATTCTTGTGAATATCGCTGACATCGTAAGCAACCTATACGCAATGGAGTCAGCTGTTCTTCGTACAGAAAAAGCAATTAAAACAACTGGTCTTGAAAAGAATAAACAAAAAGTGTTATACACTGAAGTATTCTGCCAAGAAGCATTCAACGAAATCGAAGCAGATGCGAAAGAAACACTTATTGCAGTTGAAAACGGCGACATGCTGCGCATGATGTTATCATCATTACGTAAATTAACTCGCCACACACCACTTAACGTAATTCCGAAGAAACGTGAAATCGCTGCGAAAATTTTAGAAGATGAGCGTTACACAGTTTAATAGCTGTAAAGAAAAGTAGTCGTATAAACGGCTACTTTTCTTTTTTTTTGTAAAAATGAAATTTTTAGTGACACAAAACTAATACCATTAGTATAATAAAACTAATGGTATTAGTTTTTGTGAAAAGGGAGATGGAAATATGAGAATGATACATGAAAAAACGGTATATCAATTGTCATTTTTGCCAAGAGTGTTTCCAGTGAATTGTTACTTTGTGGAGGAAGAAGATGGTTTAACTTTAATTGATGCAGCTTTGCCATATAGCGCAAAAGGTATTTTACAGGCGGCTGAGAAAATAGGAAAACCAATTACTAAGATTGTATTAACACATGCGCATGATGATCACATCGGTGCATTAGACGCATTAAAGGAAGTACTTCCTCATGTTCCAGTCTATATTTCTAAGCGGGACGCAAAGCTGTTAGAAGGAGATACGACGTTACAAAAGGATGAACCGAATATACCGATAAAAGGCGGTGTACCTAAAAAGGTAAAAACGGTACCTGATGTTTTATTGGAAGATGGCGACCGAGTTGGATCGCTTCTTGCGATTATGACACCGGGACATACGCCAGGCTCCATGTCGTTCCTTGATGTACGAAATAAAGCTCTTATTGTCGGGGATGCCTTCCAAACAAGAGGAGGTATGGCTGTTTCGGGACAAATGAAATTTTGGTTTCCGTTTCCTGCAATGGCAACGTGGAGCAAAGAAATATCGTTACAAAGTGCAGAGAAGCTAAGCAAATATGAGCCTTCCTTACTTGCGGCAGGACATGGGAAAATGATAAAAGATCCAGGTGCTATCATAGAGCTTGCTATTAAGGAAGCTAAGCGGAATATGGAAAGTAGGAAAGAGGGTTAATTGATGTCACCGAGAATCGGACTTACATTACCGAAAATTGTAGAAACAGCGGCAGAAATTGCAGATACAAATGGAATACAAGAAGTAACGTTAGCTTCATTAGCGCAAACATTAGGGGTACGTTCACCCTCGCTATACAATCATGTAAAAGGTTTACAAGATGTACGGAAAAATCTTGGCATTTACGGAATCAAACAGCTGCATAACAGACTGGAAGAAGCGGCCGAGGGTAAACGGATGGATGAAGCAGTTCATGCTTTAGGAGAAGCGTATGTAGCATTTGTCCGCAAACATCCTGGACTATATGAAGCAACTTTTTTACGAGATGAAGAAGTAAGAAAAGCTGGTGACGGGATTGTAAAGCTTTGTCTGCAGGTTTTACAGCAATACGGCTTAGAAGGAGAGAATGCACTTCATGCGACACGTGGATTCAGAAGTATTTGTCATGGATTTGCGTCGATTGAACAGCAGGGCGGATTTGGTTTGCCATTAGATTTAGATACAAGTTTACATGTATTATTGGAAACGTTTATTAAAGGGTTACATGTAATGCTAAAGTGAATAGGAAGCGAGACAACTCGAAACCTTAGAATCGCTTCTAAGGTTTTTTAGTGCATATGATTTCAAAAGGACGGTAGGTGGGAGGATTAAAGTTTAACTTTATTTGTGTTAAAAATAGTTTACATGATGTTAAAAATAAATTACAATGAAAATATAGAAAATAATGTAAAATAAGGAGAGGTTATGAAACAGAGTGGGAATTTACAAAATAATCTCGTTGTACTTAGAGCAGAAAAACGCTGGTCACAAACAGATTTAGCGAACAAAGCTGGGGTAAGTAGACAAACGATTGCCTCAATTGAAGCGAATCGTTACAATCCATCTTTAATTTTAGCTTTTGAAATTGCGCATATTTTAGGTAAGGAGTTTCATGAAGTTTTTCAATATAAGATAGAGGGGGAAACGGAATGAGTATTGTAATAGGGATCATAATCTCAGTAGCAGGACTAATAGGTGTTTTATATTCAACACGTTTTCAGAAGAATGAAGGGGAAGATGAAAGAGGCGAGCATATTACAGGGAATGCAGCTAAAATTTCATTATTTGTATTTTTATTTCTATATTTAGTTATCTTTTTAATCGGGAATCAATATTCATTGACAGGCGAACAGTATAAATTAGCAAATGCATTTTTATTAGCTGGAGTACTTTGTTCGTATGCTTTAACTATTGTAGTTTTGAAAAGAAGATATTAACGGGAAAAGAGTCTCTAATGGTTTAGAGGCTCTTTTTTTGTTAAATGATATTATTTTGCAGGTTTGAAAAATGTGTATATGGCTAAGGAAAGGCAAATGAAAATAAATGCAATAGGATCTTGATAGGGACTAGGCTCAGAGCCCTTCTGGATTTCTGTAAGGAAGTCATGTGTTTTCATGTTTATTTCTCCTTTAATTAATAAGTTTTATATGATGCGAGGGTTATGGTGGATAGATAAGAAATTTTTGAAATTTCATCTAATAATTATTCTATAGTAATCTAATTCCAAAAACTATATAATACAAAGCTTTCATGATATGTAAAATTGCATATTATTCTTTTGAAAAAAATGTTATATTATCTATATATTTGTATTAATGGGTTTTTATAAGGCAATGAAAACAAATGGAGGAATAGTATGAGAAAAACAGTATTAGATGCGTATAATGCAGAAAGAGAAGTAGATAACATAACATATAAAAATCTAGTTGTAACGATTGCAAGCATTCTAGGGTTCTCACTCTTAGGCGGATTATTCCTTGCTTTAGCCCTTGGAATTTTTGGAGAAGAGGTATTACTTGCTAATTTAGAGGGATATTATTTACTTCTATTTGATGCAGCTGTTGTTACTATTGTTTTATTTGCTTATAAACCAATGCTTCATTTTATTAAGAACATATGGGATGTATCTGTTTTAAAAAATGGAAAAACCTACTTGTATTTATTAATAGGTTTTATCATCATTGCATTAACTCAGTATGTAATGTTAGAGTTGTTTAGCTTTGAAAGTGCAGAGCAGCAACGAGATCAATTAGGGAGCTTAGGACTTCAAAATAGTCTACAAAGTATTATATATGTGTTAAGTGTTGCTATAATTACACCAATTAAAGAAGAAATTTTATATAGAGGTATTTTGTATCGATTTTTTGAAAAGAAATATAGTTTTCTAGTTGGTATCATTATTTCTTCCTTCATCTTTGGGATTCTTCATGGTGGTTTTCCGGTTACGGCAATGATTATGGGGATTGTATTTGCTATGTTATATAAGAAAACACAATCTATTGTACCTAGCATCATTTTACATATTGTATGGAACCTACTTGTGAGTATAAGTATGATTGTTTCTTTATAAAATATTTAGCATAAAAGATGAATGGCCTAGCTATTCATCTTTTATTTTGTTTATATGTGGGAAAAGTTGATGAATACAATCCAAAAAGAACCAAATACTAATGATGAATGAACAAAGAAAGGCGGGTATGTTATATGCAAAATTTAACAGAGCTTGAAGTAGAAAACTTACGCCATTTAATTGGTGGACATGCAACAATTATTAACAAGTTGGAGCAGTATGCACAGACGTGTACAGATCCACAACTGAAACAAATGTTACAAAAGGATGCGCAAGATGCACGAAATACGAAACAGCAATTAATGACTTTCCTAGGATAGGAGGAAGCGGAAAATGAATGAAAAAGATATGGTAAATGATTATTTAGCAGGGTTAAATGCAAGTTTAACAAGTTATGCAAATTATATTGCTCAGTCTGATAATGAACAGTTACACCAAACATTAATTCAAATTCGTAATCAAGATGAGATGCGTCAACGTAATATGTATGAATACGCAAAGCAAAAGAGTTATTACAAGCCAGCAGCACCTGCAAACCCAATGATTGTACAGCAATTAAAAGGCCAATTAAGTGCGGAATAATGGGATGAAAAAACGAGCGAATGAAGTCGCTCGTTTTTTTTTGTTTTGGGCATGTCAATAAATATATAATAAATATTTTTCCAGTTGTAACAAATATGACGAAGATGTAATATAACAATTCACAAAAAGGACAAAGGTTTGCTCAATATTTCACAAAGTATCCATGGTTTCTATCGTGGGAATCTCTATAATTAGGAGTGTAAAGAACAAAAGAAATAGATTATATGATCAATTAGGAGAGATTGCCATGAAACGAAATACAAGAAAAATTGCAATTATCGGTACTGGATTAGTTGGTTCAAGTTGTGCATATTCCATTGTCAATCAAGGCATTTGTGAAGAACTATTATTAATTGATATAAATCATGAACGTGCAGTTGGGGAAGCGATGGATTTATCACACTGCATTAACTTTACAAATACACGAACAAAAGTATATGCAGGAAGCTATGAAGACTGCAAAGATATGGACATCGTTATTATTACAGCAGGACCAGCACCAAAACCTGGACAAAGTCGCTTAGACACTTTAGGAGCGAGTGCAAAGATTATGGAAAGTGTTGTTGGTGGCGTAATGGAAAGTGGATTTGATGGTATTTTCTTAATCGCATCGAACCCAGTTGATATTATTACATATGAAGTGTGGAAATTATCTGGATTACCTAGAAATCGCGTAATCGGTACAGGTACATCATTAGATTCTTCTCGCTTAAGAACAATTTTATCTGAAATGTTACATGTAGATCCTCGTAGCATTCATGGGTATTCATTAGGAGAACATGGCGATTCTCAAATGGTTGCTTGGTCACATGTATCTGTTGGAGGAAAACCAATTCTACAAATTTTAGAAGAGAAAAAAGACCAATTTGGTGAAATAGATTTAGATGAAATTGTTGAGAAGACTGCAAAAGCTGGATGGGAAATTTATAAACGAAAAGGTACTACTTATTACGGAATCGGAAACTCTTTAGCGTATATTGCGAGTTCAATCTTTAACGATGATCACCGTGTAATTGCTGTATCAGCTATTTTAGATGGTGAGTACGGTGAATATGATATTTGTACAGGAGTACCAGCTATTATTACTAGAGACGGTATAAGAGAAATTGTAGAGCTAAATTTAACAGAGGATGAAGAATCTCGATTCGCAAAATCAAACGATATTTTACGTGATTATATGAAAACAATTGGTTACTAACTTATAGGAGAAGGTGAAACAAATGAAGGAATATATAATGTCTCGTGTATTTAAAGCATCAGCTGGAATTGCACAAGGTATTTTCGTATCCCTCGGAATTGGTTTACTAATCGAAAATATAGGAAGAATTGTTGATATTCCGTTGCTTATTACAATCGGAGTTGTTGCAAAATCACTTATGGCACCAGCCATTGGTGCCGGAATTGCCTTTATGCTCGGTGCAAATGGTCTTGTAATCTTCTCGGCTATGGTAGCTGGAGCGATTGGTGCTGGATCCATTTTAATTACTGCAGCAGGTCTAATTATTAAAACAGGTGAGCCAATCGGTGCATTATTAACAGCGACTTTAGCTGTATATATTGGTAAACGTTTAAGTGGAAAAACTGCGTTAGATATGATGCTCGTTCCATTTGCAGCAATATTAGGTTCTGGTTTAGTTGGTATTTGGTTATCTCATAATATTACTCCTGTGTTAAATACAGTTGGAGCGTTTATTAAAGATAGCTCAGCTGGTAGCCCGTTCATCGCTTCTATTGTTATTGCAGTCGTTTGGGGACTATTACTTATCTCTCCAGCTTCATCAGCTGCGTTAGCGATCGCACTTAGCTTAGACGGTGTTGCAGGTGGTGCTGCTCTTGCAGGCTGCGTTGCTCAGTTTATCGGATTCTCTGTAATCTCAGCGAAAGAAAATAATTTAGGCGGCATATTAGCTCAAGCGCTTTGTACTCCGAAAGTACAGTTGCCAAATATCACTAAAAATCCAATGATTCTCGTCCCAACTGTCGTCGCCAGTGCTATAGTTGGTCCAGTATCTGCATTAATTTTCCAACTAGAAGCAGGAAAAGAAATTGCAGGTCTTGGATTAAGTTCTCTTATCGCACCAATTAATTTAATTTCTAGCGAAGGATGGGAAGTTGTCCCAGCGATGGTAATCACTTATATCATCATTCCAGTAGCTGTTTCTTATATACTTTACATTGCTCTTAAAAAAGCAGGTCGTATTCACTCTGGTGATATGACTGTACCGCAATCTTAAATTGAAAATCTCCTTTTATATAGAGAAAAGCAGACTGGGAGCCACAGTCTGCTTTTTACATTTTGTGATTTTGTTTTACTGGAACACGTACAGTTTCTTTTGCTAATAAAAGCTGAACGCCGAAGTAAAGTATGCTTGCAAGCGTCATTCCAGAAATGGCGTCTACAAAAGCATGTTGCTTCGTAAATAGCGTTGATAAAATAATAAGCGTACCGAAGAAGGTAAGAATGTAATATTCAAAAGCATGTTGTTCTCTACGTTTAAAGGCAGCTAGCATAATGACAAATGTAGTAAGAACGTGAATGCTAGGGAAACAGTTTACCGGTTGATCGATACTATAAATATAGCGGACTAGTTCGGAAAATACGTCTGATCCAACGACTGTTGGACGTGGTACAGTTGTCTGCCAAAAATAATAAATAGAAAAACAAGCAAGTTTTCCAAAAATTATACTACTTAAAGTGACATAATATTGTTTTCGATCCGCAAAGCAATAATAAATAAGTGCGCCGTATAAGTAAGGAAACCAAAGTAAATAAGGAACAATAAATGCTTTCACAAATGGAATCCAATCATCTACTACAGTTGTGACATCTACTGCGTGTACAGTAGATTTATTTAATACATCGTAAAGGGGACTTACGAGTACGAGTAGAAGTATATAACTTAACGGAAGAAAAGATGAAAGTTTAAATTTCTTCATGATAATCTCCTATGTTTAGTAATGTAAGTAAATTCAATTGATTATAATATAGAAACGTCATTTGAGCTATCGATTTTACTTACATTTTCTTGAATTCACCTTACGTTTTTGTCACTTGACTTAAAAGAAGGGGAGGGTGCTATATGAAGCGTTTATCGTATTTCTTATTTTTTATATTGATATGCCTAGTGAGTGTTGGGTGTGCAAAGGATAAAGAAGGAGAGAAATTAGAATATAACGGAAGAGCACTCGTAATTGGAGTTATTGGAGAAAAGCCGAAAGATACGTTTAGGAATATAAAGTTTGAGGAAATGAAGTTAGAGGAAATGGAAAAGAAATCTAAGGAAGTGGATGGTTTTTTAATAATGAAAGATCACTTTCAAGAAGCCTCAACAGAGCAATATAAAAATGTATTTTCATCGCTAAAGAAACCAGTATTTTTTATCGGTTTGCAAGATAAATCATATGCGATTTTTATTACAAAAGGGATAGAGTATAACAGTGCACGAAAAGATGTAAACGCTATGTATACGCAAGGGTTTGCAAATATCGGAAGTGGTGAAGGACAACAATGGGCGGTCGGTTTATCTAATGGCGGAAATACAGAAGAAAGTATTCATAATATGTATATTGTCGTATTTCAAACCATCGCAGATTATTTGAATAGATGATGAAGGAGCCTGTAAATTAGGCTTCTTATTTTTTTAAAATAAATGTTTGTTTAAGATGTATGTTCGGTAGGAAGAAACCGATGTAGTTCAAGGGTTAGCAAAGAAAAATAGGGAATTAATCAAACGTTTGTTTAAGATGTATGTTCGGTAGGAAGAAACCGATGTAGTTCAAGGGTTAGCAAAGAAAAATAGGGAATTAATCAAACGTTTGTTTAAGATGTATGTTCGGTAGGAAGAAATCGCTGCAGCTCAAGAGCTAACAAAGAAAAATAGGGAGTTAATCAAACGTTTGTTTAAAATATATGTTCGGCGAGGGATGAGAGAAGAATCTAAAAAAATTATATATTTATTTTTTTCTTAACAAATGGCGGGAAAATAAGGAAAATTCGCAGGATTATTAAAATTTATCACGAAATAAGTAAAAGTTTAGCGAATAATCGTTTGAAATAATAAAACGTTTTCTATATGATAAAGGTAAAGGTTAGTAAAAAAGTAGGTGAATTTATGACAGTAACATTTTATTCATATCCAAAGTGTGGCACATGTCAAAAAGCAAAGAAATGGTTTGAGGCAAACGATGTAGCATATGAGATGATTCATATTGTTGAAAATCCACCATCAAAAGAAGATTTACGTAATTTACATGAAAAAAGTGAATTACCATTAAAAAAATTCTTTAATACAAGTGGAATGCGTTACCGCGAACTTGGTCTGAAAGATAAGTTAAAGGATGCAAGTGAAGACGAAATGTACGAACTTTTAGCATCTGATGGCATGTTGATTAAACGTCCAATCGTAACAAATGGAACGAATGTAACACTTGGTTTTAACGAAGAGCAGTTTGAAAGTGTGTGGAAAAAGTACCAATAAGGTATTTTTACATAATTAATACATTCACTGGAGGTACAGTCATGAGCATTCCAAATAATTTACGTTACTCTGAAGAACACGAATGGGTAAAAACTGAAGGTAATGAAGTTGTTATCGGTATTACTCACTTTGCACAAGGTGAGCTAGGCGATATCGTATTCGTTGAACTTCCTGAAGTAGGTGCAACAATCGAAGCTGACGAGCCATTCGGAAGCGTAGAATCTGTTAAAACAGTTTCTGAGTTATACGCACCTGTAAGTGGTAAAGTTGTAGCAGTAAACGAAGAATTAAGTGACCAACCAGAACTTGTTAACGAATCTCCATACGAGGGTGCATGGATGGTTAAAGTTGAACTTTCTGATGCAAGCCAAGTTGAGAAGTTATTAACTGCAGAAAAATATGCAGAAATGACAAACCAAGACTAATTATAGTCGACTAAAGGACAGCCTTTGTGCTGTCCTTTTTTATTTTGTGTTACATAATACATTTAAAATCGAGTGCAAATGAATAAGCTATTATGGGAATGAATGTTTTTCGGTAAGGTTTCATGGGGCTTCGTAATCTGAACGAGCCGGTTCCGCTTTTCATTGTCCAGCTCCACCTCCTATCCCTTCATGTCTAAGAACCTTCCGCACGAGAAGACAAAAAGCGTCTTCTGTACGAAAGAACCTTAGCCAACAGGGCTAAACAGTCGGTCATTTCACTCCTGAACTTGAGGCAAAAAGCGCCTCTAGTTCAGGAGTTCCAATGCCCTCTTGTTCTAAGCAAACCGCTTCTGCTTTTCTTTTGCAAAAATAAACAGGAAACAACATGAAAATAACGAATATACTATATACTAAGTTAAAGGTTGTATAGTATATGGTGATCGGGTGATGACATATGATTTATGTAGAAAAAGTCATTATTGTAGAAGGTAAATCAGATAGAAGAAAGATTGAATCTATTATTCGTGAACCAGTGGAAATTGTTTGTACAAATGGTACAATTGGTTTATCGAAAATGGATGAGCTCATTGATCAGTTTTTTGATAAGGAAGTGTATGTACTAGTGGATGCTGATGATGCTGGAGAAAAGTTAAGGAAGCAATTTCGAAAAGAATTTCCGCAAGCAGAGCATATTTATATTGATCGCTCGTACCGAGAAGTGGCAACTGCGCCATCTTCACACTTAGCAAATGTATTATGGGGAGCTGACATTGACGTTTATACAGAATATTTACGGTAAGGAATGATAGAAGTGATTGATTGGACAGGAGCCGAAGCTACAGCCCTAATAGAGAACGAAGAAAAAACAGTGTTATATGTATATACTCCAATGTGTGGAACATGCCAATTAGCAAAAAAGATGTTAACAGTTGTTGAGATGACAATTGAAGACTTGAAAATTGGAATGTTAGATTTAAATTATGCTCCGCATTTAGCGAAAGAGTATGGAATCGAAAGTGTACCGTGTTTACTTGTTTTTGAAAATGGGACACTCATGAAGAAGATATATGCATTTCATTCGGTTGAATATTTATATACGGAATTAAAGTAGGCGGCAAAGTTTTTGCCGCCTCGACATATTTCTCGGGAAATATGTCGAGATGCAGGGTGGTTACAGTATTTGTCGAGCGAAAGTAACAGGATTGTTCTTTAGTGAGAGGGAATGGTATGTGTAATAGAAAGTGATATGAAGGATGTGATTTAGGGTGAAATTATATTCTTTGCTGCAATCATTTGTAAATTACGCTAATGGTCAATATCATTTAGAGCCGCTTTTAAGACAAGGAGAAAAAACTGTTAATTTCCGCTTTGGAGATGAAAGTTGTTCGTTACAAATTTCAAGAGATTATATAGAGCTGCTACATGAGGAAAGAGGAACAGAGCAAATCGTTTGTGCAGATGAGGAAGATGTAAAACAATTGGTGAACGGAAATGTACGATTGCAAATGCTAATGAACGATGGACGTGTACAATATTCGGGAACGTATCGAACGATGCTATTAGTTGAATCGATGTTCCATATATGTAAACCGATGTCAGTAGGTGCTTAAAATTCTGAAGTTTCATTTTTTACGAAAATTTCTGTTGACATGGTGTGTGGATATTGATACAATTCAATTCATAAAATATAGACAATTTCATAAATTACAAATCAGACGAAAATGTAATCTGATTTCTCTTATCAAGAGAGGTGGAGGGACTGTGCCCTGTGAAGCCCGGCAACCGTCAACTTATGTTGAAATGGTGCCAATTCCTGCAAAGCAAATGCTTTGAGAGATGAGAGAGAGGGATAATGTTGTTATATACGCATATAAACCTTTCTGCTTCTCTAAAGCGGAAAGGTTTTTTTATTGTTTGAATGTGGAGGACATTCAAATAATAAAAGTAGTGATAACGGTGGACTACACGCATTAAAAATAAAAATTTGCGGAGTCGACCAAAAATCTAGCTTTAGCGGCTAGAACAGTCGGTCGTTTCATCCCTTCCTATGAGGCAAAAAGCGCCTCTACGTCAGGGATTCGGGCGTCCTCTTGTTCTAAATGAGCCGCTTGCGCTTTTTATTAAAAAAAAGGGGTGAACATCATGATCTTGTTAGAAAATGTAAAGAAAATATATAAAGCAAAAAGCGGTGATGTCACTGCTGTAGATAATGCCAATTTAAAAATAGACAAAGGTGAAATATTTGGTGTGATCGGATATAGTGGCGCTGGGAAAAGTTCTTTAATCAGATTATTCAATCAGTTAGAGAAACCAACTTCTGGCCAAATTACAATTGCAAATCGTGTGATTTCAGCAATTACAGGGAGTGAACTTCGTAAGGCAAGGCAAGAAATCGGAATGATTTTTCAGCACTTCAACTTACTTTGGTCACGAACTGTACGCGAAAATATCGAGTTCCCACTTGAAATTGCAGGTGTTGATAAGGCGAAGAGAAGAAAACGAGTGGATGAGTTAATTCATCTTGTTGGATTAGAAGGAAGAGGAGATGCGTACCCATCTCAGCTGAGCGGAGGACAAAAGCAACGCGTTGGTATTGCAAGAGCATTAGCTAACAATCCACAAGTGCTTTTATGTGATGAAGCGACATCAGCTCTTGATCCAGAAACGACAGATCAAATTTTAGATTTATTATTAGATATTAATAAGCGTCTCGGTTTAACAATTGTACTCATTACACACGAGATGCACGTGATTCGAAAGATTTGTAATCGAGTGGCGGTAATGGAGAAAGGGAAGATTGTAGAAACGGGTCCAGTACTTGATGTATTCCGCAATCCGCAGAAAGACATTACAAAGCGATTTGTACAGCAGTTAACGGATTCTGAAGATACAAATGAAACGATTGAAAGTTTAATTGAAAAGTATCCAGATGGTAAAGTAGTTCGTTTGCAGTTTATCGGTGAAGCTGTAGAAAGACCAGTACTTCAAAGATTAATGCAACGCAGTGATATAGAAGTTAGCATTTTGCAAGGAAACATCGCCCAAACAAATAACGGCTCTTACGGTAGTTTAGTTGTTCATTTAAATGGTGAGGAAACAGCGATTCAGCAAGCAATAGAGGGAATACATCAAGATCAAGTAGAGCTGGAGGTGATTGCACATGGATAAGTTACTCACAAATATTGATTGGAATCAAATGTTAGAAGCAACTGGTGAAACGTTATATATGACGGCAATCGCAGCTCTTGCCACATTTGTTTTAGGACTAATTTTAGGATTGTTACTCTTTATGACAGCGAAAGATAATTTATGGGAAAACAAATCGGTTAACACGGCGATTGGAGCGTTCGTAAACATTTTCCGCTCGATACCGTTCATCATTTTAATCATTTTATTAATCCCATTCACAAAGATTCTGCTTGGAACAATTCTTGGAGCGAGTGCAGCACTGCCAGCTTTAATTATTGGAGCGGCACCATTTTACGGGAGAATGGTTGAAATTGCACTTCGCGAAATTGATAAAGGTGTAATTGAAGCTTCAAAAGCAATGGGAGCAAAAACAAGCACTATTATTTTGAAAGTATTAATTCCAGAATCGTTACCAGCATTAGTATCTGGTATTACGGTTACAACAATCGCTTTAGTAGGCTATACAGCAATGGCGGGGGTTGTTGGTGCTGGTGGCCTTGGAACACTTGCTTATTTAGAAGGATTCCAGCGAGGAAATAACGATGTAACAATCGTTGCGACAATTTGTGTATTACTAGTGGTATTTTTCATTCAGTGGATTGGTGATAGTGTAACGACTCGAATAGATAAACGATAATAAAAAACAGGAGGATGTTTCAAATGAAAAAATTATTACTTACAGCACTTATTTCAACTTCTATTTTTGGGTTAGCTGCTTGTGGCGGGAAAGATAAAGATGAAAAGAAACTAGTTGTGGGGGCTTCTAACGTGCCGCACGCTGAAATTTTAGAAAAGGCAAAACCGTTACTTGAGAAAAAAGGAATTGAATTAGAAGTGAAAAAGTTCCAAGATTACGTGTTACCAAATAAATCGTTAGCGGATAAGGATTTAGATGCAAACTACTTCCAGCACATTCCGTATTTAGAAAAAGAAATGAAAGATAAAAAATATGATTTTGAAATAGCAGGGAAAATTCACTTGGAACCAATTGGTGTATATTCTCAAAAATATAAGAGCTTAAAAGAACTTCCAGACGGGGCGACAATTATTATGAGTAATTCCGTTACTGACCATGGACGTGGTTTAGCAATTTTACAAAAAGAAGGCATTTTAAAAATTAAAGACGGAGTAGATCCAGTTAGTGCAACTCCAAAAGATATTGTAGATAATCCAAAAAACTTAAAGTTCAAAACGGATATCGAGCCTGGTTTGTTACCACAAGTGTATAACAATAAAGAAGGCGACGCTGTTTTAATTAACTCGAACTATGCAATTGATGCGAAATTAAATCCAGAAAAAGATGCAATTGCAATTGAAGGTGATGATTCTCCATACGCAAACGTATTAGTGGTTCGTAAAGGTGATAAAGATAAAAAAGGAATTAAAGAGCTTGTAGAAGTATTGCATTCTAAAGAAATCGAAGACTTTATTAATAAAGAATATAAAGGAGCGGTTGTTCCTGTAAAAGAATAATTGCTAAAAAGGGCTGGTGTATGCCGGCCTTTTTTATAACTACATAACTATAGGGAGAAGGGGACATCATATGAAAAAGATTCTATTGTCAGTTGTTACAGCGCTGTCTGTATTTACATTAGCTGCTTGCGGAGGGAAAGAAGAGAATAAGCTTGTTGTGGGAGCTTCTAACGTGCCGCACGCTGTTATTTTAGAAAAAGCACAGCCGATATTAGAGAAAAAAGGTATTAAATTAGAAATTAAAAAATTCCAAGATTATGTGCTGCCGAATAAAGCGTTAGCAGATAAGGAAATTGATGCGAACTATTTCCAACACATTCCTTATTTAGATAAAGAAATTCAAGAAAAGGGATATAAAATTGTAAACGCAGGAAAAATCCATTTAGAGCCAATGGGCATTTATTCTAAGAAGTATAAAAGTTTAAAAGAATTGCCAGATGGCGGAACAGTTATTATGAGTAATAACGTTGCGGAGCGTGGCCGTATGCTCGCATTGTTACAAAAAGGCGGCGTTATTAAATTAAAAGACGGTGTAGATGTTGTTAAAGCAACAGTAAAAGATATTGTAGAAAATCCGAAAAACTTAAAGTTTAAAACAGATGTAGAACCGGGACTTTCACCGAAGCTATATGAAAATAATGAAGGTGATGCTTTATTCATTAATTCAAACTACGCAATTGATGCGAAATTAAATCCAACAAAGGATGCAATTGCAATTGAAGGATCAGACTCTCCGTATGCAAATATTATTGCAGTTCGTAAAGGTGACGAGAAGAAAAAAGAAATTAAAGAACTAGTAGAAGTACTGCATTCAAAAGAAATTCAAGATTTTATTAATAAAGAATATAAAGGTGCTGTACTGCCAGTAAGTGAATAAATATAAGGAAAGGATTGGGAATTTCCCAGTTCTTTTTTCTTTATATAAATAAGAAGAAAGGTGTATCATATAAGGATGCAAGGGAAATACTTATATACATTTGTGAAAAAATTGTTACATTTTTTCATCGTTTGCGATATCATTTTATTTGATATAAGATTAGAATGAGAATAAAATGAGAATATGAACGTTTTAGTAATTTTTAAAATGTATATATAGGATTAATGGAGGTATTGAGATGGCTGGTTCTACATTAACGGTTAAAGACTTACACGTATCAATTGATGGAAAAGAAATTTTAAAAGGTGTAAACCTTGAAGTAAAAGGTGGAGAAATCCACGCAATTATGGGACCTAACGGAACAGGTAAATCAACTTTATCTTCTGCGATTATGGGTCACCCAAAGTATGAAGTAACAGAAGGTAGCATCATCATCGACGGTGAAGATGTATTAGAAATGGAAGTAGACGAGCGTGCACAAGCAGGTCTATTCCTAGCAATGCAATATCCAAGTGAAATTAGCGGAGTAACAAACGCTGACTTCTTACGTTCTGCAATTAACGCACGTCGTGAAGAGGGCGATGAAATTTCTCTTATGAAATTTATCCGTACATTAGATAAAAACATGGAATTCCTAGAAATGGATCCAGAAATGGCACAACGTTACTTAAACGAAGGTTTCTCTGGTGGAGAGAAAAAACGTAACGAAATTCTTCAATTAATGATGATTGAGCCGAAAATCGCAATCTTAGATGAAATCGACTCAGGTCTTGATATCGATGCATTAAAAGTTGTATCTAAAGGTATTAACCAAATGCGCGGCGAAGAGTTCGGTTGCCTAATGATTACGCATTACCAACGTTTATTAAACTACATCACTCCAGACTTCGTTCACGTTATGATGAACGGTCGTATCGTTAAATCTGGTGGCCCTGAGCTTGCACAACGTCTAGAAGCTGAAGGTTACGACTGGATTAAAAAAGAATTAGGTATTGAAGACGAAACAGCAGAGCAAGAAGCGTAAGAGAGGAGCATAAACATGACAATCGGTACATTACCTTTCGATCAAGAAACAATCCGTCAACGCGCAAGCGAAGTAAACGAAGCTGCTTGGTTGACTGAGTTCCGCTTACAAGCTCTTGCACAAGCAACTGAACTTCCAATGCCAACGCCTGATAAAACGAAAATTGAAAAATGGGACTTTATCGGAAAAGGCGAAGCTGCTAAGCAAGAGCCTGTAAGTTCTTTAACAGAGCTTCCAGAAGCAGTGAAAAACTTAATCGATGAAAATAACAGCGTATTAGTACAACGTACTGGTACAACTGCATTCGTTTCTTTAGCTGACGAAGCAAAAGAAAAAGGTGTTATTTTTACAGACATCGTAACAGCTGCAACAGAGCATGCTGAACTATTACAAAAGTATTTAATGAAAGACGGCGTGAAGGTAGACGAGCATCGTTTAACTGCACTTCATGCTGCATTAATCAACGGCGGTGCATTTGTATATGTTCCGAAAAACGTTGTTCTTGAAACTCCACTTCAAGCTGTATTCTTAGTAGACGGCGAAGAAGCTAACGTATATAACCACGTATTATTCGTAGCTGATGCGAACAGTACTGCAACTTATGTAGAAAACTACGTTGCAAATGAAAATGCTAAAGGTATTGCAAATATCGTAGCAGAAGTAATCGTGGAACAAGGCGCACAAGTGAAATTCGGTGCGGTTGATCTATTAGCAAAAGATGTAACAACTTACGTTAACCGCCGCGGTGTTGTTGGACGCGACGGCCGCATTGATTGGGCTCTAGGTCTTATGAATGACGGAAACACAATTTCAGAGAACGTTACGAACTTAATGGGCGACGGATCATATGCTGATACAAAAACAGTAACAATTGGCCGTGGTAACCAAACACAAAACTTTACAACTAAAGTTGTTCACTTCGGTAAACACTCTGAAGGTTGGATCTTAAAGCACGGTGTACAAAAAGATAGTGCAACATCTATCTTTAACGGAATTGGTAAGATTGAACACGGTGCATCTAAATCAAATGCACAACAATCTTCTCGCGTTCTTATGTTAGATGAAAAAGCTCGCGGTGATGCAAACCCAATTCTTTTAATCGACGAAGATGATGTAATGGCAGGTCACGCAGCTTCAGTAGGCCGCGTAGATCCGTACCAATTATACTACTTGATGAGCCGTGGTATTCCAAAACGCGAAGCAGAACGTTTAGTCATCCATGGATTCTTAGCACCTGTAGTAAATGAGCTTCCAATTGAAGGAGTAAAGGCACAGCTTGTTGAGGTAATTGAAAGGAAAGTTCGCTAATGAATATTCATGAAATACGCAAACAGTTTCCAATTCTTGATCAAAAAGTGAACGGCAAACAACTTGTATATTTCGATAGTGCAGCAACTTCTCAAAAACCAATTCAAGTCATTGAAACGTTAGAACGTTACTATAAAGAATATAATTCTAACGTGCATCGCGGTGTTCATACGCTCGGTACGAAAGCTACCGACGCGTATGAAGGTGCACGCGAGAAGGTTCGCAAGTTTATTAACGCGAAATCAATGGAAGAGATTATTTTCACGCGCGGAACGACAACTGCATTAAATACAGTAGCGGCTAGCTATGGTCTTGAAAATGTAAAAGAAGGCGATGAAATCGTTATTTCTTACATGGAGCACCATAGTAACATCATTCCGTGGCAACAAGTTGCGAAGAAAACTGGTGCAACTTTAAAATACCTTCCGCTTCAACCAGACGGTACAATTTCTTTAGAAGATGTTCGTCAAACAGTTACACCGAATACAAAAATCGTTTCTATTATGCAAGTATCAAACGTACTTGGAACGATTAACCCTGTAAAAGAAATCGGAGCAATCGCACACGACAACGGTGCAATTATGGTCGTTGATGGTGCACAAAGTACACCTCATATGAAAGTGGATGTACAAGATTTAAACTGTGATTTCTACGCATTATCTGCTCATAAGATGTGCGGACCTACAGGTATCGGCGTATTATATGGTAAAAAAGAATTGCTGAACAATATGGAGCCAATTGAATTTGGCGGTGAAATGATTGATTTCGTAGATTTACAAGAATCTACTTGGAAAGAGCTTCCGTGGAAGTTTGAAGCAGGTACACCGATTATCGGTAATGCAATCGGACTTGGTGCGGCAATTGATTTCCTAGAAGAAATAGGTCTTCATAATATTGAAAAGCATGAACATGAATTAGCGCAATATGCTTTAGAAAGACTATCAGAAGTAGATGGCGTTACAATTTATGGTCCAAAGCATCGCGCTGGTCTTGTTACATTTAATATTGAAGACGTACATCCTCATGATGTAGCAACTGTATTAGATGTAGAAGGCATTGCGGTTCGCGCAGGACACCACTGTGCACAACCGCTTATGAAGTGGCTGAAAGCTTCTTCTACAGCACGTGCGAGCTTCTATTTATATAATACAAAAGAAGAAATTGATACATTTGTTGAATCACTAATCAAGACAAAGGAGTATTTCACAAATGTCATTTAATAATTTAGATACGTTATACCGTCAAGTTATTATGGATCATTATAAGAATCCTCGTAACAATGGCGTGTTAGAAGATAGTGTTACTGTTAACTTGAACAATCCAACTTGCGGCGATCGTATTCAACTTACGATGAAAGTAGAAGAAGGTATTGTACAAGAAGCGAAGTTTGAAGGAGAAGGGTGTTCTATCTCAATGTCTTCAGCTTCGATGATGACACAAGCAGTAAAAGGTAAGAAAATTGAAGAGGCACTTCAGCTTTCTAAAATTTTCTCTGACATGATGCTAGGAAAAGAGTACGATGACAGCATTGATTTAGGAGATATTGAAGCATTACAAGGCGTATGCAAGTTCCCTGCACGTATTAAATGTGCAACATTAGCGTGGAAAGCGTTAGAAAAGGGCTTAAACGAAGATAAGTAATGTTAAAGGTTCCTAAAAACGAGGTTATCTAAGGAGGGACACACCAACATGGCGAAGCAACTGCCAGATATCGGCGATTATAAATATGGTTTCAAAGACAAAGACGTTTCGATTTTCCGTGCTGGACGCGGTTTAACAAAAGAAATCGTTGAAGAGATTTCACGTATGAAAGAAGAACCACAGTGGATGTTAGACTTCCGTTTAAAATCACTGGATAAGTTCTATGAAATGCCAATGCCACAATGGGGCGGCGACTTAAACGACTTAGATTTCGATGAAATTACGTACTACGTAAAACCATCTGAGAAATCTGAGAAGTCTTGGGATGAAGTACCTGAGGAAATTAAAGCGACATTTGATAAATTAGGTATTCCTGAAGCGGAGCAAAAATATTTAGCTGGTGTATCTGCACAGTACGAATCTGAAGTTGTATACCACAACATGAAAGAAGACCTAGAAGCTCTAGGAATCGTCTTCAAAGATACAGATAGCGCATTAAAAGAGAACGAAGATATTTTCCGTGAGCATTTCGGAAAAGTAATCCCACCAACAGACAACAAATTCTCTGCATTAAACTCTGCAGTTTGGTCTGGTGGATCATTCATCTACGTTCCAAAAGGTATTAAAGTGGATACACCACTTCAAGCGTACTTCCGTATTAACTCTGAAAATATGGGACAATTCGAGCGTACGCTTATCATCGTAGACGAAGGCGCACACGTACACTACGTAGAAGGTTGTACAGCACCTGTTTACACGACTAACTCACTTCACAGTGCGGTAGTAGAAATCATCATTAAGAAAGATGCATATTGCCGTTATACAACAATCCAAAACTGGGCGAACAACGTTTACAACCTAGTTACAAAACGTGCGGTTTGTGAAGAAAACGCAACGATGGAATGGATTGACGGTAACATCGGATCTAAATTAACGATGAAATACCCAGCAGTTATCTTAAAAGGCGAAGGCGCTCGTGGTTTAACATTATCTATCGCGATTGCTGGTAAAGGCCAACACCAAGATGCTGGTGCGAAAATGATTCACTTAGCACCAAACACGTCTTCAACAATCGTTTCTAAATCGATTGCGAAGCATGGTGGTAAAGTAACTTACCGTGGTATCGTACAATTCGGACCAAAAGCGAAAAACTCTCGCTCTAACATCGAGTGTGACACGTTAATTATGGATAACCAATCTACATCTGATACAATTCCTTACAACGAAATCAAAAACGATTACGTTTCACTTGAACACGAAGCGAAAGTATCGAAAGTATCAGAAGAACAATTATTCTACCTAATGAGCCGCGGTATTTCTGAGCAAGAAGCTACAGAAATGATCGTAATGGGCTTTATCGAGCCATTCACTCGCGAACTTCCAATGGAATACGCAGTTGAAATGAACCGCCTAATCAAGTTTGAGATGGAAGGTTCTATTGGTTAATAGATAAAGTGTAAGCGCCCTGCTATGCAGGGCGCTTTTTTATGTTGTGCTTGGTTCAGGTCAGGATGGGATACCCAGGTGGGTGTTTAGTTAAATATATCAACGATTTTTCAAATATATCGATTATAACTCGGAATATATCAACGATTCGACATGTAATATCGATTTATCGACAAAATAAGACAAAAGAAATTCTTCATATACCCCGCAACATTTTATATGAAAAGGGATCGACTGGAAGTAAGGCAAAGATACTGACAAATCCACTGGATAATCCAATGACCCCCCACCTACCGAACTATCTGTTAAACTTTTTGACAAATGCCAAATCCCCGACCCCCACTATCTAAAACCCTTCCACACACTAGAAAAAGTTTTCTTATCAAAAAGGACAATCTTTTGCTTTTTCTTATAATGCGAGTACAATGTAAAATAGCAAGAAAAGACGAAAAGTATTTACAGGATTATTGCGTACGTGTAGCGTAAATGGCAGTAAGGAACTGAGAGGAGGTTTTTTCTCTGAATATAAATAAAGAAACAATCATCCACCTTTATCATACAAACGATATACATAGTCATTTTGAAAATTGGCCGCAAATTTCTCGGTTTGTACAAGGGGAGAAAAAGCGAAGACAGGAAGCGGGAGAGACCGTTTTGACGGTTGATATCGGCGATCATGTGGATCGTTTTCATAGTATTTCGGAAGCGACGAATGGACTTGGCAATACGAAGCTTTTGAATGAGGCGTTATATGATTATGTAACGATCGGAAATAATGAAGGAATTACGTTAGCGAAGGAGCATTTGAATCGTCTATATGATGATGCTGGATTTGAGGTGCTCGTTGCGAATTTATTTGAAAAAGAAGGGGTACGTCCAGCGTGGGCAAAGCCTTATAAATTACATACAACGATAGATGGGATTACGATTGCCTTTATCGGGTTAACGGTAGCTTATCCAGAGTTTTATCATATGCTCGATTGGCATATTGAAGATCCGCTTATCCATTTAGAGTCTATTTTAGAAGAAGTGCGAGATGAGGCTCATATTACGGTTGTCCTTTCTCATCTTGGAAAAAGCATGGATGAGTATATGGCAGAGCATTATGATATAGATGTTATTTTAGGGGCACATACGCACCATTTATTTGAGCGTGGCATTCTTATGAATAATACTTTACTTTGTTGTTGTGAAAAGTGGGGACGTTACGTTGGGCACGTTCAGCTTACTGTGGATAAAGAGACGAAGAAGCTGTTGAAAAAGGACGGTAGAGCGATTAAGACAGAACGTTTAGGTGCTTATAGCAAACCGTTATCCACAATTGAAGTGCTACAGGAAGAAAGTAAACAGATTATGGCCGAGCCTGTCGTTCATTTAAAGGAAGCATTACCGGTCGATTGGTTTCAGGAGACATCATTTTCGCACATGTTAGCAAGTGCGCTGAAAACGTGGTGCGGTGCAGAAATTGGAATGGTGAACGCTGGTGTGCTATTAGAGGGATTAAATGAAGGTGTTGTGACGCGCGGAGATATTCACAGAATTTGTCCACATCCAATTAATCCATGTTTATTAAAAGTGCCGGGGAAAATGTTAAGAGAAGTTATTTTGAAAGCACGTCGCCCGAATATGGAGAACCTTGAGGTAAAAGGATTCGGATTTCGTGGAAAAGTGATGGGGAAAATGATTTACGCTGGTGTCGAAGTCATTCCAGATATGATTCCTGGGAATAAAATTTTACTGGAAGATGTATTGATTAACGGAGAATCGCTGGAATTAGATCGTATATATACGGTAGGAACGATCGATATGTTTACATTCGGATACTTATACCCAGAGCTATCCACACTTTCTGACAAACAATATTATATGCCAGAACTACTTAGAGATGTGTTAACAGACGTGTTGATAACTCATACATCTTCCGTCAAACTATAGGCTAGTTAACTTGTAACACTCATTTTTCTCTTGTCATACAGATAAGAAAGAGAGGAGTGTGGACTATGGTTAATATGGAGCCAATTATAATCGATAATTATACGTTTATTGCGGTTAGTGTCAAACTTCCAAAGACAAATTTGCTAGCTGTAATGAGCGATAAAGGATATATTATGTGCGGTGCATTAGATGTAGGTCTTTTAAATGAGAAGTTAGGTGATCGAGGAATTATTGCTGGCCGTGCGGTTGGTGTAAGAACGATTGAACAACTTCTTGAAGCACCGCTAGAATCAGTAACGATTGAAGCCGAAGCATTAGGTATTACGGCAGGTACAATCGGAAAAGAAGCATTATTAAAAATGAGATAAGCATATATCGTCCCTCCTTCTTGCATAGAAATGATATAAGAAGGAGGTTTTTTTATGAGTATATTTCGTTCGAAAAATTCGCGGTTTCGAAGGGGACCAATTTCCTTTCGGCACATACTGCTTATGTCGTTTATTCTTTTTGTCATATTACTCGTGCAAGGATTATGGATTGTGAATAAAAGCATTCAGCCGACATTACTTAAATATGGGGAAGTAGAGACGCATAAAATGGCGACAGCGGTTATGACGAAGGCGGTAAAAGATAGAATTAATGAAGGGTTTGATGTCGATTCATTAATGAAAGTACAAAATGATAAAAACGGGAAAGTATCCACAATTAATTTAAATACAAAGCAAGTAAATGAAATCGTAACTTCAACGACCACATACATAGAAAAATATTTACAGCAAGTAGAACAAGGTGATTTGAAGGGGCTAGGTATTTCTGAAAAAAATGGAGCAACGATGGCCGTTCCTTTTGGTCGTGTAACGGATAATGCGCTTCTTGGAAATATAGGACCCGATATTCCAATTGATTTTACGACGATTGGTCATGTGAATACGGATATTAAACAAAAAATTGAACCGCACGGGATCAATACGACAGCGATTCAAATTATTATGGAGATGGAAGTCACGTTGCAAGTGATTATTCCATTTCATACGAAAGAAATAAAGGTAAAACAAGATGTTCCGATTGCAACGCGTATTGTTCAAGGGGAAGTGCCTACTTATTATGGAAGTGGGAGTGTTGTTGTACCTGATAAAAAGAAAACGGATAGTTAGCCGAATTAAAAAAATAACCGTAGCAATATGCTACGGTTATCGTTTTGTATTCGTGCGTTCTTTTCGCTCCCAAAGACTTAAATGCATGTATGGATCGAAAGCCCATTCTGTATAACCATTGTCTTTATACATACCGAAATGTAGGTGGGGCGGGAATTTTCCAGCTGTGCCGGGAGGGCCGTAACCGGTGCTACCGACAAATCCGATTACTTTTCCTGGTTCGACAATTTGTCCAAGCTGTATTTCTTTTGAGAATCCGCCTAAATGAGCGTAATAATGGTAATTATTATGAAGGTCGCGAATGCCGATGCGCCATCCGCCAAGACGGTTCCAGCCTTTTGTTTCAATAATGCCATAGCAAGTAGATCTTACTGGTACACCATAGCCTGCAAAAATATCAGTTCCTTCATGAACTCTCCGCCCCCCAAAACTTCTTCCAGCACCGAAAGTACTACGGTAGCTATGGTCACTACGAATCGGGAGAGGAAAAGCATTTCCTTCTAAATTAATACGTCCGTAATGTTTATAAATTTGGGCGTATTCGGTAATTAATTCAACTGTTTTCGCACGTCTATAATATTCCCAAAGCATAATGTGAACACGGTCTTCGGACGTTCCTTGTTTCTTTAAAATTGTCGCTGCTGTATGCAGAAGATCACGGTCGTTATTTGCGTTTGCAAATCCATCTTTGTCACCATCTAAACCCAATCCGCCAAATAGAGAAATTGTATGGGGGAGAGTGTCGTTACCATTAACGGGTCCAGCCCATATTTCTGGTTTGAAATAAAGGGAAATAATGGCATCTGGTTTTTTCGGAATATCTTTTCTTACGCTCCGTATATTTCTTTCGTATTGATCCATTGCAGCTAAGTAATACCACGGAATGCCTGAAGATTGCTCGGTTTCTTTATATAGTGCCATGCGCTTTTCGTATATGCTTTGCTGATTATCTTCACCGTAAGCGATGTTTTGGTGGAGAAGAAAGCAAATTGAAAGCAAAAGAGAAATTTTTCGAAGCATGAAATAGACTCCTTTCACAACATCACTCTTTTTAGTGTGGGATATACGGAGTATTTCATTATAGGGAACGATTGGAAAAAATCTTAGAATCTTCATTTGAGCAAATCGCTTTCATACGTTAGAATAGATATGTTACATTGAAAGAAGCGAACACGGTAAACTATTTCATATTGTGCGGAGTTGATAACCATGACAAAACAAACAGAATATAAGCGCAAGCCCGAATGGTTGAAAATTAAGTTAAACACGAATGAAAACTATACAGGCTTAAAGAAAATGATGCGTTCTAAGAATCTTCATACAGTTTGTGAAGAAGCGAAATGTCCGAATATTCATGAATGCTGGGCTGTAAGGAAAACAGCAACATTTATGATTTTAGGTGCGGTTTGTACACGTGCTTGTCGTTTTTGTGCGGTTAAAACAGGCTTACCAACTGAGCTTGATTTACAAGAGCCAGAACGCGTAGCAGATTCTGTAGTACAAATGGGCTTAAAGCACGTTGTTATAACAGCGGTTGCACGTGATGATTTAAAGGACGGGGGAGCAGCTGTTTTTGCTGAAACAGTACGCGCTGTACGTCGTAAAAATCCATTTACGTCAATCGAAGTATTACCATCTGATATGGGTGGAGTAGAAGAAAACTTAAAAATGTTAATGGATGCAAAACCAGATATTTTAAACCATAACATTGAAACAGTACGTCGATTATCTGACCGAGTTCGCGCTAGAGCAAAATATGACCGTTCATTAGAGTTTTTACGTCGAGCGAAAGAAATGCAGCCTGATATTCCAACTAAATCGAGCATTATGGTGGGCTTAGGTGAAACGAGAGAAGATTTAATTGAAGCAATGGATGACTTACGTGCAAACAATGTGGATATTTTAACTCTTGGACAATACCTACAACCATCTAAGAAGCATTTACCAGTTCTTAAATATTACCCACCAGCAGAATTTGCAGAGCTTAAAGAAATTGCACTTAGCAAAGGCTTTAGCCACTGTGAAGCTGGCCCACTTGTGCGTTCTTCTTACCATGCGGACGAGCAAGTTCGTTCTGCAAAAGAAAAAACAGCAGAAGCAAAATAATGAAAAAAGAGAGCTAATCATTAGCTCTCTTTTTGTTTATATTCTAAAACAGTATTTGGGCATGTTAATAAGATTTTCTTTAATTCCTCTGTGGATAATTCAATTGTAAATTCAGGTACACCAGGTGTAATTAAAATTTTATCGTAAGCATAAATAGCACTATCCACAATAATCGTTACATGTTGTGAATAACCGAAAGGAGCTACACATCCTGGAGTACAGCCTGTTTCTTCTCTTAGCTCATCAGGAGAACAGAGAGATAAGCTTTCTCCTGTTATTTCTTTCATCTCTCCTCGGTTGAGCCTTGTACCCTCTAACGTAAAAAATACGTAATAATCTCCAGACTTTGATTTTAAAAATAAGCTTTTACTTGGAGTGCCGTGTAAGCCAAGCCTTTCACGTACGATACGATCTGTTTCATAGTCGAGTACTGGTTCGTGTTCAAACTTTTCGTAAGAAGCATTTGTTTTATGTAGTAAAGCAAGTACATCTTCGTACATATGTAGTGATACCCCTTTCTATTGTTAGTACAGTTATTTCTCGTGGCGTCAACTGAATTTGTTGGAAAGAGATATTACTTGGACGGTGCTTCCCATAATCGTTTTAGGATACATTGTTTATCGAGTGTAATTTCGTAAATATCAGGATTCGTTAAAGCTCTCCATTCAATAAAGCCGATCGTATGATCAAAGTGCTTTAAAATGAGCGTCAGTAAGTTGCCGTGTGTAACAAGTAGTGTTGTAGTATGGTTTAACTTTAAAACGTCTTGGATAAGTGATATAGCACGATCCGTCGCTTGTTTTGTTGACTCTCCGCCTGAAAAGGCAATATCTATATTTGTAAAAGTAGATTCTAGTTTTTGCAACCAATCGTCCATTGGAACGTTGCTTAATATGCGTTCAGCTAATCGTTCATCTTCTTGGATAGACAAGTTAGCTTGAAGCGCATAGGGCCGAATAGAATCGATAGCTCGCACAAATGGGCTTGAAATAATATGATCTATTTGTAGTTGGTTTTCTAAGAGGAATGTAGCAAGAGTGTTTGCTTGATTTTTTCCTGCAATCGTTAATTCGGCATCACGTTCTTGTCCAGTTGCTGAACAATGTCGTATTACAATCAATTTCTTCATAATTCATCCCCATCTTTCAAGTTGACGCTATATACTTCGACAAATGTAGAAAAAATTCCTTTTTATTGGAAACGGCATATTGATTTAAATATGTGGAAAAGTAATGTGGATAAATGAACATTTGAGGTGTAATGATGAAAAAAATGAAATGTATTATATTCGGTCTTTGTTTTTTTATACACTTGTCCACAACATATGCAGAATCCAATCAAAAATTAAATTATCCAAGCAATCGAAATAAAACGTTTGTGAGTGAGGATGTGTTTTACGAACAGTTAGATAAGAAAATCTATAAAGAATACAACAATGCAGCATATAGTGTTCGGAAAAAAATCTTATTTAAAGAAGTGGCTGAAGAGGAATTTTCTTTCCAACAAAAAACAGCCATGGGTTGTCGGAGTAGTGTGATGCTTCAAGATTTTTTTGTTCATCCTGATCGCCAAGTTTATTTTTTCGCTTCCTTTTCTCAAAATGAAGTAGAAGAGTTTCATAAGTACATCGTTATAGACGCAGAAACAAAGAGGGAGCTGCAAGAGGGTAAGAGTTATCATCATTGCGAAAAACGTGGTAAAAAATAACCCACCAGTTGGTGGGTTATTTTTTATTCCGGTACACTCATTAATTTCTCTTTCATTTTACGAATAAGAATAACAGCACCAATTGTGAAGAGAAGGGTAATTCCTTCTGCAACAAAGATGTTAATTGTTTTTGTTTGGTAAAGTGCGGCGAAAAAGTCTACAAATGCGTGGAATAATATAGCGTAAACAAGGAAAATATATTTCTTCTGTTTTACAGCGTATAAGACAAGCATTGTAAAGGCAATTTGCAATACAAGAGCCATAATTCTTTCCAAGCTGCCAAGGAAGTATAAATAAGCAGGTTGTTCTATTAACATATCCTTTACAAGATTTAATTGTGGTAGTTTTTCTGCCATTTGAGCGAAGCTACCATTGTTAATAGCATTAGCGAATATAAGTGTCTGCAATGCAGAGAATCCGCCAACTAAAATGGATTCAATCCCGCCATGACCAATTCCATAAGCGAAGCCATCTTTATATTCTAGATATTTTTTTAGTAGGAAGAAGAAGGCAACGAAGCGTCCTAATTCTTCAAAAATACCAGCAGTTAGTCCGCCATAAATTGCAAAGATAAACGGATTTTCTAAAAATGGAGCGATTGCTGGATTACCACGCATAAATAGGTGGAACGGTGTTTCGAGAATTTGGGTAAATCCAATAAAGATAAGAACACCAACGCCGACCACTTTCCAATTAATATTATATTTTTTACGGAAATAAACGAGTACAATAATTGGGACCAGAACCGAAACAACGAGTTGAAATATAATGCTGGCAATTACAGTATTTGAAACCATACTTTCAC
This sequence comes from Bacillus cereus group sp. MG4, assembly GCF_040460055.1. Lineage (NCBI taxonomy): Bacteria > Bacillati > Bacillota > Bacilli > Caryophanales > Bacillaceae > Bacillus > Bacillus cereus group sp. MG4. The sequence goes on along the minus strand of NZ_JARVGZ010000001.1, from coordinate 2,912,807 downwards.
CGCTTTCTAATATATGTACATATCTATTATGCATGAAATATAGTGGAGATGAAACTTTTAACAAAAAATGAATTTACTTATTGACTCTAACGTTGCGTCATACTTTATCGTATGTATTAAGGGGGAGATACACATGACAATGAAGGTAAAAGAAGTAGCTAATTTAGTTGGAATTAGTGTGCGCACACTGCATCATTACGATGAAATTGGGTTGTTAACCCCAGACGAGACGACAGAGTCTGGATATCGTCTGTATTCCAATGAAAATTTAGAGACATTGCAGCAAATTTTATTTTTTAAAGAGCTAGGCTTCCCTTTGAAGAAAATTAAAGAAATTATCATGAGTCCATCATTTGACCACGAAGAAGCACTACAGCTTCATAAGAAAATGCTTCTTGAAAAACGTGCCAGATTAGATAAGGTGATTGCGACGATTGATAAAACAATTCAGCATACAAAAGGAGAGATTGAAATGACGAATAAAGAGAAATTTGAAGGCTTCGATTTCAGCCATAATCCGTACGAAGAAGAAGCGCGTGAAAGATGGGGAGACGCAGCTGTAGATAAAGCGAATGAATATGCGAAAGGTATGTCAAAAGACAATCAAGAAGAGTTTAATACGATTTACAGAAATTTAGCGGCGCTTAGACACGGCGCACCAGATTCTAAAGAGGCACAAGAAGCAATCGGGGTATGGTACGATTACTTGCAAAACTTCAGTGAATATTCATTAGATGCTTTTAAAGGACTCGGTCAAATGTACGTCGCAGATGAGCGCTTCACGAAAAATATCGATAAGTTTGGTGAAGGGTTAGCGCAGTTTATGTGTGATGCGATGACGGTTTATGCGGATCGTAAGAAATAGTAAAAAAGGTGGAGGTTTTCTCCACCTTTTTTATTTTTTAATCATATCATTCAAAGTCTGATCCCCCGTATTGTTCAAATGAGGATTTTTACTCATTTCCCGTTTTAGCATGTCGAGGCTCTGTGTATATTCTGTATCATTTAAAGCGCCAGATTGAAGGCCTTGAATTTGAGAAATCAACTTTTGGTCTGTTGATACATATGCTTTATAATAGCGAGGGACGATGGACAAAGCAGCTTTATATACTTGATCTGCTACAAGTTTTGGATCCGTTGTGTTTGCACGGTATACAACAAATACTTCATCATCGGTAACGAGCGTAGCAGCGTTTGTAACGTCAGGAAGTTTGACTGTCATGCTTGTAATCATTTCAGCGACTTTCTCACGGTTAATGGCTCCTACTTGTTTGTTAGATACTTCATGTTTTTGTTTAGATGAATAACCGACTCTCGTTAATCTTGTATTTGTATTTTCCGTATGATACATGTCGTTTTTATTGGAAACAAGAACACGACTTCCTTCTTCACGTTCCATTTCGGCTTTATTAGATGATTGACAGCCTGCGAATAAGGAAAGAGTGAGGAGAGAGAGTATAATTTGTTTTTTCAAGATGTATCACCTCCTTCTCCATAGCATGCACTAATTTTCAATTTTTTGTATTTGAAATTGTTGGTTGGTATGCTTTGTGATACGATAAAAAGAAGAATGCTTAGAGAGGAAGTTAATGATGGAGCAAAAGCAAGAGCAAGAGATGCATGCTACGGTGAGCATTAATAATGTGCAGTACGAAGTAATTAAAAACTTTCGTGACGGTTTTAGTGAAGAAGCATTTAAAGAGCGTTATGCAGAAATTTTAAATAAATATGATTATATCGTTGGGGACTGGGGTTATGAGCAACTTAGATTGCGCGGTTTCTTTGATGATAGTAATCAACGTTCGACATATGATACGAAAATTAGTACGTTAACGGAGTATTTATACGAGTACTGTAACTTCGGTTGTGCACACTTCGTATTACGAAAAGTGAAGAAATAAAAAAATCCTCTTACGATTGTAAGAGGATTTTTTGCATTATAAACAAATCGAGATATGATCGCCTTCAGAAAGTATTGTATTTGGTTTCATTTGTTGTCCGTTCAATTGAATATCCCCATTTTTAATTTTATCCACAATGCGTGTACGGCTCCAGTCGGAAATATATGTGGATAAAGCTTTATCCATTCGGTGGGAACCGAAAACGATATCTAATACGATCGTGATTTCGGCTATGCCGTTTTCTTTATGTTGCGTAATGGAAATGGTAGTAGTTGTTTCTATTTGATCTTGCTTCGTCATATCGACTGTTTCCACATGATCAGTAAATGCTTTATAAATACGTAGCTTTTGATTCCACGTATGATCTTTCGGACATTTATAAATGGCAAAGCGGTATATATTTTTTCCGTTGGCGTTATGCCTACGAATATTCGTGTCAGTAAATAGGGTATTGCGTCTGCAATTTTTACAATACTTTTCGATTGTATTTTGCTCATTTTCATATAAACTCCAAGAAAGTTGTACTTTCTGCATTTTCCTTCACCTCTTATAATAGTGGTAAAGGAACGTAATACAGCTATTTGGATGTCTTGTAGTATGAAGGCATGAGAAATAGACAAAAATAAAAGGAGATTCCCTTAGGAAGCTCCGTAAACATCATACTACAGATGCGTTACGCTCCTTTGTAATGGGAACGGGCAGACTACTCCCTTGAAAAAGAACGGTGCTTTTTTGAGAGTAATGCTATCCAATTGCTGGTCCATTACAAAGTAAATGTCGGCATACGTAGATAACGTCCTTTCTATCCAAATAGATTTATTCTTAATTATAACATATGAGATTGAAAATTCGAAATACTTAAAGTGAAAAAACACCAGCTAAAATAGCTGGTGTCTACGATAAATTATATAAGTTCAAATAAAAATGAGCGTAGTTCTTCTGCAATTTCTTCAGTCATAGAAAATGCATGCTCTAAGTAGCCTGGTTCGTTTAAATCGTCAGGACCGATGATTGCAAATCTATTGCGCTGTATATCAAGGACAATTGTTTTACCGTAATGACGATCGGAGTATAAAAGCGCTAAATCATGACGCTCATTTTCTCCCATAAAGCTAACGAAACGAGTTCTTGTAGCGACTGTATCGTCGTACAGAAAGAAACGTTCTTCCATACACATGGCTCCTTTATTAAATATCTAAGTTTAAGTGTGGTTTATGATCTAAATGGTGATGCGTTTTAATGAATCGTACCGTTCTTGTTTTGTAACGCATAACGATAGAGTATGTTTCAGCTAAATCTCCGCCAAGGAATTTAACACCGTCTAATAACTCACCAGCAGATACACCAGTTGCTGAGAAGATTGCATCATCCCCAGATACTAAGTCATCTAACATAAGAAGTTGACGAGGATCTTCTAATCCCATTTCACGACAACGAGCTTCTTCTTCTTCGTTCATTGGAACTAAGCGAGCTTGCATTTCACCTTCAAGGCATTTTAATGCTGCTGCAGAAATAACACCTTCTGGAGCTCCGCCAATACCTACGAATAAATCAATACCCGTTCCAGGTAGTGCTGTTGCGATTGACGCACCAACATCACCATCACCAAATAATTTTACGCGTGCACCTTTTGCACGAACACGGTCAATAATATCTTGATGACGTTCACGTTCTTGCACGATAACTGTTAGATCGCGAATCTTTTTATTGTTAGCTTCTGCTACAATTTCAATTGTTTTTTCAATTGGATCATCTAAGCTAATTTTACCAGCTGCTTTTGGACCAACCGCGATTTTTTCCATGTACATATCAGGAGCATGAAGAAGGTTTCCTTTATCTGCGATTGCGATAACTGCCATTGCATTTGCAAGACCTTTTGCAACGATGTTTGTACCTTCTAATGGATCAACGGCGATGTCTACTTCTGGACCGTTACCTGTTCCTAGTTCTTCACCAATATACAACATCGGTGCTTCATCAAGTTCTCCTTCACCAATTACAACTGTACCTGCCATGTTTACTGAATCAAACATATCACGCATTGCTGTAGTTGCTGCATCATCTGCTTCGTTTTTCTTTCCGCGGCCCATCCACTGTGCGGATGCTAATGCTGCTGCTTCTGTTACACGGACAATTTCTAGTGCGAGTTCACGTTCCAAGATTCCATTCCTCCAATTTCAAAAATCATACAAATATAACTATAACAAATAACGGAGAAAAGGTGAATTCGAAAAATTGTCGATTTTTTCAGAAGAAAGCGTTACAATTAAAATGTAAATGCTTTAATTTCCAGGTAGGTGACATTCATGTATTTTGTAGACAGAAAGAAAATAGAACAAATGCTAGTATGTTTAGAACGAGCAACAAGTACATTTCAAGAGAAAAAGATATATGAAACCGAGTTTGAATTTTACGCATTAGAACGCATAGCTCATCTCATTATTGATTGTGTATTAGATGTAGGGAATGCGATGATTGATGGATTTATTATGCGCGATCCAGGAAGTTATGAAGATATTATCGATATTTTGATGGACGAGCGAGTGATAAGTGCAGAAGAAGGACAAGGAATGAAAGAAATTATCCTTCTTCGAAAAATGCTTACGCAAGATTATATTCAAATGAATCATGATGAATTATATAAGACGATTCAAAAACATATTGCAGTGGTAGAGAAATACCCAGCAAATATTCGCAGTTATTTAGAGAAGGAATTAGGACCTGTATCTGCATTTGTACCAGAATAATTATGCTTATAAGATCCCCAGGACTGCCTTTTGGGGATCTTATATTGTATGTGAGAAAGTAAAGGGAAAAGGGAGAAGGGTTAAGCATGGGGGAAGCACGTACGACGAAAGATGAAATTGTGCAATTGTTGAAAGTTAAGGGAGAGCACACAGTAGCGGAACTAGCTGACGTTTTAGAGATTACAGAAATGGCGATCCGAAGACATTTAAGTAATCTTGAGAAAGATGGTTTCATTTATTCTAAGATGGTAAGACAACATGTCGGAAGACCAACTTATTTATATGGATTAAGTGAAAAGGGAGAAGATACATTCCCGAAGGAGTATAAGCAATTTGCGATTGATATGCTAGAAGATTTAGCTCGAATGGGTGATGAAAAAATACTTCGTTACGTTTTAACAGAGAGAACGAAGCGAATGGAAGAACAGTTGCAAAAGCGAGTGAGTAATCAAAAGAATTTAGCATATAAAGTGCAAGAGATAGCAGCTATGCAAGAGAAAAATGGTTATATGGTTCAAATAAAGAGAGATGGAGAGAACTCTTTCGTAATTGAAAAACAAAACTGTCCGTTAAAAGAAATTGCAGAGAGATTCCCGCAAGTATGCGAAGATGAAAAAGAGATGTATAATCGTTTATTTGCAGGAGCAGATGTAAAGACGTTAGCAAACATGTGTGAGGGCGATTGTAGTTGTTCTTACCAAGTAAAAGAGAAAAAATGAACGTTATGGGGCGCTTTAAGGTAAAGCGTTTTTTTCTTTTTGAAAAGCGGGTAATATAAGAGTGGTATGATAGGTGAGAACGTTAGCATAGAAGGAGAGACATAATGATGTATAAAGGTTACTTAATTGACTTAGACGGTACGATGTATCGCGGAGAAGAACAAATTGAAGAAGCGAGCGACTTCGTAAAAGCGTTAGGAGAGCGCGGTATTCCTTATTTATTCGTTACGAATAACTCAACTCGTAAACCAGAACAAGTGGCAGAAAAACTTGTTCGTTTCGATATTCCAGCGGAAGCAGAGCAAGTATTCACAACGAGTATGGCGACAGCGAACTTCATTTATGAACGTAAACAAGACGCAACTGTATATATGATTGGTGAAGAAGGCTTACATGATGCGCTTGTGGAAAAAGGATTTGAACTTGTGGATGAAAATCCTGATTTCGTTGTTGTTGGTTTAGATCGTGACATCACATATGAAAAATTAGCAAAAGCTTGTCTTGCTGTGCGTAACGGTGCAACGTTTATTTCTACAAATGGAGACATTGCCATTCCGACTGAGCGCGGATTATTACCAGGTAACGGTTCATTAACATCAGTTGTAGCCGTATCAACAGGCGTAGATCCAATCTTTATCGGAAAACCAGAATCAATCATTATGGAACAAGCTTTAAAAGTGCTTGGCATAGAAAAAAATGAAGCATTAATGGTTGGGGATAACTACGATACAGACATTTTAGCGGGAATAAATGCTGGCATGCATACCCTTCTTGTCCACACTGGAGTCACAACTGTGGAGAAGTTAACAGAATATGAAGTACAACCGACGCAAGTTGTGCATAACTTGACGGAGTGGATTGAGAAAATGTAATGAAAAACAGGTAGCCGGAAGAGGTTACCTGTTTTTTTATGCATAATTGCATATGTGCTGTTGTTATATAAAATGTAAAGTTTATATGTAGTGATATTAAGAGGAGGGAATCAGAGTGTACTGGATGTCATGTATTATGTTTATTTTTACATTATGTGTTTTGTTCTTTGTTCTATGGAAAATATATAAAATAAATGAAATGAAAAAAAGCGCGGGAAAACTCATTGCAATGTATCCTCGAGTGAAGAGACGGTGGATTGCGTTACTTGGGCCAGCATATTTCATTGGACAATGTATGCATATATATGCTCAGTACGTAAATGGCGATATTGATACAGCTGAAAAGTTTCTTATTCAGTCGGGTAGTTATGTTGTAGCAAGTTGTTTTATGACTTTAATAGCTATCCATCTTATTAAAAGTGTACAAATATATGAAAAAGGTGTAGTAGACGGATTAAACTTTTATTCATATGAAGAATTAAAAGGCTATAAAACATCAACATGGGAAAATCCAAAAGAAAATATATTTTTATATCGCGGGCGAGAAAAAATGAATGACAATGTGAATTTACTTATTAGACAGGAAGATATGAATGAATTAGAAAACATTCTTCGAAGATATATTCCGAAATTGATGATGAAATAAAAAAACTCCGGTTGTGAAAACCGGAGTTTTTTTATTAAAATGCACGATTCACAACATCTTTAACCTCTTCAAGATATTGTTTACGCACATTATCATCCACAGAAGGGACACTCGTATAGAATGTATGCTCAATTGTTTCAATTCCTGTAAATTCAAAAATACCAACATCAGCTGTTTTCTTCATTGCGTCAAACATACCGCCTGCTGTGTATGCTTCTTTCGTATTTCCCATTGTAGATAATAATAAGCCTTTTTTATCGCTTAATAGTTTTTCAATGCCATTTTCACCGTAAGCATAAGCGAAGCCGTGGCTAAATACACGGTCAACATATCCTTTTAAAATAGCAGGAAGCCCCGCCCACCAAACTGGATAAATGAATGTAATGCTATCAGCCCAAGAGATATGCTCTTGCTCTTCTTTAATATCTTCTGGTGTGCTTCCTTGAGAAAATGAGATGAAATCGGAAGCGCCTAATACTGGATTGAAGTTTAACTCGTATAGATCGCGAACGCGTACTTCATGACCTTTTTCTTCTAATTCACTTTTTACCGTTTCTAAAATTGCATGGTTGAAGCTTTCTGTATTTGGGTGTGCATAAACGATTACATGTTTCATTGTTCTTCCTCCTATTTGTGGATATGTGAATAGTTTTTATGCATTCGTGTAACTATTATGGTTACTTTTATTATGAGAGTCAACTTTTCTGACATGAGAAATATTAGTATGTGACAAAAAAATACAAAATAGTAGGGATTTTGCATTTTTGAATAGAATATATAGATTGGTAAATAGAGAGAGAAGGGGATATGGGGATGAATATTATTGAAATTGAAAGGTTAGAAAAATCGTTTGATATTGGGGATAGTAAAGTAAAAATATTAAAAGGCATTAATCTTCAAATTCAAAAAGGGGATTTTGTTTGTATTATGGGAGCAAGCGGTTCAGGGAAAACAACTTTATTGCAGCTATTAGGTGGATTAGATATTCCGTCGGTAGGTAGTATTCGAGTTGACGGTACAGAGATTTCAACATTAAAAGAGAAAGAGCTCGCTTTATTTAGAAGGCATAAAATCGGTTTTATTTTTCAGCAGTTTAATTTGATTCCAGTGTTTAGTGCGGAGGAAAATGTAGGATTACCGTTACTGTTAGATAATGTCTCGCAAAAGAAGGCAACGGTGACAGCAACTCGTTTATTAGATCTCGTCGGATTAAAAGGAAAAGAAAAACATTTACCAGCGCAGTTATCAGGCGGGCAACAGCAAAGGGTTGCGATCGCAAGAGCTTTTGCAAATGAGCCGGCTATTATATTAGCTGATGAACCAACAGGGGCATTGGATTCAGAAAATAGCAAAAATATAATCGCGGCACTGCGCAATGCGTGTGATGAGTTAGGACAAACAGCTGTCATTGTAACGCACGACCCGTTCGTAGCGGCCCATGCGGATAAAGTTGTTTTCTTATTAGATGGTGAAGTAATTCATGAACATGCTGAAAGTAAAGGATGGAAATTTCGAAATATCCCGCAACAAGTTATCCACATTCAAGAGATTATGAATCGTCACTTTAAAGTAGGAGGTAAAGGTGATGCGATGGGTAATTAAATATGCGATAAAATCGATGAAACAAAATTGGTTGCGAAATATGTTGATTGCCCTCGGTGCAGCTTTAGGTGTTATGTTAGCGACGATGTTATTACTAGGCAATCAATCAGTAGAGAAAAGTGTGAAGGAACAAGTAGTAAGCCGGTATGGAGATTATAATTTACAATTTGGCTATATAAAAAACGATATGTATTTAAATAATGAAAGTTTAAAAGGAATAGATGGCTTAGAAAATGCTGAAAAAATATCAAAAGTACTTATACCATATCCTTTTCCAAATTATAAAGAGTTATCGGGAAAACCGTCCTATTGGGGTGTTGAGCAAGATTCTCCAGAAATGCATTCTTATAAAATATTAGAAGGCCGATATCCGAAAGAAGGTGCTGAAGTAGCGCTGACAAAAGGGTATACAGACCGTGAAAATATACGGGTAGGAGATACGATTAAATTGCCATTCCCGCAGCATGGAGAAAAGACTGTGAAAGTCGTCGGCATTTTAAATCCACCGTTAATGGCGGCAATGGGGCATGGTGCTTATTTTCCAATCCAGTGGCTTCAAAAAGAATTAAACCTACCAAATCAGTTCAATCTCGTTCAAGTGAAAACCGCCGATGTAAATGTGAAGAGAGCAATTGCTCTTGATGTAAATAAGACGATAGAAAATATAAAGGTGGATCAACGTACTTATGTTGATAAGGCATTTGAACGACTAAATGTAATGAAGCCGTTAATTTTCAGTTTAGGTGGTATTGCCTTATTTGTTGTAGCTCTTTTAATAATGGGAAGTTTCTTCTTATCTGTTAGAAGTCGATTTAAGCAGTGGGCATTATTACGTGCACTCGGTAGTAACCCAAATCAAATTATATTAGTCGTTTTATTAGAGGCTTTATGCATCGGAGCAATTGGATCGCTAGCAGGGGTTATTCTTGGGGCAGGTACGCAAACAATTGCAGCATCATTCATTAACAAATGGGTGAATATTGAGGGGGCAGAGAAAGCATCATTCTCGATTTCAGGTGAGATTTTACTCATTACTTTTTTATTAGGGATTGTTATGTCTATCATAGGGGCCATTATACCAGCTTTCATGGTTAGAAAGATTCCCCCAGTTCAAGCACTTTGGCCAGGTCTTCCTAGTAATGAGAAAAAAGAAAAAAGATGGAGTACTTTTAGCCTGAGCATTTTAATCATTGGTACTGTTATTGGACTCACGGGTAACATATTAGAGCAGTATATCGGTTTTAATCCAAGTGCGATAGGGGCGCTTTTATTTGCAGTCGGTTTGTTATTTGCGATTCCGTTCTTTATTCGTATGATAGCACCAGTGATTGCAAAACCGTTTCAAATGATATTACGAATTGAAACGACGATTAGTAGCCGGAATGTAATTCGTTATCGGAATAAGGCAGCTGTGTCGGTTGCTATATTAGCATTTGGTTTTATGTTAGCGCTTGTTGGAACGATGTATGTAAATTCTATGTATGAAGGTATGAAAAAAGGATTACAAAAACATTTACCAGCGGACTTAGTAATAAGAATTCCGGTAGAGTCGCAAGGAATAGAAACATTACCGTTTAGTTGGATGGAGAAGGTTAGAAAAATTGATGGTGTGGAATCAAGTGTTGGGAATGCTACTGACTTTACAGCAAAACTTGTAAATTATGACTTTAAACAAGCGAATCAAGAATGGTATGAATTTGCGGAAAAAAACAATTTGAACTACGATTCAATGGAAGTTGTAGGTAACGATATTGTAGCGTATCAGAAAGTGACAAAGGCGAAAGTGATTGCAGGGCAAACTTTAAGTAAGCCATTACGAGATGGTGAGGGAGTCATTACGAAGGAAGTGGCTAAAAATTTAGGACTTCAGTTGCATGATACGATTGAAGTACAAGGAAAAGGGAAAGAAAAACAAACGATTAAAGTCGTTTCAATTATTGAGCAAGGATTGAGGTTAAGAGGGTTAGATATTTTTGTAAATGAACAATGGGCTCGCGATAAGCTCTACGTACAAGGATATGAAGCGATTCAAATTATGACAAATTCGAATCAATCATTTGAAGCGATTAAGAAGCAAGTAAAAGAAATTACAAATAATAAAGAGAATGTAGAAGTTATAAACAGTTATGATTTATTGAAAGAACAAGAGCAGTTATTATCGCAAATGATGATGTTAATTCGCTTGTTAGTTGTAATTGTTTTCATTATTTCTGGTATAGGACTAATGAATGCGATTGTCGCAAGCCTGCATGAAAGACGTGCTGAAATTAGTATGATTCGTGCGGTAGGAGCTATTCCGAAGCAAATGAGACGGATCGTTTTATTAGAGGGAACTTTACTTGGAGCGATAGCTGGTTGTATTGGCATTTTTGGTGGGATTTTGTTTAGTTATATCGTGTTATCAAGTTTAGAGTTAACGGTTATTATCATTCCGTATAATCAAGTTTTCATATTAGCTCTAGCTAGTGTGATACTTGGAGCAGGGGCAGCGTTGATTGCTTCCTTACAATTAAGAAAGTTTAAATTAAGTGATACTTTAAAGGAGTTGTCAGCATAAAAGATTGCTATACCCCGCTCATACAAAGAACAAAGAAGACGAATAAAATGATGACAATACCAATGCCGAAGTTAAATACGAGAGTACTATCCATATATGTAGCCTCCTTGTTTGAAAGTAAAAAGCACTCTAGCCAAGAGTGCTTTTTTATTTTGAATCTACTTTATAACTTTTAGAAAGTGATTCATGCTTGTAATGATTTACATTATTTTATGTATTTATACTTTGAAATGAGTAAGTCCTTGTTGGATATAGAAAAAAAGACACTCTTTCGAGTGTCTTTTAAGATGACAAAATGTGCCAATTGCTTGAGGTTGATAAGACGCTAATTTCCGTGTTAACGCCTTTTCTCTAATCAAGAAGTGTAGCAACAGCGATTCAAATAAATTGTACCACTTGTTTAATGGCTGTGCGTATGTAATTCTGCATATTGCAATTAGAGGGAAATGAGGCGCGAAAAATGAATGAGTATATATAGAATATTTGATAAGGGGAGAGAAGGATGGATATACATAAGTTAACGGTAGAAGAAGCAAATGAAATAAATACGTGGACGTACGAAGAACCTTATAAATTGTATAGTTTTTCAGGAGAGGAAGAAGTAATAGAAGAATTATTAGATGAGACGTATTATGGCTGTTGTGACGATAAGGGAGAGTTTATCGGCTATTTTTGTTTTGGGGAAAATGCACAAGTGCCAGGTGGAAGAGATGCTCATTTATATGGTGGAGAAGATGTAATTGATATCGGACTTGGCATGAAGCCAGCGTTAACAGGGAAAGGGCTTGGAAATAGTTTTTTTCAAGCTGGGATAGCCTTTGCAGCGAAAGAATATAAGCCAAAGACGTTTCGACTTAGTGTAGCAACATTTAATACAAGGGCGATTACGCTATATAAAAACATAGGGTTTCAGCAAGGTCCTATTTTTTTGAGCCGCGGAAGAGAATTTATGCTCATGGAATATGAAAGACCGTCAGTATGAAACTGACGGTCTTTCATATTTTATTATTCCGAATGCTCAGCTCTGTGTGCTAAACGGCTTGAAGCAGCGGCAGCAATTCCGCCAACGATATCATCAAGGAATGTATGCACCTTTCCAGATGATTTATCATTTAAGAATTCTAAAATACCAGGTTTTAATTTATCGATATATCCAAAGTTCGTGAAACCAATAGAGCCGTACACATTAACGATAGAAAGTGCGATCACTTCATCAATTCCGTATAAGCCTTCATCACGTTTTACGATATCTTGTAACGGCTCACTTAACATTCCTTTTTCAGCAAGGACATCGAGTTCGATACCAGTAATCAGTGCGTTTTGTACTTCACGTTTTGATAATACACGCTCAACGTTATAACGGCATTCTGACATCTCTAAATTTGGATGATATTTTTTTTGAAGAAAATGAACAAGCTCAGCAATATCGTCAATTGTTACACCACGTTCTTGTAATAGTTGTAATGCTCTTTCTTGTAGTTGATTTGATTCTTTCATGTTTATCACCTTTTTTTCTTTTTAGTATTTGTATACGTTTCGTTGCTTTATCATGTGCATAGGAATGAAAGGCGAGCACAAGCTCATATATATAAAGAAAAACCATAGGTGGCGACTGCGATGATTCATCATATTTATGAGCATTATCATATGCATGTTAAAGAATTAATCCCCCTTGGCCCCTATAAAAGCTTTTGGATTCGCAACAAAATTTATGTACTTGTTCCAATTGGAGAAATGGAGGAAGAAGTACTTGTAGAGATGAAAAAGCTCAGTGATTATATGAACCAGCAAGGGGATATAACTGTAGCGACTTTCGTTCCGACTATACACGGCTACTATGTAAGTGAGATAGAAGAACAAAATTACTGCTTATTAAAAGGTATGCGTGCGTTAGAACGACATGCTACATCATTAGGAAGTGAGCTTTCTATATTCCATAAACGAGGTGCATTCTTTCCAGAAGAAATCGAGCAATTAAGCCGCATAGGCGAATGGAAAGCGTTATGGGAAAAAAGGCTCGATCAATTAGAAAAGTTTTGGCAATCACAAGTGATGAACCACCCTACAGACGTATTCGATCAATTGTTTATTGAATCCTTCCCGTATTACTTAGGAGTTGCAGAAAATGCAATTCAGTATGTTGTCGATACAGAGATGGATGATACGCCGCAAATGACTGATGCAGCAACAATTTGCCAAGAACGATTCACACCTTTATTATGGCATCAAACGAAGCGTCTCAAACTTCCTTTTGATTGGGTGTATGATCACCCAACTCGAGATATGGCAGAATTAATCCGCTATATGATGATAGAAAAAAAGAAAGACTGGGAGCAAACAATCGTTCAATTTGTTACAGATTACGAACGAAATTATTCGCTATCCTCATTTGGTTGGCGCCTATTATTTGCAAGGCTCCTGTTCCCGCTTCACTATTTTGAAACAGTCGAAAGATATTACCAAACTGGAAACGAAGAACAAAAAAGCATATACAGAGATCGCCTAGAAGCCATTTTACACGATGTGAACCGCTCTGAGCAATTTATGAAGCATTTTTATGGCTCACTTCGTTTACCAGTTGATAAGTTAGGGATTAGGAAATTAGATTGGCTGTCTTAAAATAAAAAAGAGACCGATGGAGGTCTCTTTTTTATATATCACAATTGTATGTAATACATTATGCCCCTACTTGTTGCTCTGCACATATATTTAAAACGAATTGATGCTTTTCGAGTTTTTCATTTACTTTACCCAATAATTCTTGCTGGATTTCTTTAAATAAAAATTGATAGCTCGCATTCCATGTTGGTATAACGGATGAAAGGCCTAATAAATACTCTTTTTTCTTTTCTAGTTCTTGAATTGTTAAAAAAGTGTTCCCCATTTTTGGCATGTGTCGTCCCCCTATGTTTTTTTCTGTATATGTGTGAACGATTCTATAGTATTAATTATCTCACTTTTTGAGAAGGATTTCCAATTTTGTTTTATGATGTTAAAGGGAAAGTGTTTTTTGAATAAAAAAAGAGACCCGAATGGGTCTCTTTAGGAAGCGATTCTGAACGAGCCGCTTCCGCTTTTAATTAATATCTAGCTCCAGCGGCTAGAACAGTCGGCCATTTCGCGCCTTCCTGTGAGGCAAAAAGCGCCTTCTATGCGAAAGAACCTTAGCCAGTCAGAGCTGAATGAGCCACCGCCGCTTTTAATTAAAATACTTGTTCTACTTCAATAACGCCTGGTACTTCTTCAAGTAACGCGCGTTCGATACCAGCTTTTAGTGTGATTGTAGAACTTGGGCAGCTTCCGCAAGCACCCATAAGGCGTAATTTTACGATACCTTCTTCAATGTCTACTAATTCAACGTCTCCGCCATCGCGAAGTAAGAATGGACGTAATTTATCTAATACTTCTAGTACTTGTTCTTGCATATGTGGGTTTTCCATTTTTATCGACTCCTTTCATCAGTTTTATTATAATCAAGATAGAGGGGAAAATCTATTTTTTCTGTTCTTGTTTTAATGTCGAAATTTTTTATCATGTTTACAACGTGTTTTTTCAGTATAGGGGTATGGAATAAGTTTGTAAAATGATGTGCTTACGTACTAAGATATCTGAATATACTGTTGAAATAAGAAGTGGGGGAGAAGAAATGGTTAATGTGCAAGTGTATGGGACGAAAGTAATTTGTGCGAGCTGCGTTGGAATGCCATCTTCAACAGAAACGTTTGAGTGGCTACAAGCGGCGATTGGTCGTAAATATGAAGGACAAGAAAATAAATTTAATTTCGAGTATATTGATTTTCAAGAAGAACAAGAAGATAAAGATAAAAAAGCATTCGCAGAGCGCGTAGTGGAGGAAGATCTATTTTATCCAGTCGTTCTTGTAAATGGAGAAGTTGTTGGAGAAGGAAATCCTCGTTTGAAGGATGTTTACGAAGAAATCGAGAAATATTTATAAAGCAGGAAGCCTTTGCGAATTTGCAAAGGCTTTTTTTTATTGGAGGGATAGATGTGAAAAATGGAGTGAAGTATGCGTTACCGACAGAAGTACAACAGTTAATGGAGCGGTACACAGTAGAATTAAAAGAAATCTTTTTGGATGAAAAAATAGTCGGGGTATATATTTACGGGTCTATCGCACTTGGTGCATTTCATGTAGAAACGAGCGATGTTGATTTTGTTACGGTAATAAGTGATGCCGTGAATGAGGCTGAAAAACAACAACTTGTAGAATTACATAAGAAACTTAGTGGTAGTACGTTAGGCAAAAGAATGGACGGTATGTATATTCCGCTTGCTGATTTAGGGAAATACAATGATGAAATGAATGAGTACGTGTATTGTGCAGATGGGAAAGCGAATATAGGTCATTGGGATATTAATGCGGTCACATGGTGGACGTTAAAAAATCAAGGTATTACAGTTACCGGGAAAGAAGCAGAAGACCTTTCGTTTCAAATAAGATGGGATGATGTAGTAAATACGATGAAATACAACGTAGAACAGTACTGGAGTGAAAAAGCGAAGCAACCATATTTATTTTTTATAGAAGAGTGGGTAGAATCAGCTGTCGTTACAATGGGACGTATTTTGTATACATTGGATCATAAAACAATCGTTTCAAAAGATAGAGGATTGCAATACTTGTTAGAACGTTCAGGGGAAGAATGGGAGATTTTATTAAAAGAAGTAGCGAGAATACGGCAGAATCCAAAAGAAAAGCGAATGCTCTCAAGGTGGAGAAGGGCAGATATGACGAGGAAGTACTTACTGCATTTAATTGAAACATGTAGAGAGAAATGGTAGGGAAAAACAGACGATACAGTAGATTGTATCGTCTGTTTTTTAATTAAAATTGGTATATAATGGTTTAAAAAGTTTAATTATACTGGAGGGGATAGGATGAATACAGAATTAGCTACTTATGAAGAAAAGTATGTAGTAATGAGTATGCGCGAAGTAATTAGTATGATAATAATTATTTTTGGGGCAATGTATGGAGTGGGTTTTTTGAACCTTGTTTATGACTCTTCCTTATATCCATGGTATGTAGATCATCTTATTCCGCCTTTAACATTTCTTACTATTATCTTAATATATTCACCAGCGAGAAATTACTGTGTACATTTATTAAAAACAATACAGTTCAATAATTTTAAGCATTATGTAACGATAGTAATGACAATGATCGTGCTGCTTATATATATTGCAGTATTAAATTTAGTTTTACCACATGGGCTTCGTGTGAATGAATCTAATATAGTAATAGAGCCTACTAAAAGTGAAATCATTTTATACGTAGTTGTACTCACTGTTTTTGCACCAATTTGGGAAGAGCTTGTATTCCGAGGTATGTTTTTTATGAAATTATCTCAGCGCTTCTCTATACTTAGCAGTGCCGTTATAAGTGCTTCTATATTTACTTTAGGTCATCCCCTTACAGTAGGTAGTGTTTTATATATTTTTGGTGGCGGTATATGTTTAGCTTATACGTATAAGAAAACAAATAATTTACTCGTTCCGTGGGGAATTCATTTATTAAATAATTCATTTTTTATATTAGTAAATTTTCAACTATAAAAAGACGCCTTTTTGACAAGGGCGTCTTTTTGTAGTGTCTTTACACACATTGTGTAGAGACAAGGTAATACAAAATATAAATAGTTTCATGTGAAACATTTTTATTATCAAATATACAAAATGATTAACTTAATGTATTAAACGTATCATTCATAAGTATTTTAATATGTTAAAAAGTAAAATGGAATAATAAACGGATAATTGTCGGAATATATTCGATTTCCGTTCATTTTTATGAAATATATGTACTTTTTGTTAGATTCCTTCTTTTTCTTTCTATAAAATACATGTATGCAGAAAGAAGAAAAGGATGATGTACGTGAAGGACACTGTTTTACAAGAAACAAATTCCCCAAAAGAGTTGCATAAAGTTGTTCAAAAGAATACAGCTTATTATGACTTTAAGTGGGGCAAAGTAGAAAATCCAGTGCAAGGGAATAAGTGGAATTGGGTAGCCTTTTTCTTCCCAACTTTTTGGTTAGCTTATCGTAAAATGTATAAGTTGTTTATTATACTTACGTTATTGGCGGTACCTAGTATCGTTGTAACTCCTTTTATAGATATTCCAGATGGGATTTATTTAACATGTAGTTTAGTTCTTCAATTAGGAACGATGATATTTACTGGATGGCAAGGAAACCGTTTATATTATAAGCATGCTGTTCGTGTATTACATAAGGGAGAAGATATGCCTGATCATGAGAAGGCGTATTACTTACAATCAAAGGGTGGCGCTAGTTTTGCTGGTATGGTTGGTTTTCAGGTTATAGTTGGAATCGTGTTTGGTGGAGCTATGTTTGGATTCTCACTTTTACCAACTGAGCCGAATATTAAAAATGTCGCTCGTTCAAGTAGTGAAGGTATTACTTTAGAGGTTATGACGGATAATCCAACTTGGAAGTTTGTGAAGAAAGAAGACGATTATGACGTAATAGAGTTTACTGGTTATGATTATATAGAGAAGAAAAACGTGAAAATTAAATTTGCTGTTTACTTCAGTGAAGACTATTTTGAATGGCAAGAAGTATATGAGAATAATAAGAAGTTAAGTGAAGAGGAGTTAGAAGAGTATCAATTTTACATTGAAGAAAATGGTTGGGGTTTCTAGTCAGAACTCGTTCATTTTGAAAAGAAGAATCTTGTGAAGGTTCTTCTTTTTGATTTGGAAACACTATACGAATTGAAAATTTGTAAAATACAATAAAAAATGAGAATTTGAGGTAGGCTTGTCAATAACGTAAGACTATGGCACTATAAAGAAATGCTATACAAATTTTATTTATCGAGATGTAAACATCAATTTTGATTTTTACGTATAAATAATGAACGGAGGAAATGAATTTATGGCTACTTTACCAAATTGTCCAAAATGTAATTCAGAATATACGTATGAGGATGGCGTTCTTTTCGTATGTCCAGAATGTGCTCATGAGTGGGGCCAAGAAGCAGAAGCTGAAAATAATGATGGTGCAAAAGTTGTAAAAGATGCGAACGGAAACGTTCTTCAAGACGGCGATGCTGTTACTGTTATTAAAGATTTAAAAGTAAAAGGAACTTCTTCAGTTGTGAAGATCGGTACGAAAGTAAAGAGTATCCGTTTAGTTGATGGCGATCACGATATTGATTGCAAAATCGACGGTTTCGGAGCTATGAAGTTAAAATCACAGTTCGTGAAGAAGGCGTAAGTAAAAGAGGAGGCGAATAGGCCCCCTCTTTTTATTATGTCATTTTTTGTCGGTAAGTCGATATATTTCAAAAATCGTTGATATATTTTGAGTTATGATAGATATATTCGAAAAATCGTCGATATAATTTCACTCACCGAGAACGGTGCATCATTTACCAAGCGAGAGTTACGATTCACTTCGCAGCATAGTCAATCTCTTTCAACTGACACCGCTTATTAAAGAATGTTTTATATCCAAGCTGTAAGAAGATAATAACAGCAAAGGCAGTGCTTCCTGAAATACCAAGTATAATGGCGATTTGATATTGAATGGCTGTAAATGGTGATACACCAGATAAGATTTGACCAGTCATCATGCCTGGTAAGCTTATAATCCCCATTCCGACCATAGAATTGATCGTTGGTAAAATAGCAGAGTCAAAAGCGTCTCGTATGAGCGGCGCAGCGGCTTCTTTCGGTGTTGCGCCGAGCATAAGTGCGCCTTCAATTTGACCTCTTTGCGATTTCATATTGTTTAAGAACGTATTTGCACCGAGAGAAACGCCTGTCATCGCATTCCCGACTAACATTCCCGTAATCGGAACGATATATTGCGGCGCATACCAAGGGGCGTGCCCGATAATAACAAAGATAAATAGTAGAAGTGGCCCGATTGATCCGGCAACCATGGAAAGCGCGGCTACTCGTTTTAATTCTTTAGACATCGGGATATTGACTCGTTTATAAATATTAAAAATTGCAAAGGTAGTAATAGAAGTAATAAGGGCAATTGTATAAAATGGATTACTATTTTCAAATACGTATGTAAGGACATATGCAACGAGTACGAGCTGAATCGTCATACGGAATGTTGCGAGCGCAATTTGTTTTTCACGAGGAATCCCTTTTAATTTTACAAGTCCAATTAAAATAAGAATAAAAATATATGCAGCGGCAAGTTGCCAAATTTGGAGTTCAATAACGCCCTTCAACTGAGAGCACTTCCTTTCTAGTTGCACCGTTTGTTTTACTAATTTCAATAATATCGTCTGCAATTTCTTCTGGAAGTTGTTGTGAGTGTGTAATGAAGATAACTGTTTTTTTCTTTTCTCTTGCTAGCATAGTAAATTGTTTCATAACGCGGCGTTCTGTATCGCTATCTAGTGCCGAGGTTGGTTCATCTAATAAATAAACAGGTGGATCCATAAGTACGATACGTGCAAAAGCAAGTCGTTGTTTTTCCCCGCCTGATAATGAATCAGCGTTGTCTTCTAAATTTTTTTCTAAGCTAACAGTCGTTAATGGGCTTCGCAAGGCATCGTCATTTGGAAATGGTTTTTCAGAAAAACGAAGTCCCATTAATAGATTGTCTTTAATCGTTCCATCAAAAATAGGTGGGGTTTGCCCAAGCATGACTACGTCACGTCGTAATTGAATAGGAGGGTAATCAGAAATCAGCTTTCCGTTATATTCAATTGTACCGGATGTTGGAGATTGCAAATCATTTAGCATACGGAGCAATGTACTTTTTCCGCTCCCACTCTCACCGATAATACATGTGATTTTTTCTTTTTGAATCTGTAAATAAGGAATTTGTAGTATATCTTTATATGTAACGTCTTTTAATATAAACATAGATGGCTCCTTTCTGATTCTAGTTCTATCGTATCAAAAAAGGGAGGATAAAGGTTATAAAGAGCAACGTTTTTTCTTCGTCTTGAGTTCTATTAATAAGTTAAGTAAACGATCTAATTCTTGGCTGAAAGAAATCACTTTATCATGAGTGAATCCGTACTTTTCAACGAGATAGATCAATTCTTTCTTCTTCGCTTCTATTCGATCGTTTAGTTTCGTTAAGTTCATAAGTGAAATGGAATACCTCCTGTAAAAGTATTTACAACATAAAAAATAAGACCGAATGACTTCGGTCTTAAAGGAAATAATAAAACAACTTATAAATAGCATACACTGTTTATCGATAGTTTTTAATATAAAAATGAAAAATAAATCATCATCCATATTGAGAAAGATGTGTCTGATAATTATATTTTAACTCATGAAAGAGACTGCCTATTTAGTAGACAGTCTGTAAAGTATTAACCTTTATGATATTTGTACATCCAAAGAAGACCGGATTTTAATAATCTCGGTACACGTCCCATTAATGGTTGGTTTGCAAGTAAACCAAAGCCGTGCTTCTTACCAAGAGAGCCGAGAACACCTTTTAATTTAATTACAGGTAGTTCTTCAGGAAGTGGTTCATTATTCCAACGTTTTAATAATATTTGCACAATTTGCTCTCCTTGACCTTCAGCAAGTTGCGCAGATGGAGCGTGTGGAAGTGCTGCGCAATCTCCTACAACATACACGTGCTCGTTATTTGGAATATTGTGATATTTTGTTAAAACAACCCGTCCGCTACCATCTTGTTCAACTGGAAGGTTTCGAACAACTTCATTTGCTTGAATACCAGCTGTCCAGACGATTGCATCACATTCAAGTGGTTCATCGTGGTTGTACACAATATTTGGTTCTACTTTTGTAATGTTAGCGTTTCGTATAATAGTAACCTTATGTTTTACGAACCATTCTTCTACGTATCTACTTAATTTCTCTGGATATGGGAATAGAATTCTATCTTTTCGATCAAATAAGTGAATTTTTAAATCAGAACGGCTTTCGCGAAGTTCACTTGCAACTTCAACGCCACTTAATCCAGCACCAACGACAGCTACTGTTGCGTTTGGTTCTAGACTATTTAATTGTTCATATGTCTTACGTGTTTGTTCGATCGATTGTAGGCTATGTGTATATTCCTTCGCCCCAGGAACGTTATGATATTTATCCTCACAGCCAAGACCGATAATTAAATCATCATATGGGATTGCTTCGCCGCCATCGAGATGAACAGCTTTTTCTTCGAGATCAATATTTGTTATTGTGCCGTATTGAATATTGAGGCGTGGATGCTCGGGAAACGGTATACGAATATGTGTTTCTGAAATAGTACCCGCAACTAATGCATAATATTCAGTTTTGAAGCAATGGTATGGTACTTTGTCGATTAATGTCACTTGTACATCATCTGGAAGTTGGTTGCTTGGAAGTAGCCGCTGCAGAATTCTCATTCCACCGTAGCCGCCACCTAGTATTACGAGGTGTTTCATGATGGATTACCCCTTTTCTGTTGAAATATCCCCTAATCATACAATTTTATATTAATAAAATATTTTGACTTTACTCAATCAAATTATATCGAATTTGTGAACAAATAACAATGCATGAATGAATACTCTGTTGTACAATAAGAAGAAAAGTAAAGTAAACTGTTTTTCCTTTTTAATTACTATTTCATTGCGAGCAGCATGTTATATAAAATAAGTCCATCTACTTTGAAGTGAAATAGTGAAGTAACTAAATAGTTTAGGATGTATAACGAAAACAACAAGAGACAGCTTAGTTTTCTTCTTATAGATAAAGTCAGAAGGTAATTTGTTTTGTAGTACAGGGGGGAGAATTTTGATTAAACCATTAATTGAATTTTGTGTAGGTAACCTTGCGAGTGGCTCACAAGCAGCTTTAGAGAAATTAGAAAAAGATCCGAATTTAGATGTAATGGAGTATGGTTGTTTAGGATATTGTGGCATTTGTTTTGAAGGACCGTTTGCACTTGTAAATGGTGAAGTAGTACAAGGTGCTACAGTAGAAGAACTTGTCCATAATGTATATGAGTATTTGGATGAAAATCCAATGTTTTAAGGTGTTGCAATCAGCAGCACCTTTTTCTATTAGATAAAATCTTCTTTCGCAGGGGAGGATAATATTGTATATAAATAAAAAAGGCCCTTGTAGAAGGGCTTTTTTCTTACACAATTTGCGCAAGAATGGCTCATCGCCAAATGTTGTCAAATATGAGAAACGGGGGACATTCATATTGTGTTCTAAAAGCGTGCATTTTATACTTACAATAACAAATTATTTTTGGAGTGAGTGCAAATGAGCCAATTTTCTTTTACAAAAATGCATGGTCTTGGCAATAGTTATATATATGTAAATATGTTTGAAGAGCAAATTCCTGAAGAAGATTTAGCTCTTGTGGCGGAAAAGGTTTCAAATATTAATACTGGTATTGGAGCAGATGGAATGATTTTAATTTGTCCATCTGACGTAGCTCCGGTGAAAATGCGTATGTTTAATAATGATGGTTCAGAAGGAAAGAGCTGCGGTAACGGTTTACGCTGCGTAGCGAAATATGCGTATGAGCATAAACTAGTAGAAGAAACAGTTTTCACAATTGAAACGTTAGCTGGTATTGTAACGGCGGAAGTAACTGTAGAAGAAGGGAAAGTTACATTAGCGAAAATCGATATGGGCGCACCACGTTTAACACGTGCAGAAATACCGATGCTTGGTGAAGATGAAACACCATTTATTCGTGAAAACTTCTTATACAATAATCATCGTTATGCATTTACAGCTGTTTCAATGGGGAATCCGCATGCGGTTATTTTTGTTGATGATGTAGAACAAGCACCTCTTACAACACTTGGTCCAGTCCTGGAGACACATGAAATGTTCCCAGAGCGAGTAAATGTTGAATTCATCGAGATTTTGAATGATACAGAGATGAACTTCCGCGTTTGGGAACGTGGATCTGGTGTCACACAAGCTTGTGGAACAGGGGCGTGTGCTGCAGTTGTAGCCTCTATTTTAAATGGGAAAATGGAACATGGTAAGGAAATTACAGTTCATTTAGCTGGCGGCGATTTAATGATTGCATGGACAGAAGAAGGTAATGTGTTAATGAAAGGACCAGCAGAAGTAATTTGCCGCGGAGTGTATGAGTACAAGATAGAAGCGTAAAGATGTATAATAGAATGAGAACAGAAAGGATGGTGTATTTCATGATTGAAGTTACAGAACAAGCAGCTTTTCAAATTAAAGATATGTTAAAAGATGCTGAAGATGGAGAGAAGTACGTGCGCCTTGCTGTACACGGCGGCGGATGTACTGGCCTTTCTTACGGCTTAGGATTTGAAGTAGAACCAAAAGAAGACGACACAGTTCTTGAGTTTTTCGGTGTTGAATTTGTTATCGATACAGAAAGTGCTCCGATTGTTAAAGGAGTAAAAATTGATTATAAACAATCTATGCTTGGCGGCGGATTTACAATCGATAATCCAAACGCAATCGCATCATGCGGATGTGGATCATCTTTCCGTACAGCGACGAATGCTGGTAAGCCAGAAGAGTGCTAAGTTTTTAGCAGAAATAGAGAAAGACCTTTTTAGCGATGAAGTAAAATCGTTAAGGAGGTCTTTTCTTTTGTTATAAAAATTAAAATAGCCGCCTTCCCAATTTAGAAACCGGCCCTAAGATATGCTGCACAACGAATTTTAAAATCTAATTTATCTTTGCATAGATGCAAGTATTAGTTAGTTGTTTGCCGTCAGCTGAAAGATCTTCATTACGTAATATCCCTTCAAGCTCAAAGCCTAGTTTTTCAGGAATCGCACGACTTTTCGTGTTATTACATTCACATCGTATTTCAATTCTTCTAAATTTGAATAACTGAAATCCAAGGTTTATTAACGCACTTACTGTTTCCGTTATATATCCACTGCCACTAAATTGCGTGTTAATCCAGTATCCAATTTCACATTTAGAAACCTTCCAATTAATTCCGTGAAGGCTAGCAGTTCCAACAAAATCATTCGTCCCCTTATGATAGATAAGATAGCGAAAGCTTTCTCTTTGCAAAAAATCTATATGGGCATTTCTCAGAAGAATTTCCGTTTCTTCAACAGTAGGAATTGACTGGAATAAAGACAACCATTGCTTTAATTCACTAATGGAATCTTTAATAGCTTCGTGTACTACATTCCCTTCACCGGCTTGAAGTGGTGCCCGAAGAATGAGTCTGTCTGTTTCTATTTGTAACGGAACATCTAATAAAATAGGGTTCATATTATTTCTCTCCTCGAAAACTTTAAATTAGGACATATAAAAAACTTTCGCTCGAAAGCTAGAAAACAATAAATATATATTCAATTCATCATTTAGAAATCCCTTTTCATATATTGAAGACGAAACTGCCAGTTGGTACAGAAAAATAGATGCTGAAGTAGCTTTAAGTTGTTCAACTTACGCATTATTATTTATTTGAGCTTCTTTTAAAGTTCTCTTTTTTCGAGTTATAATTGAAGGGTAGAAAGAGGGGATATATGCTGGAGAATATTTTTGAATTTATATTGAAGTACGTTATAGGTCCTATTCTTAGATTTATAAGATACCTTGTGATAGATATTATAATAGAATGCATAATAGAAGGTGTAATAAACGGTATAAGGAAATTACGTGATAAGTGGCGAAACTGGCGTGAAAGACGTTATTGGCGGTAATTGGTACATAAAAAATTGGCAGTAAAGAGATAGAGGATAAAAAGCCTTAAGGGAGATGATTAATTCATTTACCTTAAGGCTTTTTAGAACGAAGTAGTAGCAACTCATCCCAATTTAGAATCTGTACTCATTCCAATCGGTGACGTGATGACAGTTTCTAGAGTGAAGAAATAATTATTATCTTACAAAAGTGTAATGTTCATGTCATGTTTTTGAATTTCTTCTTTAAGCCCTGGGCTTTAAGATAACAATATAAGAAAAACACATGAGGTGAAGAAAATGAAAAGATATATTGCACTGTTTAGCATTTTAGTTGTATTCGCAAGTCTTTTAGTTGGTTGTGATATTAACCGTATGGGGAAAGATCAGTACTATGTTCAAATCACAGCTGATGGAATTGAAAAAAATGAGAAGTCTGATAGCGGAGAGCCATACAAATATTTTGAGTATAAATTAAAAGGATTCGATAAAGACGGAAAAGAAAAAGAATTAGAATTTACAGCACAAAAAAACTTACGTAAAGATGCATTCCTACGTGTATATCATTCAGATAAAAAAGGTGTATCAGCTTGGGAAGAAGTAAAGAAAGATGAGCTTCCTGCGAAAGTGAAAGAAAAATTAAGTGTGAAATAAGACAGAAGAAGGAATTGACGAACAGGGTCAATTCCTTTTTATATTCTCAAAATCCTCTTCTGAAATGACTTTAAATCCATGTCTTTTGAATAAAGCAGTTGTTACCCCGTAACCAGTTTCCTTATTCCCGTTAAATTCTCCGGTGTAAATCGTAGAACTACCACAGGATGGACTGCGTTCTTTTAAAATAATATATTCGGGGTGTAAATCTTTCAGTTGTTCTAATGCTTTATAAGCACCGTTTACGAAAGCTGCTGTGACATCCTCACCATCTTTTGTCATTACCTTTGCTTTTCCGTCTAAAACGTCATCGCCATTCCCACCAATAATTTCAGCTGAAGGGCGGGGCGTTGGTAATCCTCCTAATACTTCAGGACAAATGAGGACTGTATCTTCTTGTTGCAGTAGCTCCTCTATTTTTGAAACGAGATTGTCATTTCCATCATACCGACAAGCGATGCCACCTAAACAAGCGCTAATTACGATCATATTGTCACCTCCAAAAAATTTTAAAATACCCCGCCAATTTTGCTTCCTGACTCTTACCTATAAATGAGGTGATAAAAATGGGAAGCTTATATAATTTAATGAAACCATATAGTGAATTTCGAAGTAAAGAAGAGTTTAATACATATCAAAGACAAATTTTGAAGTGCTATCGATTTCAATTAAATAAAACGGATACAACCATCATTCATTTTTTAGGAAAGTATGCAGTGAATGAGAAACAGAAAACAGTGGGAGTTGCTTGTCCGTTAATGGAGACGATTGCGACGAATATTGGAAAAAGTATTCGTACAGTACGCCGCTCAATTGCAAAGTTAGAGGAACTAGGAATTATAAAACGTGTTGCGACAAAAGAAAGATATAAGCGCGGCGGTTATAGTGCGAACTTATATGTATTTCTTATATCTGCAATTGACCGTATGGATGACCGTATGAAAATGTCCGCATGTGAAAGTGAGAAATATGCAGCTGGCTGTAGTAAAAAGGAGCAAAAATATGAGGGGGAAACAATTCTTTCTAAAAACATTCCACAAATAAAAGAGAATAGAAAAGAAACGTACGAGCTTGATGAGACGTATTGCCGTCACGATATACCGAAGCCTTTTATATACGCACTTGTGCCGATGACGCGTAATCCGAAGAAGATTAATATATTTTGGAGTAAGGTGGAACTTGCATATAAAAAGAGCGGGTTACTAGAGCAAGGTGTGTTACTGGAGCAAATATTAGCGGATGAAGAAATGTATGGAAACTTCATTTGGCGAGTAAAGAGTGTTGTGAGAGCGTATAAATACGGGGAAATCCGTAAAAATGTGAAGGCGCTTCTATATAGTACAGTGCGGGATCTATTTTTAGAGGTTGGATTAGAATGGGGAGCAGCTGTGAGAAGGAGTAAGGGGATAACGTTATTTGATCCGTTTAAAAAAGAGCCATGCGTATAACACATGACTCCAAGTAGTTAATCAAACTTCCTTACAACTGGAACACGAATCGCTACAAATAGTACGAAGACGATAACGGCGATTGCACCGCTTTTCATAACGGTTACGATTGGAATTCCTATTGCAAGTGCGATTGATGTGAATGCATAAGAAAGCGGGATAAAGCCCATTGATGAGAGCATAAGTAAACTCATTACGCGTCCCATCATTTCTTCTTTTACTGTCGATTGAATCATCGCCATAAGCGGAACGATAGCCATTGCAATTGTAATACCGTAAAACATGCCAGCTAATAATGCTTGCCAAAGTACGGTGCTAAAGTTGATGGATAAGAAGAATACACCAGACAGTAGCATCATGATAATGCAAAATAGACCGCGTCTGCGATTAATATTTTTTAAACCGACAATGACAGCACCTATTGCCATTCCGCCGCCGACAGATGCTTCTAAGTAACTAAACTGAAGCGAATCACCGTGCAGAACATTTTTAACGAAAAGCGGGAAACCGACTTGCATCGGACCGATTAAAAATAAGTTTAAAAAGGCGCTACAAAGAAGGAAAGTTGAAAGGAATGGTGATTCCTTTACATATAAAATTCCTTCTTTAATAGAAGTGAACATGCCTTTGTCTGTATTTTGCTGTTCTGGCATCGTAAATTGTATTTTTTGAACGAGTATGGCTGCGACGATTAGTAATAAAATCGTGATCGAAAAGATCGTTTCATAGTTCGTAAATTTGATAAGAATTCCGCCAAGTACAGGACCTAAGATGACCGATGCTTGGTTTGACATTTGTGTAAGTGAATTTGCTTGTGTTAAACGGCTTTTTTCTACAAGTTCAGGCAAGATAGATCCATCAGCTGACCAGAAAAAAGCATCAGCAAGCCCGAAGAATAAAGCGAATAAAGCAAATGTATATAGTGTTACATCACCTACGATGAACCATGTAAGGATGGTTGCGACGAGAATAGCACGAATAATATTAGAATAAAACATAATGTTTTTTTTCGGGAATTTATCAGCTACAGCACCGCCGATAATCATAAAAATAAGCCTTGGAACACTAAGAGCTACGAAAACAACACCGAGTGAAGCCTCAAGGTTTAATGTTTTTGCTATGTACCACGTTTGTGAAAAAGTAAAAAAGGCTAAAGCAAAACTTGAAAAAAGAGTAGCTGCCCAAAGGAAAAGGAAATTCGTATTTTTTAATAATGGTTTCGCATTTTCTTTTAAAGCAGATTTATTTTGTTGTAGTTCCTCCATATTGCTTCCTTTCTATGTGACAAATTTAAACTAAAAAACCTATTAACAATCGTTTTATACAGTTTCTAATATTTCTATACTGCACTTTCTCATTGTAGACAATAATGTTGGGTTTGCACAGTGGCTATTTAACGACAAAAAAGAAGATACCAAAGGGTATCTTCTTTTTTGTCGTTCAGGCTAATGCAATATAAATATCTAATTGTACGTTGTTTGGATCTGTTGCTTTTTCATCATAAAGCTCAAAGTCTGTTGTAAAAGCACGTTTGTTTTCTTTTGACCATTTCCAAATATATTCCCAAGCCTCACAAACGACTTCAGCAACTGGTCCCTTTCTCGTTGTAAATACCGCATACGTAGCGGCAGGTATTGTTAAAATTGTCATATTTTCAGGAACGTCTTCTAATGAAGAAACGGGCATACCGATTGTAAATTGATATGTACCAGTTTCATCTGATTCGTAATTTGAGTAGAAAGCGAATGTTTCTTTCGTTTGTTGATTTGGGATGTGATGCATCATTTGTTCTTGGAAGTATTGGTTCCAGAGCCCTGGAATTTTTCCTTCAGTAGATGCCTCTTTTTCATTTGTCGTCGTAATCGAAACGCCGATTGCTTGGAAAGCTTCTTTTTTTACTATAATAGGTTCTTTCATTTTAAAATATCCCCCTTATCAAATAGAACGTTTGTTCTTATTTATTGTAACATATTTTGGAAGGATACGGTAGCACAATAACAAAAGAACTCCTTCACGTAAAAGGAGTTCTTTTCATTTCTATATTAAAACATACTTGAGCTGTGCATCGGTTGAAGTTTTGCGTTTGGATCGAAGTAAGCTTTTGCATTGTTTACTGCTGTTGGTGCTTCACCGAAGCCACAAGCAATGAGTTTTACTTTTCCTTCATATGTACAAATGTCACCAGCAGCGTAAATGCCAGGAATATTTGTTTCCATTTTCGAATTCACGAGAATGCTGTTTTTTTGTATATCTAAGCCCCAGTTTTTGATTGGGCCAAGAGAGGAAACGAAGCCGTAGTTTACGATGACATCATCCACATCGATGATAATTTTTTCTTCTGTTTTTACATGCTGAAGAACGACTTGTTCAATGTTGTCATCACCAATGAGTTCTACTGGTATGTACGGTGTACTTACTTCTGCACGAGAATTCATTAAGCTTTCTACGCTATGTTCATGTGCACGGAACTTATCACGGCGATGAACGATTGTAACTTTGTCAGCGATTGGCTCTAACATCATTGTCCAATCAACCGCTGAATCGCCGCCGCCAAATACTACGACGCGCTTACCAGCAAATTTATTCATATCATCAACGAAATAATGTAAGTTTTTCTTTTCGTACTTTGTTGTACCTTCTAATTCTAAGCGGCGTGGTTGGAAAGCACCATTGCCAGCAGTAATAATAACTGATTTAGAATAGTGAGTTTGCTTATTCGTAACAAGTTTAAATATACCGTCAGCTTGTTTCTCAAGCGTATCAACAGCTTCTTCTAAACAAACGGTTGGGTCAAATTTCTTCATTTGCTCTTTTAAGTTATCAACTAATTCTTGTGCACGCACTTTCGGGAATCCAGCTACATCATAAATGTATTTTTCAGGGTAGAGTGCGGATAATTGTCCTCCAAGTTGAGGTAAGCTTTCAATTATTTTTACACTTGCTTGTCTCATGCCGCCATAAAAT
Organism: Bacillus cereus group sp. MG4; assembly: GCF_040460055.1. Classification (NCBI taxonomy): domain Bacteria; kingdom Bacillati; phylum Bacillota; class Bacilli; order Caryophanales; family Bacillaceae; genus Bacillus; species Bacillus cereus group sp. MG4. Next base: position 2,883,074 of record NZ_JARVGZ010000001.1, on the reverse strand, counting down.
GCTGTGAACAGTCCTGTTGGACCACCACCAATAATTGTTATGTCATAAACTTTTTGATTTTCTGCCACTTTCATTCCCCCTATAGATGGAATTTTGATATTGATTTCATATATTGTTCATATGTACATGAAAATCCTGCAAATGATGACACTTTCAAATAAATGATAGCATACTTGAGTTCATAATACTTCTGAAAACGACTGAATTGTGTGTAAGTTTTCGCATAGATGCTTTTTTAATTGTATAAAATATGGTGAAAGGAAAATACATGAAAAAAAGGTTGAAAAACCCTTGAAAACGCTATGTTATTTTAAAATATTGATAATTCGCCAGACGCTTGAATTCTGGAATAAAACCGACTAATATAGGGAAGTATTATGTTAAATTTCTATGACAAAATTCGTACGATTTTTTGACTGCGTTTTGTTATGATATAGAATGTGATGAATTCCACATTCTTGACAAATAGAGTTTTTAGTACTTGGTATTATTTTTCATTACTATTATATAAAGAAAAGGGTTGTGATTTGGTGAAGACTCCAAAAATCGTAGTTTTAGGTGCAGGTTATGGCGGGATGATTACGACTGTTCGTCTGCAAAAAGCATTATCTGTAAATGAAGCTGAAATTACGTTAGTAAACAACAACAGCTATCACTACCAAGCGACTTGGTTACACGAGAGCGCAGCTGGTACATTACAAGATGAAAAAATTTGTCTAGATATTCAAGACGTTATTGATACAAATAAAGTGAACTTTGTACAAGACACAGTAGTAGAAATTAAAGCTGCTGAAAAACGCATCATCTTAAAAGACGGCGAGCTAGAGTATGACTACTTAGTAATCGGTCTTGGTTTCGAATCAGAAACATTCGGAATTACAGGATTAAAAGAGCATGCATTCTCAATTGCTAACATTAATGCAACTCGTGAAATTCGTGAGCATATGGAAGCTAGTTTCGCTAAATATGCAACTGAAAAACGCGATGAGTTAGTAACAATCGTTGTTGGTGGTGCTGGATTTACTGGTATCGAGTACGTAGGTGAGCTTGCAAACCGTGTTCCTGAACTTTGCAAAGAGTACAATGTACCACGTGAAAAAGCACGTATTATCTGTGTAGAAGCTGCTCCAACAGCACTTCCAGGTTTCGATCCGGCATTAGTAGAATACGCTGTAAAACAACTTGAGAAAAAAGGTGTAGAATTCCGCATCGGTACAGCAATTAAAGAAGCAACTGAAGAAGGTATTATCGTTGCAAATGGTGATGATACTGAATTAATTAAGTCTGAAACAGTAGTTTGGGCTGCAGGTGTTCGTGGTAACGGTATTGTAGAAGAGTCTGGCTTTGAAGCAATGCGCGGACGTGTAAAAGTTGATGAGTACATGCACGCTCCAGGATACGAAGATGTATTCATGGTTGGTGACGCAGCGTTAATCATTAACGAAGAAATTAACCGTCCATACCCACCAACAGCACAAATCGCAATTCAAGAAGGTTACAACATTGCACACAACTTAACTGTGTTAGTTCGTGGCAAGGGCGAAATGAAAAAATTCGCATTCGACAATAAAGGATCTGTATGTTCTTTAGGTCATGACGATGCAATGGGCGTTGTTATGGGCAAAAAGTTAACAGGTTGGAAAGCTTCCTTCATGAAGAAAGTTATCGATAACCGTTACCTATTCTTATTAGGTGGACCTTTATTAGTTCTTAAAAAAGGTAAATTAAAGTTCTTTTAATATATAATAGAAAAAGCAGAAACGGCTAAGAGCTGTTTCTGCTTTTTTCATTTTAAAAATATAGTATAATATATAAAAAGAAAGAATATTCTGTCCGTTCTAGTAGAGGAGGGTATTACATCATGGAGAAGCGAGGGAAAGTATGGCTAGCTGTTGGTGGCTTAGTAGCTACAAAAGATGGCAGGTGGCTGTTCGTTAAGAAAAAATACAGTGGATTAAAGGGAAAATGGTCTTTGCCGGCTGGTTTTGTAAATGAAGGTGAGACGGTTGATGAAGCTGTGAAACGTGAAGTGTTAGAAGAGACAGGTATCGTCGCTCATGTGAAGGGGATCATCGGTGTTCGATCGGGCGTGATTCGCAATGAGATTAGTGATAATATGATTATTTTCCTTTTGGAGCCTGAAGGAGAAAACATTATTGTACAGGAGAAGGAATTGTCTGAAGTAGCATTTTTACATCCAGATACGATTGCGGACGATCCAAATACGTCTCTACTTATCAAATATTTGTTTGAAGGAAGATCAGAACTACATCTTGAGATGAACAAAACATTAGATCCAGGAGAGCAATTTGGTTATACAGCCTATCATGTATTTACGGCGCATGCGAAGGAGAGGAAGAAAGAGTGAGTATACCAGTACTACTTATTTCAATGATGTTATTTTTCATTTTGTTTTTTGGAATTGGATTTTTACTCAACATGATATTGCGAGCGACATGGGTAATGGTTATTGTATATCCGATTGTTTGTATACTTATTATTAATAAGGCGAGTGTATGGGATTATTTTTCAAAGCCGAAAGAAACATTCTCTTCATTTGGGACAAGTGTATCGCATTTAGGGCAGGCAGATGTGTTTATTCTATCTACTGGATTAGTAGGTGCTGCTTTAGCCGGAATTGTAATTAAGAAACTGCGGAAAAGCGGATATCAAATGTTTTAATCTCCAATTCATTTGGGGATTATTTTTTTGCATATTCCTTCATCGTATAGGGAATGATTAACGATGAAGGAGTGTGGAATATAAAAATGTTAAAACGATATTGTATTCGCATTATGATGACTTGTTTACTTGTATCCGCATTATGCGTAACATGGAATGCTTTCACAGGAGTTTCTTTATTAGAGATTGTAAAGAAATATGAGGGAACGAGTGCAAAAGAAGTACATGCAGCAGAAGTTAAGAGAAATGTTGCTCCGAGTAAAGAAGTGATAAATGCTTTAGAGCAGGCAAACGACTGGTCTAAATATCGTTCAATTGAAATGACTGCAACAGGTTATACGTCGGGAATTGAGTCAACTGGTAAGAGACCGGGACATCCGGAGTATGGTATTACATATTCAGGAGTTAAGGTGAAAAGGGATTTATATTCCACAATCGCTGCGGACTTACGCGTATTCCCAATTGGAACGATTCTATTCGTACCAGGTTATGGGTACGGTGTAGTAGCTGATAAGGGCGGTGCAATAAAAGGAAACCGTCTTGATCTGTATTATGATACGGTGAAAGATGTTTATAGCCAATGGGGTAAGAAAAAAGTGAATGTGTATGTAGTGAAAGTTGGAAATGGTAAGTTTTCAGAAGAAGAGTTAACGATGTTAAATCAAGACGAAACGATGCAAGTGTTTCGTGGTCAATATTTAAAACAAAGATAGTCTAGTGGTAATTACGCTAGACTTTTTTATTTGATAATAGAAGAAATGGAAGAAAGATGGATTACCCCGCTATTTGTGGGCAGTAAAACCCCACCTCAAAATTCAGCGAAAGCAAAGAAATTAGGCGGGGGGGCGGGCTCCCCGTAAAAGTCCGATTGGTGAAGGCTAATAATCAGTGGAGGATGAAGAAAAACACCACTGATTAAAGGTTCACTTTATATAGGATGTAACAGAAGTTAGAATTGTCGCATTTTATCGAAAATAAAGTTATAATAAAGGCAGAATAGAGAAATTTAGGGGGTTTGAACATGTTTCAAGTACAAAAAGAATTAGCAGGTCATGAAGCGGTAATTGTTGCCTTATTTGAAGAAGAGAAAACGAGTAGTTTTGTACAAGAACTGGACAAAGCGTTTGAAGGACAACTACAAGTTTTATTAGAAGAGAAAGAACTTTCTACTAAGAAGAAAGCTATTTCAAAAGTACATAGTTTAGGAAAAACAAATGTGAAACGTTATTATTTCGTTGGTTTAGGTAAGAAAGAGTCTTACACGACAGAAACGTTACGTGCGGCTCTTGGTAAGGCGTTTAAAACGTTACAGGCAGCAAAAGTACAAGATGCAGCAATCTTACTTGATTCTTTCGTAACAGAGAAATTAGATGTGATTGATGTAGCTCATATAGCGGCAGAAGTACAAGGTCTTGGTACATATGAATTACAAACGTATAAATCAGATAAAAAGGATCGTGTAGAGTTAGAGAAGTTCACGGCTATTACAGCGGAAGATGCACAGGAAATTGAAGCTGCATTAACAGTTGGCTACGTGCATGGACGCGCAACAAATTCGGCTCGTACACTTGTAAATATGCCACCAAACGTATTAACAGCGACGAAGCTTGCTGAGTATGCTGTTGAGTTAGCGGAAAAGTATGATATGGATTATAAAGTTCTTGAGAAAGAAGAGATGGAAGATCTTGGTATGGGTGCGTTACTTGCAGTAAATCAAGGATCTACTGAGCCACCAAAAATGATCGCTCTTATTTATAAAGGAAAAGAAGAGTGGACAGATGTCATTGGATTCGTTGGAAAAGGAATCACATACGATACAGGCGGTTATTCTTTAAAACCACGTGAAGGCATGGTCGGTATGAAAGGTGATATGGGCGGTGCAGCTGCTGTATTAGGTGCGATGGAAATTATCGGTGAACTTCGCCCAGAGCAAAATGTGATCGCTGTTATTCCATCAACTGATAACGTTGTAAGTGGTACAGCATTTAAGCCAGACGATGTAATTACATCTATGAGCGGAAAAACAATTGAAGTATTAAATACAGATGCAGAAGGTCGCCTTGCGTTAGCGGACGGTATTACGTATGCGAAAAAACTAGGTGCAAACTACCTTATTGATGTTGCGACATTAACAGGCGGTGTAATTGTTGCACTTGGAAATCATACGACAGGCGCAATGACAAACAATGAAGAGTTGTTTGAGCAAGTGCTAGAAGCTTCTATGGAAACGGATGAATCAATTTGGCAATTACCGATTTTTGATCGTGATAAAGAACGCGTTCGAAACAGTAAGTTTGCTGATTTAAATAACTCACCAGGCCGTGAAGGACATGCGGTTATGGCAGGTACATTCCTAGGTGAATTTGCTGAAGATACACCTTGGGTACACTTAGACATCGCTGGAACATCTGAAACGTCAGGAGCGCATGATTTAGGGCCAGCTGGAGCAACAGGTGCAATGGTACGTACACTTGCAACGTTTGTTGAAAGGTTTAGTGATGGAGAATAAGCAAAAAGATAAAGGTGAATGGTTGTTACAATTTATAAGCAATCATAAATGAAATAATAGCAAAGAAGATAATTGCATTGTTATTACTATGAGAAGTAAGTTTTTGATAACTGAATATTTTTATGAAGATTTTCCATATAAATTATTATTTTGTTTTAAACATTTATCCTGTAGTTTGATCCAAAGAAAATGACCTCCAAATGAATCGTAGATTCGTTCGAAGGTCATTTTTTAATAGTTTATTGATTATATCCGACAATTTTATTTGTATCGATATCGACGTACACTTCAACGTTTTTGGGATAGGACGAATCAGATGGGAAATGCACGAGGTAGACACTTCTCCCTTCATATTCTTCATTAAATTGACGGCTATTATGTTTATGCAATATTGTTTTGATCATTGTTGCATTTTCCCAATCACCGATAATATATTGCTTTTCTTGATTGGATAGTTGATTCCAAACTGCCTTTTTTATGCCTTTTTCTGTTTCTTGATTTTGATAGGAAATGTCTTTCGAATTATTCGTATCGATGCAACCTGTAAAAGTGAAGCATACGAAGAGTATTGTAATAAATTGCTGTAATATGTTCTTCATGGCTAGCATATCGCCTCCCTGTTCCCATACACTTCAATTAGCAGAAAGAAAATTCCTGCTATGCGAGGAAATATAAGTGTATTATATGTTTCATAATGAAAATGTATATAAGGTTCCATCTAAGGCAAATGACGTTATACCAGTTTCCTCAGATACAACAAAAATAAGTGCATCACTGACTTCAGAGAGTCCAATTGCTGCGCGGTGACGTGTTCCTAACTTTCGATTGGATGTCAAAGCTTGTTGCGATAAGGGTAGTATATTTGCTGCTGATATAATATGGTTATTTTTTACAAGAACAGCACCGTCATGAAGTGAGTTTCCAGGGTAAAAAATAGATTCTAGTAACGGAACTGTTAAATGAGCCTGAATTTCTATACCAGATTGGATATATGCTTCTAATGATTTTTCTCTTTCTATAATAATAAGAGCTCCATGGCGTTTTTGAGATAATTGCCTGATTGCAGTTAATAGTTGGGTATAGCAATCTGTATATGGTGATAAATATGTTTTGAGATAGTAAGAAGCGGTTGTTGATTGAATTTGTAATAGTAATTTATGTATATCTTCGACTTTACATAAAAGGCATTTATCATTGTTCTCTAATGTGTTTTGCATATCTTGAAGTGCAAGGGAAATATCTTTGATAATCTCTTGGATATGTTGTTGTATTTCTGGTTTAAGCGCCCATTCTTGCATTGTACCTCACCTTATTCGAGAATATATTTATGTATAGCTTTTCAATTTATACAAAAAGTATTCATAAGGGGTGCTGTTTTATACATTTAATGTAAAAGTTTTTGTAAGTATTAAATATAGTATTGAGGAAAATATCATTTTCACCATATAATTAAATTGTGTTTGATTGAGAGGAGAGAATTTAAAATGGAATGGAAAAAAGAATATGAACGCTGGAATACATTTGCTAGTTTGGATATAGAGTTAAAACAAGAGTTAGAGGAAATGAAACAAGATGTAAAGAAAATTGAAGACAGTTTCTACAAAAATTTAGAATTTGGTACAGGCGGTATGCGTGGTGAACTTGGTGCTGGAACAAACCGTTTGAACGTATATACAGTACGTAAGGCGACAGAAGGTTTAGCTCAATTTATTGAGAAACAAGGAGAGGAAGCAAAAGCACGTGGTGTTGTTGTTGCGTATGATTCTCGTCATAAATCTCCAGAGTTTGCAATGGAAGTAGCTGCAACACTTGGTGCACATGGTATTAAAACATACGTGTTTGAAAGCTTACGCCCAACACCGGAGCTTTCATTTGCAGTGCGTTATTTACATACATATAGTGGAATCGTTCTTACTGCGAGTCATAACCCGCCAGAATATAATGGATATAAAGTATATGGAGAAGATGGAGGACAATTACCGCCAAAAGAAGCAGATGAATTAATTTCTTATGTGGATGGTGTAAGTGATGAATTATTAGTAGAAGTTGCTAATGTTGAACAGCTGAAGCAAAATGGTTTGTTACAAATTATTGGACAAGATGTAGATGATGCATACTTGGAACAATTAAAAACAATTATTATTAATAAAGGCTTGGTAGAAAGCCAAGGGGAAGAATTAAAGATTGTTTTCACACCACTTCATGGTACTGCAAATATCCCTGTTCGTCGTGGATTAGAAGCAGTGGGTTTTAAAAATGTAACGATTGTAAAAGAACAGGAACAACCAGATCCTAATTTTTCTACAGTAAAATCACCAAACCCAGAAGAACATGCAGCTTTTGAGTTAGCAATTCGTTATGGTACAGAGATTAAAGCAGATGTTCTAATTGCAACAGATCCAGACGCTGATCGTCTTGGTGTGGCTGTTCGTAATCATGATGGAGAATATCAAGTGTTAACAGGAAATCAAACAGGTGCTTTAATGCTAGATTACATGTTATCTCAAAAGAAAGAAAAAGGAATCTTGCCAGAGAATGGAGTTGTCTTAAAGACTATCGTTACCTCAGAATTAGGACGTACGGTGGCAAATTCTTATGGACTTGATACGATTGATACATTAACTGGATTTAAATTTATTGGAGAAAAAATTAAGCAATATGAAGAAAGTGGACAGTATAATTTCCAATTTGGTTATGAGGAAAGTTATGGTTATTTAATTAAGCCATTCTGTCGTGATAAAGATGCTGTTCAATCTGTTTTATTCGCATGTGAGGTTGCTGCATATTATAAGGCGCAAGGAAAGACATTGTATGATGGATTGCTTGAAGTGTTTGAAAAACATGGTTATTTCCGTGAGGGGCTTGTGTCATTGACCTTAAAAGGAAAAGATGGCGCAGAACAAATTCAAAACTTGATGACAACATTCCGTGAAAATTGTCCTGTAGAAGTAGCTGGTTTAAAAGTTACAATTGCTGAAGATTATAAAGCAAGCTTGAGAACAAAAATTATAGGGGATGGAACAGAGGAAATACATTTGCCACAATCAAATGTGTTAAAGTATTACCTTGAGGATGGTTCTTGGTTCTGCTTACGTCCGTCTGGGACAGAACCTAAAATTAAATTTTATTTTGGGGTGCAGGGAAGTACACTACAACATAGTGAAGAAAAGCTTGAAAGTATAAAGAATGATATTATGAATCGAGTTCAATAATATATAAAAAGCATGAGCATTAGGTGCTCATGCTTTTTTTTTTTTTGAAACTTGGAGTAAATTTTCTTGTTCGAATTTTTATCAGTAGTTGGTTTTATTGTCACAAATTGGACGCAATCAGTAAATGCATTTAATTAAGTTCAGAATGAAATTTTGGATCAATTATGTTAAAATTTGTTTCGTGTGTATATAAATTTAAAATGGCAATTTGTGAAAAAGTGATGATATAACTATTAATTTTAAAAAAAGAGAGTTGAGTGTATGAAAGCAACAATGAAGCATTATATATTTTTACATGTTGCCTTTTTTTTATACTCTATCATAATGGTGTATATGAAATGGGCGGCAAACTTTTCAGTTGGATCAATTTCTTTTTTTATTGCCTACATGATTCTTGTAATTCTTTTATTTGGATACGCAATAATTTGGCAGCAAGTTATTAAACCATTTGAAATATCTAAAGCGTACTCGCATCGGGGAGTCATTATTTTATGGGGACTATTATGGTCAGTTGTTTTCTTCGGTGACACAATAAAATGGAATAACTTAGTAGGTGCAGTCATTATTATTATAGGGATTGTCGTGGTGGTAAAAGATGAATAAATTTGTGTTGCTTTACATTTTTGGAGTTGTTTTAGCAAACTATTCGCAAATTTTATTAAAGAAGGCAACATTATCGAATTATGATACAAAGTGGAAAGAATATGTAAATCGCTACGTAATTGTAGGATATTCTTTATTTGTAATTAACGCTGGATTAAACGTAATTGCCTTGAAAGGTGTTCCATTAAAACAAGCGCCTGTTATTGAATCGCTTAGTTATATTTTTATTTTAATATTCAGTTGGTATTTTCTTGGTGAAAAAATAACTAGAAGGAAGATATTCGGAAATCTGATTATTATTATAGGCATTATTGTGTTTTGCATTCAGTAAAAGTCATTTTTCGTGCATCTACTGTATGCCGGTATTTAGAAAATAATATAATCGAGGTGTTTGTAGCATGATAGGAAGAAAAAAGATATTTTTATCTTTTTTTATAGTTTTTTGTGCAGTTTTATATGTGTTTTTGACGGGACCTATACACACTGTAAATAAGAGTCTTGTTTATAGCAAATATAAGATGATTGATTTAGCGCAAGGTGAAGAAGTGCGTCAAGAGATTCATTTTGCAGGTGAAAACCCAAAGCATTTGCTGTTACCTCTTACAAGTGAAAGTTATCATAAAAACGCTGTGTTAGAGTATGAGCTCTCGGCTAAAGGGAAAATCGTGAGTAAAGAAAGAGTCGATTTAAAAACATGGGGCGGAGAAAACTATATTAAGGATCCTCATTTTAAGAGCAGTATTATAATTCCTATTGAAAAAGACATAAATAAAGATGCTGTCTTGAAAGTAAAAATAGTAGAAGCTGAAAATGGCGAAAAAGTTACTATTCGTACAGGGGCATCGTTGTCTCCAGATGGAAAATTGACTGTTAATGGTAAAGAAGAAAGTGGACAAGCGATAGGTGCAAAGGTGGCATACGATCAGCTTGATTGGTTTAAGGTTGGAAAAGCAGTTGTTACTGCATTAGCTACTTTATTAGCTTTATTCCTTATTGGTAATAACACAGTTAAAAATTTTGTTGTTGTTACCGGAATAATGGGGGTTATGTTCAGTTTCAATAATCCACTCTTTGAGGCAACTGATGAAAACTTCCATTTTGCAAAAGCGTATGATATTAGCTTAGGTAATCTTCTCTCTACAAAACAGGGAGATAAAGTGGGCGTTAACTTACCAGAGAATATTGATGATATGCCACGCCCGAATCAATTTGAAACAACTTATGGGTTATTGGCAAATGGCGAAAGATACGATAGGGCTAAGAGTGATATTTGGGATACGTATACATTTGCAGATAAAACGAATTTTGTAGAGCAACCTACAACAGCCGTTTATACACCAATTCCTTATATTCCACAAGCTCTTGGTTTAATTATTGCTAATATATTGGGGCTAAAAGCTTTTAGTGCGCTAATGTTAGGAAGAATCTTTAATTTAGCTGTGTATATTGCTTTGAGTGCTCTTGCTATAAAAATTATTCCAAGGTTGAAAAATACGTTAGCATTTTTAGCGGCGTTTCCATTGTTTGTATCATTGAGTGCGTCATTTTCAGCAGATGCAATACTGATGGGGTTAAATTACCTGTTTATTGCTGTAATGTTGCAGAAGCTTATGCGTTCTGAAAAGAATACGTTAGGAATTAAAGATTTTATTATTCCAATTGTTTTATTAATCCTAATAGTATTATGTAAATTTACGTATTGGCCGTTATCATTCTTGATTTTTGCGTTTATTGGAAGGGATTTATTCCGTACAAAAATGCAAGGTGTTATGTCATTTTTATTACTGGCAGGAATACCAGGTTTAATAATGAGTTCTTGGAACCTATTCGTAATGAAATTTGTGGGAACTATTAATCCAAATGAAAAAATTAATCCTGTTGGTCAATTGAAGTTTATACTAGAGCATCCAGTTGAAGTAATGAAAGCTTTCTTTGGAACATTTGAAAGTGGAATGAGCATGTGGATGAACATGCTAAATCAAGTTGGATGGGTAACTCATTTAATGAGTGGTATTGTGCTTATTAGTATGGTAGGACTTGTAATGACAGTCATTTTTGATTATAGCGAAGATGAATTTAAATTACGTAACTTCGATTATGCAGTCTTTATACTCACAATTGTAAGTGTAGTTGGACTAGTTATGTTAAGCTTATATTTAACATGGTCTGAAGTTGGTGCAGATTTCATTAGTGGTTTACAAGGAAGATATTTCTTACCTGTCATTCCAATTGTATTGTTCATATTTAATGAAAGAATGAATGTGAAACAACACTCAGAGTTAACAGCGCAACGCTCAGCCAGATTAGCATGTTGTATGCTATTGTATGCAAATGTGTTTATGCTAGGATATTTTTATTAAAATTAGTGGAGTGAGGGATTCCAATTGTTAAAAAAGAAGCTGATTATTATTCCTGCTTACAATGAATCAACGAACTTAATACACGTTGTAGAGGATATAGAGAAGAATGCTCCAGATTTTGATTATGTTATTATCAATGATTGCTCAAAAGATGATACAGAGCACATATGTAAAGATAATAATTTTAATTATGTAAGTTTACCGATCAATTTAGGAATTGGTGGAGGCATGCAGACTGGTTATAAGTATGCTCAGCGCCATGGATATGATGTTGCGGTACAATTTGATGGTGATGGACAACATGATGCGGCCTATTTAGGAGCCCTTCTTAAAGAAATGGAAGATACGGGAGCAGATATGGTTATTGGCTCACGTTTTATTAATAAAGAAGGATTCCAGTCTTCATTTACTAGAAGAGTTGGGATTCGTTTCTTTGAAAAATTAATCAAAATTGTATCTGGAAAGAGAATAACGGATGCGACTTCTGGATTTAGAATGGTAAATCGTAAAATTATTAATGAATTTTGTGAGTACTATCCAAAAGACTATCCAGAGCCGGAAAGTATTGTTGCTGTAATTAGAAACAATTATGAAGTAAAAGAAGTTCCAGTACTTATGCGAGAAAGAATGGGTGGGACATCTTCAATAGTAAATTACAAAGCCATTTACTATATGATTAAAGTAACACTTGCGATTACAATTGATCGATTAAAACCTAAAAGAAAGGAGAATGCTTCGTGACAATTCGCCTTCAAATATTAATTATTTTAGGAGTTATAGTAGGATTAATTATTTTTACAAACTTAGTCCGTAAAGAAAAATTGGAATTGAAATATGTATTAACATGGTATGGAGTGTTAATTAGTATTTTAATGATTGGGATTTTCCCAAAATCAATTGATGTGGTTTCACATTTATTGGGAGTTGCTACACCGATAAATGCGCTATTCTTTTTTGGATTCCTTTTTGTAACATGTGTTTTATTTTTCTTAACTGTTGTAGTTTCGAGATCTTCCATTCGAATTAAAGAATTGACGCAAGTTATAGCTATTTATCAGCATGAAAATGAAAAAATGAAGCGAAAATTATTAACTCATAAAGAAAAAGAAGAAAAACAGAAAGTAACTGTATAATTAAATAGGTTGTATAAGCGAAGCAGAAATATACTGGATTTCTGCTTTTCTTATGTCACCTCCTTTATGGGTATCATAATAATGTTTTGGAGGAGAAGAAATGTTAAATATAAAAATAAGTGAGAAAATGTTTAAGGTTATCTCCTTAATATGTTTGTTAGGGGCAATTGGGTACTCGCTAGGATATCAAGTCCTATGGCCACTTTATAAAGAGCCTGCAATGTTAGGGTGGATGCTTGATGATTTTCATTTCTTTTACTATGCATTTCATACAATTTGGAATGATAATGCTATAAGCATGATGTATGATTTGGACCATCAAATGGAGACATTTCGTCAACTATATGGTGAAACAAAAGGTGCACTAGGATACTATATGTATCCACCACAGTTTGCTGTGTTTCTTTCGTGGTTCGCAGCATTTCCTTATGAAAAAGCACGCCTTTTATGGACCATGTTCAACAGCATATTATTCATATTAGGTGTATGTTTCGTAATACAAGCTGCGTATAAAGGAAGAGCAAAAGGGGTAAAGTATCTCTTGTTTTCTGCGGCTATTATTATTTATCCAGTATTTGCTGATTTTTATTGGGGACAATCCAATCGTTTAATCTTCTTTTTATTATGTTTAACATATTATTTTTATCAATCTAAACATAGGTGGTTGGCAGGGATTCCGATTGTTTTTGCTACTAGCTTTAAATTACTACCGGGTATTTTTCTTGTATACTTCCTATATAAGAAAGAGTGGAAGGTGTTTTTAAGCGCTGTGATTACAACGATTGTTACATCAGGGATTACCATTGCTATAGTTGGATGGAATGTAGCTTGGGAATATGTAACAAAAGATTTGTTTGTTGTAAATGAAATTAATGAAATGCATGGTGGAGCACCTTGGGATAGCTCATTTAAAGGAGTATTAAAGACATATTTCCCACACGATTCAATGAGTATAACTCACCTTGTGTATGTCGTAATACTATTAGCAATTACATTTCTAGTTATTAGAAAATGTAAAAAAGACAGCTCGTTGGAGTTTGTCCTTGTTACAGCGCTTATGCTGTTATTCTCACCTGTTGTTGAAGTACATTATCCTGTATTAATGATCATTGTAATCGTATATGTACTTTCACATATATTTAACAATTCATTAATAGAAGAATTCGTAGATGGTAATGTAATGTATAACATTAGTTTAGATGCAAAAAGTGTATGGCATTTAGTTGTTACGGCGGTCTCAATCAATATTTTGATGGATTCACCAGAAGGAATGAGTTACTTCATAGCCATGTTATTCCTATTCTATGTATTATTAGATCGTTACTATATTCAAAATAAAAAATAGAGTTTAGTAAAAGTTTACGTATAATTTGAAATTGTTATGGTAAAAAAATTAAATTATGTAATTTTAAAGATATATATTTACGTGGCCTTTCACATGTTTATTAACATGCATTTATTTAGCTTTTTTGTAAAAGGAAATAAGTGCATATTTGTCAGATTTGCTACGCTTTTCAGGACCGATTGTACGAAGGATACAGTAAATAAAAGAGCTCATGAGTAGAGAATAAGGAGAAGCACATGAGAGATTAATAAGTAACCTTGACGAATAAAGAGACAATCATGTAGAATTTGTACGAAGTGTCTTTTGCAGTTAGTGAAGAAGTTAACATGTAAAAAACTTTAGTTTAATAAGAAAATTGATAGATATATAGTATAAAAGTTGTACTCATTTGGATAAGAATGTATCCCATAAATATGGTTTGATAAGGGGAAAATAATAAAAATAACTACTGCTTGGACAAATATGAATATATACCAAAGATGAGAGAAAGAGGTTATAAGCATGAAAAAAGTAAGAAAAGCTATTATTCCTGCAGCTGGTCTTGGGACACGTTTTTTACCAGCTACAAAGGCACAGCCTAAAGAAATGTTACCAATTGTTGATAAACCAACAATCCAATATATCGTAGAAGAAGCTGTAGCGGCTGGTATTGAAGATATCATTATCGTTACAGGAAAAGGAAAACGTGCGATTGAAGATCATTTCGACAATGCATTTGAATTAGAGCAAAACTTATTAGAGAAGAAAAAATATGATTTACTTGAAAAAGTACAAGCATCTTCGAAAATGGTAGATATTCACTATATTCGTCAAAAAGAACCACAAGGTTTAGGACATGCAGTATGGTGTGCTCGTAAGTTCATCGGCGATGAGCCATTTGCTGTTCTTCTTGGTGATGATATTGTACAAGCTGAAAAACCTTGTTTAAAACAGCTTATCGATGAGTATGAGCATACACTTTCATCTGTGATCGGTGTGCAAACTGTTCCAGAAAATGAAACGCATCGCTATGGTATTATTGACCCATTAGAAAAAGAGGGTCGCCGTTATCAAGTGAAGCAATTTGTTGAAAAACCGGCTCTAGGTGAGGCACCTTCAAACTTAGCAATTATGGGGCGCTATGTGTTAACACCAGAAATATTCCGTTTCTTAGAAGAGCAGCATATTGGTGCTGGCGGTGAAATTCAATTAACAGATGCAATCCAAAAGCTAAACGAAATCCAACGTGTGTTTGCATACGATTTTGAAGGAAAGCGTTATGATGTTGGAGAGAAGTTAGGCTTTATTCAAACAACAATCGAAATGGCGTTACAACATGAAGAGTTAAAAGATGATTTATTAGCAATCATGGAAGAAATTGTGAACGGACAAAAAAATACTGTGAAAAATTAACTTATTTATAAATATGTGAGGTTAGACATAGTGAATTGGAGAAAGAGGTATTCTAAGATAAACATCCAGTTTACTATGTCTAATCTGTGCTTATAAGATGTTCTTTATGAGCAGGCTTGAAAAAGAAAGGAGCACCTTTTTTGAAGACTATTACTATATTGGTACCGGCATATAATGAAGAAGAGGTATTAGATCAATTATATAGTCGTTTAACAGGGGTATTTCAAGGCATTCCAAATTATAACTTTGAAATTTTGTTTGTTAACGATGGAAGTAAAGATCGTACGTTAGATATTATTAAGGAATTTAGAGTGAATGATAAGCGTATTTCGTATGTAGACTTATCACGAAATTTTGGGAAAGAAACAGCAATGATTGCGGGTCTGGATCATGCAATTGGAGATGCAGTAATTATCATTGATGCTGATTTACAAGATCCACCAGAATTAATCCCTGAAATGATTAAGTACTGGGAACAAGGGTATGATGATATTTATGCAAAACGACGCTCTCGTTCAGGTGAAT
Source organism: Bacillus cereus group sp. MG4 (assembly GCF_040460055.1). Lineage (NCBI taxonomy): Bacteria > Bacillati > Bacillota > Bacilli > Caryophanales > Bacillaceae > Bacillus > Bacillus cereus group sp. MG4. The sequence continues at coordinate 2,867,313 of NZ_JARVGZ010000001.1, read as the reverse complement.
CATGGGCGAAGAAATGGACAGCTGGTAAATTTTACAGCTTGCTAAAGAAAACAACAAGAATTCCGATCCAAGAAAATACAGGGGATTTTCGTTTATTAGACCGTCGTTGTGTTGAGGCATTAAAGAAAATTCGTGAAACGCAGCGTTATACAAAAGGGATGTTTAGCTGGATTGGTTATAATAAGAAAGAAATTTTATTCGATCGTGACCCTCGTGCTGCGGGTGAAACAAAGTGGAACTATTTCAAATTAATGGATCTTGCTATTGAAGGAATTACATCCTTTACAACAGCGCCATTGCGCCTTGCATCGTTCATGGGATTTACTGTTTCATTCTTAGCTTTTATCTATATGATTTGGATTATTATTAAGACGCTAATGTATGGTGAGTCAGTAAGTGGATATCCATCTATGATGACAGCTATTCTATTTATCGGTGGTGTACAGTTAATTTCCATCGGTATTATTGGGGAATATTTAGGACGTATCTTCAATGAAACAAAACAACGTCCGCTATATTTTGTAGATGAATATAATGATGATAAAGTAACGAATATCGATGGTGATCAAAAAATGGCGAAATTATACAGCGTAGAAGATCGTAAAGTAAAATCAAATCACTAGGGGATTAGAAGTGTGAATAATAAAGCGAAAGAAATCTTTAACTATTTACTTTTCGGTGGTTTAACGACGTTAATCAACATTGTGACGTATTTTATTTGTGCAACGTTAATTGGAATGGATTACAAAATAGCAACAACAATTGCTTGGATTGTATCGGTACTGTTTGCGTATATTACAAATAAGAAGTATGTATTTAACAGTCAACAAACAAGTTTTGCTCACGTAGTAAAAGAGTTTGTCTACTTTATGGGATTCCGTATTGTATCGTATTTCATTGATATCGCATCCATGATTGTTTTAATTGAATGGCTAGGTATGAATGATTTAGTAGCAAAAATTATTGCAAACGTTATTGTTGTGGTTGTTAATTATTTTGCGAGTAAATATATTATTTTTAAAAAGAAGACCGATATAGAAAACGGTCAAAATATATAAAAAACAATGGCTTGGCTCTATGCCGGCTATTGTTTTTTATACATAGAATTTGGTAATAAATGATTAATGAAGAATGATATGGAGGAGTATAATGCAAGCTCTGTTAGATTTGTTTAAGAAAAGGAAGTTTTTATATACTTTTGCTTTTTTACTTCCTTTTTCTATTTATGGTGTAGTTTTTATTTTACTGGGTGTTGCACCGTTTGGAGAAAAATCAATCCTTGTAACGGACTTACACACACAATATGTGCAGTTTTACACGTATTTATATGATGTGTTTAAAAATGGAAAAAGTATATTTTATAGTTGGGAAGGTGGAATGGGGTTAAACTTCATTGGAGTATTTGCTTATTATTTAGCTAGTCCTTTTTCACTACTCATTGTCCTGTTTGATCGTTCGCATATTCCAGAAGCGATTATGTTAATGACGTTATTAAAAACAGGATTAGCTGGTTTTACAATGACATATTATTTAAGTCATATGATGAAGCGTCGTGAAATTGCTATTACGCTATTCTCAACTTTTTATGCCTTAATGTCATTTGTAACAGTATATTCTTTCTGTGTAATGTGGTTAGATGCCATTTATTTACTACCCCTTATTATGTTAGGTATTGAAAAGCTAGTTACAGAAAAAAAATGGGTGTTATTCACATTTAGTTTAGCACTTACATTTATTACGAATTTTTATATTTCCTTTATGGTAGGGATTTTTACATTTATCTACTTTGTAGCACGTTATTGTGTGCTTTACGATATTCGAAATATAAAATTATTAATGCAAAGGTTCGTATGGTTCTGTCTTGGAACAGGATTGGCAGGTGGAATGTCTGCATTTATTACGCTACCAACATACATGGATTTAAAGAGCAACTTTGTTGAACGTACTAAGATTCCATTCTCTACAGCATTTAATTTTGATCCGTTTGATTTTTATGCACGATTCTTTAATGGCGTAATTGATACGACAGTAAATGGAATGCCAAACGTTTATGCAGGTGTTTTAACTGTATTACTCATTCCATTATTCTTTATTACAAAAAGAATTTCATTGAAAGAAAAGATTGTATATGGAAGCGTACTGTTATTCCTAATCCTTTCTTTTGAAATTCCGTTTTTAAATATCGCTTGGCATGGTTTTGAGCCACCAACGAATTTCCCGTATCGTTATTCATTTACATTCTCCTTTGTACTCATTTATGTAGCAATTCGAACGTTTATGGTATTCGAAGAAGAATTAATACCAGCTTTAAAAAAGGTTGTATTGTTTAATATATTTATGCTGCTATTATTAGGAAAAGTTGCACCAAGTTATATGCAGTCAAATAAGATTGTAATTAATGCCTTTTTAATCATTATGTATGCATTATTGTTATTTGGAAAAGTTCGCTTGCGAAAAAATAAAGCGATTATCTCTTTGGCTTTATTCGCTATAGTGGGGCTAGATGTAGCAGCTAATACAGTATACATGGTTAAGTTAATGGGTTATGAATACGGATATATTAATCGTCAAGAATATGCTTCGCCGTATCCAAAATATGAAGAGACCATTCAGAAAGTAGCCGAACAGGACAAGGGACTTTATCGCATGGAAACGACAAGAGGTGTTACATGGAATGATGCGCTACGCTTTGGATATAAGGGCGTAACACACTTCAATTCTGTGGCAAATGGTCACTTGAATTTATACATGCAAGATTTAGGTTATGGATATCTAGAGGCATTAATTTTACAAAATGGTAAAGGGATTCTCTCTACTGATGCCTTGTTTGGTGTAAAATATATGATTTCTGATCAACCTTTAAGTAAATACGGATGGTCTGAAATCGATCATGTTGGAAGCAATTATGTATATGAGAATAAAAATGCGCTTTCGTTCGGATACATGGTAAATAAAGATGAATTTGATGTTAAAGGAAAAGATAAGTTGAAAGTACAAAGAATCAACTATACAAATTCCTTTGAGAAGCAAAACGAATTGATTGGTAAATTAGATGGGCAACAAGTTAGTTATTACCAACCGTTAAATCCACTTTCTGTAGAATATAATAATTTAGCAGTTGTAGAAACGAGAGAGAAAACGAAAAAAGAGCTACAGGCTGAAACTAAAAAAATAGCTCAAACAAATCAAAAGCCAATCGAATTGGTTAAACAGCAGGATGGACAAAAAGCAAGTATTAAATATACATTTGCTGTAAAAGGTAAGCAACAATTGTATACAAAATTACGTGTGGAACCAACTGATATTACAAAAGTATATGTAAATGGAAAATCACTTGGTAAAAAATTCACTGAATATCCTCGTTACTATTGGAACAATGGTATTTTAGATTTAGGATATTTTGATAATGAAAAAGTCGAGGTTGAAGTTGAAGTCAAAGGAAGTAGTCATTACGTTGAGTTGGAACAACAACTATTTTATGGACTTGATGTAGAAGCATTTGATAAGCGAGTAAATGTACTGAAACAACAGTCATTTGATGTAAAGAATTACACAAGTCGTACGGTATCAGGAAAAATTGATGTGAAGGAAGATAACTATTTATTCCTATCTATTCCATATGATAAAGGATGGAAGGCAACAGTTGATGGTAAAGAAGCTAAGTTACTTAAATTAAATGATGCATTCCTTGGATTAGATTTAGAAAAAGGAACGCATACAATCGAATTAAAGTATACTTCCCCAGGATTTGTAATGGGAGCAGTTGTTTCGTTTATTACTTTTGTTATCACATTACTAGGCGCTTTTATTGTATCAAGGAAACAGGAAAAAATATAATAAAAAAGGACTACTGATTATTTCAGTAGTCCTTTTTTATTATATATACATCCCGTAATGAGGAAGAAATACATCATGAAGACGGCATTCTCTAATATGTTATAAAAGGCACTTCCTATAATAGCACCAGCAACTAAACATAAGAGAATGGGACTAAATATTGAATTTCTTCTAAGTTTCCAGAAAGTACTTAAAATTCCATATGCAAATATCGAACATAAAATGACTCCAATAAGTCCTGTTTCTGCTAGAATTTGGATGTATTGGTTGTCAGAATAAAAATCCCATGTAATATTGTACGATTTATAAATTGGTGACGAGTATGTTTGAGTAGCTGCGTCACCAAATGTACCGAAACCATAGCCGGTAATTGGTTTGTCACGGAAGATTTCTAATGCTTTCTGTACATAATATATTCGACCATCTTGCTTACTTAATTCTAATGTGTCCTCTGAGAGTGCTTCTGAAAAGCGTTTTGCACCTAGAGAATCTCCTTCTAAATAGTTTGTCATGAGAGAGATTCCAGTAGCGCATATAAATGAGATGGTTAGTATAGGGATTAATGCTTTCCAATACGGTATATTAAGATGGATAATGATATAAAGCACTCCAAAGGTTATTAACGTTAAAAATGCTCCGCGTGAATAGGTTAACCATAAAGTTGTCGCGATAATTGTTAGTCCTACATAGAGTGTGTACTTCATTCGTATGGAAGCATTTTTTAATAAATATAAAGAAGTAAGAAATGCAATCGTTAAATAAAGTGCAAGTTCATTTGGGCCACCAGCCATACCATATATACGAATTTTATTAGTAGGAGCTAGATCAAGATTTTTCCATACCTCTGGTAGTAACATACTACGAAGAGAAATTTTTTCAATTAAACCTTGAATAGAAATGATAATTGCAGCCACAAAAGTTACTTTTGCAAACAATATGAAATCATCTCGGGTGAACGACAATCGAGAGACGATATAGAATACAAAATAGTATAGTAGAAGGGTATGTAACTGCATGATTATTGCTACTAAAGATACATTGTTAATTAATCCTACAATCGCTCCGAATAAGCAAAATAGGAAATATGCGATTTCAAAGTAATGAAATGTAAAAAGTTTTGAAACTGTATTTCGATATTGAAAAATGATTTTGCATAATAGAGCGAGAATAATGAAAATCCCAATAAATTTAAACCCTGCATTGTAAGCAGATAAAAAGGGGCGCATTGGAATAAATAATAGTAAATAAGCAATACCGAGCTTTTCATCTCGAAATGCAGTTATTGCTAATAATGCCGAAATGAATAGCCCGGTATAAGTTGCTGAAAATATTAATCCTACTATAATAAGGAAAATACTTAAAGTAATATAGTGAAATCGATTTAGCTGAATCATAATATATTAAGCCCCTTTAACATGATGATGGTATGCGGTAAATATGTTTCACCTCTTCTATCATTTTAGAGAAGGTGAAATGTTGTAAATAATATTCGCGTCCGCATTCTGCTAAAGAATAGTAGAGTTTGTCATCTTGTAATAATGTTGCCAGTGCAGTTGCCAATTGTTCGACATCTCCATATGGTATAGAAATACCAGATTGATTTGGAACAATAACTTCTGGTAATCCGCCAATATTTGTCGCAATCACAGGCTTTTTCATAGCAATCGCTTCAATTGCTACGTAGGATAGCCCCTCATTTTTAGAAGGAATTACGATGATATCGTGTGCACTATATTCTTTAATAATGTCATCTCGAAAACCTAATAAAGAAACGGAATCATTTAATTGTAAAGAAGTCACTAAGTCTTCTAATTGAGTTTTTAATGGACCATCTCCAATAATGTTACAGTGCCATTGTAAAGAAGGGTATTTTGTTTTTAGTTTTTGTAAGCCGTGTACTAAAAATGGTTGTCCTTTTTCTTCGCTTAACCTTCCAATTACAGCGATTTTCATCGGTTTATGAACAGGGGGTAAATTGTTTAAATAAGGATCCTCTAAGCCATTATAAATTATTTTTAATTTATCTTTTCGAACTCCTTTTTGAAGGAGTTGCTGTTTCATAAACTGTGAAATACAAATGATGGTGTCATTATAACGAGTGAATATATTATTGCACCATTTTAAAGGAAGTGACATGGGGACATCCACATGGTATGTCCAAATGACACGGATGGATGCCCCTAATAACTTTGCTAAAATTGCAATATAATTTTCACGTAAAAATTGTGCGTGAACAATATCTACTTGCTCTTTTGCAATTATTTCTTTTAGTTTCCATGCAGTTTTTATATCAAAAGGGTGTTTCATTTCTATTTGATATATGGGTATATTTAATGCTTCAAACCTATGTAAGAAAGGACCAGGAGTAGAATATACAAGAATACAACATTCTGGATCCATAGATTGAATTAAATCTAGGACGTATTTTTCTGATCCACCATCCCCAACATAATTCAAAAGGTACATAATTTTATTCATTTATATCATTCCTTTTACCTAAAAATAGCGATAGCAATTGTTGTAGTTCTTTAATCTTTAACATGTAAGTGACTAATAAGTAAACGATGGCGCCAATCGCTATTGCTAATAAAATAAGCAACTTTGTATCATGTGTAAAATGAAGCATCAGCTTGGAAGCAAACAAGCTGATAAAGGATGCCACAATGCATTTGAATAAAAAGCCACCGTAGTACAAGTTTACTGCTTCTTTCTCTTTCATGAATTTTTGGAACATCCACAATAGTATGATTACTGTACTAGCCGATGCTATTGACGTAGATAGAGCTGCACCAGCTAAGCCCATTTTGTTAACGAGTATAATACATAATATAACATTTATAATCATGGAAAAAATTGATGCGTACATAATATATCGATTCAATTTTAAAGAAAATAGTAAACGATCAAGTAAATCTTTTAAAGGTTGCATGAGAGCGGCTAGCGCATAAAATTGCAATGCAGTTGCTGTCATCATAATAGAATCTTTCCCGAATTCACCATAGTTATAAACAACTTTGACAATTTGTTCTGTAAAAAAGGTAAAATAAATAAAAACGGGAATAAATAAATATAATAATACTTTTATATTCGTTTCCATTAAATTTACGAAATCTTTCCATTTTGAGTCAGTTACATAACCGACAAATTTAGGATACATAACTGTTAAGACTGGAGCAGCGATTAATCCAAGAGGAATGAAGTATAATTTTTGGGAATAATTAAGGGCTGCAATAGATCCTTCTTCTAATCCAGATACTAGTGTACGATCCACAAGTAGATTAATTTGAATAGACATACTTGTAATGAAAGCAGGAATACTCAACTTAATCATCGTTTTTAAAGAAGGGTCTTTCCAATCGATTACAAATCGATAGCGATACCCCTCGCGCTTAGAAGCAAAATAAACAAGTGTATTTTGTACAATGTTTCCGATAATAACGCCTAATGCGAGTGCGTAAATGCCAATCCAATTAACAAGGGAAACAAATATAATAAGGGTAATGCCATTTAATACAACCCATTGCATGCTTGTAATGCGAAATTTATGTAAACTGTTCAAATAAGCATTAAAAATATCAATCATGAATGTACAGAATACAGTTGGGAAAATGATTTGTAATAGGTAAGCTGATAATAAAGCTGTTTGCTCTGGGAGCCCATTTGCAAATATTGAAATAAATAAGTGCGGCTGTAGTTCAATGAGCAAAAGCGGAATGAAAAAAATAAGTAGAACAATGTTTAAAAAGTTATTCATAAATCGATATGCTTTAAGGGAATCTTTTCCCTTTAACTCCATAAAGATAGGAATGAAAGAAAAGGCGAAGGCCCCTGTGATACCAGTAAAAACAATAGTTGGTATATTTAAAGCTACAACGTATGCATCAACGGCATGGTTTGTACCGAAATAAGCTCCAAGTGTGATTTCTTTTGTAAAGCCAAGTAGCTTTCCTAAAGCTGTCCCAAGCGTAAAAAATAGTGTTACTATGAGAAATCTTTTTGTATGTTCTTGAGAGGATTCTCTCCCCATCTATAATCAAATCCTTACTTTAGTTTAATTCTTTTTCAAGCATAATTTATTTGTATCTAAAAATCAAATATATATAAAGAATAGAAAGTGCTAACCATATGAAAAAAGAGGCTATCTTCCAATAGAAGGATAGCCTCTTTAGTACGTAATAAAAACCCGATTAGGGAAGGGGAATAATAATTAAGGGAAACGGTATCTCATGCAAATATCAAAAAAACAACTTATGAAACGAAGTGACTGTTTCGATAAGCAGAACGGCGTACAGCATAGTATATGCGAGGTGCGATAATAGCACCGATAATTGTAAATGCAATATCTTTTACTGCGAACCACATCATAATCATCCAAGCAGCTTTATAACTCATATTACCACCCATAAAGAAATTGACTGCCCCGTACATATAAGTAGTACCGATAATATACGTTAAAATGATTCCTGTGAAAGAGGCAATTGCAAATGTACTGAATGTTGGTCGTTCTTTTTGTTCTACTAGTTTTCCTGATACGTAAGCAACGATAATAAATGCAATAATAAAACCACCAGTAGGATCTAAAAGTGCCCCGAATCCAGCTTTGAAGTTAGCGAAAATTGGTGCACCAGCTAAGCCAACGAGCATATACACAGTCATTGATAATGCACCAAGTCTACTTCCAAGAAGAAGCCCTGCTAAAATTGCGAAAAATGGTTGCATAGATAATGGGATGCCCGCTACTTGCAGGAATGGTGCCCAAGATACAATATTTGCACCAATGGCCATAAGAGCGACGAACATGGCAGCTAATGCTAAATCTAAAACATGAAATCTTCTCATAATGTTAACCTCCTGTTGTTTTTAGGTTAACATTATCGTAGCGAAAATATTTACTTGTTGTCAATCAAAATATTTTGATAAGAAGGCTTCAAATACTCTCTTAGCAACGTATACGGAATACGAAATTGAGGAATTCCGCTTGAATAAGGAGCAATCTCATATAAAGGGAAATAAATGACGAGGTTGTCCGCTTCTAAAAAGAAGTGAAACTTTTTCGTACTCATTACTTTTTCAGTTGCATCGGGAAAATAAATGCCTTCATTTTGTTTAATTTGTCTTACGATCTCCGCGCGGATTACTTCTTTATATTTATCTTCTTCTTGAAATAAATCGTCTAAGTGTAGTAACTTTTTTTCTTTTAAATCAAATGTGTTTGCCTTCCACGTATAAAGACCGTGTGCTCCGCCTGTATATTGATAGTAATTCAAATATAGGCTGAGTAAGGGTGGTTTATTTAAGGAGATTTTATAATCAACATTCGCCACGTACGGATGAAAAGGTGTGCTAGATCCTTCTGTTTCTTTATAATATTTTTTTGCGTCTTTTTCTAATTTAGTTTTAAATTTGTCAGTAGACTTTTTGTAATAGAAATTGAGCTTATTTTGAAATTTAGAATCGGAAAAATTGTGAAACGAAGGTCTGTTAATTTGATATTCTATATAAGGTTTCTTACCTTTTTGTGTTACAGTCTGAACATCGATTGTCAGGTTGGATGCTTTGGCTGCTAGTGCACAATTTGGTACAATAGTCAGCAAGGAGAACATAAGCAGTAATATACAAAATTTCTGTTTCATTTAGGTGAAACCTCCTTATATAAGTGTTATAAGTAGTTTGAAAATAAATAGGTAAAATTATACATTCAATTAAAGTAAGAGAAGGAGGAAACAATATGGGGAAAACTTTAATGGATTCACTTGGAATTGAGTTGTTAGAGATGACAGAAGATAAGGTGGTTGCTACGATGCCTGTTGATGAGCGTACGCATCAGCCATTTGGTTTTTTACACGGCGGTGCATCTCTTGCATTAGCGGAAACAGTAGCAAGTGTTGGTTCATACAATTTAATTGATCAAGAGAAATGTATTTGTTTCGGTCTAGAAATTAATGCAAATCACATTCGCTCAAAGAAAGATGGGATTGTAACAGCGATCGGGACACCGATACATAGAGGACATTCAACGATGGTTTGGGATGTACGTATTATTGATGAAAATGATGATTTACTATGTATATCAAGATGTACAGTAGCAATTAAAGAAAAACGTGAAAAGTAAAAAGAGGCGGCTCAATAGAGCGCCTCTTTTTTATAATTAGAACTGGATTTTCTTCTCTAAGAAACCTTTTAGCTCGCTAATTGGCATACGAACTTGTTCCATTGTGTCACGGTCACGTACTGTAACAGCTTTGTCTTCAACTGAGTCGAAGTCGTAAGTGATACAGAATGGTGTACCGATTTCGTCTTGACGACGGTAACGTTTACCGATAGAACCAGTTTCGTCAAAGTCTACCATGAAGTCTTTAGCTAGTTCTGCGAATACTTCAGTAGCACCTTCAGATAGCTTTTTAGATAATGGTAAGATAGCTGCTTTGTATGGTGCTAAAGCAGGGTGGAAACGAAGAACCGTACGAGAATCGTTTTCTAATTGCTCTTCTTCATATGCATCACATAAGAATGCTAATGTTACGCGGTCAGCACCTAAAGATGGCTCGATGCAGTACGGTACGTAACGCTCATTCGTTTGTGGATCGATATAGTTAAAGTCTTCATTAGAGTGTTCCATGTGACGTTTTAAATCGAAGTCTGTACGAGATGCTACGCCCCATAGTTCGCCCCAACCGAATGGGAATCGGAATTCAATATCAGTTGTTGCGTTACTGTAGTGAGATAATTCCTCTTCACCGTGGTCACGAAGACGCATGCTTTCTTCAGTCATACCAAGTGAAAGTAACCAGTTCTTACAAGTTTCACGCCAGAATGCGAACCACTCTAAATCTTCACCAGGCTTACAGAAGAATTCAAGTTCCATTTGTTCGAATTCACGTGTACGGAATGTGAAGTTACCAGGCGTGATTTCGTTACGGAAGCTCTTACCGATTTGGCCAATACCAAATGGAAGCTTTTTACGCATAGAGCGTTGTACGTTTTTGAAGTTTACGAAAATACCTTGTGCTGTTTCAGGACGAAGGAAGATTTCGTTCGTGCTAGACTCTGTCACACCTTGGAATGTTTTGAACATTAAGTTGAACTGACGGATTTCAGTGAATTCTTCACTACCACAATCAGGACATTTTACTTCATGTTCTTTCATTAGGTCAGCCATTTGGTCGAAAGTAAGACCATCAACAACCATTTCGATGCCTTTTGCATCTAATGCATCTTCAATTAATTTGTCAGCACGGTGACGCGCTTTACATTTTTTACAGTCGATCATTGGATCGTTAAAGTTACCAACGTGACCAGAAGCGATCCAAGTTTTTGGGTTCATTAAAATAGCGGCGTCTAAACCAACGTTGTATGGAGATTCTTGAATGAATTTTTTCCACCAAGCTTTTTTAACGTTATTTTTTAATTCGATTCCAAGTGGACCGTAATCCCAAGTGTTTGCAAGACCACCGTAAATTTCAGAACCTGGGAAAACAAAACCGCGATGTTTTGCTAAGTTTACAACTTGTTCCATTGAATACATAATAAAATCCTCCTTTTGAAAGTTAACGTATTGGCGATGACGTGCTCTGGTACTTGTGAAACGAGCGGTATATGCTTTGAAAACATAAAAAAACGCTCATCCCAAGGCTTAATTGCCTAGGGACGAGCGTTTGCCCGCGGTTCCACCCTAGTTGATACACAACAGGTGCATCCACTTTATCACGTATTGCTCGAGACTGCCGTTTCCTTGCGGCTTCAGGCTTTCACTATCCCTGAATCGCTTTTTGTGCAAGTACTTATAAGTCCGTCGTCGCTACTTATATTAATAATAATGAACATATTCTAACACGTTCTTTTTTAAATCTCAATAGAGGAAAGCGTCTATCTATGATAGAGTCTCGCCTATTTTTTCATTATTTATTCCATAGTTTTGTTTAATGTGTTTAATTGCTTCACGTTTACTGAGCGGGGCAAGCTCGTTATTTTGCACGTATTCCCAAACGACATCGGGCTTCGTTTTTGCATACTCGCGAAGGACCCAACCAATCGCTTTTTGAATGAAAAATTCTTTTGAAGAATGTAGTTGTCCAATAATCCAGAAAAGAAGTTCTTCATCCATCTTTTGTTTATATTTTAGCTGGAATAAAATAGCGGCGCGTTGTAACCATATGTTATCTGATGCAATCCATTTTGGAATATAGGCAGAAATTAATTCTGGGTGTTTTAAAAAGATATTCCCTAAAAATGTAGGAACGATGCTATCAACAGAATCCCACCAAGATTTTGTTACAATGAGTTCTTCTAAAAACGGGATATGCGTTTCGTTTATATGCTTTTTATATTTTTGCATAATATCAAGTGCGACCGCTTGAAATTCACGTTCTGGTAAATCCCAAAGCTCACGTACGATAACTTGGAAATCTTTTTGATCTGGGAGAGTATGTATTTGGATGACGTCTTTCAATAGTTGTCTTCTTTCAGGTGTTTGAATTCCGAGAAATGGGAAGTGATTTTTCATATAACGTGCCATCGGTTCCGCTTTTTCAAAGTTTTTATGAGCTATGAAATGCTCTTGTAATGCTTGTACAAATGGATGCATAAGTGTTTCTCCTCTCTTATTACCTTTCTTCTCTTATTATACAAAGAGTTTGGTTGAATTTTAAAACATAACTTGCGATGTAATGAAATATGTTGAAAAGAGAGGGGAGAGGATAAGATGGAAGATCAGAGCGTACTAGCAGGTTTCTTTGCTCTTAGTTTTGCGTTTATTCTTGTTATAATAATTTGGGCAATTATTGCGTATTTATTAACGGCTTTTGCACTGTATACGATGGCGAAAAATGATGGTGCAACGGATGGTGCTCTTGCGTTTATTCCTTTTTTAAATAGTAAGATATGGGGTGATTTAGCAAAAGACAAATTACCGGATTTCTTAAAAGAAGAAGCGGGATGGAAAGTATTTGGCATATATGTCGCGTGTTTCATTTTTAACTTCGTACCAATTCTATATTTATTAGCAACAGCTGTATCGATTGTGCTGTCTATTTATCTTATCTACGCAATTTTAGATAGATACGGAACGAATTCTATATTGTTTACGATTATTCATACAATCACATTTTCGGTTTTCTTACCGATTCACTTGTTCATTATTCGGAATGAGCCGGTAAGGTATAACGAGTAGATATATTTGAAAAATCATTCATATAATTGTATTGAACAAGAAAAAGGGCTGTCACATGTGACAGCCCTTTTTCTACTACATAAGGTAGCGTAAATAAATATAAATATGAGAAATGATTAATGAAACGATCATAATTGGGAAGCCGACTTTAAGGAATTCCATGTAGCTAAATTTATGGCCCTCACGACTTGCGATACCTGCAACGATTACGTTAGCAGAAGCTCCGATTAATGTTCCGTTTCCACCTAGACAAGCACCTAATGCTAATGCCCACCATAATACGTCGATTTGTGCGTCAGAAGGTGATAAACCTAGCCCAACTGCCATATCGTTAATAAGCGGAATCATTGTTGCAACGAATGGAATGTTATCAATTGTTGCCGAGGCGATACCAGATACCCATAAAATAAGGATAGATGCTTGAGAAATATCTCCGCCCGTTATTCCAATTACTTTTTGAGCTAAGGTTTTGATAAGCCCGATATCGATAAGTCCTCCAACGAGTACGAATAGTCCTGCGAAGAAGAAGATTGTTACCCACTCTACACTTGCGAATACTTCTTCAATTTCATGTTCTTTCACACCGATTAGCATAAGTACAGTAGCACCAGTTAAGGCAATGATAGCTGCATCAACATGGAAGATAGAATGAGTCATGAAACCTACAATTGTAAGTCCAAGTACTGTTAAAGATTTTTTCATTAATACTGGATCTTTAATGTATTGCTTTTCATCTAGACTCATTAATTTTTTAACTTGTACAGGATCAGCAATTAATTGTTTACGGTACATGAAGTAAAGTATTACTGCTGTAACTGCGATAATAATAATTACGATTGGCGCTAAGTTTAGCAAGAAAGCATTGAAATCTAAATGCTTATTTGCAGAACCGATCATAATGTTAGGTGGATCACCAATTAATGTTGCTGTTCCTCCGATGTTTGAAAAAATAATTTCAGAAAGTAAATAAGGAACAGGATTTACTTGCAGTATGCGCGTAATAGATAAAGTAACTGGAACAACAAGAAGTACAGTTGTAACGTTATCTAAAAATGCGGAACCAAGCGCAGTAAGTAAGGAAAGTGAAATTAAAATTTTAATTGGATTTCCTTGCGCCCCTTTTGCTGCTTTAATGGCAACGTATTGGAAGACACCCGATTTACTCGTAATGTTCACCAAAATCATCATACCGATGAGTAGCGTAATCGTCCCCCATTCAATATGTTTCGTAAAGGCGTTGTGTAAATCAACGACCCCCATAATTACCATGAGTGCTGCACCAAGAAGTGCGATGACAGCGCGATTAATTTTTTCTGAAATAATAATGGCATATGTAATTAAAAAGACTGCGATAGCAAAATAATACTGCCAGTTTGCGAGCTCTTGCGTTGTTTCGTGCAAAACTCTCATCTCCTTTCATTCACTTTTCTTAGTGTGTCAAAAATTAACTAGATGAAACACACATAACGTCATTATAAATTAGAAAAATGTCGAATGTAAATGAAAGGGCTTATTTTGTTATATTTTCTGCAACTGTTACTTTTTCTTATTTTTAAAAATATTTGCGGGTATTTGACATATATATAAGATACATCCAATCTGAATATTTAAAATGGAATTAGCATTCGAGCTTGTTCGTGTAGGAGTGTCAAATAGAAAGGAATGACAAAGATGATAAGGAAGGGATCGTATGGATGAACAACAATTTTTATTTTTGGATTTTGAGTTTACGATGCCCCAGCACAGAAAAAAACCAAAAGGATTTTTCCCGGAAATCATTGAGGTAGGACTCGTTTCGGTTGTTGGCTGTAAGGTAGAAGACACGTATTCAGCTCATGTTAGGCCGAAAACTTTTCCTTCTTTAACGGATCGATGTAAGAAATTTTTAGGAATTAAACAAGAAGTCGTAGATAAAGGAATTTCGTTTCCAGAACTCGTTGAAAAACTTGCAGAATATGAAAGGAGATGTAAACCAACCATTGTTACGTGGGGAAATATGGATATGAAAGTGTTGAAGCATAATTGTGAAATGGCAAGAGTAGACTTTCCGTTCTTAGGACAGTGTCGTGATTTATCACTTGAGTATAAGAAGTTTTTTGGGGAGAGAAATCAAACAGGATTGTGGAAAGCAATTGAGGCGTATGGAAAAGCAGGGACGGGTAAGCATCATTGTGCACTAGATGATGCGATGACGACGTATAATATTTTTAAATTAGTAGAAAAAGATAAAGAGTATTTAGTGAAACCAGCACCTCCAACGTTAGGAGAACTCGTTGATTTTTCAAAAGTGTTAAAGAAAGTGAGTACACAGTAACGACCAAATTGCACAGTATGTAATTTGGTCGTTTTGTTTTTTTAAAGTTTGTAGTCTTTTTTTAACTGCTCTAATGTTTCTAGACTACGAAGCGCAAAAGGTGAATCATCTTCAGAAAATGAATTCATTTGAGTTTCTAATGCTAATTTGAGTGACTCTGTATACTCTGGAATTTCTCCTTCATATTTCTTCACCATTTGCTCCGGAATATTCGTCTGTTCACGGAAAGCTAAAGCACGTCTTTCATGGAAAAATGGTACGTCAGCTTGTTTTACGTTATGTAAGTCACCTTGCACCGGATGTTTTAAAACAGCTAACACTTTTACGACGTAACTGCCAGGACGGCTATTTGTAACTTCGCCGATGTATTTGCCAGTTTTATAAATACCAGTAACGATTTCACCAATTTCAAATGTTTCTCTCATATTTTTCACCTCAAGTTTATAGTAAGGAAAGTGTGCGAAGGAGTCAAAGAAATCAATCGCTTTCGGAATGCCCCCTTGAGAATATGGCTAGGTTCCACTATAATTTTATATTATATAACAGAAAATTCTGATGTTTTTTGAATCCTATAATAAGGAGTGTTCCGTATGATGCCTTTATATTTTCCGGAAGATAAAACAGAATATATTATTCCAGGGATTGTTTGCGTTCTATTTATCATTGGTGCCGTTGCTACGTGGCGTATGTTCATTCGTGTATCAAAACGTGAAGCGGAGCGATTACAGAAAGTTGAAGAAAAACTTTTAGCGGAAAAGAAACGGTAACTCATTTTTGTATGTTTCCCTCTATGCTCGGACAATCTAAGGGCAGAATATATTTTGGAGGGAATAGAATGAAAAAACGGCTTTTTTTAAGTTGTTGTTTATTATTTCTGATGGCAGGTTGTGACCAAGGAAAGCCGAAAGAAATTGACGTGAAATTACATAATGCTTCAGGCGATGAGGTGGGGACTGCGAAAGTAGTGCAGCAAACAAGCGGAGTGAAAATTACGATTAAAGGGGAAGGTTTCGCACCAGGCGCGCACGGACTGCATGTACACGAAATTGGTGAGTGTAAAGCACCACGTTTTGAATCATCTGGTAATCATTTTAATCCTGATAATAAAAAGCATGGACTTCTTAATCCGAAGGGTGCAGAAAACGGGGATTTACCGAACGTAATTGCGGACGGTTCTGGAAAGATTAAAGCAGAAATCGATGCGCCGCACATAACGCTTGAAGAAGGGAAAACGACGATTCATAGAAAAGATGGAGCTTCTATTATTATTACAGAAAACGCTGATGATGGTATGACACAACCGACAGGTAAATCCGGTGATCGAATTGCTTGTGGCGTCATTGTAAAAAAAGCGTCGGATATGAAGAAAAAGTAAAAGCTACCGTGCATGGTAGCTTTTTTTGTGAAACGTAATTAAAAAGAGATTGATACAGGAGGTTGTCCCAAATAATTGGAGTTAGCCTCCTTTCTTATTATGAAAACGTATGGCGCAGTCTATTTAAGATTTCTTCTAAAACAGATCTTGGACAGCCGATGTTAATTCGAATATGTTCTTCTCCGCCTAATCCGTATTTCTCACCAGGTTCCACGATGATTTTCCCTTTTTCCTCAAGCAGTGTGGTGCGTTCGTTTTGAGAAAGCTGTAGGCGAGAGCAATCAATCCATAATAAAAAGCTACCTTCTGGTTTCGTTACAGAAAGAGCAGGTATGTGATCTTTAATATATTCACAAGCGAATTGAGCGTTATCTTCTATATATAATCGAATTTCATTTAGCCAATCGTTACATTCTGTATAGGCACTTTGCATCGCTGTATAGGCAAATGTATTTAATCCGTGGAAACCTTGTCTATATTGGATAGATATAAAGGTTTGACGGAGTTTTTCGTTTGGAATGATAATAATCGATGCCTGTAATCCGGCGATATTAAATGTTTTACTCGGAGCCATACAAGTAATCGTGCGCGCTGCTAATTCTTCAGATAAAGAAGCAAATGGTGTATGAGTACGATCTCCGTAAATAATATCGGCATGAATTTCATCCGCGACAACGATTACATTATATTTTGTACATAACGCTCCGAGCTTCGTTAGCTCGTCTTTCGTCCAAACACGCCCGATTGGATTGTGAGGACTACAAAGAAGCATGAGTTTGACGCCTTGTTGAAATTGTTTTTCTAAATAATCGAAGTCTATCACATATGTATCATTTTGTTTCTGTAATGGACTCACACATAATTGTCTATTGTTTGTTGTGACCATTTCGAAAAATGGGGGATAAATAGGTGGTTGTACGAGAACGGATTCGTTTTCCTTTGTGAAGGCCTGTATGCTCGCACTAAGAGCTGGAACGATTCCCGCGCTAAAGACAATCCAATCTTTTTGAATATCCCAGTTGTACTGTTTTTTTGTCCAGTTACAAATAATATCTCCAATATTTTCGGGAGGAAGTGTATAGCCGAAAATAGGATGCTCGATACGTTTCTTTAAAGCAGTCTGAATTGGTTGTGGTACTTCAAAATCCATATCAGCAATCCAAGCATGGAGAAGTTCTTCGTTTTTATACGTATCCCATTTCGTACTATGAGTGCCACGTCGATTGACTGTTTTATGAAATAGTTGCATAAGTTTGCCCCCTTCTTCTGTAAACCGCTAAGTTATGAAAGTTCTCTCTCTTCTTATAGAATAGCTGATGTGATAGGATAAAGAAAAGTATTAAAAAGTGAAAAGGCGGGAAGCGAATGGGTACATATGAAAAGATGATAGAGGTTGTGAAGAATTGGGATCCGTTTCAAATGGGACCGGAGTTTTATGAAACAGAAGCGAGCGATGTTGTGAACGTCGTAAGTGTGTTCGACGATCCAAAATACATCGCAAAAAAGATTCAACATATATACTTTATGTCTTTTGAGGAAGTACCTGCGCTTGGAAAATGTGAGAAGTTAGCTGTGGAATTACTTGTAATAAAAGAAGGCGGAAGTTGTTCATTGTAGGCTGTCGGAATTTCCGACAGCCTTTTGCCCCGCATTTACGGGCAGTAAAACTCCCACCTCAAAATTCGGGTAGAGCAAAGAAGTTAGGGGGAGATCCACTGCCCGTAAATGCCCGATTGGTTCAACTAATAATCAGTGGAGGATGAAGCCCCCCACTGATTAAAGTTTCACTTTATATTATTGCGCAGAAAAAGCGATAATTTCTTCATAAACAAGTTCAGGCTTTTCTTCAGGTAGTAAATGTCCTGTGTTTTCGTAAGAAATAAATTTCGAATTTGGTAAATCTTTGTGTAGCCGATGACCTACATGTACAGGGACGACACGATCTTTTTCACCCCAAATGAGTAGTGTAGGTGTTTCAATTTTTTGTAATTCAGTTGAAGATAAATCACCTTCACGGTCTCTTATCATACGAGTTAAAGCAGGGAATATACGGTTGTCATAAAAAGGAGCGGAGTAACCTTCCTTCATTTCATCGTCAATTAATGAGTGATCATGAACGACATTCATTAAGTTATGAACAATGCCCCGCCGTATAATCCAGTTCTTTACGTATAAATGAAAGAACGGTAAATAAGAAGAGTATAGTAAAGGCAAAGTTGCACGTGCTAAATAGCTAGAGCTGCATAGTAAAATTGTCTTTGAAATTAATTCAGGGCGTATACGGTTTACATAGAGAGAAATTTGTCCACCCATAGAATGCCCAACTAACACAATATTTGAGAGAGATAAATGTTCAATTAAATCGATAATAACCGTTGCTAAATTGTGATAAGAATATTTAAACAGATGAGACTTATCACTTTTTCCGAAAGGTGGTAAATCAAGAGCCAGTACTGTTCCTGCTTTCGATAGTAAAGGAATAAGACGGCGGTAACTGAATGAGGAAGATAAAAAGCCGTGAATGAGCACGAAAGTAGGACGTTCCGTTTTGTTGTCATGTTCATACAATTCGTAATGAATAGTAGTGCCGCGAGTGGAAAAAGTGAAATAAGGACAAGTATATTCGTGATTCATTTTTTGTCACTCCATTGATTTTTGTTCATATCATCTCCAAGGCAGAAAAAAATATGTTAACAAAAAAAGGCAAGATGACGATGTCATCTTGCCTTTCGTTTATTCATCATTACCCGCGAACAATATTAGGCGGTGTTTTTCCTTGTAACACTGCAACTAAATTTTCAGCGGCTGTCATAGCCATTTGCTGCCTAGTTTTTAACGTTGCAGATCCAATATGCGGTAAAGTCACGACATTTTGTAATGATAAGAGCGGATTATCTTTTTGAATCGGCTCTTGTGTAAACGTATCAATGCCTGCTGCAAAGATTTTCTTTTCTGTTAACGCATGTATTAACGCTTCTTCATCTACTGTTTTTCCGCGAGAGGCATTAATGAAGATTGCTGTTTCTTTCATTAATGAAAATTCCTTTTCTCCGATAAGATGATACGTTTCATCTGTTAATGGAGTAAGAAGAACAATAAAATCAGATTGTTTGAGTAACGTCTGTAAATCACAATATGTAGCATCGAATTTTTGTTCAGCTTCTTCTTTCCGGCGACGGTTATAATACAGAACATTCATATCAAATCCGAATTTCGCCCGTTTTGCAACGGCTTCTCCAATTCGTCCCATTCCGATAATACCGATTGTACTATGGTGTACATCCAGCCCGAAGTGCTCTTTTCCGATTTCGGCGTTCCATTCACCATTTTTCACGTAGGAGTCGAGTTCGCAGACGCGGCGACCAGCAGATAACATAAGAGCGAAAACAAGGTCCGCTACTGTATCATCTAATACATATGGTGTATTCGTTCCAATGACATTGCGCTTTTCCATCGCTTGTAAATCAAAATTATCGTAACCGACAGAAATGTTGCTTACTACTTTTAAGTTAGGAGCTACATTTAATAATTCTTCATTAATAGCAGATCCGAAATTTAATAATCCATCTTTATTTTGTATTTTCTCCAATAGGACATCGCGAGGTACCTTCTCATTTTGCTCCCATTTTTCATAATCACAGTGTTCTGATAAATAGCTTTCTACAAATGTTGGAACTGGTTCAGCAATATAAACTTTTGGTTTCACGGTTCCATCCCCTTTCACTTTATCCTGCGCTTTTTCACTGATTAAAGTTTCACTTCCCCCGCTATTAACGGACAGTAAGCCCCCCCACCTCAAAAAGTAGCCCAAGTAAAGAGGTTAGTTGGGAGAGCAACTGTCCGTAAAATCCCGATTGGTGCGGATTAAAGTTTCACTTTATTTTGACATAATTCACTAAAAAAATCTTCTTTTCAAACTGGAAAGGGTATTTGTATAATTTAGACACAACCGAAAAGGAAGGATGATTTATATGGTGACAGAAAAGGAATTAGAATTATTAGCTTGTCTTGAAAAAAGTAGTCGATTATCTGTAGATACATTAGCGAAGCTGTTAAATATAGAAGTAAAAGAAGTAAAGAAGATGGTTGAAAAATTAGAAGCGGAAAAGATTATTGTGGATTATGTAACGCATATCGATTGGACGAAGGTAAAAGAACATACAGGTTTAACGGCGATGATCGATGTGAAAGTTACGCCAAAGCGCGGCGTTGGGTTCGATGCGGTTGCTGAACAAATTTATCGTTATTCAGAAGTGAAATCTGTGTATTTAATGTCAGGGACATACGATCTTTCTATTACATTAGAAGGAAAGACAATGGGAGAAGTAGCGATGTTTGTTTCTGAGAAATTAGCAACAATTGAATCTGTCGTTTCTACAACAACGCATTTCATTTTGAAAAAGTATAAACATGAGGGAATTATTTACGAAAAAAACGATGATGATAAGCGCATTGTGGTGACACCATGAAGCAATTTGAACTATCTAGAACGGCAGAATCTTTACAACCATCTGGTATTCGAAAGTTTTTCGATTTAGCAGCAAATATGAAAGGTGTTATTTCTCTTGGAGTAGGAGAGCCTGACTTTGTTACACCTTGGAATGTAAGGCAAGCATGCATCCGTTCTTTAGAACAAGGATATACGTCATATACAGCAAATGCAGGATTATTGGAACTTCGTCAAGAAATAGCAAAGTATCTAAAAAAACAATTTGCAGTATCTTATGATCCAAACGATGAAATCATTGTTACAGTTGGAGCGAGTCAGGCGTTAGATGTAGCGATGCGCGCCATTATAAATCCTGATGATGAAGTACTCATTATTGAACCAAGTTTCGTTTCTTATGCACCGCTTGTGACATTAGCTGGAGGAGTTCCGGTTCCTGTGGCAACGACTTTAGAAAATGAATTTAAAGTACAACCAGAACAAATTGAATCAGCTATTACAGCGAAAACAAAGGCAATTTTACTTTGTTCACCAAATAACCCAACAGGTGCAATGTTAAATAAATCCGAGCTTGAAGAAATAGCAGTGATTGTTGAAAAGTACAATTTAATCGTATTATCTGATGAAATTTATGCAGAGCTTGTATACGACGAAGTATATACAAGTTTCGCGAGTATTAAAAATATGCGCGAGCATACAATTTTAATTTCAGGATTTTCAAAAGGGTTTGCGATGACAGGATGGCGTCTCGGTATGATTGCAGCTCCTGTTCAATTTTCGGAATTAATGCTCAAAGTTCATCAATATTCCATGATGTGTGCACCGACAATGTCTCAGTTCGCAGCACTTGAAGCGTTACGCGCGGGGAATGATGAAGTAATTCGGATGAGAGATAGTTATAAGAAACGCCGTAATTTTATGACGAAATCGTTTAATGAAATGGGTTTAACGTGTCATGTGCCGGGCGGAGCATTTTATGTCTTTCCTTCTATTTCTTCAACTGGACTATCTTCGGCAGAATTTGCAGAACGGTTATTATTAGAAGAAAAGGTGGCTGTTGTACCTGGGAGTGTATTTGGCGAAAGTGGTGAAGGATTTATTCGTTGCTCGTATGCAACATCGCTTGAACAACTTATGGAAGCAATGAAGAGAATGGAACGGTTTATAGAAAATAAAAAAAGGACAAAACATAATACGTTTTGTCCATAAAAGGGGGGGAATACTAGAAAGCCATGTGTTAGTATTCTATCCCAATATTAGAAAATTATACGTACTCTAGGAAATTTTTCGTTAATTTTGAATGAGTTCTGTCATAGTGGTATAATTTACTAATATAAGGTATGCGTATCCTGAGTAGCTTTACTTAGGGTACGTACTAACTAATCGGATATTTAACAATAAATCATCTGCTTTGCTATCTACAATTGTAGAGAAAATGGTAAACGTATGGGAGTGTTTCATATGTCAGAACAATATACAACTGGAGTGGTTGTAACAGGGAAAGTGACTGGGATTCAAGATTACGGGGCATTTGTAGCGTTAGATGCAGAAACACAAGGGCTTGTGCATATATCTGAAATTACAAATGGATATGTAAAGGATATTCATGACTTTTTAAAAATCGGCGATACAGTAGAAGTAAAAGTACTTTCAATTGATGAAGAACACAGAAAAATGAGTTTATCGTTAAAAGCGGCGAGAAGAAAACAAGGGCGGATTCTTATACCGAATCCATCTGAGAACGGATTTAATACGCTGCGAGAAAAGCTAACCGAATGGATTGAAGAGTCCGAGTTAACAAAGTAAAAGAGGAGCGCATATGAGCGTTCCTCTTTTACTTTATCTTATGATATATATTTGCAAATATGATTGCATGCAATCATATTCGTATGTCGGAGGTGAAGTAAGGACATACTGACTAGCGAATTTCGTTCGTTTCTGGGTGAGTGCCAAGATTTTCTGATGGTTTAAAGAGTAAACCAAGATTGATAAGCCCAGAAATACCAACGATGCCGTAAATAATACGGGAAAGAGCTGAATTTTGTCCACCGAAAATGGCTGCCACTAAGTCAAACTGGAAGAACCCGATTAGTCCCCAGTTCACAGCGCCAATTACAGTAAAGACTAATGCGATACGTTGCAGAGTACTCATGAAAAAGCCCCCCTTAATTGTGAAGCATGAGCAAGCGATGAGTTAATTAACTCCTTTATAGAATGGCGTAGTTATGTTGTTTTTATACATAAAAAATATAAGAAAAAGGATGTATATACATCTATACCGAAAAATGCGAATTTTTATGCAAAAAATGAACTTTTTCTAAAAAATATATATTGGTTACGTTTACAATGGTTGAATCGCTTGATTTACAACTTCAGTTTCGCTAAAGTGAATACAGAAATACATATACATTATTGGAGGGAAAAAGATGAGTACACATGTAACGTTCGACTATTCTAAAGCGTTATCCTTCATCGGTGAACATGAAATCACTTATTTACGTGATGCAGTGAAAGTAACACATCATGCAATCCACGAAAAAACTGGAGCTGGGAACGATTTCCTTGGGTGGGTAGACCTTCCGCTTCAATATGACAAAGAAGAATTTGCGCGCATTCAAAAATGCGCAGAAAAAATTAAAAATGACTCTGACATTTTACTTGTTGTAGGTATCGGTGGTTCTTACCTAGGAGCACGTGCAGCAATCGAAATGTTAAACCATTCTTTCTACAACACGCTATCTAAAGAACAACGTAAAACTCCACAAGTGCTATTTGTTGGACAAAACATTAGCTCCACTTACATGAAAGATTTAATGGACGTATTAGAAGGTAAAGACTTCTCTATTAACGTTATTTCCAAATCAGGTACAACAACAGAGCCGGCACTAGCATTCCGTATTTTCCGTAAGTTATTAGAAGAAAAGTATGGAAAAGAAGAAGCTCGTAAACGTATTTATGCAACGACAGATAAAGCACGTGGTGCATTAAAAACATTAGCTGATAATGAAGGTTACGAAACATTCGTTATTCCAGATGATGTTGGAGGACGTTTCTCTGTATTAACGCCAGTTGGTTTATTACCAATCGCAGTAAGTGGCTTAAATATTGAAGAGATGATGAAAGGTGCAGCTGCTGGTCATGGTGACTTCGGTGCATCAGAACTAGAAGAAAACCCAGCTTACCAATACGCAGTAGTTCGTAACGCTTTATACAATAAAGGAAAAACAATTGAAATGCTTGTTAACTATGAGCCAGCACTTCAATACTTCTCTGAATGGTGGAAACAGTTATTTGGCGAAAGTGAAGGAAAAGATCAAAAAGGTATTTTCCCATCTTCAGCAAACTTCTCAACTGACTTACACTCATTAGGTCAATACGTTCAAGAAGGTCGTCGTGACTTATTCGAAACAGTTCTGAAAGTAGGTAAATCTACACATGAACTAACAATCGAATCAGAAGAAAACGATTTAGATGGATTAAACTACCTTGCTGGTGAAACTGTAGACTTCGTAAACACGAAAGCATACGAAGGTACATTACTTGCGCATAGCGATGGTGGCGTACCAAACTTAATCGTAAATATCCCTGAATTAAATGAGTACACATTCGGTTACCTTGTATACTTCTTCGAAAAGGCATGTGCGATGAGCGGCTACTTATTAGGCGTAAATCCATTTGACCAACCAGGAGTAGAAGCATACAAGAAAAACATGTTTGCTTTACTTGGTAAACCAGGATTTGAAGAGTTAAA
This sequence comes from Bacillus cereus group sp. MG4, assembly GCF_040460055.1. Lineage (NCBI taxonomy): Bacteria > Bacillati > Bacillota > Bacilli > Caryophanales > Bacillaceae > Bacillus > Bacillus cereus group sp. MG4. Next base: position 2,842,420 of record NZ_JARVGZ010000001.1, on the reverse strand, counting down.
AGCAGAATTAGAAGAGCGTTTAAAATAATAAAAAGCGACCGGATTCCGGTCGCTTTTTATTATTTTATCGAAAAGTCCATCGGTATATTCAAACTAGAGTGGGTATGCTAAAGAAAAAGTCTAGGAGGGATGGGCTTGATTCCGATTCAATCAAATTTAGAAGGACGTACATATGCGTTATATAAGTTAGAAGAGATAATGAAGCCACTTGGGTATAACATTGGTGGCAATTGGGATTACGATAAAGGATGCTTTGATTACAAAATCGATGAAGAAGATGGATATCAATTTCTGCGAGTGCCATTTACAGCAGTGAATGGCGAATTAGATGTGCCTGGTGTAATAGTCCGTCTTGGAACGCCTTATATTCTTTCGCACGTATATCAAGACGAACTAGATGATCACGTAAATACTTTAACGGCTGGAACGAGTGGAATGGATCAATTTGCTGAGCCGAAAGATCCAGATGGAGATGTGAAAAGAAAATATATCAATATTGGGAAAGTGCTCATGCAGGAACTAGAAAAACATTTTCTTAATGGTGAATAACAATGAGTATGTCGCTTTCAATGAGAACAAAGGAATGGACTGGATTAATCATATATTGTTCGTCGCGTTTTATACCTAGTAAGAGAATATTTTGCTTTAAAAGAGTATAGCTACAATTTGCAAAAGTTTGTCCAGTGCAGGAAGGATAAAGCTCCATCAGTTGAAATTTGTTATCAGAGATTTCATCGTAAAGTGAGAATAGTACGCCTGAAATGGAAGGGAATAAAAGAGAAGCGGTAAATACGTAGCTCGTTAATTTATTTCCTTCTATAATTTCTGATACACCAGCTCTAGTTGCATTTTGTATTTGTTCAGAAGTAAGAAGTTCAGCGATGCAGTGAATGTTTGGATTAAGACCTTTTGCAGTTAAAATATTTAAAATGGACTGTGTATCTGCTAAGCTTTCATTTTTTTCTTTATCAGCTGTTATTAATATAGTGTGAGCCGTTGTAATATTAGCTTTTAATAAAGTTTGATCGTGATGCGGGCAACCCTTTATAAATTCTAAATGATGAAATGGTTTTGGAAGTAAAGAAAGTGTTTCATCAATTAAAACGATATCAAGGTTCGGTTGTAAGATGTGCATTTGTTTTACAACATGTTTTGCCCGTTCATTCCAACCCACGATAATCATATGACCGTTAGAGGTAGCGGCTTCTTCTCCTTTAATTTTCATATATTGTTTATTAATCATATCAGTGGCGAACAGAACCATATAATAAGAACAAAAACCGGTTCCAAATAAAATAATACCCATACCGATAAGTTTGCCTATTAGTGTATGCGGGGCAAAGTCACCATAGCCAACGGTGAAAATGGTAACGATTGACCACCAAACTCCATCAAACCATGTGGTGAAGTGCGATGGCTCTAATCTATGTATAAGGAAGCCAGAAAAAGCAGTAAGTACAACAATAAAGCAAACTAAACGAAAAATAATGGAATCACGAAATGTATCTACTAAATTTGGACGGGATTTCAAACTCTTATTCCTCCTTACTTTGCAGGGCTACATTCATTGTTACCATTATAGAAAAAAGAAAAACTCTCTAATTTAAAAGAGAGTTTGTTTTACATTACATACTTTCTAATTCAGTTTGTTGGACACTTTCAAGATGCTGGAGGGCGTAGTAAACATCAGCAGTATGCCTTTTTTGATCGATGGATAATTTCAAATGTAAATAGTGAGAGCCATTCTCCAATGTTTTGAGCTTCATATTCTTAACTTTTATATCCATTTCTTTTATTTCTTCAATTACAATTGGGATATTGTCCATATTTCGCACAACAAGTTTTACTGCGATATCACGTTGACGAAATGATCTCGGTCCTACAAATTTCATTGCTAATGGTATAAGTTCAACGCTAATCATAAGGAAACACATTCCGAAAATCGCTTCGATATAGAATCCAGCCCCAACAGCAATACCAATACCAGAAGCACCCCAAATCATAGCAGCAGTCGTTAGTCCTGCAATGCTATCGTTTCCTCTTCGTAAAATAACACCGGCACCTAAAAAACCGATTCCTGATACAATTTGAGCGGCAAGTCGAAGTGGATCCATATTCATATGATCGGTATGTGGTAAATTGTAAGCCGCTTTAATAGAAACAATCGTCAGGAGGCAACTAATGATAGAAATAACTAAACAAGTTTTTAAACCAAGTGGTTTTCGTTTTAATTCGCGCTCTAAACCGATAGCGAACCCTAAAATAGCCGAGAGACCTAGTTTGATTAATAAATCGGCATAGTCCATATATATTCCTCCTTGTATGATATGGTATATAAATAAAACATTTATTATAGAAAGAAATGCTTTTGATAGAGTTACTTTATATAGAATATATGTAGGAATTATTTATACATGAAAGAGATATTTCGTTTAAGTATATGATATTAACAAAGAAATTAGGGTGATCTAAAAAAAGTTTATAAAAGGTGTTGCATTTCGAATTTCACCATGATATATTAATAACCGTCGCTGATGCGGAAACGCAGAAAACGACAAAAAAGAAATTGAAAAACTTAGTTGACATCGAAAAACGAAGATGTTAACATAAGGAAGTCGCAAATGAGCGACCAAGTAGTTCTTTGAAAACTGAACGAAACAAACAACGTGAAACGTCAATTTTTATTTTTAGATGCTAGACAAACTAACTTTATTGGAGAGTTTGATCCTGGCTCAGGATGAACGCTGGCGGCGTGCCTAATACATGCAAGTCGAGCGAATGGATTGAGAGCTTGCTCTCAAGAAGTTAGCGGCGGACGGGTGAGTAACACGTGGGTAACCTGCCCATAAGACTGGGATAACTCCGGGAAACCGGGGCTAATACCGGATAACATTTTGAACTGCATGGTTCGAAATTGAAAGGCGGCTTCGGCTGTCACTTATGGATGGACCCGCGTCGCATTAGCTAGTTGGTGAGGTAACGGCTCACCAAGGCAACGATGCGTAGCCGACCTGAGAGGGTGATCGGCCACACTGGGACTGAGACACGGCCCAGACTCCTACGGGAGGCAGCAGTAGGGAATCTTCCGCAATGGACGAAAGTCTGACGGAGCAACGCCGCGTGAGTGATGAAGGCTTTCGGGTCGTAAAACTCTGTTGTTAGGGAAGAACAAGTGCTAGTTGAATAAGCTGGCACCTTGACGGTACCTAACCAGAAAGCCACGGCTAACTACGTGCCAGCAGCCGCGGTAATACGTAGGTGGCAAGCGTTATCCGGAATTATTGGGCGTAAAGCGCGCGCAGGTGGTTTCTTAAGTCTGATGTGAAAGCTCACGGCTCAACCGTGGAGGGTCATTGGAAACTGGGAGACTTGAGTGCAGAAGAGGAAAGTGGAATTCCATGTGTAGCGGTGAAATGCGTAGAGATATGGAGGAACACCAGTGGCGAAGGCGACTTTCTGGTCTGTAACTGACACTGAGGCGCGAAAGCGTGGGGAGCAAACAGGATTAGATACCCTGGTAGTCCACGCCGTAAACGATGAGTGCTAAGTGTTAGAGGGTTTCCGCCCTTTAGTGCTGAAGTTAACGCATTAAGCACTCCGCCTGGGGAGTACGGCCGCAAGGCTGAAACTCAAAGGAATTGACGGGGGCCCGCACAAGCGGTGGAGCATGTGGTTTAATTCGAAGCAACGCGAAGAACCTTACCAGGTCTTGACATCCTCTGAAAACCCTAGAGATAGGGCTTCTCCTTCGGGAGCAGAGTGACAGGTGGTGCATGGTTGTCGTCAGCTCGTGTCGTGAGATGTTGGGTTAAGTCCCGCAACGAGCGCAACCCTTGATCTTAGTTGCCATCATTAAGTTGGGCACTCTAAGGTGACTGCCGGTGACAAACCGGAGGAAGGTGGGGATGACGTCAAATCATCATGCCCCTTATGACCTGGGCTACACACGTGCTACAATGGACGGTACAAAGAGCTGCAAGACCGCGAGGTGGAGCTAATCTCATAAAACCGTTCTCAGTTCGGATTGTAGGCTGCAACTCGCCTACATGAAGCTGGAATCGCTAGTAATCGCGGATCAGCATGCCGCGGTGAATACGTTCCCGGGCCTTGTACACACCGCCCGTCACACCACGAGAGTTTGTAACACCCGAAGTCGGTGGGGTAACCTTTATGGAGCCAGCCGCCTAAGGTGGGACAGATGATTGGGGTGAAGTCGTAACAAGGTAGCCGTATCGGAAGGTGCGGCTGGATCACCTCCTTTCTATGGAGAATTGATGAACGCTGTTCATCAATATAAGTTTCCGTGTTTCGTTTTGTTCAGTTTTGAGAGAACTATCTCTCATATATAAATGTATGTTCTTTGAAAACTAGATAACAGTGTAGCTCATATTTTTTTTAATTTTAGTTTGGTTAAGTTAGAAAGGGCGCACGGTGGATGCCTTGACACTAGGAGTCGATGAAGGACGGGACTAACGCCGATATGCTTCGGGGAGCTGTAAGTAAGCTTTGATCCGAAGATTTCCGAATGGGGAAACCCACCATACGTAATGGTATGGTATCCTTACCTGAATACATAGGGTAAGGAAGACAGACCCAGGGAACTGAAACATCTAAGTACCTGGAGGAAGAGAAAGCAAATGCGATTTCCTGAGTAGCGGCGAGCGAAACGGAACATAGCCCAAACCAAGAGGCTTGCCTCTTGGGGTTGTAGGACATTCTATACGGAGTTACAAAGGAACGAGGTAGACGAAGCGACCTGGAAAGGTCCGTCGTAGAGGGTAACAACCCCGTAGTCGAAACTTCGTTCTCTCTTGAATGTATCCTGAGTACGGCGGAACACGTGAAATTCCGTCGGAATCTGGGAGGACCATCTCCCAAGGCTAAATACTCCCTAGTGATCGATAGTGAACCAGTACCGTGAGGGAAAGGTGAAAAGCACCCCGGAAGGGGAGTGAAAGAGATCCTGAAACCGTGTGCCTACAAATAGTCAGAGCCCGTTAATGGGTGATGGCGTGCCTTTTGTAGAATGAACCGGCGAGTTACGATCCCGTGCGAGGTTAAGCTGAAGAGGCGGAGCCGCAGCGAAAGCGAGTCTGAATAGGGCGTTTAGTACGTGGTCGTAGACCCGAAACCAGGTGATCTACCCATGTCCAGGGTGAAGTTCAGGTAACACTGAATGGAGGCCCGAACCCACGCACGTTGAAAAGTGCGGGGATGAGGTGTGGGTAGCGGAGAAATTCCAATCGAACCTGGAGATAGCTGGTTCTCCCCGAAATAGCTTTAGGGCTAGCCTTAAGTGTAAGAGTCTTGGAGGTAGAGCACTGATTGAACTAGGGGTCCTCATCGGATTACCGAATTCAGTCAAACTCCGAATGCCAATGACTTATCCTTAGGAGTCAGACTGCGAGTGATAAGATCCGTAGTCAAGAGGGAAACAGCCCAGATCGCCAGCTAAGGTCCCAAAGTGTGTATTAAGTGGAAAAGGATGTGGAGTTGCTTAGACAACTAGGATGTTGGCTTAGAAGCAGCCACCATTTAAAGAGTGCGTAATAGCTCACTAGTCGAGTGACTCTGCGCCGAAAATGTACCGGGGCTAAATACACCACCGAAGCTGCGAATTGATACCAATGGTATCAGTGGTAGGGGAGCGTTCTAAGTGCAGTGAAGTCAGACCGGAAGGACTGGTGGAGCGCTTAGAAGTGAGAATGCCGGTATGAGTAGCGAAAGACGGGTGAGAATCCCGTCCACCGAATGCCTAAGGTTTCCTGAGGAAGGCTCGTCCGCTCAGGGTTAGTCAGGACCTAAGCCGAGGCCGACAGGCGTAGGCGATGGACAACAGGTTGATATTCCTGTACCACCTCTTTATCGTTTGAGCAATGGAGGGACGCAGAAGGATAGAAGAAGCGTGCGATTGGTTGTGCACGTCCAAGCAGTTAGGCTGATAAGTAGGCAAATCCGCTTATCGCGTATGCTGAGCTGTGATGGGGAAGCTCCTTATGGAGCGAAGTCTTTGATTCCCCGCTGCCAAGAAAAGCTTCTAGCGAGATAAAAGGTGCCTGTACCGCAAACCGACACAGGTAGGCGAGGAGAGAATCCTAAGGTGTGCGAGAGAACTCTGGTTAAGGAACTCGGCAAAATGACCCCGTAACTTCGGGAGAAGGGGTGCTTTCTTAACGGAAAGCCGCAGTGAATAGGCCCAAGCGACTGTTTAGCAAAAACACAGGTCTCTGCGAAGCCGTAAGGCGAAGTATAGGGGCTGACACCTGCCCGGTGCTGGAAGGTTAAGGAGAGGGGTTAGCGTAAGCGAAGCTCTGAACTGAAGCCCCAGTAAACGGCGGCCGTAACTATAACGGTCCTAAGGTAGCGAAATTCCTTGTCGGGTAAGTTCCGACCCGCACGAAAGGTGTAACGATTTGGGCACTGTCTCAACCAGAGACTCGGTGAAATTATAGTACCTGTGAAGATGCAGGTTACCCGCGACAGGACGGAAAGACCCCGTGGAGCTTTACTGTAGCCTGATATTGAATTTTGGTACAGTTTGTACAGGATAGGCGGGAGCCATTGAAACCGGAGCGCTAGCTTCGGTGGAGGCGCTGGTGGGATACCGCCCTGACTGTATTGAAATTCTAACCTACGGGTCTTATCGACCCGGGAGACAGTGTCAGGTGGGCAGTTTGACTGGGGCGGTCGCCTCCTAAAGTGTAACGGAGGCGCCCAAAGGTTCCCTCAGAATGGTTGGAAATCATTCGTAGAGTGCAAAGGCATAAGGGAGCTTGACTGCGAGACCTACAAGTCGAGCAGGGACGAAAGTCGGGCTTAGTGATCCGGTGGTTCCGCATGGAAGGGCCATCGCTCAACGGATAAAAGCTACCCCGGGGATAACAGGCTTATCTCCCCCAAGAGTCCACATCGACGGGGAGGTTTGGCACCTCGATGTCGGCTCATCGCATCCTGGGGCTGTAGTCGGTCCCAAGGGTTGGGCTGTTCGCCCATTAAAGCGGTACGCGAGCTGGGTTCAGAACGTCGTGAGACAGTTCGGTCCCTATCCGTCGTGGGCGTAGGAAATTTGAGAGGAGCTGTCCTTAGTACGAGAGGACCGGGATGGACGCACCGCTGGTGTACCAGTTGTTCTGCCAAGGGCATAGCTGGGTAGCTATGTGCGGAAGGGATAAGTGCTGAAAGCATCTAAGCATGAAGCCCCCCTCAAGATGAGATTTCCCATAGCGTAAGCTAGTAAGATCCCTGAAAGATGATCAGGTTGATAGGTTCGAGGTGGAAGCATGGTGACATGTGGAGCTGACGAATACTAATAGATCGAGGACTTAACCATATAATATGAAGCAATGTTATCTAGTTTTGAAAGAATATAAAAAACTTGTTGACTTTAAAAGTTAAATAAGTTATGATGATTCTTGTCTTAAATGAATACAGTCTGGTAATGATGGCAGAGAGGTCACACCCGTTCCCATACCGAACACGGAAGTTAAGCTCTCTAGCGCCGATGGTAGTTGGGACCTTGTCCCTGTGAGAGTAGGACGTTGCCAGGCAAATGGAGGATTAGCTCAGCTGGGAGAGCACCTGCCTTACAAGCAGGGGGTCGGCGGTTCGATCCCGTCATCCTCCACCATTTAGCCGACTTAGCTCAATTGGTAGAGCAACTGACTTGTAATCAGTAGGTTGGGGGTTCAAGTCCTCTAGTCGGCACCAGAAAATCATGGCGGTTGTGGCGAAGTGGTTAACGCACCGGATTGTGGCTCCGGCATTCGTGGGTTCGATTCCCATCAGTCGCCCCATTTTTTCTTTGAATAATTAATATGCGGGTGTGGCGGAATTGGCAGACGCACTAGACTTAGGATCTAGCGCCTTTGGCGTGGGGGTTCGACTCCCTTCACCCGCACTTTTAATAAAATAACTCATACATGTCTTGCGGAAGTAGTTCAGTGGTAGAATACAACCTTGCCAAGGTTGGGGTCGCGGGTTCGAATCCCGTCTTCCGCTCCAATTTTCAATATGACATGCCGGGGTGGCGGAACAGGCAGACGCACAGGACTTAAAATCCTGCGGTGGGTGACCACCGTGCGGGTTCGACCCCCGCCCTCGGCACCATATGCGCCCGTAGCTCAATTGGATAGAGCGTTTGACTACGGATCAAGAGGTTAGGGGTTCGACTCCTCTCGGGCGCGCTTTTATTAACGGGAAGTGGCTCAGCTTGGTAGAGCACCTGGTTTGGGACCAGGGGGTCGCAGGTTCAAATCCTGTCTTCCCGATTTTCCAAAAACACGGGGCCTTAGCTCAGCTGGGAGAGCGCCTGCCTTGCACGCAGGAGGTCAGCGGTTCGATCCCGCTAGGCTCCACTTATTTAAATTTCATTTATGGCGGTGTAGCTCAGCTGGCTAGAGCGTACGGTTCATACCCGTGAGGTCGGGGGTTCGATCCCCTCCGCCGCTACCATAAAGGACCTTTAGCTCAGCTGGTTAGAGCAGACGGCTCATAACCGTCCGGTCGTAGGTTCGAGTCCTACAAGGTCCACCACTAAAGCTTTATATCTCGGAGGTATACCCAAGTTCGGCTGAAGGGATCGGTCTTGAAAACCGACAGGCGGCGAGAGTCGCGCGGGGGTTCGAATCCCTCTACCTCCTCCATTTTTTCTAAATTAAATATTTTATCATCGCGGGGTGGAGCAGCACGGTAGCTCGTCGGGCTCATAACCCGAAGGTCGCAGGTTCAAATCCTGTCCCCGCAACCAAATGGTCCCGTGGTGTAGTGGTTAACATGCCTGCCTGTCACGCAGGAGATCGCCGGTTCGACCCCGGTCGGGACCGCCATTTTTTTACATAAAGGCTCGGTAGCTCAGTCGGTAGAGCAGAGGACTGAAAATCCTCGTGTCGGCGGTTCGATTCCGTCCCGAGCCACCATTTTGAAGTCGCAAGCCGACTTAGCTCAACTGGTAGAGCAACTGACTTGTAATCAGTAGGTTGGGGGTTCAAGTCCTCTAGTCGGCACCACTTTCAAAATGAGCCATTAGCTCAGTTGGTAGAGCATCTGACTTTTAATCAGAGGGTCGAAGGTTCGAATCCTTCATGGCTCACCATTTACAATTTAATGCGGGTGTAGTTTAGTGGTAAAACAAGAGCCTTCCAAGCTCTGGTCGAGAGTTCGATTCTCTTCACCCGCTTTTCAATTATGGGCCTATAGCTCAGCTGGTTAGAGCGCACGCCTGATAAGCGTGAGGTCGATGGTTCGAGTCCATTTAGGCCCACCATAATTATTCCGCAGTAGCTCAGTGGTAGAGCTATCGGCTGTTAACCGATCGGTCGTAGGTTCGAGTCCTACCTGCGGAGCCATATTATAGAGAAGTACCCAAGTGGCTCAAGGGGCTCCCCTGCTAAGGGAGTAGATCGCGAACGCGGTGCGAGGGTTCGAATCCCTTCTTCTCTGCCAGAATTGGCCCGTTGGTCAAGTGGTTAAGACACCGCCCTTTCACGGCGGTAACACGGGTTCGAATCCCGTACGGGTCATACTAAAAGAGATAGCATAATCTGCTATCTCTTTTTTGTTGTGTAAAAGTGGACTTTAGATAGTATGCTTTTTTATGCAATAGAAGAAATATGAAGTATTCGCTGTTGCAGTGGGGTATATAGAGAGCCGTAAATACAATCATGTTGTTTATTTGGACCTGTATGAATATGAAGGAACTATCTATCTAACAAATGATACTCAAGTTGAACTTTTACCCCAGCTGTATGGCTGTAGCCTCCTACACTTGGAGAAACCGATGAAAATACATCCGGGAGCTACCGCGGAAAATAAATAGTATAAATAGAAAAAAGCTGTCTTTCAATAGGTGACCTACTGGAGACAGCTTTTTTATGTTGTCATTATTGTCGAGTTTTGTCGGTAAGTCGATATTCCTTGTCGAATCGTTGATATATTTTGAGTTACGGTAGATATATTCTAAAAATCGTTGATATATGAAAATAATCGCCGATATAATTTCACTTACCGACAAAAACGTAAGAAAAACCCTTTCACAATCTAAAGAAAACGCCTCCATTGAAATGGATTCCACACCTATTCCATCAACTTTACACCCTATGTGAAAAAGTTCACAAATAGGTCATAATTTGTGAAGTAATTCACAATAATACGTGCTACAATATGAATGTAAAGAAGTTAAACAACATTAAATTAGTATTTTAATTAATTACTTAAACAATCATAAAAAAATATATGTGAACAATAGAGAGGGGAAATTACCATGAAAAAAGGTATCAATCGTGTAGTATTAGTAGGAACAGGAGCTGTAGGTTGTAGTTATGCTTACTCAATGATCAACCAAGGTGTAGCTGAAGAATTCGTACTTGTAGATGTTAATGAAGCAAAAGCAGAAGGGGAAGCAATGGACTTAAGCCATGCGGTACCATTCTCTCCATCACCAACAAAAGTTTGGAGCGGTAGCTATGCAGATTGTAAAGATGCAGATTTAGTAGTTATCACTGCTGGATTACCACAAAAGCCAGGTGAAACTCGTTTAGACTTAGTTGAGAAAAATACAAAGATCTTTAAACAAATCGTTCGCGGCATTATGGATAGCGGATTCGATGGAATTTTCTTAATCGCTACAAACCCAGTTGATATTTTAACTTACGTAACTTGGAAAGAATCTGGTTTACCAAAAGAGCGCGTAATCGGTTCTGGTACTACTTTAGACTCTGCTCGTTTCCGTTACATGTTAGGTGACTACTTAAATGTAGATCCACGTAACGTTCATGCTTACATCGTTGGTGAACACGGTGACACTGAACTTCCAGTATGGAGCCACGCTACTATCGGTGTACAAAAACTAGAAACAATCTTAGCTAACAACGAACAGTACAAACAAGAAGACTTAGATAAAATCTTCGAAAACGTACGTGATGCAGCTTACCATATCATCGAGCGTAAAGGTGCAACTTACTACGGAATCGGTATGTCACTACTTCGTGTAACTAAAGCAATCTTAAGCAACGAGAACAGCGTATTAACTGTATCTGCATACCTTGAAGGACAATATGGTGAGAAAGATGCTTTCGTAGGTGTTCCAGCTGTTATTAACCGCGACGGTGTACGTGAAATCGTAGAACTTGAGTTAAATGAAGAAGAAAAAGCGAAATTTGCTCATTCTGTAAAAGTATTAAAAGAAACAATGGCACCAGTACTATAATAATCGCTAAATAATTCAGAGGCGGGAAACTGCTTCCTACCTCTGAATTTTTATATAATTTAATATAAATTCCTTTTCCGGTTTCCCTTGTATATCCCCAATATACCCCTTTTGCTGGATAAGGGTCGTTTATAGAAAAGAGCACTCTACTTTATATAGAGTGCTCTTTATTATTATTTTTTAGGTGTTAATCCTAATTTCTTTAAAATATCTGCCAGTGTACCGCTTTTTGATTTTTCCACAGGTGTTTGTGATTTAGACGCATCCGGACCTTTTTTCAAGAAGTTCTTTTCAACGAAGCGAATATCTTTTTCGTCGATAATACCATCTTTGTTGAGGTCTCCGTCTTTTACAGATACTCCTTTTTTACCATAGTTGCTAGCGATAATTTCAGCATCTTTTATATCAATTACTTTATCTCCATTTACATCACCGGCAAGATTTTCATCAGGTCGTGCATAATAATATTGACCAAGCAGCTTACCATTTTTTTCAGTACCTAGTTTTGTAATTAGTCGGCTTGTTAAATGTCCTGGAACCTCCACGTATAAGTTATAATCACGTTTATTAACAGGAAGTCCATTCAATTTGAAGTAACCGTATTTATCAAGTGAGCCTTCAAACTTATGACGGTAAGAATCCGTTGCATATACTTTTACACCAAGCTTTGTATAATCGAATTTCTCATCTAAATATCCACGTTCATTTAAGAATGCACCAGGTTTAATATTTCCTTCTACTTTTGAGTTTAAAGACATAACTGAGAATGTTTGATCTTGAAGTACACGCATTCTGTTTGGCTCTGATTCACCTTGTTTCCAGTAAACGAACACTGGTAAATCTAATTGAGCATTTGCTTCATAAAACTCATCATTTTCTACCTTGAAAGTTACATCAATGAACGGGAAGTCACCATCTAATCCGGCGAAGTTTTTATCATCGATAGCTCCGCCTACTATAACAGAACCTTCTTCTAGTTTCGGTTCATTCACTTTTGCGGTTACCCCTTTTTCAGAAAGGAGTTTTTCAAAAGCAGGATTCAATTTCGCATTTGCAAATTTGAAGTTCTTCTCTAGGAATTTTACGTTAAATTCTCCAGATACAAATTGTTTCACATGTTTGGCGTTTAGTGTCACAGTGAACTCATCATCTTTATATAATTCTTTTTTATCATAACTAGCTTTCGCATATTGAGCACCTTGCGGAATAAACCAATAGTTATTTACACCGCTTGGATAGTCAGGACCTGCAGTTGCATAATCGAAAATATATACGCCTGTGTTCATTGGTCCTTCTACTTTAAAGGATTCAGGAGTAATGCCAACTTTAAAGTCACCATTTGCATTAATAGGTAAAAACTTATGCAAGTATGGAGAATAGTCATAGTACATAACGCCATTCGCTTCTTGCGTAATGTTTAACCCTTTTCCTTTTAAGTAGTCAACGTTCGAATCATACACATTACCTTTAATCCATAGTGCCTTTTTACCGTCTTCTACTGTATAGTTTTCTTCATTTAATTCATAAATACCAGGTTTTAATCCAGTTAATTTCACTTCTGGTGGTGTATTATCAATTACGACATAATCACCTTTCACACGCGCCTTTCCGGCTTTATCATAGCCAACAAACTCAATTGTGTAATCTCCTTCTGGTAAGTTAATTTTCTCATCACCAATTGGCTTCGCAGGATCATTTGTAAAAGGATACACTTTTCCGTTAAAGAATGAATCTAAGTAGTAATACACATCAGTTTTTAGTCCACTTGTGTTTAATGTTCCGATGAAACCGAGCGCTTTATTTGTTTTTGAATCTTTCACGATAAGATCTAACGTTTCAAGTTCGCTGTTTAATTGGAATGCCCCGTGAACATATGATTCACCGTATGGATTAAATTTAGATGTATCAGTTGAAATTGCTTTTCTTGATAATATCGCATTTTCAATACCAGGTTCTGAAACGCGAATAGAAAATGGAATTTGATACGTTTCTTCTTTGTTTTTCGTGTTTGTAATATGAATATATCCTTCATATCGGCCTTGCTTTGCACCAGCAGGAATATTAATTTTTGCTTCAATTTCATCTGATTTACCAGCATCAATCGTAATTGTTTCAGAAGTAGAAATTTTTACACCGTTTGCGGTAGCGTCGTTAATAGCAGAAGAAGCTGGTGTATAAGAAATTTCTGTTTTAAATTCTTTCTTTTCTTGTTTATTGCGGTTTTCAATTTTAATTTTTCGTGTTTGTTCAATTGATTCCCCGTCTTTTTGATAGTATTTACCGAATGCAATGGATCCAGTTTCTTCTGGTACTTCAATCACTTCATCATTGACAATTGTTTTTGTCGTATCTAACACTTTAAAACTTGTTTCCGTGTGAACAGAGTTATAAGCATCTACTCGTCCAGCTCCCACTTCATATACGGAATACTTTTCTTTTAAATCATCAGCTGTGTTCATAAGAGATGCCTTTACATCGAATGGAGAGTATTCTGGGTGTTCTTGCAAAATAAGAGCAGCAACGCCAGCGATATGAGGAGATGCCATGGATGTTCCTTGCATACGTTCATAGGAAACATCGTAGTTTTCACCTTCTTGCGGGTCGTTAATATATTCAGGTACTGTTGAAAGTACCGCAACACCAGGCGCTGTAATATCAGGTTTAATATCATCATTTGATGTAACAGGGCCGCGTGAGCTAAAGTCTGCAAGATGATCGCCTTCTGTTTGAGTGTAATTGATTTCATCGAAAGTTAAGGATGTGCTGCCTTGTTCGATTTGAGCTTTTAGTTTTTCTCCATCTTCTTTCGTTAGGCGGAATGCTGGAATGTATTTTGTGCTTTCGCCAATGTAATAAGGAATTTCTCCATCCACATTGTTATAAATAATAACTGCTTTTGCACCAGCTTGTTTCGCATTTGCGATTTTTTCATCAAACGAGATTGTACCACGTGCAACGAGAGCGATTTTTCCTTTTACATCTTTTTTACTAAACTCGTCAGGAGTACCGATTCCTACAGATTCAATAGGGAGAGATTGTCCTTTGAAATCCTCTATTTTATCAGTGAAGTTTTTGCCGAATAAAATTAGGTTAGGGAATTGTAATTGCCCAGCATGACCTGATAGTTTCGGCAAGGAAATAGAGCTATCACTTGCTCCAACTGTAATAGCAAATGGAGAAGCACCAGGTGATCCGAGTGTTGATGGATTTGGGCCAGAGTTCCCGGCAGCAACGACTGTAACAACGCCCGAAAGCATTGCGTTATTGACAGCGATAGACGTTGGATCAAGCGGGTTGTTGCTATCGTCACCTAACGATAAGTTAATGACGTTCATACCGTCAGAAATAGATTTATCGATTGCAGCAATAATACCAGAACTATCGCCGCTTCCATAAGGACCGAGTACACGATAGTTATACAGTTCAATGTCAGGTGCAACACCTTTTACTGCGGAATCTGATTTGTTTTTCTTTTGAGCAGAAACGATACCTGCTACGTGAGTACCATGCGCAGTATAGAAGGAAGAACCACGATCATCAAATTCAGGAACGCCAGATTGTTGCCACTCTGTATAAGTTGTTTCCATCGGATCTGCATCGTTATTAATAAAGTCCCAACCTTTTACGGAGTTTGGGTCTACCTTACTAGAATCTTCACCCGGTTTTGCACGATAGCCTTTATACACGTCTTTTAAGTCAGGGTGATTATAATCAATACCTGTATCTAATACACCAACTTTAATTCCTTTTCCGGTAATGCCCTCGCTATGTAACTTATCTACCCCAATTTGCGGAATGCTATCTGTTAGTTTTTGAGGTGCTTTCTGCTCCGCTTGTTTTGGTAAATTTAATTTCACTTCGTAATCTTTCCAAATACGTTTTACAACGCCAATTCGTAACAATTCTTCCACTGTATTTGCAGGTAATGTTAGCGCAACCCCATTTATCGCATGTTTATACGAACGTTTAATTTGTACAGACTGGAAATTTCCTGATTTTACTGATGGGCTGAATTGATGAAGACGTTTTAGTCCTTTTTGGAATTCTTCATGTTCTTGATCAATACGTGCTTTTATGTTTTCAGGAGCAGCTTGTAACCCTTTTTCTTTTTGTTTTAATTCATTAATCTTTACTGGAGCAGTTTGAAATTCTACAATGATATTTACTGGTTCAGAACTACTCGTATTAATATCTGGCGAAATAGTAAAACCAGGATTGGCATCTAACGATTGTAATGCCTGGCGCTGTTCTTTAGAAAGTTTTGATAGTAAAGACTGGGCGTTTGAAGAGTCAATTTGGTTAATAGGATTTTCAGCAAGTACATTGAACGGAAGGGCAGTTGAAAATAGAACGCCAGCCGTCACAATTCCGGTAACAAAACGATTTTTCTTTTTCATGTATAGGCCTCCGATAATTTATATTTTAAAAATTATTTCTCCACGCCTGGTGTTTGCTCTGCATGGAATGTCCAGTTTAGTTGTAAGGAATCACCCTGGAATTTATTTTGATCTTGGTCGTTGTCTTCAAAGGAGAAGAGAACGTGTAAATAATCTGTTTCACCAGACTTAATACCGTCTATTAAGTTATGACGTTCTAGAGAAGTAGCTACATCCTCAGGTTTCATAGTTTTTAATTCTGATAATTTTGTTTCCCACAAAATTTCATGATCATCGTTTGGATTAGATGGCTTTCCATCATTCACTAAAAATTTAACGATGATGTGATCGCCTAAATCTTCACCATCATTATTTTTCTTTACATCTGTAACTTCATAGGATGTTTCAAGTGCTACTTTTGCAATATGCAATGTTCCTTTATTTTCAAGCTTGAAATTTTTTTCAATAAAATCACTAGGTTTTAAATCTTTCACATCAACGATTACACTTGGATTAATAGAAAGGTCTAGTGTTCCCGCTTGAAATGAATTATTCGATGTTTCAGAATCACTGAAATAGGCGAATACACCGCCGAATGTAAGGGATAAGCCAAGTGAAGCTGTGACAACTCCCATTCCAACCTTTTGTTTTAATGACATAAGAAAGCCCCCTAATTTAATTTTTTATCAAACTTTCGCCTGGAGTATGGATAGAGTAAACATAGTGTTTCAGTAGGAATTATATTCGCGATAGTTCAATGTTCTTTATTGAGAACAAGTATATGCTTATAAATTTTCCATTTCAATAAAATTGTGACAAAAAATGTTGAGAAACATTTTTTTATGACAGATTATTTTGTTACGATTTTGAGTGATAACTAGCGAGTAAAATAGGATCAATCTAATGAAATCAAGGTTGAGAAATAAATAATAGGATGAAAGACTATTGGGAAATGAAGCGTTTGCAATGAATATTCGTCAAAATTCGATATTTTACACAGTAAATTTGAATATTTTAAGTAAAATCAAAGAAAAAACGAATATTTTTTAAAAAATAACAAGGATATTTCAGTTTTTCGCAGAAATGATAAAGAGTAAAAAATTTCTGTCATCTTAGTGAGGTGAACATATTGGATGTAATAAATTGTGAAGAAGTGAAACGAGATGAGTTTCATACAGAAAAGTACTATGACAGTTATAACATCTTTGGGGCACATATTGTGACGGAAGATGGGATGCGAGGTGTACGATTCACAGTATGGGCTCCTCATGCGAAAGCAATGAGTGTTGTTGGAGATTTTAATGAATGGGATTATGAGCAACATAAGATGCTACAAGTGACAGAAGAGGGGATTTGGTCCTTGTTTGTACCGCATATTGAAGAGAATGAGATTTATAAGTATGCGATTGAAACGATGGATGGTGACGTTATTTTAAAAGCAGATCCTTACGCAGTATATGCAGAAGTAAGACCAAATACGGCATCTGTAGTTTTTGATATAGAGGGATATGAATGGAATGATAAAAACTGGATTCGTAAGAGAAAGAAAAAATCGATTTATAAAGAAGCGATGACAGTTTATGAATTACATTTCGGTTCTTGGAAAAAGAAAGAAGATGGCGCTCTGTATTCTTATAGAGAAATGGCCGAGGAGCTCATTCCGTATGTGGTGGAACATCAATTTACACATATCGAAATTATGCCGCTTGTTGAGCATCCATATGATCGTTCTTGGGGATATCAAGGGACGGGATATTATGCAGCGACAAGTAGATTCGGAACGCCATATGATTTGATGTATTTTGTCGATGAATGTCATAAATATGGAATCGGTGTCATTTTAGATTGGGTGCCGGGGCATTTTTGTAAAGATGCTCACGGTTTATATTTGTTTGATGGGACACCGACGTATGAATATAAAGATATAGATGTACAAGAAAACCTAGTATGGGGAACTGTTAATTTTGATTTAGGGAAGAGGGAAGTACGTAATTTCTTAATTTCAAATGCGTTATTTTGGATGAAGTATTTCCACATTGACGGTTTCAGGGTGGATGCAGTTGCGAATATGTTGTACTGGAATAAAGAAGGACAAGAGCAAAGTAATGAGCACGCTGTTTCATTTTTACGAGAGTTAAATGAAGCGGTGTTTGCAGAAGATGAAGATTTTCTTATGACAGCAGAAGATTCAACAGCTTGGCCACTTGTAACAGCTCCAACGTATGAAGGTGGGCTTGGGTTCAATTACAAATGGAATATGGGCTGGATGAATGATGTGCTGAAATATATGGAGTGTGCGCCTGAGTATAGGAAGTATATTCATGAGAAAATGACGTTCTCTTTAATATATGCTTACTCTGAAAATTTCATATTACCGCTTTCTCATGATGAAGTCGTTCATGGGAAAAAGTCGTTATTAAATAAAATGCCAGGAGATTACTGGGATAAGTTTGCTCAACTTCGTTTATTATATGGATATTTCTTTACTCACCCAGGTAAGAAATTACTTTTCATGGGTGGAGAATTCGGGCAGTTTGATGAGTGGAAAGACCTTGAAGATTTAGATTGGAATTTACATGATTTTGAAATGCATCGTTATATGCATGATTACTTTAAAGAGCTCATAGCATTGTATAAGCGCTCCAAACCACTTTGGCAGCTTGATCATTCACCTGAAGGATTTCAGTGGATAGATGCTAATAATCATGAGCAAAGTATTTTCTCGTTTATCCGCCAAGGGGATAAACAAGAAGATGCGTTAGTTGTCGTATGTAATTTTACGAAAGCTACATATGAAAACTATAAAGTAGGTTTGCCAGATTTCGAGTATTATAACGAGATTTTAAACAGTGACGCTGAGCAATATGGCGGCTCGGGGCAAGTGAATAAGAAACGTCTCAAGACGATTCAAGAACCGTATCATAATCAAGCGGCACATGTAGAAATTACAATTCCACCATTTGGCGTATCCATATTACGACCAGTGAAGACGAGAAAGGGGAGCAAAAAACAAGATGGCTCAAAAGCAAAAGTGCGTAGCAATGTTACTAGCAGGGGGAAAAGGTAGTCGATTAAGTGCATTAACAAAAAATTTAGCCAAGCCAGCTGTTCCATTTGGTGGTAAATATCGCATTATTGATTTTACGCTAAGTAACTGTGCGAATTCTGGTATTGAAACGGTTGGGATTTTGACGCAATATCAACCACTCGAACTTCATAATTATATCGGAATCGGCAATGCTTGGGATTTAGACCGAGTAAGCGGTGGAGTCACAGTGTTACCTCCTTATGCGGAGTCTTCAGGTGTGAAGTGGTACACAGGTACAGCCAGTGCCATTTATCAAAACTTAAACTATTTAAGTCAGTATGAACCAGAGTATGTTCTGATTTTATCAGGCGACCATATTTATAAAATGGATTACAGTAAAATGCTAGATTACCATATTGAGAAAGAAGCGGACGTTTCGATTTCTGTTATTGAAGTGCCGTGGGATGAAGCGAGTCGTTTCGGTATTATGAATACGAACGAAGAGATGGAGATTGTTGAATTTGAAGAGAAACCGCAATTTCCAAGAAGTAATCTTGCATCAATGGGAATTTATATTTTTAACTGGGCAATTTTGAAAGAGTATTTAGAGATGGATGCAAGAAATCCTGAATCTAGTAATGATTTCGGAAAAGATGTACTTCCGCTTTTATTAGATGAAGGGAAAAAGCTGATGGCGTATCCGTTTGAAGGATATTGGAAAGATGTTGGAACGGTGAAAAGCTTATGGGAAGCGAATATGGATTTACTTCGCGATGAAACATCGCTGAATTTAAACGATCGTAATTGGCGTATTTATTCTGTAAATCCAAATGAGCCACCTCAATATATTGCAGAAAAGGCAAAAGTAGAAGAATCACTTATTAACGAAGGATGCGTCATTGAAGGGGACGTGAAGCATTCTGTATTATTCCAAGGAGTGACGGTGGAAGAAGGTAGTATGGTTATTGATTCTGTCGTTATGCCAGGAGCGAAGATTGGTAAAAATGTTGTAATTGAAAGAGCCATCGTTGGATCGGAAATGGTTATTGAAGATGGAACAATTATTCGTCCAGAAAAAAATGTTGACGATGTAGTACTAATTGCTGAAGGGAAATAGAAAAGGGGGATGAAATGAATGGGAGAAAAAATGTTAGGAATTATTAATGCAACGGGAAGTTTTCCTTCCTTAAAGAAAGTAACAGGGCATCGTTCATTAGCGGCGTTACCGTTTGGGGGCCGTTACCGACTCATTGATTTCATGCTTTCAAATATGGTGAATTCTAATATTCATAGTGTAGCGGTTTTTACAAGTCATAAAAACCGTTCACTAATGGACCATGTTGGTTCAGGAAAACAGTGGGATTTAGATAGAAAAAGAGACGGACTGTTTTTATTCCCGCCAAATTGCCAATGTGACCAAGATGAATTTGGATCTTTTGCACATTTTAGAAGACATATTGATTATTTTTTAAGAGCTAGAGAAGAATACGTTGTTATTACGAATAGCCATCTCGTAACGGCGTTAAATTTTCAAGCGGTGTTAGAGCGACATATACATACGGCAGCTAATATTACTGAAGTTTGCCATGAAGGGGTTTCGCTTCAAACATACGTGTTAAAGAAACAATTATTGTTAGATTTATTTGAGACATATAAAGATGTGGAGCAATACAGTTTATTTGATGTAGTGAGAGAAAAGCGCGGAAAATCACTGCATATTGCTACGTATGAGCATACAGGATATGTAGCTATTATTGATTCGATTGAAAGTTACTATAAACATAGCTTAGAAATTTTGCAGCCTGATATTTGGAAGCAATTATTTAAGAAAGAAGCACCGATCTTTACGAAAGTAAAAGATGAACCACCAACTCGTTACCTGAAGGGTGCAGCGGTGAAAAATACAATGATTGCAAACGGCAGTATTATTGAAGGAGAAGTAGAAAATAGTGTTATCTCCCGTTCTGTTAAAATTGGAAAAGGTTCAATTGTTCGTAATAGCATTATTATGCAAAAGAGCAAAATTGGAGATAACTGTATAATAGACGGTGTTATTATTGATAAAGACGTGAAAATTGGTGACGGTGTAGTACTAAAAGGAAACGCCGATGAGCCATATGTTGTAGAAAAAGGAAGCATTCAAAACAGTACGATTAATAGTTATTCTTAAAAGAATCAGTGGGGGTTTTT
Source organism: Bacillus cereus group sp. MG4 (assembly GCF_040460055.1). Lineage (NCBI taxonomy): Bacteria > Bacillati > Bacillota > Bacilli > Caryophanales > Bacillaceae > Bacillus > Bacillus cereus group sp. MG4. The sequence goes on along the minus strand of NZ_JARVGZ010000001.1, from coordinate 2,821,623 downwards.
CCTCCACTGATTAAAGCATTCATTCAAATGAAAACTCGAAGGGAGGAAGCTGCAAGGGAAGTCGTATAAGCTTTTCGTGCAGTGGGACAACAAGTGAATATTTTATTTGCAGTATCAGAATGTGTACCATTTGTTAAATCGGGAGGATTAGCTGATGTAGCAGGTGCACTCCCAAAAGAGCTAAAAAAATTAGGCGTGGACGTTCGCATTATACTTCCAAATTATAGTCTTATTCCGCAAAAATTAAGGGATGGATGTACGTTACATAAAGTAATTAACGTCCCGCTTGGGTGGAGAAATCAATATTGCGGAATTTTAAAAGGTGAGCAAGACGGGATTACGTATTACTTAATAGATAATGAATATTATTTTAAGAGAGATTCTCTATATGGTCATTATGATGACGGAGAGCGTTTTTCTTATTTTTCGAAAGCAGTTTTAGAGTGTATTCCGCATCTTGATTTCGAAGTGGATGTTCTTCATAGCCACGATTGGCATACAGCTATGGTGAATTTCTTACTACGTGAAAAGTATCAAGATAATCCATTATATGAGCATATTAAAACGGTGTATACGATTCATAACTTGCAGTTCCAAGGTGTATTTCCTCCTGAAGTGATGTACGACTTGTTAGAACTTGGTGACGAATATTTTCATAGTGAGCAGCTAGAGTTTTATGGAAATGTGAACTTTATGAAGGGCGGAATTATCGCTTCTGATCAAATTACAGCGGTTAGCCCGACATACAAAGAGGAAATTCAATATGAGTTTTTCGGTGAGAAGTTAGATGGGTTGTTACGAAAAAATAATGGTAAGCTTAGCGGCATCGTAAATGGAATTGATACGAGCGTATATAATCCAGAAACAGATTCGTATATTACTGCTCAGTATGATGCAGAGTCATTAGAGGAAAAGAATGAAAATAAACGCGCTTTGCAGCGTTACTTTGGTTTGCCAGAAAAAGAAGATACACCAATTATTTCGATGGTAACGAGATTAACGAAGCAAAAAGGTCTTGATTTAGTACGTACTGTATTCCGCGAAATAATGGAGGAAGATGTGCAATGTATTATTTTAGGATCAGGTGATTCTGAATATGAACAATTCTTTGAGTGGATGGCATACGAGTATCCTGAGAAGGTAAAAGTGTATATCGGATTTAATGAAGAACTAGCCCACCAAGTGTATGCGGGAAGTGATTTATTCTTAATGCCATCACTATTTGAACCGTGTGGACTTGGACAACTTATCGCATTAGCGTACGGTACAATTCCGATTGTAAGAGAGACAGGCGGATTAAATGATACTGTACAATCTTATGACGAAGAAACTGGAGAAGGAAATGGTTTCAGTTTCACGAACTTTAATGCGCATGACATGTTGCACACGGTTCTTCGTGCGATTGAATTTTATCATGATAAACCGGTATGGGAGCAGCTTGTAAAACAAGCGATGACTGAAGATTATAGCTGGGAGAAATCAGCTCTTGCCTATAAGAAATTGTATAAAAGTCTCATGGAATAACATGTAGGTGGTGAAGAAATGTTTACTCATGTTGAAAGCTTCAAATCAGCTTTTCTAGAAAAGTTAGAGACGATGTATGGTAAAAGTTTTAAAGACTCTACAGCTCGTGATCAATACAATACGCTTGGGTACATGGTACGTGAGTATATGAATAGTCAATGGATTGCAACGAACGAAAGTTATCGGTCTGGAGAGCAAAAGCAAATGTATTACTTATCCATTGAGTTTTTACTTGGGCGTTTGCTTGGAAGTAACATATTAAATTTAGGCATCAGGGATGTATGTGAGCAAGGACTTTCTGAGCTTGGGATTTCTTTACAACAGTTAGAAGAGGTGGAAGCAGATGCAGGTCTTGGAAATGGTGGACTTGGACGATTAGCAGCCTGTTTCCTTGATTCACTTGCATCTTTAAACTTACCAGGTCATGGCTGTGGAATTCGTTACAAACACGGTTTATTTGATCAAAAAATTGTTGATGGTTATCAAGTTGAATTTCCAGAGCAGTGGCTTCTTCATGAAAACGTATGGGAAGTAAGAAGGCATGATCAAGCTGTAGAAGTAAGTTATTTCGGCAATGTTGAACCGCTATACATTGATGGGCGTTTAGAGTTCAGGCATACGAATGCAGAAGTGATTATGGCAGTACCATATGACGTTCCAGTAGTAGGTTACGAGACGAGTACTGTAAATACACTCAGACTTTGGAATGCTGAACCAGTTCCTTTCCCACAAAATTGCAAAGATATTTTGAAATATAAGCGTGAAACAGAGGCGGTATCGGAGTTTTTATATCCAGATGATACGCATGATGAGGGGAAAATACTTCGTTTGAAGCAACAATATTTCCTCGTATCAGCAAGCTTGCAAAATATCGTTCGTATGCATAGAGAAAGATATGGTGACCTTCGTCAATTACATGAGAAAATTGCGATTCATATTAATGATACACATCCAGTTTTGGCGATTCCAGAACTAATGCGTATTTTATTAGATGAAGAAAAACTAGCATGGGAAGAAGCTTGGCACATAACATCGCAAACGATTTCTTATACGAATCATACGACGTTATCAGAAGCGCTTGAGAAGTGGCCAATTCACATTTTTAAACCGTTATTACCGAGAATTTATATGATTATTGAAGAGATTAATGAACGTTTCTGTCATGAACTTTGGGAACGTTATCCATATGAATGGCATCGTATTGAAGAGATGGCGATTATTGCGCATGATCTTGTGAAAATGGCTCATTTAGCAATTGTCGGTAGCCATAGCGTAAATGGTGTAGCAAAAATTCATACGGAAATTTTAAAGCAACGTGAAATGAGATTGTTTTATGAGTTTTATCCAGATAAGTTTAATAATAAAACGAATGGAATCGCTCATAGGCGTTGGTTAATGAAGGCGAATCCACAGCTGACGAACCTTATTTCAGAGGCGATTGGAACAGAGTGGAAGAAAGAACCGATTAAGCTTCAAGCGCTGCAAACAGTTCAATACGATGCGAGTTTCCAAGAGAAATTTGCAGAGGTAAAACAAGAGCGTAAAGAGATTTTAGCGGAGCGTATTTATAATAAAATGGGGATTACAATTGATCCTAATTCTATTTTTGATGTGCAAGTAAAAAGACTACATGCTTACAAACGACAACTATTAAACGTTCTTCATATTTTATATTTGTATAACCGTTTGAAAGAGGATGCTAGTTTTACATTTTATCCGCGTACGTTTATCTTTGGAGCGAAAGCATCACCTGGCTATTACTATGCGAAAAAAATTATTAAATTAATCAATGAACTCGCAAGGAAAGTGAATAATGATCCGTATGTGAGTCAATATATGAAAGTTATCTTTCTAGAAAACTATCGAGTGTCTTTAGCGGAAGATATATTCCCAGCTGCGGATGTGAGTGAGCAAATTTCAACTGCGAGTAAAGAAGCATCAGGAACAGGGAATATGAAATTTATGATGAATGGTGCGATTACACTCGGAACGTTAGACGGAGCTAATGTTGAAATAAAAGACCGGGTCGGTGATGATAACTGTTTCATTTTTGGCCTAACAGCGGAAGAGGTTCTTCATTACTATCAAAATGGTGGATATCGTGCAAGTGATTATTATCACCACAATATGCATATTAAAAAAGTAGTAGATCAGTTAACGAATGGTTTCTTTGCACATTCGGGAGCTGAATTTGAAGCGATTTATGATTCTCTCGTAATTCAAAATGATGAATACTTCGTTCTGCGAGATTTTGGTCCATATGCGGAAAGGCAAGAAGCTGTTGGTAGAGCGTATGAAAACCGAACGAAGTGGCTAGAAATGTCGATTTTAAATATTGCACAGTCTGGTCATTTTGCGAGTGATCGAACGATTTTACAGTATAGTAATGAGATTTGGAGTATTGGTAATGCGGTTACACAGTATTAAGTGAAAGTCCCTTTTGAAGGGACTTTTATTCATGGAGATAAAGTGTAAAAATGAATAATACGTATAGGGACGCTAAAGTGTATTCACTTTTAAAAGAGGAATATAATCACTTGAAAAACCGAGCTTAATCTCATTAAGCTCGGTTTTCTTTTTTTGCTTAAGAAAGAAATGGGATAGCGGTATATATGATACCTGTTCCACCATATTCTCCCGTCGCAAAGTATGAAAATGTAAAGAAACCTGTAAACGTAAAAATTACAATTAGAAAAAGTGCAAAGATAAATTTTAGCATGTAAGGTCCCCTCATCCAAAAATAACTTCATATATTATTATAGTATAAGGATATAGGGTTTCCAATCATTACCTGGAGGGTGTTGCAAAACTCATAAATATTCAAAAATAAATGCATAAAAAAATCCGTTTTCCTGGAAGAATGATAGTACCCTAAACTATCTCCAGAAAGGACGGATTTACTAGTATGATAACCAATTTTGATCACAATCAATCCATTTTACACATTTTATTTGCCTACGTAGACAGTTTAACCATTGGAGGCGTTCCGCCTATTACAGGCCGCCCACCTATCTGTAGAAAAGCTTTACTCAAATGTTTTTTTGTGAAAACGGTATTCCAAATCAATTCATTACGTAAGTTAACTCGCTTTTTGCATCAATATCCTTCATTTCGTGTATCTTGTGGTCTTTCCTTTGTTCCTCATATATCCACTTTCTCACGTGTAGGAACTTGGTTTCGCAATGAAGGTATTCCGTTGATTCATAAACAAACTCTTGAAGAAATGAATTTAGGATTAATTCCGTGTGTTTTAATTGATAGCACTGCCTTACGGAGTAGTTTATATGATTCCCAAGCAAAATGGGGGAAATCTACTCGTTATGGTTGGTATAAGGGATATAAAGCTCATGTCTGTTCTACACCAGAAGGTGTTGTATTGTCGTATGCATTTACAACAGCGAACGTACATGATAGCAAAATGGCTCCTGTATTGCTTCAAGATATACAAAATCAAAATGTGTTATTTTCCATTGCAGATGCTGCTTATGATAGTCAGCGCATTTATGAAATTGCAAAAACATGTGATATTTTTGCGGTGAATCCAATTAACCCACGTAATGGCGAACAAAGCAAAAGTACACATCGCCGTGTATTATCTCATTTTGCACAAACCATCTTTGGCAAACAGTTGATGAAAGAGCGTGGGAAAATTGAACAACAGTTTGGTCATCTCAAAGATAAAGGGCTGGAACAGCCACGTTGGTATGGTCAAAATCGCTATTTATTACATGTTCAGCTAGTTTTTCTGATTCATAACATTGCATATTTATTTTAGTTTTGCAACACCCTCTACCTGGTTAAAAATGAGAAGTCAGACATGTTTTGTATGTTGTCATGGCATGATTATTTGTAATAGATTTTGTATTTTTTGTAAAAGTCATGTTGTGATGAACGTGTGCATATTCCCAGTCTTGGTCATTAAAATGGACATTGCGCGGAGGGAGAAGAGGAACGACATCAAATAGATTAACGAAGCGAAAGCTACTAGCTACTTGTAGTTTATAATAATTACGAAATGCAATATCGCCCACTTTGGGAGAGGCAAATGTATAAAGACCGTACTGTGCGAAGGCGGTGTTGATACGCGCATCGAGTATATGTAGTGTGGCGAGTGCGCCGCCTAAGCTATGACCTGTTGCAAGAAGTTTTTTATGGGCTGGTAGTGATACGAGCATATCCATAATAGAATCTCGGCAAGATTCATAAATGGAAAGAAAGCCGTTATGGACATTCCCGCTGTTTAAAGCATATGGGTATGGTTTTTGGTTAACGAGTGAATCGATAATCCAGTCTGTATCTGTTTGTGTCCCGCGAAAAGCTACAATAATCGTATCCTCAGACTCTAGTATGAATCCGAACCATTCTGTCGTTTGAATGGTTTTTCCTTGAAAGCCTTGTACATATTGAAAACCATCCGGTATTTCGAAAATCCCATTTTGTTTATATTGTTCATACGTTAACTCACAACAAGAAGCTAACAATATGGCAGTATCTTTATCGAAGGATAAAGGAGTACGCATTAAGGAAGCCCTCCTTAAGAAAAGGTATAGTTCAATATATGCAGTGAGGGACTTGATTCATTCTTTTGGATGCGGCAAATAGTTTGTATCGCGTATTTAAATTAGTGGATAAAATTATAGCGACTTATGGACGAAACATGCCAAAATAAAACAGCACCCCATAAGGGCACTGTTTACTCTTTTCCATCTAATAAACGTCCAAGTCCGCCTAAAACGCTGCCTTCACCGCTGTTTTGAGCTGCTGGGCTTGTAAGGCGTGCTGCTAAACGGCTAAGTGTTAAGGACTGAATCCAAACCGTTCCAGGACCTTCTAACGTTGCGAAGAATAAACCTTCGCCGCCAAATAGAGCTGTTTTTACTTTTCCAACGAACTCGATATCGTAGTTAACGTCTTTTGTCATGGCAACGAGACAACCTGTATCGATGCGAAGTCTTTCACCAGGTTTTAATTCACGCTTATATACAGTTCCTCCTGCATGCATGAAAGCGAGTCCATCACCTTCAAGTTTCTGCATGATGAAACCTTCACCACCGAAGAAACCAGTTCCAATTTTTTTCGTGAACTCAATTCCGATAGAAACGCCTTTTGCTGCACAAAGAAACGCGTCTTTTTGACAAACGACTTTCCCTTGATATTGTGTTAAATCAACAGGGATGATTTTTCCTGGATAAGGAGCGGCGAATGATACGTGGCGCTTGCCATGACCTGTATTTGTAAAGACAGTCATAAACATACTTTCACCTGTAACAAGACGCTTACCAGCGCCCATTAATTTACCGAATAGACCACTAGATGGGCCAGAACCATCACCGAAAATGGTTTCCATTTCGATATGATCTTCCATCATCATCATTGCGCCAGCCTCTGCGATAACGCTTTCTTCTGGATCTAATTCAATTTCAACAAACTGCATATCATCGCCATATAATTTATACTCGATTTCATGTGCTTGCATTTTTTCACCTCATCATATGTAGTAATTATATTGTACAGAAATCAAAGGAATTAGAATACTGTAGATTTGTTAATTTTTGAATAAAAATAGAATGAAAATTTAAGGTTATACTAGGATTATAAAAAACGATGGATTGAAAGTGTTCTCATTTGACGTTTTTGACATAGCATGATATAGTGAAAGAACTATTGAGCTACATAATGTGGTACGGAAATAAAGCACGTTGTATTAAAGGCTGTAAGCTTGTTATACATTCATGTCCTTTATATCCACCTTTTCATGTGGATTCATAGTTTCATTTTTATTTAGGAGGTACATGACATGCAAACAGGTAAAGTTAAATGGTTTAACGGCGAAAAAGGTTTTGGCTTCATCGAAGTTGAAGGCGGAGAAGACGTATTCGTACATTTCTCAGCTATCCAAGGCGACGGCTTCAAAACTTTAGAAGAAGGTCAAGAAGTTTCTTTCGAAATCGTTGAAGGAAACCGCGGACCACAAGCAGCTAACGTTACAAAAAACTAATTAGCTAGCGATAAAAAGCATTCCGATTTTCGGAATGCTTTTTTTTATTCTTTGGAACTAGATTCATTTGAAGATAATTCGCCCTTAAAGGTACGCTCTTCAAAGTCATCAAGCATTTGTTCATATTCTTCATGCTCTTCCGTAGCGAAAACTTGCGGATTTTTTCCATACATATCTGTACCGATAAAGTTTTCGAAGTCCTCTACGTAGCCTACATTTTCCTCGCTATTTACGTACATGCCATTATAGTTTTTTGAATCCTGTCTTTCTAAATCGGACGGTGTTTCTGATGTCCCGTAATTTGCGACATCTTGCCATGCATCTTCAGCATCGTATTCTACAGAATGATCTTCGTCGTGCTTGTGAAAAGAAGGAGCCAACACCTCTTCTTCAACTGGTCGCGTGTTCATATTTAATTTATTTGTAGTGTGCTGAATACATGTTGTAGCGGTTGGCATTGCCTCTAATCTTTCAAATGGAATTTCTTCGCCAGATACTTCGCAAATTCCATACGTACCTGCTTCAATTTTTTGCAGGGCATGTTTCGTATCTTCTAGCTGCTTATGCCAAAATTCGATGAGCCCGAAATCTTTCTCACGTTCGTACAATTCTGTAGCCATATCACCTGGATGATTGTCATAGCTAGATAATTCTCCAACAGAATCGCGTTCAGAAGCACGATCTGTATTCTCATGAGTTTGTATTGTTTGTTCAACTTCTTGCTGTTGTTTTTCTAAAATAGATTTAAATTGATTTATTTGTTGTGGAGTTAACATAGTCGTCCACCTTCCTACAATTCAGTTTCTTTACATAGTATGAGCGTCGAGAGGAGGAATTATGAGCTAAAATTGGTATATGAAAAAAGAGCTGCATAAGCAGCTCCTTTTAGAGGAAATATCCAAGCAATAATCCGATTCCCATGAGGAGACCGAAGATTGTATTTGTTTTCGCTGTTGCAATCATCGCAGGTACCATTTCCATTGGAATGCTTTTACCAACAAAGCCTTTCGTCGCTTTAAATGCTTTCGGTGCACTTAAAAATACGATAAGCATCCACGGTGATACGATGTTCACGATAATTAGAGCGATTGTCCAAATATAAGAAACGATGAACATAGAAGCGAGTACACCAACGGCTCTTTCACGTCCAACGAGAATTGCTAACGTTTTACGACCGTTTTCTTTATCGCCATCTAAGTCACGAATGTTATTAGCTAGTAAAATGGCACCAATTAAAATGGAGCTTGGAATAGATAATAAAATGACTTCTGATGTTACAGTTCCAGTTTGAATAAAGAATGAAATCCCAATAATAATAACACCCATAAATAATCCGGCTGTTAACTCTCCAAATGGTGTATAGGCAATTGGAAGTGGGCCGCCTGTATAAAGGTAGGCAACGGCCATACAAACAAGACCGATTGCAGCAAGCCACCAGCTAGAATTCATACAAATATAAACACCTAATAGTATTGCGATCCCAAAAAATCCAAATGCTAAGTTAAGCACCGTTTTCGGCTGAATGCCATCGCGAACGATAGCGCCGCCGATACCAACTGATCCTTCATGATCGAGTCCTCTTTTATAATCAAAGTATTCATTAAACATGTTTGTTGCTGCTTGAATGAGAAGACAAGCGAGAAGCATCATAAGAAAAAGAGGGAGATGTATTTGATTTATACCTCCGACCTGCATCGCATAGGCTGTTCCGATGAAAACAGGAACGAAAGCTGCTGTTAATGTATGGGGACGTAGTAAACTCCACCAAATGCGCCAGCCTGTTTGCTTACTTGGCTTTGGCGCCGTAGGAGAGGAATTCGTTTCGACGTTCATTTCCATGTTGAATCCTCCTTTGGTCACATATTGTACACAACTAAGTGTAGAAAAAGCATCATTTAGTGTCAACGTTTATTTTCTAGGAAGAGAAGGTGAATTTCTCAGAAATGCTAAACGTTGACAGGCCTTTCGTTTGAGGTGTATCTTAAAATCAAGCGTAATTATGACTATTTTTCGCCCATAGGGGGGAGACAATTGTGATTCAAACGAAACAAATAGGCTTGCAAGAAGTTCTTAGTGCAGCCATTAAGCGTGCAACTGATGAAAAAATATTGGTTAGCTTCGTAAAACAAATAGACTGGATAGATCCGCTTCTGTTTTATGCAGCGGGAAAAAGGATCTCATTCGAAAATAGATGTTATTTTGCAGACCCAGCTCAGCATGTAATATTTGCTGGAATTGGCTCTGTTTTCACTATAGCAACTTCTTCTCACAAACGCTTTCAAACGGCTCGTGACGAGTGGGATAAAGTAAAAGAGAAAGCATTTGTACAAAGAGAAAGATACGAATTTGGAACAGGTCCTCTTTTATTTGGTGGATTTTCATTTGACCAAGAAAAAGAGAAAACCGACTTATGGAAAGAATTTGATGATACGACATTTTCACTACCAGCATTTTTATTAACTGTAAAAAATGAAAAAGCATGGTTAACAATGAATACATTCGTTTCAGCAACTGATTGTGCAGAAACTCTTTATAATGAAATTGTTTCTTTAGAAGAGAAAATTTTTTGGGAGAGTAAATGTGCACTAGAAGGATCGAAATTAACAGTTACTTCTAAAGTAGAAGTAGATCCGAAAGGCTGGATGAAGGCCATTGAGAAAGTGCAAGATGAGATGAAGCAGGGGAACGTGCAGAAGGTTGTATTAGCGAGGGAGCTAAAAGTAGAAATGAATCATCATATTGATTCTGCTCTTGTTTTAGAAGCACTTCGCATTGGGCAACCAGATTGTTACGTATTTTCTTTTGATTATAAAGGAGCATGCTTCTTAGGAGCGACGCCAGAGAGGTTAATTCGCAAAGAAGATGAGAAGTTTACGTCGATGTGTCTTGCTGGTTCAACTGGTCATGGTCAATCTATAGAAGAAAGTAAACGAAATAGTAATGCGCTTCTTCATGATGAAAAGAATTTAGCTGAACACGGTTATGTTGTGAACATGATTCGAGGGGTACTAAGTGAGCACTGCGAATCCGTTAATATTCCGGAAAGTCCGGGTTTATTAACAACGAAAAACTTAATTCATTTATATACGCCTGTAGAGGCAAAAGGCGATGCAAGTCTTTTAACAATGGTAGAAGAATTACACCCAACACCAGCTCTTGGCGGGACACCTCGTTTGGAAGCGATGAAACTGATTCGTGATGTTGAATTGTTAGACAGAGGGCTATATGGTGCCCCGATTGGCTGGATAGATGATGAAGGAAATGGTGAATTTGCGGTTGCACTTCGCTGCGGATTATTAAACGGCGCGAAAGCATCCTTATTTGCCGGCTGCGGGATTGTAATTGATTCAGTACCGCAACTTGAATATGAAGAAACAAGCTTGAAGTTTAGACCGATGCTTGGTGCTTTGGAGGAATTAATGAAATGAACAATCATATAGAAGCATTATCATATTATTTAGGCGCGTTCGTGGATGAACTGACGCGTCTAAATGTATGTGATGTTGTCATTAGTCCAGGCTCACGGTCAACACCGATTGCTCTACTAATGGAACAACATGAAGGAATGAACACATATTTACATGTAGATGAAAGATCAGCGGGATTTTTTGCACTCGGTATCGCAAAAGCAAAAAAACGCCCTGTTGCATTATTATGTACGTCAGGAACGGCAGCAGCGAACTACTATCCAGCTGTATGTGAAGCTTTTCATTCACGAGTGCCGCTTATCGTCTTAACGGCAGATAGACCGCATGAATTAAGAGATGTTGGTGCACCACAAGCGATGAATCAATTCAATTTATACGGTACATTTGTGAAGCAATTTACAGAGATGGCACTTCCAGAAGCGAGTGAAGCGATGTATCATTATGCTCGCATGACGACGCAGCGCACGATAGCAAGCGCACTTCTAGCGCCGCAAGGACCTGTTCATCTTAATTTTCCAGTTCGCGAGCCGCTTATCCCAGATTTCTCATTAGAAAGTTTATGGGATAAAGGACGCGGAGAATATACAGGAGTAGTTCAGCAAGGGAACGTGATGATGCCGAGTGAATATGTAGATTCTCTTGTAGGGCGCCTTTCACATATGGAAAAGGGGCTTATTATTTGTGGAGATGATAGTCATTCAGAAATCGCAGCGTTTGCGGCAGAACTAGCTGAGAAAACGGGATATCCAATATTAGCGGATCCACTTTCTAACATTCGTAGCGGACATCACGATAAAACGATGGTAATCGACTGTTACGATACATTTTTACGAAATGAATTGTTAAAAGAAACGTGGAAGCCAGAAGTTATGATTCGTTTTGGTGGTATGCCTGTTTCGAAAGCATTAACGCAGTTCATTAAAAAACAGACGAAAGCCGTTCATATCGTTGTTGAAGAATCTGGCCAATGGAGAGACCCAGCTCTCGTTGCGACAGAAGTTGTACAGGCAAGTGATATTGCATTTTGCAGGGCACTAATAGAAAAAATGCCAGTTATGAAAAAGAATGATTGGTTCGGAATGTGGAAACATATAAACGAAAAAACGAAGGAAATGCTTCGTGAAATGGAAACATATGAAACGGCATTTGAAGGGAAAGTCATTACGGATATCGTCCGCGTATTACCAGAAGGGGCAACGTTATTTGCAAGTAATAGTATGCCAATTCGTGATACAGATTCATTCTTCTTCACATCGGATAAAAATATTCAAGTGATGGCAAACCGCGGTGTAAACGGGATTGATGGAATCATTTCGACAGCTTTAGGAGCGAGCATTATTTGCGATCCGCTCGTATTAGTGATCGGTGATTTATCATTTTATCACGATTTAAACGGATTATTAGCCGCAAAATTACATGAATTAAATATAACAATTGTCGTTGTAAATAATGACGGTGGTGGTATTTTCTCATTCTTACCACAGTATGAGAAAAAGGAACATTTCGAATCATTATTTGGAACGCCAATTGGACTTGATTACGAGCATGTTGTTAAAATGTACGGCGGTTCATTTAGCCGTGTAAATGGTTGGGGGCAATTCCGAGAAGAGGTACAAAAAGGAACGACGACGGAAGGTTTACACGTTGTAGAAATTTGTACGAACCGTGATGAAAACTTAACATTGCACCGTAAATTGTGGGCAAAAACGCAGGACGTAATTACTACATCGTTGCAAGGTGAATCAAAATGAACGTAACGCTGCAAGGTGTATCGTATGAATATGAAGTGGTCGGAAGCGGGGAACCACTTCTACTTCTTCATGGTTTTACGGGAAGTATGGAAACGTGGCGTTCCTTCGTTCCTTCTTGGAGTGAGCAGTTTCAAGTCATTTTAGTAGACATTGTGGGGCACGGAAAAACGGAAAGTCCTGAAGATGTGACTCATTATGATATTCGAAATGTAGTATTGCAAATGAAAGAACTACTAGATTACCTTCATATTGAAAAAGCGCACATACTCGGCTATTCAATGGGCGGTAGACTGGCGATTACGATGGCATGTCTATATCCAGAGTATGTACATTCTCTTTTATTAGAAAATTGTACAGCTGGGCTTGAAAGTGAAGAGGCTAGAAAAGAACGCTGTGAAAAAGATGAGCGACTTGCCGATAAAATTGAGCGAGAAGGCATTAATAGTTTTGTAACGATGTGGGAAAATATTCCGCTGTTTGAAACGCAAAAACGTTTAGCACAAAACGTACAAGAAGCAGTGCGAAAAGAAAGACTTGCTAACAATCCAAAAGGAATTGCAAATAGCTTGCGCGGCATGGGAACAGGGGCTCAGCCTTCATGGTGGAACGAGCTGCAAAACTTAAAAATACCTGTTCTTTTAATGAATGGGGAGCATGATGAAAAGTTCTTTCGCATATTAAAAAACATTGAAAAATGCGTCTCTGACGCGAAATTTGTCAAAATTGATGGTGCTGGCCATGCAATTCATGTGGAACAACCGGAAAAGTTTGATACAATAGTAAAGGGATTTCTAAAAACTATGCAGTGATGCTTTTTCATCTAAGAAGGAAGCTACACTTATAGAGGAGATCAGAAATATACAAGGAGGTAGTTGTAATGGCTATTGAATGGGTAAAAGAAGGCAATTACGAAGATATTATTTATTCAACATACAATGGTATCGCAAAGATTTCGATTAACCGTCCTGAAGTACATAACGCATTCCGTCCTAAAACGGTAATGGAGTTAATCAACGCTTTTGCACACGCTCGTGATGATGCAAATGTTGGCGTTATCATTTTAACAGGTGAAGGTGGACGTGCATTCTGTTCTGGCGGCGACCAAAAAGTTCGCGGTCATGGTGGATATGTAGGTGACGACCAAATCCCTCGTTTAAACGTATTAGACCTACAACGTCTAATTCGCGCAATTCCTAAACCAGTTATCGCAATGGTAGCAGGTTATGCAATCGGTGGTGGACACGTACTTCATATCGTATGTGACTTAACAATCGCTGCAGACAACGCTGTATTCGGACAAACAGGTCCTAAAGTAGGAAGCTTTGACGGTGGATACGGAGCTGGTTACTTAGCTCGTATGGTAGGCCACAAGAAAGCTCGCGAAATTTGGTACCTATGCCGTCAATACAGCGCACAGGAAGCGCTTGATATGGGCTTAGTAAACACAGTAGTACCATTAGAAGAGCTTGAAGCAGAAACAGTACAATGGGCACAAGAAATCTTAGCAAACAGCCCAATGGCACTTCGTTTCCTAAAAGCTGCATTCAACGCAGACACAGACGGTCTAGCTGGTATTCAACAACTAGCTGGAGATGCAACGTTATTGTACTACACAACTGACGAAGCAAAAGAAGGTCGCGACGCATTCAAAGAAAAACGCAGTCCGGACTTCGGTCAATTCCCTCGTTTCCCGTGATCAAACCAAAAGCGAAAGCGGCTCGCCAATAAAGTGAGACGGAACGAAAAGATCAACCGGAAACAAAACAACTAAGAGACTTGATGTCATATCAAGTCTCTTTCTTTCATGAAAGGAGAATGTATGATGGAAACTATGCCAAATTGGTTAATGCAACGTGCGTTTTTAACACCAGATCGAACTGCAATTGAAATAGAGGAGGAGAAAGTTACTTTTATGCAGCTGCATGAAAAAGTAGTATCTGTTTGTGAACACCTCACGCATGTTGGAGTGAAGCGAGGGCAAAAGGTGGCTGTTCTGATGAAAAATGGTATGGAGATGATTACAGTTATTCACGCCCTATCGTATGTAGGGGCAGTAGCTGTGCTTTTAAATACGCGTCTTTCAAGAGAAGAGCTACTTTGGCAAATGGATGATGCTGAAGTTATTTGTTTAGTGACCGATCAAGAATTTGATGCTAAAGATGTTCCTGTATATTCGTTCGCCGAAGTGATGAATGGGCCAAAGGAGGAAGCCTCTATACAAGAAGAATTCCCTTTAGAAGAAGCGATGACAATCATTTATACGTCAGGGACGACAGGGAAACCGAAAGGCGTTATTTTAACATACGGTAATCACTGGGCAAGCGCAGTCGGTTCTTCGCTTAATTTAGGGCTTCGTGATGATGATTGCTGGTTAGCTTGTATGCCGATGTTCCACGTTGGCGGTCTTTCCCTTTTAATGAAAAACATTATGTACGGAATGCGCATTTTACTCGTTCCGAAATATGATGCGAATTTCATTCATAAAGCACTTCAAACGAGAGGTGTTACGATCATTTCTGTCGTTTCTAAAATGTTAACTGATTTATTAGAGATGCTTGGAGGAGAGACATATCCATCTTCTTTACGATGCATGTTACTTGGCGGAGGACCAGCCCCGAAACCGTTACTCGAAACATGTGTAGAAAAAGAAATTCCTGTGTATCAAACGTACGGAATGACAGAAACGTCTTCGCAAATTTGTACGTTATCCGCAGATTACATGTTAACGAAAGTAGGATCAGCTGGAAAACCACTATTTCAGTGCCAACTTCGTATTGAAAAAGATGGTGTAGTAGTACCGCCATTTGCGGAAGGGGAAATCGTAGTAAAAGGACCGAACGTAACAGGCGGTTACTTTAATCGTGAAGATGCGACGCGCGAAACAATTCAAAACGGATGGCTTCATACTGGTGATCTTGGTTATTTAGATGAAGAAGGATTTTTATACGTATTAGATCGCCGCAGTGATTTAATTATTTCTGGTGGAGAGAATATATATCCGGCTCAAATTGAAGAAGTGTTGCTTTCTCATCCGATGGTAGCGGAAGCTGGTGTTGTCGGTATGACTGACGATAAATGGGGACAAGTACCCGCTGCTTTTGTTGTAAAAAGCGGAGAGGTAACAGAAGAAGAAATTCTTCATTTTTGCGAGGAGAAATTAGCGAAATATAAAGTGCCAAAAAAAGCATGTTTCTTAGAGGAATTGCCACGAAACGCTTCGAAAAAATTGTTAAGACGAGAGTTAAGACAATTAGTGGAGGAGATGTAAGTGGAAATAAAAAAAGCGACACTTTATATAACAGAAATGCCACTCGTCATTCCGTTTGCTGCAAGCTACGGAACTTATGAAAAGCGTGAAAGTATCGTCATTGAATTAGAAGATACGGACGGGTGCATTGGATTTGGCGAAGTCGTTGCATTTTCTGAACCGTGGTATACGGAAGAAACAGTGAAGACGGCGCTGCATGTACTGCAAGACTTTTTATTACCGGATGTATTAAAGGCTGAAATTTCTCATCCGAATGAAGTGCCGAGTTTGTTCCAGCATATAAAAAGAAACCGAATGGCAAAGGCGGGAATTGAAGGGGCTGTTTGGGATTTATATGCGAAGCGTCAAAACAAATCGCTAGCGACAGTGCTTGGCGGAACGAAGGCTGAAATTGAAGTCGGTGTTGTAATTGGAATCAATACGATTCCGCTTATGTTAAAACAAATCGAGAAGTACGCGGAAGAAGGATACGAGCGTTTTAAAGTAAAAATAAAGCCAGAGCATGATTACGAATTATTGAAAGAAATTCGTAAAGAGTTCCCGCATATCCCGTTAATGGCTGATGCAAATTCAGCGTACACGTTAGCGGATACGGAGAAATTGAAACGATTAGATGAATTTCAATTGCTGATGATTGAGCAACCGCTAGCGGATTACGATTTTCTTGATCATGCACAGCTGCAAAAGAAAATTGAAACGCCGATTTGTTTAGACGAAAGTATCCATAGTTTAGAAGATGCACGCGTTGCGATTACGCTTGGTAGTTGCCGCATCGTTAATATTAAACCAGGACGAGTGGGCGGATTAACGGAGTCGATTCAAATCCATGATTATTGTATGGAGCATAACATACCTGTTTGGTGCGGAGGTATGGTAGAGATGGGGATTTCACGAGCTCAAAATGTTGCTCTCGCCTCATTGCCGAACTTTACGATTCCTGGTGATATATCCGCTTCTAGTCGACATTGGGAGAAGGATATTATTTCGCCGGAAGTGATGCTTGAGGGCGGGAAAGTGATTGTACCGCAAAGCGTTGATGCTGAGTATGAAGTTGACCGCGGAAGGTTAGCGGAAATTACGAAGCAGCGGATAGTTTTGGAGCGGTGAATTTAATATTTAATCAGGATGCCCGCAAATAGCGATAGGATTTTGTCGTTAATTGTCGGTAAGTCGATATATTAAAAAAATCGTTGATATATTTCAAGTTGTGTTCGATATATTTGGAAAATCGTCGATATAATTTCATTTACTATCACAGTACAATACGAAAAGGTTACTCCTGCGAGTAACCTTTTCGTATTGTACAAATTGGATAGACTAGTTTACAATCGAGCGTATAAAGTGAAACTTTAATCAGTGGGGGCATCCCCACTGGTTATTAGTTGAACCAATCGGGCTTTTATGGGCAGTTGATCTTCCACCTAACTTCTTTGATTCACCCGAATTTTGAGTTGGGAGTCTTACTGCCCGCATATAGCGGGGTAAAGGGGGAGTAAAATGAAGCGCATTTCAATTTTAATAGTGGATGATGAGGCAGAAATTGCTGATTTAATTGAGATACATTTAGAAAAAGAAGGGTACCATGTTGTGAAGGCAGCGGACGGGGAAGAGGCAATTCATATTATTGAAACGCAGCCAATCGACTTAGTGGTTTTAGATATTATGATGCCGAAAATGGATGGGTATGAAGTGACGCGTCAAATTCGCGCGAAGCATCATATGCCAATCATTTTTTTAAGTGCGAAAACATCTGATTTTGATAAGGTGACAGGTCTTGTATTAGGTGCAGATGATTATATGACGAAACCTTTTACACCGATTGAATTAGTCGCACGTGTAAATGCACAATTACGCCGATTTCTTACACTAAATCAGCCGAAAGTAGCGGCGAATAAATCTGCTTTAGAGGTAGGCGGAGTCGTTATCGATCCTGAGCGAAGAACAGTAAATGTGTACGGAGAACAAGTTGAATTAACACCGAAAGAGTTTGATATTTTATATTTATTAGCGAGCCATCCGAAGAAAGTGTACAATGTGGAAAATATTTTTCAACAAGTATGGGCAGATGATTATTATGAAGGCGGAAATACAGTTATGGTACATATTCGCACATTGCGGAAAAAACTTGGAGAAGATAAAAGAAAGGATAAGTTAATAAAAACAGTGTGGGGGGTAGGTTATACTTTCAATGGGTAACATGATGAAAAGCTTTCGATTTAAAATGATTGCCTTATTTGCGTTAAGTATGGTGCTCGCAGCAACTGTAACTTATATCATTTATAAAGGATTGCAGCTGTATTATAAAACGATGGTGCGCTACGAAGAGCCTTTAGCGCAATTTAGGTCAATCGTAAGAGAATTTGGAGACATTAATTTCTTTTTAATTTTCTTTATCCCTTTATCTATTATCTTTTTCTTCTTTTTGACAAAACCGTATTTAAAATACTTTAGTGAAATTTCTAATGGAATTCATCATCTTGCGAACGGTAACTTTACAAATAAAGTTCAAGTTTCATCAAATGATGAATTTGGAAATATCGCGCGTGAAATAAATGTTGCGAGTGAGAAATTAAAAGAAGCGGTTGAACGAGGAGACTTTGCGGAAAGTAGTAAAGATCAGCTCGTTGTGAATTTGGCTCATGATTTAAGAACGCCATTAACATCCGTGTTAGGATATTTAGATTTAATTCTTAAAGATGAGAACTTAACAAAAGAACAAATTAAACATTTTTCCACGATTGCATATACGAAATCGCAAAGGCTAGAAAGTTTAATCGATGAGTTATTTGAAATTACACGTATGAATTATGGCATGTTAAAGTTGGATACAAAGCCGATTGATATAAATGAGCTACTTATACAGTTAGATGAGGAATTGTATCCGTTATTAGAAAAACATCATTTAGAAGCTAGATTGAATGTTGATCCTCATTTGCCGATTAACGGTGATGGAAAATTGTTAGCTAGAGTATTTGAGAACCTGTTAACAAATGCCGTTCGATATGGATATGATGGGCAATTTGTTGATATGAATGGGTATATCGATAATGAAGAAGTTGTCGTACAAGTTATTAATTACGGAGATAGCATTCCAGAAGAAGATTTACCGTATCTTTTTGATATGTTTTATACAGGTGATAAATCGAGAACTGAGAACCGTGGCGGGACAGGCCTTGGACTATTTATTGCGAAAAATATTGTTGAGCAGCATAACGGTACGATTTCTGCTGAAAGTAATATAGTTAGAACGGTATTTGAAGTGAGATTACCAAAAGACGAGACTTAACAATTTAATAAAAATTTAAACTTTACCCCACTTTTTATTTTAATAGTTTTTTCTATTCTATACGTAAGTTACGTTAAGGAGGAACTAGAAATGAAAAAGTGGGTATTTATTTCTCTTTTTATAGCATGCACAATCTGTGTGGGCGTTTATATATCACCGTTATTTCAAAAAGAAATCGATGTTAAAATTGCAGAAAAAGATAATAAGGTAAGAGCTGC
Organism: Bacillus cereus group sp. MG4; assembly: GCF_040460055.1. Taxonomy (NCBI): domain Bacteria; kingdom Bacillati; phylum Bacillota; class Bacilli; order Caryophanales; family Bacillaceae; genus Bacillus; species Bacillus cereus group sp. MG4. The sequence goes on along the minus strand of NZ_JARVGZ010000001.1, from coordinate 2,802,150 downwards.
GAATACTGAAAAGATAGAGATTACAAAAGAAGAGATTTATAAAGGTAATCTGTTATTAGTTAATAAAGATTACCCAGTAAAAAAAGATAGCATTAGGCCTGACATTATAAATGTAAATCATAATAGTGAATTAGTAAGAGGTTACGTAATATTTGATAGAAATCTTCGTTTATCAAAGGATGTTGTAAAAAAGTTTTTAAACGTTGTCGATGCGGCTGGAAAAGATGGCGTACAACATTTCTTAATGAGTAGTGGCTATCGAGATTTTAAAGAGCAAAGTAAATTATATAAAGAAATGGGATCAGATTATGCACTTCCAGCAGGATATAGTGAACATAATTTAGGATTATCACTCGACGTTGGATCTACGCAAAAGAAAATGGAGAGAGCCCCTGAAGGAAGATGGATTGAAGAGAACGTATGGAAGCACGGCTTTGTTTTACGTTATCCGAAAAATAAAAGTCATATTACAGGCATTCAATATGAGCCATGGCATATCCGTTACGTCGGTCTACCTCATAGTGCAATTATGCAAAAAAAGAATTTCACACTAGAGGAATATTTAGATTTCTTAAAAGAGGAAAAAGAGATTTCAACTGAAGTAGAAGGTAAGAAATATACGGTTTCTTATCATAAAGTTTCGGGGAATATGAAAGTGAATGTTCCAGCGAATAAGCAGTATGAAATTTCCGGGAACAATATGGATGGGGTTATTGTGACGTTTCAGGAATAGATAAAGAGGTTGTTCCATTTTGGGACAGCCTTTTCTTATATAAGAAAGGAATTGACGTTTTTGTCGGTAAATCGATATTTCTTGTTGAATCGTTGATATATTTTGAGTTACGGTAGATATATTTGAAAAATCGTTGATATATTGCAGGTTATGGTAGATATATTTGAAAAATCGTTGATATATTGCAGGTTATGATAGATATATTCGAAAAATCGTTGATATAATTTCCGGGACTATCATCATTTTAGAGGAGCATCTTTTTTATTTACTTTTAAACATTATAACGTTATATTTACTTCTCCTTTTTTTTATGTTACGCTAAACGTGTGAAAGAGATATAAAAATGAAACTTTAATGTAAGCGTATTCTTATGGCTTCTTATAGAAAAGGGTGGAAATACAATGACAGAACGATTCGTACTACGTAATGTGAAACGTGTGAACGGGGAAGAGATTGACATTGTAATTGAAAATAATAAAATCGCACAGGTGATGAAAGCTGGTGCTGGCGAGGGTGGAACGATTCTTGATTACTCGGGTACTTACGTATCGAGTGGCTGGATTGATTTGCACGTTCATGCTTTTCCAGAGTTTGATCCGTATGGTGATGAGGTGGATGAAATTGGCGTTAAGCAAGGGGTAACGACAATTGTTGATGCAGGTAGCTGCGGAGCTGATCGCATTGCAGATTTAGTACAAAGTAGAGAGCAGGCAAAAACGAATTTATTTGCCTTTTTAAATATTTCTCGCATCGGTTTGAAACGAATTGATGAATTATCCAATATGGAATGGATAGATAAAGAGAAAGTAATAGAAGCAGTAGAAAAGTATAAAGATGTAATCGTTGGGTTAAAAGCGAGAATGAGTAAAAGTGTCGTTTGTGATAGTGGAATTGAACCGCTTCATGTAGCCCGCGATTTATCTCGTGAAACATCATTACCGATTATGGTACATATCGGTTCAGCGCCACCTCGCATCGAGGAAGTTGTACCTCTTTTAGAAAAAGATGATGTTATTACACATTACTTAAACGGGAAAGACAATAATTTATTTGATGAAGAAGGCAAACCGCTACCTGTGTTACTAGATGCAGTGAATCGCGGTGTGCATTTAGATGTTGGGCATGGTAATGCTAGTTTTTCTTTTAAAGTAGCAGAAGCGGCGAAGCGTCACGATATTGCCTTTAATACAATTAGTACAGATATTTACCGGAAGAATCGTATACACGGTCCAGTGTATAGTATGGCTCACGTTCTTTCGAAATTCCTTTACTTAGGTTATCCGCTAGAAGAAGTGATTGATGCGGTTACGAAAAATGCAGCAGAATGGCTGAAAAAACCAGAGCTTGGTCGTATTCAAGAAGGAGATATTGCAAATTTAACTTTATTTACGGTGAAAGATGAGCCGATTACGTTAATTGATTCAGAAGGGGATCAGCGCATTGCTGAAAGAAGAATTGATACGAAAGGGGTTGTAATCAATGGGTCATTCATTGAATGCTAAGTACGGATTAAAAAGAGTGATTAATGCGAGCGGTAGAATGAGTATTTTAGGTGTATCCGCTCCGGCAAATACAGTTATGGATGCGATGAAACATGGTGGACAAAATTATGTGGAAATTGCGGATTTAGTAGATAAAGCAGGAGACCATATTGCGAGAATTCTAGATTCAGAGGCAGCGGTCGTTGTAAATTCAGCATCGAGCGGAATTGCGCTTTCTATCGCTGGTATCGTTACAGAAGGAAATCGCCGTAAAAGTGAAAGACTTCATCAAGAAGTCATCGCGAAAAACGAAGTGATTATGTTAAAAGGTCATAACGTTCAATACGGCGCGCCTGTTGAAACGATGATTTATTTAGGCGGCGGCAAACTTGTAGAAGTTGGATACGCGAATGAAGGGAAAGCAGAGCATATTGAAGATGCGATTGGTGAAAATACAGCAGCGATTCTTTATGTGAAATCACATCATGCTGTGCAAAAAAATATGATTTCTGTTGAAGAGGCATGGGAAGTTGCGCAGCGAAATAACGTACCACTTATCGTTGATGCAGCAGCTGAAGAAGATATTCAAAAGTATGTGAAGTATTCAGACCTTGCCATTTATAGCGGTTCAAAGGCAATTGAAGGACCAACTTCTGGTATTGTCGGCGGTAAACGAAAATATATCGAGTGGCTGAAAGTGCAATTACATTGCATCGGAAGAAGTATGAAAGTTGGGAAAGAGACGACTTTCGGTTTACTTCAAGCGCTTGACGAGTACGGAGTAAAAGAAGATAAAAGTGAACAAGAAAAAGAGTTATTACAAGTACTTATGCCGCTAAAAGAATTAAATGGTGTAAATGTAACGATCGTTCAAGATGAAGCAGGAAGAGCAATCTTTAGAGCACGTATTCACATTAACGAGAACGAGTTAAATAAATCAGCAAAAGACGTTGTAACAGCATTACGCGAAGGGGAAATCGCAATTTATACACGTGATTACGGAGTAAGACAAGGATTCTTTGATATTGATCCACGTCCACTTCAAGGTGATGACATACATGTAATTAAAGAAAAAATGAGAGAAATTGTAGGGGGAAACTAAAATGACAAACATTCAAAAACGTTTTTATAAAGGCCGCGTAGCATTAAATGTATTAGCGAACAATATCGAAAATGCAAAAGACATTTTTGAGGCAGCAGAAGGTTATGTAGTTGTTGGAGTGTTATCAAAAGACTATCCAACAGTAGAAGAAGCTGTTACAGCGATGAAAGCATACGGAAAAGAAATTGATGACGCTGTATCAATCGGACTAGGAGCAGGGGATAATCGCCAAGCAGCAGTTGTAGTTGAAATTGCGAAGCATTATCCTGGTAGCCATATTAACCAAGTGTTCCCTTCAGTTGGAGCGACACGTGCAAATCTTGGCGGAAAAGATAGCTGGATTAATAGTTTAGTATCACCAACAGGAAAAGTAGGGTACGTAAACATTTCTACTGGTCCAATTAGTGCAGCTGGAGAAGAAAAAGCAATCGTTCCAATTAAAACAGCGATCGCACTTGTACGTGATATGGGCGGAAATTCATTGAAATACTTCCCAATGAAAGGCTTAGCTCATGAAGAAGAATATCGCGCGGTTGCGAAAGCTTGTGCAGAAGAAGGATTCGCATTAGAGCCAACAGGCGGAATTGATAAAGAAAACTTTGAAACAATTGTACGTATTGCGCTTGAAGCAAACGTAGAGCAAGTTATCCCGCACGTGTACTCTTCTATTATTGATAAAGACACGGGCAATACGAAAGTAGAAGATGTTCGTGAGCTATTAGCGGTCGTGAAGAAGTTAGTTGATCAATATGCGTAAGAAAATTGCAGCATTCGGTGAAGTAATGATGCGCCTGCAAGTACCAGGATATGAATTGTTGTCGCAAGCTAACACATTAAATTACTCATTTTCTGGTACAGGTGTGAACGTGGTAGCTGCACTTTCTCATCTAGGGCATGAAGGGTTTCTTATTTCAACTTTACCGGAAAACTCGGTTGGAGATGCGGCGGTATCGCACATTCAAAAGTTAGGCATTCAGTCATCATTTATTTCAAGAGGCGGTAAATATGTCGGTATGTACTTTTTAGAAAATGGATTTGGTGCACGTGCAAGCCGCGTTACATATTCAAATCGATTAGAAAGTAGCTTCAATACAGCATGTGAAGAGATGTACCAATTTGAAGAAATCGCCAAGGAAATTGATATCGTTCATTTTTGCGGCATTACACTTGCGATGAATGATACGGTGCGCCATCATATGAAATCTTTAGCGAAAGCAGTTAAAGAAAGCGGAGGCATTGTCGTTTTTGATTGTAATTATCGTCCATCGCTTTGGGGAGAAGACGGATATGAGCAAGCGAAAACGCATTATGAAGAAATACTAGCTCTTGCTGATATCGTTATGATGAACGAAAAAGATGCAATGTTCGTTCTTGGAATGAAAACAGAAGAGACAGAGCGAGAGGCGCAACTTGTTGATCTTATTCCAAAGGTAGCTGAAACGTATAGTATCGCTACAATTGCTGGTACACATCGCTCTATTAATAGCGATAATACACACTCACTTCGCGGGTTTATATGTAAAGATGGTGCGTTCACTTTTGCAAAAACACTTACGTTTTCTGTATATGATAGAATAGGTGCTGGAGATGCTTATACGAGCGGGATTATTCATGGCGAGATAGAAGAGTTTGCACCAGAGAAAGCTGTTTCATTTGCGTCAGCAGCTGGAATGCTTGCACATACAATCGTCGGTGATACGCCAATGTCATCAGAGAAGGATATACTTCGGGCAATGACGGCATCAGTAGGTGATGTAGAAAGGTAGTGGGTGTAACGGTGAACGTAACGAGAAAAAAAGGACCATTATATTTACAAATAAAAAATATTATTCGTGATCGAATATTGCATGGTGTATATGCGATTCATAAGAATATTCCTTCTGAACCACAGTTAGAAGAAGAGTTCAAAGTGAGCAAAATTACAGTACGAAATGCGATTAAAGAACTTGCTCAAGAAGGATATTTGGAAAAGAAAAGCGGTAAAGGAACGAAAGTCATCCGTAATACTTCTGCGACAAAGTTGTCAAAGGGAAAGAAATTTACAGAAGTGTTAGTGGAAGAAGGATATAAAGTACAGAAGAAATTGTTAAAAGCAGAAGTCGTTCATAATGAAGAAGGAACAGTGCCATTTCGATTATTCGGTAAGGAAAGTTTTCGTATTGAACGTTTATATACGTTAAATGATGCACCGTATATTCATTATACGCACTATTTCTCAGCACACATGGCAAGTACAGATTTATCGGATTTTGATCTACAATCGCTTTATGATTTAGTTGAAGACCGAGGTATACATTTAGAAAACTTCAGAGATGAATTCGCTGTTGGACTTGCGCCTAGTTTTGTTGCAGAAGCGTTAGGCGAAAAAGAGGGGACAGCGTTATTAAAACGTATGCGCTATTCTTACGATGAAGTTGGCGAAGTAATTGAATATAGCGAAGGCTACTACAATACAGAAATGCAGCATTATGTAGTGAATTATGACGTATAAAAGGAGGGTATTCGCCCTCTTTTTTATAAAGTGAAACTTTAATCGGATTCATCCCGCACCAATAAGGTGTTTACTGTCCACAAATACGGGGTAAAAGTAAGGGGAATGAGAGATGGATATATACTTATTAATCGTCACGTTACTTGCGATCGTGATTGTTATTTTAGGGGTATCATGGTGGAAATGGCATGCATTTATTAGTTTAACAGTTGCGAGTTTATTTTTAGCCATCATGTCTGGACTGAATTTAACGAAAATAGTGACTGCCTATGAAACTGGTGTTGGTAGTGTACTAGGGCATTTAGTTGGTATTTTAGCTCTCGGAACAATTTTAGGGAAAATGATGTCCGATTCAGGCGCCGGCATGCAAGTGGCAGATTTCTTTATTCGATTTTTCGGTGTGAAGAAACTACCGTGGGCTATGTTATTTGCAGGATTTGTTATAGGGATTCCAGTATTTTTTGAAGTGGGAATCGTCATTTTATTACCACTTGTTATTTCAATTCGAAAAACGACGAAGCAAAATATATTATTAATTGCGTTACCTGTCATTGCGGGATTATCTATTGTGCACGGGCTAGTGCCACCACATCCAGGGGCGATGACAGCAATCGGTATTTATAACGCGAACTTAGGAAAGGTACTTTTATATTCATTAATTATCGCGTTACCAACAGCCATTATCGCAGGACCGATATTTGCAAAGTGGGTACATAAAAGGGTTATACCTGAAAATGAACCAGAGCTAGTTCGAGTTACGACTGTATCAACGGATTTACCAAGTCGTAAAGTATCATTCTTTATTATTTTATTACCGGTTGTATTAATGATTTTATCAGTAGTGGCACCATATATTTCATTACCGAAAAAGATAACTGAATTTTTTGTATTTGTAGGAAGTCCAGTAATTGCTTTACTTATTTCATGTTTTGCAGCATTTTATTTACTTGGAATAAGACAAGGAATTAATAAAAAGGTCATTAAAAAATTAACGGATGAAAGTTTACTACCGGTCGGTTCCATTATTTTAATTATAGGTGCAGGCGGTGGATTTAAACAAATATTAATTGAAAGCGGCGTTGGAACGGCGATTGCACAAATGGCAGAACATATATCGTTATCACCAATTGTATTAGCTTTCATGGTAGCTGGATTAATTCGAATTGCAACAGGTTCAGCGACAGTAGCATTAACGACAGCAGCAGGAATTGTTTCACCTGTTATTCAGCACATGTCTGGAGTGAATTTAGAATTGCTCGTTATTGCAACAGGTGCGGGATCATTAATGTTTTCTCACGTAAATGATGCAGGATTCTGGCTTGTAAAAGAGTATTTAGGATTAACGGTGAAGGAAACGTTTAAAACGTGGACGGTACTTGAGACATTGTTATCATTTATTGCATTTGGCTTTGCGCTTTTATTAAATACTCTTATTTAGAAGATACCTTAATTGGTATCTTTTTTTTGATGAAGCCCATTTCCAAAAACAAGCCCGTTTTTAGGTAAGCCAAGCTTCCTATTCGCCCTGAAAACATACTATAAATGGAATCCCCTCATTTAGAGCAAGGTGAACTTGTTATGAATGATACTAAAGGAGGAATAGAGTAATGAGCGAAAAGTGTGAACACAGACATGATGATTGTAACCGCAGAAACCATGGTTGCGGAGGCGGTTTTGCGCTTCTAATCGTATTGTTTATTTTATTAATTATCATCGGTGCTAGCTGCTTCGGCGGCGGAGGCGGCGGTTGTGGTTATGGTGGTTACGGCGGTTATGGCGGCGGCTATGGTGGATATTGCTGCTAATTAAAAACTATTGAAAATGGCCTTGTGCATATTGCACAAGGCCATTTTATTCACATTTTTATATGCTGTGATAATTTATTAATGTACAGAGAACGGATTAAGAAGAAGAAAATGATCTCGATAATCCCGAATAAAGTGAGTACGATTAATAATTCTTTTAGTAAAGAGAAAGCAAACATGTTTTGTAAAAATTGAATTGCAAATACGGTATGAATACCAGCGACGATATACGGAACGAAAAATAAAATTCCTAATTGAATTGTAGCGGAACGAAACATTTCTGATTCTGTTAAGCCAAGTTTTGTAATGGTAATATATTTTTGTTTCTCGCTAGTTAGGTCATTATACATACGAAAATATAAAACACTCGCTGCTCCGATAAAGAAAATAAAGCCGAGAAATGTCCAAATAAAGAAAGTGGCAATTGAACTTCCTTTACTGTAGTGTAGATCATCAGCAGCTGTATAAATGGAAAAAGGAACTCGCTCATTGTCTTCTTTATGTTTTTCATAAAAATCACGCGCATCATCACCGATAGTACGTGACATATTTTTCGTTGGAGTAATTGCATTTTCCCAGTTCTCCACAAAATAATTATACACGGTTATTGTTTCAATATGAGGAATCAAATTATCAATTACATCATCTTGAATAACAATTAAATGGGGCAATGCAAAAGAAGGCTCAATCCCTTTATTAATAAATCCTTTAATATGAAATTCCTTCTTATTCGATCCGAGTGTAATTGTATTTTGCTTTGCAAACGGATTTGATACAAGGTTTAAGAGTTCTGGTGAATAACGAGAAAGAATATAAACTTGTGTAGAATCAAGAGTTATTTTTGGTCTATTTAATTGTTTGGCGAGTGTGTTATAGTCACTCATTTTCATAAGAGTAATGTCTTCTTTTGAAGCAGTATCTTTTAGCATTGTAGACTTATGTTTGTTGTATTGAAAATTAGCATTTGTAAGCTCTTTTTCAATTGTATCAATGTGTTTTTGTTCAAGTGAATTTTCCCCTTTAGACGTATATGTGAAGGGGAAAGGATATCGTTCTAATATTGATGCTTTCGTATTATTATTAACAGCAAATAACGGGATAATGATTGTAAATGCAAGTGCTGACAACATAGAAACGATAAAGAGCACATTAATATTACTACGAGTACGGCTAGCTAAATCTGAAATCCATAACATGTTTATTTGTTTCATATAAAACTTTCTCCGTTTTTTTAAGATAAAGATAAAGAGAAGAAATGTTTGTGAAAAGAATAAATATGTTCCAACTACTACGAGCGGTAAAATAGATAACATAATAAAGACGACAGAGCCATTTCGTATATTTGTTTCTGTTACATAGCCTTGCGGATAACCGGCAATATAATAGCATAAGCCTAAACAGATTAAGGCAAATAATGAAATGAGTATAGACGGTCTTTTTTCGTTTTTTTCCTTTTTATTATTTTTAATTAATCGAGTTGTTTTACGAGTACGGATGAACAGCGGTGTAAACGTAGAAACGATGAGAAATAAAATAATAAACGTTACGGTTGTAACGATAATTGCTTCTGTAGGACAATAAAAATAGAGGCCTTTTGCGTTTGTTAATCTAGAAGTAACGAGTAAGAAAAAGTTAGAAAACACAAGACCGCCTTGAATGCCAGCAAAGATAGCGAGCATTCCAATTATCATGTTTTCGGTAAACACAAGACGTTTTAATTGTTTTTGAGATATACCAAGAACAGTTAAAACGCCAAATTGCTGTTTCCGGACATTTAAAAATGTCCCAATAGAATATAAGAGAAAGAAGAACGAGAACAAAACGATAACAAACTGTGCCATGCCAGCTAAGTTCATGAGTGGATCTTGTTCATGCAAGTTATTCATAATTTGTAACCGCGGATGATACGCGTATACAGTAAATGAAAAGAAAACCATGATAGAAAAAGCACTACTTACAAAATAAGCGAAATATGCTTTAGAATTACGCGAGACATTTTTAAATGCGAATTGCCAAAATGTCATCCACGTCTTCCTCCTAATAATGCTAAAACATCTAATATTTCTTGGTAAAACTTCTCACGATATAGTCCGCGGTGTAGTTCGTTGTAAAGCTCGCCGTCTTTAATGAAAATGACGCGGTTACAATAACTTGCTGCAAATGGATCGTGCGTAACCATTAAAATTGTTGCATCTTCTTCTTTATTTAATTTCGTAAATAACTCCATTACATCGATTGCTGCTTTCGAATCTAAATTTCCCGTTGGTTCATCAGCAAGTAGTAGTGAAGGATGATGAATAACAGCACGCGCTACTGCGGTACGCTGTGCTTGTCCGCCAGAAACTTCAAAAATGCGTTTGTCCAAAATATGATCAATTCCAAGTTTTTTTGAAATGTTATCAAGTTTTTCGTCCATTTCTTTTAATGGAACATTATCTAATGTTAAAGGTAGTACGATATTTTCACCGATTGTTAGTGTATCTAGTAGGTTAAAGTTTTGGAAAACAAATCCTAACTCTTGTCGGCGGAAAATAGCTAACTTCTCTCTACGAAATGTGTGCGGTTTTTTTCCGTTAATAACGACATCACCAGAAGTAGGAGAGTCAATTGTAGAGATAACATTTAAAAATGTAGATTTGCCGCTACCAGATGGTCCCATGATAGCAACAAATTCTCCTTTATCTACATGTAAATTTATATTTTTTAAAGCAGTATGAGGGACTTTTCCTTCATACACTTTTGAGACGTTTTTTATGTGTAATACTTCTTCCATAATAATCACCTTTCTATTTTTAAAACTTAATATGTTGTGATAATTTTTGCATATAGAAGGAACGAATTAAAAGGAAAAATAAAATTTCAACTGTTCCAAAAATCATGAGTACGACTGTAATCTCAGCGAAGAACGAGAGATGTAAAACTTCTTGTAGCATCTTTGTCGCAAACATTGTATGGATCGATGCCATAATGTAAGGGACAAAAAAAAGAATCGCAAGCTGAATTGTCGCTGAACGTTTCATCTCAGCTGCAGTTAAACCAATTTTCGTAATCGTTACATACTTTTCTTGCTCATTTGTTAAATCGGTATACATTCGGAAGTAAAGAACACTACCAGCACCAATAAAGAAAATAACACCAAGGAAAGTTCCGATTAAGAAAAATGAAGCTACATTTCGTTTCGTTTTGTATAGAGAATCACTTGCTTCACTTGCATGGAATGGTTCATGTTCTGCTTGAATAGCTGCATTGTCGGTATTGATTTTTGTTTTAAATGCAGCACCGATATTATATGCCTTTTCCCAATTCGGAACTTTGAAGTTATACACACTCATTTGTTTGGAAATAGTTGATAAAGCTTCTATATTTTCATCAGATACAATGAGTAACTTCGGTACTAACCAGCTTGGGAACGGGCTAGTACTTTTATAGTCTTTCACTTTCAAATGTAAAGAGTTTTGAGTAAGTATAAGACTATCTTTCTTTTCTTTATCATAAAATGTTCCAATGAAGTGATCATCTATTTCTTTCATAAGGATATAAGACTCATTATTCTTTACGGTAAGTGGATCAAAGTTTAATGCATTAGCGAGTACATTATAGTCACTTTGTTTCATTGCATAATAGAGCTGCGGTGTTTCTTCCGCCGAAGATACTTCATATATATCCGTTTTAAATTGTTTATAAGTAAATTGTTCTTCGTTAAATTTTTGTTTTAACCAATTTAAATGTTCATCAGCTAATGTATTTTCAGTATGTGATAAATAAGTAAATGGGAATGGATTTCTCCTTATTTCATCAAACTTTGTGAACTTCCCAAAACCATATAAGAATGTAATCATAGTAAAAGCAAGTGTTGATAGCATCGCTACAATAAAGAGCATGTTAATATTTGTTCGAATGCGCGCTGCTAAATCAGAAATCCAAAGCATATTAATCCGTTTCATATAAAACTTTCTTCGCGTTTTTAATATACGAATGAGTAAAAAGCTAATTTGTGAGAAGAAAAAATATGTTCCAGCTGCAATAAGTGATGGGATGACAAATATACTAGAGATGGCATATAAAAGCCCAATGGTGTCACTTAGCGACAGAAAATATAATGGGTTTGCGGCTAACGCATATCCAGATATTAAACATATCGCACCAAATAGGGAGATGAGCAGGGATGCTTTTCTTTCTTTTTGTTTTGTTCCTTCTTTTAAAAGGCGTACAGCTTTTCTCGTACGGATGAGCATCGGTGTAAAAGATGATACGAGAATGAAGAGCCCAAGAAAGATGATTATGGTTAAGATAATGGCACTTGTAGGCCAATATAAATATAAACCAGGTACATGTGTAATTTTAGCAGTAACTAATAAAAAGAACTGTGAAAAGACAAGCCCAAGTTGAATGCCAAAAAATATAGAAAGAATACCGATTAACATGTTTTCTAAAAAGATGAGTCTTTTTAATTGTTTTTGAGATATGCCAAGTACTGTTAAAATCCCAAATTGCCTTTTTCGTACTTTTAAGAAAGTACCAATCGAATATAGTAAAAAGAAAAATGAAAAGAACACAATGACAACTTCTGAAATTGTCATTAATATGCTCAGAGCATAATTAACGTCTGTCATATGCAATTTCGGATGAAATAAATAAACTGCAAATGAGAAAAAAATTGCGATGGAGAACGCACTGCTTACAAAATAGGCGAAATAAGCTCTGGCGTTCCTTGTGACGTTTTTAAATGCAAACTGCCAAAATGTCATTCACCTAAACCTCCTAATAGGGTGAAGATGAAAAGAGTATAAGAAATATTCTTTTCATCAAGTTTGTTTTAAATGTTTTGTCCATTCGTATACTGTGATAATTTTTGCATATAAAGTGAACGAATGAATAAGAAAAATAAAATTTCAACGACTCCAAAAATAATAAGAACAGCTGCAACTTCTTTGAACAAAGATAAACCAATTACATCTTGTAGCATTTTCGTTGCAAACATTGTATGAATGGATGCCATAATGTACGGAACGAAAAATAAAATACTAAGTTGAATAGTTGCAGATCGTTTCATCTCTTTATCTGTTACACCGATTTTAGAAATCGTTATATATTTCTCTTGTTCGTTCGTCAAATCCGTATACATTCTAAAGTAAAGAACGCTACCAGCTCCAATGAAGAAGATAACTCCTAAAAATGTCCCGATTAGAAAGAATGCAGCACTGCCTGATGTTATTTTATATAAAGAGCTTGCCGATTCAAAGTAGTGAATGAGAGGCCCTTCATATTGGAAATTATCTCGATCTTTTTGTACTTTTCCCATAAAATTATCAGCAATTTCATATGTCTGTTCCCAGTTTTGAATTTTGTAATTGTATGCTGATATATGCTTTACGGTACTAGGTAAGTTATTTACGATAACATCAGGCAAAACTATCGTTTGATATGAAAAGCCAGATGGAATTGCGTTTACATGCTCATAGCCTTTTACTCGTAATTTCGTATTTGTACTAGAGAGTGTAATGTAATCTCTTTTGTAGCTTTGCTCAAATTCGTTGAATATAGTGATATAAGATGTCCCCGTTAAAATATATGCTTCGTTATTATCCATAAATAGTTGTTTCATTCGTAAAGAAGCAGCAAGTTTGTTATAGTCACTTTGCTTAATTGCGTATACGTCATTATAAATAGCTACATCTTTATCTTCTTCTAGTGGTGTTTCATATATATCAGCTTTTATTTTCTCATAAGGGAAGTGCTCTTTTTGTAATTGTTGCTCAAGCCAATTTAAATGCTCTGTAACGAAAGGATTTGCATCATAAGAAAAATAAGAAATTGGGAAAGGAGAAGTTCTATTAACCTCTAGCTTAATAAATTTCCCGGATCCATATAAGAACGTAATCATTGTGAAAGCGATAGTAGATAGCATTGCTACAATAAACAGCATATTAATATTCGTTCGAATACGGCTTGCTAAATCAGAAATCCAAAGCATATTAATCCGTTTCATATAAAATTTTCTTCTCGTTTTTAAAATGTAAATAAGTAAGAAACTAATTTGTGAAAAGAAGAAATATGTTCCGATTGTAACGAGCGTTGGAATGACCAAAATACTTGAAACCATATATATAACACCTATTTGTGGGCTTATTGATACGAAATATTTCGGATTTCCAGCTAAAGCATACCCACCAAATAAACAAATCGCACCAAATAAAGAAATAAGTATGGATGGTTTTTTTTCTTTTTGTTTTCCGGCATTTGTTTTTAAAAGGCGTACCGCTTTTTTTGTACGGATAAGCATTGGTGTGAATGTAGATACAATGATAAAAAGACTAAGGAAAACGATGGTCGTTAAAACAAACGCATTAATAGGCAAGTATAAAAATATGCCCGGTACGTGTGTAATTTTCGCTGTTACTAATAAGAAAAATTGTGAAAATACAATTCCAAACTGCATACCGAAAAAGATAGATAAAATACCGATTAACATATTTTCCATAAAAACGAGACGATGTAATTGTTTTCTCGATATTCCTAAAACGCTCAAAACGCCGAATTGTTTTTTTCTAACTTTTAAAAAAGTACCAATGGAATATAGTAAAAAGAAGAAAGAGAAAAATACAATTACTACTTCTGAAAATATCATTAACCCTGAAATTTCAGCAGTCAGGCTAGAGTTTTGTAATTTCGGATGAAATAAGTAAACGGCAAATGAAAAGAAAACAGCAATGGAAAAGGAACTGCTTACGAAATAAGCGAAATAAGCTCTAGAATTACGTGTTACATTTTTAAAGGCAAACTGCCAAAATGTCATAATATGTACCTCCCGCTAGAAGGCAAATATGTAGTTTTATTGCAAAAAATGTATGAGAGTAAGTTCTCATACATTTTTCTAGCATATGTTACGATCATGCTTCGGTCACCTTCTCCGCAGTTTCTGCTTGATTATTTGCAGCGTTGTGGAAGATAATTTTAATCGTCGTTCCTTTACCAACTTCAGAATCTAGTTTGACAGAGTGACCTAAATAATCACAAATTTTACTTACAATATAAAGTCCCATACCAGTAGATTCTCCGAATGCGCGACCGTTTTTCCCAGTGTAAAACGGTTCAAATACTCTTCGAATATCTTCTTGCGGAATACCAACACCTTCATCGCGAACTTCTAAAATAATATCTTTTCCGTTTCGGTAAGCAGATAAGAAAACTTTTTTTCCGCGCTCACCAGAGTAACGAACTGCATTTGTCATTAACTGATAAATAATGAATTTTAGCCATTTCGCATCAGAAGCAACCTTTAAATCGGAATGAACTTCTAAAACAGGGAAGACTCCGTTTCGAATGAATAGTTCTTTTAATCCGTTAATATTTTTTGTTACCGTATCTTTTAATGAAATCGTCTCAACATGGAAGTCTTCATGGAAGTTATTTAACCTTGCCATATATAAAGCCATATCGAGTCCTTGATTTAATCGTTCTAATTCTTTTTTGAATTTCGGAATCAAATGTTCATCTTCCATTTCGAGCACCATAAGCTGCATAACAGATACAGGTGTCTTCATTTGATGCACCCAGTGGTTAATGAATAATTGATGTTCTTGTTGTTTTACCTCATACGATTGTAGTTCTTTTTGAAATAGACGATACTGCGCACGCACGAGTTCATTTACACCGTGAGGCATCGGAGCAGTCGCTCTTTCAATAAACGCATCTTCCATTTTCTCTGGTTGCTCACTTAATCTATGGTACATTCTACGATTGCGAACGTAACGATAAGCGAGGAAACAAATGAATAAATATAAACTTAAAACGACGAAGTAAAATTTGTTATTTTGAAATCCATCTACTGCATCATAAAGAACGAAAATGATACCGAAGTTTAATACGTATAGTAGAAAAAATGCAAAATGATCACGTAAAAATAGCTTCATGCTTATTCACTCCAAGTTGCGTTAAAACGATACCCAAGTCCACGTACTGTTTCAATAGCATTTTCAATACCAAGCTCATTGAACTTTTTACGAAGACGCGTAATGTTTACGTTTAATGTGTTTTCTTCAACGAAGCTTTCGTCGTCCCATAGGGCAGCTAGTAAATCTTCACGGCTCGCTGTACGAGGGAATTTAGATAATAACATTTCTGCTAAAATAGCTTCCTTCTTCGTTAAAAGAACTTGCTCAGCACCGAAATGAATTTCTGGGCGTTCTGGGAATAGTTTTAAACCTTCTACTTCAACGATACGTTCAGAAATATTTGGTGCATAATCACCGTAAATACGGCGTAATTGACCTTTAATTTTCGCCATTACAACGTCATAGTGGAATGGTTTTGTAATATAATCATCCGCACCGCTTTCAATCGCCATAATTTGTTCCATCTCACCAGCACGTGCTGAAATGAAAATAATTGGACAAGTAGATTCATGGCGAATTTGACGGCACCAGTAGAAACCATCGAATTTCGGTAAGTTTACATCAAGTAAAACAAGATGGGGTTTCACTGCGTTAAACGATTCCATAATATCATCGAAGTTCTCCGCAACAACAGCTTCATAGCCGTATTTTTGAATGTGAGATTGTAGTAATGATGAAATATTTGGATCGTCTTCAACGATTAAAATTTTATACATATGTATATTCCTCCTAAAAAAACAATTGTAGCTATAGTGTATCATGTGTTTCAAGTCTTTTCATTATGTTGAAAGATAAGCTAGTAAACAGTATAGGTCAAAAGCATGAAAAGTAAAAAGGGCGTATGTATAATTGACAATTAACTGAAATCATTTTAACATTTAGATAAATATCTAAATGTCTAATTAGTGAAAGGAAGAAAGACATTGAATCAAGCATTCAAAGCATTAGCAGATCCAACAAGGCGAAAGATTTTAGACTTATTAAAAGAAGGTGATCTAACCGCTGGTGAGATTGCTGAACATTTCAATATGACAAAGCCAAGTATTTCACACCACTTAAACGCACTTAAAAATGCTGAACTTATTCAAGATGAAAAAAAAGGGCAGTTCGTTATGTACTCTTTAAACACAACCGTATTTCAAGATTTGTTGACTTGGGTGTTTACGTTTACGAATAGGGGGGGGAGAGGGGAAATGAGGAAGCATCTTTTTGCAATTTTATTAATTGTTATAACTTGTTTAGCTTGGGCGTTTGCTTGGCCACATTTACCGGATACAATTGCGACGCATTGGAGTGGTGGTAAGGTAGATGGCTATTCTTCTAAACTTTATAGAATGATTTCGATGGTTGGAATTATGATCATGTTATATATATTTTTAAATGTATTACCAAAGATTGACCCGAAGAAAGCAAATTACGAGAAATTTTCTAAAGCTTTTATGATGATGAATAATGGAGTATTATTGCTACTATTTGTAGGAAATATAGATATTATTACAAGTGGATTAGGATACAACTTATTCATTAATCGAGTGCCTGAATTATTAGTTGGTATTTTATTTATAGTCATCGGAAACTATTTACCACAATGTAAACCAAATTACTTTGTAGGTATAAAAACACCGTGGACGTTAAGCAACGAAGAAGTGTGGAGAAAAACGCATCGTTTTAGCGGAAAGGTGTTTGTTGCATTAGGGATTATTATGATTTTAAGTGTTTTTGTACCAGTAACGTGGAAATCTTTCGTAATGGTTGGAATTATTATTGGTGCAGTAGGATTAACGATGGGATATTCTTATGTCGCGTTTAAAAAAGAACTAAAAATGTAAACAAAGCTGCTTTTCCTTTTAAGGAAGAGCAGCTTTATTTTTTATTTCTTTAAAACCGGTATCCAAATTTCACTTTTAAAGTTTGGAGAGGATGTATCTTTCTGTTCATTCCACAATATTTCCGGCCCTTCCGCTAGTTCATAGTTCGAAGAAGGGAACCATTCGGAATAAATGCGCCCCCACACATTTTGCAGGGCATCAGGAAATGGACCGACAGCTTCAAATATAGCCCACGTTGAAGCTGCGACTTCAAGTTGTGCGAATTGCTCTGGACAATCTTTCGTTGTAGCTACTCCAATGTAGTGATCAAGTTCTCCTTTTTCCTCCATTCTTTCTTCAGAAAAGTTGGTAGAAGCACTAATGATTCCATTCGGTTCAATGTTTGAAAGTGACTTTAACGTTTGAATGGATTCTGGATTTAAACTTTTCCACATAGAAGCAATTTCTTCATTTACACCGTTAAATACAATTGGTACGCGTTTTGTAATACCAATAATTTGAAAGGATTCTTTTTCTTCAATTCGATAGTTCATTTCGTTTCCTCCTTGAATCGATAGCTGGAAGGTCATTGGTGAATAGGCTTTTAAGGAATGACTACTATTTCGGGCCTCTGAAGGTGTTATGCCGTGCAAGTTTTGAAAGGCACGAGAGAATGAATCTGGTGAGTTGTACCCATATTTGATAGCGACATCAATGACTTTCGCATCGCTATTTTTTAGTTCAAAAGCAGCGAGAGTAAGACGTCTACAACGAATGTATTCTGATAGTGATATGCCAGCTAGAAAAGAAAACATTCTTTTGAAATGATATTCCGAGCAGTAAGCTAGCTTCGCAACTTCTTTAAAATCAATTTCATTTGTTAGGTTGTTTTCAATATAGCGCATTGCAGTATTCATATTTTTAAGTGAATCCATATTATGACCTCCTTGTTAAATAGAATAGCAGGAACAAATTAAGTCTATCCGACATTTCATGCACAAATTTGTAGGGTACATTTTTAACCTTACAAAATTGTAATGTTCCTGTAAGGAGAATGAATGGATGGCATGATATCCCAATGTTATAGTAACAAAGTACTTTCGTTCAGTAGGTTAAATTTTTATATCTTTACTTATGTGCCTTACATAACTGTCATGTTTGTGTAAGAAACATCGATAGTGGCAAGAGTAGAGATTGTATATAGTTGAAAATAGAGAATAGAAGAAATGAGGGATGTCGAGATGAAAACAGTGTTAGAAGCAAAAAATATTGAAAAAGTGTATGACACGGGTGGTAATAAATTTGCAGCGTTAAAAGGTATTAACTTACAAGTAAAAGAGGGTGAGTTCGTTGGAATTATGGGACCTTCTGGTTCGGGTAAGACGACTTTATTAAACGTTCTTTCTACAATTGATAATGCGACGAACGGTGAAATTTTAATTGATGGAAAAGATATCGTGAAAATGAATGATGATAAGTTAGCGTTATTCCGCCGCGATCATTTAGGTTTCATTTTCCAAGATTATAACTTATTAGATACGTTAACGGTGAAAGAGAACATTGCATTACCTCTTGCGTTATCAAAGGTGAAAGCGAGTGAGATTGATCGCCGCGTTCTTGAAATCTCAAAGAAATTCGGTATTGATCATATTTTAAGTCAGTTCCCATATCAAGTATCTGGTGGACAGAAACAGCGCTGTGCAGCATCGCGTGCGATCGTTACAAATCCTAGTATGATTTTCGGGGACGAGCCGACTGGAGCGCTCGATTCTAAATCTGCAACAGATTTATTAGAAAGTATGAAGTCGTTAAATGAATATGATAACTCTACAATTTTAATGGTAACGCACGATGCGTTTGCGGCGAGTTATTGTAAACGAGTTATTTTCATTAAAGATGGTGAGTTATATAAAGAATTGCACCGCGGTGAATTAACGCGTAAACAGTTCTTCCAACAAGTCGTTGACGTGATGTCTTCCATTTCCGGAGGTATGGCTGATGACCTTATCTAGCATTGCCCTCCGCAACATACAGCGGAACTTTAAAGACTACTTTGTATATTTTGCATCTATGATCTTTAGTATCGTCATTTATTTTACATTTAAGGCGTTGCAGTATAATTCACAAATGGAAAAAGCAGCGGAAGCTTCTAAAAAAATTAGTGGGGCGTTCCAAGTTTCCAGTGTCATGCTAATTATTTTCGTAGCGGTGTTCATTATATATTCAAACGGTTTCTTTACAAGGAAGCGTAAAAAAGAAGTTGGACTATATTCCTTATTAGGTATTCGAAAAAGACAGATTGGTAAAATGCTCTTTTATGAAAATATGTTAATGGGATTAATGTCTTTAATTATCGGGATTGCGATCGGTAGTGTCCTTTCAAAACTATTCCTTGAGTTATTAGTAAGTATGATGGGATTAAATTTAAATGTTCATTTTGAAGTGCCGATAGCTGCAATTGTTGATACGGCAATTATTTTCTTTGTAATTATATTGTATACATCACTTCAAGGATATCGTTTAATTTACCGATTTAAGCTAATTGAGCTTTTCCGCGCAGAACGTGAAGGGGAAGCAATGCCAAAAGGATCTGTAATTATGGCATTAATTTCAGTTTTCTTAATCGGTTCAGGTTATTTCTTAGCTTTAATGTTTATGAAGGCAGTTAAGTATGCAGACTTTATGGCAGTTGCACTTTATATTTTACTTGCGACGGTATTAGGTACGTACTTACTATTTATGTTCTTTACAGTATTCGTATTAAAGCGTGCAAGAAATAATAAATCATCGTTTTATAACGGTATGAATATGGTAACGACATCACAGTTACTATATCGTATTAAAGGGAATGCAAAGTCACTTGCGACAATTTCTATTTTAAGTGCAGTAACATTAACAGCAGTTGGTACGTCAGTTACGATGTATTACAACACATTTACACAATCAAAAGCATTTACACCATACAGCTATTCATATGAGAAAAAAGATGCAGAGCTAGATAAGAAAGTAAATACGATTCTTGCAGAAGAGAAGCAGGATCACCCTGTAAAAGATCAATTTGAAGTTGAGACGGTTCCTGTAAAAGGAAAGTTTGAAGGAGATAAAGTTGATTTCATCCTTAATATGAACTACAGAATCTCAGAGAAATATCAGTTTATGTCTCAGTCAGAATTTAATAAACTTGCTAAAAAGATTGATGCGGAAACAGTGAATGTAGCTACTGGCGAAGCATTTATATATGATAGTTCTTATCTGGAAGGATATGAGTTTAGTCCTCAATATAGAGGCAATAAAGCGGTATTCCAAATTGGAAACGAAACGAAGACATTAACAATCAAAGAGGCAAATAATAATGCAATTACAAACTTAGGTGAACTAGTTGTTGTCATTTCAGACGAAATGTATGAACAAGCGAAGCAAGCATTTGGAACACGTGTTGTAAAAAATATTGATGTAAAAGATGAAAAAAACAGTAAAGTATTAACAGAAAAATTAACAAAAGTGATGCCAGCTGGTGAATCAGAAATGGTACCATCGTTTAGAGATTTCTATACTGGTTTCCATATGGGGCTTGAAGGAACAGGATTAATGATGTTTATTGGAATGTTCTTAGGTCTTGTATTCTTACTAGCAACAGGATCTATCATTTACTTCAAGCAATTAACAGAAGCAAATGCTGACCGTGAGCGTTACGTTGTACTTCGTAAAGTCGGTGTAACGAAACAAGAGATGAAAAAGGCTATTGCCAAACAAGTAAGCTTTATCTTTGCGATTCCATTAGTAATCGGAATCTTGCACAGTTTGTTTGCATTAAAAGGTTTAGGGAACATATTACCATTTGAGATTATGATTCCACTCCTAATTAGTATCGGAGTATACGGTGTCATTTATATCGGATATTACTTCTTAACAGTTCGTTCTTACTATAAGATTGTGAGTGCGAAATAATAAGTGAGCAGCTATCGCTATAAGCGGTAGCTGTTTTTTTCATTCTTCATAAAATCTTAAGAAATCTCCTCAATTTTTGTTAAGAAACGATAGTTATACTTAGAAACAAGTTAAAAACTATTGAACGAATGGGGAGAGGGTTACATGCAACTCATAACATTCTTACATGAATTTATTAAACATCCGAAACATACTGGTGCAATTGCGCCAAGTTCAAAAATATTAGCAAAGAAAATGGTAGATGTAATTGATTTTAATAGAGCGAAATGCATCGTAGAGTTAGGGCCTGGTACAGGGGTTTTCACGAAAGAAATTATGTAACTACTCAGCCACCTTTTGGTGTCTTTTTTTATTTTACTTGTTTCATATGCCTCCCATTTGTAAATACTGAGTATATCAAACAGGGAGGTGAATAGGATGATCCATCGAAAAATCATTTTAGATGCATATAAAAAAGGACCTGAAGCTGTTATTTCTTTATTTGAAGAAACATTTTCTAAGTTAGAAAAACGTATACAAGAACTAGAAAATGCTTCAAAAAAAAACTCCAAAAATAGTCATAATCCACCTTCTACAGATGGTTTGGGTAAGCCCGTTACAAAAAGTTTGCGCAAACCGTCTCATCGTCAAACCGGTGGCCAGTTGGGCCACAAAGGACATACGCTTTATTTGACAACGACTCCGGACCATACGATTACCTATTCTCCTACACATTGTACTTGTTGTAACACTTCCTTACACCAAGAACCTGTAAAAGGATACCGCATTCGCCAAGTGTATGATTTACCACCTATCCAGATAGAAGTGACAGAACATAAAGTGTCACAAAAAGAATGCCCACATTGCCATTCTATCCAAGAATCACAATTTCCTTCTACTGTCTCTCGTCCTGTTCAATATGGTCCAAATATAAAAAGACTGATTCCCTATTTAACGCATTATCAGTGTCTTTCTTTGAAACGAACGAAAGAATTCTTTCAAGATTATTTTGGGCATTCGATTAGTGAAGGAACGTTAGTCAATCATACAAACAGTTTTTCGGCTCAATTGCAGCCCTTTCTTCAAGAAGTAAAAGACAAGATCCTTCAGTCTTCTGTTGTCCATTTTGATGAAACCGGTATGCGAGTAAAAAATAAAACACAATGGTTACATACCGCTAGTACACCGGAGGTGACCTTGCAACATATTCATCAAAAACGCGGAAAAGAAGCAATGGATGCAGGCGGAATTTTACCGTCTTTTTCTGGAATTGCGATGCATGATGGTTGGAAATCGTATGATGCGTATACAGATTGTCGACATGTATTATGCAATGCCCATCTCTTACGAGATTTGCAAGGAATTATAGATAGTACGGGGCAAAAATGGGCTCAACAGATGCAGAAATTTCTCACGCAAGCTTTAACGCTGAAAAAACAATACAAAGGAAGTCTGCCAAAAGCAAAGCAACAGAATCTGTTTACTGTCTATCAAGCCATATTGAAAGAACAACCAGTCTTTTCTGCAAAATTAAAAAAGAAAGGAAAGCAGACGCCTGCTCAAAATTTATGGAATCGCTTCGTCAAATATGCTGATAGAATTCTAGCATTCTTGGAACATCCAGACATTCCATTTGACAATAATCAAGCGGAACGGGATATTCGAATGACGAAAGTCAAACAGAAAGTGTCTGGGACTTTTCGAAGTAAGAAAGGCGCAGAATCCTTTTGTCAGATACGAAGCTTTATAACTACCATGAAAAAACAAAAACAATCTGTCTTACGAGCAATAGGCCAGGTTATAGAAACCGGAACGGTTCCTTTGAATCGCACAACTTCATAAGAGAAATTCTCTATTTGATCTAGATTCTTTCTCTTATTGGAGTATTTTCTTTTCATGTTTTCGAATCGGAAACATGTATTTGGCCTGTTTTTTTATTTGAAGAAGCTGAGTAGTTACGAAATTATGAAGAGAAAGAAGAAGGAAACAATATTTCTTCTTATTGAAATTAATGAAGTGTTTTGCAAAGAGTTAACGAAAAAGTTTAAGAATGAGCAGAATGTCATTGTTGTACACGGTTCCGCGGAAAATATAAAGAAGTATATGGAAGAGTTCCATATAGAATGCGTTGATTACGTCTTATCGGGATTACCTTTTACTTCTTTACCAGAAGAAGTTTCAAAGGGCATTTTAAATAATGTAATGGAAGCAATACACGAGAACGGTGAATTTATTACATTTCAATATTCACTTGTGAAAAAAGGATTTATACAGCTTTTCTTCCCTGAAATTACACTAGAAAAAGTGTGGCTCAATTTCCCACCAGCGTACGTCTTTAGCTGTAAAAAAGAGCTAAGGAGAGCATATGCATAATGGAATTACATGAATTATTATCTTATATTGAACAATACGGTTATTGGGCATTATTTTTCTGTTTATGGTTAGGTATTATCGGTATGCCAATTCCAGACGAAATGATCGTAATGAGTGGTGGCTTTGTATCTTCACTAGGGATATTAAGTGTCATTCCTGCATTTTTATTAACATATTTAGGCGTTGTATCAGGGCTATCTTTAGGGTATATATTTGGAAAAATATTTGGTACGAAGGTACTTGATAAGCTAATGAAAAAGAAAAAGGCGAACTATCTTTTAAAATCTCAACAAATGGTAGAGAAATATGGTCACTATGCATTAGTCACAAGTTACTTCATACCAGTTGTAAGACATATCGTACCGTATTTAGTTGGAATGAATAACATGTCATTTAGGATATATGCTTTGTATTCCTATACGACAGGATTTGTTTGGACACTCGTTTACTTTGTGCTCGGTTCATTATTTGGACAACACATTAACAAGATTGTATCGATTGCGATAGAGTATGGCGTGTATTTTGGCGGGCTTGTTTTTGTTGTTGCGAGTGGTGCTTATTTGTATAAGCAAAGAAGAAGTACAGTGATGAGTAAGTAAATAGAATCAAGGTTTACGCTTATTGAGAGTAGTATAAAAGGGAGAGTTATTTTGTAAAATAACTCTCCCTTTTAATCTAATAGTTCCTTATTACTTATATTAGGTGTTGTCTGAAATACAGTTATATAAATTGTTAATATGGTTGTATTAATTAGATTAGCTAATACAGTCATAAAATCACTTGATGGAGTGATAAGAACGAAGATTGAAAGTATGGCAGAAGCAAGTGGAATAAACTTTTGTAGTGTAGTTAACTTTCCATTTTTATGAAGCTTCGAAGATTGAAAGAAGCAAAGTAAGAAAATAAAGGATGTAAATAATAATCCTAAATGTCCCCACCCATCTTCAATATACCAAGGTAAAAAGTTCATTCCCGATGTAAATGTGGATCTTCTAGTTGTAGAGAAGCAATGGATGATTCTAAAGACTTTTGTAACATAGCGTTTAAAAATGCAATTAGAATATCTTCACTACCATTCGTACCAAACAATTGTTTAAATGCAAAATCAATGCGTAAATTAACTAACTGTTGGTTGAACAAAGTTTGTCCTCTCCCTTGTATTAAGCTGCTTCTTTCCTTCATTGTATCTAAAAAGAACTAGGGCATGCAAATAGGAAACTTTGCTATTTTTTTAGCAATATTATTAGAATTTCGCAAACAAATATGTCTATGTTATACTCTAGTGAAAATGAATTCTTCCAATCAGTAGCCGCTGCAATAGAGAAGAAAGATCCAAGCATTATTGTGAATAAGGATTCTAATACGCACTGGAAAAATTGGGTGGAGTTTGATTACGAAAACTCATATTAAAAATGAAAGAGTAGACTAAAACCTTTCTAAGAAAAAAGACGAGCTAACATTTTAGCTCGTCTTTTTTCATTACACAACCGCAGGATTATAAATCATCGTAAAGTGTCCTTGTAATAGTTCAATATGACAAGGTGTATGAAGCGAGCTTTCTCCATCTGTATCTACTTCTTTTTCTTCTTCTGTTTCAATATGAATGGATTTCGCTTTTACGTGGAAGATGTCATTTTCATTTGAGTCTTCAAATAGTTTCTTTCCGATATAGTCTTTAAACGCTTGAATGCCTGTTGATTTTACAACAAAAATATCAAGTGTTCCGTCGTCGCACTTTACGTTTGGAATAAAGGACGGGATACCGCCAAGATATTCACCGTTTCCAACCATAACAAGGACGGCTTCGTCCTCATATACTTGTCCATCGTACGTAATTTTTACGGGGAATGTTTCAGCATTTTTGACAGTTCGAATGGTGCTTAAATAGTAACCGATTTTTCCAAGCTTTGCTTTCTCTTCCGCATCGATATTGTTTGATACTTCAGAGACAAGTCCAATGCCCCAGAAGTTTAAGAAGTGTAGGTCATTTGCTTTTGCGACGTCAACTGGTTTTACATGCCCTTGTGTAATGAGTTTTGCCGCTTCTGCGATGTTTTGCGGAACGCCTAGCGTACGAGAGAAGTCATTGCAAGTTCCGCCTGGAATGATTGCAAGTGTAGGTCTAGTTTCAAGAGGTGCTAAGCCATTTGTGCATTCAAATACAGTGCCGTCACCACCAAAGACGATAATTAAATCTACTTTACTAGCAAACTCCTGACAATATTTTGTTGCATCACCTTGCTTTTTCGTATGAAGGATATGTAAGTCAGGAAAGGCTGCTGCAAGAGGTGGTACGATTTTCGTTAAGTTCGTATGTAAATCGCCTTGCCCTGCTTTTGGATTTACGATGAGGAGTACTTTTTCAAATTTTGTCTTTGTCATTTTTATTCTCTCCCTTTGTCTTTTACGAATCGTGATAGAAAATAAACTTCCACCAGTAATTGATGGTGGAAGTTTATTCTATTATATTATTCCGTTACAACTGAAGCGATAAATGGTAAGTTACGATATTTTTCTGCGCAGTCGATACCGTAGCCAACGATAAATTCGTCTGGAATTTGGAAGCCAACATATTCAGCTTTTAAGTCCACTTTACGACGCTCAGGTTTATCAAGTAACGTACAGAATTTCAATGCTTTCGGTTTATGCATAAAGAAGTGATCTTTTAAGAAGTGAAGTGTTAAACCAGAATCGATAATATCTTCTACGACAATTACGTTTTTTCCAGTAATGTTTACATCGATATCTTTTAATAGTTTTACTTTTCCAGTTGTTTCTGTTTGATTTCCGTAGCTAGATGCAGAAATAAAGTCGATTGTTACATCGTTTTTAATGTGACGAATTAAATCGGCAGCGAATACGAAAGATCCTTTTAATACAGCGATTACTACGATTTCTTCTCCTTCAAAGTCACGTTCGATTTGAAGTGCTAGTTCTTTTACTTTTTCTTGTAATTGTTCTTCAGAAATTAAAGTATCTTTTATTTCAAGATTCATTGGAGTCCTCCTACAGTGTAAAACTTGTGAACATTTCGACTGTAAAGGAAAGAAAGGGAAAAGTCAAAGAAGATATAAGTTTTTTACAGAAATCCCCACAAAATAGTCAGATGATATGATATACTGATTATATCAAGAAAACGCTTCCAAAAGGGTGGTTATGATGAGAAAGAAAGAGTATACAAGTGCAACATTTATAAAAGCATTGTTTTTAACAATTGTTCTTGGCAGTTTAGCTTACATAATTGATGTACCAGCGATTCGGATTTCACTAATTGGAATGACTTTAGTATTAGGCGCAATTTCCCACGGTATGATGTCACAGCTGCAAGAAGCTGGAGTCGATCATATGAAAGATCATATAGATGAGAACTGAGAAACCTTCACGTATAGAGAGTGAAGGTTTTTTGTTTCTTACAAAAATGTAAGGTAGTTGTAAGGCAAATCGATAGTTGCATAGTAGTGTTTTGGATAAACTATAGGTGTAAGGTAAAAGGCAAACATATTTTAGGTAAATTAAGTTTTAGGCACTCTATATGTGAAAAAGGAGTAGGAGGGCATGGAGAAACGTTGGACGACCTTTTCTTTTTTAGCAACTAGCAACACCGTAATGCTAGCTGGCGAAATGGATTTTTTGCACTTGTTTGATCGAGAAGACGATCATTCTTCTTCTAAATTTACAATGAAATGGAATAAATGGAGCGAAAGTTGTAGGTTTGAAGAAGAGGCCCCTAACGAAGAGCAAAAGATTATTTTGACAAACCCTATTAAAGCGTGGGTTGTTCAACGTCGTAAGTGTAACGTCAAAAATCACTTAAAGAAAACTGAGCCGAGACAATTAGTTATCGCTCCGGCCCGTTCTACTTCTAAATCACGCGAAAGTAACATGTAAATATTGAGACACACACCCGAAAAAACATCGTATATATTGCGATGTTTTTTAATTTTTCTACAATGAAATCTTTAAATGAAATATATTTCATCTGCATTTTATATTTATATCTCTTGTTTATTCTAGTGATACATCCGATGCGAAGTGATGTAAAACGTATAAAAGGAGAGAAATAAAATGAAAAAGAAACTATTACCAATTTGTGCAATGGCACTTTTAACAGTAGGATATTCTTCAGTAGCGAGTGCATCTACTGGAACATTAACAAAGGAAGAAGCAGCGCAATTGCAGCAAGATAAAGTTAAAAAAGAAGAAGCAATTAAGAAACAGCAAAAAAATGATATAGAGAAAAAGCAAGCGGCACAAGTACAAGAAAAAAGTGATATGGCTAAAAAAGAGGAAGCGATAAAAGCCACGCAAAAGAGTGAAGAAGAGAAAAAGATAGCAGCACAAGAACAGTTGAAAAATGATATGGCAAAAAAAGAAGCAGCACAAGTACAACAAAAAAATGGTGCAGTAAAAAAAGAAGTAGCGAAGCCAGCTGTACAAGGTGAAAAATTACCAAACACAGCATCAAATAATGTAGCAATGATGGCACTAAGCGCATGTCTTGTAGCGATAGGTACATTATTTGGTTTGAATCGTCGCAATAAAGTTAAGGCGTAAATAAAATATTGTCCTATAAAGAATGGAATAATTTCATATATTAAAAATGGTAGGTTATTCCTACCATTTTTGGCATGGAGGGATGAAACATGAAGTTACTCAATTATATCGGTATCATATTGATGGCTATAGGGCTATTTATGGGATCATATTACGCTATGGAATGGTATAAAGGAAAAAGCTCTGCCGGGCAATTAACGAAAGAAGAAATAAAGAGCCTTAACAATATACAACATAATCAACTTTCTCATGAAACACCTGTAACTTCTCAAGTACCTTCTTCTCAAACAGAACATAAAGAAGGAGAAAAGGTAGCGATGTTAAATATACCGAAAATAAAGAAGAAGTTTTCTATATACTGGGGAGCGGATGATGCAACGTTGAAGAAAGGAGTTGGAATGTTCGTTAGTGATTTAACGACAACGCCATCTGGAGGGGGACATACTGTACTGAGTGGACACCGGGATACTGTATTTACAGATTTAGGAGAGTTAAAAGAAAAAGACACTCTTGTTTTAGAGTATGATAATAAAACTTACACATATGAAATTCAAAAGATATGGATTACCCATGCGGATGATCGTACTGTTATTATAAAAAAAGAAGAATCGATATTAACACTGACGACTTGCTATCCATTTAATTATATAGGGGATGCACCAGATAGATATATTATCGAGGCGAAGTTAAAGGCTAGTTATTCAAAATGAAGTTGTAGTTTCTGAAAGCGAGAGGGGGATACATAAGTTATGTCAAAAAACATTTTAATTGTGGAAGATGAAGATATTTTGCGTGAAATTTTAAAAGATTATTTTTTGAGCGAGCAATATGTAGTGTTTGAAGCAAGAGATGGGAAAGAAGCTTTAGTTGTATTTGAGGAAGAAGAGGTTGATTTAGTTATTTTAGATATTATGTTGCCAGAACTTGATGGATGGTCTGTTTGTCGAAGAATTCGTAAAACATCTGAGGTTCCTATTATTATGCTGACGGCACGTGTAGATGAAGACGATACGTTACTTGGATTTGAACTTGGGGCGGATGACTATGTGACGAAGCCGTATAGCCCACCAATTTTATTAGCAAGAGCGAAAAGGTTATTAGAAAGTAGAAAAGTAGCAAAGAAACCTTTAGAGAATGAAGATGATACGTTATCAATTCATGGCATTCATGTCCATTTTCCGTCACGTACTGTTACTGTTGATGGAGCAAATATTACATTAACACATACAGAGTTTGAAATATTAGTGTATTTCATGAAAAATCAAGGAATTGTCCTAACAAGAGAGCAATTAATTTCAAGAATTTGGGGATATGAGTTTGCTGGGGATGATCGCACAGTGAATAGTCATATTCGTAACTTGCGAAATAAATTAGGAGAGAAAGCAAAGTACATTACAACTGTAGTGCGAACCGGTTATAAATTTGAGGGGAATGTATGAGAAAAGGGATTGTACTAAAACTATTTACTCTCACAACAGCATTATGCATGTTAATTTTAGCGACGATATTTATTGGACAAACGATATTTTTTAAACAATATTATGCGAACCGAAAAGTAGAAGATATTAAAGTGAATTTAAATTCCTTTGAGAAGAATTATTTGAACTATGCAGGAAGTGCAGAAGGAATTCAGAAGCTGGAGCAAGATTTTTTAAGAGAAAATAATACGTGGATTACGACGTTAGATCAGAACGGGAATTTAAAACATGCGGATGATTTCTATTTTGAGGTAACGATAGATCATAGGCAACAAAAGAGCTTTGGACAACAAATATTCAAAATTCCTTTATACAATCTCGTCAATATAGAAGAGATTGATAATAAATCATCAAATCAGTTTCTAGGCCAAGGAATTTATTTTGCTGGATTGAAAAAAGAAGATAGTTTTATTCCATTCTCTTTCTCGTTATCTAAGCAGAATTTAAGCGGATCTAATAAACCGTTAGAAAAAGCATTTAAGGAGAAAATGAGTAAATTAGATGGGGAGAAAAAGAAAGCAGCTGAGGAACAAGTAGGTAAGGAAAAGAAGCCGGCTGTTCAGGAGCAAGCTGCCCAAGAACCAGATGCTTACATAGGTGGGTTTGTTACAAAAGTACAGTTTCCAGATGTAAAAGGTCTTGTAAATCCAATTTATAAAAATAGTCTATTTTTAGATAGCATAAAAGAGTTTCAAACGGATGTATTACTAAAAGAAAGTAATCAAATAGAGTATTCAACAAAGACAATGGATTATGAAAAAAATGATATTAAATATAAATTATTAATGAAACCAATGAAGGAAAAAGACGGATCGATAACATATATTTATGCGATGGCTTCTTTACAGCCTGTAGATGAAGCTGTACAAATGGTGCAAGATTACTATATCTATATCATTGCTTTTGTAGTCGTTCTCATTTTTCTAACTTCGTTCTATTACTCAAAACAAATTGCAAAGCCGTTATTAAAAATAAATGATACAACGAAGAAAATAGCGCATTTAGATTTCACAGAAAAAATACCGATTACTTCAAAAGATGAAATTGGTGATTTATCGAAAAATATTAATGTATTATCCAATAAACTCCATTCCCATATTGGACAGCTAGAACAAGATATTGAAAAGGAAAGAAAATTAGAAAAGACGCGGAAAGAATTCATTTCTGGTGTTTCGCATGAATTAAAAACACCACTGAGTATTATGAAAAGTTGTATTTCTATTTTAAAAGATGGAGTAGCTGAGCATAAAAAAGAATACTATTTTCAAGCAATGGAACGAGAAGTAGATAAAATGGATACTTTAATTTTGGATATGCTGGAGTTAGCTAAATTTGAATCAGGCACATATAAAATGAAAAAGGATGCATTTTATATCGATACAGTAATTGAAGATATATGTGAACACCTTTCTGTGGACATAGAGAAAAAAGAACTTCATGTGTATAAAAATATATGTTCATTTGAAGTAGTCGCAAATCAAAATCGGATTGAACAAGTCATCGTGAACTTCATTACGAATGCCATACGTTATACACCGAATAAAGAGGACATTATTATTTCTACAATAGATGAGAAGGATCGTATAAAAGTGTGTATTGAAAATAAAGGTACTCACATTGAAGAAGAGCAATTAGATAAAATTTGGGATCGTTTTTATCGTGTGGATGCAGCTCGTCAACGTTCACAAGGTGGAACTGGGCTTGGGCTTGCCATTTCAAAGAATATTTTAGAACTGCATGATGTTGAATATGGGGCAGAAAATACAGAAGATGGTGTATTATTTTACTTCTATTTACCGAAAAAAGCGTAGACAATGTAATCTACGCTTTTTTAACTTATTTTCATATTATCTTTACCTAATCTTTATTTTTAAGCGATATAATCTGGTTAGAAAATGAGGTTATGTAAGGAGTCGATGAACCGTGCATAGCAATTGGCTAAGTATAATGGTATTTATTTTCTTTTGTGCATTTATTGTTTTTTTAATTGATATTACAATATGAAAAAAAGAGCGCTCATGAAGCGCTCTTTTTGTTTGCATTTATTTGATAAGCAGTGATGCTCTTGAATAAGCGTGGTGAAGTAAGGAATAAAAATATAAGTAAAACGGTACATAGAATATAGGAACCAATCATTGTACTACCATTTACGATTAATGAATATAGCACAGCTGATTGACCTTTCGGTGCATATTGTCCCCAGAAAATGATACCAGCAATAAAGTGACAGAAATAGCGAGCAAAGCTACCGATAAATGTAGCAAGGATAATATAACCAAGAACTTTCTTACCTTCGTTTTGTTTTGAAGAAGGTTTGTCTTTACGGCTATCTAAATTTGATTGTTCTAAGTTATTTTCATTAGACGTTAAAAGTGCTTTTTGAATTGGACGATAGAATAAGCCAGCAAATCCGATAAAAGCAAAGGCAATGAAGTACTCAATGAATGCTTGAATAGGTGTTAAAATGTAAGCATCTCCTACGACAATTTGTAATAGTCCCCAAACTAAACCGCCTAAGAAAGCTGATTTAAAGCCCCAGCGGTATGCAATAATAAAAATAGGAATCATAGCAAATGAAATGGAACCGCCTGTTGGAAGTTTAATTGATAATGGTAAAATGTCGATGACCAGAGCGAAGGCTGCAAGAATTGCAGATTCGATCATCGCTTGTAAATTGGTGTTACGCATGTTGTCTCCCCCTAAATCCAAGTTGTACAAAAAAGAATAGATATCATAGGAGGATACGAAATACGTAAATAAAAAAGAGGTATGTATTTCGGACGTTTGCACAATCCCTGCGTTAGCATTAACTAACAGGTTCGAAGGGTCGGAACGAAGTGTTCCCTCTCAGCGGCATGGCTCCCCCAGTGATAACGAGATTCTTTATTTGCTATTGTTTATTGTAAGCGAAATGGATGAGAATGGCAAACGAATACAGTATGACAATAATTGAAATAGAATTGTAGCGAAATGTTAATAAATATGAAGCAAAAGGGTATAGTACAAGAGAAATAGAGTATGCTATAATTTTTTTGAAAATAATTATCATTCTCTTCTGAGGGGGAAGGTTATGAGCTTAGTAGATATTAAAATTGGAGAGAAAGTGTTAGTAAAAAGTATTCAGTCTTTAGATCAGCTATTAAAGCGTAGACTAGCTGCTTTCGGTCTTGCTGAAGGAAGCGAACTTCGCCTGAAACAGAAAGCGATGTTTAAAGGTCCTTGTACATTGGAGTGTCGTGGACAGTTAATTAGTATTCGTCATTGTGACGCGAAAATGATAAAGGTGGAATTAGCGTGAATAAGGTAGCTTTGCTAGGGAATCCGAATACAGGGAAGACATCATTATTTAATGCACTTACTGGTTCTTATGAATATGTAGGAAACTGGAGCGGTGTAACAGTAGAAAAGAAGGTTGGTAAATTAAAAGATAAGCAAGGAACATTAATTGATTTACCAGGTGTTTATGATTTAAATCCAGTTTCGCGTGATGAAGGTGTCGTTACGAATTTTCTACTAACAGACGAATTTCATCATATGTTAAATATAGTGGATTCTTCGCAATTCGAGAGAAATATGCATTTAACGTTGCAATTACTTGAATTTGGAAAGCCAGTTTCAATCGGATTAAATATGGTCGATGTGGCAAAGCAACGAGGCATTGTAATTGATGTAAAACGATTATCAGAGCTATTAGGTGTAACAGTCGTTCCTGTCGTTGCAAGAAGCGGAAAAGGCTGTGAAGAACTACTTGCGACTCTTAAAGAAAATGACAAAAGTGAGAAACAGCCATTCATTATTTCATATGGTGTACGAATGGATGAAGGAATTGGAGAGGTAATCGCTCTTTTAGAGACAGTGAATTATAAGCATCCGAGATGGTTAGCCCTTCAATTTTTAAGTAATAACGAAGTAGTAGAAAAAGAAATGAAAGCATTACCAATTTATAAGGAACTTGTAGCCATTCGATCTTGCTTAGAAGGAAAACTTGATTGTACGTTGGAAGAGCATATTTACAAAACTCGTGAAGCGTATATTGAAAAGTTAAAAACAAATGTTATGCAGCATGAGAAAGAAGGAAAAATTCCTTTTTCGGAAAAAATTGATAGATTAATTACACATAAAATTTTAGGACTTCCAATCTTTTTAGCAGTTATGTTTTTTATTTTTCAGGTTACGTTTACGTGGATTGGTACACCTTTATCTGATATGTTAGATGGATTTTTTGGCGGACAGCTTACGGATTGGGTAACGGCTGGACTCACAAGTATTGGTGCTTCTGACTTTATTCAAGCGCTCGTTACAGAAGGTATTATTGCTGGTGTTGGTGCGGTATTAGTATTCGTTCCACAAATCTTTGCACTATTCTTTTTCATTTCATTATTAGAAGACTCAGGATATATGGCGCGAATTGCAGTTGTTATGGATAGAATTATGGAGTTCTTCGGTTTAAACGGAAAAGCGTTCATTCCGATGATTATCGGTTTTGGATGTAACGTTCCAGGTATTATGGCAGCGAGAACGATTGAACAAGAAAAAGAACGTTTACTTACAGTTCTTGTAACGCCATTTATGTCTTGTTCAGCACGTTTACCTGTATATGCATTATTTGCGGGAGTATTCTTCCCTCATAGTCAGGCAACTGTTGTATTTTCTTTATATGTTGCAGGGATTGTTCTTGCATTATTAGTTACAAAAATTATGTCGCTTACTATTTTAAAAGCGGAAAAATCTATTTTCGTTATTGAACTACCGCCTTACCGTGTGCCACAAGCGAAAACGTTATGGCTGAGCACATGGGAGAAAGGAAAAGGATTTGTTCGTAAAGCAGGTACATTCATCTTTGGTGGTTCTGTTGTCATTTGGTTATTAAACTATGCAGGTCCATCAGGGTTTGGTGTTGATATGGGAGACAGTTACTTAGCGATGATTGGTGGATTTATTGCACCATTATTTGCACCGCTTGGCTTTGGAACGTGGCAAGCTGCAGCATCCCTTTTAACAGGGTTTTTAGCAAAAGAAGTTGTCGTTTCTACAATGGCAATTATTTATGCGGTGAAAGAAGATGTGCTTGGAAACGTAATGGGAGCACATTATACAGCATTATCAGCTTATGCATTTATGTTCTTTATCTTATTATATGTTCCGTGTTTAGCGACAGTAGCTGTTATTAAACGTGAAACAGGATCAGCGAAATGGACGATTTTCTCAGTCGTGTATCCACTCGTAGTTGCTTATGTATTAACGCTCATTATATACCAAGTTGGATCCTTACTCGGATTCTAGAAGGAGATGTATTGTGATGATGGTCAATATTATAATTGGAGCTATCATTTTTGGTTATGCAGCATACACGTTAGTTAATTTTGTAAAGAGAAGTAAAAAGGGAAAATGCGCAGCATGTTCTTTAAATAAATCGTGTCAGTCGCAAACTTGTAGTCCGGATATGGAGCAAATCGCTCACAAATAGCAAAAAAGCTTTGCGAATTTCGCAAAGCTTTTTTGTTTTACTTTTTAATTTTTACAAGTTGTGATGATTCTACTCCATTCTTTCCAGGGAACTCTTTACTTGGATCTTTATCGAATTTTAATACCCCAACAGATTTTTCATCACCTTTTACATTGCTGTAAGTTGCGTCATCAACAATTGCGAACATATCTGCATAAGCACGGCCACTGCCGATAATTGTATTGCCTTCGTATTTTAATTTTGCTCCATCAAGTGTAGCATTTTCTACTTTTTCTTTAGCAAATAATACACCTTGCTCAGCTGTTACAGCTGGTAATTTATCAAGTGGTTTCGTGTCGTCTTTTTCATTAACTTTGCTAAGTAACTCTTTCTTCACGAGTTCTTCACCAGTTTTCTTATCCATGACAAGAACTTTTTTACCCTCTAATGTTGTCATTTTCATTTTATAGAAGTCTTTTTCTTTCACTTCTTTTTTATTTTGATCTGTAATTTTCTGAACTTGCTCATCTGTCCCGTATAGTACAAAGCCGTTCGCTTTCTCTCCTAATAAAGAACAACCTGATAATGCTCCGAATGAAATTGCTGCTGCTAATCCGATTCCTACTAATTTTTTCATGATGATTTCTCCTTTTATCTGTTTTATAATAAATACATTTTTGTATTAGTCTTGAAATGATGAGAAGCTTGTTTGTTGCTTCTGGTATTAGTGTATAAGAAATATTGAAACGAAACTATCGAGTTAGCTTACAGTAACATTACAATAGTGTAATTTAGTGAAATTGCATAAAAATAAGTCAATTTTGAAGAGGGTTAATGAGAAGATATTAGGAATACAATGTTTTATCTGGAATGTCATATTATATTGGCTGTATTTTGGAAATAACATGTAAGGACATATTAGTTTTGTTATAATAAACACATAGGCTGTAAAAATGAATATTCTTTACTGTAAAGGGAGATTTTTCAGTTTTCCAAGTAGTGAATTTGAAATATGAGGTATATCATAGGAGGAATTTGGATGTCTGTATTTAAGCGATTAAGAGATTTAACAATGTCGAATGTGTATTCAATAATTGAAAAAGCGGAAGATCCAGTTAAGATGACGGATCAATATTTACGCGATATGCAAGCGGATGTACAAGAAGCTGAGAAAAGTGTAGCAGCTCAAATTGCACTTGAGAAGAAATTCAAAATATTATTTGAAGAGCAAGAAGCACTTGTGAAAAAACGTGAAGAGCAAGCTCATATGGCTGTTCAAGCAAGCAATCTTGACCTTGCGCGTCGTGCTCTTGAAGAAAAACAAAATGCAGAGCAAAAGATGAATGAATATAAAGCAAGCTATGAGCAAAACAAAGCTGCTGCTGATAATCTTCGCCTGAAGTTAGAAGAAATGCGTAAGCAATTAACAGAGCTGAAAAATAAACGTGAAACACTTGTAGCACGTGTAAATGCGGCGAAAGCACAAAAGAATATTAATCAGGCGATGTCTGGATTTGATTCAAACTCAGCAAAAGCTGGTTTAAGCCGTATGGAAGAGAAAGCTCTTCAATTGGAGGCTGAAGCAGAAGCAAGTGGCGAAGTTTATAAAAAAGAAAAGTCATTAGATGATGAATTCGCAAGCTTAAACAAAAATTCTGCTGTTGACGATGAATTAGCTCGTATTATGAAGCAGTATGAGAAATAATATAGAATAGACAAAGAAACCGACATGTCTGAAGAGAATTCATGTCGGTTTTCTATTACTCTTTAGAGGAGGTTTTGCAATGACATGGACAAATGTGTTAGCCATGCTTGTATGGACTGGAGCGAGTGCAGTACTTTTATTTGCAATTATGTGGGTTGATTCAATTTTTACTAAATACAATGATTTAAAAGAAATAAAGAATGGGAATACAGCTGTAACAACGCGTTTCGTTATGAAATTATTCGCGCAAGGGTACATTTTATCTCAATCGATAACGAAAGCAAATGACTTATGGCAAGCGCTACTTGCATCAGCAGTTTCTTTCGTTATTTTATTAGTGGTAGAAATGTTTATCGAATTTGTGTTAAAGAAAATGTCTGGTTTAGATTTAGAAGAAGGCACGAAAGAAGGCAGTGTTGCGCATGCGATGTTGGCCGGATCATTACATATCGTTGGTGCACTTATTTTAGGTGCTTGTTTATAAAGAGAGAAGGAGGGGTAAATCATGAGTTTATTTAAACGAATTAAAAATATAATGAAGAGCCCAGAGCCGCCGAAACCGGAGAAGAGTTTATTAACGTTAGCTCCTGGCGATATGATTGAAGTTTCATTAGTCATGTACGAATTAACTGGGAAAACGAGTATGCATTCTCGTAAAGAAATTGTTTTAACACTGCAAGACGGGAAAGATATTCGTTATTTAAAAATTGAAGACCGTGAAAATACGTATTACAAATTATATACACCAATTGATGGTCGTTTAGATTCGATTGATGAAATTCCGACAACAATTGAAATGGATGATACGGAGTACCACATGGAAGAGCAATATAACGGACGTGTTGTTGTGATGGGGAAAACACCATTCTCTGCTTCAGAGGAACAGCATGTATGGGAATTCCAATCAGATAACCGAAAATTATTGCGTATTGAATGGCAAAATGGTCGCACAATGATGTATGAGGGAGAAGCAATTATTCCTGCTGATGTACAAATTATAAGAGCAACGTAAGGGGGCGTAATCATGTCAAACCGATTGTTTACCATGATTAAATCGTTCGTGATCCCTATATTTGCTATCGTTCTATTACTTGTTGTTGCTGGATATGCCTTATCAGGTTGTCAAGGCGGACAGACAAAGTCGATTCAAGACCGTTATCCACTAGAATCTGTCGCAAAAGAAGGTAAACAAGAATCTTACGTGTATAGGGCCGCCAATCGGTCAGTTCCTGAAGTCGCAAAGGAACTCATTA
This sequence comes from Bacillus cereus group sp. MG4, assembly GCF_040460055.1. NCBI lineage: Bacteria > Bacillati > Bacillota > Bacilli > Caryophanales > Bacillaceae > Bacillus > Bacillus cereus group sp. MG4. The sequence goes on along the minus strand of NZ_JARVGZ010000001.1, from coordinate 2,764,099 downwards.
ATGAAAGAGAACCGAAGCAAGCATCTAAAGAAGACGAAAATCAAATGTTCCTCGTTTATTCTGATAAGATTTATAACCTGCAAAAGGATAAAGAGAAACCTTCTGATACGTTAATTGAAATAAGTAATAAAGAATTTGTCCGTCAAAATTACCAACCGTCCTTCCTGCAAGGATATATTATGGGAAGTATTTTAAACGATATATTCGGTTCACGAAAATCATCATACGGTGATTATCGCGGATATAATGACAGACAAAATCATAAACCGGTTATTCCAGAGAGACCGCCTACGAAAGAAGAAAAGAAAACCCCGCCTCCAATTACGAAGGAAGGGAAAGGATCTATCATTAAGCGAGGCGATAATGTAGATTCGAAACCTTCCGTAGGAGATACAGGAAGTATTACGAAAAAAGGAGGTAGTACGCCTCCGCCTTCTACTGGAAGCAAAGGAAAAATTACAAAAACACCAGGTGGCTCGAGCGGATCAGATGTGAAGCCGAAATCTTCTATTAAAACGCCGCCAAGGAATACATCTCCTCCGAAAACGAGGGTCGGTGGTTCAGGAAAAATTACGAAGAGAAGATAGTTATAGAGACCGAAAAGTGGAAGTTGCTTTTCGGTCTTTTTATTGTGGAAATTAATTCCTTGTAGCTGGTACAATTAATGTATAAGGAGGGATTAGTATGACTATGTATAAAAGATTTAGTGTAATTATGTTCCTCGTCTTATTTCTCAGTTTGTTTATTAGCACAACGATGAAATTCCACTTTGTAGTAGGTATTCTATGGATACTATGTACATGTACTCTTTTTCTATATGTTCCGCTTCGTTTTCAACAAGAAGTGCCCGCCTTTCAAAAATACGTAGCATGGATTAAGAGAGGAAGAAGATGGGGAGAGTAAAAATATATACGCGATTATTAGAATATATCGACCGCAACTCCAAATATATACGCGATTATCAGGATATATCGATCGTAACTCCAAACATATCAGCGATTATTGAAATATATCGACTTACCGACAAAAACTGACAACGGTAGTATAATAAAAAGAGGGTGTGCAAAAATGTTGGCACACCCTCTTTATTCATAATGATTAATGAATATCGCGTTTCTTAAAGTTACCGCCTTTTACTTCTGCTACATCATAAACTGTAATAAAGGCATTTGGATCGATTTCATTAATAAGTTCTTTCATTTTACTTTCTTCTAAACGGTTAATTACACAAGAAATTTCTTTAAATTTCTCTCTTGAATAACCACCGTATACTTCGTTATATGTTGCACTTCGGCCTAAACGATCGCGAATGGTTTCTACCATTAATTCAGGCTCTTTCGTAATGATTTTAAATGCTTTCGAACCACTTAAACCAACTTCAACGATATGAATGACTTTCGAAGCGATAAAGTAAGCAATTGCCGAAAGGATAGCTCCTTGAAGGCCAAATACTGTTGATACGAAAATAAATACGAACATGTTTAAGAATAAAATAAGGTCACTCGTTCCAAATGGTAATTTACGAGAAAGCAATACAGCTAGCATATCGATTCCATCTAATGCCCCGCCGTTACGTAATGCTAGTCCCATACCGAAACCGATAATAATACCACCAACAACTGTAACTAATAATGTATCGCCTTCAATAATAGCTGGTATTCCGTGCATGACAACGGTACCTATTGCTAATGAAGCAATCCCGATAATGGAATAAATAGCAAAGCTTTTACCGATTTGCTTATATCCTAACCAAACGAAAGGAATGTTAATAACTGCGATTAGAGCTCCTAATGGCAATCCAAATAATCTTGAACTAACGATACTTAAACCAGTCACACCACCGTCTGATACGTTATTTGGAATTAATACTGCTTCTAATCCGTACGCTGTGATAAATGCCCCAATAATAATCATCAAAGCTTTTGAAGCAATTTTTAGCTTATTGGGCTTGTTTTTGATAATTTTCTCCATGTAATTTCCTCGTTTCAAACTAGTTTATTATTTGTTACGTAATTCACACCTAAATTTAATGTAACTACTCAGCTTCCTCACGGAGGCTTTTTTCATTTACTAGTCTGATATGTACTTTTTGTGTGAATACTAGATATATCATACAAGGAGGTGGTATTTATGTTGAAAAAACAAGAAATTCTAGCTGTCTATCAAAAGGGACCTCAAGCTATTTGCGATTTTGTTCATCAATTAGAAAGTCAAATACAGAATTTAAAAGAGCGTATAGAAGAATTAGAAAATCGTTCAAAAAAAAACTCTACAAATAGTCATAAACCACCCTCTACAGATGGTTTTCGTAAGCCTATTACAAAAAGTTTGCGAAAATCATCCCAGCGTCAAACCGGTGGCCAGTTGGGCCACAAAGGACATACTCTTGGTTTGACAGCGACTCCAGACCATACAATTACATATTCTCCTACCTATTGTACTTGTTGCTATACTTCTTTAGACCATGAGCCTGTAAAAGGATACCGCATTCGCCAAGTGTATGATTTACCACCTATCCAGATAGAAGTAACAGAACATAAAGTGGAACAAAAAGAGTGCCCACATTGCCATTCTATTCAAGAATCCCAGTTTCCTTCTACTGTCTCTCGTCCTGTTCAATATGGTCCAAATATAAAAAGACTAATCCCCTATTTAACGCATTATCAGTGTCTTTCTTTAAAAAGAACAAAAGAATTCTTTCAAGATTGTTTTGGACATTCTATCAGTGAAGGAACGTTAGTCAATCATACAAACAGTTTTTCGGCTCAATTGCAGCCTTTTCTCCAAGAAGTAAAAGACCAGATCCTTCAGTCTTCTGTTGTCCATTTTGATGAAACCGGTATGCGTGTAGAAAATAAAACACAATGGTTACATACTGCCAGTACACCGGAGGTGACATTGCAACATATTCATCAAAAACGCGGAAAAGAAGCAATGGATGCTGGAGAAATCTTGCCGTCTTTTTCTGGAATCGCGATGCATGATGGTTGGAAATCATATGATGCGTATACAGATTGTCGTCACGTATTATGTAATGCCCACCTCTTACGAGATTTACAAGGAATTATAGATAGTACCGGAGAAAAATGGGCACAACAGATGCAGGAGTTTTTAACGCAAGCCTTAACGCTAAAAAAACAATACAAAGGACTCCTGCCAAAAGCAGAGCAAGAGAATCTGTCGACTGCCTATCAAGCTATATTAAAAGAAAAACAAGTATTTTCTTCAGAACCAAAAAAGAAAGGAAAACAGACGCCTGCTCAAAATTTATGGAATCGCTTCGTCAAATATGCTGACAGAATTCTAGCATTTTTAGAACATCCAGACATTCCATTTGATAACAATCAAGCAGAACGGGATATTCGAATGACGAAAGTCAAACAGAAAGTGTCTGGAACGTTTCGAAGTAAGAAAGGCGCAGAATCTTTTTGTCAGATACGAAGCTTTATAAGCACCATGAAAAAACAAAAACAATCTGTCTTACAAGCGATAGGTCAGGTTATAGAAACCGGAACGGTTCCTTGGAATTGCACGATTTCATAAGAGAAATTCTCGATTCGATCTAGATTCTTTCTCTTATGGGCATATTTTTTTTCATGTTTTCGAATTGGAAACATGTATTTAGCATGCTTTTTTGTCTGAGGAAGCTGAGTAGTTACAATTTAATTTTAACATTTTATTTGAAAAAATTCTCCTTTAATGGATGTATGCAGGGAATATTATCACCATATTATCTTTAAAATATTTTTGAAATAAGTATAAGAAATCCCATCCTTATGAAAGGATGGGAGAATGTTAAGAAACAATAAAACTAATTACTGTTAGGAATAAAGAGAATCCTAAAATAGCTCCGCAAACTTTCATATGACGTTTACGCCCCATCACAACAATTGCGACATACTCACGAATCATTGCATTAGGCCAGTAATAAAATGCAGTTTTTGATCCGATTCCTTGGCTATTAAGACCGGCTTGCCTTGCGTATATGCCAGCACGGAAAAGGTGGAAATTATTTGTTGTAAAAATACTTCTATACTTACCTTCAGGTTTTAAAGAATCCATAATTTCTTTAGAGAACAACATATTTTGATATGTGTTTACAGAGCGATTTTCTTGCACTGTATGTTCAAGCGGAATACCTTTTTCAACAGCATACTTTTGCATCGCTTCTGCTTCAGGAAGACCTTCATCTGGACCCTGTCCACCAGAGAATATAATTGTTGGTGGTGTATTCACAGCGGCCTGTTTCCAGTAAAAGTCGATTGCTTTATTAATACGACTTGCAAGTAAAGGTGGTACTTTATCATTAATTAAGCCACTACCAAGAACGATGATGAAATCTTGATTACGTCTTGGTCTGTTGAATTGGTATAGAAAATAAGCACTTAAAAAGTTAGATAAGTGTATAAAGAAATATACGGTTATAAGGGAAATACCTGCAAAAATAGGCTCTAAATGTGATGAGACCAAACTTGCTGGATTTATGATAGGAAGTAACATAAAGAATAATATCCCTAAAGCAGCAAGGAGTGTTAAACAGTTAGTGAAACGTCGTCCTTCTCGCTTCATTAAAATTCTAGCATTAAGAAATAACCCAAACATTAAGGCAATAATACCGAAAGGAAGCATAATGAGAAGTGCTAAAATAGGTAAAATTATAATATAGCGTAAGACATCACTACTTGAATTCACAGATATAATTACACAAAAAAGAAGGAAAAAACAGATAAAGGTATTAAATAAAAAGCCGTTTATTATTTTTCGTGGATCTTTTAAATAGGAGATAAGAAAAATAATAAACAATATAAGAGGAATAATTCCGAAATACAGCATAAATATAGTACACCTCGACTTGTATAAGAATTTGACATACCTTTTATATTACATGATTTTATAAGTGAAAATGAAAGAAAAAGGATTTTGAATTTTCTCAATAAAATATATGAATACATATGTTAAAATGTATGTAAGGCGATATATTAAAAGTAAAATGGTTGAAAAGGCACTCTATGGAGTGTCTTTTCTTTTTTTCATGTAATTATGCATATTATATTTATTTTCAAGTGAAGAGGATTAAAATATAAGTGGTAGGCAGACTATATAAAGCAGAATTTCTTACAAACATTTCCCTCTACTTTTTGTATCTAACAATCGTATAACAATAAATAATTCTGTTTTATAGCGTCTGTTTATGAAAGGTGCCCTCTTTGAAGGCACCTTTTTGTTGTTTCATGTAGATACTTTTCACTGTTAATATAGTGGAAAGTATCTATACTAAACATTAGCAATCTTCCGTATAAATATTATCAATTTACTATATATTCCAGTGGTGTTAACCTACATATGAAAGGCTTTCTTTTTCAAAATATTACCCCTAATAAATTTTTGAAGAAGTCAACTGTCTCCAAAATTGCCATTCATGCTTAGCAAAAAAGAATCCAGCAGGATTCTTTTTTGTGTTCGACATGATATGATAAATTGTATTCTGATAATTTATTATTATGTTAAATGGTTATTAAGAAAAGTAAAAGGGAATCTTAGAATGAATTTAAAGAAAATATTTTTAACAGGCGCGATTGTCGTAACAACTGCCTTTACATCTATTGGAACGGCACAAGCAAGTATTATTTTCAAAGATGTTCCAACAGGGCATTGGTCTTATAAAGCAATTTTAGATTTAACAAGTAAAAATATTGTTAGTGGGTACGGAAATGGAATTTTTGGGTTTGGTGATGATGTGACTCGTGAGCAATATGTACAGTTCTTATATAATGCGACATTACCATATGAGGAAAGACCAGGAGCAAATCAAGAGCCAAAGCGCTTTGCTAATTGTAAAGAAGCAAACGATGCTGGATTTTATGATATTACAAGAGATAGTCCGTACTATGGTAAGCATTTAGATCGTGATGGCGATGGAATTGCTTGTGAGAGAGAGAAGAGCGGTAAATAAAAAAGCACTCACCCTGAGTGCTTTTTCTTATGGAAACATGCTATTTTTTTAGGCGATTCTCATAAACTAAAAGTAAGGAAATGAAAGTAGGTGACAAAATGCCGTCAGTTGTGGAAGGTGTTATTATTGAAAACTGTAACGGAACGATTAATTTAGGAGATAAATATAACGTGCAGCCGATTGAAAAAACGAAAGCTTATAATGGATCAGGATCATCGAATACAGGAAAAAAAGTACAAACATTTAGTGGTATTAGTACAGCAGATGTAAGGGATAGCGATGTGAACGATCAAGGAATACAGTTTACTTTATAGATAAATATGTAAAATTGCATAAAATGATGAACTTTCCCTGTGCTACAATCTAGCTGTGAGCTGTTAATGATTCTTCTGTATTATAGTTGTTAGATTGGAAATATAACATCTTATCGAAAATCATACGTAAAAAAGACACTTCAACGAAGTGTCTTTTTTATTTTAGTGATACCCTTTAGCAGAGTCTTTATGAATTTTATTTTTAAAGATACTGTAGCTCCAAAGTTGATATCCAATAACAATTGGTACCATAACCATTGCAACGAAGAACATAATTTTTAAGTTTAATTGACTACCAGCTGCGTTATATAGCGTTGTACTATAAGCATCGTTAATACGAGATGGTAACATTCTTGGGAACATACCTGCAAATCCAGTTGTCATAAACATTGCGATTGTTAAGCAAACGAATGTGAATGCGAGACCTATTTTATGTTTGTACACCATAATAAGTGCGAGTACACTCATTAACATGGCAAGTACCGGAAGAATGAATAGTACCGGATATTCTGTGAAGTTTTGGAATAAATTTGTACGATTTGCAGTTGCTACATAGAAAATAGCTAAAATGATAGCAGCTGCCATTGAAAATGGTCTTGCGATTTTATAAGCGCGATCAGATACTTCACCAGTCGTTTTAATCATAACCCAAAGGGCGCCAGATACGACGAATATAGCAGTGAAGAACAGGCCACCTAAAATACCATAATGATTTAGTAAGCTGAGTAAATTTCCTTCATAGCCATTTTTTCCGATTTGTAGTCCGTAATAAAGGTTAGCGAATGTAACACCGAATAAGAAGGCGATTAGGAAACTACCAATTGTAAATGCCCATTTACAAGTTTTTTGCCAAATTGGTGAATCGTCTTTATGCATAAATTCAAGTCCAGCAGCACGAGCAAACAGTGCGAGTAATACTAAAAATAGTGGTGTATATAAATAACTAAACATATTTGCATATGTGACTGGGAAGGCAGCAAATGTTGCGCCACCAGCTGTAATTAACCATACTTCATTACCACCCCAGAATGGGCCGATTGCTTCTTGTAATTGATTTCGTTCTTGTCGGTCTTTCGCAACGAAAGGAAAAATCATTCCGTTACCAAGTGCATACCCATCAAGAATGAAGTAAACTGTCCAAATCACGCCCCATAAACCAAACCAGATGATTGCAAGCATATCATGAGACATGAGCTGCACCTCCCTCAGTAGCAGGTTCTTCTAATGCTGCTGGTCCTTTTTTCGCGAACTTTAGCATTAAGTATACATCTGCAATTAAAAGTAATGTGTAGAACAAGATTAAACTAATTAATGAAAACCAAATTTGTGGAACAGATATAGGTGATACAGATTCTGCTGTACGCATTAGTTTATAAACTGTCCATGGTTGACGACCTACTTCGGCAACAATCCAACCAGCGTTAATTGCGATATATGGTAGTAAGACAGACCATATTGTAATTTTTAAATAACGTTTTGAGTTTTCTAGTTTTCCTTTTCGATTTAAGTAGAAACCGTACCAAGTTAATGCCATAAAGAACATACCAAGTGCAACCATTAAGCGGAAGCTATAGTACACGAGGTTAACATTTGGACGTTCATCTTTCGGGATATCTTTTAAACCAACAATTTCGCCATCAAATGAGTTTGTATAGAAGAAACTTCCTAGTTTCGGAATAGTAAGGAATTCAAAGTTCTTTTCGTTTTTTACATCAGGAATTTGAACAATCGAGAAGCCTTGTCCTTTTCCAGTTTCCCAAACAGCTTCCATCGCAGCACCTTTAGCTGGTTGATACTTAGCTGCTGATACACCAGACTGATGCCCCATAAACGGTGTAACAGTTGCAGCGAATAAACCTAACATTAAGCCATACTTAAATGATTTTTTGAAGAACTCCACTTCATTTTTACGTAATAAATGATAAGCACTAATTGCCATAACGAAGAAAGCACCAACAATATAACAACCAATTACAGTATGGAAGAACATGTTCCAAGCATATGGATTTGTCACAAGTGCCCAGAAATCATTTAGTTCAGCGCGTCCGTTACGTACGACGTAGCCAACAGGGTTTTGCATAAAACCGTTTGCTGTAATAATCCAAAGGGCGGAAATATTTGTTCCAAGTGCAACCATCCACATACAGAAGGCACGGAACTTTGGTGAAATTTTGTCTTTACCGAATAACCATATCCCCATGAAAGTAGATTCTAAGAAGAAGGCAACAAGTGCTTCGATTGCGAGAGGTGATCCGAAAATATCTCCCATATATTTGGAGTACTCAGACCAGTTTGTTCCAAATTGGAACTCCATCGTAATCCCGGTTATAATCCCCATTACGAAGTTAATTGTAAATAATTTACCCCAGAAATTTGCCATTTTGCGGTATGTTGGATTCAATGTACGGGCGTATTGAGTTTCCATACATGCCACTAAAATAACAAGTCCGATTGTCAAAGGTACAAATAAAAAGTGATAAAAAATAGTAATTGCAAATTGAAAACGACTCAGTAACAGAACGTCGGACATAATGAATATTCACTCCTTTTTTACATTATCTACAATCAGTTTATAGTGAAAATACGTTTTAAATAGGGGGGACTTGTTACAAAGGTGTGTGTATATTTTGAAAGAATTATGTCGGTTATCTGAAAATATCTTATTTTTACTATAAAGCAATATCCTTTTTGAGTTTTTTAAATTTTGGTACACTATATAAGTAATGTAAATGAGAGAAAAGAGGGTTCTTTACTATGAAGTCATTAGAAGAGATTTTACAATACAATGAAAAATTCGTTGAAGAAAAAAAATATGAAGAGTACGAAACAGGGAAATTTCCAAACAAAAAGATGGTCATTATTTCTTGTATGGATACTCGTCTTGTTGAATTATTACCGAAAGCGATGAATATGCGTAACGGTGATGTGAAAATTATTAAAGTAGCAGGCGCTGTTATTTCACATCCGTTTGGAAGTATTATGCGTAGTATTTTAGTTGCTGTATATGAACTTGGTGCTGATGAAGTTTGTGTAGTTGGTCACCACGATTGTGGTATGGCAAAAATTCAAGCAAGCAGTACAATTGAGAAGATGAAAGAGCGCGGTATAACAGAAGAGAAATTAGATACACTTCGTTATTCTGGAATCGATTTAGAAAGATTCCTACAAGGATTCTCTAGTGTAGAAGAAAGTGTAGAACATAGCGTATCAATACTTCGCAACCATCCATTACTTCCTGAAGAAGTACCTGTTCACGGTCTTGTTATAGATCCTGACACAGGAAAATTAGATTTAGTTGTGAATGGTTACAACAATTAAGAATTTACTTTGTCATCCTTTTTATCAGGGACAGGATCAAATCCTCCCGGGTGGAAAGGGTGACATTTTAATATACGCTTACATGTAAGCCAAAATCCTTTCAGAGCACCATGTTTTTGAAATGCTTCTAATCCATAATGAGAGCAAGTTGGGTAAAAGCGGCAAGTTGGTGGTGTCATCGGAGAAATGAATTTTTGATAAAAGCGTATAATCCCAATAAAAATCTGTTTCATAATGGTCTCCTTTTCAGCATAGTCTTAAAGTATTATAGCACGACTGTACATAATACTTTACTAATGTTGATTTCCGTTATATCATATTGGATATAACGGAATTAAATTAAAAGCGGGAGAGATGTTGTATGCCATCAGTAGAAAGCTTTGAATTAGATCATACGATTGTAAAGGCACCTTATGTAAGACATTGCGGAGTTCACAACGTAGGTAGTGACGGTATTGTAAATAAATTTGATATTCGTTTTTGCCAACCGAATAAACAAGCAATGAAACCAGATGTTATTCATACGTTAGAACATTTATTAGCATTTAATTTACGTAAATATATTGATCGTTATCCGCACTTTGATATTATCGATATTTCACCAATGGGCTGCCAAACAGGATATTATCTTGTAGTAAGCGGAACACCGACAGTTCGAGAAATTATTGATTTATTAGAACTAACATTAAAAGATGCGGTTCAAATTACAGAAATTCCAGCTGCAAATGAAACACAATGTGGCCAAGCGAAGCTTCACGATTTAGAAGGAGCACAACGCTTAATGAACTTCTGGTTAAGCCAAGATAAAGATGAACTTGAGAAAGTATTTGGATAAAGTGAAACTTTAATCAATGGTTGATGGGGGAGTGGCCCTATCAACCATTGATTATTAGTTGAACCAATCGGGATAAAAAGAAAAAACTGCCTGTGAAAGGGCAGTTTTTTTGTAACACGATGATAAATGAAATTATATCGACGATTTTTCGAATATATCGAACACAACTTGAAATATATCAACGATTTTTTTAATATATCGATGTTTCGAAACTGGATATCGACTTACCGACAAAAACTGCCAATAGTATGAATCAAATATAAAGAAGAGGCCGTCTAACATATGTGTTGGGCGGCCTCTTTTTTATGAAAGTATACTAGATACCCCAACATATAAAATAAAGGCAGAACCGAGAAAATAAACAAATGCTTTTGCTTTTTGCCGCTCTTTTATTTCATCGATTCCAAAAAGGATAAACATAATACTCAAAAGGATAAAAATGTATGGTAAAAGCATAGAGAGGTTTGCGAAGAAGCTAAATAGGGCGAGAATAAGTGCGATAGTGGCGATTATAATTCGAATGTTTTTTAACATATAATCCTCCTTTAAAAGAACATTATAAATGGAATAACAAAAACAATCGTAAAAAGACTTAAGCCGATGCTAATAGTTCCAATTTGTTTTTGCTGTTTTTGAATCGTCTCAATTCCTACTAAAATGCCATATAAACTAAAGAGGAACAAAATGATAGGTGAAAAGATTTGAAAGTTCATTGTAAAGGTGCTGTATAAGCATAAGATTAAAGTAATAAAAACGATGATGAGTTGTATTTGTCTAATATGCATTTTAGCCCTCCTTAGTAGAAAGAGAAGTTACCGAGAGAAAATAATAACAATAGCAACGATTAAAGTGAATACGCCAGAAAAGAAGGAGAGTGTACTATGCACTTTCTGTTGTTTCTGTTTTTCTTCTGCGCTCATGATGAAGGTCATAACAGATAAGGCGATGAGCATATAAGGCATTGTAACAAGTGCGTTTGTAAATATTACGGATAGAGCGAGAACGATGACGATAAGAGCGGATAATATGCGAAAGGTTTTTAGCATATTATTTCCCCCTTTTTTAAATAAACGACTTACCGAAATATTTCTGAGAAGCCAAGTAATAAAGCACCAGCTCCGGCCATGAAAGCAAGTATGCTGCTAGATTGTTTCTGTTTTTTTATTTCCTCTAAACCTATAGTGAAAGCCATAGCCCCTAAGAAAATGAACATGTAAGGCATAATGTCTCTGTTACCGCTAATAAAACTATAGGTTGCTATAGATAAAGTGATAAGTGCAAAAGTAATTCGAACGCCTTTTAACATAAAAGCCCTCCTTCTAGTTTATGTAGGTAATGATGATAACAATCTAAATAAAAGCACTTGCAACAATACAAATAAATCTAGTTCCTGAATCCTTTTTCCTTATTTGCTCAATGGTAATAAGAAGCAGTAAAACTCCTAATAGAAATTGTGAAAGTAGTAGAAAGTTATGTTGACCTGCCAGTAAACGAATGCTGGATATGATGTGGGCTAAAATAAGTAGCATATGAAGCGTATTATGAATTCTTCTTGCTGTTTTTTGTATAAGGGTTATCTTCTGGCTTATCAACAGAATGTTTATAAGCGTAGCCTTTATTAATCGTCATGACGGAGAGTACTAGTATGACTAGGACGATTATAATACCGATAATTAATATTTTGAGCATAAAATCCCTCCTTTTCTTTATTTTACATAATTTTGTAATTGATGAAAACAATAGAAAATAAAAGGATGAAAGAAGGGTGTTACATGGAGAAGAAAAAAACATATTATATATCAATAGGAAACGGTCAAATTTCACAAGTGAAGACGGCGGATACGTATAATTTTGAAATTTCCGCAAGTGATGAGGAAATTACGGAGTTAAGAGAGTACTTCGATCAAGCATATGTAGAGGATTTAGGTTCATTTGTACGTTCTCACGTTCCATTTGTTGAGTATCATCACGATTCAAATAATGACCGATATGATGAACAACTACAAAAAGCATATAAAATGATTTACGATTTAGGAAATCATGAGACGAAAGAATTAGTCGCGCAAATGGGAATAATCAATGGATTGTAATTGGATAATATTATGCAGAAAAGCGAGAATATGCTACAATTTGTGGTAGGAAAAACTTGTAACCATCAATAGGGGAGTAATGGCATGTACAAATTTAAAGATTATTACCACAACACTGTACAATTATCGTTTGAACGTTATCCATTTTCTCCTGAGCCAAAGCATGTTTGGGTTGTATGCCGGTACAGGGATCAATGGTTATTAACGCATCATTTACGTCGCGGTCTTGAATTTCCAGGTGGTAAAGTAGAACTAGGGGAAACACCGGAAGAAGCGGCAGTTCGAGAGGTTCATGAAGAAACCGGCGGCATAGTTTCTGATTTAACTTACTTAGGACAATATAAAGTATCTGGAAAAGACAAAATAATCATTAAAAACATTTATTTTGCAACAATTAGTGCGGTAGAAGAACATACGCATTACGAAGAAACGAAAGGGTCTGTTTTATTAACAGACATTCCTGATAACATTAAAACGGATAGAAAATTTAGCTTTATAATGCGCGACGATGTATTGGCGCGTACGATGAAACATATAGAAGAAATCGGCTGTTTTACGAAGTAAAGTGGCCGATTTCTTTTTTTGTGTGTAAGAAAAATGTAAATATATCTTCACATCATTTTGGGTATATTATACAATTTTGTAAAGATATATTTACATTTTAGGAGGGTGAAGATGGATAACAGAAAAGAAACAACTGTTACTGTTTCGATGGTTAAATTAAATATCTATGCATTTCTTATAATATTCGCTTTGGCGTTTGGAATTGGTTATTTGCATATATTTCTTTCAGGCGGGGTTCAATTTGAATTTACATTGCCCGTTATGTTTCTTTTGATTATTGGAATGATTGTTCTCATTTGTATTCATGAAGCGATACATTTAATAGGGTTTCGTTATATCGGAGGTGTTCCGTGGAGCGAACTAAAATGGGGTGTCAATTCGAAATTAGGTGTTGCATATGCTCATTCTAAACAGGTGATTACAGTAAAGCAAATGAAGAAAGTATTAATGCTGCCGTTTTTACCGACTGGTATTTTGCCAATTGTAATTGGATTAGCTACGAATGTGCAATCAATCTCATTTTTAGGAATTTTACTAACAGCGAGTTGTATCGGTGACATTGCCTTATATCAAAAAGTTTCAAAGTTTCCAGATGATGCGCTAGTTAAGGATCATCCGAGTAAACCGCAGTTTACAGTATATGAATCATAAAGGAAGAGGAGGCGCTAGAGTAGCGACCTCCTCTTGTTATTGTCGGTAAGTCAATATATTGCAAAAATCGCTGATATAATTTATTAACTATTATTTTGGTTTCATCTCTACCTCTAAAAACGAAAGCACCTCCAACAAATCGTTCACCGTGCGTGAATGTTCAAAGTCACCCCAAAACGAATCTCTCTTCCAAACACCAAGAATTCCTATTCGTTCAGAACCAAGCACATCGTTTTGTGGATGATCTCCAACGTAAAGACACTCTGCGGCCTTAACGTCTAGCTTTTGCAAAGCTCGTTCGAAAATTTCAGGATGTGGTTTTTTTATTCCCTCCGCTTCGGAAACGAGAATTGTATTTGTATACGTATGTATGTTTAGTGCGCGGAGATTGCTCATTTGAAAGTCAGTAAAGCCATTTGTAATAATACCAATTTTAATATTTTGTTGTGTTAAACGTTGAAGTAATTCATGCATGTTTTGGAAAGGGATACAATGATGTTGAAAATTTGTAATGTAGTCGTGCAGCAGTTGCTCTGGTGTTAAAGTGATAATGTTGTATTCAGAAAGGAGAGTAGCATATACTTTATCTTTCCACGTATAGCCATTATTATCGAGTTCAAGAAACCGAGAACAATACTCTGTTTTTTCTATGCTCATTAAGTGAGAGGAAAAACGATTATATTGATCATGAATAAATTGTCCTAGAGATTGGCGCCGATCTAACAGTGTTCCATCTAAGTCGAATAAGACTGCTTGAATCATGGGAAACCTCCTTACAGTTTGTATAATTAATTATCGCATATTCGTTAAAAAATGATTATGATATTTTTGTAGAATGGAATAATGGAGGAGTGTATGAAGAGACTGTATGGCAAGTTAGTAGGGGTTATCATCGCAATGGGGTTAATGGCAGGGTGCGATAGTTCTATGAAGAGTGTGAAGGAAAAAGAAATTTGTAAAACAGAAGAAGAATGCGTGGAAATAGGAGATAAGAAACTTCAAAAAGTGTATGAAAAAATAGATGGATTATCTGAACTTGAAGCAGTAGAAGATTATGATATAGAAGAGCATGAAAGTGCGGATATGAAAGAGGCAGAGCAGAAAAAAGAGGATGACGAAAATTATTTCTTTTTAGCTTCTTATTATATTGATGGTGATGAAATTGTAGATCCTTATTTTGAAAAAATAGAACGGAAACGTTTAAATAAAGTATTCGCTGAAGATAAAGAAGCGAAAGAAGAGGTGCTACAACAACGTCAAGATAGAGGTTATCATGAAGATTTATGGGATATGTACCGTACTCTCATTCCAGCTAAATATCGCGGGAATATAACAGAATTTGATTTAATAACGGACGGTTATGACGGTGTTGTTGCTCACGTTATGCCTAGTATGGAGAATCCGAAAGATTGGATTCTTAGCTTAGATACGCTTGATTCGGCGGTAAATATCGATGAAGTGATGAAAACATTAATTCATGAGACGGCTCACGTGTTGACGCTCGGGCATAAGCAAATACCAGTAGATGAAAAGTATGTAAAGGATTTTGAAGAAGATAAAGATATTTCAACATACCGAAATAACTGTGAAACTCTTTTCTTACAAGAGGGATGTGCGAAGGAAAAATCTTATATTAATCAATTTTATAACTCTTTCTGGAAGGACATTGAGCAGGAGTGGATAGAAAAGAAAGTGGAAGAAAGTGAAGAAACTCAAATTGAATTTTTTAAAGAAAAGCATGAGGAGTTTGTATCACAGTATGGAACGACAAACGTAGCGGAAGATATTGCAGATACGTTTGCAGCATTTATTTTGCAAGATTCAAAAAAAGTGAAAGAAGGATCGGAGTTAAAGTATAAAAAAATTGCGTTCTTCTATCAGTTCCCTGAGCTTGTAAAAATGAGAGCGGAAGTGTTGTCGGGATTAGATGATGTTTCGAAAAAGATAGAACAACAAAGCGGACAATAATGAGAGGTATATATTTTGGCCAAGAAAACGTAAAGAATTTTAGTTCTTTGCGTTTTTTATGTTGATAAAATTGAAAATTCTGTATTTTTAACAAAAAGAAGAAGGAACTGAAGCTTTAAAAGAGAATTAGTATAAAAATGTCACAAATTAGACACAATTATAATGCGCATATTGTAGGGACTATAAGTTTACTCTCAAGGAGGTAATGAAACGTATGAAAACGATTCTTGCGGTTGCTGGTCTCATTTGGGTAATGTCTCACGGTTTTCCGATTTTTGAAGGAGAGCAAATTCGTAGTGCATTAAATAAAAAGTATGATGATTATCATGTAATAGATCGAAAAGAAAATGTCGTTACAGTACGTGTGAAAGATTGTTTCCATACAGTTACAGTTGCGGATGGAAACGTTACAAATGAAACAAAGATGTGTGATAAAAGGTAAAGAAAGAAGCTGACTATAGTCTATCGCTCTAAGTCAGCTTCTTTTTCGTTTTCCAATTAAGAGTTTTTCAAATGCCTCAACAAACACATACATAAGTGTTGCGAGGACGCAGGTGAGTAGTACGCTCAGTAAGACGAGCGTGAAATTAAATACTTGGAATCCGTAGCTAATTAAGTAGCCAAGACCTTGTTTAGAGACGAGAAGTTCGCCGAATATAACACCGACCCATGATAAACCAACGTTCACTTTTAACGTTGAAATAATTGCTGGGAAGGATGCAGGGAGAACGACTTGCTTATAACATTGCCATTTATTTGCGCCAAATGTGTCCATCACTTTTATATAGTTAGAATCGACTTCTTGAAATGCGCTGTAAATAACGAGAATGGTAATGATGATGGAAATGATTACCCCCATTGCAATCGACGAAGAAATATTTGGACCGAAGATTACAATGATAATAGGTCCAAGTGCCACTTTTGGCATGGCGTTTAGGACGACGAGATAGGGGTCGAGCACGCGAGCGAGAAGTGGCATCCACCAAAGGAAAGTAGCGATAATAGCGCCGAGCACTGTTCCAAGAATGAAGCCTACTCCTGTTTCAAGTAATGTCGTCCATATGTGAACCAAAAGCGAACCGTCAATCCATTTACTAAGGAAGAGATCCCAAATGCTTGAAGGAGAGCTAAAGAGTAAAGGATCAATCCACTCTTTTTTGCTAGCTATTTCCCATAGTGAAAAGAAAAGAATGAGCAGTAAAAGCTGCAGTGAGCATGCTAACCATGCGCGCTTGCGTTCTTTTTTCTGAAACTGTTCATGTAGTTGCTTTATATTATCCAAGTCGCTCCAGCTCCTTCCATATATCTTGGAAGAGGGATGGGAAGTCGTGGTGATGGCGTGATTCTAACGGTGATAAGGAACGGATGCTTTCAGGGACGATAAATGTTTTTGCAATTTTCCCGGGATTCGCTTGTAGTAAATAAATACGATCACTCATCGCAATGGCTTCTTCAATATCATGTGTTACGAGTAGTGACGTTTTCTTATATTTGCGTAGTAAGTTGAAAACGAGATCTTCTAGTTTCAATTTCGTTTGATAATCGAGCGCTGAGAATGGTTCATCTAGCAATAAAATTTTAGGATCGGTCGCTAACGTTCGAACGAGAGCGGCACGTTGACGCATACCGCCGGACAGTTCACGAGGGTATTGCTCTTCTACATCATGTAGACCGACTTGTTTTAAAAGCTGTAAAGTATGTTCTTTCGTCTGTTCATTGTAAATTTTTCGGGTGTGAAGTCCGAGCATAATATTTTCTTCAATTGTTTTCCAAGGAAACAAGTAATCTTGCTGCAACATGTACCCCATAGATGAAGTTTTCGTTGTAATAGGCTCACCATCTAAAAAGACGATGCCTTCAATTGGATCAAGCAGCCCAGCAATAATGGAGAGGAGTGTCGTTTTGCCGCAACCACTTGGACCGAGTATAGAAATAAATTCGCCTTCTTCCACTTGTAAACTCATGTCTTCGAGAATCAATTTAGCATTCTCTTTTTCGAAAAAGCAGTGAGAAACGTTACGTATTTGTAAAAAACTCATACACTTCGCCTCTATTTCTTAATAACGCTTTCGGCAATTTTTGTATTGACGAGCGCTTCATGTGGAACTTCTTTTTGTAATTCGCCAGCTTCTTTCATAATCGTTTGGAGCTGTTTCCATTCTTCAGCATCTAATAGCGGATTTGTCGCATAAGAATGTTGCTTTTTATAACGTTCAATTACTTTTACTGTAATGTCCTTTGAAGTGTCTTTAAATAACGGAGAAACGGTGTCAGCAATCTCTTCTGGACTATGTGTATCAACCCATTGTTGTGCTTTATAGAGCGCACGTGTGAATTTTTCAGCAGCATCTTTATCTTTCTTTAAGAAGCTTTCTTTTGCCATGAACGTTGTATACGGAACAGTTCCAGATTCATTTCCGAACGAAGCGACGATAAACCCTTTTCCTTCTTTTTCAAATATACTTGCAGTCGGTTCAAAGAGCTGTACAAATTCCCCAGTACCAGATGCAAAGGCACTTGCAATGTTAGCAAATTCGATGTTTTGAATTAAGTTTGTATCTTTGTGGGGATCAATGCCATTTTTCTTTAAAACGTATTCTCCAACCATTTGCGGCATGCCGCCTTTACGCTGTCCTAAAAACGTAACACCTTTTACGTCATTCCAATTAAAAGAGTCTAATTTTTTACGCGAAACTAAAAATGTTCCGTCTGTTTGTGTAAGTTGTGCGAAGTTAATGATAGGGTCTTTTGCACCTTGTTGATGAACATAAATAGACGTTTCAGAGCCGACGAGAGCAATATCAATTCCGCCAGATAATAGGGCGGTCATCGTTTTATCTCCGCCAGCTGTTGTTTGGAGGTCAATATTTAATCCTTCATCTTTAAAAAATCCTTTTTCAATCCCGACATATAAAGGGGCGTAGAAGAGAGAATGGGTAACTTCGCCGATGCGAATGTTTTGCGTTTGTTCTTTCGTACCTTCCTTTTTACTACTGCAAGCAGCAAATGTGAAAACAGCTAGTAACATGATGCAAAAAACAGCTATTAATTTTTTCACTATATGACACCTCCTAGAAGTCACTCTACAAGCATGATATGTAGGTAAGTGCCCATATGTGAGTGTGGATAGAAGGAATTTTTCGGGTGATAAAGAAGTACAAATATAAGGGGTGATAAAATGGATTACGAATATGATGATAGCGTACATTTACATCTTGATTATTTCGGAACAGAATGTGATATGGAATCGATTGCTTATAAGCGGAAGAATGAAGACGTGTGGGATGTGTATTTTAATTTTGGGGCATATGGTCTTCAGAAAGATGAGATCGAGACAGGTAGATTTATGGACGAATATGCTGGTTATTACGTTTTTTCTGTACATGCTCGTGATCTTAGCTGGGAATTTGGAAGTGCTCAATTTGAAGAGTGGGTTTTGAGAAATCAAATAGTAGAAAAATCGCTGCAAAAATAGGGAGGAATTTTGTGGTCGATTTTCTCATTTTCTTGTTCATTTTCGTAGTCGGATTTTTTATTATGCAAGTACTCGTTTATCGATTTGCAAAGAAAAACATTCAAAAATATACAAGAATAAAATGGATTCATATGTGGCTAGAGATAAATATGAAGAAGGGCCCAAGATTAGATCTTTTTGATTTTGTAGTTATCGTACTTGTATGTATTATATGGAAAGTATGGATGTATTCTCTTATATAATAAATATGTTAATGTCTGTTAGAATGAAGGAGAACCTGTCAGTGTTGGTAGGTTCTTTTTTTATGGTAATAATTTTATGAAGCATAGTTCATTTATGCTGTTGGAATATAGAGCGAAGAAGTTTTATCCCGTTCAATCCTGAGTGGTTCGGGCTTATTAAAGTTGCACTGTATTTTTAAGGGGAAATTAAGGATACACGTGTATAATACAAACACATAGGGAGACTAACTGTATACAAATATGTTATTTTGTATATGACAATATGTTTGTGGATGCGAGACGAAGGGGTAAAGGAAAGAGGGAATAAATTGCGTTTTAATGTTTTTACACAACGACGAAGAAGAGATGAATTTCATTTTAGTTTTTCTCCTCAGCAGCCGAGGAAGAACCTATTAATTTCTATCATTCTTAGTGGAATGTGGGCGATTTGTTTAGAGACACTGTTTTTTGTTATGTTAAGGTCGTTCGAATTCGAGAGAATTAAAGAATTTTTTAATGGGAAAATACAGCTGAGTATACTCATTATTGTTTTGTGGAGTGTACTATTATACATCATTCATTTAAATAAAGGCATTAGTCATAAGCTTAGGCCGGCTATTCAAGCTTACGTCTTATTATTTTTAATCGCTCATACGATGAATTGGATGTATATCATGATACAGGAGAATATGAGCCTTATATTAGTTAATAACTGGGTTTATGTCCGATACGGACAGTATATATTAAGCTTATTATTTATTTATATGATATATGTTTTTATGTATAGTTTGCTTGGACGAATCTTTTTGAGTATCACGATAACAAGTTTGGTGCTAATTGTTTTTGGGATTGTGAACCATTTTAAACTTATTTTTAGAGGAGATCCATTCTATCCGTCTGATTTCACACAGATTACTCAAATGCAGTCCGTGATACCAATGGTTATGGACTATTTTAGTTGGTGGACTATATTTTTGGGGATATTCGGGATTGCTCTGCTTGTATATTTAGTTATGTATATACGAAAGCACATTCCAGTTATAAAGCCTAATATAATTACGAGAATTATTTTAATATGTGCTTCTACGTTTATGGTGTATGCATATAATAATTATCCTAATACATTTATGAGTAATGTATTTCAAAAATATGGGGTAACCTTCGTGGCTTGGAATCAAAATGTAAACTATGCTGATAATGGTTTTATTTTGGGATTTGTCAGTAACTTAGACACAACTGTCATTGAGAAGCCAGAAGAATATTCAAAAGAAACTATGCTACAAATTTCAAATAATATAAAGAAACAATATGGAAGCAATGTAGGGAAAAAAGAAAAGACCGAGAAGCCAAATATTATATTTTTCATGAGTGAAGCTTTTTGGGATCCAACAAAGCTAACGAATCTTTCATTTAGCGAGGATCCGATGCCGAATTTACATCAATATATTGAGAATTTTCCGGGTGGACAAACAGTATCTCCTGTATTCGGGGGAAACACAGCGAATACAGAATTTGAAGCGTTAACGAGCTATTCAATGAGCTTTTTGAAGCAAGGTTCTATACCATATCAACAAGCGGTGACAGGGCAGAGAGAAATTCCGTCTATCGCAAGTGAATTGAAAAAACATGGATATTACACGAATGCAATTCATGCTTATGGAAGATCATTTTATAAGCGGGATGATGTATATAATGTTTTAGGAATTGATAATTTCAATGCAGAAGATACAATGAACAACATAGAGGTAGATGGGGATTATATTAGTGATGTATCTATTAGTAAAGAAATAATAGAGGAATTGAATAAGAGAAAGCAACCTACGTTTATTCATGCAGTTACGATGCAAAATCATTTTCCATTCAATCCAGGACGATTTGAAGAAAAGCAAATAGAAATTAGCGGATTAACAGATGAGGGATCGAAGGCAGAATTAGAAACATATACTGAGGGTATACGTCGTTCTGATGAGGCTCTAAAATATTTAGTAGAACAAATTCAAGAGCTAGAAAGGCCTACTATATTGGTTTTCTTTGGAGATCACTTACCAATATTAGGGGCAAATAAAGCTATCTATGAAGAAGCTGGATATATAGAGAATGAAGAAACTGTAAATGAAAGGTTAGCTATGTCAGAAACACCATTGTTAATGTATGCAAATTTTGATTTGCCAAATGACAATTTAGGTTTAGTAAGTCCGATTTATTTTTCTAGTCTCGTTTTTGATTATGCAGGACTAAATCAATCACCATTTTATCAATTTTTATCGGAAATGCATAAAGAAATACCGGTTCTGAGAGATGAGTTAAAGGTTAATAAAGATGGGGAAGAGATAACAAATTTAACAAAGAAACAAAAAGAAATGTTAGAGCAATATAAAATGATTCAATATGATTTACTTGCTGGAAAGCAGTATAGTAAAGATATACTTTTTAAATAGAACAAACAAAAAGAACTTGTATAACGATACAAGTTCTTTTTGTTATAGTATTTAACGGGGTAACCAGACAAGCTGGGTTTAGGGAGTATTACCTGTATATTTAGTATAAATGAAAATGTAATCGTTTTATTGATTGATTTGTGAGAAATATGTGAATTTTAATCTTTTCAAAAACTGCGTTCCTATAGAAACGATTTGGTATAGATTTTTATGAATGCAAAAACTTTATAAGTTCTTCATTTAATTCATTCGCTTGATCGATTGGCGAGCCGTGACCGCTATTTGTAAGAGGATGTAACTGGGAATTTTTAATCCGCTTTTGTGTGAGTTCAGCGCTTTTGTAAGGGATCAGTTGATCGTGAACACCGTGGAATATTTTTGTTGGGACGTTAATTTTACTTAAATCTTTCGTAACTACTCAGCTTAGTTAAACAAAAAAGCATGCCAAATACATGTTTCCTGTTCGAAAACATGAAAAAGAACACACTCCGATAAGAGAAAGAATCTATATGAAATAGAAACATTCTCTTACGAAAGAGTGGTATTCCAAGGAACCGTTCCGGTTTTTAACACCTGACTTATCGCTTGTAATACTGATTGATTTTGTTTTTTCATGGTGCTCATAAAACTGCGTATGTGGCAAAATGATTCTGCACCTTCCTTACTTCGAAACGTCCCAGACACTTTTTGTTTGACTTTCGTCATCCGAATATCTCGCTCCGCTTGATTGTTATCAAATGGAATATCTGGACTTTCTAAGAACGCTAGAATTCTGTCAGCATACTTGGCAAAGCGATTCCATAAATTTTGAGTAACTACTCAGCCACCTTTTGGTGTCTTTTTTTATTTTACTTGTTTCATATGCCTCCCATTTGTAAATACTGAGTATATCAAACAGGGAGGTGAATAGGATGATCCATCGAAAAATCATTTTAGATGCATATAAAAAAGGACCTGAAGCTGTTATTTCTTTATTTGAAGAAACATTTTCTAAGTTAGAAAAACGTATACAAGAACTAGAAAATGCTTCAAAAAAAAACTCCAAAAATAGTCATAATCCACCTTCTACAGATGGTTTGGGTAAGCCCGTTACAAAAAGTTTGCGCAAACCGTCTCATCGTCAAACCGGTGGCCAGTTGGGCCACAAAGGACATACGCTTTATTTGACAACGACTCCGGACCATACGATTACCTATTCTCCTACACATTGTACTTGTTGTAACACTTCCTTACACCAAGAACCTGTAAAAGGATACCGCATTCGCCAAGTGTATGATTTACCACCTATCCAGATAGAAGTGACAGAACATAAAGTGTCACAAAAAGAATGCCCACATTGCCATTCTATCCAAGAATCACAATTTCCTTCTACTGTCTCTCGTCCTGTTCAATATGGTCCAAATATAAAAAGACTGATTCCCTATTTAACGCATTATCAGTGTCTTTCTTTGAAACGAACGAAAGAATTCTTTCAAGATTATTTTGGGCATTCGATTAGTGAAGGAACGTTAGTCAATCATACAAACAGTTTTTCGGCTCAATTGCAGCCCTTTCTTCAAGAAGTAAAAGACAAGATCCTTCAGTCTTCTGTTGTCCATTTTGATGAAACCGGTATGCGAGTAAAAAATAAAACACAATGGTTACATACCGCTAGTACACCGGAGGTGACCTTGCAACATATTCATCAAAAACGCGGAAAAGAAGCAATGGATGCAGGCGGAATTTTACCGTCTTTTTCTGGAATTGCGATGCATGATGGTTGGAAATCGTATGATGCGTATACAGATTGTCGACATGTATTATGCAATGCCCATCTCTTACGAGATTTGCAAGGAATTATAGATAGTACGGGGCAAAAATGGGCTCAACAGATGCAGAAATTTCTCACGCAAGCTTTAACGCTGAAAAAACAATACAAAGGAAGTCTGCCAAAAGCAAAGCAACAGAATCTGTTTACTGTCTATCAAGCCATATTGAAAGAACAACCAGTCTTTTCTGCAAAATTAAAAAAGAAAGGAAAGCAGACGCCTGCTCAAAATTTATGGAATCGCTTCGTCAAATATGCTGATAGAATTCTAGCATTCTTGGAACATCCAGACATTCCATTTGACAATAATCAAGCGGAACGGGATATTCGAATGACGAAAGTCAAACAGAAAGTGTCTGGGACTTTTCGAAGTAAGAAAGGCGCAGAATCCTTTTGTCAGATACGAAGCTTTATAACTACCATGAAAAAACAAAAACAATCTGTCTTACGAGCAATAGGCCAGGTTATAGAAACCGGAACGGTTCCTTTGAATCGCACAACTTCATAAGAGAAATTCTCTATTTGATCTAGATTCTTTCTCTTATTGGAGTATTTTCTTTTCATGTTTTCGAATCGGAAACATGTATTTGGCCTGTTTTTTTATTTGAAGAAGCTGAGTAGTTACAATCTTTCGTTACGTCTTCATTTGCGGCTGCTTGCAATATTTTGATGAGAGCGTAAGAAGCAGACTGCATGCCGAGATAAGAAAACCATTCTAACGTAGCAGATCCTAAGTTTCTATTAAAAAATGATAAAGATACATCATTTAAAAATTTTGGCATATTGGCATACATTTGATTAATGAGGGTATCTGCTTGTTCTTTTGGGACACCATAGGGCGATTCTTGATTTTTAACGAAAGAGGGGGAAACAGCATCGACTAAGACAAGTTTAGAAATACGATGGCCATTGTAGCGAGACATGTACCGAATAGAAAGAGCGCCACCTACTGAGAAACCGATTAATGTAGCACTTTCTACTTGAAGTGCTTCTAGAACAATGGCGATATCGTCTGCTAAACGATCGTATGTGTAACCAGTCCACGGTTTATCAGATTGCCCGTTTCCGCGTATATCCATAGCGATGCAGCGGAAACCATGCTGTGGTAACACATTGAGTTGATATTGGTACATTTGATGATTTAAAGGCCAGCCATGAACGAAAAACACGGTTTTACTACCGGGTCCAGGATTAACGTCTTGCACAAAAATATGCACATCTTTCTCGACGGTAACAAACATAAATTATCCCCCTAACCTATTCATATGCTCTATCCCAAAAGCGTTGTTTCGTCATGGCTTTAATAAATTCATTCGCCAGGAGTGTAGGGTTATGTTCTATTAAGACACCAGGCTTTCCTTTAATATTTAAAGATTGAATAAAAGTAGATCCATTTTTGAATGCACCAATTGGCTTAAAATGATTATATGATTCTACGACAAATGAACTCGCTTTATTAAGAAACTGTTCATCAAGGTTTCCTCCAATAAGAAGTAGCCCGTCATAAAGAAGTGAGGAGCCTGTTAAAAAAGTGTCATTCACGTCCCAACGTACATTTTGCGTTCCTTGCACAATACCTAATCGCTCGGAAACAATTACTGGCTGCAACCCAACTTGTTTGAATTGATTTAGTATATATTGCGCGTTTTGTCCGTCATATCCATTTGCAACAATGACACCTACTCGTAATGTATTAGGACTAAATGTCGTATTTGCCATACTGAGTGCTGGCGATGATTTCGTAACGCCCGATTCTTGAATATTTGGGACTTTTGCTCCGATCGCTTCAGCGACTAACGTAGCTAATTCAGTACTAATATGCCCAATCATAGTTACGACTTGTTGGCGAACCGATTTACTTTTTACTTTTCCTAATTCAAAGGAGAAGGCTTGCATAATATAAACCTTTTCGACGTTACTCATACTATTCCAAAATAAACGAGCTTGAGAGAAATGATCTTTGAAACTAGCGGCTGTTTCTCTCGTTTTATGCCCTGATACAGTAGAAGGATATGTAACGAACCCATCCTTTGTACCGGGGACAGTGTAAGGAGTGTTATTTGCTAAGGAATTATTATGGTAAGCAATTTTTTCTTTGTCGATTATATATTTAGATGCACCATCTCTTTGATTGTTATGAAATGGGCATACCGGACGGTTAATCGGTAACTCTTGATAATTTGTACCGACGCGTGCCAATTGAGTGTCTGTATAAGAAAAGAGCCTACCTTGTAAGAGCGGATCATTTGTAAAATCAATACCACGGACGATACTTCCCGGATGAAGCGCGACTTGTTCCGTTTCAGCGAATACATTCTCGACGTTGCGATTTAATGTCATTTTCCCGATGATTTTAACGGGAAAATCTTCTTCAGGCCAAATTTTCGTCGCATCTAATATATCGAAATCGTATTTAAATTCATCCTCTTCTTCTAAAATTTGAATGCCAAGTTCGTACTCAGGATAGTTTCCAGCATTAATATTTTCCCATAAATCACGGCGATGGTAATCTGGATCAGCACCACCTAATTTTTGCGCTTCATCCCAAATTAATGAGTGAATGCCGAGCTTCGGCTTCCAGTGAAATTTTACGAATCGTGACTTTCCATTTTTATTCACTAAGCGAAATGTATGAACGCCAAACCCTTGCATCATTCTAAAACTTCTTGGAATGGCACGATCAGACATAATCCACATCATCATCGCAGCCGATTCTTGGTTATTGGCGATGAAGTCCCAAAATGTATCATGTGCTGTTTGTCCCTGTGGAATCTCATTATGCGGTTCAGGTTTAAGGGCGTGAATAAGATCAGGGAATTTAATGCCATCTTGAATGAAAAAAATAGGAATATTGTTTCCTACTAAATCAAAATTTCCTTCTTCTGTATAAAATTTAACGGCGAACCCTCGTACATCTCGATTTGTTTCATTCGCCCCTTTTGATCCAGCTACTTCAGAGAAGCGAACGAAAAGGGGTGTTTTTTTCATGTACCACTATTCGGGTTCACTTCATAATATACGTATTATTGTTTATAGCTTTTATGCTTATATAGCCTGAAGATACTTTGCTTTATTGGGATAATTTTCCTCGAATGTTCGATTTATCTTTGTTTGTCTATGAAAATCATTTATTATAATAAATGGTATTCTTCGAGATATTATTTTGAAGGGGTGTTGAAGTGAAAGGAAGTTTTCTATCATATAAAGAAGAAGAAAGGAATGCAAAAATTTTTTTATGGGTGCTATATGTCATTGTTGTTTCATACCAAATTTTCTATGCAATCGTATTAGAAAATAAATCATTAACGGATATGGGACATAGCATACTATGGCAAGTTATTTGCGGAACTGCAATACTCGGTGTGAATGTATATTTAATAAAAAAAGAGAAAGTGAACTTTGTTAAATATGCATGTGTATTTGCATACATAGGAATAGAAATTGCTAACGTACTTTCGTATATGCTTTATAATGAGGCGGCATTTGATGGGGGAAATATAATAGAAATTATTTTCATCTTCTTTGTACCTATATTTTTAAATAAAAAATATTTTGTGTTTGTACTTTCAACTATTGTAGCGAAATATGTGATTTATTTATTTGTATTAAAGGAAGTAAAAGGATTTATGTTCCTCATTATGTATACACTCGTATTAATAGCGGCATACATCATTTTAAATCGATTTATAGAATACCTTTCAGCGGTAAAGGAAAGTATTAAGATTGCTAGTGAATCACAAAAATTAGCAGTAATCGGAAAAATGGCAGCGACAGTGGGACATGAAATTAAAAATCCACTTGCTTCATTAAAAGGGTTTACGCAATTACAACGAGAGAAGCATGGGGAGGATCCTATTTACGAACAGATGATTTTTGAAATAGAAAATATGAATAATATGATAAGTGAATTGATGGAAGTTGCTACATGTAAACTCCCTATTTATAAGAAATATAATATAGGTGAAATTGCATTACAAGCAGTAAAAATTGTTCGCGAAAAAATGAATGAATCTAGCGTCCAGTTTATTTCTAATGTGGAAGAAAAGACGATAGAAGTTGAATGTGATGAGCGGAAAATAAGAGGAGTCTTTCTATATGTCATAAAAAATGCTCTGGAGGCAATGGAGCAAGGTGGCACATTAGAGTTACGGTTAGAAAACAAAGGACAAGATTATGTAATGCTAAGTGTAATTGATAATGGTTACGGTATTAAGAAAGAAAATTTAGCTCGTGTTACAGAAGCCTTTTATACAACGAAACAAGATAAAATTGGCCTGGGACTTACGGTAGCGAATCGGCTTGTTACCGAGCAGCATCTTGGTGAATTACATATTTCAAGTGAAAGAGATATTGGAACTAGAATAGATATCATTCTCCCAAAAAAGCGTGGAAATAGTGAAATCCAAGAGGGAGAAAAGCTAGGAGTTACGATATGAATAAAGACGATATATTTAAACATGAAGAAATGAAGGCATTGAAAATATTTTTAAGTTTATTTTTTATTATATTTTTTGTATACGATCTTGCCTACGAATTTATTGTACCTTTAATAGGAGGCGGGCAAGAAGGAGTAGGAAAATTTGAAGATGGTTTAGGTTTATGGCTTTATTTTTTAATGGTGATTTTGTTTTGTATTGGAGTATACTTCATGAAATGGAAGAATCTATTTGCAGTGAAATATATTATTCTAATTGGATATAACCTATTAGATTTTATCCATAATTTTATGATTTACTATGGTAGTGATGCTGAGTTTGATGGTGGGAATATAGTAGAAGGATTTTTTATTTTATTTGCCCCACTCTTTGTAAACAAAAGATATTTTTGGTTAGTTCCGAGCATACTTGTTGGAAAATATGCTCTTATAGGAATCTTTATTCACTCGTCACTCGTTTTAATCCCGATGGCATTATATAGCGTATTTACTATCATATGTTGGATTATGTTTTTAAGGTTTCAATCTTACGTTCGTACGCTTGAGATGATGGATAAAGAAATACAACAAACAGAAAAGCTAGCAACTGTTGGGAAAATGGCTACAGTTATTGGTTACAAAATTAGAAGACCTCTAGCTAATTTAGATAAATTTGTTAATAAACAAGCGGATAAATATCCTGAGGATAAAATATATAGTGATATTATGAAACAAGAAGTAGAACGAATTCATACAATCGCTACAGAACTTAGTGGATTTGAGAAATCTAAATCACTAGAATCAGAAGTTCATAATATAGAAGAAATTATCGCTTATGTTATTCGAGTTATGGGAAAGCCTGCTTTAAAGCAAGGAGTGCACATACAAGGTATTTATAGTAAAGACATACCATCGATTACATGCGATGAAAAACGATTAAAGCAAGTATTTTTTAATTTAATTAAAAATGCGATTGAAGCAATGTCAGTTGGCGGAACGATTACGATTAAAGTGACTGTAGAAGATGCAATCATTGTTCAAGTTAAGGATGAAGGTTGCGGTATTCCAAAAGACAAAA
Source organism: Bacillus cereus group sp. MG4 (assembly GCF_040460055.1). Classification (NCBI taxonomy): domain Bacteria; kingdom Bacillati; phylum Bacillota; class Bacilli; order Caryophanales; family Bacillaceae; genus Bacillus; species Bacillus cereus group sp. MG4. Next base: position 2,734,973 of record NZ_JARVGZ010000001.1, on the reverse strand, counting down.
TTCCGAAGCTAAATGAAGCTTTTTACACAACAAAAGAAACGGGAACAGGTTTAGGTTTAGTAGTTACAGAAAAAATTATTAAAGACCACAACGGTAAAATGAGTTTTGAAAGTGAAGTTGGGGTTGGAACGACTGTGAAGATTGTATTGCCAATGTAATGAAAAAATTTTTAAAAGGGAGATTACTTATTTGAGAGTGTTCTCCCTTTTTTATTGTGGATGAGAGTAAGACATGTTGATAAAGGTAGGCAAGTTAATTATATTAACATAGTGTATATAATTAAAAATCCAATATATGGATAAATTTACAATGATAGTATATACTAAACTTGTCTGTTATTTGTTTTAATTCATTTGTATTTCTATTTGTTGGCCCGAATCTTGGGTCTTTTTTTGTTAAATAAATTATTTTTTAGTAAGGGCTATATATCAGTGATTAAAAAAATAGAATATACAGCACTCGCAGTAATTCCAGGGGTAATATAAAGGGATATAGCATCTCCTCTCGAAACTGAGTTTCCAGTTGTAATGCTAGTCCAAGTGACAGTAGCGGGACCTACTGCTGGATTTGGATTAAACACTTGAATTTGTCCTGATCCAGTATCCGTTGGTTTAATTGAAAATACCATAGTTCCTGTAATTTTGTCAGTGGTAGTTAAAGTAAGAGTAGATAGGATGTAACTAGAGGTAGGGGCAGTGAGGTTTGTTGGGACATTCCTGCAAATATTAATCGTATAAACAGCAGCAGGTAAGTTATTTACATTTATAGACGCAGAAAATCCAACTATACTACCTGCCCCAGCAGTGACATATGGAATAACATTGGAGTCAATGCCAGGAGAACCTGCTATACGTTGAAAACCAGCATTTGTTCCTTGAAAAACAATACTTTTTGCTGAGGCACTACCTGCAGTTCCAGTGGGTCCAGTGCTGCCTGTAGATCCAGTGCTACCCGTAGGCCCAGTGCTGCCTGTAGATCCAGTAATACCCGTAGGCCCAGTGCCGCCAGAAGGCCCAGTGCTGCCAGAAGGTCCAGTGCTGCCAGAAGGTCCAGTGCTGCCGGTAGATCCAGTACTCCCGGAAGGTCCGGTGTTACCCGTAGGTCCAGTACTGCCGGTAGATCCAGTACTCCCGGAAGGTCCGGTGTTACCCATAGGTCCAGTACTCCCGGTAGATCCAGTACTCCCGGAAGGTCCGGTGTTACCCATAGGTCCAGTACTCCCGGAAGGTCCGGTAATACCCATAGGCCCAGTACTCCCAGTCGGTCCACTTTCTACTAATACGATATAATCTGGTGATACATTCGGAAATCCTTGAGGTGCATCTTTTTTTACAACATAGCCGCTGCTCGTATAAGTGACAACTTGTCCTTTTTTATAGGTGGGAGCGGCTGCTAGACTAAAGGCGGTAGTACTTTGGAAACCAGCTCCGGAAGGCCCGACAGAGCCAGTAGGTCCAGTACTACCAGTGGGTCCGGTGTTCCCGGAAGGTCCAGTGATGCCGGCAGAGCCAGTGTTTCCAGTAGGTCCGGTGCTACCAGTGGGCCCAGTGTTTCCGTTAGAGCCACTATTGCGTCTGCCGTCGCAACTAAAACAATTACGTGGGTACATGTATGTTCTCCTTTCTATATTTTGAAAAACTAGTTTTAAAAATAGAACCACTATATACATATTATGAATTCTATATTTTTGTGTGTTCAATCGTATTGTGTATAGATTTTAAAATAGAGAGGAGAGTTGAATCGTTATAGAGCCAACGTTTCTCTTGTGGGCCGAAAGTAACACCAAAGTCAAAATTAAGCTGCAAATAAATCTTAAAGTGATTCTTATTCTTTCATAGCAAGATAGGAAGCAGATAGGAAACAAATAAATCCTACAATCCAACCAATAGAAGGAGAATAAGGAAGTATATGTTGTAATACCATTCCGCTAGAAATAAAAAAGCTACCGAGTAGACCTAGGAAGATAGGATATCGCAATAATTTGAGCATGAATGATACAACCTCCTTTATTACATATAGTGTATATTAGTCTTAATTTTCTGTATATAAATTTAAGAGAAAAGGGTGGTACAATATATGAAGGATATGAGAAGAGAGGATGAATATTAACATATGTACGTTACTGTAACAGAATCAGCATATAAAAAGATTATGGATACGATTCCAAATGAAGCAAAATATATAAAGTTATTTTACGATAATGAAGGTTGCGGTTGTGTAATGAGCGGAATCATCGATTTAGTCGCTGTAGCAGAAAAAGATGAGCGCGATGTGGATATCGAATCTAGCGCAATGAATTTTATCGCAGATCGCACAAAGCTTGTATTTATGGATGATAAGTTAACAGTTGATTGGCATGAAGGTGGAGGAACTTTTCAGTTGAAGAGCCCGAGCCAATATTATAATCCAAATATGAAGTTACACGTTCGAGTGTAGTAAAGAAAAGGTGGTTCCAAAACGTATTTTGGAACCACCTTTTTTATTGTATAAGTCACTATTATTGTCGTTTTTTGTTGATAAGTCGATATATTTAAAAAATCGCTGATATATTTGGAAAATCGCCGATATAATCAGAGTTGCGCTGATATATTCAGAAAATCGCTGATATAATTTCATGTATCAAAACGTTCATACAATACAAAGATTTTTTCACATAATGAAATGTACATATGATTGAATTTTCTGTATAATCTTATTTGCGGAGGGGATACGCATGAGAAGATGGGGGATTGAGTTATTAATTTTAGCAGTCGTTATTATTTGGGGGATTAATTTTACGATTGCTAAATATGGACTTTTAGAATTTACAGCAATTGAGTTTACTGCACTTCGGATGATATCAGCGGCACCGCTTATGTTACTCCTTACATTTTTTATTGAAAAGTCGGTTTATATGGAACGAAAGGATATACCTAGATTAATCATCGTTAGCGTTGTAGGTATTGTACTGTATCAAACATTATTTATGGAAACTGTCAAATATACATCCGCTACAAATGCCTCTTTACTCATTTCTATTTCACCTATTTTTACAACTGTATTTGCTATTTTTTTGAAACAAGAAAAGTTTTCTTCTCGAAAGCTCATCGGTTCTATAATTGCCTTTGGTGGTGCTGCATTAGTTTTAGTAGTAGGGCATTCGCTTGCTAGTTCTTTTTATGGTAACGGAATTGGACTTATTACATCAATATGCTGGGGGCTTTATCCTGTTTTAGCAGGTCCATTAATTAAAAAATATTCAGCACTACGTGTTACCGCATGGTCAGCATTAGTTGGCGCGATTCCGCTTTTATTGTTAAGTGGACCACATGTATTTATAATGCCATTGCACATTACACATGGAATGACACTATTCGCTTTACTATATTCCATTTTCTTTGTAACAGTATTTGGTTTAGTGATGTGGTATGTTGGTATTCAAAAAATTGGCGCATCACATACGATGGTATATATGTATATAACACCACTTGTAGCTGTTTTATTTGCAGCTGTATGGGCAAATGAATATGTATCATTTCAACAAATAATCGGTGGAATTATTATTTTCTTCGGTCTATGGTTTGTGAAATCAGAGAAAGTAAAAATTCATTCTACTGCGAGGGAACCTATATCAAAATAGGAAAACAGATCATCTATGATCTGCTTTCCTATTTTTTTATTTTTGGTAAGAAGACGAGAAATAAGATAGCAGTAATAAGTGGAATTAAGTTTAAAAATGGAATACGGAAGAGTGTGATAAGAATAATACCTGGAAGAAGAACACCGAGGACAGCGTAGAAAATACTATGATTTTTCGTGTACCAATACAATGAAAGTCCAATAAGTGCAGGGATAATGAGGTGAATGAGAGCCATTAAAAAATAAATCATTAGACGCCCCCTTTATTTGTGTACTTATTACATCATATCCGTATGTTCAGAAATTGATATCACTTTTTTCATAAATGGACGAAAAATGTTTGGAAAAACGTCACAAATTATGAGAATATGATGTTTGAAATCTTGTATAATATTATTTCCTGAAAACATTCAAACAACATAAACATACTGTTTATGTTGTTTTTAATTTGAGTGAAATGGATGTCAGTAGTATAAATTTGAAAGAAATTTTTTGTTGAATAGATAAAAATTACTGAAGAGGAGAACAGCATGATTAGTATGTCATTAAGATCGTTTAAAATTCAATCGTATTATTTACTAGGTTTTCTTTTGCTAGGGTGGATGTTAACGCCGTTTTCAGCTCATTTTCTAGGTGCTGGAATTGGACTTATCGTAAGTATGTATTGTGTTTGGCTTTTAGGGAGACGAATTGAGAAGCTTGGAGATAGTATCGTAAAGAAAACGAAAGCACCGACGCTCGGTATGTTTAATCGTTTTGCAGCTGCCATTTTGGGCGCTGTTATTATGTACGAAATTGAGCACCACATGGTTATGTGGGCATTTGCAGTAGGGATTCTGGGTGGTTATTTCTTAATCGTTGTGAATTTAGGCTATTATAGTATGAAAGATGAGGAAGAATTAACAAAGAGCTAAAAAGATAAAAATCCTCTTTTTAGATGGAATAGAGGGTCCGGCGAGGGGTAGTTACAATAGGAAGCATAATTTTGCATGAAATACAGGTTTCTGCTTCCTATAAGCTAACATGAAATCACGTATTAGTATGACTCTTATGTTTTTTAAAAAAGGTGGATATAATACAACAAATTATTCCGGTAATTAGAATAATATATTTTATCGTTTCACTTGTATGCTCAAATAAATTAACATTAAGCATCACAAGTCCCCAAAACATTTGGATCGCTCCGTAACTGAATAAAATTTTTCCTGTACGAGAAAAATTTTTCATAGGCCTCATCCTTTCCTGCATATGTAAATTGTATCATAAAAAAATAATAATGAATGATTATAAAGTGAATTTTCTGTAATTTTACGAACTAAGTCACAGATGAAGAGAGAAGATATAGAAAGAAGCTTACGTTAAAAACGTAAGCTTCTTTTTTATGTAAGTGTGTATAACCGTTAAGCCGCATTGGGTTTTGTCGGTGAGTACGCGAAACTTTACGGTTACACGACACTTATTCATATGAGTAAAAGGGTTATTCCAACAGAAAGTTTGTACTTAAGCGATTGGACCGCCTAAGTTAATAATATCTTCAGAAACGCTGTCGAACTTTTTGAAGTTCTCTTTGAATTCGCTTGCAAGTTCGATTGCTTTCTCTTTATAAGCAGCTTTATCAGCCCAAGTTTGTTCAGGCATTAATACTTCATCAGGTACACCTGGTACGTGAAGTGGAACTTCAAGACCGAAGATGTCATGTTTAGCTGTTTCAGTTTTTGCAAGTTCGCCGCTTAATGCTGCTTGAATCATTGCACGAGTGTAACCTAAGTTCATACGTTTACCAACGCCGTATTCGCCACCAGTCCAGCCAGTGTTTACTAAGAATACTTTCGCATCGTGTTTCTCGATTTTTTCACCAAGCATTTCAGCATAGCGAGATGCATCAAGTGGTAAGAATGGTGAACCGAAGCAAGTTGAGAATGTTGCTTGCGGAGATGTAACACCGCGCTCTGTTCCTGCTAGTTTACTAGTGTAACCACTTAAGAAATGATACATAGCTTGTTCTTTTGATAACTTACTGATTGGAGGCAATACGCCAGATGCATCAGCAGTTAAGAAAATGATTGTATTTGGGTGTCCAGCAACACTTGGCAGTACGATATTGTCGATCGCATGCATAGGGTATGCAGCACGAGTATTTTCTGTTAAAGTAGTATCGTTATAGTCTGCGATACGCGTTTGGTTATTAATGATAACGTTTTCTAAAACAGATCCAAATTTGATTGCATCGAAAATTTGTGGTTCTTTCTCGTGAGAAAGGTTTACACATTTTGCGTAGCAACCGCCTTCAATATTGAATACACCGTTATCAGACCAACCATGCTCATCATCACCGATTAATTTACGGTGTGGATCAGCAGATAATGTTGTTTTACCTGTTCCAGATAAACCGAAGAATAGTGCTACGTCGCCTTCTTCACCTACGTTTGCAGAGCAATGCATAGAAAGAATATCTTGTTCAGGTAGTAAGAAGTTCATAATAGAGAAGATTGATTTTTTCATTTCTCCAGCGTATTCTGTACCACCAATTAGTACGATACGTTTTTCGAATGAAACCATAATGAATGCTTCAGAGTTTGTACCGTCAACAGCTGGATCAGCTTTGAAATTCGGTGCAGAAACAATTGTGAACTCTGATTCATGAGTTGTTAATTCTTCTTCAGTTGGACGAATGAATAATTGATGTACAAATAAATTGTGCCATGCATATTCGTTAATAACCTGAATTGGTAGGCGGTAATTGCGGTCAGCACCTGCAAATCCATTGAAGACGAATAACTCTTCTTTTTCTTTTAAGTATTCTAAAACTTTAGTATATAATTTATTAAAATGTTCTTCAGAGATCGGCTGATTCACTGCTCCCCAAGCAATTTTGTCAGCAACCGATGCTTCTTTCACAATAAATTTATCTTTAGGAGAACGTCCTGTATATTTTCCTGTTGAAGCAGAAACGGCACCAGTAGAAGTTAATTTCCCTTCATTTCGCATTAATACTTTTTCCACTAATTGCGGAACACTTAGTTGAATCTGTGCATTGCTTCCGTTCAATAATTCGTGTAAACCAATTTGGACATTCACAGTACTCATATTTATATACCATCCTTTTCATTTAATGAAATATTTCTCGTAATCCCCAACAAGAGTATAACACAATTATATAAATAATGTATACTATTTATTTCTTTTTGTTTGTGTGAATGTATTATTTCCTTATTAATATTTCATTCCAGGCGTATTGAGAAAAACTTTCAGGAAAATGTGAATATTAATTGACAAATGAATATCATTTCTTTAGTATAGGTTGGGACGGATACTCTCTTATCCCGAGCTGGCGGAGGGACAGGCCCGATGAAGCCCAGCAACCTCATTTGTAGTGGTAAATACAGGTGAATAGGTGCTAAAACCTGTGCGAGGCTAACGGTCTCGAACGATAAGAGCAAAGGGCAAAAAGCAGTATGCAAGTAGCAAATTAAACCTTTCCTCTATGTAAAGTAGGAAAGGTTTTTCTGTATGCTTGTGTGGGAGAATAAATGTATGTCGCAGTTTGTGGCAAATTAAGGATGAGTTCCGTACAATATATACAATTACTGTAGGGAGGTTTACCACATGACAAAAAAACGTCATCTGTTCACATCTGAGTCTGTAACTGAAGGACATCCAGATAAAATTTGTGACCAAATTTCTGATTCAATTTTAGATGCGATCTTATCAAAGGACGCAAATGCACGTGTAGCTTGTGAAACAACTGTAACAACTGGTTTAGTATTGGTAGCGGGGGAAATTACGACTTCTACTTACGTAGATATTCCAAAAATCGTTCGTGAAACAATTCAAGGCATTGGTTACACACGCGCAAAATACGGATTCGATGCAGAAACTTGTGCAGTTTTAACATCTATCGATGAGCAATCTGCTGACATCGCTATGGGTGTTGACCAAGCGCTAGAAGCACGCGAAGGTCTAATGACTGACGCTGAGATTGAGGCAATTGGTGCGGGAGACCAAGGTTTAATGTTTGGCTTCGCATGTAATGAAACACAAGAATTAATGCCACTTCCAATCTCGCTTGCTCACAAATTAGCTCGCCGTTTAACTGAAGTACGTAAAGATGACACATTATCATACTTACGTCCGGATGGAAAAACGCAAGTTACAGTTGAGTATGATGAAAATGGTAAACCTGTACGTGTAGATACAATCGTAATTTCTACACAGCATCATCCAGATGTTACATGGGAAGAAATCGATCGCGATTTAAAAGAGCATGTAATTAAAGCTGTAGTTCCAGCAGAATTAATGGATGGAGAAACGAAATTCTTCATTAACCCAACTGGCCGCTTCGTAATTGGTGGACCACAAGGTGATGCTGGTTTAACAGGACGTAAAATCATCGTTGATACTTACGGTGGATACGCTCGCCACGGTGGCGGTGCATTCTCTGGTAAAGATGCAACGAAAGTTGACCGTTCTGCAGCATATGCAGCTCGTTATGTTGCGAAAAACATCGTAGCAGCTGGTCTTGCTGACAAAGCAGAAGTACAACTTGCATACGCAATTGGTGTAGCACAACCAGTATCAATTTCAGTTGATACATTCGGGACTGGTAAAGTATCTGAAGACGTACTAGTAGAACTAGTTCGTAACAACTTCGATCTTCGCCCAGCTGGTATTATTAAAATGCTAGACTTACGTCGCCCAATTTATAAACAAACAGCAGCTTACGGCCACTTCGGGCGTACTGATGTAGACCTAACATGGGAACGTACAGACAAAGCTGCAGCTTTAAAAGAGCAAGCTGGTCTATAATATATGAAAAAAAGCTTTGCGCGGTGAGCGCAAAGCTTTTTTTATTTTGTTTTACTTCTAATTTGAATGCATGAGCTACAATACACTTCGCCGTCTAGCTCAATATACTTTTTCATATTAGTCATACCACTTGCTGGAAAGGGCATATGAATCCATGCTTTTTCATACGTTTGTATTTCTTTTTCACATGATTTACAAAGGATTGGTTTCTTCTGGAACATATGTAATCAACCTTTCATTTGACGCGCTTTACCCGCGCAAAAAGCACTGCTGAGTAAAAATAGTGTTGCGAATATAATACTTACTAATGTAGCGTATGGGATTGCGCCTTTTAAGGAAAAGCCGACAGTGATTGAAGCGACAAATAAGAGGATAAATGTTGTTGTTAATTTTTTATAAAGTTCCATAGTATGTAAACCTCCTTATTCAGAAATAGAACGTTTAAAAATAAAATCTATTATATAGGCAAGTGTGAGAGGAATTAATGTGCTAGTCAAATAGTAACGAATACCACCATCAGGCATAGGTACATACAATTTTAGAAAGTTAATATCGAATCCGTAGGCGATGCATTGAAAAAGGGATAATATAATTAGGAATGGTATAATGGGTACGGATCGTTTCATATTTTGAATCATGTAAAGCTCCTTTATATGGATAAATATACTTATATTGTATCATGTTGAATTCTTTGCTTCATACATAATTTTACAAGAAAATGAAAGGAAAGATAAAAAATGAGCGTAACTGAACATAAAAAACAAGCGCCAAAAGAAGTGCGCTGCAAAATCGTGACGATTTCCGATACACGTACGGAAGAGACAGATAAGAGTGGACAACTATTACATGAATTGTTAAAAGAGGCAGGGCATACAGTGACCTCTTATGAAATTGTAAAAGATGATAAAGAAAGTATTCAGCAAGCAGTGTTAGCTGGTTATCATAGAGAAGATGTTGATGTTGTGTTAACAAATGGCGGAACTGGTATTACGAAGCGTGATGTGACGATTGAAGCAGTATCAGCGTTATTACATAAAGAAATTGTCGGGTTTGGTGAGTTGTTCCGCATGATTAGTTATTTAGAAGATATCGGAAGCAGCGCAATGTTAAGTAGAGCGATCGGTGGTACAATCGGGCGCAAAGTTGTCTTTTCAATGCCAGGATCTAGTGGAGCAGTTCGCCTTGCGATGAATAAGCTAATTTTACCAGAATTAGGTCATATTACATTTGAGCTGCATCGCCAATGAGTAAATGGGTTGGAATTGTATTAGCGGGCGGTATGTCGAGTAGATTCGGTGAGCCGAAAGCGTTAGCGAGCTGGCAAGGGAGTACGTTTATTGAGCATATTTTGAAAGTGATGACAAGGACGCTCCAAGAGGTTGTAGTCATTAGTCATTCTGATATAAAAGAGCGAGTAGAGCAACTCGTACAAGTTCCTGTTATAGAAGATATTCCGCACTATAAAGGAAACGGACCACTTGCTGGAATTGTATCAGGAATGGAATATATAGAAGCAGATTGGTACGCTATTATGCCTTGCGATGCGCCAAATATTTCGCAAGAATGGTTTATCATTTTGCTAGAGCAAATGAGCAATGAATATGATGCGGTCGTACCTATTATTAATGGAAGAAAACAACCATTACTTGCAGCATATCATAACCGTGTGAAAGAAAAGATTTATGCTTTGCTACAGGATGAAAAAAGAAGTATGGGCCAACTTTTATCACAATGTAATGTGAAATATGTTGCTGGAGAAGATGTACAAGCGAATGCGGATTGGTTTATGAATGTGAATACGAAAGAAGAATATGTGCAGGCTCAAAAAGACCTTTCAAATGAATGAAAGGTTTTTTGATATACAGAAATTGGGGAACAATTACTGTATAAAGGTATGTGAGTAAGGTGATTTTAAGGGGAATTCTTAAAATTACTATACAGTTAAAATAGTGTATAACCACATACTAATTTTTATGGTTTTTTATTACAAGTCTGTTTGTTTATGTTTGTTTTTGTTATAATGAATATAGAAATAATATGATATTTCACCTTGTGTATCATTCATTTAAGTAAATTTTACAACTGTGTAATAAACTCCCTTCGTTTTGAAGGGAGTTTTTCTATTTAAGCAAGCAACCCTGATGCGTTATGCTGAAGGACTTCTTCATATTGGTTAAGTAAGCCACGAAAGATCTCATCCCAGCTTTTTGATTTCGCATAAGATGAAGCTGCTATTCCCATCTGCTCAAGTTTTTCTTCATTTTGCAATAAAAGATAAATGGATGATAGAAATGCGTTCTCATTTTTGGGTGGACAAAGAACTCCTGTTTTTCCATCTGTAATAATATTTTTAACCCCGCCACTATTTGCACCAATGACAGGTGTACCGCATGCAAGCGATTCAAGTACAACGTTCCCAAATGTTTCAGTAGCAGATGGAAATACCATTAGATCCGAAGAAGCATAGGCTTCAGCTAAATCTTCACCTTGTAAATATCCAGTAAAGGTTACATTTGTTTTTGGGACAGCTTCACGCAAATTTGTTGCTAGAGGACCGTCTCCTGCAATGAGCCAATGAATGTCTTTTCGAGTATGCGCTGTTTTAGCGATAATATTTTGCAACGTATCAATATCTTTTTCAGGGGCAATCCGTCCAACATAGGAAAGGACATACTTTGCTGTAATATTATATTTTTTTCGGAATAGGTCTGTATTGTAAGATGGATGAAAGAGTGTGCAATCTACACCCCGTCCCCATATGGAGAGGGCCTGAAAGCCTTTATTTTTTAGTTGGTGTAACGTTTCAAAAGAAGGAACGAAATTTTTTTGCATATGACTATGAAACCATTTTAAATAGTTCCAAAGCATATTAGAGAGAAATTCAATTTTGTAATAGCGTAAATAAGCATCGAAATCAGTATGATAAGAACCGACAACTGGGATGTTTAACTTTTTTGCATAATACAATCCACAAAGTCCCATGTTGAAAGGTGTGGCAATGTGAATAATGTCAGGTTTAAAGGAAAGAAGTTTTCGTTTAATGCGCGGAGTAGGAAAAGAAAAGCGGCATTCTGGATATAATATTGTTAACGGGATACTTCTCATCTTGTTCACATTAGCTACGAAATTATCTTCAGCTGTATGCTGAGGGGCGAAAACAGAATAGGCGATTTTTTCTTTCTGAAAGTAACGTGTTAATCGTTCTAGTGTTTTCGCAACCCCGTTGACTTGTGGCGTAAAAGTATCGGTAAAAATGGCGACTCTCATCATATCACTCCTTTATGTGAAAAGTGGGATGAATTGATAAAAAGAGATGATGCCAGAGCAAGTGCCGAGGCACATACCGACGAATACATCAGACGGATAGTGAAGCCCTAAATAAATGCGAGAAATACCAACGCATAATGCCAACGGTAATAGAAAAGCAAATATGCTTGGATTATAGCAAATAAATGGAATAAGGACAGAGAAAACGGCTGTTGTATGACCAGACGGGAAAGAGTGGTCTTTTAATGGATGGACTGGATATTTCGCATCCTGAATTGTTAAATAAGGGCGTTTTCGCGGATACCATCTTTTTAATATTTGCACAGGAATATGGCTAATTGCTAAAGAAATAGCAGTTGCGATTGCAGCTTGATGCAAAGTCCCTTTTGCAAAAATTAAAAAGAAAAGTGTGAGTGCGATTGAGAAAGTAGCACCACCGATATGAGTAATATTGCTGAAAAAGATATTTAATGTTTTTTGATCAAAGTATCGGTTAATTCCTTTGAAAATGTAACATTCTATTTTATACAGTCCACTGACCTTCATGAAAATTCTCCTCCCTCGTTTACATATATATGGAGATATTAGCTTTTATTTTAATAAGATTTTATTGAGGGCGTAATAATATTTTGTAAAGAAAAAGTTAGTTTTTATATAAAAAGCTGCCACTTTAATGGCAGCTGGAAAAGTTACTTCTGTAATGATTTATAATACTGGCCTTTTTCAACATATTGTGTGCGAATTCGCTCCATGTCTTTACGGTCTTCTTCTGTTAATTCACGAACGACTTTAGCTGGTCGACCGAATGCTAACGTGTTTGGCGGGATTTTCTTTCCTTGTGAAACGAGGCTTCCAGCACCGATAAAGGATCCTTCGCCAATTTCAGCACCATCTAATATAATAGATCCCATTCCAATTAAAGCATCTTTTTTAATATGGCAGCTATGTAAAATAACTTGATGCCCAATGGTCACGTCGTCTTCTAAAATAAGAGGATACTGTGGGCTTTGGTGAAGTGTACATTGGTCTTGTACATTTACCCGGTTTCCAATGATTGTTGGTGAAACATCACCGCGTATGACTGTATTAAACCAAATACTTGATTCTTCACCAATGGAAACGTCGCCTGTAATCGTAACATAATCAGCGACAAAAGCACTACTCGCAATTTTCGGAGTTTTTTCTTTGTAAGGATATATCATGTAAAGTCTTCCTTTCCTAGAGACTAGTTTCAGTGTATCAAATTATGAGAAAGAGTGAAATGGAGGAGGTCCGTATGTGGAATTATGAAGCAGAGGAAGCGAAAGCTGTCGTTGTTATCGTGCACGGCGCAATGGAATATCACGGACGTTATGAAGCCGTTGCGGAAATGTGGAATCATATCGGCTACCACGTCGTAATGGGGGACCTTCCGTCACATGGAACAACTTCGAGAAATAGAGGACATATTGATTCATTTGATGAATACATAGAGGAAGTTAAATTGTGGGTGAAAGAGGCAAGAAAGTATAGGTTACCTATTTTTATATTTGGTCATAGTATGGGTGGTCTTATTGTCATTCGTATGATGCAAGAAACAAAGAGAGAAGATGTAGACGGCATTATTTTAAGTTCGCCATGTTTAGGCTTAGTAGCTGGACCTTCAGCACCGCTTCAAGTTGCCTCAAAAATATTAAATGTTGTTGCACCAAAATTGCAATTTGCAACGAATCTTACAGTGGAAATGTCCACCCGTAATCATGAAGTTCGGGACGCGATGGAGAATGATTCATTGTTCTTGCGCAAAGTATCAGTACGTTGGTATAGTGAATTAATTAAGTCTATCGAAATTGCTCATAAAAAAATAGATGATTTTCCAAATGTTCCGCTCTTGCTAATGCAGGCGTGTGAGGATAAACTTGTAGATAAAACACGTGTCCGCATGTGGTTTGATAATGTTAAAATGAGTGATAAGGCTTTTAAAGAATGGCCGAATTGTTATCACGAGTTATTAAATGAGTATGAGCGTGATGAAATTTTGAATTATATTCAGTCATTTACTGAAATACGCATCAATAACATAATAGAAACAAATAAGTAAATTATTTGTACATTGAATAGAGGAGATGAAGGAAGAAGTGAACGTACCGAGTAATCCCATAACGCTCATGGCGAAAGTATACCGTGATGTGTTTCCGGTAGTACACCATGAGCTAGCGGTGTGGAAAGAGCGTGCCTACCATATTCCGAATGATGAGCTTCATAGTCAGGCAATCGCAAGTATTGAGAATAAAACGTTTCATTGCGAAGGCGGTGGTATTTTAGCGCTGTTAGCAAATGAGCACCGAGAGGAATGCATTCGTTTTATCGTAGCGTATCAAACAATCAGCGATTATTTAGATAATTTATGTGACCGCAGTACATCACTTGATCCGAATGATTTTGCCGCACTGCATGAATCTATGTTAATGGCATTATCACCTGAAGTAGAAGGTGGCGGTAATTATTATCGCTATCGTGATGATCAAGACGATGGTGGTTACTTAGATGAACTTGTTGAAACATGCCAAGATGTTTTAAAGAAAACGAAGCACTATGACAAAATTGCTCCTGTTCTTCATGAACTTGCTTGTTATTATTGTGATTTGCAAATTCATAAACACGTGAAGTTAGAAGAAAGAGAACCACGCTTAAAAACATGGTTTGAAGCACATAAAGAAAACTTACCAGAGATGAGTTGGTTTGAATTTTCAGCATGTGCCGGTTCTACACTTGGAATTTTCAGTCTTGTCGCATATGCATTTCATGATGAATTACATGATGAAGATATTGCGAAAATTAGACAAGGATACTTCCCTTACGTACAAGGACTTCACATTTTACTTGATTATTTCATCGATCAAGAAGAAGACCGTATAGGCGGGGATTTGAATTTCTGTAGTTATTATGAAAATGAGCAAGCGATATTAGATCGTATGAAACATTTTGTAGAAGAAGCAGAGAAGAGCATTGGTGATTTACCTCATGCGAAGTTTCATCGTCTCATAAGCCGAGGGTTACTTGGTATTTATTTATCAGATCAAAAAGTATCAGCACAAAAGAATATGCACAAAATGGCACGGCGCATTGTAAAATACGGAGGGCTTACTTCACGATTCTTCTATTGGAACGGGAAGATGTACCGAAAGAAAATGGCGCAGTGATGAAGAAAACCACTCTTGTAGAGTGGTTTTTTGTTATAATATGGTAAATTTGGTGGCGGAAATGAAGTATGTCTTTCAAAAGCTATATGATCACATTGAAGTAACACTCTTAGTCTTATTATCAATTTCATTTGTAACTGGAATGTATATGATGAATAGGCCAAGTGGTCCTACTATGATGGATTATGTGCCACAAGTAATAATTGGCGCAATTATTATAGTAGATATTGTCTTTTTAATAAGTGGTAGAAAAAAAGAAAATAGTAAATAAAAAAGCATTTGTACACGGTAGTACAAATGCTTTTTCATTATGATCGTATTTTTGTAAATGCATATATAAGAAGTTCAACCGCGAAAATAACTAAAACAGATAGTCCGAATAAAGGCATGACAGCGCCTAGTATAACCATCATGATAAAGAAAACGATTATGCTTTTTTTATCTCTTTGTTTTGGCGGTGCTGCTAATTTTCCTTTCGGCTTTCTTGCTAACCACATTTTTATTCCGTAATAAATAAGAAGTAATAAAGATAATGTCGTTAATAAGCATAATATTTTATTTGGCCATCCGAATAAATGTCCTTCGTGAAGCGGGATACCGTAAGTGAACCATTGTGCAAATAATCCATAATCACGATAGTCCGTTTTGGAAATAAGTTTTCCGCTATATTGATCAAAATAAGCTGTTATTTCTTCATTTGGTGCGACGTGCATACCCGTAATACCAGAACCGCTCGATTTCGAAATGGTGAATACACCTTTCGGATCAGTTGGTAACGAGATAACATATGGTTTTTTTATTTCAATTCCTTTTTGTAATTCATCGACAGAAATTGCTTTCGGTTCATTTGAGTTCGATTCAGGAGGAGCTTCTTTTCTTGTTGCCCATGGTAATTCTTTTACCTTCGATTCAGGCGGTGCCATATATAATTTCGGATACCCGAGCGATTCATTCGAAGATGCGATTTTATAAATTTGGTTACCCATAAATCCTGACCAAGGCAATCCAGATGCGACTAGCAAAACGAGAGGAATTGTAAATATAATACCGATAATAGAATGACGTCGTTTTGCTTTTTCTCGTTTACTGGAGGCCGGTGTGTTTTTGAACTGGCGTATACTCATATACAACCCAGTAAAAATTAAAAAGATTGTCCAGCATGCCGCAAGCTCTACAATGTAGTTAACGACAGTACCACCAACTAAAAGAGAACTATGTAATTCCCTCATTATATTGGCAAACGTTTCACTTGCATTTTGATCTCCAACAATTTGATTATTACTATCTAAATACACATATTTTTGTTGCCCAGTATATTCATTTGCAATAGTAAGTCTCGTATTATAATCCCCATGAAACTCACTAATTTTTGCCACACTATAATGCGGATATTTTTTCTCTGTTAAGGAAATAGAATCAGACATCGAAATAGATTCTGTTTGGGCGCTCTTCCCAAAATATAAATCTTTATAGATGAAATCTTCAACCTCTTCACGAAATAAATACCCAATCCCGCTCAGTGACAATGTAATAAGAAGCGGCGTAATAAAAAGCCCAGCATAAAAATGCCAACGCCAAAAAATGTAATGAAGCGAACGATTTGCTTTCATACTTTCAGTTCCCCTAACCTTCCCTATATGAATAAATTCCTCATTTTAATATAGCGAGATTAAGTGTGGATATTTTGAAGGAATTGTGAAAAATGTTAAAAGTTTTGGGGATTTTCATCGGTGAGACATACAATACGTAATGCAAAGCTTAGTTGAGTGAATCAACTCTTCATTTCCTTTTTGTAGTCTGATTTGAAGTGTCTTTTGAAAATAAGATAAGGCAGTATGGAAGTAACCTTCATCTAATTTACTTTTTCCGTAATGTTGGTAGAAGAAGTCTTCATAAGCCGGTAAGTCTGGTAGTGTTTGTAGAAGTTCGGTAAAGAGTGCATTTGCAGCAGGAAATTTTCTTTCCCAATGATATGTATGTGCAAGACGAAGTTTGTTAATAAAAAGCCCCTGGATGTTATCCGTTTGTGTATAATTTTCAATTGCCTCCTGTAAGTAATATTTACTTTCAGAAAGGTTGCCAGCGATTCGTTCATAAACGCCAATTAATCCGCAGCTTTTTCCATATAACGAATCTTCATGTAAATGTTCTTTCAAAAATACAATCCCCTGCTTCATTTCAGCAAGGGATATAGGCTTTTCTCTAAGATTTTCATCAAATGTGTATCCCATTTCAAAAGGTATATTCATTGGGACCCCCTTATAGTTTCTGCATACATCTTCACAACCGCCTCAGCAAGACATTGAGCGGAATCGACAAATTCCTCATTCGCCACCACGTTCAAATCGGTACATGCAATAATGGCGGTATCAACTTCATCTTTCAATTGTAAAACGAGCGCATCCCATAATTTGCGAGCTTCTTCAACTTCTCCACTTTTAATATAAGTAATAATTTGATTAATCATTTCTTGCCATTTTTCATGATGAATGTATTCTATATTACGTTTTGTAATCCCATCTTGGTAAATACCAGCTTGAATTGTCGCTTCTGTTGCGAGAAGAGCGACTCTTTTTGTATTTTCAGGAATAGCTTGTAACGTCTCGTCGACTATATTCAAAATAGGAATAGAAATAGAACGTTGTAATTCCTCAAAATAAAGATGTGCCGTATTGCACGGCATAGCGATAAATTCTACACCAGTACTTTCAAGCTTTTGCGCCCCTTCAATAATCGCTTTTTTCATTGCTTCGTGATCAATGGGGCGATCCATGTAAAATGGTGTTGGGCAAGAATAAATCATCATATGAGGAAAGTCTATATCATGCTTTGCTCCGTATATTGTTTGGCACCCTGCTACAACCGTATCGACGAATGGTCCAGTTGATTTTGGTCCCATTCCTGCTAGTATTCCGATCATTGGTTTGTCTCCTTTAATATGTAATTAAAAACGTTTTTTGCGAACGATAAAAAGAAATAAAGTAAGTAATAAAAATGAATATACGATAGCCCAAGCTGTGAGCCATAGCGTGTGAGTAAGTATATTAAATTTGTATTGTCCAAGCATTAGAAAGCTTTCGACAGGTGGTAAAAACCATAGTAATTCTTTTTTAAATCGGATAGATGCAATCGTTATAAGCAATATGAATGTAAGGCTAAGCCAAGCTGTGCTTACTTTTTGAATAATATTTCTAGTAAATAAAGTTGCAATTGAAATTCCTAGTATAGAGAAAGACATGTGAGCGAGAAATCCGACTAAAAATAAAGAAACTGTCATTTTTTCATTAAACATTTGCAAAATAATGGGATAGATTACGGATATAAAAGATAACACAGTACAAATGAGAAGAGCTGTAATATATTTACCAACGTATAATGTGGAAATGTTATTTGTGTGTGAAATAGTAATTTGCTCTTGTACAGGGTCTTCAGTATGAAAAATTGTGATTGTAATCCAGGCAGATAATAAATAAAGGGCGAGAGCTGTTTCTAAGTATGTCGGTACAATAGGAGTCGGTTTATATGTATATACAAAAAGTAAGCTCACAAAGTACATCGCAATAGGAGGGACGTACTTATACGATTTTGTATAGTCGAGAAAATGGTAACGAATAAGCGCGAACATAATAAACCTTCTTTCGATTTAAAAGTTAGGTTGTAGCAGTGTGATAGATGCTTTTTTATGTAATAAAAACTGAAGCATTTCGTTTGTATATTCTTTTTCGATTTGTAATTGAATAAGGTTTTGATTTGAATTGTGTGCAACGTGTATAAATCCTAATTGTTTCCGTAGTTCTATCGCTGAAAATGTTTCGTGAACGATTGCTTCAATATAGACTTGTTCTGCCCCTTTTTGTACAGCGGTATCTTCTGCGATTGTATGATTTGCTAACGTCACAATTCTATCGGCGAAGTTTTCTAGTAGTTGTTTTTCGTGACATGTGAAGAGTATAGATATGCCGTGTTGTTTTAATGAGAGTAAAATATGTTCTAGTTCTTGCTGAGAGTTAGGATCGAGCCCAGAAAGAGGTTCATCTAAAATTAATAAATGGACGTCCGTAAGCAATGCTTGCATAATGCCAGTTTTTTGTTTCATACCTTTTGAAAAGTTTCGTACAACGGAATGCCTTGCATGATGTAAATGAAAAGATTCAAGAAGCATCGGAATTTTATCTTTTAAATATTTTGTTGATAAACCGTGGATGTGGCCGAGATGATATAAATAATCCTCTAATGTAAAACGAATCCCTTCAGGAAAATGTTCAGGTACATAGCCAATTTGTATATGTTCTTTTCTTTGAAGTGTCCCTGTTGTAGGTGAAATAAATCCTGCAATTATTTTGAGTAGCGTACTTTTTCCAGTCCCGTTCCCGCCAATAATAGCGAGCGCTTCTCCTTCTGGAATGGATAAATCAATGTTGTCTAGTATAAGTGATTTGCCATACTTCTTTTGAATTCCCCTTAGTTCTACTAGCAAAGTTCTATCCTTCTTTCTTTAAATAGTGTATATATCCATTATATAGGAGAAAAACAAAAAGACGTGCAATGAGTGCACGTCTTTTTTTGTTATCTTTTGTCGATAAGTCGATATGTTGTGTCGAATCGTCGATATATCGAAAAAATCGTTGATATATCCCGAGTTACGATAGATATAATTGAAAAATCGTCGATATATTATCGCTTCTCAATCGCCACAATAAATGGTGGGTTATTTTGCTGGTTAATGAAGCCGTATCGTAGTACGTGAGCTTGTTTTTGGTCGAGTTCTTCTGCAAATTTGAGAACAGCGTCGCGTTCTACTTGTCCTTCTGGGTGTCCGTGGTAAATGACAAGGACGATGATTCCTTCAGGTGCCATTACTTCTAGTAATTGTTCAATTGCCGAGAGTGTTGAGTTCGGTTTTGTAACGATATGCTTGTCACCACCAGGAAGGTAACCTAAGTTGAAGATAGCGCCTGTTACTTTTCCTTTTGCATCTTCTGGTAGTACGGATAGAAGCGTATCGTGACTATCGTGAACTAAAACAGTACGTTCAAAAAGCTCTTTTTCTTTTAGACGGATAGTAGAGCTTTCAATTGCTTCTTTTTGAATATCAAATCCAAATACTTTTCCGTTATCTCCAACGATTTCAGCTAGGAAGCATGTGTCATGTCCATTGCCGAGCGTTGCATCTACAGCGTAATCGCCTTCTTTTACTGCCGTTTGCAGTAATGTGCGAGCAAACGGTAATACACGTTCTAATTTCATTGTTGTTTCTCCTCATTTGCATATTTTCCTTGCCAGCTTCCGCGGCGTACAAATTCTGCATCGATGGAATTTAATACTTCCCATTTATTTAAGCTCCACATTGGGCCAATCATTAAATCAGGTGGACCGTCACCTGTGATGCGGTGCACAATTACGTCTTCTGGAATCATTTCAAGTTGGTCAACAACGAGACCTACGTAATCTTCAAGAGAAAGGAATTCTAATTGTCCTTTTTCATATTGCTTCACCATTGGCGTTCCTTTTAATAAGTGAAGTAAATGAATTTTAATTCCTTGTACATCAAGCTTCGCTACTTCACGAGCTGTTTCCATCATCATGTCGTAATCTTCAAGTGGAAGACCGTTAATAATATGAGAGCAAACTCTAATGCCATGCTTACGTAATTTATTTACACCTTCCACGTAAGATGGGTAATCGTGAGCGCGATTAATAAGGTTTGCAGTTCGTTCGTGAACAGTTTGTAAACCGAGTTCAACCCAAAGGTATGTGCGTTTATTTAAGTCCGCTAAATATTCAACGACATCGTCTGGTAAACAATCTGGACGAGTCGCAATAGAAAGACCGACAACGTCTTTTTCTGCTAGAAGCGGTTCGAATTTTTCTTTTAACACTTCAAGTGGTGCATGTGTATTTGTGTATGCCTGGAAATAAGCGATACATTTTCCGTCTTTCCACTTTGAGCGCATTTTTTCTTTCATTTCATGATATTGCGTTATAACATCATCGCGGCGATCACCAGCGAAGTCACCAGATCCGGCAGCACTACAAAATGTACAACCACCGTAAGCAACTGTACCGTCACGGTTCGGGCAATCGAAGCCAGCATCTAATGAAACTTTAAAGATTTTTTCACCAAATTCATTTCGTAAATGGTAATTCCATGTATGATAACGTTTATTGTCGTTTGTATATGGAAAAGGGTTTTGAACCTTCATTACTTTCCCTCCTAAGCCGAGTCAAAATGAAACAAAATCCATTATAACA
Source organism: Bacillus cereus group sp. MG4 (assembly GCF_040460055.1). Classification (NCBI taxonomy): domain Bacteria; kingdom Bacillati; phylum Bacillota; class Bacilli; order Caryophanales; family Bacillaceae; genus Bacillus; species Bacillus cereus group sp. MG4. The sequence continues at coordinate 2,713,848 of NZ_JARVGZ010000001.1, read as the reverse complement.
TACTCATAAGGTTCATATGGAAGGGACACACTAAAGGGGAATTGAAGCAAGGAGGGACAATTATGGCAGAGCGTCAATCACTTGAATCGTATATTACACAAGCGGAACAAGCGGTGGAATATGCGAAAGAACAATTAGACCAAGGTATGAGACAAGAGCATTATAATACGATGGAGTATTCGGATGCGCAGTTACAATTAGAACAAGCGTATAACGATTTACAAACGATGCAACAACATGCGAATGATGAGCAACGTGAGCAGTTAAATAGAGCACGCATGGCAATTCGCCAACTGCAACATCAAATGATTATTACACCGCACTAATAAGGAGTGAATGTAATGGCGAAACGTTCAGATCAAAATAACCCAGAGCAAAAAACGCAAAATGGACATAACGCTGAGTTTTCAAATGAACTTGATCCGATTGTTCAAGTAAAACAGCGGAACAGTAAAAAGGGACAACCTCAAAAATCGAAGCAATCAGAGTAAACCAGGTCGCAATATGACCTGGTTTTATTTTGCTATATGACAATAATGTAAGATTACTGTAAGGTTTACCGATAGTTATAAGCCTACTTCTCCAGTAGAGTAAGGGAGGATTAAATTTTGGACAAGGAGTTGCTTTATGGGGAACAATATTACAAACAAACGAATTGATGAGTTAGATTACATTCGTGGTTTCGCACTACTGGGGATTATTTTAGTAAATATTCTTGCACTACTTAATATTAAAATTCCAGATCCTAATACAGTGGATGCAAGTTATCAAAGGTTTCTATACTTATTTGTAGAAGGTCGTTTCTTCTCAATCTTCTCATTCTTATTTGGAGTAGGATTCTACATCTTTATTACGAGAGCAATTGCGAAAGGGAAGAATGGATACGTTCTATTTCTACGCCGCTTAGTTGCATTATTTATTTTCGGTTTGATTCATTACATGTTTCAGCCTGGAGAGGCATTAACGTTATATGCAATTTGCGGGTTAATCGTTTTACCATTTTATAAAGCGAAAAAACAAGTGAACTTAGTTATTGGTCTTATTTTAACAATTGCCTTTAGTGTAATGGGTGTTAAAGAACTATTACCACTCGGCTTAATTTTATTAGGTCTTGCTGCAGGGCAATATCATGTGTTTGAAAATCTTTCAAAAAACATAAAGAAAGTCGCTATTTTTACAGGTGTTATGTTTGTTTTAAGTGTCGTAGCTGTATGGTATCAATATGGACAAGTGCCTGCTAATCCATTTGTAAATATGATACTTATGAATGAAGATGGAACAATGGATGCTGCAGGTCAATTCTTAAAAATTGGTGTTACAGTTGGACCAATTATTTCAGCTTTCTATGTAGGAGCATTAATTTTATTACTTCAGTTAAAACCAGTTCAAACATTGTTAGCACCATTGAAATACTACGGTCGTATGGCTTTAACGAATTATATCGGACAAACTGCAATGATTTTAATTGCTGGTAGTGTATTTAACTTCGCAGGAAACTTAACATACATGCAGACACTATATGTGTGTATCGCAATTTACGCAATTCAAATTGTGTTTAGTGTAATTTGGATGAAAATCTTTAAAATGGGTCCATTAGAATGGATTTGGCGTGTTATTACGTACTGGACGGTAACACCTTTAAAGAAATAAAGAGAGAAGTAGGCTGTTCCTTTTGTGGAATAGCCTATTTTTATTGTCATCTTTTTTCGGTAAATTGATATTCTTTGGCGAATCGCTGATAACAGTGGAAGAATCGCCGATATATTTGAAAAAACGCTAATAAAATTTCATTTATCAACGAACCTTACACGCCCACCTTTTTTATATTACAAAAGTGTAAGGTAATTGTAATGTTAACAAATAGCAGTTCTCTTCTAAAAGGCGCAAAATAGGTAATGGAAAAACAAGCGTAGGAGGATATATATGACGAAACCAGTTGTAGACGTGAAAAACGTTCAAAAAGTGTACGGTAAAAAAGGTGAGAACCAATCACACGCGTTAAAAGGTGTTTCATTCTCAATTCAAGAGGGTGAGTTTGTTGGAATTATGGGACCATCTGGTTCTGGTAAAACGACATTATTAAATGTAATTTCAACGCTTGATAAAGCAACGGGCGGCGTTGTTGAAATTGCGGGTACGGATATTACGAAAATGAAGCAAGGTGAGCTTTCTGATTTCCGTTCACAAAAATTAGGATTTATCTTCCAAGACTTTAACTTATTAGAGAACTTATCTATTTATGAAAACATCGCACTTCCACTTTCCCTTCAAGGTGTTTCATCACGTAATATTGGACCGAAAGTAGAAAAAGTAGCGGATATGCTAGGGATTACAGAAATTCTTCAAAAGTATCCATCTGAAGTATCTGGTGGACAAAAGCAGCGTTCAGCAGCAGCACGCGCGCTTGTGCATGAGCCAGCAATTATTTTAGGGGACGAGCCAACAGGAGCTCTTGATTCTAAAAATGCAACGAGTTTACTTAATGCGATGACAAACTTAAATAAAGATCAAGGTGTATCAATTATGATGGTTACGCATGATCCGTATAGTGCAAGTTACTGTCAGCGTATTTTATTCATTCAAGATGGTGAGCTATATAAAGAAATTCATCGCGGTAGTACGCGTGAAGAGTTCTACAAAGAAATTTTAGATGTACTTGCAGATTTAGGTACACAAAAAGCGTAAGAAAGGAGGTTCCAGTATGTTATTTAAACTTTCCATGTCGGGGCTGAAGAGTAAGCTGAAAGATTATATCGTCTTACTTGTTGGTCTTGTCATGTCTATCTCAATTTTTTATATGTTCCAAACGTTAGCGCTGAATAAAGCGTTTATCGAATCTAACTCAGTTATTCAATCAATTGGATTCGTATTCCAGGCAGGTTCATTTTTACTAGCCATTATAACGTTCTTCTATATTTTATATGCGAACTCTTTCTTATTATCTCTTCGTCAAAAAGAGTTTGGTATGTATATGATGTTAGGAGCAAAAAAACATAAAGTTACATTGCTTATGTTTATTGAAACGATTGTATTAGGTGCTGCGTCTCTTGCGATTGGTATTACAGTTGGTGTAGGACTTGCAGAAGGTATTGGACAGTTATTAATGAAACAATTAGAATTTGCTGGTGAAGGCTATAAAGCATTTTATCTACCATCTATGACTGTTACTTGCATTTTCTTCTTCGCACTATTTGTATTATCGGCAATTATGAATAGTATTAAATTATCACGTATTTCTGTACTGCAACTTGTACATGCAGATGCACAAACAGAACGTGTTGCGGTAAAAGGAAAAATAACAGGTTTAGTTGCATTCCTTGCTGTTATTTTATTAGGCATTGGATATGCAGCTATGATGAATATGGAAACATTAAGAGAGATGGGAATTCTTATTGCATTAATTACAACAACAGCTGGTACTTATATGCTATTTGGTTCACTTCTTCCGGTTATTATTAAAAAGTTAAAGAGTAATAAAAAGCGTAGTGAAAAAGGACTTAACGCTTTTACATTTGCACAATTAAACTTCCGTATTAATAGTTTAACAAAGGTTCTTGCGACGGTAGCGATGTTAGTTGCTCTTGGAGCCGGTGCTATTTCAGGCGGTATGGCGTTCAAAAATAACGTTATAAAAACGGTTGATGGATTTGAAATTTATGATTCAATTGTTCATAATCCTACAGCTGAAGAGAAGAAAATTTTAGATGGTATATCATTTAAAAATAAAGCTGAGTACCGTTATAAAGTAGACGACAAATATATTTATTATGTAAAAGAAGAGTTAGAGAAACATAAACCATTTATTCGAGATGGTGTAGGTAAAGAAAGTTTCGGTAAATATAAAGAAGTTTCAGGAGAAGCTCCAGTAGGTACACTAGCAGGAGTGAGATCAGAGCAAGATAAAAATGAAAAAGCAATGCCTGAAGAATGGGATGAGGCATTTAGAACAATCCAACCATATTATATATATCAAGATCGTGCCATTAAAGTTGTAGATCAAAAAATGTACGATAATGTAAATGGTAAAGAAGGAATCGTATTTACTGGAAAAACAGACGATTTCGTAGCATATACAAAAGAATGGAAAAAAATTGACGAGTTGCAACTAGTTAAATATAAAAATGTAAAAGCTGAGCAAATGAGTAGTAAATATCAAGTGTATGACATGTTCTACGGCGTTGCGAGTGGAACTGTATTTATGGGCTTCTTCCTTGGAATTGCATTCTTAGCAATGATGGCAAGTTGTTTAATGTTTAAAATTCTTTCTGGTGCATCAAAAGATATTACACGTTATCAAATGCTTCGTAAAATCGGTGTGCGCCGTGAATTATTAACGAAATCTATTTATAAAGAGTTATTCTTAGTATTCTTATTCCCAGCAATTGTAGGTATCGCTCACGTATTAGTTGGTATGAATATTTTCGGGTTTATTTTAGTTGATCCGTACTTCCGTATTTGGTTACCGATTGTTATTTTCGTAGTTATTTATGCAGTTTATTACTTCATCACAGTTCAATTGTATAAAGGAATTGTGCTTCCAAAAGAAGATTAATACGTAAAAAGCCGAGTGAAAGTGCTCGGTTTTTTATATTTTCAGAAAAAACACTTTAATGTTACTGAAATATATAATATAATGTAAATAAGTAACATAATATAAAAGTAGAAGCAGCTGGATAATGAAAGGAGGAATCCGATCTGTAGAAAGAGGCTGAACCTTTATCCCCACATTTTTTTCTAACCACATCGTATTTGTACAATCGTAAGTTTCCACATTAAAAATTGCCGAGACCACAGAAGTATATTGTGAAAATAATGGATAATACATGGAAATCTCATAGCGTGATAAGGTAAAATGGACAACATGATGAGAAAATTACCGTTCATAAGATGAGGAGAATACATGTATGGAAGTTGTAGAGGCATTAAAAGATATAAGCCAAATTGAGGCTATGAAAAAGTATTTAAAAGAGCACTCACAGCGAGATTATCTTTTATTTGTTATTGGAATTAACACAGGATTAAAGATTACTGAGCTACTTAGTATGAAATTTGAAGAGGTATTAAATGAAGATGGAACTGTTAAAGAGTTTTATTCTCTTCCTGTGAAAGATGAAAAGTTTAAACAAGATATTTATTTAAATACAAAAGTAAAAGAAGCACTTTTAGAGTACGTACAATCTATTAATGCTCAAAGAGAAAACTACGTATTTCAATCTAATAAAACGACAAATTCAATTACGCGCCAACAAGCGTATCGTGTAATTCATAATGCTGCTGAAGCAGTTGGGATTGTTGGTAAAATCGGAACAAACTCAATGAGAAAAACGTTTGGATTTCATGCATACAAAAGAGGGATAGCGATTGCGCTATTACAAAAACATTTTCATCACGCGACACCTTCAGAGACATTAAAGTATTTGGGAATCTCAAAAGATGAAGAATTTAAAACAGAGATTGATGTCGATTTGTAAAAGCCGTAACTAAAAACTTTAGGAGGCGGGAATATGAATATTAGAGAGAGTGAATTACCGGGCATTGGATGTAAATTTGAAGTTATAACAAAAGGTAATGAAAAGATGGTTATCGTTATTCATGATGATGGCCGAAGAGAAATGTATCATTTTGATGAGGATCATGATGAGAGTATTTCAAGCATTTCTCTTCGTGATTCTGAAGCGAGACAAATTGCAGCTATATTGGGCGGAATGGTATATAGACCACAAGCGTTAGATACAATTGAGATGGCTTTTGAAGGATTATCAATTGAATGGTTTAAGGTGGAAAATAATGCACCAGTCGTACAACAAACAATTGGTAGCTTACATGTCAGAAAAACATATAACGTAACGATTATTGCTATTTTGAAAAAGAATATGAAGAAATTCTTTAATCCAGGTCCAGACTCTATTATTGAAGCTGGCGATATGCTCGTATTATCGGGTGAAAGACATGAAGTGAAAAGAATTATTAATGAATTGCTTTCAGCAGGAGGTGATTCATAATCGATGGATACTTTAATCTTTGAAGTTGGAACTGCGTTAGTATTAGTAGCTTTTGCAGCTATCCTTGCTGCGAAGTTAAAGTTCTCGATTATTCCGTTTCTCATTATACTCGGTATGTTAGTGGGGCCTCATGCCCCAGATTTAGGACTTATCGATTTAAGGTTTATTGAAAGCGGGGAAGTTATTTCATTCCTCGGCCGTGTTGGCGTCATATTCCTCCTATTCTACTTAGGCTTAGAATTCTCAATAAAAAAATTAATTAAATCAGGAAAGTCGATTGCTTTTGGGGGGACTGTCCACATATCGCTTAATTTCATATTAGGTTTACTTTATGGATATGTGATGGGCTTCCCTTTATTAGAAACGTTAATTATTGCTGGAATCATTACAATTTCATCAAGTGCAATTGTTGCAAAAGTAATTGTTGATTTAAGAAGATCTGGTAATAAAGAGACTGAATTAATATTAGGAATCATTATGTTTGATGATATTTTTTTAGCTGTATATTTATCAGTCGTTTCAGGGTTAGTACTCGGTGGTGCAACATCATTTGTAGGTGCTCTTACATCGGTGTTAATCGCGGTAGGGTATATGCTACTATTCTTTGTAATCGCTAGAAAAGCTACGCCGTTTCTAAATAAAGTATTAGATATTTCATCAAACGAAATTTTTATTATCGTAATATTCGCCATTTTATTCTTTGTAGCAGGATTTTCAGAAACGATTCATGTTGCTGAGGCAATTGGAGCATTATTGTTAGGACTCGTCTTTTCTGAAACAGAGCATAGTGATCGGATTGAGCATCTCGTCGTTCCGTTTCGTGACTTCTTTGGAGCCATATTCTTTTTCAGTTTCGGTTTAAGTATAGATCCGTTTTCACTTGGAGGAGCAGTGTGGTTGGCATTAGGAGCAGTTTTCATTACGCTCATCGGTAATTTTACAGCTGGAATGATGGCGGGACGTAAAGCCGGGTTATCGCATAAGGCTTCTACGAATATCGGTTTAACCCTCGTATCACGCGGAGAGTTCTCCATTATTGTAGCCAATATCGGCATTGCGGGTGGTTTAATGGCAACGATTAAACCGTTCTCTGCACTGTACGTTTTAATATTAGCATCGTTAGGACCGTTATTAACGAAGGAGTCTGGGAGAATATACTCTCTACTAGATAAAATATTTAAATGGAGTGCGAAAGAACGTGCGAAGCGAGAAAAAGAAGTTGGATAGTATAAATAAGGGGAGACTGCATGAAGTTCATGTAATCTCCTCTTTTTTTATTGTTACTAATGTCGTTTTTTGTCGGTAAGTCGATATATTTTAATAATCGCTGATATATTTCGAGAATCGTCGATATATCTTAATAATCGCCGATATATTTTGAGAATCGCTGATATATTTCCAAAATCGCCGATATATTTTCAAATAGCAATCAGTATAATTTCATTTACCGAAAAACCGTTATCTGAATTTCATCAACTATTAATCAGTTGCCTTCCTATTTAAAAACGACTACAATTTTACTGTTATAGATGAACGAAAAAAATAGAATAGGAGGGGAGACTATGCCAAGGAAAGTATGGCTATTAGTAGCTGGGATGATTATTAATGTCACGGGTGCTTCTTTTTTATGGCCTTTTAATACAATTTATTTGCATGATCACCTAGGAAAATCTTTATCTGTGGCCGGAATGGTATTAATGATCAACTCGCTTACTGGTGTAATCGGAAACTTGCTCGGCGGTGTTTTATTTGATAAATGGGGCGGTTATAAATCAACTTTAGTAGGGATTGTTATTACACTCGTATCGATTTTAGGTCTTGTGTTCTTCCACGGTTGGCCGTTATATGTTGTGTGGCTAGCATTAATCGGCTTTGGTTCTGGAATGGTCTTCCCATCGATGTATGCGATGGTCGGTACGGTTTGGCCAGAGGGCGGAAGACAGGCATTTAATGCGATGTATGTTGGGCAAAACGTTGGTATTGCGATCGGAACAGCGTGCGGTGGTTTAGTTGCATCTTACCGTTTTGATTATATTTTCTTAGCCAATTTTGTTTTGTACTTTGTTTTCTTCTTAATTGCTTTTATTGGATTCCGTGGTATGGAAGACAAGAAAGAGCCAGGAGTGCAAAAAGAAGTCGAAACGAAAAAAGGCTGGACACTTACACCTGGATTTAAAGCACTTCTTATCGTATGTGTAGCATATGCTTTATGCTGGGTTACATATGTACAGTGGCAAGGGGCGATTGCGACTTATATGCGGGAATTAAATATTAGCCTCCGACATTATAGTTTATTATGGACGATAAACGGAGCGATGATTGTTTGTGCGCAGCCACTTGTTAGTATGTTAATTCGCTGGATGAAGCGTTCTTTAAAACAACAAATTATGATTGGAATCGTCATTTTTGCGGCGTCATTTATTGTGTTAAGTCAAGCGCAGCAATTTACGATGTTCCTCGTTGCGATGGTGACGTTAACGATTGGTGAGTTATTCGTATGGCCAGCAGTTCCGACCATTGCAAATATACTTGCGCCAAAAGATAAACTAGGGTTTTATCAAGGCGTTGTAAATAGCGCGGCGACTGTAGGGAAAATGTTTGGACCGGTCGTTGGCGGAGCGATTGTTGATTTATACAATATGGAAGTATTGTTTATAGCAATCATGGTAATGCTTGTAGTAGCGATTATTGCAACGAGCATGTATGATAAGCGAGTAAAAGTAGAAGAAACAGTTGAAGAAAAAATTGCAGTTTAGTTTGACGGAACATGTAACATGTTTTAGAATATATTTAAATAAAACAACCTTTGGAACAAGGGAGATAGCTCGGCTGTCCTAAGACGAATTCGTTAGTTAGTAAGAGTAACGATTAACCGAGAAGCCTTAGCTTCAAGTAAGCTCTTTAGAGATACGAAGTGGTGGGTAGTTCACATTAACTTATATTTGTAATAACAGTGAGAAGGAGTAGTAGTAATAGAAGCTGGTTTAGAGAGTTGACGGTCGGTGCAAGTCAATCCACGTTTCGTTATGAACTCGCCTTTGAGTTGCAGTTGTGAAACTAGTAGTAGCAATTGCCGTTAATCCACGTTACGGATCTAAGCGAATGTATATTTGTACATTAATTTAGGGTGGTACCGCGGGAATCTATAACCTCTCGTCCCTTTCTAGGGATGAGAGGTTTTTTGTATTTTGGGCGGTGAAAATAAATAGAATTTCAAGGAGGGTATCTCATGAGCTTTAATCATCAAAATATTGAGAAGAAGTGGCAAGGGTACTGGGAAGAGAATAAAACATTCCGTACGCCAGATGAGACAGAAAAACCAAAATTTTATGCACTAGATATGTTCCCATATCCATCAGGTGCAGGCCTACACGTAGGACATCCAGAAGGTTATACAGCGACAGATATTTTATCTCGTATGAAGCGTATGCAAGGATATAACGTTCTTCATCCAATGGGATGGGATGCGTTCGGTCTTCCAGCAGAGCAATATGCACTTGATACTGGAAACAGCCCGGCAGAATTTACAGAGCTTAATATTAATACGTTCCGTAATCAAATTAAAGCATTAGGCTTCTCTTACGATTGGGATCGTGAAGTAAATACAACAGATCCAAACTACTACAAGTGGACACAATGGATCTTCCTAAAACTATTTGAAAAAGGCTTAGCTTACGTTGATGAAGTACCTGTAAACTGGTGCCCAGCACTTGGTACAGTACTTGCAAATGAAGAAATCATTGACGGTAAGAGTGAGCGCGGTGGACATCCAGTTGAGCGTCGTCCGATGAGACAGTGGATGTTAAAAATTACAGCTTACGGAGATCGTCTATTAGAAGATCTAGATGAGCTTGATTGGCCAGAAAGCTTAAAAGATATGCAACGTAACTGGATTGGTCGTTCTGAAGGTGCAGAAGTACACTTCAACATCGATGGTACAGACGAGAAATTCACAGTTTTCACAACGCGTCCTGATACACTATTTGGTGCGAGCTACTGTGTACTTGCTCCAGAGCATGCGCTTGTTGCTGACATTACAACAGCAGAGCAAAAAGAAGCTGTAGAAGCTTACATTAACTCTGTTAAAATGAAGAGTGACCTAGAGCGTACAGAACTTGCGAAAGAGAAAACTGGTGTATTCACTGGTGCTTACGCAGTTAACCCAGTAAATGGCGAGAAATTACCAATCTGGATCGCTGACTATGTTCTTGCAACTTACGGAACAGGTGCTGTAATGGCAGTTCCAGCTCATGATGAGCGTGACTATGAATTCGCATCAACGTTCAATCTTCCAATGAAGGAAGTTGTAAAAGGCGGAGACATTACGAAAGAAGCATACACAGGTGATGGTGCGCACGTAAACTCAGCATTCCTTGATGGTTTAAATAAAGAAGAAGCAATCGTAAAAATGATTGAATGGCTTGAAGTAACGAGCGCAGGAAATCAAAAAGTAACGTACCGTCTACGTGACTGGTTATTCAGCCGTCAACGTTACTGGGGTGAGCCAATTCCAGTAATCCATTGGGAAGATGGCACAATGACAGCTGTGAAAGAAGAAGAATTACCATTAGTTCTTCCGAAAACAGAAAACATCCGTCCTTCAGGTACAGGTGAATCACCACTTGCTAACATTGACGAGTGGGTAAACGTTGTTGATCCTGAAACTGGTAAAAAAGGTCGTCGTGAAACGAACACAATGCCACAATGGGCTGGTAGCTGCTGGTATTACCTACGTTACATCGATCCAAACAATAGCGAAGCACTTGTAGATCCTGAAAAAGTAAAACAATGGCTTCCAGTTGATATTTATATTGGCGGAGCAGAGCACGCTGTACTTCACTTACTATATGCTCGTTTCTGGCATAAAGTATTATACGATATCGGTGTAGTTCCAACGAAAGAGCCATTCCAACAACTATTCAACCAAGGTATGATTCTAGGTGAAAACAACGAGAAAATGAGTAAATCAAAAGGTAACGTTGTAAACCCTGATGATATCGTAGCAAGCCATGGTGCAGATACACTTCGTCTATACGAAATGTTCATGGGACCATTAGATGCTTCGATTGCTTGGTCTGAAAATGGTCTTGACGGAGCTCGTCGTTTCCTAGACCGCGTATGGCGTCTATTCATTCAAGATAATGGTGAATTAAGTGAGAAAATTACTGATGCACCAAATAAAGAGCTTGAAAAAGCTTACCACCAAACAGTGAAGAAAGTAACAGAAGACTATGCAGAGCTTCGCTTCAACACAGCGATTTCTCAAATGATGGTATTCATCAACGATGCATATAAAGCTGAAACACTTCCGAAAGAATATGTAGAAGGTTTCGTAAAAATGATTGCACCAGTTGCGCCTCACATCGGGGAAGAACTATGGAGCAAATTTGGATACAATGAAACAATCACATATGCAAGCTGGCCAACATTTGATGAGTCTAAACTTGTAGAAGATGAAGTTGAAATCGTTGTTCAAATTATGGGCAAAGTTCGCGCGAAACTAACAATGAGTAAAGACGCATCAAAAGAAGAAATGGAACAACTGGCACTTGAAGCAATTCAAGACCAAATTGAAGGGAAAACAGTTCGTAAAGTAATTGTTGTTCCTGGAAAACTTGTTAACGTTGTTGCAAACTAATTCATTCTAAATAAAAGCTCAGAGTGTTTATACTCTGAGCTTTTTTGTGTAGAAAATAATTTCAGGATCACCTTCATCTAAATTTTCAATTGTGCCACTACGTATAAAACCGTTCGTATGAAAAACTTTTTGCATATTTTCATTTGATTCGTTCGTTGAAGAAAATATTTTTTGAGTAGGAGAATGACTTAACATATATGAGAGTAACGAGCTTGCATAGCCTCGCCTTCTTTTTGTTGGCGAAACAATGATTAATGAGAGGAAAGTACAATCAAAGAAACTTGTATCGTATGTTAGAAAACCGGAAATAGAATTATTTTCTTTTACGATGACGCATCGTCCCTCATCAATAGAGTGCTTAATATAATGTAACTACTCAGCTTCCTCACGGAGGCTTTTTTCATTTACTAGTCTGATATGTACTTTTTGTGTGAATACTAGATATATCATACAAGGAGGTGGTATTTATGTTGAAAAAACAAGAAATTCTAGCTGTCTATCAAAAGGGACCTCAAGCTATTTGCGATTTTGTTCATCAATTAGAAAGTCAAATACAGAATTTAAAAGAGCGTATAGAAGAATTAGAAAATCGTTCAAAAAAAAACTCTACAAATAGTCATAAACCACCCTCTACAGATGGTTTTCGTAAGCCTATTACAAAAAGTTTGCGAAAATCATCCCAGCGTCAAACCGGTGGCCAGTTGGGCCACAAAGGACATACTCTTGGTTTGACAGCGACTCCAGACCATACAATTACATATTCTCCTACCTATTGTACTTGTTGCTATACTTCTTTAGACCATGAGCCTGTAAAAGGATACCGCATTCGCCAAGTGTATGATTTACCACCTATCCAGATAGAAGTGACGGAACATAAAGTGGAACAAAAAGAATGCCCACATTGCCATTCTATTCAAGAATCCCAGTTTCCTTCTACTGTCTCTCGTCCTGTTCAATATGGTCCAAATATAAAAAGACTAATCCCCTATTTAACGCATTATCAGTGTCTTTCTTTAAAAAGAACAAAAGAATTCTTTCAAGATTGTTTTGGACATTCTATCAGTGAAGGAACGTTAGTCAATCATACAAACAGTTTTTCGGCTCAATTGCAGCCTTTTCTCCAAGAAGTAAAAGACCAGATCCTTCAGTCTTCTGTTGTCCATTTTGATGAAACCAGTATGCGTGTAGAAAATAAAACACAATGGTTACATACTGCCAGTACACCGGAGGTGACATTGCAACATATTCATCAAAAACGCGGAAAAGAAGCAATGGATGCTGGAGAAATCTTGCCGTCTTTTTCTGGAATCGCGATGCATGATGGTTGGAAATCATATGATGCGTATACAGATTGTCGTCACGTATTATGTAATGCCCACCTCTTACGAGATTTACAAGGAATTATAGATAGTACCGGAGAAAAATGGGCACAACAGATGCAGGAGTTTTTAACGCAAGCCTTAACGCTAAAAAAACAATACAAAGGACTCCTGCCAAAAGCAGAGCAAGAGAATCTGTCGACTGCCTATCAAGCTATATTAAAAGAAAAACAAGTATTTTCTTCAGAACCAAAAAAGAAAGGAAAACAGACGCCTGCTCAAAATTTATGGAATCGCTTCGTCAAATATGCTGACAGAATTCTAGCATTTTTAGAACATCCAGACATTCCATTTGATAACAATCAAGCAGAACGGGATATTCGAATGACGAAAGTCAAACAGAAAGTGTCTGGAACGTTTCGAAGTAAGAAAGGCGCAGAATCTTTTTGTCAGATACGAAGCTTTATAAGCACCATGAAAAAACAAAAACAATCTGTCTTACAAGCGATAGGTCAGGTTATAGAAACCGGAACGGTTCCTTGGAATTGCACGATTTCATAAGAGAAATTCTCGATTCGATCTAGATTCTTTCTCTTATGGGCATATTTTTTTTCATGTTTTCGAATTGGAAACATGTATTTAGCATGCTTTTTTGTCTGAGGAAGCTGAGTAGTTACCTTTTTTGTTTAACTAAGCTGAGTAGTTACAATATAATTTCGTCTACTATCATTTCCAATTACATCAATATCTATATGTACGATTGAATCTAAATCATTGATAGAAGCTTTTGTTACGTTCTTCAATAGAAATACCCCCTAGAAAAAATATTCAGTTAATTAATTTTACCATGAATGAAGAAAAAGGAGCGGAATTCCAATACAGACAAACACCTATTTTTCTATAGGAAATATGATAAAAAAGGTAGGCTAAATTGAGTAGAAGAGGTGAAAGGAATGAAAGGGATGGACAATAATGCACCACACGGATTTTTCGGAGGTGGATCGGATAGTTATGAACAAATGATGTTAATGGGAGGAGCTGGCCAACAAGGGTACGGTGGAATTCCGAGCTGGATGGGTGGAGCAGCAGGAGGATTTCCAACATCGGTAGCTGGCATGCAAACTGGAATGCCTACATTAATGGGAGGGTTTTCGACATCAGGGGCTGGAATGCCTACAGTAACAGGAGGATTTCCGACATCAGTAGCTGGCGTACAGACAGGAATTCCAGTAGGAGTACCAACTACATTTCCTTCTTTCGTTGGAGGAGTACAGACAGGATTTCCGGTACCGGGAGTAGGTGTTGTAGCAGGCGGAGTAGGTGGTTATCCGCAAGGTGTTCACGGTCACCATGTACATCACCATCACCAAGGCCAACATGGCCACCATGTACACCATCACCACCAAGGCCAACACGGTCATCATGTACATCACCATCACCAAGGCCAACATGGTCATCATCATCACCAAGGTCAGCACGGTCACCATGGTCATCATCATCACCAAGGTCAGCACGGTCACCATGGTCATCAACATCATCACGGACATCAACAACAAGTACATCACCACGGTCATCACCATATTCATCCACAAGCTGTTCTTTATCAAACGCACCAAGGCCAGCACGGTCATCAAGGTCATCAAGGTCATCAAGGTCATCAAGGTCATCAAGGTCATCAAGGTCATCAAGGTCATCAAGGTCATCAAGGTCATCAAGGTCATCAAGGTCATCAAGGTCATCAAGGTCATCAAGGTCATCAAGGTCATCAAGGTCATCATGGTCATCAAGGTCATCATGGTCACCAAGGCCAGCACGGTCATCAAGGTCATCATGGTCACCAAGGCCAACAAGGTCATCAAGGTCAACACGGCCAACACGGTCACCAAGGCCAACATGGTCAACAGCACCAACAGCACCAACAATATCAACAGCAACAATCTTCTCCTTGGACAGGTGGAATTGGAGCAGGAGGAGCAGGAGCAGCGGCAGGAGCGGCTAGCATTAGTGGAGCAGCAGGACACGCGGGACACGTGGGTCATTAATGAATTGCAGAAAAAAAGACATAATAAAAAACTGCTAGGAAATCCTAGCAGTTTTTTTCAGCTTCTTGGCGTTGACGTTCGATTTCAGCACGAAGTTGTGGCTCTGGTGCTTGCCAGCCTTCTGGTTTTAGAATTTTGCCATCGCCTTCGCGGAATCGAGGTTTCCCATCAGGGAATAATTTTGCCATGTTTGCATTATTTACAATTTCGAATCCTTTATCTGGACGTACGCCCATTTCGGCAAACGTTCCGAATGCAAAGTAAATAAGGTCAATCAGTGCATCATATTGATCTTCAACAGTCGTTGCTTCTAGAAATTCTTCCAGCTCTTCTTGCATAAAACTTGCGCGAATTTTTGCACGCTCTTCTGTTAGTTTTGTTGGAGTATTTGTCACAGGATGTCCGAACTCTTCATGCATTTTTGCAACAAGTTCATATCCTTTATCTAAACCTTTTTCGTTTGTCATGTTGTTTCATCCTTTCTCGCTTTGTCCGAATCTCATTGTAACATAGGCTGATTATGAAATGAAAAGGGGCTGTCCAAAAGTTTCATTTTTTAGTTAAGATAGCGATAGTAAAAGATTATATCGATGGAACGACAAAACATAGCCTGTTAATAAAAGAAAGCCATCCCGGAATACTTTTGGGATGGCCCTGCTCGTTATTTTTCTTCTTTTATTAAAATGGATAAAATAAGGTCGATGCCAAACATACCAACGAGCAACATTGGTATAACGACAAGTAAATAACGTGTGAAGGAAACATTTTTTAAGTATGTATGAGCAAATAAAAAGACGCCGAGAAATAAAATACCATTTAAAATAGGCTTTACTAATTTTTTAGACATAAGCTCCCCCATAAATATCTTCTCTCTCTATCTAAAATAAAAACTCCTCTTTCCGTTGTATCATGCTGGAGAGAGGAGTTCAATCATTTCTCATTCAATTACACCAGAATTTGTAATATTTACGGTATATTTCACTTCAATTGGTACATCTTTATACATTTTTCGCCATTCTTCTAATTTAAATGGGCGATAATGTTGTCTATATTTTGCTCCTAGTCCAAGAGGATCAACATTTAGAGATTTAAACTGTTTAATTAGTTTTGTAGCTTTTGCATCTAATTGTTTCTCAATTGCTTTCGCTATTTTTTGTGTGTTCTTTTCATTTTCTAAGTTGAATTTCCGAGGTAATTCTTGAATACGAGCTTCCATTTTTACATGAATATAGAAAGAAGGTTTTCCATTTTTTATGTTTACTTCATAGGTAGGAACTGAAAAGATGTTATTAATCATTGCGTAGCCAGGATTGGTTTTAAACTCATGTGAGTCTAACCGATGCTTTTCTAGTAGTCCTTTGAAAACAAACATATCATGGTAATTAATTTTTCCTACTAACTTATCCTTTTTTAAGAGACCGATACCAGTAATTCTTATTTTATCTCCATGTTTTTTAAGGATAGGCATATAAGAATCTTGTCCCTCACGGTAGTACCGGAAGGCGCCAAAATATAAATTATCAGTTGGTAAAGGGCCAGTTTCCATATTATGTTCTAACATTTTTTTTATATAAATTGCAACGTTATAAGATGTACTATATTTTCCTTTAAATAGTTCAGTACCACTGCCTTCTAATAGTCCCACATAAAGTGAGTTACCAATATTCACATCACGAATCAAGGTGTCAAAGGAAGTTGACAATCCTTTTTTAGCAATTTTTGTTGTGAATAAGGCAATCCGCATTTGTCCGCTTGCGAACGGTTGGGAGGATTCCAAAGATGTATCTGCCTTTACTTGTTTTACTGCGTTTCCTATTCCTTCATAAACTTGGACTTTATTTCCCTTTTTCTGTACGGGGCAAACGAATGTAACTTTTACTTTATTATCTTTTGCTGTATCGAAGGCAGTTCCTTGAATGAGCTGAACATCATCAATAATATTTTTTTGTAAACAACCAGTTAGACTAAAAAATGTTATGCAAGAAATAAGTATTAATTTGCTTTTGATTTTTTCCATTTTCTTTTCACCCACACAATGATAAATAGGATTGGGATGTATACATAAATGAGCCAAAAACTAACTTTTGATGCGTTACTAATAAAATTATTAATATCGTGCCTGTTTGTTAAAAGTTGTGAAACAATGAGAGTGATAAAGATAAAAGCGATTAAAACACCTCTTTGTTTTACGCGGAATATTTCGTGAGTTGCTCTCGTTGCCGCCCACAAAGGAAGAATAAAGCTTGTAATAATAACGAGTGCATAAGCTGAAATTGCAATATATTCTAACCTTTCTATAAATGGTAATTGAATGACTTGGGTCATAGAAAGTTGGGACCATATTGTTTTTAACAATTGTTTTTCACTAAAAAACGAAAAGGCTAAAAGGGTACTAAATAAATATAAAAGATTTGAAAATAGTGCCCCGTATTGAGCGAATTTATGAGATTGCATAGGTTTTTTCACAAATGGATAAACCATGAGGTAAATCTCAAAGCCAGTCATACTGTAGATTGACAGTTGAGCGGCTTTTAATATATCTGAAAAAGAATGTGTGAATATAGGTAGTAAATTAGGCCAGTGAGAGTATTTCAAAACGAATAGGCTAAGAAATAAATATCCCAACGTACCGCCAACAGAGATAACACAAATGCCAGTAATGACACGAAATCCAGAGGAAATAATGTAATAGCTAACTAAGCATAAAAAGAGTGTTAACATCCAAGTGGAAGCGGTAGGGAACATCCACACTTGAATAATTTCAACGTATGTTCGAATGACGGAAATACTGACGATTAAAAAATAAGCAGCAAAGATGATATTAACGCCGTTTCCTAGCCACTTTCCAAATGTTTGCCGATGTAAGTCGATTAAATTACCGTTTGTTTCTTTTAATAAAAAATACATCATCCATATAAGGATATGGATACAGAGTCCTGTGATTAGAACGCCTATCCAGCCGTCGTATCCAGCGGCCTTTGCGGTAATTCGAGCGAAGCCGAGAACGCCAGCTCCAAACTGTGCACCGTGAATTAAGAAGAAAACAAAGACAGGCGATATTTGATATTTTTCTTGAACTTTACTCATCAATGCACCTCATTTCTTAATCATCAAAGTCCGATCTATGTTTTGTTGAAATTCCTTTTGCTGATTTTTTTACATGTTGTGGTCTTGCTTGTACATCTCTTGTATCAATCATTGTTAAAGGAAAACGAATCCAAGAATCCTTAACGGATTGTTGTCTTGTCGGATAAAACAAAGCGTACGGCTTACGTAAGGAAGTAAGCCTGAATAGATGAGTAAATAAGAAGATAAATCCAAGAGAAATCCCAAACAATCCGCCTATCTCTGCAAACATAAGAAATGGAAAGCGTAGTAATCGAACTGCATTACCCATTTTATAAATAGGTGTAATAAAGGAAGCAAGCGCTGATAAGGCAACGATAATTAATAAAATGTTACTCGTTAAACCAGCTTGTACAGATGCTTGCCCAATTACGATACCGCCTACAATACCGAGTGTTTGCCCGACTTTCATCGGTAATCTTGCACCAGCTTCTCTCAATAAGTCGATTGCAAGTTCTAAAAAGAGTGCTTCAATTAAAGGTGGGAACGGTACTTGTGCCCTTGATAAAATCAAAGTTTCAAGCAAATCACTTGGAATAAGTTCATAATGATAATTTAAAACTGCAACATATAAAGGTGTAGCACAGATTGAAAATAGAACAGCGATAAGGCGTAAAATGCGTGAAAATGTAGCGTATAGCCAAGAGACGTTATAGTCTTCTGGTGAAATGAAAAAATCGAAATAGGATACAGGTGTTAGTAGAACACTTGGAGAACCATCCACAAAAATAGCAATTTTCCCATCAATTAGTGCTTTTGTAACTCTATCAGTACGTTCTGTATTGATATAGAGAGGGAAAATCGACTTTTCTCCCATCAATTCTTGTATATAAGCACTATCATTAATTTGATCATATTCAAGAGCTCGTAAAGATTCCTCTAGAAAATCAACATTATCTTTTTCAGCAAGGTTATCTAAATACATCATGACAACTTTTGTTTTGGAAAACTCGCCGACAATCATTTCTTTTGTTTGTAAATCTAAAACAGGAAGGCGTTTTCGTACTAAATTAATATTCGTATCAATAGCTTCTACAAAGCCTTCTTGTGGACCGATAACTGTTGATTCATTTAATGGAGGGCTTGGTGCCCGGTAAGTATCAATTGCAATGTTTGCAAGCATACACTTTTGATCTTGCTGATTCAATTGAATAATCGCATGTCCCTTTAAAACCATGTCCTCAATTTTTTGTAAGTCGTTCGTAATTGTAATACCACTCATCGGAATATGTTCTTTTAGCTCTTCTAATGAAGTACAAGGTCGTTCTAAAAGAGTAGGCATTAAATATTTCTGTAATTTCTCTCCATCAAGAGAAGGACGATAGTAAGAAATCCAATAAGGCATCGTTTCATCGTCAGATGTATGATAATTAACGAAATCACTAGACTTTTTGAGTTTCTCTATTAAATCTTGTAGAGAATGAATACGGTCTTTTTCTGGTTTCGTAAAATCATAAATACTATTACCTTTAGAGTTTTGCTGCTGATTCTGACCCGAGTTGTCGTTCTTAGAGTTTTGCTGTTGATCTTGATCCGAGTTGTCGTGCTTAGAGTTTTGCTGCTGATTCTGATCCGAGTTGTCGTGCTTAGAGTTTTGCTGCTGATTCTGACCCGAGTTGTCGTGCTTAGAGTTTTGCTGCTGATTCTGACCCGAGTTGTCGTGCTTAGAGTTTTGCTGCTGATTCTGACCCGAGTTGTCGTGCTTAGAGTTTTGCTGCTGATTCTGACCCGAGTTGTCGTGCTTAGAGTTTTGCTGCTGATTCTGACCCGAGTTGTCGTGCTTAGAATGTTGCTGCTGATCTTGATCTGAGCTGTTTTGCTTAGAATGTTGTTGTTGATCTTGATCTGATTTGTTTTGCTTAGAATGTTGTTGTTGATCCTGATCCGAGTCGTCTTGCTTAGAATGTTGCTGTTGTTCTTGAGAAGATTCGTCTTGTTTAGCACTTTGTTGCTGATTCTGATTCGATTTGTTTTGCTGCTTATCTTGGGAAGATTCCTTGTGTTCCTCTTTTTGTTGCTC
The DNA here is from genome assembly GCF_040460055.1 of Bacillus cereus group sp. MG4. Taxonomy (NCBI): domain Bacteria; kingdom Bacillati; phylum Bacillota; class Bacilli; order Caryophanales; family Bacillaceae; genus Bacillus; species Bacillus cereus group sp. MG4. Next base: position 2,693,701 of record NZ_JARVGZ010000001.1, on the reverse strand, counting down.
GCCATTGCTATCTTTATTATGTTTCATACTTCTAGTCTGTTCTTTGTTATCATCCTCTTGATTGTTAGGTTGTTGCTCCGAGTTATCTGTTTCGTTTTTCTCTGTCGTATTTGATTTTTTTTTCTTACGTAGCCAATTCCAAATCATATGTATGCCCTCTTTGATTGTGTAATATAGTGCTATTTTGTGGCTAATTTTGTATATTATTCATTTATTTATGAAAAGAAGGAGGAGATTGGTTTGCATAGAAAAAATCCTTTAGTAAGCAGTTCATACTATGACGGGAAGAGGGCGAGTCTGTGCAATTTGTAAAAAAAGAAAATTTTGTTTTAAGAGAGTTTATGTTCGAAAATGGTAGGGAAATTCCTGTTCAAATGGGGTATGAGACGTATGGTACTTTAAATAGAGAAAGGTCAAATGCAATTTTGGTATGCCATTATTTTAGTGCAACGAGTCACGCGGCAGGAAAATATACAGCGCATGATGAGGAGTCTGGTTGGTGGGATGGTTTAATTGGACCGGGAAAAGCAATTGATACAAATGAATATTTTGTTATATGCACTGATAATCTTTGTAATGTGCAGGTGAAGAATCCTTATGTATTTACAACGGGACCGAAATCGATTCATCCGAAAACTGGAGATGAATATGCGATGGATTTTCCGGTTTTTACATTTCTTGATGTAGCTCGTATGCAATATGAGTTAATAAAAGATATGGGAATTTCAAGGTTACATGCTGTAATGGGACCGTCAGCTGGCGGGATGATTGCGCAGCAATGGGCTGTTCATTATCCTCATATGGTAGAGCGGATGATTGGTATTATTACGAACCCGCAAAATCCAATTATTACGTCGGTAAATGTAGCACAAAATGCAATTGAGACTATTCAACTGGATCCAAGTTGGAAGGATGGAAAATATGGAGAAGAGCAGCCAATGAAGGGACTTCATTTAGCGAATAGAATGATGTTTATGAACGCATTTGATGAGCATTTTTATGAAACAACATTCCCTCGTAATAGTATAGAAGTAGAACCTTATGAAAAGTTTTCGATATTAACATCATTTGAGAAAGAAATAAGTAAAGTGACATATAGAAGTATAGAGTTAGTAGATGCAAATTCGTGGATATACACTGCAAAAGCAGTTTTATTACATGATATTGCGCATGGATTTTCTTCATTAGAAGAGGCTCTTTCTAATATAGAAGCAAATGTACTTATGATTCCGTGTAAACAAGATTTGCTTCAGCCGTCACGTTATAATTATAAAATGGTAGACATGTTGCAAAAACAGGGGAAATATGCGGAAGTGTATGAGATAGAAAGTATAAATGGGCATATGGCGGGAGCATTTGATATTCATTTATTTGAAAAGAAATTGCATGAGTTTTTAAATCGGAAAGTATCTAGTTTTGCGTAGAAAATAAATGATGTGAAAAAGGTGCAATGTATGTAGTAGGCACCTTTTTTTACATGATTTGTAGGCGGAAAATATATGTGGCAATTGCTATACCGAAGAATGCGATACTGAGTAATAGAAATAAGAATGACATTTCTTGTGGTGATTTTATCTTTTTATTATTTTTCATACTAAGAGCAATAATTGCGGCGATTAAGAAAATGATGCCCGTAATGAAAAGAAAAAGTGTCATTTTCATTGGCTCCTTTCATAAAACAAGTATATTGAGGATACAATGCACGAGTTATGTTTGTAAAGAATAAGTTTTGCGGGAAAATTGAGAAATAAAATTTCCATTCTTTGCGTTCTTTCTTTCGCATGCTAAAATTGACTAGATATGCTTGTTTAAGGAAGAGACTAAAGGTTTTATTGTATATAAGGAGGAACGACATATGACAGAAGTTAAAACAATTACTACAGAAGAAGTGCAAGAGCGTTTAGAAAATGGAGAAACGTTATTTTTAGTAGACGTAAGGGAAGATGAAGAAGTAGCGGCAGGAAAAATTCCAGAAGCTGTACATATTAAAATGGGCGATATCCCAAATAAAGTAGATTTCTTTGATAAAGAGAATGAATATATCTTTATTTGTCGTTCGGGAATGCGCAGTGAAAATGTATGTCATTATTTAAATGAGCAAGGCTTTAAAACAGTGAACATGGTTGGCGGCATGCTTCAATATGAAGGTGAAACGAAATAAGTAGCTAAAAAACTTGAAACGAGTCTGTTTCAAGTTTTTTTCTTTTGCATACAGTGTACAAAAGGGGGATAGGTAAATGGGGATTAACTTGCGGAAAGTAAAAATTATTAATAATACAGGGGCTGTTAATGTTGGTGACTGTTATGATATCTCACCTTTAGCTGTAGCAAAAATATACGCAGGTGCTGGAGGATCGAGTGCGGCTATTTTTTTAAATGGGAAAAGGCAGCCAGAAGCGGTGATTCGAACATCAGTATTTCTTCCGCCATTAGCAACGAGTACACGTACATTAGGTTCATAGAGGAAAGGTAGAGTGTAATTATGCCTGCTCATATAAAAGAGTTTGTTATTGTGAATAACACTGGGAATATATTTACTGGTGATAATTTGAGTGATACGTCATTTACTGCTACGAAATCGTATAGTGGCTCAATGGGGTGCACTTGGATTGACGTTGTTACAGTAATAGGGACGGAGACGAAGCTCTGTTTACAGCCGGGAGATTCTGTTACGACAACATATACAAGAGGTACTCCTGCTGGTACTGTAACAGGAACAAATATGGGGCAAGGTGCAAATGTATCGGGTATAGCACAAGCTGTTCCTAATACAGATAATATGGATTCAATCGCTGGACTCCCTTAAGGAATTAAGGGAGTTTTTATTATTAAAAATAAAAATAGTCTTTGAGATTGTTTTTGTAAATACATATGAAGAAGAAGAGGTTTGTTTCATGTGAAAAAGATGGTATGTAGGTGGTGAAAGTGTGAAAGAGCGCGATAAACAAAATTCATTAAACTCTAATTCCAGAATTTCACCAAATCTTATTGGACCTACTTTTCCTCCCGTTCCAACGGGATTTACTGGCATTGGGATAACTGGCCCAACTGGTCCACAAGGTCCGACTGGCCCACAAGGACCAAGGGGATTTCAAGGCCCAATGGGGGAGATGGGCCCGACAGGACCTCAAGGAGTGCAAGGGATTCAAGGGCTAGCTGGACAAATGGGTGCAACAGGGCCAGAAGGGCAGCAGGGACCACAAGGGTTAAGGGGGCCACAGGGAGAAACTGGAGCGACAGGACCTCAAGGAGTGCAAGGGCTACAAGGTCCGATTGGTCCAACAGGAGCGACTGGGGCACAAGGTATACAGGGGATACAAGGGTTACAAGGTCCGATTGGAGCTACCGGGCCAGAGGGACCACAAGGAATTCAAGGTGTGCAAGGGTTACCAGGGGCAACTGGTCCTCAAGGAATCCAAGGAGCACAAGGAATTCAAGGGCCACAAGGACCGAGTGGAAGTACTGGTCTAACAGGAGCAACGGGTCAAGGGGTTACAGGACCAACTGGTATAACAGGTCCAACAGGAATCACTGGCCCATCAGGAGGACCACCAGGTCCGACGGGGGCAACTGGTGCGACAGGTCCAGGAGGTGGACCAAGTGGAAGTACAGGTGCGACGGGAGCAACTGGCAATACAGGGGTAACAGGAAGTACAGGTGCAACTGGAGCAACGGGAAATACAGGACCGAGTGGAAGCACAGGAGAAACAGGAGCTCAGGGATTGCAAGGAATCCAAGGGGTTCAAGGGCCAATTGGACCAACAGGTCCAGAAGGTCCGCAAGGTATTCAAGGTATTCCTGGTCCGACGGGCGTAACTGGTGAACAAGGAATCCAAGGGGTTCAGGGTATTCAAGGGATAACGGGTGCAACTGGAGATCAAGGTCCGCAAGGTATTCAGGGGGCTATAGGATCTCAAGGTGCAACAGGAGCAACTGGAGATCAAGGTCCACAAGGAATCCAAGGAGTACCGGGTCCATCAGGAGAAACGGGACCACAAGGAGTTCAAGGAGTGCAAGGTCCGATGGGAGAGATAGGGCCAACAGGACCGGAAGGCCAGCAAGGAATACAGGGAATACAAGGGCCAGTAGGAGCGACAGGACCAGAAGGCCAGCAAGGAATACAGGGAATACAAGGGATTCAAGGTGTAACAGGAGCAACCGGAGCACAAGGAGCAACTGGAATTCAAGGTGTTCAAGGGAATATAGGAGCAACAGGTCCAGAGGGGCCGCAAGGGGTTCAAGGAGTGCAAGGTGACATAGGTCCAACAGGTCCAATGGGAGCACAGGGAGTGCAAGGTATTCAAGGAATACAAGGACCGATGGGTGCGCAAGGAGTGCAGGGGCCACAGGGAATACAAGGAGTCCAAGGTCCAACAGGAGCAACAGGAGGTACCGGTACAACGGGTGCGACAGGGGAAGGAACTACAGGCCCAACTGGAGTAACCGGTCCAACAGGGGTAACTGGTCCATCAGGAGGACCAGCCGGACCGACTGGCCCAACAGGTCCATCAGGTCCGACGGGAGTGACAGGTCCATCAGGCGGACCACCTGGCCCGACAGGAGCAACCGGAGCGACAGGAGTAACAGGAGATACCGGAGCGACGGGCTCAACTGGAGTGACAGGAGCGACAGGAGAAACGGGAGCAACCGGAGTGACAGGGTTACAAGGCCCACAAGGAATTCAAGGGGTGCAAGGAGATATTGGTCCAACAGGCCCACAAGGGATTCAAGGCCCGCAAGGAATTCAAGGAGTAACGGGAGCGACTGGAGCTCAAGGCCCGCAAGGAATTCAAGGAGTACAAGGAATTCAAGGTCCAACAGGTTCACAAGGAATACAAGGAGAACAAGGTCCTCAAGGAATACAAGGAGCAACCGGAGCCACTGGAGCACAAGGTCCACAGGGAATACAAGGGATACAAGGTATACAGGGGCCGACCGGTCCACAAGGTCCAACAGGAATTCAAGGTGTTCAAGGTGAAATAGGTCCAACCGGTCCGCAAGGTGTGCAAGGTTTACAAGGTCCACAAGGCCCAACCGGGGACACAGGAGCAACCGGAGCACAGGGTCCACAAGGGTCGCAAGGGATTCAAGGTCCAACGGGAGCAACCGGAGCCACAGGTCCCCAAGGACTTCAAGGTCCGCAGGGAATCCAGGGTCCACAAGGTTCAATAGGAGCCACGGGAGCCACCGGTGCACAAGGCCCAACAGGGGACACGGGTCCAACCGGTTCACAAGGAATCCAAGGACCAACCGGAGCTGGAGCAACCGGGGCCACTGGAGCAACGGGTGTGACCGGAGTTAGTACAACTGCAACGTACTCATTTGCAAATAATACATCAGGAAGTGCTATTTCTGTTCTGTTAGGTGGTACGAATGTACCGTTACCGAACAATCAAAATATTGGACCAGGGATCACTGTTAACGGTACGAATACTGTATTCACAGTTGCGAATGCAGGGAATTATTATATAGCTTATACAATTAATATAACGGCAGCTTTACTCGTAAGTTCACGTATAACTGTAAATGGTAGTCCGCTTGCGGGAACGATAAACGCTCCGACATTGGCTACTGGTTCATTTAGTGCAACAATAATTACTAGCTTGCCTGCTGGAGCTGCCATTAGTCTGCAGTTATTTGGATTACTTGCAATAGCTACATTATCTACGGCAACGCCAGGAGCTACTCTAACTATTATTAGATTAAGTTAATAAGCAGAAAACCTTGGAACTGTTATGTTTCAAGGTTTTTTATCCTGGTATTTAAGAATAGACTTTGCTAATCAGGTGGGAGTGGATACCCCTTGATTATTTAAAGTTTCACTTTATTCACATGAGCAAAAACATCGCAGTTCGAAAATATATTATAATAGAATGAAAAGAGAGAAATTTGGCAGAAAGGGAGGGTGGCGATGCAGGAGATGGTTACAGATTTTTTTGGACGCCCACTTCAAGATTTGCGCATATCTGTCATTGATCGTTGCAATTTTAGATGTACATATTGTATGCCGGCGGAAGTATTTGGGCCAGATTATGCTTTTTTGAGAGATGAGTTTTTACTGACGTTTGATGAGATTGAACGTTTGGCAAAACTATTTGTTAGCATCGGTGTACGAAAAATTAGGCTTACTGGTGGTGAGCCACTGCTGCGTAAAGATTTAACAAAACTTATTGCACGTCTCGTGAAAATTGAAGGGTTAGTAGATATAGGGTTAACGACAAATGCAATTCATTTAACGAAACAAGCAAAAGCATTAAAAGAAGCTGGATTACATAGAGTAAATGTTAGTTTGGATGCAATAGATGACGATGTGTTTAAGGACATAAATGGCCGGTATATCAATACGAAACCTGTTATAAAGGGAATTATGGCTGCAAAAGAGGCCGGGCTTGATGTAAAGGTAAATATGGTTGTGAAAAAAGGGATGAATGACCATCAAGTACTTCCGATGGCTGCTTATTTTAAAGAGCAAGGAATCACACTTAGGTTTATTGAGTTTATGGATGTTGGTAGTACAAATGGATGGAACTTTGGCCAAGTCGTTACAAAGCAAGAATTAATTGAAATGATTCATAGTGTGTATCCACTTGAGCCAGCTGAAGCGCATTATTTCGGTGAAGTTGCGAAACGATATCGTTACGTTGGGACAAATGTCGAAGTCGGTTTTATTACTTCTGTTTCAGAGTCATTTTGTTCCTCTTGTACGAGAGCAAGAATTTCGGCAGATGGAAAGTTTTATACTTGCTTATTTGCGACAGAAGGATTGGATGTAAGGGAACTTCTTAGAGGAAATCTTTCAGATGATGAGTTAGTAAGCGTTATACAAAATGTATGGATGAATAGAAAAGACAGGTATTCGGATGAACGGACAGAAGAAAGTGCAAAGAATCGTCCGAAAATTGAAATGTCTTATATAGGAGGATAAGAAAGGGGGCTATCGTATGCAGGAGCGATATTCAAGACAAATATTATTTTCTGGTGTTGGAGAAGAAGGACAGAGAAAAATTAGAGAGAAGCATGTGCTTATTATCGGCGCTGGTGCTCTCGGTGCAGCGAATGCAGAAGCAATTGTTAGAGCAGGTGTTGGCAAAATAACAATTGCGGATCGTGATTATGTAGAATGGAGTAATTTACAAAGACAACAATTATATACAGAAGAAGATGCAAAGCAATATAAACCAAAGGCGGTAGCAGCAGCAGAGCATTTACAAGCGATTAATTCTGAGGTGGAAATAAATCCGGTTGTGACTGATGTAACAGTGCAAGAAATGGAAGCGTTAGTGAATGATGTAGATTTAATATTAGATGCGACAGATAATTTTGAAACACGTCTTCTTATTAATGATATTTCACAAAAGTATAATATTCCGTGGGTATATGGTGGTTGTGTCGGAAGCTACGGAGTAACGTATACAATTTTACCAGGAAAAACACCGTGTTTCCGCTGTTTAATGGAACATCCAGCGAGCGGGGCAACATGTGATACGGCGGGTATTATACAGCCAGCCGTGCAATTAGTAGTTGCACATCAAATAACGGAAGCGCTGAAAATATTAGTAGAAGACTATGGGGCGCTTCGCGAAACGATGTTATCGTTTGATCTTTGGAATAATCAACAGATGGCATTTAAAGTGAATAGGCAGAAAAAAGACACATGCTTATCTTGCGGAAGATTACGTACATATCCGAGTTTAACATTTGAAGCACAAACGAAAACAGAAGTGTTATGTGGCCGAAATACAGTACAAATCCGTCCAGGTGTGCGGAATGAATTTAATTTAGAAGAAATTAAAAAGCGCTTACAAAGAAGTGTGGATGTAAAAGCTACTCCGTATTTATTATCATTTCCGGTGGAGGAATTTCGTTTTGTTTTATTTACAGATGGCAGGGCGTTTATTCATGGGACGAATGATATAAATATAGCAAAACGCTTATATGCAAGATATATAGGTTGAACCTAAAGGGAGCCCTTTAGGTTCAACGGAGAGAAGATTAAGACTTTCTCGTATAATCTCCACTTTTTCCACCTGTTTTTTCAAATAAGTAAGTTTCGCCAATAATCATACCTTTATCAACAGCTTTGCACATATCGTACACAGTAAGAGCTGTAGCGGAAGCAGCTGTTAAAGCTTCCATTTCAACACCGGTGCTACCTTCTGTTTTAACTTTTACTTCAATAAGTAATCGATATTGTTCTTCGGATTGTTTCCAATCGAAAGAAACGTCAACACCTTTTAATAATAAAGGATGGCACATTGGGATAATATCAGAAGTGCGTTTCGCAGCCATAATACCTGCGATTTGTGCAACTGCTAATACGTCACCTTTCCCAATTTCATTGTGAGAGATTTTATCGTAAATTTCTTTTGTAACGACAATGCTAGAGCACGCAATTGCTGTTCGAACGGTTGCTTTTTTGTCACTTATATCAACCATCTTCGCGCGTCCTTGGTCATTAAAGTGTGTGAATGAAGACATGGAATTCCTCCTTGAAGTAATTTCTATTTAATATATAAAGTTTAATCGAGATAAAAAAAATTGCAAATATGAGGTGAGAAACGATGATAGAAAAACGAATTCCAATTCAAGTTGCTGAGGCAGTAGAGAGAGTAATGGAATATGCGAAAAATGGTGAAGTAGAAGAGGTTTCTATTACGGAAAGTTACGGGAGAATTCTTGGCGAGGATGTTGTCTCTGATCATGACGTTCCTCATTTTGATCGTTCTCCTTACGATGGTTTCGCGATTCGAGCAGAAGATACGAAAGAAGCAAATCAAGAGAATGCGGTTGAGTTTGAAGTAATAGGAGAAATCGGGGCGGGATTTGTTTTTTTAGATGAGGTAGGGCCTTTTAAAGCGGTTCGTATTATGACGGGAGCAGCTATTCCAGAGGATTGTAATGCAGTCGTAATGCTAGAGCTGACGGAGGGATTTGAGAAGAACGGAAAAACATATATGAAGGTAAAGCGTCCTTTTAATAGTGGTGACAATGTGTCATTTAAAGGGGAAGATATAAAACAAAATCAAGTTCTCGTTAAGAAAGGCGTTGCAATCAATCCAGGTGTTGCCGCCTTATTAGCGACGTTTGGATATAGTACTGTGAAAGTTGTAAAACAGCCTGTTGTTGGTATTGTGACGACAGGAAGTGAATTGTTAGAAGTACATGAGTCGTTACAGCCGGGGAAAATTAGAAATAGTAACTCGTATATGATTGCAGCTCAAATTATAAAAGCCGGAGGGAAAGTGCGTTATTATGGCCAACTTGCCGACGAGTTAGATGCATGTTTTGCAACTGTTCAATCGACGATGGATGAGGTTGATATTTTAATTACGACAGGCGGTGTGTCGGTAGGAGATTATGACTACTTGCCAGCTATTTATGAAAGATTACAGGCGAATGTACTCTTTAATAAAATAGCGATGAGACCAGGAAGTGTAACGACAGTAGCTGAAGTTGATGGAAAGTTACTTTTCGGTTTATCAGGAAATCCGTCAGCTTGCTACGTAGGCTTTGAGCTATTTGTGCATCCGGTTATAAAAACATATTTGTATGCGAAAGAACCCCACGTATATAGAGCAGATGCTATTTTGCAAAAAGATTTTCCGAAGCCAAATCCGTTTACTCGTTTTGTAAGAGCTAAGGTGACAATCGTAGACGGGGCATTACAAGCGATGCCGGTCGGTTTAGATAAATCGAGTGCGGTCTCTTCACTTGCCGATGCGAATGCTTTTATTGTGTTGCCTGGAGGAACGAGAGGATTTGAAGCAGGGATGAAAGTATCTGTATTGTTGTTAGAGCACGCTGAGGGATGTGAGTGGCCATGGGCAAAGCCCCTTCAATCTTACAAATAGTAGGGTATCAAAATAGCGGAAAAACAACGCTTGTTGAGAAAATTGTGTATGCATTAGCTGAACGAAAAATGAAAGTTGCTACAATTAAGCATCACGGGCACGGAGGTTTTCCAGAAGTAGCGCAAAAAGATAGTGAAAGGCACCGAAAGGCTGGTGCTGTTGTCAGTAGTGTAGAAGGCGCTGGATTACTTTCACTGTCGTCATTAAGAGAGGAATGGTCCTTGCAAGAAATTATTCGCTTATATGAGTTTTTTGAAGTGGATACAATTTTAATAGAGGGCTATAAAAAAGAGAGCTATCCGAAAGTAGTGTTACTTCGTTCTGCGGAAGACGTTGAACTTTTACATAAAGTAGAAAATATAGTAGCGGTTATTACGTGGCATGATGCTTCGGCAAACTTACGAGAAGAATATAAAGTATTTCATATAACAGAAGAAGATTTCTATATAGACTGGTTTTTACAAACGGTAAGGAGTACGAAATGACAAATACGTATTATGAAGTAATTGATACAGAAATCTCGATTGAAGAGGTAGCGAAGAAGGTTATTCGCCGCGAATGCGGTGCTGTTACAACGTTTATTGGAACGGTTAGAGAGTTTACGAAAGGGCGTCGTACATTATACTTAGAATATGTCGCTTATAAAACGATGGCAGAAAAGATGTTAGAGAAAATTGGTTCGGAAGTGAAAGAAAAATGGCCAGGTACATACGTTGCGATTACACATCGCATCGGTACATTGCAAATTTCTGATATCGCGGTTGTTGTGGCTGTTTCAACACCGCATCGTAAAGCGGCTTATGAAGCAAATGAATATATTATGGAACGCATAAAACAAATTGTTCCGATTTGGAAAAAGGAGTTTTGGGAAGATGGAGACTCTTGGATTGGCGATCAATTAGAAAAAACGCCATATCCGGCGGGAGAGCCTGGGAAGGAGCTATAAGTATGATTCGAGTATTGTTATTTGCGAACTTGCAAGAAGAAGCAGGAAGAAGTGAATTACAAATAGAGAAAGAGAATATTACGGTTGCAGAGTTAAAAGATATTGTTGCAACTGAATATAATGTGCCAGTATTGGCACCAATTATGGTTGCGATTAATCAAGAATATGCAAATGAAGATGATACGATTCAATCTGGTGATGTTGTTGCACTAATCCCACCAGTGAGTGGTGGTTAATATTGGATTCATTAAAACGACTTTCCTACATAGGGAAAGTCGTTTTTTTATTGCAGTTTTGAGAACACTAACGTATAGAACAAGGAGGGCGTTATGAAAAAACTATGTGTAATGCTAACAATAATATGTTCTATCTCTTCCTTTTTGCCAAGTTATTCTTTGGCAAAAGAATCGAATGAACAACTTTTAGAAAGTGCGCTATTAAATCGATATTACTCTGTTATAAGGCAAGCGACAGAAGATCAATATGAATGTGATTCCGTTATAAATATAAAGCGTCTCGGTAAGAAAGATGAGTTCGTTCCTAGATTTGAAGTGACGCTACAATTTCTCACATTTCAAGGTGCACATAACCCGCCCAATGATAAAGTTACACTTACTTTGGAAGACAATTTAGATCACATAAAGATAAAGAAAGTTGAGCGACAAAAAAATGTGTCTAGTGTGATCACAGAAAAGGTTTGTGCACGGGCGAAGGAAAAAATGAAATCACATTCTAATGGTGTAGAACGGTAACTGATGATATTTCGTAAAGAAAGGTAATGAGCGATGGATATACTTTTAGCGATTTTACCAGCTATATTTTGGGGAAGTATTGTGCTATTTAACGTAAAACTTGGCGGTGGACCATATAGTCAAACGCTCGGTACAACGCTTGGCGCACTTATTTTCTCGATTGTTGTTTATATTTTTATGAAGCCAGTATTAACTCCTACTGTTATTGGAGTTGGAATTGTGTCAGGTTTATTTTGGGCACTTGGTCAGGCAAATCAATTAAAAAGTATTGATTTAATGGGCGTTTCGAGGACGATGCCCATTTCAACAGGACTTCAATTAGTTGCGACGACTTTATTTGGAGTTATCGTATTTCATGAGTGGTCCACGACAATATCAGTTGTCCTTGGTGTTTTGGCTCTCGTTTGTATTATTATCGGTGTTATTTTAACATCGCTTCAAAGTGAAGAAGAAAAGAGTGCAGAGCAATCGGGGAATTTTAAAAAGGGCATTATCATTTTATTGATTTCAACCGTCGGTTATTTAGTTTATGTAGTAGTGATTAGACTGTTTCATGTAGATGGTTGGTCAGCTTTATTACCACAAGCAGTTGGTATGGTGTTAGGGGGAATTTTACTTACTTTTAAACATCATCCATTTAATAAATATGCAATACGAAATATTATTCCAGGATTAATTTGGGCAGCTGGAAATATGTTTTTATTCATTTCGCAGCCGCGTGTCGGAGTGGCAACAAGTTTTTCTCTATCACAAATGGGAATTATTATTTCAACGCTTGGCGGGATTCTTATATTAGGTGAAAGAAAAACGAAACGCCAATTAACGGGGATTGTTGTTGGTATCGTTTTTATTATTGCAGCTGGAATTATGTTAGGTATTGCAAAAAGTTAAAGGAGGTATTGGAATGTATAGTAATTTAGCAGGGAAGGTTGTCGTTATTACAGGGTCAGCAACTGGTCTTGGAAGAGCGATGGGAGTAAGGTTTGCTAAGGAAAAAGCGAAAGTAGTAATTAACTATCGTTCACGAGAGTCAGAAGCGCATGATGTATTAGAAGAAATTAAACAAGTAGGGGGAGAAGCGATTGCTGTAAAAGGTGATGTCACGAGTGAATCGGATGTTGCGAATCTCATTCAATGTGCTGTAAAAGAGTTTGGTACGCTCGACGTTATGATTAATAATGCAGGGATAGAAAACGCAGTACCATCGCATGAAATGCCGCTTGAAGATTGGAATAGAGTAATTAATACAAATTTAACAGGCGCTTTTTTAGGAAGTCGTGAAGCGATTAAATATTTTGTGGAACACGATATTAAAGGATCTGTCATTAATATGTCGAGTGTTCACGAGAAAATTCCATGGCCACTATTTGTGCACTATGCGGCGAGTAAGGGCGGCATTAAACTGATGACAGAAACGTTAGCGTTAGAATATGCACCGAAAGGTATTCGAGTAAATAATATTGGGCCAGGTGCAATAAATACACCAATTAATGCCGAAAAGTTTGCTGACCCTAAAAAGCGTGCTGACGTAGAAAGTATGATACCGATGGGCTACATTGGAAAACCAGAAGAAATTGCAGCAGTCGCAACTTGGCTTGCTTCCTCAGAAGCGAGTTATGTAACTGGAATTACGTTATTTGCAGATGGTGGAATGACTTTATACCCGTCGTTTCAAGCAGGGCGCGGGTAATATAAAAGGACAAAGAGGTTTATCTCTTTGTCCTTTTTTCTGCAAAAAAAATAGCGGTCGGCTATTTTAAATTTAATGATTAATTGTATCTTGAAGAAATTCTGTTGCTTGATGTTCAGAAACATTTTGCACGAGAGCAACTTCGCTAATCATCATTTTGCGTGCATTATCTAGCATTTGTTTTTCGCTCGCATTTAATGCTCTCTCTTTATTACGGCGAAGTAAATCGCGAACGACTTCTGCACTATCTTGCAGATTGCCGTTTTTCATTTTTTCCATATTCATTGTATATCTCTGTTTCCAGGAAAGTGATGTGTCTGATTCCCCGTTTTGAAATTCAAGAAGTATACCATCTAACGTACCTTTATCTACGATATAACGAATACCTGATTTTTGTAATTGATCCATAGGAAGCATTATTTGCATGTCTTTACTAATGATACGTATCACACAATATTGACGTGTTGTTCCTAATATTTCTTTCTCTTCAATGGCTTCGATGACTCCTGCGCCGTTCATTGGATAAACGATTTTATCGCCAATTTGAAACAAATCATCCACCTCCATATGTGGTAACCACTTTTAATGATAGCACAAGTAAACAAAAATGTCAAATTTTATATAATACCATAATGTTGATATTATAGTCAATAAGTAAAAACTCTTTTTTTTTTATATATTTTTTTGCTCTTATTTATTGATGATTTTTTTGAAAAATAGTACAGACGAAGAAAGAAGGCATATCCACTTATTTTTAAGCATAAAATGTAAAATCGCTAATACAATATACCTAAATCCGTTCTTTGCAAGGGAGGGAGAGAAGGTGGGGCGCACAATAAGAATTGATATTACAAATAAAGTTGTAGCTAAATTTAGACCGGATTATTTGGAATTATACACGAGTAAATTTATGATAGGTAAGTTTTATGTCTATACTGAAGGTAAACAATATGTGTTAGAAGACGGATATATATATGAAGACGGAAAATTTTATCGCATCATAGATACGCACCGTGGCAATAATCAAGCGGCGGAGGGCTGCGATCTAGGATGGTGTTAACATGATTCGTGTGAAAGTGTTTGATGAAAGTCACGAAAAAGACTTAGAAGACGCTGTAAATGTTTTTTTGAAAAAGATTGATGATAGTAATTTTGTAGATATTAAGTATCAAGTCGGTGTTTCCATTAATGATGACGAAAACCAAATTTATTGTTTTTCAGCAATGATCGTTTATAAAGCATAAAAAAGAGCTGGGTGAGCCAGCTCTTTTTTATGCTTTATGTTGGGACAACATGTGTCGGTAATACGTTCATAATAGATTGAGTTGTGCCTAATTTCTTTTTCGCTAAAAGAGGCTCCCCTGTTTCATGGTTTTGGGCATCTGTACACATACCAAGGTGATAACGATCACCTAAAAATGGATCGATATAAAAACCGTTTTTGAATACTTTATCATTCGGATGTTTTTCATGGTGAATGTCAGAGCAGTTAATGCAATAGAACATAGCCTTCATCTCCTTTTTATTTTTGTTTGAAAAAAGTGAGGGGGTAGTCATTTCGCACCTAAGGAAATGTTGAGGAGAAGAGAAATAACTACCTACTCAAATGGTGGGCATATTCCTTCTGATTTTTCATATCTCGCGTAGTGTCCCTGAGGGAAGGAGGAGAGACGAAATACGCATGATATACGTAAGGCACTTCTTTCAAGATGAATGATGGAGTTTCATGTTGAGAGAAGTTTTTATTTTTTGTTGCCTTTGTGAGTATATTATGAGGGAATGCTCAGAGGGTGTTTGTCCTGTTGAAAAAATGTTGAGAATTTCTCAACAGTAAAAAAGAATTAGCGTTGACATGAAACTAAAAGGTGTTATATCATCGAAATGTAACCAAAAGGTGTTATATTTAATTGCCGAATAAAGGAGAATGAAAATGGAACAACAAAATACATTAAATGATATTAAACAAACGATCGTTTTTAACGCGTCTATTCAAAAAGTATGGAATGTAGTATCAACTGCAGAAGGGATTGCGTCATGGTTTATGCCGAATGATTTTGCATTAGAGGTAGGACATGAATTTCATGTGCAATCACCATTTGGCCCATCACCATGTAAAGTGTTAGAAATTGATGAACCAAACCATCTATCTTTCTCATGGGATACAGATGGCTGGGTCGTTTCATTTAATCTGAAAGACCTAGGAGATAATAAAACAGAATTTACGTTAATTCACGGCGGCTGGAAACATCCTGATGAAATTCTTCCGAAAGCGAATGCGAAGAGCTCTATTATTCGCGATAGAATGAGTGGCGGCTGGGTAGCGATTGTAAATGAAAAACTGAAAAAGGTTGTTGAAGGCTAAATGTCTTCATCAGCAGCGAAATATGATGTATTTCAAGCAATTGCTGATCCAACCCGCCGAGAAGTAATACGGTTATTAAGTGATAAAGAGTTACCGATTTCCAAAATAACGGATCATTTTCCGATGAGTCGTACTGCGGTTGTAAAGCACCTTCATATTCTTTCGGAAGCGAATTTAGTAAGCGGAAGAAAAAGCGGAAGAGAGAAGATATATCGTTTGCATCCAGAACCATTAGAGGAATTACAACAGTGGCTCTCATATTATGAACGTTTTTGGGATAATAAATTATCTATGCTGAAACATATTGTGGAGAATGAAGAATAAAAAGAGGATGACCGAGATGGTCATCCTCTTTTTATTGCTCACTTGTTTGAGTAGCTGGTTTCAATAAAATCCAAGCGATAATTAGTGTAAATACTGCTAATACGAAAGTACTCATATAAATGACGTGTACACTTGATGCTAATGCCTCTTGCGATTCGGTTACTACGTTTGCTGTAGTTCCTCCATGTCCGCCACCAGATACAAGATCAAGGTTTTGAATACCGCGTGCATGAATCATCGTATTGAAGATTGTGCCAAAGATTGCAGCACCTAACGTTTGACTAAATGTATTAATAAATGTGTTTAAACCAACGGCTGTTCCGCGTGTATGAGCTGGTACGGCTGCTTGAATTGTTACCATGTAAATCGGTGTCACAAGCCCCATTCCTAATCCGAATAATCCGACTGCTACATAAATAAGGAACGATGGTGAATTTGTTGATAATGTAAATAATAAGAACGTAGCGACTGATAAAATGCTAGCTCCAAGTAAAATGATTTGTTTCGTTTTTAATTTGCCTACTAAGTTACCAGAGAAAATAGCGCCAAATGTCCACATAACAGGGATTGGCATTAAAATAAGTCCAGCTTCTGTCGCATTTTTTCCTAATACACCTTGGCTCCAAATTGGAAGGTACATTGTAATACTAATGATCATTGCGCCAGCAATGAGCGTTAATATGTTTATTGTAGATAATGTACGGTTAGAGAAAAGTGCTAGCGGAATTAATGGTTCCGGAGATTTTTTCTCGATGAATAAGAAAATAATGAATGAAACGACGGCGAAGATTAATAGGCCAATAATTGTTATGTCGCCCCAGTTTTGCTTACTGCTACCTGTTAATAATGTATATAGTAGAGCGATCGTACTTAATGAGAAGACTGTTGCACCAAGATAGTCGATATGGTGTTTAGCGGGCTTAATAGATTCTTTGTAGTAAATGGCGATCATTAAGCAAGCGATAATTCCAAATGGGACGTTTAAGAAGAAAATATAACGCCAAGATAGAGAATCAACTAAAAATCCACCGACTAACGGTCCGATAACACCCGATACACCCCAAACGGCACTCATCCAACCTTGTGCTTTCGCGCGGTCTCTCGCTTCGCTATATAAGTCTCCAATAATCGTCATTGTGATCGGCATAACAGCACCAGCACCTATACCTTGAAGAGCACGGAAGAAGATTAATTGTTCCATTGATGTAACGACTCCGCAAAGCGCAGAACCGATTAAGAAGATTGTAGCTCCGATGAGTAAAACTTTTTTACGACCGAATAAATCAGCTAACTTTCCGTATATTGGAGTCGAAACAGCTGTTGCAAGCATATAAATTGCATATACCCAACTAACAAGTTCGACGCCTGACAAATCACTCGTTATACGAGGGATCGCTGTACTAACAATCGTTCCTTCTACCGCAGAAAGAAACGTCATTAGCATTAAAGACATCATGACTTTTTTTCTCATATTTTTTCCCCTTACCCTTTTTTAAATATTCAACAATATAAAATATAAAGGTACTAAGGTATATAAAGCAACTAAAAAGCACGAGGGTTTGGCATTCTTTGTTGGTAAGTCGGTATAACCTGAGGGATCGCTGATATATGTGAAAGACCGCTAATATAATTTTATGTACCTATAAAAAAAGAAACAGGAATCCCTGTTTCTTTTTTTACTATTGCATTTTCGCGTTTTCTCCAGCTGTTGTTCCGGCAATTCTACCAGTAACGAGAGCAGATGTAATATTATAGCCGCCAGTATAACCGTGAATATCAAGAACTTCTCCGCAGAAATATACGCCGTTCGTGAATTTAGAAGACATTTCTTTCGGGTTAATTTCTTTAACGGATACACCGCCGCCAGTAACGAATGCTTTTTCAATTGATTGCGTACCATTTACATTCACAGTAAACTCTTTAAAGTCTTTCACAAGTGCACGAATCTTCTCGTGAGAAACTTGTCCAGCTTGTTCACTACCGTCAATTTCATTTTTTTCTAATAAGAATAGGAAGTAACGTTCAGGAACATAACCTTTTAAAACGTTTTTAATTCCTTTTTTCGGATCTTCTTTCATTTGTTTCAGCATGCGTTGGAATAGTTGTTCACTATTTTCTTCTGGTAATGCATCGATGCTCATTTGAATCGTGTTCGTTTTAAACTTTTTCAGTGCTTTCACGACGAATTGGCTACAACGGAGAGCGGCAGGACCAGATAGGCCGAAATGAGTGAAGAGCATGTCCATTTTGTGAGAAATGATAGCTTTTCCTTTCGGGTTTAATACGCTTAAGTTTACATCGCGTAAAGCAAGACCTTGTAAGGAGCGGTCACGAATAAATGGTTCGTTTGAAAGGATTGGTACTTCTGTTGGGAATAATTCTGTAATAGTATGTCCAGCTTTTTCAGCCCAAGCATATCCATCTCCAGTAGAACCGGTTTGAGGAACAGATTTTCCACCAACAGCGATAACGACGTGATTCGTTTCTAACACTTCACCAGTTTGCAGTACTACAGCTTTCGTTTGACCGTTCTCATATTCAATCGTTTCAACAGGTGTATTTGTACGGATTTTTACACCTAAGTCTTTTAATCGTGTTAAAAGTGCGTCTACTACTGATTGTGCTTTATTTGATACAGGGAACATGCGACCATGATCTTCTTCTTTTAGTTGCACGCCAAGCTTTTCGAAGAATGTAATAATATCTTCATTATTGAAAATAGAAAAAGCGCTGTATAAGAAGCGACCGTTTCCTGGTATATGTTTAACGATCTCATCAAGTGGTAGACGGTTCGTTACGTTACAACGACCACCACCAGAAATCGCAAGTTTACGCCCTAGTTTATTTCCTTTATCAAGAAGTAAGACACTTGCGCCTTCTTCTGCAGCACCGATTGCAGCCATTAGCCCAGAAGGCCCGCCGCCGATGACAATAACATCATAATGCATAATATATCGACCTCATTTTCTACATTTCCTGCCTAAAAGAATAGCATGTTTTCCCTTAAAAGAAAAATAGAGTGAAGTACTGCTTAAGGAGAGAATTGTGGTACAATACAAAAGTTAGAGTTCAGCACTATCCTGCTATTTGTGGGCAATAAGACAAAAACCTTAAGATGTAAGAGAAATAAAAAGGGAATTTGGTAGCCTATAAATGCTCGAATAGTTCAACTAATAATCAGTAGGGAAGAACACCCACACTGATTAAAGTTTCACTTTATGTAGATGTAGGAGGATTTTTGTATGTCCGATTCGAAATTTCTGCGCGGAACGCTTATTGTTACGTTAGGGACATTTTTAGTAAAGTTCTTAGGCATGATTTACGTCTTTCCGTTTCATGCATTAGTAGGTACAGAAGGCGGAACGCTCTATACATATGGATACATTCCATATACGATCTTTTTAAGTATTGCAACGGCAGGAGTGCCGCTTGCTGTTTCCAAATTTGTTTCCAAATATAATGCGCTTGGCGATTATAAAACGAGCCGGAGAATGTTCCGTTCGGGAATGGTTATGATGATAGTAACAGGAGTTCTTTCGTTCCTAGTTCTATACATGACAGCGCCACTGTTTGCAGAAGCAATGCTTGGTAAACAAAGTGTACACAGTAATATAGGAGAAGTTACGACGATTATTCGTCTTGTAAGTTTTGCACTTATTGTTGTACCAGCAGCGAGTTTAATTCGTGGTTATTTCCAAGGTCACCAATCGATGGGACCAACTACAGTTTCGCAAATTATTGAACAAATTATTCGTATCGTCTTTTTATTAGCGGGTAGTTTTATCGTTATTAAAGTACTCGGTGGTACAGTTGCAACAGCAGTTGGGGTAGCGACATTTGCTGCGTTCGTTTCAGCAGTTGGAGCGCTCGGTGTACTCATTTGGTACTGGTTAAAACGTAAAAAACATTTGGATCAATATTTAATTGAACAAACTGTACCAGAATCGACAGTGAGTACGGTTCAATTATTTAAAGAATTATTTGCATATGCGATTCCTTACGTTATAATTGGGCTAACAATTCCTTTATATCAACAAATTGATACATTGACATTTAACTCAATTATGCAAGCGATTGGCCAAGGTGATATCGCTGAGCGAGCGCTTGGTATTTTCACAATGTGGACGCATAAATTAATTATGATTCCTGTTTCACTTGCGACAGCGTTTAGTTTAACGCTTGTACCAGCGATTACAAAATCATTTACTGAAAAACAATACCGTTATTTAAAGTTAC
This sequence comes from Bacillus cereus group sp. MG4, assembly GCF_040460055.1. Classification (NCBI taxonomy): domain Bacteria; kingdom Bacillati; phylum Bacillota; class Bacilli; order Caryophanales; family Bacillaceae; genus Bacillus; species Bacillus cereus group sp. MG4. The sequence goes on along the minus strand of NZ_JARVGZ010000001.1, from coordinate 2,673,540 downwards.
AAATTACACAAACATTCCAGGCAAATATGTTCTTAACATTGCCAGCAGTTGTCGGTATTTCAACACTTGCATATCCAATTTATACTGCGTTCTATGACTCAGATCCACTAGGTGGACAAGTATTAATGTGGTATGCACCGGTTGCGTTGTTATTCGCTTTATTTACAGTGACAGCAGCAATTCTACAAGGAATCAATCAACAAAAACATGCGATTGTCGCGCTTATTATGGGTGTTATTTTGAAATTCGTATGTAACGTAATCTTTATTCGTTATTTCGGTACAGTTGGAGCGATTTTAGCAACAGCAGTCGGATTCTTAGCTTCCGTATGGTATACGAATCGACAAATCAAAAAACATGTACACTATTCATTTGGTGTTGTATATAAGAGAACTTTCCAAATTGCAGTATTAACACTTGTAATGGTCATTGCTGTAAAGTTATCACAATGGATTCTGTCCTTCATGATCTCGCCTGATGGCCGAATGGGTGCTCTTATTACAGTTGTGGTTTGTGCAGGTATTGGTGGTCTTGTGTACGGATTGTTAGCAATTCGCACAGGAGTACTTGAACGAGTATTTGGCGGAGAAGCGTTAGAGAAAATCCAACGTAAACTTGGCAATAGATTCAAAATAAAGTTGAAATCAAAAGGGGCGTAATTACGTCCCCTTTTCTATGATAAATAAAGAAGGTGGAAAACGTGAGATTAGATAAATTATTAGCAAATATGGGATATGGAAGTAGAAAAGAAGTAAAGAAATTATTGAAAGACGGCGTTGTAAAAATTGATGGAACGCCAGTGAAAGATGCGAAGGTTCATGTAAATGTAGAAGAGCAAGAAGTTATGATTCACGGAGAAGTTGTGGAATATAAAGAGTTTGTTTATTTAATGTTGCATAAACCACAAGGCGTTATTTCAGCGACAGAAGATGATAATCATGAAACGGTAATAGATTTATTAGAGTTAGAAGATGCAATCTTTGATCCGTTCCCAGTTGGACGACTTGATATTGATACGGAAGGTTTCTTATTGATAACAAATGACGGGAAGTTATCACATCAATTGTTATCTCCGAAAAAGCATGTGCCGAAAAAATATTATGCACACGTTGCAGGAGTAGTAACAGAAGAGGATGTAAAAGAGTTTGCTAAAGGTGTTATTTTAGATGATGGCTATGAAACAAAGCCAGGTGCACTTACAATATTAAAAAGCGATGAGATTTCTGAAATCGAGCTTGTGATTACAGAAGGAAAGTTCCATCAAGTGAAGCGTATGTTTGAAGCAGTAGGGAAAAAAGTAGTCTACCTAAAGAGAACAGAGATGGGACCATTAGTATTAGATGAAGAGCTAGAACTTGGACAATACCGAGAGCTATCAGATGAAGAAGTAGAAATGTTAAAAACATATCAAGTAGATACTGAGAAATAGTGCTGTTTTTGGCGCAGAAAAGACCCCTTTCTAATGAGTTAGAAAGGGGTATGTATTTATTTACATACAATTATTTTTTCATTATGAGGTCATTCTCACTTTCTTTCCTGTTGTTGTCCACTTACCGCGGCAAGGGCTATACACGAGTTCATTAAACTGCAACACATTTAGATCACGTTGTATCGTTCGTGGTGTGATCCCGAACTCATCTACAAGGTCTTTCGTCGTTACCGTTCCGTTTTCATTGATGTACATATAAATTGATTTAATGCGTGTTAGCATACGAGTAGTTGTAGGTTTCAAGAGAAAACCACTCCTCTACTAGTTTTTTTGACCCCATTCAGGAAAGAAGGTCGTTACTACCATTGTACTCTACATGATAAAATTCATGCTTTAATCTACTTAAATTTTACAAAAGTTTAACAAATATTCATATAGAAAAATATTGGTAGTTGACATTTTATATATGGTCAGTCAACTAACACATAAAATTCTACGTAAAACGCCAAATTCCTGCAAATTTTTTTAGAAAAATAAAAGAAAAACTAATGGGAAATATCTGAAATATTACAATTGTTAGGTATTTGAGTTTCGTATATGGCATAAGAGATTTCGGTTTGTTATGATGAAAGAAACAATATAGTGAAGGATGGATGCGTGATGTCAGCGATTAATTGGACAGAAGAAGTTGCAAAACGAAAAGATGATTTAATTCGTGATACACAACAATTTTTACAAATTAAAAGTGTATGGGAAGAAGAATCAGCGAAAGAGGGCGCACCATTCGGTGAAGGTGTAGAAAAAGCTTTATCTTTCATGTTACATAAAGGAGAAACGGAAGGTTTTGCTTCTAAAAATTTAGAAGGGTATGCAGGTCATCTTGAAATGGGACAAGGAGAAGAGTTAGTAGGTATTCTTTGTCACGTTGATGTTGTACCAGAAGGAGATGGCTGGACGACTCCCGCATATAGCGCAGATATTCGCGACGGAAAGATTTTTGCACGCGGTGCAATTGACGATAAAGGCCCAACGATGGCAGCTTATTATGCAATGAAAATTGTAAAAGAATTAGGTTTACCTCTTTCAAAGCGCGTTCGTATGATTTTAGGAACAGATGAGGAAAGCAATTGGAAATGTGTAGATCACTACTTTAAAAACGAAGAAATGCCAACAATCGGTTTTGCGCCAGACGCAGATTTTCCAATTATTAATGCAGAAAAAGGAATTTCTGATATACAAGTTGTGCAAAGTGGTAGTGAAGAGAAGAAAGGTACATATGAACTTGTTTCATTTGAATCAGGTCGCCGTTTAAATATGGTTCCTGATTTTGCAGAAGCGATTATTACAGGAGAAGATGTAAATGCACTTACAGTAGCATATGAAGAGTATTTACAAACTGCTAAAAAAATAGGTGAAGCAGTTGTAGAAGGTAATACGGTGACGTTGCAAATTAAAGGGATTTCAGCTCACGGATCTACTCCGGAGAAGGGCGAGAATGCAGGTTTATTACTGGCAAACTTCTTAACTACAGTTGCTCTTGATGGAAAAGGGGCTTCGTTTGCATCGTTTGTAACAGAAACATTTACAGGAGATATTTTAGGAGAGAAAGCTGGTATTTCTTATAAAGACGATATTAGCGGACCATTAACTGTGAATGTTGGTCGCCTTTCTTATACAAAAGAGAATGGTGGCAATTTAGGATTAAATGTACGTTATCCAGTTACGACTAACTTTGAAGAAATGATCACGAAGTTAAAAGGGTATGTTGGTACTCATGGATTTGCGGTAGCAGACTATTCGAACTCTCGCCCGCATCACGTTGATAAAGATCATGTGCTAATTGGTACGTTGCAACGCGTATATGAAGAACAAACAGGTGAAAAAGCAGAGCTATTAGCAATTGGCGGCGGTACTTACGCTCGTTCATTGAAAGCTGGCGTTGCGTTTGGTCCGTTGTTCCCTGGAAAAGAAGAACTTGCGCATCAAAAAGACGAGTACATTGAAATTGAAGACTTATTAAAAGCAACAGCAATTTACGCGCAAGCAATTCATGAATTAGCGAAGTAATGGATATATAAATAAGAAGAGGCCGTCCCAATACATATTTTGGGACGGTTTTCTGTTACGTAGCGTTTGTTGTTAAGTCGATATCCCTTGTCGAGATTTCGATATAATTTCATTTATCCCGCATTAACGGGCAGTAAGACCCCCACCTTAAAATTTAGCGAAAGCGAAGAAGTTAGGTGGGGATCAACTGCCCGTAAAAGCCCGATTGGTGAGGGCTGATAATCAGTAGGGGATGGACAAAACCCCCACTGATTAAAGTTTCATTTTATTAACGCGACCTTAACTTGGTTAGACTTGTAGGGAAGTTTGATTCTATTTAATTGAATGAGATAAGAAAGAAAAGCAACAATAGAAAGAAGGAGAAGATGTACATGGAGCCGCATTATTTTGTCGCGATTACGTTACCAAATCATATAAAAGAAGTGCTGTCTAACTATAAAGAGGAAATGCAGGAGGAATTACCATTTCGTTCGTGGGTACATAAAGAAGATTATCATATTACCCTTTCATTTTTAGGTAGTGCGACAGAGGAACAACTAGAAGGAATAAAGAATGGATTACAAACCCTTACAGAAACGAAAGTACTATCGTTCACATTACAAGGGTTTTCAACGTTCGGTATGGAAGATAGACCGCGTATTTTTTTGGCGAAGGTAAGTGAGAATTACGATTTGTTTCAATTACAAAAGCAAGTACACGTTATTTGTGAAGGGAATGGATTTTCTTTAGAAACGCGCCCGTATCATCCGCATATTACTGTTGCTCGTAAATGGGTAGGAGAAGAGAAGTTTGATTTAGAACATATAAAGGAAGTGCCTGAAATATCATTTCAAGCGGATACGATTACTTTATACGAATCTCATGTGAAGGAGACACCGAAGTATAAAGCGATTGCTGAAATAAAATTACAAAAATAGAATGTATGAAAACGTTTTTTATACAGGTGAATATACTATAGAGAATAATGTGTTACTGTATAGAGCCTTGCTGATAAGAAAAGCCTTATTATTTGCAGCTCGTTTCATTTAATTTTAAGAATGATGGTGATTTTTTTATGTTGAAAGTAAAACGTCCATTTGATGCCTATTTAGATGAAATGAATAAAATTACAATTTTGCTCCCACACGCGTATGGAACAAGCCGGACATTTCGTTTGCAAGAAGGAAGTAACGTGAAAGATTTACCGATTTCTCATACAATTGCGCTTCCGGATGCAACGAAGTATGAGTGCTTTATAGAAGAGCCGCTAGATGTGGGGAAGTATTATACAGTACGAGATGAACGGAATGAAGAAACAGATTTACAAATAGGTGCTGTCATAAGAACAGCGATTTTCGATGAAAAGTATTACTACGAAGGTACAGATTTAGGAGCCGTGTATCAAAAAGAAGCAACGACATTTAAAGTATGGGCTCCAACTGCGAGGCTTGCGAAAGTAAGGATTTATAAAAGTGATAAAGAATATACCGATCATGAAATGCATAGAGGAGAAAATGGGGTTTGGACTCATACATTACAAGGCGATTTAGCCGGAGCAAAGTATACATTTCTTGTTTGTATTAATTTAATATGGAATGAAGCTGTGGATCCTTACGCAAAGTCAGTGACTGTAAATGGGACGTACGGCGTTGTTATCGATTTGGAAAAGACAAATGTAACAAGACGAGAGCAATTACCACCATTACAGGCAATGACAGATGCCATATTGTATGAACTGCATATTCGTGATGCTACTATTCATCAGGGCAGCGGAGTGAGTAAAAAAGGAACATATAAGGGGTTAATGGAAGAAGGAACAACAGGGCGGAATGGGACGTTAACAGGCTTGTCTCATATAAAAGATTTGGGTGTTACACATGTTGAATTATTGCCTTTATATTGTTTCGGTGGTGTAGATGAGGCGAATCCTTCCGCTGCATATAATTGGGGTTACAATCCATTATATTACAATGCGCCAACGGGATATTATGCTACAGACCTCTCTGATCCGTATAACAGGATAGTAGAGTGTAAGCAACTGATTGAAACATTTCATGAGCACGGTATTAGAGTGATTGTAGATGTTGTATATAATCATGTGTATGAAAGAGAGCTATCATCATTTGAAAAGCTTGTCCCAGGATATTATTTTCGTCATGGTGAAGATGGCATGCCTTCTAATGGGACGGGAGTCGGAAATGATATAGCATCTGAACGGAAAATGATGAGGAAATTCATTGTAGAGTCTATTTTATATTGGCTTACTGAATACAATGTTGATGGATTCCGATTCGACTTAATGGGAATTTTAGATGTCGATACAATGAATATAATAGAAAAAGAAGTGCGAAACATAAAGAGAGATGCATTGTTATTAGGAGAAGGGTGGGAGCTACAAACACCACTTCCTCTAGAGGAAAAAGCAACGTTAAATAATGCAAAGAAAATGCCGCATATTGCGCAATTTAATGATCAATTTCGTGATGGGATAAAAGGGAGTACCTTTCATATAAATAAACGTGGTTTTGCATTTGGTGGGCATGTAGACTGTAATCATTTGCAGTATATAGCATCGGGAAGTCTTTTGAGTATGAAAGAAACAGGTCTGTTTCTAGAGCCTGTGCAAAGCATTAACTATGTAGAATGTCATGACAATATGACGATGTGGGATAAACTAATGCGCAGTAATGAAGAGCCAGAAGAGATTTTGAAAAAACGTCACCTTCTAGCGAGCGCAATGGTGATTCTTTCGCAAGGTATTCCTTTCTTACATGCTGGGCAAGAGTTTTATCGTACAAAGCAAGGAAATGAAAATAGTTATAATGCAAATGATGAAATTAATCAATTAGATTGGGATCAAAAAGAGAACGAGATAGAGATCGTTAACTATATAAAAGGTTTAATTGCGATTCGTAAAGAGCACGGAGCATTCCGATTGCAAAACGCAGACCTTATAAAAAAGCACATGACTTTTTTGCAAACCTCTCCAGAAGTACTTGCATATCACCTAGGGCATGCAGAATCGTTTGGACCGTGGAAAGAGATTGTAGTTTTATTTAATAGCGGTTTAGAAGCTAAAACGGTGCAACTTCCGAAAGAAGAAACGTGGCATGTGTTAGTAAACGAAAAGCAAGCGAAAATAGAGCCAATTTCTTCATTTAGAGGAAAGGAACTTCAGCTGGCTCCAATTAGCACGTATATATTGACGATAATGTGACAAATCGCTACTTGACGATGAGAATGTAATAAATGTAGAATTGACAAAGGTGACGATTTTGATAAGTTGTCATTCTATGACTGGTTTTGTAAAATAAAATAGAGAGTTTTTGGCTTATGCCAAGTTTTCTTTTCATTTACAGTAAAATATATGAATCCACAACATGTGTAGAAATGTTGCGGTTTTTCTTTTCATAACTATAAAAGATAAGGATTTGTTAACGGGTAATGAATATGGAATGGTTGGAACAATTATTAGGAAAAGAGTGGAGTCTTGTACCGGCTGGTGGAGTAACGGGCGATGCGTATATTGCGCAAAACGGACAACAGAAGTTATTTTTAAAGCGGAATACATCGCCCTTTTTAGCGGTATTGTCAGCAGAAGGAATTGTTCCAAAATTACTTTGGACAAGAAGGGTAACGAACGGTGATGTAATTTCTGCTCAAAAATGGCTTCCGGGACAGAAGCTAGAGCCAGAGGATATGAAACTAGAACGTGTTGCGAAACTTTTGAAGAAAATACACTCCTCTAAAGCGCTTGTACAGATGATTCAAAGACTTGGGAAGCAACCGCTTCACGCACAAGAGTTATTACAACAACTGCAACTTGTTTTAAGAGGAGATATAAGGGATGATGAAACAATTCAGCAAGGCCTTCAATATTTAATGGATTCATTAAAAGATATTGAATACAATGAATTCGTTGTATGCCATTGTGATGTGAACCATAACAACTGGCTATTGTCGGATGAAGATGAGTTGTTTTTAATTGATTGGGATGGAGCTGTAATTGCTGACCCAGCTCTAGACCTTGGTATGTTATTATATTGGTACATTCCGCGCCACGAATGGAGCGAGTGGCTCGAATATTATGATATTGAAATGGATGAATCGCTGCTTAGGCGTATGAGATGGTATGTAATAGCACAAACGATTTTGTCTATGCAATGGCACACAACAAAAAAACAGCAAGCAGAAGCTGAATATTGGCATCAATATTTACAGCAACTACTTGCTTCAGAGTAATACTTAAGAAAAATTGTCCATTCCAGCAATCCACTGAGTAAGTTGTTCTTGATTATTGGAAATGTGGTTGTCCAAATTAGAGGAAGATTTACCCGATTGACTATAAGAATATACATCGTTTAGCATTGCTTTAGCGTCACTACTTATACTATCGTTTGCGAGTAACGATTGAATGAGACGCTCTAATTGCTCGCATTCAGAAACTGTCCCGCAACAATCACTTTGGTGATTGACTAAAATATCTTTCAGCACTTCTAATTGATGTTGTTGATTAATTGGCATGAACGGATCATCCTTTCGATTGTTTTTCTCTTCAAATGTACGAGAAAAAGCTGTTTCGTCATGGAATGTTTAATGCTGTATGTAGTTTTTATCAAAATGGTACATCTTATACTTGAAAGAAACGGACCGAGTGCTCGTACGTACTTGGTTTTTTGTTTGGGAGATTGATTAAAACAGAGAGAAGGAATTATTCCTTTAAAATAGCTATGTAAAGAGAGGGAGACATCTATGCGTTTAAGACATAAACCATATGCAATGGATCGAATTAATGAGTATTCACATATTGTAATCGGAAACCCAGAGGAGCGCGCTGGTAACTGGAAAGAAGTATTTGGAAATGAACAACCAATTCATATTGAAGTAGGTACAGGTCGTGGCCGCTTTATGTATGATATGGCAAAAGCAAATCCACATATTAATTATATTGGAATTGAAAAATTCACAAGTGTTGTTGTAGATGCACTTGATAAATTAATTGAAGAAGAAGTACCGAACTTAAAGTTAATTAATAAAGATGCTGAAGATTTAACAGTTTTCTTTGCAAAAGGTGAGATTGATCGCGTTTATTTAAACTTCTCAGATCCATGGCCGAAGAATCGTCATACGAAGCGTCGTTTAACGTATAAAACATTTTTACGCAATTATGAAGAAGTGTTAGTAGAAGGCGGAGAAATTCATTTCAAAACAGATAACCAAGGTTTATTTGAATACTCTCTAATGAGTATGGCTGAGTATGGTATGTTATTAACTTACCTGAGCCTAGATCTTCATAATAGTGATTATGAAGGAAACATTATGACAGAATACGAAGAGAAATTCTCAAGTAAAGGTCATCGTATTTACCGAGTTGAAGCAAAATATCGCACAGAGCCTATGCAGTAATGCATAGGTTTTTTGTAACTAAAATAATCGGAATTTTATGTTAATATTAAAAAGAAAGGGGGATGAAAAATGGAACAGTTACAAATTGGAGATATAAAAGTGACGTGGCTAAAAGGCGGGAACACACATTTAGATGGAGGAGCAATGTTTGGTGTTGTACCGAAAGTGCTTTGGTCACGTAAATATAAACATAATGATACAAATCATATTTATTTACGAACAGATCCGTTACTTTTGCAAACGAAAGACGGTAATATGCTCATTGATTCCGGAATAGGAAACGGTAAATTGAATGAGAAGATGAAGCGAAATCAAGGTGTAACAGAAGAGTCATCGGTTTATAAATCATTAGAAAAACTAGATTTAAAACCTGAAGATATTCAGTACGTCTTAATGACACACCTGCATTTTGATCATGCATCTGGTTTAACGAAATGGGAAGGTGATCACCTTGTACCATCGTTTCCGAATGCGAAAGTTTACGTAAGCGAAACGGAATGGAATGAAATGAGGAACCCAAATATCAGGTCACGCAATACATATTGGAAGGAAAATTGGGAGCCGATTGTAGATCAAGTTGTTACATTCCAGCAAGAAATAGAAATTACGGATGAAATAAAAATGGCGCATACAGGTGGTCATAGTGATGGACATGCAGTTATTGCTTTAGAAAGCAAAGGTGAAACGATGCTTCATTTAGCAGACCTATTGCCGACGCACGCACATCAAAATATACTATGGGTAATGGCATACGATGATTATCCAATGACATCAATTGAAAATAAGCAAAAGTGGATGGAGTACGGCGCTGAAAAAGGAGCATGGTTTACTTTTTATCATGACGCATATTACCGTGCAGTAAAATGGAATGAGGAAGGGCATATTGTAGAAAAAATAGAGCGGAAAACGAGTGTAGAAGCATAAAAATAGGAGGTTGTTCCAGAAGTCTGTTGGAGCAGCCTTTTTATTATTGTCGTTTTTGTCGGTAAGTCGATATATTCGGAAAATCGCCCATATAATTTCAATTACTATCCACAATTAAAAAATAAGAGGTTCACCTAATGGGAACCCTCCTTTTTATGCTGCTATAACCTCTAAAACAGTACCTGTTTTAGCATCAACTAAAAATTCAAATCGTTCTTGTATATCATCTAACATCGTTGTAAGACCGCCACGATAAACTTCGTATGCGACATCATATTTTTCAAATGTCTCTGGAACCATATGTACCCAAGAGCCAGTAATTTCACCTTTATGACTTAATGCTTGTTTCACCATTTTCAATGCTTTTTCTGAAGAAATATGGGATTGTTCTTGTACTTTGTTTGCAACAAGATAACCAGCTGCGAACCCAACGCCAAGACCTGCTACTAAACCTTTCCAGCTCATATATTCACCTCAATTCTATAAAATAAAAATAGTGTACCAATAATAATTATAAAGCAAATACAGCTAAAAAAGAAGAAACTAGAAACATTTCGAAAATTTCGTTACAATAAAAGAGGTATTCTACTAAGGTTTGAAAGAAGGGGACTTCGTGAATAAAGAGACATTACAATTATTTCGTACGTTAACAGAATTACAAGGTGCATCAGGTTTCGAACATGATGTACGCCGTTTTATGAAGCAAGAATTAAGCAAATATGCGGATGAAATTGTGCAAGACGGTTTAGGTAGCGTATTTGGTCTGAAAAAAGGGGACGAAACTGGCCCACGTGTTCTTGTAGCAGGTCATATGGATGAAGTAGGTTTCATGGTTACGCAAATTACGAAAAACGGGATGCTTCGTTTTCAAACGTTAGGCGGCTGGTGGAGTCAAGTGTTATTAGCGCAACGTGTACAAGTTATGACGAAGAATGGTCCTGTTATTGGGGTTGTTGGTTCTATTCCTCCTCATTTATTAAGTGACGCGCAACGTGCAAAACCGATGGATATAAAAAATATGTTAATTGATATAGGTGCAGATAGCTACGAAGATGCGATTGAGATTGGTGTAAAACCAGGACAACAAATCGTGCCAATCTGTCCGTTTACGCCGATGGCAAATGAAAAGAAAATTATGGCGAAAGCTTGGGACAACCGTTACGGATGTGGCCTTGCAATCGAATTATTAAAAGAATTAAAAGACGAAACATTACCAAACACATTATACTCTGGTGCGACTGTACAAGAAGAAGTTGGTCTTCGCGGTGCACAAACTGCTGCAAATATGATTCAACCAGACATTTTCTATGCGCTTGATGCAAGTCCAGCAAACGATGCATCTGGTGATAAAACGCAGTTCGGTCAATTAGGAAAAGGTGCCCTTCTTCGTATTTATGATCGTACGATGGTAACACATAGAGGAATGCGCGAATTCATTTTAGATACAGCAGAAACACACAACATTCCGTACCAATACTTTATTTCACAAGGTGGTACAGATGCGGGCCGTGTACATACAAGTAACTCAGGTATCCCATCAGCAGTAATTGGTGTTTGCGCACGTTACATTCATACACATGCTTCTATTTTACATGTTGATGATTATGCGGCAGCAAAAGAACTCATTACGAAGCTTGTAAGAGCAACGGATAAAACGACGTTAGAGACAATTAAGAATAACGCGTAGGAGAAGAAGGGCGAAAAACCCTTCTTTTTTTAGGTTGAATAGATGAACCAGCGGTGTGTGGTGGCGGTTAGTGCTTAATAGGTGCTCGAATGGTGTATTAAGACCGCGGGTAGGAAGAAAGAAGAAGCCTGTTTTTTTTTGTTTAGGATCAATAATATTGCGGAAAGTCATCTTCTTTTATAGGTAGAAGGGATTCCACTGTGGTGTGTGATAGTGGTTGGTACTTAATTTGTGCCGAAGCGGATATTGGATGGAACAAAATGATAAATTTTTATAGAGGTGAACGAAATGAAAGTAGTAGTTGGATCGAAGAATAAAACGAAAGTTGGTGCTGTGGAGAAGGTTTGGAAAGATGTTACAATTACATCTCTTTCTGTTCCTTCAGGGGTAGCAAACCAGCCGTTTACAGATGAAGAGACGATGCAAGGAGCGGTTAATAGGGCGAAGCGAGCGCTACAAGAAGGAGAAGCTCAAATTGGTATTGGATTAGAAGGTGGCGTAATGAAAACGGAGCACGGTTTATTTATGTGTAACTGGGGCGCGCTAGCAACAAGTACCGGTAAAACATTCGTTGCAGGCGGTGCACGTATTAAGTTACCAGATGATTTTTTAGCACCTCTTGAAGATGGCAAGGAGTTAAGTGAAGTGATGGAAGAGTTTGTACAGAGAAAAGATATTCGTAGTCACGAAGGTGCTATCGGTATTTTTACAGATGATTATGTCGACCGCACAGAATTATTTGTACACGTTGTTAAGTTACTTGTTGGGCAATATAAGTATGACGAAAAGCAAGCATAAACCTTGCACCATGCGCGATGTATGGTAGTATAAAAGAAAGATTATAACATGAAAAAATGCACTCGTTAGAGGAGGAAATATAGATGAAATCATTAGAAAGCATGGAGCAATTCCAACAATTGAAAAATGAAGAGAATGTAGTCTTTATGTTCTCAGCAGAATGGTGCCCAGACTGCCGTTTTGTAGACCCGTTTATGCCAGAAGTAGAAGAGAAATATAGTGATTTCTCATTTTACTATGTAGATCGTGATGAGTTTATTGATCTATGCGTAAAATTAGACGTATTTGGCATTCCGAGCTTTGTAGCGTACAATAAGGGTGAAGAAACAGGTCGCTATGTAAACAAAGATCGTAAAACACAAGAACAAATCGAAGAGTTCATTGAAGGTTTAAAATAAGGCAATTTGCCAATTGAATTGTAAAACAACCTCTACCTTCGCGGGGGAGGTTATTTTTTTGGAAGGGAGGAACAAGAGATGAAGATGACAAGTAAAAAGATGAAAGACGAGTTAATGAAGAAATTATCTCGCCCAGAATGGGACTTTCAGTATGATAGCGAGAAAGAAGTTCTACGTATAGAACAAAAAGACTCGAAAAAAGGTATTAACGTATCGCTTCCAGGAGTTGTGGCAAAATGGGAAGTGAACAAAGAAAAAGCAATTGAAGAGGTTGCTTATTACGTACAAGAAGCGTTAATTGCGATGCATAAAGAAGAAAATAGCGCAGCGAAAATTTTACCTGTTATTCGCTCTACTTCTTTCCCGAAACAAGCAGAAGAAGGAAATCCGTTTATTATGACGGATCATACGGCGGAAACACGTATTTACTACGCGTTAGATTCGAATAAAACGTATCGACTCATTGATGAGCGTCTATTACAAAAATTAGAACTTACAGAGCAACAAGTGCGTGAAATGGCATTATTCAACGCTCGCTCATTAGGTTATGAATTTAAACAAGAAACAGTAGCAGGGAATACATTCTACTTTTTAAACACAAATGATGGGTATGATGCGACGCGTATTTTAAACGAATCGTTACTACAATCGATGCGTGAAAAGATTTCTGGTGACATGGTTGTTGCTGTTCCTCACCAAGATGTATTAATTATTGCTGATATCGTCAACGAAATCGGTTATGATATTATTGCACAAATGACAATGAAATTTTTTGCCGAAGGGCATGTTCCGATTACATCACTTTCATTCGTATATGAAGATGGAGACTTCGAGCCAATCTTTATTTTAGCGAAAAATCGGAAGAAGACAGATGGAAAAGAGAAAGGATGAACGAAGTGAACGTTTTTTACAACCTTGAAGGAATTGGTGACACTCTAATTGTTGCCTTACAAGATATTACTTTAGAGAACCGTACTTTTGATCGCAAAGGAGATGTTGCACGCGTATACGATCGTGAAAGCAATGTAACAGCAGGGTTCAACATCTTTAATGCGTCTTCTTACTTAGAAGTAAAAGAAACAGGTAACTTAACATTAACGAAAGAATTTGTAGAAAAAATCAACGGAATTTTAGCGAAGAACGGCTTTGAAGAAACAGTAGAAGCAGATCTTTCTCCAAAATTTGTTGTAGGCTATGTAGCTGAAAAAGAGAAGCATCCAAATGCTGATAAGTTAAACATTTGTAAAGTAGAAATCGGTACAGAAACATTACAAATCGTATGTGGCGCACCGAACGTTGATGCAGGACAAAAAGTTGTCGTTGCAAAAATTGGCGCTGTAATGCCAAGCGGTATGCTAATTAAACCAGCTGAACTTCGCGGTGTTCCTTCTTCTGGAATGATTTGCTCGGCACGTGAATTAGAGCTTCCAGATGCTCCACAAGAAAAAGGTATTCTTGTATTAGAAGATAGCTTTGAAGTTGGACAAGAATTCAAATTTTAATTGATGTAAGAAAAGAGAGGTTGTCCTTTTGGACAGCCTCTCTTTTCTGTTGAATCATTGATATATTGCGAGTTGTGACAGATATATTCAAAAAATCGTTCATAATATAAGGGTGTCACCTTTTTTCTCAAAAACTATATTGTATTTTATAAACAAACTAGTTAAAATTTAGAAAAATAGAAAGGGATAGACGTATGAAAAAACAACTAAAAATCGCAGAACTTCTGAAACGAATTGAAACTTCAAAACAGCAAGATATCGAACTAGGTTCCTATGAAATATATTTGTTTAGCGAAAATGAATTAGAAAAAGGACAAATCGGTTATCGATATGATAAACATAAAAATTCATTATTAAGTGAAGAAAGTGGAAAATGGAAAGAGGAATGGATTGTTATCGGATATGAAACAGATATGGGGGATCCTGTTTTCGTAAATGTAGTTGATGATGCTTATCTAGTCTATACCGCAGAGCGTGGTACAGAAACGTGGCAACCCGTTCATATTGGAAATATGGATGAGATTATAAAACAATTATAAGAAAAACTTTGAGATCGGTGCAAAGTGATGGGAGAAAAGTATGAAGTATATAAAGATAATGAGTATGATTGCATTCATTGGAATATATATGGGAGGTTGTTCGCAAGAAGAGCCGAAAAAAGAAGTAACATCTTCTATGCAGGAAAAAAACAAAGATAACAAGGAAGACGCACCGGTAGAAAAGCAGCAAAAAGAACAAGAAAAGAATGAAGAACCGCAAGCAGTTCAAACGAATGAGCAAGTGGAGCAGAAGCAGGAGGAAGTGCTGGCTGAAGAAAAGAAAGAGGAAGCTACGCCAGTGCAGCCAGCTGAGCAACTGCTGCAAAATAATGAACAAAAAGTAGAGAGTAATGAAAAACAAGGAAAGTTTCTTGTTGTTATTGATCCGGGGCATCAACAAAAAGCAAATTTAAATTTAGAGCCGATTGGGCCAGGAGCAACGACGCAAAAATATAAAGTGACAGATGGTACAACTGGTGTTGCGACGAAAAAAAGAGAGGCTGTTCTTGTATTAGAAATGGCTTCCGTATTAAAAGAAAAGTTAGAAGCAAAGGGAATACAAGTATTAATGACGAGAACGTCACAAGATGTGGATATAAGTAATAAAGAACGCGCGACATTTGCGAATGATCATAAGGCGGATTTGTTTTTACGTCTTCATGCAGATGGTTCTGAAAATCCGAATCAAAGTGGATTTGCTGTATTAACGCCGGCAGAAGGAAGTCCGTACACGAAAGACATTTATGCTGAAAGTCTTCAAATCTCTCAAACGATTGTAAATAAAATGAGAGAGAATCATCAAGTGAAAGTAAATGGAATTAAATTCAGGGATGACCTTTCTGGATTTAATTGGGCAAAGGTTCCTGGCGTACTATTAGAACTTGGATTTATGTCAAATCCTGAAGAAGATAAAAAATTATCTGACCCACAGTATGTAAATTCTTTATTGCAAAGTGTAACGGATAGTGTAGAGGAATATCGGAAGAGCAAAGCTTAAACGCAGTCTTACATGTAAGGCTGCGTTTTTCTATATGAAAACACTCGTAAATTAGAATATTATGGATAAATATGACATGCTTAATTTTACCTGCACTTTTTGCCGAATGCTGATACAATAAAGGATGTTACTATTTAGTAGAAAGAGTGGTAAGCATGTTAGATTGGATGAAAAAGCTGTTTAACAAAGAGGAAGAACAAACAGCGATGAATAAAGAAGTATCAAAGCAAATCGAAAGTCAGTCGAAAATTCCTCGTGTAAACCACTATACTGAAGCAAGAGAAGCACAAATGGCAAGTAGGAATGCAGGTAAATGCCGTTTTCCATTAGTACCGGATAATGGGTTCGATGAAGAGGATGTTATAGCAACAGGGCATTTTGAAGAACAACCTGTTCAAGTTGTAACATATGAAAATCAGCCTACTCAAAGAGGAATCAAAGTGGAAAGAAGTAGACGACAGTATGTGGAACAGGTAGTTTCTACATATGAAGAGCCGGAAGTACAATATGAACCGGAGCGAGAGCCTGTCGTAAAAAAGGCATCTGCACCTTCGCAAGAAAGTAACCGTAGACCATTTCGTCCAACAGAAATGATTTCGCCAATTTACGGATATAATCGTCCTTCTGTAGAGAAAAAGGTAGAAAAGCAGGAGGAAGAAAAGGAAAGAGAAGACCTTGAAATATCTGTAGAGGGCAAATCAGTCGTTGATGCATGGCTAGAGAAAAAAGGATATACATTATCTGATTTCTCAGAAGGACAAGCAACGACTTCTTCCAGTCATGAAGGCGTTGATCAGCGAGATCAACAAAGTAAAAAGGAAGAAAAGTCAGTTGTCGATCAATGGCTAGAGAAAAACGGTTATGAAATTGAACGCCAAGAGCCTATAGTAGAAAAAGAAGTGGTTCAAGAAATTAGTGCACAGCAGGCAGTTCCAGCGGGTGAAGTACCTCATCAAACAATTGCTGAGCGTATGGAAGATGCTAAGCAAGAAAGTGATGTAGTGGCCAAAAACATTCTACAAACAGAATTAGTAGATTCTAAAGTAGAGCACGAGGATACAATATTATCAGAAGAAACTAAACGCAATACAGAAATAGAACAACCTACTATTGAAGTAGAAAAGCAAGCTCCAGAAGAATCAGTGATTGTCAAAGCAGAAGAAAAACTTGAAGAAACAATCGTCGTGGAAATACAAGAAGAAGTGGAGGCAATTGCAGAAGCGGAAGCACCAGAAGAAGTGGAAGTAATTGCGGAAACAAAAGAGTCAGAAGAAGTAGAAGTAATTACGGAAACAGAAGCACCAGAAGAAGCGGAAGTAATTGCAGAAACAGAAGAGTCAGAAGAAGTGGAAGTAATTGCAGAAACAGAAGAGTCAGAAGAAGTGGAAGTAATTGCAGAAACAGAAGAGTCAGAAGAAGTGGAAGTAATTGCAGAAACAGAAGAGTCAGAAGAAGTGGAAGTAATTGCAGAAACAGAAGAGCCAGAAGAAGTGGAAGTAATTGCGGAAACAAAAGAGTCAGAAGAAGTAGAAGTAATTACGGAAACAGAAGCACAAGAAGAAGCAGAAGTAATTACGGAAACAGAAGCACAAGAAGAAGCGGAAGTAATTGCAGAAACAGAAGAATCAGAAGAAGTGGAAGTAATTGCAGAAACAGAAGAATCAGAAGAAGTGGAAGTAATTGCAGAAACAGAAGAGTCAGAAGAAGTGGAAGTAATTGCGGAAACGGAAGCGCCAGAAGAAGCAGAACCTGTAGCACTTGAGGAAACACAGCAAGAAATGGTTTTAAATGAAGCAATTGAACAAACGAATGAATTCATACATGTTGCAGAGGCTGAAGAACAAGCGAAGAAAGATGTTCAAAGCTTTGCGGATGTTTTAATTGCAGAAGAACAACAAGTTGTAGAAGAAGCACCGATTGCAGAAGAGCAACGAGTTGTAGAGGAAGCACCAGTTGCAGAAGAAGCACTGATTGCAGAAGAACAACAAGTTGTAGAAGAAGCACCGATTGCAGAAGAGCAACGAGTTGTAGAGGAAGCACCAGTTGCAGAAGAAGCACTGATTGCAGAAGAACAACAAGTTGTAGAAGAAGCACCGATTGCGGAAGAGCAACGAGTTGTAGAAGAAGCGCCGATTGCGGAAGAACAACGAGTTGTAGAAAAAGCACTGATTGCAGAAGAACGACAAGTTGTAGAGGAAACACCGGTCTCAGAAGAGCAACCAATTGTACAAAAAGAAGAACCAAAACGTGAGAAAAAGCGCCATGTCCCATTTAATGTTGTTATGTTGAAACAAGACAGAACGCGATTAATGGAAAGACATGCGGCTAGAGTAAATGCAATGCAACCTTCTATGAGTGAACGAGTAGAGAATAAGCCTGTCCAACAAGTAGAAGAAACACCAGTGCCACAAGTGGAAGAAAAGCCAATGCAGCAAGTAGTAGTGGAACAACAAGTGGAAGAAAGACCAATGCAACAAGTGGCAGTAGAACCACAAGTGGAAGAGAAACCAATACAGCAAGTAGTGGTAGAATCACGAGTGGAAGAGAAACCAATACAGCAAGTAGTGGTAGAATCACGAGTGGAAGAGAAACCAATGCAGCAAGTAGTGGTAGAATCACGAGTGGAAGAACAACCAGTGCAACAAGAGGTAGTAGAACCACAAGTGGAAGAGAAATCAATGCAGCAAGTAGTGGTAGAGCAAGTACAAAAGCCAACTTCAAGTACGGAAGTACAAGAGAAAGCATATGTTGTAAATCAAAGAGAGAACGATATGCGAAATGTATTGCAAACACCACCGACATACGCAATTCCGCCATTAACATTGTTGTCAATTCCGCAGCAGGCAGCGTTAGATAATACGGAATGGTTGGATGAACAGAAAGAATTATTAGATACAACATTTAATAATTTCCACGTTGGTGCACATGTTATTAACGTATCACAAGGTCCAGCGGTAACTCGTTTTGAAGTACAGCCAGACCCAGGTGTGAAAGTAAATAAAATTACAAACTTAAGTGATGATATTAAACTGAGTTTAGCAGCGAAAGATATTCGTATTGAAGCACCGATTCCAGGGAAGAGTGCGATTGGAATCGAAGTTCCAAATAAAGAAAGTAAGCCAGTATTTCTTCGTGAAATTTTAAGAAGTCCTGTGTTTACAAAGAGCGAATCACCGCTTACAGTTGCGCTAGGACTTGATATTTCAGGCGATCCAATTGTAACGGATATTCGAAAAATGCCACATGGACTTATTGCAGGTGCAACGGGTTCTGGTAAAAGTGTGTGCATTAACGCAATTTTAACGAGCATTTTATATAAAGCGAAACCGCATGAAGTGAAGTTAATGTTAATCGATCCGAAGATGGTTGAGCTTGCACCATACAATTCTGTTCCACATCTTGTAGCACCTGTTATTACGGATGTAAAAGCAGCGACAGCTGCATTAAAGTGGGCGGTTGAAGAAATGGAGCGTCGTTATGAATTGTTTGCGCACGCTGGTGCTCGTGATTTAACTCGTTATAATACGATTGTAAGTGGGCGAGAAATTCCAGGAGAGACATTACCTTATATCGTTATTGTCATTGACGAGTTAGCCGATTTAATGATGGTAGCACCTGGTGATGTTGAGGAAGCGATTTGTCGTATTGCGCAAAAAGCACGTGCTTGTGGTATTCATTTATTAGTAGCAACGCAGCGTCCGTCTGTAGATGTTATTACAGGTTTAATTAAGTCAAACATTCCAACGCGTATTGCGTTTACTGTATCATCTCAAGTTGATTCGCGTACGATTATTGATATTGGGGGCGCGGAGAAATTACTTGGCCGTGGTGATATGCTATTTTTAGGAAACGGTACGTCTAAACCAGTTCGTGTACAAGGTGTATATGTATCGGATGATGAGATTGAGAAAACAGTTGATCATGTGAGAAAGCAAATGAAGCCGAATTACTTATTTAAGCAAGAGGATTTATTAGCGAAAACAGAACAAGCTGAGTCGGAAGACGAATTGTTCTTTGATGCATGTCAATTTGTTGTAGAACAAGGGGGAGCGTCCACATCTTCTGTACAGCGAAAATTCCGCATCGGTTATAATCGCGCGGCACGTCTCATTGAAGAGATGGAATCGCAAGGGATTATTTCTGAAGGAAGAGGAACGAAACCGAGAGATGTCCTTATTTCTGAGGATGAATTCGCTGCTATGCAGGAAACAAATGTATAGTAAACGGTTTTGCTGTATACTAATAGAAAATGTTGGATAGTAAAGTAGGGAGTAAAGCGACATGAAAGAAATTGAATTAAAATTAAAAGGTGAAATAAATAGACTAACAAATAGAACATTTAAATTTGACGAACGTGTTGGAGAAGGTTGGTTCTCTGCCGTTTACTTTTTAAAGACTAGAGAAATCATTGAAGAATTTCGCCCGAAAAGTGTTGTGACGATGCAATTTTTCCAAAAGGAAAATGCAGTTCTTTGCGGAACAGATGAAGTGATTGCGTTGCTACAAACATTCGCCAAAAATCCTGAGGAACTTGAGATTAACTCTTTAAAAGATGGCGATAATATTAGTCCGTTTGAAACAGTGTTAACAATTCATGGTCCTTATGAAAATTTCGGATTTTTAGAAGGTGTCATTGATGGGATTTTAGCCCGTCGTACATCAGTTGCGACAAACGTATATAACGTTGTCCAAGCTGCGCGTAGCGTAGATAAAGAAAAACCAGTTATTTTCATGGGAGATCGTGACGATCATTATACGCAACAAGCTGGTGACGGTTATGCAGCATACATCGGAGGTATGAGCGCACAAGCGACGCATGCGATGAATGAATGGTGGGGCAGAAGTGGTATGGGGACAATGCCTCACGCATTAATTCAAATGTTTAATGGTGATGTTGTGGAAGCGGCAAAAGCATATCATAAGAAATTCCCAGAAGATGAATTAGTTGTATTAATTGATTACAACAATGATGTCATTACAGATGCACTTCGCGTAGCGCGTGAATTTGGATCAACATTAAAAGGTGTACGTGTAGATACGTCGCGCACGATGATTGATCAATACTTCATTCGCCACCCAGAAGTACTTGGAACATTCGATCCACGTGGTGTAAACCCATCGCTTGTATTCGCACTTCGTAAAGCACTTGATGAAGAAGGATTCCAGCATGTAGACATCGTTGTAACTGGTGGATTTGATGAGAAGCGTATTCGTGAATTTGAAGCTCAAAACGTACCTGTTGATATATACGGAGTAGGAAGTAGCTTATTAAAAATGAATATTGGCTTTACTGGTGATAACGTAGAATTAAATGGAAAACCAGAAGCGAAAGCTGGTCGTAAATATCGTCCAAACCCACGTTTAGAGAGTGTTCAATTAGAAAAAAGAGAAGATATGTAAAAGAGAGAAAAACTGATAGGTGATTGACCCTATCAGTTTTTCTGTTATCATAGTATAGCGGCTTCTTTTTTGCTATAATGGATTTGTTATGGACATAAAAAAGAAGTACGTACGAGTTTATCCTGATAAGTGAAGGGAAAGAATAACTTCACTACATCAAAAATGTATGATGATTACCAAAATAAGAAAAGATTCATATACTGTCTTATAGATAGGCCGTTGTATTAGTTCGAAATGTTGGAGGTTCTTTAAGATGACAGTTTACCATTTTGTAGGAATTAAAGGAACAGGAATGAGTTCATTAGCGCAAATTCTTCATGACATGAAGCATACTGTTCAAGGGTCTGATTATGAAAAGCGTTTCTTTACACAAACAGCGTTGGAAAAGCGTAGTATCTCGATTCTTCCTTTTGATAAAAGTAATGTAAAAGAAGGACAAGTGATTATTGCAGGAAATGCATTTCCTGATACGCATGAAGAAATTGTAGCAGCAAAAGAATTAAACATCCCAGTACATCGTTACCATCACTTCTTAGGTGATCTTATGAACCAATACACAAGTGTTGCTGTAACTGGAGCACATGGAAAAACATCAACAACTGGTTTGTTAGCCCATGTAATGCAAGGTGCACATCCTACATCTTACCTCATTGGAGATGGAACAGGGCATGGGGTAGAAAATAGTAAGTATTTTGTATTTGAAGCTTGTGAGTATCGTCGTCATTTCTTGTCTTACAATCCAGACTATGCAATTATGACAAACATTGATTTTGATCATCCAGATTATTTCTCAGATATCAACGATGTATTCAATGCATTCCAAGAGATGGCATTGCAAGTGAAAAAAGGTATTATTGCATGTGGAGATGATGAAGAACTTCAAAAAATTCAAGCGAAAGTACCTGTTATTTTCTATGGATTTGGAGAAGATAATGATTTCCAAGCACGTAACATTCAAAAGAGAACAGATGGTACTATTTTCGATGTATTCGTTCGTAATACGTACTATGACACGTTCAAAATTACAGGATACGGCAACCACAGCGTATTAAATGCATTAGCAGTAATCGCGCTTTGCCATTATGAAAACGTTGATGTAGAAGCAGTGAAGCATCAATTAACAACTTTTGAAGGCGTAAAACGTCGCTTTAATGAAAAGCCAATGGGGGAGCAAGTTATCATCGATGACTACGCACACCATCCGACAGAAATTAATGCAACGATTGAAGCAGCTCGTCAAAAACATCCAGAGCGTGAGGTTGTCGCTGTATTCCAGCCACATACATTCTCACGTACAGAAAAGTTCTTAGATGAGTTCGCTGAAAGCTTAAGCAAAGCTGACCAAGTATACTTATGTGATATTTTCGGATCAGCACGCGAAAACAAAGGTGAATTAACAATCGAAGATCTGCAAAAGCGTATTGACGGTGCAGAACTAATTACAGATACAACAACGGATGTATTAAAGAAACATAAAAACGGCGTTCTAATTTTCATGGGCGCAGGAGACATCCAAAAATTCGAAGCAGCTTACGTAAAAGAAGTGCAAGTTGCAGAGAAGTAATAGAAAAGACGCATAGCTGTGGCTGTGCGTCTTTTTTGTTGTGTTTGATATATTTTAAAAAGCGTTGATATGTTGGTATTGTTTATTCTTTTTGTAGAGTTGTTTTAATAAGACGATATATAGTGAACTAACAAGTACATATCCAATTAAATAATAGAATGAAAACATATCGAATTGTTTTGTTATCATAATTCGAATCGCGAAAAATGCAAATGGAAGTGCGATTAAAAGCCTTGAGCTAATGGAAATTATTGTTTTAAAGTATTTTAATAAGTCTGTATTCCAATGATTTTCTCTACAGATAAACCAAATGTTGCTTGCAATAAAAGCTAGTACAAATGGTAAATTAGCTGAAATATTGATGAAACCTAATACGATAGGAACTGATAGAGCGCCAAGTGGACCGATAGATAGGCCGGAATAATATTTAATAAATGTATTTGTAGATTGCTGTGTATTTTGAATAACGTCTGTATATTCTACTGTAATTTCCTGTGCTAATTCTTTTGGAGGAAGAAATTCTTCAATCACTTGTGAAGGGATGGTTTCTAATGGTATCCCTTCACTTTCTTTACTTAATGCATTTTCGTATAAATCGGATTTGATTTCTAGCACATGTTGTTCTCTTGCTGATGTAGGTAAGTTCGTTAACCCTTTATGAAGATCGTGTAAGAAAGAAGCAATGAGTTCATTTGAAAAGAATTGTTCCTTGTTCATTTTTTATCCTCTCCTTTAGCTAGTAACATTAGAGCTTGATACACTGCATCATAATCATGTAAGCGACTATTTAAAATTTCTCTCCCTTCGTCTGTAATTCGATAGTATTTTCTTTTTGGGCCATCACCGGACTCTTCCCAATAGGAAACAGCCCAATTGTTTTTCGTGATTCGATTTAATATAGGGTAAATCGAACCGTTCGGGATATGAAACACAGGGATATCTTGTAAGGCACTTGTAATTTCGTATCCGTACATAGGTTGTTTACTTATTAAAGACAAAATAGCGAGATCAAAAACACCTTTACGTAATTGAATTGTAAAATTATCATTTTTTTCCATACTTTAACTATATATGATTCATATCTAGATATCAATCATATATAGTTGTTATTCTTATATAAAACCGAAAAAAGTGTGAATATTTAACATTTTATACCTAGAAATGTTAGAATAATAAGAAAAATAAAAGGGGACGAAAAAACATGTTCACACTCCGAGTAGACGACGAAATCGAATTACAGTTATTAGAGAAGCATCATAAAGAGGAACTATATCAATTAATAGACCAAAACCGTAATCATTTACGAAGATGGCTTCCTTGGGTAGATGGGATGAAATCTGCTGGTGCGTATGATGAAATTTGTCCGATGTGGTTAAAGAAGTTTGCAGAGGGTGACGGTTTTGAAAGTGGCATACGTTATAAAGGAAAGCTAGTTGGGATGGTGGGCATTCATCCAGTAAGCTGGGGGAAGAAAGCGGCCAGTCTCGGATATTACCTGGCAGAAGATGCTGGTGGGACAGGTATTATGACGCGTAGCGTGAAAGCTGTACTTCACTATGCATTTGAAAATTTAAAATTAAATAAAATAGAAATTAGATGCGGTGTTGAAAATGTGAAAAGCCGCGCTATTCCAGAGCGTTTAGGTTTTAAGTTAGATGGTATTTTAAGAGATGATGAATGGCTATATGATCATTTTCACGATATCGCTGTATATAGTTTACTAGCATCAGAGTGGAAGGAGATTCGATGAACGAGAAGATACGCATTATTCCGTATGAAAGTACGTTTCAAGATGAAGTAGTAGATCTTATCGTTCATATTCAGCAAAAAGAGTACAATGTCCCCATTACGAAAGAAGAGCAGCCAGACCAGCTTGAAATAGAAACATTTTATCAAAGGAATCATGGAAACTTTTGGGTAGCAACTTATGATGATAAAGTAGTTGGAACAGTAGCTTTATTAGATATTGAGAATCAGCAAGTAGCGTTAAGAAAAATGTTTGTAAAAAAAGAATTTCGCGGAAAAGAGTGGGGCGCATCATATAAGTTGCTCCAAACAGCAATTTCGTGGGCTGAGAATAAAAAGCTGAAAGATATTTACTTAGGAACGACAGTGAAATTTTTAGCAGCGCATCGCTTTTATGAAAAGAATAATTTCCAAAGTGTGAGTATAGACGAGTTGCCAAAAAGTTTTCCAGTGTTACAGGTAGATAAGAAATTCTATAAATATATCGTTTAAGAAGGTCATTCAGAAATGGCCTTTTTTTATGAACTAAAATGGAAAAAGTGGTATAATTTAGGTTGGGGGGTGCGTGTATGAACTTTCCGATTCAAAGAAGTAAATCGGTAGTAATTTTCGTTTGTCTCACGTTAGTTTTTATGTTTGTGTACCCACTTGTCATGGTTGTCGCTAATAAAGAGCAGTGGATGTCAGCGTTGATTGGAATGGGTTTATGTTTTCTTGTAAATGTACCACTCGTTTGGGAAGTATTTATTAAAAAGCATAAAGTAGAAAATGGTGTATTAAAGTACGGCATTTTAAATGACGATATCGTATTGAAAGAGATAAGAATTATTCGTCAAGTTGGAAAATATCTTGAAATTACGACGAATGCGTATAAAGTACATATGGTTGTGATACCGCAACATATGAATGAATTTTTGGCGCTTATTGAGAAAGAGAACCCAAATGTGAAAATAGAAATGGTAGGTAAGAAATGAAATATGTAAAACCTTTATTCTGTTTAGAAATTTTGTTTGTGCTTGTTGGTTGCACTAGAGTATATATAAAATGGGATCTGCCTCTATATGTACCAATATTAATAGGTACTATTGCAGTGGCGCTTTTATATTATTTTCATTTTCAGCAAACAAAAAGCGAGAAAAGTAGTTCTATGTAATTAGGAGGATTAGAAATGAAAAAAGTCCTTATGTTATTTTTACTTCTGCTAACCGCATCCGTTCTTTTAATAGGGTGTAGTGCGAAGAAGGAAAAGGCCGATATGAACTTTGAAAAGGCACAAAAGGTTGAGATTGAATCACTTACAGATTCAAGTGATAAAAAAGTAATTACCGATAAGAAAGAAATTGAAAAGCTGTTTGACGTCATGAAAATGGATAAGTGGGAAATGCGATCGGCTCCTTTAGATACTCCGCAAGAGAAAACATTTAAAATGTATCAAGAAGATACACCAAAATTATCAGAGTCGAGTAAAGATAAAAAAGAGTTACATGAAATTGGTACAATGACAGTATATAAAGATGTCCCTTATGTCGAAGTTGAAATGAAAAATAAGAAGATGAGTTTTAAAGTGCCAGAAGATGTGGCGAAAGACTTATTAAAGTATTAAAAAAAACGCTCGGAGAAAATTCCGAGCGTTTTTCATTATTTTAAGTTCTCTGGGTTTAAAGCTTCTAGTTCAGATACAACGAAGCGTCCGTCTTTACGGATTAGTACGTCGTCGAAGTAAATTTCGCCGCCGCCGTATTCAGGGCGCTGGATGCATACTAAATCCCAGTGAATGTTCGAGTTGTTGCCGTTCCATGCATCGTCGTAAGCTTGTCCAGGAGTGAAGTGGAAGCTGCCATCGATTTTTTCATCGAATAGGATGTCTCCCATTGGATGTAAGATGTATGGGTTTACGCCGATTGCGAACTCACCAACGAAGCGCGCGCCTTCGTCTGTATCGAAGATTTTGTTAATACGTTCTGTATCGTTTGCAGTTGCTTCAACGATTTGACCGTTCTCAAATTTAAGTTGTACATTTTCAAATGTATAACCGTTGTAAGGAGATGGTGTGTTGTAAGAAACTGTACCGTTAACAGAATCTCGAACTGGTGCAGAGTATACTTCACCGTCTGGAATGTTTAAATGACCTGAGCATTTAATAGCTGGAATGTCTTTAATAGAGAATGTTAAGTCAGTTCCAGGGCCAGTTAGGCGAACTTTATCTGTTTTATTCATTAATGTAACAAGGCTATCCATTGCCTTATCCATTTTACCGTAGTCTAAGTTACAAACTTCGAAGTAGAAGTCTTCGAAAGCTTCTGTGCTCATTTTAGCAAGCTGCGCCATAGAAGCATTTGGGTAGCGAAGAACAACCCAGCGCGTTTTCGGAACGCGGATGTCTCTATGAACTTTCTTACCAACTGTTTGACCGTGAATTTGCATTCTTTCACTTGGCACGTCAGCTTGTTCGTTAATGTTATCGCCAGAGCGAAGACCGATATAAGCGTCCATATCTTTCATTACGCTTGCTTCATATGCAGCGATTTGTTCAAAATGTTCTTCAGTAGCCCCCATTAATAAAGAGCGATCTACTTGATGATCTTTTAAAGAAACGAATGGGAAACCACCAGCTGCATATGCTTCTTTTACAAGTGCAGTTACAAGTTCTTTTTGTAAGCCAAAGTTTTCAATTAATACTTTTTCGCCTTTTTGTAAGCGGATAGAGTAGTTAATTAAATTGTATGCTAACTTTTCAATGCGTGGATCTTTCATATGTAAAGCCTCCCTACTAATTATGTATCCTTCCCTATTGTAACCTACTTAGTGGAATTTGTTGAATCATTTATGTTAAAGTTAACGAATAAGTATGAAAATTCTAATGAAAAGATAGGGATTAGAACGAAACGGAAAATGATTGTATAATAGGGGAAAGTATGAAAAAGATAAAGGAAGTGATGAAATGCAAGTTCTTTTATATGTAAGTGCAGCTATTATCGCGGTTGCTTTCGCTGTATTAGTAGTGTATGTATGCAGAACGTTGTTATCGGTTCAAAAGACGTTAGAAAACGTTGCAAGCACGTTAGAAGGTTTAGAAAAGCAAATGCAAGGGATTAGCGTAGAGACGGAGCAATTATTACATAAAACAAATGCGTTAGCTGATGACATTCAACAGAAGTCACAATCATTAAATAAAGTAGTATCGGGTGTAGATGGAATTGGAACGACAATCCATTCTTTAAATACGAAACTTCGTAATGTATCAGAGTCTGTTACGGACGAAATTGAAAACAATGCAGATAAAGTAGCGCAAGTTGTACAGTGGAGCAGCGCAGCAATTGAAGTATACAACCATTATCGTGCATCAAGACAAGAGAAAAAGGTTGAAAAAGAAGAGCGTAAATTAGAAAGACTTGAGAAAAAAGCTGAAAAGAAAGAAAAGCGCTCTAGACTTCGCATGAGAGGTGAATCGTGATGAATATGACAAAAATTGAAGCAATTGAAGAGCTTGAAGTATTAGTAGAAAAAAACGAGCCTTACGTTCTTTTTAAACATAGTACGACATGCCCGATCAGTCATGGTGCATATACAGAATTTCAAGCGTATTGTAGTGAAGAAAGAGCAGTACCAGCGTATTACTTATACGTACAAGATGCGAGAGATGTTTCGAATCGTGTTGCAGAACAGTACAGCATTAAACATGAATCTCCGCAAGTGTTATACATAAAAGATGGGATGGTAGTATGGAATACGTCTCATTGGAACATTAAAAAAGACGCTTTAGAAGAGAATATTAAGTAAAAAGAAGCAAGCTAAAGGTGCTTGCTTCTTTTTTTTGTTTTTGTTGAAATATATTTAATGGTACACTGTTAATAGTTCAAATTAAATAACTAGATTGTTGAAAGTAGGTTTTAAGTAATGAAGAAAATGGCATTATCCTTCGCGGTCGTAAGTTTATTACTGGGAGCTTGTAGTAATAATACGATTAGTAAGAAGGATGAAGTTATACAGAAGGATACGAAAGAAAAAAGCATGATTCCGAGAACTGCTGTTTCGAAAGATTATTATAGAACTGTAATTCCTTTAAAAGAACAAAAGGTTATAAATACAGCTAATATAAAAACAAATTCTAAATTAGATTTAGCAGAGTATGAAAATGGTTTAATGAATATTGCAGCGCAGCAATTTGATACAGAAAGTCATGTACTGCAATTAAGTCAATATATCCCAGAGAAGTTAGTTGATGAACTAGTCGCAAAAGTAGAAGCGCCAATTTTGACAAATATTATAGAACAAGACTATTTCGGGAAGCAGAATTCAAATGAATTAAGTTTATCTGGTGTAGTGATTGGGTTAGCAATGTCTTCAAGTGTATCGAATGAAGAAGCAATGTCTAAGGGGACGGAAGTTGCCAAGCAACTTATTGAAGCGATTAATAAAAATGACAAGTATAATAAATCTCCAATTACGTTTGCTATCTTTAAGCAAGAAAGTACAAGTTCTTTAAAAAATGGTACGTATATTGCTAGTGCTACCGTTCAAAAGAATGATACGAACATTGGAAATTGGAGTACGATCGATGAACAAGCGTATTCATATCCTTCTGATGAATTTAAACAAGCACATGGAGAAGATAATACAAAAATAACTGAATTTGCTGATGCAATGAAAGGTTTTTCTACTGGAGACTTTATCCCAGTAAATGCTAAGGTTTCTTATAAGAAAAATCAAATGGATGCATTGAATATGAATATTGTTATTAAATACAACGGTAAAACAGAATTAATGGCCCTTACCCAAATGGCTGCTCAAAGTATGTTAGAGAAATTACCTAAAGATGCGAAAGTACAATTGCAGATAAAGTCTGAGAGTAAAATCGAGGCAATTATTATAAAAGAGAAAAACAGCGATAAGCCGTTTGTTTCCTTCTTGTAAAAAAAGACAGTGTTTAAACTGTCTTTTTTTATTGTAAATGAAAGTGTACGTTGTTTGCTGAGAGGGATTTATTGCTTATAATAAGTTATTTTAAAAAGTAACGTATAGGAATTCGAAAGAGGTATTCACACATATGAAAGAGCGACGCGTGATATGCTTCATACTTCCGCTGTGCCGATTTTAAAGAAAGAAACACATATTTACCTGTCGTTGTCGATGTAACGCATTCTAGAGGGCGATGTGACCTTCTATTGCCAGCACAAATCCAGCGCGTATCAAATGAATATCATTGTCGGTTTCTGTCGGTAAGTCGATATATATAAATCGCTGATATAATTGGAGTTGTGGTCGATATATTTGGAAAATCGCTCATATATTTCGAGTTGTGATCGATATATTCGAAAAATCGCCGATATAAATTTCATTTACTATCGTACTGCTTAAAATAGGGTCTTTACTTATGAAATATCTATTTTTTTACAAAAAATGCCCTTTTTTTCATAAAAAATACGAAAATACGAGAAAAGAAGCGAATTTTTTCGAAACTTTTGCGGGAAAATATTGTATGAGCCTGCGTTTTTATCGTATCATTAGTAAAAGGAAGAACTCGGGACGATTGGTGGCATCTGCAAATAGAGTTGATGTCTTTTTTTCATTCAAGTAACCGATACATAAAAATAGATAACAAAAATAGAAGGAGTGTGCGATGAGATGAACGTAACAATTTATGATGTAGCGCGTGAAGCAAACGTTTCAATGGCTACCGTGTCTCGTGTAGTGAACGGTAATCCAAATGTAAAGCCTACAACAAGAAAGAAAGTATTAGAAGCAATTGATCGTTTAGGGTACCGCCCAAATGCGGTAGCACGTGGACTAGCAAGTAAGAAGACAACTACAGTAGGTGTTATTATTCCTGATATCTCAAATACGTTTTATGCAGAACTTGCTCGTGGAATTGAAGATATCGCAACAATGTACAAATATAACATCATTTTAAGTAACTCTGACCAAAACAAAGAGAAAGAGTTCCATTTATTAAATACGATGCTTGGAAAACAAGTGGACGGAATTGTTTTCATGGGTGAAGATATTACAGACATTCACATTGAAGAATTCAAAAAGTCTCCAGTACCAATCGTATTAGCAGCGTCATTTGATGAGCAAAATGAAACGCCATCAGTAAATATTGATTACACGCAAGCAGCTTACGACGCAATGAAGCACTTTATTGAGCAAGGACATACGCGTATCGGTTTCGTCTCTGGTCCTTTCATTAATAAAGCAGGAAGCGCGAAGAAGTTACAAGGTTATAAAAAAGCTTTAGAAGAAGCAAGTATTTCATATGATGAAAATCTTATAATCGATGGAGATTACACATATGATTCAGGTATCGAAGCATTCGAAAAGCTTTGGAGCAGTGATGAAAAGCCAACAGCAATCTTCGTATCTTCTGACGAAATGGCATTAGGTGTAATCCATGCAGCACAAGACGCTGGATTAAACGTACCAACTGATGTAGAAGTACTTGGTTTCGATAATACACGCCTTGCATTAATGGTTCGTCCGCAACTTTCAACAGTTGTACAACCAATGTATGATATCGGTGCAGTAGCAATGCGTCTATTAACAAAGTATATGAACAAAGAAAAAGTGGAAGATCACACTGTTATCTTACCTCACCGTATCCAATTTAGAGATTCAACGAAGTAAGTATAAAAAAGCTCACAGCATTTGCTGTGAGCTTTTATTCGTATTCAGGATAGTATGCTTTTACTACGGTATTTACCTTTTCAGTTTTCTTAACGTGTAAAAATCTTGCGTACAATTCTTTTCCCGTTTCAAATGGTGTATCGTCTAATTCAAACACATGCAATACTTTTCGAAACGTACACGTCACTTGCTCATCGTACATATTATCGTACGATTCTTCAGAGAGTATAGCTATCTTTTCACCTAATTCGTGAGCTTCCTCTATACTGTTTGCCTTAACAAGAATAATACTTTCTTCAAAAAGTGTATCGTGATTCTCTTCATAATGCTCATCCACTTTAGTAGGGTCAGGCTCACCAGAATGAACAGATTCAAACAATAATTTTACAGCGTACATATTATGCTGCATGTTTCACCTTATAAATAATACTTGCGACAAGAGAAGCAGGTATTGTAAATACGTTACTTTGATAATGATAATGTATTTGGGATTCTTCATAAGACATGTTGTCATATAGTTCATTTTGTGACACGTTCAGTTTTTTCTGTTTTGTCTTTAATATCTTAATATAGTTATACTGTATTGGGACGAGAATGAGGAAATAGGCTAATACGATTAGTGAAATCCAAATCATTATGAACACTCCCTTATAAAGAATATTTATATATGGTAATTATATCAATTTATATGAAAAATATCCATTTTTGTGGTGGGCAATTTTCTTTCCAAAATGCAAAAAGTTCTTCAGGACTTCGTAAATTATGTTCAAGGCATGTTTGTGCAGTGCGTTTAAAACTTTGTATTAATTGTTCTAACCGAGAAGGATCATATTGTTGCACATTGCCAGCGATAATAGTTTTATCTTTTTCTAAGTTAATTGATATTTTTAGCAAAGTTATATTTGTTTCTAATTGCACAACTTCAATATAAAAAAGCTTTTTATCTAAGTCGATTGTAATATAATCGAATCGCTCTACTTGTTTAAAATATCCTACAATATCATCTTCTAATTGAAATCCTCCCGAGTACATGGCTTATTGGTGACTTCGCTGCAAAATGGTATTATTCCTTGTTATATGTCACATAAGTGCAAATTTAACTATTATAGGGCAATGTCATGTATAATAGAAAGAAAAGGCTTGTGAGGGGGGAGAAGAGATGATCGTTCTTTGGATAATTACGCTTTGTATGACTGCTATTTTTGCATATATGACGTTAAAACAAAATGGCTTAAAGCGATTTGTTCCAGGAAGTATTCTTGCAGGAATTGCCCTTATCACGTATGTAATTTCTATTTTTATTGAAAGTGTATCAGTGGACATGAGCACAAGTTTAATGTTCATGGGTATTACACTATTTGCAGGTAGTATTATGGTACTTATGGTTGCAGGTATTATTTTATTTATTCATATGAATTCGGAAACGTTATAGCATATAGAAAAGGCATGTCCCGAGGGGCATGCCTTTTTATCCGTTCAATTATGCTCTATCTTTAGAAGAGTTTTGTTGTTTTAATAAGTCGCGAATTTCGCTAAGAAGTTCTTCTTCCTTTGTTGGTTCTGGAAGTTCTTCTTTTTCTTCTTCTTCTCTTTTAGATGTTAGTTTGTTAAATACTTTAATGAACATAAAGATAGAAGCTGCAATAATTAAGAAATCAAAAATAGTTTGGATGAAGTTACCATACATAACAGCAGATTTCCCATATCCAAAATGTAAATCTGTAAAGTTAACGCCACCTAATACCATACCAAGTAATGGTGTGATAATATCTTTTACTAAAGAACTAACGATTTTACCGAATGCAGCACCGATTACAACCCCGACAGCTAAATCGATTACATTCCCTTTGAATGCGAACTTTTTAAACTCATTCCACATGTGTTAATCCCATCCTTTCCACGATTCAATATGAAATTTATAATTCCTATCAACATATTCTATAGAAATTTGCGAGAGAAATAAAGAGGAAATGGGAATGAAAGTAAATTCTGAAAAATGTATCCGTTTTAATTTTTATTTACATTCTCCAGTAGAGATTGTAACAGTTGCTGTGTTTTTAATCCTTCTAAGCCATCTACAACAGGCTTTGTATCTCCATGTACACATTCGATAAAATGATGAACAGCATCTTCAAAACCACGCTGTTTCAACGTCGTATCCCATGATGGTGAACCGCTTTGAGAAACTGTATTATCCTGCTCAACTTCAAATGTGTTCATATTTTTTACGCGAATGATTTTACCTGTCGTTACAAGTTCAATTTGTTCTAAATTTGTACCGGCGTGGCGATGCATTGCGGTAGAAAGTAACAGTCCACTTGGCGTTGTATATGTATGATGTCCGTAAAGAAGTTCATTCTTTTCATTTATTTGCATCATATTATGAACGACGTTAAGATCATCATTAGCTAACCAGCGAGCAGTATCTACGATATGTAAGTAATCATCTAACATAGTGAAGTCGTACGTATATGGCCCCACTTTATTTGTGCGGTGTTTTTCAATTCGAACCCATGAAATATTATGAGCTTGCTCTTTTGCAGCAACATACATAGGAACGAATCGTCGATTAAATCCGACCATTAACTTTCGGTTATGCTTTTCGCTCAACTCGACTAGTTGCTCAGCTTGTTCCACTGTAGCTGCTAGCGGCTTATCAACATAAACGTCAATTCCTTTTTTCAAAAGTTCAGAAACGATTTCATAATGTGTAGCAGTTGAACTATGAACGAAGATTGCATCGCATTCCGAAGCTAACGTTTCAATAGAATGAAAGTCTTGAATACGGTATTGCTGGCAAACTTGTTTCCTTTTCTCTGCGTTAGGTGTAAACGCTCCTACAAAATTCCAATCTGTTTCTTTTGTAAGTGTTGGAAGATAGGCCTTTTGCGCAATACTTCCAAGTCCAATCATCCCAATTTTAGGTTTGTTCATGCTTATTCCCCCCTATTAATATTGATGTAACGGCTTAAATGTAGCATAGGATGGGAGAGGGAGGCAAAAATTAGCTTTTTACTTACGTCCTTCTAACAAAATCTTCTCTATCTTTTCAAATTTATGAGCGCGAGCGTGCTCTAGCGGAGTAACACCATCGTTGTCTGGAATGTTTATATCTGCGTCGTGTTCAATGAGCAGGCGGATGACTTGTTGTTGTGTTTCATTTCCGTTACTTAGTACGATGGCTTCCATCAAAGCTGTCCATCCGAGGTTATTTACATGGTTTACATCGATATTTGTTCGCGTGAGGAGTTCTTTTATAACATCAATATAGCCCTGAGGCTGGAATAAGAGCTGTACCGCCGTATCGATTCGTAAGAGTTGGATCTGCGCCAGCATCAATCGTTAGTTTTAAAATATCCAAGTAACCCTCGGCACCAGCGTAAAGAAAGGGATTGTTTTTTATATCATCTTGGATATTTACGTCGGCCCCCGCATCGATAAGCGCTTTGGCGGTTTTTACATCATTTTTGTATGTAGCAATCATAAGAGGAGTACGTCCTTTATTGTCTGTTATATTTATGTCAGCCCCTTTTTTGAGTAACGATATAACAGTATTCGTTTCTTGTTTCTCAGTAGCTGTTAGTAGCGCTGTCTCCATGTTTGTCATCTCCTTTTTAACTTCTTGTTTTTGCGAGCATCCTTGCAAAAAAATTACGCAACATATCATGCTTAATGTTTTTTTGAACATGAAATTTCAACCTCCTCATTGCAACTGTAAAATAAGAACATTAAATTTTTATAAACTGACGCTAAAATTACTATAAAATCGCTTGAGTATTTGAACATATATTTTTATGATTATGGGAAAGAAGGTTTGGTAAAGTGAGGATGTAACATATGTCTATTAAAATAAGATTTTTATTTTCTTATATCGCTGTTATTCTCGTTTCCATCACACTCATATTAGTCGCGGGATTTTTAATTGTTTTTTCCATAACAGGAGACTTGGAAGCAGTGAAAAATTTCTATAAAAGTTCCTATATTCAAAAACCGCTTACGCCAGAAGAAGAGAATACGTATATTGAATTGAAATTAGCGGCAAAGAAACATCAATCTCAACTATTAGATGAATCGTTCGTTTCATCACTTGAAAAAGAAGGGGTGAAAATAGTTGTAAGAAAGGGAGAAAAAATTTCATATGCTTCAAACGTATTTGAAAGTGTATTTTTAAAAGAAGCTCTTCCAAAATTTGAATCAGCAAATATTAATAGTCGTGGTACAACGGAACTAGGCGATACATTTTATCGATATGTAAAGTTTGATTTTTATTTTCCTCAGGAAGAAGAGGGGAGTATATTTGTATTAAAGAAGCAAAGTTCATTTGTAGATCTTACACAAAAGTTATTTCCGATTTTGTTTGTATCGCTTTTACTATTAGCTATTTTACTTATTGGATTATTAAGTTACCTCGTCTCAAGAAGTGTGATAAAACCAATCTTCGTATTGAAAGATGCGACTGAGAAAATTAAAGAAGGAAATTTAGATTTTCAAATACCAGTTACATCGCACGATGAAATAGGGCAATTGAATCAAGGGTTTGAGGAAATGAGAAAGAAATTAAAAGAATCGATAGAGATGCAAACGCAGTATGAAGAAAATCGAAAAGAGCTCATTTCAAATATCTCTCACGATTTAAAAACACCGATTACATCTATTATCGGATATGTAGAAGGAATAAAAGACGGAGTAGCAAATACGCCAGAAAAAATGGATAAGTACTTAACGACTATTCATACGAAAGCAAGACATATGGATACACTCATTGATGAATTATTTTTATTCTCAAAGCTCGATTTGAATCGAGTTCCCTTTCAGTTTGAAACGGTTGAATTAAATATGTTTATGCAAGAATTAATAGAAGAGATGCAGATGGATTTAAGTAAAGAAGGTATAGAAGTTAACTTACAATTACACCCATCACCACTATATGTAACGGCTGATTGCGAAAAGATAAATAGAGTGATATCAAATTTAATTCATAATAGTGTGAAATACATGGATAAAGAAGAGAAGAAAATTACTGTAACAGTATCGATTGGTGACAATAAGGTGATTGTGAAAGTAATGGACAACGGATCAGGTATCGAATCGGATACACTTCCCTACATTTTTGAACGTTTTTATCGTGCAGAGCAATCGCGAAATTCTAGCACAGGTGGAAGTGGACTTGGCTTAGCGATAGCAAAACAAATTGTTGAAGAACATGGCGGAGAAATTTGGGTGGAAAGCGAGCTTGGGAAAGGCACAAGCATTTTCTTCTCATTGGAAAAAGTCGAGAAATGTGGTGAGTAAATTGAAAAGAATTTTACTAATAGAAGATGAAGTAAGCATTGCAGAATTACAGCGAGATTATTTAGAAATTAATGATTTTCAAGTTGATGTGGAACATTCAGGAGAATTAGGTCTACAAATGGCTCTTCAGGAAGACTACGATTTAATTATTTTAGATATTATGCTTCCGAAAATGAATGGTTTTGAAATTTGTAAGCAAATTCGAGCTATAAAAGATATTCCGATTTTACTTGTTTCAGCAAAGAAGGAAGATATAGATAAAATTCGCGGACTCGGTTTAGGAGCAGATGATTATATAACGAAACCGTTTAGCCCGAGTGAATTAGTCGCAAGGGTAAAAGCTCATATTTCTCGTTATGAAAGATTATCAGGAAATGTGAGTAAGCAACGTGATACGTTATACATTCACGGAATTTCTATTGATCAACGAGCGAGAAAAGTTTTTATAAACAATGAAGAAATCGCGTTTACAACGAAAGAATTTGATTTATTAACATTCTTTGTAACGCATCCAAACCAAGTATTAAATAAAGAACAGTTATTTGAACGTATTTGGGGACTAGACTCAGCTGGCGATTTAGCCACTGTTGTCGTTCACATTAGAAAGCTACGTGAAAAAATTGAAAGAGATCCTGCTCACCCGCAATATATTGAAACCGTGTGGGGAGCTGGTTATCGCTTTAACGTGTAATGTACCTGCCAAGTAATTGGTAGGTTTTTTATGTTATTAGAACGAAAAGGGAATAATAGGTAATTCATGTTAAAATATAAAGAGAGATAAAACATAGGAGAATATGAGAGGGCGTGCTACATAACAAGGCTTTAAAGATTGGAACGAATATCGTACTTATCTTATTAATTATCGGTGCAATACAAATGTTTTATGATGAAGATTCTACGAATGATCATTTCGGTGGGTTATTTATGATGGTCTTTTTTGGAATTAAAATAATTTCTAGTTTTATGATAAGTTTAAAAGAAGGAGATAAAAAGGCAGTATTACTTGATGTAGGTTTAATGATTTTTTGTTCTTCTTGTTGTTTCTAGTGTGAAATATCTCTTTTGAAAAAGCTCATAGTCTTATAGAGACTGTGAGCTTTCCTTAATAATAGCGGTACTAGTGTAACGATTTATAAAATGTTTGAGTAGTAGAAGTAAACTGAGCAGATTCTTCTAAAAAAGGATAATGGTTACTCTCCTCAAATGTCACAAAGATAGAATTACGTAGACCCTCATGCATCTCGATAGAATATTGGATCGGGCACTGTACATCGTGTCTTCCGCAAATAATTAGCGTTTTTATGTTGATAGAAGGTAAGTACTTTCTTAAATCAAATGAAGGATATTCGTGAGAGAAAGCGTTCATCCGGCTAGCAGACATTGTTTTTTGGATTGGTTTACTAAAATAAGAGTTATGGTTTTCGGGTTTATACAATGATAATTTTGTTCTCTTAGTAGATAGTTCTTTTCTTTCTTCACTTGTAAGGTGAGGGGTTTTTAAGTTTTCGATGAGCTGTTGCATATAATGAAACTGAGGATGTGCTGGGTGATAAATGCAAAATGGTGTTTCGGTATAATTACTTGCTGCAGCTCCGACGATGACTAATGATTGTAAGGAATTTGGATATGTAATCGCATATAGAAGTCCAAGCATACCGCCTGTTGAGTGGCCAGCGAAATGCCATGTTGGGAGTTGGAAAGCTTCCCGTATTGCTTCTAAGTCGTGAACGGTTTCAATCATACTTAATTCGTTTTCTACCTTGGCTTTTGCAGAGTTACCAGCATCTCGTAAATTAATGAGGAATACACGATGCGTAGAAGTGAAAACATCTGCAAAGTAATCACCAGTTTCATTAAATTGTGAATAGTGATGTGTAATGCAAAGCGGTTCGCCATTTCCTTTTGTAAAGATTTCAAATGTGCCACGTTTCGTGTTGATTATTTGTTGTGTCCACATAATATCACTACCTTTTCTCATAAAAGTTGGACCACTTAATTATGAAATAAAATATATCAGCGAATCTCAAGATATATCGGCGATTCTTGAAATATATCAGCGATTATCAAAATATATCGACTTACCGCCAGAAACCGACAATAATAGCAAGCTATAAATAAAAGGAGGCTATTCAAAAACGAGCCTCCTTTTCGTTTAGTATAAAGATTTTGTCATATTATTCCGAATAATTTCAAGGGATTTCGTTACAGTTAATGCGTTCTTTTCTTCAATTTCTGGTTTACGGGGGATCGGTTTATACATGTTGTCTGGATCTTCCCATGTGAGGGGAAGTTCTGTTTCAGCTTGTCCTTTCCAAGCGTCGATCCATTCTGGAGGGAGATAACCTGAGATGTTTTGGATGTTGTTCATTTCGAGCCAAATGAGTGCCCAAGCTCTTGGGACAACGCGCCAATGGTCATAGCCACCGCCGCCGACAGCGATCCAGCGACCATCGCAATATTCATTAGCGATTTCGCGAGCGAGCTTCGGTATTTCACGGTAAATATTCATCGTTGCGCAAAGGTGTGTAAGTGGGTCGTAATAATGTGCGTCAGCGCCGTTTTGCGTTAAAATAATATCCGGTTTAAAGTATGCGGCAACTTCTTTTACGACAGTACGATATGAATTTAAAAATGATTCGTCTTCTGTAAAGGCATCGAGTGGAACGTTAAAAGAATAACTATAGCCATTACCTTGTCCGCGCTCATTTACAGCGCCAGTTCCAGGGAATAAATAACGCCCAGTTTCATGTAGTGAAATGGTGCATACGTTAGGATCGTCGTAAAAAGACCACTGTACACCATCACCGTGATGAGCATCTGTATCAATATATAAAACACGTAAACCGTATTTTTTCTGTATATATTTCATTGCGATGGAACTATCGTTATAAATACAAAAGCCAGATGCCTTGCCGCGGAAGCCATGATGTAAGCCACCGCCTAAATTAAGTGCATGTTTTACTTTCCCGGAAAGAACAGCATCGACAGCAGTTAACGTACCGCCAACGAGTAATGCGCTTGCTTCGTGCATATTTGGAAACATCGGTGTATCTTCTGTTCCGAGTCCATATGTCATCGCAATTGATTTTTCTAACTTACCTTCTCCAGCACGTTTTACCGCATTTATGTACTCCTCTGTATGAACGTAGGCGATCTCTTCATCTGTAGCCATCCGTGGTGAGATGATTTGGGAGGGAGAGATAAAACCGCCCTTTTGTAATAAATCATACGTAAGTGTGACGCGCAGTTGGTTAAAAGGATGATCAGGGCTAAACGAATAGCCCCGAAAGTCATCCGAATAAATAAACGCGCTACTCATGCTTGCATCCCCATGATGTTCGGCCATAATACGCGGTAGCCTTCTGCTTCAAGTGCATCAATCACTTTTAGCGGATTCATCGTTTGAATGCGGAAAACGAGTACTTTATCATTCTCATCTTTTGCTGGATAGACGAGAACGCTCACGATATTTATTTGCAAATCACTAAAAATAGCAACGACTTTTCCAAGAATACCAGGTTCGTTTTTTACTTGAATTTCAATTTGTGAACTTGGTTGATGTGCTCCTGTTAATTTCACTAACGTGTGCAGTACAGTAGATTCAGAAATGATTCCAACTAGCTTGCCAGCTTTTGTAACAGGGAGACAGCCAATTTTATTTTCAAAAAATAAAGTAGCAATTTCTTCAACGAAATCGAGAGGATGGCAAGTCATAACAGGATGTTTCATAATAAGTTCAAGTGGTTGCTTCAGCATATCGAGTGAAACTTGTTCATCTAAAATAGACGGACTTGCATCTCTTACATCCCGATCAGAAATAATGCCGACGACATGATTATTTTGATCGACAATTGGAATGTGCCGAATGCCTTTCGTGCGTATCGTTCGGATTGCTGTTTCGATTGTATCGTTTGGATGTAGTGTCACTACATCTTGATTCATAATTTCTTCTACAATCATTCCAGTTGCCCCCTTTATTAGTACATAAAACGATTGTGAAAACGTAGACGATCAAATGCTTGAATAGAATCTGTATCAACGCGTTTACCGATGCGGACCATTAAACAGTTAGCGGGATGCGAACAAATTTCAGGATCATCTGTAGCCATCCATTGTAAGCCACCGGCATTCATCATCTTTTCCATTACTTTTCGGTACTCCCAAACATTTAAGCCTGTTTGTTTTAAATCCCAGTGCCAATAATATTCAGTCGTCAATATAATGTAATCTTCCATATGATCGTCCATCATTGAAACTTCTAATAAGTTCTTTCCGACAGAGCAACTGCGGAAGGCGGGGACAACTTCAATTGCCCCGAGTTCAATTAAGTTTTCAATCTTTCCTTCTGACCATCGTTCGAGCGGATCAGGATATAAGTATGTAACATATCCAACAATCGTTTGGTCATGTCTTGCAATAATGAGACGAGCTTCTGGTAATTTAGAAATTTCGACAATTGCTTTATATTGCTGCTCGGCAGGACGAAACGCAACTAAATCGGGATGAAATTCATACATTTCTAAGTTATGTGTAGAGACAGGGCCTTCAATAATTAAAGTGCCTTTCGCTGTTTTTAAGTTTCTAGCATTATATATTTTTTTATGAATCAATGTATTGCTCACCACCTTGAGGGTTTGTGAATCTATTCATATCGTACTTTATAATATATGCGATGTGAATCGAAATTTGTCATTAAAAATTTGTCTAAAAATCAACAAATATACTGAAAATTTTAAATAATATCATTATAATAGATAATAGAATACATAGGAGGGGGATGTAAAGTATGAAAGTAGAAACGCTTCCTGTCATTAAAGGAGAAAATAATTTGCCGAATTATGATGAGGCATACGCGAATTTTAACTGGGAAGAGGTTAATAAAAACTTTACTTGGAATGAAACAGGCCGAGTAAATATGGCGTATGAGGCAATTGATAAGCATGCGAAATCCGATCGTAAAAATAAAGTAGCCCTTTATTATCAAGATGGATCGCGAAAAGAGAAATATACATTTAAGGAAATGAAGGATTTTTCTAATAAAGCAGGAAACGTCCTGAAAAATTATGGCGATGTAGAAAAAGGCGATCGCGTTTTTATTTTTATGCCGCGTTCTCCAGAATTATATTTTGCACTTTTAGGTGCAGTGAAATTAGGAGCAATCGTTGGTCCGCTATTTGAAGCATTTATGGAAGGCGCAGTTCGCGATCGTTTAGAAGATAGCGAAGCGAAGGTGTTAATTACAACTCCTGAATTGTTAGAGCGCGTACCATTAAATGATTTACCTGCTTTAAAAACAGTCTTCCTTGTTGGAGATAATGTAGAAGAAGGCGGTAAAACGGTAGCGTTCAATCCTTTATTTGAACAAGCTTCAAAAGAATTACATATCGAATGGTTAGGCCGTGAAGACGGTTTGATTCTACATTACACATCTGGTTCTACTGGTAAACCAAAAGGTGTTCTTCATGCGCAGAACGCAATGGTTCAGCACTATCAAACGGCGAAATGGGTATTAGATTTAAAAGAAGATGATGTATATTGGTGTACAGCTGACCCAGGCTGGGTAACTGGAACGGCTTACGGTATTTTCGCACCGTGGTTAGTTGGAGCATCCAATGTTATTTTAGGTGGACGCTTTAGCCCAGAAGCGTGGTATGAAGCACTGCAAGATTACGGTGTAACAGTTTGGTATAGTGCACCAACAGCATTCCGTATGTTAATGGGAGCTGGACAAGACGCAATTAAAAAATATGATTTATCACAAGTTCGTCACGTATTAAGCGTTGGTGAACCGTTAAATCCAGAAGTAATTCGCTGGGGTATGAACGCATTTGGACTTCGTATTCATGATACGTGGTGGATGACAGAAACAGGTGGGCAAGTTATTTGTAACTACCCTTGTATGGAAATCCGTCCAGGTTCAATGGGTAAACCAATTCCAGGTGTGAAAGCAGCGATTGTTGATAATGAAGGAAATGAAGTTCCTCCATACACAATGGGTAACTTAGCAATTGGTAAAGGTTGGCCAGCGATGATGCGTGGAATCTGGAATAACCAGCAAAAGTATGAATCTTACTTTATGCCGGGAGATTGGTACGTATCAGGTGACTCTGCTTATATGGATGAAGATGGATACTTCTGGTTCCAAGGGCGTATTGATGATGTAATTATGACGTCAGGTGAGCGAGTTGGTCCGTTTGAAGTAGAAAGCAAATTAATCGAGCATGCTGCTGTTGCAGAGGCTGGTGTAATTGGTATTCCTGATCCAGTGCGCGGAGAAATCATTAAAGCATTTATCGCGCTTCGAGCAGGATACGAACCATCTGATGAATTAAAAGAAGAGATTCGTCAATTTGTAAAGAAAGGCCTAGCAGCTCATGCAGCGCCAAGACAAATTGAATTTAGAGATAAATTACCGAAAACGAGAAGTGGTAAAATTATGCGCCGCGTATTAAAAGCGTGGGAATTAAACTTACCAACAGGTGACTTATCAACGATGGAAGATTAAGAGAGGAAGGTCTGAACGAAATAACGTTCAGACCTTTTTTATGTTATTATAAACTTATATATATAAGTTAAGGGGCGGTAATAAAATGAAAACAGAAAAAGAAAAGATGATACTAGGAGAAATGTACATACCAGCTGATCCAGTTTTAGTTCAAGAGAGGGAGCAAGCTCGTATATTAACGAGAAAATTAAATGAAACGCCAGAAGTACAATTAAAAGAGCGTAGCGAAATCATAAAAGAACTATTCGGAACGAC
Source organism: Bacillus cereus group sp. MG4 (assembly GCF_040460055.1). Taxonomy (NCBI): domain Bacteria; kingdom Bacillati; phylum Bacillota; class Bacilli; order Caryophanales; family Bacillaceae; genus Bacillus; species Bacillus cereus group sp. MG4. Next base: position 2,630,428 of record NZ_JARVGZ010000001.1, on the reverse strand, counting down.
TGGAGATAACATTCATCTTGAATCTTCTTTTAGATGTGATTATGGCTATAACATTCACGTTGGCGAAAATTTTTACGCGAACTTTGACTGTACCATTTTAGACGTATGCCCGGTGACAATCGGAGTGAACTGTATGTTAGCTCCAGGAGTTCACATTTATACAGCAACACACCCGCTTGATCCAGTAGAGCGCATAAGCGGATCAGAATACGGGAAACCAGTTACAATTGGTGATAACGTATGGATTGGCGGAAGAGCGATTATTAATCCTGGTGTAACAATTGGAGATAATGCGGTGATCGCATCTGGCGCCGTTGTAACGAAAGATGTGCCGGATAATGTAGTAGTTGGCGGAAACCCTGCGAAGATTATTAAAAAAATAAAATAATATTTGAACGAAGTGCCTTCCTCGTCTGTATACATTTATGAAAGAATAGATGAGGGAGGCTTTTATATGTCTAATAAATTACTTCTTGCTTTTGCTTTAATTGGAATTATAGTCGTATTTTCTTGTGGTCTTTTCTTACCGATGCCAATCGGATTTAAAGTATCAATGATTACAGCTGGGGTCATGATGATTGTTATGTTTTCAATCATTATTCCATTTGATAGAAAACATATAGTAAGAAAAAATGGATATAAAATTGATTTTACAAAAACAAAAGTGTATTTTCGCTGGAATGTATTTGATACAATTTCGGCTTGTCTTGCAGTGTATGCATGCATATGTGTGCAAGCATTAAATATTTTAGTTTCAACCGGTCATACAATACAAAACCCGTATGTTCAATTTTTTACAAATCAATCACAAGTATGGATTATTGTCGCAAGTGTATATTTAATTTCCCGTATTTCGTTAACGTTAAAAGGAATAAAGGAGATCAAAAATCATGGCGCAGATTGGGATTGAGGAGGAGCTCATGCTTGCGTATCAAAGTGGAGATAAACAGGCGGGAGAAAAACTATATGTTTTAATCAAACCAGCGCTATACACATTTTTGTATCGATTTAACCGAGATGAACAATTAAGTATCGACCTTGTGCAAGATACGTTTTTGACGTTAGAGCGTAAGAAACATATGTATGAACTTGAAAAAGGCAAAATAAAAACGTATTTATTTCAAATTGGTTATCGTCTCATGATTAATAAATTAAATAGAAGAAAAAAGTGGCATACGCTTTTGCCATTTTTAGTGCCGATTCAGGAAAAAGAATTTTCCCACGAAGATCGGCTCACAGTAAGAGAAGCAATTTTGAAAGTTCCGGAAGAGCAGCGAGCTGTCCTTATTCTTTCTTATTATCATGATATGCAGCAAAAAGAGATTGCTGAGATATTAAACATTCCGATTGGAACAGTGAAGTCGAGACTTCATAACGGGATAAAGAAATTAAAACAATTGCTGGAGGTGGATGAAATTGAGCGAAAATCCCTTTAAGAGTGAATATAAATTAAGACAGCATTTAGATAGTGACCATGTAGAAATACCGGATTTTCCAAAAACGGTAAGTCGCTTCGACCGATTCATTGGCTTTCTTGGTTCTCCAGCGAAAGATCCTGTGGAGGCGACGATTGGGAATGATTTATCAGTTGTGTTTCACGTATCGTTATTAGTTGGGGTTCCAATTCTTTCTCTTATTACGATACTCTCTGTGACGTTGTAAAGGATTGGCAAGGAGAGAACACCTACCGCTATTTGACACGCCTATATAAATGATGGTATAAAGAAAAGTATATGAATAATTGAGCGTGGAAAGGGAGAAGTAGTGATCATTTCCCTGTTTTAGAGAGCTGATGGCCGGTGAAAATCAGCACATAGATGATCGCGAATTACACCCCTAGAGCATCTTTTTTCGATTGAATGGTATTCAAAAGGGAAAAGACGGTGCTAAGCCGTTATGTAAATAAGGTGGTAGGCTTTTTTTGCCTGCAACTAGGGTGGTAACGCGATAATCAAAATCGTCCCTTATTTGAAGGGGCGATTTTTTTATGTTTTCAACCTTCACGCCAGTAATGAACTTAAAGGAGAGTATGTAGGATATGGGTATTTTACAAGATCTTGAATTTCGCGGTCTAATTAATCAGCAAACAGATGCTGAGGGACTTGAGCAATTATTAGAAAAAGAAAGCGTTAAATTATACTGTGGTTTCGACCCGACAGCGGATAGCTTACACATCGGTCATATGTTACCAGTATTAATGTTACGTCGTTTCCAATTAGCTGGTCACCAACCAATCGCACTTGTTGGCGGTGGTACTGGTATGATCGGTGACCCAAGTGGTAAAAAAGCAGAGCGTACATTAAATACGAAAGATACAGTTGCTTACTATACAGAAAGCATTAAAAACCAACTTTCAAACTTCTTAGAGTTCGAAAACGTGGACAACCCAGCAACAATGGCTAATAACTATGATTGGCTTGGTAACTTAGATGTAATTTCATTCTTACGCGATATCGGTAAAAACTTCGGTTTAAACTATATGTTAGCAAAAGATACAGTAGCATCTCGTTTAGATACGGGTATTTCATTCACTGAGTTTAGTTACATGATTTTACAATCATACGACTTCTTAAACTTATACCAAAACCATAATTGCCGCTTGCAAATCGGTGGTAGTGACCAATGGGGTAACATTACAGCTGGTCTTGAATTAATCCGTAAATCAGAAGAAGATGCGAAAGCCTTCGGTTTAACAATTCCACTAGTTACAAAATCTGACGGCACGAAGTTTGGTAAAACAGAAGGCGGCGCAATTTGGTTAGACCCAGAGAAAACAACTCCTTACGAGTTCTACCAATTCTGGATTAACACAGATGACCGCGACGTTGTTAAATACTTAAAATACTTCACATTCTTATCTCATGAAGAAATTCTTGAGCTTGAAAAGCAAGTAGCTGAAGCACCAGAAAAACGTGCAGCACAAAAAGCATTAGGTTCTGAAATGACAAAACTTGTTCACGGCGAAGAAGCATTAGAACAAGCGATTAAAATTTCAGCTGCATTATTCAGCGGTTCTGTAGCAGAACTGACTGCAAGCGAAATCGAGCAAGGATTCAAAGACGTACCATCTGTAGAACGTACTGCAGAAGATACAGTATTAATCGACTTACTTGTAGAAAGTAAAATCTCTCCATCAAAACGTCAAGCACGTGAAGATGTAACGAACGGCGCAATCTACGTAAACGGTGAGCGTACACAAGCATTAGACTACGTTGTAACAGAAAACGACCGCATCGAAGGTAAATTCACAATCATTCGCCGCGGTAAAAAGAAATATTTCTTAATTCGTTACTAATCAGAAACGAATATAAAACAAATAGTACCCCGAATTGTAGGCTGAAAGTCTATGATTCGGGGTTTTTATGTGTGAATTTAGATTACCTCACGAGTTCTTGTAAATAGAATATGAAGAATTAATACAATCATATAAAGTAAGCTAATGAGCATAACAATAAATGCTGTTGGATAAAATTTTGCTGCATATATAAAGAAATCGATTTGATAAATATCTTGGTAATTTGAAACGCTGCCTTTAAAGTAATTCGTAAACTTAGCGCTATATTTCCATTCATCAGGATTATCTATTAAATTACTCCCCTGATACCAATTAATAAGCGCGGAAGTAATAAAGAACATACATGCACTACCCAATTGAACCATTTGATATATTGTCAAAATGAAACAACCTCCTATTTAATGGCTATTATAGCGTGCATTCATATTCCTGTAACCTTTTTGTTGTAATCTCCTTTTCGAGTTCATACGGAAATCACATGTAAGCGGTATGATAAATGTATAACAACTAGAAAGGAGTGGTAAAACAAAATGTCACTAGAAGCGCTCATTATTTTTTCTTTGCTAAACGCGGGTCAGCTTGCAGAGAATTCGAAGGTGGATGTACATAAAGAGCAGAAAGATGCTTATGTATATGTTCAGAAAGAGGAAAATAAATAACTTTAATATATATAAATAAAAGCTACTCGAAGTAACTGTTTTAGTTGTCTTCGGTAGCTTTTTACATTATGAATAAATAGGAATTAATTCTCGCTTAAAATCTTCGTACATTTCAAAGGCAATTTTCATGATTTCTTTGAGTTCATCGTAACTGTGGAAATATAGCACGGGTACTTTTTCCGTGTCATTTGATAACAATCTTATAAATATGTCCCAAGGGTCTCCAGCTCTAACTTCACCATTATGCCATGCGTCCCAAATCAATTCAGCAACACCATATTTTAAGCTGATGTTGAATCTAAAGGTGTAGACATCTTTGTTTTTTACTTCTCCTACAATAAAAAAGTCTTCTTTTTTATTGTAACGAGCTTTATAGCCAAGAGACTCGAATACTTCAATAGCTTTTTCATTTTCATAGTTTTCAAATGTATTTGTTCTATCGGGAAATTTTTCTGATAATGCTTTATATCTCTGAATAAAATCAATTTTTGTAAGACTGGCTTGTATTTCAGGTTTTAATGAATACGCCAATAATTACTCCTCCCTAATTTTTAATATTAGATCAAATAAAACAGTATACATGTTAGATACATGAAGAAATCCGGCTCTTGTGAGTCGGATTTTCTTTTTTTATATATAAGATAAGATTGTCTTTCTTATATATAAAATTATGAATAGATAGGAATTAATTCTTGTTTAAAATCTTCATACATACCTAAAGCAATTTTTAAAATTTTTTCTAAGCTGTCATAATCGCTAAATAGTACGGGCTTAATTCTAGTATCTGGAGAAATTAAAAGTCTTGAATATAGACTCCATGGACTACCTAATCGTAATTCATCATTATGACAAACTACCCAAGTAAAATCCAGAACGTTTATTTTAATACCAATATTAAAATAAAATAAAATTTCTTTTTTATCACCTAGTTCTCCAACTTTTAAAAACTGTTCTTTTTTATCATAAACTGATTTATAACCTAGCTTTTCAAGTATTTGTTGAATTTCTTCAATATTGGGATTAGGAATGATTTCTTCGGCATCATAATTTTCTCTCGAAAAAGAAGAAAGTTCTGTGTATCTATTAACAAAGTCAATTTTTTTTAGTGCTGTTTCTATTTCAGGTTTTAATTTTAAGTTCATAATTAATTCTCCTAAAACATTAAGTCTGTCCTTGTTTTTTAGTCATTACTTCATGTATTTTTAAGGTGAAATTATGAATAAATAGGAATTAATTCTCGCTTGAAATCTTCGTACATTTCAAAGGCAATTTTCATGATTTCTTTGAGTTCATCGTAACTGTGGAAGCATACTGCCGGCAATCTTTCAGAACCATTGGATAATACTTTTACAAACATATCCCATGAATTCCCAACTCTAACTTCACCATTATACCTTGCAGACCAAATGAACTCAACAAGCCCATATTTTAAGCTGATATTGAATCTGAAAGTATAGAAATCCTTGTTCTTTACTTCACCAACAATAAAAAAGTTTTCCTTTTTCATAAAACGAGCTTTATAACCAAGGGATTCAAATATTTCAATAGCTTTTTCGTTTTCATAGTTTTCAAACGAACTTTCACTATTTGCTGAAAAATTTTCAGATAGCTCTCTATATCTCGTTAAAAAATCAATTTTCTCAAATACTTCTTGTATTTCAGGTTTCAATGCATATGCCATTTTTTATTCCTCCCTAAATCTAATATTAATGTCATATTTGTTTTTCGCCAATTTTATATATTCATCTATTTTTTTGAAATTTTTATTAGATGCTGGAATCTCTAATATTTGTTTTCCTTGTAGTTCAGTGCCGTCTATTTCGTCGTATTTATTTGAACGAATTTTAGTGCCAACTGCATACTTAGTTTTCATTTCTTTCAAATGTTTTTCAAAAGTTTTAATATCGATATCCTCTAAATCTGTTGCTTTTCTAGAAATTATTTCTCTTTCAAATGGGTCATATGAATCTAATCTTTTACCATTACTTAAATGGACCTCATTATTTGGATACCATCTATTTTTTTCTGCAGCTTTATTAAACTTATTTCCTCTTGCCATAGGTGAATCTTTTGTCCAATAATCACTTGCTTCTTTCCAGTGCAATCTATCTTTAGGTACTTTACCGTCTTTTGCTTTTCTAACGCAATATTCCGCATATTTTAATTCTAAATCAGATTCGACAAACTTACCATCTTTTAAAAGATTTTTAGAGGAACCCCCAGAAGAAGACTGGAACCTTTGCAAAGTATCGATACTATTTTGAACGGTATTATACCATACAAATGTACCATGTGTAGCAACACCTGCTCCAGCGGTTGTAAGAGCTAAATCAGCTGGGATAACAATTGGTGATGCTGCCCCGAAAGTTACTCCTTCTAACAATACGGTTCCAACATTTGATCCTGTTACAATAGCTATACCGCCCAAAATTTCAAAAATAGATCCTACCCCTGATACAAAATTCCCCACAAGATTTCCAGCTTGAAAGGTCGTTTTGTTTTCTAATTCATTGCCCATTGGTAATTCCACACCTGTAAAGTTTTCCGCGGTTGAATTACAAATTCCTTGGAAGAATTCCCAAGCGCCAATAGCTGTTTTTTGGTACCACGGTCTATTAGCTTCTTGTTCCTGCAAAGCCATTTTTTCTTCAATTTCTTTTTTTATTTCGGCTTCTTGAACTCTTTCCTCTGCAATTTTTTGAATAGAGGCTATCCATTCCATATTCAACCTTTGTGTACTAAATGTACCACTTACCGGACTAAAACCTTTCCCGCTTTGGACTTACCTTTTTCAGTGGGGGTATGCTCAAAGTTGAGCTGTCCCCGTTTTTGGCCAGGTGGGTTTGAACCACCGGGTTATTAGTAATAGAACAAGAACAGTAATAAGAAAAAAGGGCTATCTTCCTGGTGGGAAGTCGCCCTTTTTTTTAAACACAACAATTGGCATATTTTATCAAGAATCTACAGTTGTTTTTAATATTTCGAATTTCCCTTGTCCATCCACGGTAAACATGACATTATTATTACGACGATCATCCATTGTTTCCCCTATTTTATTAGGGCTGGAATAGATGGTCTTAACTGCTATGTTATAAATACCCTCTGTTAACACGTGGCTCTTTTCGAAATCATCCATAATATCTTGAGCATTTGGAATAGTTTCACTATTTTTGTAGGTATTGTAATAGTAACTAAAATTGATAACTCCTATATAATTGGCATGATCTCTAGGTGTACTATCTTTTAACGTTTTCATTATGTTGTCAGTGTTTATTTTTTGATCACGTTTGAAATTTTCAACTAATTCCTTTTCTTGTTGTTTATCTATATTTATATGTAAATAGTAATAGAAATTTTGTTTCCCTTTGCCATATTCGGTAGGAGATTCACTTAATAAGTTATACTTTTTTATCATCTTATCGGATTGTTTCAAAACATCAGGATGCTGTTCAACATAAGCCCCTTTAAATATTTCTAGAAAAACATCATCGCTTTCATTTTTAACTACTTCATAATGGGAGTCACTGTTTACAATAAAATAAGCAACAGTGTAGTATGGTTTTTTTATTTCCACGTAAGTGTTATGATCAGAAATTCCAAGCGCACTATCAGCAGAAAGAATTTTAAAGTCCCCATTCTTTATCCCGTAGTTTTCGGACAAATAATCTCCTATTGGTTTTTCAAATAGTTTTGTGTCTGTAAAGCAACCATTTAATAGGAATAGTGGTATGCTCAGTAATAAGATAAAAACAGTTATTTTTAGTTTCCTCATTCTTCCTCCTCCTAAAACTACATTTTACCATTTTTAAGAATAAAAAGGGGATCTCTCTTGTGAGAAGTCCCCCTTTTTTTAAAATACAACAATTGTTGTGTTAACATCAAATGGATGAGGGTATGTGTTTGACAGCGATTTAAATATTTAAAAGTATAGAGGAAATTGCTCTTATGGAAAGAAAAGAATAAGCTGTGGTGGATAATTCATCAAGTAAAAAGGTGAACGCATAAGGAAAATATTCGTTCACTTTTATTTTACCTTTTATAAATGTAGTTCATAATTCCCGTCAAAACTGTTTAGTCTTCCAAATAGTTCCTCGTATGGACTATGTTTTTTTGAAAAGCCATTTTTTAATGCAAAGTGGTAACCTTCTTCAGTTATAACTTCTTGTAATATTAATCGTTCAAAGCCTTTTTCTTTAGCGAATGTTTTAAACCATTCAAGAACAATACTGCCCTTACCTTGATTACTTGGGGTAATGTTTATAGCAGTAATTGCCAAGTATGGATCGGGGAAAAATTCGCTTCTAAGGTTAATGGTGACTTTAGATTTTTTAGAAGAAATATCTAAAGAATACTTAGAAAGACCTTCTATGAACATTATTTCATCTTGTACTAATTCGTCTAATAACATTTTTAATTTTTGAAAGTCTTGTACATGAAGAGGAATCTTGTTGAATTTTTCTTTCAAAACAATTAACTCCTTTTATCATCTGTTTTTTGCACTTATCCATTTCTATACACACGCCAGCCATTATTTTTTTTGTCCCAAACTAGCCCCATTTAGCCCCAGGTGCATACTTTTTAATGCTTTATTTTGCATTATTAGTGACAAATAAAAAAAGCCCAGAACCCTTGATAAACAAGGTTTCTAAGGCTTTTAATACGACTCTTTGCAGAGTACCGAGATTAACGAGAGTAGAACTCTACGATTAATGCTTCGTTGATTTCAGCTGCTAACTCAGAACGCTCAGCGTGACGAGTGTAAGTAGCTTCTAATTTATCAGCATCGAAAGTTAAGTATTCTGGTACGAAGTTGTTAACTTCGATCGCTTCTTTAACAACAACAAGGCTGTTAGATTTTTCGCGAACGCTGATTGTTTGACCAGGTTTTACACGGTAAGATGGGATGTCTACGCGAGATCCATCAACTGTGATGTGACCGTGGTTTACTAATTGGCGAGCTGCACGACGAGTGCGAGCTAAGCCCATACGGTAAACTAAGTTGTCAAGACGAGCTTCAAGAAGGATCATGAAGTTTTCGCCGTGCTTACCAGGCATTTTACCTGCTTGGTCAAATGTGCGACGGAATTGACGCTCAGTCATGCCGTACATGTGACGAAGTTTTTGTTTCTCTTGTAATTGTAAACCGTATTCTGAAAGTTTCTTACGTTGGTTAGGACCGTGAGGACCTGGTGCGTAAGGGCGTTTTTCTAATTCTTTTCCTGTGCCGCTTAGAGAGATTCCAAGACGACGAGACAGTTTCCAAGCTGGACCTGTATAACGAGCCATAGTTGACTCCTCCTTTAAAAATGTTTTTATTTACGTAAAATAAAAACAGACGTAATCGATATTTACGGGCATTTTGTTTTCATGTACCTTCGCTCCAGCAGCAGGGAGTTACGAGATACACCTCCGTAGAGGAACAAAATACAAACGATAAACTCACATTACAAGGCTGCCTTTTTATTTTACACAAACGCTATTATATCTTTTACCCAGAGTTTCGTCAAGCGAGTACGTTTTTGTTTTATGCATATAAATTTTGGGAATTAATATAAGAAGGAATTTAAAACAATATAAAAGAAGAGATAGAAACACAAATAAAACGCTTACATAAAATGTAGTAAAAACGTTCATCAGTTTTTACTGGTGAATATGCGGCAATAAAAACATAAAAGGGGATGTTTTTATGAAAAAGAAGCATATGGAGACAGCTTTAATTCATCACGGGTATACATCTGAGGAACATAAAGGAAGTTTAACACCACCGTTATTTCAAACGTCTACATTTACATTTGAGACTGCGCAGCAAGGAGAGGCGAGTTTTGCGGGAGTGGAACCATCTTATATTTACTCAAGACTTGGAAATCCAACTGTAAAATTATTTGAAGAACGTATGGCGGTGTTAGAAGGAGGAGAAGAAGCGCTTGCTTTCGGATCCGGTATGGCAGCTATTTCCGCAACGTTAATCGGTTTTTTAAAAGCTGGAGATCATATTATTTGTTCAAATGGATTATACGGGTGCACGTACGGTTTTTTAGAAGTATTAGAAGAGAAGTTCATGATTACGCATTCGTTTTGTGATATGGAGACAGAGGATGATGTCGAAAATAAAATCCGTCCAAATACAAAGATTATTTTCGTTGAAACACCGATTAATCCAACGATGAAATTAATCGATTTAAAACAAGTTATTCGGGTTGCGAAGCGAAATGGCTTACTTGTCGTTGTTGATAATACGTTTTGTTCACCTTATTTACAACGACCGCTTGAGCTTGGTTGTGACGCGGTCGTTCATAGTGCGACAAAATATATCGGCGGTCATGGCGATGTTGTGGCGGGTGTAACGATTTGTAAAACGAAAGCGTTAGCTGAAAAAATTCGCCCGATGCGAAAAGATATCGGCGGTATTATGGCGCCGTTTGATGCATGGTTATTGTTACGCGGATTAAAGACGTTAGCGGTAAGGATGGACCGTCATTGTGATAATGCAGAAAAAATTGTATCGTTCCTGAAAAATCATGATGCGGTAGAAGGTGTTTGGTATCCAGAAGGAGAGTTAGCATCTCGCCAAATGAAACGGGGCGGTGGTGTGATTTCTTTTTCAATTAAAGGCGGAAAAGAAGAGACGCAAGCGTTTATCAATGACCTTCACTTTATTACAATTGCCGTAAGTTTAGGGGATACAGAAACGTTAATTCAGCATCCGGCAACGATGACGCACGCTGCGATTCCAGCTGAGCTAAGACAAGAAATGGGTATTTACGATAATTTAATACGTTTATCTGTCGGTTTAGAATCATGGGAGGATATCGTTTCTGATTTAGAACAGGCACTAAAGAAAATATCTACTGTTAGTAATCAATAAAAAAGAGTGAGCTATCGGTTTCGTACGTGATGTACGCAATCGATAACTCACTCTTTTCTTTTTTAAATATGTTTTAGGAGTGTTTCCACAAACTTTTCTAAATAGCGCTGATCTATTTCGTCAAAACGATTTTTTTCAGGGCTATCAATATCAAGTACACCGATGACAGTTCCTTCTTTCACGATTGGTACGACGATTTCTGAATTCGAAGCACTGTCGCAAGCGATATGTCCTGGGAATTGGTGAACGTCTGCTACAAGCTGCGTTGTTTTTGTTTCAGCTGCAACGCCGCAAACGCCTCGTCCAAATGGAATGCGCACGCAAGCAGGCATTCCTTGGAAAGGTCCAAGAACAAGCTGATTTCCGTCTGTTACATAAAAGCCAACCCAATTCACACGATCTAAAAATTGATTTAATAATGCGGACGCATTTGATAAGTTTGCGACTACGTTCGGTTCGCCAGTTAATAATGCATCCAGTTGTTTAATTACTGTCTCGTATTGCTCTTCACGAGAACCTGCATAACTTTCTTTAGTAAACATGGAAACAACTCCCTTTTTATCGAGATGTGTAAAATATTAGCAAAATACGATGTATTTCACATGACTTTGTCGATAGAAAATTAAAGGAATTTGTCTTAAAAGTCAAGAAATTTAAACTATAGCTGTTCAGTGAGAGGAAGTGAGCGCATGAAACAGACGAAACAAAAAGTAATTGATGCGGCAATATCGTTGTTTAACACGAAAGGTTATGATGGAACGTCGGTGCGAGAAATTGCAAAGCGAGCGGATGTGAATGTAGCGAATATTTCATATTATTTTGCTGGAAAGCAAGGTTTATTAGAACAGCTTATTACTGACTTTTTAGAAGGATATATTCATGTGATTGAAATGTCGTTCGAACAGAGAGAATATTTGTCGGCTAAAGATGTGATGGTGCAAATGGTGCGCGGGATTTTACGATATCAATTTGAAAATAGGGAACTGACACGTTTCTTCTACCGAGAGCTTTCACTTGATACGACATTAATTCGCGAAGTGATGACCATTTACTTTTCTAAAGAAAGATATTATATAGAGCAAATGATTAGACAGGGACAAATGAAGCAAGAGTTTAAAAAGGTATCTTTTACAATGTTTATGGCGCAATTAAAAGGCATGATGAATATGCCGTTTTTATATCCACAATATATATCAGAAGTGCTGCATTCTTTTCCGTCTGAGACATTTTTCATAGAAATGTACACGAAAGAAATTGAACAATGGATGGAGCAAATATTATGTATAACGAATATGTACTATGAATTGCCAAGAGCTGTTCATATGTGAAAAATCCCCACCTAACGAACTGAGGTGGGGATTTTTGTGCTTTCTTTCCTTTGCCATACATTGTTGCATAATAGCGCGATAATTGTTAATGAGGCTCCGGCAATTTCAATTTTGTCGACTGTATAGCCTCGAAAGATGGAACCGATAAGTGCAAGTATAGGAACTAAATTCATAAATAATATGCCGTTAATAGATGAAATATAGCGATTTCCTGTGTTCCAGCAAAATACAGCGATAACACCTGCAATAATCGACATATACAAGAGTTCAAAACGAACGCTCATAATTGTACGTAGTGACGGTACAGTAACGATGTTTGTGTAAGTGAAAAAAGTGACAATAACGATGAGTGAAATTGAGCCGAATAAACAAGTTAATGTCGTATACCTGAGTGGTGACCAAGATTGAAAACGTGCACCGCCGTTCGTATAAATGACCCAGCAAGTAACGCCGCATAGCATAAGTATATTTGTTGAGAGATGACTGGCAGCTCCAAATAATAAGTGAATATTTCCTTTTGAAATGACAAGCATCACACCGAGCAAGGCAACGAACATACAAAGGAATGTGTAGTTTTGTGGGCGTTTATTTTTTGTTATCCACTGCAATAATAAAGCGATGAGCGGCATAAGAGACTGAATCATTGCGGCATGGATGGCTCCAGCAGGTCCGGCAAGTTGTTGGCCGTAAAAAATGAGAAAACCATATCCAGCGAAACCGACTGTTCCGTAAAAGAATAACGAAAGTGTTCTTTTTTCTAAGCGGAGTGAAGTTTTTCCCTCAGTAATGAATAGCAAAATAAGAAAAATAATAGCTGCTGATCCGTACCGGATTGTTGTGAAGACGAACGGATCGATAAACTGCAGGGCATTTGCCATGACAGGAAACATAAATCCCCAAGCAGTTACGGCAAGTAAGCATAGGAGGGATCCGAGTAGCATTTGTTTTTTGTCCAAGAGTATCTTTCCCCTTTACATTTCGTTATAGTAAGTTGATGAAATAAGTATAAAGAGTAATTGTTTATAGAAGGAAATATCGATTTTTTATGACAGTTATAACTTTTTGTTAGAGGTGTGTACGATGGATTTAGAAGCAGTACGATCGTTTATTGAAGTAAAGAATACGCGAAGTTTATCAAAGGCGAGTAAACTTTTACATATTTCTCAACCGGCGCTTAGTAAACAAATTCAAAGGTTAGAAGCGGATTTAGAGGTTACTTTACTGAAGCGTTCCGCGCAAGGAGTGGAGTTAACAGAGGCTGGAGAGTTATTTATAACAAGAATGTTACCGATTTTGGAACACATATATGAAGTGAAAGCCGAAATGAAGAATTTTCAAGAGAAGCAGAAAATTTCTATTGGCATATTGCCAAGTTTAGCAGCGCATTATATATCAAAATGTAAGGATGTATTAGGTGACGGATTCGAAGTAGAATGGAAAATTGAGCATACGAAAGTACTAATGGGACTCTTTAAAGAGCGGAAGATTGAAGCGATGTTCGTCGATTCAGTAGTAGAAGACGTTACGTGTGTAAAAGAAGTGCGAGAAGAAAAAGTTGTTTGTGTCGTTTCAAATGATCATCTTTATAAAGAGAAAACAGTAATTCGAATGGAAGATTTGCAAAATGAAAAGTTAATCGTATATCCAGAAATTTGTGATGTAAGGAAAATGATTACGAATATGTTTCAAGGGATAGGTGCGAAACCAATCATTGCATTTGAAACTTCTTATGCAGAACCGATGCTTGCAATGGTCGGAGCTGGACTTGGTATTACGTTACTTCCAGAAATGTCAGTAGAGCAAGCGGTAAAGCAAGGAAATGTGCATGCGATTTCTATTGAGCCACCACTTGTGCGCAAAATTTATTTCGCATCTCATATGGAAGAGTACCTATTATTACAATCATTTGACGATGAGAGGTAATCCAAACCGAATATTGAGAAAGATTACAATTGCATTGAAAGAAACATGAAATTTTAAAAAAACTAGGTCAAAAACACGCCATTACATGGTATGATTAGTACATTGTTAGTTGTTAAATATAGGGGGATTCCCTTTTTATACATAATGCCTTCCATTTCATAAACGGAACGGACAAAAAAAGAGATATAACTAGGAGGCTTTTTTGCATGGATTCTATCCTGACGATCGTTATCATTGTAGTAAGCTCTATTCTAGTGCTGCTCATGATAGAGCTTGTGATAAGAAATCGTTCATATAAAGATATTGAAGCACTGGAGCAGTGGAAACAAGAGATAAAAGATAAGCCTGTGGCAGATGAACTCAAACGGGTGAAAGACTTAAATATGACAGGTCAAACAGAAGAACTGTTTGGTAAATGGCGTGAAGAATGGGATGAGATTGTATCAACAACCCTTCCGAAAGCAGACAAAGATTTAGCGCAAGCGCGAAAATTCGCCTCGCAATTCTCCTTCCGAAAAGCAAAGCATGCGATGAATGAATCCATAAGTGGTTTAGATGACGCTGATAATCGTATTACAGACATTTTAAATGAATTACAGCAATTGTTAGAAAGCCATGAAAAAAATAGCTCGGAAATTGAAGGGTTACGTGATACATATCGTAGTATGAAGAAGAGTGTTCTTGCTCATAGGCATATGTATGGAGCAGCAGAGCAGAAAATCGAAGAAATGCTAGACGCTGAATCTAATAAGTTTAAAAGCTTTGAAGAGGCAACAGATAATGGCGACTACTTAAAAGCGAGAGAAATTGTTATTAGTTTAGAAGAAGGTTTAGCAAACTTAGAAATCATTATTCACCAAATTCCAGATTTACTGGTAGAGTGTCAAGCGACGTTACCAGTTCAGTTGGAAGATTTATTACACGGACATAATGATATGGTAAGACAAGGTTATGTATTAGAGTATTTGGAAATCCCTAAAGAAGTTCGCGATATGACGACACAACTACACACATGTTTAATGAATATACAGGAGCTTCATATAACGGAAGCGGCTGAAAAAGTAGAAGACTTAAAAACGCGTTTAGATGGCTTCTATGATCAACTGGAACAAGAAGTGCATGCGAGACATTATGTGGAGCAAAAAACACTTTCTGTTTATGAAGACTTAGAAGAAATCCGCACTGAAACGCTTGAAACAAAAGCAGAAACACAACTTGTGAAACAAAGTTATCAGTTACAAGATAAGGACATTGAGTCTCAAAAAGTAATTGAAAAGCAAATGCACATTTTAACGAAACGTTTTGAAATGCTACAATTACGCGTTGCGGAACAAGATATTGCCTTCTCTATTATTCGTGAGGAACTAGAAGAGGTTTATGAGCAATGTGAAACGTTAAAAGTACTTCATGCACAGTATAAAGAAATGCTGCAAACGATGCGTAAAGAGGAATTTGAAGCGCGTGAGAAGTTACAAGAAATGCGAAATATCATTTTTGAAACGAAACGTTTTATGCAAAAGTCGAATTTGCCAGGTCTTCCAGAAAGCATTATGGAAGATTTACAAAGAGGACAAATGGCAATGCAAGCTGTAAATGAACAGTTAGAAGTGAAACCGTTAAATATGAACGCTGTAAATAGCAGTTTAGAAGAAGCGTACACAACTGTTAATGGTGTAGCTGAAATGACAGAAGAGTTAATTGGACAAGCGTATTTAGTTGAAAAATTAATTCAATACGGTAATCGTTACCGCAGTCATGATGAGAACCTTGCAGAGAGCTTAAATTATGCGGAGAAATTATTCCGTGAATATCAATACGATGCAGCTTTAGAACAAGCGGCTTCTGTACTAGAGCAACTTGAACCTGGCGTTGTTCAAAAAATAGCTGAATATGTAGACAATGAACAAACCCTTTCATAAGGGTTTGTTTTTTTGTGTAATTTTGGGGACGATGTTGCTATAATGAATAGCGGAATACAGTAAGGTTATTCGTTTTAAAATATAGTGAAACTGTAGTCAGTAGGGTCATCCTAGCTAATTATCGGCCTTCACAATCGGGATAAAATGGAACCTTTGAGTAGTCTTAGCGTAATTACACGTATTTGTGATATGATTATATGATGTGATAGCGCTGAAAGGGGAAGAACGATGATCTATTTTGATAATAGTGCGACGACGAAGCCATATCCAGAAGCCCTTCAATCGTACGTAACGGTTGCTGGAAAATATTTTGGAAACCCTTCTTCTATTCATTCGCTTGGGGGAGAGGCAGAGCGTCTATTAACACAATCAAGAACGATTGCAGCGCAGCTTCTTCACGTTAAACCTTCTGAGATTATTTTCACATCAGGTGGAACGGAAGGGAATAACCTTGCGATTAAAGGAATAGCGATGAGGAATCGTTCGCGCGGTAAACATATCATTACAACAAATATTGAACACGCGTCTGTGTTTGAAGCATATAAACAATTAGAAGATCTCGGTTTTGATGTAACATATTTACCGGTTAATGAGCATGGTGTTGTATCGGTAGAGGATGTAAAACGAGCACTTCGTGAAGATACGATTCTTGTGTCAATTATTCACGTGAACAACGAGACTGGAGCAATTCAGCCTGTTGCTGAAATTGGAACGTTATTATCGAACTATCCGAAAATAAGATTCCATGTGGACCATGTGCAAGGGATAGGAAAAGTACCGCTTGATTTATATGCTTCTCATATTGATCTTTGCTCAATATCTGGACATAAATTCCACAGTGTAAAAGGAACGGGTCTACTTTATGTGCGTGATGGCGTAAGGTTAGATCCAATTTTATCAGGTGGTCAACAAGAGCTTAAGTATCGCTCTGGTACAGAAAACTTACCTGGCATTGTAGCGATGGTGAAAGCACTTCGCATGACGATGGAACAAGTGAAAGAAAAGATAGCTCATTTGCACAATTTACAAACAGAGCTTGTCCGTTTCTTGAAAGAGATGGAAGATGTAACGATTAATACGTCGCTTGCATATGCAGCACCGCACATTTTAAATGTGTCATTTGTTGGTTTAAAACCGGAAGTGGTCGTTCATGCTTTAGAAGAGCACGGTGTATATGTATCGACGAAGTCTGCTTGTTCTTCAAAAGCAAATGAAGTGAGCAGAGTGTTAGTGGCAATGGGAGTACCCCATGCCGCTGCTGCAAGTGCTATTCGCATTAGTTTGGCACCAGAAAACACGATGGAAGAAGTAAAACAATTTGAAGGTATTGTGAAAGAGACGATGCCAAAATTATATGAAGTGATGAGGTAAAGGAATATGATGACATATGAATATATTTTAGTTCGTTATGGAGAGATGACGACTAAAGGTAAAAACCGCTCTAAATTTGTAAGCACATTGAAAGATAACGTAAAGTTCAAACTGAAAAAGTTCCCAAATATTAAAATCGATGCAACGCATGACCGTATGTACATTCAATTAAATGGCGAAGACCATGAAGCAATTTCTGAAAGATTGAAAGATGTATTCGGTATTCATAAGTTTAACTTAGCGATGAAAGTACCATCAGAATTAGAAGATATTAAAAAGGGTGCATTAGCAGCTTTCTTACAAGTAAAAGATGATGTGAAAACATTTAAAATTACAGTGCACCGTTCTGATAAGCGCTTCCCAATGAAGACGATGGAGTTACTTCCAGAAATCGGTGGACACATTTTAGAGAATACAGAGGATATCACAGTAGATGTTCATAATCCAGATGTGAATGTACGTATAGAAATTCGCAGTGGTTACAGCTATATTATGTGTGGTGAGCATATGGGAGCTGGTGGTTTACCAGTTGGCGTTGGCGGAAAAGTAATGGTACTTCTTTCTGGTGGTATCGATAGCCCAGTAGCAACGTACTTAACGATGAAACGCGGCGTGTCTGTGGAAGCAGTTCATTTCCATAGCCCACCTTTCACAAGCGAGCGTGCAAAACAAAAAGTAATCGATTTAGCACAAGAGTTAACGAAGTACTGTAAACGTGTAACGCTTCACCTTGTTCCATTTACAGAAGTGCAAAAAACGATTAATAAAGAAATTCCATCTAGTTATTCAATGACAGTTATGCGCCGTATGATGATGCGTATTACAGAGCGTATCGCAGAGGAGCGTAATGCACTTGCAATCACGACTGGTGAAAGTCTTGGACAAGTAGCAAGCCAAACATTAGATAGCATGCATACGATTAACGAAGTAACAAACTATCCGGTTATTCGTCCACTTATTACGATGGATAAATTAGAAATTATTAAAATCGCTGAAGAAATTGGCACATATGATATTTCAATTCGTCCGTACGAAGATTGCTGTACAGTATTCACACCAGCAAGCCCAGCGACGAAGCCAAAGCGTGAAAAAGCGAATCGTTTTGAAGCGAAATACGATTTCACACCATTAATCGATGAAGCTGTAGCGAACAAAGAAACAATGGTATTACAAACAGTTGAAGTAGTGGCGGAAGAAGAAAAATTCGAAGAACTTTTCTAAAACCATAAATTACCATATCTAAAACGTGTATGAAGTCATGTTATTTATCACACTCTATACTCACAAGGAGGTGATATAACATGTCACGTAGCACAAATAAATTAGCGGTTCCTGGTGCTGAATCAGCATTAGACCAAATGAAATACGAAATCGCTCAAGAGTTTGGTGTTCAACTTGGAGCTGATGCAACAGCTCGCGCTAACGGTTCTGTTGGTGGTGAAATCACTAAACGTCTAGTTTCACTAGCTGAGCAACAATTAGGCGGTTACCAAAAATAATCCCATATAAGATGGCTTAGAAAGAGCGGGTTTTCCCGCTCTTTCTTTTTGTTGTTTGCACCGTTATACATTCATTTCGACATAGATATAAAAAATTTGTCAAAAGAAGAGGGTTCAAAATTAACTGAAAATTCTTTATTATATAAGAGAGGCATAGAAATGGAGGAGGATATTGTATGAAGAGAGAAGAATTGTTGGCGCCGCCGTCTTATAATTTAGTTTCTGAAATAGAGAAATATACAAGTGATAAAGAGAAGCTTGCTTTAATTTGGCAAGATGATAAAGGGAATAGACGAGAAGTTACATACGCTGAGTTAATGAAAGGTGCGAATAAAATTGGAAACGCTTTTATAAAGAGTGGTCTGCAAAAAGGGGACAAGCTCCTCATTATGATGCCACGTTTAATTGAAGCGTACATGACGTATATCGCTGCGATTAAAGCAGGATTTGTCGTAATTCCGAGTTCGGAAATGTTGCGCAAAAAGGATATAGAATATCGCATTGGGCACGGGGACGTAAAAGCAATCGTAAGTTATGAGCCGTACATTGGGCAGTTTGATGATATAGAAGCGATGGAATCTCTTCAAAAATTCGTTCTGAGCGAGCAGTCAGTAGATGGATGGATTAATTTAAAAACAGCGTTAGAAACAGAAAGTGACCTGTTAGAAATGGCGAAGACAGATAAAGAAGATATGGTCTTTTTATCTTACACGTCAGGGACGACAGGAAATCCAAAAGGTGTTGTTCATACGCATGCATGGGCATATGCTCATTTACGTACGAGCGCTCCAAACTGGCTCGGAATTGAAGAGAATGATGTTGTGTGGGCGACAGCTAGTCCAGGTTGGCAAAAGTGGATTTGGAGCCCATTTGTAGCAACTCTCGGTTCAGGTGCAACAGGATTTGTATACCACGGTAAATTTGAACCAAAAACGTATTTAAACTTATTAGGTGATAATAAGGTGAATGTGCTTTGTTGTACGCCGACTGAGTATAGATTAATGGCAAAAGTAGAAGATTTAAGCCAGTACAATTTAGAAGCGTTACATAGCGCTGTATCCGCAGGTGAGCCGTTAAATAGAGAAGTCATTGAAACGTTCCAAAAGCACTTTAATATTACAGTAAGAGACGGCTATGGGCAAACGGAAAACACATTACTTGTCGGTGTAATGAAAGGAATGGATATTAGACCAGGATCAATGGGAAAACCAACGCCAGGAAACCACGTTAATATTGTAGATGAGGAAGGTATTCCAGTAAAGGTAGGAGAAGTGGGTGATATTGCAGTTCACATTGAAACACCAGCCCTCTTTAAACAATATTATAAAGACGATGAGCGCACAGCGATGCAATTCCGCGGTGATTATTATATTACCGGTGATAAAGCGAAGAAAGATGAAGAAGGCTATTTCTGGTTTGAAGGGCGCGGTGATGATATTATTATTAGCTCTGGTTATACAATTGGGCCGTTTGAAGTAGAAGATGCGCTCGTAAAACATCCTTACGTAAGAGAGTGTGCGGTTGTCGCAAGCCCTGATGAAATTCGCGGAAGTGTCGTGAAGGCATTTATCGTATTAAGAGAGAATATAGACAAGAATGAAGAAACATTAATTCCAGTACTCCAACAACACGTCAAAGAACTCACTGCACCATATAAATACCCTCGCAAAATTGAATTTGTAGATGAACTACCAAAAACGATTTCTGGAAAAATTCGCCGTATTGAACTTAGAAAACAAGAGATGGAGATTCCGTCAAAATAATTTTGAAAACAGTGAAGGAAATAGTTGAATGAAATGCCAAACAATGATAATATAAAAACGAACACAAGTTCGATTTTATAAACTAAAAAAAGAGGTGTCCGTATGATTTTAGGTATTAATCCGTACTTAGTTTTAGATGGTAGTGGGCAAGAGGCTGTACAGTTTTATAAAGAGGCGTTAGACGCAAAAGTAGAAGTCATGCAAACTTTTGGTGACATGCCTGAAAATCCAGAATACCCGATTCCAGCTGAAGCAAAAGAGCGCGTTTTACATGCTACTTTAAAAGTTGGTAATACGGACCTTATGATTTCTGATACATTCCCAGGTCAAGGGCATGCAATCGGATCTCAAGTAACAATTGCAATTCAAATTAGTAATGCAGAAAAAGCGAAAGAAGTATTCGAAAAGTTACAAGAGGGTGGAGAAGTTATTATGCCACTTCAAGAAACGTTCTGGAGCCCAGCATACGGACAACTAAAAGATAAATTTAGCATTGAATGGCAAATTACAACGAATCCTACTGAACAAAATTAATTTTTGGAAAAGCACCATTTTTAATCGGAATGGTGCTTTTTTATACGGATTAATTTCGTAGACTTAAGGAAAAAGGGGATGAGTATATGGGAGAAATTTGGTATGGCGGCACCATTTACACGATGCGAGAAGAGAATGAAAAAGTAGAAGCTATGTATGTTGAAAAGGGCATGATCGTTGATGCCGGGAGTAAGGAAGAACTAGAAAGCAAATATTCAGACGTGAAGTTGTGCGACTTAAAAGGGAAAACGATGATTCCAGGTCTCGTTGATAGTCATATGCATCTTATTGGTCATGGAGAGAGATTACTCCGTTTAGATTTATCAAACTGTACATCTTATAGCGAAGTGCTGACTCTTGTGCGGGAGCGAGTGGAAGAAGCTCCAAAGGGCTCTTGGATTATTGGAGAAGGCTGGAATGAAAATAACTTTACAGATACAAAACAAGTTCATGTACGTGATTTAGATGAAATTTCTACAGAACATCCAATTTTATTAAAGCGGGTTTGTCGCCACGTTACATGGGTGAATTCATACATATTGCAAGAAGCGAATATAACAGAAACGACGCAAGACCCGAAAGGAGGAAAAGTCGGCCGGGACGCATTGAATAATGTAACAGGGCTTTTATATGAACAAGGACAAGAACTAATAAAACATGTTCAGCCTGAAATTGATGAAGCCTACTTACAAAGAGTTCTGCAAACAGCGATAAAAGACTGTTGGCAATATGGACTCGTTGGTGGGCATACGGAAGATTTAAATTATTATGGTGGTTTTAGAAAAACGCATAATGCGTTTTCTCATGTTATAAAAGAAATGCCATTTAAAGCGCATTTGCTCGTTCACCATGAAGTGGCACATGAGCGAAAAGAATATGAAAATGAGCATTATATTGAATTTGGAGCGATGAAAATTTTTTCTGATGGCTCTTTTGGCGGAAGAACAGCTTTATTAAGTGAACCGTATGAAGATATGCAGGAAACAAATGGAGTTGCAATCTTCTCACGTGAAGAGCTTGCGGAGTTAGTGAAAAAAGCACGGGATTTACATATGCCAGTTGCGATTCATACAATAGGTGATTTATCGCTTGAATATGTCATTGATGCACTTGAATTATATCCACCAGCAGAAGGTTTTCGCGATCGTATTATTCATTGTCAGTTAGCTCGTGAAGAGTTGATTGAGAGAATGCAACACTTGCCGGCTATTATCGATATTCAGCCCGTCTTTGTGTCATCGGACTTCCCATCAGTCATTGAAAAACTAGGCGAGCATCGTCTTCGATATGCATATGCTTGGAAGACGTTACTAGAAGCGGGATTACACTGCAACGGTGGGTCTGACGCACCAATTGAACAAGTGAATCCGTTTTTAGGCATATATAGCGCTGTTACACGTAGAAGTTTTATTGACGGTTTATGCTATATGCCAGAGGAAAGATTAACGGTATATGAGGCTGTCTCTTTATTTACGACAGGAAGTGCCTATGCAATTGGAAAAGAAGCGAAGAGAGGACAAATTACAAAAGGATATGAAGCGGACTTTACGATATTAGCCCGCAATATTTTTGAAATAGAAGCAGAAGAAATAAAAGAATTACAAGCAGAAATGACTATAATTGATGGGGAGATTGTTTATAGAAAAGATGTCTAAAAGTTTGAGGAAACGGCCTGAAAATACATTTTGGTGTTGCTTCCTCTTTTTAGATAGGTTGATGATATTGTTAATTTTTGTCGGTAAATTGATATATTCGAAAAATCGTTGATATATTTTGAGTTACGATAGATATATTTGAAAAATCGTTGATATAATTTCATATACTGTTGTCCTGTTCCAAAATATTTTGTGAAACAGCGTTAAGTTGCATGTGATAAATAAATAACCCTCGAATTATGGAAATCCCATAATTCGAGGGTTATTTGATTACTATAAAAACGTTCTCTGCACTTTTTCCCAGAAGGAATTGTTTTTCAATTTAACTGTTTTAATTTGTTTATCGCTTAAGCGTACAACAGCTTTTTCTACTTGCTTAATGCTAAGCGCTTCATTATCCAGACCGATAACAGGATAATCGTTCCCGTCTGGTTTTAGTTTTAAAGTTAATGTACGTTCGTGATTTAAAATGAATGGTGAACCGAGCGTACGGTATGTGTTGTTATTTAATGATGCTAGTTCGCTTACTTGGAAGCACGGAATAAGTGGGTCAACAACCGCGCCATGTAATGATTTATTGTAAGCTGTACTTCCTGTTGGGGTAGAAACAACTAAACCGTCCCCTCTAAATGTTTCGAAATATAGATCATCAACGTGAACATCTACAACGAATGTTTTAATGATACTAGAACGTAATGAGAACTCATTTAAACAATAGAAAGATGTACTGTGATCTACATCTACCTGAATTGTTGGATATTTACGCACTTCAATTTCATTTTTTGTAATTTCTTGAAGGGCTGTATCAACGTGATCAATATGGAAATCGCAGTAGAAAGAAATCTCATCTTTCGTAGAAATCCCTGCGTATAAGCAATCTTCTCTAAAACCAGTTTTACGAACGGCTTGTAAGAAAGTTGCATCATCTCCAACACTGACGATAGCGTTTGCATTTTTTGGATGATCTAATATGGTAAATCCATTCTCTTCTAAAATACGATAGATTGGTTTCATTTTTTCAACGAGCGTTGCTTTGTCATCACCATAAAAGAAAAATAAATTGCGACGATCTGCCATTATGTATCCCTCCACTGCAGTTAAATTTTCTGTTCTTTATGCTACATATCACCCAAATACAATTTTGAAGATATGTTCAAATAATATATTTCGATATAAAATGTCAAAATACCTTTTTATTTTTAGAAAAATTTTTATTTTCAATCTTATGAAACGCTGTTTAACGATGAATAAACTTGTCGATAATGGGTACGGAGTGAAAGGATGATACGTATGAAGTGGCTTGTAATTGGAATAATAATTCTTCTCCTTGTTATTTTGCTTATACTATTGTCGAAAATAAAGCTTAAAGTGACATTTTTATATTCAGAAATGGAAAAGCAATGTTTGTTTCAAGTGAAAATATGGATGATTCGATATACGTTTGATGTATTGGAAAGAATTGAAAAACAGCAGAAGAAAACAGGACAAAAAATTGAAAAAGCTGAAGAGGACGGCGGACTAGACAATAAAATTATGGCACAACTTGATAGCATTGGTGAACTGATAAAAAAGCTTCAAGAAGTTCATACTATCGTTAAAGATTTTCTCAAACGAGTGAAAATCAATGGTTGGAAATGGCATACGCAAATTGGAGCAGGCGACGCAGCTAGTACTGGAATTGTCACTGGATATGCATGGGGGACAAAAGGAATGGCTGCTGGAGTTGTGGGACAATATATGCATATTGTCGACGTACCAGAATTTGAAATCACCCCTGTTTTTCAAGGGAAAGGATTTGCATCAAGATGTGAGTTAACAGCATCTTTTCGTATATTTCGTGCTATAAAAACGGGTATCAAATTACTCACGTTTATGAGAAGACAAAGATCTGGTACGAATGAAAAATCAGTTCAAGCATAGGGGGGATATAAAGTGGACCATCCAATTCAAGGTTTAATGACAACCGCAATGCAGCATTTAAAACAAATGACTGATGTAAATACAATTGTTGGTGACCCAATTAAAGCGGCAGATGGAAGTGTAATTCTTACTGTTTCGAAAGTTAGTTTCGGGTTTGCCGCTGGTGGAAGTGAATTTGGTAAAGAACATGCAGGCCGTCATCCATTTGGCGGGGGAAGTGGTGGAGGAGTTTCTATTAATCCTGTTGCTTTTCTTGTAATAAATGGAGAAGGTGTAAAAGTGTTGCATTTAGATAAGCAAACACACGTCATTGATAAAATAATTGAATTAGCGCCACAAGCTGTTGATAAAGTGAAGGAAATGATGGATAAACGAAAAGAAGACGATCCTGAATTCCAAATTTAACAAATAAAGAAGCTAATCAATGGATTAGCTTCTTTAATTTTTTTGTAAATAAAGCGATTTTATTTGCATTATCGATAGGGACAAACTATCATTTACATTGTACATATTTTGTTTAAATAAGGGAGGATTTTCAAGTGGCAAACGTAACTTTTAAAGGTAACCCAATGACTTTAGTTGGAACAGAAGTTAAAGTTGGCGATCAAGCGCCAAAATTCCAAGTATTAGCAAATGACTTATCTCCAGTAAGTTTAGAAACATACAAAGGCGAAGTAAAATTAATTAGTGTTGTACCTTCAATCGATACAGGTGTGTGTGATGCACAAACACGTCGTTTTAACCAAGATGCAGCAGGTATTGAAAACGCGAAAGTATTAACAATTAGCGCTGACTTACCATTCGCTCAAAAACGCTGGTGTGCAGCAAACGGTTTAGAAAATGTTGTAACACTTTCTGACCACCGTGACCTTTCATTCGGTGAAGCTTACGGCTTAGTAATGAAAGAGCTTCGTTTACTTGCTCGTGCAGTATTCGTAGTAGATAGCAACGACAAAGTAGTTTACGCAGAATATGTAAGCGAAGGTACAAGCCATCCAAACTATGAAGCAGCATTAGAAGCAGCTAAAGCGGCAAAATAATGTGAAAGAAATGACCTCTTATAAAGAGGTCGTTTTTTCTCATGTATTGCTGCGTAATGGTACCAATATATGAGAAAAAACGTTATATCATATATAACTTAAAGGGGAGCTCTTTGCAGGAGGTCGCTTTTTCTTTTTGGAAAAAAACACTTTGTGGTATGATATAAGTTATGTGTAAAAGAGAGAAGGAGGAATGTACGTGAGTCAGACAGTAGAAACATTATTTTCTATTTTTGATTCTTCTGCGGTAGTTTTACGTAAAGAATTAGATGTAACATATTTAGAGGCGCTTGTAGAAACAGGTGATAACTTGTTTGAAGGAGCAATTTTACAAGAGGAATTATCCGAATCAGCAATTGAAAGGCTGAATCGTGAATATAGTACGTTTAATGAAGAAACATATAAAGGTGAAGAAATTCGTAAAGCATTTCAGTTAGCCATTTTAAAAGGAATGAAAGAAGGCGTACAAGCGAATCACGAAATGACGCCTGATGCAGTTGGAATGTTCATGAGCTACTTATTCCATAAATTTATGCAAGGGCAAAACGAAATTACTGTTTTAGATCCTGCAATTGGAACAGGTAACTTAATGACTACAGTATTTAATAGCGCCAAAGAAGGACTAGCAATGAGTGGATTTGGTGTAGAAGTGGATGAAGTGCTAATTAAACTTGCTTTAGTAAATGCAAATTTACAAAAGCATGCAATCGAATTCTTCCATCAAGATGGACTAGCGCCACTTTATATCGATCCGGTTGATGCAGTCGTTTCAGACTTACCGATTGGTTACTATCCAAATGAAATCGGTGCAAGTGAATATAAGTTAAAAGCAGATGAAGGAATGTCGTATGCCCATCACCTATTTATTGAACAAAGTGTGAAACATACGAAAGAAGGCGGGTACTTATTCTTCCTAGTACCAAACTTCATTTTTGAAAGTGATCAAGCACCAAAATTACATGCATTTATTAAAGAAACATGTTTTATTCAAGGGCTATTACAGCTACCTGTTTCCATGTTTAAAAACGAGAAAAATGCAAAAAGTATATTTGTTCTCCAAAAGAAAGGTCCTAGTGTAACAATGCCAAAACAGGCGTTATTAGTGGAGTTACCTAAATTCTCCAACATGAAGGCGATGGAGAACATTATGGATCAATTAAATACTTGGTTTGCAACCCATAAATAGGGCAAGTTATATGTAACAGGGTTAGTAATTCATGTAGTACAGTTTTATATGATATGTCATATTTTTAAATATATACTAGATTAAACTGAATTTTTTTGAAATCTGTAATATATATTTTTTCTTGGTGTTACAATTTTTTCACTTGAAATATATGTCGGACGATGTTTAAATTAAAATCGTGAGTATAAAATTCACTAATGATGAAACGTTTTCATATTTAGTGAATTTGATCAGATAAAATCGAGCGGTTTGTGGACATATCCACACAACTACCAAGAGAAAAAGGGGCGAAAGACTAGATGTCAAAAATCATCGCGATTAACGCAGGAAGCTCTTCCTTAAAATTCCAATTATTTGAAATGCCAAGTGAAACAGTATTAACAAAAGGTTTAGTAGAACGTATCGGTTTAGAAGATAGTATCTTCACTATTACTGTAGATGGCGAAAAACAAAAAGAAATTACAAATATTCCAGATCATGCAGTAGCAGTAAATATGCTTCTTAAAAAATTAACTGAAAACGGAATCGTTAAGTCTCTAGATGAGATTGGCGGTATCGGTCACCGTGTTGTTCACGGCGGCGAAAAATTTGCTGACTCTGTTTTAATTACTGATGAAGTATTAGCTGATATCGAAGAGTTAAGCGATTTAGCACCACTTCATAACCCAGCAAACCTTGTTGGTATTAAAGCATTCCAAGAAGTATTACCAAACGTACCAGCAGTAGCAGTATTCGATACAGCATTCCACCAAACAATGCCGGAATCTGCATTCTTATACAGCCTACCATATGAGTACTATGAAAAATTCGGTATCCGTAAATACGGTTTCCACGGAACTTCTCATAAATACGTAACTGAGCGTGCGGCTGAATTATTAGGTCGTCCACTTGAAAGCTTAAGCTTACTTTCTTGTCATTTAGGTAACGGTGCAAGTATCGCAGCAGTAGAAGGCGGTAAATCTATCGATACTTCTATGGGCTTCACTCCACTTGCTGGTGTAACAATGGGTACACGTTCTGGTAACCTTGACCCTGCGTTAATTCCATACATCATGGAAAAAACAGGCCAAACAGTAGAAGAAGTAGTTAACGTATTAAACAAGAAGAGTGGTATGTTAGGTCTTACTGGTTACTCTAGTGACCTACGTGACATCATTGCGAAAGAAGAAGAAGGCGACCACCGTGCGAAAGTAGCACTTGATGTATTCGTAAGCCGTATCCACAAATACATCGGTTCTTACACTGCTCGTATGAAAGGTGTAGACGCAATCATCTTCACAGCTGGTGTAGGTGAAAACAGTGCAATTATTCGTGAGCGCGTATTAGAAGGCCTTGAGTACATGGGCGTATACTTCGACGTAAAACGTAATAACGTATTTGGTGAAGAAGCATTCATCAGCTTCCCACACTCTCCAGTAAAAATTATCGTAATTCCAACTGACGAAGAAGTTATGATCGCTCGTGACGTACTACGTCTTGGAGATATTGGTTAATATACTATATGAAAAGAAAGACGAGATCCTATAGGATTTCGTCTTTTTTCTTTTGTATATAATTTAAAATTCCATCTGGATATAGTACTTTCTTCTTCTGAATGAATACTGTAACGGGAATCCATTTCGCATACGATACTGTTTGCTCATCTTGTATATTCATTTTTTCCATTTCATATAGTGATGTGTCTAATAAGCGTAAAGAATATAGCTGAATGATTTCATGACCAATTCCCTCATCTAGCTGAAAGATGTTTTCTAAGCAGCCTAAATAATTGGTGATTTCCACTTCTGTATGAAGCTCTTCTTTAAATTCACGAATAACGGTATGTGCTGATTTTTCACCAAGTTCAATTGAGCCGCCAAGAGGTCGGTAATACGTTTCATCGCCTGTATGATATTCTTGTACGAGAAGGCGACCTTGATGTGTAGCAAGACCAAAAGCCTTTGCACGTGGATACATATATAATCACTCCTTATTTCTTTTGTATAAGGATGATTATAAGGCAGTGTGTAATACAAAGTATCGTGTATTTAAGCCTGCGGTCTAATCGTAATCCCATCAAATAAGTCATGCCAAAATGCTTCATTGTACTGGTATACATCCATAATAGGGCATTTTATAACGCAAATATTTTGTAATCCCCAATCTTCTTGGGCAACAGTTGGTACATCTGCAGGAAGTAGTAATAGGACAGAGAATGTATGTTTAACTATTTGAGATAAAATTTGTTCCAGAGATCGTGCTTCTTCGTATGTTCCTCCAGTTCGAATAAACAATATGGATTTTTCCATTTCAATTGTAGTTAGAAAACGAGTAATTCGATGCTCATAATTTAGCTTGATTTCTGAATAAGAAGGCCAAGAAGTTGGTGTGTTTACATCTGTTTTAAAGTCGTGACAGGAGTCGATTTCATATAGGTTGTCCCTTAGTCTTAATTTCGCATCATCATCCCAAAATGAGATAAAGGATAAGTTTTCGAAATGTAAAAAACGGTCAAATCGATTTTGTAATAATAAGTTCACTTTTCCTAATGAAGGGCTTAGCATAAAATCAATAACGCCAAAAAATGGTGATAATCCGAATTGATATAAGGCCCAAGCAGGCCAACAGTTTTGTCCTAAGCTGAATACAGCATTATATTCTTTTTTTATATTGGATAGATTCATGTGATTCATCTCATCCTTTTTGTTAATATTTTATGCCATAAAAAAATGGTATGTGAATGAAGATAGACAAGCATATTTGCAAAGAAGAAGCAGAAATATGTTACAATAGAAAAAAATCGAACGAGGTGGTTGTTACGATGCGATCGAAGCGAGAACAAGCCATTTTAGACAATATAAAAGAATGGGAATCGCAATTAGTGGAGCAAGAAGCGACCGATTTTCAAAAAATCTTTGATAAATGGGTACATACGACAATTGCGAAATTGCCTGAGAAAAAACGAAAAGATTTCTTTACGAAAGCAGATGGATGGCTCTTTCATTTGCATGCATTGATTCAAAGTTCACAATCACAGCTAGATGCGCGTAATCGTATTTTAGGAACGTCGAGATTGTTTGATGAATCGATTGAGCAACTAGAAGATTTGAAAGCATTATCTATTAATCAGTTAACATACATAGCAGAGCAGCAAACAGCACGTCATCGCCTATATTCATTCGTACAAGGCGGAGCAACGGGTGCCGGAGGTTTATTATTATTAACGGCTGATTTTCCGGTTATGATTGCGTTAAATGTGAAGGCTGTCCAACTTATTGCAACATCATTTGGGCATGATGTGAACAAGCCTTATGAAATGATGCTTGCATTAAAGGTATTTCATGCGTCATTACTACCAGGAAGACTTCAGCAATACGCATGGTACAATTTATTGCAAGAGCTAGAGCAAGAAGATTCGTTCTTCTACGAAGGAGACGAAGCGGTGTTACAACCAGCTTCTACTGAAGTTGTGTTAAAACAAATTTTGAAAACATTTTCGATTTATGCTCTTCGTCGTAAATTATTCCAAGGTATTCCGGTAATTGGAATGGCAATCGGGTCTACAGTGAACTATCGTTTAACAAGAAACGTTACTGAATTTGCAAATAGATTTTATCAAGTGCGCCACATAGTTGAAAAAGAAAAGAGAGCGTAAAAAAAGCGAGAGGCCGAAGCCTTTCGCTTTTTTAATTTGTTGCATGTTTTTTTGGCATTGGAACAGATACTGGTTGCTTTTCCGCTTTTTTTTCTGCTTTTGGATAATAAATTAAATCCAATGTTTTTGCTTGTACGGCAATCGAAAGAATAGTGAAAGCAATTTCTGTCCAATTTAAATAATATAATGAAAGCGCAAGAACAATCGCGTCAAAGACGAAGAAAATTTGCCCAATTGTAAAGCGAGTTCGTTTACTTAATACAATTGTTAAAATATCGTCTCCACCGGTTGCACCGCCAAATCGCAATATAAAACCGAGTCCAATACCAGCTAACGCACCGCCAACTATTGCAGCTACAAATAAATTATTTGATAAATCTACCGTAAATGGAGAATAATTTTCCATAAGAGAATAAAATACTCCGAATGAAATCGAACCTAGGAATGAATAACCAACCATTTTTCTACCTAAAAATGAAGCACACAGTAAAATAATTGGGATATCCATAATTACAGTTGAAATAGATGGTGAAATATCATAAAAATTTTGGATGAATAGTGCAATACCTACAAAGCCACCTTCTGTTAAGTGGTTTTGGAAGTGAATGTGATATAGCGCTGCTGCTAAAATAAATGAACCGATTAAAACCATAAAAACTTCTTTAATAATTTGTCGACTTTGGATGTTCCTCATCGTTATTCCTTCTTTCCGTAGTTAGTAGTCCTTTTTGTGTTGTAAACTAACTACGAGCTCACATGTAGCTTCAGTTAGTTTACTAAAAAAACTAACTACGCTATATGTCGCTGAAGAAATAACGAATAATCCTCTCGTCCATCAATTCTCCCTACCTTCGTTTTAGTTTAAGTCTTAAAACGACTAAACAAAACGTGGAGTAGGATTCTTCATTTAGCAATCCTGCTCTTCTTTGTTTTGTTTAGCTAGTAACAATTAAGTCCTAAACAAAACGCTATGTGTAAGAAGAGTCTTTTTTTTGCCAAATTATCCTTCGGGCAATCATAATTTCCCCACTCTCGTATTTTTTTCGCTAGACTAAAGTATCTAAGCTGAAAAATACGCTACGTGTATGATTCGTCAATACGATGCCACATGCTCCTTCGAGCGATCATGATATCAAAATCCCTTCCTTCAAGATTTATATTATTATATCATACTTTCAAAAAATGTATGCGGATGGAAACCGACAATAAACGGAGGGAATCTACAAAAATTGTTATGTTTAAATATTTTTGTAGAAAAGCCTAAGTTATTTTGCAGAATTGGACAGTTTTTAACGGTTTGTCCAATAAGTAAGAAAGAGATGGTGTTTATTCAGTTGTATCTTTCTGGTCACCTTTCTCTTTAAAAAAAGCATCCCAGCTAATCACACTTAAAAAAGTTAAAGCAATAATAACGAAAGCGCGCATAAATTTTAGACCTCCTTTTGTACATAGTATATGAATCGTTCACTTTGGAATGTGTCATTTTTTTACAATTATTAACTATTATGAGAGTATATTAATATAGATAGATGAGAGGGAGAGTGAAGATATGCTAAAAGACATGTTCAAAAGAAAAGAATTAATATGTGTTTCATGTCAGAAAAAGATTCAATATGAAGAAGAGCTAG
The DNA here is from genome assembly GCF_040460055.1 of Bacillus cereus group sp. MG4. Lineage (NCBI taxonomy): Bacteria > Bacillati > Bacillota > Bacilli > Caryophanales > Bacillaceae > Bacillus > Bacillus cereus group sp. MG4. Next base: position 2,598,209 of record NZ_JARVGZ010000001.1, on the reverse strand, counting down.
TTGCGTTTGTAAAGTTGCCGAAAGAAAGAAGCATATTAGTTGGACCGTTTGATGTGTGTTTGGCGAAAACAGCACAAGAAATATATTGTAAATCGTGTTACGACAAAAAAGCATGACCCAAAGTAATTGAGGGGCATGCTTTTTTCATTGGTGTGCTTTCCCCTCAGATACATTTTGAGTGAGTCGATACCAAAGCCAAAGGTCATTAATGATGGAAGCGAGATCGGCAATTTCTGAATTAAGTTTGCAAGAAATTTCGAAGTTTTCTTCGTTATTTAAATGATGCTGTTTTGCATTAATAGAGTGCTCGAGTTCTTTTATACGATCAGGAATCTTTCCGCGAACTTGTTCCCATTTTAATAAAATAGCATGCTGTATTTTTTCGGGGATATTTTCCCAATCTTCTTGTAAATACGGAATTTCAATTCCTAGATGATCGTCGTATAAGAAATACTTTTCCATAGGTTCACCCCCGTTTTCCTGCTTATATTGTACATGAAAACAGAAAGAAGCTCGACGAAATTGTTTGAAAAAATTTGAAAATGACTCTTGATACATTTTGTAAAAGGTGTTAAAGTGTGTATTATTATAAAAGAAAATGAATATTTATTCTTTAGGGGGATGCAAAATGGAGAAGAAAAAAGTGGTATTAGCATATTCCGGAGGTCTTGATACTTCCGTTGCAATTAAATGGTTACAAGAGAAAAATTATGATATTATCGCGCTTTGTTTAGACTTAGGGGAAGGTAAAGACTTAGCATTCGTAAAAGAAAAGGCACTTTCAGTAGGTGCAATTAAATCATATATGATTGATGTTCAAGAGGAATTTGCAAATGAATATGCATTGATGGCTATGCAAGCACACACGTTATACGAAGGGAAATACCCTCTCGTTTCTGCATTATCTCGTCCACTTATCGCTAAGAAATTAGTAGAAATTGCAGAACAAGAAGGGGCGACTGCAGTTGCACACGGATGTACAGGGAAAGGGAATGATCAAGTTCGTTTTGAAGTTTCTATTCAAGCGTTAAATCCTTACTTAGAAGTGATTGCGCCTGTACGTGAATGGAAATGGTCACGTGAAGAAGAAATTGCATATGCAAAAGAAAACGATGTTCCAATTCCTATTAATTTAGATAGCCCATTTTCAATCGATCAAAATTTATGGGGACGAAGCAACGAATGTGGAATTTTAGAAGATCCATGGGCAGCGCCGCCAGAAGATGCATATGAGATGACATTGGCATTAGAAGATACACCGAATAAACCAGAGTTTGTAGAAATCGGCTTTGAAGCAGGCGTACCGACTACTTTAAATGGCACTGCATATTCACTTTCAGAATTAATTAAAACGTTAAATGCCCTTGCTGGAAAACATGGCGTTGGACGTATCGATCACGTAGAAAATCGTCTTGTTGGTATTAAATCGCGTGAAGTATACGAATGTCCAGCGGCAATGACGTTAATCACAGCACATAAAGAGCTGGAAGATTTAACGCACGTAAAAGAAGTAGCACATTTTAAACCGGTGATTGAGCAGAAAATAACAGAACTTATTTATAACGGTTTATGGTTCTCTCCTTTAAAACAAGCGCTTCATGCTTTCTTACAAGAAACGCAAAAGAATGTAACAGGTACAGTTCGTGTGAAATTATTTAAAGGCCATGCGATTGTAGAAGGACGTAAATCTGAGTACTCTTTATATGACGAAAAATTAGCAACATATACTGCTCAGGACGAATTTAATCATGATGCAGCAGTTGGATTCATTTCATTATTCGGTTTACCGACGAAAGTATACAGCCAAGTGAATCAAAAGAAGGTGGAAGCGTGAGCAAACTTTGGGGCGGACGTTTTACAGAAGAAGCGGAAGCGTGGGTTGAAGAGTTTGGAGCATCCATCTCCTTCGATCAACAATTAGTAAATCAAGATATAAAGGGAAGTATTGCACACGTAACGATGCTAGCAAAGCAAGGCATCGTTACGAAAGAAGAAGCCGAGAAAATCGAGGTAGGTCTTCAATATTTATTAGAAGAAGCGAAGCAAAATAAATTGCATTTTTCGGTCGAAGCGGAAGATATTCATTTAAACATTGAAAAAATGTTAATTGAACAAATCGGTGAAGTAGGAGGGAAACTTCATACAGGACGAAGCCGTAATGATCAAGTAGCGACTGATATGCATTTATATTTGAAAGAAAAAGTAGAACATATTATAAAAGCTACAAAACAATTGCAAACTGTTCTTGTTCATCAAGCAGAAAATAATATTGAAACCATTATGTCTGGTTATACGCATTTGCAGCGTGCGCAGCCAATTTCATTTGCTCATCATATTCTCGCTTACTTTTGGATGTTAGAGCGTGATGTGAATCGTTATGAAGATTCATTAAAGCGCATTAACATTTCACCATTAGGAGCAGGAGCATTAGCTGGGACAACATTCCCGATTGACCGAGAATATAGTGCGGAGCTTCTTGGATTTAATGGAATCTATGAAAATAGTTTAGATGCAGTAAGCGATCGTGATTTCATACTGGAGTTCCTAAGTAACTCATCTATGCTCATGATGCACTTATCACGCTTTTGCGAAGAACTTATTTTATGGAGTAGCCAAGAGTTTCAATTTATTGAAATGAGCGATCAATACGCAACGGGAAGCAGCATTATGCCACAAAAGAAAAATCCGGATATGGCGGAATTAATTCGTGGTAAAACAGGCAGAGTGTACGGTAATTTATTTAGTTTACTTACAGTCATGAAAGGATTACCGCTCGCTTACAATAAAGACTTACAAGAAGATAAAGAAGGAATGTTTGATACAGTAAAAACAGTAGAAGGATGCCTTCATATTATGGCAGGCATGCTAGAAACGATGACTGTCAACAAAGAAAAGATGGGGCAAGCTGTAATGCAAGATTTCTCAAACGCAACAGAAATTGCCGACTATTTAGCAAGTAAAGGACTACCATTCCGTCAAGCTCATGAAATTGTAGGGAAGCTAGTGCTACATTGCACACAAAAAGGAATTTACTTAGTAGATGTACCACTTGCAACATATAAAGAAATGAGCTCATTATTTGAAGAAGATTTGTATGAAGTTCTTTCACCATATGCAGCTGTAAAGCGTCGTAACAGTGCTGGCGGGACAGGGTTTGAGCAAATTGAAAAAGCTTTGGAGAAGGCGAAGGGATTGGTTGGAGAGTTTGTTGGAAGTTGATTGATTTATAAGGCAGAAGGTACGCGAATCTTAGTAGAGAGAAGCGTACCTTTTTTGTGATTTTTATAACTTAAAGTTAATCATACTTATGTCGATCTTCCGTAATTCGAATATACTCAATATCCATCAAATCTCTAAGTAATGCACCATTACTTAGTTCCACACCATGTTTTTCTTTAAAATGTGTACGGATTGTATCTAACATTTCGAGCTCTTTCCCGTTCACATCTAAAATAATACGTTCAGAATCATTCATATAGCATCCTCCTTTTTTAACATATATATTTTGTCCGTCTATTTCTAAAAAATGTATGTTAACCTAAAGTTAGGAAATAAGAAAGGAATGGAAAATGAGACGTATTTATTTTATAGGGATAATTTTGTACACGCTAATTGTATTACATGTTGCATTCCCAAATATCTTTTCATTTGAGGATGTAGAAACAGTACACGTTGGGATATTTATCTTTATTCTATTTGTAGTAGATTGCTGTATTTCGATATGGCTTTCGAAAAGAAAACATGTACAAAATAAAAAAGAAATGGAACGGAAAAAGAGAAAACGTTCATTTTGGATGCCGACGTATTGTTTTTCTTTAGTAATCGCTGCTGCCTTTTTAAGTGAGAATGTTCCGTTAGAAAGATTAAATATTGGATTTGGAGCATTCGTATTTGCATACTATTTTTTCATGCACTTTCTTCCTTATATGAAAGAAAAGCGAGGAGAAGAGGAAGATCCGCTTGTAGAAGAAGCGAGAGAACGAGAGCATAAGAGAATAGAAGAAGATATACAGAAGCTCGGAGAACAAAAATGGTATTTGAAATCTAATATTATATATGTTCTTTGCTTTATCACGCCGCCAATCGGTTATTTGTATGTGTTCTTGCTTCGTAAAAAAATGACAGAAGATGCAAAGCAAACGTACTTAACGGTTGCGACGATCATGATGGCATTATGGTCTTTGAAGTTCCTACCGCCTTATGTGTTGGCGATCGTCATTGTTGTAGTGGTTTGTTTTGTGTTTATAGTGAAGTATGTGAAATGAAAAAACACCAAGCCCATGTGGACTTGATGTTTTATTTATGAATTAAAGCTCACCTTGCTCCTCATCACCACGAACAACAAGGACATCGCATTTCGCATAGCGAATAATATGTTCAGAGACGCTACCAATTAGGAAACGCTCAACAGCATTTAAACCAGTTGCACCACACATAATTAAATCTACTTTATGGTTTGGAGCGATTTCTTTTGAAATTTTAGATTTAGGATTACCAAATTCTAATACAGTTTCAATTTTTTCAAGGCCAGCTTCAAGCGCAGTTTTTTTGTAGTCTTCTAATAAGTCTTCTGCAAATAGATTTGCACGTTCAGCAATTGCGCGGCTATAAGCTTCTACTGCTGAGTATGCTTTTACATCAACGATATGAGCAATTGTTAATGTTGCATTGTTGCGTTTTGCGACTTGAATTGCTTTTTTAAAAGCTCTTTCTGCTTCTTTAGAACCATCCACCGCGATTAAAATATTTGTATATGTATTATTCATAGTAAATTCCTCCCAATCATTTTTATTACCGTTTACAACTTTATTATAAAGCAAATTTTGGTAATGTGCTTGCCGGAAACGTTACAGAATTTTGAAAACTTTGCTTTAATTCATTTTAGTTGTAATTGAGGCGAGAACTTGTTACATATGAAGTATAGCAATTTAAAAGGAGGCATGTTTGTGAGACACGCGCTCATTACAGCCGGTACGAAAGGTTTAGGAAAGCAAGTAACAAAAAAGTTATTGGCTAAAGGGTATTCAGTAACAGTAACATACCATAGCGATATAACTGCTATGGAAACGATGAAAGAAACATATAAAAATATGGAAGAGCGTCTACAATTCGTGCAAGCGGATGTCACGAAAAAGGAAGATTTACATAAAATAGTAGAAGAAGCGATAAGCCGTTTTGGCAAAATTGATTTTTTAATTAATAATGCTGGTCCATATGTGTTTGAACGAAAAAAGTTAGTCGATTATGAAGAAGACGAATGGAATGAAATGATTCAGGGTAATTTAACAGCGGTGTTTCATTTGTTAAAACTTGTCGTTCCGATTATGAGAAAACAGAACTTTGGCCGTATTATTAATTACGGATTCCAAGGGGCAGATAGCGCACCAGGATGGATTTATCGTTCAGCTTTTGCAGCAGCGAAAGTAGGACTTGTTTCATTAACGAAAACAGTTGCTTATGAAGAAGCAGAATATGGTATTACTGCGAACATGGTATGTCCTGGTGATATTATTGGTGAAATGAAAGAAGCGACAATTCAAGAAGCACGTCAGTTGAAAGAACGTAACACACCAATTGGTAGATCTGGAACAGGTGAAGATATCGCAAGAACGATTTCGTTTTTATGTGAGGAAGATTCCGATATGATTACCGGTACAATTATTGAAGTAACTGGTGCAGTAGATGTTATTCATAGACATCGATAGAGCGAAATAAATTGAAGTTTCGTATAATTGGACAGTTTATCCTGTATGCTGAGAGGTGTGGATAATACTGTCCTTTAATGTAAGATTAAATCTATCGGAAAACTCGTATTATTTTTTGTCAAATATTGAGATATTATGTTAAAATATAAGAGCGTAGAAAGCGCTTTAAAAAATGATTCAGGGGTCATTTCATAACTCAAGGGGGAACTAATAATGCGTATCGGTATTCCAACAGAAATTAAAAACAATGAAAACCGCGTGGCAATGACGCCAGCGGGAGCAGTACACTTAGTGCAAAATGGTCATGAAGTTTTTGTTCAAAAAGGAGCAGGTATAGGATCAGGCTTTACAGATGAAGAATACGTACAAGCTGGTGCGAAACTTGTTGAAACTGCTGAAGAAGCATGGAATCAAGATATGGTTATGAAGGTAAAAGAGCCAGTTGCAAGTGAGTACGGTTATTTCCGCGAAGGTTTAATTTTATTCACATACTTACACTTAGCTCCAGAACCAGAATTAACGAAAGCATTAATTGATAACAAAGTTGTATCAATTGCATACGAAACAGTACAATTAGACAATCGTTCTTTACCATTACTTGCACCTATGAGTGAAGTAGCTGGTCGTATGTCTGCACAAATCGGTGCACAATTCCTTGAGAAAAACAAAGGTGGTAAAGGTATTTTACTTGCAGGCGTTCCAGGGGTAAAACGCGGCAAAGTAACAATTATCGGTGGTGGTCAAGCTGGTACAAACGCAGCGAAGATTGCAGTAGGTTTAGGTGCAGATGTAACAATCATTGACTTAAGCGCAGAACGTCTTCGTCAACTAGATGACATTTTCGGTAACCAAGTAAAAACGTTAATGTCTAATCCATACAACATTGCAGAAGCTGTAAAAGAATCTGACCTTGTTATTGGTGCAGTATTAATTCCAGGTGCGAAAGCGCCAAAACTTGTAACAGAAGAAATGATTCAATCAATGGAACCAGGTTCTGTCGTTGTAGATATCGCGATTGACCAAGGTGGTATTTTCGAAACAACTGACCGAATTACAACTCATGACAACCCAACTTACGAAAAACACGGCGTTGTTCATTATGCAGTTGCTAATATGCCAGGTGCGGTTCCACGTACATCAACTCTTGCATTAACAAACGTAACAGTACCATACGCAGTACAAATTGCGAACAAAGGCTATAAAGATGCTTGCTTAGGTAACACTGCATTATTAAAAGGTATTAATACATTAGATGGCTATGTAACATTCGAAGCAGTTGCCGAAGCTCACGGCTTACAATACGCTGATGCGAAAGAGCTTCTTGAAAAAGCTCCTGCTTTATCATAATAGAGATACATGTAAGCCCCTCCTTTTGTAAGGAGGGGTTTTTTGTTTAGATTAATTGTCTAGTTTCTTTATAATTTTCAATCCGAACATCATTGTAAAGAAAAGAATGCCAAACAAATAATACAAGGCATACTCAACTCGTATCATCGAGTTTTTGTCAGTGATATATAAAATAAATAGTATCGCAGAACCGATTAAATGAGAGAGGCCAAAAATTTGTGCCATAAGTTTTAAACTCATCTTTTCGATTCTTTCATCCATCTCAGGTAATGGATATTTTTCGGGATCGCTCTTTTTTTTCTTAAAGAATATTCGTTTCACTACGAATAGTATCAAGTCTAAGAGTATGAATACGCCAGCGAATAGAAGGACAGAACTAATCTTTTCTTCGTCAGTACTATTGAAATAAAGAAAAGATGATCCTAACAATAAAATAGTAAGATGCGAAATGAACTTTTGATTAAAAGTATTTTTCATTCTTTTTCCTCCCCAGTTTTATCTAATTGAAATAAATCTTCTACTTTACAGTTGAAAAACTCACATAATTTCAATGCTAATTCTAAACTTGGGTTGTATTTGTTTTTTTCGATAGCGATGAGGGATTGTCTAGTGATTTGAACAGAGGAAGCTAATTGTTCTTGAGTGATGTCTCTAACGACGCGGAATTGTTTCACCTTATTTTTAATCAAATATACAAAGTCTCCTTTTTGTGAATTTGTTACAGTTATCATATCCATTTTTAGGAAATAAGTAAATGAAACTTTACAAAAAGTAAACAAAACTTTACGTGAAATATAGCTTGTTATGAAGTTATTTTTTGTGATAATTTGGAATTGAATGAAAAAATGAAAGTCGATAGAGGGGATTCAATGGGGAGTAAAAATAGGAAGAAAAAGCAAGCTAAAAGACAAAAGTATATAAAGAAAAAACAGGAACAGAACATACCTCTTTCAAAAAAAGTAGTTATTATGATAGAAAAAACATTTCGGTATATTTGTATGTTCTTATATGTGATTTTTTGCGTGTTTTTATGTGGGATGGTTAACAATTTGGGGATAACCCCTAATGTTATTGAAGGTATTTTTGGCGTTATACTTGTTATGGTAGAAGGATTCTTATTCTTTATATTATTTGATAAAGTGTGGCCTAGTCATGAAAGTAAAAAAGATAGAAAAAGAAGAAAAAAATCTTCATACGCTTCAAGCTCATCAAGTGGATTCGGTGACTACAGTAGCAATGATTGTAGCAGCTCAAGTGATAGTGGAGGAGATTGCGGAGGTGGTGGAGACTAAATTAGTTTTTCAGAAGAACGACTAATGAAAGGGTGGGACGAAAGATGGAAACTGTGAATTTAATAGAATTAACGAAGGGCATTCAAGATCAACATAAAAATTTTGTCGTTTCAAATGTAAATAGTCATTGCTTACGAATCGCTGTATTTACTGGTGAATATGATTGGCACTATCATTCTAATTCGGATGAATTATTCATTGTGCTAGAGGGAGAATTACTTATCGATTTTGAAGATGGAGAAACAGCAGTTTTAAAGCCAAATGATTCTATCTTAATTCCAGCATGCACGATTCATAGAACGAGAGCATTCAAGAGAACGGTAAATCTTTGTTTTGAAAATATAGAGGCTGATACGATTAAAGTGGAGCAATTATGAAAAAATTATTTGTAGCCGAGTATAGAAAAATCCTTCCGACTTTAGAAGGTCATACAAGGACAACAACCTTTGCTCATGCGGTATGTGATCAAATGATAGATGGTGAAGTTTTTGCAAACGAGAAGTTAACAGCAGGACTAATTCGTACAACTAACGGTATCTATTATTTATTTGGTGATACTGATGATCAAAATTATAACGAATATTTATTTGCGTATTTAAAAATGGCTATTGAAAAAACAGAGAAGAGATTTACATTGTTCACTTCGAGTGACGAGTGGGAAATGATGATTGAAGAGCGTTTTAGTAATGCACTTCGGAACATCCCGCGAATGAAATTTCAACGAGAAATTTTTGAAGAGAGAAAACGAGATTCAAACAAAAATACATATGAAGTGAAGCGTATTAATAAAATTGATATAGAACGAAGCAATGAATTTACAGAGGAGTATTATAAAGAATATTGGGGATCAAAAGAGCTATTTTTGAACGGTGGTTTTGGATTTTGTATAGAACAAGATGGGATAATTGTAGCTGAATGTGTTTCGATATTTAATGGGAATGGATTTGCTGAAATTGATATTGCGACGCATAAAGCATATCAAGGGAAAGGATTAGCCCAAGCTGTTGCAACACGGTTCATTGAACATTGCATGCAAAATGGTATAACACCGTGCTGGGATTGTTATGTAGACAATATTCCTTCGCAAAAATTAGCTAGTAAATTAAGTTTTAATAATCCAATAGAATATAGATTGTTTGTACGTAAGAAAACGGGGGAATAAAAATGAATGTGGAGTTAACGAGATTTAAAGTGAAACAAGGTAAAAGTCATCGTGTAGATGAATGGATGCAGCTTCTTAATGACAATATGAAAGAAGTGCTTTTGACACTAAACGACGAAAAGATGTACGTTGAGACAATTTTCCGGGAAATAAGAGATGGAGAAGAGTACTTATATTGGTATTCTGTGCAAGGAGAAGGCGGGGCTCTTGTCGAAAATTCTCATCATGAAATTGATAAAAAGCACTTAGCGTTTTGGTATGAATGTATTGATGAAGAAGCACCGTCTGTTGATATGAAAACAGAAGTCGTTATGATTCAAGATGTTGTGAAGGAAGCGATGAAATAATAGAATAGTATGTTGGAGAGAAGCGCATCAAAATAGGTGTGCTTTTTATTTTGAAAAAAATTATAGAAAAGCTGTATACATTTTATGCTCTCAAACGTTGAGTATATAGAAAGGAGAGCAGAATGAGCCATGATACGTTTGAAACATTATTAATAGAGAAGTCAAAAGCTGTGTTTAGATATTTAATTAAGATTGGGGCAGATAGAAAAGAAGCGGAAGATATTGTGCAAGATACGTTATATAAAGCTTTATTGCTTATGGAGGAAATACCGTTGGAACATTTAGCGCCGTGGCTCTTTAGAGTTGCGATCAATCAGCACCGAGATTTACATCGAAAAGAAAAAAGACTAAATCCCATTGCGATTGAATCTGTCGTTCTTATTGGTCAAAAGTCGTTAGATGAAGTGCTTTTAACAAGTGAACTACAATGTGAGGTACAAGAAATATTGGAGACGATGACGGAGGATTATCGTCATATTTTACTGTTGAAATATGAATATGAACTATCTTATAAGGAAATTGCCATTTTATTAAGTATGAAAGAAGAAACAGTGAAAACAAGTTTGTACCGTGCAAGAAATCAATTTAAAAAATTATATAGGAGGAGAAACGATGAGTCGGAAGGACTTTGATTTGAATATGGATGATAAGCAGATGAAAGTTTTGATGAAGAGAGCGAAGCGGAAGCAACTTTGGAGAAATTGGCTTATTTCTATTTGTGCGTCCATTATTGTTATAGTAAGTTTGTTTTTGGGAGCAGCGTATTTTTCTCAGCAAACGTTTAGAAAAATGGAAAGAGAAATGAATGCACTACATAGGGTTCAAGGCCCTAATATTCGTTTCAGTGGAAGTATGTATTTAAGTCTCGGTGTTACAGGGAGTACGGTAATATATAACTCGTATAAAAATATAGCTGGCCAACCAGTAAAATGGGTAAATGATATATATGAATCTGGCATATGGGATTATAGTATGAAGCACTACAATGGTGAGCTTGTTAGTTTAGATGAGGAAAAAAGGGGTGAAGAGGCTGTTGCGATACCAGACTATAATGTACAAACAATGCAAAGAGAAATGAGGTTTTATTTACCTTTCGTTACTTATAAAAATTATGTGGATGACCTGAGAAATATTGGGGATTTGCAAAATAAAGTTGCAGAAGTAGCCTTATCTTTTGATAAATCGTATACAGTTGAACAAATTACTGAGATGCTTCCCAAAAGTGTACAGCCAGTTTGGTTTTGGGTAGATACATATAATGAAAAGAAAAGTGATTCTTATGTAGGGCTAAAAGATCCTAAAAATGGCGCAATATTAAATGCAGAAATGGCTAAAAATGTTTTTGGGTTTGAAGGGAGTTATGCAAAAGTAAAAGAAGATGTGAAAAATGATGTAACAATAAACTCAAAAGAGTTTCTATACCAAATGAAGTATTTAGCAAAAAATAGTGAAGGTATACCAAGTGATTATTTTGAACAATATTATAAAGAAATAAAAAACACGAAACCCAAAGACCTACCAATATACGGTGTAGTCGTAACAGGCAAAACAGAGGATTTACAAAGTTTACAAGGAGCACCGTATATTAAGGCTGCTGTTAGAGGTGTAACAGTTGAGAAATATTGATCACAAGAGATTAATGTGAATAATCAGAAAACTCGTGTTATAATATGGGAAAAGGAGGTTCATATGAGGCAAATACATGGAGCAATTTATATTTACATAACAATGTTTTTCGTGGCGATATCCTATGGATTAGGGCACGTGTATTCGCATCCTATACTAACTTTTTTAAGCGGAGCATGTATGGCGTTTGCGATTCTTGTCCACCTTTTCTCAGTTTGGATCGTGAAATTTCAATTAAATATTAGTGAAATAGAAGAAGGCACTTTTTGAGTGGCCTTCTTTTTTTAGTAATATTGGCGAAGTCCTTGTAGTAACTTTTCAATTTCGTATTCAGTTTCTTTACATATAGACATTGTACGTAATCTAAAAAATAAGCTACGTAAGAAAGATTTTATATTTCCGTATAGAAATTCGTATGATTCAATATGTAACGTTGATTTTTGAACTTGTAATTGAGCTACTAAATCACGAAGGGCTAATATGAGTACTTCTTCCTTTAGACCATTTTGCAGCATTGCGACAATAGGATAAACGAGACGCTCATCTTCTTCGTATTTGTAATAGAGGGAATGAACACAAACTTTGTTTAATAAAGTTTGTAATATTTCTTCGTAATATAAAGTTTCCAGTTTAGGACTATTCACAAGCGCCTCAAATGTATCGGAAGCATGAGCGATACTATGTGCCCAGCCACGGTCTTGAACATATCCACGGAAATCATGTTCTTTGTTCATATATATAATTAATTGATCTTTCACATTTAAAATATCAGTCTGTGATAAGAAATTATGATTTGTATCAGCATCAATAATGAGCGCAATTAATAATGTCGTAAATGCACGGGTAAATACAGCATCTTCGTCATCCGAATGAATTTTATACAATAAATATTTTTCACTCATGCTTTCTAATAATAGTTTCTGTAATTGCGTGTGTGAAATGTAGTTCTTTTTGATGAGATGAAAAAAAGTAGCGTAAATAAGTTTGTCTCTTAAATAGCTATCAGTAACACCGATATGCTCAAGCATATTGGAACTTAAAGAATCAATGTTAAGTGTTTTATTCAGTATGTAATTATTATTACGAATTTTTTCTAACTGTTGTTGTAACATATAAACCCCCCATTTTAGAAAATTCTGTATTTTTATAATATAATAAGAGGAAGAAATAGACAATAAATAAGTGCTTTTGAATGGAGGGGCATTATGAAGAGAGCATTATTCTTTTTTATTAGTATTTTCTTTTTAGGAAGTTGTTCGATTTCGTATGTTACTTTTTCTAGTGAGAGCAAAAGTTGGACGGGGCAATATAAAGGATATATTAAGGATGACGGTGAAGATGGAATGTTTACGTTTCAATATAAGGGCGGAGATGGAAATACAGAATTTAAAAATTTAGAGATTGCTATTAATGAAACCTTTCGTGCAATGACGCAAACTTCAGAAGTTCATAAAGGAGCAAGGATTGAAATGAAGTCTTCTTGTGTAAGTTGTGCGCCTCTATCTAAAGATGAACCGATAGAGGTTGTGATTAAATGGGATGATAAGTATGAGGAGAGGATGGTTTTAAATTTGAAATAGCCTAGAGTAAGGAGTTAAAAATGAATAGGCGTATGAAAAACTTTATGTTTTTTAGTGTATTTCTAATCATATTATCAGCGTGTGATATAAAACAAGTAGAGCAAGTAGCGGTAAAAAAAGTACCTGAAGAGGAGTATGTCATAGTAAGAAATGACACGGTGTTTTTTGTAAATGATAAAACGTTTAATACAAAAGTAGAATTGCAACATTATATGGAACAACAAATAAATAAAGAGCATCCATCACATATAGTTTTGAGCTTTAAAGATAAAGGCACATATAAACAGAGGGTGTTGCAAAACTAAAATAAATATGCAATGTTATGAATCAGAAAAACTAGCTGAACATGTAATAAATAGCGATTTTGACCATACCAACGTGGCTGTTCCAGCCCTTTATCTTTGAGATGACCAAACTGTTGTTCAATTTTCCCACGCTCTTTCATCAACTGTTTGCCAAAGATGGTTTGTGCAAAATGAGATAATACACGGCGATGTGTACTTTTGCTTTGTTCGCCATTACGTGGGTTAATTGGATTCACCGCAAAAATATCACATGTTTTTGCAATTTCATAAATGCGCTGACTATCATAAGCAGCATCTGCAATGGAAAATAACACATTTTGATTTTGTATATCTTGAAGCAATACAGGAGCCATTTTGCTATCATGTACGTTCGCTGTTGTAAATGCATACGACAATACAACACCTTCTGGTGTAGAACAGACATGAGCTTTATATCCCTTATACCAACCATAACGAGTAGATTTCCCCCATTTTGCTTGGGAATCATATAAACTACTCCGTAAGGCAGTGCTATCAATTAAAACACACGGAATTAATCCTAAATTCATTTCTTCAAGAGTTTGTTTATGAATCAACGGAATACCTTCATTGCGAAACCAAGTTCCTACACGTGAGAAAGTGGATATATGAGGAACAAAGGAAAGACCACAAGATACACGAAATGAAGGATATTGATGCAAAAAGCGAGTTAACTTACGTAATGAATTGATTTGGAATACCGTTTTCACAAAAAAACATTTGAGTAAAGCTTTTCTACAGATAGGTGGGCGGCCTGTAATAGGCGGAACGCCTCCAATGGTTAAACTGTCTACGTAGGCAAATAAAATGTGTAAAATGGATTGATTGTGATCAAAATTGGTTATCATACTAGTAAATCCGTCCTTTCTGGAGATAGTTTAGGGTACTATCATTCTTCCAGGAAAACGGATTTTTTTATGCATTTATTTTTGAATATTTATGAGTTTTGCAACACCCTCAAACAGTTAAAAACAGGGGATAAAATAAAAGTATGGTTTTCTCAAATACTTGAAAGCTATCCAGCAAAAATGATTGTAGAGAAATTTGAAATAGTAGAGAAATAGAAAAAGGCAGCAATCACGCTGCCTTTTTATTATTTTACAAATTGTAATTCTTTCGGGAATTTCGTTAAAATTTCTGATCCGTCTTTTGTGATATAAATATCATCTTCAATACGAACGCCACCTACGTTTGGTACGTAAATACCGGGCTCGATTGTGAAGACCATACCTTCTTTTAATGGAGACTCGTTACCAGCTTTTACATCTGGATATTCGTGTACGCTAATTCCAAGTCCGTGACCAAGTCGGTGTGGGAAGAAGTCGCCGTAACCTGCATCTGTGATAACAGAACGAGCAGCATTGTCGATTGCACCAAGTGTAACACCTGGTTTACATGCTTCAACTGCTTGTAGTTGTCCAGCAAGTACAGTGTTATAAATGCGAGTTTGTTCTTCAGAAATTTCACCGAATGCTACTGTACGTGTAATGTCAGAGCAATAACCTTCAATGATTACGCCTAAATCAAATAGTACGAAATCGCCGCGTTTCATTTTGTTTGCACCTGGAATACCGTGTGGAAGGGCAGAGTTTGCACCTGCTAATACCATCGTATCAAATGACATTTTATGTATGCCTTTTGTTTTTAATTCGTGTTCAATAATTGCTAATACTTCAAGCTCGCTGCGATCTTCTTTAATTGCATTTACACCAACTTCAACAGCATAGTCCGCCATTTTAGCTGCTTCGCGTAAAATAGAAAGTTCTTTTTCGTCTTTAATTAAACGAAGTTCGCGAACTTTCTCCTCAGCTGATTTGAAAGCTGCATTTGGGAATAGTTTTGTTAATTCTTCGTAGCGTTCTACGTTTAAATGTTCTTTTTCAATTGCAACTGCATTTGCATTGATACCGCGGTCTTTAATTGCTTTTGCAATCATATCCCATGGTCTGTCAGTATCAGTAAATCCGATAATTTCATGTGCCCAGCCAGCGTTACGTGCTTGGCCTTCTTCCATTTTAGGACAAATTAAAATAGGTTCTTTTTCTTGGAACACAAACATACCAAGTAGTCTTTCATGTGGTTCACAATGGAAGTTCGTCATGTAGAAAACGTTTGGTGTAGAAGTTAAGAACGCAGCTTCTACGTTTTTTTCTTTTAGCCATTGCATTAAATTTTCTAATCTAGCATTCATCGATTGGCACCCCCGAGATATTTAATTACAAATATAACTTTACATCGGAGGAAAGCGTTATGACAAGTAAATAGATGTTAGAAAAGACAGGGAATTAAGAAATCATGTAGAATAAAAAGTGTGAATGTGAATAGGGGAGGAATGTAATAATGAAAGCATCTTATCATGGGCATTCAGTTGTGAAAATTGAAACGAATGGAAAAGTGATTTTAATTGATCCATTTTTAACGGGAAATCCGAAAACAGATTTAAAGGCTGAAGATGTAAAAGTAGATGCGATTCTTTTATCGCATGGACATGGTGATCATGTTGGAGATACAGTAGAGCTTGCGAAGAAAAATAATGCAGTTGTTGTAGCGCCATTTGAACTAGCGACATTTTTAAGTTGGCAAGGTGTGAATACACATCCGATGCATATTGGTGGTTCGCATGAATTTGACTTCGGTAAAGTGAAGCTTACACAAGCATTCCACGGTTCTAGTTATATTGATGAAGAAAATAAGACGATTACATATACAGGTATGCCAGCGGGTATTTTATTTACAGCAGAAGAGAAAACTGTGTACCATGCAGGAGATACTGCTTTATTCTCTGATATGAAATTAATTGGGGAACTAAATAACATTGATGTAGCATTTTTACCAATTGGTGATAATTTCACAATGGGACCAGAAGATGCTGTTTTAGCAGCAAAATGGGTTCAGGCGAAAACTGTTGTACCGATGCATTACAATACGTTCCCGGTTATTGAACAAGATCCATATCAATTTGTAGAAAAGCTACAAAATTGTACAGGAAAAGTATTAGAAGCTGGAGAAAGTATTACACTATAGAAAAGAAACCCTTCATTTGAAAAGACAAGTGAAGGGTTTTTTACGTGTGTAGGACAGCTTTTAAAGGTTGTACTTGTTTTGACGATTCTTTTCTTTTTGGAAGTGGCTGTTCAGGTGTTTCATTCAATTCCATTGCAACTTTTTTTCCGTCTACGAAAGCTAAAAATACAGCACCTACGACCTCTAATAATTTTTTCATCATGTATCCGCTCCTTTGTTTCATTTCTTGTCTTCATTGTATATGGAAGCGACTGGACAAACTATCGAACGAGATGACAATACCATTACATTGTTGTAATGGAAGCAGTGGTGTAATGTAAGGCGTATTTTGTTATAAAAAAAATGGTACAGATATATAAAGAGAGAGTGTAACAGTTTTGAAAATATAGTATACTGAAAATACAACACATGAAGAATTTAGGGAAAAGAAAGTATGGTGAAACCATTTGGCTACCAAGCATAACCAAATTTTAGAACATATTAATAGCCTGCCAGTAGGGCATAAAATTTCTGTAAGGCAAATTGCAAAAGATTTGAGTGTAAGTGAAGGGACAGCTTACCGTGCAATTAAAGATGCAGAAAATAAAGGGTATGTTAGTACGATTGAACGTGTCGGAACCATTCGAATTGAACAAAAGAAGAAAGAAAATATTGAAAAGTTGACATATGCAGAAGTTGTTAACATTGTTGATGGCCAAGTACTTGGAGGCAGAGAAGGACTACATAAAACGTTAAATAAATTCGTAATCGGGGCAATGAAATTAGAAGCGATGATGCGCTATACAGAAGCTGGAAACTTACTTATTGTCGGTAACCGTACAAACGCGCATCAATTAGCGTTAGAAACTGGAGCCGCTGTATTAATTACGGGCGGATTTGATACGGAAGATCATGTGAAGAAATTAGCAGATGAATTAAAACTGCCGATTATTTCAAGTAGTTACGATACATTTACAGTTGCAACGTTAATTAACCGTGCGATTTACGATCAGCTGATTAAGAAAGAAATTGTACTCGTTGAAGATATTTTAACGCCAATTGAAGAAACGTTATATTTAAAACCAAATGATACAGTGCAGCAATGGCATGCGTATAACGAAGAGACGATGCACGGAAGATATCCGATTGTTGATGAAAATAAAAAGGTATTAGGTATTGTGACATCTAAGGATATGATTGGTGTTGTAAAAGAAACACCAATTGATAAAGTAATGACAAAGCATCCAATTACGGTAAATGGAAAAATGTCTGTCGCAGCTGCGGCACGTATGATGGTGTGGGAAGGTATTGAGTTACTTCCTGTTGTTGATGAAGGAAATAAGTTGCAAGGTATTATTAGTCGTCAAGATGTACTTCAGGCGTTGCAAATGATTCAGCGTCAACCGCAAGTCGGCGAAACAATCGATGATATTGTAACGAATCAATTTATGACGCCGAAAGAAGCGAAAAATGAGCATCTATATCAATTTTCGGTGACACCGCAAATGACGAATTCAATCGGAACGTTATCTTACGGTGTATTCACAACAATTGTGACGGAAGCAACGAATCGCGTTATTCGTGCGCAAAAGAAGAGTGATTTAATTGTTGAGAACTTAACAATTTATTTCGTAAAACCAGTTCAAATTGACAATGTTGTATCCGTTCATCCGAAAGTATTAGAAATTGGACGTAAATTTGGTAAGGTTGATGTAGAAGTGCATCATGAAGGTAATGTCGTCGGGAAAGCATTACTTATGGTGCAGTTGATCGATAAATAAAAAGATGGAGCAGACCGCTTTGGTTTGTTCCATTTTTTTATTTAAAAGGATAGAAACAAAAAATAAATAGCGTATCATTTCATATGTATAATAAAAATACTGAAAAATTCGAAGATTCGGAAATAGCATAGCGATAAGGAGGAAGTGAATGGGCGGAATCATTTTCTTTTTAGTGGTCGTATGTTTCATTATTATTCATGTTTTAACGCATAGAAGAATGAATGCTATTAAAAAGAGGTTGTATTTTGTAAGTTTGACTCTTGCTAGTATAGGTGCCTTGATTCCTATATCAGGAGAAAATGAGCCGGATTTTCTTTACTTTGGTGTACCAGCTGAAACGTTTGTTTATTATGGTGGGTGGGAATGTTGGTTTAATCCATTAGGTTTTTTCTTTAACTTTATTTTGTTTTATTGGATTTTGAAGCTATTGTTTAAGTTACGTAAGGGTTCGGATAGAGAAGTGAAAAAATAGAAGGATATGTATGAGTACGGATAGAAAATTGGTTGTTAGTCGATAAGAAAGCTTACGCTACTAATCATTAAGAGATAATAATAGTGTAATTGGATAGGGAAACTACGCTTCACTATATGAACTAGGGGGAGAAGAATGGATTTTCACATTAAAGAGCAGTTATGTAAGCAATATAATTTTAATAGTCTTACGAAAGTTTCATTGTTACATGGGGGAGAAAATCAAACATATATATTCGAATCGGATAAAAATAAATTTGTAGTGAGGCAGTATAGAGAGGGACGTTATACAGCCGAGCAAATAGAAGCTGAAATACATTGGTTAATAGCGATACAAAAACAAATGTTAGTACCAGAAGTAATTGTCAATAAAAGTGGTGATTTGATTACACCTATTATGAAAGATGAAGGAAATATCCAGTATTTTGTCGTCTTTAGGTTTATAAATGGAAGTGAAATTATAGAACCAAAGGATAAAGATTATGAAAAACTTGGAGCATTAATGCGAATGTTTCATGAAAAAACAAATGGAGTGCTTAAAAGAGTGTCGCAAACTTGGAGAGGTTATGAAAGACCTATATATAGCGAGCAAAAGATGATTTATGAGCCTTTACAATGTTTATTAAATACTTCTTTTTTATCTTACGAGGATAAAAATAAATGCTTGAGAATTGTAGAAAGAATACAAGAACTTACAAACTCAATTCAATTGGGAGAAAAACAATTTGTTCACGGAGATATGCATTTTGGAAATATTCTTGTAGACAAAGAGGATTGGTATTTACTCGATTTTGATGAATGTGGATTTGGCTATAAAGAGTTTGATATTGGTGTTCCAAGATTGCATTTAATTGCTTCGGGACAGTTAGAAGATGCATGGGGGAATTTTATGATGGGATATGGGGAAAATATTTCAGAATCAGCCATTCGACTTGGGACCGCTTCAAGAATCTTTTATATGGCAGGAAAAATACCATTAAGACTTGATATTGAACCTATTAGAAAAAAACCTGATGCTTTTATTCGGCGATATATTCAGTATGTCGAAGAAGAATTATGTGGTGAGACAATTGTCTGATTAAAAAACAGAATATTAATTTAATTAGATGCTAGACTATGATATAATTAAATTGTAAGAAAATGGATTTACGAAAGGTGGTATGCATTATGTCATCAACAGTACTCTTTTTTGGTAGTATCGCACTCTTTTACTTTCTTATAATGATACCGATTCAATATTTATACTTACAAGGTTTACATGAAAAAAAGAAAAAAACAGGATTATCTCAGCGAGAGTTATATGAAAGAATGTCTTTTGAAGAAGAACAATTACATTTTCACGTACAAGGCAACCCCTTTAATATACCATCCGCGTTTGTTGCATATATGGTTTTAAAAGTTAAGGGACGTAAAAAAGCATCACAATGTTGATGCTTTTTTTGCACTGCTTCAGACAGATTCAGCTTCTTTAACTGCTAATGGTAAGAAATGTTTGTATTGGCGAAATCCATTAAATACACTTGCACTACCAAATAGAACAAATAAAACACCAACGATAATTCGAGCGGTTGAAAGTTCTAAAAAGAATTGGTTTATCCCAAAGAATAAGACGAATGAACCAAGTGCCATTGCGGATTTTCCTGAGAGCCAACCTTTCTCCATTGGGCGGTTTGTACGAAAGTATTTTGTTTTGTAGAAGAGGTACAACATAAATGAGACGATAATACAGAAGACTAATACTGGCATCATGCACACTCCCATCGCTTTGTGAAAAATAATAGTGGAAAAAAAGAAATATCTAAACTTTCTAATTTCTATTATAAAGCAATTGTTCGCATGTATGAAATACTTTCCGTTATAATGGAGGATAAAGTGAAACTTTAATTAGTGTGAGGATGTTTCTGCGCTAATGATTTGCCCGCACCAATTGGGCTTTTACTGCACGTTAAAGTGAAGAAGTTGAGTAAAAAGGAGATTATACATATGCATGAGCAAATTTTAAGAGCAATTAAAGAGTTTGATACAATTATTATTCATCGTCATGTGCGTCCAGATCCAGATGCATTAGGTTCACAGGGAGGTCTTGGTACAATTCTACAAGAATCGTTTCCAGAGAAAAATATTTATACGGTTGGGTACAATGAACCGTCACTAGAATATTTACGAGTAATGGATGAGATTGAAGATAGTGTATATGAAAATGCACTTGTTATCGTATGTGATACTGCGAACCAAGAACGTGTTGACGATCAACGCTATGCAAAAGGGAAGATGTTAATTAAAATTGATCATCATCCGAATGAAGATCCGTACGGAGATATTACGTGGGTAGATACGACATCAAGTTCTACAAGTGAAATGATTTATGAGTTTTACAGTTATGGAAAAGATAAAGGATTACAGATAACGAAAGAAGCAGCTCGTCTTATTTTAGCGGGTATTGTTGGGGATACAGGTCGTTTCTTATTCCCGAATACAACAGCGAAAACACTTCGTTACGTGAGTGAGCTTGTTGATATGGATGTGAAATTCACAGATTTATACAATGAAATGTATAAGACGAAAGAAAAGATTGCTCGTTTAAACGGCTATATTTTACAAAACTTTACGATGGTAGAAGAAGGAGCAGCTTACATTAAATTAACGAAAGAAGTGTTAGAAAAGTTTGATGTACTTCCTTCTGAGGCATCCGGTGTTGTTGGAGCACTTGGTAATATTGATGGATTAAAGTCGTGGGTTCTATTTTTAGAGGAAGACGATGTGATTCGTGTTCGTCTTCGTTCAAAAGGACCAGTGATAAATAAATTAGCAATGCAATATAATGGCGGAGGGCATCCGATGGCTTCTGGTGCAAAAGCATCTTCTTGGGAAGAAGCGGATCGTCTTTTTGCTGATTTACGTGAGTTGTGTAGATAAGAGATTATATATGAAAATGAAAAGAAGGAGCGGCGCTAAAGCCCTCCTTCTTTATTTTTCTTTCTCTATCGTAATGCTAATTTCAAGCACTGTATCAAAAGATATCGTATCGACTTTGAAACGGTATAGCCGATCGTAATGTTTGTACGTTTTGTTTTCGATTACCTTTTTGAGTAGGTCTTTATTTTTTGCTATACTTTGAATGTTTTTCGTTAAAAGATGTTGGAGGTCATTATGGATAGACGTAGTCATATTTTCGAGTGTAAGGTTGTCTAAATCGTATTTTTCTCGATTTATAAGTTTTATTTTAATCTCTTGAATAGTTAAGAGTCGTTTATTTTCTGTATTCAATTTTTCTTGATCTTCGAGAAGGACGTGGAGCTTTGCTTCTTGTTTTTCTATAATTTCTCGTTGCTCTGCTATTTTACTAGCTTGTTCTTCTTGAAAAACACCGTATATGTACAAAAAAACAAACCAGCTTAACACGCCTCCAACAGCAGCACCAGCTAAAACTAAATACCATTTTTTTGCTGTATTGGCACTTGGTACTCTCATACATGTTCCTGCGTTAGCCATTTAATAATAGTAAGACCTGTTTGCATACCACCCGTTGCGAAAAAAATAAGGAGAATTTGTTTTACAATATCTTTCATATCTCCGCCAAAGAAACTTCTTTCAAAGCTATAAAAAGTATCAAATGTTCCGCCAATTGCTGCAACGAGTGCCCAAATTCTTAAATTTTGGGCGAATTGATTAATGTAAGTTAGAGTTGGTTTTCCGATAAGAAATGCACCAAATCCACCAATTAATGAACCACCAAGTATAACCCCAAAGGCAATAAAATAACTAATAATAAGCAGAGAGAAAAAAGTATGTTCTCTTACATCCATCGTCATTCCCCTTTCTTCTTCATATATATGGACAAAGTATAAGAAGTATGTTTTGATTTCCGCTTTCCTCATCACCTATAATAAAAGTAGTCAGATTGGTAAAGAGAGGGTACAACAGTGAAGTTTGTGCATTTACAATGTCAAACCGTTTTTAGTTTATTAAAAAGTGCTTGTAAAATTGATGAGCTTGTAGTCAGGGCGAAAGAACTTGGTTTTTCGTCACTCGCTATTACGGACGAAAATGTTATGTATGGCGTTATTCCGTTTTATAAAGCATGTAAGAAACATGGTATACAGCCTATTATCGGCTTAACAGCTTCTATTTTTAGTGAAGAAGAGGAAAAATCTTATCCGCTTGTTTTACTTGCTGAAAATGAAATGGGCTATCAAAATTTATTAAAGATTTCTAGTAGCATTATGACGAAGTCAAAAGAAGGTATTCCGAAAAAGTGGCTTGCCCATTATGCGAAAGGATTAATTGCTATTTCACCAGGTAAAGATGGGGAAATTGAACAATTATTATTAGAAGACAAAGAGAGTCAAGCTGAAGAAGTAGCTCGCATGTACCAAAGTATGTTCGACAATTTTTATATGAGTTTGCAGCATCACGCGATTCAAGATGAACTGCTCCTGCAAGAGAAATTACCTGCATTTATGAGTAGGATAAATGTTCCAGTCGTTGCAACAAACGATGTACGCTACATCAATCAAAGTGACGCACTTGTTCATGAGTGCTTATTATCTGTTGAAAGTGGAACGAAAATGACTGATCCAGATAGACCAAGGTTGAAAACTGATCAATATTATTTAAAATCATCAGATGAAATGGAAGCACTATTTTCTCACGTAGAAGAAGCGATTTATAACACAGTAGAAATTGCAGAACGTTGCAGAGTAGAAATACCGTTTCATATAAATCAATTACCGAAATTTCCTGTTCCAGCTAACGAGACGAATGATATGTATTTACGCCGCGTTTGTGAAGAAGGCTTGCAGAAACGATATGGTACGCCGAAAGAAGTACATATAAAGCGTCTGAATCATGAATTAAACGTTATTTCTAGTATGGGGTTTAGTGATTATTTCCTCATCGTGTGGGATTTTATGAAGTATGCGCATGAAAATCATATTTTAACAGGACCAGGACGTGGATCGGCAGCCGGCTCACTCGTTTCTTACGTATTAGAAATTACAGATATTGATCCGATTGAATACGATCTATTATTTGAAAGATTTTTAAACCCTGAACGTGTGACACTTCCAGATATTGATATCGATTTTCCAGATATAAGACGTGATGAGATGATTCGATATGTGAAAGATAAATATGGTCAGCTGCGTGTTGCACAAATTGTAACGTTCGGGACGCTTGCAGCGAAAGCGGCAATTAGAGATATTGCGCGTGTAATGGGGCTTCCACCGCGAGACATTGACATATTCTCAAAACTTATCCCATCAAAGCTTGGTATAACGTTAAAAGATGCATATGAGGAATCGCAATCACTCCGTGAGTTCATACAAGGGAATCTGTTACATGAGCGTGTGTTTGAAATTGCAAAACGTGTAGAAGGCTTACCACGTCATACGTCTATTCATGCAGCTGGCGTTATTATGAGCCAAGAGCCGTTAACCGGAAGTGTTGCAATACAAGAAGGGCATAACGATGTGTATGTTACGCAATACCCAGCTGATGCATTAGAAGAACTTGGTTTGTTAAAGATGGATTTTTTAGGATTACGTAATTTAACGTTACTTGAAAATATTATAAAGTTTATCGTGAAAAAGACGGGGACACAAATTGATTTAAGAAATTTACCACTTCAAGATGAAAAGACGTTCCAATTGTTAGGTAGAGGGGATACAACAGGTGTATTCCAGCTTGAATCAGGTGGTATGCGAAATGTACTTCGCGGGTTAAAACCGAATGAATTTGAAGATATTGTCGCTGTTAACTCGTTATATAGACCAGGACCAATGGAACAAATTCCAACCTTTATTGAATCAAAGCACGGAAAAAGAAAAATTGAATATTTACATCCGGATTTAAAGCCGATTTTAGAAAGAACATACGGTGTAATTGTATACCAAGAACAAATTATGCAAATTGCGTCGAAGTTGGCGGGATTCTCGCTCGGAGAAGCAGATTTATTACGCCGTGCAGTGAGTAAAAAAAATCGTGATATTTTAGATCAGGAGCGTAAGCATTTTGTACAAGGCTGTTTACAAAATGGTTATGACGAGACATCCGCAGAGAAAATTTACGATTTAATTGTAAGATTTGCGAATTACGGTTTTAACCGAAGTCACGCTGTAGCCTACAGTATGATTGGATATCAGCTTGCTTACTTAAAAGCGAATTATATGCTGGAATTTATGACAGCATTATTATCAAGTGCAATTGGAAATGAAGATAAGATTGTGCAGTATATACGAGAAACGAAGCGGAAAGGTTTTGACGTTTTGCCGCCGTCTCTTCAGAGAAGTGGTTACAATTTCCAAATAGAAGGTAATGCGATACGTTACAGCTTACTTTCAATTCGAAACATCGGAATGGCTACAGTGACAGCATTACTCGAAGAACGAGAGAAAAAAGTATTTGAAGATTTATTTGAATTTTGTCTTCGCATGCCATCAAAGTTTGTAACAGAGCGAAATTTAGAGGCGTTCGTCTGGTCTGGGTGTTTTGACGATTTTGGTGTTTCGAGAACAAATTTATGGAAAAGCCTTAAAGGAGCGTTAGAGTACGCAAATCTTGCACGTGATTTAGGAGATGCTGTTCCAAAATCAAAATACGTGCAAGGAGAAGAGCTCTCTTTTATTGAACAGTTAAATAAAGAGAAGGAAGCACTAGGTTTTTATTTATCAAGCTATCCGACAGCGCAGTATGTGAAGTTAGCGAAGGAATTAGAAATTCCATCTCTTGCTCAGGCAATGCGACATAAGAAAAAAGTACAAAGGGCTATCGTGTATATAACAAGCGTGAGAGTGATTCGTACGAAAAAGTTGCAAAAGATGGCGTTTATTACATTTTGTGATCAAAACGATGAAATGGAAGCAGTTCTTTTCCCTGAAACATATATACATTTCTCAGATAAGTTACAAGAAGGAGCAATTGTTTTAGTTGACGGCATGATTGAGCTTAGAAATCATAAGTTGCAATGGATTGTAAATGGACTATATCCGTTAGAAGAAATGGATGTGTATGAAGAAAAGAAAGATGCATCTGTTTACGTGAAATTGTCGTCTCAGTATGAGAAAAAGCTTTTAAATCAGGTTACTAAAATATTGTTTGACTATTCAGGTTTTGCGAAAGTACTAATTTATTATGAAAAGGAACATAAAATGGTACAATTGTCTCGAAGTTTATCGATTCATCCAAGTGAAGAATGTTTAGGAGCACTTCGTGAAATTGTCGGGGAAGAAAATGTAGTTGTGAAAATATAATGGACAATTTCCCTACACTTCGATTATTATAGTAGTAGTGTTCGTGGTCAGACCACTTGGAGAAATTGATATCAGCTAGAATAATTTGAGGAGAGTGGATAGTTTGTCAACACTTCGTGAAGAAGCACTTCACATGCATAAAGTGCATCAAGGAAAATTAGAAACTGTATCAAAAGTAAAAGTAGAAAATGCAAAAGATTTAAGTCTTGCATATTCTCCAGGGGTTGCAGAACCTTGTAAGGAAATTTATGACGATAAAAGTAAGGTATATGAATATACGATGAAGGGAAATATGGTAGCAGTTGTGACAGATGGAACGGCTGTACTTGGTCTTGGTAACATTGGACCTGAAGCATCTCTTCCAGTAATGGAAGGTAAAGCTGTATTATTCAAGAGCTTTGCTGGTGTAGATGCATTCCCAATTGCCTTAAATACAAACGATGTAGATAAAATTGTTGAAACTGTAAAATTAATGGAGCCAACTTTTGGCGGCGTTAACTTAG
Source organism: Bacillus cereus group sp. MG4 (assembly GCF_040460055.1). Lineage (NCBI taxonomy): Bacteria > Bacillati > Bacillota > Bacilli > Caryophanales > Bacillaceae > Bacillus > Bacillus cereus group sp. MG4. The sequence goes on along the minus strand of NZ_JARVGZ010000001.1, from coordinate 2,571,819 downwards.
AGGATATCGCAGCACCAAACTGCTTCATTATTGAAGAACGTTTGAAAAAAGAAACAAATATTCCTATCTTCCATGATGATCAACACGGAACAGCTATCGTAACAGTAGCAGGTCTTGTGAACGCGCTAAAATTAGTTGGAAAGAAAATGTCTGACATTAAAGTTGTCGCAAATGGTGCAGGTGCAGCAGGTATTGCAATTATTAAACTTTTATATCGCTATGGTGTACGTGACATTATTATGTGTGACCGTAAAGGCGCAATCTATGATGGTCGTCCTACAGGGATGAATCCGGTGAAGGATGAAGTTGCAAAATATACAAATAAGAATCGTATCGAAGGTTCTTTAGCTGACGTTGTACAAGGTGCGGACGTATTCATTGGTGTATCTGCAGAAGGTGCATTAACAGAAGAGATGGTTCGTACAATGAATGACGATGCAATTATTTTTGCAATGGCGAATCCAGTTCCAGAAATTATGCCAGAATTGGCAAAAGCAGCGGGCGCAGCTGTTGTTGGAACGGGTCGTTCTGACTTCGCGAACCAAGTAAATAATGTACTAGCGTTCCCTGGTATTTTCCGTGGTGCACTTGACGTACATGCGACACAAATTAACGAAGAAATGAAGATGGCAGCTGTACAGGCTATTGCTGAGCTTGTAGCAGAAGATGAGTTGAATGCAGACTATATCATTCCGGCACCGTTTGACGCGCGTGTAGCGCCTCAAGTGGCAGCTTACGTTGCGAAAGCTGCAATGGAGACAGGAGTAGCTCGCCGTCAAGTAGATCCAAATGAGATTGCTGAGAAAACAAAACAATTAGCGCTGATTGGTAAAGAATAAGCGAGGAATTTCCATTGACATCATCAAATACAAAAGTATATCTCGAAATTGTAAAAAAAATCCGTTCCATTATGGAAGAAGATGGATTGGTGGCGGGGGATCGTTTGCCGTCTGAGCGTGAGTTAAGTTCACGTTTAAACGTAGGGCGTTCCTCTGTAAGAGAAGCATTGCGTGCTTTAGAACTGGTAGGATTGATTGAAACGAGACGTGGTGAAGGGACGTTTATTCGAAACTTTTACGATAACGGTCTTGTACAATTGATTGCGCCGTTCTTGCTGCAAGATGAGAAAACAATTCGTGATTTATTACAAACAAAACGATTGCTTGAGAAAGATATGATTCGAATTGTATGTAATTTGCCGAAAGAAACGTTTTCTAAAGTGCTAAGAAAATTAAATCAAGTGCTTGAAGAAAATGAAAACTCAATTCCGATGCTTCATCAAACGTTCTTTAAAACACTCATTGAACAAGTCGATAATTATTTACTATATCGCATTTGGATGATCGTAAATGATTACGTATCAACTCTTTCTTGTGAAGTTTCAGGAGATTCTATCGATATGTATAGAAAGCTTTATGCTACTTTGGAAGAAAAACAAGAAAATGATGCACTAAAAATTTACGATGAATTAGTAGAGAATATACAGTTTCACTCGTAATGTATAAAATTTGTCGAAATGACCATGACACGTTATGACAAACATTCTATCGCGTAGCGGTTAAAGTTAAACGTAAAGAGTGAGGTTATTAGACAGATTGAGAAGATAAGGCTAACATCAAACTTTGGTGTTAGCCCAATTTTCTTCTTGCGCTAACCTTAGCTCTCAATGAAGGGGGTCAAATTGTGCTAAGAGATTTATTCGTGAAAAAGAAAAAGTACGCTGCAATACCTTCAGAACAAGTACGAAAAGATGTACCAGATGGCGTTATGACAAAATGTCCGAAATGTAAAAAAATCATGTATACGAAAGAGCTTCTAAAAAATTTAAAAGTATGTGTGAATTGTGGATATCATCATCCTATGAATGCATGGGAACGTCTTGATAGTATATTGGACGAAGGGTCATTCCGTGAGTATGACAAAGAAATGGTTTCATTAAATCCACTCGAGTTTCCAGGATACGAAGAGAAACTAGAGAGCGATCGTAAGAAGACTAAATTGAATGAAGCGGTTGTAACTGGTGAAGGAACAATTGATGACATGCTTGTTGTTGTTGCAGTAATGGATTCTCGTTTTCGAATGGGCAGCATGGGCTCTGTTGTAGGAGAGAAAATTGCCCGTGCAGTTGAAAAAGCATACGACTTACAAGTTCCATTTATTATCTTTACTGCGTCGGGTGGTGCCCGTATGCAAGAAGGGATATTAAGTTTAATGCAAATGGCAAAAACAAGCGTAGCTTTGAAAAAGCATAGTAATGCAGGAGGGCTATTTATTTCTGTTATGACTCACCCAACGACGGGCGGGGTTTCAGCGAGTTTCGCTTCACTTGGTGATTACAATCTTGCAGAGCCAGGTGCACTTATCGGATTTGCTGGTAGACGTGTAATTGAACAAACAGTGCGTGAAAAACTACCGGAAGATTTCCAAACGGCGGAATTTTTATTAGAGCACGGTCAATTAGATGCGGTTGTGCATCGTGATGATATGAGAGAATCGCTCCGTAAGATTTTAGAAGTTCATCAAGGAGGGGAAATGGCTGTATGGCAGAGCTAGAATTTGAGAAACCAGTTGTTGAGCTAAGAAATAAGATTCGTGAACTGAAAGACTATACGAAAAACAGCCAGATGGACTTCAGTGAGGAGATTCGTATTTTGGAAGACAAGCTAGAAAAATTAGAGGAAGATATATACGGCAATATGAAAGTATGGGACCGTGTTCAAATTGCTCGTCATGCAGAACGACCGACAACGCTCGATTATATTGAGCACTTATTTACTAATTTTTTTGAATGTCATGGAGATCGCCTATTTGGCGACGATGCAGCGATTGTCGGCGGCATTGCGAAATATAAGGGGATGCCTGTAACTGTAATTGGGCACCAACGCGGAAAAGATACGAAAGAAAATATTCGTCGTAATTTTGGGATGCCTCATCCAGAAGGATATCGAAAAGCACTGCGTCTAATGAAACAAGCGGAAAAGTTTAATCGTCCTATTATTTGTTTCATCGATACGAAGGGAGCCTATCCTGGTAAAGCAGCTGAAGAACGTGGACAAAGTGAGGCGATTGCCCGTAATTTATTTGAAATGGCGGGTTTAACGGTACCTGTTATTTGTATTGTTATCGGTGAAGGTGGTAGTGGTGGTGCGTTAGGTCTTGGAGTAGGAGATTACATTCATATGCTGGAAAATTCCACGTATTCTGTTATTACACCAGAGGGTGCGGCGGCAATTCTTTGGAAAGACGCTGGTAAAGCAAAAGAAGCTGCAGAAGCGATGAAAATTACAGCATTAGATTTGAAAGAATTAGGTGTAATTGACGAAATTATTCCAGAGGCAAAAGGTGGAGCGCATCGTAATATTTTAAAACAATCAGAAAATATAGATTTAATGCTTAAGAAAACTTTTGAACAATTAAGCGGAATTTCGAAAGATGAATTAATCGAAAAACGTTATGAAAAATATATGAAAATTGGGCAAGTTTCGTTTTCAAACGCTTCCATTGGGATAAAATAATAAAAGCGTGCGTTCCTCTTCGCGAATGCACGTTTTTATTATGAAAAGACACATCTTCTCCATTGTGTTTTTATATTTTTTCGTGTTATTTTATTATAAGGCAAATAATCTTTATGAGGTGAGTACAAATGAAACGTATTGGTGTATTAACAAGTGGTGGAGATTCACCTGGTATGAATGCTGCCATTCGTGCAGTTGTTCGTAAAGCGATTTTCCATGATATTGAAGTATATGGTATTTACCATGGATACGCGGGTTTAATTTCTGGTCATATTGAAAAATTAGAACTTGGTTCTGTTGGCGATATTATCCACCGTGGTGGTACGAAATTATATACAGCAAGATGTCCTGAGTTTAAAGATCCAGAAGTACGACTAAAAGGTATCGAGCAATTAAAGAAACGCGGTATCGAAGGACTTGTTGTTATTGGTGGAGATGGCTCTTACCAAGGTGCTAAAAAATTAACTGAACAAGGATTCCCATGTGTTGGTGTACCAGGTACAATCGACAATGATATTCCTGGAACAGACTTCACAATTGGTTTCGATACAGCTTTAAATACTGTTATTGATGCAATTGATAAAATTCGTGACACAGCTACATCTCATGAACGTACATATGTTATCGAAGTAATGGGACGTCATGCTGGAGATATCGCATTATGGGCTGGTTTAGCTGATGGTGCCGAAACAATCTTAATTCCAGAAGAAGAGTATGACATGGAAGATGTTATTGCTCGTCTGAAGCGTGGTAGTGAACGTGGTAAAAAACACAGTATTATCATTGTGGCTGAAGGTGTTGGAAGTGCAATTGACATCGGTAAGCACATTGAAGAAGCAACAAACTTTGATACTCGTGTAACTGTATTAGGTCACGTACAACGTGGTGGATCACCAAGTGCACAAGACCGTGTATTAGCAAGTCGTCTTGGCGCAAGAGCGGTTGAATTATTAATTGCTGGTAGAGGTGGACGTTGTGTAGGTATTCAAGATAATAAACTTGTTGATCATGATATTATCGAAGCGTTAGCTCAAAAGCATACAATCGATAAAGATATGTATCAATTATCTAAAGAATTATCCATCTAATCGGCTTAATGTCGGATATTTGGGAACGGTTTCATAATTTTCGGAGGTGCAATATGCGTAAAACTAAAATTGTATGTACTATAGGTCCTGCTAGTGAAAGTATTGAGAAATTAGAACAATTAATCGAAGCAGGTATGAACGTTGCTCGTTTAAACTTCTCTCATGGTAGCCATGAAGAGCACGGCGCTCGTATTAAAAACATTCGTGAAGCTTCAAAGAAAACTGGTAAAACAGTTGGTATCTTACTTGATACAAAAGGTCCAGAAATCCGTACTCACGACTTCGTAGACGGACAAGCTGAGCTTGTAACAGGTGCAGAAGTAGTTCTTTCTACTGAGCAAGTATTAGGTACTGCAGAGAAGTTCTCTGTATCTTATGCTGGTCTTTATGACGATGTAGACCCAGGTTCTCGTATTCTAATCGATGACGGTCTTATCGAACTAGAGGTAATCGAAAAAGCTGACGGAAACATCCGTACAAAAGTTTTAAACAGCGGAACTGTAAAAAATAAAAAAGGTGTTAACGTACCAAACGTAAGCATTAAGCTTCCTGGTATCACTGAAAAAGACGTAAAAGATATCGTTTTCGGTATCGAGCAAAAAGTTGATTTCATCGCAGCTTCATTCGTGCGTAAAGCATCTGACGTATTAGAAATCCGTGAATTATTAGAAGGGCATAACGCTCAATACATCCAAATCGTACCAAAAATCGAAAACCAAGAGGGTATCGATAACATCGATTCAATCTTAGAAGTTTCTGACGGTTTAATGGTAGCTCGTGGTGATATGGGTGTAGAAATTCCACCAGAAGAAGTACCATTAGTACAAAAACGTCTAATCAAAAAATGTAACGTGTTAGGTAAACCGGTTATTACTGCGACACAAATGTTAGATTCTATGCAACGTAACCCACGTCCAACTCGTGCGGAAGCAAGTGACGTAGCTAACGCAATCTTCGATGGTACAGATGCAATCATGCTTTCAGGTGAAACAGCTGCTGGTCAATACCCAGTAGAAGCAGTAACAATGATGGCTAACATTGCAGTACGTGTTGAAAAATCATTACAATATGAAGATATGTTCAAAAAACGTATTAAAGAGTTCACTCCAACGATTACAGATGCAATTAGCCAATCTGTTGCGCATACAGCACTTGCTCTTGATGTAGCTGCAATTGTAGCTCCAACAGAAAGTGGACATACTGCGAAAATGATCTCTAAATACCGTCCGAAATCTCCAATCGTAGCTGTAACATCTGACGAGCAAGTAGGACGTCGTCTTGCGCTTGTTTGGGGTGTACAAGCATTTATGGCTGGAAAACGTGCAGCGTCTACTGATGAAATGTTAGATACTGCAATTCAAACAGGTATGGATGCAGGTCTAATTGGACTTGGAGACACTGTAGTAATCACTGCGGGTGTTCCAGTTGCTGAAACTGGTACAACAAACTTAATGAAAATCCATGTTGTTGGTGAAGAAGTTGCGAAAGGACAAGGAATCGGTCGTAAAGCTGCAAAAGGTAAAGTAGTTGTAGCGAAAACAGCTGCTGAAGCTGTAGCGAACGTAAACAAAGGTGATATCCTTGTTACAACAAGCACTGATAAAGATATGATTCCTGCAATCGAAAAAGCTGCTGCTCTAGTTGTAGAAGAAGGCGGTCTTACAAGCCATGCGGCTGTTGTAGGTGTATCAATCGGTATTCCTGTTATCGTTGGTGTAAACGGCGTAACAGCAACTTTAAAAAATGGCCAAGAAGTAACAGTTGATGCAGCACGCGGAATTGTTTATAATGGACATGCGGAAGTGCTATAAGTAATACGAAGAGAAGGATCGGAGTCCTTCTCTTTTTTTTACACAAAAACGAGGCAGAATCAGCTTGAAACGTCCAGAATTGCGTTTAAAATCCGTTTGTTGCGAGGTTCAATAGGGAAAGATGTTTAGTTTCTATGTAGCGTATACGGGTGCTCTGGGTTCTTTTAAAGTGATGCGTGAGAGGAGTGTAGAACTATGAAGTGGTTACTATTCTTGTTTATTTTAATACCGGCGATTGAGATTACAGTTTTAATTGGATCGAGTCATGTAATAGGTTTATGGTCTACGTTCGCTATGATTGTATTTACGGGTGTTGTAGGTGTCTATTTGGCGAAAAGACAAGGATTTAAAGTGCTTGGAGAGATTCAATCTAAGTTGAATAGAGGAGAAATGCCAGGAGGAGCGGTACTGGATGGTATTTTTATCTTTGTAGGAGGTATTCTTTTGGTACTTCCTGGATATGTAACGGATATAATAGGTTTTATCTTTGTTCTCCCTATGACGAGGAATTTGTTGAAGCCATTTGTTATGAAGTGGATGGAATGGAAGTTTAGAAAGAGTTCTACTATTATTGTGCAGAAATAGTGCTTAGATTATAGCGATCTAAGTACTATTTTTTTTGCCCGCAAAAGGATAGGAGATGGATGAAGCTCTGTTAATTAAAGTTTTGCTGTATCATGCCTTAAAATTTGGTGAATGCGAAGGAGTTAAGTGGAAATCAGGCTGCTCATACAAGTCCGGTTGGTGAAAGTTAATAATCGGTGGTGGACAAAATCCTTACGAATCGTAGTTTTGCCTTATTATATTGGCTGTGTATTTTTCGATTGGATATGTAGGTGGTTCTTAATGAGCGTGTTGTAGGGAAATTCATATGAACTCAAGCTGGTTTTTGTATATAAAAAGAATTAATTGGTATGGAAAAGTTAGATGCGAACAGGAAAATTGTTAGTTTAAGTCTCATTTTATACCGTTTTGTATATTTATTCATTTACATAAAAAGTAATAAATGTAAGTAATAATTATATAAAAAATAGAATAAATATGTAAAAATACCTCGAAATATGCGTTTTCAATGCAAAAAACAAGAGTATTATTCTTTTTGTGGAAAATCCTCTTGTTGCATGTAATGAGTGTGAAAAATAAGTACAAGGAATAATCAGTGGGAAATTCCCACTGATTACATGTAAGTTTTTGTTGTATATGAATTAGAAACTATTATTTTGAAGGTGAGCCTTTAATATATTTCCACAAATCATGGAATACACGAGCTTTGTGCAATGTATTAAGTAGTACTAAGATGACTGGACCGATGATTAATCCTAAAAAGCCAAAAAGCTTAAAGCCGACAAATAGAGCAATCAGTGTTGCTAATGGATCAAGACCGATATTGGAGGAAAGTACTTTAGGTTCCATAATTTGTCTTTGGACAATCACGACGATGTATAAGATGAGAAGACCGATGGCGAAAGTAGTGTCGCCGGTGAAAAATACGTATATAACCCAAGGAACGAAGACGGCGCCTGTTCCTAAATACGGGAGTAAATCTACAACCCCTGTAATAATTGCGATAGTAATGGCGTATGGTACGCGTAATATTAAAAGTCCGATTAGTACAATAACAGTTGTCATAGATACGAGTGTAAGTTGCGCTTTAACAAAACCAAATAAAGCTTTTCTTAAATCGACAAAAATAGTTTTTCCATAGCCATGAACACGATTCGGCAAAAATTTTCTTACTTTCTGAGCAAGACGGTGCCAATCGTAACTAATGAAGAAAGTGGCTAATAAAACGAATACAAGAACAGTTAAAGTTGTTGGTAATGCACTAATGAAATTTGTTAATCCGCTTATAATAGCAGTTAAAAGTTCTTTCATTTGCGTCGTTGCTTCGGTTCCTAAGTTTTGAATGTTTTGTGTAATCGTATAGCGCTGTGGTTCACCAAGATGATTAAATTTAGAAATTAAATCATCATAGAGAGGCATAATATGATTAAGTGCAAATTGCTCTGCGAATTTAACGATATCCGGAAACTTTACTGTAACAAGTTGTAGTAAGTATGTTGTGGCAGATATTGCTTCCGTTACAAGATATGTAACGAGTCCGACGATAGCTCCGAATACGAGAATTAAGCTAACGAATACTGCTAGTGCGCGAGGGAATTGTAGTTTTTGATTAAGGAAATTGACGACGGGATTAATCAAATAAGCAAATGCGAAAGCGATAATAAAAGGGTAGATAAGTCCTGACATATATAGTAATGCATAGAACCCGGCTACCGTTGCTACAATGACAAATATGAGTCGCAATATCATATATAGTAAGTTTCGGTTCAAAGATGTATACCTCCCATTCCAATTTGGATTATCCTAATTCGTTCAACTTATAACGAGTGTGCCCCGCTGATTAAAGTTTCACTTTATGTTATAGTGGAATGATGGATTTTTCCTGCTTTTTCAGTACATGAGTGACTGTACAAGCTTGGTGTTGATGCTTCTACTATATGGTAAAAACTTCATTTTCTCTTCTTTTTATTTTACCTGTTTCTTATTAGAAAAGAAAGGAGAGACAATCGTTTTCAAAAATGTATACATGCTTAAATTTTTGATGATGAAAGTCTCATTTTAGCATTTTAAAATACATAAAAAATGAAGTGGTTATTGTTGAATATACATCGATATAGCATGTATAACGATAGGTTTAAAGGTATTTTTGTTTGGAAATGAGTTCATTATTTTCAGAAAGGAAGTGCAAACATGATTAGTCAGTCAACGTTATTTTTATTCATACTACTTATTATAGGACTTGTTGCTAAAAACCAATCGCTTACTGTAGCTATTGGTGTGTTGTTTTTATTGAAATTTACGTTTCTAGGAGATAAAGTCTTTCCTTATCTACAAACGAAAGGGATTAACCTTGGTGTTACGGTTATTACAATAGCAGTACTCGTACCGATTGCGACGGGGGAAATAGGTTTTAAACAACTTGGAGAAGCGGCGAAATCGTATTATGCATGGATTGCTTTAGCTTCAGGGGTAGCGGTTGCTTTGTTAGCGAAGGGCGGCGTACAATTATTGACGACGGATCCTCATATTACAACTGCGCTCGTTTTCGGGACAATTATAGCGGTTGCTTTATTTAATGGAGTTGCTGTAGGTCCATTAATTGGGGCTGGAATTGCCTATGCAGTTATGAGTATTATACAGATGTTTAAATAAGGAATTTTATAGTAATATAAAATTTTTGAATTCTTTCTGTTCACAAAAGTCAGATAATTGTTTATAATAGGATTAGAAACTTTGAAAAGTTACATAACAGCAGAGACTTTACACCAGATAAAATAAAAACAACATAAAACAATTTTATAATGATATTGTTTTATGTTGTTTTTATCATAAAACTCTTCGGGATTAATTTTCCTCACTAACTTGTTGTTTTGAGCGTGAGGATTCGGGGAGACATTCACGCTCATGCTTTCCATGTAAACAATGGACAATAAGAGGGGAACATCGCAACAAATTTGCATGATCGTGCATTTTGCTTGCCTAAAGAGTGAACGGGCGTTCATAATTCAAAAGGGAAGCAAATAGATATAAGGAGCAAGGTTGGGAGAATTTTCAGGAAAAGGAGAGAATGTCATGACTGTTATTCGAGGTTTAGAAGGGGTAGTAGCAACAACATCATCTGTGAGCTCTATTATTGATGATACATTAACTTATGTTGGGTATAATATTGATGATTTAGCTGAGAATGCTACATTTGAAGAAGTAGTGTACTTATTATGGCATCGCAAGCTTCCTAATGAACAAGAACTAGCGAAATTTAAAGAGATTGTATCGGAATACTATAAAGTTCCAGGTGAGATTTTAACATATTTGAAACAAGTAGATTTAAAAATCGCACATCCGATGTCTGTTTTACGAACTGCAATTTCCATGCTATCATTATACGATGAGAGCGCTGAAATTATGGATGAAAAGTCCAATTATTTGAAAGCGGTTAAATTGCAGGCGCAAGTGGGAACTTTAGTTGCTGCTTATGCAAGAATTCGTAAAGGTTTAGATATTGTTGAGCCTAGAAACGATTTATCATTAGCTGCAAACTTCTTGTACATGTTAAATGATCGCGAGCCAAATGAAGTTGAAATTGAAGCTTTTGATAAGGCGCTTGTACTTCACGCAGATCATGAGTTAAACGCTTCTACATTTACTGCACGCGTTTGTGTAGCTACACTTTCAGATGTATATTCTGGTATCACAGCAGCAATCGGTGCGTTAAAAGGTCCTCTTCACGGCGGGGCAAATGAAAATGTAATGAAGATGCTAACTGAAATTGGCGAAGAAGAAAATGTTGAATCATATATTCATAATGCTCTTCAAAATAAAGTGAAAATTATGGGCTTTGGCCACCGTGTATATGAGCAGGGTGATCCGCGTGCAAAACATTTACGCGAAATGTCTAAGAGATTATGCGTGCTTTTAGGAGAAGACAAATGGTATAATATGTCTATCAAAATTGAAGACATTGTAACAAAAGAAAAAGGTCTTCCACCAAATGTTGATTTCTATTCAGCTTCTGTATACCATTGTTTAGGAATTGACCATGACTTATTTACACCTATTTTTGCAATTAGCCGTATGTCAGGCTGGTTAGCTCATATTCTAGAACAATATGAAAACAACCGTTTAATCCGTCCGCGTGCTGATTATAATGGACCAACACATCAAGTGTACGTTCCAATTGCACAACGATAAGCGAAAAACACTATTTTGATAGTGAAAATACGCTTTCAAAAGTCTGATTTTTTCGGAAAGACGTAATGATTAGAATATTTTAATTTAAATAACGGTTTGAACTGAGGGGTTATTCCCTCAGTTTCATACATATGAAATTTCAAACATGGGGGTTATCACATTGACGACAGGTGAAAAAATTACTGTAACTAATGGTGTTATGAATGTACCAAACAATCCGATTATTCCATTTATCGAAGGAGATGGAATTGGTCCTGATATTTGGGCAGCTGCATCTCGTGTACTAGAAGCAGCAGTTGAAAAAGCTTATGATGGTGAGAAGAAAATCGTTTGGAAAGAAGTGCTTGCAGGGGAAAAAGCATTCAACCAAACAGGCGAGTGGTTACCAGAAGAAACTTTAAATTTAATCCGTGAATATTTAATCGCGATTAAAGGTCCACTTACAACTCCAGTTGGCGGTGGTATTCGTTCTCTAAACGTAGCACTTCGTCAAGAATTAGATTTATATGTATGTCTACGTCCAGTTCGTTATTTTGATGGTGTTCCTTCACCTGTAAAACGTCCGGAAGATACTGATATGGTTATTTTCCGTGAGAATACAGAAGACATTTATGCTGGAATTGAATATGCACAAGGATCTCCAGAAGCAGAAAAAGTTCTTGCTTTCTTAAAAGAAGCAATGGGTGTTAATAAAATCCGCTTCCCAGAAACTTCTGGTATTGGTATTAAACCAATCTCAGAAGAAGGGACAAAGCGTCTTGTTCGTGCTGCAATTCAATATGCAATTAACGAAAAACGTTCTTCTGTTACATTAGTTCATAAAGGAAACATTATGAAATTTACAGAAGGTGCTTTCAAAAACTGGGGTTACGAAGTAGCGGAACAAGAATTTGGCGACAAAGTATTTACTTGGGCTGAATATGACCGTATCGTTGAGAAAGATGGTAAAGATGCAGCGAATAAAGCGATGGCAGACGCTGAAGTGGCTGGAAAAATCATCGTAAAAGATTCTATTGCAGACATCTTCTTACAACAAATTTTAACTCGTCCACGTGAGTTCGATGTTGTTGCAACAATGAACTTAAACGGAGACTACATCTCTGATGCACTTGCTGCACAAGTAGGTGGAATTGGTATTGCACCAGGTGCAAACATTAACTATGTGACTGGACATGCTATCTTTGAAGCTACACACGGTACAGCTCCAAAATATGCAGGTTTAGATAAAGTAAATCCATCTTCAGTTCTTCTTTCTGGTGTATTATTATTAGAGCACCTAGGATGGAACGAAGCTGCGAAATTAGTAACTGCTTCAGTTGAGAACACAATTGCTTCAAAAGTAGTAACTTATGATTTCGCACGCTTAATGGAAGGTGCAACAGAAGTGAAATGTTCTGAGTTCGCTAATGAACTTATTAAAAACATGGATGTAGCGATAATCAAAAACGCATAATTAAAGCGGGGGGTAAATTATGACAATCAAACGCAAGAAAGTTTCAGTCATCGGTGCAGGATTTACAGGAGCAACAACAGCATTCTTATTAGCACAAAAAGAACTTGCAGATGTTGTATTAGTGGACATTCCACAACTGGAAAATCCAACAAAAGGGAAAGCGTTAGATATGTTAGAAGCGAGCCCAGTACAAGGTTTTGATGCTAATATTATTGGAACATCTGATTACGCAGATACTGCTGATTCTGACGTTGTTGTTATTACAGCAGGTATTGCGCGTAAGCCTGGTATGAGCCGTGATGACTTAGTAGCAACAAACTCTAAAATTATGAAAAGTATTACGCGCGACATTGCAAAACATTCACCAAATGCGATTATTGTTGTATTAACAAATCCAGTTGATGCAATGACATATTCTGTATTTAAAGAAGCAGGATTCCCGAAAGAGCGTGTTATCGGTCAATCGGGCGTATTAGATACAGCTCGTTTCCGTACATTCATCGCGCAAGAATTAAATCTTTCTGTGAAAGACATTACAGGATTTGTTCTTGGTGGACACGGTGACGATATGGTACCTCTTGTACGTTATTCTTATGCAGGTGGCATTCCGTTAGAAACGTTAATTCCGAAAGAGCGTTTAGAAGCAATCGTAGAACGTACCCGTAAAGGTGGCGGCGAGATTGTAGGCTTATTAGGAAACGGTAGTGCATATTACGCACCAGCAGCTTCTTTAGTTGAAATGACAGAAGCAATCTTAAAAGATCAACGCCGTGTATTACCGGCTATTGCGTACCTTGAAGGTGAATACGGTTATAGTGACCTTTACTTAGGGGTACCAGTAATTCTAGGTGGTAACGGAATTGAAAAAATTATTGAATTAGAACTTCTTACAGATGAAAAAGAAGCGTTAGATCGCTCTGTAGAATCTGTACGTAATGTTATGAAAGTTCTTGTTTAATAATTAAATATAAGCGGAAAAAGATTCGGGGCCCCGAATCTTTTTCTACTATTTATTGAAATGTTTTTTTGAAATAACATGAAAACGCTATCATTTGGTGTGTCCTATAATGAAACTATAGATTTATACTATACATTGCCCTCATCATAGTAAATTTCGGATAAGGTATCCCTTTTAGTAGGATAATAAGGTGAAAAAATCGGAGGGGGTTGTAACATGTTAAAGAAAAAAGTTCAAATTGGTCGTAAAATGGATGAAATTACAGTAGGAGAGAAACTATCTATCACTGAAAAAATTGAGGATAAAGATTTGTTATTGTATTTAGGGTTAACGAATGATGCCAATCCATTATATATTCAGCATGATTACGCATCCCAAACTCCGTATGAAAAGCCGATTGTACCAAGCATTATGCTAACGGGAATGATTACAACGGCAGTTACGAAATATTTACCAGGTCTAGGTAGTCATATTACTAGGAAGGACCTTACGTTCGTGAAGCATGTTCACCATTATGAAACGTTACAAATCCATTTTGAAGTTGTGGCTGTTTCTGAGGAGGAGCATACAATTGATATGCTTGTATCTGCTCATGATGAAAAAGGAGAAACTGTTGTAAAAGGTTCATTAACAGTAACGCCACCTTTTAAATCTGTTTCTATTATGGAAAAAGCATTAGATAATTTTTAAAACATGAAAATATGAATAGCGCTAGCATACCTTACTATAAGGGGCTAGCGCTATTTTTAGTTGAAAAATCCTTCTTTAAACCCTTCGGAAAATTCTGAGCAACCTGTTTTAATCGTATCCCAGCTTGGTACGTTAAAAGTAAGGAAACATGTTACTACTAAAGTTAAAATAGGTAGTAATACTCGCATAATAGCCTCCTGAATATTAATTATTTATATATTTAAATTAATAATATATTTATTGATAATTGAAGTCAATGAAATGGGTGTTTTTAAGGTGAAGTGGAAGAGAGAAGACATTATTTTTGAAACGATAAGAGAAGCTGAAGTGTGGGCAGAGGGGGTCGCGAATGAAATGTATGGAAGACTATTTGATGGATATGAAACACTGGACTATAAAATAGCGTATGCTCTTGCATTTTTGTTAGCGCAAAATCGAGAATTTAATATTTATACGAATGTGGAGTTTAATAACGATATAGAAGTGTATAAAGTATGGATAACAACACGTTAATTGGAGTGAATGAGTAATAACAATAGCACAATCTGAATCCATGTATAGACAATTATATTGAGAGGTACCTTGTTTTCTAGTATGATGAGAATAACGGGGAAAATACTAGGATGAAGAAGGTTTCAAGTCTATAACTTGGAGGAAAAGAATGAACAATCGTATTTTAGTAGTTGATGATGAGGAGTTTATCTTAACTTTAATTGAATTTAATCTACAACAAGCTGGGTTTGAAGTGATAACAGCGATGGATGGAGAAATGGCGCTTCAAAAAGCGACAACAGAACGCCCAGATTTAATTATATTAGATTTAATGCTTCCAAAAATGGATGGTATGGAAGTGTGTAAAGAATTACGATTGCAGCGCGTTATGACGCCGATTTTAATGTTAACAGCAAAAGATGATGAATTTGATAAGGTGCTAGGTCTTGAACTTGGGGCAGATGATTATATGACGAAGCCATTTAGCCCAAGAGAAGTTGTTGCGCGTGTGAAGGCAATTTTGCGCCGCACGAAATTACAACAAGAAGAACAAGTGAAAGAAGCGTCAGATGAAGAGAGCATCACACTTGCTGAACTTAAAATTTTGCCGGAATTTTATGAGGCTTATTTCCAAGGAAGAAAGCTTGAATTAACACCAAAAGAATTTGAACTACTTGTTTATCTTGCGAAAAATAAAAGTCGCGTGTTGACACGTGATCAATTATTAAGTGCTGTATGGAACTATGATTTTGCTGGTGATACACGAATTGTTGACGTTCATATTAGCCATTTGCGCGATAAAATTGAACAAAATACGAAAAAACCGACGTACATTAAAACGATACGTGGTTTAGGATATAAATTAGAGGAGCCAAAAGGGGATGAATAAATTTCGTTCCAGGCTTCTTTTTACATTTGTTTCTCTTATTGTATTTATTTTAGTTGGACTAGGTTTATTACTGGAAACCGTGTTTGAAAACTACTATATAGATCATGCAAAAGAGAGAATGGTAAAAGAAACAGAGTATGTTGCGGTATTAGCAGAAGAACAGGGTTTTGATGATGTTTTAAAAAATCCATATGTATTTGAAAAGTTAGAAGAAAAAATACAGGCTTCTATTGCATTTGTAGATGAAAAAAAGAAAGTACAATATAGCGGAGGAGAACAGTCTGCTTTTAGTCAAGGGATAATTAAAGAACTTTCTTCTGAAACAACAAAACAAAGAAACAAAGTCATTACGAAAGAAACAGATCAGAATAATGAATTTTACCATGCGGTATTCGTTCAAGATGTAGCAGGAAAACAAGGGTACATTTTGGTGAAAAGTACAATTGAGCCTTTGAAATCTGTTCATCAAAAAACGTGGGGATTATTAATTATAGGATTTGTTATCGCTTGTCTCGTAGTCGTATTTTTAGGTATGAAAATTACAGGGCAATATATTAGGCCGATTGAATCCGTTACGAAAGTTGCTATCGAATTAGCGAAGGGAAATTATAAAGCACGCGCTTATGAAAGTCATTCGGATGAAACGGGAATGCTGAGTAAAGCGATTAATATTTTAGCCCGTAATTTACAAGAGATGACACTTGAGCAAGAAATGCAACAAGATCGTCTGCATACGTTAATTGAAAATATGGGAAGCGGAATGATTTTAATTGATAGCCGCGGTTATATAAATCTTGTAAACCGTTCTTATAAGGAGACTTTCCACGTAACAGATGAAGAATATTTAGATCGTTTATATTATGAGTCGTTTCATCATACAGAAATTATAGAGCTCGTGGAAGAAATCTTTATGACAGAAGTGAAAGTGCGTAAACAAATGTTATTGCCGCTTGGAATTGAGCGAAAGCATTTTGAAGTATATGGAGCACCGATTATCGGAACGAACCATGAATGGAAAGGGATTGTCCTTGTATTCCATGACATTACTGAGCTAAAGAAATTAGAACAAATGAGAAAAGACTTTTTAGCGAATGTGTCTCATGAACTAAAGACACCGATTACTTCTATTAAAGGTTTTTCAGAAACGCTCTTGGACGGTGCTATGGATAATAAAAAATTCTGCGAACATTTCTTGCACATTATTTTAAAAGAAAGTGAACGCATGCAAGGGTTAATTGAAGATTTATTAGATTTATCAAAGATTGAGCAACAAGGATTTAAATTGAGTATGGGGACCGTTGATATGAAGGGACTTCTTGAAGACATTCGTATGGTGCTTGATAACAAAGCAGGAGAAAAAGAAATTTCTTTACAAGTAAATGCGCTAAAAGGAGTCTCGGTCATTGGAGATCCAAGTCGTTTGAAGCAAATCTTTATTAATTTAATGAATAACGCAATCGTATATACGCCGGCTGGAGGCGTTGTTTCTGTAGAATTAGCAGAAGATAAATATAATGCTTATATAAAAGTATCGGATACGGGAATTGGTATTAGTAAAGATGAAATTCCGCGTATTTTTGAACGCTTTTACCGAGTGGATAAAGCGAGAAGTAGAAATACTGGTGGTACAGGCCTCGGATTATCGATTGTAAAGCATTTAGTTGAGGCACATCACGGTACGATTACAGTGGATAGTGAAGTTGGGGAAGGGACAACATTTACAGTTGTTTTACCAAAATCAGCAACTGAAAAATAGGATGAAGGATGTTTACAATATATTAACAATGGCTTAATTAAATATTAATAAAGGTCTGTTAATATAATACATGAAAACCCCTTCATCCAAGGAGTAATTTTGGACGAGAATAGTTATGCTGTTCTCGTCACTTCCCTTTTATGTTAGTAAACGCTTGTATATATGATAGAAAATAGCCGTTATTTTTCTTCTCTCTATTAGTCATGTTAATATAGAGAGAGGAAAGGAACGGTTTTTTTCTGTGAAAAAAATCATTTCAAATTTGTATGGGGAGGTTTCTGGTTTGGAAAAAAAGGTCGTATTAGTAGATGGTAACAATATCGCGTATCGTGCTTTCTTTGCACTACCGCTTTTAAATAACGACAAAGGTATACATACGAACGCAATTTACGGTTTTACAATGATGTTAATGAGAATATTAGAGGAAGAAAAACCAACGCATATGTTAGTAGCGTTTGATGCAGGTAAAACGACATTCCGTCATAAAACGTATAGTGAGTATAAAGGAGGACGTCAAAAGACTCCACCTGAATTATCAGAGCAATTCCCGTTTATTCGTGAGATGCTTGATGCATTCAACGTACCGCGTTATGAATTAGAAAATTATGAAGCGGATGACATTATGGGGACGTTAGCGAAAGAAGCGAGTGAACAAGGGTTTCATGTAAAAGTCATTTCAGGAGATAAAGACTTACTGCAACTTGTTTCAGATAATACACTCGTATGTATTCCTCGTAAAGGGATTACAGAAGTGGATGAATATACGAAAGAAGCTTTATTTGAGAAATATAGCTTATCACCAAAGCAAATTATCGATATGAAAGGTTTAATGGGAGACCAGTCAGATAATATTCCAGGTGTACCAGGAGTTGGTGAAAAAACTGCGATTAAATTGTTAACACAGTTTGAAACGGTCGAGGCAGTGTATGAAAATATAGATCAAGTAAGCGGAAAGAAATTAAAAGAAAAGTTAGAAGCAAATAAAGACCAAGCTCTTATGAGTAAAGACCTTGCAACTATTATTACAGATGCGCCAATCACAGTGCACGTAGATGATATGGAGTATAAAGGGTATGAAGCAAGTGATGTCATTCCGATGTTCGAGAATTTAGGATTTACATCTCTTTTAAATAAATTAGGTGTTACGCCAGAGGAAACGCCGCCAGCTGAATTAGATGATATTACATTTGATATTGTGGAAGAAGTTACAGAAGAAATGCTAGGGCAAGATAGTGCGCTTATTGTTGAAGTACAAGAAGATAACTATCATAAAGCGGACATTCAAGGTTTTGGTATTCAAAATGAAAATGGCTGTTACTTTATTCAGACAGACATTGCTCTTAAGTCAGACGCTTTTAAAGAGTGGCTTGCAGATGGAGAAATGAGAAAGCATACATTTGATGCGAAGCGTGCGATCGTTGCACTTAAATGGAATGGGATAGATGTGCAAGGGATTGACTTTGATCTATTAATCGCTGCTTATTTACTTGACCCAGCTGATACGGATAAAGATTTCCGTACTGTAGCAAAAATGAAAGAAACACATGCTGTGAAATCTGATGAAGAAGTTTACGGAAAAGGTGCGAAGCGTGCTGTTCCAGAGCTAGAAGTAGTAGCGGAGCATGTAGCTCGTAAAGTGCACGTATTATATGATGTAAAGCAAACATTCGTTGAAGAGTTACAAAAGAATGAGCAATATGAACTGTTTACAGAGTTAGAATTACCGCTTGCGCGTGTATTAGCTGATATGGAAGTAAAAGGTGTAAAAGTTGATACGGAGCGTCTTCGTAATATGGGAGAAGAACTTGCAGGTAGATTAAAGGAAATGGAACAGGAAATTTATAAGCTTGCGGGAACAGAATTTAATATTAATTCACCGAAACAGCTTGGTGTTATTCTGTTTGAAAACTTAAACTTACCAGTTATTAAAAAGACGAAAACAGGTTATTCTACTTCAGCTGATGTACTAGAAAAGCTTATGGATCGCCATGAAATTATTCCAAACATTTTACATTATCGTCAATTAGGGAAACTAAATTCAACTTATATTGAAGGTTTATTAAAAGTGGTACATGAAGATTCATCTAAAATCCATACTCGTTTCAATCAAGTATTAACGCAAACAGGCCGATTAAGTTCAACGGATCCGAACTTGCAAAATATCCCGATTCGATTAGAAGAAGGAAGAAAGATTCGTCAGGCATTTGTTCCATCAGAAGAAGGATGGATTATGTATGCGGCAGATTATTCACAAATTGAACTTCGCGTATTAGCTCATATTGCAAATGATAAAGGGCTAGTTGAAGCGTTCCAACATGACATGGATATTCATACGAAAACAGCGATGGATGTATTTGGTGTTGAAAAAGATGAAGTAACTTCGAATATGAGACGACAAGCGAAAGCTGTCAATTTCGGAATTGTATATGGTATTAGTGATTATGGTCTTTCACAAAACTTAGGAATTACAAGAAAAGCAGCAGCGGAATTTATTGAAAAGTATTTAGAAAGTTTCCCTGGTGTACAAGAATACATGAGTGACATCGTAAAAGATGCGAAACAAAAAGGGTATGTGGCTACATTATTAAATCGCCGCCGCTATATTCCGGAAATTACGAGTCGTAATTTCAATTTACGTAGCTTTGCTGAGCGTACGGCTATGAATACACCAATTCAAGGGACTGCAGCAGATATTATTAAAAAAGCGATGATTATTATGGCAGACCGTCTAGAAGAAGAAGGATTACAGGCGCGTCTACTTCTGCAAGTACACGATGAATTGATATTTGAAGCGCCAAAAGAAGAAATTGAAAAATTAGAGAAGCTTGTACCAGAAGTAATGGAGCATGCGATTGAACTCGCAGTTCCGCTGAAAGTTGATTATTCCTACGGTCCAACTTGGTACGATGCAAAATAAGGAAGTGATGAAATGCCTGAATTACCAGAGGTTGAAAACGTCAGACGGACACTTGAAAATCTTGTGACAGGAAAAACAATTGAAGATGTCATTGTTACCTATCCCAAAATAGTAAAACGTCCGGATGATGCAGAAATCTTTAAAGAAATGCTAAGAGGCGAGAAGATTGAAAATATAAAGCGAAGAGGAAAGTTTTTGCTTTTATATGTAACGAATTATGTTATTGTTTCACATTTGCGTATGGAAGGTAAGTTTTTACTGCATCAAGAGGACGAGCCAATTGATAAGCATACACACGTCCGTTTCTTATTTACAGATGGAACGGAACTACATTATAAAGATGTAAGAAAGTTTGGTACGATGCATCTCTTTAAGAAAGGTGAAGAATTGAATCAAATGCCTCTTGCTGACTTAGGTCCGGAGCCGTTTGATGCTGAATTGACACCGCAGTATTTACAAGAAAGATTGCAAAAGACCAATCGTAAAATAAAAGTCGTATTATTAGACCAGCGTCTTTTAGTAGGGCTTGGAAATATATATGTAGATGAAGTTTTATTCCGTTCTCAAATTCATCCGGAACGAGAAGCTTCGTCTTTAACAGCAGAAGAAATTGAACGAATTTACGAGGCGACTGTTACAACGTTAGGTGAAGCAGTGAAGCGAGGCGGAAGTACAATTCGAACGTATATGAATTCGCAAGGGCAAATTGGCTCATTCCAAGAACTTCTAAATGTATACGGAAAAAAAGGAGAACCATGTGTGACTTGCGGTACGATATTAGAAAAAACAGTTGTTGGTGGAAGAGGAACGCATTACTGCCCGATTTGTCAGCCGAGAATATAGAAAAGAGATAACATCGGATAGGCATTTGTCATATACATACAGCAGGGCTATGTATAAGGGAGGAGCTTACCGATGTACCTTTATTTATCTCTTATTTTATTAGCTTTTACATTAAGCTTAGATAGCTGTAGTGTAGGGCTAACGTATGGTTTAAGAAGCGTAAGAATTCCACTAAGATCAATTATAATTATCGGAATGTGTTCAGCGGCTGTTATGCTTGTTTCAATGGGAATTGGACATATGATCGCGAAAATATTTTCACCTGTTATCGCAACGCGTATCGGTGGGCTTGTTCTTATTGGAATAGGAATTTGGGTATTATACCAATTTTTTCGAAGTGAGAAAAAAGAAGAACCAAAGCAAGAGGAGAAGGTTTGGAAATTAGAAATTGCTTCGCTCGGGCTAGTGATTCAAATTTTACGGAAACCGACTGTTGCAGATTTTGATAAATCAGGCACCATTTCTGCAGGAGAAGCGTTACTTCTTGGTATCGCTCTTTCTATAGATTCGTTCGGTGCTGGAATTGGTGCATCTTTATTAGGGTATGCGCCCGCTATGATGGCAATATTAGTTGCGGTTATGAGTTCTTTGTTTTTATTTATTGGAATGAAACTTGGAACGGTTTTATCAAATATGAAATGGTTACAAAAATTTACATTCCTGCCTGGGGTATTACTCATTATTATTGGAATTTGGAAAATGTAAGTATGGGCGTGGAACATTAGTTTCGCGCCTTTTATTATGAGGAGGATTATATGATGACAGTAGTAATTGGATTAACGGGAGGCATTGCAAGTGGAAAAAGTACAGTGTCTCAAATGTTTCGTGAACTGAGTATACCAGTTATTGATGCAGATATTATTGCGCGAGAAGTTGTAGAACGAGGAAAACCAGCATATAACAAAATTGTAGAAGTGTTTGGAACGGAAGTATTACAAAAAGATGGAGAACTGGATCGGCCGAAATTAGGAAGTGTCGTTTTCTATAATGAAGAAAAACGATTGCAGTTAAATAAAATTGTTCATCCTGCAGTGCGTGAGGAAATGAATACGCAAAAGGAAATGTACATAAAAGAAGGGGCGCAAGCGGTTGTGTTAGATATCCCTCTTTTGTTTGAGAGTAAATTAACAAGTCTCGTTGATCGTGTTTTAGTTGTAGCAGTTACACCGAAAATACAATTAGAACGTTTAATGAAACGAAATAATTTTTCAGAAGAAGAAGCAAGAGCTCGTATTCAATCTCAAATGCCGTTAGAAGAAAAAGTGAAGAATGCAGATGAAGTGATAAATAATGATGGCACAATTATGGGAACGAAAACACAATTACAGGTGATTTTAAAGAATTGGAACATTATTGACTAAAAAATTGTGAAATTAATGAAAATGCTTAGTGACATATCCCCTTTTTGTGTTATACTATTATTGGGATTGGAGATAAATAGTATAACGCATTCAAGGGGGATAACATATTATGACTCGTGTGGCAATTAATGGATTTGGACGTATTGGGAGAATGGTATTTCGTCAGGCAATAAAAGAAAGCGCATTCGAAATTGTAGCAATCAATGCAAGCTATCCATCTGAAACGTTAGCACATTTAATTAAATATGATACAGTTCACGGCAAGTTTGACGGAACAGTAGAAGCATTTGAAGATCACTTATTAGTTGATGGGAAAATGATTCGCCTTTTAAACAACCGCGATCCAAAGGAATTGCCTTGGACAGATCTAGGTGTTGAAGTTGTAATTGAAGCAACTGGTAAATTTAATTCAAAAGAAAAAGCAATTCTACATGTTGAAGCTGGAGCGAAAAAAGTTATTTTAACAGCGCCTGGTAAAAATGAAGATGTAACAATTGTAGTTGGTGTGAACGAAGACCAATTAGATATTACAAAACATACTGTTATTTCAAATGCATCTTGCACAACAAACTGTTTAGCGCCTGTTGTTAAGGTGTTAGATGAGCAGTTTGGAATTGAAAACGGTTTAATGACAACTGTTCACGCTTATACAAATGACCAAAAAAATATTGATAACCCACATAAAGATTTAAGAAGAGCACGTGCTTGCGGACAATCAATCATTCCGACAACGACAGGTGCTGCGAAAGCGCTTGCAAAAGTTCTTCCGCACTTAAACGGAAAACTTCATGGTATGGCACTTCGTGTACCAACACCAAACGTGTCTCTTGTTGACTTAGTAGTAGATGTAAAGCGTGATGTGACAGTTGAAGCTATTAATGAAGCATTCAAAACTGTTGCAAACGGTGCATTAAAAGGTATTGTAGAATTCAGCGAAGAGCCTTTAGTATCTATTGACTTTAATACAAATACACACTCAGCTATTATTGATGGTTTATCTACAATGGTAATGGGTGATCGTAAAGTGAAAGTACTTGCTTGGTATGATAACGAGTGGGGCTACTCTCGTCGTGTTGTAGATCTTGTAACGTTAGTTGTTGACGAATTAGCGAAGCAAAAAAATGTGCAACATATTTAAGTGAATAAGGGAGAGGGCAAGCGAATATTTGCCCTCTTTTTTTATTTTTTTCTGAAAAGGAAAAAAATTATAGGAGTATATTTTTGAAAGTGGACATACCACGAAACGTTGTGATTACTGTATTTGTGAATCATTTATTTTTTTTAGGGAAAAGTAAAGAGGAAAATATGACAGAAAATCGAAAAAACTGTTGTTGCAAAATAAAAATAAACAAAGTATACTAACACTCGTAAACTTAAGAGCTGAGGTACGTAGTCACTACTTAAAGGGTTAGGACCTCTCTGGACTAACTTTCCCCCGTGGTAGTGGAGCAAGCCAAATTGCAAATTAGTTTTCAATTCGAACAGTTAGAATAAATTTACAAGGGGGAACTGTAGAATGGATACTATGGATACGATGGGTCGTCACGTAATCGCTGAACTTTGGGATTGCGATTTCGACAAGCTTAATGACATGCCGTATATTGAACAATTATTTGTGGATGCAGCACTGAGAGCTGGTGCTGAAGTGCGTGAGGTTGCTTTCCATAAATTTGCACCACAAGGTGTAAGTGGAGTAGTAATTATCTCGGAATCACATTTAACAATTCATAGCTTTCCGGAGCACGGTTACGCAAGTATTGATGTTTATACTTGTGGGGATCGTATTGATCCAAATGTTGCTGCAGAATATATTGCAGAAGGTTTAAACGCGAAAACGCGTGAGAGCATCGAGCTTCCTCGAGGCACTGGTAGCTTCGAAATTAAGCAGAGAGAAACAAAAGCTCTTTAAAAAAGAACATAATTGATTTAAAATGTAAAGAGGTGTATAATGCACCTCTTTTTTAGTTTATAAAAAAGGAAAAATATAACGTACTCGTTAGTGAGATAAATTGGGCTCTTACGAATAAGTTAGCACCCCATCTACCATCTTATTTTTGAAAACGAGATGATAAAATAATGTGCTTAAACTTAAAGTGGTAAGAGAGTTAGAATGAGTTATATAATATTGTATATATATTGTCAGATGAAGTAAGTAGAGAAAAAATAAAGAGTATAGTGTAAAGGAGTGAATATATTGCGTTGTCCATCCTGTTCGCATAATGGTACAAGAGTGTTAGATTCGCGTCCGGTAGACGAGGGGCGCTCTATTCGAAGAAGGAGAGAGTGTGAAAGTTGTTTAAGTCGCTTTACGACATTTGAAAGAGTAGAAGAGTCACCTCTTATCGTTGTAAAAAAAGAAGGCACACGAGAAGAATTTAATAAAGAAAAGATTTTGCGCGGCTTAATTAAAGCGTGCGAAAAAAGACCAGTATCTTTAAGACAATTAGAAGAAGTAACTCAAAGTGTGGAACGTGAACTTCGTAATTTAGGTATATCAGAAGTGAAAAGTGATATGATTGGTGAAATTGTTATGGAAGAACTGCGTGATATTGATGATGTTGCTTACGTGCGTTTTGCTTCTGTATATCGCCAATTTAAAGATTTAAATGTATTTATTGAAGAATTAAAAGATATACTGCAAAAAGAAAGAGAGTAGAAGTTGTATTTTATTCTCTTTACATACCGTAAGTAATGAGATAAGAGAGCTAGAAGCGAAAGCTAATAGCTCTTTTTCGCTAAGCAATTATATAATGAAGATAGAACGAATGAAGTAGAGGATAGATTGGATGAGAGAAAGGAAAAGCAAGAATGGAAAAACAGTCATGGATGGAGCTATTGCCAATTGATCGTTATAAAGTAAGTGCGAAAGGGTTACTGCATAATTACGACCGAAAAGTGTTAACGATGTTGTATCAGCCGTTAATAAGTAGTAGAGCTTTTAGCTTGTACATGACGCTATGGGGAGAGTTAGAGCAAGATCGTGTGTTTGGAAAAGAGAATACACATCATTCCCTTATGGTGACGATGCAAATGCAGCTTCCCGAAATATATGAGGAACGAGTAAAGTTAGAAGCAATCGGGCTTTTGAAGGTATATATTAAGAAAGAAAAAGATATTCGAATGTTTATATACGAATTGCAACCACCTTTATCTCCGAAGCAGTTTTTTGATGATATTGTGTTAAGCATCTTTTTATACAATCGATTGAGTCGGACAAAATATAATCAAGTAAAGCAATATTTCTTAGAAGAAGAATTTGATTTTGCTTCTTATGAAAATGTTACGCGTTCTTTCAATGATGTGTTTGGTTCGTTTAATCCAGGACAGCTTGAGCATGCGCAAGAAGATCTTCGTATTCCAAAAACGACAGCTATGCCAAGTAACGAGAAGGGAGACGCTCCAAAAGTTTGGAATGATTTCTTTGATTTCTCTTTATTTGTAGAAGGTTTGTCCGCTCTTGTCCCTAAAAAGGCGATTACAGATCAAGTGCGAGAATGTGTCATTACACTTGCTTACGTGTACGATGTAGATGTGTTATCGATGCGAAATATCGTTCTTGGTACGGTGACAGAGATGCAGACAATTGATATCGAAAGGCTTAGAAAAGGAGCGCGTGATTGGTATCAGTTCGAAAACGGTCAAGCGTTACCTGTATTAAGTGAAAGAGTACAACCTCACGCTGCACGTATGATGGAAGGAAAAGAGCCTTCTACGCAAGAAGAGATGTTAATAAAACAGTTAGAGGAAATCTCACCAAAACAACTATTAAAAGAAATCTCTGGTGGTGCAGAGGCGACAAAGGCTGACTTGCAGATCGTTGAAGATGTAATGATCAATCAAAAATTAACGCCAGGTGTTGTGAATGTACTTATTTATTACGTTATGCTACGCTCAGATATGAAGCTTGCGAAAACGTATGTGGAGAAGATTGCTGGGCATTGGGCACGTAAAAAGGTCGGTACAGTAGCTGAAGCAATGGCGTTAGCGAAAGAAGAAAACCGTCAATATCAAGAATGGGCTGAGACGAAGAAAAAAGGCCGTACGTCGAAGAAAACGATAAGAAAAGAAATGGTACCAGATTGGCTGAAAGAAGAGCCGAAAGAACAAGAGAAAGAAATAGTGAAGAAAGATGTAAGTAAGAAAAAAGATGCAAGTACGTTAGATGATGAACGAAAACGACTAGAAGAAGTGTTAAAAAAATATAAGCGTGATTAATAGAAGAGAATGAACGCTCTTTGAGGTGAGAAAATGGAGCATATTCAAAATTCATTTGCAAAGTTAATGGAAAATAAAAATTTTAAAAATAGATATGAAGTATTAAAGGCGGAAGTAATGGCACATCCGCGTGTGAAAGAATTTATAGACGAACATCAAGGTGAAGTAACAACTTCTATGATTGAGCGCAGCCTGGTGAAGTTATACGAATATATTGGACAAAGTGTAGGTTGTGCGGATTGTCCGGATCTAGGTTCGTGTAAAAACATGCTGCAAGGATATGAGCCAAAGCTCGTTATCCAAGGGAAGATGATTGATATTCAATACGATCGTTGCGTTAGAAAAGTAGCATATGACGAGAGAAAGAAATATGAAAAACTCGTTCAAAGTGTATATATGCCAACTGACATTTTACAGGCAACGATGGAAAACTTAGATCCTTCAGATTTAGATGCGCGTATTGATGCAATCGGTGCAGCTAATGAATTTTTAAGTACATATGAACCTGGTAAAAAAGTACAAGGTTTATATTTGTACGGTAAATTTGGTGTAGGGAAAACGTATTTGTTAGGAGCAATGGCGAATGAACTTGCTCAAAAGAAAATAAGTTCGATGCTCGTATACTTCCCTGAATTTTTACGTGAAATTAAAAGTTCGATTCAAGATAATTCGATTGGGGAAAAGATTGATGCGGTGAAACGCGTACAAGTTTTAATGCTAGATGATATCGGAGCAGAAGCGATGTCAAGCTTTGTGCGTGACGATGTGCTTGGTGCAATTTTGCAATTCCGTATGTTAGAAAACTTGCCGACGTTCTTTACGTCTAACTTTGATTTCAAGGAATTGGAACATCATTTAACGTATACACAGCGTGGTGAAGCAGAACAAATGAAAGCAGCACGTATTATGGAACGAATTAAATATTTAGCGAAGCCAATTCCGATTGGCGGGAAAAACCGACGTCATAAGTAAAGAGTAAGCTGAAAAGCTTGCTCTTTTTTCGTTTTGAACACTTTTCAGAATAGGTGAATTGCAAAACGAAAAACTTCTTATAGAAAATTCATTGTAGCTTGTATCATTTTTTTCTCCCTCCCTTAATATATATAAAATTAGCAAGCCATATTGAGTGGATTTTCTAACAACAGGAAATGTAATTCTACTAAGAGTGAACTTCCACGGGACGGACTCTTATAGGATTTGTAACGTATAGATACAATCCTTTAGAGCAGGGATAAAAGGGGGGACAAAAGTGATTGAAATTTGCTTCGAAGAAAAAAATGATGCTATGCATGTATATAGACAACTATTGAAAAGAGCGGAACTGTTATATAAGGAAACGAGTGTGTATTTACAGGAACAAAAAGTGGTGATTCATATACCAGTATGTGAATCGAATTATATTGAAAAGATTTTATTGCCGGTAATGGTATATTTCATTGTGAATGTAAAGCAAAATGAGTGGATTTATACAATCTTAAAAGAGAAGTTTTTTTATGAAGAAGAGGAAGAGTGTCATCAAATATTGCATATGGCACAAGAGATTTTAAAGGGAAGAAGAAAAGAAATTGCTCGAGAATTAACACGTCACACATTTGAATCATATATTAAATCCTCTTTAAATAACTGGCTTTGTGATCCGCTTTCGTTCTCGTTTTCATCATATGTTCGTTTTCGCCTTCGTACATATAGGGAAATGGTAGCTAAGCTTGCTGAATTGTCGATTGATGAGTATAAGTTGGAACAAGAATATCAAATGTTTATTGAGACGCTAAGGCAACAAGTGCGCAGCCGAAAATCACGTTTGTCCTGTGTGCATCTTATTTTTGATGAAAGCTTTATTTTCTATGATGATAAAGGTAGACGTTTAAAACAGGAGAAATTGGTCCAATATATAGATGAGGAATTATTGAAGCAAAAGGATGTATATATTGATACGAAAGTAATTGCACCACTTCTTTCTATTTCGCCGAAAAAAATTTATTTATATACGAAAGAACAAGACCATAATATGATTATTACTTTGCGAAATGTATTTCAAGAACGGGTTCAATTACATGGATTACATGAGTTTGAGCGCAATGTGAAAAATTTAAAAAATAAAGGTAACGCCCTTGATTTTCTAAGTTTTTGAGCATATAATTACCTACATAAATGAAATATATTGAAATGTCATGATGAGGACATGAGTAGTTTTCTACGATTTTCAGAGAGGGAAGCCTTAGGGTGTGAGCTTCCTAATACGGGATTATTACTTACCACCTCTAAACTTTAGCAGTGAACGTTTTTTTCTAGTAATTGCTAACGGACAACACCGTTATGTTGAACTTGAGCAATTAACAATAATGTTAATTGGAACAAGGGTGGAACCACGAATTCAACACTCGTCCCTTTTTACGGGATGAGTGTTTTTTATTTTGAAAAAAAAAGAGGAGTGACCAGTGATGGCAGATGTAGTTAAAATTACTTTCCCTGATGGAGCTGTGAAGGAGTTTCCAAAAGGCGTAACAACTGAAGAAATCGCAGCTTCTATTAGCCCAGGCTTAAAGAAAAAAGCTGTGGCTGGAAAATTAAACGATGAGATGATCGATCTTGTTACACCAATCGAAGAAGATGGTGCAGTTTCTATTATTACATTAGATTCTGAAGATGGCTTATACATTTTACGCCATTCGACAGCCCACCTATTAGCACAAGCGTTAAAACGTTTATATAAAGATGCTAAGCTTGAGCTTGGTATTGGTCCAGTAATTGAAAATGGCTTCTACTACGATATTGATATGGAAGAAGCAATTACAGTTGAAGACTTCAAGAAAATCGAAAAAGAAATGCAAAAAATTGTGAACGAGAACTTAGAAATCGTTCGTCATGAAGTGCCACGTGCAGAAGCACTTCGTCGCTTTGAAGAAATCGGCGATGAGTTAAAATTAGATTTAATTAACGATCTTCCAGAAGATGCAGTTATTTCAATCTATGAGCAAGGCGAATTCTTCGACCTTTGCCGTGGTGTTCACCTTCCATCTACAGGGAAAATTAAAGTATTTAAATTATTAAGCGTTGCAGGTGCTTACTGGCGCGGCGATAGCAATAATAAAATGCTACAACGTATTTACGGTACTGCATTCGTTAAGAAAGCAGAATTAGATGAGCACTTACGTATGCTTGAAGAAGCGAAAGAGCGCGATCACCGTAAATTAGGTAAAGAATTAAAACTATTTACTAATAGCCAAAAAGTAGGACAAGGTTTACCACTTTGGTTACCAAAAGGTGCAACTATCCGCCGCATTATCGAGCGTTACATCGTTGATAAAGAAGCAAGCTTAGGCTATGATCACGTATACACTCCAGTACTAGGAAGCAGAGAGCTTTATGAAACTTCTGGTCACTGGAATCACTACCGTGATGGTATGTTCCCATCAATGGAAATGGATAATGAAGAGTTAGTTCTTCGTCCGATGAACTGCCCTCACCACATGATGGTTTATAAAAATGATATTCACAGCTACCGTGAATTACCAATCCGTATTGCGGAACTTGGAACAATGCACCGCTATGAAATGTCTGGAGCATTATCTGGATTACAACGTGTACGCGGAATGACTTTAAACGATGCGCACATTTTCGTTCGCCCAGATCAAATTAAAGAAGAGTTAAAACGTGTTGTAAACTTAACTCTAGAAGTGTACAAAGATTTTGGTTTAGAGAACTATTCATTCCGTCTATCTTATCGTGACCCAGCTGATACTAAAAAGTACTATGCTGATGATGAGATGTGGGAAAAAGCACAAGGTATGTTAAAAGAAGCTATGGATGAAATGGGTCTTGATTACTATGAAGCTGAAGGTGAAGCGGCATTCTACGGTCCAAAACTTGACGTTCAAGTTCGTACTGCTCTTGGAAAAGACGAAACACTTTCAACTGTACAATTAGACTTCTTACTTCCAGAACGCTTTGAATTATCTTACGTTGGTGAAGACGGTAAACAACATCGTCCAGTTGTAATTCACCGTGGTGTTGTATCAACTATGGAACGTTTCGTAGCCTTCTTAATTGAAGAATACAAAGGTGCATTCCCAACTTGGTTAGCTCCAGTTCAAGCGCAAGTAATTCCAGTTTCTCCGCAAGTACATTTAGACTATGCGAAGAAAGTACAAGATGAATTACGTCGTGCTGGTATCCGTGTTGAATTAGATACTCGTGAAGAGAAAATTGGTTACAAAATCCGTGAAGCACAAATGCAAAAAATTCCGTACATGCTTGTAGTAGGTGACAATGAAGTAACTGAAAACGGCGTAAACGTACGTAAATATGGTGAACAAAAATCAGAAACAATTGCATTAGATGCTTTTGTTGATATGATTAAAGTAGAAGGAAAACGATAAGACAGAGCCGCGGTATACCGCGGCTTTCGTATGTATTATAAAAAAGAAAAACTAGAAAAAATAACCAAACTATACTTATCATAAAAAAGTATTGCAAGTATGTTAGTTGTTTGTTACAATATTTCTTGTTGTTAGTAAAACACATAGCGTCTTCTTGACAGACGTCATGTCCTATGATAAACTCATCAAGGATAATAGAATATTGTTTTGTGGAACAAGTAGAAGCACCCGCTTCTCACCTGATGGACGCATTCGCAGTTTACAGGTAAATGTATTTCTTACTTAAGAATTTACAAGTGTGGGTGTCGTATGCCCGCACTTTTTTTGTCGGGTTCTATGACTACAAAAGATGTTCTGAAAAAACCTTGGAGGTGGCTTACTATTAGCAAGGATATGATGATTAACGAGCAAATTCGTGCACGTGAAGTACGTTTAGTTGGTGCAAATGGCGATCAACTTGGAATCAAGTCTCGTAATGACGCTTTAGACTTAGCTGCAAATCTTAATCTTGATTTAGTATTAGTTGCTCCAAATGCGAAACCGCCAGTATGCCGCATTATGGACTACGGTAAATTCCGCTTTGAGCAACAGAAGAAAGAAAAAGAACAGCGCAAAAATCAAAAAGTAATTAGCATGAAAGAAGTTCGTTTAAGTCCAACAATTGATGAACACGACTTTAACACAAAACTTCGTAATGCTATCAAGTTTTTAGAGAAAGGCGACAAGGTTAAAGCGTCAATTCGCTTTAAAGGACGTGCCATTACTCATAAAGAAATCGGTCAACGTGTTTTAGATCGCTTCTCAGAAGCTTGTGCTGAAGTTAGTACAATTGAATCTAAGCCTAAAATGGAAGGACGTAGTATGTTCTTAGTTTTAGCACCGAAAAACGATAAGTAATAGATAGAGGAGGAAATACCTATGCCTAAACAAAAAACTCATCGCGGCTCTGCAAAGCGTTTCAAAAAGACTGGATCAGGTAAACTGAAACGTTCTCACGCTTACACAAGCCATTTATTCGCTAACAAATCTACAAAAGCTAAACGTAAACTACGTAAAGCTGGTGTAGTAAGCGCTGGTGACTTCAAACGCATTCGTCAAATGCTTGACAACTTAAAATAAGTTCGGCTGATATATAGAACAATTAGGAGGTAATATTATGCCAAGAGTAAAAGGTGGTACAGTTACTCGTCAACGTCGTAAAAAAGTTATAAAATTAGCAAAAGGTTACTACGGTTCTAAGAGTACATTATTCAAGGTTGCTAACCAACAGGTTATGAAATCTCTAATGTATGCATTCCGTGACCGTCGTCAAAAGAAACGTGACTTCCGTAAATTATGGATTACACGTATCAACGCAGCAGCTCGTATGAATGGTCTTTCTTACAGCCGTTTAATGCACGGTCTTAAAAATGCTGGCATCGAAGTTAACCGCAAGATGCTTGCTGACTTAGCTGTTCATGACGAAAAAGCTTTCGCTGAATTAGCAACAGTTGCAAAAAACAACATTAACTAATTAATTAGTTGAAACCTTAGAAGATTTTTCTTCTAAGGTTTTTTTATTTGTATGCAAAGAGAAGTATGTCGTTATCGATATGACAAAATCAATATAAAAGCTATAGCGATATAGAAGAATATCTATATGAAGCCAGGAGAATTCTCCTGGCTTTTTTCAATTATCCTCCTTTGGAAAGAAGAGTATCTTTCCTACCTGAAACGACACTGCTATAATGGAAAGATGATATGGAACTTTCATCAGATAAAATAAATTTTTTATCAGTGGACAATCCCCGGATAATGATTAACTATCACCAATCGGAGTGAACAATCTAATAGTGATGATTGAAACGTATTTGTAAATTAAGGACAAGCTATTTTGTAAAGAGATAAATGGCTGACTTATTAATAAGAAACGAAAAATAATAATGAACTTTGAGATGAAACAACATTGTTGCGTAAAATGCGATGTTGGAGGAGGACAATAGAATGGACTTACTACAACTATTTAAATTACAAAAAGAATTAGATGACCGTATTGTGAAAGAGCATGATTTACAACCGAAAAAGTTGTTAAAAGAAAAAATGTTAGCTCTTCTTGTAGAAATTGGAGAACTTGCAAATGAAACACGTTGTTTTAAATATTGGAGCAACAAACCAGCATCAGAACGTGAAGTAATATTAGAAGAATACGTAGATGGCTTGCATTTTATTTTATCAATCGGAATTGATTTAGGTATTGATAAAAACTTCCTATTCTATAAATGTGCACAAACGAATAAAACACAAGTAGAAATTTTCTTAGACACATATGCGAAAGTAATTCGTTTTACAGATCAACCATCTATTACGAACTATATTGAATTATTTACAAGCTACCTTCGACTTGGACAAGCGCTAGAGTTTGAGCAAGAAGAAATTGAAAAGGCATATTTAGATAAAAATGAAGTAAATCATCAGCGTCAAACAAAAGGATATTGATTTAATTTTTGAATATTTCAATTTCCTTTTGTATAATGAAGTGACTGAAGAAAAAGGAGGGTGTTGGCAATGACAAAATTAGACGCGACATTGACAATGCTAAAAGAATTAACAGATGCACGTGGTATTGCGGGTAACGAGCGTGAACCACGCGAAGTAATGAAGAAATATATTGAGCCGTTTGCGGACGAACTTTCTACTGATAATTTAGGAAGCTTAGTTGCGAAAAAAGTAGGGGAAGAAAACGGCCCGAAAATTATGGTTGCAGGTCATTTAGATGAAGTCGGCTTTATGATCACACAAATTGATGACAAAGGTTTCCTTCGTTTCCAAACGGTTGGTGGCTGGTGGTCACAAGTTATGCTTGCGCAGCGCGTGACAATTGTAACGCGTAAAGGAGATGTAACAGGTGTAATTGGTTCAAAACCACCGCACATCCTACCTCCAGAAGCGCGTAAAAAGCCAGTTGAAATTAAAGACATGTTCATCGATATTGGTGCTTCTAGCCAAGAAGAGGCAATGGAGTGGGGCGTACGACCAGGCGATCAAGTTGTACCTTACTTTGAATTCCAAGTGATGAAAAATGAAAAAATGTTACTTGCAAAAGCATGGGATAACCGAATTGGTTGTGCAATTGCAATTGACGTATTAAAACAATTAAAAGATGAAAAGCATCCAAACGTTGTATACGGCGTAGGGACTGTACAAGAAGAAGTTGGTCTTCGTGGTGCGAAAACATCTGCGAACTATATTAAACCAGATATCGCGTTCGCAGTAGATGTTGGCATCGCTGGAGATACGCCAGGTGTAACGGCAAAAGAAGCGCAAAGTAAAATGGGTGATGGACCACAGATCATTTTATATGATGCTTCTGTTATTGGACATACAGGTTTACGTGACTTTGTAGTTGATGTTGCTGACGAATTACAAATCCCGTATCAATATGATTCAGTAGCGGGCGGTGGAACGGATGCAGGCGCAATTCACATTTCTGCAAATGGTATTCCGTCTATGGCAATTACGATTGCAACGCGCTACATTCATTCTCATGCGGCAATGTTACACCGTGATGACTATGAAAATGCAGTGAAGTTAATTGTAGAAGTTATTAAACGTCTTGATAAAGAGGCTGTACATAACATTACATTTAATTAATAGAAAAAGCGAAGGAGATTTTCCTTCGCTTTTTTATGTTTTAAAAAGGTCGTTCTAATCCTGCAGCAGTATGAGCTCCTAAAATAATTAAACGAGTTAATTGCATGGCCATAAAATGCGGGGTATAAATCATCCCTCTTTTTAACCATGACATAATCATCCCGATATGAGCTCCTGTCACATAACTAATTAAAATATCACGAGGAACCATAAGATCTTTATCATCTGGCTGTGAAATAGACAAGCTTAATGTTAAATGTGTTTGTATTGTTTTCATCATTTTATAAGAGTAGTTTCCAGCGGCTTTATCACCAAGCATAACGTTATAGAAGTTCACATTTTCTGCGATATGTTCGAACAAAGCCAAAAATTTCGGATGTGGTGAATCAAATGTAAGTTGAAACTCTCCTTTATTTCTATTTTTCGGCTTAATAACTTCTGTTAACTTCTCTAACATTTCTTCAATGCTTTTGTCTAATAGGTCATATTTATCATGGTAATGGCTATAAAACGTAGCGCGATTTACAGTAGCACGTTCTGCAATATGTTGAACAGTTACATCATCAAATCCTTTTTCGCCTACTAAAGCGACAAAAGCATCCTGTATGAGTTGTCTCGTCCGCTTTACACGTGGATCATTTGTATTTTTAATAGACATTTTTACTTCCCCTCGTTTAATTTTCTATACTTAAACAACATATAGGTATTATATTGTTGTTTAACCGACATTTCATGCGTGAATTGTCGGTTGTAGATTCAAAATAATTATTTATAATTATAAACGATAGTCCTTCAGAAATCAGCACCGCTCGCAGGTAGATAAATTTCAATTTACACCGCAGATGGTGTGATTTTTTTGTTTAAAAGTTAATATAATTAACAATTAAACAATCTAAACAATAAGGACGTAAATAGTTTAGAAAAAAATTATATGCGATATAAGGAGAGGAATGCAATGAATCAGTTTCGAAGAATGGTGATTATCAACATTATCACATTAATTGTACTAGTTGGCGGCGGTATTGGCGGTTATTACTATTACAATCAAGCGGAAAATTATTTAAAAACAGAAAATGCAAAAATTGATGGAAAGGTAATTCCGATTGCATCACCAGTAGCAGGTAAATTAACTGACTGGAAAGCTGAAGTAGGAAAGAATTACAATGAAAATGATAAATTAGGTGCTGTTACTGTAGCGGCAGCAAATGGAGAACAAACAGTAGATGTAACAATTCCACAAAATGCAACAATTGTACAATCAAATGCAACGACAAATGCTTTCGTTGGAGCAGGTAGCCCAATTGCTTATGCATTTGATATGAACAACTTATGGGTAACAGCAAACATTGAAGAAACAGATGTTGACGATGTACAAAAAGGTCAAGATGTAGATGTGTATGTAGATGCATACCCAGATACAACGTTATCAGGAAAAGTAGAGCAAGTTGGATTAACAACAGCGAATACATTCTCTATGTTACCATCAAGCAACGCAACAGCGAACTATACGAAAGTAACACAAGTAGTACCAGTTAAAATTTCTTTAGATCATAGTAAATCAGTAAATATTGTTCCTGGAATGAATGTGTCAGTTCGTATTCATAAGTAAGGGGGAGATGAGATGTCCTCAATTGCAATTGCAGGATATGCACTATTTTGTATAATCGTCTTCTTCCTTGTAAATCGTCTTTTACGAAAGAAAAAAACGAACGTGGGAGAAGAACAAGTCCCAGCCGTAAATAAGATAGAAGTAAGTAAGGTAGAAACAGAAGAGAAAGAAATTGAACGAAAGCAAGAAGCAGAAATTTCTAATGTAGTTGAGTTAGAAACAGGAAAGCAAGAAGAAGTAAAACAAGAAAAAGAAGTGCCGAAAAAACAAATGTCTACGCCTGTAGAAAATGTGAACGTAAAAGCAGTTGTAGCTGTATTAATTCTCGGCATGTTCGTTTCTATTTTAAACCAAACAATTATTAACGTTGCATTGCCTCCGTTAATGAATGAATTTAATGTATCAACTTCAACAGCACAATGGTTAATTACAGGCTTCATGCTCGTAAATGGTATTTTAGTACCGATTAGTGCCTTTTTAGTTTCACGATTTACGTATCGTAAATTATTCGTAGCGGCAATGTTATTCTTCACGGTAGGATCTATCATTTGTGCTATTTCAGGAAACTTTACAATGATGATGACGGGCCGCGTTATTCAGGCGGTGGGTGCAGGTATTTTAATGCCGGTTGGTATGAATATTTTCATGACATTATTCCCGCCTCATAAGCGCGGAGCAGCGATGGGATTACTAGGTGTAGCGATGATTTTAGCACCAGCTATCGGACCAACTGTAACGGGCTGGGTGATTGAAAACTATAGCTGGAACTTAATGTTCTATGCGATGTTTATCATCGGTTTAATTATTACATTCCTATCTTTAAAATTCTTTACACTAGCTCAGCCAGTATCTAAAACGAAGTTAGATGTATTCGGTGTTGTTAGTTCAAGTATTGGACTAGGTAGCTTATTGTACGGATTTAGTGAAGCAGGAAATAATAGTTGGACTAGTGCAGAGGTTGTTATTTCACTTATCATTGGTGTAGTAGGTATTGCGGTATTTATTTGGAGAGAGCTAACAACGGACAATAAAATGCTTGATTTACAAGTATTTAAATACCCAGTATTTACTTTTACTTTAGTAATTAATGCAATTGTTACGATGGCATTATTCGGAGGTATGTTATTACTTCCGGTATATCTGCAAAACATTCGCGGTTTCACACCGATAGAATCAGGTTTATTACTACTGCCAGGATCATTAATTATGGGGATCATGGGACCTATTGCAGGTAAACTATTTGATAAGTATGGTATTCGTCCGTTAGCAATTGTCGGTTTAGCCATTACAACGTTTGCGACATATGAATTCACAACGTTATCGATGGATACACCGTATAGCGTTATTATGACGGATTATATTATACGTTCGATTGGTATGTCATTCATTATGATGCCAATTATGACAGCAGGTATGAACGCACTGCCGATGAAATTAATTTCTCATGGTACAGCAACGCAAAATACGTCAAGACAAGTAGCTGGTTCAATTGGAACAGCGATATTAATTACACTTATGACGCAACAAACGACTGCTCACGTAGCAGATTACGGCAACATGTTAACAACATCAAACCCAATTTTAGTTGATAAAGTACACGGCATGGGGCAAAGTTTAGCAGCTATTGCTGGCTCAGCGCAAGCAGGAGATGCGATGAGCACGCAACTATTATTTGGACAAATTTCAAAGCTATCTGCAATTAACGGTATTAACGATGCCTTCTTAATTGCAACGATACTCGCAGGGATTGCTTGGGTGTTATCGTTCTTCTTACCGTCAGGCAATAAATCAAATAGAAAAGCAGGGAATTAATTT
Organism: Bacillus cereus group sp. MG4; assembly: GCF_040460055.1. Lineage (NCBI taxonomy): Bacteria > Bacillati > Bacillota > Bacilli > Caryophanales > Bacillaceae > Bacillus > Bacillus cereus group sp. MG4. The sequence goes on along the minus strand of NZ_JARVGZ010000001.1, from coordinate 2,533,646 downwards.
CCCTGCTTTTTTGTCTTTTAAAGAGTGAGATATAAAAGGTGACAACCACTCACAGAGCATAATCCTGTTATAAACAAAAGCGTCCCATAGCACGAATACTTGATATTTGTCTTCCGCTTATAATAGCTAATAGTCCGGCTAAAGAGAAAAAACTCCAATATAAAGTTCCTGAAATTGGAACCATCCGCTCTAGATCTATTCCATAACCTATACAAATGATAGGAACAACAATAAGCGATATGCTAATGAAACCAGCCATAATAGTAAGTGAGTTACGACATTTAATACCAGCAATAATTTAAAAAATGCCAACGATGAAGTCGCATAACATTAAAGTAAGAGCGAAAACCATCCAAGTTAATATTCCGAACACTTTTGTATTACCTCCGATTTATGCGTTTCTAAAAAATATTATATATAGTATGAATCACCTACAGTCATGAGTAATCAGAAGATAACCCCTAATATACCAGCGAAAAATCCGCATAAAACAAGAAGTGGCATATAAACAACCCAAAGTAAGCTCAACATATATAGTCTCCTTCTATGTAATCAGTTTTTACTACAGGAGGTTTATTTTGGATATTATTAATAAATATGTATAAATTGATAGAAGTGAGAAGTAATGATACGAATTAATAGATATAGAGAACGTTAGAGAGGAGGGTGCATATGAAAATTACAGAAGAGAACGTTGCAATGCAGCTAAGGAAAAGGAATGAAAAAGCATTATACTTTATTATCGACCAGTACGGTGGACTTATAAAAAGTATTATTCAGAAGCATTTAGCTTCATTTCAAGATGTACAAGAGGAATGTATGGATGATGTGTTATTAGCGATTTGGAATCATATTGAAAAGTATGATGAGGAGAAAAATACTTTGAAAAATTGGATTGCGGCTATTACAAAATATAAATCTATCGACTATGCGAGGAAATATGCGAAAACAGTAAATGAAAAAGGGTTAGATCAAATAGGTGAAATAGCGGCGCATACCGATACGACTAAAAATGAAATTAGTAATGATATGGAACATATATTAGATCATTTAAAGAAGAACGATAAAGAAATCTTTATGAAGCATTATGTGGAAGAAGATAGTGTAGAAAATATTGCAGAGAAAATGGGAGTGAAAACTTCTTTTATATACAATCGTCTATCGAGAGGACGGAAGAAGTTAAGGTCATTATTTTTACATAACCGGATGAAATAAATAAGAAAAGAGGTGAAGAAAATGAAAGATCCATATGAAATGTTAAATGATATGAAAATGGATGAGAATGAATATGAAGAGGTTAACTTAACTCACATAGAGAAACAGAAAATAAAAAAGCGAGTTCGTAAAAAAATAAACAAGAACAAAGCTCATACGAAACGGAATGTAGCGATTGTAACATCGGCTGCGGCATTATTTATTATGATGATGACTGTAGATATGAGAAGGATGATTGCGGATATACCGTTAATCGGAAGTAAAATGGAAGACTACGTGAACAGTAGAGGGGAACCTTTAAAAGAATATAAAACGACAATAGGACAAACAGTTTATGATAACGGTGTAGAAGTACGGTTAGATGAAGTGATGATAGATGAAGGGCAGATTATTGTTAATAGTACGTTTAAGTCTAGTCGAATCAATTTAGAGGGTTCTTATCCTAGTCCTGATATTTATATAAATGGAAAACAGTTAAATGGCAGTGGTAGTGGTGGAGACAAGAAAATAAATGAGTACACGTATACATTTTTCTCAAATATAGATTTAAAAGATGATGAAATGGATCCTCTAGAAATTCGTGGAGAATGTGATGTACAAGTTGTATATAGGGATATTTCTTTAAAAGAGGGCAATTCAACATGGAAAGGAGAATGGGGCTTTTCCTTCAAAGCGTCTGGAGACAAAATAAAAGCTGAAACGAAAACAATCCCAATCCATAAGCATTTTAAATTAGAAAATGGCCAAAAAATAGAAGTGGAAGATTTAAAAGTTTCTCCTATATCTGCGAAGTTGAACTATAAGATGTTGAATGGAACGAAATTAGAGGTGAAATTTATCGCGAAAGATCAAGAGGGAAAAGAGTTAATACCACATTCAGGCCTTACACTATCGAAAAATAGTTATTGGCGGTTTGAAAAACTAGAGGATAATGTAACGAAAATTATACTGACACCTGTCCTAACTTCTGGTGAAGAGGGAGAAAAGAAAACGAATTATCGAAAAGTGTTAACGGAAGAAGAGTTTGAAGTTGTTATAAAAGAGTAAAGAGAGGTATCGTGATGATACCTCTTTTTAGCTCAAAAATGCCAACATATTATTCAGAATATGAAATAACATAGCTGGAATTGGGGTGTCACTAATAAATTTGATTTTTAAGTAAGAAGTAATCAGTGTAGGATAAAGAATCCACTACTGATGGAAGTTTTATAACAATGCAATGGTATTATTCAGCATGTGTAATAAAATAGCTGGAATAATGGATTTTGTTTTTTTACATAAAATGGCCATAAATAGACCCATGATGAACATACTAAACATCACACCAGTTGAGTATATATGACCTATTCCGAAGAGGCAGCTAGACCCAAACGCTGCAATCCAAAATGGGAAGCGCTGTTGTAGGAAGTGAAGAATAATACCACGGACTATAAGTTCTTCAAAAATAGGTACAAGTATAGCGCCACCTATTAGTAATAATAGTTTGTATTGTTTTAACATTTCTAGGTCTAAAGCGGATGACTGCTCTTTTACCGCATCAGGAAAAATATTATTAATTATAAATATATCATTAACGATATGTAGTCCATAAAAAAGAATGATATAGATGTATGTGCTTACTTTTTTTAATGCTGTAAAGTTTAGTGTTGGGACAATTAAATTTCTTAATGGCTTATATGCATAAATTAAAATTAATAAAATGCACAATACAAATAAATGCCTCCCAAAAGTAGTAAGTGATTTTGTTAAAGCAATTTGTTTTGGATCGGTTAAACCTTCTGTATAAATAACGGTAGGAAGACCTATAAAGAGGTCGGCTAGAAATCCTGTTCCCCAAATCGCAAAAACGAGTGAAAATAGAAATTGTGAGAGTGACATAGGGTGTTTTTGTGGGTAAGTTAGTTGTGTGGCTTGTATAATAGTGAATCACCTATCCTTTCTTATTTTATAGTTATATATAAAGATTATAGAATATTTATACAAAAAATTCATCAGTGTAGTAAAAATGATATTTTGAAGCTAATATTTACAGACAGTAATGATTTTACATTGATGTTCTATGCAAACGGAAGAGTTTGAAGTTGTGATAAAAGAGTAAAAATAGGTATCGCAATAATACCTATTTTTAGCTCAAAAATGCCAACATATTATTCATAATATGAAATAACATAGTTGGAATAATGGATTTTGTTTTTTTACATAAAATAGCCATTAATAATCCCATGAAGAAAGTAATTACCATTACGCCAAGTGAGTATGTATGAGCGATACCGAAGAAGAAGCTTGTTACGATAGCTGCAATCCAAAATGGAAAGCGTTCTGAGAAGAAGCGGAGTATAAAACCACGGAAAATCAGCTCTTCAAAAATTGGTGTAAGTATTGCGAAGCCGAGAAGTAATAATATTTGATACTGCTTGAAAACATCTAAGTTAAGTGCGGAAGATTGCTGCTTTGTTGCGTCTTGGAACATATAATTTAACAAGATGTAATTGAGTAAAATATTTATAGTGAAGAAAAGAAGTAAGTATACGTATGTACGCCATTCTTTAAGTGCTTTAAAGTTAAAAGATTTTAGTAGTAATTTTTTTGCGGGTTCGAATTTAAAAATGAAGAATAACAACACGGCTAGTTGTAATACGATACTTGCAGTATTTGCAATAGATTCATACAGGGCAATTTGTTTTTTATCTGTAAGACCGGCTGTATAAATTGTTAAGGGCATTGCGAGGAACACAGTGATAAGTCCGGTTCCGAAAAAAGCGAATAAAACGGAGCTAATAAATTGTCCCCATGACATAGAGTATTTCTGTTCATTAGAAAGTTGTGTAGATGGTTGCATTTGTAAAATCACCTCTTTATATTTGTATATTTAATTATAAAGTGTTTTGTTTTTATATGTAATATTTAAATATTACATATAAAGTGAAACTTTAATGAGTGGGGAGGTTTATCCCCCACTCATTATCAGCCCTCACCAATCGGGCTTTTACGGGCAGTTGATTCCCCCACCTAATTTCTTTACTTCCGCTGAATTTTTGGGGGGGGTCTTACTACCCGTTAATGCGGGGTAAAGGTGTATTTTCCATAAAATAATAAAAGAGGTATCACCCTATAGTGATGCCTCTTTCTCATTGATAACTATGTTCTGCCTTGTTATTCGATTTTGATTGCTCTATTTGTAATTCACGTTCTACCAATCGGTCTAACTGCTGAATAGCTTTAAGTGCTTTTTCATAAGAAATCGTTCTATAATGATGCGCTCCGCCCGGTTCTTCATCTGCTTCGTCTGCCCATTTAATAATGTTTTGAAGAGATGTCCTTTCAATTTCTTGCTGTACTAAGAAAGAATCTGTATGAAGAAGAATTGCGATAGAAATTTCTTTTGCTAGTTTCGGATGTTCTCCTAATCTAATAAGCAATTTATGAGCTCTTTCTGCTCCTTTAATCGCATGTATATCATTCTTTTTATACAAGTCATAATCCCATTCTCCCTCACTGTACCATGTGTGATGTCCGATATCATGAAGGAAACCAGCTTTTGTTGCAGCATCGACTGAGGCGTGATGCTTTTTAGCTAAGTGAAACGCATGGTAAGCGACAGCAATCGCGTGGACCATCCCAGAACGATTTACGTATTTTTGTGTAATATGGTGTTTGAAAATTTGTTCAAGCGTAATACGGTGCATAAAACATTCACTCCTTTTTATCTAATGGTGTCTATAAAGAAAATCGATCGGTTTAAATGTATTTTGAATATTGTACTCCATCTGTGTAGCGTTAGTAAAGTAGAAATGTTTAGGAGAAGAAAAATTTTATAGACATAAAAGGTCACCTTAGTTTTTTTCTAAGGTGACCTTTTATTGTTTATTTTTTTAATCCTTGTTCCAGTGTTCCTAACATTTCGTGTTTTTCATTTTCATCAGCATTTTTCCAAATGACTTCGAATAAAACGCCAAGACCTGGAAGCATTTTTTCTTCACCGCTTTGAATTGCATCGACAATCGTTTCTTGTAATTGATCTTGTGAATTTCCAGATACATTCGCTAATACAGCACCGCGTAAATTAAAACTCATTATTTTCACCTCTTCTTCGGAATTGAAACTGACGTTAGTTTTTGTTCTTTTTTATGTAAATATGTATGAAAAATAGGCTATAATGATAAGACAAGAAGAGAGGGAAATACATATTATGAAAAACATTGATTCAGTGCAAAATCCGCGTGTGAAGCAGTGGAAAAAGCTGCAGACGAAAAAAGAGCGTGATAAAAAAGGTTTATTTTTTGTAGAAGGATTCCACTTAGTGGAAGAAGCTTTAAAAGCAGGAGTTGTAACAGAACTTATCGTTTCTGATCAGACAGATCTTCCGAAAGATTGGACAGTTAATGATGTGGAAATGTATATCGTACCTGAAGCAATCGTAAAAGTACTACGTGAAACAGAAACGACGCAAGGGGTATTTGCTGTTTGTGAGAAACACGAGAGTGAAGTAGCTCTTGCAGATGGAAAGTTTCTTTTATTAGATGGTCTTCAAGACCCGGGCAACTTAGGGACAATTATTCGTACAGCTGATGCAGCTGGTATTCATGCTGTTGTGCTTGGAGAAGGATGCGTTGATGCATATAATAGTAAAGTGCTTCGCTCTACACAAGGTTCTATTTTCCATTTACCAGTTGTAAAAGGGAACTTAGAAGAGTGGGTAGACAAGTTAAGAGAAAATAACGTTCCTGTATATGGAACAGCTCTTGAAAATGGAGTTCCGTATGGTGAAGTAACACCAGCTGGTGGTTTTGCATTAATTGTAGGAAATGAAGGAAGCGGCGTAAGCCAAGAAATTCTTGCAAAAACGGATCAAAACTTGTATATTCCGATTTACGGCGGGGCAGAATCATTAAATGTTGCGGTTGCAGCAGGGATTTTAACGTATTATTTACAAAGCCCAGTTGCGAACAAATAAAAAACTTCTTATAATAAGTTGAAGTATATTATATTAAAAGTTAAATAACGAAAAACGTTGATAGAGAAGAGTAACTTACAAAATCGCCATATAGGGAGAGAATGCCTTAGACTGAAAGCATTCTTATGGTAGACGGAAGTGAATTCACCTCTGGAGTTGACGCCAGGACCATATATATGTAAAGGCGTTCCGGTCAGAATTGATCGTTATAACTAATGAGTGGGCAGACCTGGTCTGTCAATTTAGGGTGGTACCGCGAATTTACCTCGTCCCTTTTTGGGAGCGAGGTTTTTTTATTTTTAAAATTAGGAGGGTTCCAAATGGAAGCACGTTTAAAAGAGCTAAAGCAAAAAGCGTTAGAGCTTATTGAAGAAGCGAAAGAGCTAAAGGGCTTAAACGACGTACGCGTAGCGTATTTAGGAAAAAAAGGTCCAATTACAGAAGTATTACGCGGCATGGGAAAATTATCAGCAGAAGAGCGTCCACGTATGGGAGCATTAGTAAATGAAGTACGTGAAGCGATTCAAACGCGTCTAGACGACAAAATTGGTAACTTAGAAAAAGCAGTAATTGAAGCGAAATTAGCTACGGAAACAATTGATGTTACACTACCAGGTCGTCCTGTTGAAACAGGTTGTCACCATCCGTTAACAGCTGTTGTTGAACAAATTGAAGATGTATTCATCGGTATGGGTTATGAAGTAGCTGAAGGAACAGAAGTAGAAAAAGACTACTACAACTTCGAAGCATTAAATTTACCGAAAGATCACCCAGCGCGTGATATGCAAGATACATTCTACATTACAGAAGAAACGTTACTACGTACACATACATCTTCTGTGCAAGCACGTACGATGGAAAATAATAAAGAAAAAGGCCCAATTAAAATTATTTGTCCTGGTAAAGTGTATCGCCGCGATGACGATGATGCGACGCATTCACACCAATTCATGCAAATTGAAGGTCTTGTAATTGATAAAAACATTCGCATGAGTGACTTAAAAGGTACACTGCAAGTATTCGTGAAAAAGATGTTCGGTGAAGATCGTGAAATCCGTCTTCGTCCAAGTTTCTTCCCATTCACAGAGCCGTCTGTAGAGATGGATATTTCTTGTATGATGTGTCACGGCAAAGGTTGCGGCACTTGTAAAGGAACTGGCTGGATCGAAATTTTAGGCGCAGGTATGGTTCATCCGAACGTACTTGAAATGGCTGGTTATGATTCAAAAGAATATCAAGGTTTCGCATTCGGTATGGGTGCAGAGCGTATCGCAATGTTGAAATACGGCGTAGATGACATTCGTCATTTCTATACAAATGATGTACGTTTCTTACAACAATTCAAACGAGCGTAAGGGAAGGAGAGGATAAGTATGTTCGTATCATATCGTTGGTTACAAGAGTATGTAGATATTAAAGATGTAACAGCACAAGAACTAGCAGACAAAATCACGAAAAGTGGTATTGAAGTAGAAGGTGTTGAAGTATTAAATAAAGGTGTAAAAGGTGTTGTAGTTGGTCACGTATTAGAATGTGAAAAACACCCAGAAGCTGATAAATTAAGCAAATGTTTAATCGATATCGGTGAAGAAGAGCCCGTTCAAATTATTTGTGGAGCTGCTAATATTGCAAAAGGTTTAAAAGTACCAGTTGCAAAAGTTGGTGCTGTACTTCCTGGTAACTTCAAAATTAAAAAAGCAAAACTACGCGGTGAAGCTTCGCACGGTATGGTTTGTGCGCTTCAAGAGCTTGGTATTGATGGAAAGTTAGTTTCAAAAGAATATGCAGACGGTATCTTCATCTTCCCAAGTGACGCTGAAATTGGTGCAGACGCACTTGAAATTTTAAACTTACATGATGAAGTACTTGAGCTTGGTTTAACACCAAACCGTGCAGATTGCTTAAACATGTTAGGTGTTGCATATGAAGTCGCTGCTATTTATGGCCGTGAAGTAAAACTTCCAGCTATCAGCTTACAAGAAACGGCAGAAAAAACTTCTGATTACATTTCTGTAAGTGTAGAAGCGAAAGAAGAAAACCCATTATATATTGCAAAAATGGTGAAAAACGTAAAGATTGGTCCATCACCAATGTGGATGCAAACGCGCCTTATGGCAGCTGGCATTCGTCCAATTAGCAATGTAGTTGATATTACAAACTACATTTTAATGGAATACGGTCAACCGTTACATGCATTCGATTACGATAAATTAGGTTCAAAAGAAATCGTTGTTCGTCTTGCAAAAGAAGGCGAAAAAATTGAAACGTTAGATGATCAAGAGCGTACGTTACAAAGCCACCACCTTGTAATTACAAACGGAACAAAAGCTTTAGCTGTTGCTGGTGTAATGGGCGGAGCGGATTCTGAAGTTACAAATGAGACAGTAAACGTTTTAATTGAATCTGCATACTTTGCAGGTCAAACAGTACGCCGTACATCAAAAGACTTAGGTCTTCGCAGTGAATCAAGTGCACGTTTTGAAAAAGGAATTGACCCAACACGTACATTTGAAGCAATTCAACACGCAGCTGCTTTAATGGCGAAATACGCTGGTGGAGAAGCACTTGAAGGTGTAGTAGAAGCTGACAACTTACAAGTACAAGAGCGTACAGTATCTGTTACTGCTGAAAAAGTAAACCGTGTATTAGGTACAAATATTTCTGCAAGTGAAATGGGTACAATGTTCACAAACTTAAAATTCCCATTCACAGAAGTAGAAGGAACATTCCATGTGAATGTACCAGCACGTCGTCCTGATATTACAATTTCAGAAGACTTAGTAGAAGAAGTGGGGCGTCTATACGGTTATGACCACATTCCAGTTACATTACCTTCTGGAACAATGACTCGTGGTAAATTAACATCAGCACAAACGAAACGTCGTAAAGTACGTCGCTTCTTAGAAGGTGCTGGTTTATATGAAGCAATCACGTATTCATTAACGAGCGCTGATAAAGCGAAGCAATATATGGTTGAGCCAAATGAAAAAGCTCCTGTAAACCTTGCACTTCCAATGAGTGAAGAGCGTAGCCAACTTCGTTTAAGCTTAGTACCGCAATTACTAGAAGCTGTTTCATATAATGTGGCACGTAAAAACGATAGTGTTGCTTTATACGAAGTAGGTTCTGTCTTCTTACCAACAGAAGCAGGAGAACTTCCGAAAGAAGAACAACATCTTGCAGGTGTTATGATAGGTCTTGCTCTTCACCATGCATGGCAAGGTGAGAAGAAAGTAGTAGACTTCTTCGTTGTGAAAGGTGTACTAGAAGGATTATTCGACGTACTTGGCGTTGCAAACCAAATCACTTATGCACCAGCAAAACGTGAAGGTATGCACCCAGGTCGTACAGCTGACATCGTATTAGATGGCGAAGTAATTGGTTTCATCGGTCAATTGCACCCAGAAGCAGAAAAACAATTAGATGTAAAAAATACATTCGTATTCGAATTATCTCTTGTAAAAGTATTTGGTGCAGACGCAGAAGAAACTTACTACGCAGCAATTCCACGTTTCCCATCTATGACACGTGATATGGCTGTTGTCGTAACAAAAGAAACAAAAGCTGGCGAAATGAAGCAAGTCATTGCTGAAGCTGGCGGAGAACTTCTGAAAGACGTAACGTTATTCGACTTATACGAAGGTGAAAAAATGGAAGAAGGCAAGAAGTCACTTGCATTCTCTATGACCTACTTCGATGCAGAACGTACGTTAACAGACGAAGAAGTAACAGAAGCACATAACCGTGTATTAACAACGGTAGAAGAGAAATTTGGTGCGGAGTTACGTAAGTAATAAAAAATTGCCGGATTAAGTCCGGCAATTTTTTTTATGGCACGATTGTCGGAAAATCGATATATTACAAAAATCGCTGATATATTTTTTGGTATCTTGCATCTTTCTCTCGAATGTAGTACATTAATTTTAGTTTAACAAAATGAAAGACGATGATAAGGAAAAGTAGTATATACTATAATCCAAAGCGAGTCAGGGACGGTGAGAGCCTGATGAGGCGGTATATGTGAAGAACACCTTGGAGTTGCTAACCGAAATTGAAACTTGTATTCAAGAGTAGGCTTAGACGGGAATCCGGCCTGTTACAAACCGGGAAGTATGTATTACATACGAGTTAAAGTTGGTCTTTATGACAAATTGGGTGGTACCGCGAAGTTTAACCTTTCGTCCCTTTATGGATGAAAGGTTTTTTTGTATTTAAATATATGTGCAAAGGAGAATTTCACTATGGAAAACACATTAGTAAAAAGTCTGTATAGAGATACAGATAAATACGCAGGTCAAACAGTACAAGTATCAGGGTGGATTCGTAACTTACGTGATTCAAAAGCATTTGGTTTCATCGAATTAAACGACGGTAGCTTCTTCAAAAGCGTTCAAATCGTTTTCGATACAGAGTTAGAAAACTTCAAAGAAATTGCAAAACTTCCACTTAGCTCTTCAGTTAAAGTAGAAGGTAAAGTAATTGCAACGCCTGGAGCGAAGCAACCATTTGAAATTAAAGCAGAAAAAATTGATATCGAGGGCTTATCAGATTCTGATTACCCACTTCAAAAGAAGCGTCATACGTTTGAATACTTACGTACAATCGCTCACTTACGTCCAAGAACAAATGCATTCTCTGCAACGTTCCGTGTACGTTCTGTCGCAGCATTTGCGATTCACCAGTTCTTCCAAGAGCGTGGATTCGTACATGTTCATACACCAATCATCACTGGTAGTGATACAGAAGGTGCAGGCGAAATGTTCCGCGTAACAACGCAAGATTTAAACAACGTACCAAAAGGTGAAGACGGACAAGTTGATGAATCAAAAGACTTCTTCGGCAAAGAAACAAACTTAACAGTAAGTGGACAGCTGAACGCTGAAGCTTATGCATTAGCATTCCGTGACGTATACACATTCGGACCTACATTCCGTGCAGAAAATTCAAACACAACTCGTCATGCAGCTGAGTTCTGGATGGTTGAGCCGGAGATTGCATTCGCTGAATTAGGCGACGTAATGGATCTTACAGAAGATATGCTGAAATATGCAATGAAATACGTACTAGAGCATGCACCAGAAGAAATGGAATTCTTCAACAGCTTCGTTGATAAAACAGTTCTTGAGCGCATGAACAACGTAATCAACTCTGACTTCGGTCGTATCACATATACAGAAGCAATTAAAGTGCTTCAAGAGTCAGGTGCTGACTTCAAATATCCAGTAGAATGGGGTATTGACTTACAAACAGAGCACGAAAGATACTTATCAGAAGAAATTTTCAAACGCCCTGTATTCGTAACTGACTATCCGAAAGACATTAAAGCGTTCTACATGCGTATGAATGAAGATGGTAAAACAGTTGCTGCTACTGACCTTCTAGTTCCTGGCATCGGTGAATTAATCGGCGGAAGTCAACGTGAAGAAAGAATGGACGTTTTAGTAGACAGAATTAAAGAATTAGGTATGAACGAAGAGGACTACTGGTGGTACTTAGAACTTAGAAAATACGGCGGTACAAAACACGCTGGATTCGGTCTAGGTTTCGAGCGCTTCCTAATGTACATCACTGGCATGGCTAACATCCGTGACGTAATTCCATTCCCAAGAACTCCAGGTTCTTCTGAGTTCTAAAATATGAAAAAAGCGAGAGGATTTCCTCTCGCTTTTTATTTTGTATATTGTATAGTTTATTCTCCCGTAGCAAAAAGTAACGCGAAGGGGTGAATATAAATGAGTAAAAAAGTGAAAAAAGATCATTCAAGATCAAGCCTTGGTTCTCCAGAAGTAGAAGGACAAGGAACGACGACACATGAAACAGGTTCTTATAAAGTATCTTCATCAAATAAGAAGCAGAAAAGAAGCTAACATAAAAAAGGAGAGTCTTGGCGGCTCTCCTTTTTTATATGTATTACACCTTATTATCATTAATTTCCTTTGTAATTTTATCTACATCTTTGTCTAATCGACCTAAATAGAAAAACCACATTAAGCTCATGAGCACGTAATAGATGGCCATCACACAAAGACTATCAGATAAATTTTCGAATGTGGATTTAGTAGTGAAAAAAGCTCCCCAAATGATAGAAATAGTGAGGAAAGAAAGTGGGCCTACGAGGTGTACAAAAACATATAATAACTTTTTAACTTTTACAGCGTTCATATGAAGTCCCTCCTTATGTAAACAATCCTTTTTTTCTAATCATAGATTCAAGTTCCTCACAGAAGTGTTGTAGTTTTGCTGGATTGTGTATTAACAAGCGGGCATCGTGTTTCCCGATAAATCTTCGAATCCGAAAGTTTAATAAGAAAGATCGGCCGTAACGCTCTATTAAATCGTTGAACTCTCGTTGTTCACTTAGTAGCTGAATGTTTTCTCTAATTTCAAACTGTCTTTCGTGTGGATCGCCTAGTAAAATATTTAGAATCATTTGTAGAAGTAGCAATGGGAATCTCCTCCTATGTTAGAATAATCTGTATATTCTAATTGTAACAAAAACAAAAGGACAATAGTAGAGTGAAACAAAAAACAGGAGTTTGTAGGCTCCTGTTTTTGTCGATACTATTTTAATAAGCGAAACGCCTTCTCCTTATTAGCGAAATGCATTTTCACAAACTCAGGTAATCGTTCTTTACCAAGCTTTTGAATTAATTTAGCAGCTGCAATATCAACTTGTTTACCAGCACCTTTTGGAAGTGGCATACCGGCTTTTTTGCTTAGTTCATCAAACTGTTTTACGAATGAGTAACGAGCTAAAATAGAAGCAGCGGCTACTGCTAAATGGACACTTTCACCTTTCGTTGCGAAGTAAACATTTTCACGCTGTACCTGCTTTTGCTTTGCTAAATATTTGTAGTATGTATCAGGTTGTGTGAATTGATCGATTAAGACGCCTTCAGGTTTTGTAGGTGCAATTTTAGCTAATAAGTTTGTAATAGCTTTATTATGCAGTAAAGCTTTTAACTTACCTTGGTTGTTTCCTTTATCAAATAGCTCGTTATATTTTTCATTATGAAGGACAAGAGAGCTATAAGGAACAACGTGTAGAAGTTGTTTTGCAATGGCAGTAATTTGATCGTCATTTAAGTTTTTAGAGTCTTTTACACCAAGTTCTTTTAACAGTGGGATTTGCTTCGCATCCACATATACAGCAACTACTGTCATCGGTCCGAAGAAATCACCAGTACCAACTTCATCTGACCCTACGATAGACATTGTACCGATGGAAGCAGGGGGTGCATAACGGTGTGAATCGACAGATTTTTTTACAGCTGTTTTCGGTGTTTGAGAGACAGTTTGCCAACGAGAAGCTTCTGCTTCAGCACGGCCACCTTGGAACATTACTTTTCCAGATTTATAAGCTGTAATGGTGCAAGACGGCACCTTTGCCATGAAGATTCCACCTTGTGGGGTTTTTGGGCTAAGTGCCTGTTTGTATTGTTGTTTCATGTCTTCAATTACTGTAGAATTTGTTTGAATTACGATAGAATTTGACATAGTGGTCGCCCCTTTTTTTATATTGTTATTTTTATCATATCGGATTGTTCTTTCTGTTTCCATAATATGATGGTTCATGGTATGATAAACTTTAGGATTCTGTACGTGATTGGAGGCCGGTGAGTTGTCACAACAAAAGGGAAAGAAAAGTCGAATTAATGTAGAAATCTATGGTCAACAATATTCAGTTGTTGGCGATGAAAGTACAAGTCATATCCGCATGGTAGCAGCGATTGTGGATGATAAAATGCGCGAACTCAATGCCAAGAATCCTTCGCTTGACACGAGTAGACTAGCGGTATTGACGGCGGTAAACGTCATACACGATTACATAAAATTAAAAGAAGAACATGAGAAATTGAAAGAAAGTATGACAAAAAAAGGAATGGAATAACATGATTGATATTATTATCATTTTACTGCTTGTTATGGGATTTTTCCTCGGCTTACGCAGAGGGTTTATTCTGCAACTTGTAAAATTAACAAGCTTTATTATCGCATACCTTGTTGCATACTGGTACTGTAAAGATTTAGCGCCAGCACTTGCGAAATTTATTCCGTATCCATTTGATAAAAACGTATCTGTTCCAGAATGGATTGATGCAAATAATATTGAGACAGTATTTTATCAAGCGCTTGCGTTTATCATATTGTTTATTATTACAAAAATTGCACTTTCATTACTTGGTAATTTGTTAAATATGTTTGCAGAAATACCGGTTTTAAAGCAAGTCAATGCGTTTGCGGGGGCAATCCTCGGATTTTTAGAAGTATATATTATTTTGTTTGTTTTAATTATCGTTGGAAACATTCTTCCAATTGAACAAATACAAACACCATTACAAAAATCATCAATTAGCAAAATAATTGTAGACGATACACCGATTCTTTCTGAAAAGGTGAAGGAACTATGGCAGACAGGTAGCAGAGTATAACTTCTCTTTTTTCGGAAAGAGGAGTTTTTTTCTATGAAAGAAAGGCGGGGCAATGATGAAGGTAAATAAAAAACAAGTTATTAAATTATTAGAGACAATCGGTCTGTTTATGGAACTAAAGGGCGCGAATCCATTTAAAATATCTGCATTTCGTAAGGCGGCGGCAGCGTTAGAAAGTGACGATCGCAGTCTTTCTGAAATTGAAGATTTCACGAAGATTCCGGGCATTGGAAAAGGAACAGCGGCAGTTATTCAAGAATATATAGAATCGGGAACATCTGAAGTATTACAAGAACTTGAAAAAGAAGTGCCAAGTAGCTTATTACCGTTATTAAAATTACCAGGCCTTGGTGGTAAAAAGGTAGCTAAGTTATATAAAGAACTTGGTGTTGTTGATATGGAATCGCTAAAAGCGGTTTGTGAGGAAAATAAAGTACAAGCTTTAGCAGGTTTCGGTAAGAAGACAGAAGAGAAAATATTAGAAGCAATCGATCAAGTAGGATCTCGTCCAGAGCGTTTACCAATCGCAATGGTATTGCCTATTGCCGGGGAAATAGAGGAGAAATTGTCGAATATTGCTGAAGTAATTCGTTTCTCTCGCGCTGGTAGTTTGCGCCGAGTTCGTGAAACAGTGAAAGATTTAGACTTTATCATCGCAACGTCAGAACCAGCTACAGTACGTGAGCATTTACTGCAATTCGATAATATGATTGAAGTAATCGCAAGTGGAGATACGAAAGTTTCTGTTCGTCTTCAATATGAATATGATATTTCAATCGATTTCCGTTTAGTAAAACCTGAAGAATTTATTACAACTCTTCATCATTTCACAGGATCAAAAGACCATAACGTAAAAATGCGCCAAATCGCGAAAGATAGAGGCGAGAAAATTAGTGAGTACGGTGTAGAAAACTTAGAAACAGGTGAAGTGAGAACATTTGAAACAGAAGAGGAGTTCTTCTCTCATTTCGGTCTTCCATTCATTCCACCAGAAGTGCGTGAAGATGGAAAAGAAATTGAATTAATTAAAGAGTATCCGAACTTAATTCAGTTCTCTGATATACAAGGTGATTTACATATGCATACAACGTGGAGTGACGGTGCCTTTTCGATTGAGGAAATGGTACAGGCATGTCGTGCTCGTGGTTATAAATTTATGGCAATTACCGACCATTCACAATACTTAAAAGTAGCGAATGGTTTAACGAAAGAGCGCCTTCGTGAACAAGCGAAAGAAATTGAACGTATGAACGAAAAGTATCCAGACATTACAATTTTACGCGGAATTGAAATGGACATTTTACCAGATGCAACACTTGATTTTGATGATGAAGTATTAGCAGAATTAGATTATGTCATTGGAGCGATTCACTCTAGCTTCTCACAAGACCGTGAAACGATTATGAAACGTCTTCGTGCTGCGCTGGAGAATAAGCATGTCACAATGATTGCCCATCCGACAGGACGCCTTCTTGGGCGTCGTGAGGGTTACGATGTAGATACAGATTTATTAATTGAACTCGCAAAAGAGACAAATACAGTTTTAGAATTAAATGCGAATCCAAATCGTCTAGATTTAAGCGCGAAATTATTAAAACAAGCACAAGATGCTGGTGTAAAAGTAGCGATTAATACGGATGCTCATACGCTTGAAATGTTAGAAGATATGGAAACAGGTGTAGCGGCAGCACGTAAAGGTTGGATTCAAAAAAATAACGTGATTAACACGTGGGATATCGAACGTTTATTAGACTATATTAAACGTAATAAGTAACACAAGGGGGACCTGCAACATGTTAGAAAGAACGTTGCGTGTATTAGAATACAATAAAGTAAAAGAACAATTACTTGAACATACAGCCTCTTCACTTGGCCGTGACAAAGTGAAGCATTTAGTGCCAAGCACTGATTTTGAAGAAATTGTAGAAATGCAAGATACAACGGATGAAGCAGCGAAAGTCATTCGTTTAAAAGGTAGTGCACCATTAGGTGGTATTACGGATATTCGCTCAAATGTGAAGCGTGCAAAGATTGGGAGTATGTTAAGTCCAAATGAACTACTTGATATTGCAAATACGATGTATGGTAGTCGCAATATGAAACGTTTCATTGAAGATATGGTTGATAATGGTGTTGAGCTTCCTATTTTAGAAACTCATGTCGCTCAAATTATATCTTTATATGATTTAGAAAAGAAAATTACAAATTGCATCGGTGATGGCGGTGAAGTAGTCGATAGCGCAAGTGATAAACTGCGTGGTATTCGTACTCAAATTCGTACTGCGGAAAGCCGTATTCGTGAAAAGTTAGAAAACATGACGCGTTCTTCCAACGCGCAAAAAATGCTGTCTGACGCGATTGTAACGATTCGTAACGAACGTTACGTAATCCCAGTAAAACAAGAATACCGCGGTGTATATGGCGGTATTGTTCACGATCAATCAGCTTCTGGGCAAACGTTATTTATTGAACCACAAGTCATTGTCGAGTTAAATAACGCGCTTCAAGAAGCACGAGTGAAAGAAAAACAAGAAATTGAACGCATCTTATTGATGTTAACAGAAGAAGTGGCAGTAGAAGCGGATATCGTTTTATCTAACGTAGAAGTAGTTGCAAATCTTGACTTCATTTTTGCGAAAGCTTTTTATGCGAAGCGTATAAAAGCAACGAAGCCAATCGTAAATAACGAGCGCTATATGGATTTAAGACAAGCACGTCATCCGCTTATTGATCCAGAAATTATCGTGCCAAATAACATTATGTTAGGTAAAGATTTCACGACAATTGTTATTACAGGACCGAATACAGGTGGTAAAACAGTTACGCTGAAAACAGTTGGTATTTGTGTATTAATGGCACAATCTGGTCTTCACATTCCAGTAATGGATGAGTCAGAGATTTGTGTATTTAAACATATTTTTGCTGATATCGGTGATGAGCAATCGATTGAACAAAGTTTAAGTACGTTCTCCTCACATATGGTGAACATTGTTGATATTTTAGAAAAAGCTGATTTTGAAAGCTTAGTTTTATTCGATGAATTAGGTGCTGGAACAGACCCGCAAGAAGGGGCTGCACTAGCAATTTCAATTTTAGATGAAGTATGTAATCGTGGTGCTCGCGTAGTTGCTACGACGCATTACCCAGAATTAAAAGCATACGGATATAACCGTGAGAAAGTTATTAATGCGAGCGTTGAGTTCGACGTGAACACATTAAGCCCAACGTATAAATTATTAATCGGTGTACCAGGACGTAGTAATGCCTTTGAAATTTCGAAGCGCCTTGGATTATCTGATCGCGTGATTGATCAAGCTCGTAATCACATTAGTACAGATACAAACAAAATTGAAAATATGATTGCGAAGTTAGAAGAAAGTCAAAAGAATGCAGAACGTGACTGGAACGAAGCAGAAGCACTTCGTAAGCAATCTGAAAAACTGCATCGCGAATTACAGCGTCAAATTATTGAATTTAATGATGAGCGCGATGAAAAATTATTAAAAGCGCAAAAAGAAGGGGAAGAAAAAGTCGAAGCTGCAAAGAAAGAAGCAGAAGGCATTATTCGAGAACTCCGTCAATTGCGTAAAGCACAGCTTATAAACGTGAAAGACCATGAGCTTATTGAAGCAAAGAGCCGTCTAGAAGGGGCAGCGCCAGAGCTTGTGAAGAAACAAAAAGTAAACGTGAAAAACACAGCGCCAAAACAACAATTACGCGCAGGTGATGAAGTAAAAGTGTTAACGTTCGGTCAAAAAGGTCAATTGCTTGAAAAGGTAAGTGATACAGAGTGGAGCGTACAAATTGGTATTCTGAAGATGAAAGTGAAAGAATCCAATATGGAATACATTAATACACCGAAGCAAACTGAGAAAAAAGCAGTCGCAAGTGTGAAGGGTAGAGATTATCACGTTTCATTAGAGCTTGACCTTCGTGGTGAACGTTATGAAGATGCAATGATGCGCGTTGAAAAATATTTAGATGATGCACAGCTTGCAAGCTATCCGCGCGTATCAATTATTCACGGTAAAGGAACAGGAGCGCTTCGACAAGGTGTACAAGATTACTTGAAGAAGCATCGCGGTGTGAAAAACTACCGCTACGGTGACATGGGCGAGGGAGGCCTAGGCGTAACAGTTGTCGAATTAAAATAGCAAACAACGAAACAAAGGGGAACCATTATATGTTTATGGACAAACTTGCAAAAGTATTGTTAGCTTGTTGCGGAATATTTTTGGTAATTGGGGTTATTTATTTAGTTGTTTTTGCGAAGTAAAAGAGCGTCAATCGTGGCAGAGTGATATTGCCATAGATTGACGCTTTTAATATATAGGAAAAGGAATAAGCTATGAAAATCAACCAATACATAAGCGAAGCAAAATCCTGTTCAAGACGCGAAACAGACCGTCTCATTAAAGCGGGACGCGCTGCAATTAACGGCGAAATATGTACGCACGGTGCATTCGTGAGCGATGATGATGTGGTAACGATTGATGGACAGGTTATTGCAAAAGAAGAGAAAGAAAAGGTGTATATCGCCTTTCATAAACCAGTTGGTATTACTTGTACAGCAGCCGATCATATTGAAGATAATATTATTGATTATATTAATTACCCAGAGCGGATATTTCCAGTTGGGCGATTAGATAAAGCATCAGAAGGACTTATCTTATTAACGAATGACGGTACAATTGCGAATCAAATTTTACATGGTGATCATGAGCACGAGAAAGAATATGTTGTTACAGTTGATAAACCTTTTACAGACTGGTTTATTGAGGAGATGTCCAGTGGTGTAAAGATTAAAGATGGCATGACGAAGCCATGTAAAGTGACGAGAGTTGATCAGTCTACATTTCGAATCGTTTTAACGCAAGGAATGAACAGACAAATTCGTAGAATGAGCCGTGCTTTCGGATTTACTGTAACAAAGTTAAAGCGAGTTCGTATTATGAATATAGAGTTAGACGATCTAGAAGTGGGAAAATGGCGGAGCGTTACATCTGAGGAATTAGACATTTTAATAAATCAGTTATAGGGAGGAAAAATTTTCTCCCTATATTTTTTTGTCAGAAAAAATAAAACTATTGATTTTTTAAAAAATAGCCCATATAATAAAAAACAACAAGTTTCGACAAGATATTTTATAAAAGTAATGATGAGGACATGAGTTGTTTTTGACGATTCTCAGAGAGGGAAGCCTAGGCTGTGAGCTTCCTAATACGGAAAGACAAACTTACCACCTCTAAACTTCAAGAGTGAACTGCATGATGCATTGTAATTCTTGGCGGATAAAACCGTTATCAATTTACACGAGCTATAAAATGAGCTTATTTTGTTATAAATTCATTTTATTAGAATAAGGGTGGAACCACGATTTCAACACTCGTCCCTTTGTTAGGGACGGGTGTTTTTTGCGTTCTTTTACGGGGAAGTATGCTTGAAAGAGGATATGTGACGGCTTTTAATTCAGAATATTTTGTCAATATAAAAATATGTAGGAGGTTAGTAGAAATGAAATCATCTTTAAAGTTTTCTGAGATGTTTGCAATAAGTTTAATGTTGTTTGCACTATTTTTCGGTGCAGGTAATATGATTTTCCCGCCGGCTTTAGGGCAAGGTGCTGGAACAGACGTATGGATCGCGTTATTTGGCTTTATCGTAACAGGTGTTGGATTACCTTTATTAGGGGTAATTGTTATAGCTCTAAAGGGAGATATTAATGAGCTAGCGGGACGTGTACACCCTGTATTCGCACTTGTTTTTATCACTGCAATTTATTTATGTTTAGGCGTATTCGTAAGTGTTCCACGTACAGGAACAGTTGCTTATGAAATGAGTGTTGCACCATTTTTACCAAGTGAGATAGCTGGTCAATCGTATCCACTTGTTATCTTTACATTCATTTTCTTTGCAGTAACTTTCTATTTAGCTTTAAACCCATCGAAATTAGTGGGCCGCATCGGTAAAGTATTAACTCCGATTTTGTTAGCTGTTATAGCAATTATCGTAGGTAAAGCAATTATTACACCAATTGGAGAATTTGGTGCACCGACAGAAGCGTATAATGCTCCGCTCTTTAAAGGTTTTATTGATGGATATTTAACTTTAGATGGACTTGCAGCACTTGTTTTCGGAAATGTTGTTATTAATGCTTTAAAAGCAAAAGGCGTTACAAGTAAGAACAGCATTGCAAAAGTAACAATTTTTGCAGGATTTATTGCAGCGCTCGGTTTACTACTTGTTTATTTAGCACTTGCTTATCTGGGAGCTTCTAGTGTGTCTCTTGGAATGGGAGCAAACGGAGGGATTATTTTAACAAACGTTGTAAATCATTTATTTGGTAGTTACGGAACTTTATTATTAGGGATCGCAATTACAGCGGCATGTTTAACAACTTCTGTAGGTATTGTTGCAGCTTGTGGGGAATATTTTTCTTCCTTATTACCAAAGCTTTCTTATCAAAAGATTGTTTTCATCTTCTGTGTATTAGCATTTATGGTAGCAAATCTTGGGTTAACTCAGTTAAACGCATTAGCATTACCGATTTTAATTGCAATTTACCCAATTGGTATCGTACTGATTGTATTATCACTTGTTGAAAACTATATTCGTCTTCCATTAGCTATGTATGTAGGCGGTATTGTAGGTTCTTTTGCAATTAGCTTCTTTGATGGATTGCATAATGCAAATCTTCAAGTAGCGGCCCTTGCTCCTATCTTAGATAAAATTCCACTATATAGTGTAGGGATTGGTTGGCTAGTTCCGGGTATCATTGGAATTGCAATTGGATATGTAGTTTCTTTATTTCAAAAGCAAGAAGTTGCTGTAGAAAAATAGTGAAAAGAGGCTTTCTATGAAAGAAAGTCTCTTTTTTTGTAGAAAAAATTGCATATAGGGAAATTTAGATATTAAAAATTTTATACGTAATATAGTTGACAAAAAAAATAGCATTAGGCTAAGATTGACTTAGTTGTGGAAATATTTGAAGGAAAGTGAGGAGTGGAAGGTATAAGGTTTTCTATAACGATATCATTTTGTAGATAGAGGTGATAGAGTAGGAGAATGGTGGTTTTATTTTTTTTTGACCTTCATTGAGAATGATAATCATCAAAAGGAATAGGGACTTATGTTAAAATGTAAATCGCTCTTTATAAGGAATAGAGAGGGATATTATTTTTAACACGTAGTGAGAATGATAATCAATAATATCTATATTACATAAATAAATTACAATTAAATAATGATAGAGGATTATTATTTTTTTCTTATAAATTGAGAATAATTATCATTTTCAAAAAAGTATGGATGAAAGATAAACAAGGAGGAAGTAAGCCAAATGAGAAAGATTTCTGTATTACCCGCTTTTATTATAACGTTCGTATGTATGCTAGCTTTTCTTGTCATGCCATATGGGAAAGTTTCAGCACAACTAGCTGACGGTACTTATGATATTAACTATGTCATTCAAAAAGCGGAAAATGATTCAGCTTCAATGGCAAATGATTATTTTGAAAAACCAGCTAAGTTAGTTGTAAAAAATGGTGAGATGAGAGTACAAATTCCGATGAATCATAGTGCTTGGATTACAGAATTTAAAGCACCTGAAAACGGGAATTTTGTTGATGCAAAAGTTGTTAGTAAAGATGAATCAGCAGATAAAAGAACTGTAGAGTTTAAAATAGACGATTTATCTAAGCCAGCAGCTGCAAAAATTCATGTTGTTGTACCGAACGTAAATTATGACCATAACTACACAATTCGCTTTGCGTTTGATGCAAATGTAAAAGCGGTAGGTGGAGAAAATAAAGCAACTACTGTAACAAAGAATAATGATCAAACAAAAACAGATACAAAAGTAAAAGAAGAAGTGAAGAAAGAAGAGAGTAAAGAAGCAAATAAAGAGGCAAGCAAAGGAACAAATGAAAGTGGAAAAGCTGAAAAAACAGATAATCCAAAAACAGGTGATGAAGCACGCATTGGAATATTTGTAGCGTTAATTCTTATTTCAGGTGTTTTCTTAATTCGTAAAGTGAAGTTAAGTAAATAAATCTTTTGAAGGGCGATGAATATATGTTTAAACAATTAAAAATGATTATTGGCGTATTTGCTGTTTTATTTACGTTTATCGCAACACTAGGTTTACAAGATGCAGAGGCTGCTACAAAACTAGCTGATGGAAAATATAATATTGCTTTTACTGTATGGAAAGGCGATAAAGATGAATCATCTAGAATGAATAGTTATTTTGAAAGCCCAGCAACATTAACAGTGAAAAATGGAAAACAATATGTTTCATTTAAAGTGAAAGATAGTGCTTCTATTAAAAGTTTACAAGTAGAAAAAGATGGTCAATTTGTAGAAACAATCGTGTTAAGTGAAAACAAAAAAGATAATACTAGAGTTGTAGAATTTGAAGTTGCTGACTTGTCAAAAAAACTAAATGGCAAGGTGAAAATTAATATCCCAATTATTAATTATAATGCTTCATATGATATTCGTTTTGTATTTGATGGGAACAGTATTAAATAATTAAAAAATTTCCAAAAGGGAGAGTCGTTCCATTGAACAGGTATGTAAAAATTATTGTTGCTATGTTTTTAATGGCATTTACATTCGTATCAACATTACAACCGCTTGCAGTTCAAGCAGCAAGCCAACTAGCTGACGGTGAATATTCAATCGGTTTCAAAGTTCTTAAGGATACATCAGATGAAGAATCTATGATGAATCAATACTCTGTAAGTCCAGGAACTTTAAAAGTGAAGGATGGGAAGAAGAAGGTATCCTTTACGTTAGAACATAGTTCATGGATTACAAAGTTTGAAACAGAAAAAAATGGCCAGTTTGTTGCGACAAATGTAATTAGTGAAGATAAAGAAAAAGATACACGAGTAGTAGAATTTGAAGTGGACGATGTAGAGAAAGTATTAAATGCGAAAGTAAAAGTGGACATAGACTTTTTAAATTATCATCATGATTATGATGTGCGTATTGCAGTTGATCAAAATAGTATTACACCGATTCATGTAGAAAAACCAAATGAAAAAGAGGATCCAGCAAATAAGCCAGATCCAAATGAAAAACCGGATCCAAGTCAGAAGCCCGACCAAAAGCCTGACCCAGATCAACAACCCAATTCTAACACAATTAACGATGGGAATTATAGTATTCCATTTAAAGTGTTAAAAGATAAGACAGATGAAGAATCTAAGATGAATACTTACATGGTAAATCCAGGAGTATTAAAAGTAGAAAACGGTAAGAAAAAGGCAATTGTAACACTAACAAGTAGCTCATTAATTAAAAATTTCCAAACGGAAAAAGATGGCGCATTTGTTGATGCAAAAGTAGTGAGTGAAGATAAAGAAAAAGATACACGAGTAGTAGAGTTTGAAGTGGACGATTTATCAAAAAAATTAAATACAAAAGTATTTATCGAAATGGCATCAAGAAACTATAAGCAAACACATGATGTACAACTTTTATTTGAACAAGATAAACTTGAGTCAATTAAGAACGAAGAAAAGCAACCAGACGGTGATAAAAAGCCAGAGGTAGAGAAACCAGAGGTAGAGAAACCAGAGGTAGAGAAACCAGAGGTAGAGAAACCAGAGGTAGAGAAACCAGAGGTAGAGAAACCAGAGGTAGAGAAACCAGAGGTAGAGAAACCAGAGGTAGAGAAACCAGAGGTAGAGAAACCAGAGGTAGAGAAACCAGAGGTAGAGAAACCAGAGGTAGAGAAACCAGAAGTAGAGAAACCAGAAGTAGAGAAACCAGAAGTAGAGAAGCCGAATGTTGAAACAATTAAAGACGGTGAATACAGCATCAATTTCAAAGCTTTAAAAGATCAATCAGAAGAAATTTCAATGATGAACACGTATACGAAGAGTCCGGGCGTGTTAAAGGTGAAAGATGGTAAAAAATATGTATCATTCACATTAACGAATAGTGCATGGATTACAAAGTTTGAATTTGAGAAAAATGGTTCGTTCGTTGATGCGAGTGTATTAAGTGAAGATAAAAAAGCTGATACACGCGTAGTGGAAGTAGAAGTAGATGATTTATCTAAAAAGTTAAATGCAAAAGTAAAAGTAGATATCGATTCAATGAATTATCACCATTTCTACGACATTCAATTTGCATTTGATAAAGATAGCGTTAAACCGTTAGACAATCAAGGCGGAAATGATAACCAAGGTGGAAACGATAACCAAGGTGGAAACGACAATCAAGGCGGAAACGATAACCAAGGTGGAAACGATAACCAAGGTGGAAACGACAATCAAGGCGGAAACGATAACCAAGGTGGAAACGACAACCAAGGCGGAAACGACAACCAAGGCGGAAATAATCAACCAAAAGTAATAGTTGATCCGAAAAATTTAGTGGATGGTCAATATGATATTCCATTTAAAGTGTTAAAAGATAAAACAAATGAGCTTTCAAAGATGCATGACTATACTGTACACCCAGCAAAATTAATCGTTAAAGATGGTAAAAAGTACATTGAGATGACGTTGAAAAATAGTGCATGGATTACAAAATTCCAAACGGAAAATAACAGTCTTTTTGCTGATGCGAAAGTAGTAAGCGAAGATAAAAATGCAAATACGAGAGTAGTGCAATTTGAAGTAAGTGATTTATTTGCAAAATTAAATGCAAAAGTAAAAGTTGATATCAACGAAATGAACTACCATCATTTCTACGATGTCCAAATTCAATTTGATACAAATAATATTGGTGCATTAGGAACGATTAAAGAGGATCCAAAAAAAGATCCGAAAAATGATCCGAACAATCCAGTGATTACACCGAAAGTAGATAATGTGAAAAAAGTAGATAATCCTGACTTTAACCGAAATGCAGATGATAAGAAGAAAAAAGAAGATCAAAAAAATGATCCGAAAAAAGAGAAAAACTCAAAAACGGCAGATACAGCACAACTAGGTTTATACATGGTGCTATTGCTTGGGTCACTTGTTTTACTAGTTCGTAAATATAGAGCAGGAAGATTGTAATTTTTGGAGTCTTGATGCATGTTCGCATGCATCAAGACTTGTTTCATATTATTTGGAAAGGAGTGGTGATTGAGGGTGAAGAAAATTGCTAGTGTACTAATGGCTATTATTCTATTAGTGAGTATAGCTGGATGCTCGGCGCCTAAAAAAGAAGCAGCAAAACAGGTAAAGAGTGAGAGTAAAGAGAGAATTGTTGCAACGACAGTTGCTGTTACTGAAATTATGGATGCGTTAGAAGTAGATTTAGTTGGTATTCCAACAAGTACGAAAGATTTACCAAAGAGATATAAAGGTTTACCTGAAGTCGGGAATCCGATGAGTCCTGATATGGAAAAGGTAAAATCGTTAAAGCCGTCAGAAGTATTATCCGTGACAACACTTGAATATGAATTAAAGCCAGTTTTTGATGGTGTCGGCACGAAAGTAAACTTTTTAGATTTAACAAGCTTGAAAAATATGCAAAATTCCATTAGCGATTTAGGTAAGCAATATGGACGTGAAAAGCAGGCTGAAGCAGTTGTAACGAAGTTAGATAACAAGGTTGCAGAAATTAAAAAAGCAGTAAAGGGAAAGAAAGAACCGACAGTGCTTATTTTATTAGGTGTACCAGGGAGTTATTTAGTAGCAACAGAGCATTCTTATATTGGAGATTTAGTGAAACAATTAGGTGGTAAAAACATTGTACAAGGTGAACAAGTAGAGTATTTAGCTTCTAATACAGAGTATTTAAAGAAAGCTGATCCGGATATTATTTTACGAGCAGCTCATGGTATGCCTGATGAAGTTGTGAAAATGTTTGATAAAGAATTTAAAACAAATGATATTTGGAAACATTTCGCTGCAGTTAAAAATAACCGTGTTTACGATTTAGAAGAGCGTTTATTTGGAACAACAGGTAATTTAGCAGCAATGGAAGCTTTAGATGAATTGAAAAAAATGATGTATCCGTGATGCATTTTAATATAAAGGAAGAGTGGAATGAATAAAAAAACTTGGAGTTTCCTCATTGTTACTGCATTGCTTATTGTTATGACATCATTGTCAGCGATGAAAGGGAGTTTAGAAATAGGTATTGTTGAGCTTGTGCAAGGGATATTTACAGGGGGGAATGAAGATGTTGAAGTGATTAAAGATTTACGTTTCCCACGTATTATTATTGCACTATTTACTGGAGCAGCTCTGGCTGTTTCAGGTGTGCTTTTTCAAGCTGTTATGAAAAATCCACTTGCTGATGCTGGGGTAATCGGGATATCTTCTGGGGCAAGTTTTATGACACTTGTTATTATTACGTTATTCCCGCAATTCTTTTTCTGGACACCCGTATTCGCCTTTTTAGGTGGTGCGTTTGCATGTTATCTCGTTTATGCATTTTCATGGAAGTCAGGGTTAAGTCCACTTCGCATTATTTTAGTTGGTATAGCTATTAATGCGATGTTCACTGGATTAAATGAATCGTTCATTACGATTTGTGGATATTTCATTAAGAGTATTAAGCAAACGACGACTTCTAACATAACGATGAAGACGTGGGGCGATGTAGAAATAATGGTTACATATGGAACGATTGGTCTTATTCTTGCTCTGTTTGTAGGAGCTTGGTGTAACTTATTATCGTTACAAGATAAGACTGCGAAAAACTTAGGTTTGCACGTGACGAGAGTTCGTCTTATTATTTCTGCTATTGCAGTACTTTTAGCGGCAGTATCAACAGCGATTGCAGGTGTTATTGCTTTCGTAGGATTACTCGTTCCGCACATTTCAAGACAACTAGTCGGTTCGGATCATAAAGTATTAATTCCATTTTCTGCTCTTGCAGGAGCGTTATTAATTTTGACGGCGGATACGATTGGAAGGTTAATTGTGCCACCTAACGAAATTCCAGCAGCGACGATTATGGCGGTGATTGGTGGCCCATTCTTAATATTCTTGCTTAGAAAGAGTGATAAAGTTCATGGAAATTAAAAATGTAACCTTTTCGTATGATAATGTAACGGATCGATTAAAGTCGGTTAGTAGTGAAATAGAAATTGGTAAAATTACAACAATTATTGGCCCAAACGGTTGCGGGAAATCGACATTACTTGGCGTGATGTCAAGAAATCACGCCCCTCGTAGCGGAGAGATAATACTCGATGGGAAGGCGATTAGTCAATATAAACCGAAAGAGTTTGCTAGAAAGTTAGCCGTTGTCCATCAACAAAATGAAGCACCGGCAGACATGACGGTAGAGAAATTAACAAGTTTTGGTCGTATGCCTCATAAAAATATTTTTTCCTCGCAAACTGATGAAGATAGAGAAGCGATCGAAAGGGCTTTAGCATGTACGAATTTGCTAAGTAAACGTGATAAAGAGATTCATGCTTTATCTGGTGGAGAAAGACAACGTGTTTGGATTGCCATGACGTTAGCTCAGAAAACACCAATGCTCTTTTTAGATGAACCGACAACCTATTTAGATATTTATTATCAACTCGAAATATTAGAGCTAGTAAAAGAGTTAAATGAAGTACATGGATTGACAATCGTTATGGTACTACATGATATCAATCAGGCGATTCGCTATAGTGATCATATCATCGTTATGAAAGACGGCGAAATTGTTACGAAAGGTAAGCCGAATGATGTTGTGACAGAAAGTATGATAAAGACGATATACGGTGTAGATGTCGTTGTAAAGCAAGATGAAGATACAGGGTTGTATATGGTCCCAATGGGTATTTAAATATGCGAACAATCCGTTTTGAGGTGATGATTTGAGTAGTAAAAAAGAACGGAAGAAGAATTCTTTTTTTCAACGAATACTTACAGTTGTTTTTTTAGGTACCTTTTTCTATTCAGTATATGAATTAGGTGATATTTTCATGGATTACTATGAAAATCGTAAAGTAATGGCCGAAGCACAAAACATTTATGAAAAGAGTCCGATGGAAGAGCAATCACAAGACGGGGAAGTACGTAAACAGTTCAAAGCTCTGCAGCAAATTAACCAAGAAATAGTTGGATGGATTACGATGGACGATACACAAATTAATTATCCAATCGTTCAGACGAAAGACAATGATTACTATTTATTTCGTAATTATAAAGGTGAAGATATGAGAGCGGGAAGTATTTTTATGGACTATCGTAATGATGTGAAATCTCAAAATCGAAATACTATTTTATATGGTCACCGTATGAAAGATGGTTCTATGTTTGGAAGTTTAAAGAAAATGTTAGATGAAGAGTTCTTCATGTCGCATCGTAAATTATATTACGATACATTGTTTGAAGGATATGATCTTGAAGTGTTCTCGGTGTATACAACAACAACTGATTTTTATTACATTGAAACGGATTTTAGCAATGATACGGAATACACATCATTTTTGGAGAAAATTCAAGAAAAATCGCTGTACAAAACGGATGCAAAATTGACAGCAAGTGATCAAATCGTAACACTTTCGACGTGTGACTATGCACTTGATCCAGAAGCAGGAAGGTTAGTCGTGCATGCGAAACTAGTAAAAAGACAGTAAATAAAAAAGTATAGAATAGGAGAAGTGGTAACGCTTCTCCTATTCTATACTTAAAAAAGAAATATGTTTACTGTGCTGCAGCCATTGGCATACGTACAACTTCAACATTGTAGTAAGTGATTTTATTATCAAGAATATATTCTGGCATCCCACCTTGATGTGAGTGAGCATCTTTAAATGCTGAGCTCTTCGTCCAACCTTGGAAATCTTCTTTTGCATTCCAGCGTGTGCTAATTGTTACTTCATCATAATCCACTGTATTTTGCGTTAAAAGAACTTCTAATCCTAAAAAGCCTGGCATCGTTTCGACTTGACCTACTTTATTAAAACGCTCAATTAATTTATGTCCATTTCCCTTTGTAATTTTAGCTGTATTTGTAACAATAATCATGTTTTATTCCTCCTATAAATATAGCCTTTATTTTCGAGAACTCATATACGTTAAATGATAATGAAAATCATTATCAATGTCAATGGTAAATGTGAAATAAATAAGTTTTTTTATTATTTTGGACAGTAAGATTTCCATTTCAAAATGTAGTAAATATGTGGCGGTTAAGCGAGTTGTACTAGCAAAGCGATAATATGGTATAGTGAAACGAGGTTATTTTTTAGCCTCGTTTTTTATATGCTTCCTACGAATTAGAAAGCATGCAAATGGAAAGGAAGTTATTATATGCGATCAGAAGTAACTGTAAAAATAAAACCGAAATTTATAAAAGAAATTAAAAGTGGATATCCGCTTATTTTAAAAGATGCAATTCAAAATTTAAATGATGTTCAGGAAGAAGGAACAATCATTAAAGTAGTAGATGAGAAAAACAATTTTATCGGAAAAGGTTATTATGGAAAACAAAATAAAGGATACGGCTGGATTTTAACGAGAAAAGAGAGTGAACAAATTAATCAATCTTTCTTTGAAAGTAAAATAAAATCTGCCTTACATAAACGAAAGCAATTTTACAAATCAAGTGATACGACAGCATTCCGTGTCCTAAATGGTGAAGGTGATGGTCTTGGAGGCTTAATTATCGATTATTATGACGGCTATTATGTAGTAAGTTGGTATAGTGAAGGGATTTATACTTTCAGAGATGAGATTATAGCAGCTCTTCAAAAAGTAGCAAACTTTAAAGGGATTTATGAGAAAAAGCGTTTTGATACGAAAGGGAAATACATTGAAGGCGATGATTTCGTAGCAGGAGAGCGCGGCGAGTTCCCACTTATCGTAAAAGAGAACGGTGTGAACTTTGCGGTGTATTTAAACGATGGAGCGATGGTTGGTGTATTTTTAGATCAGCGTAACGTTCGAAAACAAATTCGTGATAAATATGCGACAGGGAGAACAGTGTTGAATATGTTCTCTTATACAGGTGCTTTCTCTGTATTTGCAGCGCTTGGCGGAGCGAGTAAAACGACGAGTGTCGACCTTGCAAATCGTAGTTTAAGTAAAACGATTGAGCAATTTAGTGTAAATGAAGTTGATTATGAAGCGCAAGATATTATTGTAGAAGATGTATTTCTTTACTTCAAATATGCAGCTAAGAAAAAGATGAAATTTGATATGGTCGTACTTGATCCTCCAAGCTTTGCACGCTCAAAAAAATATACATTTAGTGCAGCGAAAGATTATAAAAACTTATTAAAAGAAACAATTGCGATTACAGAAAATAATGGGATTATTGTTGCCTCTACAAATTGTAGCGCATTTGATATGAAAAAGTTTAAAGGATTTATTGATACGGCATTTAAAGAAATGAATGGCAAATATAAAATATTAGAAGAACATTCTTTACCAGAAGATTTTCGTACCATTGATCAATTCAAAGAAGGAGACTATTTAAAAGTAGTTTTCATCGAGAAAATTAAAGGCTAATAAAGAAAAGGAGCTCGGGTTTACTTGAGCTCCTTTTCTTATTGAACGATATTTTGTACTCTACCGACTTGCCCGTCCTGCAATCGTACTTTAATGCCATGTGGATGAGAAGGGGAGTTTGTTAAAATATCTTTTACAATTCCACGTGTTAATTTACCGGTGCGTTGATCTTGTTTTAACACAATATCAACTTCAAGACCGGGTGCGATATTAGAACGTTTTTGTCCGTTCATTTATACACCTGTACGTCTACGTTGGTTGTTTGTTTTCTTCGTTTGTTGATTTTGTAATTTTTTCGTTTCTTGGCTTTGATTTGTATTATTTGAACCATTTCCATTTCCTTGCTTTTTCTTTGCAAGTTGTTCACGCATTAAATCAGCTAAGCTTACTTTTTTGTTTTCTGACATGATAAGTCTCCTTTATATAAAGTTAATTATGAACAATAGTAGTGAATTTCATCATATCACTGTTAGGGAAGGAAGGGAAGTTGGTTTGAAAATTCATATAATTCTTTCCAGTATTCATTCGTTACGATACAATTAACATGCTAATGTTTGTAAAAAAGGGGATAGACATATGTCACATCATATTTTATTAGTTGAAGACGATATCTCAATTCAAGAGATGGTGGAAAAGTATTTAATAAAAGAAGGTTTTCAAGTTACAATCGCGTCTGACGGAGAAGAAGGGGTGCAAGCATTTTTTAAATCATCCTTTGATTTAGTTATCCTCGACATTATGATGCCAAAGCTAGATGGCTTAGAGGTTGTACGTATTATTCGGGAAAAAAGTGCGGTTCCGATTTTAATGATGTCGGCAAAAGATACAGATGTTGATAAAGCTGTTGGATTAGGACTTGGAGCAGATGATTACATTTGTAAGCCATTTTCTATGATTGAATTAGCCGCACGTGTAAAAGCGGGTATTCGGAGGTCTACGAAATATTCGGCTACAGAAACAACAGAAAAGATGATTCAAATTGGTGATTTAGCAATCGATCCAATTAATTTTACAGTTGAAAAAAACGGAAAGCCCCTCAAACTTACTTTAAAAGAATTTGAGATTTTAAAGCTATTCGTAAAAAATCAAAATCGTGTATTTACAAAAGCACAAATCTATACGTTAGTTTGGAGCGAAGAGTATTACGGTGATGATAACGTTATTAACGTTCATATGAGAAGATTGCGTGAGAAAATCGAAAGTGATCCATCTAATCCAGAATATATTAAAACGTTATGGGGCATCGGCTATAAGTTGGAAGTGATGTAATATGGTCAATCTGTTAATATGCATTATTTTTATATTGTTATGTATCATTTATATACAATATAAAATGAGAAAAAATAGTAGTAAAAATTTACGATACACATATGAAAAGTTAGAAAGCATTGTGAATGAACAAACAGGCGAGAAGTTGCTCGTTATGACAGATGATCTAGAATTGCAAAAGTTATTAGTGGCAATTAATCAATTATTAGATGCAAAGCAGAAAACGAATGCAGATCATGCAAAAGTAGAAATTTCGATGAGAAAAATGCTTTCAAATATTTCACATGATTTAAAGACGCCACTAACAGTTATTCTTGGATATACAGAAATGTTAAATAAGGATAAAACGATAAATAAAGAAGAAGAGCAAATATTACTTGAAAAGGTGCATGTAAAAACACTAGAAGTAATGGAACTGATCCATAAGTTTTTTGATTTAGCAAAATTAGAATCTGGTGACAAAGCAATCGAAATGACAA
The DNA here is from genome assembly GCF_040460055.1 of Bacillus cereus group sp. MG4. Lineage (NCBI taxonomy): Bacteria > Bacillati > Bacillota > Bacilli > Caryophanales > Bacillaceae > Bacillus > Bacillus cereus group sp. MG4. The sequence goes on along the minus strand of NZ_JARVGZ010000001.1, from coordinate 2,500,882 downwards.
AAGTAAATATGAATGAAGTTTGTCGCGAGAAAATTTTATCTTTTTATGATTTAGTGACGACGAAAGGGTTTCAAGTTCATATTGATATACCAGAAAGAAATATATATGCACTTGGAAATGTAGAAGTATTAGGTAGAGTGTTGAATAATTTAATATCAAATGCGATTACATATGGAGAAGATGGAAAGACACTCGGTATGACGTTAAGAGATGATGAAACGAGTGTGTATATAGATGTATGGGATACAGGAAAGGGAATTGACGAATCTCATATTGATAAAGTGTTTGAGCGAATGTATACACTTGAAGATTCAAGAAATAGATTGTACCAAGGGAGCGGTTTAGGGTTAACAATTACGAAAAGGCTTGTGGAAGCGATGGATGGAAAAATACATCTTTCTAGTAAGCCGTATGAAAAAACAATTTTTACAGTTGTATTAAAAAAGATGCTGTTTTAGCTTGTAGAGAAGTAGATTCTACAAGCTTTTTTTCAGCGTAAGGAATTTGTAAGGAACGGGTAAGAAAAAAGAGATTTCCGTTGTCTATTATAGAAGTATAAGGTAGTGCGAAAGGAGACAGTGACATGACATATATATTAAAAACGAATCAGTTAACGAAAGTGTTTAAAGGGAAAGAAGTTATTTCTAGCGTTAACATGCATGTGAAAAAGGGAGAGATATACGGTTTCTTAGGACCGAATGGTGCAGGTAAAACAACGATTATGAAAATGATCACAAATTTAATAAAACCGACGAGCGGTGATATTGAAATTTTTGGTGAGAAGTTAACGGATACATCTTATGAATTGTTAAAGCGCATGGGGACAATTATCGAATATCCAATCTTTTATGATAAATTAACGGCGAAGGAAAACCTAGAATTACATTGTGAATATATGGGGTATTACGACAAGAATGCAATCGATCATGCTTTACATTTAGTGAAATTGCACGGTATAGATGATAAAAAAGTAAAAGATTTTTCATTAGGGATGAAGCAACGACTTGGTATTGCAAGGGCGATCATGACAAAGCCAGAATTACTCATTTTAGATGAACCAATTAACGGTTTAGATCCAATTGGTATTAAAGAATTAAGAGACTTATTTAAAATGCTCTGCAAAGAATATGGTATTACGTTATTAGTCTCTAGTCATATTTTAGGCGAGATGGAACAAATGGCGGATACAATTGGTGTAATTCAAAATGGAAAACTAATAAAAGAAGTTTCAATGAAGAGTATTAACGGAAAACAAACAGAGTACATTGAAATTACTGTTCCTGATGTGAAGCGTGCAGCTTATATTTTAGAAGATAAACTTGGTATAAAAAATTATAAAATAATGAGTGGAAACATGATTCGTGTGTATGAATTGAAGGCGTCGCAGCAAAACATTTCAAAAGCACTTATTATGAACGATGTAGAAATTGAAAGTATTAATAAGAAACATAGTTCCTTAGAAGAATATTTCTTAAATGTAATGGATGGAGAGGGCATTCATGCTTAATGGATTGTTAGTGAATCTAGTAAGTGGAGTGATCGTAATGTTATAAGTGGGATTTTATATTATAGGAAACCAGAGCGGAAATGGTTGTTAATTCTACTAGTGATAGGAATGTTAAGCGTAATTACTGCTGGAATTAGAATGTTAGTAGTGTAGAGACAGTTATATAAAGAATGGAGGCGTGGTTTATATGTTTCAATTAATGAAACTCGAATGGAAAAAACATAAATTATCTAGTTATTTTAAAGGAGTAGCGATTTGTATTATAGCAATTTTTGCTGCGGTAAGTCTTATGGCATGGGGGTCTAAAGTAGAAGATGATTTGATGTTCTCTAGCTATATGGAATACATGTCTTTAGCAAATATTTTTATTAGAATTACATTTGTTATTTTTGCATCGGTTATTTTATCACGTTTAGTGATTGATGAATACAAGAACAAAACAATACAGCTACTATTTATGTACCCACTGCAAAGGAAAATGCTAATGAGAGCGAAATTAGCAATTGTTTTTAGTTTTTGCTTTGTGAGCACGATAATCGCAACATTTATTATTAGTTTGCTCATATTCTGTATGAATCCAATAATAGGAATACTTGAAACGCCTGTTACGATGGGGGAAATAATAGCTACCGTTCCAACTACTATTATAAGTGCATTTATGATATCTGGTATAAGTTTAATTCCTTTATTTTTTGGAATGAGAAAGAAATCGACACCGACAACGATTACTTCAGCAGTAATAATTGGTATGCTGATTAATGGTAACGTTGGTCCTGGAAATGGTCAAGTAAGTATGTTTGATTTTATAGCTATCCCAATCGTGCTCTGTTTATTAGGAATTTTCATTAGTTATCTATCGTATCGAAAAATTGACAAGATTGATGTGGCGTGAAGCAAGCTTAAAACAAAAACGAACTGGGGTATGACTGGTGAAAAAAATAATAGTAATTGCAATATTAGTCATTACAATTGCTAGTGCGGTTTTTGGTTTTAAGGTATTTCAGGTGAAAGATTTTAAGCAAGAAAGGTCTTTTGAAATCAATAATATAAAAGAAATAGAAGTAGACAATGAAAACTGGAATATTGAATTTAAAAGTACAGACGCTAATAAAATAGTAATTTCCGCTCAAGGTCAACAAGTAGATAAAAAGATAGATCCCGTGAAAATAGAAAATGACGAAAATAAAATTGTGATTAAGCAAAAACAAAAGGTGACCAAATTTTTTAATGGTTTTACGTTTAGGAAGAAAAATAGTATATGTATAGCTATTCCGAAGAAAGAAATAGATAAAATTGTATTAAATAATAAATCGGGTGATGTGAAAATAAGCAATATAGTAGTAAAAAATATCGTGACAAAAGGCAAGTCTGGAGATGAAATGATTACAGGACTATCGGCAGAGAAGGGTGAGTTCACATCCGAAAGTGGAGATTTAATGTTAAAAGATAGTTCATTACAAGAAGTAAATATAACTTCTACTACTGGCGATAATTATGTGAAAAATGCGGAAAATGGAAATATGAACATCACTTCAACATCTGGGGAAGTATTACTAAAAGATATGACAGAAGGAAAATCATTATTTATAGAAACAAAATCAGGAGACATTGGCGTACGGTATAAAGGTGTCCCGGTATCATTGAAACTTACGGCTAAAAGTAATTCGACTGACATAATTGTGGATTTAAAAGAGCTTAAGAAAGATAAAAATACAGAAAAAATAAAAGAGGGAACTATTGGTGATGCAAAAAACGAAGTGAAGATTTTAAGTAAAACAGGAGCGATTTATATCGATTAAAATGTAAATGAAAGGAGGACTATTATGCTACATCTTATGAAGCTAGAATTGAAAAAGTTTAAGCTTGGATGGTATGTAAGGGGAGCGATTATTGCAAATATCGCTATACTGGCATTAATGATCTTTACGAGCATCGTTGCTCAAGTAGAAGGTGATCCGGAAATAAGGGATCCGCAGATGATGTTGTTAACGGCTAGTACATTAGTAAGAGCAACATTTATTATTTTTGGTAGTGTATTAATCGCAAGGTTAATAATTGGTGAATATAAAAACAAAACAATATTACTCATGTTTTCTTATCCAATTAACCGAAAGAAAATGATGATTAGTAAGTTGGTTATTACAGCAACATTAACATTTATAACAGTTATTTTATCTAACATTTTAGTAGTAGGAGTTTTCTTTGGGATAGATAGCTATTTTTCAATTCTTCCTAATTCATTCACAATAGATCAATTGAAGCAAGAAGGGATAAACCTTGTTCCTTTAGCCATTGCAACTGCGGGAATAAGTTTAATCCCTCTATATTTCGGAATGCGTAAACGTTCGGTGCCAACTACAATTGTTTCATCTCTGATTGTTGTATCAATTGCAATTAATAACACTCCTATGTTTTCTACAGCAACTTTTCTTCCCCTTCAACTAGTACTTGCTGCAATTGGAGTTGCGATTGCATATTACGGAATTAAAAATATAGAGAAGGAAGATATAACTGTATGACAAGAATACGTAAAAAGAGTTGGCGTTACACCAACTCTTTTTTGTATATGTATGCTTCGTTACTACTCTGTAAATTTGGAGTGTTTGCTTAAATACTCTTGCACTCCTGGAGAAATATTAAAGTTATTAGGACTTTTATATTCGATAGTAAATTCTCCATCTCTACTTGTCTCAAAGGAGATTGCATAGTTATTCATTTTAGCATCGTAAGAAGTATTTTTGACTTCCGCATCTAGATTAAAGTATTTTGTAATATATTCTTTTGTTTCCGTAATTGCTGTTTGTTTTCCCCAAGGGGTACCATAACTTGTGAAATAAAGAGATACGCTGATAACTCCAATAATAGAAGTTAGTAAAATAGTTTCACATGAAACAAGTTACAGAAAAAGACAAGATGTGTAAACACCTTGTCTTTTTTTTTTGTTACATTTTAGGAGCTTCCATTCCAGCCACAGCCCATTCTTCTTTTGCAGGGCCATATACGCCAGGAACTGTTAAGCCGGCTTGTCGCATTAAAACTGTTATTTGCCCACGATGGTGATTTTGATGATTAATAAGTGTCATTAAAAATATAGAATTCGGCATAGGGCGACCAAAGAAGTCATTAATAGTAGTTAAATCCTTATCAGTCCATTCGCTTTGAAGTGCTTCAACAAAAGCCGCATTCACTTTACGATACCCATCTGCAATTGTTTTAGCTGAAGTTGGAACAGGATAATCTTTCGTTTCCCCTTCAAACTTAAGCCCCGTACCAGATAGCATAACTGGAATTGCCGTCACGATATGCCAAGCAACTCTGCCTAATGTCCAGTGCCCATGTGCAATTTCTTGTGACAAAGACTCATCTGTTAATGCATCGAGCATCTTTTGAGTAGACTCAGCCTCGTATGTCCATGATTGCAAGAAGCCTTCAATAGTTTGGTACATGTTATCCCTCCTCGTTATGTTCATAGGTTAAATTCGTGAAAAAAAGATAGTTTCCTTTTGATCTTATAAGAATGAATAAAAAAGGAGACTTCCAAGAAGATCCTTTTTAACTTTCTTCCAACTCTTCCTCACCAACCATAAGAAATAAGGTGCTCCAAGTACAGCAACGTTCAAATTTGCGCTAACGATAAAGAGTTGAATAATTGTTGAGCCGAGAGCTGAAATACCGATTTCTATTAAAGTAAGGGTTGTTGAGCTAAATCCTAATTTCCATGAAAAAGGGCAATTTTAACTGCAAGTAGTCCGCCGATGAATACACCAATTGGATTGAAGTTTATATGTATATGCAGAATAGAGAAAAAGAATTTCGTTTGAGCAAGAAGGCGAAAGTACAAGCAAAAAGAGAGCAAATCGCATGTAATAATTACTAGAATGTATGGAATAAATCTGTGTTTATCCCCACTAGGTAAAGTGTTTTTTTGTTATTTAGATAGGTGTTTTCTAACTTGGTGATTTTACTTAAAAGATCGAACGTAAAGGAAGTGATCAACATGTCTTCATGGAGCAATAATATAAATGGATATTGTGGGTGTAATAATCAAAATGGTGTACATGTTGATTCATGCTGTTTTAGTTGTGATGGGACAGTTCCTAAGCTGGGTCCAACAGGTGACACAGGCCCAACGGGAGCAACGGGCCTAACAGGTGACACAGGTCCAACGGGAGCGACGGGAATAACAGGGGCAACAGGTCCAACGGGAGCGACGGGAATAACAGGGGCAACAGGTCCAACGGGAGCGACGGGAATAACAGGGGCAACAGGTCCGACGGGAGCAACAGGAATAACAGGGGCAACAGGTCCAACAGGAGCGACGGGAATAACAGGTTCAACGGGTCCGACGGGAATAACAGGGGCAACAGGTCCAACGGGAGCGACGGGAATAACAGGTTCAACGGGTCCGACGGGAGCAACAGGAGCAACAGGAATAACAGGGGCAGCAGGTCCAACAGGAGCGACGGGAATAACGGGTCCAACAGGAGCGACGGGAATAACGGGAGCAACAGGAGCAACAGGTCCAACAGGTCCAACAGGAGCAACAGGAGACACGGGGGCAACTGGCACAAGTATAACTGCAACATACGCTTTTGCAAATAATACATCGGGAACAGCGATATCGGTACTTCTTGGTGGAACGAATGTCCCGCTTCCGAATAATCAAAATATTGGTCCAGGTATTACTGTTTCTGGGGGGAATACAGTATTTACGGCTGCAAATGCGGGGAATTATTATATTTCATATACGATTAATATAACGGCTTCATTATTAGTCAGTTCGCGGATTACAATTAATGGTGCACCTCTTGCTGGAACGATCAATTCTCCTGCGTTAGCAACTACATCATTTAGTGCAACAATTATTACGACTCTTGCGGCTGGAAGTGCCATTAGTTTGCAACTATTTGGTTTGTTAGCTGTTGCAACATTATCAACAACTACACCAGGAGCTGTGTTAACGATAATAAGGTTAAGCTAAATAATAACTCTCTTATTCTTTTAAGATTAGGAGAGTTTATACATATAATAAGAAGTTAATGGAGTGAAGCATAGTTATATAAAAGTCAGAATATTATGATTGTAACGTTATGGCGACTATAATATAATGAAAACAACCATCATGAATGAACATTCATTTATTTTTATGTATTTGAAGGGGGAATGAAGGTGGAAAAACCATGGTTGAAAAGTTATCCAGAAGAAATTCCAAGTACGATTTCTTATGATATTCAGCCGCTTCATGGATATGTGGAACAGGTGGCTTCACGTTATCCAGAAAAGAAAGCGCTTCACTTTTTAGGGAAGGATATTACATTTTCAGACTTCCACGATAAGGTGAAGAGGTTTGCAAATTATCTTCAAAAACTCGGTGTGGAAAAGGGTGATCGAGTTGCTATTATGTTGCCAAACTGTCCGCAATCTGTAATTGGTTATTATGGTACATTACTTGCGGGAGGTATCGTAGTACAAACAAATCCACTATATACAGAAAGAGAATTAGAATACCAGCTTCATGATTCGGGAGCAAAAGTAATTCTTTGTCTCGATTTAGTGTTTCCAAGAGTAACGAATGTTCAATCTGCTACAAAAATTGAACATATTATCGTAACTCGGATTGCGGACTTTTTACCCTTCCCTAAAAATTTACTTTATCCATTTGTACAAAAAAAGCAGGCAAATCTTGTTGTGGATGTGTCGGAAAGCGAAACGATTCATCTATGGAAATCAGTAGAACGAGAAAGTAATGTTAATGTTGAAGTGCCTTGTGATCCTGAAAATGATCTAGCTCTTTTACAGTACACTGGAGGAACAACTGGATTTCCGAAAGGCGTTATGTTGACGCATAAAAACCTTGTTTCGAACACTTTAATGGGAGCTCATTGGCTATATAATTGTAAAGAAGGGGAAGAAGTAATTCTTGGTGTCCTTCCGTTCTTTCATGTGTATGGGATGACAGCTGTAATGAATTTAAGTATTATGCAAGGATATAAAATGGTGCTGATTCCGAAGTTTGATATGAAAATGGTTTTTGAAGCGATAAAAAAACATAAAGTCACACTATTTCCAGGGGCACCGACCATTTATATTGCTCTATTAAATAGTCCCCTCTTAAAAGAATATGATATTTCTTCTATTCAAGCTTGTATTAGTGGATCTGCCCCGCTTCCTGTAGAAGTACAGGAAGAGTTTGAGAGAGTTACAGGTGGGAAATTGGTAGAAGGTTATGGATTAACGGAGTCGTCGCCAGTTACACATGGGAATTTTTTGTGGGAAAAACGCGTGCCAGGAAGTATTGGTGTGCCGTGGCCAGATACAGAGGCAAACATTATGTCACTTGAAACTGGAGAGGCTTTACCTCCGGGTGAAATTGGTGAAATTGTTGTAAAGGGTCCTCAAATTATGAAAGGGTATTGGAATAAGCCAGAAGAAACAGCAGCTGTATTACAAGACGGATGGCTTCATACAGGGGATGTTGGTTACATGGATGAAGATGGATTTTTCTATGTGAAAGATCGTAAGAAAGATATGATTGTTGCGAGTGGATTTAATGTGTATCCTCGCGAAGTAGAAGAAGTATTATATGAGCATGAAAAAGTGCAAGAAGTAGTGACGATTGGAGTTCCCGATCCGTACCGGGGAGAGACAGTTAAAGCATTTGTTGTGTTAAAAGAAGGTGCGGAGTGTTCTGAGGAAGAATTAAACCAGTTTGCGCGTAAATATTTAGCGGCTTATAAAGTGCCGAAAGTATATGAGTTTAGAGATGAACTGCCGAAAACGACAGTCGGAAAAATTTTACGCCGTGTCCTAATAGATGAAGAGAAAAGAAAAAATGAGGATGAGCAAACGGGCTAAGGCCCTTTCTTTTTGAAAAAATAGGATTGACACTTTTCTAAATAGTCAGTATTATAAGAATATGAATGACTATTCATTCAGTCATCTTCTTGAAGGGGACAGTAAAGTGAAGAAAAATAGACCAAAATACAATCAAATTATTGATGCGGCAGTCATTGTGATTGCGGAGAATGGGTACCACCAAGCGCAAGTTTCTAAAATAGCAAAGCAAGCTGGGGTAGCTGATGGCACGATTTATTTATATTTTAAAAATAAAGAAGATATATTAATATCCTTATTCCAAGAGAAGATGGGAGATTTTGTCGAAACAATTCGTCAAAAAACAGCAGGAATTGAAAGCGCTGTATCGAAGTTATTCATGTTGGTAGAAACGCACTTCTTGCTGTTATCACAAAATGATCCTCTTGCTATCGTTACACAATTAGAGCTAAGACAGTCCAATCAAGACTTACGCCTGAAAATAAATGAAGTATTAAAAGGCTACTTACAAGTTATGGATGAGATTTTGGAGACAGGTATAAAGCAAGGTGAATTCCAAGCGGATTTAAATGTTCGCGTGGCAAGACAAATGATCTTTGGAACAGTAGATGAAGTTGTGACCAATTGGGTAATGAGCGATCATAAGTATGATCTGGTCGCACTTTCAAAAACGGTACATGGGCTACTTATTGCAGCTTGTGGTTATCGTCAATAATGGGAGGGATCATGTTGAAATTCCTATCTGTAAGAGTTGAAGATCATATCGCGGTAGCGACGTTAAATCATGCGCCGGCAAACGCGATGTCTTCACAAGTTATGCATGATGTTACTGAATTAATTGATCAAGTGGAGAAGGATGATAACATTCGTGTTGTTGTTATTCACGGTGAAGGGCGCTTCTTCTCGGCGGGAGCAGATATTAAAGAATTTACATCTGTTACTGAAGCGAAGCAAGCGACAGAATTAGCGCAGCTTGGACAAGTTACGTTTGAGCGTGTTGAAAAATGTTCAAAACCAGTTATCGCGGCAATTCATGGAGCGGCACTTGGCGGCGGCCTTGAGTTTGCTATGTCTTGCCACATGCGCTTTGCAACTGAAAGTGCAAAACTTGGTTTACCTGAATTAACACTTGGATTAATTCCTGGATTTGCAGGTACACAGCGATTACCACGTTATGTTGGGAAAGCGAAAGCTTGTGAAATGATGTTAACAAGTACACCGATTACTGGTGCAGAAGCACTAAAATGGGGACTTGTTAACGGAGTTTTTGCTGAAGAAACATTTTTAGATGATACGCTTAAAGTTGCAAAACAGATTGCTGGAAAAAGCCCAGCGACGACTCGTGCTGTACTAGAGTTATTGCAAACGACGAAATCGTCTCATTATTATGAAGGTGTACAACGCGAAGCTCAAATCTTTGGTGAAGTATTTACGGGTGAAGATGGAAGAGAAGGTGTAGCAGCGTTTTTAGAAAAACGTAAGCCTTCATTTAGTGGCAGGTAGTTCAATTATTTTTTTAATATAAATTAACAGAAAATTAAAATTGATAGAATCTTTCTGAAAAACAAGGGGGTAAATGGAATGAACATCTACGTACTCATGAAACGAACATTTGATACAGAAGAAAAAATCGTAATTAAAAACGGTGCAATTTACGATGGCGAAGCGGAATTCATCATCAACCCTTACGACGAATATGCGATTGAAGAAGCAATTCAAGTAAGAGACGCACAAGGTGGCGAAGTTACTGTTGTAACAGTCGGTGGCGAAGATAGTGAGAAAGAACTTCGTACGGCATTAGCGATGGGCTGCGATAAAGCGGTATTAATTAATATTGAAGATGATGTGGAAAATGGTGACCAGTTCACGACAGCAAAAGTACTTGCTGAATATTTAAAAGATAAAGATGTAGATTTAATTTTAGGCGGGAACGTTGCAATTGATGGTGCATCTGGACAAGTTGGTCCACGCGTAGCAGAAGCGTTAAATATTCCGTACGTAACGACAATTACAAAACTTGAAATTGACGGTACAAACGTGAAGATTGAGCGTGATGTTGAAGGTGATACGGAAGTGATTGAAACTTCATTACCAGTTTTAGTAACAGCACAACAAGGTTTAAATGAACCTCGTTATCCATCGCTTCCAGGTATTATGAAAGCGAAGAAAAAGCCACTAGAAGAAGTAGAATTAGATGATTTAGATTTAGAAGAAGATGATGTGGAAGCAAAGACAAAAACAATTGAAATCTATTTGCCTCCTAAGAAAGATGCAGGAAAAGTGTTACAAGGCGAGCTGCAAGATCAAGTAAAAGAACTTGTATCGTTGCTCCATACAGAAGCGAAAGTAATCTAATAAAATACGAAATTATATATGCAGGAGGGAAAATCTATGGCTCGTAAAGTATTAGTAATGGGTGAGGTTCGTGATGGATCGCTACGTAACGTTTCGTTTGAAGCGGTAGCAGCAGCAAAAACAATTGCAGAAGGCGGTGAAGTAGTAGGTCTTCTAGTTGGAGACAGCGTTGCCTCTTTTGCAAATGAATTGATTCATTACGGTGCAGATCGCGTTGTGACAGTTGAAAATGATAAATTAAAATCATATACATCTGATGGTTATGCACAAGCATTTTCAGCTGTATATGCTGAAGAAAAGCCAGAAGGTATTGTATTTGGACATACAGCACTGGGTAAAGATTTATCACCAAAATTAGCAGCGAAGCTTGAAGCTGGTCTAGTTTCTGACGTAACTGCTTTAGATGTTGAAGGTGGAAATGTTATCTTTACTCGTCCAATTTACTCTGGTAAAGCGTTTGAGAAGAAGATTGTAACAGACGGTATCTTATTTGCGACAGTGCGTCCAAATAACATTGCGACGCTTGAAAAAGATGAGTCTCGCAGTGGTGACGTGTCTTCTATTACAGTAGATGTGAAAGATTTACGTACAATTATTCAAGATGTCGTCCGTAAGACGGCAGAAGGTGTTGACCTTTCTGAAGCGAAAGTTATTATCGCTGGTGGACGCGGTGTGAAGAGTGAAGAAGGATTCAAGCCATTAAAAGAGTTAGCTGACGTATTAGGCGGCGCTGTTGGAGCATCTCGTGGTGCTTGTGACGCTGAGTATTGCGATTACTCATTACAAATTGGTCAAACTGGTAAAGTTGTTACGCCAGACTTATACATTGCATGCGGTATTTCTGGTGCGATTCAGCATTTAGCTGGTATGTCTAACTCAAAAATAATCGTTGCGATTAATAAAGACCCAGAAGCAAGTATCTTCAAAGTAGCTGACTATGGTATTGTTGGCGATCTATTTGAAGTCTTACCTCTTTTAACAGAAGAGTTTAAAAAGTTAAAAGTACATTCATGATTTGAGTACCCTTGAGTTCCAAGTGAAGTACCCCTATATATAGAAAAGGTGAGAGATCCCCTGTCTCTCATCTTTTTAGTATTTAATCCGTATTTTTATATAGTATAAAGGAACACTTTTTTGTTACAATACATAACGATACATATTATTCGCCACGTATATAAGTTAATGATATACTCTTGGTAGAATATACTTGAAGGAGGAAATAAAATGGCAATTGTAAATGCAAATGACCAAAGCTTCGCAGCTGAAACTAGCGAAGGTGTTGTATTATTAGATTTCTGGGCACCTTGGTGTGGACCTTGTAAAATGATCGCTCCTGTATTAGAGGAAATTGATGCAGAATTAGGCGAAAAAGTAAAAGTAGTAAAAGTAGACGTGGATGAAAACCAAGAAACTGCTCGTCAATTCGAAGTAATGAGCATTCCAGCTCTTTTCGTATTAAAAGACGGTAAAGTAGTTGATCAAACGTTAGGTTACAAACCGAAAGAAGCATTAGTAGAATTAGTTTCTAAACACTTCTAAAATAAAGGGCTACCATTTGGTAGCCTTTTTTATTTTCCTTTTTTACACCTTTCCGTTACAATAAAAGAACGTATGTTGGGTGTTTTGGCATAGTATGTTTTCATGTGAAAATAAAGATGCTAAGCATGTAGAAATGGAGGGTAACGAGTGCACGAACATTTAAAAGAAAAATTGGCTATTTTACCAGATCAACCTGGTTGTTATTTAATGAAAGATAAGCAAGGAACGGTTATATATGTCGGAAAGGCAAAAGTGCTTAAAAATCGTGTGCGCTCGTACTTTACTGGTTCACATGATGGAAAAACACTACGGCTTGTAGGAGAAATTGTAGATTTTGAATATATTGTAACCTCCTCAAATCTAGAGGCTCTCATTTTAGAGTTAAACTTAATAAAAAAACATGATCCAAAATATAATATTCAATTAAAAGATGATAAAACATATCCTTTTATTAAAATTACAGCTGAGAAACAGCCGCGATTACTTATTACGCGAAATGTAAAAAAGGATAAGGGAAAGTATTTTGGTCCTTATCCGAATGCACAATCAGCTCATGAAACGAAAAAGCTGCTAGATCGTATGTATCCGCTTCGTAAGTGCTCAAATATGCCAGATAAAGTTTGTTTATATTATCATATGGGTCAATGTTTAGCGCCTTGTGTGAAAGAAGTGACGGAAGAACAAAACAAAGAAATTGTAGATGAAATTATTAAGTTTTTAAATGGTGGACATAAAGAAGTTCGTTCAGAATTAGAAACAAAGATGTATGAAGCTTCAGAGAAACTAGAATTTGAACGTGCAAAAGAGTTACGTGATCAAATTGCTCATATCGATGCGATTATGGAAAAACAAAAGATGATTATGAGTGACTTAGTGGATCGTGATGTGTTTGGGTATGCAGTTGATAAAGGATGGATGTGTGTTCAAGTTTTCTTCGTTCGAAAAGGAAAGCTAATTGAACGTGATGTTTCTATGTTTCCAATTTACGATGAACCAGAAGAGGGATTTTTAACGTTTATCGGTCAATTTTATGAGAACAGCAGTCATTTTAAGCCGAAGGAAATTGTCGTTCCAGGAAGTATAGACTCAGAGTTAGTAGAGCGCTTTTTAGAAGTTGAAGCGACACAGCCGAAACGTGGTAAGAAAAAAGATCTTGTAGAATTAGCAAATAAAAATGCGAAGATTGCTCTTGAAGAGAAATTCTACTTAATTGAACGTGATGAAGAGCGAACGATTAAAGCGGTAGATCATTTAGGGAAGCAGCTTGGGATTGAAACACCTTATCGTATTGAGGCGTTTGATAACTCAAATATTCAAGGGACAAATCCTGTTTCTGCAATGATTGCTTTTATCGATGGGAAACCAGCTAAGAAAGAATATAGGAAATATAAAATTAAAACGGTTCAAGGACCAGATGATTATGAGTCTATGAGAGAAGTTGTGAGACGCCGTTATACAAGGGCATTGAAAGAGAGTTTGCCTTTACCAGATTTAATCATTATTGATGGTGGAAAAGGTCATCTGGCAGCTGTAAGCGATGTTCTAGAAAACGAACTCGGTTTATATATTCCGATGGCAGGGCTTGTAAAAGATGACAAACATAAAACCTCCCATTTAATTATTGGAGATCCACCTGAACCTGTGATGCTTGAGCGAAATAGCCAAGAATTTTATTTATTGCAGCGCATTCAAGATGAAGTGCATCGATTTGCGATTACATTCCATCGTCAATTACACGGGAAATCTGTCATTCAATCAGCACTGGATGATATTCCTGGAATTGGAGATAAACGAAAAAAGATATTGTTGAAACATTTTGGGTCACTAAAAAAGATGAAAGAAGCTTCTGTAACGGAATTTGTCGAAGCGGGTATGCCGAAAAATGTCGCAGAGACGATTTATACTTATTTAGCGGATAAGAAGACGTTGTAGTTTACAACGTCTTCTATTTTCTGGTATAATTTCTGAAGATTTAAAATAAACCTAACTGAATGAAAATACAAAAAAGTCAACTAAACTTATATGTCTAGTTGACTGTAGGTAATGCTACACTTCAATGAGATCTTTTATATCCCATTTCACAAGAAATGTAATAGAGTCTGAACGTTTTTTCTTTTCTTCATAGGACTCTGCAACGACGTTTCGTTGCTTTTGAATTTGTTCAGCGATGAATCCAGCTTCTAATTGATAAGAAGAATGTCTGTTTTGTTTTTGACGTTCAGCGATGAGTGTGCCTTTAAGTTGGAACTGCATTTCACGACGCTTATGTTCAATAATGCTTAAAGTGCCCCAGCCAGCTTTTTCAAAGAACTGAATGACTTCTTCAATTGTTTCTAGTGGATATTTTCTTGCAAGGTTTCTACCAGACCAGTATAAAATACCATCTAAATCGTTACCGATTAAATCAGGTAGTAATTCTTCACGTAGCAATTCATAAGCGAAGGCGTTCAATGAAACATCTTCTAAAGATGTTGTATCGATTGTATTTTTACTCACAATATTCCCCTCTTTCTATAGGGATTATTATATAACATTTTGCATTTATAAAAACAGATTTTTCTTTGGGTAAATCTGAATATATAAGAAGAAAAAAAGAATTGGCAAATTATATGCAAATTATGTATACGTTTTCTTGACGCTTCGACAAAAATAGGAGTAAAATGAACTTGGTATCAAATTATGCTGAAATATTTCGAATAATTTTTTCAGTTTTTCTTATGCCAATAGTGAAAAAACATTATTGTTGTAAACTAATCTGAAAACAGCAGTCAAACATTCAAGGGGGGTAATGGGGACATGAAAGGCCGCGAGTATACGTTTCGTAAGTGGCACTCATTAATGGGGGTCATCCCGGTTGGTGTCTTTTTGACGCAACATTTAATTGTGAACAACTTTGCAACACGAGGAGCAGAGGCTTTTAACAAAGCTGCAGGCTTTATGGAGCTCCTTCCATTCCGGTATGCGCTAGAGATTTTCATCATCTTTTTACCGATACTGTACCATGCTATATATGGCTTATATATTGCATTTACAGCTAAGAACAATGCGGTTTCTTACGGTTATTTCCGTAACTGGATGTTCGTCTTCCAAAGAATTTCAGGTATCGTTACACTGATTTTCATTTCTTGGCACGTCTGGGAAACTCGTATTCAAGCAATGCTAGGTAAAGAGGTAAACTATGATATGATGGCAGATATTTTAAACAATCCAGCTATGTTTGCATTCTACTTAGTTGGTGTTGTTTCAACAATTTTCCACTTTGCAAATGGACTATGGACATTCTGCATCAGCTGGGGAATTACAGTATCTCCACGTTCACAAAGAATCTCTACTTATGTAACATTAGCTATATTCTTAGGTCTATCTTATGTAGGTGTGAGTGCATTATTAGCGTTCATCGATCCACAGCTAGCAAACCAGTAAGGAGTGGGAGAGCATGAAAGGGAAACTTATAGTAGTCGGCGGTGGCTTGGCTGGCTTAATGGCAACGATTAAAGCGGCGGAAGCAGGAGTAAATGTTGAACTGTTTTCTTTAGTACCAGTAAAACGTTCGCATTCTGTATGTGCCCAAGGTGGAATTAACGGTGCCGTAAATACGAAAGGTGAAGGGGATTCTCCATGGATCCACTTTGACGATACAATTTATGGTGGGGACTTCTTAGCGAACCAACCACCAGTTAAAGCAATGTGTGAAGCAGCACCTGGTATCATTCATTTAATGGACCGTATGGGTGTTATGTTCAATCGTACGGAAGAAGGACTTCTTGATTTCCGTCGTTTTGGTGGAACACAACATCACCGTACAGCATTTGCTGGTGCAACAACTGGACAGCAATTACTATACGCATTAGATGAGCAAGTACGTCGTCACGAAGTAGCAGGACTTGTAACGAAATATGAAGGTTGGGATTTCTTACGAGCTGTTGTTGATGACGAAGGTGTGTGCCGAGGAATCGTTGCACAAGACTTACAAACAATGGAGATTAAAAGTTTCCAAGCTGATGCTGTGATTATGGCAACAGGGGGCCCTGGCATCATCTTTGGAAAATCAACTAACTCTATTATTAATACAGGTACAGCAGCTTCTGCTGTATATCAACAAGGCGCATATTATGCAAACGGCGAGTTCATTCAAATTCATCCAACGGCAATTCCTGGAGACGATAAATTACGTCTTATGAGTGAATCTGCACGTGGTGAAGGTGGCCGTGTTTGGACATATAAAGATGGTAAACCATGGTACTTCCTAGAAGAAAAATATCCGGCTTACGGAAACCTTGTACCTCGTGATATTGCAACGCGTGAAATCTTTGACGTTTGCGTAGAGCAAAAACTAGGTATTAACGGTGAAAACATGGTGTACTTAGATCTTTCTCATAAAGATCCGAAAGAACTAGATATTAAACTTGGTGGAATTATTGAAATCTATGAGAAGTTTACAGGTGATGATCCTCGTAAACTACCAATGAAAATCTTCCCAGCAGTTCACTATTCAATGGGCGGACTATGGGTTGATTATAAGCAGATGACAAGTATTCCAGGTTTATTTGCAGCAGGTGAGTGTGATTATTCTATGCACGGTGGTAACCGCCTTGGTGCGAACTCACTATTATCAGCAATTTACGGTGGTATGGTAGCAGGACCGAACGCGATTGAGTATATGAAAGGTCTTTCTAAATCGTCTGATGCTGTTTCATCTACTGTATATGAGCAAAATGAATTAATCGAAACAGAGAAATTTAACAATATTTTAACGCTTGATGGTAACGAAAATGCATATGTTCTTCATAAAGAGCTTGGAGAATGGATGACAGATAACGTTACAGTAGTTCGTGAAAATAAAAAGCTACTAGAAACTGATGCGAAAATTGAAGAGTTAATGGCGCGTTACAAACGCATTAACATTAACGATACAGCGAGATGGAGTAACCAAGGTGCTTCATTTACACGCCAACTTGCAAATATGTTTGAGTTAGCACGTGTTATTACAATTGGCGCATATAACCGTAATGAGAGCCGCGGGGCGCATTACAAACCTGAATTCCCAAATCGTGATGATGCAAACTTCTTAAAAACTACGATGGCGAAATTTGAAGGAGAAGGGAATGCACCAGCATTCCATTACGAAGAAGTGGATGTTTCACTAATTAAACCACGTAAACGTGACTATTCTTCAAAACATGATGTAGCTGCTAAGGGTGAAGAGAAGGGGGATAAGCAACATGTCTGAGAAAACAATCCGCCTCATCATTACGAGACAAGATGGACCAGATGCACAAGAGTTTGACCAAGAGTTTGAAATTCCATATCGTCCAAATATGAACATTATTTCGGCACTGATGGAAATTCGTCGTAATCCTGTTGATTCAAAAGGAAACCAAACGACTCCGATTGCATGGGATATGAACTGTTTAGAGGAAGTATGTGGCGCATGTTCGATGGTGATTAACGGAAAACCACGTCAATCATGTACAGCTCTTATTGATCAGTTAGAACAACCAATTCGCTTAAAACCAATGAAGACATTCCCAGTTGTACGTGACTTACAAGTTGACCGTAGTCGCATGTTTAACGCTCTAAAACGCGTTAAAGCTTGGATTCCAATTGATGGTACGTATGACTTAGGACCAGGACCAAGAATGCCTGAGAAGAAACGTCAATGGGCTTATGAGCTTTCAAAATGTATGACATGTGGTGTTTGCTTAGAATCATGTCCAAACGTAAATAGTAAATCTGACTTTATTGGACCAGCACCGTTATCACAAGCTCGTTTATTCAACTCACATCCGACGGGTGAAATGCATAAAGCAGATCGCTTACGTGCAATTATGGGAGATGGAGGACTTGCAAACTGTGGTAACTCTCAAAACTGTGTGCAATCATGTCCAAAGGGTATTCCATTAACAACTTCAATTGCGGCATTAAACCGTGATACAACAATTCAATCGTTTAAAGATTTCTTTGGTAGCGACAATAACTATTAATAAATATTGCCTCTTCATGTTGAAGAGGCAATATTTATAACTTTATTTTTCTGTTTATTCTGTTTATTTTGAAGGCGAAAAGGAGAGGAAACAATGAAGAGGATTTCTTATATTGAAGACTTTGAGCGATGGGAAAGTGGTTTTTCATTTTACAATCCTGTAAAAGTTCGTTTTGGTGAAGTAGATATGTTTGGGCATGTAAATAATGTCGTTGCCTTTACCTATTTTGAAGAAGCACGTATCGCATTGTTTAAAGAACTTGGGTTTATGCAAGAATGGACGCATGAATCTTCAGAAACGATGATCGTTGTTGCAGATTTACAATGTAATTTTATTAAGCAAATATATTTTGATGAACAGTTGAAGGTGTATGTAAAAGCGGGATCGGTTGGGAATTCTTCTTTAGATTTGCATTACATGGTGAAGAATACGGCAGGAGAAGTTTGTTTAGTTGGTCGTGGAATGATGGTTCAAGCATCGAAAAAAACGGGAAGAGGCGAACCATGGCCTGAAGAATGGAAGAAAAAATTACTACAATGATAGAGTGAAAGAAAAATAAGAGAGCAATTTGCTCTCTTATTTTTTGTCTTCCATCGCTTCTTCTAATGTTAAATGATGTTTATATATGTATGTAGCATACGGGTTTCCAACGTAGCGCAAATGCCACGGTTCATATGAATATTCTGTTGTTTCTGTTTTATCTTCTAAATAACGAATGACAAAGCCAAATTCATGGGCGTGTTTTGCAACCCATTTTCCTTCGGCTGTCTCTCCAAAAATAGGCTCTAATTGGAATTTAGCAGATTTTGAACTAATATCCATTGCTAAACCAGTTTGATGTTCACTCGTACCAGGAATGGCACTTACTGAATCAGCTTCAGCTTTTCCTTGACGTCTAACGTATGTATCATGTAATGATTTTTGGCGTTTGTATGAACGATAACCAGATACAGCTGTAAGTTCAAGTCCTTCTTTCTTTGCCGCTACAAACATATTTTCAAGCGCATCTGCAGCATCTTTGCGCAGTAGCGTTTTTTCTTTATCTTTTGGACTAGTAAATGGTACGTTTGGTCTTGTTAAATCTTCAGGTATGTATCCGTCTGGTAGTTTTCGATGTTTATTAACTAATACAAGATTAGACTCTGGATTTGTTACAACGGAAAAATCATTGTCTAGCTTCTTTGCATTATGATCAGCTTTCGGAAAAGCAGGAATCTCTTCTTTTTGGTGATTACTATGCTGTTGACTTTCGACAGCTTTTGCCCCATTTTGTAGTGGTGATTTAGAACCAAAGTAAGCGAAAGAAGTGATACCGATTACAATAGTAGTGGCAGAAATAATGATTATCTTTTTCATGATGCCTTGTAATCACAGTCCTTTCTTAATAAAATATGTATTGTTTTTATTATAAGTCTAGTTTGTTGAAAAAGAAATATAAGAGTCGTAACGTAATAGAAATGCAAAGAAAATGTCAGAAAATGTGTGAAATTGTAGTATTTTTTCATTTAATTCATTTCTTATCTTTCATGAAATGAATTTTTTATGTAATATATATACATAAGAAGATGTAGCGATTATCGAGAATAAAGAACTTCTTGTATAGACTAGGAGTGAATGGGAATGGATTTTGCAACAATTATTGGACTTATTTTAGGATTTGTAGCAGTGGTAGTAGGGATGGTCGTCAAGGGCGCTGACGTAAATTCTTTATTGAATCCTGCCGCAGCATTAATTATTTTTATCGGTACATTTGCTGCAGTATGTATCGCATTTCCGATGAATCAACTAAAAAGGGTTCCAAAATTATTTAAAGTTCTTTTTGGTTCAAATAAAAAGGATTTAAGTTATGAACAGTTGCTAGAATTATTTGTTCATTGGACATCAGAAAGTAGAAAATACGGTATTTTGTCTTTAGAGCAACAATTAGACAAAATTCAAGATGAATTTCTTTTGCGTGGTATGAAATTTGTGATTGATGGCGTATCCGCAGAAGATTTAGAGCAAATTTTAGAAGCTGAATTAGAAGCGATTGAAGAAAGGCATGCAAAAGGAGCGGCAATTTTTTCACAAGCTGGTACGTATGCACCGACATTAGGGGTTTTAGGTGCTGTTATTGGTCTTGTAGCTGCACTTGGCAATTTAACTGATATTGAAAAGTTAGGTCACGCTATTTCGGGTGCTTTTATTGCAACGATTTTTGGTATTTTTTCAGGCTATGTATTATGGCATCCATTTGCAAATAAACTAAAGCAAAAATCTGCAGCTGAATTAGAGAAAAAACGTTTAATTATTGATTGTTTATTAATGTTACAAGAGGGTACATATCCGTTTATTATGAAGAACCGCATTTTAGGTGCACTTTCTGCAACTGAGCGTAAAAAGCTAGAAAAAGGAGCAGAAAAAAATGCGGAGTAAAAAAAATAGAAGAGGCAAAAAGAAAAAACACGAAGAACATATCGATGAAACTTGGTTAATCCCTTATTCTGATATGTTAACGTTGTTATTTGCATTGTTCATCGTATTATTCGCAATGAGTAGTATAGATGCTGCGAAGTTCAAACAGATGGCAGTAGCGTTTCGAAGTGAATTAGCAGGTGGAACAGGAAATAAAGAGTTTTTAAGTGATCAAAAGCCAAATGATGAGAAAGAATTATCAGCCAGTAGCCTTGAGACAGAACAAGCAAAAAAACAAGAAGAAGCTAGAGAAAAAGAAAAAAAAGAGATGGATGAATTGAAAGCATTACAAAAAAAGATTGATCAATATATTAATGAGAAACAATTATCCTCTTCTTTTCAAACTAAATTAACTGAAAAGGGATTAATGCTGACAATATTAGAGAATGTGCTGTTTGATTCGGGGAAAGCAGATGTGAAATTAGAATCTTTAGGGATTGCAAAAGAGATGTCTACTTTACTTGTTTCAGCATCACCTCGTGAAATTACAGTGTCTGGTCATACAGATACTGTCCCTATTGCCAATGCGCAGTTTGCATCGAATTGGGAATTAAGTACGCAGCGGGCAGTTAATTTTATGCAAGTATTACTGCAAAATAAAGAATTACAACCAGAAAAATTTAGTGCGATTGGTTACGGAGAATACCGTTCAATTGCTCCAAATGATACACAAGAAGGAAAGGCAAAAAATAGACGTGTGGAAGTGTTTATCTTGCCTTTAACAGAGAAAACAAAATAAAGAGGATGGCGAATGCCATCCTCTTTATTTTGCATCAAATGATTTTAAATTGTCACGACGGATTTTATCTTTTTCCGTATCTGATTTTTTGAAATCATAATCATATAGAGCACCTTCCCAATCGCCGTACATTGGATTCGGGAAAATGATGAATTTTTCACCAAATTGTGCTTTTGAATCTGTTACAGTTTGATTGCGATCTTTTACAGACTTTCCATCAAAACCAGTGAAATCAGATAAGTTATCCCCGAAGAATAAGACGATCTCATGTGTTTGAGAAACGAGTTCACGGCGTTTTTCTTTTCCTTTTTCTTTCGGATCTTGTAGTAATATATGTTCTTTCGTTGCTTGAGGAGCACCTACACGCTCAAGATTTTTAATTGTTGCATCTAGTTGGTTCGTTTTACGATTTGAGATGTAGTAAATATCTACACCTTTAGACTCGGTATATTTTAAGAAGTCAATTGCGCCTGGAAGAGCTTCAGCTTCAGCCTTATTAATCCAATCATCCCATTTGTAAGGATAGCCTTTTCCTGTTTTTACGCTCATTGCTTGATGAGGGCTGTTGTCTAAAACAGTTTCGTCTAAATCAAGTACGATAGCAGGCTTTTTCTCTGTCCCTTTTGTAAGAGCTGCATCAAGCTTCAATTGGCCGATATTGTACCCTTGGTAGTAAAGTGCTTTCGTTTCACCGGCTGTTTGATACCATAAATCAGCCATTAATTGCTGTTCTGTTAATTTTACCTTTTCTTCTTTCGCCACAGTTTTCTCTGGTGTTCCTGAACATGCTACAAGCGATGTAGATAGAACTGCTACAGATAATAAAGTGGTAATGCCCCTCTTCATCTTCATATGTATCCTCCTTGATGTTAGAAAATCATTTTATATTATATATTAAAATATAATATTTTTATATGAACATTTGCATATTGTCTTTTGTATATATAGTAGTATGTCCTATATTAGAAAGATGAGAAAAATGTTGGGAATCGTTTTGACAACTTTTATTGTCGGAATGACAATTATAATTGACAAATGACATGATATTATTTACAATTTTAACTAAATAGAACAAATGATGGATTAAGGAGATGTTACATACTAAGAGGATGAAGTGTAGTGCTATATTTTATCCTGAATAAATATAGTCTTTGAAAGAGAGTATGAATGATATTAAAGGGGAGGCTTTATACTTTGAGTTTACAAATTCAAAACTTAACGAAACAATTTGGGGAATCAAAAGCAGTTAACGGTTTGCAAATTTCGTTACCAAAAGGTGAAGTGCTAGGATTACTTGGACGAAATGGTGCAGGGAAAACAACGACAATCAAAATGCTTCTCGGATTATTAACGCCTAATGAAGGATCTATTACATGGGATGGAAAATCATTTGGGACTAGTGGGGTAACGATTGGGTATTTACCAGAAGAAAGAGGTTTATATACAAAAAGTAGAGTAATAGACCAGTTGCGATATTTTGGTAGATTAGAAGGAATGTCGAAAAAAGAAGTAGATCTTGCTATTGATCACTGGTTAGAGCGATTAGCGATACCGGAATATAAATTTAAAACGGCAGGAGAGCTTTCAAAAGGAAATCAGCAAAAAATCCAATTAATTGCTGCTCTTCTTCATAATCCTGAACTTCTCATTTTAGATGAACCATTTAGCGGACTTGATCCAGTTAATGCTGGGATGCTAGCTAGCATTATTGAAGAACAAGTACAGAGCGGAAAGACAATTATTTTATCTAGTCATCGTATGGAACAAGTAGAGGCTTTTTGCCAACATGTATGTATTTTGAAAAAAGGCGAAGCAGTCGTAAAAGGCCAGTTAAGTGATATTAAAAAAGAGTATGGTTTCCGCAATTTAACGATTGAAGATACAGAAGAAAATGCGAAGGGATTAAAAGCTATACATGTATCGTATGAAAAACAACAAGGCCTTCTTTATGTGCAAGTACAAGACGATGCAGAAGCTCTAAAGATTTTACAACAGTTGCAAGAACAAGGTGTTACTTTACGACAATTTAAAATGTTAGAGCCGACGTTAAATGAAATCTTTGTAGAGAGGGCGAAATAACGATGCGTAAATTTTCTCACGTATTTTCATTTTATTTCAGGGAAGCGTTTTTATCTAAAAAATCATTAATCATGAGCGCGATTTTATTTTTAATTGTTTTTGGGATTTTTGCGTTCAATCATTTTACTTCAAGTAATGATAAAAATAAGGATAAAGATAAAATTGCAGTTGTGACAGAGAGTTCTACATATAAAATACAAAAAGAAGAGTTAACTAAGTTATTACCATCAGCTAAATTAACAATTGGTTCAAAAGAAGATTTCAATAAACTGCATAAACAAGTAGAAGAAGGCGAGTTAGACGGTTTGTTTCGTGTAACTGAAAAGAATGGAGTTCCAGAAGTCACGTATATGTTTAATGGGTTCGCTAGTGAAACAAATTCTACAATTATAGCTAGTTATTTAAAGGGAAAATATATGGCGGTAACAGTTGCTAAACATAATGTTTCACCAGAAATTGCACAACAATTGCAAACCGAAATTTCTGTGAAACAAGAAGCAATAAAAGATCGTTCTGCCTCTGCTGGAATTGCATATTTCTTCATATTCGCTTTATATATGTTTATTGTTGCGTTCGGAAGCACAATTGCGATGAATATTGCTTCTGAAAAAGCTTCTCGCGTTATGGAAGTTATGATTCCGAAAGTAAAACCTCTTACGATGATGTATGCAAAAATTTTAGCGGTTGTTTCAACGGCGTTATTACAACTTGTCATATTGGCATGTGGTTATTTAGTTCCTTATTTACTAGGGTGGGTAGATTTAGAAAATGGTTCATTATTTGGCGTAATTGATGTTACAAAGTTAGATGCAAAAATAATCGGTATGTTCCTAATTTATTTTGTTACAGGATATTTCCTGTATGCGATGATGTATGCAGCTGCTGGTGCGGTTGTTTCTAAGACGGAGGATTTGCAAGGTGTAATGCTACCGATTTCAATTTTAATAATTGCAGCATTCTTTATAAGTCTTAAATCGTTAGGTGACCCAAATAGTACTATCGTTGTTATAAGCTCTTATGTTCCGTTCTTTACCCCGATGGTTACATTCTCACGCTTTGTAGCTGGTGAAACTGGTATGTTAGAAATTATGATAACATTGGCGGGGCTTTTAGCGACAATCGGTATTTTAAGTGCTGTTACAAGTCGCATTTACGTAAATGGCGTAATGAATTATTCAGACAAAGTGAAATTTAAAGATTTAGCGAAGTTTATAAAGCGTCAATAATGAGAGAAAAGTATGATTTCCTATTGGAATCATGCTTTTTCTTTATGTATAAATTAAAAATAGTATATAATAATAAGAGTCGTCTTTTAATAGAATGAATACAAAGGAGGGTGTGCAGATGGGGATTAGTAGTCGTTTTACAGTAGGTGTTCATATGTTAACGTTACTTGCGATAGATCGAAACTCTCGCTGTACCTCTGAATGGATTGCTGGTAGTGTGAATACAAATCCAGTTGTGATTCGTCGCATTACAGGAATGTTGAAGAGAGCAGGACTTGTTGATGTACAAGCTGGTAAAGGTGGTACGACACTTGCTCGTGATTTAGAAGAAATTACATTACTTGATGTATATAAAGCAGTGGAAGTTGTAGAAGAAGGACAACTATTTTCCTTCCATGAAAATCCCAACATTGAATGTCCAGTAGGAGCTAATATTCAATCAGTATTAGAAATTATTTTAATGCAAGCGCAAGAAGCGATGGAAAACGTACTTGCAAATGTAACGGTAGATCAATTAGTTACAAACTTAAAGTCTAAAATGAAAGAGTAAAAAAGCGAGCAACCTCATAATGAGGGCTCGCCTTTTTTTATTCAGAAATATTGAAAATTCTATTTTTCAGTATTTAAAATGAATTTACCAACAATAGCTGCTACGATACCACCAAGAATTGGCGCTACGATGAATACCCATAGTTGAGAAAGTGCTTCTCCGCCAGCGAATAGAGCTGGTGCGATACTACGAGCTGGGTTAACAGAAGTTCCAGTTAACGGAATTCCTAATAAGTGAACTAAAACTAATGTGAAACCAATTACTAATCCTGCTAGAGAAGAACTTCCTTTTTTACCTGTTACAGCAACGATAACTAAAATGAATACGAAAGTTAAAATAAATTCGACTAGAAATGCTCCAGATAAACCAAGAGTTCCAAAACCATTTTGACCTAAATTATCTAAAGGTGTTTTAGCAGAGCGTAAAATCGTTACTAACGTTGCAGTTCCTAATAAACCACCTAAAATTTGAGCTAATACATAATAACAAAGTTCCATAGCGTTCATTCTTTTGTTGATGAACATAGCTACTGATACTGCTGGGTTAATGTGACATCCAGAAATTGTTCCGATGCTATATGCCATAGCCACAATAGATAGACCGAAAGCCATAGCGATTCCTAATGTTCCAATTCCTTCAATTCCGCCGCCAATGACAGCTACTCCAGTTCCGAATAATACAAGTACAAATGTACCAATAAATTCAGCGATTGCTTTTTTTAACATAATTTACCTCCTAATATTGCGCATGAAACGTATTATAACATAGGTTTTAGTATAAACAGCTAATGAAATACTATTCTGATAAGGCGGAATAGGGGGACAATAAAAAAAGAGTATAGTTCTTTGTTAGAGAACTATACTCTTTTTTATGCAGTTTTTTTCTGCTTAACGACTGGAGCAGAACGGTTTAAAATGCTATTAGCAACCATTCCTAACATAATAATAATCATTCCAAGTAGGGAAAGACCACCAGGAAATGAACCATTCAAGAAAACAATTTCGCCAAACACGGTAAAGACCATCGTTCCAGCTTGCGTTGCTTCAACAGCTCCAAGTAGAGAGAGGTTATCTTTGGCTAAGTCAGTAGCAAAGAAAAATGTCATCGTCGCAATCACGCCAGAACATAATGCTAACAAAAATCCTTGCAACATTTGGCTGGATGTTGGAATACCGGTAGTAGAAAATCCATATATACCAAGTAAAATTGTTATAGGTAGACTTCCTATTGCCATTCCTAATACACGTTGGAACGTATCAAGACGTCCGCCAACAAGTTCCATCATTTTTCGGTTGCCGAATGGATATAAGAAGGCTGCTACTACGACAGGTAAAAAACCTGAAATGAACTGAGTCATTGTAATATGACCTGCTGCAGTAGCTTGCATACAAATTACACCAAGTAAAATAAATAATGCGACATATAAACTACGAAGTGGAATTTTTCCGCGTACAAGTTTTGTGCCGGATTTCGTTTCTAATTTAACGAAGAATAATGGTGATAAAAGTAAACCTGCTAATATAGTAACTTGCCAAGTTCCAGCAACGAGCCAAGCTGGAGAAAAGACAGCTGCGAAACTTAATAAAGAATAGAAACCAATGCCAGCAACGGAACCCCATCCGATCCACGCTAATGGATGTTTCTTTAATTCTTCCCATAAACCCCTTAAGTTTTTGCGAAATAAAACGATAAGGAATAAAATAGGGAGAGCAAATAAAAAACGGAAGGAAGCTGTCCAGGCCCAGCTCGTTCCAGATACATTCATCGCTCGATTAATAATAAAGGTTGCGGAAAAAAAGGCTGATGATAAAAGGCCTAATAAAATTGCGCGCATGAAGTATAGCACTCCTTTCGGAATTTGATGATTATGTATAGTATAATATACTTAAAAATAATAAAAGTAAACTATTTTATACTTTAAGGTGGTTTTATAGATGAAAGAACATGAAGATATGCAAACGAAAGAAGTCATTCAGCAAGTAGGTCAGCTGTTAAGACAAATTCGAAATGAACAAAAATTAAGTTTAGAAGAATTAGCCCAAAAAACAGGGGTTAGTAAATTAACATTAGGAAAGATTGAAAGAGGCGAAACGAATCCGACGTTAGCTGTCATTTGGAAAATAACGAAAGGGTTATCGATTCCTTTATCGAGATTGATGGTTGTTGGAGAGCCTGTAGCTGTGGCGCGCTGCGGAGAAGGATTTGCAGTAGATGTAGGACAAGCATGGCATTTAGAAACGATGTTCCGCTATACGAAAGAAACGGGGATGGAAATGCACCGTGCTTGTTTAAGATCGAATAGTATATATGAACCAGAAGCTCATCATGAAGGTGCTATTGAGCTTGTAACAGTAATGAAAGGGAAAGTATCGATTCAAGTAGAAAGCGATGTATACGAATTAAATGAGTTTGACTCTATTCAATTTGAAGCGAATAAAAAACATAGTTATAGAAATGAAGAAGATGAAGTAGCAGTATTACATTTAACGATGAAATATTCTTCATGAAAAAATCCCCTATAGAAAAATCTATAGGGGATTTTTTATATGCTGTGCTCAAATATATGAAAGAATGTTATTAGTAAGAGCGTGGCATAAGTAATAAACAAATAAAATAAACTAAAAACCCCGTCCCAAAACATAAAATAGCAATGACCCAAAGTATGCGAATGAGAGTAGAGCTAATATCAAAATATTCCCCTAAACCACCGCATATACCAAATAGCATTTTATCAGTTTCGGATTTACATAATCTTTTTGACATCTTCCAATCCACTCCTTTTTATCCCGCTTTAACGAGCAGTAAGACCTCCACCTAAAAATTCAGCGAAAGCAAAGAAGTTAGTTGGGGATTAACTGCCCGTAAAAGCCCGATTGGTTTAACTAATGATCAGTGGGGGGATGAACAAACCCCCCCACTGATCAAAGTTTCACTTTATAACAAGCTATATACTTCTATTCTATATGGAAATTTATGAGAAGACTATGAGGTTGTATGACATTTTTTTAGGGGACAGTCATATTAATTGTCTTAATTTTCAGTTGATATTAAACTTATAGTAAGGGATATAAGGTAACTTTTAATAAAGGGTGGGGGAAATAGAGATGACAGTATATTGGTTGACTAATGTAATGCTTGAATCAGGGTATACATATGAAGAGGGGAGAATTTCCCAAACAGAAACAGAGTTATGTAGTTTACTCATTGAAGATGGACGAATTAAAAAAATGATAGCAGGGGCTGTTCAAGAGGAAGGAGTATTAATTCTGGATGCTAAGCGTTTATTGATTTTGCCAGCTTTCAAAGAGATGCATATTCATATTGATAAGACGTATTATAGTGGCCCTTGGAAAGCTTGTATGCCAGCAGAGAATATTTTTACGCGTTTTAATGAAGAAGAAAAAATTCTGCCGAAGCAATTAGCAACTGCTCAAGATAGGGCGGAAAATATGTTAGCATTATTGCTTCGAAATGGTGCAACGAATATAAGAACGCATTGTAATGTTGATCCGATTATTGGTCTTGGTAATTTGGAGGCGACGTTAGCGGCGTTGGAAACATATAAAAATCAAGTTTCTGGTAGAATTGTTGCTTTTCCGCAACATGGATTATTGCGTAGTAATTCTGTACAACTTGTGAAAGATGCGATGCGTATGGGTGCGCATCTAGTCGGTGGAGTGGATCCAGCTACAGTGGATAATGATATTGAAAAATCATTACATACCATTATGGATATCGCAGTAGAATTTAATGCGGATGTTGATATTCATCTGCATGATGCGAATAATCTTGGGACGTTTACGATGAAGCGATTGGCAAGTTTAACAGAAGAAGCGGGATGGCAAGGTCGCGTAACAATTAGTCATGCACTTGGACTTGGTGGTGTTACGGATAAAGAAGTTGAAGAAGTGGCGGAAAGACTAGCTGCTTTAAATATTGATATTACTTCAACGGTGCCAATTGGGAAACAAGTAATCCCAATTCCGTTATTAGATAAAAAAGGTGTGAAAGTTTCATTAGGAAATGATAGTATTACTGATCATTGGTCACCGTTTGGCACAGGTGATATGCTGCAAAAGGCAAATCGATTAGCGGAACGTTTTGGATGGAGTGACGAAAGGTCTTTAGGAAAAGCCTTTCGCTTTATTACGGGAGGAAAAGAAACGTTAAACAATGAAGGGAAGCGAGCATGGCCGAATGTAGGAGATGAAGCGAGTTTTGTTTTGATGAATGCAACATGTACTGCTGAAGCGGTAGCACGTCAAACAGAGAAACGTTTAGTCGTGCATAAAGGGAATATTGTTGTTGGAAGTTTAAATGAGGTGGAATTAAATAATCTTGTGTAAAAGAATCGTGTGAATGTTTTGAGGAGGGTTCTAATTGTGAGTGTAGAACCCTTCTTTGTTATGCTTGCAATATATTTCTTATAGGGAAGCTAGAAAGGATGAAAAATTTGGACAATCAACATAACCAAAATCATATTATGGGAACTTTGCAATGGTTTATATTTTTATTAGCGAATTCAATCGCACTACCAGTTGTCGTTGGCGGATTATTTCATCTTACGACGGAAGAAATATTTTATTTAATGCAGCGTACGTTTTTTGTAGTTGGTATATCTTCTTTTTTACAAGGGTGGCTTGGACATAGACTGTCAATTGCGGATGGGCCAGCTGGATCGTGGGTTGGAGTATTTACCGTACTTGCTTATGCAACGGCCGGGCAAGATCAATTACATAGTACGTTGCAAATTTTAGAATTAGGAATGATAATTTCCGGTGTTATTTTAATCGGATTAGGAGTCACTGGTTTTATCGGACGTATTTTATTTTTATTCACACCGCTTGTGACAGGGACGTTTTTACTTTTATTATGTTTACAATTAAGCGGTGTATTTCTAAAAGGAATGCTAGGAATTACTGCTACTGTTTCTCAAATTGATGGATTTACAGCGATAATTGCGTTTAGCATATTTCTTTTCGTTATTATACTATCTAACTTCGGAAAAGGTTTTGTCAAAAGTTATGCGGTTTTAATAGGATTAATTAGTGGGTGGATTCTTTTTCTAATTGCAGGAAAAATGACGATTCCATCTCAAGTAACTCATTTTGTGCAACTTCCACATGTATTTGCTTGGGGAATTCCAAAGTGGAATACAGGTATGGCTGTATCCAGTTTCGTTATGGTATGTATTTTAGTTTCAAATACAGTGGCAGCTATTATAGCAATTAATCAAGCTACCATTCAAAAGGGGACTATTGAACAAAAACAGTTGAAGGGTGGTACGTGGGTTGGAGGGATTTCGCATATCATTTCTTCTGTATTTTCAACTGTCGGTGTCGTGCCGTTACCAGCAACGGCAGGATTTATACGTTTAACGAAACAAAAATATATACGATCGTTCTTACTAGCATGTTTGTTACTAGTCGTAATGTCGTTGTTTCCAAATATTATTCGTTACTTAGCATCGTTACCACCCGCTGTCGCATCTGCGGTTTTAATGGCTTCGTTCGTACAGTTAATTGGAATTGGGTTTCATAATATAAAACAAGTGCCAATGAGCGAAAGGAATGTAACGGTTTTAGGAGTTTCTGTATTATTTGGAAGCGGTGTTATGTTTTTACCGTCTGGAGCACTCCAATCACTGCCGTCTGTTATGCAATATATATTCGGAAATGGTTTGTTCGTAGGTACAGTTGTCAGCATATTACTAGAACAAATATGGCGAAATGAAAAGTGAGTGGATACAAAGAGTGTCTGCACTGTATAAAAGTCTAAAATAACATGTGAAATAAAGCCTATTTTCATTCACCACCCGCACATTTCGTTCATACAATATCTTGACTAAATAAACACCCAACTTACACATACACGGCTCTGGCTTAAGCAAGGAGGTTTATACCAGTTGAAGGAAAAAGCGTATCAATCTAAACCGTTACTCACAAAGAGAGAGAGAGAAGTATTTGAATTACTGGTTCAAGATAAAACAACGAAGGAAATTGCAGGTGAACTTTTTATCAGTGAAAAAACAGTACGCAACCACATCTCAAACGCAATGCAAAAGCTAGGAGTTAAAGGACGTTCACAAGCAGTTGTTGAGCTTCTTCGCATGGGAGAGCTCGAACTATAAAAAGAAAGCCGACTTTTATATGAAGAGTCGGCTATTTTTCTGTTTATATTTTGAACTTAAAAAGGTATTTCAGACTTTGAGAAGGAAGATATGTTTAAGAAAGAAACGTTAAAAATAACTACTTTAGAACATGATGAGGCATTCAGGGTAGGTATCTTTGTCATTCACAAATAAGAAGGTGCAAATATGAAGTTGTATTTTAAGGATATGGAGATAGGTGAAATTAAAGATGTTTTTGGAGACATGCCATGGATGTATGGAACAATTCGTCTATATGAAAATAGTAAACCGTTCCAAAAATATTTTCATGAGATGGTAGACGAAGATAGTGGATTTGATTTTGAAAGCATAGATCCTGAATTTTTATATGAAGGAAATTGGTCTGTTTTTGATGAGGATAATCAGCGGTATTTAGGGATTGATATACCCGCTATTCATATGGAGGATAACACGATTGCGTGGCGTTGGAGATAAAAGTTATAAGGTTGTGAAAATCTTCGTACGAAAGAATTCAAACGATAACAACAAGTTGACTTTTATACAAAAGGTCAGCTTGTTGTTATCGTTTTTTCCGCTTGCTATATGAATGATAAGAACATTCCATACATAAATAGGTAGTAAGGAGGGGATATGTTGAAAAGGATATTGTTAGTTTCAACAAGCGCTCATGATATGAATGGACACCCGACTGGTTTGTGGCTGGAAGAGCTCGCAGCTCCTTATAATGTGTTTAAAAAGGCTAAGTTCGATGTTGATATTGTGTCGATAAAGGGCGGTAAAGTCCCTATTAATAGAGTGTCTATTCCGAATGGGATACCTCGTGAATTTAAGTATGTCGCTTCTTTATTGCAAAATACAAAGCCGATCTCAAATGTTCATTTTTCGGATTATGATGCAGTTTTATTTGGTGGTGGGCACGGAGCGATTATAGATTTTCCAGGTAATCCATATGTTGCAAATTTGATTGAGAATATGTACAACAATAACCGGATTGTAGCGGCTGTTTGTCACGGAGTAAGTTCTTTAGTCGGTGTGAAAAATAAAGATGGCTCGTTTTTTGTTGCCGGTAAGCGTATAACAGGTTATACAAACGATGAGGAAAAAGCTGTACATTTAGAAAAGCGAGTGCCGTTTTTATTAGAGAGTAAATTGAAAGAAGAAGGAGCTTTGTTTTATGTTGCTCCAAATTTCACGCCGCATGTAGTAGTAGATGGGCGTTTAATTACAGGGCAAAACCCGCAGTCTAGTATGGAAATAGGGAAAGCTATAAGAAGAGCTGTCAATAAATTATAGAAAAAGTGCTCGCTTTCATTTCTGCTCATTTCTTCTTATTAATAGGAATGTCTTCTTTCCAAAAAAAGATGGAGCAATAAATACGCATTTTATATAGAAGAAACCGACTTTCATATAGAAGGTCGGTTATTTTTCTGTCTTGCAAATTATGAAAAAAAGGAGCAAAATAAAAAAGTCCTAGTCTATATAGGTACTAATGAAAATTTTCATACAGAAGCAGTTTAAGTGAGCGAACTTAAAGTGTGTAAAATATAATGATAAAATAAGATGATGAATGAGAAAACGGGTGATTAAGTTGAATAGAGCAATCGGTGTTATCGATTCAGGAGTTGGCGGTTTAACAGTAGCGAAGGAATTAATTCGTCAGTTGCCGAAAGAGCGTATTATATATTTAGGGGATACGGCACGTTGCCCTTATGGTCCACGTTCCCGAGAAGAAGTGCGTCAATTTACGTGGGAAATGACGGAGCATTTACTAGATTTAAATATCAAAATGTTAGTTATTGCGTGTAATACAGCAACTGCAGTTGTATTAGAAGAGATGCAGAAACAATTACCAATTCCAGTGGTAGGGGTTATTCACCCAGGATCACGTACAGCTTTAAAAGTGACAAACACGTATCATGTTGGGATTATTGGAACGATTGGAACGGTGAAAAGTGGTGCATACGAAGAAGCGCTAAAGTCTATTAATAACCGTGTTATGGTAGAAAGTTTAGCGTGTCCGCCTTTCGTTGAGCTTGTAGAGAGTGGAAATTTTGAAAGTGAAATGGCGTATGAAGTTGTACGAGAAACGTTGCAACCGCTGAAAAATACTGATATTGATACACTTATTTTAGGTTGTACACATTATCCAATTTTAGGTCCTGTTATTAAAAAAGTAATGGGAGATAAAGTACAACTAATTAGTTCGGGTGATGAAACAGCGCGCGAAGTAAGTACAATTTTATACCATAGTAAAATGTTGAATGAGGGAGAGGAACAAAGTGATCATCTCTTCTTAACGACAGGGAAAATAGGCCTATTTAAAGAAATTGCATCAAAATGGTTCGGTCAACCGATTGAAAATGTGAAACATATTTATTTAGAAAAAGAATAATAGTAGAATTTATATAAGTGAGCTCCTGAGAAATCAGGAGTTTTTTTGTTTATAGGAAGCACAGCTTGTTCTAAAAAGTGAAACAGCTCGTATACATAATAATACAAACTTAGATTTTAGGGGGGAATGGCATGCCTAAATCCACTTTTAAATGGGTTGTTGGTGCTACTGTGAGCGCTGTTTTACTAACAGGGTGTGGCTTTATAAATCAGGAGAAAGCAACGGAACAAATCGATCCGCCAAAACAAGTTACGTATACAGAGGGTGGAAAGAAAGAAGTAGCTAAGAAAGATAAGCAAGGACAAACGGTGAATAGAGAACTATACCTTGTTGATAAAAATGGTTATGTTGTACCGCAAACGTTAGCTATACCTACTCCGAAAGCAAATGGGGTCATTCAGCAAACGTTAGAGTACCTTGTGAAAGATGGACCGGTAACGAATTTATTACCGAATGGGTTCCGTGCAGTCATTCCAGCGAATACATCGATGACCTTAGATTTGAAAAAAGATGGGACGGCAGTCATTGATTTCTCTAAAGAAATGAAAAACTATGCAAAAGAGGAAGAGCGTCAGATGGTTGAGTCAATAGCCTGGACGTTGACGCAATTTAAAGAAATAAAACAAGTGCAGTTCCAAATAAATGGTGAGAAATTGGCAAAGATGCCTGTTGGTGGTACACCGATTGGTGAAGGGGTGAGCCGTGCTAATGGTATCAACTTCGATGATGAACAAGTAGCGGATGTAACAAATACAAAACCGGTTACACTTTATTTTATGGCACAAAATAATAATAAGCAGCAATACTACGTACCAGTAACACGCCGCGTTGTAGAAGGAAAAGAAAATGATTATGCAGCAATTATAGATGAACTTGTAAAAGGACCGATTCATCAATCGCTTCTGAATGATTTTAATCCAGGAGTTAAGTTGATTACGAATCCGAAGTTACAAGATGGAAATCTTACATTAAACTTTAATGAAAATATATTTATAAACCCAGATAAAAATATGGTTTCAAATTACGTATTGAAGTCGTTAGTTTTATCTTTAACAGAAAAGAAAGGCGTGAAAAGTGTTTCTATTGAAGTGAATGGTAAAGCGAATCTTATAGATGAAAAGGGTGGAAAGTTAATAAAACCTGTCGATCGTCCAGAAAACGTGAATACAGGTAGTTTTTAATCTTCAATAATTTGATATACTTATACTTAAGTAAGAAAGGGGAATTGCTTTTTGGGTTCTCCTTCTTTTATTGTATACATATCATACATTTAAATTTGGCTATACTAACAAGTAGTTATGAGGAGGTTATTTTTATGCGAGTAGATGGTAGAGAGAAAACAGAATTACGCCATATACATATTCATACGAATTATTTAAAACATCCAGAGGGATCAGTATTAATTGAGGTTGGGGATACAAAGGTAATTTGCTCAGCGACAATTGAAGAGCGTGTCCCACCGTTTATGCGTGGAGAAGGAAAGGGCTGGGTAACAGCTGAATATGCGATGATTCCACGTGCAACAGAACAACGTACAATTAGGGAATCAAGTAAAGGGAAAGTAACAGGACGTACAATGGAAATCCAGCGCTTAATTGGACGAGCATTACGTGCGGTAGTTGACCTAGAAGCACTTGGTGAGAGAACGGTTTGGATTGATTGTGATGTTATTCAAGCGGATGGTGGAACGAGAACTGCTTCTATTACAGGTGCATATGTAGCAATGGTATTAGCGTTTGAGAAGTTATTACAAGCAGAAAAAGTATCTAAAATTCCAGTAAAAGATTATTTAGCAGCAACGTCAGTAGGAATTGTTGAAGAGCAAGGTGTTGTTTTAGATTTAAACTACGCAGAAGATTCTAAAGCAGACGTTGATATGAACGTAATTATGACTGGAAAAGGTCAGTTTGTTGAAGTGCAAGGAACTGGAGAAGAGGCGACGTTTAGCAGAGCGCAGTTAAATGAATTACTTGATGCTGCGGAACAAGGTATCTTCCAACTGATTGACATGCAAAAAGAAGCGTTAGGTGACATCGTATCTCATATAGAGTAGAGGTGGAAAGTATGAAACAAGTTGTTGTAGCGACAAAAAATATGGGGAAAGTACGTGAATTTGCTGAGTTATTTGAGCGATTTGATTTAGAAGTAAAATCATTACACGATTTTCCTCATATTGAAGAAGTCGAAGAAACTGGTGAAACATTTGAAGAAAATGCGATCTTAAAAGCGGATAGTTTGAGTAGACAGCTGAATGCGATCGTAATCGCGGATGATTCAGGTCTTATTGTAGATGCTTTAAATGGAAAACCCGGCGTGTATTCAGCTCGTTTTGCTGGAGAGCCGAAAGATGATCAAGCGAATATTGATAAAGTGTTACAAGAATTAAATGATGTAGCGTTTGATAAGCGTAAAGCTCGCTTCTACTGTGCATTAGCAGTGGCTTTCCCTGAAGGGGATAAAAAGCCTGTCATTGTAAACGGGACGTGCGAAGGGTATATTCTAGAACAGCGCCGCGGAGAAAACGGCTTTGGATATGATCCGATTTTTTATGTGGAAGAATATAAAAAAGCGATGGCGGAACTAAGTTCAGATGAGAAAAATGCTATTAGTCACCGTGGACGTGCTCTACGTAAGCTAGAAGAAAAAATCCCTGAATGGTTTTTAGGAGAATAAGGGAGAGAGATTGATGAAAGCTTTAATCGTAAGCGATAGTCATAGCTCTGTGAAGGAATTACAGCAGTTGAAAGAGAAATATGAAGGAAAAGTAGATATCATGATTCATTGCGGTGATTCAGAGCTAACGCCTGCTCACGAAGAGCTGCAAGGTTTCCATGCTGTAAAAGGAAACTGTGATTATGCTAACTTTCAAGACGAGATTGTAACTGATGTAGATGGTATTCGTTTCGTAGTTGTGCACGGACATCGTCATAACGTGAAAATGACATTACAAACATTAGCGTACCACGCAGAAGAGGTAGGGGCGCAAGTTGCATGCTTCGGACACTCTCACGTATTAGGTGCGGAATTAATCGACGGCGTTTTATTTATTAATCCAGGCAGTATTTTGTTGCCACGTCAGCGTGTAGAAAAGACATTTGCTTTATTAGAAATGGATGAAAACCAAATGGAAGTTCGTTTTGAAACATTAGACGGACAACTAGTTGAACAAGCAGTTTTTAAAAGAGGATAAGAAAAATTATCCTCTTTTAAAAAAGGTGTTGACTTTATGTATGGTTATACATATAATAAATATTGTCGATAGGGCAACAGCGCTAACGAAGAAAAATAAAATAACATATGCGGGTGTAGTTTAGTGGTAAAACAAGAGCCTTCCAAGCTCTGGTCGAGAGTTCGATTCTCTTCACCCGCTCCATGTCCCAGTAGCTCAGCCGGATAGAGCATACGCCTTCTAAGCGTACGGTCGGGAGTTCGAATCTCTCCTGGGACGCTAAAAAAACCATTGCGGTGACGTCAAGATCCGCGATATATAAGCCTTCTAATTCGTTCAGTTGAAACGGTCAGTGATCGGTCAACAACGAGTTAGGAGGCTTATTTTTTTATGTCTAAAAGAAAAGATTCTCTAACAGTTAACGTAGATTTGTCGGATGTTTTTAATCGTAAATCGAAAAAGGAACGTGTCAGAGGTTTTGCAATCGACAAAGCACTCGTAACAGTTATTCGTCAAATGAAAGCGACGGGATTACGTGAACGTACGATTTGTGATTACGAATTACATGTTAACCACTTTATTAAAGTAACAGGCGTTCAGTTTATTGAAGAGTTGAACGTCGATCATATTTATCTATGGTTATCGTCTATGGAAGTGAGTAACCAAACGAAATTAACTCGGTTAAAGTGCCTAAAGGCATTTTTAGGGCGTTGTTTTGATAATGGATGGATTGATATAAATTTTTGGCGAAATGTCAAAATAAAGGTTGATAGCCCTGTTAAAGAAGGTGCAACTGACCGCGAAATAAATATTTTGCTATCAATGCTCGATTTAACACATTTTATAGAGTTACGTGATGCAGTAGCGATATTAACCATGTATCAAACAGGTATACGTGTCGGTACGCTATCACAACTAGAGCATAAGCATGTTAATTTAAACGCGAAACTATTAAGAATTGACGGCGGTATTATTAAAAATCATGAATCTATACATTTACCATTCGATGAATTACTAATGCGATTATTAGACGTTCTTATGAAACAAAACGTTATTATTCGAAAAGAAAGTAAAGTGCATAACGACTACCTATTTATAACTAAAAGTGGAGGACGGATTGCCACAAGTCCGACAAATAACAATATAACAAAACGCTTAAGTAAGTATGCGAAAGATTATGGGCTTAAGAATGTTAATCCACATGCGTTACGACGGGGTTTTGCGAAGAACTTGCTTAAGAAAGGTGCAAATATAGCATTGATATCTAAAGCTTTAGGTCATAGCGATATAGCCGTTACGACGCGTTATTTACATTTAGAAAAAGAAGAGGTAGCGGAGAGTTTACGAAGTTTCTTGTAAATAAAAAAAGAACGTCCGCCAAGACGTTCCTGTAGGGTAGACCGCGCCAACGGTTGATTACCCAAAAATTCACCTTAAAACTAAATAACGGACAAGCCGTATATTCATTACCTTCATTTTATCGAAAAAATTCGAGGAATGCAAGGCTTCTTAAGTGCTGCCTTTTTTAGGAGGTAAGAAGTTTGGGTTACGGTTTTCCGAACGTGGAATTGCCTGTAAACCACGCTAAAAACTGAAATTGGATCGTCTACGTTCGTGCAGGGGACACTCGTCATGTCCCTACAAAGTAGGCAACCCGTAACGTATTCCTATTCGTACGTTGCGGGAGGGTGAGAGCGACCTATAACGGCTCGGGTGGTAGCCATGAGCATTAAGGTGCTCGGGAACACGTTCAGCTTGTCGCACAGGGGTGGCTTTGTGTAGTGGACAGGCCTTCGGCGAAGGGCGTGCGCGATGAAAGTCGCCAAGTGAATAGGGTCTATACATACGGAACACTGACGAAGCAAGGCATGGCATTAACCGTATAAGTCGCTTGTCTCTCTTACGCGCTTCGTTTATTTTTTAACGTAGCGACGTAGGGGACAAGTCCGCCTGCCAGCCGTTTTCCTAACTTCGCTTCGGCATGATAAAAACCGTAAGACCTTAAAGTCAAGGGCAAAAACGAAAGAAAACGAAAGACCAACGAAGTAAACGCCACTGGCTACGAGAGGTGGAGGACGGTAGTAATTACCGCTAACTAAGCGAGATCGGTAAAAGGGCGGAGTAAAGCATGCGTTAAGTTTAAGTTGAAATAACGAGACAATACAATGATAAAACGGAGGAGAAATTACGTTTGGGAGTTAGGGGAAGTGGACGAGAATTAACGTAGGTTATCGAGAGTACAGTCAGTAAATATGATGGAGGAGGACAGAGATGCGAAAATGAGTGCTGTTAAATAGTGCGAAAAATTGTAACGTAGAGAAGCTATTTTTGAGCACGAGAAATGCGTTGAAAAGTGTCCACTAAAAGTGCACGAAAAATGTTGGACAAATGTCCAACAAAAACGGTGTAAAAAATATGGACAAAACGGTTGTAAGTAAACGCTGAGTTAGTTATAATGAAATTAACGAAAAATCACCTCCCTATATTATGACTTTTAGGTTGACAATAGTCTTACAGTTCTGTAACATAAGACAGTCCGCCAGGGGATATAATGTAAAAAATAGGGAATAATAAAAAAGAAGCTCCCTAGCGTTGCGAGCACTAGAAGAGCTTTTAGGTAAAACGTAAAGTATTACTTCTTATTGTTGTTTTGAATCATACCTAGAACAACTAAAAACACAGCACAAGTAGCAGAAACGGTGATCGGATCCATTTTTATCACCACCTTATATAGTGTAAGCTTAGCGCGTATTGCGAGTACGGAGCTAGGCTTTTTGTCGTATGCTTGTATTATAACCGATTTGGTTTTTCAAGGCTAGAGTATTTGTATGTTTTTCCAAAAAAATATTTCATTCTTCTATTTAAAATGAGGACGGTTTAACATAACTTAACAAATTAGCGCACTCTCACCGTTTACACTACGCTACATATTACCAGTCGAACGCTCGTGACGCACGCCTACCCTCCGAAACTCACCCTTCAATTAGTGTATATCGTATGCATTATTTCGTTATGCAAGCAATGTATAAACCGCATAACAGCAACGTTTGTTATTGATGCATAAACGATATAAATAGTATGCAGTAATCGGAAGTAGTACAATCGTTGCTATGACGGTGTTTATTAACTATTGTAACAGGAACAGTTACTTCCTATAGGGGTAATTATGTTAACTAGTGATGAATGAAATCTTGCATAAAAAGCGGGTGGCTCCGATCGGATTTTTGAATGCCGGGGGCTCTCTCGTCGGAAACTTGGGTCCCAGGTAAGGAGAGAATCGACGAATCAAAAATTTTACCTCACCCTTCAAATCTTCAAACTGTCAGTAACCTTGTTGTGTTTTCCACGTTATAAACCTTTCCTATATATTACTACCGCCCTACATATATACCGCTAAATTTCTAGACTATTCTCTCGAAAAATAGCCTTAAAATGCACGTTAGCGCTTCAAAAAGGTTCAGTCTACGCCGTATATCTATTCGTGTGACCAAAACGATACCTATTTCGAATATATGTTGTCAAAACGATACCTAAATTGAGCGACGTCGTGTATTTCTCCATAAAAAAGACGCCCATAACAGGCGGTCTTATTTGATCATATACCTAGTAATTGTTTTTTCTTTGTTGAAAACTCTTCCTCTGTAAGTATCCCTTGATCTTTTAACGAAGCAAGTTTTGCGATTTGGTCAGCGACATCATGGTTGTCTGTACTAGCAGCAACTTGTGATCCAGTATCTTTCTTTTGAATACTTTCTTTTACTATTTCGATAAATTTGGCAATATCGCCGTGATTAATCCACTTCATTTTAACCTTATTCCCGGAGGCAAAGAAATTGATGGAGTGCCCCATAAATCCCTTGCTCACCTCGATTGAACTTATATTTGTATACGGAAATACTTCCATATCGTAACCGAACATTTTTTTTGCATAGAATACCACACGTTTTTCAGTTGCTATGAAAATACCATTTCGAACTGTCTCGCTTTTCATCATTTTTGTTTCATAAGCACCTAAAATAACTGCTAATACTTGTTCAGTTGGCTCTAAGTGTTCTTTAGCAGCTGATAATAATTTGTCAATCTTAGCCATAGTAATAGTACGCACCCTTCAATATAAATTATGTATACAATTTTAGTATATCAAAAATAAACAAGCTAATCTTACATATTTTTAAAATATTTTCCATTTTAAAGTAAATAAAAAGAACGCTTATTTAGCGCCCTACTCATCTTCTCTTATAATCTCGAATAATTCTCTAATATCGTCTATTTTGAAATGATCTGCTACTCTAGCGAGTGTTTCAATATTGGCTCTTTTAATATCTCCTTTACACATTTCGTTAACTGTAGATGGACTCACCTCTAGTATCTCAGCTAACTTGTTTTGACTCGTCTTATTCTCTGTTAATACGTCTTGTAGCTTTATTTTAATTTTTCTCATTAGTAAAAGTCCTCCTATCAATCGTTACTAATAAGTATAAAAGTATTCGGTTAAACTGTAAATTAAATGTTGACATTCGGTTAAACCGAATATAAAATAAAATCAAGTCATTCGGATAAACCGAATAAAATGAGGGGAGAAATGCAAGATGAACGTATCAAACATGGAACAGGTATCAGTAAAGGTGACTATTCAGAATTACGATGGCAGCACTGTTACATTCGCCGAAAAAGGATTGAAAATCAGCGATACATTAATCCTTAGTGTTTATGAAGCTGGCGTAGCTATCAATAAGTTCTACTATGATCAAGCAGGTGACATTGTGTTAGCAGATGAAGTACTTGACCTTCAAGGTATGGTTAACGACTCCGGACTCAACTTAGAAGATATT
Source organism: Bacillus cereus group sp. MG4 (assembly GCF_040460055.1). Taxonomy (NCBI): domain Bacteria; kingdom Bacillati; phylum Bacillota; class Bacilli; order Caryophanales; family Bacillaceae; genus Bacillus; species Bacillus cereus group sp. MG4. The sequence goes on along the minus strand of NZ_JARVGZ010000001.1, from coordinate 2,459,092 downwards.
AGCAACATGAGCGCTATTGGATTTCTTTTGAAAATTGCAACGTTCATGAAGGACTTGCATTAATGGAGGCGCTGAAAATGTTCGAAAAGATGAACGATTACTTTGGAATAGAGACCCGATCAGATGGATTATGGTTCTATGGAGTGTTTGGCGTAGGTGGTACGTTATTTTTAATTGATATGGCGATTGCGTTTATTCTATAAAATTCGAAAAGGTGAGTCGTTAGGTTCGTACACGTTAGGCATGTGTATGAGCGACGACTGAAGTGATGCGCTAAGGTGGCATGGAGCCTTAAGGTTGGCACCTTACGGTTGTGTGCGATTTTTCGTATCGGCCTATAAACTAAAGGGGGAAAAGGAAGTGGAGAAAATCACGGTTAATTTTCATTATCAGGATGTAGATGGATTAAAGGAATCGAAGTATGACGCGTATTTATTATCGGATTCAGTATATTACGAGTTTAACGGAGAGAATCTAACATTTCGAGAAATACCTTTGTGTGAACGCGGTAAAAAGGAGTTAACGATTTACGATTCAGATAGTTATAGAGCATTCGAGGTTTACTGCAATGCGGAAATTGAAAATATAAATGAAATGAGTGCCGTTGAATTCATTGAAGCGGTAATGGAAGGTCAGAATTTACCTAGCGGCAACTAGGCTAAAAACAAATCCTGGCAAGGTAAGACGAAAACGATGACGGCAATTTTATATATAGAACGATTAGAACACGCGCAGCCTATACGCGTGTTTTTTTTTGCGTTTATTTAATCGGAAAGTGCGCGACGGAGGAATCACACGCGTCCTAATAAGTATAGGCGGTAAAAATTACAGAAAAAGCGGGGCGTGGAAATGAGAAAACCAAAGATATTTCATAAAGCAAGAGGGGCGTACAAAGGGAACTTTATCAAACTTCCGTCAAATCTAAAACACTACGTATATCATCCGAAGTATAAAGCCGAGATGAGTTACCTATATGCATTGATCGTTGATTATTTTAACGAAGAATACGGATACGCCTGGCCGTCAACGCACCGACTAGCGATGGAATACGGCAAAGTCGAAAAGACAGTACGAACGCATTTGAATGTGTTAGAAGAGTTGCGATTGATTCAAAAGCGTAGGGGATTATTAGGTAATAGCTATCGACCGTATGAACCATTAGACGAGGACGAGTTTTTCGAAGTATTCCCGGATGCAAAGAAAGCATACGAGAGAGCATTACGTAAATTGGAAGCGGAAAAAGAGGCGGGAATAGAGCGTAAAAAAGAGCTTTACGGCGCTCATTTATTCGACGATTCCTCGGAAGTTTAAGGAACGGTAAAAAAGTATAGTTAGGCGAGGCATTTTAGGTAATTCCGTAAGGGTAATATTTACCGTCTAACTAGATTTATTATAACGAGATTTAAGAAAAGAGATTTATAGTAGCGAAGGCATTCGCTTACGCTCATGCTTCGGTAATCCTTTTCTATCGAAAAGAATTACATCTCATATATTATCGATTAATTACTTATATAAAAGATACTCCGCTAATGTAATAAAAGATATAAAAGAAAAAACATAATTGTATTGGTGGGCGGTATTTTTAACTACGAAAGGGGCGCGTGGAAATGAGGGAGGATGAAATCGCGAAAAAGGTTACAGCCTTTTATTATACGAATCAAAAAGTAGAATCGGCAGAGGAGCGAATACGACTTGTAGAGTCGTTTTTATCAGAGGAATTACTAGTAAAAGAAGGCGATACACCTGAACGGTATGGGAAGGTCTACATGAGGCATCCGGTTATATATCGTAAGAATTTCTCTAGGAATTTCTCCGTATTAGAGGTGCTGGCGGAGTTCATAATGCAGCCAAAACAGTACGGTACAAATGGTGAGAAACATAAGGAGTATCCAGTTAGCGGGGTAGAACGTGAGCATAATAAACTACAACGACAGAAAGAAAAAGAAGTCCCAATCTTATTTGATATCGATGAGAAAGAAACCTATGGGTACGGTGTTCATGAGAGTGAATTAGTTCGAAAATAAATTAAATATTTTTCGATTGTCTACTTGTTTTTTAGGGGGTTAAATTCCATACATAAGTACAGAGGTTTTCCGTTACCTCACGCATTGGATCAGTTTGAGACGTTCATCAACCGCGCCGGTGGCCGTCTTTTCTTTTGACTATTAAGCGACAATTTTAGATTGATAACGATATTACAGGATAAATAAGGAGGGAGTCGTGATGGACAGTACAATGTTTAGGGATTTACGTACGTATTTTCATTTGACGCAACATCAGTTCGCCGACAAATTGAATCTACACAGAAGCACTGTCGCCAATATTGAATGCGGACTATTGCCATTGAGCGATGCTGTTAGAATGCGGGCGTTTCGTGCTTTTAATATAGATGCAGAAATGCTAGAAAAACTTAAGCAATATAGAGAACTTTCGATATAGGAGTGATGGAAATGGCGAGAAAGAAAAACCGCTCTTTGAGGTCTAAACGTGAATTGTTCCGACAGAAAAAAGTGCACGGCGGTACTAGATGGACCGATCAATTGTTACAGAAACTTTTCGTAGATAACGAAGAGGCTCCAACGAAAAATGCAAATTAGAGTAAATACGAGAGGACTCGACTCTTTAATTAGGCGACTAGATCCCGGCAAGTATGAAAGGGCGATTGAGCCAGTAGTCGAAAAACACGCTCGGTTACAAGCGAATACCGCAGCAAACCGTGCGCCAGTCGAATCGGGGCTACTTTCGAACAGTATTCAATCAAGTCCTAAAAGGTTATCGAAACTTAATTGGAGTTACGGGACAGACGTACCATACGCCCAAAGACAAGAGTATGAACATAAGACGAAGAAAGGTTTTATTCGTAAAACTGTATTCGAGGGACGACAAGCATTCATTGGTGATATAAAAAACGCAGTTCGCAATGCATCGAGGGGGTAATTGATATTAAAACTGAAGTGCATAGAGAATTGAGCAATATTTACTTGGGCAATCAGTTGCTAGAAGAGAAAGAAACTATTATTTATTACTCGGACGGGACGTTCGCAGTAGTGCCGTCGGCGAGAACTAAATGGAATGAGGAAGAGGAGGAAACAGAGTGACAGTTACAATTCCAAAGCAAACACACAAAGTATATATGGAGCAATCTTTAGTAATAGGACAAAATCGCTATGAGGCAGGGCACATCTATAACGTGGACTCGGAAATATTTAATGGATTAACGAAATCTGATGAAGATGGGAAAACACCGGCAGCATGTAAAGTTGATTTCCCAAGCCTCGACGCAATGGAGCAATCTATTGATTATGCAGTGGATACTTACAAGAAACAACGAGAGGAATTAAAGTCGCATCCAAAATATGATGACGCACCAAGTCTACGCACACATGAATTACAAGCGTTGCGAAAAGGGTTAGATAAGCAAGTTGCTGAGATGAAAGAGAAGTACGAAATTGAAATCCAAGCATTGCAGTGCGAAGTCGCAGATAAAATGTATACGTTACAAGCATCAGAAGATACGGCGTATTTAGATGTTGCAACAACACAATTACAATTTGGCAATCCGGTAACAACATTGCAGAGTTTACTACTTAAAGCGGATCAAGCAGATGAAGCGGGGAAACTAGCCATCTTACAGGCGTTTAGTGGTATTGCAGATAAAGTTAAATCGCACAAGCATTACTCCTATTACGAAGCTAGTATTGAGAAGAAATTAAGTGAACTGTATGAGAAAGCGAGTAACGTTCCAACTATCCGTGAAAATGAACGTCGCCTACAGCAATTAGACGTATTGAACGAAAATAAATCCAGTGTAGGGGCGTCCTACCGTATGATGAAAATTGTAGAAAAGGCGTGATGGAAAATGACGGATGTAGAGAAAGAACAGTTAACCTCGCAGCTAGAGCAATACAGGGAAGCACACGAAGAGTTAATCGAAATGCGTAAGCGTGAAGCCCTTCGCGAAAAGGGTTTTACAGGGCGGGACGTAGAAAATGCAATTCCACAATTAAATGGTGAAACAAAGGCAGATATTGAAGCTTCACTAAAAGACTTAATGGTACGGTTGCGTATTGAAGAAAGAAAACAAGGTGTAGACCCGAGTCCTGGGAATGGACTTCGATATACACCACCGTCAATAAATCCGACAGAGATTGGGCGGAAGATGTATGAAAGAATTAAAGAAAGTAAATCGAATGTAAGAAGTTTAAGAGAAATTAAAGAATAGGGAGAGCTAATAATGAGAGAACATATCGAAAAAGCACGCACAATTCAAGCGGAAGCGACTGAAAAATATCTTGAACTACAAAAGGAGCTTCAAGGAGAAGTAGAAAAGGTAAAAGCAGATCCTACATTATCGGAAATTGGCCGTACAGGTAAAATAGAGCAATTACAAAAGGAACATGGTCAGAAACTTATTGAATTTGCAAAGCAGTTAAAAAATGAGTATCAAATAGAAGTCATAAGAGCGAAAGGAAGTGCCGAACGCTTCCTAGAAAAGCCCAATAAAAAGCCATCGGACTTTAAAGTTCAGCTCTTCGAACAAGGATTTACAGATTTAAAGACTCGCATTATGTTATCTCTTAATTCGACTCGGGCACTTGAATTAATTAGTGAATTTGTAAAGGGAATAGACGATGCATATCTCGCAAATTTATTACGTAATCAATTCACGGAATTAATTTCACATGTTATTCAACATGCCGATGTGTCCGAAGGTGCAAGGATAAAAGCAGATTTATTAAAGATTTATACCAATTTAGAAACCGACTTTATTACAAGTGAGCAAAACGAAGCAAGACAGATTATCGACGAAGCTAACGTAATGTTTGGAACTAGCTTATTCAATTCAATCGTAGTAGATAGCGTAAGAGAGTTCTATCGTCATAATTTTGCTGATTACATTAATAGACCTGATATATATGTTTACGCAGAAGGTACAAAATAAAAGAATATTAAACATTTGGTGCGATGCCTAGCCTCCTAGCTACTGTTAAACGGTAACACCAAATGAAACACGAGAGGTCGCTATTTTAGCGGCTTCTTTTTTATTTATTTAAAAATAAGGAGTGTTCAAATGAATACATTACAAAATCTAGAGAAGATGCATAAAATCACAGAAGAATTAGCAGTCGCAAAAGATTTAAACGAAGCAAGATCAATAATGAGCCGTTTGTTAGTACTAATGAGCGAAGAGGTTACGAAGATAAATGTTGCTTACGCTTTAATTAATAGTCAACTTGCTGAGATTGAAGACCACCGCCGTTTCCTTGAAAAAGAAGGCCTAATGTTACAGTACGAAGCGTTTAAAAAACGCGGGGTAAAGTAGATGGAAGAACGTATTACGGTCGACCTAGCCGCTCAAATAGGGAATTTTACGAGTGGATTTAGACAGGCTAATCAAGTAGCTAATAACTTCCGTCAAACGATGAGTAGTATGCGAGTTGATATACCGGCTCCTAACATAGCGCCTATTCAACAAGGGTTACAACAAGCGAGTGCCCATGTACAAAGTTTTGGAAACGGCGTAAGTAATGCAGGAAGAACCTTACAGAATGCCTTCGCCCCAGCCGCAGCCGTTTCCGGGCTAGCACTCGGAAAAATGGTGCAAGACAGCCGGGAGTTCGAAAGCCAAACACGAAAGGCAGCGGTACTAACGGGTGGGGCATATGGTCAGGTAAAGAGTGATATTTTAAATATGGCGAAGACCTCCGTTTATTCAACTAGCCAAGTAGCCGCAGCCTATGCAGAACTTGGCGCAAAGGGTTTTGATGCGGCTAAATCAACCGCAGCATTACCTGGTGTATTATCAGCCGCAGCCGCTTCCGGTGAGGATTTAGGACTAGTTGCCGATACTGTAACGTCGGCGTTAAATGCATTCGGAATGGAAGCAAGCCAGTCGGGGAAAGTAGCTGACATACTAGCGCAGGGAGCCAATCAGTCAGCAGCGAGTGTGTTAGATATGAATTATGCGCTAAAATATGCCGCTGGACCTGCTAACGCGTTAGGTATTTCGTTAGAAGAATTATCAGCAAGTATAGGAATCATGGTGGATGCGGGTTCGACCGGAGAATCGAGCGGTACAGCGTTACGCGCCTCACTGCTAAGGCTCGTTGATCCGCCAAAAGCTGCGGCAAAAGAACTTGCTAAACTCGGCGTTTCTGCGACGGATTCTAACGGCAAATTCAAACCGCTTGCACAAATTATGGAAGAGTTACAGAAAGGTATGTCCGGTTACACGGATGCCCAGAAGGCAAGTGCTATGTCTACGATTTTTGGTACGGAAGCCGTTTCCGGTATGTTGAACTTAATGAACGCAGGGCCAGATAAAATCCGAGAAATGACCAAAGCGCTTGAAAACAGTGGAGGTGCTAGTAAGAAAGCGGCCGATGATATGCTCAAAGGTTGGGCGGGCGCCATGACAAAAATGGAATCCGCATTAGATGCCGCAGGACGTGGCTTTACGGACGCTTTAGCACCGGCTATTACAGCGGTATCAGATAAAGTCGCTAGTTTAGCAAATTGGTTCTCGGATTTGCCTACGTCTATGCAAACAACTATTGCTACAGTTGCCGCAATCGCAACCGCATTTACTATATTTGCAACAGTGGCCGGTATTGCGATGTCCGCAATCGGTACATTCATTAGTATCATCGGTGGGTTAGGCGCTTCCCTTTTCGGCGCGGTCGGAGGAGTCGGGGCGTTATCTACGGTATTCGCAGTGATAACCGGTCCGATAGGTATTGCGATTGCCGCTATTGCAGGAATTGGAGCGGTACTAGTCGCCATTTGGCAACAGAACGAAGAGTTTCGTAATAAAGTAACTACGATTTGGAACGCAATATCTTCCGTTATCTCTACGGCTCTTTCAGCTGTAAGTGGATTTATTATGTCGATTTGGGGACAAGCAGTCGCCTTTTGGAATACGAACCAGGAATCGATTTTAACGGCAGCGCAAAACGTATGGACTATGATACAGACGGTAATTAATACGGCGCTTACTGTAATTATGGCAGTATGGCAAGCAGTATGGCCGGTATTAGCATTCATCGTTCAGGGCGTTTGGGAAAACATTAAAGGTTTGATTCAAGGGGCGTTAACGGTTATTCAAGGAATCATCCAAGTGTTTAGCGGCTTATTCTCTGGTGATTTCGGTCTAATGTGGGAGGGCATTAAAAACATATTCTTTGGCGCGATCCAAGCCATTTGGAATTGGTTCAACCTATTGTTAGTCGGCAGATTATTAAGTCTTGGAAAACTTTTATTCTCTGGTTTACAAGGGATTGTCGTTGGCGGATGGTCCTTCATTAAATCGATTTTCCAAGGATCAATTTCAAGTGTATCGACTCTTGTATCCAATGGATTTACTACGATTAGAACAATTATTACTTTCGTAATGAATTCCGTGAAGTCAATTGTTTCGGGTGCTTGGAATGCGATTAAGAGTGGTACCTCTAGCGTCATGTCGGCTATCCAAAGTGTAATATCAGCAGTTTGGAACGCGATTAAGTCAATTATTACTACCGTAGTAAATTCTGCTAAATCAGTAGTACAAGTTGCCTTCCAAACTATGAAAAACGTAGTATCAGAAATCTCAAATAGTATTAGTTCGGCTATATCTACTTCATGGAACGGTATTATTTCATTCTTAAAAGGGGTTAACCTAATGAGCATCGGTAAGAACATCATGGAAGGTTTATTAAAAGGTATTACATCCATGGCGAGTGCGATTTGGGATAAGGTAGCGGACATTGGTAACGGCATCAAGGACAAGTTAACGGGCCTATTCTCGATTCATTCTCCGTCAAGATGGATGCGCGACATGATCGGCGTCAATATGATGAAGGGTTGGATTAATGGTGTTGACGGAATGAAGTCAGCGGTAATACGAACGTCTGAAAATATGGCGAATTGGATGAAGCCGGAAATGTTAGCGGTGGATACAGGCTATGGCAACGTGAACTTAGCGAAGTCTGTAACACCTTCGGTATACACAAGCAAAGAACGTTCTATTAGCGAACCAGTTCGACAATCTAATCGACAAGTAACGATTGAAAACGTAATTGTGATGGATGGATATGAAATTGCAAGAGTTACACAGCCGTATATTGACGATATGCAAAGTGAGAGACTATCGCTGAAGTCTTATATGAAGGGAGGGCGTTGATATGAAGGAAGCACCCGTAATTGACTATGACAAATTAGATAAGAAAATCGAAGAACTACGAGCGAGAAACGAAGCGCACAGACAGGAACGTATTGCAAAGGGATTGTCACCACAGCGTCCTGATCATTTCGTAGATAGAGAAGTATCGAAAGTTTTAGCAGATAAGGTGGAACACCTCTTTGATTACTTTAAGAAGTATAGCGTTCTACTAGTAAAAACGCGAGCATTACAACCAACGGAATATAATACAATCCACCAGAAATATGGCGACTATCTTCTATTATTAAATGAGGCGATTGACCAGGTGCATAATGTAACAGGTCGTAGTCTGCGTGATTTATTAAGAACGATGAAACGTATTGATGCAGACGAAATCAGTTACGAGAAAGCTAGTCGTGAGATTTACTACACATTCAAACTACTAGACTTACGCAGCATCGGGATAAACCAATTTACCGAAGAACCTTTACCGGAAATAGATGAAGAACGGTTAGCGCAACTGCGGAGTGACGAATCGTTCTTACAATCGGAAGTAGATCGTTATTTAAAACACTACGAGGAAATTAAACACTTAATATAAGGAGGAAATACATTGGATCTAAGAGATTTGCGACAGGAGATAACAGAAGAACAAGCACAAGCCGCGGTTAAATTAGTCGAGAATTCGTTCGCAGGTAAGGAACGAAAGACGCTCGAAGAGATTGCGGAAGAGTTAGGCGTTTCAAGGAGATTTTACGGCTAATAAGACACCGTCAATTAAAGCGTTAGAGTTATTCTATAAGTTGAGCGGTAAGCTAGTCGATAAGAAAGAGATTATTACTAACGTTGACAAGCCGAAAGTATCGCAAAGTGAGATCGAAGAGACACTATCGGAATTAGGAAAAGGGATTTAGTAAATAACGGCGGATTCTCCTACGTGGAGGGTTCGCCGCTTTTTTTTGTGCCTATTTACGCTGAAATTCGCATTTTGAGACGATTAGAAATAGCTTTACGAGTAATAGGTCGATTAATAGCGAAATGTTCGCCTTGACGGTAATTCATATAATAAGGTAGAATTTAAGCAAACGGTCAGTTGACCGAACCAGTGAACGTATCAAAAAGCGGATTGTACAAGCGCTTATACATATCGGGTTAAAGGCGGGTCGGGAGTTCGAATCTCTCCTGGGACGCTAAAAAAACCTTGTTATCTTTTGATAACAAGGTTTTTTGTTTGTTTAAAAATTGATGTATGTGCAAGAGGTGTAAAAAATATAAAGTAATATATGATAATTATTATATACAACATATTAAAGTGCATTAAAAAAAGAGCACCATTTATGCGCCCTATTTCTCTTGTTTAATTTAAAGAATCAATTGGCTTATGATGGAACTTAAATCCACATCTGTATTATCCCAATTGTTCACTTAGAACGTTATAAAACTTTTTACCATTCTAGTACGATTAAGCAGCTGTTATCGGAACTTATCCCCGACAGTGTGTTACAATTAATAGAAGCGGAAAACGAGAATCTCCAATTGACTGGACGTGTGATTGGTTGGACAGTTTAAGAAGGTTGTATAAAAAAGGGAGATGGCGCAAAGATGGCTAGATCAAATGAGAATGATTTAACAGAGAAATTGGCAGAAGGTCACCGGAAATATGGTGATGGCAACTTTACAGTACAGAACATCGGTGATGAAACTAACCCAGATTGGACTGTCGTAAAAAATGTGAGGAAGGGATCGGCAGGCATTCGTGAAGGAGAAGATATATTAAGACTGCGATCAAAATATATAAAATAGTACGGAAATGGGCGGAGTGGGAGTTCAAATCTCTCCTGGGACGCTAAGAAACCCTTGTTATCTTTTGATAACAAGGGTTTCTTGTTTAGTTATTAATAAACTTCTCAAAGACAAAACCATAATCTTTCACGTTATATTGTTTCTTCGTATCAACGAGCCAGTTAAAGGCGATCTCGTTCATTTCTTTAAATTGTTCTGCTAAATTTACTTGTGCGTTTGAAATACGGCTGAAAGCGTTAGATGCCATATCTAGACTTTTATGTGCATACTGCAATGTAATATCGTTGTCGTATGAAATTTCTTCTATTTTAAGTAAAGCCTTATATAAATCTTTTAATTCTTCAATATGTTTTTTATGAACATCAATTGAATAATGCTCATCCCCCATCTGGAACTTAATTTCTACGTCTAAATCAATCGTTCCTGCAGTTTCAAGTGCTACGTTTTTAATTTGATACTTACTATAACTAAAGCGGCGTAGTGTACGTTTTTTACTTGTTGCACTTGTACCATCTAGGTGGATTAATCCTTTGTTTGTGAAACAATATTCATCTGATTTTGATTTGATTAAAAAATAAATTTTCTCCCCATCTTCATGCATCACGTAATCATCAGCATCAACTTTATCGTAATCTTTCGGTGTAATGACAGAACCTACATCGCTTAGCCCTAATACATCTGCAGCCATTTTTTTAAACATACATAATCCCCCTTTTAAATTAAATTCTTAATTGTATAAAAATATATTAACACGATTTCAATAAAGTGTTTTCTTATAATTAAAAACATTTGAAGGTAAGTTAAGAAAAGTAACGAATAATTATTTCAACCCTAAGTTATTTAGTAAATCTATCAGTTTAAGAGTGGATTCTCCGAAAAATAACCAAGAGAAAAAGTTAATTTTGCAAGTAATTATAGAGAAATTCCGTGAAAACCTCTCAAGTAATATGAGGTTTTTTCTATCCATTTTGAAATCTTACAATTCTGTAAGGTAACTGTAAGGAAGTTCGATGGTAACAAATTGCTAATCCTCTATAATGAAGGTAACAACGATAAAACGAGGAGGAAGAAATGATGAAAGGATTAATCGTAACGGGTTTAACAGTTGCTTTTGGATTTGTAGCGTATGAGAAATTAACGTATGTAGTTGATGTTGTAAAACATTTAATCGCTTAGTAAAAAAACTGCCATGAGAGGGAAAGGGAATGAGTGAATGAATGGAATGGTTATTTGGAATTATAGGTACTTGTAGTGTAGTGTTATTGTTCTTTGTCCCGAGTGGTATACTTAGTTCGACAACGAGTTTGTTCTTCTTAAGTTTGTTTGCTTGTACGATGCTTATTATTATGTTTTTAATGAAGCGAAGTAAACCAATCTTCTATTTTAGCATGATTGTTATGGCAATTATTGTTCTCCAAATTATTACCCTTGTTATATACCCCACTATTATAAAAGCTTTCCATTAATGATGAATCCTCTGCTTTAATTGATGAGGATTTTTGTTTGTACATTTTTAATTTTTAGTACGGATTTGTTTATATTGAAATATAAAAATTAAATATTTCTATATTTCAAACAAAGGGTTTTGGAATGTTGTGTTCTTATTACTCATTTGATATATTTACTTTAAAGATAATTAAAATCTAGAAAAAGAGGCGGACGTATGGATAAAAAAGAAAATACGGTCGTATTGTTTCCACAACTATCAGAGCGATATATTGATGAAGGTTTTTTAGCACTGAAAGAGCGGAAATTCGAAGATGCATTGCGCTGCTTTGAAATATTACGTCAGTATAATGCAGAAACGGAACAAACGGAACTCGCTTCTGTTATTTGTTTGTTAGAATTAAAACATATGGAAGAAGCGAAAGACAAATGTGAACAGTTACTTGAAACAGGAGCTGTATTATTTGGTGATATTCTTGAAACATATGTGACGATTTTAGTTCAAACAAATGATTATGAAGGTGTCATTGAAATCGTTGAAAAGGTTTTGCAAACGAAAGATGTAATGCCTGAGCAAAAAGAAAAATTAGCACAGCTCGCTTTATTTGCAGAAGGTATGTTAAGTGAAGTAGATACGTCACTAGTCGATTCGAATTTTGAATTGGATGAGTTTACTAATGAAATGTTTGGAGAAAACTTTGGACAAAAGCTAAGAGCGATTCAGCAACTTTCGTTAAAAGACTTGGATCTTGCATTACCTATTTTAAAGAAATTTTTAATAGACGAAAAACAGCACCCTTATTTGAAAACTTCTATTTTATATAAAATGATAGAAAATCAAATAGAAGAAGAGATAGAGGTAGAAAAGTTTGGGAATACGATCAAGGTGATTCCAGCATTTACAGGTCATAATGAGGAGCAATCCGATAACATTATACATACATTATCAAGCCGATTAGAGCAAAATTATCCCGATATATTTGATGCGATGGTTACATATTGGAAAGAATTGCGAATTAGCGTTTTCCCATTCGCTCTATTAATGGATAAAGTGGAGATTTGGGCTGCTGTTTTAGAGAGAATTGGAAGAAAGCGTTTCGGATTGATTATTGATGAAGAAGAGCTTATGACAGCGTATAATATTGAATTAGAAGAGTTTCATATTGCCTATCAATGGTTATTACGTGTTGAAAGAGAAGGATATTTGCCCGTATAATTATGAAAAAGAATCGTTCGGTTCTTGAAACGAGCATATTCTATGTTATAATGTAAGGGTTGCAAAAGGCAGAAATCTGCCTGTTTGTAAGAGAAGAGAAGTGTAAATCTCTTACTTAATATGTTTCATATTATTCTCGAACAAAATATACCGTAGTTGTCTTTTAGACAATTAGTAGATTGGAACATTATATCTGAAAGCTTTTGCTAGAGGATTATTTGTACTTTTGTTATTTCAAAAAAGAGATAATGAAGATTTTAATCTATAGAGGTATGTGCATACATTATTATAGATGGAGGGAAAGAATAAATGGCTGCAAAATGGGAAAAATTAGAAGGTAACGTAGGCGTTTTAACAATCGAAGTTGATGCTAAAGAAGTAAACAACTCTATCGACGCTGCGTTCAAAAAAGTAGTACAAACAATTAACGTACCAGGTTTCCGTAAAGGGAAAATGCCTCGTCCGTTATTCGAACAACGCTTTGGTATCGAATCTTTATACCAAGATGCTTTAGATATCATCTTACCAAAAGCATACGGTGAAGCGATCGATGAAGCTGGTATCTTCCCAGTTGATCATCCTGAAATCAACATCGAGAAGTTCGAGAAAAATGCTAACCTTATCTTCACTGCAAAAGTTACAGTGAAACCTGAAGTTAAATTAGGTGAGTACAAAGGTTTAGCAGTAGAAAAAGTTGAAACAACTGTAACTGACGAAGATGTAGAGAACGAATTAAAATCTTTACAAGAGCGTCAAGCTGAACTAGTTGTTAAAGAAGAAGGAACTGTTGAAAACGGTGATACAGCTGTAATCGACTTCGAAGGTTTCGTTGATGGCGAAGCATTTGAAGGCGGAAAAGGCGAAAACTATTCTCTTGCAATCGGTTCTGGTACATTCATCCCAGGTTTCGAAGAGCAAGTAATTGGTCTTAAATCTGGTGATTCTAAAGAAGTTGAAGTATCATTCCCAGAAGAGTACCACGCTGCTGAATTAGCTGGCAAACCAGCTACATTCAAAGTAACAATTCACGAAATCAAAACAAAAGAACTTCCTGAATTAAACGACGAGTTCGCTAAAGAAGCTGACGAAGAAGTTGCAACTCTTGATGAATTAAAAACAAAACTTCGTACAAACTTAGAAGAAGGCAAAAAGCACGAAGCTGAGCACAAAGTACGTGACGAAGTAGTAGAATTAGCTGCTGCTAACGCTGAAATCGAAATTCCAGAAGCTATGATCGACACTGAGTTAGATCGTATGGTTCGTGAATTCGAGCAACGTTTAAGCCAACAAGGTATGAACCTTGAGCTTTACTACCAATTCACAGGTACTGACGCTGACAAGTTAAAAGAGCAAATGAAAGAAGACGCTCAAAAACGCGTAAGAATCAACCTTGTTCTTGAAGCTATCATTGAAGCTGAAAACATCGAAGTTACTGAAGAAGAAGTAACTGCAGAAGTTGAAAAAATGGCTGAAATGTACGGTATGCCAGTAGACGCTATCAAGCAAGCTCTTGGAAGCGTAGACGCTTTAGCTGAAGACCTTAAAGTGCGTAAAGCTGTAGATTTCTTAGTAGAAAACGCTGCATAATAAAATAATAAGGCACGATTTTAATCGTGCCTTATTTTATAAATATAGAAATATATTTATAAAACTTTTTGATGAAGAAGGAAAAGTTCCTTTGTAAGTCGAATATACATATTTCAAAAGTTTTAAAATTTTTTTATTTGTACATAACTAGTCATATTATTTGTATTTCTCGCCACGTAGTGACATAATATGTATTTACATACGATACATTTATCGTGTACATACGAAGGCAAGAGGTTAGCACTTTGTAAGGGGTGTGAAAATATGTTTAAATTTAATGATGAAAAAGGTCAATTAAAATGTTCTTTCTGTGGTAAAACACAAACGCAAGTTCGAAAGTTAGTTGCAGGTCCAGGTGTTTACATTTGTGATGAGTGTATCGAACTTTGTACTGAAATTGTACAAGAGGAGCTTGCGAAGGACGAAGAAGTAGAATTCAAAGATGTACCGAAACCGGTAGAAATTCGTGAAATCTTAGATGAGTATGTCATCGGACAAGATAACGCGAAAAAAGCACTAGCGGTAGCGGTATATAACCATTACAAACGCATTAATTCTAACAGTAAAATTGATGATGTAGAATTAGCGAAGAGTAATATTTCACTTATTGGGCCAACTGGTAGTGGTAAAACATTATTGGCACAAACATTAGCGCGTATTTTAAATGTTCCATTTGCAATCGCGGACGCAACATCTTTAACAGAAGCTGGTTATGTAGGGGAAGATGTAGAAAACATCTTACTAAAATTAATCCAAGCAGCTGATTATGATGTAGAGAAAGCGGAAAAAGGAATCATTTATATTGATGAGATTGATAAAGTGGCACGTAAGTCCGAAAATCCATCAATTACACGTGATGTATCTGGTGAAGGTGTACAGCAGGCACTTCTGAAAATTTTAGAAGGTACTGTAGCGAGCGTTCCACCTCAAGGTGGTCGTAAGCATCCGCATCAAGAGTTCATTCAAATTGATACAACGAACATCCTATTCATTTGTGGTGGAGCGTTTGATGGCATTGAGCCAATTATTAAACGTCGCCTTGGTGAGAAAGTAATTGGATTTGGTGCTGAGAAGAAAAATGCTGATGTAAATGAGAAGCATGTTTTATCTCACGTTTTACCAGAGGATCTTTTAAGATTCGGTTTAATTCCGGAGTTTATCGGTCGTCTTCCAGTTATTGCGAACCTAGAGCCGCTTGATGAAGACGCTCTTGTAGATATTTTAACGAAACCGAAAAATGCACTTGTTAAGCAATTCCAAAAATTATTGGAGCTTGACGATGTTGAGTTAGAGTTTGAAGAAGGTGCACTAGTTGAGATTGCGAAAAAAGCAATTGAACGTAAAACAGGTGCTCGTGGACTTCGTTCTATTATTGAAGGCTTGATGCTTGATGTAATGTTCGAACTTCCATCTCGCAAAGATATCGAGAAGTGTATTCTGACGAAAGAAACAGTAGCTGATAATGAACCGCCGAAATTGGTGTTACAAGACGGTACTGTACTTGATACAAAAACATCTGCATAGTGCGAAGAAGAAACAGCAATTTTTATAATTGCTGTTTTTCTTTATGTTTAGCTATGTTCCTCCGCGGAAATACTAAGTGATAAAACATTGCGGGAGGAAATAAATTATGAGCTGGACAAATATATTTTTACTTGTTCAACTTGTTTTTGGTGTAATTGTCGGATTGTATTTTTGGCATTTACTTCGAAATCAGCGAACACAAAAAGTTTCAATTGATCGAGAATCGAAAAAAGAATTAGAGCAGCTTCGTAAAATGCGTGAGATTTCTTTAACAGAGCCGCTTGCGGAAAAGGTACGCCCTACATCCTTTTTAGATATTGTAGGGCAAGAGGACGGAATTAGGTCGTTAAAAGCGGCTCTTTGTGGTCCGAATCCGCAACATGTAATTATATATGGTCCGCCAGGTGTCGGGAAGACAGCGGCAGCACGTCTTGTATTGGAAGAAGCGAAACGAAATCCGAAATCTCCATTTCGTACGAATGCAACATTTATCGAACTTGATGCGACAACAGCAAGGTTTGATGAACGTGGTATTGCAGACCCATTAATTGGCTCAGTCCATGATCCGATTTATCAAGGGGCAGGTGCAATGGGGCAAGCGGGTATTCCACAGCCGAAAAAAGGGGCTGTAACAGATGCGCATGGTGGTATTTTGTTCATTGATGAGATTGGTGAATTACATCCAATTCAAATGAACAAAATGTTAAAGGTGTTAGAAGATCGGAAAGTATTTTTGGAAAGTGCGTACTATAGTGAAGAAAATTCGATGATTCCAACGTATATACATGATATTTTTCAAAAAGGTTTGCCAGCCGATTTTCGCTTAGTTGGGGCGACGACACGTTCGCCAGAGGAGATTCCTCCTGCTATTCGGTCACGCTGTTTAGAAGTGTTTTTCCGTGAGTTAGATACAGAAGAGATTCAAAAAGTAGCGAAGAATGCAGCTGATAAAGTGGAAATGCAAATAGGTGAAAATGGTATTGAAATGATAGGGATGTATGCAAGAAATGGACGAGAAGCGATTAACCTTGTACAAATTTCTGCTGGTATGGCAATAAATGAAGAACGTTCTTTCATTAAAGATGAAGATATAGAGTGGGTTGTTCACTCTAGTCAACTTACACCGAAATATGAAAAACGTATTTATCCTATTCCGAGAATCGGTCTTGTAAATGGACTTGCTGTATACGGACCAAATACAGGCGCGTTATTAGAAATTGAAGTAACAGCAATCAAGGCGAAAGATAAAGGGTCGGTAAATGTTACCGGGATTGTGGAAGAGGAAAGTATTGGTAGTCAAACGAAATCCATTCGCCGTAAAAGTATGGCGAAAGGTTCTGTAGATAATGTATTAACAGTACTTCGTTCTCTAGATGTGTTGCCAGAAGGGTACGATATACATATTAATTTTCCAGGTGGTATCCCAATTGATGGGCCTTCGGCAGGTATTGCTATGGCAACAGGTGTATATTCAGCGGTGCATCGTACGTATGTGAGTAATGAAGTAGCGATGACCGGTGAGATAAGTATACACGGGGAAGTGAAACCTATTGGTGGTGTGTACGCAAAAATAAAAGCCGCGAAAAAAGCAGGTGCTAAGAAAGTCATCATTCCTGCTGAAAACATGCAACCGTTTTTGTATACAATAAAAGGAATTGAAATCATTCCTGTTCGTAAGTTAAAAGAAGTATTTGAGCTAACATTTATGCAGGAAAATATGCATCGAGACCTTGATATACATACTACTGTAGACGAAACAGATGCACAATCAATGTGAGAATGAACGATAATAAAATTTGCCAGACTTCGTTTAAGTTTGTATGCTTAAGCGGAGTCTTTTTTCCTTTTTAAAAGGGAGAAAAAACGAGGGATTTACAATTGCGGAAAATCTCTGCAATTGCATCTAGATGTATTGTAATATAAAATAGTTGAACAGGAGTTTAATTTATTATGGAGGTGCTATGTCTAGTATGAATACGAATGAAAGAATCGTACCCCTCCTACCATTAAGAGGCGTTCTCGTATATCCAACGATGGTTCTGCATCTTGATGTAGGACGTGATAAATCGATACAAGCACTAGAGCAGGCGGCAATGGATGAAAATATCATCTTTTTAGCGATGCAAAAAGAAATGAATATCGATGATCCGAAAGAAGATGACATATATAGTGTAGGTACAGTGGCGAAAGTGAAGCAAATGTTAAAATTGCCGAACGGTACGCTTCGTGTCCTTGTAGAGGGTTTACATAGAGCTGAAGTAGTAGAGTTTATCGAAGAAGAGAATGTAGTGCAGGTTTCTATCAAAACGGTAACTGAAGAAGTGGAAGATGATCTAGAAGAGAAAGCTCTTATGCGTACATTACTGGAGCATTTCGAACAATATATTAAAGTTTCGAAAAAAGTTTCAAATGAAACATTTGCAACGGTAGCTGATGTAGAAGAGCCAGGAAGATTAGCTGATTTAATTGCTTCTCACTTGCCGATTAAAACGAAGCAGAAACAAGAAATCTTAGAGATTGTATCTGTGAAGGAACGATTACATACACTTATTTCAATTATTCAAGATGAACAAGAGTTACTTAGTTTAGAAAAGAAAATTGGACAAAAAGTGAAACGTTCAATGGAGCGCACGCAAAAAGAGTATTTCTTACGTGAGCAAATGAAGGCGATTCAAACTGAACTTGGTGATAAAGAAGGTAAGGGCGGGGAAGTTGAAGAACTTCGTGAGAAAATTGAACAATCAGGAATGCCTGAAGAAACAATGAAGGCTGCACTGAAAGAATTAGACCGTTATGAAAAGTTACCAGCAAGTTCTGCGGAGAGCGGTGTTATTCGTAATTATATGGATTGGTTATTAGCACTTCCGTGGACAGAAGCGACAGAAGATATGATTGATCTTGCTCATTCTGAAGAAATTTTGAACAAAGATCATTACGGGCTCGAGAAAGTGAAAGAGCGCGTACTTGAATATTTAGCTGTGCAGAAGTTAACGAATTCATTAAAAGGACCTATCCTTTGCTTAGTAGGACCTCCTGGGGTCGGGAAAACATCGTTAGCGCGTTCGATTGCAACATCATTAAATCGTAATTTTGTCCGTGTATCCCTTGGTGGTGTACGTGATGAATCTGAAATCCGTGGTCACCGTCGTACGTATGTTGGAGCGATGCCAGGACGCATTATTCAAGGTATGAAAAAGGCGAAAACAGTTAATCCAGTCTTTTTATTAGATGAGATTGATAAAATGTCTAACGACTTCCGTGGAGATCCATCAGCAGCATTACTTGAAGTGTTAGACCCAGAACAAAACCATAACTTCAGTGATCATTACATTGAAGAACCGTATGATCTATCGAAAGTTATGTTTGTAGCAACTGCGAATACACTTTCAAGTGTTCCAGGTCCGTTGCTTGACCGTATGGAAATTATTTCGATTGCTGGCTATACAGAACTTGAAAAAGTTCACATTGCCCGTGAACATTTATTGCCGAAACAATTAAAAGAGCATGGCTTACGAAAAGGTAATTTACAAGTACGTGATGAAGCACTTCTTGAAATTATTCGTTATTATACACGTGAGGCCGGTGTTCGTACGCTAGAGCGTCAAATCGCAAAAGTTTGTCGTAAAGCAGCAAAAATTATCGTTACAGCAGAACGCAAGCGTATTGTAGTAACAGAGAAAAACATTGTTGATTTACTTGGTAAGCACATATTCCGTTATGGGCAAGCTGAAAAAACAGACCAAGTTGGTATGGCAACAGGATTAGCGTATACAGCAGCAGGCGGTGATACACTTGCGATTGAAGTGTCTGTAGCGCCAGGTAAAGGGAAATTAATTTTAACAGGGAAACTTGGGGATGTTATGAAAGAATCCGCACAAGCAGCGTTTAGCTATATTCGTTCTCGTGCAGAAGAGCTTCAGATTGATCCGAATTTCCATGAGAAAAATGATATTCATATTCATGTTCCAGAAGGAGCAGTTCCAAAAGATGGACCGTCAGCAGGTATTACGATGGCAACGGCACTTATTTCTGCACTAACAGGTATTCCTGTAAGTAAAGAAGTGGGGATGACAGGTGAAATTACACTTCGTGGTCGTGTATTACCAATTGGTGGTTTAAAAGAAAAAACATTAAGTGCTCACCGCGCAGGCTTAACAAAAATTATTTTGCCGGCAGAAAACGAGAAAGATTTAGATGATATTCCAGAAAGCGTAAAAGAAAACCTTACGTTTGTGCTTGCATCTCATTTAGATGAAGTATTGGAGCACGCATTAGTAGGAGTGAAACAATGAAAGTAACAAAAGCAGATATTGTAATTAGTGCTGTTAAACCAGAACAATATCCAGACAGTGATTTACCAGAAATTGCATTAGCAGGTCGTTCAAATGTCGGGAAGTCTTCCTTTATTAATAAAATTTTAAATCGTAAAAAGTTAGTACGTATTTCTTCTAAACCAGGAAAAACGCAAACGTTGAACTTTTTCTTAATCAATGAGATGATGCATTTTGTTGACGTTCCAGGTTATGGCTATGCGAAAGTATCTAAAACAGAGCGCGCAGCATGGGGCAAGATGATTGAGACTTACTTTACAACACGTGAGCAATTAGACGCAGCTGTATTAGTAGTTGATTTACGTCACCAACCAACAAATGATGACGTGATGATGTATGATTTCTTAAAGCATTATGAAATCCCAACAATTATTATTGCGACGAAAGCCGATAAAATTCCGAAAGGGAAATGGCAAAAGCATTTAAAAGTTGTAAAAGAAACGCTTGCTGTTGAAATTGGCGATGAAATCGTTCTATTCTCTTCTGAAACAGGACTTGGAAAAGAAGAAGCGTGGAAGGCAATTCATAGAATGACAAAAACAAAAAACGCGTGACGAATGTCGCGCGTTTTTTTTATTTACTAAATTTTTTTATCGTACGTTTAATATAACCTCAATATTACCTCTTGTTGCTTTCGAATAAGGACATACACCGTGAGCGGCTTCTACAAGTTCTTGTGCTTCGTCATGAGAGACGCCAGCAACATGTACATCAAGTACAGCAGATAGGCCGAAACCACCATCTGTATCTTTTCCGATAGAAACGTGAGCAGTTACTTCTGTACTTTCTACTTTCACACGTTTTGTACGAATGACAAGCTGTAGTGCACTATCAAAACAAGCGGCATAACCAGCAGCAAATAGTTGTTCTGGATTCGTTGCCTCTCCGCCTGCACCACCTAGTGCTTTCGGCATTTTTACATCAAGATTTAATATGCCATCATCTGAAATTACTTTTCCGTTTCTTCCACCTGTAGCAGTTACTGAAGCAGTATATAATTTATCCATGTTTATTCCCCTTTTCTATCATTAATTGTTTTCATTGTTTCAATTAGTTTATTTAATTGAATTAATAAAGAACGATATTCTTGTTCTGTAATTCCTAAATTTGTTGCCATTGTTGTCGGCAATGAACAAGCCTTTTCTTTTAAATCTTTACCTTGTTCTGTTAATTTAATACAAACTTTGCGCTCATCTTCTTTGGAACGAACGCGTTTTACAAGTTTTAATGATTCCATTCGTTTTAACATAGGTGTTAACGTACCAGAATCTAAAAATAGACGTTCTCCAATTTCTTTTACTGTTAGTCCATCTTGCTCCCATAGTACGAGTAAAGTAATGTACTGGGGATACGTAATACCCATCTCTTCTAAATATGGTCGATAAAAGCGGGTAACTTCTTTAGAACAGGCGTAAATAGAAAAACAAAGTTGGTTATCTAGATGTAAAGAATTCTCTGTCATACATAACTCCCTTCTAATTAAGTTGTGTACAATTTAATTTTGTAAAATCAATATAACGAAAAAGAAATACAATGTCAAATACATTGTATTGAGAAAGTTTGTGTTACGATTTGGAACAATCATACATATTTTCCTGCATGATGAAAGAAGATAGGAAAGATGATGTTATAATTCATATGGAATAGTTTCCATCACTTGATTATGAGTGCTTTTTTTGGTAACGTACAAATAGAGTTATTAATTTATAATCATTATAAAGTAGAAAGTCTTTATTAGTTTTACTGAATCTCCTTTATTACATACGGAGAATAAATAAAAAATAATCGGTTGTTCACACGATTGTCAGATTCATAAGAGGAAAGTTGTATTATGATAGTAGATAAAGTGATAAAACGGGTGAAGGGGGACATGCTGCGTGCATATTCTTGTTGTTAGTGTAAATTATCGAACAGCCCCTGTAGAATTTCGTGAGAAACTCACATTTCAGGCAGCAGAGCTAGAGCAAGCAATGACTACATTACAAAATCAAAAGAGCGTGTTAGAGAATGTCATTGTATCAACTTGTAATCGCACTGAGATTTATGCTGTTGTCGATCAATTACACACGGGACGGTATTATATTAAGAAGTTTTTAGCTGATTGGTTTCAGCTTGAAATAGAAGAAGTCGCACCATATTTAACTATTTTTGAACAAGACGGTGCAATAGATCATTTATTCCGCGTGACGTGCGGTTTAGATTCTATGGTAGTTGGAGAAACACAGATTTTAGGCCAAATAAAAGATAGCTTTTTAGAAGCGCAACAAGTAAAAGCGACAGGCACAATTTTTAATGAGTTGTTTAAGCAGGTGGTTACGTTAGCGAAACGTGCGCACTCAGAAACGACGATTGGTGAAAGTGCGATGTCTGTTAGCTATGCTGCTGTTGAGCTCGGAAAGAAAATATTTGGTGAGTTAACAGATTGTCATGTGCTTATTCTTGGTGCTGGTAAGATGGGTGAACTGGCACTGCAAAACTTATATGGAAGCGGTGCTCGAAAAGTAACAGTCATGAATAGGACGTTTACGAAAGCGGAAGTAATGGCTGAGAAATATATGGGACATGCAAAGCCTTTAAGTGAATTGCAATGTGCATTATTAGAAGCGGATATTTTAATTAGTTCAACTGGTGCATCTGAATATGTCATCACGAAAGAGATGATGACAAAGGTAGAGAAAATGCGCTCTGGTCGTCCGTTATTTATGGTGGATATTGCAGTGCCACGTGATATTGATCCAGCGATTGATGAACTAGAAGGTTCTTTCTTATATGACATTGATGATTTGCAAGGAGTAGTGGAAGCAAATCGTGCTGAGCGTTTGAAAGAAGCAGAGAAAATTCAATTTATGATTGAAGAGGAAATTGTTTTATTTAAAACGTGGTTAAGTACACTTGGTGTTGTTCCGTTAATAGCAGCTCTTCGTGATAAGGCACTTGCTATTCAAAGTGAAACGATGGAAAGCTTGGAACGAAAAATACCGAATCTTAGTGATCGTGAGAGAAAAGTAATTAGTAAGCATACGAAAAGTATTATTAATCAATTATTAAAAGACCCAATTTTAGTAGCGAAAGAAATAGCTGCTGAAGAAGGAGCAGACGAAAAATTAGCGTTATTTGCAAAGATTTTCGACTTAGAAATGGAAGATGTAGAGAGTTGTGCGGAAGAAGTAGAACATAAAAGAGCGTGGACACCATCCGTTCCATCTTTATAATTTGGAAGGATGATCGGATGAGTTTTTTAAATAACAGTATTATTTATCATATTGCAATTATTTTATATGCTTGTAGCATTAGTTTATATTTTATAGATTATTTCCAAAGTAACCGAAAGGCGAACCGATTTGCTTTTTGGTTACTTTCGATTGTATGGGTTCTGCAGTCTATCTTTATGTTACTTAGGGCTACAGATTCAGAAACGAACCCGATATTAACTTTATTATCAGGGATTTATTTTTATGTTTGGCTATTGATTACGATGTCGTTAGTCATTAATCGATTTATGAGAATTGACTTTCTAGTCTTTTTTACAAATGTTGTCGCATTTGGCGTAAGCGCTTTTTCTATTTTTACACCGCTCGGAAAGATGTCGCCGGTACTGGCAGAGCAATTAGTTTCAGAACTTGTATATGTACATGTCGGTATGGCTATTATTTCTTATGCAACTTTCACTGTATCGTTCATTTTTTCTATTATGTATTTATTGCAATATCGCCTATTAAAAAAGAAAAAATGGAATGCGAGATTAAGAAGGTTAGGGAATTTGCCGAAGCTAGAATCGATGTCTTACGGATTAAATTTATTTTCTGTTCCATTTTTCTTATTAGCTATTTTATTAGGATGCATATGGGGATATACGAAATTGGACAATTTCCATTGGTATGATACGAAAGTGATCGGGTCTTTTGTCGTTCTATTTGTATATTGTACTGGCCTATATTTACGAGTGGCAGATGTGTTGCAAGGGAAGAAAATCGTGCAGTGGAACATCGGAGCATTTCTCGTAATGCTAATCAATATTTTTCTATTAAGCAGTTTATCCAACTTCCACTTTTGGTATTTATAATGAGGAGAGAGAATTATGCGCAAAATTATTGTAGGGTCACGAAAGAGTAAATTAGCATTAACGCAAACAAACTGGTTTATTGATCAGTTAAAAGCACTAGGTTTACCATATGAATTTGAAGTGAAAGAAATCGTCACAAAAGGTGATGTTATTTTAGATGTTACTCTTTCAAAAGTAGGCGGAAAAGGCTTGTTTGTTAAAGAGATTGAACATGCGTTACTTACGAAAGAAATTGATATGGCTGTACATAGTATGAAAGATATGCCGGCCGTACTTCCAGAAGGATTAATGATTGGTTGTACACCGAAGCGTGTTGACCCTCGTGATGCTTTTATCTCAAAAAGCGGAGCATCGTTTAAAGAGTTAGCAGAAGGCGCTATTTTAGGTACGAGTAGTTTAAGACGCAGTGCACAATTATTAGCTGCGAGACCAGATTTACAAGTGAAGTGGATTCGAGGAAATATCGATACACGTTTACGTAAATTACAAGAAGAAGATTACGATGCAATCATTTTAGCAACAGCTGGATTACAAAGAATGGGCTGGGATAATGAAGTTATTACAGAACATTTAGATGAGACGTTATGTGTACCTGCTGTAGGACAAGGTGCATTAGCGATTGAATGCCGTGAGGATGATAAGGATTTACTACAGTTGTTAGCGCATATGAATGATGCAGTAACAGAAAGAACAGTGGCGGCAGAACGAGTATTTCTTCATAAACTTGAAGGTGGCTGCCAAGTTCCGATCGCTGGATATGCAACTCTTACAGAAAATGATGCAATTGAATTAACAGCTCTTGTCGGTTCTATGGACGGTTCTATTTTGTTGAAAGAGACAGTAGTAGGAACTAATCCAGAGGAAGTAGGATTAGAGGCTGCGGACCGTTTAATTAAACAAGGCGCAAAAGAACTCATTCTTGCTGCAAATAAGGGGCAACAATAAATATGAACGCTCTCGCTGGCAAAACGGTATTAATTACACGTGCCCAGCATCAAGCGAAACAAATGAGTGTAGCGGTGAAAGAAAAGAGCGGAATTCCATTGGAAATTCCGCTTTTGCGTATGGAAGGTATGTCTCATAGGCAAATTCAACATATAGCAGGGCAGCTGCATTCGTATGACTGGGTTATTTTCACGAGTAAAAATGGGGTAGCTTTTTTTCTAGATAGTTTGAGAAAGAAGCTACCCGCAAAGACTAAAGTTGCTGCAGTAGGCGTGAAAACAAGGTTAGAGTTAGAAAAGCGGGGCTATCAAGTGGACTTCGTTCCAACTTCATTTGTTGCAGAAGTATTTGCAGAAGAGTTTGTAAAAAGACTAAGTGGAAACGAGTGCATTTTATTTCCGAAAGGGAATTTAGCAAGAGATGTAATTCCAGTTGCACTTCGCGAAATTGGTGTTTCTCTAGAGGAGCTAATCGTATATGGTACGGAAGAGAATGTAGAGAAAAGGCAAGAGCTTATAGGAGCGTTAGAAGTAGGGAAAGTAGACATTATTACATTTACGAGCCCTTCAACTGTTACTAGTTTTGTTCGTTTACTTGAGGGTACAAACTGGAGAGAATGGACAAAAAAATGTACAATTGCTTGTATAGGTCCTATTACGGAAAAAGAGGCGAGCCTTTATTTTCCGCATGTTATTATGCCGAAAGAGTACACTGTAGAAGCATTACTACAATGCATTTGTGAATCTATAAAATAAAAGAATGGGGATAGAAATCTATGAACTCTTTACAATTTAATCGTCATCGTCGCTTAAGACAAAGCGGTAATATGCGTGCGCTTGTGCGTGAAACGTTTTTACATACGGAAGATTTTATTTATCCTATTTTTGTATTAGAAGGAGAAAATGTTCGTAATGAAGTACCTTCTATGCCAGGCGTATATCAAATGTCTTTAGATTTATTGCAAGCTGAGATGCAAGAGGTTGTTGATTTAGGTATTCGTTCTGTTATTGTATTTGGTTTACCTGCTGAAAAAGATGAAGTTGGATCATCAGCATATTGTGATCATGGAATTGTGCAACGTGCAATTAAGCAAATTAAAGGTGAATTCCCTGAGCTAGTAGTAGTTGCGGATACATGTTTATGTCAATTCACAAGCCATGGTCATTGCGGTGTAATTGAAGATGGTATTATTTTAAATGACGAGTCTCTTGCAGTCCTTGCGAAAACAGCTGTAAGCCAAGCGAAAGCAGGGGCGGACATTATTGCGCCATCAAACATGATGGATGGATTCGTAACAGCAATTCGCCATGCATTAGATGAAAATGGTTTTGGACATGTACCAGTTATGTCGTACGCTGTGAAATATTCATCAGCATTTTACGGGCCGTTCCGTGATGCGGCACACGGTGCACCACAATTTGGGGATCGTAAAACATATCAAATGGACCCAGCGAACCGTATGGAAGCATTCCGTGAAGCAGAATCAGATGTAATGGAAGGGGCAGATTTCTTAATTGTAAAGCCAGCTCTTTCTTACTTAGATATCATTCGTGATGTGAAAAATAACTTTAATTTACCAGTCGTTGCTTATAACGTAAGCGGTGAATATTCAATGATTAAAGCGGCAGCGCAAAATGGTTGGATTAATGAAAAAGAAGTTGTACTTGAAAAATTAATTAGCATGAAACGTGCAGGAGCAGATTTAATTATTACGTATCATGCAAAAGATGCAGCGAGATGGTTACAAGAAGGAGGCGCTAAATAATGAAAAAGTTTGATAAGTCGATTGCGGCGTTTGAAGAGGCGCAAGATTTAATGCCTGGTGGCGTAAATAGTCCCGTTCGTGCTTTTAAGTCTGTTGGTATGAATCCGTTGTTTATGGAGCGCGGAAAAGGCTCTAAAGTATATGATATCGATGGAAATGAATACATCGATTACGTATTATCATGGGGTCCTTTAATTCATGGTCATGCGAATGATCGTGTTGTTGAAGCTTTAAAATCTGTTGCTGAAAGAGGAACAAGCTTCGGTGCCCCAACGGAAATTGAGAATAAATTAGCGAAACTTGTTATTGAGCGCGTACCATCAATTGAGATTGTACGTATGGTTAACTCTGGAACAGAAGCGACAATGAGTGCACTACGTTTAGCTCGTGGTTATACAGGACGTAATAAAATTTTGAAATTCATCGGTTGTTACCACGGTCATGGTGATTCGTTATTAATTAAAGCGGGTTCTGGTGTGGCAACACTAGGTTTACCAGATAGCCCTGGTGTACCAGAAGGTGTAGCGAAAAATACGATTACAGTAGCGTATAATGATTTAGAAAGTGTGAAATACGCTTTCGAACAATTCGGTGATGATATTGCTTGTATAATTGTAGAACCAGTAGCAGGAAATATGGGGGTTGTTCCTCCGCAACCAGGATTTTTAGAAGGTCTTCGTGAAGTAACAGAGCAAAATGGTGCATTGCTTATTTTTGATGAAGTCATGACAGGATTCCGAGTTGCTTATAATTGCGGACAAGGTTATTACGGTGTAACACCTGATTTAACTTGTTTAGGTAAAGTAATCGGTGGTGGCTTACCAGTAGGAGCATACGGTGGTAAAGCAGAAATTATGCGCCAAGTTGCACCGAGCGGACCGATTTACCAAGCAGGTACTTTATCAGGTAACCCACTTGCAATGGCAGCAGGTTATGAAACGTTAGTACAGTTAACGCCAGAATCATATGTAGAATTTGAGCGTAAAGCTGAAATGTTAGAAGCTGGCTTACGTAAAGCGGCTGAAAAACATGGCATTCCGCATCATATTAACCGTGCGGGTTCTATGATTGGTATCTTCTTTACAGATGAACAAGTTATTAATTACGATGCAGCAAAATCTTCGAACTTAGAATTCTTTGCGGCTTACTATCGTGAAATGGTAGAACAAGGTGTATTCTTGCCACCATCTCAATTCGAAGGTCTATTCTTATCGACAGCACATAGTGATGCAGATATTGAAGCGACGATTGCAGCAGCTGAAATTGCAATGTCAAAATTAAAAGCTTAATTTTTGAAAGAAAATCGCTCTCCATAAGGGGAGCGATTTTTTTTATTCATAAAGTCAGCTTTCCATACATAAATCTGTAATGACATATAGTTTGGGAGGGGGAAAAGAAGTGGCAACAGATCATTCATTACGTTTTTCATTAAAAGAATCTGTTTGGTTCCAAAAAGGACAGGAAGTCGAAGAACTTTTGTCAATTTCGTTAGATCCAGACGTTGAGATAGAAGAGCTTGATCATGAAGTTATCGTGAGAGGGCAATTAGATTTAACGGGAGAGTATGTTGCGCGGCAAGATGATTCGGCTTATTCATTAAGAGATTTATCGCCAGCGAAGTCGATTGATTATGTAGAAACAAGGGAAGATGGGGTTAATGAACTTGTTCATTCCTTTCCGCTTGAAATATCAATTCCGAGAAACCGTGTGAAAGTAATTGAAGAACTATATGTATCTATTGAGGAATTTGATTATGAATTAAAGGAAAATGGTTGCTTACAATTATTAGCGGATATATCTATCACTGGTTTATGTGATGAAGAAAGAATCGAGGATGAAGAGGAAGAAACAGCGTATGCTGAGTTAGAGGCTGATTCCGCAAAAGAAGATGAAAATAGACCCGCTATGCACGTAGAAGAACCAGTCTATAAGGAATCAGATGAGTGGGAAGATTACGCATTTGAACCGTTTCAACTAGAGCAAAGAAAAGAGCAGGAAGTAGAGGAAGAGGAAATAGAAGAACATGAATTTGTGGAGCGTGAAGAGGAGAAAGAATCAACGCCACAATTTGAATTGTTCGGAAGAAAAGATTTCAAGAAAGAAAAAGCGAAAAAACAAGAAGAGCAAGAAGAAGAAACGTATTCACAGCGAGATGAAAATGCACTTTATTTAACGAAAATATTTACGAAAGAACCGGAAGAAGAATTTACAAAGTTAAGAATGTATTTCGTGCAAGAAGGGGATACAATCGAATCTGTTGCAGACCGTTATGAAACGTCTGTACAAAACTTATATCGTGTCAATCAAACAGAAGATATATATTTAACTGCGGGACAAATTATTTATATTCCTGTTTCAAGGGCAAAAGCGAAATAAGTGAGTGTTTTCACTCGCTTATTTTCCTAAAGGCTATGTTTTGAATAGAAAGGGTTATTCGTATGGATATTGAATTACGAAATCGCTATGAACCCATTGTAAGGCAATATAGATTGGATACACAGCATATGGAAGAGCACGGAAGTGTAACGAAAATTTACACGAATCAAGGTCCGTATGCGCTCAAGAAAATAGAAGACGGGAAGTTAGAGCGGAATAACTTTTTGCACCATATTCAATATTTGAAGGAGAAAGGTTTTTCAAATTATGTACCTATATACCATGCGACAGATGGAAATTATATTTTAAGTGACGGGACGTATAATTATTATTTAATGCCTTGGTTAGAACGTGCGGAAGGCAACGGCGAGGATAATGATCAATACTATAAAATGTTTCAAACTCTCGGGACGTTACATCAAAAAACGGTGAAAGAAGAAACGTATACAGAAGAAGATTTAGAAAAACATTATACAAATATATCCGATCGCTGGGAGAATGATGGTGAGATGTTAGAAGAGTTTCTCGTAGAATCTGAAGCGAAGTGGTATATGTCTCCGTTTGAATTGCAATATTGTACGTACTATCATCATGTAATGAGGGCGCGTGAATTTGCAACGAAGCAATTAACTGAGTGGAACGATGCGATGAAAGAAAAAGAAAAAACACGTATTACTTTTGTACATGGTAACGTATCGCTTAATCATTTCTTATTTGATTATGAACGGAATGGCTATTTTATTAGTTTAGAAAAATCGAAGTTTGCCACACCGGTGCAAGATATAGTAGGGTTTTATTCTCGGTCTTTAAACACGTATCCAATTGCACGAAGTGATCGGTTTGAATGGTATCAAATGTACCAAAAGAATTTCCCTTTTACGAAAGAAGAGCAACTACTCATGTTTGCGTATATGACGTATCCATCGCAATTTATTCGGCAAATCCAGTCTTATAAGAAAAGAAGAGAGAGTCGCAATGAGGAAAATGAACTTCTCGGAGTAAAGAGCTTGCAACAATCGCATTGGCTC
Source organism: Bacillus cereus group sp. MG4 (assembly GCF_040460055.1). Taxonomy (NCBI): domain Bacteria; kingdom Bacillati; phylum Bacillota; class Bacilli; order Caryophanales; family Bacillaceae; genus Bacillus; species Bacillus cereus group sp. MG4. The sequence goes on along the minus strand of NZ_JARVGZ010000001.1, from coordinate 2,428,868 downwards.
GTTAGCAATATAGAATATTTCCTTTCGCAATTACAAGCTGCCCAGCAAGGGAACGGATAAGGGGATCTTACTGCCCGCAAATAGTGGGATAAAGAAGATAAGTAGAGGATGCTACTTATCTTCTTTTTTTGCCCAAAAAGCCGTAGTATTAAATTTATCTTGACGAATAGGGTTTCGTTTTTTACACTATTGTATATAATAATTAACAATCATATAAATGCCTTGAAGGGGAAGAGTATAACAAGAAACGTCTTCAGAGAGGAGAATCATTAGCTGGGAGATTCTCTAGATAGTTATGTTAGAAGGTAGCCCTGGAGCATCTTTTCTGAACGGAATAGTTCTCATTAGGAAAAGACGGATTTGTCCGTTATCAAATTAAGAGTATAAGCAAATTTCTGAATTTGTTTGTAAATAAAGGTGGTACCGCGATGTCCCTCGTCCTTTTTGGATGAGGGGCATTTTTTATTTTAAGGAGGGAAAATAATGTCAAATACGGAAAAGAATTTACCAACTAAATATGATCATATGTCCGTTGAAGAAGGCCTTTATCAATGGTGGCTTGAAGGCAAATATTTCGAAGCAACAGGAGATGAGAAGAAACAACCATACACAATTGTAATTCCACCTCCGAACGTAACTGGTAAGTTACACTTAGGTCATGCTTGGGATACAACTCTTCAAGATATTTTAACTCGTACGAAGCGTATGCAAGGTTACGATGTATTATGGCTTCCAGGAATGGACCATGCGGGTATCGCAACACAAGCGAAAGTAGAAGGAAAACTTCGTGAAGAAGGTATTTCACGTTACGATCTTGGCCGTGAGAAATTCCTTGAAAAAGCTTGGGAATGGAAAGAGGAATACGCGTCTCACATTCGTCAACAATGGGGGAAAGTTGGTTTAGGACTAGACTATTCTCGCGAACGTTTCACATTAGACGAAGGTTTATCTGATGCGGTTAATAAAGTATTCGTTCAATTATACGAAAAAGGCTTAATTTACCGCGGTGAATATATTATCAACTGGGACCCAGCAACACGCACAGCTCTTTCTGATATTGAAGTAATTCATAAAGAAGTTCAAGGTGCATTCTACCATATGAACTATCCGTTAACAGATGGTTCTGGTCATATTCGTCTTGCGACTACTCGTCCAGAAACGATGCTTGGTGATACAGCAGTAGCAGTTCATCCAGAAGACGATCGTTACAAACATTTAATCGGAAAAACAGTTACACTTCCAATCGTAGGCCGTGAGATTCCGATTATTGCTGATGAGTACGTAGAAAAAGATTTCGGAACAGGCGTTGTAAAAATTACACCAGCTCATGACCCGAATGACTTTGAAGTAGGTAACCGTCATGACTTACCACGTATCTTAGTAATGAACGAAGACGGATCAATGAACGAAAAAGCTGGTAAGTATAACGGTATGGATCGTTTCGAATGCCGTAAAGCGTTAGTGAAGGACTTACAAGAAGCGGGCGTATTAGTAGAAATTGAGCCTCATATGCATTCAGTAGGTCATAGTGAGCGTAGTGGTGCAGTTGTTGAGCCGTACTTATCAACACAATGGTTCGTAAAAATGGCTCCACTTGCTGAGAAGGCAGTAGAGCTTCAACAAAAAGAAGAAGAGAAAGTAACGTTCGTACCAGAGCGTTTCGAAAACACATATTTACGCTGGATGGAAAACATTCACGACTGGTGTATTTCTCGTCAATTATGGTGGGGACACCGCATTCCAGCTTGGTATCATAAAGAAACTGGTGAAGTATACGTAGGTACAGATGCACCAGCAGATATTGAAAACTGGAATCAAGATAACGACGTACTTGATACATGGTTCAGTTCAGCGCTATGGCCGTTCTCAACACTTGGCTGGCCGGATGAAGATTCAGCAGACTTTAAACGTTATTATTCAACAGATGCATTAGTAACGGGTTATGACATCATCTTCTTCTGGGTATCTCGTATGATTTTCCAAGGTTTAGAGTTTACAGGGGAGCGTCCATTTAAAGATGTATTAATTCACGGTTTAGTTCGTGATGAGCAAGGACGTAAAATGAGTAAATCTCTTGGTAACGGTATTGACCCAATGGATGTTATCGAGAAGTACGGTGCAGATGCAATGCGCTATTTCTTATCAACAGGAAGCGCACCAGGTCAAGATCTACGTTTCAGTATGGAAAAAGTAGAGTCTACGTGGAACTTCATTAATAAAATTTGGAACGCATCACGTTTCGTATTAATGAACATGGATGATATGAAGTATGAAGAAATCGATTTAACTGGTGAAAAATCAGTTGCGGATAAGTGGATTTTAACTCGCTTAAACGAAACAATCGAAAGCGTAACGCGTAACATGGATAAATATGAGTTCGGTGAAGCTGGTCGTTCATTATACAACTTCATTTGGGACGATTTCTGTGACTGGTACATTGAAATGGCGAAACTGCCACTATATGGTGAAGATGAAGCAGCTAAGAAAACAACTCGTTCTATTTTAGCTTACGTATTAGACCAAACAATGCGTCTATTACATCCATTCATGCCATTCGTAACAGAGAAGATTTGGCAACATTTACCGCATGAAGGCGAATCTATTACAGTAGCAGCATGGCCAACAGTTCGCGAAGATTTACAAGATACAGAAGCTGCGGCAGAAATGCACCTTCTAGTTGATATCATTCGCTCTGTTCGTAACATCCGTGCAGAAGTTAATACGCCGATGAGCAAAAAAGTTCAAATGCAAATTAAAGCAAAAGATGAGGCTGTACTTGCTCAACTTACAAAAAACAGCTCTTACATTGAGCGTTTCTGTAACCCAAGCGAATTAATAATTCAAACGGATTTACAAGCACCAGAAAAAGCAATGACTGCAATCGTATCAGGTGCAGAGTTATTCTTACCGTTAGCTGATCTTATCAATCTTGATGAAGAGAGAGCACGTCTTGAGAAAGAATTTGAGAAGTTCGACAAAGAAGTAGAACGTGTACAGAAGAAACTTTCAAACCAAGGTTTCGTAGCGAAAGCTCCTGCAGCAGTTATTGACGGAGAGCGTGCGAAAGAGCAAGACTACCTAGAAAAACGTGAAGCAGTTCGCCAACGTCTAGCAGATCTTGAAAAGTAAAATGTTTTTTAGAGGCTCACTATATTGGTGAGTCTCTTTTCTTTGCGTATAATAGGAGTATGAAGGTTGTCTTTTGAAAGGGGAAAGCATACGTGATACATACATACGAAGAAGCGATAGGATGGATTCATAGCCGATTGAAGTTTGGTATTAAACCAGGATTAGAAAGAATGAGATGGATGCTAGAAGAGCTCGGAAATCCAGAGCGTCACATAAAATGTGTTCATCTTGCTGGTACAAATGGAAAAGGTTCAACGTTAACATATATGCGCTACATGTTAGAAGATGCAAAATATAAGGTAGGAACATTTACCTCTCCATATATTGAAACATTTAACGAACGTATTAGTGTGAACGGGACACCAATTGCAGATGAAGAGATTACTGAACTTGTAAAGATGGTAAAGCCAGTCGTTGAAAAACTAGATGGGACAGATTTAGGGGAAGCGACTGAGTTTGAAATTATTACTGTTATGGCAATTTGTTATTTCGGTAAAGTTAATTTCTGTGATGTTGTTTTATTTGAAACAGGGCTTGGAGGGCGCTTTGATTCTACGAATGTTATTCATCCTGTTCTTACGATTATTACAAATATCGGCCACGATCATATGCATATTTTAGGGAACACACTAGGAGAAATTGCATATGAAAAGGCGGGGATTATTAAGTCTGGTGTTCCAGTTATTACTGGTGTACGAGATGAGGAAGCATTGCAAGTCATTCAAAAAGTTGCAAAGGAAAATCATGCAAACTTATACGAGATGGGCAATCATTTTACAGCGTTACATAAACAGTCTAGTGAAGATGGAGAACAGTTCGATTTCACTTGTCCTTTTGCCACCTTTGAAGATGTGCAAATCTCAATGAAAGGTATTCACCAAGTAGGAAACGCAGCACTTGCACTTATGGCAGTCATGTATGTCAAAACATACTTGTCATTTTTAATTGAGGAAGAAGAAATAAGAACTGGATTACAGGAAGCATATTGGATTGGGCGATTTGAAAAACTGCAAAGCAATCCAGATATTATTATAGATGGTGCCCATAACCCAGAAGGTATCGAAAGTCTTGTGAAAACAGTAGAATCACATTACAAAAATAAAAATGTAATAGTTTTATTTACTGCCCTAGGTGATAAACAATTGCATAATATGGTAGATCAATTAGAAACCATTGCCGATGAAATTATTTTTACAACATTCGCCTTTGATCGTGCTATTTCTGCTGACAAACTTGCATCGTATGCAAAGAAAGAGTCAAAACTAGTTTTTGAAAATTGGAAAGAGGCAATTGATACGAAGGTTGAAATGATTGGAGAAAATGATGTTTTTATCATAACAGGTTCTCTTTATTTCATTTCGGAAGTTCGAAAATATATTTGCGAGAAAAACTAGATAGTCTTTGCTATCTAGTTTTTTTGTTCTACAAATGAAGTCAAATGCATACATATAAGATAAATATATAGGGTTATTTGGCGAATTCCTCTGACAAATATCTCGTTTTTTTGTGAAATGAATATGATATGATGCGGACAACGATAAGAGGTGAGGTGTGAGTGTATGGACAAGCAATCACGAACGATCTCAGTGAAAGTGAATGGAACCGAAGCGAAGTATGAGGAGAAGAAGAAAGATGAATTTGAATGGATGGTAGTAGAAAGTGAAAGACCGAAAAACGTTGTTCCGTTTCAAAAAGCGAAATTGGTGTCTAAGGAAAAAAAACGAAAGAAGTGGAGCAATACGTTAATTGCAATCGTTGCAACTGCGATTGTTATTGGTACGGCTTTTGGGATGGGAATGCTACAGTTACTTAAAGGACAAGGTGCGACAGGGGGAAGCGAAGTAACAGCTTCGAAGCAGATGCGAAATGAAGAATCAAAGGTGGGTGGAACGGCAGAACAAACACCGGAACCAAAAGAGGAAAAACAAAAAGCACAGACAGGAACGTCATTAGATCCAATGAAATTATTTTTTGTGCAAGGAGGGATTTATTCTTCCGAAGAAAAGGGACAGGCCGCTCTTGAAGAGTGGAAAGGTAATGGAGGCGTTGCAGCTTTAAAACCGAGCGGTGATAAGTATGCATTAGTTGTTGGTATTGCTAGCGATGAACAAAGCATAAATCAATTAATGACGCAGTATAAAAATGATAATGTTTCCGTATTGAAAAAGAACTGGGATATAACAGATAAAGCGTTACTTAAAGACGATAAAGAAATTGGGGCGTTTTTAACAAAAGTACAGCCATTATATACTCATTTAGCAAAATATGCTTCCAGCGTACAAGCTAGTGGAAAAAGTAGTGCAAAAGATATAGGTGCGATTGAAAAAGAGTGGGAAGCAATTGAAAAAGAAGGAAAAGGTATGAAGCAGGAAGAAGCAAAGAAATTGTATATGTATACGTCAGTAGCTGTGCAAACAGTGAAGGATGGAAAGGGTGATAAGGAATCTTTGGCGAAATTAAATCAAGTTATTATTGATGGTATACTTTCATATGAAAAAATTGTTTCCCAAAAGGTGAAATAATAGGATAATGAAATGACGAAGGAAGAAGTATAGGTACTTCTTTCTTTTCTTTTGAATTTAGAGCAAAGTGCTTTCTCTATGGCAGGAATATAATCGTATTTTAGTAAAAAGTATTATTTTATTTAGAGAAAATAATATTTCTTTCATTTGTGGACAAACTATTCCTTTGATACGATTGATGTAAATGATTCTGCTTCATGTGAGAAAGGAAGGAGAAAATATGAGAAAAATTATTTTAGCATCAGGATCACCTCGCAGGAAGGAACTGCTTGAGTTAGCGGATGTACCATTTGAAATCATTGTAAGTGAAGTAGAAGAGACGATTGGTGCGTACTCATCACCTTCTGATATCGTTATGTCCCTGGCCCTGCAAAAAGCATCTGCGGTAGCAGAAACGAATAGTGATTACATTGTGTTAGGTGCAGACACAATTGTTACATATGAATCGCGTATTCTTGGAAAGCCTTCTAATGAGGCTGGGGCGAAAGAAATGTTGCAATTATTATCAGGGAAAACACATGAAGTGTATACTGGTGTTGCAATTATAGCAAAAGACAAAACAGTCACTTTTTACGAGCGCACAGAAGTTACGTTTTGGGAATTAACAGAAGAGGAAATTGACGTATATGTTGCATCAAAAGAACCTCTTGATAAAGCAGGAAGTTATGGAATTCAAGGTAAAGGATCTATTTTTGTTCAACATATTCAAGGGGACTACTATAGTGTAGTCGGGTTACCAATTTCACGTCTTGTTCGGGAATTAAAACAATTTAATATTGATGTAACCCATGCGTAAAATTGCATGGGATTTTCTTTGAGAGAACAAATAAAAGGGGTGGAGAAATGAACGGTATTCGTGATGTTGTCAAAGAAGAACAGCCACGGGAGCGTTTATTGTTAGAAGGAGCTGGAAGTTTATCGAATCGGGAGCTTCTTGCTGTGTTACTTAGAACAGGTTCTAAAGAAGAAACAGTTTTAAAGTTATCAGATAAAATTTTACATCACTTTGATGGTTTACGTATGTTGAAAGATGCAACGTTAGAAGAGCTTGTCAGTATACATGGTGTTGGGATTGCAAAGGCAGCCCAGCTTATAGCTGCTTTTGAACTTGGTAGAAGAATGGTACGTTTAGAATATCAAAATAGATACAGCATTCGAAGCCCAGAAGATTGTGCGAGATATATGATGGAAGAAATGCGCTTCCTGCAACAGGAGCATTTTGTATGTTTATATTTGAACACAAAAAATCAAGTTATACATAGGCAAACGGTTTTCATTGGAAGTTTAAACACATCAATTGTACATCCAAGAGAAGTTTTTAAAGAAGCGTTCCGCCGCGCAGCAGCCTCTATCATATGTCTTCATAACCACCCTTCAGGAGACCCCACGCCGAGCCGAGAGGATATTGAAGTAACGAAACGCTTAGTAGAATGCGGCCAGATTATCGGAATTGAAGTTTTGTTATCCTAATAAAAAATATAGGGCGAAATTATATTAGCATTGAAAATAATCATGTATCTCACTTTTGCCCTATTTTAATTTAAAATATGAGCTGCGTATATATCTGTTGTGTGGTTAAGTTGATTATATTGATTTAAATGGTTTTTTTAATCAATAAATGTATTAAATCGTGGAGCTTTAATTTTAGGTATATATAGTGAAGGATAGGGGAATGAAGATTACCATCGGAGGGTACACTGGCTATTTTTTTTGTTCTATTTACTAATTATTTTAGGATCCCCTCTTGTAGGGATAAGAATTGAAGTAGAGGATAGTTGTTTGATTTTTATATTAGGGGAAGGAGAGCCATCGGCTCTCTATTTTTTATTTTTGTATGAATGAAGGGGGGAGAATTATAGACTTGTCAGTTTTATTTTGATGTCTTATTTCTAGACGAGGTTAGCGAATTAAAAGTGTTGAAGTAGCAGAAGAGTTTGTGCTCTTCTTTCAGCGGCTAAGTTTGAGACATGAATATATAATCGGGAAAGTTAAACGTATGTTTGTTTGGAAGAGAAGTTAAATAATATATAATTTAAAATTAGGTTTTAGGATGATTTTCTAATAATAAGTAATTCATGTAACTCACTTCATTTTGCAGATGATGAAGACAAATTAGAGATATGTATACTGGAAGGTTATAAAGCGGCTTGGGAAATAGATGTAGTTCTATTAGTAACCTTGTCTAAAGAATACAACGTAGATATAAAAATTTATATTTTTGGGCGTGGTATGGAATTTAATCAAGATGTTGAAATTTATAAGGGCGAAATTATTAAGGATGTAGAGATTGAATTTGATAATTACATGTGGGAATGTATCAATCCTAATATAGGCGGATGACAATCAAACAAAAGCTTTATTTGGAAGTAAAGGCAGGTGATGAAAGATGATGGGATTTAATCCGTTTCATGAATGTTGGAAGAGAGGCGGTTATGTTTCATGGACAGCATATTTGATAGGAATGTCGCTTATAACAATAGTGATTGCAATAGCAAAGATAGTTATTTAATAAAAACGAGCACTTGTGCCAGAGTGCCCGCTTATGAAATCTTAAACCATTTTATTTATGTTTATGTGTGTGAGTCATGAACAAGGAATAATTAGGAAAGTAAGGATTCAAGATAGTATATGTATGTTGGAGTGGTTGGTTCTTTAAACCAAAAAAAGCAGCTAGCAAAAGCTAACTGCTTAAAGAAAAGGGTGACCGAAATAACAAAAAACTCGATTAAAGGAGGTGTTTACAGTATGCACATGAGTCCATTTTTTATACCAGGTAGTCATGAATGTTTGGTTATATATACCTAATGTTGAACGATGATTTTGTTGATTAGACGGGTAGAAATTAAGAAATTGAGAATGAAAAACAAACCTGTTTTAGGAAGGCGTTGGTGAGCTACTGAATGAATCGGGAATATGAATTTTATATACAGATATAACAATTCAGCATCTTATTTAACACCTATGATGTTTTCAATCGAATTAAAGGGATTTTTATGATCTATATGAAACATCCCTATGTTCCTCGTGGGGAGCATTTATGTAAGTGTCTGAAAGGGTTTCACCTGGTTTCAAAATCCAAATGGAAGTCCAGCTACTATCAGAGATATGGATAGACCTTAAAGCGATTGTGGCATCGTTCCATGTTTCGTGATAGCTTACAATATCTGTATAATCACCAAGTAAAATGTAAAAGTTAGTATTGTTAGTAAAGAAGTTTTTTTGCTTAATACCATTCATTATTAAATCCTCCTTGCAATGGTTGATTGTATTTTTTTATGTATGGTAATCAAATTATTTGGTTAAAATAACCAAGGTTGAGCAAGTTAGTAAAACTAAGTGCTCAACTTCGAAGGTGATTCAAATATGGGATGTCTCCTGAAGGGGAGATTTTTATAATATATTCGGAGTTAAATGATTTATTCTTAATTAGGGATAAAAATGGTTTTAAAAACCATAAAATAAAAATGCTGTTGTAAAGTGAGGGTAGAAGAATGAAAGCTTTGAAGAAAAGAAAAATTAGAAAAGCAATTGCGCGTCGTGCGAAGGTAGTGGAAAAATATCAGTTTGATAAGGCTTGGAGGAATATTTTTGTACGAACTGGTTATTTGAAATAAATGGAATTTGGATAGAGTCCGGATAGAAAACTAGAGGCCACCAATTTTTAAAACAGCAATTGCAGCTGTCTTAAGAAATGGTGGCCTCTTTTATTTTGGAAGGGGGATGGGGAAGGAAGACACTAAAGGATTAATTACATGAGTGGGGAAAACAAGTGGAAAATAAAAATTAAGTATGCGTGAAATTGAAGAATGAATAGGGATTCGTGGCTCGCGTTATGAACGTAGACTTAGAGCATTAAGACAAAAGTAATAAAAAGGAGTGGTCTTGTATGACGAAACAGTTATCTTTCTTACCAAAAATTGATAGAATAGCAACGCAGAAAAAATTAGAAGGTGTTCTCGAAAATGTACGTTTATATAGACAGTTTGGAATGATGAGTGAAGAAATGAAAGTCACTCCTTCTTATGAAATTAGATATCATGGACCTACAAATGATGTAGGGAAGCCACTAGAAGATGTAGCGATGGTTAATATCCAACAAAGTAAAAGAGAAGAGTGGATTAAGCAAACATCATTTCGTATTGACCAGTTTCTTAGTCGTTTGGGTAATGGACGCGCAGGAAAGGATCAAAGAGACATCATCATTAAGCGTTATTTAGAAGATGTATGTGATTATATGGTATATAGTGAAATCGGCATGAGCGAGCGTACGTATCGACGTGTTAAGGCTAGAGTATTTTATAAACTTGCTTTTGCTCTTAGATTAGAAGTTTATGAGACTGAAGAAACGGGAGGTAATGAATCATGAATTTTGTTCAGCCCATACGTAATCTAGAGCAAATACAGTATTTTAAAGAAAAGAGCTTACGTAATTACATTCTCTTCATTATGGGAATCAATACAGGTTTGAGAATATCGGACATTTTGAAATTGAAGGTAGGGGATGTCAAAGGTAGTCATATATCTATGAGAGAAAAGAAAACCGGGAAACAGAAACGAATACAAATTACTGCAGCATTGAAAAGAGAACTCAAATGGTTTATTGAAGAAAGAGAAGATAGTGAGTATTTATTGCACAGTAGACAAGGTAGGAATCGTCCAATTGGTCGTAGTATGGCATATAAGATATTAAGAGGAGCAGCGGCAGAGTTTGGATTAGATGAAATAGGAACACATACATTGAGAAAGACGTACGGGTATCATATGTACATGCAAACAAAAAAATAGCATTTTACTACTTATGGAGATATTCAATCACTCGTCAGAGAAGGTCACATTACGTTATATAGGGGTAAACCAAGATGCAATGGATAAAGCAATGACTAGGTTTAAAATCTAAGCATTGCTTTTTCTTTTTGAATCTATACAGTTACTCGTAAAATTCATACTGTGTAACTCAAAAGGGAATGTTTAATTAGGTCAATGATATCAAGGGATTTGGGGAAAGGGTCAGTTACACACAATATAAGATATGGGTAACTGCAGGTATCGAGAAATCGAATGGTGTATATACATAAATATAAACTGTAAGGGGAGGTAATTGTGATTCATGTTAAATGAAGAACTATTAGAAGGAATCATTAAATATAAAAGGAATACGGGAAGAAATCCAGATATGTTAAAGCTGAATCCAACTTATTTTAGGAATATTCTAGAAGAATTGAATTATCCACATTGGATTATTAAAAAGAAAATGACAGAAATGAAAAAAAGTATATTCGGTGTACCAGTAGAATTAACAGAGGCAGTGAAAAAATTTGAACTATGAAACACACTGGCAGAGTTGTGACCGCTTTTTGTCAGAAAATGTGACGGTTATTTTGGAAGTAATGTGTTATATTTGTATGGTGGGAAGTGTCGGAAAACGCAACTCACGATAATGATATTAAAATTCTAAACGGTTCATAATGACGGTATCAAAAATCCGAAACCAGTTTTCGATGGTGCGAGATTGAATGTAGCTGTTGAATGAAAAGAGCATCTTGAAAGATGCTCTTTATTTTGTATATAGAAAAATACTAATTCTTATAGTAATTATGTTTACAAAAAAGAATGTTACTCTGTCATCTTATTTCTTTATTTAGAGTAAACAGGGAATCTTTGATGTGGTAGGAATGACTTGAAAAAGTGTTGTATTGCTAATGCATGTGCATGGATACAATTATAAACGAAGAGGTAGTTTTTGTATGAACTCGTAGGTATAAGGAGCGCGTGTTTTTAAAGTTTCATGGGTAGAACTATTCAAGTAATAGTAGGCATAGGCTTCAGCAAAATATTCCTCTGGATAGTAGTAATAAGAACTGTTGGAAAAGGAATTATATTCACGACTATGAATCCTTAAGAATTCTTGTGAATAGCTAATGTTTTGGAATACATAACGATCAATCGCGTGAGCTGTTTCGTGTAATTCAAGATTGATTGAAGTATGCATATTACCATAATTACTATATCCTATACGAGCAACAACAGGATTCCCGCCAATACCTGGAACAGAGTCCCAGGTATATCCTGTACCTTCCCAGCCTCTAGGGATTTGCCCTCTTAAATAAGTATATTCGGGTAAATAAGTGATAGGAAAGTTAATGAGTTTAATACGAATATTTTTATGGTAAAGAGCATATAGAGTTTTGCTATCAATGTTGCTAATACGCTGTATCATATTGGCGGCTTCTTGTTGATTATAGTTGCCGGAAGTTTGGACGATGATAAGTTGTTGAGGAAGATTCGCCGGTGATGGTGTGTGCAGTTTTAGGAAACCCGGAAGGGTGGATGGAAAGAAAGGAGAGGTAGAGACAGAGGGATTCGTTGTATTTTTATCAGAAATGATAGGTTGTCCTTTTTGAGCGCTCACACTAATCGAGGGTATAATTAGGAATAATGAGAAACATAAGACAGTTAAGAGTAATTTTTTGAATTTCATAGTTATTCATCCTTTGAAAGTAATTTATATCCATAGTATTATATTATGAAGTTTAGATAATGGTGATAAGAATGTAATCGTTATTTTTATATGTAAAGAGGAAAAGAAAAAATAGGGATGAAGTTATTGGAGAATTATAGCTTTTTCGTATGTTCTCACACAATGCTAATGTGCAAGATAAGTCTATAGCTTGCTATAAAAAAGAGAGCTACATGGTCTGTATAAGACAAGTCATGTAGCTCTGTAAGTGAGTAGGAGGACAAGTGAGTTTTTATGTCCTCGCAGAAATTTAATTAGGGTATATGTATTTTAACATGCCGGGCTTGTAGTGAGGAGAGAAAAGTGTTCTTTTAATAAAGGACAAAAAATAGATAGTTGAATATAGGATTGTATGGTATTTTAAATTAGGTAAATGATGGCGGAAACCACTTTTACGATATATGTATAAGCAGATTTACGGGCATCCATTGTAATTCGGAAGAGCTTTTGCTCTTCTTTCAGCCGCTAAGTTTTAGACATGAATGTATAACCGGGAAAGTTAAACATATATGCTTAGCGGTTGAAAGAGGGGCTAAATAATACATAATGTTAGATTAAGTTTTTAGGGTGATTTTTTAATAATAAGTAAATGCAGTACAAGTTGTACTAGAAGAGAGTACTTTTATTATTGAGGTGCTCTTTTTGATAGGATTTATAATGGGGTGATGGATTAAGGCGGTAAGGGATGAATGATGTATGAAGGAATGAAAAATGCGAAGATATAGATGTGTGGTAGGTTAATTTTGGGATAAGGGATATCCATTCGCATTCTTCATCCTTCTGAAAGAAATGTTGGAGGAAAACAGATGGATTGTAACTGCTTACTAAGTTAAGGGTCTGAAATAAACAGTAGACAGCGTCAGTTTTCCAACCATTTTTAGTATATGCAGAAAATGGTTTTTAAAACCAAAAATAATGTGTTGTCTAGAACTTTTTTCTAAGAATAAGCATATAATGAAGCATAGGACAACACCTATTGATAGTGCTTTTCCAAAGACCTTCCTTTCTATATAAATGATACAAGAGCAGCTATTACCTTGGTTGCTCTCTTTTTACGTCCATATGTACTTTTATAGAAAGAGGCATAGATATGAAAAATGGGCATATAAAGTATATAGAAAATATATGATAAATTGGTTATTTTAACAAAGTGAGGAGTGGGGTACGGATGGACAGCTTGTCTAGAATTATTTTATCAAATGGGAAAGAATATATTGTATCGATTCAGCTTGGTTCCCTCATTGGAAAGACACTTGTAAATGGTGAAGGAGAATTCCTTAATACTTTTGTTGTATTATCTCATATAGATGTGGAAACAGGAAACGAAATGTAAGTTGCTTTAAATCCGCGGTATATAGTAGCGATTGAAGAGTCTAATATAAGAATGCAACCTCATATACCTTCAGTATTTAGAATTGAAAAAATAAATAAGGATTTAGAGTGAAAGTATCCATATGGATACTTTATTTTTGAAGAGGAGTGAGAATAAATGATACTAAATAAACAAGAACAAACTGTTATTATTGGTAAGTTAATTAATAACATTCTTGGGTTGGAATTAGTCAAGGAACATATTCATCCACAGAAATTAGAAAAAGCCGTATTTTTGCATAATGAAATAAGTGATGATATGACACCAAAGCAATGCAGAGAGGTGATGGTTAGTGTGTTAAGTAAGATGGTGGATGAATTTCTGAAGGACAAGGAGTGAGGGGAGATACAAGTTTATTGTTTTAGCTGTAATGAAAATTATGATATGCAACCACACGTAGCGCAGATTTGTAATCGTATTGAGAAGTGTTACTTCACGTGTCCTCATTGTGGCCATGAGCATGTTGCTGCATAAGTGAATGATAAAATTCGTAAGTGTCAATTGGCTATAATCAAGTGCATGAACGGATTAATAAAAAGAATCTTGCTATTGAGGATGAGATGCAACGATTGAGGAAGAGAATGGCAGGTGCCAAGTAAACCATTTAAGCCGTGTAAGTCCTTAGGTTGTAATGAACTAACACGAGATAAGTATTGTGTTAAGCATATCGAAAAGGAAAAAGAAACTGTAAGATATTACGACCAACATATTCGAAACAAAAGTTCACGTTCATTCTACAACTCACGATTGTGGAAGGATATGCGTGAGATTATTTATTGTAGAGATCATGGTTTATGTGTTCAATGTAGATGCAAGGATGACAACATTATGATAGGGGATGTAGCCGATCACAGCAGACCTAATCGTATTGATTGGTCAAAATGATTAGAGCCGGCTAATTTACAAGCACTCTGTCATGCTTGCCATAATAAGAAAACAAAAGAAGATGAGAAGAAAAACAGAATTAGAAAGGAAGGGAAGTACACAAGTATATCACTCTAGATAAATGGGAAGAAGCCCTAGAATGAGTCTAGGGCTTACAGGATACTTGTTTAGGGAAACTGCATGTAACTACAAGTTACATGCATAAGGATAACATTGCATCTATATAAAAGCACGGATGAATTTGTCTTAAAATCGGACAAAAAATACCCCCACCGTAAAAAAGAAAAAAATTCGTTTTATTCCATAAAAGGGGGTTCGGCTGAAGGAGGTGTTATGTCAAGAAAATAGACACATTAAACAGAGACATTTTATTCGTTAAGCAGCCTTATGGTTTCTAGACTTACTGAGATAAAAATCAATCGTGTTTCCTTCAGAGTCAACGGCACGATATAGGTACATCCATTGCCCTTTTACTTTTATGTACGTTTCATCTACTCATCAGGAGTCATTCGTTTGTTTGAGATGACGTCGAATTCGCTTATTTAACTCCGGCCCATATACCGCATAATCGTTGTATGAGCCAAGGATAGTCCTCTTTCCTCCATCATTTCTACCAAATCACGAAAACTAAGATTGTACCGTAGGTACCAACGTACAGGTAATAGAATAATATCTGGCTGATAGTGCTTCCATTTAAACAAAGTTTCCTTTTTCATACTGATCACACATCCTTTTGTAGAGTAATAGTATCAGTATGTCCAAGATTTACAGATTCATTGCACAAGTGTTATATTTTTTGCACCATTTTGGTCGTGTTGAAGATAAAACCTCTTAGAAAGGAAAATAAGTGTGTTTTATGAGATTTATAGTTTTAAGTAGAAAGTAGGTGAATCATCATTTGTTTAACTGGCTGAAGGTATATCAAGAATTAGAACAGGGTATTGCGTATCTAGATTACCACTTAGACAAAACAAAAGCTGAATTAAAACGCTGGGTCAGTGGTGAGTTGCGAGAAGTACGTTTAACTGCTGAATCGAAAGGTGCAAGGGTAGAAGAACGTATTGAAGCAATTGAATATGAATTAGCGCACAAAATGAACGATATGTATAAACTGAAAAAAATAATTCATACATTCAAAGGATTGGAACATAAAATTGCATATCTCAAGTATGTGGAGGGCATGACATTGGAGAAGATTGCTGAAGAACTTAACTACAGTTCACAGTATATTTATAACAAGCATGCTGCCATGCGAGAGAAGGTTGTGTACTCAAATAGAACTTAACATTTACTTAAGGTAAGGTATCATTATACAAACCATTGAAAATATCGATTATAGTAATAACATAAGATTTTGACGAAAGGATAACGGATGTCGTTCACTCCTTTTCTGTGTAGGGAGATAAAAAAGTATTATTGGGAATGGTGTGATTAATAAGGGGAAAATGGTCTATTTGAGCCATAGTAAAAGGGCCTACATAAAAGGTGGCCCTTTTTACTATGTTGTAACGGTTGTCGTAGCGCTTGGTGTAAATTGTACAATTTCCAAAACAATAGGTGTTCCTGTTATTAAATCATCTGCACCAACTGGAACAGTAATGGCTAATGAACCAACGCCTGTTGCACCTGGGGTATACACTGAAATATCTCCCATTTGTAAAACACCATTTACAAACACGTTAACATAACTATTATCAGTAGGTAGAGCGGGCAAAGCAGTAACAGCGGATCCATCATCTTGGAAAAAGTCTGCAGCATCAATAGTTAATGTGTTCCCTGCTGTAGTGGGAGCTGCGGCAACATAGAAAAAACGTAAACTTTCAGGATCGATATTTGTGGAAGTAGAAGCTGTAATAGCGAGTTTCATAAGTTGTAATGCCATAAAAAATCCTCCTTTTCTTTAAAATGGCTGTCCTATTGCAGTATATGTGAGAGGGGAAATTGTGTTCCTACGGATAGATGCTAATGAATTGTAATGTAATAGGTGCATGTAAGGAAGGTGGCTCTTCTGATAATAAGATTAATTTTCCAGTTTCAACAGTATATGTTGAGAGAGGCTGAATAACGCCATTAATAAATAAATTGAAATAAGATACTTCAGAAGGAGAGAGAATATTGGAACTTTTATATTCAGTCAAACCATCTGCATTGGTATATACGAATTGATCTTGTTTGGCAAGAGTGTGATACATGGTGTTTTGGACAGATTTATAAGGTGAAAAAAGAATCGCCAAGGGGCGTTTAGGGCTGCAGTTTGGCAGTTTACTTTTATAGTGCATAAAGAGGTCTCCTTTTAGTTGAGATATTATATTGTATGAAAAAATGTGGGAGACATGTATGGGTGGGAGTTTATTTTGATGAGAGGATGTTACCGTAATATGTCGAAAGGGTAGCTGAAATACAATTTTCTTTTGTTGTATAAAAGAGAAGAATTTAGATAGAAAAGTTTCTAAAAGAGGACAATGGATATGTAGTAGGGGGGAAGGAATGAAGAATGCAAGAAGTTGTAAGTGTGGAGGGTTATTCTAGATGAAAGGTATTCTGAGCATTCTTCACCCTTCTGAAAGAAATGTTGGCGGAAAACAGTTTAGATACCAGAGTAATTGTTTACCAAGTTGAGGGCCTGAAATAAACCGTTTTGGATGGTTTGTTTTCCAACCAGTTGTAGTATGTGCAGAAAATTTGTTTTTAACACCAAAAATAACAGAAGATTCTTCACATTGTATTGATAAGTGAATATGATAAAGTATGGGCAGGAAAATATGTCACCTTTGGAGAGCACACTGGTCATGTGCTTTCCTTTTTGTTTTATTTACCAAAAATACAGAACCTTTTTTTAAGCCAAGCATATATTGGAGCATAGGACAACCATTTAATTGGTACCTATTCACTCATAGAACTCCTTTCTATAATAGAGCTTCCTTAAGGGTAGCCATTTCATTTTGGCTGCTCCTTTTTTCTTTGGTAGCAGAAAACGTTAAGGTGTGTTGGATTAGGCGTATGAATGACAGGCGCATTTGCCTTATCTACACGTAATGTATCGCGACGGTAGATGCACCTCCTAATTTATATACATCGCCTTTAGGGGCACTTTGGCGCGGTTACTCTATTTTTTATGAGAAAAATGATTACAGAATGGTTTTATATACCAAATAAGAGCATATAAATATGGTGAACGTCTATTAGGAGGTTCTTTGAATGAAAAACGGTAAAGAGGGCGTGAAAAGATGGATACCACAAATACAGAGTTACAAATAAAAATTGATATGTTACAGCTATGTCCTGTGAATGATCGTGTTTATCATGAACATCTGAAAGCTTATGAAGAATTAGGGATTTATACAGAGCGTGTGGAGTATTATAAAATGTATGGACAATGTTTTGTGCCCTATTCA
This sequence comes from Bacillus cereus group sp. MG4, assembly GCF_040460055.1. Taxonomy (NCBI): domain Bacteria; kingdom Bacillati; phylum Bacillota; class Bacilli; order Caryophanales; family Bacillaceae; genus Bacillus; species Bacillus cereus group sp. MG4. Next base: position 2,411,048 of record NZ_JARVGZ010000001.1, on the reverse strand, counting down.
AAAGAATATGTCATGCGTTCAACCATAGAAGAGTTGTTACAAAGGGATAAAGAAAAATACATGCAATGTAAGCCATCTTTTTTTAATCGCTTAAAAAGAAAAGTGGGTGTATGGATATGGAGGGGAAAGGTGAAGTCGTTAGGGGGATTAGCAGAGTGGAGCCAGAAATATTTAAAGGATAAAAAGTGATAGACCATTTTTTCTTATTCGCATGAAAAAGCATAGCCAAACTATTTTATGATAAACAATCTGGCTGTGTAGGAGTCAACGGATACTGAAAAACATAATGGCTTCTTTAGGGAAGTCATGTAAGGTGAGGAGAGAGTGGGATGGATAAAATAGTTACGACTCATGTTGGACTTGTGAATGGAAAAGTACATATTTTTCAAATGAGTTTGGAAAAATTTTTGGATAAAGTAGTTGCTGCAGATGGATGTTTTAGGGAAGGGTTGATCCGTTTTAATGATATTTTAATTAATCCAGAACATATCGTTTCTGTGCAACAAGTATCTTCTGTTCGGGCGCGTAGACTGAGTCGAATGATAGAGTGAAATTTAATTTAACATCTATATGGGTATTTTTTTGTGGAGGAATGAATAGATGAAACAATAACGAGCCGTGATCATCGGTACATGCATTTCAATAGTAGGACAAGACCTTGTAAAGAAATGAAAAGCACAGCTGCAGTATCATCTGTGGATGACAAAGCAACTGTGCTAAGGGTAGAGATACAGAAAAGGTAAAACCAAATATGTTTTAGCCTTGACAGCAAGAGAGGTTTAACTCACTTTTACTATAACAGGAAATGAAAATATAGAGAATGATAAAAATGATCTTTTCCAAGAGTGAAAAAATAGTAGGTCAGTATAGACAAAAAAAGACACAGCTACATCATCTGTGGGAGACAAGTAGCTGTGTACATGAAGAGTAGAAAAAAGTCCTTTATAGCTTAATCGTTACAAGGAACATGATTAGGGTACCTTTACTATAACAGGCAGTATGCAAACAGAAAATCATAAAGATAACCTTTTACAAATGCAAAAGGAAGGATAAGCGCTAAGGTGGTTAGAGAACACCTAAAGAAGTGAAGGAATAAAGAACAGTTGTATAATTGTAATAAAGGAAAATGATGGTTTAGGTTTAATAGGAAGTATACAACATGTTCCTTATCCTTCATGGAGTGACTGAAAGGATGAAGCACATACATATTCACACATTTCAAAGATGTAGAATAGCTAACTGGGGTCATTCAATGTACGAGTCATATCATGAGTTCTTCATCCATTTTTACTATGTACTATCTTTTGGTTTTGTATACCAATAATACTGAATATAAATGAGTAAATACCCAAATGGTGTTTTAATGGGAACAGATAGGAGTGGAGAAGATGGAACATATTGAAACAGATGTCCAACAAAAGATTGATGCGCTTGGCCTGCGTCCTTTGGACGATGCAATTTATCATAGGTACTTTAAAAATCGAACGGTAGTAGGAATTGGTGAACTGCAATTTAAGTATTATAAAATGTATGGGCAACAACCTATGTTTTATTCAATGACTCATCTTGCGGATTCGACAATAGAAGAATTAGTAAAGAATGATGAAAAGAATCAAAAGCAATTCAACCCTTCTTTTTTTATGAGATTAAAAAGAAGGGTTGATAGATGGTTGTTCAGAGGAGTAGTTCGAAAGTAGAATGGTAAAGAGGGAATGAAAGAATATAAAACGAAACAACAGAAGCGAAAGTTCTATGACAGTGGTGAGTGGAAGAGGAGAAAGTTCGAAGAACAAGGTACCAATATGAACAACTCTTGAAGAAACATATGATGGCTATCCATCTTACATCCCCCTCTTTATGGATGCTTCCGTTTGCAAGTAGCACTAAAAAAGAGGGATTTCATGTGAATCATCAACGTGTGTGTTAATGAAAGAGCTGAATATTTGGTTTGTAATTCCAAAGAAACGGCGTTTCTTTGGGCGCAAGGCCTTTATTATACAACCAAATTGACTTAATCGTGTATTTAAAATGAATCAACCGAACCGTCATTATGTTACTGTTACAGATATAACCTATCTAAATCTTGGAGATCGTTTCTATGACCTGTTTGCTATCCAAGTTTTTTTTAATAATGAAATTGTCGCGTGGGAGCTATCAAAACGAAATGATCTGAAGTTGGTGAGTGACACTGTCGAAAAACTGGCTACAACAAGGGCGGTATAAGGAGAAATTTTTCATTCAAATCAAGGTTTTCAGTGCATATCTAAAACATACAATAATTAAATGAAAGCATTAGGGATAATAGGTTGTCATTCTCGCAAAGGAAATTGCCTAGATAATGCATGCATTGAATCGTTCTTTTCACACCTCAAAACAGAGAATATGTAATTTTCTGCATATAAAACAGAAAACGATCTCTATCGAGCTGTGGGGGATTATATTTGGTTCTATATTCATGAACGATTTCAGAAAAAACTAAATCAGTGTGCACTAATTGAATATCGGGGCACACTGATTGCATAGTATTTTTGAATATGTCCACTTGACAGGAATAAGACCAATAACAGACTCCTTTAAAAACTATAAACAATGAAATAAAGCAAATATATTGAAGCTGTTTCATAAATCATACTCTGGGGTATTGTCTTGACTTTTATTGATTGAATGTAAAGGGATTACTTTAGAAGGATCCAAATGTTGTTTAGCTTGATACTCTAAATGCTTTTCTAATTCTTGGATAAATGATATGGGATTTTCAAATGTGTCTTGTAATGCTAAGTTTATAATTGAGGATTTAGAGCTACCTGTATTTAGCATATTTACGAGTTCATTTTCTTTGTTACTATAAGTAAACATAGCTAATAATGTTTTTTGAATTCTATAATTTTTTTGTTTTAGAGTTTGAATGATCCATTCTTGTTTATTTAATTTATTTTGTAATGTATTATTTTTATCTTCCAATTGTTTAATTGTTGAAGCAATATTGTACAGGTGTTTATCATAAGGCTCTAAATATTCCCACAGTAACTTTTTGTTTTTCCCCCCATACTTATCAATCAATTCTTTAATATTAATTAAGTCTAGTTCTATTGATTCAGAAATAGAAACTTTTTGTGACTGTATAGTATTAACTGTATCGACTAGTTGGCGGCCAATACGATCTTTCTTTTTCCAAAAGTCATAGCTCGTTTTGATAGAGAATTTCCCTTGTTCATAAAGATGATTGGCATATTCCCAAATATGCTTATATTTAATTTGAGGGTAAGGATTGTGGTCTTGGTTGTAAATTTTAAGTAGATATAATATCTCTTGTTTAAGCTTTTCATTGAGTTCATATTTTTTGGGTCTGCCAGGTCCTTTATTTAAGTTCATCAATCTCCACTCCTAATAGATATTGTAATCTTGCGATAGAAGTTTTGTCGTATTCTATTTTGTCAAATGTGGTCCTTAGCTCAGTTTTTAATTCAGGATTAATTTTTCCGAATTCATCTAAGTGGTGTAAATTATATAGCCCTACTAAGTAATTAATTTTTTTTTGGAGACCGTTATAAATTACACTAATTTCTTTAATAATCAATTCTCGTTTTTCTTGCAAATCATGTAATGATATCCCCCAATGCTTGCAGAAGTAACATCCTGTAAAGTGCCAATTAAATGAGGGACAGGGCATTGTTTTATCTTTACAATAACCCAGGTTTAATTCGATAAAATTACTGGATGCATTATGACTGTAGGTGTTAAATTCACTATAAGCAATATCATCGTGTAGTTTTTCATATCCTTGAACACCTTGTGGTGATACGAAGTTTCCTGTATTGTGTAATATAAATTGGTTTGTTAATCTTTGTATATCTGTGTCAATCCAAAATTTCATATGGTTCGCATAAGAATATTGTGTGTTAAGGTCAAAGTGGCCTGCGAGTCTCTCAATCTCGACTCGGTCATATCCTTGCATCATCAGTGATATGATAGCTATATGTCTTAAATCACCAGGTTTAAGTCGATTGCTAATCTCTAAGTTATAGTCCTCTTTCATAATTTCTATATAAAAACATTCAATTAATTTTTGTAGATATTCTCGAGTAAATATTTTTTGTTCATAGTTTATAGAGTTTTTTATATTTTTTAATGTTAGTTCCTTAAAGGCTTTGAAAGATATTAGGTATTCGGATGATTCATATTCTGATGTTAGTTGTAAATATTGTATAATTTTTCCATATAATTCTTTTGGAATTGGTAATGTGTCGTATGTTAGTTCCGTTCTGTTTTTTTTATTTCGTTTTTGTTTAAGACGAGGGAAGGTTAGGGTATTCTCTGTCAGAGAGAGACAATCTCTCTTAATCAAACAAAATTCGCTAGGGCGCATTGGTATAATGGATGTTATATCCCACCATAGGATGACCGGAAAGAATTTAATCAGTTTATTGAATTTTAATTTGTCTGTTATCTTGTCTTGATGGATTATAAAAAAATATTCTATACAGTCTTTAAAGGCTAAGATATCTTTTGGTGGAGGTAAATCACGATTGTTTTTAGATGATTTTATTTTAGCTCTTTCATTTTCTAGTATCTGAATGTAATAAGGATCTATAGGGAGATCTGTATAAAATTTTGAAAAGCTAAGAAAACTATTTAGAAACCGTAGTACGGTTTCTGGAGCAACAGTTTTGGCTACATAGTCATTGCTTCTAGAGTTTTTTCTACTATAGACTTTACCGGAGTTAATTAATTGGATTAAATTTTCAAAGTTCGTTTGAAACCCTTTTGTTAGTCGACAAATAGAGTATAAATTGCTAAAAAGTTTATACGTTACTGAAGGGGACTTAGAATTTAGGTGTAAAATAATCCAACATTTTAAAGCTAGTACACATTCACTAACTACTAAATTACTATTAAACTTAAGCAATGGTTGAAAAGATTCAAAGTTGAAATGATAAGTTTGACCATTGATTAATTCAGTGAATGACCAGGTATTACTTTTGAAATCCTTTGTTTGGTTAAAAGATTTTATATCGAAATACTCGTTAAATAATTGTTGAGCCTCTATAATATTTTCATTAATATCAAACACATTATCAAGGGTTGAAAGGTCTTCTAAAACTTTATGATTAATTTTTAACAAGCGAATCCTCCTTTGCTGCGCAATTGTATTTAATAGATACCGTCTGTCAAATATTTCTTAGTCTTTGGTAATTGTTGAGAAAGAAGCGAGAATTTCTCTTTGCCACCTTCAACAAAATCATATATTAAATCACCAAACTGTACTTTAGCTGATTGAACTTGTAGCCAGAGCAAGTAGAAATGATTAGCCATTTTTTTCTTTTCTCCTTCTTTAGCACTATCAAAATGAGAAATTATATGATGAATCCCTTTTAGATACGTGTTCATTAAATTTGATAAGGCATATACATTAACAATAGAAAAGGGACAACAGGTGCAGTCTCTATTACTGGTTATATCGTTATATTTACATCTGGAAAAGATACACTGGTAATATTCTTGTTTAGAATATAATGTATTGGTCATTGCTTGAGAGAGGAGATGGTGAATTTCCTTTTTTCTTAAGCCATTTATTAAATCTATAACTTCCCATTGTTCAGTTGCTAGACGATCTATGAGACCAGAAGAGACTTCTATTTTTTGAACATCACCAAATTTCTTTGTTAACTCTAGCATTTTTTGTGTTTCTACATTTTTTTCAATATTTAACCCATCAAATAATTTGTTGGTTAATAGCTGAGTTATATAGCCGAAAGAACTTCTTTCAAAGATTTGCTCTATTAAATGAGTGAGTTGCTTCTCATCTAATTTAATGTAGTGCATCGTTGAATCTTCATTAAAGTGAGATCTTGAGACCTTAGCGGCGTTTAAAGATCTTAATACAGACCAAATCAAAGTCGTAAGTGTACGATTCATTTTTCGATTAGAAAATTTAAATTCATGTTTGAAATATTTAAAAAAGACTTTATGTACTGTATGTTTTGGCTGAATGATATAGCGAGTTTTAATCCATATTAAAGCACCTACATCTTTTGGTTTATTCTTAGGTGATGTGTTTTTTTGATCTGAACTTGGTGTAACGATATGATAAGCATTTACGCGTAATTGACAAATGCTTATAGCAGTTGCAAAAGCGATTTTTAAAGGATCAGCAATCCGAAAAATGCTGTCTGCGCCAGTTTTGTGGATCTTTTTTACATAACGACCTATCTGGAAGATTATAGAGTTAGCATCATCTATTGAAGGGTTATTTTGTTTTAACCAATCTAGATCTGTAATCGAAGTATTCGATAAGTCTATTTCTGGAATTTGAGTTATAACTGTTGCATGGCGCCAATTATTTGTAAGTTGTATTAAGATGTATAGCCAATAACTGTCATAATTATAGTATTTGTTTCCCTTAAGCAAAGATTCGACATCTTGAATTGCAGTAAGTTTGTGTATTGATAAGTCATTGACAAATCGATATAAATCTTTGTACTCCTCATAGGTATATCTAGATAAATCTACATCACGTTGATTTAAAAAATGGTTAGGATTAGTAAGTTTGTCCAGTGTATAAGGTGCTTTTTGTGTAACCTCATAAATAGAAGCATAGACTTCTCTGCAAAAATGATATAGGATGCGCTGGTAAGTACGAGGTATGTTTGAGTTTTCTTCAAAAAATAATTTGTTTAAGGATGACGCAGAATAACTGTAGATTTCTTTAGTTAATAAATCTGCTAAATGGAAACTTGTTTTTGAGAGTTGGTTAATGTAAATACTAATATTTGAACTTCTGGTAGCATGTAATTGTTTTCGAACATATTGAAACCACAGATCTTTAGTTCGTATCAATTTTTTTGAAAAAGAAATTTGTAAAAGTGTTTCTGTTTTGTAAATGAACTCTTTAAAAGGGTCGTCCATTTCGATACTAATTAGGTTTTTGCTGTTTTTACGATCTAATAAGTATTGGTGAACATCTTCTTTTCGAAATAAATTCTTACTGCCATTGTATCTTTTTAATACACCCATTAATAAGGAGGGACATTCAGTAGGTTGAATATTGTTTCTAGGTATATAGGAATATAAAAAATTTGTAGTAGAGCCATCTTTGTTCATAAGTAATTTAATCTCTCGGATTGTGTAATATTCTTGCTTATATTGGCGTTTTAAAAGCCTTTGTTTTTCGATTAATTTATGGATTTCATCTTTTGAAAAGAAGTAAATAAAACTTGTTTTATCTGTATTGAACTTGTATTCTAATATTTCTACAGGTTTAATATCATAGTTATTTAATACCGTATTGATGTAATCGCTACTGAGTGAAAGGTAATTCATTACTTGCTTCTTTGTATAATATTTTTCCCTATACTCAATATATTTGTCATTGCGCTGAGCGTAACTGCCATTTCCTCCACTGGTAATTCCTTTTCTATATGTCTGTAAGTAGTGATAATCGCTTTTTGAAATGAATTTGCCATCGTGGCTACTGCCATAAAGCGTATATATTTTTATATTAATGTGATGCAAGAGGGTAACTAAGTTACTTCGCCTCATAGATAATTCATTTAATACTTTGTTGATACTCACATGTTGTTCAAAAAAATTAATGATTTTCTTACGAAGAAAAACATGGTGTTGAGGTTGAGTTGTATTTTTGAAATATAAAGGTATTGTAAGTTCCTTGTAACCCAATAAGTTATTTAAATTGTGTTTTTGAATGTTGTTAATTACACTTAGTAATGCCCGGCGTGGAAAATTTCTTTTTGATCTTTTGTCTATAGAGCTTATTCTTAATAAATCATATCCAGTAATGTATTTATCATCGGTTATATACTTTTCAATGAATTCTAGTGGAATAAAAATATCTTTGTATATTGTATTGAACTTATGTAGAGGAATTTTATGTGTTTTACATAGCTTTCTTAACGTTTGAGGAGAAATATTACAGCTATCCATTATTTGCTTACCAGACATGTGTTTTTCTAGGTAGGCAGAGCCTTCATGTTGATTCAGAAAAAGGTTTGTATCATTTGTCACCCAAACATCTAGAATATTTGCAGTGGCCAATTGTTTTAGTGTTTGTCTATACAGGTATTTTGAAAAAAAAGGTGCTGATGGGTTTAAGCCAATTCTTTCTGCAAATTCATCACTACTAATTACAGCTTCTTTAATCTGTAAATTCTCTGTATCGGTTATCTGGATTAGCAAAGTGCACGACATCCTTCCATGTTTTATTTAATTCGATCTCTTCAAATTCATAGGATGAATCAATAGATTTAGGGGATATAGTATCTATTGCGTGTATAATGCTACTTGTTGCAGTTAAAATATCGGTGTAGTCTAACATCGCTTGTGGTGACCTATCTCCTCTTAAGATGGCAGTTTGTACAGCACTATAACCAGCATCTAAGCAAAGGTTGGTAAAGGCACCACGTCCGATATGTGTACTCCATTTTGTTTCACGGAACTCTTTAAAATCTTCGTATCGCCCATTTGTATTTTTTAACATTCCTAAGTAAAAACGTTTCAAATTATTGAATGTATTTCGGTAAGTATGGGTCTGCATTGCTTCCCCACGACTATTAATAAATAAAGCTAAATTACTTTTAAACTTACTTTTCCCTTTCATGGAACGGCGCTTTTTATTCAACCAATCTAAATGTTTTTTGTATAAGTAAGGAACAAGAGGGTCTAGTAAAACAGCTTGATCCCGTGGACGTTTCACTTGGTTGTTACTTTGAGGGGAATATAAAGGAAATAAATTCGGTTGCCTATCTCTAATTTTTAAAATCATTCCTTTTTCCCCATATTGTGAGTTGTTTTGGGGTAGTACAGAATTTATATCAAGGTTCATACATTCGGCTGCACGTAACCCCCCGAATATCTGTAAGCAAACTGCAAATGCTATATGAGGAAACTCTATTTTCGCTATCATTAAAAATTCTCTTATTATTTTTAATCGCATGGCTTGTTTTTCTTGTGGTGTTGTCCATTTTTGGGTTAGGAAATCTTTTTTCTTAATTACATTAAGGTCATAGTCTTGCTGTTTAGGTTTCTTATAATAGAGATTTACATTGAAAGTACTTGTTTGTCTATACGATTTAGTATCATTTAAACTGTTGGAATGGCTTGGTTTATTTATCAGAGGTTTATTCTTTAAAACTTTTTTTTGGATTCCAAAAAAGTAATAAAAATGTAGAAGGTAATATTCTTTACGTTTAACAGTGTCCCGTAGGTTGCCTTTTTCTCCACAATACTCTAGAAAAGCTTCCACATGGCATAATTTCAAATCAGCAATGCCTCTAAGTTTTTTAAATATTGAATGACCATTCCTCTTTTGATTGAGTATATAGTTGAGAAATTGTACCAAGGTATCCGCAACTGCTTTTTCGCTGTTTATTGAACCGGATTCATTATAGTAATTTTTATCAAGGAAGTCTGTAACTGGGTGAGGGATTACAATTTCATCTTTTATTAGAAGTCCAATTATATACCGACTATCCGAAATGTATTCATTGCCTTTTTTTCAATATATGGGAACCTCTCTTTTAACGAATTTTATTGTATCTCCGTTAGAACATAAATCCATATGCCCACCTCATCCTATTTTATAGTTAAATGTTTTAAAAGAATTTACTTCTATTCTAAGGATGATTTAATTCTAAGAGTGAGTTGTCTTAATTTTAGCACATTTTTGACGAAAAGGGCGTAAAAAAAAAAGCTCTATACAGATGGTCTCTGGAGGGGATTCTTTAAAGAAATGATAGGGTTCTATAGCTTGCTCTTTTTTGTTGGGATATGTGCTTGACCATATTATAATAGGTGACCATAAATTCGTGAGTTTAAAGGAAAAAGGTCATATTTAAGACTATGCTTTTTACTTATTTTGTTTTATAATGTGATTTATGAGTTTTTTGTAGAAATTTATCTACAAAAAGGATAAAGATATAAAAAACGTACTGTTTTTATAATATAAAGTAAGAAAAAATGAGTCCGTGAAAACAAGAAAGGAAGATAAATAATATGTTTGGATTTGGTGGCTTTACTCGCGATCTTGGAATAGATTTAGGAACTGCGAACACGCTTGTATATGTAAAAGGAAAAGGTGTAGTTTTACGTGAACCTTCAGTAGTAGCGTTACAAACTGATACGAAACAAATCGTTGCTGTAGGTAGCGATGCAAAACAAATGATTGGTCGTACACCAGGAAACGTTGTGGCACTTCGCCCGATGAAAGACGGTGTAATTGCTGATTACGAAACGACAGCAACAATGATGAAATATTACATTCAACAGGCTCAAAAATCAAATGGATTCTTCTCACGTAAGCCTTACGTAATGGTATGTGTACCGTCTGGTATTACAGCTGTAGAAAGACGTGCAGTAATCGATGCGACTCGTCAAGCGGGTGCTCGTGATGCTTATCCAATCGAAGAACCATTTGCAGCAGCAATTGGTGCGAACTTACCTGTTTGGGAACCAACTGGTAGTATGGTTGTTGATATCGGTGGCGGTACAACAGAAGTTGCAATCATTTCTTTAGGTGGTATTGTAACAAGTCAATCAGTTCGTGTTGCTGGTGATGATATGGACGATTCAATCATTCAGTACATTAAGAAAAGCTATAACTTAATGATTGGTGAAAGAACGGCTGAAGCATTAAAATTAGAAATCGGTTCTGCAGGCGAGCCAGAAGGTATCGAGCCTATGGAAATTCGCGGTCGTGATTTAGTAAGTGGTTTACCAAAAACAGTACTAATTCAGCCAGAAGAAATTGCAGATGCATTAAAAGATACAGTAGATGCAATTGTAGAATCTGTTAAAAATACGTTAGAGAAAACTCCACCTGAATTAGCGGCAGACATTATGGACCGTGGTATCGTATTAACAGGCGGCGGAGCATTACTACGTAACTTAGATAAAGTGATTAGTGAAGAAACAAATATGCCAGTTCTTGTTGCGGAAGATCCATTAGATTGCGTAGCAATTGGAACGGGTAAAGCATTAGACAATATCGATCTTTTCAAAACTGCTGCTCGATAATATTGCAAAATAAAAATCAATGAAATTAAGAGGGTGTGAACGTGCCACAGTTTTTCTTAAACAAAAGATTAATTGTTTTGTTAGTTAGTATTATTCTTCTCGTGGCATTGATTGGAATCTCATTGAAAGAACGGAACAGTTTAACATGGCCAGAGCAGTTTGTTAAAGACACTGTCGGTGTTGTAGAACGTGTATTCCAAAAGCCAGCGAAATACGTAGCTGGATTCTTCGAAAATGTAGAGGATGTAAAGCGCACGTATGAAGAGAATAAAGAATTAAAAGCAAAATTAGATAATTATGCAGGTCTATCAGGGAAAGTAAAACAATTAGAAGATGATAACAAGAAGTTACAAGAGTTAACGGGTAAAAAAGAGTTGAATAGCCAATATACTGAAATTCCATCTACTGTTGTTTCTCGTAATCCAGATAAATGGTACGATTTAATCGGAATTGATAAAGGAGCACAGCAAGGAATTAAAAAAGATATGGCTGTAGTAACTTCACAAGGTCTAGTTGGACGAGTGAAAAGTGTATCCCAGTTTACATCATCAGTAGAATTGCTAAGCTCTATGAGCCGAACAAATCGTGTTTCTGCTATCGTACAAGGTGATGAGAAAATCTTCGGATTGATTGAAGGTTACGACAAAGAAAAGCACTTACTTCTTTTCACAAAGATTGGCTCTGATGCTCAGGTAGCGAAAGATCAATTAGTTGTAACATCTGGACTTGGTGATATTTTCCCAAAAGGTCTTGTAATTGGAACAATCGTTGATGTTCAGCCAGATCCATACGGCTTAACAAAAACAGCTTATGTAAAACCGGCCGCTGACTTGAATGACGTAGAGCATATTATGGTTGCTAAACGTGCAACGCCTTCAGCGCCATTAGAATAGGAGGGGGAGAAGAGATGATGAAGATTTTAAAAAGAGCAGCTCTTCCTCTTTTGCTCCTTTTTGTTTTTCTATTTGAAAATATGTTTGCTACTATTGTTCCAACAGAGGTTTTTTGGAAAGACGGTATAGCAGCACCTCATTTCTTTATAATTGTGTTATGTTTTATTACTGTGTACTATAGTCCGGTCCAAGGGATTTATTACGGACTCTTATTTGGTTTCTTATTTGATACCGTATACACAGAACTTGTTGGTATATATATATTTGCGTATCCGATTTTAGCTTATTTAGTTTATAGTGTGATGAAGATACTACAATTGAATTTATTTATTGTTGCTTCTATTGTACTAGCTAGCATTGTAGCACTAGAGTATTATGTGTATGGATTTTTAACTTTGTTAGGACGTACTCATATGTCAGCGTATGTCTTTTTCACAGATCGTCTCCTGTCTACTTTATTGCTAAATGCAATTTTCTTATTGATAGTTTGTTTCCCACTGAGACGATATTTAGTGCGTCTTTCAAAAGCGATGGAAGAAAAAGAAAAAAGGATTTTCTAATTTTATGTCGAATTGAATCGGTGGGGTGAACTTTAGTGGAAGAAAAAAAGCAACAAAATGTAACAATAAAAGGGACAAAAGACGGAATAACGCTTCATTTAGATGATTGTTGTTCATTCTCTGAATTACTGGAGGAACTGGATGAAAAGCTTTCTACACATTACTATGATGGTGATGGGCGCTCTTTAATTGAAGTGCATGTGAAAGTGGGAAATCGTTATTTAACAGAAGTCCAACAAGAAGAGATTCGTACGTTAATTCGTAATAAAAAGAATCTTGTTGTGGATTCAATTGAAAGTGATGTTATAACGAAAGCAGAAGCAATAGCTTGGAAAGAAGAAACAGAAATTGTCCCTATTTCCAAAATTGTTCGCTCTGGACAAGTTTTACATGTAAAAGGAAATTTATTGTTAATTGGAGATGTTAATCCAGGCGGAACGGTTATCGCTGGGGGGAATATTTTTGTCGTAGGATCATTAAGAGGAATTGCGCATGCTGGGTATTATGGGGATTCGGATGCGGTAATCGCTGCATCTGATATGAACCCGATGCAACTTCGAATTAGTGATGTGGCAATGCGGGCTCCGGAAGAGAAAGAAGACGGAGCGGAGGCGGCAGAATGTGCGTATATTAATGAGAACAATCACATTGTTGTCGATCGACTGCAACTTCTCACTCATCTTAGACCTAATTTAACAAAGTTAGAAAGGGGAATTGTATAGCTGTGGGAGAGGCAATAGTAATTACATCTGGAAAAGGCGGAGTAGGTAAAACTACAACGTCTGCGAACATTGGTACAGCCCTGGCGTTATCTGGAAAGAAAGTGTGCTTAATTGACACAGATATCGGTCTTCGAAACTTAGACGTAGTAATGGGGCTGGAAAATCGTATTGTATTTGATCTTGTTGATGTCGTTGAAGGGCGTTGCCGTTTACCTCAGGCGCTTATTAAAGATAAGCGTTTTGATGATCTTTATTTATTACCTGCAGCACAAACGAGTGATAAATCAGCGGTAACACCTGAACAAATGGATGAATTAATACAAGTATTACGTCAAGATTATGATTACATATTAATTGATTGTCCTGCGGGGATTGAGCAGGGATTTAAAAATGCGGTAGCTGGTGCGGATAAAGCAATCGTTGTTACGACGCCAGAAGTATCCTCAATGCGCGATGCGGATCGTATTATCGGGCTTTTAGAAAAAGAGGATATTGAACCACCAAAACTTGTTATTAATCGTGTGCGTAGTCATATGCTTCATGAGCAGGATATGTTAGATGTTGATGAAATCGTACGTACATTGTCAATCGAGCTTCTTGGTGTTGTCGAGGATGATGATGAAGTTATTCGTGCTACAAATACAGGTGAACCTGTAGCGTTGCAACCGAGCGGAAAAGCAGCGTTAGCTTATCGTAATATTGCAAGACGCTTGTTGGGTGAGAATGTACCATTGCAAGCATTTGGACAAGAAAAGGTATCGGTATTTACGAAGATGAAAAACTTCTTTGGAATCCGTTAAAAGCACTTCGCACATATGCGAAGTGCTTTCTTTTTTCTTCACACGAATATCTTCCTGTCTTAGCTCATACATATGTACAAACTGTATACAACTGTTTCTATTTAAATTAGCTTAACGAAAGAAAGGAGACAGTATGAAGAATAATCGTGTAGAAGAAATTAAAAAACGGATTGCGAAAAGGAAGGCAGAGCAAGAAAAGATGGAGGAAGAGCAGTATTTTGCTGGAGGGAATTTTGATAGTGAAACAGTATTTATTGAAGAAGGAGAAAAGGAAATTCATCCTTTATTTCGAAAAGAAGTATTTTTCTTCAAATTTTTGTTATCAGCAATATTAGTTCTTTCTGTCGCTATTTTATATAAGAATGCACCCTCTTCTTTCGACGGTGTTAAAGCTGTTACAGAAAAAGTGATGAAAGAAGAATTTCAGTTTGCTACTGTAGCGAAATGGTACGAAAAGCAGTTTGGAAAACCGCTCGTATTTTATTCACCTACTGAGAAAAAAGAAGGAACTATTCAGCAAAAAGATTATGCCATCCCTGCTTCTGGAAAGGTGATGCAAGGGTTTCAAAAAAATGGCCAAGGTGTATTTGTTCAAACAGCTATAAATGCAACTGTTGAGTCAGTGAATGAAGGGCTAGTTGTTTTTGCAGGCAAGAAAGAGGAACTTGGTAATACGGTTCAAATTCAGCATGCAGATGGAACAGAATCGTGGTATGCGAATTTAAATGACATGACAGTGAAATTATATGATTACGTTTCAAAGAAACAAAAAATTGGAACGGTGAATAATGATGCAAATAATAAAAATGGTAAGTTTTATTTCGCGATAAAAAAGAATGAAAAATTTATTGACCCGATTCAGGTGATTTCATTTGATTAAATATAGAGAAGTTTTAACGAAGATTTCAGTGCATCCGTTGTTTTGGGTTATTATTGTCATTGGTATTTTTACGGCACGTTTTAAAGAGTTACTACTGTTATTTTGTATCGTTCTTATCCATGAACTTGGGCATGCCTTTGCGGCGGCACACTACAATTGGCGTATTAAAAAGATTCAACTTTTACCGTTTGGTGGTGTGGCTGAGCTTGAGGAGCATGGGAATAAGTCATTGAAAGAGGAGCTTGTTGTTGTAATTGCAGGGCCTATACAACATATTTGGATGATGGTGGTAGGTTATATAGTGTTTGAAGCTGGTTGGCTGGGTGCGGATTTATATTATTTCTTTATATGGAATAATATAATTATTTTAGCATTTAATTTACTACCTATTTGGCCGCTTGATGGTGGAAAAGTATTGTTTAACGTATTATCATATCGTTTTCCTTATTTACAAGCACATGAAAAGATGATGAAATTATCATGTGTTTTTTTTAGTGTAATACTAGTGTGGCAGTTACTTTGGAATAGTAACAATATTATGATGTGGGTACTACTCATATTTTTAGCGGTGTCGTTATATCAAGAGTGGAAACAAAGACAGTATGCCTTTATGCGTTTTTTATTGGAACGTTATTATGGGAACAAAAGAGGAATTGAAAAGATTGCACCTATTGAAGTGCAATCAGAAGATCATTTATATAAGATATTCACAAAATTTCGTAGAGGGTATAAGCACTCTATTATCGTCCATGGAAAATATAAAGAACATTATACATTGGATGAAAATGAATTACTCTATGCGTATTTTACTGAAAAACGAACAACTTCATCTGTTGAAGAATTAATCGGTTAGTGTTGACGATAGCACTAACCTTTTATTATTGTAAAAGCAAAGAAGATTATAAAGTGAGGAAAGAATTTTGAAAACGTTATATATGAACTATGCAGGATCGGAAAAATGCGTTGCAATTGAAGAGAAGAAAAAAATTGTTGAGTTTTTATGGAAACGAAATGAAGAACAAGAGATTGTTGGGCATATTTATGTTGGACGTATCGTAAGAACGATTGCTGGAATGAACGCAGCTTTTGTAAACATCGGTTTAGAAAAACATGCGTACCTTTCGTACGATGATGTACCATCTTCTTATCGTATACATGAAGGGCAAGCAGTACTCGTGCAAGTTGTGAAAGAGGCAATTGATACGAAAGGGCCGAAATTGACGGCGAACGTAGAATTTACCGGGAAATATGTCGTTTATATGCCATATGATGAAATGCGTGCGGTTTCTCGGAAAATAAAAAACAATAAAAGAAGGCAACAGCTACTCCAAATTGAGGTAGAAGGGACAGGAGGTTATATTTTCCGCTCTGCTTCTGAAAAAGGAGAAATTGAAGAAATACAAGCTGAAATGCAAAGGTTACAGCAGTTATATGAAGAGCTAAAAAGAAAAGAGGGCCAAGGAAAGGCACCGTTACTACTTCATCGACCGGCGACCTTTTTAGATCGTGTATTCCAAGAGAATCCGATTGAAACGATTGAAAAAGTAGTTGTAGATACAAGAAGTATAGTAAAAGAATTAGAAGAAAAGGTCGGAAAAGAAAAAGTATCTTTTTATAATGAAAAATCTTCAATGTTTAACCATTTTGGAATAGAGCGTGAGATCGAGAAAGCACTTCGAAAAATTGTGTGGCTCCCGAATGGTGCTTATTTAATTGTGGAACAAATGGAGACGATGACTGTAATTGATGTGAATACGGGCAAGTTTACTGGAAAACAGAATTTACAAGATACAGTCCTTCGTACAAATGAAGTGGCAGCTGAAGAGATTGCACGTCAATTAAGACTGCGTGATATCGGTGGTATGATATTAATTGATTTTATTAATATGAAAAGAAGCGAAGATAAAGAAAAGGTAAGAGAATGTCTGATGGCTGCTATGCAAAATGATCGCACATATACAAGAGTTCTCGGTTTTACAGAGTTAGGGATTTTGGAGATGACACGTAAACGTAAGAAACATTCTTTACGCGACGTATTACTAGAAGAGTGTGTATCTTGCAAAGCGACGGGGTATGTAATGTCATATGAAACAATTGCGTATGAGTTAGAGAGAGAGCTAATTACATATGGCAATATAGAGGATGAGGCAGTATTAATCGCTGCACCTAAAGAATTGCAAAAACAATTTTTGCAAAAAGAATTACAAAAAAATATTCCATTTGAAATTTGTTTCAAAGATGATATGATCGAAAAGTATGCAATTGTCCGTTTTGGAAGTAAAACAGAAATTGTAGAACGGAAAAAATAGTTAGTAGAACATTTATTGACAACCGTCTATGATTCATGATAACATCTTTATGTTATAGTTTATAGCACCTAAACGGCTATATGCTACAACCGCACAAGACAGGTTCCCTAAAGACATTTATGTCTACCTCGTTTTTGGCGAGTCTTAGTAATTAAGAGGAGGTGCAAGTATGTACGCAATTATCGAAACAGGTGGAAAACAAATTAAAGTTGAAGCTGGTCAAGCAATCTACATTGAAAAATTAGATGTTGAAGCTGGTGAAACTGTTACTTTTGACAAAGTTCTTTTCGTTGGTGGCGAAAACGTTAAAGTTGGTAGCCCAGTTGTAGAAGGTGCAACAGTTACTGCGAAAGTTGAAAAACAAGGTCGCGCTAAGAAAATCATCGTTTTCAAATACAAAGCGAAAAAGAACAATCGTAAGAAACAAGGTCATCGTCAACCTTACACTAAGCTAGTTGTTGAAGCTATCAACGCTTAATCCAGGTTAACATGATTAAAATTACGATAAGTCGCACGAAATTAGGAAGTATCCAATCATTTAAAATGACTGGACATGCCAATTATGCGCCACATGGACAAGATCTTGTCTGTGCTGGAACTACAGCGGTTGTGTTTGGTTCTATAAATGCAGTGGAAGAACTTTGTAATGTGCAAGCAACTATTGAACTCGGAAGTGATGGTGGATTCTTGACGTATGAATTGCCTAATGATTTAGACGTTCATACAGCAGAAAAAGCACAGATACTTTTAGAAGGATTGGTTGTTTCGCTTAAGACGATCGAACTTGATTACGGAAAGTATATCCGTTTAATAGAAAAAGTGCAGGAGGTGTAACGTATGTTAAGATTAGATCTTCAGTTTTTCGCATCTAAGAAAGGTGTAGGTAGTACAAAGAACGGTCGTGACTCTCAGTCAAAACGTCTTGGTGCTAAACGCGCAGATGGTCAAACGGTTTCAGGTGGTTCAATTCTTTACCGTCAACGCGGTACAAAAATTTATCCAGGTGTTAACGTTGGTCGTGGTGGCGATGACACTTTATACGCGAAAGTTGACGGCGTAGTACGCTTTGAGCGTCTTGGCCGTGACCGCAAACAAGTGAGCGTATATCCTGTTGCTCAAGAAGCATAAGAACTCACGGAAAACTCTAACCTGAGTGCAGGTTAGAGTTTTTCTATATTAAGGGGTATCTAAATGAATGAAAAATGGACAATTATAGATGCATTGCGTCATTCAAGACATGATTGGCTCAATCGTATGCAGATGGTGAAAGGAAACCTTTCCCTTGGAAAAGTGGAAGAAATTCATAGTCTCATCGATCGTTTTGTCCAAGAAGCGAGACAAGAATCCAATCTGATAGGGTTATCAATGCCTTTATTTTCAGAGTGGATTTTAACATATAATTGGAAACAGCAGCCGTGCTTATTGGAGTACGAAGTATTAGGGAAATTACATAACTTATCTCACTTAGATGAGATTGTATGTACATGGACGAATCAATTTTTCTCAATACTTCAGCATAGTTTAGACGTATATGTTGAAAATTATGTTTGTATCACAATTGAATGTGACGCGGAGAATGCTCGTTTCTTTTTTGATTTTCGTGGTAAGCTAACGAGTGTAGAAGAACTACAGAATTGGCTTGCGAACCAAAACAATAAATGGTATTCCATTTCTTATACAGTACGAGACGAAGAAGTCTCAGTTATATTACAACTAATTGAAAAAAGTGTGGTGAAATAATGTTTGTAGATCAGGTCAAGATATATGTAAAAGGCGGCGACGGTGGTAACGGAATGGTTGCGTATCGTCGTGAGAAGTATGTACCTAAAGGTGGCCCAGCAGGTGGCGACGGTGGTAAAGGTGCAGATGTTGTTTTTGTTGTTGAGGAAGGCTTACGTACATTAATGGACTTCCGCTACCAACGTCATTTCAAAGCTGATCGTGGTCAGCACGGAATGAGTAAAGGTCAGCACGGTCGTAAATCTGAAGATTTAATCGTAAAGGTTCCACCGGGAACAATAGTAAAAGATGAAAAAACAGGTGAAATTCTTGCCGATTTAGTAACGCATGAACAAACAGCTGTAATCGCAAAAGGTGGCCGCGGTGGCCGTGGTAACTCACGTTTCGCAACACCGACGAACCCAGCGCCAGAAATCGCTGAGAACGGGGAACCAGGTCAAGAACGTGATGTCACGTTAGAACTTAAAGTGCTAGCAGATGTTGGACTTGTTGGATTCCCAAGTGTAGGTAAATCTACATTATTATCTGTTGTATCATCAGCGCGTCCGAAAATTGCAGAGTATCACTTTACAACAATCGTTCCAAATCTTGGTGTTGTTGAAACTGGTGATAGCCGCAGCTTCGTTATGGCTGACCTTCCTGGACTAATTGAAGGCGCACATGCCGGCGTCGGACTTGGACACCAATTCTTACGTCATATTGAGCGTACACGTGTAATCGTGCACGTTATCGATATGTCTGGTTTAGAAGGCCGTGAGCCATATGAAGATTATGTAACAATCAATAGTGAACTAAAAGAATACAATATGCGTTTAACTGAGCGTCCACAAGTTGTTGTTGCAAACAAAATGGATATGCCAGGTGCAGAAGAAAACTTACAAGCATTTAAAGAAAAATTGGGAGACGAAGTGAAAATTTTCCCAATCTCAGCTGTAACGAAGCAAGGTGTTCGTGACTTACTATTTGAAGTAGCGAACTTATTAGAAACAACACCAGAATTCCCAATGTACGATGATGTGGAAGAATCTGAAGCAAGTGTAATGTACAAATTTGAATCTGAATCTAATTTTGAAATTACACGCGAAAGTGATGGCACATTTGTTATTTCTGGTTACGATATTGAGAAAACATTCAAAATGACAGACTTCTCACGTGATGAATCTGTACGCCGATTTGCTCGTCAAATGCGTGGAATGGGTATTGATGAAGCCCTTCGTGCACGTGGTGCAGTAGACGGAGATATTGTAAAAATTCTTGAATATCAATTTGAATTTATCGATTAAGACTGCCGAAATATGGCAGTCTTTTTTTATTGTAAATGTCTGATTCATATAGGAAAAAATACCCACTAATTAAATTTTCAATTTATAATAGAACAAGGAGTGTCTTTGGAAGAATTTTTTATGGGGAGAAAACGAACATGTATAAAATATTAATTGTAGAAGACGATGAAAAAATAGCGGGAATATTAGAGGAGCATTTAGAAAGGTATGGCTATCAATCATTTAGAGCAAGTGATTTACGTCATATAAAAGATGAGTTTGTGAAAATAAATCCTCATCTCGTATTACTGGATATTAATTTACCATATTTTGATGGTTTTTATTGGTGTCGTCAAATTCGTACTGTATCGAATGCGCCAATTATTTTTGTTTCTGCAAGAACAGGGGAAATGGATCAAGTAATGGCGATCGAGAATGGCGGAGATGATTACATTACGAAGCCATTCCATTTAGATATTGTAATGGCTAAGGTGAAAAGTGCACTTCGCCGTGGCTATGGTGAGTATGCCTCTGTTGCTGAGAGTGATTGTTTAGGTGTAAATGGACTGTTGTTATTTCCGTCCCAGCACATTGTTGAGTGGCAGGGGCAACAAACGGAGCTGACAAAAAATGAATTTTACTTATTAGAATGTTTAATGAAACAAGTAAATCAATATGTAACGCGTGAAGAACTGTTAGAAGCCCTGTGGGACGAGGTAGCTTTTGTTGATGATAATACATTAACCGTAAATGTAAAACGCGTAAGGAAGAAACTAGAGGAACTAGGCATTCAAAATGCAATTGTAACGAAACGCGGATATGGTTATGCGCTTCTTACAGAGTGGGGCGAAGGGCATGAAGGTTAAAAATTACCTCATGGACCGTTTTTCTTTACTTCTTTCTTATATTATTAGCCTTTGTTTATTTGGGCTCGTTTTGCAGTTGCAAAGTCTTTTAGAAAAAAGATCCATTGATTGGAGTACGTGGTTATATGGGCTTTTATTAGGGACAGTTGTATTTACTGTATACCTCATTTACGATTATCGAAAACGAAGTGTATTTTTAAAAAGAATCGAAAAATATGTTGCTAGCAGACATACATTACACGACTCTTTACTTATTGATACTTCTTATACTTCAGAGCAAGAGATGGTTGTTGAATCGTTTACGCTATTAAGACAGCAATATATGAATGAAGTTCATAAACAACATGCGAAAGAACAACAGCAAATGATATTTATGAACCAATGGATTCATCAAATGAAAACACCAGTATCGGTTATAGAATTGCTATTACAAAAGTTTGGTAAAGAGCATCGTGAAGCAAGAGCAACAGTTGAAAGTATTCGTGAAGAAAATAATCGTATACTAAATGGTTTAGATTTAGCGTTACATATGGCAAGGTTAGATCAATTTGCGAAAGATTATAAAGTAGAAGTAGTAAATGTGATAGATATTATTAGAGGTATCATTAATGAAAATCGAAAATCCTTCATTCAATCGTCTGTATTTCCGAAAGTAATGTTTGAAGAAGATACTTGTATGGTTGCATCTGATAGAAAATGGCTAAGTATTGCTATTGGGCAAATTGTTGTAAATGCAATTAAGTATACGAAAATTTCAGAAGCAGAGAAAAAGGAAATTCAATTTCAAATTGAAGAGAAAGATCAAAAGGTGTTACTACATATTAAGGACAATGGAATTGGTATTCCAAAGCAAGATGTAAAGCGTATATTTGATCCATTCTTTACGGGAATAAATGGCCGTAAAACGAGAGAAGCGACTGGAATGGGTTTATATATTACGAAGGAAATTTGCGATAATTTACATCATGGAATGTATGTGCAATCGGCTGAAGGGGAAGGGACAACATTCACGTTCCAATTTGCAAAAGATGAAGAATATCATACATTAATGAGAAAAATGACAAAACTGTAAGATAACAAAACGTTTTGTAAGGGAAATCACTCGTTTCTTTTTCTTATTTTTCTTATAGTAAGTGTAAGAAGAAAACACATAGGGGGATTAGAAATGAGTGTTCTTGAAGTAAAAGGATTAACAAAAGTGTACCAATCAAAAGGTTCAGTAGCGACGACTGCTTTAAACGATATAAATTTTAAAATAGAAGAAGGCGAATTTGTAGGAATTATGGGGCCTTCTGGGAGCGGGAAAACAACGCTTTTAAATTTATTAGCAACAATTGATAAGCAAACTTCAGGTCATGTGCTTGTAAATGGTGAAGAAATTAATCAAATGCGTGCTGCAAAATTAGCGGAGTTTCGCCGTACACATTTAGGATTCATTTTCCAGGATTTTAACTTACTTGATACGTTATCGATTAAAGAAAATATCATTTTACCACTTGTAATGGCGAAGAAATCTGTAAATGAAATCGATGCGAAAGTGCTTGAGATTGCAAAATTTTTAAATATCGAAGAAATTTTAAATAAAAAAGTATATGAAGTGTCAGGCGGACAACAACAACGTGCAGCAGCAGCGAGAGCGATCATTCATGAACCTACGCTAATTTTAGCGGATGAGCCAACTGGAAACTTAGATTCGAAGTCAGCAAAATCATTAATGAGTGCATTGCAAGATTTACATGAACAAAAGAAAGTGACAATTGCAATGGTAACGCATGATCCAGTAGCGGCGAGTTATTGCGAACGTATTCTTTTCATTCGCGACGGAGAAATTTTCTCAGAAATACATAAAGGAAGAACGAAACAAGCCTTTTTCCAAGAAATTCTGGACGTACTTGCGATGCTAGGAGGAGAATATCATGAACTTTCGCCAGCTCGCGCTTAATAACGTAAAAGGAAATTGGCGTAATTATAAAGCTTTCCTTATTAGTAGCTGTTTATCGATTGTCGTATTTTTCATGTATGCTTCCTTTATTTATCATCCAGATGTCGTAAGTGGTAATATTAGTATGAGGGAGATGATCTCAAAAGGGCTAGAATCGATGAATTATATTGTAGTCATCTTCTCAGCACTCTTTATTTTATATGCAAATTCAACATTTTTACGAGCAAGAAAAAAAGAGTTTGGTCTATTAACATTAATAGGCGGAACAAAATCTCAACTTGGCCGAATGATTATATTAGAACAGCTTATGTTAGGTAGTATTGCAATTGTAGTAGGTATTGGGCTTGGCATGCTTTGTTCAAAATTATTTTTCCAAGCATTAAGCGTAATATTGAAAATAGATAAAACACTTCCACTCGTATGGAATAGTAAAGCAATTCTTATTACAGCAGGTGTATACTTTATTCTATTTTTAATCCTATCATTGTTTAGCGTTTGGACGGTAGGCCGCTTGCAAATTATTGATTTATTAAGAGAAGCAAGAAAACAAAAAGTAGAACCTTTTGCATTTACATCGTTATGTGTAGTTGGTATAGGATGTATTATTGTTGCATATGTACTTAGCTTCCAAGTAACATTTATGAATTTTATCATACTGTTTTTACCGATTGTAGGGCTGACGATAGGCGGAACTTATTTACTGTTTACACAAGGTAGTACAGTCGTATTAAAAGCATTGCAAAAAAGAAAAAAATCTTTTTATACATATCCAAATATGTTCGTACTTAGCAATCTTATTTATAAAATGAAAGATAATGCTCGTTTTCTATTTGTAATTTCTATTATTACGGCGGTTGTATCTTCAGCTGTTGGTACACTGTACGTATTCTTTGAGGATATGAGTTATAAGACAGTAACTAGTACCCCGCATGCTATTTCGTATGAGGAAAAGGGAATACATACGCATAATGTTATAAAAGAAGGGAAAACAAAAGAATTAATAAAAAAACATGGATTTGAAGAAGCGCGAGAAGTAACGTACGTAAAACTTCCTGGAACTCAAAAAATCACGATGTTTAACAGTGAACATGAGATGCCAATGGCGATTGTTTCAGAAAAAGAATATAACGCTGAAGTACGTAAACAAAAGAAAGAGCAAGTTAGAGAAGTTCATAATGCACCAGGTAGTGCAACGATGGTCATAATGGATATGGCGAATGATATGATGAAGATAGATCGTATGAAACCGCATGAAATTAAAATTAACGGACAAACGCAGTCTGTTCAATTAAATGAGCCAACTTCATTTTCTGTTTTTAATGATAGTGAATATCTCATTGTGAATGATCAAGATTTTGAGAAATACGCAAAGCTCGTACCGGATGAAGAAAAGACGAAATATTACGGTTATTATATAGAAGACTGGAAAAGTACGGAAGATCTTGTGTTAGATTTGAAAAAGGAAGTTGCACCAGATAAGCAAGAGGAATTGCATAACTCGGTGTTCGCTTATAAAAATATAAGAGAATCAGGAGCAATTACAATGTTTATTGGTTTCTTCGTAGCTGTACTATTCTTCTTCTTTGCTTGTAGTATGACATACTTTAAATGGTTTAACGATAAAGAACAAGATCGTATTCAATTTAAATCGTTAAAGAGAATCGGTATGACAGATCAAGAAATTCGTAAAATTGCAATTCGACAAATGGGCGTTATCTTCTTTATCCCAATTTTAATTGGTGCCATTCATAGTGGATTTGCTCTTCATACGTTAGGAAAAATGCTTTATCTCGATTTATGGAAATCAGGTGCGATTGTAATTGGATCGTACATTGTAGCTTCTGCGATTTACTTTATGATCGCGCAAAGAGGATATTTGAAACATGTGCAAAGCTAGAGAAATCTCTAGCTTTTTGCCTATGTAGTAAGTCATAGGGGGACGATAGATGAACATTCGGCAACTAGCGCTGCAAAATATAAAAGGAAATTGGCGTAATTATAAAGTATTTTTCTTAAGTAGTTGTTTTGCAATATTTGCGTCTTTTGCATACATGTCTGTCATTGTACATCCGTATATGCAGGAGACGATGTGGTATCAAAACGTACGCTGGGGACTGATTATATGTAATGTTATTATCATTTCTTTTTTCGTCATATTTATTTTGTACGCTACTTCTATTTTCATAGAGGCACGTAAGAAAGAATTAGGATTATATATGTTAATGGGAGCAACGAAATCTAACGTAATAGGAGTGATTATGACCGAGCAAATATTAATCGGGATATTTGCTAATATTTTTGGCATTGGGCTTGGCGTGATCTTTTTAAAGCTCTTTTTCATGGTGTTTAGTATGTTACTGGGGCTTCCGAAAGAACTTCCTGTCATATTTGACGTGAGAGCAATTGGGGGAACGTTTATTGCGTATATGGTCGTATTCGTTGTTTTATCTTTTATAAGTGCTTTACGAATATGGAATATAAAAATCATTCGGTTATTGAAAGAATTTCGAACAGATAAAAAAGAGAAGAAAACATCAATGTGGCTTTGCATATTCGGCTTTAGTTGTTTAGGGATAGGATATGCGTTAGCGTTACAAGCGACGATGCCAACGATAGCATTATACTTTTTTCCTGTGTCTATACTTGTCTTTTTCGGAACGTATTTTTCATTTACGCATGGCACTGCTCAAATATTAGAAGTGATAAAACGAAATAAAAAGATTATGTATACATATCCGTACTTATTTATAGTGAATCAATTGTCACATCGAATGAAGGAAAATGGTCGTTTTTTCTTTCTAATGTCAATGGCAACGACGTTTGTAGTTACGGCAACAGGTACGGTGTTCTTATATTTTTCTGGTATGCAAGATATGTGGCGGGATGGGGGCGTACACTCATTTTCATATATAGAAAAAGGTGTTTCTACTCATGAAGTCTTTGAGAAGGATGCGGTTGAACAATTACTGCATCAATATGGATATGATGATTTTCAATCTATGAGTTTTGTTGGAGTGTATGCATCTTTTCAGTCCAACAAGGGAGAAACAGAAGTAGCGCTGCTCATTAAAGAAAGTGAATACAATCAAGAGGCAAGAAAACAAAAACAGAAAACGTATCATCCTAAAAAAGGAACTGTTACACTCGTTTATTATAATAAATACAATCATTCGAATATATATAATCAAAAAGAGATTCAATTACAAGTAATGAATCAAACGTATCCATTCGTATTTAAGGGTCAGAAAGAAGGGGTGCGATTTAACTATCATCTTGCGCACATTAACGGTCTGTTTTTCGTTATGAATGATGAAGATTTTGACAGTATAGCAAATAAGGTTCCGGATTCTGAAAAAATGATGTATAGAGGATACACATTACCAAATATCGAAAATACGAAAAAATTAAATGAAGCTTTACGGAAACATATGAAACAAGATGATAATAACGCATTTCGAAGTAATATGGAGTTATATGTGAATATGAAAGAGTTCGGCAATATTACTCTATTTATAGGATCATTCATTAGTATATTATTTTTCCTTACATCATGTAGCATCGTATATTTTAAATGGTTTCATAATATTGCATCGGATCGTAAAGAGTACGGGGCGCTCTCTAAGCTTGGAATGACGAAAGAAGAAGTGTGGAAAATTTCCCGTTGGCAATTGTGTATGCTATTTTTTGCGCCAATTCTAGTTGGGAGTATGCATAGTGCGGTTGCGTTATATACGTTTCATAATACGATATTTATGGATGGTTCATTACGAAAAGTAGGCTTGTTTATTCTATTTTATATTGCTGCATGCATCATGTATTTCTTCTTCGCTCAAAGAGAATATAGGAAACATTTAGACTAGCGAATGCTAGTCTTTTTTTAATATTCGAAATTTACATAGAAGAATATAAAAAAGTATGGTATAACAGTAAGAAAATGAAAAAGAGGGGAAAAGACGATGATTCGAGTAGGATATTTAGGACCAGAAGCAACATTTACAAATATGGCGGTGAGTCGTTTTTTTCCAGAAGCAGAGCATGTACCGTATCGAACGATTCCAGACTGTATTGATGCAGCTGCAAATGGAAATGTAGATTATGCAGTGGTACCACTAGAAAATGCTATAGAAGGTTCAGTGAATATAACAGTTGATTATCTCGTACATGAGCAACCACTTTCTATTGTAGGAGAAATTACAGTACCAATTCAGCAACATCTACTTGTACATCCGCAGTATGCAGAAGTGTGGGAAGAAGTATATGCAGTGCATTCTCATCCGCATGCTATTGCACAATGTCATAAGTTTTTAAATGAAGAATTAAAAGGGGTAACCGTCCGAGATATGACATCAACAAGTGCAGCTGCGCAATATGTGAAAGAACACCCTGAAGAAAAAATCGCTGCCATTGCAAATGAAGCGGCCGCAGAAAAATATGGATTAACGATCGTAAGACGTAGCATTCATACACATAAAAATAATCATACACGCTTCCTCGTGCTCCATAAAAAAAAGAAAGCAATACTCCCAAATAACGGAGAAAACCGCGGAGAGAAAACGACGCTTATGATAACGTTACCTGCTGATTATGCAGGGGCGCTATATCAAGTGTTATCAGCTTTCGCATGGAGAAAATTAAATCTATCAAAAATCGAATCTCGTCCGATGAAAACAGGACTAGGAAATTACTTTTTCTTAATTGATGTCGATAAAGCATACGATGATGTATTATTGCCAGGCGTAACGATGGAACTTGAAGCGCTCGGTTTTTCTGTTACTGTGCTGGGGAGTTATTCTTCTTATTGGTTGTAAGAGAGGTGGATGAACTGTCGACATTTCCCTTCTAATTGCTGGTATAATTTCATCGGATAATACATTTTGTGATAGATAAATAAAATCCCACCTATAAATGGTGGGATTCTTTATTTTAATTTCGCAAGACGATCCTCTAACTGACCACGCCAAATATCGGCTAGTTCTGGAACAGCAAGAATCTTTTCAATGCCATCTTTATCTTTTCTATTATGAAAATAAATTTCGTTAGAGAACAAAACAGAAACGTTGCCCGGTTGACGTTCTAGTAATGTAATTTTAGAATCTTTACGTACAGTACCTTCTTGAAGAACGCGGCATAGGTAACCAGTAAATCCAGTTGCTACAATGCGAGGCAGTATGCCAGGAATACCGAGACGTTTTGAAATAGTGCTACAAGGTACTCTCGCTTGTGTGACCTGAATGGTTGCTTCACCTAGTTGATATGTATCTCCAATGCAAACATCACGCTCTAACATATTTGTTACGGTAATGTTTTCGCCAAATGTGGAAGCTGGAAGCGTAGTTTGAAATTCTTCTTCCCATAGTGCGTAATGCTCATGTGGATACACACAAACTGCGCGATCAGGTCCCCCGTGGTGTTTTAAATCTGCTACGTCATCACCACGAAATCCATCTTTTGAGAGGAAAGCTTCTTCTGTAAGTTCTTTACATATACCAGTAATCATTTCTTTATCTTCGCTATATTTCATTTGTTTCGGTTTGCCAATGCTAAAGTGAACGAGTTCGATTCCCATGTTTGATCCCCTTTACAATTGATTACAATATTATAGCATTAAAAAAGCACAGAGAATGATAAAAACTCTGTGCTTTACATGAATTAATAAACGAGAAATCCTGCTTTATCTAGTGCCTCGCAAGCAGCGTCTAATTTCTCTTTTGAATCTGCCTCAATTGTATGTAAGTGAATACCATCTGTTAGCTGCGAAAGATAGGAAGCATTTGTGTTTTCGATTTTTTGTAAATATTGCTCTACATCAAATCGATTACTTACCATGATGGACGCTGTTAAGTCACCGTATACAGGATGCTCAACTTTTACATCTTTAATCGTAACGCCGTGATCAACAAGCATTGTAAGTTCCTGACGTACTTCCGCTGGTTTATGTTGGCATACAATTACGCGTTCGAAAGCTTGTTGTTTCTCTTGTGGTTTTAAATATAAATACCCTTGAGCAGTCGCGATAATCGGTTCGTTTCGTGCTTTAAGCAAGGAAATATCTTGCACGATCACTTGTCGACTTACATTTGTCTTTTTCGACAGTTCATTCCCAGATAACGGTTCATTTGCAGCGAGAAGCCACTGAAGGATAAGTTGTCGTCTTTCTTCACCTAAAATCTTTTTTTGGTCATTTTGTTTCATTATGATTTAACACCTCTATAAAATTGATTTCCAATTGTGTGTAGTGCATGAATAGTAGTATCAATTTGATCTTTCGTTGTTTGTTGTCCGAAAGAGAAGCGAACATATTGTTTTGCCTCTTCATACGTTTTTCCAATTGCAAGCATTGTTTTCGAAGGTTCTTGTTTACCGACTTGGCAAGCACTTCCAGTGGAAATGGCAATACCGTGGCGATTACATTCTAGCATTGTATATTGACCTTCTATTCCTTTTATTGTAACCCCAACAATATGTGGTAAACAAGAAGTAGAATGACCTTCTACTTGAATTTCTAGAGGAAGCGCTTGTAAATGTCTTAAAAAGTAGGATCGTAACTCTTTAAAACGTAAGCTCTCTTCTTGTTGATTTTTTAATATATTCTCAGCAGCTGTTAAAAAAGATGCGATGCCAGGAACGTTTACTGTACCTGGGCGAAATCCTTTTTCGTGAGAAGTTCCTGGAAATATTTGTGCCCAGCGAACTTGGGGATTTATATAGCAAGCGCCAACACCCTTTGGTCCGTATATTTTATGTGCTGAAACAGAGAGACTATCAATTCCCATCTCAAAAACATTAATAGGAAGTTTACCAAATGTTTGCACACAATCTGAATGAAATAAAACGTTATATTTTTTTAAAAGTGCCCCGATCTCTGTGATGTTTTGAACGGTTCCGATTTCAGAGTTTCCGTGCTGTATGCTTGCTAGAACAGTATTTTCTGTAATAGCTGTTTCTAAATCTTCTAAATGAATTAGCCCGTCTTCATCAACAGGTATTTCAGTAATGGTATACCCTTCTGATTGTAAGGATTGAAAATAACTTCGAATGAATGCGTGTTCCATAGGTGTCGTAATAATGTGCTTCTTATTTCGAGCATTGAGAAGGGATTGAATCGCAAGGTAGTTGGATTCCGAGCCACCGCTTGTGAAAAATGCCCCTTGTTCCTTTCCACCAATCATTTCAGCAAATGTTTTTCGGCAAACTTGTAATAAAGAAGAGGCTGTTCCTCCAATATCATGTAAACTTTGTTCATTTCCGAAGTATTGCGATGCTGCTTTCATATATGTGTGTAATGCTTCTTCACTCATAGGTGTAGTAGCTGCATAGTCAAGATATATCATCATGTAAGTTCCTCTCCCTAGTAAGAGTTACATTTCTTGTATTTTTTAAATGGTAGTGAAAATAAGAATTATAAAAAAACTCTTGTCATTATTTTAAAACTATGTAAATATAGGTGTCAAGACAGTTGAAAAGTGTAAAGTAGGAGGCAACAATTATGCCAAGTGCAGATGTCTTAATTATTGGAAGTGGCGTTGCGGCACTTCGTGTTGCGAAAGAGATTTGTCACGAAAAGAATGTGATTATTGTCACAAAGGAAACAAATCGTAATAATAATACATATTTAGCGCAAGGTGGAATTGCCGCAGCGGTTGCAACATATGACAATCCAAATGATCATTTTGAAGATACGTTAGTAGCAGGATGTCATTATAACAATGAAGATGTGGTCCGTTATTTAGTCGAGGAAGGACCGAAAGAAATGAATAATCTCATTGAAAATGGAATGAAATTTGATGGAGATGAAACGGGTCCTCATCTTGGAAAAGAAGGCGCACATCGAAAGCGTCGTATTTTACATGCAGGTGGCGATGCAACAGGAAAGAATTTATTAGAGCATTTTATTCAAGAAGTAGCTCCGTACGTTACGGTAGTGGAACAGGAAATGGTGCTTGATTTTATTATAGAAAATGATAAATGTGTTGGAGTTTTAACAAGAACTAGTGAAGGGAAGTTGAAGCGTTACGTTGCAGAGTATACGGTGTTAGCAACAGGCGGGATTGGCGGTTTATACGCCTTTACTTCTAACGATAAGACAATTACGGGTGATGGACTTGCGATGGTGTACCGCGCAGGCGGGGAGCTCGTAGATTTAGAGTTTGTACAATTTCATCCAACAATGTTATACACGAGCGGACGATGCTGCGGCCTCGTCTCTGAAGCTGTCCGTGGGGAAGGAGCTGTCCTTATGAATGGAAAAGGGCAGCGTTTTATGATGAATATACACCCTAATCACGATCTCGCACCACGTGATGTAGTAGCAAGAGCGATTCATGAGCAGCTTTTGGCGGGTGAACAAGTGTATGTAAATATCGAGTCTATTCAAAATTTCGAAGAACGTTTTCCGACGGTATCATCATTGTGTAAAAAGAATGGTGTCGATATAAATAAAAAACGCATTCCAGTCGTACCCGGTGCTCATTTTCATATGGGCGGCGTGAAAACGAACTGTGATGGGGAGACGTCCATTCCAAATTTATATGCGGTCGGTGAAGTAGCTTGTAATGGTGTTCATGGAGCAAATAGATTAGCAAGTAATTCATTATTAGAAGGTCTTGTGTTTGGAAAAAGAATAGGAAAACATATTTTAACTAAAGCGACAAAAGAAAGCTGGAACAACGTGGCTGAGAAGGAAAAGAAGTTTATCGTTCTGAATCATTTGCCGGCGAAAGAAGAAATACAAGAATGCATGATGAAATATGTTGGGATTGTGCGAACAGAGCAAAGTTTATCTTATGCAAAGAGATGGCTTAGTAAGTATGGTGTTCGAAATATGATATTACAACATGATGCTCTTACAAATGAAGAGATAACGCTTATTAATATGTTAACAGCCTGTGAGCTTATAGTCGTATCAGCTTTGCAAAGAGAAGAAAGTATTGGTGGCCATTATCGAAGTGATTATCCAGATAGAAATAGCGTAAAAAAAGAGATCGTTCGAGTGAAAAGAAAACTACAACTTGTGTGATGAAGGGAAGAGGGGCTCTATGAACACGATAAAAGTGAAAGAAGCATTAAATCGATTTTTTCTAGAAGATATAGGAGAAAGAGATGTAACATCTCAGCTTATTTTTCCAGACAATTTACTTTCAAAAGGAACGTTTCTTGCGAAGGATACAGGTATCTTTGCGGGGCGTTTAGTAATTGAAGAAGGATTTAAATTAATTGATGAAAGAATGGAAGTGGAGCTTCATAAAAAAGATGGAGATCTTGTAGAAAAGGGCGAAATAATAGCAACTGCGCAAGGTCCAATCGCATCGTTATTAACGGCAGAGCGCGTTATATTAAACGTTATCCAGCGTATGAGCGGGATAGCGACAATGACACATAAAGCTGTTCTTGCTTTAGATAGCAGCCATACACGCATTTGTGATACGCGAAAAACGATGCCAGGGCTACGTATGTTTGATAAGTATGCAGTCGTATGCGGAGGCGGATTTAATCACCGTTTCGGTTTATATGATGGTGTCATGATTAAAGACAATCATATTGCTTTTGCTGGTTCTATTACGAAAGCTGTTACATCGGTGAAAGAAAAATTAGGGCATATGGTGAAAGTAGAAGTGGAAACAGAAACGGAAGAACAAGTGAGAGAGGCTGTAGCTGCTGGTGCGGATATTATTATGTTTGATAACCGTACGCCAGATGAGATTCGAGAGTTTTCAAAGATTGTACCAAGTGCCATCGTTACAGAAGCTTCAGGAGGCATTACAATTGAAGATTTATCGAAATACGGAAAAACAGGGGTAGATTATATTTCACTTGGAGCGTTAACACATTCAGTGAAAGCACTTGATATTAGTTTCAATATTGAGGCGTAAGGAAAGTGGCTTAGAGGGGGAGAAAGAAATATGAGTATTTTAGAAAAAGTGCAACCGATTGAAACGATGTTACCGGAGCGTTATCACACGATGTCAACAGAAGATATGGAAAAGCGGGTTCGTGAAATTAAAGAAAAAATGGGGAAAACATTATTTATTCCAGGACATCATTACCAAAAGGATGAAGTGGTACAATTTTCTGATGCGGCAGGAGATTCACTTCAGCTTGCGCAAGTTGCAGCGAGCAATAAAGAAGCAAAATATATTGTGTTTTGTGGTGTACACTTTATGGCAGAAACAGCTGATATGTTAACGACAGCTGATCAAATCGTTATTTTGCCAGATATGCGCGCAGGTTGTTCAATGGCAGATATGGCAGATATCGAACAAACAGAAAGAGCGTGGAAAGAGCTCACGAAATTATTTGGAGATACGATGATTCCATTAACATATGTCAACTCTACAGCTGCAATTAAAGCGTTTTGTGGTCGCAATGGAGGAGCGACAGTAACTTCTTCTAATGCAAAACAAATGGTATCTTGGGCGTTTACACAAAAAGAAAGGCTTGTCTTTTTACCGGATCAACATTTAGGGAGAAATACAGCGTACGATTTAGGCATCCCGTTAGATAAAATGGCAGTATGGGACCCGTATACAGATTCATTAGAGTACGATGGAGATATAGAAGAAATTCAAGTGATTTTATGGAAAGGTCATTGTTCGGTTCATCAAAACTTTACAGTGAAAAATATTGAAAATGTACGGAAGAATCATCCGGATATGAATATTATTGTACATCCAGAATGTTGTTATGAGGTTGTTGATGCTTCGGATTACGCAGGATCAACGAAATATATTATTGATATGATTGAAGTAGCGCCACCTGGAAGTAAATGGGCAATTGGTACAGAGATGAATTTAGTGAACCGAATTATTCAGCAACATCCAGATAAAGAGATTGTTTCACTTAATCCATTTATGTGTCCGTGTTTAACGATGAACCGAATTGATCTGCCGCACTTATTATGGGTGCTTGAAACGGTAGAAAGAGGAGAAGAAATTAACGTTATTAGCGTAGATAAACAAGTGACTGAAGAAGCGGTTCTCGCATTAAATCGTATGTTAGAGCGTGTGTAAAGCAACGGTGTTTCTGTTGCTTTTTTTCATGCATATAATCATAACGAGAACGAAATGGGCATACATTGTTTTGAAGAAATCATTGCGATTTTCTTATGCTTATTCCACTTCTAATGATATTGAAAACCGAAAAAGTGATACAAGTGAAAAGAAGTTAGCGTTATTTAGAAAGGGTTACTTCATGAGATTTGTTACTTATAGATAAGTTATACAGGAGGGGGAAAATTTGAAAATTCATATCGTGCAAAAAGGGGATACCCTTTGGAAAATTGCGAAAAAGTATGGAGTGGATTTTGATACGTTGAAAAATACAAATACACAACTTAGTAATCCAGATTTAATCATGCCAGGTATGAAAATTAAAGTACCATCAAACAGCGTTCACGTGAAACAACATGCTGGAGCAGGTTCAGCACCTCCAAAACAATACGTAAAAGAAGTCCAACAAAAAGAATTTGCAGCAACGCCAACTCCGCTTGGAATAGAGGATGAGGAAGAAGTTACGTATCAAGCAGCGCCAATTACACAGCAACCTGCTATGCAACAAACACAAAAAGAAGTGCAAGTAAAACCACAAAAAGAAGTACAGGTAAAACCACAGAAGGAAATGCAAGTGAAACCGCAAAAGGAAGTACAGGTAAAGCCACAAAAAGAAGTGCAAAAAGAAAAGCCAATTCAAATAGAAAAACCAGTTGAAAAACCGTCTGTTATTCAAAAACCACCTGTTATAGAAAAACAAAAACCAGCAGAGAAAGAAAACACGAAATTCTCGGTAAATGTATTACCACAGCCGCCGCAACCACCAATAAAAGCGAAAAAAGAATATAAAATTTCAGATGTAATTAAAAAAGGAAGCGAGTTAATTGCTCCTCAAATTACTAAAATGAAACCTAATAACATCATTTCTCCGCAAACGAAAAAAAATAACATAGTATCACCACAAGTAAAGAAAGAAAATGTAGGAAACATAGTATCACCACAAGTAAAGAAAGAAAATGTAGGAAACATAGTATCACCGCAAGTAAAGAAAGAAAATGTAGGGAACATCGTGTCACCGCAAGTAAAGAAAGAAAATGTAGGGAACATCGTGTCACCGCAAGTGAAGAAAGAAAATGTAGGAAACATAGTATCACCGCAAGTAAAGAAAGAAAATGTAGGGAACATCGTGTCACCGCAAGTGAAGAAAGAAAATGTAGGGAATATAGTATCACCAAATGTAACGAAAGAGAATGTAGTTATTCCACAAGTAATACCGCCAAATATTCAAATGCCAAACATCATGCCAATGTTGGATAATAATCAACCGCCAAATATAATGCCAATCATGGATAATAATCAACCACCAAATATAATGCCAATCATGGATAATAACCCAATACCAAACATCATGCCGATCATGGATAACAATCAAATGCCGAATATGATGCCGAATATGGATAATAATCAAATGCCAAATATGATGCCGATCATGGATAACAATCAAATGCCGAATATGATGCCGATCATGGATAACAACCAAATGCCGAATATGATGCCGAATATGGATAATAATCAAATGCCAAATATGATGCCGATCATGGATAACAATCAAATGCCGAATATGATGCCGATCATGGATAACAACCAAATGCCGAATATGATGCCGAATATGGATAATAATCAAATGCCAAATATGATGCCGATCATGGATAACAACCAAATGCCGAATATGATGCCGATCATGGATAACAACCAAATGCCGAATATGGATAATAATCAAATGCCAAATATGATGCCATATCAAATGCCGTATCAACAGCCTATGATGCCGCCGAATCCATATTATCAACCATCAAATCCATATCAAATGCCATATCAGCAAGGAGCACCGTTTGGACCACAATATACGTCTATGCCAAATCCAAATATGATGCCAATGGATAATAATATGCCACCGCTCGTGCAAGGAGAGGAAGATTGTGGGTGCGGAGGAGAGAGTAGGTTATATAGTCCGCAACCTGGAGGCCCGCAATATGCGAATCCGTTATATTATCAACCAACTCAATCGGCATATGCACCACAGCCAGGAACGATGTATTATCAACCAGATCCACCAAATGTATTTGGAGAACCAGTTTCAGAAGAAGAGGACGAAGAGGAAGTTTAAAAAAGGTGGGATTATTCCCACCTTTTTTGTATGTAGAGTTGTTCCGGAAATGGAGGATTTACATCAAATGTTAGAAAATCCCCAGTGAAATATTAACAGTGTAAAAACCTTCTCTGTTACTCATCATAAGAGGGAGCTTTTCAGAAGAGAAGCTCATTCTAACAGAGGGGGTTTTTGTATTGAATACGAAAGTAAAAGTGATTGCTGCTTCTTTGTTAGTTACCAGTGCATTAGCTGCATGTGGTACACCAAAAGATAACAATGCAATGGATGGACGTAACTACAATTACGAGCGTACATCTTATAATGATACACACCAGTATCGTGATAATGTAACGCGTAATGATCGTTATACAGATTATGTAACATATAGAAATGGTCGTAACGATACAGGATATAACAATTATTACCGCGATGTAAATTACAACGGTCAAATTGCTAACCCGCATCCGACACGTAATATTACAATGAACAATTCATACATTAACAATGATGGTAAAACAGCAGAAAAAATAACAAATCGTGTAAAGCGTATGAATAACGTAGACCGCGTGTCTACAGTTGTATATGGAAACGATGTGGCAATTGCGGTAAAACCGCGTAATCCAGTATCGAATGAAACGGCACTTGCAAACGAAGTTCGTCAAGCGGTTTCAAATGAAGTTGGAAACAGAAACGTATATGTTTCTGTAAGAAATGACATGTTTACTCGTGTCGATGCAATGAGTACACGCTTACGTAATGGTACAGTTACAAACGATTTTAATCGTGATATAGGGAATATGTTCCGAGACATTCGTTACGGTTTAACTGGTACTATGCGATAGCAAAACAAAAGAGGAAGGGGTAGCCCTTCCTCTTTATTCATCTTCATCTTGTAAACGACGTTTTTTAATAAAATAACTAATGGAGTAAGAAATTAAAAAACATATAAAGAAAATACTACCTGTTAGAATAGCCTCAAAGAGAGGTCTTTCTGGACTGAAAATGATATAAATAATGGCTATAATAGTTCCTACAATAAGAGAGCGTAAAATAATTTTGTAATAAGGAGTTAACTTTATATCCTTTTCGCCTTCTTCTACATCGATAGAAACACTTAACTGTAAATAACTAAGTACGATACTTGTAAGGATAAATAATAACCATAACGGAGATTTTGTAATTTGATCCATTCCTTCATTGAATCCGATATAGCCTAAAATGCCAATTATACCAAGCGATTGAAAAAGAAAGGCAATACGTATGTTTTTTAATGTTTTCAGAATGAGACGTTCATCCTTTATTTTTTTCACAATATCCATCTCCTGTTTATTATGATTTCGCTGTCACATTAATTGTAACATATATATTGCATTTATCAATTTATAATTTACATAAAGTTCGTTTGGTTAAAAGAGGAAATAAAATATTTTTATAAACATGTTGCACTTATACTTTATTAATGTTATATTAGCAAAGCGATGAGCTAATTTACGTAAGACGAGAGATATGCTTAAGTGCTAAACACGCGAATGTGGTCGCCTGGTCTCTCGCCGTAAACGCATCAAGACGCCTGCTTTGCAGGCGTCTTTCATTTTGTATAAAAACAAATGCTAATGCAGATAAAGATAAAACTTTATCTGCATTTTTTATTTTCAAGAGAATTATAATGTTTTTGTTTATATGGATAAAACCCCCATTTCCGGAAAAACTACTAATGAAAGTTTGATCTTGCCTAAAAGAGGTGAACGGAAATGAAATGGATGCTGATTACGATGCAAGCTTTCGTTATGATGTTTTGTTTCGTTTATGAAACGAATGTGAAGGCGGAAGGGCCAGTACCAGAAGTAACAGAAAAAGAGCCTGAAGTTACAATTTTATTAGAGCGAATGTATGTTGATGGAGAAGTAAGCGAGGAAATATTTACAGAAAAAGTAGCGGACTTAGAAAAGTTTCTACAGCAATATAAAGGATGGCAACTCGTTGATCGTGATGATGTACAAATTGTATTACAGAAGAAAGTTGATGATATTTCTCCTTTATTAAAGACGAGTGGTTATTTTGGTGTGTCAGAGGAAGGGATATTACAAATCTTCAAAGGGGTGCCGAAAAGTGATAATGCGATCCATTCTTTCTTTCAAATTGATATGAAAAAGCTTGAGAGCTATGAGCGTGCGAAGTTGAAGCGTGGTATTCGTATTAAATCAAAAGAAGGTTTTGTGAAGACGATTGAAAAAATGAAGCAATACGCAGTGCAAAGTAAGAAAAAAAGCAGCTCATGGTGAGCTGCTTTTTTACTTGTTTTTATCTAGAATTTGTTTTGCGATTTCATCAATTAGCATATCTTTTCCGATTGGATTGAAAGCTTTCGTATTAAAGATTTCATTGGATACTTCATATACGTGATTGTTTTTAACTGCTTTATTGTCTTTCCAAACGGCACTGTTTTTGTAGTCTTCGTAAACTTTATCAGCTTCGCCGCCAAAGTTTACAATAAACATTTGATCAGGTTGGAATGCAACAAGACCTTCTAGCGATACTTGTGCCATCGTTTGTTTTAAATCCGTACCTTTTGTTGCTGGAAGTTTTAAGTCATTAAAGATGATGTCACCGTATCCGAAGTTACCGTATACACGGAAGTTTTGTGGTGTAACTGCGACGAACATAAAGTTCTCATCTTTTGTTTTTTCTTTAATTTTTTTAGATAAAGAGTCTGCTTTTTTATCGTAGTCTGCAATCCATTTGTCTGCTTTCTTTTCTTCGTCAAATAGTTTACCTACTTCTTTAAACTTACCGCGCCAGTCTTCTAAGTTTGTTTCTAAAACAACTGTTGGTGCAACCTTTTCTAATTGATCATAGATCTTCAATTGACGATTATTTAAAATAATTAAGTCTGGTTTTAATGCAGTAACAGCTTCTAAATCAACTTTAGGTGCCCAGTACCAACCTACTGCCTTTACGCCGTCTAATTTTTTTGTTAAATGATTTTGGATTTTATCTTTATATGTGTTTGCTGTACCGATAGGTTTGTGTCCAAGAAGTAATAATTCTTCTGTTGATCCAGATAGGTCAACAATTCTCTTTGGATTTACTGGAATTGTAGCTTCCCCTTTAGCGTGTTTTACAACTTTTGTTTTCGGTTGTTCTTTCGCTTTCGATTCTTCTTTTTGAGAAGAACAGCCAACGATAGAAAGAACAACTAGCATAATAGTAAATAAAATAAATAGCTTCTGTTTCATCCTGATGTAACCCCTTTAATTAGTATTGATAATCATTATCGACTTCTGTATATTAAGGTGCTTCATACTTTCTGTCAATGGAAAATAACAGAAGTTTCAAATGGAGAACATTTGTTGGGGTAGTCTCGCTTTTCTATCATTAAATATGTTAAAATGGAATACATGATTTAAGAGGGAGAGATCGTATTTTGTTTGAATATGTTACAGGTTACGTGGAGTATGTAGGACCGGAATATGTCGTAATTGACCATAATGGAATTGGTTATCAAATTTTCACACCAAATCCGTATGTATTTCAAAGAAGTAAGCAAGAAATCCGTGTCTATACATATCATTATGTGAGAGAAGATATTATGGCACTTTACGG
Organism: Bacillus cereus group sp. MG4; assembly: GCF_040460055.1. Lineage (NCBI taxonomy): Bacteria > Bacillati > Bacillota > Bacilli > Caryophanales > Bacillaceae > Bacillus > Bacillus cereus group sp. MG4. Next base: position 2,371,306 of record NZ_JARVGZ010000001.1, on the reverse strand, counting down.
GTTTAAAACACGTGAAGAGCGTTTATTATTTACAAAGTTGTTAGGTGTGTCTGGTATTGGACCGAAAGGCGCTCTTGCAATTTTAGCGTCTGGTCAAACAGGACAGGTCGTTCAAGCGATTGAACACGAAGACGAGAAGTTTTTAGTGAAGTTCCCGGGCGTCGGAAAGAAAACAGCACGCCAAATGATTTTAGATTTAAAAGGAAAACTAGCTGATGTCGTGCCAGATGCATTTGTTGATTTATTCTCAGACACAGAACGTTTTGATGAGAAGAAAGGTTCATCAGCTGAGCTTGATGAGGCGCTGGAAGCTCTGCGCGCACTTGGATACGCAGAACGAGAAGTTTCCCGCGTTGTACCAGAGTTATTAAAAGAATCATTAACGACGGATCAGTATATTAAAAAGGCACTTAGTCTTTTACTAAATGGTAAGAGGTGAGTATAATGGACGAACGTCTCCTTTCAGGGGAATCTGCATATGAAGATTCGGATTTAGAATATTCATTACGGCCACAGACGCTCCGTCAGTATATTGGCCAAGATAAAGCGAAACATAATTTAGAGGTGTTTATTGAAGCAGCGAAAATGCGTGAAGAAACGTTAGATCATGTGCTTTTATATGGACCACCAGGACTTGGTAAAACGACGCTTGCCAATATTATTGCCAATGAAATGGGCGTAAATGTTAGAACAACTTCAGGTCCAGCAATTGAAAGGCCGGGAGATTTAGCAGCTGTATTAACAGCACTTCAGCCGGGTGATGTATTATTTATTGATGAAATTCATCGTTTGCATAGGTCAATTGAAGAAGTATTATATCCTGCGATGGAAGATTTTTGCCTTGATATCGTAATTGGAAAAGGGCCGTCAGCACGGTCTGTACGTTTAGATTTACCTCCATTTACATTAGTTGGAGCAACGACACGTGCGGGAGCATTATCAGCGCCGCTTCGTGACCGTTTCGGTGTACTTTCAAGATTAGAGTATTACACAGTAGATCAGCTTTCTGAGATTGTTGAACGTACAGCAGAAGTATTCGAAGTTGAAATTGATTCGTTAGCTGCATTAGAAATTGCAAGACGTGCTCGTGGTACACCTCGTATTGCGAATCGTTTATTACGACGTGTACGAGATTTTGCACAAGTTCGTGGTAACGGAACGGTTACGATGGAAATTACACAAATGGCGTTAGAACTACTGCAAGTAGATAAATTAGGTCTAGATCATATCGATCATAAATTATTACTTGGTATTATTGAGAAATTCCGTGGTGGACCAGTCGGGTTAGAAACGGTTTCGGCAACGATTGGAGAAGAATCTCATACGATTGAAGATGTATATGAGCCATATTTATTACAAATTGGCTTTTTACAACGAACACCAAGAGGCCGAATCGTAACGCCGCTTGCATATGAGCATTTCGGAATGGAGACGCCAAAAGTATGACGGAGATGCCAAAATTGCTTATTACAGCAGGTATCTTACTCATCGTTGTTGGATTAGCTTGGAAGTTCGTTGGAAGGCTTCCAGGCGATATTTTTGTGAAAAAAGGAAACGTTACCTTTTATTTTCCTATCATTACATGTATTGTGTTAAGTATTGTATTATCTTTTATTATGTATATAATAAATCGATTTAAATAAGAAATAGGTGGATATAGTTATGGATATTAATCTGTTTGATTTTCATTTACCAGAAGAACTTATTGCACAAATCCCATTAGAAGATCGTGAAACATCAAGATTAATGGTGTTAGATCGTGAAACAGGCGATATTGAGCATAAACATTTTACAGACATTCTTTCTTACTTACATGAGGGGGATTGCTTAGTTTTAAATGAAACGAAAGTTATGCCTGCTCGTTTGCACGGTGTGAAAGAAGATACAGGCGCGCACATTGAAGTACTTCTTTTAAAACAAGAAGAAGGCGATAAGTGGGAAACGCTTGTTAAGCCAGCGAAACGTGTAAAAGAAGGAACTGTTATCTCTTTTGGCGAAGGGAAATTAAAAGCAACTTGTATAGGAACTGCAGATCAAGGTGGACGTCAGCTTGAATTTTCATATGACGGCATCTTCTATGAAATTTTAGATGAACTTGGGGAAATGCCACTTCCTCCATATATTAAAGAGACGCTAGAAGATCGCGATCGCTATCAAACAGTATATGCGAAAGAAATTGGTTCAGCAGCAGCGCCGACTGCAGGACTTCACTTTACAGAAGAGTTACTGGAGAAGTTAAAACAAAAAGGCGTTGGGTTAGCTTTCATTACACTTCACGTAGGACTTGGAACATTTAGACCAGTTTCTGCTGATACGATTGAAGAACACCATATGCACGCAGAATATTACCATATGTCTGAAGAGACAGCTGCGTTATTAAATCGCGTGAAAGAGAATGGTGGACGTATTATTACGGTAGGTACGACTTCAACTCGTACGTTAGAAACAATTGCGACAGATCATGACGGTAAGCTTTGTGCTGCTTCTGGCTGGACAGACATTTTTATGTACCCAGGTTATGAATTTAAAGCAATTGATGGTTTAATTACAAACTTCCATTTACCGAAATCAACATTAATTATGCTTGTAAGTGCATTTGCAAACAGAGATAATGTACTGCATGCTTATAATGAAGCAGTAAAAGAAAAATATCGTTTCTTTAGCTTCGGTGATGCAATGTTCGTTGCATCTCACGCTAAAATGGGAAACAAATAAAAGGAGTAAATTATGACAGCAATTCGTTATGAATTTATTAAAACTTGTAAACAAACGGGTGCCCGTTTAGGACGTGTACATACGCCGCACGGTTCATTTGATACACCAACATTTATGCCAGTTGGTACACTTGCAACAGTTAAGACAATGTCACCAGAAGAATTAAAAGCAATGGATTCTGGTATTATTTTAAGTAATACGTATCATTTATGGCTACGTCCAGGTCACGAAATTGTTCGTGAAGCAGGTGGTTTGCATAAATTTATGAACTGGGACCGTGCGATTTTAACTGATTCTGGTGGTTTCCAAGTATTTAGTTTAAGTGACTTCCGTCGCATTGAAGAGGAAGGCGTTCACTTCCGTAATCACTTAAATGGAGATAAATTATTCTTATCACCAGAAAAAGCGATGGAAATTCAAAATGCATTAGGTTCAGATATTATGATGGCATTTGATGAGTGTCCACCATTCCCAGCTACTTTTGAATATATGAAGAAATCTGTAGAACGTACAAGCCGCTGGGCAGAACGTTGCTTAAAAGCACATGAACGTCCACAAGATCAAGGTTTATTCGGTATCGTACAGGGTGGAGAGTTCGAAGAGCTTCGTCGTCAAAGTGCGAAAGACCTTGTTTCAATGGACTTCCCTGGTTATGCTATAGGTGGTTTATCTGTTGGGGAACCAAAAGATATTATGAACCGTGTACTTGAGTTTACAACACCACTTCTTCCAGATAATAAGCCACGTTACTTAATGGGAGTGGGTTCTCCTGACTCATTAATTGATGGTGCAATTCGCGGAGTTGATATGTTTGACTGCGTACTTCCAACTCGTATCGCTCGAAATGGTACATGTATGACAAGTGAAGGTCGTCTAGTTGTAAAAAATGCAAAATTCGCAAGAGACTTCGGTCCACTTGATCCAAACTGTGATTGCTATACATGTAAAAATTACTCTCGTGCGTACATTCGTCACTTAATGAAATGTGATGAAACGTTTGGAATTCGTTTAACGTCTTATCACAACCTTCATTTTCTGTTAAACTTAATGGAGCAGGTGAGACAAGCTATTCGTGAAGACCGTCTTGGCGATTTCCGCGAAGAATTCTTTGAACAGTATGGCTTTAATAAACCGAATGCTAAAAACTTCTAATACATAATTTAAAAGGAGGAACAAAAGATGAATCCAGGTATGATGAATATCGTTATGATCGTTGCGATGTTTGCGATTTTCTATTTCTTATTAATTCGCCCGCAACAAAAGCGTCAAAAAGCAGTTGCTCAAATGCAAAATGAGTTAGCAAAAGGTGATGCTATCGTAACAATCGGTGGTTTACACGGTACAATCGAATCAGTAGATGAGACGAAAATCGTTATTAAATCTGGTGGTTCACACTTAACTTTCGATCGTAATGCGATTCGTGAAGTTGTGAAAAACTAATGAGGAAGGCCCTGCATGAAATGTGCAGGGCCTTTTTTAGTTATTTTGTTTTGACATATTTACCCCGAAAATACCACCGAGTGTACTCGCGCCCATTAATGCTAATTGATAAAGTAACTGGGAGTTCGATAAAGTTTGAGAGAAGCCTAAATAGTTAACTAGAAAAACAAGTATAGCGAATGTAAGACCTGTTGTGAAACCTACTAGCCAACCTTTCCCTTGTGCTTTTTTGCCGGCAGTAAATCCGGATATAAGCATAGATAAAAGAGCTAGTATAAAAATAGTAACGGCTAATGTCTCTTCAGTCATATCTGTAAACTTTAATAAAAGAGCCATAATCATGCTAATAATTGATGCGAAAATTAATAAGGTAATGATACCAAAGCCGATTGCGGTTGATAATTTTTTCGTTCCATCCATTTATACATTCCCCCTTTTTAATACAAGCATATTTTCTTTTTGCCCAAGTTAGACTAGTTTATTTTTTATAGGGGAGTCTATACGTAAAAAAGGAGATGTAGAAATGGAATGGGTATCAATCATTGGCCGGACGATACTTTTGTATATCATCATATTAATTATTTTTCGTCTTATGGGTAAACGTGAAATTGGAGAGTTAAGTGTATTAGATTTAGTTGTATTCATTATGCTTGGGGAAATGGCTGTAGTCGCAATTGAAAATACCGATAAATCACTTTGGCACCAATTAGTTCCGATGACTTTTCTTATGTGTATACAGATTATTTTGTCAGTCATTTCATTAAAGTTTCAACGATTTCGGCATTTAATAGAAGGTGAGCCGGCTATTCTTGTAAATGCGGGGAAAATTGATGAAAAGAAGATGAGAAAGCAGCGTTATAATATAGATGATTTATTGATGCAATTAAGGGAGCAAGGAGTTGGAGATATCCGAGATGTAGAATACGCTATTTTAGAACCATCTGGGAAGTTATCTGTCTTTCAAAAACAAAAAGGTAAACAGGATACATTGCAGTTTACTCTTCCTCTTATTATTGATGGAGAAATTCAATTGAATCATTTACAAATGATTGAACATACAGACGAATGGCTTATTGGCAAATTAAAAAACTTAGGTTATAACGATATCGCACAAATTTTATACTGCAGCTTTCAAAACGGACAATTTTTTGTTGATTTGAAAGAAGACTAGAGGCTTACTATATGAAATAGTAAGCCCGTTTACTTCAAAAATGAAAGTTTTCGAATGATTGGAAGTCGACTTAACTCTTCTTTTCGAATGAGTTTGAAAGTGAAGAGGAGGGTAATATAAACGATTGTTGTTAAAGTGATTTCCCATAATGTTTGTACGCCAAGTGAATGAGAGAAAATCATATATTTATGAAGGTAAAAACCGAAAGCACCTGCAATACCGATGGCAAGTCCGCCGAAAATGTAGTCTTTTGCGTAAATGGTAAATGTAATTTTCTTTAAAACAGTAGCGTAATGAAGGAATGTTACCGTCACTATATTTGCTGCAATTGCAAGGGCAACCCCCATCATTTGAAAATCTGGCCTTGAAGCTAGTACAAAAATAACGATTAATTTCACGATGGCGCCAATAAATGTATTCATCATTGCAGCTCTTGCTAAGTTTAAAGCTTGTAAAACAGAGGTAAGTGGACTTTGAAAGTAATGAAATAAAAAGCAAGGTGCAAGAAGCTGGATAAATGCTGTTGCACTATCCGATCCATACATAAGAGTTAAAATAGGAGAAGCGAATACGTATAATATAACGACTGACCACCCACCAGTAATTAATGAGATCCGAAGAGCTTGTTGTAGGCGGTGTTCCACTAATTTATGCTGTCTTTTAGCCATCGCTTCACTAATAGATGGAACGAGTGCTGTAGAAAGAGCGTATGTAATAAAGGCTGGCAGTGATAGAAGTGGGAATGCATAACCGTTTAATATACCGTATTGCTGGGTTGCGACAGAGGCAGCAACTCCGGCAATCGCTAAGCTTTGCATAACGACGATAGGCTCAAAAAAATATGAAACGGAACCGATTAAACGACTTCCTGTAGTTGGAAGGGCAATATCCATAAGAGAATAAAATGTACCCTTGCTCTCCTTTACAGTAGTGAAAAATCCAGAGCGTATAGATAAATGTTTTTCGCGCTGGAATAAAGTGAGTAAAAATAATAACGATGCAACTTCACCGAGAACGGCTGATAACATAGCGCCAGCTGCAGCATATTCTACACCGTAAGGTAAAAATAACTGAATGCATATAGCGATAATTGTAATGCGGACAACTTGTTCTATAACTTGAGCATAAGCGCTAGGTTTCATATTTTGTTTCCCTTGGAAATAACCGCGTAAAACAGAAGAAACAGCAATAACAGGAACGACAGGTAAAATGGCCATTAATGGATAGTATGTTCGTTCATCAGTTAATAATGTTTTTGCTAAAATAGGTGTGAGAAGCATAATTCCGATTGTTAAAATGATACTAATAACGGATGTAACAGCTAATGACACTGTTAATATTTTTTTAACCCTTTGTTTATCGTTCACAGCTTCTGCTTCTGCTACAAATTTTGCGATTGCGACAGGAAGGCCGATTTGTGTTAATGTAATTGCTAGAATGAATGTAGGAACGGCCATCATATAAAGGCCAACACCTTCTTCTCCTAAAATGCGTGCCATTACAATCCGGTTAATAAATCCAAGGATTTTGGTAATAAAGCCGGCTATCATTAAAATAAATGCGCCTTTTAAAAAGCTTTGTCTCGTCATGATCTTCTCCTACCTTCTCAAAATCAGTGGAATGATTTACAATAATTTATATGCACGTATGAGACAAGAATGACAAGCATTTAAGAGAGTGAAGTATGAGAGTGCTCTTGAAAGTAGTTATTGCTGTCCATTAGAGCGGGATTAAAAGCGACTTTTCGTGCTGAAATAAGAAGGAGATGTTTATGTATGTTAGAAAAAGAGGCTTTGGTAGAATCATACCGCGGACAGTTACAAGTCGTTTTAGAAAGCAAAGTAGAAGAGTTTCACATGTTCGGTTATGACCGAGTAACAGATGATGATATTTGGAAGTTTCTTAAAGTGAAGAAGTGGAAAAAAATAAATGGTGATGTTAGATTATATGAATTAGTAAATGATGTATTAAGAGTAAGTACTAATGAATATATGAATTATTTAACTGTTGAAGCATATCAAGCACCACTTTGGTCATTTGATGAATATGAAAATAAATAACCGACTGCAATTGGTTTGTTCTTCCTTTTGCAGTATAATGATAGGTATTGATAATGAGGAAATAATTATGTCTAAGATTATATATAAAGGGGGTAGTGAAGAGAAAAAATAAATAATGAAAGTGTAGGTATTGTGAAAAACTTACCGACACAGCTAGTGATGAACTAGCAAAATTATAGAAAGGAAGTCTACTAACTAGGCGTATGCACACGTGTAAAAGTAAATCGTAAGAGATTTATTTAAAGTGTTAGTAGCAGAAAGAGGGTACATATGGCAAAGCGTGGTACGAGAATTGCCGCCTTTTTCCTCATCGTTTTATTAATCGGTGGAGTAATTGGTGCGGCAGGAAAAGACATAGCAAAAGGAATTAGTCTAGGACTAGACCTTCGCGGTGGTTTTGAAATTCTTTATGAAGTAAAACCAGCCAAAAAAGGTGATAAAATTGATCGAGACGTACTCGTAAGTACAGTAGGTGCTCTTGAAAATCGTGTCAATGCACTCGGTGTAAGTGAACCGAACATTCAAATCGAAGGACAAGATCGAATTCGCGTACAGCTTGCTGGTGTACAAGATCAGCAAAAAGCACGTGAAATGTTATCAACACAAGCGAAATTAACATTCCGTGATGTAGATGACAACCTTCTTATGGATGGGGCGGATTTAAAAGGCGGCGGAGCGAAGCAAACATTTGATGATAAAGGTCGTCCAAGTGTTGGACTTACGTTAAAAAGTGCTGAAAAATTCCGTGGAGTAACAGAAAAGATTTCAAAAATGCCACCACCAACGAATTTAATGGTAATTTGGCTTGATTTTGAAGAAGGAAAAGATTCGTATAAAGCAGAATCAGCAAAACCGAATCCGAAGTTTTTATCAGCAGCAACAGTAGAACAAGTATTTAACCAAGCTGAAGTATCTATCGTAGGTGGAAACTTCACAGTTGAAAGTGCGAAAGAACTTTCATCTTTATTAAATGCAGGTGCACTTCCTGTTGATTTAAAAGAAATGTATTCAACATCTGTTGGAGCAAAATTTGGTCAACAAGCATTAGAGCAAACGATTTTCGCTAGTGCGATTGGTATCGCTCTTATTTTCTTATTTATGCTTGTATTCTACCGTTTACCAGGAATTGTAGCGGTTATTATGTTAGGCTTATACATTTTCGTTACATTACTTGTCTTTAACTGGATGCATGCAGTTCTTACGTTGCCAGGTATTGCGGCGTTAGTGCTCGGGGTAGGTATCGCAGTTGATGCGAATATTATTACGTACGAGAGACTGAAAGAAGAGCTGAAAATTGGTAAGTCAATGATGTCAGCATTTCGTGCTGGTAACCATCGTTCATTAGCAACAATTCTAGATGCGAACATTACAACACTTGCAGCAGCTGGTGTGTTATTCGTTTATGGTAATAGCTCTGTAAAAGGATTCGCAACAAGTTTAATCGTAAGTATTTTAGTTGGTTTCATTACGAACGTATTCGGTACTCGTTTCTTACTAAGTTTACTTGTAAAGAGCCGTTACTTCGATAAAAAACCAACCTACTTTGGTGTGAAACAAAAAGATATTATTCCATTAACAAAAGGTGTAGTACATCCACCGACAAGATTTGATCGTATTAACTTCGTAAATATCGGTCATAAATTCCTTGTTTTCTCGATTGTAGTTATAATTGCAGGTGCAATTATTTTACCAATTTTCAAATTGAATCTTGGTATTGACTTTGCGAGTGGTACACGTATCGACTTGCAATCAAAACAATCAGTTACTGTATCAGATGTTCATAAAGATTTTAAAGAATTGAACATTGATGTGAAGGAAGAAAATATTGTACCTACTGGAGATGACAATAAAGGTTTCGCCGTTCGTACTTTAGGTGTTCTATCAAAAGATGAAATTGCGAAAACAAAAACATTCTTCCATGATAAATACGGTACAGATCCAAACGTAAGTACAGTTTCACCGACAATTGGTAAAGAGATTGCACGAAATGCATTTATCGCAGTATTAATTGCTTCTGCGGTTATCATTTTATACGTAAGTATTCGATTCCGATTTACGTATGCATTATCTGCAGTGCTTGCATTATTACATGATGCGTTCGCTATGATTGTTATATTTAGTATTTTCCAATTAGAGGTAGACTTAACGTTTATCGCTGCGGTATTAACAATCATCGGTTATTCTATTAATGACTCAATTGTTACGTTTGATAGAAACCGTGAATTATACAAACAGAAAAAACGAGTTCGCGATATAAAAGACTTAGAAGAAATCGTAAATGCAAGTATTCGCCAAACGCTTGGCCGTTCGATTAACACCGTATTAACAGTGTTATTCCCGGTAATTGCGTTACTTATCTTCGGTAGTGAGTCATTACGTAACTTCTCGTTTGCGTTACTTGTTGGATTAGTTGTAGGTACGTACTCTTCTGTTTTCGTTGCTTCTCAAATTTGGTTAATGCTTGAAAACCGTCGTTTGAAAAAGGGCAAAAACAAGAAAAAGGTTGAGAAAGTAGAATCTGAACCGCAAGTATAAAAAAGATGATGTCTCTTTATGAGGCATCTCTTTTTTCGTTTGTGGATACAATAAGATAGCAACCTTTTAACAGAAGTAAGATGGAAGAAGGTGGTGATGTTATCGCTGTTTTTGCTACAATAAAAAGATAGGTTAAGAAAAGAAGGGATTTTAATTATGGAAAAAGATGAACGTTTTAAACAGGCCGAGTTTGGTGCTATTGTCGGGATCGTTGGTAATATTATATTAGCGATTGTAAAGGCGGTAATTGGTTATATTGGGAACAGTAAAGCACTATTAGCGGATGCCGTACATTCTGCATCAGATGTAATTGGTTCGCTCGCTGTACTTTTTGGATTGCGAGCAGCAAAGCAACCGCCCGATGAAGATCACCCGTACGGTCATGGTAAAGCGGAATCGATTTCAGCGATTATTGTTGCAGTATTATTATTTATTGTGGGAATCGAGATAGCGATTTCGTCTATAAAAGCTTTTTCGCAGGAACTAGAACCACCGAAGGGAATTACGATTTTTGCTGTTGTTCTTTCAATTATCGTGAAAGAAGGAATGTTTCAATATAAATTCCGATTAGGGAAGAGGGTAAATAGTGATGCAATTATTGCAAATGCATATGAACATCGTTCGGATGTATTTTCTTCAATTGCAGCTTTAATCGGTATTTGTGCAGCGATTATGGGTGGTAAGTTCGGGTTAGATTGGCTTGTGTATGCCGATCCAATTGCAGGATTATTTGTTTCACTTCTTGTTGCAAAAATGGCATGGAGTATTGGAGCAGAAGCAATTCATGCAACGCTTGATCATGTTCTTCATGAGGAAGATGTTGTTCCGCTTAGAGAAGCAGTACTTCAAATAGACGGTGTGAAAAAAATCGGTTCTTTATATGCAAGGGAGCATGGTCATTACGTTATTGTCGATATTAAAGTTTCTGTAGATCCATACATTACTGTAGAAGAAGGGCACCGCATTGGAAAGCATGTGAAAGAAACGCTTATGGAACAAGATAACGTACAAAATGTGTTTGTACATATAAATCCGTATTCTCCAAATTAAACATTATTAACATTTTAGTATATAGATATTGCAGCGTAGTTTGCATTATATTGTCACCCCTTAATCTGTCTTGTATAATGAACAGGTTAAGGGGTGATTTCGTGTTACAACCGAAGACGCGTTGGAAAGAAAAAGAATATAATGACGAGCGAGTGAGTGAATTAGCAAGTAAATTAAAATTATCACCACTTGTCGTTTCGTTATTCCTCGGTAGAGGACTAGATACAGAAGATAAGATTTTAGATTTTTTAAATACAGAAAATCAAGAATTTCATGATCCATTTTTATTAGAAGGAATGGATAGAACGGTAGAACGTGTAAATAAGGCGATTCAAAATGGAGAGCAAATATTAATATTTGGTGACTACGATGCGGACGGAGTAAGTAGTACGACTGTGTTATATCTTGCTTTGCAAGAATTAGGTGCAAATGTAGAATTTTATATCCCAAACCGTTTCACAGAAGGTTATGGACCAAACGAAGAAGCATTTCGTTGGGCGCATAGCGCGGGGTTCTCCCTAATTATTACTGTCGATACTGGTATCGCAGCAGTACATGAAGCGAAGGTAGCGAAGGAGCTTGGAATAGATCTTATTATTACAGATCACCATGAGCCACCACCAGAATTGCCAGAAGCACTTGCGATTATTCATCCGAAATTAGATGGCGGTGTATATCCGTTTCACTATTTAGCTGGTGTAGGTGTTGCATTTAAAGTTGCACATGCACTACTAGGCCGTGTACCAGAAAATTTATTAGAAATTGCAGTAATTGGTACAGTAGCCGATTTAGTGTCACTTCATGGTGAGAATAGATTACTAGTGAAGCGCGGTTTAAAGCATATGCGCATGACGAAAAATATCGGGCTAAAGGCGCTATTTAAAGTTGCTAACGTTTCGCAAAGTGAAATTACAGAAGAGAGCATTGGATTCTCGCTCGCGCCGCGTATTAATGCAGTTGGCCGTTTAGAAGATGCTACGCCGGCTGTACATCTTTTATTATCAGATGATCCAGAAGAAGCGAAAGAGCTAGCTGAAGAAATTGATGAGCTGAACAAACTGCGAAAAGATATTGTAAAGCAAATTACAGAAGAAGCTATCGCTGAAGTGGAAAATAATTTCCCGCCAGAAGACAATAAAGTACTAGTACTGGCAAAAGAAGGCTGGAATCCAGGTATAATTGGAATTGTCGCATCTAAATTAGTTGAACGTTTTTATCGTCCAACGATTGTATTATGCATTGATCCTGTAAAAGAAACAGCAAAAGGTTCAGCACGTAGTATTGCAGGATTTGATTTGTTTGCAAACTTGTCAGATTGTAGAGAGTTATTGCCACACTTCGGAGGGCATCCGATGGCAGCGGGAATGACGCTACATATGAATGATGTAGATGAATTGCGCCGCCGCTTAAATGAACAAGCAGAGGTAATTTTAACAGAAGAAGATTTTATTCCAATTACAGCTGTTGATGTCTTTTGTAAAGTGGAGGATGTAACACTGGCAGCAATTGAAGACATGCAAAAGTTAGCGCCATTTGGTGTTGGAAATCCAAAACCGCGTATTGCAGTGAAGGATGCAGAGCTAGAAAGTATTCGTGCAATCGGATCAGACGGTTCACATTTAAAAATGGCTCTTCGCGATGGACAAGCGACATTGGATACAATCGGATTTGGATTTGGTGCGTATGCGAAAGAAATTTCTCCAGTTGCAAAGGTATCTGTAATAGGGGAAGCATCTATCAATGAATGGAATAATTTTAAGAAGCCGCAATTAATGGTACAAGATATTGCTGTAGAGGCGTGGCAATTATTTGATTGGCGTAGTATGCGTAACGTAGAAGCGAATGTAGCAGAACTTCCGAAAGAAAAAATAACGATGGTGTATTTTTCTGAAGAGGTATTGAATAAATTTTCTTTAGAAGACTATAAAGAGCATATGATGCATGCATCAGAAGTGACTCATTTAGACGATCAATACATCGTGTTACTTGGTTTGCCAAAAGGCACAGATGAATTAAGAGATTTATTTAAAGCTGGGTTCCCGTCGCGAATTTATACGCTATTTTATCAAGAGAATAATCATTTATTTAGTACTGTTCCAACGAGGGAACATTTTAAATGGTACTATTCGTTCTTGAGCCAAAAAGCACCATTTTCTTTAAGACAATATGGAGAACAGCTATGTCGACATAAAGGTTGGTCAAAAGATACAGTAAATTTCATGACACAGGTGTTTTTTGAGTTAGAATTTGTTACAATAAAAGATGGCGTCATTTTTATGGCAGACAAAAAACAAAAGCGTGATTTAATTGAATCGAACACATATCGTGAGAAAATGAACCACTTACAATTAGAAAAAGAATTGGTTTATAGCACATATCAGCAACTATATACATGGTTTGAAACGATTCGTAATCATAAAGAAGTAGAACAGTTAGGGTAAAGGATTTGTATTTGCAAACCTTTTAGATCTGAGGAGGATTCAGAAATATGGATTTCAAGCAACATATCGCAATTGTACCGGATTATCCAAAAGAAGGTATTGTATTTAAAGACATTACACCGTTAATGAACGACGGTAAAGCATACAAAGCAGCAACAGATGCAATCGTTGAGTATGCAAAGAAAAGAGACATTGACGTTGTAGTAGGGCCAGAAGCACGTGGCTTTATTATCGGTTGCCCAGTTTCTTATGCGTTAGAAGTAGGTTTTGCACCAGTTCGTAAATTAGGAAAATTACCACGTGAAGTAATTACAGTTGACTACGGTAAAGAATATGGTAAAGATGTTTTAACAATCCATAAAGATGCAATTAAGCCAGGTCAACGCGTATTGATTACAGATGATCTATTAGCTACAGGTGGAACAATTGAAGCGACAATTAAGCTAGTTGAAGAACTTGGCGGAGTTGTAGCAGGAATTGCATTCTTAGTAGAGCTTACTTACTTAGATGGTCGTAAAATGTTAGATGGTTACGATGTATTAGTATTAGAAAAATACTAATCACTATATAGGTAAAACTACGGTGATAAGAAGTACCCGTGAATCTCTTGGAGAGGAGCGGGTACTTTTGTATAATTGCACAAAAAAATAAGGTGAAATGTCAGTAAAATCTTTTCCTTTTCACAATTCACAATCATTAGGTTATAATGATAGAATATAATTTATTCTACTTAATTAAGATAAAGTCAATTTTCAATAAAAGGTGATTCGATGGCAAATGAGCAGGTACTAACAGCTGAACAGGTACTCGAGAAAGCAAGTCAATATTTAGCAGATGAAGATATTGAGCTAGTGGCACGTGCCTATGAATATGCACGTGATGCGCATAGCGAACAATACAGAAAATCGGGTGAACCGTACATTATTCATCCAATTCAAGTTGCAGGTATTTTAGTTGATTTACACATGGATCCAGCTACAGTATCAGCAGGTTTCTTACATGATGTAGTGGAAGATACTGAAATTACATTAGAAGATATTGAACGGGAATTTAATAAAGAAATTGCTATGCTTGTCGATGGTGTAACAAAGCTCGGAAAGATTAAATATAAATCTCATGAGCAACAACAAGCAGAAAACCATCGCAAAATGTTTATCGCAATGGCTCAAGATATTCGAGTTATTTTAATTAAACTAGCTGATCGTCTTCATAACATGCGTACATTGAAACATTTGCCTCAAGAGAAGCAGCGTCGCATTGCAAATGAAACGTTAGAAATCTTTGCACCTTTAGCACATAGACTCGGAATTAGTACTATTAAATGGGAGCTAGAGGATACGTCACTTCGCTATTTAAATCCACAGCAGTACTATCGTATTGTAAATTTAATGAAGCGTAAACGTGCAGAGCGTGAAGAATATTTAGACGAAGTAATGACTGGTATTCGTGAGAAATTAAAAGAAGTTGCAATTCAACCTGAGATTTCTGGAAGACCAAAGCATATTTACAGTATTTATCGTAAAATGGCACTGCAAAATAAACAGTTCAATGAAATTTACGATTTATTAGCTGTACGTGTCGTTGTAAATAGTATTAAAGATTGTTATGCAGTACTTGGAATTATTCATACGTGCTGGAAGCCGATGCCAGGTCGTTTTAAAGATTATATTGCGATGCCGAAAGCAAATCTATATCAATCTCTTCATACGACTGTAATTGGGCCGAAAGGTGATCCGCTTGAAGTGCAAATTCGTACGAAAGAAATGCATGAGATTGCAGAGTTCGGGATCGCGGCGCACTGGGCGTATAAAGAAGGAAAAACAGCAGAAACAACAGGTACATTAGAGAAGAAACTTACATGGTTCCGTCAAATATTAGAATGGCAAAATGAAGCTTCTAATGCAGAAGAGTTTATGGAGTCATTAAAAATTGATTTATTCTCTGACATGGTATTCGTCTTTACACCGAAAGGCGACGTAATGGAGTTGCCACTTGGATCTGTTCCGATTGACTTTTCGTATCGCGTGCATTCAGAGATTGGAAATAAAACAATTGGTGCAAAAGTAAACGGGAAAATGGTGACGCTTGATTATAAATTAAAAACTGGTGACATCATTGAAATTTTAACATCGAAGCATTCGTATGGGCCAAGTCAAGACTGGGTGAAACTTGCTCAAACATCTCATGCAAAAAACAAAATACGTCAATTCTTTAAGAAGCAACGTAGAGATGAAAATATTGAAAAAGGCCGTGAACTTGTTGAGAAAGAAGTGCGTAGCCTAGAGTATGAGATGAAAGAAGTGTTAGCTCCTGACAATTTAAAACGTGTTGCTGAAAAATTCAATTTTGCAAATGAAGAAGATATGTTTGCAGCAGTTGGATATAGCGGGATTACAGCGTCGCAAATTGTTACGCGACTAACGGACAAATTCCGTAAGCAACGTGAAGAAGAAGAAATCGTTGAAGTTAAAGAAGTTCGTAAACCAATGAAAATTCGAAAATGGGATTCTGGCGTTAAAGTAAGTGGTGCGGATAATTTATTAATTCGTTTATCAAAATGCTGTAACCCGGTTCCAGGTGATGATATCGTTGGGTATATTACGAAAGGCCGAGGTGTATCGATTCACCGCCGTGATTGTGTAAATGTTCATACAGAAGAAGCTATAGAACGTTTATTGGAAGTAGAGTGGGAAGGTAGTCCTGAAAAAGAAATTGAGTATAACGTTGATATTGAAATCTCAGGTTACGATCGCCGTGGCTTATTAAATGAAGTATTACAAGCTGTTACAGAGACGAAAACGTATATTTCGGCAGTTTCTGGTAGAAGTGACCGTAATAAGATGGCGACAATTAATATGTCAATCTCTATTCGTAACTTACAGCACTTGAAAAAAGTAGTAGAACGCATTAAACGTGTTCCAGAAATTTATGCAGTACGACGCATGATGCATTAATAGGGAGTGTAGAAAAGATGAGAGTTGTTTTACAACGATCAAAAGAAGCGTCTGTCACAGTAGACGGTGAGATCGTAGGGCAAATTCCGTTCGGTTTAACATTACTAGTTGGCATTACGCATGAAGATACAGAAAAAGATGCAACTTACATTGCAGAAAAAATTGCGAACTTACGTATTTTTGAAGATGAGAGTGGAAAGATGAACCATTCTGTACTTGATGTAGAAGGACAAGTTCTATCAATTTCGCAATTCACATTATACGGAGATTGCCGCAAGGGAAGACGTCCCAACTTTATGGATGCTGCCAAACCTGATTATGCAGAGCGTTTATATGATTTCTTTAATGAGGAAGTTCGTAAGCAAGGATTGCATGTAGAAACAGGGAAGTTCGGAGCAATGATGGATGTTTCTTTAATCAATGATGGTCCGGTGACCTTAATTGTGGATAGTAAATAGTATTGCTTAAGAAGAGGGGATTACATAATCCTCTCTTTTTTATACATTGCTGTATGTTTTGTTCATTTATCCTGCTATTTGTGGGCAGTGAAACCCACTGATTAAAGTTTCACTTTATTTGGAATCAATAGCTGTTTCAGTTATGTATAACTCTTTCATCAATATGGAACAATAAAAAGTAAAACATCTATATTGAATGTGAGGGATATACGTATGCGTATGAATGAAAAAGGGCATTCTGTTACAAATGGTGCAAATCAACTGTTTAACGTAAATTTTCATGATTTTATTTCAAAAGAGCAAAACAATACTTCAATGGAGCTTGCTTCTGAGTTTGGGATTTCTCTTCAAGATGTAAAGCGTCTAAAGAAGCAGATTGAACGCTCTTAGAGTACTTGACAATCCTACTCAACAAACGTATAGTAATTTTATATTTACATATGAATATAACCGTTGATAGAGAAGAGTAAATGAGATACACATGGAAAGAGAAGAAATGTCTTAGGCTGAAAACATTTCTGCATGATGACTGATTGAATGACACTCTAGAGGTTTCAACTTGAACGGCATATATGCTTAGTAGGGATGAACGCACATTTAAGCGTTATTAAAAAAGTGGAAGCATACGTGCTTCAATTAGGGTGGCACCACGGGTATAATACTCTCGTCCCTACTGTTCAAACAGTAGAGGCGGGAGTTTTTTATTTTTATTAAGATTAAAACAATTTGAGGAGGAACTGAATATGTCTATTCAAATCCCACGCGGAACGCAAGATATTCTTCCAGGTAGCGTTGAGTTATGGCAGTATATCGAAGGGCAAGCACGCGAAATTTGCCGTCGTTACAACTATAAAGAAATTCGTACACCAATTTTTGAACACACTGAGCTATTTTTACGTGGTGTTGGTGATACGACAGATATCGTACAAAAAGAAATGTACTCATTCCAAGATCGTGGAGAGCGCAGTTTAACATTACGTCCAGAAGGTACTGCACCTGTTGTACGTTCTTACGTTGAAAACAAAATGTTCGGTGATGCAACACAACCAACGAAATTATACTATATCGGTCAAATGTTCCGTTACGAAAGACCACAAGCAGGTCGCTATCGTCAATTCGTACAATTTGGTATTGAAGCAATCGGTAGTAACGATCCTGCAATTGATGCAGAAGTAATTGCACTTGCTGTAGAGTTTTACCGCGGCATGGGCTTAAAAAATATTAAAGTTGTATTAAACAGCTTAGGTGATGCGGCGAGCCGTCAAGCGCACCGTGATGCGTTAATCGCACACTTCCAGCCACGTATCGGTGAGTTCTGTTCTGACTGTCAATCTCGTTTAGAAAAGAACCCTCTTCGTATTTTAGATTGTAAGAAGGACCGTAACCATGAATTAATGGGAACAGCACCATCTATTACAGAATACTTAAATGAAGATTCAGCAGTATACTACGACAAAGTTCAAGAACTATTAACGATGATGGATGTTCCGTTTGAAAAAGATCCGAACTTAGTACGTGGTTTAGACTACTATCAACACACTGTTTTTGAAATTATGAGTGAGGCAGAAGGTTTCGGTGCTATCACTACATTAAGCGGCGGTGGCCGTTATAACGGGCTTGTACAAGAAATTGGTGGGCCAGAAATGCCAGGTATCGGTTTTGCGATGAGTATCGAACGTTTAATTATGGCGCTAAAAGCTGAAAACATAGAATTACCAATTGAACATAGTATTGATTGTTATGTTGTAGCGCTTGGTGAAAAAGCGAAAGACCATGCTGCGAAAGTTGCGTTTGATCTTCGTAAAGCTGGATTATCAGTTGAAAAAGATTATTTAGACCGTAAAATGAAAGCACAATTTAAATCAGCAGATCGTCTAAAGGCGAAATTTGTAGCTGTATTAGGGGAAGATGAGCTAGATAAAGGCATCATTAACTTAAAAGATATGGCAACAGGCGAACAAGAAGAAGTAGCATTAGATGTATTTGCTTCATACGTAGCAGAGAAATTAATATAGGGGGAACTTACAGTGGCTGAAAGAACACATGCATGTGGAAAAGTAACAGTAGAAGCAGTTGGACAAACAGTTCAATTAAAAGGTTGGGTACAAAAACGCCGTGATTTAGGTGGATTAATCTTTATCGACTTACGTGACCGTACAGGTATCGTGCAAGTTGTATTTAACCCAGAAACATCAAAAGAAGCGTTAGAAATAGCAGAAACTATTCGTAGTGAATACGTATTGCACGTAGAAGGTACAGTTGTTGAGCGTGGTGAAGGCGCAATTAATGACAATATGGCAACGGGTCGTATTGAAGTACAAGCAACGAAAGTAAACGTATTAAATGCAGCAAAAACAACGCCAATCATTATTGCTGATGATACAGATGCATCAGAAGATGTGCGTTTAAAATATCGTTATTTAGACTTACGTCGTCCTGCAATGTTTAACACATTCAAAATGCGTCACGATGTAACGAAAACAATTCGTAACTTCTTAGACACAGAAGAGTTCTTAGAAGTAGAAACACCAATTTTAACGAAGAGCACACCAGAAGGAGCTCGTGACTATTTAGTACCAAGTCGTGTACATGATGGTGAATTCTATGCATTACCACAGTCTCCGCAATTATTTAAACAGCTGCTTATGGTCGGTGGATTTGAGCGTTACTATCAAGTAGCACGTTGTTTCCGTGACGAAGATTTACGTGCAGACCGTCAACCAGAATTCACACAAATCGATATCGAAGCTTCATTCTTAACACAAGATGAAATTTTAGATATGATGGAGCGCATGATGACGAAAGTTATGAAGGATGCAAAAGGTGTAGAAGTGAGTGCACCATTCCCTCGTATGAAATATGCTGATGCAATGGCTCGTTACGGTTCTGATAAGCCAGATACACGCTTTGAAATGGAACTAACAGACCTATCTGAATTTGCAGTAGGTTGTGGTTTTAAAGTATTTACAAGTGCTGTAGAAAGCGGCGGACAAGTAAAAGCAATTAATGCAAAAGGTGCTGCGAGCAAATACTCTCGTAAAGATATCGATGCATTAACTGAATTCGTAAAAGTATACGGTGCAAAAGGTCTAGCTTGGCTTAAAGTGGAAGAGGACGGCTTAAAAGGACCGATTGCGAAATTCTTCGGTGAAGAAGAAGCAAACGCGTTAATGGCTACATTAGAAGCTACTGCTGGCGACTTATTACTATTCGTAGCAGATAAGAAGAGCGTTGTCGCAGATAGCTTAGGTGCACTTCGTTTACGTCTAGGTAAAGAGCTTGAGTTAATCGATGAAAGTAAATTTAACTTCCTATGGGTAACGGATTGGCCACTTCTTGAGTACGATGAAGATGCAGATCGTTACTTCGCAGCTCACCACCCATTCACAATGCCATTCCGTGAAGATGTTGAGCTATTAGAAACAGCACCAGAAAAAGCACGTGCACAAGCATATGACCTTGTATTAAATGGTTATGAGCTTGGTGGTGGATCACTTCGTATTTACGAGCGTGACGTACAAGAAAAAATGTTCAAAGCACTTGGATTCTCACAAGAAGAAGCACAAGAGCAATTCGGATTCTTACTAGAAGCATTCGAATACGGTACTCCACCACACGGCGGTATCGCATTAGGTTTAGACCGTCTTGTTATGTTACTTGCAGGCCGTACGAACCTTCGTGATACAATTGCATTCCCGAAAACAGCAAGCGCAAGCTGCTTATTAACAGAAGCTCCAAGCCCAGTAGCAGAAGCACAGCTTGAAGAACTGAACTTGAAGTTGAACGTGAAAGAAGAGAAGTAAGAATAAAGTCTAGATGGTTATACTATAGCCGTCTAGACTTTTTTTGAGAGGAAATTTAAAAAGTCCGGTTCAGATGGCAGTCGCATCTCGTCGTTGCTTCGCCAGTCTGGTGCTCGAGTAGTAAAGCTACACTGCGCTCCTCCTGGCTTCAGCGCCTCGATCTGCTCGGCCCTCTGAATCCTCCTTTTTAAACGTGTATTGGAGAGAAAGTTTAAAAAGTCCGGTTCAGATAACTGTCGCATCTCGTCGTTACGTATGCTAGTCCGGTGCTCGAGTAGTACTTCTACACTGCGCTCCTCCTAGCATATGTGCCTCGATCTGCTCGGTTCTCTAAATCCTCCTTTTGAAGCGTATATTGAAAGGGTTGTTTAAAAAGTCCGGTTTACACTATGTTTTTATTCTCGAAATATGTATTTTTAGGAATTCTATAACTTTTTCTATACAAATAGTCGGAAAAACGCTAGAATACATGATAGACCATTTTTGTAATAGGAGTGTAGAGCTGAATGTTACATCAATTTTCACGTAATGAATTAGCCTTCGGTAAAGAAGGACTTGAAATATTAAAAAATAGTACAGTCGGTATTTTAGGAATTGGCGGCGTAGGGTCATTTTCGGCAGAGGCGTTAGCACGTTCTGGCGTAGGACGTCTCGTATTAGTCGATAAAGACGTTGTAGATATTACAAACGTAAACCGTCAAATTCACGCGTTAGTATCTACTGTAGGACGTTCAAAAGTAGAATTAATGAAAGAGCGTATCGCAGACATTAATCCAGAGTGTGAAGTAATTGGACTAGAAATGTTTTATACTGATGAAACATATGAAGAGTTCTTCAAACATGGATTGGATTTCGTAGTAGATGCATCTGATACGATTACGTTCAAAATTCATTTAATTAAACAGTGCTTACGTCGAAAAATTAAAATTATCTCATGCATGGGTGCAGCAAATAAAATGGACCCAACTCGTTTCCGTATTGCGGACATCTCTAAAACACATACAGATCCAATTGCGAAAGTAATTCGTACGAAGCTTCGTAAAGATGGTATTAAAAAAGGTGTAAAAGTTGTCTTCTCTGACGAAAACCCAATCGTAATTCGTGAAGAAGTACGTAAAGAAATCGTACCAGACGAAAATGCAAAAATTCGTAAAGCGAAATTACCACCTTCATCAAATGCATTCGTACCATCTGTGGCAGGCCTAATTATGGCAAGTCACGTTGTACGTGAACGTATTAAAAACGTTGAAGTGAAGCGTGTAGGGCAAGAATAAAAAGAAAGCATATATCCGTCTAGGATATATGCTTTTTCTATTATGCTTTAAAGAATTGCAGATATTTGCAATACTAATAATTCGAATGTAAGTAATCCTAATAAAGAATAATCGTATTTATCCGACTTATAGGCAGAAGTCTTTTTTAAACTTTGAATGGTAAAAAATCCTAATGTTAGGACGAGAACACCGAGTGTTATTTTGAAGACTATTAATGAAATAGTAACCATCTCCCTTCAAACGTATATGTTTATAGTAATATTTAAGTGAAAAATATCCAATTCGTTTCAGAAGTTTCCTTTTATGAAAGAGAAGGATATTTCGTCAATTTTTGTCGGTAAATCGATATTCCTTGTCGAATCGTCGATATATTTTGAGTTTCGATAGATATATTTGAAAAATCGTCGATATAATTTCATTTACCGGCACATATACGCACATATATACTCTCCGCCAAAGAAACAAACAGGGATGTCACTTAGCCAAAAAAGTGACATCCCTGTTTTTAATTTTCTGCAGAATAAATAATATCTAAATTTCCATTTTGATCTGTCTTGAAAATTGGAGCGATCTGTTCTTCTTGTTCTTCAACTGAAACGAGTTTTCGAGCACGGTCCATAATTCTAACAAGCATGGCGTAATCTTCTTCGATTGCTTGTTGTTTTTTTGAGAGGACCGCTAATTTTGCTTCAAGTTCATGATTTGTTTTTTGCAGGGAAGTGAGCTGAGCTTGTAATACGTCATTTTCAGTTTGTAACTTTGCGAGTGAAGGGTTATTGTGCTCTAAGTTTTGCAAAAATGAAATGACACTTTGCATTGTAAGTTCTTGTTTATTTGGCGTAATATCTTCTGAAAACTCGGCATCAATTACGAGTTGTTTCGTTTGTGTGAAATGTTCTTTTTCTATTTTAGCTTCAGAGCGTTTTAATTCTTTACGTTGTTTTTTTGCAAGTTGCACCGCATCTTCGTAATTCGGTCTTACTTCAGCATTCCATCTAAATCCGCAAGCTGCTGAAGTGCGGTTCAATGTATCGCCGACTTCATCGAATGCTTTTATTTGTGTACTGCCGCTGCGAATATGTCGTAAAACAGTTTCTGCTAAAAGGAGATCGTCTTCTTTTGTCCATGCATCTTGACGTGTTTTCATAAGCGAAGCCTCCATAATGGTGACGTTTTCGCTTATGTTACCCTTTATTTTTCGTTTTATTCGAACTTTGTAATCTTTCATATACAGTAGAAAGTGCTTGCTCAAATTTCCCTGTCGTTTTTGGTTTATAATATTGTTTGTTTTTTATTTTATCAGGTAAGTATTGTTGTTGTACCCAGCCATTTGGATGGTCGTGTGGGTATAAGTATCCAATGCCTCTTCCAAGTGATTCTGCGCCTTTGTAATGACTATCTTTTAAATGACTTGGAATGTCGCCTGTTTGACCGTTGCGTAAATCGTGTAATGCAGTATCAAGTGCTTTGTAAGCTGAGTTTGATTTTGGTGATAAGCAAAGCTCGATAACAGCATTTGCAAGTGGGATACGTGCCTCTGGGAAGCCAACTCGTTCAGCTGATTCTATGGCTGCTAGTGTACGCGGTCCGGCTTGTGGGCTAGCAAGTCCGATATCTTCGTATGCCATAATAAGAAGACGTCTACCAATGCTTTGTAAATCACCAGCTTCAATAAGACGTGCTAAATAGTGAAGTGCTGCATTTACATCACTTCCGCGTACCGATTTTTGAAATGCCGATAATACGTCATAATGAGCATCTCCACCTTTGTCGTGAACGAAACTCTTTTTTTGCAAGCATTCTTCTGCGATTTCTAGCGTAATTTCTGCAGACTTGTCATCCGTTGTAAAGCTAGATAAAACAGCTAGTTCAAGTGCACTATAAGCGGAACGCATGTCTCCACCAGATGCATTTGCAAAGTGATGTAATGCTTCAGGCGTAACCGTTACATCATATTCCCCGAGACCTTTTTCTTTATCTTCAAGTGCTCGTTTTAAGCCAATTAAAAGATCATCTTCTGTTAATGCGTGTAATTCGAAGATTTGACAACGACTTCGAATAGCAGAATTAATAGCATGGAACGGATTACTCGTCGTTGCACCGATTAAGGTAAGGAGTCCGCTTTCTAAATGAGGTAATAGAAAATCCTGTTTTGCTTTATCTAGACGGTGTACTTCATCTAAAATTAAAACGAGGTGTCGATGCATCTTTGCTTCTTGTACGACAACTTCCATATCTTTTTTATTATGAGTAACAGCGTTTAATAGGCGAAAAGGGGTTCCAGTACTTCCTGCAATTGCGCTCGCAATGGATGTTTTTCCTGTGCCTGGAGGGCCGTATAAAATCATAGATTGAAAATGATTTGCTTGGACCATTCGCCATAAAATTTTTCCTTCACCAACTAAATGTTGTTGTCCGATAATTTCTTGAATATTTGTAGGGCGCATTCGATGTGCGAGTGGCTGTTTCATTTTTACCGTCTCCCTTAAAGTATAATCTCTTTCTATCGTATCATTTTTTTTATTGGAATTTGAAATAGGATGCTGTTTTGTGGGAAAAATGAATATAAATATTTTCATTTTTCTTTCAATTGTAATAATTTCCGAGTTTTTCAATGTGATTTTATGTTATCATTTTGATACACAAGTTGAAATTTCTTATAATACTATATTATGCTATAATTTCATAGGATTTTAAATTGTGTTCTTTTATAAATAAGATATAACCAATAGAAGTGAAAATTTGAAAAGAGGTGCAAAATAGATGAAGATTTCAACGAAAGGCCGCTACGGCTTAACAATTATGATCGATCTTGCAAAAAAGTTTGGTGAAGGTCCAATTTCCTTAAAATCAATTGCGCAGGCACATGATTTATCGGAACATTACTTAGAGCAATTAATTTCACCACTTCGTAACGCTCGTCTAGTAAAGAGTACGCGTGGGGCATATGGCGGATATGTATTGTCTGATCAGCCAGCTAACATTACAGCTGGGGATGTAATCCGTGTATTAGAGGGTCCGATTAGTGTTGTGGAAATGATAGAAGAAGAGGAACCGGCACAACGCCAATTATGGATGCGTGTTCGTGATGCGGTGCAAGAAGTGTTAGATAGTACAACGTTAGAAGATTTAGTACGTTATGAGGAAGAAAATCACGGGGGCTATATGTTTTACATTTAATTCCTTGTGAAACGATTTGGAAAGAAGGAGATTTAATGGAACGCATTTACTTAGATCATGCTGCGACATCTCCGACTCACCCAGAAGTGGTCGAAAAGATGATTCCATATATGACAGAAACATTCGGGAACCCGTCTAGTATTCACTTTTATGGACGTCAAACGCGCCATGCAGTAGATGAGGCAAGACGCGCGGGAGCACGTAGCATTCATGCGAATCCGAATGAAATTATATTTACGAGCGGTGGTACAGAAGCTGATAATTTAGCACTTATAGGTGTAGCACGTGCGAACCGTCATAAAGGTAACCATATTATAACGAC
This sequence comes from Bacillus cereus group sp. MG4, assembly GCF_040460055.1. Lineage (NCBI taxonomy): Bacteria > Bacillati > Bacillota > Bacilli > Caryophanales > Bacillaceae > Bacillus > Bacillus cereus group sp. MG4. The sequence goes on along the minus strand of NZ_JARVGZ010000001.1, from coordinate 2,345,903 downwards.
GCGAATTGAACATCATGCAATTTTGCATACGTGTGAATTGTTAGAGCGCGAAGGGTTTGAAGTGACATATTTACCTGTTGATGAAACAGGACGCGTTCAAGTTTCTGACATACAAAATGCATTAACAGAAGAGACGATTCTCGTATCCGTTATGTTTGGGAATAATGAAGTCGGGACGATGCAACCAATCGCGGAAATAGGGAAGTTGCTAAAAGAGCATCAAGCTTATTTTCATACAGATGCGGTACAAGCTTACGGATTAGTAGAAATAGATGTGAAAGAGTTCGGCATTGATTTATTATCGATTTCAGCTCATAAAATTAATGGACCAAAAGGTGTAGGGTTCCTATACGCTGGTGCAAATGTGAAATTTGAACCGTTATTAATAGGCGGGGAGCAAGAAAGAAAACGCCGTGCTGGTACTGAAAATGTACCGAGTATCGTTGGTTTGCAACATGCAATTTTGCTAGCTGAAAAAACTCGTGAGCAAAAAAATGCCCAATATGAAGAGTTTAAAGATATAATGGTATCTGTCTTCAAAAATGAAGACATTACTTTCGAGGTAAACGGAAACTTAGAATATCGCTTACCACATGTGCTTAATATCAGTTTTACAGGAATGAACATTGAACCGTTCCTTGTGAACTTAGACTTAGCTGGCATTGCAGTGTCGAGTGGTTCGGCGTGTACAGCTGGTTCGATTGATCCATCACATGTATTAGTAGCGATGTTCGGAAAAGACTCCGATCAAATACGTTCATCCGTACGCTTTAGTTTCGGACTTGGAAATACGAAAGAGCAAATTGAGAAAGCGGCGTACGAAACAGTGAAAATCGTGAAGCGATTAACACAAAATTAGCATGGGAGGTGACATGATGAACAAACTACCTCAAGAAACACGCGTTGTCATCGGGATGTCCGGTGGCGTCGATTCATCTGTAGCAGCTCTTTTATTAAAAGAGCAAGGTTATGATGTAATCGGGATTTTTATGAAAAACTGGGATGATACAGATGAGAATGGTGTCTGCACAGCAACAGAAGATTACAATGATGTAATTGAAGTGTGTAACCAAATTGGCATTCCGTATTATGCAGTAAACTTTGAAAAACAATACTGGGATAAAGTATTTACGTACTTCCTAGATGAGTACCGAGCTGGTCGTACACCAAACCCAGATGTAATGTGTAATAAAGAAATTAAATTTAAAGCATTTTTAGAGCATGCAATTGCGCTTGGTGCTGATTATGTAGCGACAGGTCATTATGCACGCGTTGCTTATATGGACGGCGAATATAAAATGCTTCGCGGCGTTGATGATAATAAAGACCAAACGTATTTCTTGAATCAATTAAGCCAAGAGCAATTATCAAAAACAATGTTCCCATTAGGTGAATTAAAGAAACCGCAAATTCGTGAAATGGCGACAGAAGCTGGTTTAGCGACAGCGGCGAAGAAAGATAGTACTGGTATTTGCTTTATCGGTGAGCGTAACTTTAAAGATTTCTTAAGCAACTATTTACCAGCGCAACCAGGTGTGATGCAAACATTATCTGGTGAAGTGAAAGGAAAACATGACGGTTTAATGTACTATACAATTGGACAACGTCATGGTCTTGGTATTGGTGGTAACGGTGATCCGTGGTTTGCTGTTGGGAAAAACTTGAAAGAAAACATTTTATATGTTGATCAAGGATTCCATAACGAACTTCTATATGGTGATGAAGTTATTGCTACGAATATCGGCTGGGTAAGTAATGAAGCGAAAGAAAAAGAATTTAAGTGCACAGCGAAATTCCGTTATCGTCAAGAAGACAATAAAGTAACGGTTCAAATCGTTGATGAAAATACAGTTCGTATTCTTTGTGACGAGCCAATTCGTGCAATTACACCAGGACAAGCAGTTGTTTTCTATGATGGAGATGAGTGCTTAGGCGGTGCTACAATTGATGAAGTATATCGTAGTGGTAAGAAATTGGATTATTTAGGATAAAATGAGAAGCCTCTGCCGATTAGCGGTTAGAGGTTTCTTTTACATAAAGCGAATTTTCGTTCGCTTGGAAAATACATTCTTTGTTATAATTTGTTGTAGAGGTGAAGGACATGTCAAACAAACTTGAAACAGGTATTCAATATATGCAAGAAGGAAACTGGGAAGAAGCTGCTAAAAATTTCACAGAAGCAATCGAAGAAAATCCGAAAGATGCGCTTGGATACATTAATTTTGCGAATTTATTGGATGTACTAAGTGATAGTGAAAGAGCAATTTTATTTTATAAACGTGCATTAGAATTAGATGATAAATCTGCAGCTGCTTATTATGGATTAGGAAATGTATATTACGGTCAAGAGCAATTTGCAGAGGCAAAGGCTGTATTTGAACAAGCGATGCAAGCGGGATTACAATCAGCTGATGTAACATTTATGTTAGGTATTACACATGTGCAACTTGGAAATGATCGTCTTGCACTGCCGTTTTTACAAAGAGCAACAGAATTAGATGAAAACGATGTAGAAGCTGTGTTCCAGTGCGGACTTTGCTTTGCACGTTTAGAACATATTCAAGAGGCGAAACCTTATTTTGAAAAGGTATTAGAAATGGATGAAGAGCATGCAGATGCGTATTATAATTTAGGTGTTGCGTACGTATTTGAAGAAAATAACGAGAAGGCTCTTACTTTATTTAAGAAAGCAACTGAAATTCAGCCAGATCACTTTTTAGCTGGTAATGGTGTTCGTTTATTGGAGCAAGAAGCTGAATAAGATGAAAAGATAGTTTAATGGGTAGTTATCCCTCATCTAAATAGGTGGGGGATGTACTGCTCATTAAAGTGAAACGAACCGGAAAGGAGAGGAAAGATGGGAAATCAACATGCAATGGATTTGTTTGAGGAAGATAAAAAGTTTATAAAAGCGCAAGTTCTTCATACCATTTTCCACAACGAAGAAAACCTCTATTCCGTTGTCAGTATGAAAGTCATTGAGACGAATGAAACGTACGACGAAAAAAAAGTGATGATAAACGGTCATTTTCCCCGCATGCATGAAGATGAAGTGTTTACATTGACAGGGCATTTTAAAGACCATCCGAAGTATGGGAAACAATATTTAGTTGAAACATTTAAGAAAGAATTGCCGCAAACAAAAGCTGGTATGGTGCAATATTTAGCGAGTGATTTATTTAAAGGGATAGGAAAGCGTACAGCTGAAAAAATTGTGGATCATCTTGGGGAACATGCCATCTCTAAAATTATGGATGATCCGGATGCGTTAAATGGTGTTGTCAATAAGCAAAAAGCTCAAGAAATATATGAGACAATTGTTGAACATCAAGGACTAGAGAAAGTAATGAGTTTTTTAAATGGTTACGGTTTTGGAACGAAGCTTTCTATTAAGATTTACCAGCAATATAAAGAGATGACATTAGAAGTGATTCGTAATAATCCGTATAAGCTTATTGAAGAAGTGGACGGGATTGGATTTGGAAGAGCGGATGATATAGGACGTGCGTTAGGTATATCGGGTAATCATGATGACCGTGTACGTGCGGGTTGTTTTTATACGTTAGAGAATGTTTCATTGCAACTTGGTCACGTTTATATGGGGAAAAATCAACTCGTAAGAGAAACGATGTCACTTTTAAATAATCAAGAAGGAAGAGTGACCGAGGAAGACATTGTAGCTTGCGTTGAAATGATGCAAAGTGAAGGGAAAGTTATCATAGAAGAAGAACGAGTGTATTTAGCATCGTTATTTTACTCAGAAAAAGGTGTTGTAAAGTCTATTCGCCGACTTATGAATCAAGAAGAAACACCTTCATTTCCTGAAGCAGAAGTGTTAAAGACGTTAGGCCAAATTGAAGAACAACTGAACGTACAGTATGCACCGTTTCAGCAAGAAGCGATTCAAACGGCACTTCATAAACCGATGATGTTATTGACAGGTGGACCAGGAACAGGGAAAACAACAGTTATTAAAGGAATTGTTGAAATGTATGCGTCACTTCACGGGCTATCGTTAAATCCGAATGAATACAGTGACGATAATCCATTTCCGATATTATTAACGGCCCCAACAGGAAGAGCAGCGAAGCGAATGAGTGAATCAACAGGGCTTCCAGCTTGTACAATTCACCGTTTACTTGGTTGGACCCCAGAAGGGTCTTTCCAGCGTAATGAAACGGATCCGGTACAAGGGAAATTGCTCATTATTGATGAATTTTCAATGGTTGATATTTGGCTTGCAAATCAGCTGTTTAAATCATTGCCGACTAACATTCAAGTTATCGTTGTAGGTGATGAAGATCAATTACCATCTGTAGGACCTGGACAAGTGTTGAAAGATTTATTGAATGCAGGTGCAGTTCCAACAGTGAAGCTTACTGAAATTTATCGTCAAGCGGAAGGCTCATCTGTGATTCAACTCGCCCATGCGATAAAAAATGGAACGCTCCCACCAGATTTAGCACAAAATCAAAAAGATCGTTCATTTATCGGCTGTACAGGAGCTCAAATTGTTGAGGTTGTTAAGAAGGTTTGTGAAAATGCTAAGACAAAAGGGTTTAGCGCAAGAGATGTACAAGTACTGGCCCCGATGTATCGTGGCCCTGCCGGTATTAATGTACTAAACGAAGCGTTGCAAGAAGTGTTTAATCCGAAAAGGGAAAAGAGTAAAGAAATTGCTTACGGTGATGTTGTATACCGAAGAGGCGATAAAGTACTGCAACTCGTTAATCAACCGGAGAGCCAAGTGTTTAATGGTGATATCGGAGAAATTGTTTCGGTGTTTTATGCGAAAGAGAACGTTGAACAACAAGATATGATTATCGTTTCATTTGATGGAATTGAGGTAACGTATACAAAGCCAGACTTAAATCAAATTACACATGCGTATTGCTGTTCGATTCATAAATCGCAAGGTAGTGAGTTTCCGATTGTGATTATGCCGATAGTGAAAAGTTACAATCGTATGTTACGTCGTAATTTAATTTACACTGGTATTACAAGAAGTAAAAAGTTCCTCATTATTTGCGGGGAGGAAGCAGCTTTCCAATCTGGTGTAAATCGCCTTGATGATGCAATGCGTCAAACGACTTTAGCGAATCGCTTGCAAGAATCACAAGGAGAAGTACAGATGGTAACAGTTAATGGTGAAGAAATGGACGTGGAAAACATTTCACCGTATGATTTCATGTAACAAGGTGAAATTATATAGTGAAACTTTCAAACGTATAACGTTGAAAGGCTCCAGTAATGTATAAATGAATGCGGTTTGGACATAATGGCGAATAGAATCTGGGAGACTGTAAGGAGATGAAAGCCATATGTTCATTTGTCCAAATTGCAAAGGGAAAGACATTGGAAAAATAGGTGTCAACCAATTTTATTGCTGGAATTGTTATATCGAATTATCGGTTTCAAAAGGGAAAATCCATACGCATCAAGTAGAGGAAGATGGTTCATTAAGCTCTCTTGATGATTTATTTGATGAGAACGAAAGAACGATCGGATAACGAAAAGGGGGATTTACTTTGAATCTACGCAATTCATTAATCGCATTAGGTGTTGGAGCGGCAGCATATCAATATGCTCGCAAGCAAGATGTATTTTCAAAACGCAATATGAAAAAAGCACGTAAGATGATTAAATCTTATTTATAAGCGCAAAAAACTCCCTTCATCATAAGGGAGTTTTTTTATGCACTTGTATGTAAATATAAAAGTCCAATTTCAGAGAAGAGATACGATAGGCCATAACATCCAACGCCAAGCATTCCGTAATGAAATAATTGCTTCGCCCTTTCTTTTCGCGAGGAACGAATAAAGAAACCTTTCCAAATCCCAAACCCGATACAAACCCATTCAAGAATCATAAAAAGTGCTGATAATACGAGCATAAATAAAACCATTATGAGCCCTCCTGATTATATTGTTTCATGCTGCATTCTCAGGGGTGGTTGTCCTTATTATGTTATGTATATGTACGTCTTTACAAAACAGTATGGTCTGTATAAAAAGATTTTAAAACTTTCGCACATAACCTACCCTATTTATTTTCAAAATAAAGGTGGAGGAGGTTTTTCGTGTGAAGAATCTTAAAATCATTTGGATATATCGTTTAGGGTTATTGTTACTTGTATTTCTTTGTTTGCTCGTCTTTTTAAAAATTAAGCCGCTATGGGCACCGATTATTTTTGTATTTAAAGTGGCAATTACACCGTTTCTTATTGCGTGTTTTATTGCGTATTTATTGCATCCTTTAATTGAAAAAATTCATAAAGAAGGGATGCCACGTACACTTGCTATTTTGCTTATTTACATCCTTTTCTTTGGCGGGATTGGTTATGGAATTTATAAAGGAACGCCAGTTGTTATTAAACAGTTACAAGAGATTAATGAACAATTTCCGCAGTTTACAAAAATGTATGATTCTTGGATGGATGGCGTCACAGAACAAACAGCAAATTTCCCATCATTTATTCATGAAAAGGTGAAACAAATTTTTGTTGGTGTAGAAACGAAGATACAATCACTTTTAAATAAAGTGATGAGTACGGCTCGTGGCGTACTGGATTCGTTGCTTATTATTTTCTTAATACCGTTCATTGTATTTTACATATTAAAAGATTACGATGAATTTTATCACATCTTTTGGAAATTAGTCCCAAGTAAGTGGCGTAGTACAGGGCAAATGCTGGCGAAAGAAATTGATAAGTCACTCGGAAGTTATATTCGAGGACAGTTATTTGTTTGCTTAGTATTAGGGGGAGTATCTGTTCTTTCTTTTTGGTTTATCGGTATGAAATATCCATTATTACTCGGCATTATTATTGGGGTAACGGATATAATCCCGTACTTCGGTCCTATTTTAGGGGCGATTCCGACATTGATGATTGCGGCAACGGTATCAACAAGTTTACTCATTAAGGCGGGAATTACGATTGCTATTTTGCAATTTTTGGAAAGTAACATTTTATCACCTTACATCGTTGGTAAGTCACTTCGTATGCATCCTGTTATTATTATGCTTGCATTACTAGTTGGAGGAGAAGTAGCAGGAATTGTAGGGCTATTAATATCAGTTCCTGTTTTAGCGGTCATTCGTACGGTGATCGTTCATGTAAGACCTCTTTGGAAAAAAGAAGATGTGTAATATGAAAGCCCTCTACTTATAAAAGTAGAGGGCTTTCATTATTTAGAGAGTTGCTCGTGTATTTGTTGAACGAGAGAGCTTACATCATTTGTTTGAATATACTTTATTTTTTTCCATTCATTATCGTACATAAATATAATTTGATTGCTGAAAAGCCGCTTTTGCTCTTTTAGATTAGAAATGTTTGCAAAAGAGTACTCTTCAAATATTGGGTTCTTACTTACATCTGGTCCATAAAAGAAGAGCCGTTTGTTCGTTAAAATTAACAGTCCTGGTCTTGCAACGGAACGATAAATAAATATATCTAATGAACATGCAGTGTAAAATAATATCGTTTCGTCAGTCGTTAATATGTTTTAGCCTTGTTCAATAAAGTTGTCATTTTGCTCGCTCCTTTATTATTAATAATTTAATAATAACAAAAAAATAATATTCTCAAAAAAATATAGAGGTAGTACAATTTATTAATAAATGCATAATATATTGAAAGGCTGTTAAGAATGAATAGTAGAATAACTATGGTTAATGCAATATAAATGATTATCTACATTGACAAACTTAAGAGAATTCTATTATATTTAGTCATATAATACATTAAATCAATGACGGAAAAAGTACGTTACAGTCCATTTATAGAGAGAAGCTTCCATATGGCTGAAAGAAGCTTTAAATGAAGGGTAACAGAAAGCTAATCCTGAGAGCAGCTAATCACTGCCGTCTTGCCACGTTACGGCACCATGAGGTGATGAATTGATTGTTATAATAATCAATTCATAATTAGGGTGGTATCGCGAGTTAACTCTCGTCCCTTTTATAGGGGCGGGAGTTTTTTATATTTAAGGAGGAAAATACAATGAAACAACTAACAGGCGCACAAATTCGTCAAATGTTTTTAGACTTTTTCCAAGAAAAAGGACATGCAGTAGAACCTAGTGCATCACTAGTTCCGCATGAAGATCCATCTCTGTTATGGATTAACAGTGGTGTAGCGACATTAAAAAAATATTTTGATGGACGTGTAATCCCGCAAAATCCACGTATTACAAATGCCCAAAAATCAATTCGTACAAACGATATTGAAAACGTAGGGAAAACAGCTCGTCACCATACATTCTTTGAAATGTTAGGTAACTTCTCAATCGGTGATTACTTTAAAGAAGAAGCAATTACTTGGGCTTGGGAATTCTTAACGAGCGACAAATGGATCGGATTCGATAAAGAATTACTATCAGTTACAATCCATCCAGAAGATGAAGAAGCATTCACAATTTGGAATGAAAAAATGGGTGTTCCAAAAGAGCGCATCATCCGTTTAGAAGAAAACTTCTGGGATATCGGCGAAGGACCAAGCGGACCGAATACAGAGATTTTCTATGACCGCGGAGAAGCTTATGGTAATGACTTTAGTGATCCAGAATTATATCCAGGCGGAGAAAACGAGCGTTACTTAGAAGTATGGAACCTTGTATTCTCTCAATTTAACCATAATCCAGACGGTTCATATACACCGCTTCCTAAGAAAAACATCGATACAGGGATGGGTCTAGAGCGTATGACATCTATCGTTCAAGATGTACCTACAAACTTTGATACAGACTTATTCATGCCGATGATTGGTGCAACAGAAACAATTTCTGGTGAAAAGTATCGTAATGGTGACTTAGAAAAAGATATGGCGTTTAAAGTAATCGCTGACCATATCCGTACAGTAACATTTGCTGTAGGTGATGGTGCTCTTCCATCTAACGAAGGCCGTGGTTATGTATTACGTCGTTTATTACGCCGCGCGGTTCGTTATTCGAAGAAATTAAACATCAACCGTCCATTCATGTTTGAATTAGTGTCGGTTGTTGGAGAAGTAATGAAAGACTTCTACCCAGAAGTACTTGAAAAGAAAGATTTCATAGCAAAAGTTGTGAAAAACGAAGAAGAGCGTTTCCATGAAACACTTCATGATGGGGAAGCAATTTTAGCTGAAGTTATCACAAAAGCAAAAGAAGAAAAAACAACTGTTATTTCTGGAGTAGATGCGTTCCGTCTATATGACACATATGGTTTCCCGATTGAATTAACAGAAGAATATGCAGAAGAAGCTGGTATGACAGTTGATCAGGAAGGCTTTGAAAGTGAAATGGAAAAACAACGTGAGCGCGCACGTGCTGCTCGTCAAGACGTTGATTCTATGCAAGTTCAAGGCGGTGTCCTTGGAGAAGTGAAAGTAGCGAGCGAGTTCGTTGGTTACGGTACAGTTGCAACAGAAAGTAACGTTGTTGCACTTGTGAAAAACGGCGAATACACAGATAGCTTACAAGCTGGTGAAGAAGGGCAATTAATGCTGGATGTAACACCATTCTATGCTGAGAGCGGTGGACAAATTGCAGACCGTGGTTACCTTCTTGCTGACGGCGTGAAAGTACTTGTAAAAGATGTACAAAAAGCACCAAATGGTCAAAACTTACACAAAGTTGTTGTTGAAGAAGGTACATTAACGAAAGATGCGGCTGTGAAAGCTATTATCGACACGAAAAACCGTAGTAGCGTTGTGAAAAATCATACAGCAACTCACTTACTACACCAAGCATTAAAAGACGTACTTGGAACGCATGTTAATCAAGCAGGTTCTCTTGTAACTTCTGAACGTTTACGTTTTGATTTCTCTCACTTCGGTCAAGTACAAGCTGACGAATTAGAAAAAATTGAGCGTATCGTAAACGAGAAAATTTGGGAAAGTATTGATGTTGAGATTTCTCAAAAAGCAATTGAAGAAGCGAAAGAAATGGGCGCAATGGCATTATTCGGTGAAAAATACGGTGATGTTGTACGCGTTGTACAAGTAGGCGATTATAGCTTAGAGCTTTGCGGTGGTTGTCACGTTGATAACACAGCTTCAATTGGTATTTTCAAAATCGTTGCTGAGTCTGGTATCGGTGCAGGAACGCGTCGTATTGAAGCAGTAACTGGTAAATCTGCATACGAATTAATGAACGATCAAGTAGGTTTATTAAAAGAAGCAGCAGGAAAAATGAAAACAAACCCGAAAGATATTTTAACAAGAGTGGATGGTTTATTTGCTGAAGTAAAACAACTTCAAAAAGAAAACGAATCTCTTGCTGCAAAATTAAGCAATATTGAAGCTGGAAACTTAACTGATTCAGTAATGACAGTTGATGGAGTAAACGTATTAGCAGCGAAAGTAAACGTTGCAGATATGAACAACTTACGTACGATGATGGATGACCTGAAAAATAAATTAGAGTCTGCAGTTGTCGTATTAGCGTCTGTAAATGATGATAAAGTAAACATCTTAGCTGGCGTAACGAAAGATTTAATTAGCCAAGGTTACCATGCTGGTAAACTTGTGAAAGAAGTAGCTTCTCGTTGTGGCGGCGGCGGTGGTGGCCGTCCTGACATGGCTCAAGCAGGCGGTAAAAACCCAGCGCAAGTTGAGGAAGCTTTAGCATTTGTACAAGAGTACGTTAAATCTGTTTCAAAATAAAGAGATAGTAGTGTACAATGGTAGGGAGAGGAGAAGTTCTTCTCCCTATACTTACTATATAAGTGAGGTGCTTGAAATGGACGGTTTTGATAAAACAATGAAGTTTAGCATTCAAGATGAAAAACAGAGTGTCCATGTAAATGATGTACTTTTAACTGTGTATGATGCACTTCAAGAAAAAGGCTATAATCCGATTAACCAAATCGTCGGTTATTTATTAAGTGGAGACCCAGCATACATACCTCGCCATAAAGATGCACGAAGCATCATTCGCAAGCTTGAACGTGATGAGTTAATTGAAGAGCTTGTGAAGTCGTACTTGAAACATCATCGTGAGGAGTAGTTTATGCGGATATTAGGTTTAGATGTAGGTACAAAAACAGTCGGAGTTGCAATGAGCGACGAAATGGGCTGGACAGCGCAAGGGCTGGAAACAATCAGGATTAACGAAGAACGAGGCCACTTTGGTTTTGATCGTATTTCTGAGTTAGTAAAGCAGTACAATGTGGACAAAATAGTAGTAGGTTTACCTAAAAATATGAATGGTACAATTGGCCCACGTGGTGAAGCGTGCCAGCAATTTGCAGAAAACCTGCGAAATCTGTTACAATTAGAAGTTGTAATGTGGGACGAGCGTTTGTCAACGATGGCAGCGGAACGTCTGCTCATTTCAGCTGATGTGAGTCGTAAGAAGCGAAAACAGGTAATCGATAAGATGGCTGCAGTCGTAATCTTACAAGGATTTTTAGATAGTAAATAAGAGGTGACCAAAATGGAAGAAAATCAAATTACAATTGTAGACGAAAAAGGTAACGAACATTTATGTGAAATTATTTTCACTTTTGATGCTGAAAAATTTGGCAAAAAATCATACGTAGTCTTCTCTCCAATCGGTGAAGTAGACGAAGATGGAGACCCAATTTATGATGCAATGGCTTATGAGCAAAATGAAGAAGAGGGCGGAAGTTTACTTCCAATCGAATCTGAAGAAGAGTGGGAAATGGTACAAGAAATGTTCAACACTCTAGCTGATGAGCAAGAAGCTGAATAATAAGTACTGAAAAGGTGGACGACATATAGTCCACCTTTTTTTATATGTAAAATGAAAGATTTTTTGTCGAAACCGTGTAATCCTTTGTAGTATAATGAGACGGATTGTAGAAAAATAAAATGTCTATCTAAAAAAAGATAAATAAATTTATTGTGTTTTTATATCGTGTTGTATAGAAAGATATACATACGGTCTACAATTTAATTAAGGAGGAAGAGTGTTGATAGAGAATCAAGTGAAAAAAAAGCGTAGACGTCTTTTTTTATTTTCGATTATTGCACTGCTTTTAGTTTGTGGTTCAGTCTATGCGTATATTTCATCCGCATTAGGACCAGTTGATAGCGGGAATAAAAAAGAGATTGAAGTAGAAATTCCAAAAGGATCATCTACTAGTAAAATTGGTGAGATTTTAGAAGAAAAAGGTGCTGTGAAAAACGGTACAGTTTTTAGTTTTTATACAAAGGCTAAATCTAAAAATTTACAAGCGGGTACATATTTATTAAATTCTTCAATGAGTGCCTCAGATGTTATTGAACAAATGTCATCTGGTAATGTACATCGTCCAGCTCTTTATAAAGTGACGATAAAAGAAGGTGCACAAGTAACTGAAATTGCAGAAACGGTTGCAAACGAATTAAAGTGGAATAAAGATGATGTCGTACGTCAATTAAACGATAAAGCATTTATTCAAAAAATGCAGCAAAAGTATCCGAAGTTGTTAACGGATAAAATCTTTGATAGCAATATTAAATATCCATTAGAAGGTTATTTATATCCTGCGACGTACTCTTTCTATAAAAAAGATATAAAGTTGGAAGAAATTGTAATTACGATGCTTGAGAAAACGAATGCAATCATTGTTCAAAACGAGGCAAAAATGAAAGCGAAAAACTGGGATGTTCATCAGCTTTTAACATTGTCTTCACTTATTGAAGAAGAGGCAACAGGCTTTACAGATCGTCAAAAAATCTCTAGTGTCTTTTATAATCGCTTGGAAAAAGGTATGCCCCTGCAAACTGATCCAACGGTATTATATGCACTTGGAAAGCATAAACAACGTGTATTATACGAAGATTTAAAGATAAACTCACCGTACAATACGTATGTTGTGAAAGGATTGCCGGTTGGTCCGATTGCAAACTCTGGTAAACATTCAGTGGAAGCGGCGTTAGAGCCTGCACAAACAGATTATTATTATTTCTTAGCTGCACCAACTGGTGAAGTGTACTATGCGAAAACATTGGAAGAGCATAATACATTAAAGCAAAAATATATTACGAAAAAACAGTGAAATGAGGAGGGATAGCGAAAAATGTCGCACATCCCTCTTTTTTGTGGTAAAATATATCGGGTTAAAAACTGGCAGAAGAATCGTTTTTAATATCAAAACGGGACGTACAAGCTAAGGATGAAGCTGGCTTGTATTTTTATTGCATTCTATGTGTGAAAAGACGTCATAGAGGCACTTCTCCATGTAAATAAGGAGGACCATTATGGAGGATGCAGTTAACGAGTACCTATTATCATTTATTGATCCGAAAGATAAATTAATTCTTGAAATGGAAGATTATGCGAAAGAAAATCATGTGCCGATTATGGATCGACTTGGAATGGAATTTATGTTGCAATTTTTACGTTTAATTGGACCAAAAAGCATTTTAGAGCTTGGTACAGCAATTGGTTATTCTAGTATTCGTATGATGCAAGCTATTCCAAATTCTCGCATTGTGACAGTTGAACGCAATCGTGAGCGATATGAAAAAGCACTTGAATATATAGAACGTTCATCAGTTAAAGAGCGTATTTCTGTTATTTACGGTGATGCGTTAGAAACAGGTGAGCAAGTAGAAGAACATGGAACGTTTGATGTTATTTTTATTGATGCAGCAAAAGGACAATATCGTCGCTTTTTTGACTTATATGAACCGTTATTAAACCCTGGTGGCGTAATTATTTCAGATAATGTTATGTACCATGGTCTTGTAACGACAAAAGAGAAAATTGAAAACAGACGTACACGTGGTTTAATCCGTCGTATTAAGACGTACAATGAATGGCTTATGAACCATGAAGGATATGATACAACGATTTTCCCAATTGGTGATGGAGTAGCTGTTAGTAAAAAGAGAGGGTGACCAAGGTATGAAGAAACCTGAATTGTTAGTAACGCCAAAAGCAGTAGTGGATATCGAACCTCTTGCGAAAGCAGGAGCAGATGCGGTAATGATCGGTGAGCAAAAGTTCGGTTTACGTTTAGCAGGGGAATTTTCACGTGAAGATGTGAAACAAGCTGTGAAGATTGCGCATGAAAATGGTGTAAAAGTATACGTAGCAATGAACGCTATGTTCCACAATGATAAAGTAGACGAATTAACAGATTATGTTGCATTTTTAAACGAAGTAAGTGTAGATGCAATTGTTTTCGGAGACCCAGCAGTATTAATGGCGGTCCGAGAAGTAGCGCCAAATATGCAATTGCACTGGAATACAGAAACAACAGCAACAAACTGGTTTACTTGTAACTACTGGGGAGAAAGAGGAGCAAAACGCGCTGTATTAGCTCGTGAGCTTAGCTTAGATGAAATTGTTGAATTAAAAGAAAATGCTGAAGTGGAACTTGAAGTACAAATTCACGGTATGACTTGTATGTTCCAATCGAAGCGTTCCTTAGTAGGAAACTACTTTGAGTATCAAGGACGTAATCTTGACATTGAAAAGAAAAAATATGAAGAGAATATGTTCTTATATGACCCAGAGCGTAACAATAAATATCCAATTTATGAAGATGAAAATGGTACTCACATTATGAGTCCAAACGATATTTGTTTCATCGATGAGTTAGAAGAACTAATTGACGCTGAAGTCGCTAGCTTAAAAGTTGATGGTGTACTAAAAAGCTCTGCATACATTATTGAGGTAACGAAGAAATATCGTAAAGCAATTGATTTATGTGTAGAAGATCGTGATGCGTATTATGACGTGAAAGACGATTTATATAAAGAGATAGAAGAAATGCAACCAGTAAATCGTCCGTTAGATACAGGATTCTTCTTTAAAGAGACGGTTTACTAAAAGAGGAGGGTGTAGGAAATGACTGGACAAGAAATTTCACGAGTAATCGATGGCAAACGCGTTATTGTGAAGAAACCTGAACTGTTAATCCCTGCGGGTAACTTAGAAAAATTAAAAGTAGCTATCCATTATGGGGCAGATGCTGTATATTTAGGTGGACAAGAATTTGGTCTTCGTTCGAATGCAGGTAACTTTACACTGGAAGAAATGGCAGAAGGTGTTGAATTTGCAAAGAAATATGGAGCAAAAATATATGTAACAACAAATATCTTTGCACATAATGAAAATATGGACGGGCTAGAGGAATATTTAAAAGGGATTGAAAAAGCTGGCGTAACGGGAATTATCGTTGCTGATCCGCTTATTATTGAGACTTGTAAACGTGTAGCGCCTTCTGTTGAAGTGCATTTAAGTACACAACAATCACTATCCAACTGGAAAGCAGCACAGTATTGGAAAGAAGAAGGTTTACATCGTCTTGTATTAGCTCGTGAAGCAAGCTATGAAGAAATGAAAGAAATTAAAGAAAAAGTGGATATTGAAATTGAAGCATTCGTCCATGGTGCAATGTGTATCGCATATTCAGGCAGATGTACGTTAAGTAACCATATGACAGCACGTGACTCTAACCGTGGTGGTTGTTGTCAATCTTGCCGTTGGGACTATGATTTAGTTCAAACAGTATCACAACATAAAGATGCAAAAGAGCTTCCTCTATTCCAAGAAGAAGATGCTCACTTTGCAATGAGTCCAAAAGACTTAAATTTAATTTTATCAATTCCGAAAATGATTGAAATTGGAATTGATAGCTTAAAAGTTGAAGGACGTATGAAATCAATCCATTACGTAGCAACTGTAGCAACGGTATACCGTAAAGTAATTGATGCGTATTGTGCGGATCCGGATAATTTTGAGTTTAAACAAGAATGGTTAGATGAGCTTGATAAATGTGCAAATCGTGATACAGCTCCCGCATTCTTTGAAGGGGTTCCAGGACATCAAGAGCAAATGTTTGGAAATCATAGTAAGAAAACAACGTATGATTTCGCTGGTTTAGTGTTAGATTATAATGAAGAAACAGGCATCGTAACGATTGAGCAACGTAATCATTTCAAACCAGGACATGAAGTGGAGTTCTTTGGGCCAGAAATAGAAAACTTTACGCAGACGGTGGAGAAAATTTGGGATGAGGATGGAAACGAATTAGATGCAGCGAGACATCCGCTGCAAATCGTGAAATTCAAAGTGGATCAACCAGTGTATGTGAATAATATGATGCGCAAAAGCATACTTCAATAAGAAAGAGTTGATAGTCGAATGGGGACGAATAAGCCTGTTGTAATTGGAATTGCTGGTGGTTCGGGATCAGGTAAAACGAGTGTAACGAAAGCGATTTTTGACCATTTTAAAGGTCATTCTATTTTAATCTTAGAGCAAGATTATTATTACAAAGATCAAAGCCATTTACCAATGGAAGAGCGTTTAAAAACAAATTATGATCATCCGCTTGCGTTTGATAATGATCTGTTAATTGAACATTTGCAGCAGTTACTTGCATATGAGCAAATTGATAAGCCTGTATATGACTATACATTGCATACGCGTTCAGAAGAAGTTATTCCAGTTGAGCCGAAAGATGTAATCATTTTAGAAGGAATTCTTATTTTAGAAGACCCGCGTCTTTGTGAGTTAATGGACATTAAGCTATTCGTTGATACAGATGCAGATCTTCGTATTTTACGCCGCATGCAGCGTGATATTAAGGAACGCGGCCGTACGATGGATTCAGTTATTGATCAATACGTAAGTGTTGTACGTCCAATGCACAATCAATTTATTGAGCCTTCTAAGAAATTTGCGGATATTATTATCCCTGAAGGTGGACAAAACCATGTTGCAATTGATATTATGGTGACAAAAATTGCAACAATTCTTGAACAAAAAGTAAATTTGTAATAGCATAGTAAAAGATATACGGTAGGAAGGGATTTTTTCCCTTCCTATCGAATACAATGAAACATGCAACCTCATCTATATATAGGTGAGGGCATATTTATATCAACTTTCCATACATATCTTCTTTATATAAAGAGGAATTGGGAATACGGGGTTGTATGTGACAACTCCGCTAGTACAGGCGTGCTAGAAACCTCCGCTATATATATAAGTGGGGGAGTTTTCATATGGAACTCCTCTTTTTTTTCGGGGGATTGGTATATAAAAGGAGTGGAAAATATGGCAACAGAAAAAACATACCCTATGACGCAAGAGGGTAAGCAAAAGCTAGAGAACGAACTTGAAGATTTAAAAACGGTAAAACGTAAAGAGGTTGTAGAGCGAATTAAGATTGCACGTAGCTTCGGAGATCTTTCTGAGAACTCTGAGTACGATGCAGCGAAAGATGAGCAAGCGTTCGTAGAAGGACGTATTACACAATTAGAAAACATGATTCGTAACGCAGTTATCATCACAGATAACGGCGAAGAGTCTACAGTTGTTACATTAGGTAAAACAGTAACATTTAAAGAGTTACCAGGTGGAGATGAAGAATCTTACACAATCGTAGGTAGCGCAGAAGCAGATCCATTTGAAGGAAGAATTTCTAACGATTCTCCAATTGCAAAAAGCTTATTAGGTAAGCAAATTGGTGAGAAGGTAGCAATCCAAACTCCAGGTGGAGAAATGCAAGTAGAGATTATCTCTGTAAAATAATAAAAAATCACTCGTGTAAAAGCGAGTGATTTTTTTATTTGTATAAAAGATGAAACACTCGGTCCAAACTATAATAGACGAGGTGTTTTTTTATGAAAATAAAACGGAGAATTACAATTGTTTTAATTTGTTTTATATGTATCATGTTTATTTTACTTTGTCGTTTAATTCAAATACAAATTATAGATACAGAATCATTTACAGATCGTAAGATAAATTTAATTGAAAAAAGTGTTACACAACGGACGCAATCCATTACGGTAGATGATGGACGAGGCCACTTTATAGATCGGAACGGTAAGGAAATAGGTGAGAAAAAGTATCCTGTTTTAATTGTTTTTCCATTTCTACAAATAAAAAATGACATGTTAGAGAGAATTGCGCATATCATTGGTGTGTCGAGACAAGAGATTGAAAGTCAAATGAAAGACAAGAAAAGTGCATTTATCATGCAAAGTGGAAGTGGTCCATTTCGCTTGGCACGAGAGCAGATGGAGAAGGTAAATCAATTAAATGTATTAGGTATTGTAGCAGCTGAAGTTCGTTTACGGCAAACTGGCAGGGTGAATCATTTAATTGGCGATGTGGGGGAGAATGAACGAGAATTTCAAAAACGATACGGAGAAGTAAGAAAAATTTCAAGACAAACGTCAATTGGTATTTCAGGATTGCAGCAATCATTTGATGAATTTCTTTTGACCGATGGAGAGGCAAAAGTATTGTATCAAGTGGACCGACAAGGGGAACCGATTTTTGGAAAACAAGCGAAATATACTGCGCCTGGAAATCCGTTTTATCCAGTGACGATTCAAACAACTTTACATAACAGGTTACAGCAAAAAGCAGAAGAAGTGGTTGAAGCAAGCGAAATAAAGAAGGGGGGATTAGTATTACTTGATGTAAAGACAAATGAAATTTTAGCGATGGTCAGTAAACCATCTGTGCAGGTGAAGGATGAGCGTTTATATAAAACTACACTGGAAAATCAAATGTTGACACCACATTTTCCCGGTTCTGTTTTTAAAACAATAGTTGCAGCGGCAGTGATTGATCAAAATGAAAATGTGTTTAATCGTACATTTAATTGTAATCAAGATTTATATGGTGAAGACCAACCACAAGTTATGATGGGTACACTTAGTTTTAAAGAGAGCTTTGCTAGAAGCTGTAACAGGACATTTTCAGAGTTAGGTAATGAGCTAATACAAAAGGATAAGATGGTGTTAGAAACTTACGTAGCAGCGTTAGGAGCCGCTGGTAAGGTTGGATGGAAAGGTTCTGTATTTCATACAACTCATTTTGAGCAAATGCCAGAGGAGAAGAGGGTTACGATTTGGGGTAGTGAAGGAAATAAGAATAGTAAAAAGGCGGTAGCGCAAACAGCAATTGGACAGAAAGATGTACGTATGTCACCTCTAGCGATTGCAAATATGATGGCGACGATTGCTAGAGGTGGAGAAAAGATGGAAGTGAAAGCTGTGGAAAAAATAATGTATAAAAATGGAACGGACTTCTATACATTTGAAGACCATACATTAGGTGGAAAACAGCTTTCCTATGAAACGGTGAAAACATTACAAGAGTTATTAAGGGGCGTTGTAACAACGGAGAAAGGAACAGGAGCAGCATTCAGGTCGTTACCACTAAGCGTTGCCGGAAAATCTGGGACAGCGCAAACAGGAAAAGGGATGAAAGAGAATCGTTGGTTTGCAGGTTATTTTCCATATAAAAATCCAAGATATGCTTTAGTTGTCGTGGATATAGAAACGAATAGTAATGTAAATAGAGTTACACCTATTTTCAAAGCTATCGTAGAATCAATCTATCGATTAGAGAATGAAAAGTAATCTTGCAATTCATAGTGAAATGTTTTCATTTCGTGAAAATATTATTGTAAATGTTCAACCTTTCTAGATTTAATGTTACAATAGCAAGTATGAAAAACTGCATGGAGGTTTGAAGAATGGCAGGAGGATCTAGATTCCAACAGAAACAACAAAAACGTCGTCAAAACGGTGTTTTAAATATTGCAATTGCAATTGTATTAATATTAGTAGCTATTGTATCATATCAATTGTTTGTTCCTGAAAGAAAAGAACAAGCGTCTTCTAGTGATAAAAAAGTAGCTCAGCAAACAACGAAAGAGAATAAGTCTGAGAAAGCTAAAGGCAAAGAAGAGACGAAGAAGAACGAGCAAGATAAGGCAGAGGCTAAGAAGAAGGAAGAAGAGAAGCAAAAGGCTGAAGAAGAACAGAAAAAAGCTGAAGAAGAAGCGAAAGCTAACGAGAAAGTACCAGCTGAAAAAACACAGCCAAAGGCAACTGACGCTTATACGAAGTCTTCTTGGAAGCCAGTAGGTACAGAGCAAGGTGCGACACCTGCGATGACGTTTAAAAAAGGTACAGCAGATTGGAATGAGATGAATCAAGCTATTTCAGCTGCAATTGACGTTCCAGTAGAGCAATTAGTTATTCATCGAATCGGAAATAACGGTAAAAATAAAGCTTACGGTAACGTACAAGATAAACAATCAGGCAAAAAATATTATGTGAATATTGATTGGGTAGACAACGAGGGCTGGAAACCAGTACTTGTTCAAGACCTAAACTAAAAAAGAGAAGCTCCTTAGGAGCTTCTCTTTTTTAGTTTAGCGTAATTTCTTTAATTTAAAATGAACAACCGCGCTATAATATGGCCTTTTGCTTTCGGGATCCATAACCATTTGATGCGAGATGTGATGAACTTCAAGCATAAGTGCTTTATTATTATCGATTTGTTCACTAATTTTTCGTTCCAAAGAAGCTAAGTCTCCTGCTTCGAAAAACTCTACTTTATCTTCTAACATTTCAAAGGTAAATGACACGAAGACGACCCCTCTCCTATGTAATCAACTATAGTGTAACAAAGAAAAGAAGGAAATACCATGTACATTTCAATTGACATTTTTAGAAAGAGGGCATATTATACTGATAAAACCGATAAGAAAAAGGGGAATTTTTATGGGTACAGAATTTAATGGTTTATTTGATGAGTGGGCTCATACGTACGACTCATTTGTACAAGGCGAAGATATACAATATAAAGAAGTTTTCGCCCATTATGAGGACATTCTAGAGGATGTAGTTAACAAGTCATTTGGTAATGTATTAGAATTTGGTGTTGGTACTGGCAATTTAACAAATAAATTATTGTTTGCTGGACGCACAGTTTACGGTATAGAACCGTCACGTGAAATGCGCATGATTGCAAAAGAGAAATTGCCAAAAGAATTTTCCATTACAGAAGGTGATTTTCTTTCGTTTGAAGTCCCAAATTCAATTGATACCATAGTAAGCACCTACGCATTTCATCATTTAACAGATGATGAAAAAAATGTAGCGATTGCGAAGTATAGTCAATTGCTAAACAAAGGTGGTAAAATAGTGTTTGCTGATACGATATTTGCAGATCAAGATGCATATGATAAAACTGTTGAAACAGCAAAACAAAGAGGTTTCCATCAGTTAGCAAACGATTTGCAAACGGAATACTATACACGTATTCCAGTCATGCAGTCTATTTTTGAAAACAATGGCTTCCATGTAACGTTTACGAGATTAAATCATTTCGTTTGGGTAATGGAGGCAACTAAGCAATAGAAAGAGGGATTAGATTGAGAATTGCTGTAATTGGAGCAATGGAAGAAGAAGTACGTATTTTACGTGACAAATTAGAACAAGCAGAAACAGAAACGGTTGCGGGTTGTGAATTTACGAAAGGACAATTAGCAGGACATGAAGTGATCTTGTTAAAGTCTGGTATTGGTAAAGTAAATGCAGCGATGTCAACGACAATTTTATTAGAAAGATATAAGCCTGAAAAAGTAATTAATACTGGTTCAGCTGGTGGCTTCCATCATTCTCTAAATGTTGGAGATGTAGTTATTTCAACAGAAGTTCGTCATCATGACGTAGATGTAACAGCATTTAACTATGAGTATGGTCAAGTACCAGGAATGCCGCCTGGATTCAAGGCTGATGAAGCATTAGTTGCATTAGCTGAGAAATGTATGCAGGCAGAAGAAAATATTCAAGTTGTAAAAGGTATGATTGCAACAGGTGATTCATTTATGAGTGATCCGAACCGCGTTGCAGCAATTCGTGATAAATTTGAAGACCTTTATGCAGTAGAAATGGAAGCAGCAGCTGTTGCACAAGTATGCCACCAATATGAAGTTCCGTTTGTTATTATTCGTGCACTTTCTGATATTGCTGGTAAAGAATCAAATGTTTCATTTGATCAATTTTTAGATCAAGCAGCTCTTCATTCTACAAACTTTATCGTAAAAGTACTAGAAGAGTTAAAGTAATGTAACAAAAAGGCAACTGTCTCATATAAAGAAAATACATACAGTTGCCTTTTCTTTATTGGCAAATAAGGGGGAGAACACGATGAATGTATATCGTGGAGTTCATGAGTTGATTGGTCATACGCCAGTTGTAGAAATTACTCGTTTTTCACTTCCGGAAGGGGTCCGTTTATTTGCAAAGCTTGAATTTTATAACCCAGGTGGAAGCGTTAAGGACCGTTTAGGAAGAGAATTAATTGAAGATGCGCTAGAAAAAGGGCTTGTTACCCAGGGTGGAACAATTATTGAACCGACTGCTGGAAATACTGGTATTGGACTGGCACTTGCAGCGTTACAACATGATTTACACGTTATCGTTTGTGTACCAGAGAAATTTAGTATTGAAAAGCAAGAACTAATGAAAGCACTGGGTGCAACGGTTGTGCATACACCAACTGAGCAAGGAATGACCGGCGCAATTGCAAAAGCAAAAGAATTAGTAAATGAAATACCGAATTCATACTCTCCAAGTCAGTTTGCGAATGAAGCAAACCCGCGTGCTTATTTCAAAACATTAGGACCTGAACTTTGGGATGCACTGAACGGAGAGATTAACATATTTGTTGCAGGAGCAGGAACTGGTGGTACATTCATGGGGACTGCATCTTATTTGAAAGAAAAAAATATAGATATAAAAACGGTTATTGTCGAACCAGAAGGATCTATTTTAAATGGTGGTAAAGCTGGTTCGCATGAAACAGAAGGGATTGGCCTTGAATTTATCCCGCCATTTTTGAAAACATCTTATTTTGATGAAATTCATACAATTTCTGATCGAAATGCATTTTTACGAGTGAAGGAATTAGCGCAAAAAGAAGGACTGCTCGTTGGGAGCTCTTCCGGAGCAGCATTTCATGCAAGTTTACTTGAAGCAGAGAAAGCGGCGCCAGGTACAAATATTGTAACGATTTTTCCTGATAGTAGTGAGCGCTATTTAAGTAAAGACATATACAAAGGATGGGAATAAAAAATGAGAGCAAAGACAAAGTTAATTCATGGTATTCGCATAGGAGAACCTTCAACTGGATCTGTAAATGTACCGATTTATCAAACAAGTACGTACAAACAAGAAGCAGTTGGTAAGCATCAAGGATATGAATATTCACGTACAGGCAACCCAACACGTGCAGCTTTAGAAGAAATGATTGCAGTATTAGAAAACGGTCATGCTGGTTTTGCATTTGGTTCAGGAATGGCTGCTATTACAGCTACAATTATGTTGTTCTCAAAAGGTGACCACGTTATTTTAACAGATGATGTGTATGGTGGAACGTACCGCGTTATCACGAAAGTATTAAATCGCTTCGGTATTGAGCATACATTTGTAGATACAACAAACCTAGAGGAAGTTGTAGAAGCGATTCGTCCAAATACGAAAGCGATTTATGTGGAAACACCAACGAACCCATTACTGAAAATTACTGATATTAAGAAAATATCTACTCTTGCTAAAGAGAAAGATTTATTAACAATTATCGATAACACATTCATGACGCCATATTGGCAGTCGCCGATTACTTTAGGAGCAGACATTGTACTTCATAGTGCAACGAAATATTTAGGAGGTCATAGTGACGTAGTTGCAGGCCTAGTAGTTGTAAATAGCCCGCAATTAGCAGAAGACCTTCACTTTGTACAAAACTCAACAGGAGGCATTCTTGGCCCACAAGATAGCTTCTTACTACTTCGTGGTTTAAAAACATTAGGAATTCGAATGGAAGAGCATGAAACGAATTCACGTGCAATTGCTGAGTTTTTAAATAACCATCCAAAAGTAAATAAAGTATATTACCCAGGTCTTGCATCACATCAAAACCATGAACTAGCGACAGAACAAGCAAATGGATTTGGTGCTATTATCTCATTTGATGTAGATAGTGAAGAAACATTAAATAAAGTACTAGAGAACTTACAATACTTTACACTTGCTGAAAGTTTAGGGGCAGTAGAAAGTTTAATTTCTATCCCATCTCAAATGACACATGCATCAATCCCAGCAGATCGTCGTAAAGAGCTAGGAATTACAGATACATTAATTCGTATTTCTGTCGGTATTGAAGACGGTGAAGATTTAATTGAAGATCTAGCACAAGCGTTAGCATAATAAAAATGCACTGCTCATATAGGCAGTGCATTTTTATTACATTTATTTTGTGAAAAACTTCACAAAATAGACATACACAAATGAAATAATTTCATGTATATTAAGTTCATGAAGTGTTACTCACGAATAAACTTGTGAAATATTTCACAAACAATGAGGTTCATGTAGGAAAGCAACTCTATTTTTTTTGCGCTAATCGGGACTAATTATGACCTATAGGGTCTTATTTAGTCCATGATAGCAGAATAGGAGGAATTTACATGGTAGTCAAAGAGAAAGTTGTAAATGAAATGCAGGAAGTAAAAGAGATGATTGATACGTTAGTGAATAACGGTCGAAAGGCTTTACAAGCATTAGAAAGTTTTACACAAGAGCAAATTGACAACATTGTTCATGAAATGGCATTAGCAGGTGTGGATCAACATATGCCACTTGCAAAGTTGGCTGTTGAAGAAACAGGTCGTGGTGTATATGAAGATAAATGCATTAAAAATATTTTTGCTACTGAATATATTTGGCATAGCATAAAGAAAGATAAAACAGTAGGGATTATTCACGAAGATCCTCATGAAGAAATAATAGAAATTGCGGAACCTGTCGGAGTAGTAGCTGGGGTAACGCCAGTAACGAATCCAACGTCGACAACAATGTTTAAAGCATTAATCGCGATGAAAACGAGAAATCCAATTATTTTCGCATTTCATCCTTCAGCACAAAACTGTTCCATTGCAGCGGCGAAAACAGTATATGATGCAGCGGTGAAGGCCGGGGCACCAAAACATTGTATTCAGTGGATTGAAAGACCTTCTGTCGAAGCAACGAAACAATTAATGAACCATGAAGGTGTTGCGCTTGTTTTGGCAACTGGAGGAGCAGGTATGGTGAAATCAGCTTATTCTACTGGAAAACCAGCGCTAGGTGTAGGTCCTGGTAATGTACCGTGCTATATAGAGAAATCAGCGCATATAAAACGAGCTGTTAATGATTTAATTTTATCAAAAACGTTTGATAACGGTATGATTTGTGCATCAGAACAAGCAATCATTGTAGACAAGGAAATTTATGATGATGTGAAAAAAGAAATGATTGCAAACAATTGTTACTTTGTAACAGAAGAAGAGAGAAGAAAATTAGAAAAGCTTGTTATTAATGAAAATACATGTGCAGTAAATAGTGATATTGTAGGGAAATCAGCACAGTACATTGCCGCATTAGTTGGAATTACTGTGCCTGAAAATACAAAAATGCTTTTAGCTGAAATACAAGGTATCGGAGGAGCATATCCACTATCTCGTGAGAAACTGAGTCCAGTATTAGCTTGTATAAAAGCAAATTCACTAGAAGAGGGACTTACATATTGCGAAGACATGTTAGACCTTGGTGGTTTAGGACATTCAGCAGTCATTCATTCTACAAATAAAGAAGTACAAAAACAATTTGGATTACGTATGAAAGCTTGCCGTCTTATTGTAAACGCCCCTTCATCACAAGGTGGAATCGGTGACATATATAATGGATTTATTCCATCACTTACGCTCGGTTGCGGCTCGTATGGGAAAAACTCAGTTTCTCAAAACGTAACAGCGACGCATTTATTAAATATAAAAAGGTTGGCAAATAGAAAAAAGAATATGCAGTGGTTCAAATTACCACCAAAAATTTATTTTGAAAAACATGCGACAGCATATTTAGCAAATATGCCTAACATTTCACGTGCATTTATTGTAACGGATCCAGGAATGGTTGAGCACGGATATGTAGATACGGTTACGCATTATTTACGTAAACATGCAAATGATGTAAAAGTCGAAGTTTTCTTTGAGGTCGAGCCAGATCCATCAGATGAAACTGTGTTTAAAGGTGCGGAAATGATGAGAAGTTTTAAGCCAGATGTAATTATCGCACTTGGTGGTGGTTCAGCTATGGATGCAGCGAAAGGGATGTGGCTTTTCTATGAGCACCCAGAAACAACATTCTATGGAATTAAACAGAAGTTTTTAGATATAAGAAAACGTACATGTAAATATCCGGAATTAGGAAGTAAGGCGCAGTTTGTTGCCATTCCAACAACATCAGGAACAGGATCAGAAGTGACACCATTTGCGGTTATTACAGATAAGAAAAATAATATAAAGTATCCGCTCGCGGATTATGAATTAACACCAGATGTAGCAATTGTTGATCCACAGTTTGTAATGACAGTACCACCACATGTAACAGCAGACACTGGTATGGACGTATTAACGCATGCAATCGAGGCGTATGTGTCTGTTCTAGCAAATGACTATACAGATGGATTAGCATTAAAGGCCATTGATCTCGTATTTAAATATTTACCAAGAGCATTTAAAGATGGAAATGACGAAGAGGCACGAGAAAAAATGCATAATGCTTCTGCAATTGCAGGGATGGCATTTGCAAATGCTTTCTTAGGTATTAATCACAGCTTAGCACATAAAATTGGACCGGAATTTCATATTCCGCATGGGCGTGCGAATGCAATTCTTATGCCGCACGTAGTTCGCTATAATGCTATTAAGCCAAGAAAACACGCATTGTTCCCAAAATATGAGCACTTTGTGGCTGATGAACGTTATGCACATATTGCGAGAATGCTCGGGCTTCCAGCAGGCTCGACAGCAGAAGGTGTGGAATCCCTCGTCCAAGCAATTATTGAGCTTGGAAAAAGCTTAAATATAAATATGAGTATTGCAGGACAAGGAGTTGCTAAAGACCAATTTGAAGAGGTTGTTGGATTATTAGCAGAAAGAGCTTTTGAAGATCAATGTACAACAGCTAATCCGAAATTCCCTCTCATTTCAGAGTTGAAAGAAATTTATATGGAAGCATATAAAGGGGAGTAATGGGTATGAAAGAGTCGCAATAAAGCGGCTCTTTTTCATTTGGAAAACATCTCCCAGAATGGCTGTATTTACTGGTCTTTAAGTTTAATAGAATATGATACAGTGAAATAGAGGAGTGAGAATATAATGAAAGAATTACAAGGAAAAATAGAAGATTATACTCGGTTCGGACAAATCCTTCTCGCTGTAAGTACATTGTTAATGGTTGGCTTATTGATTCCGAATGGAGCAAAAGAAGCAATACAATCTTTTGTTATGATGGGGAGTACCGTTATATTTTTAAGTTTATCATTCTTTTTCTTTCAGCGTGTGAAAATGATGCGAGAACAGTTAGAGGGAAACGAATGTGAGTAATATTATGAAATAGAGCACTACGAAAAGAACGAATCTTTTTGTAGTGCTTTTTGTTTTTGTAAAAAATGTATGCGGTTTATATTGACAATGATAATCCTTATCAATTAAAGTAGAATAGTAGTTAATGATTATCATTATCAGTTAGAGGTGGAAGAATGAAAAAATCTATTACGCTATTCACAGCGATTTTATCTATTTTTTTCTTGTTAATAGGTTGCAATGCAAAGGGAGACGAAAAAGCATCTGCAACAAAAACAGAAAAAGGAAAAGAGAAAATCGAAGTTACCGACCTATCAGGAAGAAAGGTAACATTCGATAAAGTGCCAGAGAGTTTTGCAACATTAAGTATGGGGGACATGAATATTATTCATGCTTTAGGCGGAAAAATAGTAGGTCGTCCGGATGCAAAAATAACTCTTCCAGAGGATTTAAAGAAAGTACAAGTAATCGGGAATGCACATCAACCGAATTTTGAGCAAATCGCTAGTTTAAAACCGGATGTACTTATTGCTAACAATGGGTTTCAAAAGAATGTTCCAACGGTTGAAGGACAAGGAACGAAAGTAATGATTTCTTCTGCGAATTCTGTACAAGATATTCAAAAGAATATTGAACTATATGGAACGATAATGAAGAAAGAAGATAAAGCAAAAGAACTTAATCAAAAAATTAATGATCAAATGAAGACATATGAGAAAAAGAGTGATGTGAAAGCACTGTTAGTATACGGAGCACCAGGTACTTATTTAGCAGCATTACCAACATCTTTATCGGGTAATATTTTAGAAAAAACAGGCGGAAAAAATATTGCAGCTGATTTTCCGGAAATGAAGGAATATCCGCAATATGCGCAGCTAAGTGTAGAACGTATTATTGAGGCAAATCCAGATGTGATTTATTTAATTACACATGGAGATCCAAATAGCGTTAAAAAAGCATTTGAAGGCGAAATGATGAAAAATGAAGCGTGGAAAAATTTAGATGCAGTAAAACAAAATCGTGTAGTTATTTTGCCACCAGACTTATTTGGATCAAATCCTGGAACAAAAGTTACAGAAGCAATGGACTTTATGTATAAAAGTATACAAGATGTAAGGAAATGATACGTATGGAAAGTAGTGAAGTAGTAAGGGAAAAGGAACATCCTTTTGCGAAAAAAAGATGGATAATAGCAGTTACTTTAGTTGTATTAACGATTCTAGGTCTTTTTTACGGTCTTTTCGCAGGAAGCCTATCCTTTTCTTTACGAGAAATTCTAACAGGGATACAAGATGAAGGTTCGACGGTTCATCGAATTGTATGGGACCTTCGTATACCGAGAGTGCTCGTTGGATTTATAGTAGGAACATGTTTAGCAGCATCTGGTGCACTGCTGCAAGGGGTTATGAGAAATCCTCTTGCAGACCCTGGTATTATCGGGGTTTCATCTGGAGCAGGCCTTGTAGCAATTGTAATTATGATTTTATTCCCTCAGCATATGGCATTTTTACCGCTCGGGGCGTTTATAGGAGCTTTCATAACGGCGATGGTCATTTATGCTTTATCATGGCAAAAAGGGGCGCCGCCTTCAAGGATTGTCTTAGTAGGTGTATCAATCAATGCATTAATTGGTGCAGCGACGTCAGCGTTAATGTTATTACATAGTGACAAAGTACAATCGGTGTTACCCTGGTTAGCAGGTGGCATTGGTGGTGTAAGTTGGGCACATTTAAACATGATTATTTATTATGCACTATTCGCTATTATATTGGCCTTCTTTGGTATAAAGCATATTCGAGTATTAATGCTTGGAGATGAAATGGCGAAATTATTAGGTCATAACGTGGAGAGAAGCCGGTTTTATTTAATAGTAGTAAGTACACTATTAGCTGGAATTGCAGTTAGTGTTTCTGGTCTTATTGGATTTGTCGGTCTTGTTGTACCACATATGTTACGTTTATTAGTTGGAAATGACTATAAATATTTACTGCCATTATCATGCCTTGGTGGAGGGATATTACTTGTTTTCGCGGATGCGATAGCTCGAAGTTGGTTCGATCCAATTGAATTGCCTGTCGGTATTTTATTATCCTTCTTAGGCGGTCCGTTCTTCTTATATTTAATTCATAGAGGGGGGAAACAGCGTGATTTCCGTTAATAAAGTGTTTTACGCACATTCTGAAAGATTTCAAATGCAAAATATGAATGTACATATTAAAGCTGGAGAGGTCGTTAGTTTAATTGGACCGAATGGGTCGGGGAAATCTACTTTGCTTCGTTTAATGGCAAGACTACTTAAACAAAGCGAAGGGGATATCATTTTAGATGGAAAAAGTATTCATACGATGAAAAGTGCCGATGTAGCGAAGCAATTAGCGATGTTACCACAAATGCATGATCATCAATTAGATTTAACAGTGAAAGAATTAATCGAATTTGGAAGGGGACCTCATAAATCATGGAGAGGTCGCTTAAATAAAGACGATGAAGAAATTGTTGATTGGGCATTGTCTGTTACAAATCTTGAAGGGTATGAATATCGTCTTTTACAATCTTTATCAGGAGGAGAAAGACAACGTGCCTGGATTGCAATGACGCTAGCACAACGTACAAATGTCTTATTATTAGATGAGCCAACAACCTTTTTAGATATCGTTCATCAGTTGGAAGTAATGGAACTTGTGAAACGGTTAAACGAGGAGTTTGGCATGACAATTGTAATGGTTTTACATAATATTAACCAAGCGGTTCAATATAGTGATCGTTTACTCGTATTAAAGCGAGGGCAGCTTCAGTATGACGGTATACCAGAAGAAGTGTTATGTCATGAAATGTTTCAACGTGTGTTCGGCATAGAGGTAGATATTTTTCAAGGAAGTGACAAGCCATTTTTCACACCAAAACGAATTTCTAAAAAAGGAGGAGCAAGATGCGAACAGAAGAATGTATTACCACTGAGTTAGTAAGAGAATTTGTTATGGCAGCTCACGGAGATTTAGAAAAAGTACAAGAACTGTTAGCTGAATCGCCAAGCTTACTTCATGCCTCTTACAATTGGGGCGGATCAGATTGGGAAAGTGCGTTAGGAGCGGCGGCACATGTAGGTCGTAAAGATATTGCTCTCTATTTATTAGAAAAGGGTGCTCGAATGGACATTTTCGCGGCCGCGATGCTTGGAGAATTAGAAGTTGTACAAGCTATTTTAGTAGCACAACCAGAGGCATTGTGTGCATCGGGTCCACATGGTATTTCTCTTCTTCAACATGCACGAATGGGTGGAGAAAAAGCACAGCGTGTATTTGAGTACTTAACGGCGCTCTCTTAATGACCGCAAAGGTTCTTATGTGCGGTAAACTTTTCACTTTCATATAATTGAAAAGTTTACCGCCCGTTAGAACGGGATAAGTATCTAGTATATTTGAAAATCCTACACCCCCCTCAATTGTAGTTTTCTTTATGCTAGTTATGATATGGATGCAGTAGACAATATTTGTCTACTGCCTTTTTTAGATTCTTGAGGGATTGAATATTCTGTATTTTATTCTTGGTTCATTTATAATAGATAGTAACATTTAGTATACATACAAAACATGATCGTGTAGTTAAGTACAAATTCGTGGGAAGGAGTGCAGAGATGTTTCATACAGATCGTTTACAAATTCGCAAATATACAATGGATGATTTGCAGTTCTATGCTTCGCTATGGGGAAATGAGAAGGTAATGCGCTATATTGGAAATGGGACGTTAAAAACATATATGCAATGTAAAAAAAGTTTGGAGGAGTGGGTGATTCCTAGCTATAAAAACGGTTTTGGTTTATTTGTATTGATTGAAAAGGAAACGGGAATACGAATTGGTCATGCAGGGTTAGTAAAGCAGCAGATAGATGGAAAAGAAGAAATTGAAATTGGTTATTGGTTATTACCTCAGTATTGGGGAAAAGGGTATGCGAAAGAAGCTGCGGCAGCATTTCGAGACTATGGTTTCCAAGCGTTACGAATGAATAAATTAATTTCTCTTATTAATCCGGATCACCCCGCCTCAATCTTTGTTGCTAGAAAAACAGGGCTTAGTTATGAGAAAACAACTTCATTTCATGGGATGGACGTTCTTGTTTATTCCATTAAACGCGTTGGATGAAAAAAGGTAAATTGCATCTTTTGAAGAATGGTATATAAAAATAAAGGGGGGATTACATGTATATTTATCATAATGGCCTTATTATTCGTGAGGGAACGAATGGTGTGCCAGCATATGCAATTAAAACTTTATTCGAAGATGCTGGTTGGAGTAATGATAATATCCCTTCTTGGCAAATTGAAAAATTCACGATAGCATTTGAAAATTCAACATGGGCATTCACAATTTGGGATGAAGAAGAGATGATTGCGATGGTTAGAGTCATTTCTGATGGAATCATGATCGCGAACATAGTAAATTTAGTTGTGAAATGTGAATATAGAGGGAAGGGATTAGGTAAGAAACTTGTCGCTCTTTGTTTGCAAAAGTTGCCACATGGAGACTGGTTTGCACATACATCTGCGAATAATTTTGATTTTTATAGAAGTTGTGGTTTTGAGGTGAGAGAGTTATCGAGAAATGGAACATGTGCGTACTACGGGTATCAAGTAGCAAAAAAAGATGGGCACCGATAAAAGTAAGATAGTGTAGAAAAAGGATCGCTATTTTAATAATATAAACTGAACTGAGACTCATTTTATGATAAAATAAAAGAAAATTCTGTTTATTAAACGGGGGATAAAAATGAATGTAAAAGTTGGGGATGTATTTAAATACGAAAGAAGATTTACTGAGGAAGAGGTTTTTGAATTTGCAAATATTACAGGAGATAAAGGTAGGCATCATATGGAATATGATGAAAAAGGACGTTTAATGGTTCATGGTTTATTAACTGCTAGTATTGGAACGAAAGTAGGAGAAGAATTACATTACATAGCAAGAGAATTAGTAAGTGAGTTTATTAGACCGGTTTTTACAGGAGATACGATCACTTGTGAATTAACTTTAACAAATATTGAACAGATGGAAGGATATAAAAAGGTTTCAATCGAGTCAGTTTATCGCAATCAACATGAAAAGACTGTACTAGTTGGGACAAGTTATGGCGTTATAAGGTGATAAAAAAGAAGCCTGATTTACAGGCTTCTTTTTTATTTAATAAACACGTTTTCGATTTTCTGCATGACTAGAGATGAGTAATAATGCAGTTTCCTCCCCTATATTACGAACGATATGAGGAACACATGCATTCCAGGAGAAAGAATCACCTTCTTCTACTATTGCAATATCTTCTCCATGTTGAACTTCAAGTTTTCCGCGTAATACAAGGTGACATTCTTCCCCTTCATGGGCATTTGGTATATTTTCTTTCGGAAATCCAGCAGGAATTTCCACGAGGTTTAGGCGGAGGCCACCTTGCTCTGCAACATGTTCAATTCTTTGTTCATCTTTTCCGTATACACTGTATTTACGCTCTACCTTTTTGACAACTTTCAACCGATCTTTTTGTTCTAATAATAAATAGGGAAGGGGAACGTTTAAAAAATTGGAGATTGTTTCTAAAGTTGAGATAGATGGTGATGTTTTATTATTTTCAACCTGACTCATAAATCCTTTAGAAAGACCTGTTCCCTCACAAATTTGTGCGATTGTTATGCCTCTACGTTGACGAATTTCACGTATTGCAGAACCAATATTCATAAAATCAAGCTCCTTTTTGTAAACAACTATTTGTATCATAGCAAAAAAAATATATTTTTTCCCAGTGAAAATGAATTGACGAATAAAAAAAATTAGTGTATGTTTTGTAATGTAAATAAAAGTTTTGTATAAGAAAACTATAAAGGAGAGAATGAAATGAATCAACATATCGGTAACTTAATTATTCGTATCGTGTTAGGGGTAACATTCTTTATGCACGGTTTAACAAAATTCCAATCGGGGATTGACAATATTGCAGGGTGGTTTACAAGCATTGGTTTACCAGGAGGTCTTGCATACGGTGTAGCAACAGCGGAAGTAGTTGGTGGTATATTGTTAATTCTAGGTTTAGGTGTAAGATATATTGGATTATTATTTGCACTTGTAATGGTTGGAGCAATTGTAAAAGTAAAATGGTCAGCTGGTTTATTAGGAGATGGAAAAAATCCTGGCTTCGAATTAGAACTTGCATTGTTAGCAATGGGTGCGTACTTATTTGTTGCGAAAGCAGACGGTTTTGTAGATAATTTCTTAAAAGAGAAAATGTCAAAGAAGAACTAAATTAAATGGGGGGCTAACAAGATGAGTTTTCAACTTCATCCCGATACAACACTTGATGTTGTTCATTTATATGTATCAAATATAAAGAAATCACTAGAGTTTTATACAGAAGTACTAAGTATGAAAGTACTAAAAGAAGATGAAATGGTCGTTACATTTGGGAATGAAAATAACGAACCACTCCTTATTATTGAAGAAAAGAAAGAAGCTTTACCAAAGCAAAGAGGGAGAACGGGGTTATATCATTACGCAATTTTACTACCAAGTAGACAGGATTTAGCGAATATTCTTCGTCATCTTGTAGAAATGGTATATCCACTGCACGGCGGAGCCGACCATTACTTTAGTGAGGCCCTTTATTTAGCTGATCCAGATGGAAACGGGATTGAAATTTATCATGATCGCCAAAAAGAAGTTTGGCGTGATGAGAATGGAGAACTACCATTTGTTAGTAACCCGTTAGCTGGTGAAGAATTATTGCAGCAAGGAATTGCGTGGAATGGTTTTCCAGCTGGTACTGTGATGGGGCATATTCATTTCCATGTAGCTGATTTGGAAGAAGCGAAACGTTTCTATGTGGATGGTCTTGGTTTTGAAGTAACAATCCCAGCTCGTAATGGCGCGTTGTTCGTATCGGCAGGTGGCTATCATCACCATATCGGTTTAAATACGTGGCAAGGTGAAGGAATACCGCCGCAAATGCCAAATTCTGTTGGCTTGAAATATTTCACAATTGTACTAGCAGATGAAAAACAAAAAGAGCAAGTATGTGAAAGCTTAAAAAATATTGGCAAGATTGCTACGTACAAAGATGGAATATTACAAGCCCAGGATCCATTTGGACATTGTATCCATTTCAAAATTAAAGGAGAAGCCTAAAAAAGGCTTCTCTTTTTTTACTTTCTTATAATTGCTTTTTCGTTTTGTAAAAATAGTTCATCAAACTGCTTTGCAAGCTCAAAATCTAGTTTCGTTAAACCTTTTGCATTCCAAGATGACAAAGTAATAATGACTGCTTTATACTGGATAAGGATAAATGGATGGTGATTACGTTCTTCTGATAGTTTGGCGGCTTCAGAGACAAATTCGACTCCTTTTAAGTAGTCGGAAAACATATATTTTCGTTCAATCCATTTTTCATCTTTTATCATCCATTTATCCACCTTTAATAATTCCCCTTGAACTTCTTCTTCAGTTAATCGTAGCATCATTTTTCACATCCTTTACATGCAATAGTGCAAGACCATTGTTAATAAGGCGTGTTACAGCTTCGTCATTTGTGAAAGTAGAAAGTTGTTGTAATAATGCTGCTGATGTTTCGTGTCCTTTGTTATGCTCTAAAAGTAATTCTAATATTTCAAGGCGAAGCAGCCATTCTTTCGGATAAAATTTATTTAATACCTCTTGAATTGCTACTAATTGATCGACATGTGCGTCGTGTAAAATACCTCCACCTCGAATATCACGAACTGTTTGATACATACGATCCAGCTCAGTTAATGCAAGAGGTGCTGGAGTTTCCTCTGTTTCTTCATCAATTGGGAAAAATGATGCTGCATCTGCTGCTCCTGGGAATACTGAAATGATTTGTGAGCCAACAGCCATATCAAATGCGCCCCATGAAGCATCAAATAATACGCGGGCGTTATAAGTAACTGTGCAATCGATAAAGGAAATAAGAGCAATTTTCTTATCATTTTTTATAATATCTGTTACTTTTCCTTTTACATGAATACCACTTGCAAAAGTAAACTCAGCAATATTTCCAATTGTAATTCCTAATGATTGTAGTTGTTCATCTGTACAATTTTCTAATGCAATATTTTCAGTGAGTAATCCAATTGGTGTTCCAAAGCCGTCACTGTGTACAGAGGTAGAATGATTCGCTAGTTGTTTATTATGAATTGCTAATGCAGTTGGCGAATTTGTTCGCATGTAAATCACTTTACCTGCATCGTTTTCAATTGTCTCGCTGAATGTACCTGTAATCTGTAATCCACTAGTTAGTTCAGCAGTTGCATAGTTTTCAGAGCGAATCGCTTTTTCTAAACCTTCTTTTCCACCAGTTTTAAAGGCCATTGTTTCAGAAAACTTTTCAAGTGCTTCGGTTAATTCTTCAAATGATTCACAAACAAATAGTTGTGGTTGCATTTTTGTTACGTCATAAGTTGTACCTGTACATGCCTCGATAGAGAATGGAACCTTTTCTACAGCGTCTGTTAAGCAATGTTTGCTTTCGCCAACAGAAGAAAGGAGACCAGCACCATATATTTTTGGAGCATCTATATTTCCGATTAACCCATATTCTACTGTCCACCAGAAAAGACGTGAAATTTGTTCAGCTTCTGATAAACCAGAAACTAATTTTTGTTTTTCAATTACAGTATTTTCAGCAGCGGCAACTTCGTCAGGAGTAGAAGTAGGGCTTTCTTTTACGATTGTTAATGTACGAACAGCTTCAAAAGCATCATGTTCTTCTTTTGTAGAGAAAGCTTTCGCACCAATTTGTCCAAAGCGTTTCACATACTTCGCATATGTAGGATCCAGTAAAATAGGTGCGTGTCCTGCTGCTTCGTGTACGATATCTGGAGCTGGTGTATACTCGATATTTTCTACTTTGCGAATATCTGTTGCGATTGGTAGTAATCCGTGTCCTTGGAAATCAAAGAATGCTACGCCGGGAATAAGTCCATCAATTGTTACAGCTCCCCATCCGCTTGGTGCTAAACAGTCATTCATTTCTTCTACCTTTGGAATTGCATCTATATTTATACCAGATGATTGTAGTCCGTTCACATAGGCTGGATGAGCAACGTCTTTTAAGAAACTATGATTTTGTCTCATAATGTAACGCCAAACAGCGTGATTCACCGGTGTATATTGATCATAATGCTGCGTGGATACGAATGGTTTTAAATGCGATGGAATTTCTGTTTTCTTTGTCATTTAGACATCCTCCTTGTTTTCTATAAAGTTGAATATTGGTTGGGTATAGCTGGAACCACCACCTTTCAAAATTGTAAGCGCTTATAAAATTTTATCACAAGATTCGGAATTATTTAACATTTGTTTCTGTGAGAAATAGAAAAAGCCCCTATCGGAAAATCCGATAGGGGCGAAAGAATCGCGGTACCACCCTATTTGTAAGTGAAAACATACTTACATCTCAATTAATGATAACGGAAAAACTCCGTCTTTTCCTTCATGCGTACAAGCACTACGAAAAAGAAGCTCCAGAATTGTAATTCATACTTATATATGTGCTAATTTCCACCGACCATTAGCTCTCTGTAACAGGGATATAAGATATTACTGCGATTCTTTCAACGCGTATATATGAAATTGTGCAAAGGGACGGACGCAAAAAAGCCCCTATCGGAAAATCCGATAGGGACGATAAAAATCGCGGTACCACCCTAATTGTAAACAGAAAAATTGTTTACCACTCACTTTAAGATAACGGAAAGATCCGTCTTTCTCTTCATGCATTATGTGCACTACGGGAAAGAAGCTCCAGAATTGTAATTCACGCTTGTATATGTACTGATTCGCACCAACCATCAGTTCTCTGAGACAGGGATATAAGTCGCTACTAGTATTCCTTCAAAGCCGATATATAATTCGTTCAACTAAACTATGTTTCGTATTATAAAACTATTTTTAAAAGATTGTCAACAATAATTTTATCCCGCTATTTGTGGGCAGTAAAACTTCTACCTCAAAATTCGGCCGGAGCAAAGAAGTTAGATGGAAGCTTTACTGTCCGTAAACGTCCGATTGGTGAGGGCTGATTAAAGTTTTACTTTATTTCACTTCTAAGTCAACATTTAAATTAGATGTATTTCCAGCTGCATCAGTTGCTACAATATGAATAGTATTTTTTCCTTGTTGTAATTGGTTACGATCGAAATAAATATCATAACTTTTCTCCCAAGGATTCAGGAACGCACTTTCCCACATGCCATTTCCATTAATTTCATATTGCATTCTCACTGGAATACCAGGTGCAACCCAACCAGATTCTGTCATCCAATCTAGTAGGATATCGTCAACTTTTCCTCTAATTACGAGATTTTCTTGATCAACTTCATGTGTTAATTTCGGTGCAGTTCGGTCAATAAATACAGCCGCTGTTTGTTTCGTTTCTCCGCCTGAATTAGAAGCAACAGCTTCAATTTGATATAGACCATCCGCTAGTGGTGATCCATCTATTTTTGTACCATTCCATTTGAAAGGTTTATAACCTGCTGTTTCATTTTTTCCTTGATAAATCATTCCTTGGTATGTCACACGTTCTTTTGTAACTAAGTTAGCGTGTAACGTTACATCTTCGACTGGAGCAACTAAATAGTAGTTGA
This sequence comes from Bacillus cereus group sp. MG4, assembly GCF_040460055.1. NCBI lineage: Bacteria > Bacillati > Bacillota > Bacilli > Caryophanales > Bacillaceae > Bacillus > Bacillus cereus group sp. MG4. Next base: position 2,308,094 of record NZ_JARVGZ010000001.1, on the reverse strand, counting down.
TGAGATTATCATCTAATATGTTATCGCCGTTTGGACTAAAAGTAGAATTAATAATTTCGAGACCGTCGATACGTTTATAATCTTTAGGGTCGATACTAAATGTAAATGGAATACGCATTTCTTCAGTTTTCCCTTGCTCTTTTACATACAGATTCCCAGTATACACACCTTGTGGTAATGAGCTATCGACAGTGATAGTCAATGGTTTTTCAGTATTACTATTCGGCTGTACGCTAATCGATGAAGGAACAGAAGTTTTTACTTTTGTTTTTGTGTTTGCATCTAGTAATTCTACACGAGTTGAAAAGCTTTTCTTTTTACTAGAAAGATTTTGTAACGTAATATTTTGTGTTAGTTTCACTTTGCCGCTATTCGGTTTAATAAGACCGAAACTTACATTGTTCGGTTTCACTAACGCGTCCGTTTGAGCTGCTTTCGGAATGTTAATTAAACCTGATCCTTGTGCCATAACAGGATATGTATTTTCATTGACATCCTTTAATGTTTTTGCAGTGTTGGCAAGAGCAGATTTCAATTGTTCTGTCGTCCAATCAGGATGCATTTGACGTAGTAAGGCAACGGCTCCTGCTACTTGTGGCGCAGCCATACTTGTTCCGTTGTGAGATTCATAGCCACCCCTTGGTACCGTACTAGTAATTTGTACGCCAGGTGCAACAACATCAGGTTTTATGAGCCAACTTCCTTGTGATGGTCCTCTGGAACTAAAGTTACCAATAAGTTCTGTTTTGTTCGGTTGTCCAATTTTTATATTTTTCTTTCTTTTTGTAATTAAATTTTTCAACTCTTCACCATTTGTATTTGATAGTTGCATAACTGGAAGAGCTATCTCTTCACGGCCAAAATATTCAGGCATAATATTAATTTCTTTTTCATTAGAAATTAGTAGCACCCCGATAGCTCCAGCTTGTTTCGCTTGTTCTGCCTTTACTAACGTGCTTGAAGTTCCTTGTAAAACAAGGGCGAACTTCCCTTTCACATCTTGTTTAGCGTAATCACTTGAATTACCGTAGCCAACATAGACAAGCTGAGCATCGTTTCCTACTTGGAAATCTGCTTTTGATAACGGTGATCCTTGGTAAGATTTATTAGAACCAGCTACTTGGAATGTTGGGAATGGAATAGAAACAGTCGATGCGCCAACAGAGATGACACTACTTGCGTTACCAGGAGCATCAACAGACCAAGGTTTTGGTCCATCATTTCCATTTGAAACAACTGCAGTAACACCAAGTTTTGCTGCGCGTTCTAACGTCATTGTTACAGGTTGATCAGGGACATTCAAATCTTGACCGAGAGATAAATTTAAAACGTCAGCACCATCTTGAATAGCGCGCTCAATACCTTGGATAATATCATCGGTCGTACCAGTTCCACCATCGTTCATGACACGGTAAGCGAGTATAGAAGCATTCGGAGCAACGCCTTTAATTTTTCCGTTACCAGCAATAATACCAGCTACATGAGTACCGTGTACGTTACCATCCATCGGATCGTTATCCTCATCGACTGTATCGTATCCACCGATATAGTTTGCTTGTAAGTCGGGGTGTGTATAGTCTACGCCAGAATCAATAATAGCGATTTTCATACCTTTTCCATCAAGCGGTTTGCCAGATGGATCTTTTAAATTCCATGCTTCAGGTGCACCGATTGTCGGTCCGCCAATATTTGGTGCTTCTTCTTTAGTAGCGCTTTTTGCTGTTTCATGCAATTTATATGTTAAGTTCGGATAAACAGCTCTTACTTCGGGTAAAGAAGCTAAAGCAGCAACTTGATCTCCTGGGATAGAAATAGAGAATCCAGAAAATAACGTGCTATACGTTTCTTTTATCTTTGCTTTTGGTGCTTTTTCTTTAATTTTCTTTGTTGTATCCTCTTGCGCCTTTTTTAGTTGTGCATGGTATGATTGCACACTTCCATTTTTTAAATCTGGAGCATGCTGAATGTTACTTTGTGAAGCGAGCGGAGCATGATGCAATTCTACAATGACTGAAATTTCTTTTGATGTTTTTGTTTCAACATTTTGCGCGATTTTGTTTTCTCCCCATTGCTCAATATTCGCTTTTAACTGTGGACTAAATTGCTTCTCCTTTTGCAGCGATTCAGCATGCGCGCTTAAAGCTCCAAAACTAGAAAAGACAAGCGCCATACTTAATAGTGCAGATGTAGTTTTTTTCATTGAAACTCCCCCTAATAAAAAGTGCCAATATTCAGAAAAGTTATCTTACATTTTTGTTCTGAAATATAAAATCGAATGTTGGCTAAACTATACTTTCGACATAATTCATACCAATCCTCTTTGAATTAAAAAATTTATGGGAAATTTTTTGGGATTATGTCGAATGGCTCATACACAGTGGGGGAAGCCCATCCTCCACTGTGCATAAATCCACAACAATTGTGCAGTAACTGCCAATCAATGCGGAGTGAAATTCGCATATAGTAAGTGGAATATGAGGAATGCTATAAGAAAATGGAGGGACGTATGAAAAAAATTATCGTGAGTAGTAGTGTGGTTTTGTTTATTTTTTTATCTTCAATGTTTAGTACTCGTGCGGAACATAATGGGGTGAAGGTTGCTTTTATTCGTCATCATGATCTTTGGGTTAAAATTGATGGAAAAGAAAAACAAATAACAAAAGGCGAGTACATAACAGGGCCGAAATGGTCTCATGATGGAGAATGGATTTCTTATGCTAAAGGAAAGAAGCAAAACACCTTGGAGTTGTACCGACTGGAAGATGGAAAAAAAGTTAGGCCATTGCAATCTGAGGTATCGAATTATCAATGGTCACCGAAAGAGAATATAATTGCATTTGTATTTGCAAATACATTAAATACGTTTGATGTCAAAAATAAGAATACAGATTTTGAAAATGTGTCAGCTGGTGTAGGTGATTATGCATGGTACCCTGATGGAAAGAAGTTTCTTGTATCTTCTGAAGCACACTTACTTCCAACAGGATGGACAGGAGCTCAGCTATATGAAGTGCAAATAGATGCACATATGAATCCTCACAAAATGAAGCATTTGTATGCATTACCAAATGAACATGATGATTTTCTAGCGCTAGTTGCAAGTGGGTTTGAGTGGTCACCGGATCAAAGGTGGATTTCATTTTTAGCGGTACCGACAGCTTCGTGGTCAGCTGATAGTAATACGCTTTGCTTAGTTCGAGCAGATGGCAGTCGCTTTGAAAAGGTAGATCAAATGTTATTAAACACACAATGGTTCAAATGGGCGCCATCCAAGAATATTTTAGCTTATATTGAAGGAAGCGGAAGAGTTGCGTTAGAGAATAAACATTTAAAAGTAAAAGAGCTGCCGGCACTTCAGCAGAACACCTTTACGCCGAAAGGATATGTCGATTGGGATTTTGTATGGAAGAACGATAAAGTAATGATCGTTTCACGAGCAAAAGAGGCAGGGATAGAAACTCCGCCAGAAAAAAGGCCACTGCCATCCTTATATGAGATCGATAGTACAAGCGACGAACAACATCAAATCACAAAGCCACCCCATAAGCAAGGTGACTATCATCCCATCTTTATGAAGAAGAACAATCAATTAATATGGATACGTTCAGACCGTAAGAAAGCCAATGTATGGCTTTCCAGTAGTGATGGAAAACAGGAAAAGAAGTGGATTGAAAATATAGATGTACCAGAATGGTATTATGAGAAATGGAACTGGGAAAATGTCATCTCGGTAAAAGAAGAATAAAAAACCTGCCTAAAAGATAATTTTAGGCAGGTTTTTTATTGTTATTTATGTGTTTTATTTGGCTTTTTTTTCGCGGGGTTTCCGTTTCCCTGACGCTTTCTATTTTGTTCATCTTTTGCTTGTTTTTCATGTAGTGTATCTAAAAAGTCATTCGAGTTACTCATTTTTATATCGCTCCTTTCATTTCGTCCTAATTACTATAACCATTTAGGAGGATAATCATGAGATAAAAGTTAAGCGCTTAATTTTCTTCGATAGTATACGTAAAATATGCCATACGTAATAAATAGCATAAGTAAAACTTGTAACTCTACATTTTCTTTTAAAATAGTTGCGACAGAAGATGGTAAGTAAGGTGATGTATTACTCGTTCCTAAACCTAACCATTTGTTTAAGAGGTTAATGATACAAAACATGAAAACACCAGACCAGCTTGCAATAATTGCTTTCTGTTTAATTTTTGTTTCACGTTCATCATCTGTAATCCAAGGATTAGCGGTTTTATCACTATTAAAAAATCCATTTATGTATCCCCATATGATCATTCCGATAAAGGCGATAATCCATTTCATATTTGTGATTCCCCTCTCTCTCTCTTGTAAAAAGTATTTTACATATTATAATTGTAATGTTTTTCAATTAATTGTGTCAAATGTTTTTTACATACCAGTTTTTCATATAGCAGGAATAAAGAATGAGGTAGGGAAGAAATATGTAAGAGGATTTCATAGAGAGAGGAGGCTGGATATGAAGCTTGTCTTTGTTCGGCACGGAGAAGGTGAACATACAAAGGATTTGCCGTCAAGTTTACAAGTGCTTCATCCGCCATTAACGGATGAGGGAAAGAATCAGGCTAAATTACTTCAATGCAATGTGCCATTACAAGAAACGGATATATTAATTGTTAGTCCTACACGTAGAACTTTACAAACAGCGGCAATATGGAGTGCGAAAGTAGCTTGTCAAAAAATCGTCCACCCATATGTATCCCCACGTATTTTTCCTTATCGAGAAGGAGCGAAAACATTACCATGTGATGACATAGTAGATCAGGAAATGATAGCAAATTTATTTCCACATTTTTCGATAGAGAAAAGTACAAATAAGCAGTTATGGACGGAAGGTATAAATACTATTTCAGAGAATCGTTTTCAGCAAATAGTAGATGAATTTTTTCTTTGGTGCTATGAGCTAGGCGCTGAAAAAATTTGCATTGTATCTCACGACGGGACAATTACAGCGTATAGGCAATATGTACAGAAAGTCGTTTTAACTAGATCTGATTTTTTGCAAGAAACGGGTATATATGAAATGGATGTATCCCTTGAAAGTCTGATTGATGAGATCTAATTATAGGATGGAGGGTGTATGCTGAATTAGTAGTTGGCTTTAATTCTGTTTTAGAGGTGCAATCAATCCGAGCATCGCTTGAATATTTTAGGGCAAAAGTTGTAACATACTGGATCCGTAGACCGAGAGAGTTCATTAATATTCTTTCTGGAAAGGGTTTATATAATGATATCAATTATGTTATTTTTTGCTTTCATGGTGAGGAAGGAAAGTTTGTTATGGAAGAGTTAAGTGAAGATATATATGAACAAGATGACCGAGGGGATACTTTGGTGCAGCAGAAATTTATAAATATGCAAAATTGCATAATACACATATTGTAAATAGTGGGTGTACGTTAGGGGATCGAAAACTAGTAGAATCTTTTTTACGTAGTGGAGCGAAATCGTATATTGGATCGATAGATTATGTAGATGGGAATGCAGCACTTATGTTTACAATACGCTTATTTTATGGGCTTATTAGCCATGAAAAAACGTTAGAAGATGCTTTTCAAGAGGCAAAATTAATCGATGAGGAGACACGTACATTTCAATTCTATAAATAGTGAAAACACATTTATTCTATATTCGAATAAATGTGTTTCACACTTAACTCACATTTTTTTTACATTTTCTTCAATGAAAATGATTATCACCTATGGTATGATATGTTCAAGTTTTTACAGTTAATAGAAGTTACTATATATTAGTATTTAATGTTTTTTATGTATGTCACAAATTATTCATGATTAACATTTTAAAAATAAGTAACTAATGATATTATATTATCTGTAACTAACTTAATTACAACTTTAGGAGGAAGATATGGTTATTCAATTTTTAAGAGAAAACAAAGCAGTTTCTTTTTTGTTGGCAGTAATTCGAGTGTATCTTGGTTATACATGGTTAATGGCTGGAATCGGTAAACTACAAGGAAAAGGGTTCGATGCAACTGGTTATTTACAAGGTGCAATTGAAAAATCTAAAGGAGCACAACCGGCTGTTCAATCTTGGTGGGCATCATTTTTACAAGATTTCGCAATTCCAAACGTTGATCTATTTAATACACTTGTAACGTGGGGAGAAATTTTAGTCGGAATCGGTTTAATTGTAGGCTGTTTAACAAAAACAGCGGTCTTTTTCGGTCTTGTAATGAACTTTTCCTATATGTTTAGTGGGTCAATTGGTGTGAATCCTGAAATGGTTATTCTATCAATGTTCGTTCTAATTTCTGGTATGAATGCTGGTAAATTTGGAATAGATGGTTTCGTTATTCCAAAAGTATTAGGTTCAAAAACTCAAAAACGCCAAAAGCAAGCTGCTTAATATATGAAAGCGGGTATCTCAAAATGAGATACCCGCTTATGTTATTTTTCAACTTTTATTGGATTGTTCTTAAAGAATTCTTTTACATAACCTACAAATTCTTGTGGTTCTTGACGAAATGGTGCATGATAACCTTTTTCGATAATATGGAAAGTACTATTTTTTAAGAATTGATGATACGTTTCTCCTTCTTTCCAAGAAACGCTACTATCATTTCTTCCCCATATAATTAAGGTTGGTTGTTTAATTTCATTTGCATTGATTTGAAGACGTCTAGGCCATAATTTCATTTTATTGTAATGCTCTTCATCATTACGCTTGGATTTAACTTTGTTTTCATCATAATCTGCAATAGTAGAAACAGTATTTAAATCAGTCGACAACTGTGGTTTTGGTGAACCTTGTTTATTAACGAATGTATGATGACCGCCTGTAGCATCAGTTAAAATAAGGTGGGTAACGGCTTCAGGATATAAATACGTTAAATTAAGAGAAATTTCTCCACCCATTGAGTGTCCTAGTATTGCAAACGAATCATAACCTAGTTTTTTCATTAATTTATAATACAAATTTGCATGGGTGGGGAAAGAATAATAAAAATCCATCGGCTTAGATGAGCGCCCGAATCCTAAAGCATCTACAGAAATAATTGTATGATCTTTTGCTAAGTCTGAGTAAATCTTTTGAAAACCATCTGACGATCCTCCAAATCCATGGATCATAAGTAAAGGTGGTTTTTCATTACCAATCTTTTTAAAGTAAATGGTTTGACCATCTATTTCTACCATTTTTTCCTCGGTAGCTAGTTTCGCTGTAAGTGTATTTTTCACTTGTTTTACTTGCTCTACTGGTTTTTCTGCTGCACTACATCCTACTAATAGTGTAAGAGTAAGACAACCTACCATAAAATAGCTAAATCGCTTCAATTAGGTGTCCCCTTTCTAACATAACGCTGTGTCTATCATAGCAAATAGCATATTACGATTTCCAGGAAGTTGGCTACCATTTTTCATCATAAGAGGTGAAAGAAGCGTTTCTTGGAAATTTTCGATTTGAAGAAATTTACGAAATGAAAATTGTGAATGTGGGACATCAATCCTTACTGTGCCACTCCAACACTCGCAGATTTTCTTGAATAATTGAATAGCATCCTTCTCTTGCTTTGCGATAAGTGGATTGACGCATAATATATTTCCTTTTTGTATACATAAGGAAAAAGCTTCTATACAGTTATTTCTCTCAATTTTAAAAGAGTGGCTAGTTCTTGGTAATAGCGATGAGTAAAGTAAGGAACGATTAGCACCAGTTGTAATTTGATCGAGAGAAATAAGTGAGACAAGATCTTGTTCTTTCACTTGTTGCGTATGAGTAATATGTGTTTTAGTAGTTTGTTTCTCAAAACGATGAATCGTTGTTACTGTTTGAAATCCGCATGATGTATAAAGAGGCTCGCCAGCTTTTGTTGCAAGAAGTGCAATTGGTTGTTTTGGGAGAGTGTGTTCTAAGCAACGATTTAGCAAAATACGCCCGATGCCTCGGCCTTGAAAATTAGGATGAACGATTAACATGCCAATAGTAGAAAAACTATCTTTAAAAGGAAATACTCCTCCAGCTGCAATCAGTTTATTTTCATGCATATAACCAATAAGTGTGCCGAGAGAAAGATACATTTCGAATTGCTTTTTCATAAATGCTTTATCTTGTAACCATCCAATAGCTTTGCAAAGGTCGAGTAAATCAAAAATAAAAGATTCATCTAGCTTTATTGTTTTCATAAATACTCCCCACATTTCTATTAATTTTCATAAAAGTAGATTGAAAATGTTAAATAAGAGATTTACGTTAAATGAAATCCAACTTGTTTATATTTGGATTGTAAAGGCGAAGAATGTTGATACTAACAGACAAACTTATACAAATTATAACTGATATTTACATAAGTTAACAAAAAATTTACATATAACTAATTTTCTCTTAATAGTCTTCTATTAAATTTGATAGTGGGAAATGAATAACCTAATTAGGGGGACAATATAGTGAAAAAGTTTGTAAAAAAAGCATGGCCATTTGCAGTTGTGGCGTCGTTAGCTGTTACTTCGGTAGCAACATGGAATTTTACTCGTTCTAGTGAGGTTAATGCAGATGAGAGCGGAAGCAATGCAAAGATTAAAAATGTCATCGTATTAATTGGGGATGGTATGGGACCTTCATACATGACGGCTCACCGTTATATGAAAGATAATCCAAAAACTTTTGAGATGGAATCTACAGAATTTGATAAGCATCTTGTAGGAACGCAAAAGACATATCCGGAAGATGAGCATGAAAATATTACAGACTCTGCATCTGCAGCAACAGCTATGTCAGCAGGAATTAAAACATATAATGCAGCAATTGCAGTTGATAATGATAAAGCAGAAGTGAAAACTGTTCTTGAACAAGCGAAAGAAAAAGGGAAATCAACAGGATTAGTTGCTACTTCTGAAATTACACATGCAACACCAGCTGCTTTCGGTGCGCATGACATTAGTCGTAAAAATATGGATGCAATTGCAAATGATTATTTTGATGAAAAAATTAAAGGGAAGCATAAAGTAGACGTTATGCTTGGCGGCGGCGTAAAAAACTTTGTTAGAAAAGATCGTAATCTTACAGAAGAGTTTAAGAAATCTGGTTATAGCTACGTAACAGATCGAGATCAATTGTTAAATGATAAAAACGATCAAATTTTAGGTTTATTTGCACCAGGCGGTTTAGATAAAATGATTGACCGTAATGAGAAGACACCTTCATTAGAAGAAATGACAAATGCAGCAATTGAGCGTTTGAACAAAAATAAAAATGGTTTCTTCTTAATGGTTGAAGGAAGTCAAATCGACTGGGCTGGACACGATAATGATATCGTAGGTGCAATGAGTGAAATGGAAGACTTTGAAAAAGCATTTAAAGCAGCGATTGAGTTTGCGAAAAAAGATAAAAATACGTTAGTCGTTGCAACGGCAGACCACGCTACTGGCGGATTATCTTTAGGTGCGAATGGTGAGTATAACTTTAAAGTAGATCCAATTAAAGCTGCAAAACGCACACCAGACTTCATGGCAAATGAGATTGCAAAAGGTGCAAATGTAGAAGAGACATTGAAAAAATATATTGATTTACAATTAACACCAGAAGAAATTAAAGCGGTAAATGATATTGCTCCTTCAAAAGATGTAACAAAGATTGATAATGCGATTGAGGATATTTTCAATAAGCGTTCGGTTACAGGATGGACGACAGGTGGACATACGGGGGAAGATGTAAACGTATATGCATTTGGCCCTGGTAAATACTTGTTCTCTGGCGTTCAAGAGAATACAAATATCGCTAAACGTGTCTTTGATATTGTTGGCGGTGGCGATCCGAATAAAGGAAGACGCTAATTATCAAGAAAAGTGAGGCGAAATGCCTCACTTTTCTTTTTAGGAGATAGGAAAGATGAGGGCTTTTTTCAGAGGGATAGGATCCCTTCTAATAGGTGTAGTATTGCTAGTTGGATGTCAATCCAAGGAGAATCATATAGAACAAAAATCTACTACTAAAAAAATTGAGGAGAAGGTACAAATAACGAAAGAAGAAGAGAAATCGATTCAAGATGTTATGGAGAAATTTGTACGGACGACAAATGAAAAAAATCTTGCTGAACATATGGAGTTATTTTCAAAGAAGATGCCTAGTGCTGAAGATTTAAAAACACAAAAAGAAGCCGCTTTTCAAAAGGGAAATAAGAAAATTGAATTGGAACATATAGACATGAACGCTAGTAAAGCAGGGTATGTTGTAGTTGAAACAAAGGAAAAGGAAATAGAGGGAGAGGTCACTCTTCAGAAGAAAGTACAGTATGCACTTGGAAAAGAAGAGGATGGCTGGAAAATTGAAGAAGTTCGCACGATAGGGAAAAAATAACGTGAACCTTTAATCAGAGAGCCTTACTGCCCGTAAATAGCGAAATAAAAAAGGTTCTCATTGGAGAGAACCTTTTTTTTATAGTGGTAACAGAATTTGATTCGAACATGCTTCGATATCATCAATATCTTGGCGAATTGTTGCCATTTTATTATCAAGATCTTCAGCTTTCATTGCTGCATCATGTAGTTCATCTTTTAAATACTCAGGTATTTTCCCCTCATATTTATAATAAAGTTTATGTTCTAAACTTGCCCAAAAGTCCATAGCAAGTGTACGTAACTGGATTTCTGCAAATACATCTTTTGTACCAGAATTCAGTGATAAAGGATACTTAATGATCATGTGTAAACTTTTATATCCGTTTCCCTTTGGATTAGCGATATAATCTTTTACTTCTATGATTTCCATATCCTCACGCTTTTGAATGACTTCTTTTAAATGATAAATATCTTCTACGAAGCAACATGTAATACGAATGCCGATGATATCTTGTAAATGTGTTTGCGCATTCTCAACTGTCGGTAATAAATTTTTACGTTCAAGCTTTTTAATAATACTTTCAGGTTGTTTTAATCTTGTTTTTATATGTTCAAACGGGTTGTAATCCTCTAAAAATTGAGCTTCCCGGTTCATAATTTCAAATTTAGTTTTTAACTCTTCTAAAGCAAATGTATACGGTAGTACAAAAGCTTTCCAGTAGTTAACTGTTGATTGATTATATTCCATTTATATACACACCTTTTCCTATTTACAAGTGAGGTTGTTATTATACTAAATACCAAAGCATATAAGCGCAAGCAGCAAATGAGGAGATCATAAAACGATATTTAGTTTTCATACTTTCAACTCCTTTCGAGTAAGATTCTATATGAATAAACGTGATTGTTAATAAATTCACTATGTACAATTCTTATAGTAATAGATTCGTGTGAATTTCGTATGAACTAATTGTTTCAGATTTTTGTCTTTTTTTTGTAAATCATCATCATTATCCATAATTTAAAGTGTTTTTATTTGATTTATTCAATTGTATAAATTAATGTATATTTGAATTTACGGTTATTAAGGAGGCTATACGGTGAACTTTGAAGAATTAGCAATTGCCAGACGTTCCGCAATGAAATTTGTACAAGGAATAGAAATCCCTGATGAGGATTTTAAAAAAATATTTGAGCTAACAAAGCTTTCGCCATCTTGTTACAATTTGCAACATACACATTATGTTGTAATTCGTGATCAAGAGCGAAAAGAAAGATTAAAAGAGCTAGCTTTCGGACAATATAAAGTATCGAGTGCATCTGCGGTAATACTTGTTTGTGGTGATAAGAGAGCATACCAAAATGTCGAAAATATTTATTTCGGTATGAAGGTTTTAAAGATGATTGATGAATGTGAATATGAAGATACAATTAGACAAACGCAAGGGTTATATGAAGGAAAAGGAGAACGCTTCATGGAAGAGGAAGCGATTAGAAATGCTTCGTTAAGCGCGATGACTTTTATGTACGCAGCTAAATATTATGGCTATGATACGTGTCCAATGATTGGTTTCGATGAAAAAGCAGTACAAAGTGAATTAAATATGCCGGAGCATGTAGTACCTGTTTTAATGATTACGATAGGAAAAAGTGATACTACTAAAATTCGCCCACGAGGATATCGAAAGCCGATTAGTGAGTTTGTTACATACGAAACATTTTAATATAAGGTATAGATTATTTAAACAAAAGGGTTCTATTTAGATCCCTTTTGTTTTGTAATTGACAAATAGAATAAAGTTATATAACGTGTAAATCGTAATCATTACGTTTTAGTTTGCGATTTTTGAAAGAAAGGAGAATTGCATATGCGTATAAATATTACATTAGCTTGTACGGAGTGCGGTGATCGTAATTATATTTCTAAAAAAAATAAACGAAACAATCCAGAGCGCATCGAACTAAAAAAATATTGTCCACGATTAAAGCGAGTAACGCTACATCGTGAGACGAAGTAGAAGACTAGAGATATCTCTAGTCTTTTTTGTTTATAGCCATTTAGTTTTATTTGTTATAATTACCTTAAATTGTAATAAAGGAGAGGTATGATGAATCAAAAAGATAAAGAAAGAAAAGAGCAAGTGGCTCATATGATTGATATTCCAGATGATTATAGGCTTGTCGTAGATGATCAAGAAGGTGTGGATGACCCATATCATCTATTATGGTGGGAACATAAAGACGATGAGGAGAGAACGATACAAATTACGCTGAATAGACATACTGGTAATTTAATCGAATTTAGTATAGATGATAAAAAATATTTTTCGAGTGGTAAGGAAGCGATAGGAGAGAATAAAGCAAGAGAGATTGCAAATGCATTCTTAAAAAAATATACAAAAGAAGGATATGAATTTTATACATATGTAACGGTTAAGGACGACAGGCGTGGTCGGAAAGAAGTAAATTATATGCAAGAAGTGAATGGTCATCCATTGCCGAATACAGGCTGTATTGTGCACGTTCATTCCTCAGGGGAAGTTGTCCACTTTTATTATAATGGACAAAAAGCTATACAAGAAAAACCGCTATGGCCAAGTGAAATTGTTGAGGAGAACGGCGTCTTAGAAAATTTGAAAGCTAGACAAGATATGAGACTTGTATTTGTGGATTTAACACACTCTTCATGCGAGTATGAAAATGGAGAGGAAGTAAAAGGGTACCATCTTGTATATGAACCAGAACCTAGCCATGCGTTTATTAAAGCAAGTACAGGTAAAGATTTATTTGGGCACGATCATTATAGAATAGCTTCTACAGCACCAGTTGTTAAAGCGATAAAAAACATTGAAAGAAAAGATGTGTTCGATTTATTAGATTGGGATAAAGAAAAATTTATAAAAGTAGATGAAAAAGAGGATCAGTATGAAATTCAGATGAAATTTGTACTGAAGGAAGAATTACAAAAAGAAAGAAAAGAGAAAGATGCATATTCAATGGAGGAATTCTATAAAAAGTATTCCCCGATATTGAAACATGATAACTTCGTTGTAATTACTTTAGATAAAGAAACAAATCAATTACTTTCCTGTTTAATGTGGATGGATGAGCAAGAAAGGAAAACACTCTTATCAAGAGACCAATGTTTAGACAAAGCACTTCAATTTTTGGAGCATATTATCCCGAATGCAACAAAATATGTTCAGCTTTGGGATAATTATGAAGAGGAAGAGGGGATAGAGAGATTTTCCTTCTCAATATATGTAAATGACATTCAAGTAGAGGGAAAATATATTATGATCAACATTAATACCGAGAATGGTGCTGTGGTGCATTATTCCGGAGAGTCAAGCAGCCTTATAAAAGAATTACTTACATACGAAACAACACCAAAAGTAAAGAAGGAAAAAGCGTTAGCAATATACAGAGGGGCCATGCGAGTTCATTTAGAATGGTTTTTAGAAAATGACGTAGAGGAAACGAACTACGAACTACTGTATAAACAAACGACAGATAAAAATTGTAAAGAACCTTTCGAGTTTAGTCGAGAAATTCGTTATATTGATGCGCATACCGGGGAGAAAATTTGGAGTGAGTATTAGTAAAAGCCAATCGATACGTATCGATTGGCTTTTACTATGTTCTTAGAATCATTTATTAATTGCCGTTAAGTGGTTGAAGAATACCATCTTAAGCTTTTGACCAATCATATAGGTTTCCATCAGATCCCACTGCAAAATTTAGCGCACGAGAGTTTTCAGGAGATTCGCGTCCGTATAATACGTCGTATAGCTTAATACCATTTATTGTGCCAATTAGTTTGTCTTCTCTGGAGCTGTAACGAATTTCATTTGAGCGAGCTCCCATTCTTTTTTCTAGAACTTTTATAGCATCTTCACTTGTGAATGTATTAGTATCAGTTTGTTTATTTGGTTGCTTAGCTGGTTGTTGCTCTTTTTGTGTGTTTTTAGATTCTGCTTCAGGTTTCGTATTATTTTCAGTTTTTGCATTGTTTTTAGTTGTTGTGCTGTTCTCAGCTTTTGCGTTGTTTTTAGTTGTTGTGCTGTTCTCAGCTTTTGCGTTGTTTTTAGTTGTTGTGTTGTTCTCAGCTGTTGTGTTGTTTTCAGTTTTTGTGTTGTTCTCAGTTTTTGCATTGTTTTTAGTTGTTGTGCTGTTCTCAGCTTTTGCGTTGTTTTTAGTTGTTGTGTTGTTCTCAGCTTTTGTGTTGTTCTCAGCTTTTGTGTTGTTCTCAGCTTTTGTGTTGTTCTCAGCTTTTGGGTTGTTCTCAGTTTTTGCGTTGTTCTCAGCTTTTGCACTGTCTTCAGTTTTTTGGCTATCTTCCGTTGGCAGTATCTTGTTTAGTAGCCTCAGTTTTTGTAGGAGACGTTTGTTGTCCACAGGCTGAAAGTAAGAAAAATGATGATGTGAGTATTACAAGGTTTCTGATTTGTGATGTAGCGTATTGCATGAAAACACCTCTTTCAAAATTTTGGAATCTTACATATTATAATAAATTGGAAAAATATTCAAGTTATGAAAGACTTATTTCGCTCGACAAAAAGCTAAGGATTCCATATTTATATCGTACAGACACAAATAACCTCACGCCCACATACACATAGTAAAGACCACTATTTTGGCGGAGGTGAAAGGTTTGAGTCTATTCGCCGCAATTGGATATATGGTTCGAGAAGTGTTTGTCTTTGTTTCTTATGTGAAGAATAATGCGTTTCCGCAGCCGTTATCATCAGACGATGAGAGAAAGTACTTAGAGTTAATGGAGCAAGGTGATGCTCAAGCGAGAAATCTGTTAATTGAACATAATTTACGGCTTGTAGCTCATATCGTTAAAAAATTTGAAAACACAGGGGAAGATGCAGAAGATTTAATTTCAATTGGTACAATTGGGCTCATTAAAGCGATCGAGAGCTATTCGGCAGGAAAAGGCACAAAACTTGCGACGTATGCAGCACGCTGTATTGAAAATGAAATTTTAATGCATTTACGTGTACTGAAAAAAACGAAAAAAGACGTTTCACTTCATGATCCAATCGGGCAAGATAAAGAGGGGAATGAAATATCGCTTATCGATATATTAAAATCAGAGTCTGAAGATGTAATTGATATGATTCAGCTTAGTATGGAGTTAGAAAAGATTAAAGAGTATATCGATATTTTAGACGAACGAGAGAAAGAAGTAATCGTGAAGCGTTTTGGACTGGGGCTTGATAAGGAGAAAACGCAACGAGAGATTGCGAAGGCACTTGGTATTTCCAGAAGCTACGTATCAAGAATTGAAAAGCGCGCTTTAATGAAAATGTTCCATGAATTTGTAAGAGCTGAGAAAGAGAAAAAAGCGAAAGAATAATGTACATTGCAAGCAGCCATATTTTAAAATGGGCTGCTTTTCTTTTTGTAAATAAGGAAAGAAAAAGAGTTGTGTTCAGAAGAAATCTATGTTCACTGTTGAAAATGACGGATTCTATCTGTAATATTAGAGGGTGCTAAACAATTTAAGAATAATACCATACTTAGTTTTCCGCATGTATAATGAAACAGTTCTATATGATATGTGGGAATAAGAACCAATTTTACATATGATATAGAAGGAAAAGAAGGGGAAGCTAAAGTTATAGACTGATTAGGAGGTTTCGCAATTTGCGACGTACATTATATCGACTTATGATCGAACTTACAAATGGTCGTTTTACTTCTTATATATTACGTAAATTTGCACAATCTCGTTTGAGCTCTATCATTATTCCATCGTATGCGAAAGTTTTTCAAATTAACCAAGATGAGATGGAAAAGGGTTTGAAGGAATATAGAACATTGCATGAATTATTTACGCGTAAGCTAAAAGAAGGAAAGCGTAGTGTTGATACAGATGCATCGAGTATCGTTAGTCCTGTTGATGGTGTTTTTGCTGATCACGGTCCTATTGAGGACACAAAAACATTTGATATTAAAGGTAAGCGTTATTCAATCGTGGATATGCTAGGTAATGAAGAACGTGCAAAGCGATATGCAGGTGGTACATACATGGTTATTTATTTAAGCCCAAGTCATTATCATCGTATTCATAGTCCGCTTTCTGGTTCTGTGACTGAAAGGTTTGTACTTGGTAGAAAGTCATATCCGGTAAATGCAGCTGGTATGGAATATGGGAAAGAGCCATTGTCAAAAAATTATCGCTCTGTTACAGAAGTAAATAGTGACGGTGAACATATGGCACTTGTAAAAGTAGGAGCTATGTTTGTTAATAGTATTGAGCAGTTGCATGAAAGAGACACTGTTCAAAAAGGTGAAGAAATGGCATACTTTACATTTGGCTCAACAGTTGTGTTATTGTTTGAAAAAGATATGATAGAAGTAGTGCAGGAATTGAAGAGTGGACAAGAGCTTCGTCTTGGTGAAAAAATTGCTACTCGTTCGGCTCATAAGTAAAGAAAACATTTTATAACTGTAAGCAAGAGTTATGGACAAAGATGCTTAATGATGAAATTCCCTAGATGGGAGTACTTGTTTATTCGAGAGCCATCGCAGGATGGCTCTTTTTACAAGTTAGCTCATTAAAATTTCACTTTATATGTAATCAAGACGATTTGACAAGCTTGTCCTCTAATGAGCGTCTAATCATTTCTTGTTTTATAAGTAAAATGAAGTCGGGATTTAATTTTAGTTCTTTTGCTTTATAATAAGACTCAGTGAGTAACTCAGTAGACAACTGTTCCATATATTTTGTTTTCAAGGTGAGTCACCTCCTAATAATTTAAGGATTGATTCGTTGTTGCATTTAATGTACCAAAAAAATATGACAGTCACAAACGAGTGGTTATCCACATACCTAGGTGGATAAAATGTGTATAGATTGTTAGTAAATTCCAAATTGGCTGAAAAATTAATGTGGAAAATGTGTACAATTTTATCCACAGGTCATATATCGAAATATGTTGTCGAAAAATTTTTATGAAAACTCCTCAAAGAGGTGAAAGAAATTGAAGCTATTTTTACCAAATGAATATGTAAAAAATGTATATCATGTTCAACCAGAAGATTTGAAAAAACGTGGAATTAAAGGTGTCATTACTGATTTAGATAACACGTTAATTGAATGGGATCGTCCAAATGCAACGCCACAACTTGAAGAATGGTTTTTGAAAATGAAAGAGCAAGGTATTCAAGTAACGGTCGTTTCAAATAATAATGAGCAACGTGTGAAAGACTTTGCTGATCCATTAGGTATTCCATTTATTCATAGTGCGCGTAAACCATTTGTTCGCGCGTTTAAGCGTGCGATACAAGAGATGCACCTGCAACCAGATGAAGTTGTAGTAATTGGAGATCAGTTACTAACGGATGTTTTAGGTGGAAACCGAGTGGGACTTCATACAATTTTAGTTGTACCGGTAGCACAAACGGACGGATTAGTAACGCGCTTTAATCGAAAAATTGAACGAAGAATTATGAGAAATATGAAGAAAAAAGGTTTAATTAACTGGGAGGAATAAAGTTTGACTGAAACAATTAAATGTATTGGTTGCGGTGTAGAAATTCAAACAGAAGATAAAAACGAAGTGGGATATGCTCCTACCTCATCTTTAGAGAAAGAACAAGTAATTTGTCAACGCTGTTTTCGCTTGAAACATTATAACGAAATTCAAGATGTATCATTAACAGATGATGACTTCCTACGTATTCTAAATGGAATTGGAAAATCGGATGCGTTAGTAGTTAAAATTGTAGATATTTTTGATTTTAATGGTAGCTGGTTACCTGGCCTACATCGTTTCGTGGGAAATAATAAAGTATTACTTGTTGGAAATAAAGCTGATTTAATTCCTAAGTCAGTAAAACATGATAAAGTAAAGCATTGGATGCGCTATAGTGCAAAGCAGCTAGGATTAAAGCCAGAAGATGTCTTTTTAATTAGTGCAGCAAAGGGACAAGGGATTGCTGAGTTGGCAGATGCTATTGAGTATTACCGCGGCGGAAAAGATGTTTACGTTGTTGGATGTACGAATGTAGGAAAATCAACATTTATTAATCGTATGATTAAAGAATTTAGTGATGAGACTGAAAATGTAATTACAACATCTCATTTCCCAGGAACAACACTTGATTTAATTGATATTCCGTTAGACGAAGAATCTTCTTTATATGATACGCCAGGTATTATTAACCACCATCAAATGGCTCATTATGTTGGAAAAGAAAGCTTAAAGCTTATTACACCAACAAAAGAAATTAAGCCAATGGTGTTCCAATTAAATGAAGAACAAACACTATTCTTCAGTGGATTGGCACGTTTTGATTATGTAAGTGGTGGTCGTCGTGCATTTACTTGTCACTTCTCGAATCGTTTAACAATCCATCGTACAAAGCTTGAGAAAGCAGATGAATTGTATAAAAATCATGCTGGGGATTTACTAAGCCCGCCAACACCGGAAGAATTAGAAAATATGCCAGAGTTAGTGAAATACGAATTTAATATTCGTGAACCAAAAACGGATGTTGTATTCTCTGGATTAGGATGGGTTACGGTAAACGAATCGGGAGCAAAAATTGTTGCACACGTACCAAAAGGAGTAAGTGTTTCGCTACGTAAATCTTTAATTTAATATGGAGAGGGATTTATGAAACAATTATATGGTGTAATCGGAAATCCAATTGGACATTCATTATCGCCAGTTATGCATAACGATGCATTTGAACACTTGAATATGGATGCCCATTATCATGCATTTCTTGTTAAAGAGGAAGTGCTAGGGGAAGCAGTAAGAGGTTTAAAAGCATTAGGTATTTCAGGATTTAATGTAACAACGCCGCACAAAGTTGCTATTATGGATTATTTGGATGAGACTGACCCGCTAGCAAAACAAATTGGTGCAGTAAATACAGTGGTTCATAAGGATGGAAAATTGATTGGCTACAATACAGATGGAATTGGTTTTGTCCGAGCGCTGCAGTCAATTAGTAGTGAACCACTTCAGGAGAAACGTATTTTATTGCTTGGCGCAGGTGGTGCTAGTCGAGCTATTTATTTTTCTCTTGCTGATGTAGGTGTGAAAGAGATTGATGTAGCTAATCGTACAGCAGATAAGGCAAAAGAACTTATTGCTGCATGTACGGCTACTGTTAATTCTGTTGCTTTATCGCTAGAAAAAGCAACAGAAGAACAAGGAAATTATGATATTATCATTCAGACGACAACAATAGGTATGCATCCACGCGTCGAATATACGCCATTACAAATTTCTTCGTTAAAAAAAGGGACGATTGTATCAGATATAATTTATAATCCATTTGAAACGAAAATTTTATGTGAGGCAAAAGAGCAAGGTGCAATGATTCAAAATGGTATTGATATGTTTGTCTATCAAGGTGCACTTGCATTTGAAATGTGGACAGGGCGTGTACCGAATATCGATAGAATGAAACAATTAGTTATAAGAAAGCTTGGAGGCTAACATATATGTTAACAGGAAAACAAAAAAGATTTTTACGTGCACAAGCACATCATTTAACACCAATTTTTCAAGTAGGAAAAGGCGGAGTAAATGAAAATATGATTAAACAAATCGCAGATACTTTAGAAGTTCGTGAACTATTTAAAGTAAGTGTGCTACAAAACTGTGAATTCGATCGTCGTGAAGTTGCAGAAGAACTTGCAAAAGGCGCACGTGCTGAAATCGTTCAAGTAATTGGAAGTACAATCGTTTTATACAAAGAATCTAGAGAAAATAAACAAATTAAACTTCCGCGATCAAAAGAATAGCATATGCTATTTTTTATCGTTAGTGCGTAATGATGTAGAGAGCGAAACCAATTGAACTTTTATTAACAGTGAACTCTCTTCGGATAGGAATGAAGAGAGTTACTGTAGGTAAAAGGAAGGGGCGTTTCTTTTGAGAAAAATTGGCATCATTGGCGGTACATTTGATCCGCCACATTATGGGCATTTGCTAATTGCAAATGAAGTATATCACGCTTTGAATTTAGAAGAAGTATGGTTCTTACCGAACCAAATTCCACCACATAAACAAGGACGGAATATTACAAGTGTAGAAAATCGCTTACAAATGTTAGAGCTTGCGACTGAGGCGGAGGAACATTTTTCTATTTGTTTAGAAGAGCTAAGCAGAAAGGGCCCATCTTATACGTATGACACTATGTTACAATTGACGAAGAAGTATCCGGATGTGCAGTTTCACTTTATTATTGGTGGAGATATGGTTGAGTATTTACCGAAGTGGTATAACATTGAAGCGTTACTCGATCTTGTGACGTTTGTTGGGGTTGCAAGACCTGGTTATACATTGCGTGCGCCTTATCCTATCACCACTGTGGAAATTCCGGAGTTTGCAGTTTCTTCATCTTTATTGCGTGAGAGATATAAAGAGAAGAGAACATGTAAATATTTACTTCCCGAAAAAGTACAGGTGTATATCGAGAGGAATGGGTTGTATGAATCGTGAGAAAGCACTTCATATTGTCAAACAACAAATGCATGAAAAACGTTATATACACACAATAGGTGTAATGGAGACAGCAATTGAACTTGCTAAGTTATACGGTGTGGATGAAAAAAAGGCTGAAGTTGCAGCTATATTCCATGATTATGCGAAGTGTAGAGCGATTTCTGAGATGGAAGAGATTATTAAAAGTGAAGATTTGCCGAAAGATTTACTTTGTTATAACAAAGAGTTATGGCATGCACCTGTTGGGGCATACTTAGTAGAAAAAGAAGTAGGCATTACGGATCCTGAAATCCTGCAAGCTATTACATATCATACAAGTGGTCATGAGAAAATGACGATGTTAGATAAAGTAATTTATGTAGCTGATTACATTGAGCCTGGGCGAAAGTTTCCAGGGGTGGAGGAAGCTCGTAAACTCGCATATAAGGATATAAATCAAGCTTTATTATTTGCGTTAAAGCGAACAATTCAATTTTTAATGGAAAAAAATCAAACGATTTATCCATTAACATTCCAAACATACAACGCAGTTATCAAGGAGGAAATTAGTAAATGAAAGATAAAGATTTATTAGTATTAGCAGCAAAAGCGGCTGATGATAAGAGAGCAGAAGATATGGTTGTCCTAAATATGCAAGGTATTTCACCAATTGCAGATTATTTCATTATTTGTCACGGTAACTCAGATAAGCAAGTGCAAGCAATTGCGCGTGAAATTAAATCAAAAGCACATGAGTTCCAAATCGACGTACAACGTATGGAAGGTTTTGACGAAGCACGCTGGGTACTAGTTGACCTTGGAGATGTAGTTGCTCATGTATTCCATAAAGATGAGCGTAATCACTATAATTTAGAGCGTCTTTGGGGCGATGTGCCACGTGAGGATATTACAGACGAGCTAGACCAATGAAATACGAACAATTTGCATTGTTGTACGACGAACTAATGAATGATGTTCCTTATGATAAATGGGTGGAATTCACAGAGGAAAGTTTACAGCAAGCGGATATGAAAGAGGCGAAGATTCTTGATGTAGCATGCGGTACTGGTAATGTAACACTTCCGCTTGTACAAAAGGGTTACGATTTAATCGGTGTCGATCTTTCAGAAGAGATGTTAACGGTCGCTCAGCAAAAACTAGGCGGAGAAGGATACTTTATTCCTTTTTACCAACAAGACATGCGAGAGCTTGACGTTCCAGGTGAGTTTGACTGTGTAACGATCTTTTGTGATTCATTAAACTATGTATTGCAAGAAGATGGAGTGCAAGAAACATTTCGAAGAGTGTTTCACCATTTACGTCAAGATGGTTTGTTTTTATTTGATGTACATTCTTTATATAAAATACATCATGTATTTCAAAATGAAACATACACAGTGAATGGAGAAGAAATATCTCTTATTTGGAATTGCTTCCCTGGTGAAGAATCAAATAGTGTAGAACATGATTTAACATTCTTTGTTCAAGACCCAGAAGAAGATGTGTACCATCGTTTTGACGAATGTCACGTGCAACGTGCATATCAGGTCGAAGAGTTAACGACATGGCTTGAAGAAGCTGGTTTTACCGTGCTTCGCGTCACTGGTGATTTTGAGCGACTTGAAGTTACAGAACAAACAGAGCGTATTTTCTTCATGGCGAAGAAAAACGGATAAAACAAAAGCAACCGAGAAGGTTGCTTTTGTTTTGTAAAGAAGTTGTAATTTTAGTTCTAGCATAATAAGAAGATGATATACGTGAAGTGTGAAAATACTAGTTTAAGTGAAAATGTAATGTAAAAAAGTAAGTATTTATAAAAAGGATTTGGAATGACAATGACGTATTTATTATGTGTGTTTATTGAATTGCTGATCGACGCATTTTAAATCTTCATCAAATTTCTCGTGTGTCCGCTCAATTAATTTATGAAACATATCCCCAACATGTTCTTCTAAAACACGAATGCCTTCTCCTGTAACGCCGCCTTTAACACATACTTTTTCTTGTAAAGTAGGCAATGTGAAAATCTCTTTTTCAAGTAGTTTCCCCATTCCAACGACCATTTCACTTACTAAAGTAGTGGCTTCTTCATGTGTAATATTTGTTTTATCTACAGCAGCGTTAATGAAACATTGTAATAAATAACTAAAGAATGCAGGGCCGCAGCTTGCTATATCAGATGAAACGCGCGTTATATCTTCTTCTATCATAAGAGGAGTAGAAATGTTTTTGAATAGGCGAAATAGCTTTTGTTGCCACTCTTCAGAGCAGTTACTTCCAAATGTAAATAGTGATGCGCCAGACAGGGCGCGGTTTGTAATGCTCGGAATGATACGTGCAATGTGGCAAGGTACAAGCGTCTCTAATTGTGACGGAGATATTGGACTTGTGATAGAAACTAAGCACTTTTCATCAGAAAAATGTTCAGCGTATTTTTGTAGGATCGGGTATATATCTATCGGCTTTACGCAAATAAAAATAAGATGTGATCGTTCGATTACCTCATCGATAGTTTTGGCTATATGAACAGAAGGGTGTTTTTCCTTTATATGATATGCTTTGGCGGGCGTTCGATTAATCATTGTAAGGCACGAAGGTTTGACAGCACGGGTTTCTAAAAATGCGTCGATTAGTATATTCCCCATGTTCCCTGTCCCTATAATTCCTATGTTCAATGTTTCATCCCTCCTTCGTAACAGCTTTCTCCTAAACAATATGAATGATGTTATAAATTTATGATTAGAGGTGTAAAATGATGTGGGATTTTCCAAAGAAATGGTTAGGATTAGTAGCTATTATTGGAACTGTACTTTTTCTTCTTTTTTGGAAAACGAACCAGCATACAGAGCGAACGGTCATTGCAACGGATGTTCAAGCGAAAGAGCTAGAGAAGAAAAGTAAACCGAAAATATCGGATACAAAGCAGCAGAAAAAAATAATTGTAATTGATATGAAAGGGGCTGTTGTTAAAGAGGGGGTGTATGAAATGAAAGAAGGGGACCGGGTCAAGGATGCTATTGAAAAGGCAGGTGGTTTTTTACCTGAGGCAGATAGGAAGAAGGTAAATTTAGCACAAATGGTACAAGACCAAATGATCCTTTATGTACCGAATGAAAACGAACAAGTGCAAGAGGTAGCTGCTATTGCAAAGGGGGAGGGGAAAGTTCAAATAAATGCAGCTTCTAAAGAACAACTTGAAAAAATTACAGGCATTGGTTCTCGGAAAGCAGAAAGTATTTTGAAATATCGAGAAGAACATGGTCCTTTTCAGAAAATAGAAGATTTGTTGGAGATTGATGGGATCGGTGTGAAGTCATTGGAAAGAATAAAAGATCAAATTATTATTCCGTAAAAGATTGACGAAGTTTTTCTTCATTCGCTACACTACAAGTAGACAAAAAAGTAGGTGAAAAATATGGAACGAATTTCATGGGATCAATATTTTATGACGCAAAGCCATCTGCTATCTTTACGTAGTACATGTACAAGGCTTGCAGTAGGAGCGACAATCGTTCGTGATAAACGAATTATTGCTGGTGGATATAATGGTTCAATTAAAGGTGGCGTACATTGTATAGATGATGGATGCTACGTTATTGATAATCATTGTGTTCGTACAATTCACGCAGAAATGAATGCTTTATTACAGTGTGCAAAATTCGGTGTGAAAACGGAGGAAGCGGAAATTTATGTTACGCATTTCCCTTGTTTACAATGCTGTAAGGCGATTATTCAAAGTGGTATTACAGCAGTTTATTATGCACAGGATTATAAAAATCATCCATATGCCGTAGAGTTATTTGAAAAAGCGGATGTAACAGTGAAACACGTTCCGCTAGAATATAATATTGCAGCATTAGAGGATCAAAAGCGTCATATGGAGTTAAAAGAACTATTTGCATCTTTAGAAAAAGAAAACTTATCAATGGAAGAATTACAGCATGTATTCACGAAAGCAAAAATGATGCTATAAGGAGTGAGTATAGTTGTATGGACAATGGGGTTATGTTGCAATCTCATTTATCATAGGGATTGCAATTGCCTTTTCCACTTCAGTTTTATTGCTGACTTGTTGTCTCGTTTTGTATGTTTTCTATTGTTTATACCGTACTTCGCGTAAAACCTTCTTTTTTTGTATGTTAGCGTGTTTTAGTGGCGCTATGTACACTACGTATATTCAAGGGCAAAACAAGCCTCTAGGAGAGTCTTACGAAGTTACAAGGGGGCTAATACAAAATACACCTCTTATTAACGGGGATCGCCTAACATTTCAAGTTGAAGATCAGAATAAAAATATAGTGCAGTTAAGTTACAAAATTAAATCGGCCTTGGAAAAGAAACAACTGCGACAATTACATGCAGGAGTATCATGTGTATTCGAAGGTGAGAGGAAAGAACCACCAATAGCTCGGAATTTTAATGGTTTTAATTATCGTGATTATTTGTATAAGCAAAATATTCATTTCATATTGGAGGCTACATATATTTCTGAATGCCAAAAAACATCGTTGTCACTCGTGCAATGGATTCTTCTTTTGAGACAGCAAGCAATCTCGGGCGTTACAGAAATGTTTCCGGAGCAATCAGGTGCTTTTATGAATGCATTAGTATTTGGTGATAGACAACAAATGACATTTGAAGTTGAAGAGCAATATCAGCAATTTGGTCTTGTACATTTGTTGGCGATTTCAGGATCGCATATCGTATTGTTAATGGTAATTGTGTATTTTATTTTGCTAAGAAGTGGTGTGACGAGGGAGATAGCGACAGTATGTCTTATCTTTTGCATTCCTCTATATATGATTTTAGCAGGAGCATCACCGTCTGTTATAAGAGCTTCTATAACAGGAGTTTTGATGTTGATTGCTTTCATATGTTCTATTCGTTTATCTAGCTTAGATGCTTTAAGCGTTACAGCTATATGTATGCTTATATTTGATCCGTATCTTGTTTTTAATATTGGCTTTCAGTTTTCGTTCGTTGGTAGTTTCGCCTTGCTTTTGTCAGCCCCGCTTTTACTAGATAGTAGCAATGGAGTAATCCGAAATTCCATTTATATTTCTTTTATTTCACAACTCGTTAGTACTCCGATTTTGTTATATCACTTCGGTTATTTTTCTCCATATAGTATTTTTCTTAATATCCTATACGTTCCGTTTTTATCTCTTATTGTATTGCCGTGTAGTATTATCGTTTTGGTATGTATACCGATCGTCCCGTTTCTTGCAAAAGGACTTGCGAATGTACTATCAATAGGTTTGAATCTTTCTAATGATTTTCTAAGTTATTGTGAAAATTTACCGTTTATCCGCCTTATTTTTGGGCAAACACCTATACTTCTTGTAGCTCTATATTGCGCGAGTATTGTTAGTATATTGATGGTTTGGGAAAGGCGGGTGTCGAAGAAAATTACGTTCGTAGCTTCGGGTATATTTCTTTTCGTTTGTACATGTCATTATGTATATCCGTATTTTCGAGAAAGTGGGAGTGTTACATTTCTTGATGTTGGACAGGGAGACGCAATTTTAATTCGTCTCCCGTACGATAAAGAGATTTACCTCATTGATACTGGTGGAACAATGCGTGCAAATAAGGAAGAATGGCAACAGAAAAAGCATGAATTTTCTGTTGGAAATGATATTTTAATCCCGTATTTACAAAAGGAAGGGATTAAAACAATCGATAAATTAATCGTAACGCATGGAGATGCGGATCATATAGGTGCTGCGCAAGAGCTAATATCAAATATAACCGTAAAAGAAGTTGTATTTGGCCGAAAGGAACAAGATGCGGTATTAGAAAAAGTATTAAAGAAACAGGCATTAGAAAAGGAAGTGAAAATAAGTGAAGTGGGGGAAGGAGAGAATTGGAGTGTAAATGAAGCGGAATTTTTTGTGTTAGCTCCAACAGGAAAAGCAAGAAGTGAAAATAACGCTTCAATTGTAATATGGGCAAAATTAGGAGGGTTAACGTGGCTGTTTACAGGTGATTTAGAAGAAGAAGGAGAGAAGTTTTTAATAGCTACGTATCCAAATTTACGGGCGGATGTTTTAAAGGTTGCTCATCATGGGAGTAATACGTCATCTATAGTGCCTTTTTTGAGCACTGTACAGCCTGATGTAGCGATTATTTCTGTCGGTGAGCGTAATAGGTATGGGCATCCTCATAAGGAAGTGATAGAGCGTTTGGAGAAGATGGGGATTGAAATATGGCGTACGGATAAGCAAGGCGCTATTTCCTATGTTTTTAAAGTGGAACACGGAACCTTTCGTAGCAAAAACACATATGATGAAACACATAATAGATAAAAAAGAAGACTGCCAGTAAGCAGCAGTCTTTAAGAACCGATAAATTTAATAACAGTTGCAATGATGAAAAGTGTTGCGAAAAAACCAAATGAGACGATAAATCCTACCCCTGAATCAATAGCGTCATTGCGTTTACTTTGAACGTTCTGTTCAAAATCATTCATTTAGAATCCCTCCCCAACATTCCACTTTAGTATAAAATATTGTCAGAAAAAAATCTACAATTTCCATATGAAGAGAAATCGAGCGTTTTTACTACTTTAGATCGTTAAGGAACGTGAGTGTTTTGTTTCCAAGCATGTTAACAGTTGGCACTTATACTCGAATTTTTATTGTGAATAATAAAGGGAAGGTGATTACCGCACACCAATAAGAAACCCGGGGCTTATTGCGTGGCGTTTAATATAAATAAAGGAACGGGTCATAAAGCCTGTTCCTTTGTACTTGTAAAACGAAAGCTAGGGCAGTAGTATAAATATATATTGCCAAGTTAGGGAGTAGGAAAAAGTATGAGTGATATACATAAAAAGATTAAAAAGAAGCAGTTTGCTCCAGTGTATTTACTGTATGGAACGGAAGCGTTTCTTATAAATGAAACGATAAAGCTTATTACAACAGAAGCGCTTGAAGAGGAAGATCGCGAGTTTAATGTTGTGACATATGATTTAGAAGAAGCGTATTTAGAAGATGTGGTTGAGGATGCACGTACACTTCCTTTTTTCGGGGAACGTAAAGTGATATTAATAAAATCACCACTATTTTTAACTTCACAAAAAGAAAAATTAGAGCAAAATATAAAAATTTTAGAAGAATATATTGGAGAGCCTTCTCCATTTTCTATTCTTGTTTTTGTTGCGCCTTACGAAAAACTTGATGAACGAAAAAAAATTACAAAACTATTAAAGAAAACAGCGGACGTAGTAGAAGCGAATGCGATGCAAGTGCAGGATGTTCAGAAGTGGATTGTTGCTCGTGCAGATGAAGTGCATGTGCATATAGATAATGCAGCTGTTAGTTTGTTGTTAGAGCTTGTGGGAAGTAATGTAACGATGTTGGCGAAGGAAATGGACAAGTTAACGTTATACGTCGGTATGGGCGGAGAGATTACACCGAAACTTGTTGGGGAGCTTGTGCCAAAATCGGTTGAACAAAATGTGTTTGCTTTGACAGAAAAAGTGGTAAAAAAAGATATCGCGGGTGCGATGCAAATTTTGGATGGATTATTTACGCAGCAAGAGGAACCAATTAAACTGCTTGCGTTATTAGTAAGTCAATTCCGCTTGCTCTATCAAGTGAAAGAGTTACAGCAGCGTGGTTATGGACAAAATCAAATTGCGTCTCATATTGGTGTGCATCCATATCGTGTAAAGTTAGCGATGAATCAAACGAAGTTTTTCTCTTTTGAAGAATTAAAAAAAGTGATTATAGAATTAGCGGAAGCTGATTATAGTATGAAGACTGGAAAAATGGATAAGAAACTTGTGCTTGAGTTTTTCTTAATGCGGTTAAATCATATGTGATGAAACAAAAAGTTCACGTGCTTAGCACGTGAACTTTTTGTATATAAAAAAACGATCCAAATGGATCGTTTTTTAAACGCCTTACGCGTTTACTTGTTTCGCTAAGCGAGATTTTTGACGAGCTGCAGCGTTTTGGTGGATAAGACCTTTACGAGCTGCTTTGTCAAGTTTTTTAGAAGCAGTTTTGAAAGCTTCTTTAGCATTTTCAAGATCGTTATTAGTAACTAAAGCTTCTACAGTTTTAACAGCAGAACGCATGTCAGACTTGATAGAAGCGTTATGTGAACGACGCTCTTCGCTAAGTTTAGCGCGTTTGATAGCAGATTTGATGTTTGCCATACTTTTCACCTCCCTGGTGCAATCGAATGACTCGATTCTTAACATAGAACAAGTGATATTCTATCAAACGGTGAAGAGAATTGCAATAGTATATCAATGAAATTTCACGTAAAGGAAAGAATGACCTTATATAACTTTGGGAAATCTAACGATATTTACTATGAATTACGGAGGAGATACGATGAAAGAACCATTAGATTTAAGTAAATATAGTGTTAGAACGGACCTTGCTGTAGAGGCACATGAAATGCTGCAAGAGAGTCAAGAAGAGCAAAAAGGGATACAAGGAGTTATTGTCAAAGAGAGGGAAGAAGAAGGTATTACCATTACAAAAGTAACGATTGATGAAATTGCCTCTGAATCGATGGGTAAAAAACCTGGGAGTTATTTAACGCTTGAAGTACAAGGTATACGTCAACAAGATACGGAACTGCAACAAAAAGTAGAGCGCATTTTTGCAAAAGAATTTTCTTATTTCTTAGAAGAGGTTGGCGTTACGAAAGAAGCGAGTTGTTTAATTGTTGGCCTTGGGAATTGGAATGTAACGCCAGATGCGCTTGGACCAATCGTTGTAGAAAATGTATTGGTAACGAGACATTTGTTTCAATTGCAGCCTGAAAGTGTAGAAGAAGGGTTTAGGCCTGTTAGTGCAATTCGGCCGGGGGTAATGGGAATTACAGGAATCGAAACGAGCGATGTCATTTATGGAATCATTGAGAAGACGAAGCCAGACTTTGTCATTGCAATTGATGCATTAGCTGCCCGCTCTATTGAACGAGTAAATAGTACGATACAAATTTCTGATACGGGAATTCATCCTGGATCGGGTGTTGGGAATAAGCGTAAGGAACTTAGTAAAGAAACATTGGGTATTCCTGTTATCGCGATTGGTGTTCCGACTGTGGTTGATGCCGTTTCGATTACAAGCGATACAATTGATTTTATTTTGAAACATTTTGGACGGGAGATGAAAGAAGGAAACAAACCTTCCCGTTCTTTGTTGCCAGCCGGTTTTACATTTGGAGAAAAGAAAAAATTAACAGAAGAAGATATGCCGGATGAAAAGAGTCGGAATATGTTTTTAGGTGCTGTAGGTACACTGGAAGATGAAGAGAAGAGAAAATTAATTTATGAAGTGTTATCTCCTCTTGGTCATAATTTAATGGTTACTCCGAAAGAAGTGGATGCTTTCATAGAGGATATGGCGAATGTAATAGCGAGTGGTTTAAATGCAGCCTTGCATCATCAAATTGACCAAGATAATACAGGAGCATATACACATTGATGGGAAGAGATGATAATCGTTTAAGCCGTTTTTCGCTTTTATGTATATGTAGTGCGGCTTTATGTTTACTTATGATAATAGCAAGGGTGGCACTTGCTAATCATGGTTTGAAAAGTATGAAAGGTTATCAGCAAATGTCGTATGAACAAATCGCTCATATGACAGGAACAGAGGGTGCGGGTGCTGAATCAGAAATTTTGGGCAGTTCGTTTTCCGTTGCTGAAAAACAAAAACAATTAGAAAGCTTAAAAAGCTTTAATGTTGTAGAAGGAATTGGTATGGCAATAGCAAGTGCTACTTATGAAGTAACAAAGTTCGGAACGGATATAGTTGTTGGGAAAGTGAGAGAGATTTTTAGTTAAGGGTAGCAGGAAGAACGGTTGTCTTACCATTTTGTACGACAGCCGTTTTTAAATTTGAAAAAGGTTTGTCTCTTATGGTTTGTTCGCATAAGATATAAATAGAATGATTTGTATTGTAAGCAGCACGAGTTTTCATTGAATCTTTGCTGCTCTATTGATATAATCAGTGCTAGTGTATATTGGCGAGACTATTAGGAGTTGAGAACATAGATGAACAAAGAAGAAAGAGCAAAAAGACAGTCCAAAATCCGTAATTTCTCTATCATTGCTCATATTGACCACGGAAAATCAACGTTAGCAGACCGTATTTTAGAGAAAACAAACGCGTTAACACAACGTGAAATGAAAGCTCAATTGCTTGACTCTATGGATTTAGAGCGTGAGCGCGGTATTACAATTAAATTAAATGCAGTACAACTAACGTATAAAGCGAAAGACGGTGAAGAGTATATTCTTCACTTAATCGATACTCCAGGACACGTCGACTTTACGTACGAAGTATCTCGTAGTTTAGCGGCTTGTGAAGGTGCGATTCTTGTTGTGGATGCAGCACAAGGGATTGAGGCGCAAACATTAGCGAACGTATATTTAGCGCTTGATAATAATTTGGAAATATTACCAGTTATTAATAAGATCGACTTACCAAGTGCGGACCCAGAACGTGTACGTCAAGAGGTAGAAGATGTAATTGGTTTAGATGCATCGGAAGCTGTACTTGCTTCAGCGAAAGCTGGTATTGGTATTGAAGATATTTTAGAACAAATCGTTGAAAAGGTACCAGCTCCAACAGGGGATTCAGAAGAGCCTTTACAATGTATGATTTTCGATTCTTTATATGACCCGTACCGCGGTGTAATTGCATATATCCGTGTTGTAAATGGAACGGTAAAAGTTGGCGATAAAGTACGTATGATGGCAACTGGAAAAGAATTTGAAGTAACAGAAGTAGGTGTGTTTACACCGAAAACAACGCAACGTGACGAGTTAACAGTAGGTGATGTAGGTTTCTTAGCAGCATCTATTAAAAACGTAGGTGATACACGCGTAGGTGATACGATCACACATGCAAAACGTCCGGCTGCAGAGGCGTTAGCAGGTTATCGTAAATTAAACCCGATGGTATTCTGTGGTTTATATCCAATCGATTCTGCACGTTACAACGACTTACGTGATGCGTTAGAAAAATTAGAGTTAAACGATTCTGCTCTTGAGTTTGAACCAGAAACATCTCAAGCGCTAGGATTTGGTTTCCGTTGTGGTTTCTTAGGACTTCTTCACATGGAAATCATTCAAGAACGTATTGAACGTGAATTTAAAATCGATTTAATTACAACAGCACCAAGCGTTATTTATAAAGTTTATTTAACGAACGGTGAAGATGTTATTGTTGATAATCCATCTAATATGCCAGATCCACAGTCTATTGATCGTGTAGAAGAGCCGTTTGTGAAGGCTTCAATTATGGTTCCGAATGACTATGTTGGAGCTGTAATGGAAATTTGCCAAGGTAAACGTGGAACGTTTATTGATATGCAATATTTAGATGAAACACGTGTTACACTAACATACGAAATCCCGTTATCAGAAATCGTATATGACTTCTTCGATCAGTTGAAATCAAATACGAAAGGATATGCATCGTTTGACTACGAGTTAATTGGTTACAAACCATCGAAACTTGTGAAAATGGATATTCTTTTAAATAACGAACAAGTCGATGCTCTATCATTTATCGTACACCGTGATTCAGCGTATGATCGTGGTAAAGTAATCGTAGAGAAATTAAAAGAATTAATTCCAAGACAACAGTTCGAAGTACCAATTCAGGCGACTATCGGAAACAAGGTTGTAGCACGTTCTACAATTAAGGCAATGCGTAAAAACGTACTTGCGAAATGTTACGGTGGTGACATTTCTCGTAAGCGTAAACTTCTTGATAAGCAAAAAGAAGGTAAAAAACGTATGAAGTCTGTTGGTTCTGTAGAAGTACCGCAAGAAGCATTCATGGCTGTACTGAAAATGGATGACAACTAATAATTGATTGTTATTTCATGCGGATTGAGATAAAAAAAGAAGTCGTTTATACGGCTTCTTTTTTATGTATAATTACTTTTTAGACAACGTAGCTTCTCTCATTTACAATAGTGAGGTGGCTATATTTATGAATGATTGATATAGAGTTAGGAGACTATTAATGTCCGAAAATATTCGAAAAGATATTCACGAAAAAATACAAAATGGCAATTTTAATTGTGAAAAGGAATTGACGCTTTCTATTATTAGCGGGAAGTGGAAAGTTGTGATACTGTGGCATCTTGGTGTGGAAGGGCCTCATCGTTTTAGTGAATTACAACGATTATTCCCAAGCATTTCTCATAAAGTTTTGTCGAACCAATTAAAAGAGTTAATGGAAGATGGGATTGTTGACCGAACAGTATACCCAGAAATTCCTCCGCGAGTAGAGTATTATATGACGGAATTAGGCATGTCGCTTTTACCGATCGTTGAAATGATGTATGATTGGGGAAAAATGCGAATGGAACAAATTCGTAATACGTTAGAGAAGTGAAGATTCCTCCGGAGTGCGGAGGTTTTCTTTTTAGAAAGGTAGGAGTTATATTTGGTGCAAGCTGCATATATTCATATTCCATTTTGTCAGCATATTTGTCACTATTGTGATTTTAATAAAGTGTTTATTGAACGCCAACCGGTCGATCAATATTTAGAGTATTTAGAGAAAGAAATAATAAATACAGTTCAAAAAGTACCGTTTGATAGTATGAAAACGATTTTTGTTGGTGGAGGAACTCCGACAGCGTTAAATATGGAACAGACAAAAAAGTTACTAGATATTATAAACCGTCGCTTACGTCCGTTTGCTCCAAATTGTGAATTAACATTTGAAGCGAATCCAGGTGATTTACCGAAAGAGAAGTTAAATGTATTGCTAGAAGGTGGAGTGAACCGAATTAGTTTTGGTGTGCAAACATTTCGGGATGAATTGCTTGAGAAAATTGGGCGTAAGCATACGAGGGAAGATGCATTTGTAGCAATTAGAGAAGCGCAGGAAGTGGGCTTTAAAAATATAAATGTAGATATTATTTATGCTCTGCCAGGGCAGACGATAGAAGATGTAAAAGAAACATTAGACATTGCTTTTACGCTTGGTGTACAACATTTCTCGGCATATTCATTAATTGTGGAACCGAAAACTGTGTTTTATAACTTAATGAATAAAGGGAAATTAAGACTTCCAGGTGAAGATCATGAAGCGAAAATGTATGAAATGGTAATGGATGAAATGGAGAAACACGGCTATACCCAGTATGAAATTAGCAATTTCTCAAAAGATGATAATGAAAGTAGACACAATCTCACATACTGGAATAATGAGGAGTATTATGGATTTGGAGCTGGAGCGCATAGTTATGTAAATGGAGAACGTATCCAAAATGTAGGGCCGCTCAAGCAATATTTCAATAAAATCGATGAAACTGGATTTCCGTATTTAGATGTTCATGCGGTGACGGAGAAAGAAAGAATGGAAGAAGAGTTGTTCTTAGGACTTCGAAAAACAAAAGGTGTATCTAAAGTAGCGTTTCAAAGGAAATTTAATATGGAGATGGATCAAGTTTTCGCGAAGCAGTTGCAAAAAAATCAAGAACAAGGATTGCTTGAAGAGAAAGATGGATATGTTCGTTTAACGCGAAAAGGAAAATTATTAGGGAATGAAGTATTCCAATCGTTTTTGATTGACTAATTAAATGTTCCATAAACGTGAAAAAGTTTCATTATTTCGTGACGTTTCCGTTGACAATTGAATGTCAATTTTGGTAAGTTATTAATAGATTTAGCACTCGAAGACAAAGAGTGCTAACAGAGGTGATGATGAGATGCTTACGGAACGTCAGCTCTTAATTTTACAAACAATTATTGATGACTTTATTGGATCAGCGCAACCTGTTGGGTCGAGGACGTTGGCTAAGAAAGATGAAATTACGTTTAGTTCAGCTACTATTCGAAATGAAATGGCTGATTTAGAGGAACTAGGATTTATTGAGAAAACGCATAGTTCTTCAGGACGTGTTCCTTCTGAAAAAGGATATCGTTTTTATGTAGACCATCTTTTAGCGCCGCAAAACTTACCGAACGATGAAATTGTACAAATTAAAGATTTATTTGCTGAAAGAATTTTTGAAGCGGAAAAGATTGCACAGCAATCGGCTCAAATTTTATCAGAGCTTACGAATTATACGGCCATTGTTCTTGGACCGAAGTTAAGCACAAATAAACTTAAAAACGTACAAATTGTACCGCTTGATCGTCAAACTGCAGTCGCTATTATTGTAACGGATACAGGGCATGTACAAAGCAAAACGATTACCGTTCCGGAATCTGTTGATTTATCAGATTTAGAAAAAATGGTTAATATTTTAAATGAAAAGCTGTCGGGTGTACCAATGGCAGAACTGCATAACAAAATCTTTAAAGAGATTGTTACAGTTTTACGTGGATATGTTCATAATTACGATAGTGCAATAAAAATGTTAGATGGTACATTTCAAGTTCCTTTATCGGAAAAGATATACTTTGGAGGCAAAGCAAATATGCTTTCGCAACCAGAGTTCCATGACATTCACAAAGTAAGATCCTTGCTGACGATGATTGATAATGAAGCCGAGTTTTATGACATTTTGCGTCATAAACAAGTAGGTATTCAAGTGAACATTGGTAGGGAAAACTCTGCGACGGCCATGGAAGATTGTAGTTTAATTTCTGCAACATATTCGATTGGAGAAGAACAGCTTGGAACAATTGCTATTTTAGGTCCGACAAGAATGCAATACTCTCGGGTAATTAGTTTGTTACAGTTATTTACGAGACAATTTACTGATGGACTTAAAAAGTAAATGAGAGTAATACATTCGCTCAAGTAATGAAATTTTCATTGCTGTGTGTAATATATAATGCTTAAGGAATTGTGTTCAGCATAATACCTAATACCTTTTAAGGAGGTGAATATTGTGGAAGAGCGTAACGAACAAGTGGTAGAAGAAGTAAAAGAAGCGCAAGTTGAAGAAGCTGTCACGACAGAAAACAGTGAAAAAACTGTAGAAGAAAAAAGTGAGGCTGCTCTTTTACAAGAAAAAGTAGATGAGTTACAAGCGAAGCTAACGGAAACGGAAGGTCGCACATTACGTCTACAAGCTGATTTTGAAAATTATAAGCGTCGTGTCCAAATGGATAAACAGGCTGCTGAAAAATATAGAGCACAAAGTCTAGTTTCAGATATTTTGCCAGCTCTTGATAATTTTGAAAGAGCGATGCAAGTGGAAGCAACTGATGAGCAAACGAAATCCTTGTTACAAGGTATGGAAATGGTGCATCGTCAATTGCTAGAAGCGTTGACTAAAGAAGGCGTTGAAGCGATTGAAGCTGTTGGTAAACAGTTTGATCCTAATGAACACCAAGCTATTATGCAAGTGGAAGATAGTGAATTTGAATCAAACGCGGTAGTTGAAGAATTCCAAAAAGGTTATAAACTAAAAGACCGTGTGATTCGCCCATCAATGGTAAAAGTAAATCAATAATTTACATAAAAGTAGGAGGATTCGCCATGAGTAAAATTATCGGTATTGACTTAGGTACAACAAACTCTTGTGTAGCTGTTATGGAAGGTGGAGAACCAAAGGTTATCCCAAATCCAGAAGGAAACCGTACAACACCTTCTGTTGTAGCTTTCAAAAATGAAGAGCGTCAAGTTGGGGAAGTTGCAAAGCGTCAAGCAATTACAAACCCAAATACAATCATGTCTGTTAAACGTCATATGGGTACAGACTACAAAGTAGAAGTTGAAGGTAAAGATTATACACCTCAAGAAATTTCTGCAATCATTTTACAAAACTTAAAAGCTTCTGCTGAAGCATACTTAGGTGAAACAGTAACGAAAGCTGTTATTACAGTACCTGCATACTTCAACGATGCAGAACGTCAAGCAACAAAAGATGCTGGTCGTATCGCTGGTTTAGAAGTTGAGCGTATCATTAACGAACCAACAGCAGCAGCGCTTGCTTACGGTTTAGAAAAACAAGATGAAGAGCAAAAAATCTTAGTATATGACTTAGGTGGCGGTACATTTGACGTATCTATCCTTGAGTTAGCGGATGGAACATTCGAAGTTATTTCAACTGCTGGTGACAACCGTCTTGGTGGAGATGACTTTGACCAAGTTATTATTGACCACTTAGTAGCTGAGTTCAAAAAAGAAAATAACATTGATTTAAGCCAAGATAAAATGGCACTTCAACGTTTGAAAGATGCAGCTGAAAAAGCGAAAAAAGATCTTTCTGGCGTAACACAAACACAAATTTCATTACCATTCATCAGTGCTGGAGCTGCTGGTCCATTACACTTAGAATTAACGTTAACAAGAGCGAAATTTGAAGAGATTTCAGCAGGTCTTGTTGAAAGAACGTTAGAGCCAACTCGTCGTGCATTAAAAGACGCTGGTTTTGCTCCAAGTGAATTAGATAAAGTTATCCTTGTTGGTGGATCTA
Source organism: Bacillus cereus group sp. MG4 (assembly GCF_040460055.1). Classification (NCBI taxonomy): domain Bacteria; kingdom Bacillati; phylum Bacillota; class Bacilli; order Caryophanales; family Bacillaceae; genus Bacillus; species Bacillus cereus group sp. MG4. The sequence goes on along the minus strand of NZ_JARVGZ010000001.1, from coordinate 2,270,935 downwards.
CTCGTATCCCAGCTGTACAAGAAGCTATTAAACGTGAAACTGGTAAAGAACCATATAAAGGTGTAAACCCTGATGAAGTTGTAGCATTAGGTGCTGCAGTTCAAGGTGGCGTACTTACTGGTGATGTAGAAGGCGTACTATTATTAGACGTAACTCCACTTTCTTTAGGTATTGAAACTATGGGTGGTGTGTTCACGAAATTAATCGAGCGTAACACTACAATTCCAACAAGTAAGTCACAAGTATTCTCAACAGCTGCTGATAACCAACCGGCAGTAGATATTCACGTATTACAAGGTGAGCGTCCAATGTCAGCTGACAACAAAACATTAGGTCGTTTCCAATTAACAGACCTTCCACCAGCACCACGTGGTATTCCACAAATCGAAGTAACATTCGATATTGATGCGAACGGTATCGTTAACGTACGTGCAAAAGACTTAGGAACAAGCAAAGAGCAAACTATTACAATCCAATCTTCTTCAGGTCTTTCTGATGAAGAAGTAGATCGTATGGTACAAGAAGCAGAAGCAAATGCTGACGCTGACCAAAAACGTAAGGAAGAAGTTGAACTTCGTAACGAAGCTGACCAACTTGTATTCCAAACAGATAAAGTTGTAAAAGATTTAGAAGGTAAAGTGGATGCGGCTGAAGTTGCAAAAGCAACAGAAGCGAAAGAAGCATTACAAGCTGCGATCGAGAAGAATGAGCTTGAGGAAATCCGTGCGAAAAAAGACGCTTTACAAGAAATCGTACAACAATTAACTGTTAAATTATACGAGCAAGCTCAAGCAGCTGCAGGGCAAGCAGAAGGTGCACAAGGAGCACAAGATGCTGGCGCGAAGAAAGACAATGTAGTAGACGCTGAGTTCGAAGAAGTAAAAGAAGATAAGTAATATAAATAAGTAAGATGACAAAAAGTCAAAGTCAAGCGTGCCTTGACTTTGGCTTTTTTCACGAATGAAAAGAAAAGTGTGAGGTTCTTAAGTTTTTTACTTTGCATACTGTAAGTGAGGAAACTTTGTTGCAAAGCACTTTCTTTCGGTGTTAAAATTACGTTTATGTGAAAGATTCGGGGGTTGTAAATTTATGAGTAAACGAGACTATTATGAGGTCCTTGGACTTAGCCAGGGTGCTTCAAAAGATGAAATAAAAAAAGCGTATCGTCGTTTGGCTAAAAAATACCATCCAGACGTAAGTAAAGAAGAAAATGCAATTGAAAAGTTTAAAGAAGTACAAGAAGCATACGAAGTATTAAGCGACGATCAAAAGCGCGCGCAATATGATCAATTTGGTCATGCTGGTGCAAATCAAGGTTTCGGTGGCTTTGGCGGCGGAGGAGACTTCGGCGGTGGCTTCGGTTTCGAAGATATCTTTAGTTCGTTCTTTGGCGGCGGTGGCGGTAGACGTCGTGATCCAAATGCTCCGCGTCAAGGTGCTGACTTACAATATCAAGTTACTTTAGAGTTTGAGGAAGCTATTTTTGGTAAAGAATTAAATGTTGAGATTCCAGTAGAAGATCCATGTGATACTTGTAAAGGTAGCGGAGCGAAACCAGGAACTTCAAAAGAAACATGTAAACATTGTTCAGGATCAGGGCAAGTAAGTGTAGAACAAAATACACCATTTGGTCGTATCGTAAACCGTCAAGCTTGTGGTCATTGTTCAGGAACTGGTCAAATGATTAAAGAAAAATGTACGACATGTCACGGTTCTGGTAAAGTACGTAAACGTAAAAAAATCAATGTTAAAATTCCAGCAGGTATTGATAATGGTCAACAAATTCGTGTATCTGGAAAAGGTGAAGCGGGCGTAAATGGCGGACCGGCAGGAGATTTATATGTTGTTGTTCATGTGAGAAATCATGAATTCTTTGAGCGTGAAGGAGATCACATTATTTGTGAAATGCCATTAACATTTGCGCAAATGGCACTTGGTGCTGAAGTGGAAGTTCCTACTGTTCATGGGAAAGTGAAGCTGAAAATTCCAGCAGGAACACAAACAGGAACAGAATTCCGCTTAAAAGGAAAAGGTGCTCCGAACGTACGTGGATACGGTCAAGGAGATCAATATGTAGTCGTTCGTGTTGTTGTACCGACGAAATTAACTTCACATCAAAAAGAGTTATTACGTGAATTTGCGGGACAAGAAGAGCAGGATGATAGTTTATTTGGAAAGCTTAAACGTGCTTTCAAAGGGGAATAATGGAAATGAAAAATGGAGTTGGTAAATTGTGAAATGGTCAGAAGTTAGTATTCATACAACAGAAGAAGCAGTAGAAGCTGTCTCTCATATTTTACATGAAGCTGGTGCTAGTGGAGTTGCGATTGAGGATCCAGCGGATTTGACGAAAGAGCGCGAGCAACAATATGGTGAAATTTATGCATTGAACCCAGATGAATATCCGGCGGAAGGTGTATTAATAAAAGCATATTTCCCACAAACGGATTCTTTACAGGAAACGATTGCGGGTGTAAAATCATCTATTGATATGCTTCCATCTTACGACATCGAAATTGGTACTGGAAATATTACCGTTAACGAAGTCAATGAAGAAGATTGGGCTACTGCTTGGAAAAAATATTACCATCCAGTACAAATTTCTGATACATTCACAATTGTGCCGACGTGGGAAGAATATACACCAGCTTCTCCGGAAGAAAAAATTATTGAATTAGATCCAGGTATGGCGTTTGGAACAGGAACTCATCCGACAACAACGATGTGTATTCGTGCTTTAGAAAAAACAGTTCAGCCAGGTGATACTGTCATTGATGTAGGAACAGGTTCTGGTGTACTTAGTATTGCAGCGGCAAAATTAGGTGCGTCTTCTGTTCAAGCGTATGATTTAGATCCGGTTGCAGTGGAAAGTGCAGAAATGAATGTACGTTTAAATAAAACAGATGATATCGTGTCTGTTGGGCAAAATAGTCTTTTAGAAGGTATTGAAGGTCCTGTTGATTTAATCGTAGCTAACTTATTAGCAGAAATTATTCTTTTATTCCCTGAGGATGCAGCAAGAGTTGTGAAGTCGGGCGGATTATTTATTACATCGGGCATTATTGCAGCGAAGGAAAAGATAATTTCTGAAGCGCTAGAAAAAGCTGGATTTACAATTGAAGAAGTATTACGAATGGAAGATTGGGTAGCAATTATTGCACGAAATGCGTAATATAGATTTTAGTTTATAATGAAAAGGGGAGTCTCTCACTATAAGGTGAGGGACTTGCCGTTTGTTATATGAAAAAATGATAACGTTTCGTTCTTTTCGTAAGTGTTGACTTACGAAAGGAACGAAACTCTACTAAGGTGATTATATGCAACGTTATTTTGTAGAAGAGAAATATGTAAATGAGACAAGTATTCGTATTGTAGGTGATGACGTACATCATATCGCAAGAGTGATGCGTATGTCAGCTGGCGATCACATTTATTGCTGTGTAAACGGAAAAACAGCAATATGTTCAATTGATGAAATTACCAGTGAATTTATTAATACGGCTATTGTAGAATGGGTAGAGGCGTCAAGTGAACTTCCTGTTTTCGTGACGATTGCAAGTGGACTGCCAAAAGGAGACAAGCTAGAGTTAATTTTCCAAAAAGGAACTGAGCTTGGGGCGGCCGCATTTTTACCATTTCAAGCATCTCGCTCTATTGTAAAATGGGATGCGAAAAAAGCTGATAAAAAAGTTGAGCGTTTAAGAAAAATTGTGAAAGAAGCTGCGGAACAATCGCATAGAAGCGAAGTTCCAGAAGTGCATGCTCCGGCATCATTTAAGCAATTGCTTTCAATGAGTAATGAGTATGATGTATGTCTTGTTGCGTACGAAGAGGAAGCAAAACAAGGTGAGAAATCCAATTTTGCTAAAGCTTTAACGACGATGAAACCAGGCCAAAAACTATTGATTGTATTTGGACCAGAAGGTGGTTTAGCGGAGGAAGAGATTACTACGCTTCGTGAACATAAATTTGTACCATGTAGTTTAGGACCAAGAATTTTAAGAACAGAAACGGCGCCGTTATACGCGTTAAGTGCTGCTTCGTATCATTTTGAATTGATGGGGTGATGATCAATGTCAACTGTTGCGTTCCATACGTTAGGTTGTAAAGTAAACCACTATGAAACAGAGGCCATTTGGCAATTGTTTAAACAAGGTGGATATGAAAGAACTGAATATGAAAAGAAAGCTGATGTATATGTTATTAATACGTGTACAGTAACGAATACGGGAGATAAGAAAAGCCGTCAAGTTATTAGACGTGCTGTTCGTCAAAATCCGGATGCGGTTATTTGTGTAACGGGATGTTATGCACAAACATCTCCAGCGGAAATTATGGCGATTCCAGGCGTAGATATTGTAGTTGGTACACAGGATCGTGAAAAGATGTTAGGATACATCGAAGAATTCCGCAAAGAGCGTCAACCAATTAATGCTGTCCGCAACATTATGAAAACACGTGTATACGAAGAACTGGATGTACCTTATTTCACGGATCGTACACGTGCATCTTTAAAAATACAAGAAGGTTGTAATAATTTCTGTACATTCTGTATCATTCCTTGGGCACGTGGTTTAATGCGTTCTCGTGATGGAAAAGAAGTTATTAAACAAGCGCAGCAATTAGTAGATGCAGGTTATAAAGAAATCGTATTAACAGGTATTCATACAGGTGGGTACGGTGAAGATATTAAAGATTATAACTTAGCTGGATTACTTCGTGATATGGAAGCGGAAGTAGGCGGATTAAAACGTCTACGTATTTCTTCTATTGAAGCGAGTCAGATTTCAGATGAAGTAATTGAAGTGTTAGATAAGTCTGAAGTAGTTGTACGTCACTTGCACATTCCATTGCAATCTGGATCTAATACTGTATTAAAGCGTATGCGTCGTAAGTATACGATGGAATTTTTCCAAGAGCGTTTAGATCGATTGAAAGAAGCGTTACCAGGCCTTGCGATTACATCGGATGTAATTGTTGGTTTCCCAGGTGAAACAGAAGAAGAATTCATGGAAACATACAATTTCATTAAAGAGAATCGCTTCTCTGAGTTACACGTATTCCCTTACTCAAAGCGTACAGGAACACCTGCAGCGCGTATGGAAGATCAAGTTCCTGAAGATGTGAAGAATGATCGTGTTCATCGTTTAATTGAACTATCTAACCAATTAGCGAAAGAGTATGCATCACAGTTTGAAGGGGAAGTGCTTGAAATCATTCCAGAAGAGCAATTTAAAGAGGGCGACCGTAAAGGGTTATATGTAGGCTATACGGATAACTACTTAAAAATTGTATTTGAAGGATCAGAAGAGTTAATTGGTAAGCTAGTGAAAGTGAAAATTACGAAAGCTGGTTATCCATATAACGAAGCGCAATTTGTTCGTGTTCTTGAAGATGATGTAAAAAAAGAATCAGCAAGCGCATAAAATGAAACTTTAATGAGTGGGGTTTTTGTTCCTTCCCACTAATTATCAGCCGGATTCCTACCTAAGTTCTTTGCTTTTGCTGAATTTTGAGGTGGGGGCCTTACTGCCCGGCAAATAGCGGGATAAAAAAAGCATGCAAACGGAAACGATTTGCATGCTTTCTTTTTTTCGTGGAGAAGTTAAGTACTGAAAAGACAGGTACGTCGAATGAGTAGTTGTTTCGTACATTCCTGCATTAAAAAAGATGTAATGATAAAAATATAGTTGTTTTCAGGGGAAAAGGATAATAGCTATCTACATAGCTTTTGAACAGGAAAGGGCATCTATTCTTCTTTTATTCTGCCAAATAGTTGACCTGAAGTGATAAAATGTATTATAATCGTAAAAGACATGCTGAAGAAGGGTTTCTTTTTGCATGCTGAAATTAGTATGTAAGTGTGATGTTTCGGAGGGAGGGAAAGAGAATGTCAAAAACAGTCGTTCGTAAAAACGAGTCTTTGGAGGATGCACTTCGCCGTTTTAAAAGATCGGTTTCTAAAACTGGTACACTTGCTGAAGCAAGAAAGCGCGAGTTTTATGAAAAACCAAGTGTAAAACGTAAGAAGAAATCTGAAGCGGCAAGAAAGCGTAAATTCTAAGAGAGGGTGTAAGTTATGAGTCTTCTCGGTCGTTTAAACGATGATATGAAACAAGCGATGAAGAATAAACAAAAAGAAAAGTTAACCGTTATTCGTATGGTTAAGGCTGCTTTACAAAATGAAGGTATTAAACTGCAACATACTCTTACTGAAGAAGAGGAATTAACAGTTTTAGCTCGTGAAGTAAAACAGTATAAGGACTCCCTCCTTGAATTTAAAAAAGCTGGTCGTGAAGACCTTGTTAATAAACTGCAAAGTGAAATTCAGATTTTAAGCGCATATTTGCCGGAGCAATTAACAGAAGAAGAACTAGCGAATGTAATTAAGCAAGTTATTTCTGAAGTTGGTGCAACTTCTAAAGCAGATATGGGTAAGGTGATGACTGCTGTTATGCCGAAAGTAAAAGGTAAAACAGACGGATCACTTGTGAATAAGTTGGTTATCCAGCTATTAGCATAAAAAAACGTCTCATTTCGTATGAGACGTTTTTTTATGCTTTTTTTCAGTTTGGACGTGATATTACAAGCTCTTTTTTCATACATATGGGATGAGAGGGGGTCTTTTGAGATGAAAAAATTAGAACAAATGAAGAATTGGTTAACAAAGCAAATAGACCTGCCAGTGGATGTGCTAATGGATCTACCTCGGATCACGCTTGTTGGGCAAGTGCATATCTATATAGAAAATCATCGGGGTTTATTAGTGTTTTCAGATAAAGAAGTAAGATTGTTATTAAAGCACGGTCAATTATTAATTAAAGGGCAATCCTTTATTATTAAAACAATCCTTCCAGAAGAACTTTTGCTTGAAGGAATAATTGAGCAAGTGACGTTTTTAGAAAACGAAAAAAAAGAGGAGTGAGGGAAACTTCCATATGTGAAGTTTTTCTTCGTTATTTTCGTGATTCGACCTTACTATTCAGTTTATCTCGCTATTTATGGGCGGTAGAACTCTTTATTTCATTTTCGTACGAGCTATTTTGCTAATTAAAGTGAAAAAAGTAGTGTGTATACTTTTGGAAAGGTAGTGGAGATAGTAGATGAAAAATAAATGGTTTATAAAGTGGCTTGGATATGTAAAAGTACGAATTGAAGGTAGAGGTGCGGAACGGTTCGTTAACGAATGTGTACGTAGAAAATTATTAGTTTGGGATGTTAAGAAGATTGCTGATGAAACGTTAGTTTTTTGTATGTTATTACGAGATGTGAAGAAAATAAAACCAATTTATAGAAAAAATGAATGTAAACTATATTTTATTGGGCGTTACGGTTTTCCTTTTTTGAATAAGCGTTTAATTAAAAATAGTGGATTCTTAATTGGTTTTTTAATTTTCTTTTTTGGCATGATTGCATTATCCAATATGGTTTGGAAAATTGAAATTACAGGAGCGAAACCTGAAACAGAATATATATTGATGAAAGAATTGGACAAAATGGGTATTAAAAAAGGAAAATTACAATTCCAAATGCCTAATGTAGAAGATGTACAACGTCATTTGACAGACAATATTAATGCGATTACTTGGGCGGGATTAGAAATAAGAGGAACGACGTACCATTTTAAAATTGTTGAAAAAAACGAGCCGAAAAAAGAAAAGGAACAAAGGCCGCAAAATTTAGTTGCAAAAAAAGAAGCGATTGTGACAAAAACATTTGTTGAAGTAGGAAAACCAGTTGTCTTGAAAAATGATCATGTCGAAAAAGGACAGCTTCTCGTATCAGGGATATACGGTAATGAGGAGAGTCCGACGATTGTTTCGGCGAAAGGTATTGTATATGGAGAAACGTGGTACACATCTGAGGTAAGTGTACCACTAAAGACGCAATTTCAAGTATATACTGGCAATGCATATAATGAGCATTACCTTACATTTGGGAGTGCGAAAATAAAAATATGGGGATTTCAACATGATAAGTATAAACGCTCTCGTACTGAAAGTGTAAAACACGATGTGAAACTATTTGGTTTTACACTGCCGATCGCGTATGAAAAAGATATTGTACGAGAAGAGGAAGAAGCGAATCGGGAATATACAGAAAAACAGGCAATGAAAGTAGCGAAAGAGATGGCTGAAAAAGAACTAAAGAAAAAATTGGATGAACATGCTATGATTGTAAGTGATAAGATTTTGAGTAAAGAGGTTGAGGCGGATCAACTAAAAGTCACATTGCATTATACTGTGATCGAAAATATTGCAGAGCCACAACCAATATCCGAATCCGATATTCAAGGAGACTGAGTAATGGCAGAACAATTAGTAGAAATGAACCAACAATTGGAAAATGCTAACGAAGCAATCGCTCTTTTTGGAGTCAATGATGCTCATTTGAAAGTAATTGAACGGGAATTGAATGTATCGATTGTAACTAGAGGTGAAACTGTTCATGCATCTGGAGCAGTTGAAACTGTGACACTCGTAGAAAAAATCTTACAGCAATTACTTGTTGTTATTCGAAAAGGTATATCAATTACAGAAAGAGATGTTGCGTATGCAATTCAGCTCGCACAACAAGGGAAAATTGCTCAATTTGAAGAGTTATATGAAGAAGAAATCTTTAAAACGGCAAAAGGTAAATCCATTCGTGTAAAAACAATGGGGCAAAGAAGATATATTCATGCAATGAAGAAGAATGATATTGTATTTGGAATGGGACCTGCTGGGACTGGGAAAACATACTTAGCTGTAGTAATGGCTGTGAGAGCTTTAAAGCAAGGGTATGTAAAGAAAATTATTTTAACGAGACCGGCTGTAGAAGCTGGAGAAAGTTTAGGTTTTTTACCAGGAGATTTGAAAGAGAAGGTAGATCCGTATTTACGTCCATTGTATGATGCTTTGCACGATATTCTTGGACAAGAATATACGCAACGTATGATGGAGCGAGGGGTAATTGAAATTGCACCTCTTGCTTATATGAGAGGGCGTACGCTCGATGATTCATTTGTTATTTTAGATGAAGCGCAAAATACAACGGGTGCACAAATAAAAATGTTTTTAACTAGATTAGGTTTTAGTTCTAAAATGGTTATTACGGGGGACCCTTCACAAGTAGACTTACCAAAAGGGGTAAAATCAGGGCTTTCGCTAGCTTCTAACATTTTATCTGGTGTATCAGGTCTTTCATTCATTACATTAGAACAAACGGACGTTGTGAGGCATCCGCTGGTGCAACGTATTATTGAGGCATATGATAAAATGGAATGATCCTATTTGTCAGGATCATTTCTTTTTGTATTAAGGTTGGCGACCGGCATATTTTTTACTATCATAAAAGATAAGAGAAATAAACTATAGGTGCTGGTGTATCAAAATGTTACTTAAAAGTATCGTTGGCTAGAAGAAATGAAAGCTATAAATAGTTTCACTTTATTTCTGGAGAGGAGAAGGTATTGAAATCATGTTAAGATCTGAAGAAATTTCTAAGTGGTTTCGTAATTTACAACATTCGAAAAAACTAAGTTGGATTTCTTATGTTTTATTAGGAGCAGTGCTGTTTTTTGCACTTATGAATAATGTAAAACCAGAGCAATTAGATGTTGATATGTATTCTATTGCGAAAAAAACAATTCATTCTCCTATTAAAATTGAAGATAAGGTAATAACGGACAGAAAAAAACAAGAGGCCGCTCAAAAAGTTGGGGATCAATATACATATAGAAGTGAATATAAACAAAATAGAGTAGATATTGTAAATGATGTTTTTGCTAAGGTAAATGAAGCAATTCAAGAGATGAAAGCTGCTGGACCTGAAGAGCAAAAAAAGATGACCGATGCAAATAAATTAGAAAAATTGAAGAAGAAGTTGCCATCTAATTTAACAAAGGAATTATCGGATGAGAATTTATTATATTTTATTAATGCAGAACCGGATCAATTAGAATTAGCAAAGAACGCGGCTCTAACGTCTATTAGTGTTATTATGGGTGGAAATATTAAAATGTCCGAAGAAATAGCAGCAAAAGAGCGATTTGTTAATGAAATGAAAAGCCTCAATGTGAATAGTGGATTGAAGGAAGCTGTGAACGCGCTAGGATCATATGCGATTACAGCAAATTATTTTTATGATCCGGTTGTAACGAAAGAGAAGAAGAAAGCGGAAGAAGATTTAATTCCACCTGTTTATATTCTTCAAGGACAAGTTATTGTTAGAGAAGGTGAAACAATTTCAAGTGATATGTATAATCAGTTGAAATTAGTCGGTTTATTAGAGAAAGGTAATAGTTTTCAGCCTTATGTTGGATTAGCAGTGCTCATTGGTGTGTTACTGTACTTTATGCATAAGCAGTTTGAAGTATTTTTACAGCGTAAAAGAGAAGATAGACCGTATATTTTAGCGTATATTACAATTTTATCTATCACGATTGTTTTAATGAAAACGATTAGTTTGTTTCAAAAGCTTGAATATGCAGGAATTGCGTATGTTGTTCCGGTTGCGATGGGAACAATACTTGTAAAACTAATGATTGGCGATCGGTTTGTATTTTTAACAAGTATGATTTTTTCTGTGTGCGGAAGTATTATGTTTAATGAAGGGGTAACAAGTACACTGAATTATAGTGTAGGTATTTATGTGTTGTTAAGTTCATTATCAGTAAGCATTTTCTTAAGAGAAAAAAATCGTCGCACGATGATTTTGCAAGCTGGTATACTCGTTTCTATCTTAAACGTGGTCGTCTTAGCGGCGTTATTATTATTACGTAATGGGAATTTTTCACCTCTTGAAATTGGAACGCAATTATTGATGGCTTCCGTTTCAGGAATTATCTCATCCGTTTTGGCTATGGGGATATTACCGTATTTAGAGAGTGGACTTGGAATTGTATCAAGCATGAAGCTTATGGAACTATCAAGTCCAAATCATCCGCTTTTACGTAGAATTTTGTTAGAAGCGCCAGGAACGTATCACCACAGTGTAATGGTAGCGAATCTTTCTGAGGCAGCGTGTGAAGCGGTTGGAGCAAATGGTGTATTAGCACGTGTAGGGGCGTATTATCATGATGTAGGAAAAACAGTACAACCGCAATTCTTTATTGAAAACCAGATGGGAATTGAAAATCCACATGATAAATTAGATCCTGTGACGAGTAAAGATATTATCATTGCTCATGTAACAGATGGAGTCAGAATGCTCGAAGAATACCATATTCCGCAAGAAATTATCGATATTGCTGGACAACACCATGGTACAACATTACTTAAATATTTTTATTATAAGGCGATTAAAGAAGATAAAGAAAAATATACAGAAGAGATGTTTCGCTATCCGGGATCAAAAGCAACTTCTAAAGAGTCGGCAATTGTTGGTATTGCTGATAGTGTTGAGGCGGCGGTACGTTCTATGAATCACCCAACGCCAGATCAAATTAATAATTTAGTACAAAGTATTATTAAAGATCGCCTGCAAGATGGGCAATTTAGTGAATGTGATTTGACGTTTAAGGAACTACAAATCGTTGGAAAAACGTTATGTGAAACGTTAAATGGTATTTTCCATTCGCGTATTACATATCCGGAACCACCGGAAGAGAAGGAGAAAGAATGAGTTTATTAATTGATTTCATTGACGAAACAGAAGAAGTGAAAGAAGAATATGTGAATTTAATTCGTGAGATATTAGAAAAAGCAGCTCAAATGGAAAAAATAGAGGATGGTGCGGAGTTATCAGTGACATTTGTAGATAACGAACGCATTCGCGAGATTAATCGTGATTACCGAGATAAGGATCAGCCTACTGATGTCATTTCCTTTGCTATGGAAGAAATGGGAGAAGGAGAAATGGAAATTGTAGGTGCAGAGATGCCTCGTATGTTAGGTGACCTTATTATTTCTATTCCGAGAGCGAAAGAACAAGCTGAAGAGTATGGACATTCTTTTGATCGTGAACTTGGCTTTTTAGCGTTACATGGCTTTTTGCATTTACTTGGTTATGACCACATGACAGAAGAGGATGAAAAAGAAATGTTTGGAAGACAAAAAGAAATTTTAGAGGCATTTGGATTAGGTCGATGAAAAAAGGAAAACTTATAAATAGTTTTGGATATGCTATAGCAGGTATATTCTTTTGTCTTCGTCATGAACGAAATATGAAAATTCATTATTTAGCCGCAGTCATTGTTATATGCTGCGGCTTTTATTTCCATATTACGAAAGTAGAGTGGATGGTATTACTTATTGTAATAGGAATTGTAATGAGTTTAGAGATGGTAAATACGGCTGTGGAGAAAACAGTAGATTTAGCGACTACCGATATACATCCGTTTGCGAAAATTGCAAAGGATGTCGCAGCCGGATCGGTTTTATTGTTTGCGATAATAGCCGTTATAATTGGTGCTATTATCTTTTTGCCGTATGTGGTATAGTTGCATTCCAAAGCTTTTATGAAGCTTTGAAAGTGCTGTAAAGGCCTTTAATAAGAGAGTGTATCTTATTCACAGCTGTGGACAGGAAGGATGCGGGAATATGAATAGTAAACAATTAATTCAAGAAGCAATCGAAGCGCGTAAACAAGCGTACGTACCATATTCTAAATTTCAAGTAGGTGCAGCATTATTAACACAGGATGGAAAAGTATATCGTGGATGTAATGTTGAAAATGCATCATATGGTTTATGTAACTGTGCAGAAAGAACAGCTTTATTTAAGGCGATTTCTGAAGGAGATAAAGAGTTTGTAGCTATTGCAGTTGTAGCGGATACAAAGCGTCCGGTACCTCCTTGTGGAGCATGCCGACAAGTTATGGTAGAATTATGTAAACAGGATACGAAAGTATACCTATCAAATTTACATGGTGACGTTCAAGAGACTACAGTTGGAGAATTGTTACCAGGAGCATTTTTAGCGGAGGATTTACATGAATAGAAAAGGTTATAAATCAGGTTTTGTCTCTATTATTGGCAGACCGAATGTTGGAAAATCTACATTTTTAAATCGTATTATCGGCCAGAAAATTGCCATTATGAGTGACAAGCCACAAACAACTCGTAATAAAATTCAAGGCGTATATACAGAAAATGATTCACAAGTAATTTTCATTGATACACCAGGAATACATAAACCTAAACATAAATTAGGCGACTTCATGGTGAAGATGGCTCAAACGACATTAAAAGAAGTTGATATTGTTCTGTTTATGGTCAATGCAGTTGAAGGATTTGGTCGTGGTGAGGAATTCATTATTGAGAAATTAAAAGAAACGAAACAACCAGTATTTTTAGTAATTAATAAAATTGACCAACTTCATCCAGAGCAATTATTAGAGTTAATTGATCAATACCGTAAACTATATGAATTTGCAGAGATTGTACCAATTTCTGCATTAGATGGCAATAATGTGGATGCTTTAATTGGAACAATTAAAAAGTATTTACCAGAAGGACCGCAATACTACCCAGATAATCAAGTAACGGATCATCCAGAGCGATTTATTATTTCAGAGCTTATTCGTGAAAAAGTATTACATTTAACACGTGAAGAAGTGCCGCACTCTGTAGCGGTTGTTATTGATGCAATTCAAAAACGTGAGGGCGGAGCGGTTTATATAAACGCAACGATTGTTGTTGAACGTGCATCACAAAAAGGAATTATTATAGGTAAGCAAGGAAAGATGTTAAAAGAAGTCGGTAAGCGAGCTCGTTTTGACATTGAAGCATTACTTGGTTCTAAAGTATTTTTAGAAGTATGGGTAAAAGTGCAAAAAGATTGGCGTAATAAAATGTCTCAGCTTCGTGACCTTGGTTTCCGCGAAGACGAGTACTAAAATAGAGTAAAGCTGTAATCAGCGGATGTTTTGTTCATCCGCTGATTATTGGTTTTTATGAGTTTTGATAAATTAGGAAAAATTTTTCTCACATGAAAATGGACAAAATGGGTCAATTTAATAACAACAAAGGAAATTGGTTTATAGGCTACGCTTATTGAGAAAGGTGGATTCTTATGCTAGATTTTACCTGGAAGTTTTTCTCCAAAACAGGAAGCATTGAAACGTACTTGCTTTTGAAAGAAATGGAAAAAGACGTAAACGATGAGATGGATCAACATGAAGAGGAGTTAGCGCATCTAGACTCTCCAATTTCTTGACCCGTTTTGTTCAAACCTTGGATGGTGACGAACATGTTTCAAAAAGTTGAGGGCATCGTTATCCGTACGACAGATTACGGAGAAACGAACAAGATTGTTACAATATTCTCAAGAGAATTGGGTAAGGTAAGTGCAATGGCAAGAGGAGCGAAAAAACCGAAAAGCCGGTTAGCATCTGTTTCGCAACTTATGACACATGGTAATTTTCTTATTCAAATGGGATCTGGACTTGGAACTTTGCAACAAGGCGAGATTATTTCAACTATGAAAGAAATTCGCGAGGATATATTTTTAACTGCTTATGCATCATTTATTGTTGAGTTAACTGATAAAGCAACAGAAGATAAAAAACATAATCCATATTTATTTGAAATGTTATATCAAACGTTGCATTATATGTGTGAGGGTGTTGATTCAGAAGTATTATCATTAATTTATCAAACGAAAATGCTTCCGGTATTAGGGATGCGCCCGTACTTTGATACATGTGCGATTTGTCATCAAGAAACAGATTTTGTCGCCTTCTCTGTCCGGGAAGGCGGTTTTCTGTGCTCGCGTCATGCTGAGCAAGACCAGTATCGTATACCAGTGGGAGAAGCTGTTCATAAATTATTACGTCTTTTCTACCACTTCGATTTACATAGACTTGGCAATGTATCGGTGAAGGATAGCACAAAAAAACAAATGCGTTTAGTATTGAATACATATTATGATGAATATTGCGGGATTTATTTGAAGTCAAGACGTTTCTTAGAACAACTTGATAAGTTTCAAATATAATTTGGGGCCGTATACGGTCCTTTTTACATCCTATCTTTTTCAAATAGCATATTTAGTATATAATATTTAAGAGATAGTATAACTTTTTTCGTTGTGCATTAAAGGTGGTGATTATCATAGAGCTGAATAAACGGCAAGAACATATCATTCAGATTGTAAAAGATCACGGTCCTATTACAGGGGAGTCAATTGCTGCGCAATTAGGATTAACACGTGCAACGCTAAGACCAGACTTAGCAATTTTAACGATGGCTGGTTATTTAGAAGCGCGTCCACGCGTAGGTTATTTTTATACGGGTAAAACCGGGGGGCAGCTATTATCTGAGGCTGTTAAGAAAATTAAAGTACAAGATTATCAATCTAGGCCAGCTGTAATTGATAAAAATGTATCAGTATACGATGCGATTTGTACAATGTTTTTAGAGGACGTAGGTACCTTATTTGTTGTAGATCAGGCGATTCTATTAGTTGGTGTTGTGTCTCGTAAAGATTTATTAAGAGCTAGCCTTGGAAAGCAGGATTTAACCTCTCTTCCGGTTAATATTATCATGACAAGGATGCCAAACATTACGATGTGTCGTAGAGAAGATTCTTTATATGATATTGCGATGGAATTAATAGAAAGACAGATTGATGCGATGCCGGTTGTGAAAGATACGAAGCAAGGTTTAGAAGTGATTGGACGAATTACAAAAACAAATATTACACGTGCGTTTGTAAACTTAGTAAATAACGAATAAGTGTAATTTGTTTAAAGTGAGGTAATATAATGGATAATAAAATCGTATATGTCGTATCTGACTCTGTTGGAGAAACGGCTGATTTGGTTGTTCGAGCAGCGATGGGACAATTCCCATTTGCTCCTGATATTAGACGTGTACCGTATGTAGAAGATACAGGGACATTAAAAGAAGTGATTTCGATTGCTAAGAGCAATCAAGCGCTTATTTGTTTTACGTTAGTAAAGCCTGACATGCGTCAGTATTTAGTGACAGAGGCTGCGAAAGAAGGCGTAGAGGCATATGATATTATCGGGCCTCTTATCGATCAAATTGAAGAAATTACAGGGCAAGTACCAAGATATGAGCCGGGTGTTGTTCGTAGATTAGATGAAGAATACTTTAAAAAGATTGAAGCGATTGAGTTTGCTGTAAAGTATGATGATGGTAGAGACGCGCGTGGTATTTTAAAAGCAGATATCGTGTTGATTGGGATTTCGCGCACATCAAAAACACCACTTTCTCAATATTTAGCTCATAACAAACGTTTGAAAGTTGCTAATGTACCGCTCGTACCAGAAGTAGATCCGCCTGAAGAGTTATATCAAGTGGCTAAAGAAAAATGCTTCGGTTTGAAAATTACGCCAGAGAAGTTGAATCATATTCGAAAAGAGCGATTGAAATCACTTGGACTAAGTGATGGTGCAACATATGCCAATATTAATCGTATTAAAGAAGAAATTGATCACTTTGAGAATGTAGTTGGTAAAATAAATTGTCAAGTAATTGATGTATCGAATAAAGCGATTGAAGAAACAGCTAACATTATTGTGAATGCAGTGCAAAACCAAAAATTGTTTTAGCACATTTACCAGAGGTGAATGTGCTTTTTTCGCTCGTGAGAAACATAATACCTGTTGATTTCGTAATAGATTATAGCGGAGTGGTTATACTTATATTCTTCTGTCTTTTTATTATGCTAAAGGCAGGGTTTCGTTATCCTGAAATAGAAGATGAAAAAATAAAGGGATATGTAGCGTAGTTGAAGAAAATATATTATAATAAAAAATTGTGATAAAAACCTATATTTTACGTTTAGACTTTAATTTTTCAGAATAAACTAGGGATAGGATTTACGAAAAGACATGTAATTACGTTAAATCGACAAAATCTATACAAGAAAACGCACATTATGGAAGGATTCGCAGAAGGGATGTAGAATACAGAAATATGCAAAACATCAATATCGTATTAGTTGATGCAGATGCATAGCCTGTGAATGCTGAAAACTGTGCAAGTTGGAACGAAAGTTCATGTCGAAATTTTGTTTGTCACATCGTATGCTCATCGTTTAAGGAAGAAGCAAGGGAAATTGGATCTATGTAGATACTGAATAAGCTAAAGTTGATTTTTTATATGTATCAACATGCAAAAAAACAGATCTCGTGATCACATAGGATATGGTGCTTGCTAGTCTTCTTGTAAAAAAGTGTATATGTATTGTCTCCAGGAGGTACATTTGTAACAGGTGAGCAAATGGATACAATTTTATATAGTAGGTACGTATCTGCGAAATTACGCAGAAAAGGGCCTACAAAATCGTTTGATAACGTGATCGACAACACTTTCTAATAAGTTTAGAAAAAATATTGTCGAATTATAAAGGAATTTTTTAATTTTTATCGAATACAAAATACGACACGGAGATGGATTTATGGGGAACAGAATTCCCGAAGAAGTTGTTGAACAGATTCGGACGTCATCGGATATTGTAGAAGTGATTGGTGAATACGTTCAACTTAGAAAACAGGGGCGTAACTATTTCGGCCTTTGTCCATTTCATGGTGAGAATTCTCCTTCATTCTCTGTTTCATCTGATAAGCAAATTTTTCATTGCTTCGGATGTGGAGAAGGTGGAAATGTATTTTCCTTTCTAATGAAAATGGAAGGATTGGCTTTTACCGAGGCTGTTCAAAAGCTAGGTGAAAGAAATGGAATGGCGGTTGCAGAGTATACATCAGGGCAAGGACAACAAGAAGACATATCTGATGACACTGTCATCATGCAACAGGCTCATGAACTTTTGAAAAAGTATTATCATCATTTATTAGTAAATACAGAAGAAGGAAATGAAGCACTTTCGTATTTGTTAAAACGTGGTATTACGAAAGAGATGATTGAGAAGTTTGAAATTGGTTATGCGTCACCTGCTTGGGATGCAGCAACGAAAATTTTACAAAAAAGAGGTTTATCGCTGTCTAGTATGGAACAAGCTGGTCTTCTCATAAGAAGCGAGAAGGATGGTAGTCATTATGATCGCTTCCGTGGAAGAGTTATGTTTCCAATCTATACGTTACAAGGTAAAGTGATAGCGTTTAGTGGAAGGGCATTAGGAGATGACACTCCGAAATATTTAAATAGCCCTGAAACACCGATTTTTCATAAAAGTAAATTGTTGTATAACTTCCACCAAGCGAGGCCGTTTATTAGAAAACGTGGGCAAGTGGTCCTTTTTGAAGGGTATGCCGACGTAATGGCTGCGGTAAAAAGTGGTGTGGAAGAAGCTGTCGCGACAATGGGAACAGCTTTAACTGAAGAACAAGCAAAACTTCTGCGACGTAACGTTGAAACTGTTGTTCTTTGCTATGATGGTGATAAAGCAGGGCGAGAAGCAACGATGAAAGCAGGGCAATTATTGCTAAAAGTTGGTTGCCAAGTGAAAGTTACATCCTTGCCAGATAAGCTTGATCCTGATGAATATGTGCAACAATATGGGACAACTGCTTTTGAAAATCTTGTGAAATCAAGTATAAGTTTTGTTGGTTTTAAAATAAATTATTTGCGTTTAGGGAAAAATTTGCAAGATGAGTCTGGCAAAGAAGAATATGTGAAAAGTGTTTTAAAAGAGTTATCGTTGCTACAGGATGCGATGCAGGCAGAATCATATTTGAAGTCATTATCGCAAGAATTTTCGTATTCAATGGAAACTCTTTTGAATCAATTGCACCAATATCGCAAAGAACAAAAGGTACAGCAAAAACAAGTAAAGCAGGTTTCTAAGCCGTCTCAAATTGTTCAAACAAAACCGAAGTTAACAGGTTTTGAAAGGGCAGAAAGAGAAATTATTTATCATATGTTGCAAAGTCCAGAAGTGGCTGTTCGTATGGAATCCCACATAGAAGATTTTCATACAGAAGAACATAAAGGGATTTTATATGAACTATACGCATATTATGAAAAGGGAAATGAACCTTCAGTCGGAACATTTTTAAGTTGGCTCTCTGATGAGAAGTTGAAAAATATTATCACTGATATTTCGACGGATGAATTTATTAATCCAGAATACACAGAAGAAGTGTTACAAGGCCATTTAGAGACGCTCAGCCGTCATCAAGAAAAACTTGAAAAGATGGAAATCATCTTTAAGGTAAAACAAATGGAAAAAACAGATCCTGTAGAGGCTGCTAAATATTATGTAGCATATTTACAAAATCAAAAAGCGAGAAAATAGCTTTTTTGATAAATTTTTAGTATAATGAATGTTTGTATCTCGCGTAAGGAGGGGAACAGATGGCTGACAAACCAGCTCGTTCTAAACAAATTGAAACTGAAATGACCCTTGAGCAAGTGAAAGAACAACTCACTGAGCTCGGAAAAAAACGTGGCGTTCTTACATATGAAGAGATTGCAGAACGCATGAATGGATTTGAAATTGAATCCGATCAAATGGATGAATACTATGAATATTTAGGTGAACAAGGGATTGACTTAGTTGGTGACAATGATAACGACGAAGGTCCTAATAATCGCCAAATTACAAAAGCGGAAGAAGAATTCGACCTTAATGATTTAAGTGTACCACCTGGGGTTAAAATCAATGATCCTGTTCGTATGTATTTAAAAGAAATTGGTCGTGTAGATTTACTATCTGCAGAAGAAGAAATTCGACTTGCAACGCGTATTGAAGAAGGCGATGAAGAAGCGAAACGTCGTCTTGCAGAAGCAAACTTACGTCTTGTAGTAAGTATTGCAAAGCGCTACGTAGGCCGTGGTATGCTTTTCTTAGACTTAATCCAAGAAGGCAATATGGGTCTAATTAAAGCGGTTGAAAAGTTCGATTATCGTAAAGGTTTCAAATTTAGTACGTATGCAACTTGGTGGATTCGCCAAGCGATTACACGTGCGATTGCAGACCAAGCACGAACAATTCGTATTCCAGTTCATATGGTTGAAACGATTAATAAGTTAATTCGTGTACAACGTCAATTACTACAAGATTTAGGACGCGAACCATCTCCTGAAGAGATTGGTGAAGAAATGGATCTTGCTCCAGAAAAAGTACGCGAAATTTTAAAAATTGCACAGGAGCCAGTTTCTCTTGAAACACCGATTGGTGAAGAAGATGACTCCCATTTAGGTGATTTTATTGAAGACCAAGAAGCAACATCGCCTGCGGACCATGCAGCGTATGAATTGCTAAAAGAACAATTAGAAGATGTGTTAGATACACTAACAGATCGTGAAGAAAATGTTCTACGTCTTCGTTTTGGTTTAGATGATGGACGAACTCGTACGCTTGAAGAAGTTGGGAAAGTATTCGGCGTAACGAGAGAACGTATCCGTCAAATTGAAGCAAAAGCACTTCGTAAATTAAGACATCCAAGCCGTAGTAAGCGTCTTAAGGATTTCTTAGAATAGGCTACTTTTAAGTTTACTTCACCTTTGTGAAGTAAACTTTTTTATTTTGTTAACTTTTGTTAAACTTTAGCTATGGGCAACGATTACAATTTCTTGTAATTTATTTTACAGAATTGTCTTTTGATTTGCAAATGCTCATTTTTCGATTTTTCGATTAATTTTGTGTATTCTATACAAAAATATATGTAGAAAAGTGAAAAATATGATGAGAAACGTTAATAATTATCGAAATAATAAGCGATATAACAATAAAAAACAATAAACTGAATTTATGGAATATTTTTAACGATTAGTAGTTTACTCTTTTCTGATAGAACGTTTTCAAGTACAATGGAAATGACTGAATCATCTAACTATTTAGGGGTATAGAGGGGGGAGAAGAGATATGAAACGTAATCCGCTGATTCCGTTCGCTCTTATTGCAGCATTAGGTATTATCGTTATGTTTGTATTTTCATTTCAGGGGCTAAATAAATCTAAAGAGTTAGCTGATGCAAAAAATGGTGGGAAGCCAGCACAAACAGCATCAAAGCCAGAGGATATTGTGAAGCAAAGCTGTACGAGCTGCCACGGTGACCAGTTACAAGGGGCAGTAGGACCTAATTTACAAAAAATTGGTGGGAAACTTTCAAAAGATGAAATTAAAGAAATTCTTTCGAAAGGAAAAGGAAATATGCCTGCCAATATAGTTCCAGCTGATCAAGCCGCTAAAGTAGCTGATTGGTTATCGAAGAAAAAATAAAGTTCCGTATGACAAGTCTTTTGCTTATGCAAAGGGCTTGTTTTTCTATATTTTCTAAAATACGATGAGTGATAGAGAAGTGAATTGTTTTTATAGGCTTGCAACAACTACTATAAATTCATTATCATGGAGACAGACTGACAAGAGAAGGAGTAATGGAAATACATGAATGAAGTAAAGCTTTCAAAACGATTAGAAGAAGTAGTGCGTGAAATACCGGTAGGATCTACAGTAGCTGATATTGGATCGGATCATGCGTATTTACCGTGTTATACAATTATAAATAATATTGCTACAAAAGCAGTTGCTGGAGAGGTTGTAGATGGACCATTTCGCTCTGCACAAGCAACTGTAGCTGAAAGTGGCTTACAAGATAAAATAGATGTGCGTAAAGGGAATGGATTAGCTGTTATCGCGCCAGGAGAAGTAGATGTAATTACGGTTGCTGGAATGGGCGGAGCGTTAATTCGTGACATTTTAGAAAGTGGTAAAGAAAAATTAGAAGGGGTAACTCGTTTAATTTTACAGCCGAATATTGCAGCGCATCACATTCGTGAATGGTTTATTGAGAATGGATGGGAGCTTATCCATGAAAAAATCGTAAAAGAAGATGGGAAAATTTACGAGATTTTAGTAGGCGAGCGAGGAAACATCGCGGTGCCTTATTCTGAGAATAAACAAGCGGAGTTATTTATGGGGCCATTTTTAATAAAAGAAAAAGGTGAAGCTTTCGTTGAAAAATGGGAAGGGGAATTAAAAAACTTCCAAAATATTTTAAAGCAGTTAGAACGTGCGGCTGATTCTGAAGAAACAAAAGCGAAGCGTGCGGAAGTAGAAGCGAAAATGAAAATGATACGGGAGGTTTTATCATGAGTAAAATTCCAAATGGCCATGAAATTATTTCTTTATTTGAAAGTATGTATCCGAAGCATTTGGCGATGGAAGGAGATAAGATTGGCCTGCAAATTGGAGCGCTTAATAAACCCGTACAACACGTATTGATTGCGTTAGATGTAACGGAGGAAGTTGTGGATGAAGCAATTCAATTAGGGGCGAATGTCATTATTGCGCATCACCCTTTAATTTTTAATCCGTTAAAAGCGATTCATACAGATAAAGCGTACGGAAGAATTATTGAAACGTGTATTAAAAATGATATTGCCATTTATGCAGCACATACAAATGTGGATGTTGCTAAGGGCGGGGTAAATGATTTACTTGCTGAGGCGTTAGGATTGCAAAATACAGAAGTTTTGGCACCGACATATGCAGAAGAAATGAAAAAAGTTGTTGTGTTTGTGCCAGTAACTCATGCAGAAGAAGTACGAAAAGCATTAGGAGACGCAGGTGCTGGTCATATCGGCAATTATAGCCACTGTACGTTTAATAGCGAGGGTACAGGCACGTTTGTACCTCAAGAGGGAACAAATCCTTATATCGGGGAAACTGGGCAGTTAGAACGCGTAGAAGAAGTGCGAATCGAAACGATAATTCCAGCTTCACTACAGCGAAAAGTGATTAAAGCAATGGTAACGGCACATCCATATGAAGAAGTAGCATATGATGTGTATCCACTTGATAACAAAGGTGAAACATTAGGGCTTGGAAAAATAGGATATTTACAAGAAGAAATGACACTTGGACAGTTTGCGGAACATGTAAAGCAATCATTAGATGTGAAGGGCGCAAGAGTTGTTGGGAAATTAGATGATAAAGTGCGTAAAGTGGCTGTACTTGGTGGCGATGGTAACAAATACATCAATCAAGCTAAATTTAAAGGAGCGGATGTATATGTAACAGGTGACATGTATTATCATGTTGCTCATGATGCGATGATGCTCGGTTTAAATATAGTTGACCCAGGACATAACGTTGAAAAAGTAATGAAGCAAGGTGTACAAAAGCAATTACAAGAAAAAGTGGATGCAAAGAAATTCAATGTACACATTCATGCTTCGCAATTACATACAGATCCATTTACATTTGTATAAGAAAAATAAAAACCGTTGCTCGTATAGGCAACGGTTTTTATTATTGTTCTTTTTTCACTTTTACACGAGGTAATATTTTTTGTAACGGTACTTTTCGAACTCTCTCCCATGTAGCGGGATTCATTGGATCATATTGATCTAAGAAAGCGATAACTTCTTTTGTAATTGGAGTTGGAGTAGAAGCACCTGCTGTAACAGCTACGTTTTCTACACCTTGTAGCCACTCTAATTTAATCTCACTTACGTCTGCAACGCGGTATGCTTTCGTACCAGCGATTTCTTGTGATACTTGTGCTAAACGGTTTGAGTTGTTACTTTTCGGATCACCGACAACAATTGTTAAGTCTGCAACATCAGCTTGTTTAGCGACAGCTTCTTGGCGAACTTGAGTTGCTAAACAAATTTCCTTATGGAATTCTGCTGTTGGGAATTTTTTCTGAATGTCCTCCATTAAATGTTGAACATCCCATTGGCTCATCGTTGTTTGATTTGTAACTAAAATTTTATCTGTTGGAATTTCTAATGTTTTTAAATCATCAGCTCTTTCGATAAGGTGAACGATGTCAGGTGCAATACCAACTGCGCCTTCTGGTTCTGGATGATTTTTTTTACCGATATAAATGACATGGTAACCTTCAGCTTTCTTTGCTTCAATAAGATCATGTGTTTTTGTAACATCTGGACAAGTGGCATCGATTGTCGTTAAACCTTTTTCTTTTGCACGTTGTTTAACTTCTGGAGAAACACCGTGTGCTGTGAAAATAACAGTACCAGATTCGATTTTATCTAAAATTTCTAATCGACTTGGACCGTCTAACGTAATGATGCCATCTTCTTCGAATGCATCTGTTACATGTTTGTTGTGAACAATCATACCTAAAATATAAATAGGTCTTGGTAATGATGTATCTAATGCGGCGTTACGTGCAATAACCATCGCGTCCACAACACCGTAGCAATAACCACGAGGGGAAATTTTAACAATTTTCATATGAGTAATCCTCTCCTTCTAAACAAGGGATACTTTTGTGCATAGTCTTTTACATTATAAAGGAGGAATGGATAGAAAACAAAGGATTGTTACACATATAGTTTTGGTTTTGTTGCTATTTTATGAACAGGCTCCTCTCGTAATTCTTTTTCTATGACAGGCTCAATCACTATTTTTTTTCTTTTTCTTTTTTTTTGTGGAGGAGGCGGAGTTGCTACCTCAACCTTTTCTGTTATGTCTTCAGTTGGATTTTCAGTTGGATCTTCTTCCGTACTTTTTCCAGAGGTGAGGATTTTAACAATGCTTGGTAGGTTACGCATAATAGGACCGTACTGTTCGACAACAGGGCTTACAGATTGAACGACTTGGGATACTTTTTCAATATTGTTTATCATATTAGTTGGATTCGAAATTAAATTTGCAAAAAAACTGCCGGTGCCGCTACTTGATGCTGCTGTAGTTGCTGCACCGCCGCGCGTTTCATTTGATTCATACATTTGAGGGGGGATCATTTGCTCTGGATGTTGCTGCATGTATGGTTGATATTGTTGTGAGTACTGCTGCGGGTATTGCTGTTGGTATTGGTATTGTTGTTGATATTGGAGCGGCGGTTGTTGGTGCATCATTGGCGGCGGTCCATCCATTTGTCGATAAGGTGGAACCATTTGCATGAAAGGCTCGGTTGGATCGTGTTTTTTAAAGAGTTTAGCAAGGAAACCTTTCTTTTTTTGCGCCATCGGTGGTAGTTGTGGAATTGGATATGGTGTATAAGGTTGCTGTCCTTGATTCGGATACATTTGCCTTGTATGGGATTTTGGAAACATGTGAGAAATCCTCCTTTCTTCAGTTAGGTATATACACATACAATATGCAATAAGAGGGAAGAAGGTTAGTTTTTGAAGTAAAAACCTAAACTAAAGATGGATTTTACTTGTAGATTTCGATATAATGTAGACTTGGCTGATTTGTGCGCGCAGTAGAAATTTAGAAAGAAGGTGTAACTTATGACACAACAAACTTTTACACAGTATGATTTTAAACCATTTTTAATAGATGCAGTTCGTGAACTACGCTTTACAGAGCCGACAGGAATTCAAAAGAAAATTTTCCCGGTCGTGAAAAAAGGTGTAAGTGTAATTGGACAATCCCAAACAGGTTCTGGGAAAACACATGCATACTTACTTCCTACATTGAACAGAATTAATGCAAGTCGTGAAGAAGTACAACTTGTTATTACAGCGCCTACTCGTGAGTTAGCACAACAAATTTACGAAGAAATCGTGAAATTAACAAAGTTTTGTGCGGAAGATCAAATGATTACAGCACGTTGTTTAATTGGTGGAACTGATAAACAACGATCAATTGAAAAGTTGAAAAAACAACCTCATATTGTAGTTGGAACACCAGGACGTATTAAAGATTTAGTAGAAGCACAAGCATTATTTGTTCATAAAGCAAATACTATTATTGTCGATGAAGCAGACTTAATGCTTGATATGGGATTCATTCATGATGTAGACAAAATTGCATCACGCATGCCTAGAAACTTGCAAATGCTAGTTTTCTCTGCAACAATTCCTCAAAAACTAAAACCGTTTCTGAAGAAATATATGGAGAATCCAGAGCATATTCATATCAATCCAAAACAAGTTGCGGCTGGGAATATTGAGCATTATTTAGTACCTTCTAAACATCGTAACAAAATCGATTTAGTGAACAAAATGTTGCTACAATTTAAACCGTATTTAGCAGTTGTTTTCACGAATACGAAGAAGATGGCGGATCAGGTTGCTGACGGATTAATGGAACGTGGCTTAAAAGTTGGACGAATTCACGGAGATTTATCACCGCGTGATCGTAAAAAAATGATGAAACAAATTCGTGATCTTGAATTCCAATATATTGTTGCAACTGATTTAGCAGCACGTGGTATTGATATTGAAGGAATTAGTCATGTTATTAACTACGAACTTCCATCAGATTTAGATTTCTTCGTTCACCGCGTTGGAAGAACAGCACGTGCGGGGCATTCAGGTATTGCAGTGACGATTTATGATCCAGCAAACGAAGAAGCGTTAGATAGTTTAGAAAAACAACGTCATATTGAGTTCAAGCATGTAGAGTTACGCGGAGATGAGTGGGCGGATTTAGGTGAACGTCGTCGTCGTAAGAGCCGTAAAAAACCAAATGACGAACTTGATGTTATGGCAACGAAAGTTATTAAAAAGCCGAAAAAAGTAAAACCAAACTATAAACGTAAACTTGCAACAGAACGTGATAAAGTGAAGAAAAAATATAGCAATAAAAAAAGATAAGGGGCTCCCCTTATCTTTTTTTATCCGGATATTTGCGGGATAATAATCGGTGGGGAATGGAAAAACACTGATTAAAGTTTCGGTGTAGCTAGTTACAATTTGCGTAGTGTTTTAGGAACAAACAATTCGCTACATATTTCTACAAATTATGCTATCATTATATCTATTGTATATTGAAGAGGTGATTGTATGTTAAAGATTGGATCTCATGTTTCTATGAGTGGTAAGAAAATGTTATTAGCAGCAAGTGAAGAGGCTGTTTCATACGGTGCAACGACGTTTATGATTTATACAGGTGCACCGCAAAATACACGAAGAAAACCAATTGAAGAATTGAACATAGAAGCAGGAAGAAAACATATGGAACTAAACGGTATTGAGGAAATTATCGTACATGCGCCATATATTATTAATCTTGGGAATACGACGAAGCCAGAAACATTCCAATTAGGTGTAGACTTCCTTCGCATGGAAATTGAAAGAACATCGGCATTAGGTGTAGCGAAACAAATCGTTCTTCACCCAGGTGCGCACGTTGGTGCAGGAGCGGATGCTGGTATTCAACAAATTATTAAAGGGCTTAATGAAGTATTAACGCCAGAGCAGACGGTTAACATTGCGTTAGAAACGATGGCAGGAAAAGGAACAGAATGCGGTCGTAGCTTTGAAGAAATTGCAAAGATTATTGATGGTGTAAAATATAATGAAAAATTATCAGTATGCTTTGATACGTGTCATACGCACGATGCAGGATATGATATTGTAAATGATTTTGACGGCGTATTAAATGAATTTGATAAGATTGTTGGTATGGATCGTTTGCAAGTACTTCATATTAATGATAGTAAAAATGTATGCGGCGCAGGAAAGGACCGTCATGAAAATATCGGCTTCGGTCATATCGGTTATAAAGCGTTACATCATATTGTGCATCATCCGCAGTTAATGCACGTACCAAAAATCCTTGAAACGCCATATGTAGGTGAAGATAAAAAAGATAAGAAGCCGCCATATAAATTAGAAATCGAAATGCTAAAAAATGGTACTTTTGATGAAGGGATTCTTGAGAAAATTAAAGCGCAATAAGCAATAAGGAGGGGATTTTCCCCCTCCTTATTTTAGTAGTTGCTGAAATAAAGTATTTACTTGTTGGGCAGTAGCAGGGGAGGTTACTTTTGCTATTTGTTTTAAGAGCTCTAGCCGTTCGTCATTATCGTAAATGTTAATATTCTTTCCTTTCATAAGTAAAACAATTTGATCCGCTTGTGCAGTCGTAATAGAAACTTCATACTCTTTACTATATTTCAATAACTCTTTTGTAGAAATATGATTTAATTTTTTATTTACAAGTTGTTTAATGAGGTTCATTGAGTTATCCTCCTTCACACGTTCTTCTATCGAAATATATGAGTACGTAGCTTGTACATATTCGTATAGAGTTTCTTTTTTCATGAGAAAAAGAAGCGTATGTTATAATATAAGGACAAAACTATAGAAAAAGAGTATAAGGAGGACTTATGGAACAAAAGCAACACCGAAAAGAAAGTGTTATCCATCTTATTTATCGTTTAGTTATGATTATTTTTGGGGCAGCATGCGCAGCGGTAGCGATTGAACTATTTTTAATGCCAAATAAAATTATTGATGGTGGAATTATTGGTATTTCTCTTATATTAGATTATCTTACTCCTAATATTTGGTGGTTAAGTTTCTCTACTTTAGTCGTTATTCTCAATATCCCATTTATGTATTCAGGTTATAAGCAAATCGGAAAAACGTTCATGTTATCTTCGGCGTTCGGTATTGTAGCTTTAGCGTTTATTGAATCAACGTTACATGCTGTTCCGCCATTTACAACAGAGCCGATTTTAGCAACAGTGTTTGGTGGTCTTATTTTAGGTATTGGTGTAGGGCTCGTTATTCGCCATGGTGGATCAATGGACGGAACAGAAATTATGGGTATTTTATTAACGAAGAAATTACCTTTCTCTGTTGGCGAATTTGTAATGTTTGTGAACTTATTCATTTTTGCATGGGCAGCATTTGTATTTGGTGTTGAACAAGCTATGTATTCTGTTATGACGTACTATATCGCATTCAAAACAATTGATACAGTCATTCAAGGTTTAGATGAAACGAAAGCAGTTTTAATTGTATCAGATCAATATGAGGAAGTATCAAATGCGATTTTGCATCGTCTTGGTCGTGGAACTACAAAGCTTGTAGCGAAAGGCGGTTACACGGATAAAGAAAAAGAAGTTATTTATGCAGTTGTAACGCGTCTGGAAGTGACGAAGTTAAAATCAATTGTGTATGAAATTGATGCGAATGCGTTTGTTACGATTATGAATACACAAGAGACAAATGGTGGCAAGTTTAAATCGGCTATCCACTAGAAAATTTATCTAGTAAAAGCCCTCGCCAATCGTTAGGGGATGGCCTCATCTGATTAAGGTTTCATTTTATAGGAATATTTTTCGGAAGCAGAGAATTTTTCTCTGCTTTTTGTTATAATAGTAAGGTTTCTTGAAAAAATTGATATATTTTAGGCAGATTGGTTTACAACTATAATAAGCTGTACTATAATTCAAATAGATATAAATCGGAATCATTCTGAATTAAAATAGGTGAGATGCTATGAATAATATATTAGAAATAGAAGGATTGTCATTTCGATATGAAGATCGAAATGTGTTAGAAGATATTAATTTGCAAGTTCCGAAGGGAGCTTTTTTAGGTTTAGTTGGGCCAAATGGTTCTGGGAAATCAACTTTGTTAAAATGTTTATTAGGCGTTTTAAAGCCAAAACAGGGAAGTATTCGTTTGTTTGGTGTTGACAGTAAGAAGTTTAAAGAATGGAACAAAGTTGGTTATGTGTCGCAAAAGGCAAATAGCTTTAATTCTGGTTTTCCGGCCACTGTTTTTGAAGTTGTATCAATGGGACTCGTTTCGAAAAAAGGGCTGTTTCGCTTTTTTACGAAAAACGATAAGGAAAAGGTAGAAAAAGCGATTGCTGATGTAGGGATGAGTGCGTTTCAAGGGCGCAATATCGGAGAACTTTCTGGTGGACAACAACAGCGTGTATTTATTGCTCGTGCGCTCGTTAGTGATCCTGAATTACTTATTTTGGACGAGCCTACTGTTGGAATCGATGTGAAGAATGTAGAAAGTTTTTATGAGATATTAGAGGATTTAAACAAAAGGTTAGGAATCACATTAATTCTCGTTACTCATGATATGGGAGCTGTTACTGAGAAGGTAACACATGTTGCATGTTTAAACCAACATCTACATTTCCATGGAAATGTAGAGAAGTTCCGAGAGTTAGAAGATGCAGAAATGTCCGTCTTATATGGACATCATGTTCATCGTTTAGAACACGAGCATGAGCATCACGGGAGGATATAATGATACAAGATTTTTTACAATATGACTTTTTACGGAACTCTTTATATGCAGGGATTTTAATAGGACTTGTTGCGCCGCTTATCGGTGTATTTGTTGTCATTCGCCGAATGTCGCTTATTGCGGATGCTTTAAGTCACGTGACATTATCGGGTATTGCTGCAAGTTTACTACTAGAAAAAACAATTTTCACAGGAGGATTTTTAAATCCGTTATATATGGGAATGATTTTTTCTATTGGTGGGGCGTTACTAATTGAAAAATTGCGTACTGTATATAAACATTATCAAGAATTAGCAATTCCGATTATTCTTTCAGCAGGAATGGGGATTGGGGTTATTTTTATATCACTTGCAAATGGATTTAACACTGATTTATTTAGTTATTTATTTGGGAGTGTAAGTGCTGTAACAAGTACGGATTTAATAATCATCGGCATTGTAGCAATTGTTGTTATTGTAACGATTACTTTATTATACAAAGAGTTATTTTTACTATCGTTTGATGAGGAATATGCTGTATCAACCGGTTTGAGTGCAAAGTGGATTCACTTTATTTTCATTATATTGGTTGCTCTTGTTATTGCAGTATCAATGCGTGTAGTAGGGGTTCTTCTCGTATCATCATTAATGACATTACCAGTTGCAGCAAGTATTCGTATTGCAAATGGATTTAAACAAACAATTTTCTTTTCCATTTTATTTGGTGAAATTGCAGTAATTGGTGGAATGTTTGCTTCATATCAACTTGATCTAGCACCAGGTGGTACAATTGTTATGATAGCAGTTCTTATTTTAATTGGTGCGATTTTATGGAAAAAGAAAAAAACTGCATAAAGTAGGGATAGATATGAATCTAACAGAAGCTTTACGCCTAATGAAAGATAAAGGATACAAACATACTGGGAAAAGGGAAGAAATGCTCAGGTTATTTGCAGCTCACAATCGTTATTTAACGGCGAAAGACGTTTTAGAGCATATGAAGGATGATTATCCAGGTCTTAGCTTTGATACGATTTATCGTAACTTAACGGTGTTTGCTGAAATCGGTGTTTTAGAACAAACGGAATTAAATGGTGAAAAACATTTTCGTTTTACATGTTCTATTATGGAACATCATCATCATTTTATTTGTTTAGATTGCGGGGGGACGAAAGAGATTACTTCCTGCCCGATGGATTTTATGAATAAAGATTTTAACGGTTATGAAGTAACCGGGCATAAGTTTGAAATATACGGCCGTTGTCCAAAATGTGCAAAATAAGAACTCGTCGGTTACATAACTGACGAGCTTTTTTACGTAAAAAAAGAAGGTTGCCCACAAATATTGTGGCAACCTTCTTTTTATTGTTCTTGTGTTTCTTTTTCTTTTTCTCGTTCAGCAGCCATTTCAGCAGCAATTACATCGATTTCTTTTTTCAGTTCTTCTACCATTATTTCTTCTGGTACTTTACGAACAACTTGCCCTTTACGGAATAATAATCCTTCTCCACGTGCACCGGCAATACCGATATCAGCTTCACGAGCTTCACCAGGACCGTTTACAGCGCAACCAAGTACTGCAACTTTAATTGGTACTTTTAGTGTAGAGATGTATTCTTCCACCTCGTTAGCGATGCTAATTAAATCAATTTCAATACGACCACAAGTTGGACAAGAAATAAGTGTTGCTGCATTAGATGCAAGACCGAATGACTTTAATAGTTCACGCGCAACTTTTACTTCTTCAACTGGGTCAGCACTTAATGAAATACGTAGTGTATTTCCGATGCCTTTATTTAAGATTGCGCCAAGACCAGCGGCACTTTTTACAGTTCCGGCAAATAATGTTCCGGATTCTGTAATACCTAAATGTAATGGGTAATCAAAAGCACGAGCAGCTTTTTCGTATGCTTCAATTGCTAAGTTAACATCAGAGGCTTTCATAGATACGATAATATCGTGGAAATCTAAGTCCTCTAAAATTTTAATATGATGTAGGGCACTCTCAACCATACCATCTGCAGTTGGGTATCCGTACTTTTCTAAAATGTGACGTTCTAATGAACCTGCGTTTACACCGATACGAATTGGAATACCGCGTTCTTTTGCCGCATTTACAACAGCTTCTACTTTATGGCGACGACCAATGTTACCTGGATTGATACGTACTTTATCAATGCCGCCTTCAATTGCTTTTAAAGCAAGACGATAATCAAAATGAATATCAGCAACAAGTGGAATGTTGATTTGTTTTTTAATATCAGCAATAGCATTTGCTGCGCGTTCGTCTGGAACAGCAACACGGACAACTTGACAGCCAGCTTCTTCTAAACGTTTAATTTCAGCAACTGTTGCTTCAACATCATGTGTTTTTGTTGTTGTCATACTTTGTATAATTAATTCATTATTACCGCCAATTGTTAAATTACCGACTTTAACTGGACGTGTTTTTGTACGATGAGTCATTTCATTCACGAATAGATCGCTCTCCTTATAAAAGAAGTTTCTTATTTAGTCCCTCATATCAATGAAAGTATACGTGATACAGGGCTATAGAAACCGAAGTGCTCGGTTTCACTTTTACTATTGTATCAGCGCCTTTATGTAATTGACAAGGATTAAGTGATTGCTCATTGATATAACGGGAATTTATAAGACTTTCCAATTTGTATTTTTGTAGCAGATGTACTTTTGTTTAGTTGTTTAAAGTCATCAATTACCTTTTCAATGGAAGGGATGTTTTTCTTATTAATTTGTTCAGTAATAGAAAGGACTGTCTCACCTGTTTTGACTTCAATTGTTTTATAAGTTACATCTGTTTCTTTTTCTGCTTTGTTCTCTTTATTTTGTTTTGTATCTGTATTTTCTTGCTTTATCGTTTGGGCCGCGGTTGTTTTTTTATATGAACTTAACATCGGTAAAGTGCCGATTTTTATATCGTAATAAAATATATAACCAAGAACAAGCACGAATAAGAATATACCTAATCTTTTCATATTCTTCACTCCTTTGCTAGGAATATATGCTTGTCCAAAAAAAAAATGCCTATTTAGGCATTTTTTCGTTTTTATTTTTCTTTCGGTTTTGGAACTTCTTTAATCGTTAAGTAAAGAACAATTAAAACAACTGCGATATAAATAAATGTTGAACCAGGTACAACGATTTTGAATAGATCCATAATCATAAAGAAGATTGTTGGGATTGTGTAGCTGTATGCAGTTAACGTCCATACTTGCTTATAAGATAATTTACGTTGACCACTCATAGCAGAACCTATAAACGCAAGTAAAGTAATTCCTAAGAAAGTAATAAACAATTGGAATAGGTATACTAACACGCCGATAACGGCTAGTAAAATTGGATAAATACTATCGAATACAGAAATGAAATCTTGTAAATCTTTCTTCTCAAGAGATGTCCCTAATAAATCATTATAGGAGTATGTTTGTGTTTGACCATTTCCTATAGAAACTACTTTATCTTTTAAAATAAATAAACCAGTTTTGTTTTTATATGTTTCTATATCTGTTGTATTGGGATCAAATACGAAAAGAGCATCTCCTTCTTCCTTTTGAATAGGTTGTTCAATATCTGCTTTTAGTTCACCGTTTTCGATTTTAAAATCAGGTAAATCTTTTTCAATCGCTTGATTTACCATGCTGACACTATCTTGGATAAAGCTGCCGTAAAAGAATGTTCTTGGAATAGTAGTGATTAGACAAAGTAGCATAATATACAAAATGGTTTTTCCGATTTTTTGAAAACGGAATAGCGCCATATCTTTAGGCGAATATACGCTTTTTACTAATTGGGTAAATATGGACATAGATTCACTTCCTTTATGTATGTATAAAATCATTGTAACGTAGGAATCTAGAGAATCTCAAGATATATTATATTTACATATAGTGGAGATAACTAAATTTCTTTTTATTAATTTTCTTCTTTTATATGAGAAAAATACAATTGACACTTTTCTTTGTCATATGGTAAATTTATCTTACATTTCTTAAAGGATATATCCGATAGGAATTCCTTTATTTGATATGTTGTTACATACATAATTGTGGACCCTTAGCTCAGCTGGTTAGAGCAGACGGCTCATAACCGTCCGGTCGTAGGTTCGAGTCCTACAGGGTCCATATCCATTTCGCATGTTTATTATGTCAGTGGGAAGCTTCCTTGTAGAAGGGAGCTTTTTTTACGGAATATATGAGCATTTTAATTGAAAAGAAGTGGGATTTTTGCTACGTTAATGATAGCAAGACAATGTGATTTATTTGTTTGCACCCTATGGCAATTAGGGTAGAATGAAGTTGTATGTCACTTAAGTGGCAATACATAAACTGGGAGGAATATAACAATGGCAAAACACGAATTACCAAATTTACCTTATGCGTATGATGCTTTAGAGCCTCACTTTGACAAAGAAACAATGAACATCCATCATACAAAACATCATAACACTTACATTACAAACTTAAACGCTGCTTTAGAAGGTCATGCAGAATTAGCTGACAAAAGCGTAGAAGAATTAGTTGCAAACTTAAACGAAGTACCAGAAGCAATCCGTACAGCAGTACGTAACAATGGTGGCGGACATGCTAACCATACATTCTTCTGGACAATCTTATCTCCAAACGGCGGCGGACAACCAGTAGGCGAACTTGCAACTGCAATTGAAGCGAAATTCGGTAGCTTCGATGCATTCAAAGAAGAATTCGCAAAAGCTG
This sequence comes from Bacillus cereus group sp. MG4, assembly GCF_040460055.1. Taxonomy (NCBI): domain Bacteria; kingdom Bacillati; phylum Bacillota; class Bacilli; order Caryophanales; family Bacillaceae; genus Bacillus; species Bacillus cereus group sp. MG4. The sequence goes on along the minus strand of NZ_JARVGZ010000001.1, from coordinate 2,236,442 downwards.
GCGCAACTCGTTTCGGTTCTGGTTGGGCTTGGTTAGTAGTAAACAATGGTGAGTTAGAAGTAACAAGCACGCCAAACCAAGATTCTCCTCTAACTGAAGGTAAAACTCCAGTTGTAGGTTTAGATGTTTGGGAACATGCTTACTACTTAAATTACCAAAACCGTCGTCCTGACTACATCGGTGCATTCTGGAACGTTGTAGATTGGAACGCTGCTGAAAAACGTTACCAAGAAGCAAAATAATTGTAATAACGATAGAAAAAGCTAGGAGAATGCTCCTAGCTTTTTTCTATGCTTTCCTTTTACATAATTGGGCTTGTCTTTGGAAGACTAGAACATGAAGTAAAGGAGAGTTGTGTATGAAGTGGAAACATGTAATTGGTGATGTTGAAGTGAATCGGGATTTAGTGTTATTGCTCCTTATTGGAGGCTTATACACGCTCGCAATTTCTTTATCGAATACGTTTGTTAACATTTATTTATGGAAACAAACACAAAATTATGTGAATCTTGGCTTGTATAATTTGGCCAGCGTTGTATTACAGCCTCTCACATTTCTTATAGGTGGGAAATTAGCGAAGCGTATTGATCGCTCAATCTTGTTACGAATAGGCGTAGGCACGTTAGCTATTTTTTTTATCGTTGTTTTAGTAGCGGGAAAAAGCGCTTCTCACTATATTTTATTAATGGGGGCTCTTTTAGGAGTCGGATATGGTTTTTACTGGCTCGCGTTTAACTTATTAACATTTGAGATTACAGAACCAGAAACAAGAGATTTCTTTAATGGGTTTCTTGGACTTCTTACATCCTTCGCTGGAATGATTGGACCGATAGCAGCTGGATACACAATTTCACGTATGGAAAAATGGAGTGGCTATACGGTTATATTCTTTCTTTCGTTAGTGTTATTTGCAATTGCTGTCATTTTAAGCTTTTTTGTATCTAAGAGAGAATGTGAAGGACGGTATGAAATTGTACAAGTATTGAAAGAGCGGCAGATTGATAAAAATTGGGGAAGAATTACACGTGCTCATTTTTTCCAAGGGTTGAGGGAGGGAACGTTTATTTTTGTGATTTCCGTATACGTGTATTTAGCGACGGATAGCGAACTCGCCTTAGGAAAATATAGCTTAGTAAATTCTGCTGTATCATTTGTATGTTACTACTTAGTCACTCGTATGTTAAAGAAAGAGTGGCGGAAAAAAGCAATTTTACTTGGAGGCATTATTTTATATGCTGTCGTATTTTTAGTTATATTCAACGTTACATACGCAAAATTACTTATTTATGCAGCGTGTATTGCGGTTGCATACCCTATTTTGCTCGTTCCGTACGGATCCATGACATATGATGTAATTGGCAGAGCGAAAAATGCGAGAGAGTGGCGTGTAGAGTATGTAGTTGTCCGGGAATTATGGTTAAATGCAGGAAGAATTTGTTCGGTTTTAAGTTTTTTATGTGCTGTATTATTCTTTCCGCCTGAAAAAAGTTTACCTTACTTATTATGTATTTTAGGTGCAGGACATTTCCTTATTTATTTTGCAGTTAAAAATGTCAAATATGATGAGGGAAATGCGAGTAAAACAAGTGTTGTAACGCAAGCAAATGCGCAGAATCAAACAGAACCAGAAGGTTAACTTCTCGGTTGTTTTATGCTAGAATAGAAAAAGATGTAAGACAGCAGTGAGGACACCTGTATGAAGGTGTCCCTTTCACATTACATAGCTGTTGGTAGAGGGGGTTTGTATGAGCAAGAAGCAGAAACAACAAAAGAAAAAGACTCACGTTCCTTTTCGGTTAAACGTGCTGTTTTTCTGCGTGTTTTTAATGTTCTCCGCGGTTATTGTAAGGCTTGGTTATGTACAAATTGTTCGCGGTGAGGAATATAAGAATGAAGTGGAGAGGAAAGAAAACTCGACGATAAGTAATCCTGTACCACGTGGGAAAATATTTGACCGTTTTGGGCGAGCTGTAGTAGATAATGCAGCTGTACGTACGATTACATTTACAAAAATGAAAGGATCAACTGCAGAGGCTCGCTTAGAAACAGCGAAAAAGCTGGCAGATTTGATTGAAGTACCGACAGATAAATTAACAGATCGTGATAAAAAAGATTATTGGCTTGCTATTCATAAAGAGGAAGCGAAAGAAAAAATTACGAATAAAGATCGTCAAGAGTTTAAAAATAAAAAAATTGACGATAAAGAATTAGACGAGCGTCAACGAAGTCGCGTGACAGAAGAAGAAGTGAATCAATTATCCGCAAAAGATTTAGAAATACTAGCGATTAAAAGCAAAATGGACGGCGGATATGCAATGACACCACAAGTTATAAAAAAAGATGCTACACCAGAAGAATATGCGATTATTAGTGAAAACCTAGCAGCATTACCAGGCGTAGATACGAATGTTGATTGGGATCGAAAATATACGTATGATGATTTATTCCGAAGTGTACTTGGCGGGGTGTCAACGTCTGATGAAGGTTTACCGAGAGAAAGACTAGATTACTATCTTGTTCGTGATTATAATCGAAATGAACGAGTAGGAAAAAGTTATCTTGAACAGCAATATGAAGATAGTTTGCACGGTACGAAAGCGGAAGTGAAAAATATTACAGATAAAAACGGTAATATTTTAGAAACGATTAATGTATCAAAAGGGCAAAGTGGTAATGATCTGAATTTAACAATTGATATGGAATTACAAAAGCGTGTAGAAGAAATTATCACGAAAAGTTTATTGAAATATAAAGGTGGGCAACCTCTTTTAGATCGTGCATTCGTTGTAATGATGAATCCGAAAAATGGTGAAGTTCTATCTATGGCAGGGAAACAGTTAGTGAATGAAAATGGCGAAACGAAAGTACAAGATTTCGCATTAGGAACGATGACAAGTTCTTATCCGATGGGATCAACTGTAAAAGGCGCGACAATACTTACTGGATATCAAACAGGCGCGATTCAACCAGGTTCAGTTCAACTCGATGAACCAATTGTATTAAAAGGACCGCTAAAAAAATCGTCTTGGAAGACGATGGGATATATTAATGACCTTACAGCGTTAAAAATGTCTTCAAACGTTTATATGTTTAAAACAGCGATGAATATTGCTGGTGTTCCCTATGTAAGAGGCGGTACATTAGATATAAAACAAAAATCATATGATACAATGCGTTACTATTTCGGTCAATTTGGACTTGGTGTAAAAACTGGCATTGATTTACCGAATGAAACGGCTGGACAAAGAGGTAGAACAGATCATATGCCAGGTTTCTTATTGGATTTATCAATTGGACAGTATGATACGTATACACCACTTCAATTAGCACAATATGTTTCAACAATTGCAAATGGTGGTTACCGTATGCAGCCGCAAGTTGTAAAAGAAATTCGTCAACCGGCAGTGAAACCAGATGAAGTTGGAAAAGTTGTTCATTCAATGGAACCGAAAGTACTAAACCGTGTAGATATGCCTGAATCACAAATTAAACGTGTTCAGGAAGGATTTAGACAAGTATTTAATGATACAGGTGGTACAGCTGCGAAATACTTTACAGGTGCACCGTATAAAGCTGCTGGTAAAACAGGTACAGCCGAAACTGTGTATGGCGGAGATAAAGAGATTGGTAGAAATGCAAAAGGTGAGCGCAAAGAGACATATAACTTAACGTTAGTAGGTTATGCGCCATTCGAAGACCCTGAAGTAGCATTTTCTGTTGTTGTACCTTGGGTAGATGATAAATCAGGTATTAATGGATATATTAGCCGTGACATTATGGACGCGTACTTTGATTTGAAAAAGGTAGAAAATGGCGAAGCTACAAAAGATGAAATAGATAAGAAAAATAAAGAGCAAGATGATGAATAAAAAAGTTGTAAAAAAAGCACACTATCTGAAAAGATAGTGTGCTTTTTTTTATGGTTCATGCATACGTTTTAATAAAATGGACAAGCGTATCATAGCGGAAAATTAAGGGGCCTCATAAATGATACTTATGCATCTTTCTGGAGGATAACGGTTTTATGGACCAATCATCAGTGAAGATGAACAATGGCTACGGATTAGAATTTCACCTAATGTTGATTCTTGTGGAACTTTACAAAACTTTTACAAACAATTAAAACCGAATTAATAGTTTAGCAGTATTCTTATATCTGTAATCCTGTTATTTCCGGTTACTTCTAGGAGGAAGAACACGTGAAATGGATAAGTGCATCGATTAAAGTTTTCATATTGTCGATATGTTTCTTTTATGTTGGCACGTCTACTGCATTTGCTGTGAATGAAATGGGAGAAGTGAGAGTTGATGGATCCTCAACAGTTTTTCCTATTATAGAAGCAGTAGCGGAGGAATATACAAAGGTGCATCCAAACGTGAAGATTTCCATCAGTGTTTCTGGAACAGGAGGAGGATTTAATCGTTTCAGTAAAGGAGAAGTAGATATAAATAATGCTTCGAGAGCAATGAAACAAGTGGAAGAAAATGAGATGAAAAAAAACTCCATTCAGTTTACACCGTTTGAAGTCGCTTACGATGGCCTTACGATCGTTGTGAATCGCCAAAATACTTGGGTAGACAATATGACGGTAGACGAGTTACGTCTATTATGGAGTGAAGATGAAAGCGAAAAGCGATGGTCACAAATTCATTCATCATGGCCACGTGAACAGGTGAAGTTTTATGCGCCAGGTGTAGACTCTGGTACGTATGATTATTTTCAAAATTTCATCTTACAAAATAGTCGCATTGTAAAAAAAGTCTCTTTGTCTGAAGATGATCAAGTTATTATGCAAGGGGTAATGAATGATAAAAATGCCATTGCTTTTGTAGGATATGCTTATTATATGGCCAATCGAGATAAGGTGAGAGCAATAAAAGTGAATGGTGTACTTCCGACGAAAGATACTATTCAATCAGGTAAGTATAAGCCATTATCTAGGCCGTTATTTGCTTATGTAAATGATGCATCTATCCGAAATAAAATGAATGTAGCAAATTATATTGAGTTTATGATTCAGCATGTAGGTAATCTTGCTGAAGAGGTTGGATATGTAAAATTACCAAAAGAAAAATACAATGAACAGCTGCGGATGTTAACAGAAATAAAAAGGTAATGTCAGGGTGGAAAGGGGTTTTCATCTTTGGCTCATAATGACAAAAGTCAAGTTACATTTTCTGTACAACATTTGATTGAAAGAAATACAAAACAAAGAAAAAAAACGCAGCGAATCAATCGAATCGTTCCATTATTACTAAAAATAATTGCTAGCGTGTCTATTTTAACGACACTTGGAATTATTTTTACATTGGCAAATGAAACATTGATGTTTTTTCAAAAAATACCATTACACTCCTTTTTGACGGGAAAAGAATGGTTACCTTTTTTTGAAGATCCTAAATTCGGTATATTACCACTTATATGTGGAACGTTCCTTGTAACAGCAATTGCCATGTTCGTAGCAATTCCTATCGGTTTAGCGTGTGCTGTATTTTTAAGCGAATATGCTTCAAACGGTGCAAGGAAAGTATTAAAACCGATGTTAGAACTATTAGCAGGTATTCCGACAATTGTATATGGTTTTTTTGCATTAACAGTTGTCACACCGCTTTTACAACGGATTATACCAGATTTACAGTTTTTTAATGCGATCAGTCCAGGTATTGTTATTGGCTTTATGATGATACCTACAATTGCATCTCTATCTGAAGACGCGATGAGAGCTGTAGCGAAAGGAACGAAAGAAGCTTCGTTAGCACTTGGAGCAACTCGGTTTGAGATGGTAAAACAAGTCGTGTTTCCTTCGGCCTTTACAGGGATTATGGCAGCGATCATATTAGCTGTTTCCAGGGCAATTGGTGAAACGATGATAGTTGTAATTGCAGCGGGATCTACACCGAATGTATCGCTCGATCCGACACACTCTATTCAAACGCTAACAGCCTATATTGTGCAAGTGAGTTTAGGTGATGCTCCGCATGGAACAATTACGTATTACAGCATGTATGCTGTAGGCGCAACTTTATTCTTATTTACTTTTATCATGAACATCATTTCGCAGTCTATTATGCGCCGCTTTAGGAGGGTGACATAATATGCGAATGTTGAATCATAAAAAAATACAAGAGAATATGGCATCACGCTTTTTAAAAGACCGAGTTTACAAATTGTTATTTTATATAGCAATTTTGTTTTCAATAGTAATACTGCTTATTTTACTTTTTCAAATTTTTGAAAAAGGTATAAGTTACCTTTCGTTAGATTTCTTTACAAACTTCGCTTCGCGTAATCCGAAAGAAGCTGGGATTGCTGCAGCTTTGTCAGGAACAATATTATTTATGAGTATTGTTATACCGGTCTCCTTTATACTTGGAGTCGGAACTGCTCTTTATTTAGAGCAATATGCGAAGGAATCTATATTTAAAAAGGTAATAGAAATTAATAATCAAACGTTAGCAGGAGTACCTTCCGTTGTATTTGGATTACTCGGCTTAACTATTTTTGTATATGCTCTTCATTTAGGTGAGAGTATTATTGCGGCGGCACTGACGATGAGTTTACTCGTTTTACCGACAGTTGTTGTAGCGAGTCAAGAAGCGATACGATCTGTATCAAGTTCATTATTAGAAGCCTCTTACGGATTAGGTGCTACGAAGTGGCAAACGATGTATCAAATTGTATTGCCATCTGCTTTCCCAGGAATTATAACGGGTTGTACGTTAGCGATATCAAGGGCGATTGGAGAAGCGGCACCGTTATTAGTTATCGGGGCACTTGCATTTGTAAATTTTGTTCCATTTAGTATGTTTGATAGATTTACAGTTTTACCAATTCAAATTTTTAATTGGATGAGTAGACCGCAAGAAGAATTTCAGTACGTAGCAGCTGCTGGGATGATTGTGTTGTTAGGCTTATTACTCTTTATCAATATATTTGTCTTATGGTTACGAAATCGAAAATAAGTTGGAAATGGATGAAAGGGGAATTCAAATGGTAGCAACAGTAGTAAATGTACAGGTGAAAAACGAGGAGAAAATCGAGACTGCACCAAAGAAAGTAGTATTTGATACGAAAAACTTAAATTTATGGTACGGAGAAGACCATGCTTTAAAAGATATTAACTTAAGCATTCATGAGAATGAAGTTACAGCAATTATCGGGCCAAGTGGTTGTGGTAAATCAACGTACTTAAAAACATTAAATCGTATGGTAGAGTTAGTACCAATCGTGCGAACTACAGGTGTAATTGAATACAGAGAGCGCAATATATTTGAAAAATCATACCCAGTTGAAGAATTAAGAACTCATGTGGGAATGGTGTTCCAAAAGCCAAACCCATTTCCGAAATCTATTTATGAAAATGTAGCATATGGCCCGAAAATTCATGGTATTCGTGATAAAAAAACATTGGATGAAATTGTTGAAAAAAGTTTACGTGGAGCAGCGATTTGGGATGAGTTAAAAGATCGTTTGCATGATAATGCATACGGTTTATCTGGTGGACAGCAACAGCGTCTATGTATCGCACGTTGTTTAGCAATTGAACCAGACGTTATTTTAATGGATGAGCCAACATCGGCACTAGATCCAATTTCAACATTAAAAGTAGAAGAATTAATTCAAGAGTTAAAGAAAGACTTTAGTATTGTGATCGTAACGCATAACATGCAACAAGCAGCACGTATTTCAGACAAAACTGCTTTCTTCTTAAGTGGAGAAGTTGTGGAATATACAGATACAAATAAATTATTTACGACACCTTCAGATAAGCGTACAGAAGACTATATTACAGGCCGATTCGGTTGATATCGTTGCAAGGCTAAGAGCAAATACCCTCTTAACAGAGGGTATTTCTTATTTTTACCTCATTTAATTAGAGAAGTAATACTTCTCCTATCTTAAGGCTTATTACAAGTAGGCTAGGTAGGAGATCTATATATAATGGCACATAATATTGAGGGGGAAGAAACAATGGTAAGAGAACAGTTTCAATGTGATTTAAAAATGTTACAGCTAAAGGTGATTGAGCTTGGAGAGCTAGCGAGGGAAGCATTATTGCTTGCTATGGAAGGTCTTCATAAAAGGGATGTAGAGAAAGCGTTAGAGGTAATAGATGGTGATTATCGTATGGATAATTTAGAAGAGGAAATAAATGATCTTGCGCTTATGCTTATTACGAAGCAGCAACCTGTAGCAAGTGATTTAAGAAGGATTTTCATTTCAATTAAAACAGCGACAGATTTAGAGCGTATTGCAGATCATGCTGTTAATATTGCGAAATCAACAATTCGTCTTGGGGAAAAAGAGGTGGTTGTGAGTTTGCACAATCTTGATGAAATGTTTGCAATTGCAAATAAGATGCTACAGTTAGCGCTAGAAGCATATGAGCAAGAAAATTTAACTTTTGCGAAACAAATTGCCGAAATGGATGATTCAGTTGATGAAATATATGGGAAAGCGATTCGTGAATTTATATCTTCAGTTCCAGAACAACCAGAAGCAATTACACAAATTACACAATTATCCTTTGTGGCGAGATATATCGAGCGTGTAGCAGATCATATTACAAATATTGCTGAAAATGTTTTTTATTTAGTAAAAGGAAAGCATTACTTATTAAATGAATAAAGAAAAAGGCAGGTGAAACATCACCTGCTTTTTTTAGTCAAAACATGACAAAAAAAGCTCGTTGTTTCCTTTAGTTTATGATGATAAGATGTATCATAATATAATGGAAAAAATAGGACATATATGTTGTTCACTTATTAAGGGATATTTTACTAAGTTAATGGTAAGCGCTTTCTTTCATGGTGTTGAAAAGGTACATGTATATAGACAGTTTTACCGCCTGTAAAAGCCCGAGTGGTCAGGGCTAATAATCAGTGGGAGATGCACAAAATCACTACTAATTAAAGTTTCATTTTATACTGCTAGTTAATGCGGGGTAGATAATATACATATCGTATATGAAGTTACTGATCATTATATAAGTGGAGGCTGAAGTATATGAAGGGGGTTATTTTAGCTGGAGGAAAAGGACGACGCCTTAGACCATTAACATGTAATACTCCAAAGCCGATGTTACCATTATTAGAAAAGCCAGTTTTGGAATACAATATTGAATTATTACGTCAGCATGGTATTCGTGAAATTGCAATTACTGTTCAGTATATGAGTACAGCCATTAAACAATATTTTGGTGACGGTAGCAAATGGGGAGTTAACTTGTACTACTTTGAAGATTCTCCCCCGCTTGGAACCGCAGGGAGTATTAAACAAGCGGAAACATTTTTAGATGAAACGTTTGTTGTGATAAGCGGGGATGCGTTAACTGATTTTCAATTATCAGAAGGAATTATGTTTCATGAACAAAAGAAAAGAATGGTAACTATGTTTGTAAAGGAAGTAGAAAACCCACTTTCATTCGGTTTAGTTGTAATGAACAAAGAACAAGAGGTTACACGATATATAGAAAAACCTAGCTGGAATGAAGTAGTCTCTAATATTGTGAATACAGGTATATATATTATGGAGCCAGAAATTTTTTCTTACATACCGCCCCGAGAGTTTTTTGATTTCAGTCAAGATGTGTTTCCGCTATTGGCAAATAAGAACGCGTTATTTGCATATTTGTCAGAAGGTTATTGGTTAGATATCGGTACATTTGATCAATATCGACAAGCACAATTTGATTTGTTAACGAAAAAATTGCAAGTACCTATTCCTTACACGGAAGTATTGCCGATGGTATGGATGGGGGAAGGTGTGACGATTGGAAAAGGAACGAAAATTCACGGTCCTTCTTTTATTGGAGAAGGAGCAAAGATTGGTGCTGGAGCTGTAATTGAGCCATACTCTATTATCGGGAAAAATAGTGTGGTTTCAAGTTATTCTCATCTTCAAAAAAGTATTGTTTTTGCAAATGCGCACATTGGTCAGTATTGCGAGCTATTAGAAACGACCATAGGAGAGCATACAATGGTGGAAGATGACGTTACACTGTTTCAAAAAAGCATTGTAGCGGATCATTGTCATATAGGGAAAAGTACGGTAATTAAGCAAAAGGGAAAACTATGGCCATATAAGGCGATTGACAGCTATTCAGTAGTAGGATCGGCTGGTGTTCAAGAAAGTGAAAAGAGTGCAGGATGGTTGCAAAAAAGCCGTATTGTAGGAAGAGGTAATGTTGAAATCACTCCTCAATTTATTGTGAAGGTTGCGATGGCGTATGGATCTCTTTTTGCCAAAGGAGAAAGTATATTAATTGGGAGTCAAGAACATATAGAAACGACTTCTTATAAAAATCTCTTTCTTCATGCGATTCATGGTATCGGGATTCATACGATGGAATGCAAAGAAATAAACGAGTCACTTTTTCAGTATAGCATTCAGGATTTACAATGTGCAGGTGGGGTTTTCATTCAAGTGGAAAACGAAAAAGAGGTTGTTATAAAGTTATATGGTAAGGAGGGGGTACAATTAACGTATAAGCAGCAAAAAGCGATAGAACAAGTATATATGTCTGAGTCGTTTTATTACGTATGTGAGAAAGAAATGGGGCGGAATAAGCTAGTCCACGTTTCTTTACATGATTATATAGAGGCTGTATTAGAGCGCGTTGATATTGAGAAAATACAAAAACAAAAGTTTCATCTTCTTATTAATAAGAGGAATGATATGTTACAACATTTACTGATGCTCTTTTTACAAAGGCTCGGATGCACAGTTACATGGATTTATGCGGGCGAACAAAAGGATCATGTGAAAGCTTTGATGAAATCAAGCAAAGCAAATATGGCACTTATGTTTTCAGAGCAAGGAAATTATTTCGAGTTATATGATAATCATAGTAATATTTACCAAGGAACAGATTTTGAAGAGGTAGATATTCCAGATTTATTACTTGAATCAGCAGGAAATATTTACCCGATGTCTTTGAAATTAGGAGAATGTTACCTTCTATTTTATACGCAGGATGAAAAAAAGTCGTTTCAAGCGAGATGGAAGCGAGATATTTTATATCGAATTGGAAAATTATTCGAGTTAATAGCATTGCAGGGGAAAACATTTCTCAGCATAGTAGAGCAATCACCGCCGCTTTATCTACTTTGTGATGAAGTTGTATGTTCATGGAATGAAAAAGGAAAAGTAATGAGGAAATTATTGGCTGATATGGAAAGAAAGGAAGAAGGTATATTTGAAGGAGTACAGTTCAAATATACCGAAAAAGAGTGGTCTTATATCGTTTCTGACACAAAACAACCGAAATTTTTAGTGTACTCGCATGCCAGAAACCCAGTAATAGCAAGGGAAAACATGAAAAATCTTATAGAAAAAATTAGACAATATCAAAAGGTGTAGAATTTTTATTTTAAAAGTGGTATTATAGTATAGTCTGATTTAAGTTATTAGTACTGGAGGGAATAAGAATGCGTGTGAATATTACTCTAGCATGTACAGAATGCGGAGATCGTAACTATATCTCAAAGAAAAACAAACGTAACAACGCTGAGCGTATCGAGCTTAAAAAGTATTGCAAGCGTGACAAGAAGTCTACGTTACACCGTGAAACAAAGTAAGCAGTAGGAATATTTTCCTACTGTTTCTTTTTTTATTCGATTCCTCTGTTAAAAGTGATACACTATCATCGTAGAGAAAAGTATCACTGTAAGGAGGAAAGTGTGTGAGAGAAGAGAAAGTACGTTTACGTAAACAAATAATAGAGCACATGAATTCTTTATCAGAAGAACGGTATACAACTTTATCAGAGCAAATTGCATTTTCGTTGTATGCGCAAAAAGAGTGGGCTGAAGCTAAAACAGTTGGAATCACTCTCTCAATGGAAAATGAAGTGAATACATATGCTATTATCGAAAAAGCTTGGGAAGAAGGAAAGAAAGTTGTTGTTCCAAAGTGTAATAAAGAAACACGAACAATGTCTTTCCGGCAAATTAGTAATTTTGATCAATTAGAAATAGTGTATATGAATTTACGTGAACCAATTCCAGCGCGTACGGAAGAAGTGAATGCAGATGACATTGATCTTCAAATCGTGCCAGGTGTAGCTTATACAGAGCGAGGAGAACGGATTGGATATGGCGGTGGGTATTATGATCGTTATCTCTTGCATTATAAAGGGAAAACGCTATCATTAGCTTATAGTTTTCAAATAGTAGAACATATTCCAGTAGAGCCGTTTGATAAAAACGTAGAAAAAATTATTACAGAAAAAGGAACAATGGTTAAAAATGGGCTTGTATAGACAAATAAAAATTGACGAGACTTTTTCTTCTTGATTATAATAAAATATGTGAACGTTTTCTTATTATAATTTTTTATAGTAAGTTAGCATAGAGGGTGATAAAATGGTATCTATTTATGATATTCAGCAATTGCTAAAGAAATTTGGTACGATTATTTATACGGGTGATCGAATTGCAGATTTACAATTAATGCAAGATGAATTGCGTGAATTAAATCAATCACAGTTAATCGATCCACAAGACTATCAAACAGCTTTATTTTTATTGAAGCAAGAATTTCAAAAAGAGCTAAATAAGAATTAGATAAAGGTAGGTAAGCAACATGGAAGAGAAATGGTTAGTTGGGGTTGACCTTGGTGGTACAACAATTAAATTAGCATTTATTAATGTGTACGGTGAAATTTTACATAAGTGGGAAATCCCTACGAATACAAATGAGCAAGGAAAACATATTACGCTTGATGTAGCGAAAGCTATTGATAAAAAGTTAGAAGAGTTAGGTGAATTGAAAAGCAAGTTAATCGGTATTGGTATGGGAGCTCCTGGTCCTGTACACGTGGCGTCTGGAATGATTTATGAAGCGGTCAATTTAGGATGGAAAAACTATCCGTTAAAAGATTTATTAGAAGTAGAAACAGGATTACCTGTTGTTATTGATAATGATGCAAACTTAGCAGCGCTTGGTGAAATGTGGAAAGGTGCTGGTGAAGGAGCAAAAGATTTAATCTGTATGACACTTGGCACTGGTGTTGGTGGTGGTGTAATCGCCAATGGTGAGATTGTACACGGCGTAAGCGGAGCTGCTGGTGAGATTGGACATATTACAGTAGTTACAGAGAATGCTTTCCCATGTAATTGCGGGAAGTCTGGTTGCTTAGAAACTGTAGCATCTGCAACGGGTATTGTGCGTGTTGCTATGCAAAAAATACAAGAGACTAATAAAGAGAGTGTTCTACGTTCTATGTTAGCAGAAGAAGGGCGTATTACATCAAAAGATGTGTTTGAAGCACTTGGACAAGGTGACGAGCTAGCAGGCGAAGTAGTAGAAAAAGTAGCTTCTTATTTAGGGTTAGCTGTAGCGAACCTTGCTAGTACGTTGAACCCAGAGAAAATTGTTATTGGCGGGGGCGTGTCTAAAGCTGGAGATGCACTATTAGAGCCAATTCAACGTTATTTCGAGCAATATGCTTTCTCACGTGCTGTAAAGAGCACAAAGTTAGCGATTGCAATACTTGGTAATGATGCAGGTGTTATCGGAGGAGCTTGGCTTGTAAAAAAGCACAAATACGAAGCGAAGATGGTATAAGTTGTGAAATATGAAAAGAGGAAGGGGAAACCCTTCCTCTTTTTGTGTGAAATCTTGATGAAGAATAACATGTAAATGAATTAAGCTGCTGGTGGGTACCCGTTATATAGAACAGTCATGATCGTAAACCATCCGAAAACGAGTACAGTTGCAATTGCAAAGCCGCCCGCGAATAAGTTTTTTTCGCGAAGAGTTCTAAGCGTAGCGAATACAGCTAACAGAGTGACTAGCGCAAAAATAATAACAAGGCCCATACAATATCCTCCTCTGTCTACCCATTCCTCAATATGAGTTTTTAGAATATTAACTCTTTTATATTGTACATGTTTTAAAAATGATTGTCGAGATAGCATCCTTTCTTTTCCTAAGAGAAAAAAATGTTGTATCATTGAAAGTAAGTTTAATAATTGGAGGAGATTTTCATATGAAATGGATACAAATGCCGTTAGGCCCATTACAAACGAATGCTTATATTTTAACGAATGATCAAAATGAGTGTATTATCTTTGATCCTGGTCACGAAGGAGAGAAGCTCGTTACATATTTACAAGAAGAACAATTAAAGCCACTTGCTGTTTTATTAACACATGCTCATTTTGATCATATTGGTGCTGTTGACGCGGTAAGAGACGCTTTTCATATTCCTGTGTACGTACATAAAGAAGAAGCAGATTGGTTAGGCGATGCAACTGTAAATGGCTCTCAAATTTTTATGATGAATCGCAGTATTACAGCAAAACCAGCAGATCATATTATTAATGCAGAAGGTGCATTAGCAATTGGTTCATTTAATTTTGAGATTTTTGAGACGCCAGGACATTCTCCAGGCAGTATTTCTTATTATTGTAAAGAGGCGAATGCTGTATTTTCTGGTGATGTATTGTTCCAAATGAGCATCGGAAGAACAGATTTACCCGGTGGAAGTTTTGCTGAATTGATTGGAAGTATTGAAGAAAAATTATTTGTATTACCAGATGAAACAGCGGTGCTATGTGGACATGGTCCAGAAACAAGCATTGGTTTTGAAAAAGAAAATAATCCATTTTTACAGTAAGGAGCTAGTATGGAGATGGAGCTCATTTTAAAAGAATGGATGGAGAAAGAGAAGGATTATTCAATTTCATATAGTACGTATATGAACCTCGTATTGTACACAGAGGGACATGGCTATTATATGAAGGAGCGTAAAAAAATTGGAAGACAAGGGGATTTTTTTACAAGTAGCAACGTATCCTCTGTTTTTGCAAAAACATTTGCTAAGTTTTTTATTCGTCTTGTTGAAAATGGTGAAGTTGCTCCGAATATTTGTGAGATTGGTGGGGGAACAGGAAGGTTTGCCTATGGTGTTTTACAAGAGTGGAAGCAAGTATCTCCAAAAACCTTTATTGATTTAAACTATTCAATGATTGAAATGAGCCCTTTTCATAGAAACTTACAGCAGAAAAATCTTTGTTCGTTTTCTAATGTTTCGTATTATACGTCGCATAGTGAAATGGGAGAATCATTCGAAGGGATTCTTTTTTCGAATGAGTTATTTGATGCATTTCCTGTTGAAGTAATTGAGAAGAGAAATGGAATATTGTATGAAGTACGCGTTACGTACACAGAGGAAGGGAAACTCGCAGAAGTATGTAGACCGCTACAGAAAAATATTGGTCGATACTTATTGAAATATAATATTCATCTTGCTGAAGGCCAGCGTTTTGAAGTGCCACTTGCGATGGAAGAATATATAGTAGAAATTGCGAAATGGTTTCAACGAGGTGTATGTATTACCGTTGATTATGGATACACAAAAGAAGAATGGATGCATCCTGCACATCAAGAAGGAAGTTTACGAGGATATTACGAGCATAAGTTAATCCGTAATCCTTTAGAGCATCCAGGTGAAATGGATCTTACTACTCATATTCATTGGGACGAACTGAAAGAAATGTTTAGCCTGCAAGGCATGAATATAGTATGGCATAAGAAGCAATCTGAGTTTTTGTTAGCAGCAGGAATATTAGATCAGCTTACGGGTCACCAAGATCGAAATCCTTTTTCTGAAACTCAAAAACAAAATCGTGCAGTTCGTTCTATGATTTTGAGCGGAGGATTAGGGAGTGCATTTGATGTTGTGATACATACGAAACATATGCAACAGTTACACTTGGATCAGTATTTGAAAATATAAAAAAACAAGACACAGCATATTTCTGTGTCTTGTTTTTTAATACGACTTTTTAATTATGTAGCATCATATATTTCCTCTCATGATATATATTTATATTAAAGATATGAGATAAAAAATATAAAATACGCCCTTTTTCTCTGTTTATGAGCTCTTAACCTAATAATACGCGAACGAGTTGAATAATTGTCTCGTTTTCTACTTTGTAATAAATTTCCAATCCTTTTCTTTCACTTGAAACGATTTTAGCACTTTTTAATTTTGCTAAATGCTGTGAAATTGTAGATTGTGGCATGTTTAAGCCAGTGTACATTGTAGAAACGTTGCTTGGACCACGTTCAATTAATCCTTTTACAATACATAAGCGAACAGGATGAGCAAGTACTTTCAATAATTCTGCATTGCTTTCATATAGTTCTATTTCTTTTTGAAAGGTTTCTAACATGTTCTTTTCCACCTCCGTGTGAGCTGTTATACCATACTATACATACCAAAAAATTAAAGAAAAGGAAACAGTTGTTGCAGAAAAAAAGTCCTAAAGTAAAGAAATTGTAAGAAAAGAGACCCTGATGTAAATAAAGTAGATAAATTTGCATGGTTTTGTAAAATGACATTTTTGGGCGAAAATTTCGATGCGTTTTAAAAATTGAAAGATATAGATATATTTGTAACACAATTTTATCATGATTTTCTTATTCTTTCAAATGAATATACAAAATTTTTAAAATAATAAGAAAAAGGAATTATAATGTTATATATAGAATATAAAACAGGTTAAAAGAAAGGAAGCTGAATATAGTCAGTTTCATTATGGTGATAACAAAATATTTGAGTATAGCTGATAAATTTTAGAATTACCAAGACATTAGTTATATATTCTAGAGTTCATCTTTTATCAGCTTTAAAAATCTGCGGTTCCATATGTTCTCATAAAAATCAATTGTCTCTTTTGCGGACATAAATGGATTATTTAACGTAGAGGTTGCTTTCTGTACCATGAAGTTTTCGTATTCTAGTCCATGGGAAAATTTAATCGTAGCATCCATACAGTACTCTGTTTGGGCACCACAAAATTCAATACGGTGTACAGATAATTGTTCTAAAATCTCTTTCAAGTTTGTTTAATAAAATGAATTGGCATGTGTTTTTCTTACAAAAAAATCTTGTTCCTGAACATCTAGATCAGCATGAATAGTCCAAAGTTCTTTTTCGGGTACTAAATCATCGTCACAATGTTGAATAAAAATGATTGGTTTATTTGATTTTCTGTATGAAGAAATTCTTTTATTTACTTTTGTAAGTAAATTTTGTAAATCGAATAAATGCTCTTCGCCATAACATACTCCATTTTGTAAATCGATAACGATTAAAGCATCTGCACAAGTATCCATTATTTTTGCCCCTTTTTTTACTTCTTAATATGTAAATTAATTAATTATTTGGAAATAGATGGTGTTCTTTCGTCTTTTTATGAACTATACGAAAAGTAAAAAATATACGTAACGGCATAAAAAAGAAGATATGAAAACTTAATTTCATATCTTCTGTTCGTCCTATGCATTTACAGGTTCTTCTACATAAGAAAGGGCATTTTCAAAATCGGATATTAAATCGTCAACATTTTCAAGGCCGACGGATAGCCGAAGTAATGAATTAGAAATCCCTCTTTCATCACGAGCTTCTTGTGACAGTGCTGCATGTGACATTTTAGCTGGGTAGGAAAGAATCGATTCGACAGCTCCTAAACTAACCGCAAAGACAGGTAATTTTACTTTTGATAAAAATTGGCGGAGTGCGTCTTCTGACTGTAAAGTGAAAGATAGGACAGCTCCGGCTGATGTAGCTTGAGATTGTTGAATATCAAATCCAAGATGTGTTTGTAAGCCAGGATAATAGACATTTTTAACTTTAGCGTGCTCTTGTAAATAATGTGCAATTTTATTGGCGTTTGCCGCTGAATGCTCAAGACGTACATGCAATGTTTTTAGACCGCGAAGTACGAGAGAACAATCTTGAGGACCTAAAATAGCGCCGAATGCATTTTGTAAAAATCCAAGTTTTTGAGCGAGTTCGGCATCTTTTACAACCGCTAATCCGGCAGTAACATCACTATGACCGGCAATGAATTTTGTGGCACTATGAAGAACGACATCGGCGCCAAGATCAAGTGGTTTCTGGAATAGTGGTGTCAAAAATGTATTATCAACAAAAGTAAGGGCGTCAATAGATTTTGCAAGTTTAGAAACAGCACGAATATCTGTCACTTTTAAAAGTGGATTAGAGGGTGTTTCCACATAAAAGAGTTTTGTGTTTGGCTTAATGTTTTGCTTTATTTCTTCTACATTTGTCATATCAACAAATGTATGTGACACACCGTAACGGGAGAGCACTTCAGTTATAATTCGGTAAGTTCCTCCGTATACGTCTTCTGAAATGAGTACGTGATCGCCTTGTGAAAGAAGGAGGAATGCAGTAGAAATCGCTGCAATTCCTGATGCGAAGGCAAATCCCTTTGTTCCTCCTTCTAATAAAGCAATGATATCTTCAAGAGCTTCACGAGTTGGATTACCAGAGCGACTATAGTCATATTTTCCGAACGTATCTACATCAAACTGGTGGAATGTTGATGTATTATAGATGGGAACGTTAACAGCTCCTGTTTGCGAGTCATGTTTATATTGGTTGTGCAGTAAGAGTGTATCTATAGAATAACTCATATTCTTACACCTTCTTTTACAAGTTTAATGGCTTGCTTTAAGTCTTGGATTAAATCGTTACTATTTTCAATGCCAACGGAAAATCGCAGAAGACGATTACATACACCGTTTGCTGTTCTGATTTCTTCAGGAATATCGGCGTGTGTTTGCGTTGCTGGATACGTCATTAAACTTTCAACACCACCAAGACTTTCAGCAAATGTAATTAAGGATAAAGATTGTAAGAATGGATTAATCCATGTTTCATCTTTCAGACGAAATGAGATCATGCCGCCTCTTCCAGGATAAAATACATCTGTCACCCCGTCTTCATCATTTAAATAAGCAACAACTGCTTTTGCATTTTCTTCATGTTGTCTCATGCGAAGCGCTAACGTTTTCATACCACGAATTAATAGCCATGAGTCAAATGGGCTTAAGACAGCACCAGATGCATTATGATAATGAGCGATTTCCTCACAAAGTTCCTTTCCTTTTGCAACGACAAGACCGCTTAGGACATCGTTATGTCCCCCTAAATATTTCGTTGCGCTATGAAGTACAATGTCGGCACCTTCTGTTAATGGCTGTTGTATATAAGGCGTATAGAATGTGTTGTCTACAATAAGAAGTAGTCCGTGTCTTTTCGCTACAGTTGCGACAGCGGCAATATCAGTAACTTGCATTAACGGATTAGTCGGAGTTTCTATGAAAATAGCTTTCGTTTCAGTTGTGATAGCTCGCTCAATTTGTTTAATAGATTGTGTATTTACGTATCTACATCGAACATTCCACTTTTTTTCGTGCTCAGAAAATAATCGATAAGTGCCCCCGTATAAATCTTCAGATACAATAAGTTCGTCTCCGGAACGGAATAGGGAGAGGACGAGGAGAACAGCTGCCATCCCTGAACTACAGGCATAACCTTGTTCACCATATTCTAAGTCTGCAATTGCCTGTTCTAAAAGACCGCGAGTTGGATTGCCAGTTCGTGAATAGTCAAAGCCAGTAGAGTTACCAATTCCTTCGTGACGATAAGCAGTTGAAAAATAAACAGGTGGGTTAACAGTTCCTGTTGTAGTTTCGCTCCGGTTTCCGATTTGTGCTAGTTTTGTTTCAATAGTTGACATGTGAAAATTCCTCCTTTTTAAATTAACAATTAAGTGAATGTAAAGTGAAACTTTAATCAGTGAGGGGGCATCCCCCACTGATTATCAGCCCTCATCAATCGGGCTTTTACGGGCAGTCGATTCCCACCTAACTTCTTTGTTCTAGCTGAATTTTGAGTTGGGAATCTTACTGCCCTCAAATAGCGGGGTAAAATAAAAAAAGCCTTCTAAGAAGAAGGCTTTCGGTTTGAATAGAGTCTTCTTCTCATCTGTCAAATCTTTCACAATTTGCTGGAATTAGCACCTTATTAACAAATGTTAATGGTTGCTGAGGCGTCATAGGGCCAGTCCCTCTACCTCTCTAGATAAGAATGTTCGTATGAAATTTTATTATGTTTTTAACTTTACAACAAAAGATAATTGAATTGCAACTTTATTTTAAATAATTTTTATTTTTCCACAAGTGTCATTGACTTTTGTATTTGTGCATGCTAAATTTATTAAAAAATTAACAAAGATTGTTAAAAGGGGAACGCATTTCCTTTTAGCTACATAAATAAAATAATAAAGACAAACTCTTATTGAGAGCGGTGGAGGGAAAGGCCCTGTGAAACCCGGCAACCTTCAAACGAAATGTTTGAAACGGTGCTAATACCTGCAAAACGAATGTTTTGCATAATAAGAGGAGGAACAATTATGTCCCCCTCTTCGAAGTGAAGAGGGGGTTTTTATATTGATAGAAATGAGGGAGATTTGTGAAATTACTAGATTTATTATCAAAAGGAATTGTAATAGGTGATGGTGCGGTTGGGACATTATTACATTCACATGGTTTGCAAAGTAGTTTTGAAGAATTGAATATATCTGATCCAGATTTAATTATATCGATTCATAAACAATATGTAGCTGCTGGGGCAGATGTGATTCAAACAAATACGTACGGAGCAAATGAAGCGAAATTACGTATGTATGGCTTAGAGAATCAAGTTGTTCAAATTAATAAAGCGGCAGTGAAGATTGCCAAAGCATCTGTTACAGATAGAAATGCAATTTTAGGGACAATTGGTGGTATGAAACATATCGGAGCTGTTACGACAACTGATATGGAGCGAGAATTTATGCTACTGGAACAGGCAAGTGCATTACTAGAAGAACAGGTTGATGGACTGCTATTAGAGACTTTCTATGATGAGTTTGAATTACTTCATGCTGTTCAGGTGTTACGAAAACAAACGAATATTCCAATTGTAGCTCAATTAGCGTTACATGAGGCAGGTACGACTCAAAATGGAAATGATGTAAATGAAATATTAAAACAGCTTTTAGATTACGGTGCAAATGTCGTTGGATTGAACTGTCAACTAGGGCCACTTCACATGACGGAAGCTTTTAAAATGATATCGATTCCTCAAAATGGCTACTTGTCAGCATATCCAAATGCAGGTCTCCCGAATTATGTGGAGGGACGCTACGTATATGAGGGAAGTCCGGCTTATTTCGAAGCGATGACACCGAAATTTATTGAGCAAGGTATTCGGTTATTGGGTGGTTGTTGTGGCACTACTCCAGAACATATTGAAAGTATGAAACGTGCAATTGCAAATGTTACACCTGTAATAGAAAAGGATACGATTCAAAGACCGAAAGTAGTTCATACACATGAGAAACGTTCAAAAGCACATGTCACTTTAGCAGAGAAAGCAAAAAAACAAACGACAGTAGTAGTGGAATTAGATCCACCGAAAACGTTAGATACGCAGCGATTTTTTGAAGGAGCAAGAGCATTGAAAAGAGCTGGTGCAGATGCTATTACTCTAGCAGATAATTCATTAGCATCGCCTCGCATCTCGAATATGGCAATGGGGGCATTATTAACGAAGCACGATATTCCGGTATTGACTCACTTAACGTGTAGAGACCATAACGTTATCGGACTACAATCTCATTTACTAGGCTTATCAGCGTTAGGTATGGAAGAAGTGTTAGCTTTAACTGGTGATCCAGCACGCGTTGGTGATTTTCCAGGTGCCACTTCTGTATATGATTTGTCCTCTATTGAGCTCATTAAAATGATTAAAGAAATGAACGATGGGCGCTCCATTTTAGGGAAATCAATAGGTCCAGCAACAAGATTTTCAGTGGGAGGTGCGTTTAATCCGCATGTAAGACATTTAAAAGCAGCGGTTAAGCGAATGGAACGGAAAATAGATGCTGGAGCGGAATATTTCTTAACGCAGCCGATTTATGATATCGCGTTAATTGAAGAAGTGTATGAAGCGACAAAGCATTTGGAACAGCCTATTTTTATTGGAGTTATGCCATTAATAAGTAAAAGGAATGCAGATTTCCTTCATTTTGAGGTGCCGGGTATTACTCTACCTGAAGAAATAAGAGAGAGAATGGATGGACATGAAACGAAAGACGCAGCAATTGAGGAAGGGATTCGCATTTCACAAGAATTGATCGATGCGGCGATGAAATATTTTAACGGTATTTATCTTATTACACCATTTCTAAAATATGAAATTACAGAACATCTTGTTAAATATGTGAGAGAAAAGCAAGAAGTGAAAGAAGGTATTAATTGATGAAATGTATAGAAGAAAAATTACAAAATAACATCTTAATATTAGATGGTGCAATGGGAACAATGATTCAGCAAGAGGACTTAACTGCGGAAGATTTCGGAGGAGAAGAGTACGAAGGTTGTAATGAATATTTAGTAGAAACAAGGCCTGATGTCATTTTGAAAATTCATAAAGCTTATATTGAATCTGGAGCGGATATTATTGAAACAAATACATTTGGGGCGACAAACATTGTATTAAGTGATTATGCGTTGTCTCATTTAGACGAGGAATTAAATGAGAAGGCAGCACGTTTAGCGAAGCAAGCGGTCAACGAAAGCGGGAAGGAAGTATATGTTGCGGGAGCAATGGGGCCGACAACGAAAGCGATTAGTGTTACTGGTGGTGTAACGTTTGAAGAATTAATTGAAGCCTATACAAGGCAGGCAAGAGGCTTATTAAATGGCGACGTAGATGTATTACTCGTTGAGACGAGTCAAGATATGCGTAACGTGAAGGCTGCTTATATTGGAATTCAAGCAGCTTTTGATGAGCTAAATAAAATTGTACCTATTATGATTTCAGGAACGATTGAACCGATGGGAACGACTCTGGCCGGGCAAACAATTGAGGCTTTTTACTTATCGATAGAACATATGAAGCCATTATCTGTTGGATTAAACTGTGCGACTGGTCCGGAGTTTATGAGAGATCATATTCGTTCACTATCTGATTTGTCGGAGTGTTACATTTCTTGTTATCCAAATGCAGGTCTTCCTGATGAAGATGGACATTATCATGAATCTCCATCTTCTCTCGCTGAAAAAGTGAAGCGATTTGCTGAAGAAGGATGGGTTAATATTATCGGTGGTTGTTGTGGCACAACACCAGAACATATAAAAGCAATGAAATCCGCGTTAGCTTCTCTTAAGCCGCGTGAACACCACGAAAGAGCTGGACACGGGGTTAGTGGATTAGAGGCACTGCAATATGATGACTCTATGAGACCATTATTTGTTGGTGAAAGAACAAACGTTATTGGATCACGTAAATTTAAACGATTAGTAGCAGAAGGGAAATTTGAAGAGGCTGCTGAAGTCGCAAGAGCGCAAGTGAAGAAAAATGCTCATATTATAGATATTTGTATGGCAGATCCTGATCGCGATGAAATAGAAGATATGGAAAACTTCTTGGCAGAAGTTACGAAAGTGTTAAAAGTACCAATTATGATTGATTCAACAGATGAAAATGTGATGGAGCGAGCTCTTACTTATATTCAAGGAAAAGCTGTTATTAATTCAATTAATTTAGAAGATGGAGAAGAACGATTTAAAAAAGTGACACCGCTTCTTCGGAAATATGGTGCTGCTATTGTTGTAGGAACAATTGATGAAGATGGTATGGCGGTTAGTGCAGAACGAAAACTCGAAATTGCGAAAAGAAGTTATGAGTTATTGACGACGAAATATGGTATACGCCCGTCAGATATTATTTTTGATGCACTTGTATTTCCAGTAGGGACAGGTGATGAAGAATATATTGGTTCAGCGGCGGCGACGATAGAAGGAATTCGCCTTATTAAAGAAGCATTACCAGAGTGTTTAACGATTTTAGGTGTAAGTAACATATCATTTGGTTTACCACCAGCTGGCCGCGAAGTATTAAATTCCGTCTTTTTATATCATGCAACGAAAGCAGGATTAGATTACGCGATTGTGAATACGGAAAAATTAGAACGGTATGCGTCAATTCCAGAGGAAGAAAAACGTCTTGCAGATGCATTACTTTTTGAAACGACGCAAGAGACGTTAGAAGAATTTACAAATTTCTATCGCGCGGCAAAAAAGAAAGATGTCGTTATCCAACAAACATTAACTCTTGATGAAAGGTTGGCAAATTATATTGTAGAAGGTACGAAACAAGGGCTACAAGAAGATTTAAGCCTCGCACTTACAGAAGGAAGAAAACCTTTGGATATTATTAATGGCCCACTTATGACAGGAATGGATGAGGTGGGACGATTATTTAATAATAATGAGCTTATCGTTGCCGAAGTATTGCAAAGTGCTGAAAGTATGAAAGCTGCCGTAAGCTATTTAGAGCCCTATATGGAATCTAGCGAGAGTGCGAAAAAAGGGAAAGTATTATTAGCAACTGTTAAAGGTGACGTACATGATATTGGGAAAAACCTCGTTGAAATTATTTTATCGAATAACGGATATGAGATTATTAATTTAGGAATCAATGTTCGCTCAGATCGAATTGTACAAGAAGTACAAGAAAAGAAGCCTGACATTATTGGCCTTTCTGGTTTATTAGTAAAATCAGCGCAACAAATGGTAACGACTGCTGAAGATTTAAAAGCGGCAAATATTGATATTCCAATCGTTGTAGGCGGGGCAGCGTTAACGAGAAAGTTTACAGATAACCGTATATCCCCATCATATACAGGGCTCGTATGCTATGCGAGTGATGCGATGACCGGGCTTGATATTATTAATAAGCTTCAAAAAGAAGAAGAGCGCGAGAAGATGAAACAAGATAAAAAAGAGCGTCATCTTCATATCGTAAAAAAAGAGGAGAAGAAAGTAGAAATTCCAGCAGTAATTGAACCATTACCGAAGGCTGAGGTTATGATACCTGATTCAACAAAGCGAATTGTATTACGAGATATTCCAGTTGCACATCTCGCTCCATTTTTAAATAGACAAATGCTACTTGGACATCACCTTGGATTAAAAGGAAATGTGAAGAAGCTTTTGCGAGAGGGAGATAAGAGAGCACAAGAATTAAATGATTTAATAGACGAATTATTGCAGGAAGGAAAATCTTGGTTAAAACCGAAAGCGGTGTATCAATTTTTCCCAGCGCAAAGTGACGGACAAAACATTGTAATATATGATCCAGAAGATCGTACACGTGTTATAGAGCGTTTCACATTCCCAAGGCAAGGAAAAGCACCATATCGTACTTTAGGTGATTATTTACGACCAGTTGGAGATGAGATGGACTATGTTGCTTTCCTATCTGTTACGGTTGGGGAAGGCGTTCGGGACATTGCTGAAGAGTGGAAGGCGAAGGGGGATTATTTACGCAGTCATGCTATTCAATCGTTAGCGCTTGAACTAGCAGAAGGTCTTGCTGAAAAAACACATATGCTCATTCGTGATCGCTGGGGGATTCCAGATTCATCAGAACTGACGATGGAAGAGCGTTTCCGTACGAAATATAGAGGGATACGAGTGTCCTTCGGTTATCCGGCATGTCCAGAACTTGCAGATCAAGAAAAGCTATTTCGCTTAATTCATCCAGAGGAAATAGGTATTTCATTAACGGAAGGATTTATGATGGAGCCAGAAGCGTCTGTAACGGCTATGGTATTTTCTCACCCTGAGGCAAGATATTTTAGTGTATTATAGTGTAGAAGGGGGAGACGTATGAAGAAAATAGTCTTTACAGGTGGCGGTTCGGCAGGGCATGTAACACCTAATTTAGCCATCATTCCACATTTACAAGAACGGAATTGGGATATTTCTTATATTGGTTCTCATCAAGGAATTGAGAAAACGATTATAGAACAGGAAGGCATTCCGTACTATAGTATTTCAAGTGGAAAGCTACGTCGTTATTTTGATTTAAAAAATATAAAAGATCCTTTTCTTGTAATGAAGGGTGTTATGGATGCGTATGTAAGGATTCGAAAACTAAAACCGGATGTGATTTTTTCAAAAGGTGGTTTCGTATCTGTACCAGTCGTAATTGGAGGCTGGCTAAATAGAGTCCCTGTTTTATTACATGAATCTGATATGACGCCAGGACTAGCAAACAAAATTGCGCTCCGTTTTGCTTCGAAAATATTTGTTACATTTGAAGAAGCTGCGAAACATTTACCGAAAGAAAAAGTAATCTATACAGGATCTCCTGTACGTGAAGAAGTGCTAAAGGGAAATCGTGAAAAAGGTTTAGTGTTTTTAGGTTTTTCACGTAAAAAACCAGTTATTACAATTATGGGAGGAAGTTTGGGCGCAAAGAAAATTAATGAAACGGTTCGAGAAGCGTTACCAGAACTTCTGAAAAAATATCAAATTGTTCATCTTTGCGGAAAAGGTAATCTTGATGAAAGCTTACAAAATAAAGAAGGATATAAACAATTTGAATATATACATGGGGAACTGCCAGACATATTAGCGATAACAGATTTTGTTATTTCACGTGCGGGCTCTAATGCCATTTTTGAGTTTTTAACATTGCAAAAGCCGATGGTTTTAATTCCGCTATCGAAATTTGCAAGTCGTGGAGATCAAATACTAAATGCAGAGTCTTTTGAAAGACAAGGATATGCTTCCGTATTGCATGAGGAAGATGTGACTGTGAAATCACTTATAAAGCATGTCGAAGAATTAAATCAAAATAATGAAATGTATAAAACAGCACTAAAAAAATATAATGGAAAAGAAGCAATTCAAACAATCATTCAACATATTTCAGAGGCATGATGAAACAATCATGTCTTTTTTAGTAGGTTGAAAGATTCCAAGGATTGATATTTTTATGTTACAATAACAAATGGATTAGTAGGGAAATTCCACTTAATGAAGCGTGAAAATACGAATGGATTAGGAGTGACTGTGTTGGAGCTAAGTCTCTATGAAAATACTGCACTTATTATATGCTTTGTGTTGTACGTTGGTAGTGTTATTGTTTATATTTCAAGGAAATTTTCGCAAGAAAGAGAGCTTGAAAAATCAGAAATAACAGCTGAACTAGAAATGTTAGCTGATGAAAGTTATAAAAAGAAGAAAATAAAAGAAGAGCATGAAGAAACCCATCATTTAAACGCAAATAAGTTTTAAAGATGGGGATTTTTTTTTGAAGTCGTTCTTTAGTTCTTTATTATGTTTATAGCAAGTAACGCTAAAAGGAGTTTCCCGTACATAATGAAGGAGTGTATATAAATGAATTTTTATGTCGCCTCAGGATTCCAAAATAAACATCTTGTACGTTCTATAGCAAATGAACTGAAACATGCAGGATGGCACCATACATATGATTGGACAAGAAACGAAAGAGCAGTGAATCAAGATCAATTAAGAGAAATTGGTCAGGCAGAAAAGAATGCTATTAAAGAAGCGGATGTCTTTTTACTTATATTAGATGGCGGAAACGGGAGCCATACAGAGTTTGGAATGGCGATTGCGCTAGAGAAAAAGATATATGTATATCATGAAAGAAACCCGCTTCAAACAACGTTCTATCATTTGCCAGAAATAAATATTTTTGAAGGAGATGCAACTGAATTTGCATCTTATGTTATGAATCACGTGAAATAATAGTAACGACCTAAAAGGTTATAAAAGTGATCTTTTGGGAACAGTGATGATAAGAAACGTATATAAAGGAGTATATAATATGAAATTAGAAAATGGATGGGAAACGAGCTTTTTAGAAGTTGTACAAAATAGTGAATTTAAGAAAGGGGCCGTTCTTAGTCAATTGCTTTGTGAGGACAGTGAAGAAGTAGAAGAGCTTGTGGATGATTACGGATATGAAGAGATTATTGAACGCGAACATGATGATGAATTAGCAGAAGTTTTAGGTGAAGAACTTTTCGATGAGATGGAACGACACGTATTCTTATCTTCACAGCCAGAAGAAAAACTTATTTCATTCGTAAATGGATTAGGTTTTCATGTGTTAGATTGGATCGTTCTTCTTGAAACAGAATTTGGCATTGATAGTGTACACTTTACGTCGGACGCCGTGAAAATGTTAGAAAAGCGCTTTAGACAATTTCCATACATAGAGGATAAGACGATATTTGATATGACATTTGGAGAAGCAATGGATGTATTACAATCCATTACAGGATTACAACTGAAGGAAAAGATGAACGTATAATGTAAAAAAAGAACGTGAGATATCACGTTCTTTTTTTACATTATAATAATTTTGTCATCTAGTTTTGTTTGCCCGCTAAGAAGTGCGTTTAAATATTCCACTTTCCTTATACAGGCCTGTATATGTCTTTCAACCTCTTGTAACTCTGCTTGGTGATGTGTTTCAATCGGATGAATTTGTACGTTGAATTTTTCAAATTGACTACTATATGTTATTTCTGCATAGCCGCTCATAATATCCATTTCGTTATGAAATAAAAATTGTTTCGTTTTGTCACAGAATGATACATTCTGAAAGCCATATACTTTTAATGCGTCAATTACTTTTTTAATCATTTTTGTATTCATTTTTTTAACCCTCTTTGCGAAGTTCTACTTATATATTATAACATAAAAAATTACATAGAAAGCGCTTCCAAGTGTATTTTATTATAAACTTTACGTTTCAATCACAAAAATGAAACAAAGAAAAAATAATTGTAAAGAAGGGAGGACTCTTTTATTGTTTCGTCATATATATAGAGAAATAGTGCAAGGAAAGGAAAATTTCCGAATTTGAGTTCGTATTTCAAATTTAAGCGCAATAAAAGAGGTGAGAGACTTGAACTTTGATATTGTAGGACAAAAAGCATATATAAAAGATGGACCGCATCGGAACCGAATTGGAATTGTAAAGAACAGCGAGACAAAATTAGAATCGCAGTTTGCTATTGTAATTGGAGAACAAATCATTGATGTAGAGCTAAAGGATATCGTGTTAGTTGGAGTAGACGTAGGACAATTTCATAAATGGTGCGAACAAAATGGTTATTTGTGAAAAGGACGGGCTGTGAGATAATGAAATATATTTGAGAAAAGAGAATATATTATTGTATTCTCTTTTTCTATGTGTAAGGAGACGGAAATGAAGTATAAAGAACAAGATTTTACATTGGAGTTAAAAGAGAAGGTTCAATGCATGGAGAAGGAAATAGAGAGAATATCATTTAAACTTTTTAAAGATTATTCACATTTGTACATAGAAAAAAACATGGAATTATTTATAGAACTCATCAGAGATAAAGAAAATCCTTTTGCAACAGGATATTATTCATCGATTTCGATAGCTGTATTAGATGAAGAAGGAAAGATGATTGAATTTTATACAGTTCCTATCTGGGAATGTTGTAATTATTTTTTAGGAGTACCGCTTCAAATAAGGTTTTGGGGAAGTAAGTTAAGTGGTGAACTTGTTGATGAAACTTATTGTGAGATAGAGGAGGAGTTAAAGGAGCGGTTGGAAGAGTTTTTACAGTTTGCAGATGAGGAATAATAGTTAGTCTTTAGCTTATAATTAATAGTTATTAAAAAAATGAAAAATGGTATTATTTCATTATATCTATGCGTAATAATATATAGGTGGTGTTTTACCATGGTTGAAGTAATTGGTAGAGCTTTACTTATATTATTTGAGACAATATGTTATGCCTTATGTATAAAAGAAAAAGAGGAAGATGGAAAGAACTAAAAAAGGACGCTAACAGTTTTTGTTAGCGTCCTTTTTATTATGAAGCAATTTCACCAGTTTTTGTATCATCTTGATTGTACGTATCTTGATCTAATTCACCAAGCCATTTACTAGAAAT
Source organism: Bacillus cereus group sp. MG4 (assembly GCF_040460055.1). Classification (NCBI taxonomy): domain Bacteria; kingdom Bacillati; phylum Bacillota; class Bacilli; order Caryophanales; family Bacillaceae; genus Bacillus; species Bacillus cereus group sp. MG4. The sequence continues at coordinate 2,206,805 of NZ_JARVGZ010000001.1, read as the reverse complement.
AAGACCTGCTGTCATAGAACCACTTACGTTAAGAGCTGTACGACCCATATCGATTAATGGTTCAACTGAGATAACAAGAGCGACAATACCGATTGGTAAGTTCATTGTAGATAGTACGATTAACGCTGCGAATGTTGCACCGCCACCAACACCGGCAACACCGAATGAACTAATAGCAACGACAGCGATTAAAGTTAAAATAAATTGTGGTTGTAATGGATCGATTCCTACAGTTGGAGCGACCATCATTGCAAGCATTGCTGGATAAATACCTGCGCAACCGTTTTGTCCGATGGATACTCCGAATGATGCGGCAAAGTTTGCAATCCCTTCGGAAATACCAAGCTTTTCTTTTTGCGCTTCAATATTTAATGGCATTGCACCAGCACTAGAGCGAGATGTGAATGCAAATGTTAATACAGGGAACACCTTTTTTAAATATTGAATTGGATTTAAACCAGATAGAGCAATTAATAATAAGTGGATAACGAACATTACGATAAGTGCCACGTAAGACGCTAACACGAAGTTACCAAGTTTTAAAATAGCATTAATGTCGCTACCAGCAACTGTTTTTGCCATAAGAGCTAATACGCCGTATGGAGTAAGACGTAAAATTAATGTTACCATACGCATTACGATTGCATATACAGCATCAAGCATTTTCTTAAATAGTTCTGCTTGTTCTGGATATTTTCGTTTTACCCCTATAAAGGCGATACCGATAAAGGCTGCAAATATTACAACAGAAATTGTTGATGTTGGACGAGCACCTGTTAAATCAAGAAACGGATTTGTAGGCAACAGCTCTAATAATTTATCTGGAATTGTTGTTTTTTCAATAGAAGTAAATCTTTCTTCAACTAACTTCAGACGAGCAGATTCTGCATCACCTTGTTGCAGGCCTGTTGCAGATACATCAAATCCTGCACTTGCGGCAATACCGACAGCTGCAGCGATTCCTGTAGTAAGAATTAAAATTCCGATAATAAGACCACTAATTTTACCAAGGTTTTTCGTTAACTGTAATTTTGTAAAGGCTGAAATAATAGATACTAAAATAAGTGGCATAACGATCATTTGAAGTAATTTCACATAACCGCTACCGATTAAGCTAAACCAAGTATTTGATTCAATAATTACTTTAGAAGTTGGCTCATAAATAAATTGTAATATAAGACCGAATATAATTCCGACTCCTAAAGCAGTAAATACACGTTTATTAAAAGATACATGCTTACGTTGCATATAATATAATACGCCAACTAAGATGATCATGACTGCAACGTTAATTCCGACAAGCAGTGTATTCATGTTGATTCCCCCTAATTCCAATCTGTTATATAGAATATAAGGTAATAAAACCTATAAGTCAACTAGGAAATTGCGGAATTAAAAAAAAGATGGCAAAGTGCCATCTTTAATGTCCAGCTCCAGGGACAAGTAAAAATGTCGTGTAGTATGTAAATCCTATGAAGAAAACAGTTAAATATGCCCCGAATACGTATATATACATACGCTCTGTTAAATTTAAATAGCTTAAAAGTACGAAGAAACCTGTTTGTCCTAAAAATAGTAGTGCAGCCTGTTGCATATCCCCTACGTAAAACATAACCGAGAAAATTCCAGTCCAAAAGCCGAGAACGCGAAACATGCGCTCCATGCCATCTCCCTCCTTTTCTAAAAAAAGTAAACCTCACCTCATTATAGTTCATTTTTCTTACTATTGTAAATATTCGTTCATATAAAAAGAAGCCAATTATAATTGGCTTCTTTTTATATGAGAAAATTAAATTGTTAGTTTGTAATTACAAGATTTACATCCATCTAGTAGACTATCGTTTCTAGTTAATTCCATGTTAGGGAATAGGATTTCAAAAATCCCTTTCATCATATCTCCGTGCATATTACAAATTTCAGTTGGGTGATGAACAGCAACCTCTTTAAATGGACAATTGTGTACATCGTAGAAAATTTTCGTTCCATCCGCACTTAATTCAAATGCAGGTGACAAACCAGCTGTTGAGAAAGCTTCTTTTGCAATTTGGACTTTTTGCTCTACTGTTAAAGCATCTTCATTCACATGTAAACGCTGCATATGTTGTTGCATTAACTCGGCCCCGAATTGTTTTCCTGTTTCGTATAGTGCTTTTTCACCAGCGGCGCCAAGGCTAAGTAAAGAATTAAATGCTATTTTTGCTAACAATTGATAATCACGGAATGGAAATTGTAATTGAATCACATCTTCAGATAATACATATAATCTGCTTGGTCTTCCGCCTTTTCCAGTTTTTTTCGTTTCCGATTTCAGCATATGAACATCTTCTAATTTAGATAAATGTAAACGTGCTACGTTTGGATGAATCTCAAACTCATCTGCAATTTCTTGTACAGTTACGTAACTATGTTTTTGAGAAATATATTTATAAATGTAATAACGAGTTGGGTCAGATAATACGCCTGTAATTTTTAAAGCTTGTTCCATGAGGATCTCCACCTTTATCACTTTATCCAAGATAATAACATTATAATACAGATAAACTTCCATATAGGTAATTTCAGACAATAATTCGGAAATTGTTCATAATTTCACAAACATATTTTCCCTTTTTTCTCTAGTGAAAATACAAAAATGCCGATTTTTCTTATGAATTTTTTCATGCTATATACATAGTGGGGAGGGAAAAATGATGAATGGAATTGAAATTTTTGCGAATATGATTTTGAAAGAGGCGTGCAGGGTACAAGCTTCGGATTTACATATTGTGCCCCGGAAGAAGGATGTAGCGGTTCAACTGCGTATAGGAAAAGATTTAATGACGAAAAACTGTATCGAAAAGGAATTTGGAGAAAAACTTGTTTCACACTTTAAATTTTTAGCATCCATGGATATAGGGGAGAGACGGAAACCACAAAATGGTTCACTGTATTTACAAATGGATGGACAAGAAGTGTATTTACGCCTTTCCACGCTTCCAACCGTATACCAAGAAAGTCTCGTTATTCGTCTTCATTTACAAGCATCTATTCAGCCGTTATCTCATCTTTCATTATTTCCAAGTACAGCGAAAAAACTACTCTCTTTTTTACACTATTCACATGGGTTACTCGTATTTACTGGACCGACTGGTTCGGGGAAGACAACAACAATGTATGCATTATTAGAGGTAATTAAAAAAAAGAAAACACGTCGCATCGTTACACTTGAAGATCCAGTTGAAAAAAGAAATGACGATGTATTACAAATTCAAATAAATGAAAAAGCAGGTATCACATATGAGGCGGGACTAAAGGCCATTTTACGTCATGATCCAGATATTATTTTAGTCGGTGAAATTCGTGATGAAGAAACAGCGAAAATCGCTATAAGAGCAAGTTTGACTGGCCATTTAGTAATGACGACATTGCATACTAGTGACGCGAAAGGAGCGATACTACGATTTATGGATTATGGCATAACGAGGCAAGAGATTGAACAATCTTTATTGGCTGTAGCTGCACAGCGACTTGTCGAATTGAAGTGTCCGTTTTGCCAAGGAAAGTGCTCAACTTTATGTAAATCAATGAGGCAGGTAAGACAAGCGAGTATTTATGAGTTGTTATATGGATATGAGTTAAAACAAGCGATTAAAGAAGCAAACGGGGAATGTGTCACGTACAAGCACGAAACATTAGAATCTTCGATACGAAAAGGATACGCTTTAGGATTTTTAGAAGAGGATGTGTATGTTTAAGAAAATATGGAGTTTAAGTGATCAAGTAGTATTGCTGAAACGATTAGGAGACCTATTAGAAAAAGGATACTCCCTTTTGCAGGCATTAGAATTTTTACAGTTTCAATTACCTTTAGAAAAGAAAGTACAATTGCAGCGCATGATTGATGGATTAAAAGATGGAAAAAGTCTACATGATTCTTTTCATCAATTAATGTTTCATCAGGAGGTGTTAAGTTATTTATTTTATGCTGAGCAACATGGTGATATTTCTTTTGCATTGCAACAAGGGAGCGCACTTCTTTATAAAAAGGATAAGTATAGGAAAGATATGATGAAAATAATGCAGTATCCTATGTTTTTGGCGTTCTTTTTAATAATCATGATTTTTGTTTTTAACCGCATTTTATTACCGCAGGTTGACATGGTATATAGTTCATTCGGTTCTACAGCACCGTTACTTACAGAACAAATATTAAGTGCAATTAAGCTGCTACCCAGCCTTATTTTTAGCACTATTTTTATCATTATGATTGGATGTAGTGTATATATGTTTTACTTTCGGAAACTCCCGCATATGAAGCAGGTAAAAATTATGCTTCGTATCCCCCTCGTAAAAACATTTCTTATTTTAAAGCATTCACATTATTTCGCCACTCAATTGAGCGGTTTATTACAAGGTGGACTATCAGTACTTGAGGCCCTAACAATAATGATGGAGCAAAATTATCATCCGTTCTTTCAATATGAAGCGGGTCGAATTGAACGCCAATTAATTGCAGGAGAACCGTTGCAATCTATTATTGCTAAAAGCGGATATTATGAGGAAGAACTTTCTTATATTATTACGCATGGACAAGCAAACGGTAATTTGGCGCTTGAATTAGGTGACTATAGCGATCTTATTATGGAAAAGATGGAGCAAAAAGTTAAACGTATGTTAGTGATCATTCAACCAATTTTATTTACGTGTATTGGAGGAATAGTCGTTCTTATGTATTTAGCGATGATTATGCCAATGTTTCAAATGATGAATTCTATTTAGGAGGCATTTACATGCAGAATGAAGAAGGGTTTACCCTTTTAGAAATGTTATTAGTTATGGTCGTTATAACTGTACTATTACTATTAATTATTCCGAATGTGGTTACACAGCGTTCATCCGTCGAAGGAAAAGGATGTAAAGCCTATGTGAAATCTATAGAAGCTCAAATACAAGCATACCATTTACAACATAATAAAATTCCCTCGCTAAAAGAGCTAAGAGATGAAAAATATATTACAGCTGATGAGTGTCCGAATGGTGAATCCATTCATATTTCAAATGATGGCACAGTAACAACTGGGAAACTGTGAAACAAAAAGGTTTTACTCTTTTAGAAATGCTACTCGTTCTATTTGCAATTTCTGTACTAAGTATGGTCACGTATTTTAACGTACATTCATTACATGAAAAACAAAAAGTGGAACAATTTTTAAGACAGTTTTCAAACGATATTTTGTATATGCAACAATTAGCGATAAACCGTCAAAAACATTATACATTACGATGGTATAAAGATAGGCATACGTATTATATAGGGGAGCTAAGTGAGAATCTTACTATCATTAAAAGAGAATATGATAGCCATATACAAATTGATTTGAATACTTTTCCAAATCCGATGACATATAATCAGAGTGGAAATATTAATAGAGGTGGCACTATTTTACTTTCGTATCGAAGTTATAAATATGAGATTGTATTTCAGCTTGGGAGAGGGAGATTTACGTATCGTGAAATGTCAAAAAGGGTCAGTGATGGCTGAGATGCTTGTAGCATTAAGTATAGTAATGATGGCAGTATCTTTACTACTTCCGCAAACAGTATTGGTTATGCAAGAACGAAAAAATATACAAATTCGCTATAAAGCATTTGTATTATTAAAAAGGGAAGCAGCTTTATATATGTATGAGAATGGGGCGAAACGACCGCAAGAAAAAGTCGTAAACGGAAATGTATATTACACATATTGGGGAGGAAATGAAGTTTGTGCTATGTGGAAAGATGTGAAAGGAAGAATGATGGAACAATGCTTTTATGCAGGAGAAAAAATAAATTAGAAGTTGGGTTTACATTAATAGAAATGATCGTATGTTTTTTTCTGTTATCACTGTTCTTTTTACTCTTGCCACGTTTAAATTTTATTGGAATAGAAAACAACCAATCAAAAGGATTAAATAATTGGGAATGGGATGTGTTTATAGGACAAGTACAGTTAGAGTTTCGTGAAGTATCTTTTGTAGAAAAAATAGTCCCTGAAAATAAAGATAATCTTTTGCGCTTCCGTCTTCGCACTGGAGATGAAGTGACGTATGAAAAATTGAATAATCATCTTATAAGAAAAGTGAACATGCGAGGAAGAGAAGTTATATTACAAAATGTTGAAACGGTTTCGTATGAAGTAACACCTCACTTGCTCTTTATAAATGTGATAGATAGGAGTGGGACAATATATGAAGGTGTAGCTGTAAGGTATAGTGAAATGGAAATAAATACATGAGAAAACAAGATGGATTTACGATGCCAGGAACAATCATTTTTCTTGTATTATTAACTTCGTTCTTCGTATACGAAACGAATATGTTGCTTATAGATAAAAAATTTTATGTTGAAATAGAGCAAAAGTTTGTACTGGAGGAACTACTAAATCGATCTATTACAAATATAAAAAAAGACTTACAGCAAAAAGAAAAGGAAGATACTTTTTTCTTTCAATATAAAAAAGGCGAAGCAAGTGGGAATTACGTCTTTGAAAACGATGTTATACTCGTTTCGTTGCAGTGCAAAATAAAACAAGAAGTTTTCTACAAGGTTAGTTTCCGGTATAGAAAAAAGGATGAGAAAATATTCGATTGGATAGAAGGATAGCATGTAAAATATACGGATGAAAACCATAATTTCTTATTTTAAAATAGGTTATTTTTTTATAGGAAATGGATAAATAAAACAATCAAAAGTTTAAATTTTCTCAAAAAAGAGAAAGGTAGAAAGAATATGATATATTCAAGCTATCCAAACATATTTTTTAGGGAGAATAGGGAAATGACAAATAACAATCAAATAGGTGAAAATAAGGAACAAACTATTTTTGATCATAAAGGAAATGCAATTATGACGGAAGATAGAGAAATACACATTATTTCAAAATTCGAAGAACCTCTTATTGTCGTGTTAGGAAATGTATTAAGTGATGAAGAATGCGATGAATTGATTGAATTGTCTAAAAGTAAAATGAAACGTTCTAAAGTTGGTTCATCACGTGATGTAAATGATATTCGAACGAGTAGCGGTGCATTTTTGGACGATAATGAACTTACTGCGAAGATTGAAAAACGAATTTCATCTATCATGAATGTTCCTGCGTCCCATGGAGAAGGATTACACATTTTAAATTATGAAGTGGATCAACAATATAAAGCGCACTATGATTATTTTGCGGAACATAGTAGATCAGCTGCTAATAATCGTATTAGTACGCTTGTTATGTACTTAAATGATGTAGAAGAAGGTGGAGAAACGTTCTTCCCTAAATTAAATCTTTCTGTGCACCCTAGAAAGGGAATGGCAGTATACTTTGAGTATTTTTATCAAGACCAATCATTAAATGAGCTTACGTTACATGGAGGGGCACCTGTAACGAAAGGTGAGAAATGGATTGCAACACAGTGGGTGAGAAGAGGCGCTTATAAGTAAAAGCGTGTATATAACGTTTTGTTCTTCATTGTATAAGGAGAACAAAACGTTTTTTTATTAAATAATGTAATCTTTCGTTATAATAACAAATAATAACGGATGATTGAGAGGAACGAACATGAAATCTATATACATAACCGGTTATATGGGAGCAGGGAAAACAACAATTGGAAAAGCGTTAAGTAAAGAACTTCATATGGATGTTGTAGATACAGACCAAAAAATTGAAGAGAAGCAGGAGAAGGCAATTCGTGATATTTTTGCTGAAGAAGGTGAAATGGCTTTTCGGGAATATGAAAGTGAAATGTTACGTTCACTACCCAGTTGTAATGTAATTATTACAACTGGTGGTGGAATCATTGAGCGAGAGGAAAACCGAAAGTGGATGAAGGAAAATGGAACTGTCGTGTATTTATATTGTGATCCACATGTAATTGCAGAAAGGCTTCGTGAAGATACGACACGTCCACTATTTCAGAAGAAAGATATAGAGGCATTTGTGATGAAATTCGAATCGCGCCGAGCTCATTATGAAGAGGCTCATATTCATATCGATACGACGAATAAATCGGTAAAACAAATCATGAATGAATTAAAAGAAAAGATTAATGAATAAAAAAGTGGACATACTAATCAAGTAGAGGTGATGATAATATGTCTACTAATGATTATGTTCGCTTTGTGACACAGCAGTTTGTGTCGTATATGGATGCTCCAAAAGAAGATCGTAAACAAAAGAAAGAACAACGCCGTGCTGAAAAAGAGCCATTTATGAATAAGTGGTTTGGTGTTATGCCGTTAAGTGCTGCTTTGTTTTATCGAAACGTAAAAGATAAAAGAAAAAAATCAAGTTAACGATTTCGTAATATGTGTAGCAAAATGAAAATCCCCTAGTAGTATGATGCTACTAGGGGATTTTCATTTACTGCACGGATTCTTTTTCTTCTGTAACGGCATGTATTTTATTGTTCACCCAAACAAATCCAATTCCGATGCAAATAGAAATGCCCCACCCAACAGCGGTCATAATTGCTCTCATTTCACCATAGCCATCTACACCGAAAACAGAGATGAAATAAATTTTTAAGAAGCTTTTTAATATGAATTGTAGGCCGAAAAATAGCGTTAAGTATTGTAGTGCTGGATAGATACGACTATCACGATACAGTTCACGACTTTTATCACGGTCATGGCCTTGCAATGCGGCAATATCTGCTGCGAAATATAACATAAGTGGTTTTTTTATAAAAATTGTACATATGACGATAATACCGAGTACGATGTGATAATACGCATCATTCCACAACATTCGTTCAGCTGATCCAGATAATAGGTCTACTGTTGTATTAGAAATGAGTGTAATTAAAATAAAGAACCCTGTCACGTTAAACTGTTTTTCTTTTTTAAAGGTATACAGTGTATAAATAATCCCTGGAACAGAGGAAAGTAACATCGCGTAGTAAGGATCGATATAAGGTTTTGCAAATTTCCAAATGAGGAATGGGATTACGAGATAAAAGACAAGATCTAATATAGCTTTTTTATTTTGATTCATATAAATCCTCCTTAAGTCATACATATATTTTATAATATAATTTCTGAAAATTGTATAAGGTTTAAGGGGAAAAGAAAAAATATATTACTTTTTGAGGGATTAGTAGATTAAAAAAATTGCCCCTAGCGTAGTAAGTTTTTTTAGTATATAATAAAGGAAACGCTTTCATTTTTGGTTTGTTCACAAAATGGACGGAAAATCACATATTTACTATCGATATGTTGCTTTATAATGAAACTAATTAAATATACATGCATACAATATTGTGAAATAAATAACATAAATAATCTATATAAATGTAAACGTTATCAAAATAGAGAGGTGGAGACAATGAGTAAATTTTTCTTCAATCATAATCCAGCAACAGTAGAGGATGGAAGGCTTGTTAAGTATGCTGAAATTATTTATGGAGAAGGTGGCCGTTCTGTATTAGAAAATTTAATGGTGAAGGCATCTATCAGATTGCGTGATCGTTATCCGAATAAATCTGACGAGCAGATCTCGAACCTCGTAAATAAAGGCATCCATGATATGTTTCAAAAATATGTGAGTGAGTAAGAGTAGCCAATGGCTGCTCTTATTTTTTTGTATAAGGATTGTATCTCTAGCTGAAAATAAGGATGTATTTTGAAAGATATAAAAAGGAGTGATAAAGATGAGTAATGGAATTGGTCGTTCAAAAGAAAATCTTCCAACTGATGCTAATCATGTGAGCGCAAAGGATCGTGCGCATCAAAAACGTATGGCAAAGCAAAAACAACAAGAGCGTAATGGCGATAGAGGATAACTCAAAAAAAGCTCCTTCTAAAACAGAAGGGGCTTTTTAAGAAAGAAAATGATTCGCGGTAACATAAAAGAGTCCGCCGTTAATAATTTGTACTGTAATGCGTGGTTCATATTGCTCTTGCAAGGCTTGTTTTTCAATTTCATAGCTTTCGGGGAGTTCATCACTTTCTTCATAAAAACGATTTAAAAGATCTAAATCGTGATTCCAACGCACTCTTGCTTCTTTCGCCCACGTATGGTCATCTTCTGCAATAATATTCTTTAAAGCATCCTCTATACGTTGTAAACCGCTTTGCGGTTTAATGATAGGCGAGAGCGTAAAACAAAAGTCAGGTATTTTCGGTGTAAGTTTAATTTTAGCTAATGTTTCATGAAAGTTTGCGATCATTGTGCCAGAAATGAGATGAATCCCAATGGAGTGAAGGATGTCTTTTTTTCGATCACATTGATAGGAAACCTTTATATTTACACCGAGCCAAGGATGGAGCGGTGTATGCGTTGCCCCGCTATGCCGTACTTCCTCATATAAACGTATGTAAGAGCCTAATTCTTTTGTCGTTTGGAAAATTTGATGAAGACGTGGTGAACCGTAGTGAATAAGCTCACCATCGTTTTCTTCACTTTCTGGATTTGTAAGAAGAGTAAGGCGCATCGGATTCGGTACGCCTCCTGTTTTCTCAAGATAGTGCCAATAAAAAGGACGGTTCATTAATAATTTATCCATCTCAATTGTTAACTGCACATCTAATAGATGAGGGGAGCGCTTTAAAATTTCGCAGTTATTCGCCTCAAAAAAATTGTATAAGTAATTATGAATTTCATGTTGCTGCATAGCCTTGCACCTCAGCTTCATTTCGTTTCGCGAAGTCGATAATAGATGTTAAGTTTTCCATCTTAATTCGGATTTCTCCTTCGCCTTTTGATTGCGCAAATATTTCTTGAATATGTGCGTCGATGTTTTTCATATTAATTCTCGTTAAAATTTCATCAAGTTCACCGATAACACGCTCAAATAAATTGATTTTTTCATATAACAGTTTCAAAATATGTTCTTCAACAGTATGTTTTGTAGCTAAGTTATAAATATGAACATCATTCTTTTGACCAAGACGGTGAATACGTCCGATTCTTTGTTCAAGACGCATTGGATTCCACGGTAAGTCATAATTAATCATATGGCTACAAAACTGTAAGTTAATCCCTTCACCACCAGCTTCGGTTGCAATTAATACTTGTGCGTGGTTTTGGAAAAGCTCCTTCATCCAATCTTTCTTCCCGCGTTTAAACCCGCCGCGGAATGGAACGGAAGAAATACCGTGTTGTTGTAAAAACCATTGTAAATACATTTGCGAAGCTCTATATTCAGTGAAAATAATGACTTTATCGTCAATTTCTTTTATAAGTTCTAGTGCTTTATTCGCTTTTGAGTTGAAAGGAATATGATTAATTTTGTCCATTAGCACATCAATATGCGGGTCTTTTATGTAATGCTCATTTTCTTTCTGCCTTTTTTCCACATGTTTTTTTAATGAATAGTAAACAGCTTCACGACTACTACACGCTTCCCGTTTTAAAGTTAACGATGAGAAAGCAGATGTGAAGGCATCTTGTCCTCGCCAATTTTCAATACCATTATACAAAGCTTGCTCTTCTTCATTAAACTCAACAAAAATTGTACGTACATGTCTCTTTGGCCAATCAATTCCGGTATTATGACGTCGATTTCGGACCATCACTTTGTTAATAAGAGATTTTAAATCTTCATCAGATTCGGCGGAACGATTTTTTGAAGCGTAATATTCTTCAAAGTTGGATTGATTGCCTAAATGTCCTGGCTTTAATAAAGAAACGAGGTTGAAAATTTCATCAATCTTATTTTGAACAGGCGTAGCGGTTAATAATAAGCAAAATTTCTTTTTTAATCGTTGTGCAAATTCATAGTTTTTTGTTTTATTATTTTTAAGTTTATGTGCTTCATCGATAATAATAAGGTCATATTCTAAATTCAAAACAATATCGCGATGCGGTGAACGTTTTGCAGTATCAATTGATGATACAATTACATCGGCTTGTTCCCACGAGTAGCTTTTCTTTTGGGCTACAGCTGGAATAAAAAACTTTGTATTTAATTCGTATGCCCATTGTGATACGAGAGAGGCAGGGACGAGTATAAGTACTTTTTTCACAAGGCCGCGGACCATATATTCTTTTAAAATAAGCCCAGCTTCAATCGTTTTCCCAAGTCCCACTTCATCTGCTAGTATCGCTTTACCATTCATTTGTTCAATGACATTTTGAGCGACTTCTAATTGATGAGGAAGTGGTGTGAAATGAGATAAATGCTTCGGTGCTTGTAATCCATCGAAAGTAGGAACAAGTAACGATTTTTCTGTTTTATAAGCTAAATGATATAAATCCCAATTTGTCCAAGGACCATCTTCATTAATTCTATTTAAAAAATTGTTTTGCCACGTTCGATCTACGGAAATATCGACATTCATTACGACTCTCCCACCTTTTATAAACTAAAGTAATTATTAAAAAAATCTTTATTATATAAGCCTTGTAATAAGGCTCTATTACACTTGCTGAAAGTTAAAGAATAGGAATAGATAAAGGGCTAAATTTTGAAAATTGTATTTAATAAGATTAAGAATGAAAAATTCTAAATTATTTTTTATGCTAGAATATTGATGAAATATAGCGAATAATGTTAGGATAATGGTGTGAAATGTGTGGAATCTTTCGTATTTTATCCAAGAAAGTGATTTTTTATTTACGCTTTCATAAAAAAATATAATGAGATTCCGTATATCCTATCTTTTCAGAGTGAAAATGTTTAGATATGGCGAGCAACTTTTATTGATTTGTCAAAGCATAAGGGGGAGAGAGCATGATTACATTACAACGTACACCGTTATTTGATGTATACGCGAAGTATGGTGGAAAAACAATCGACTTCGGTGGTTGGGAATTACCAGTTCAATTTTCAAGCATTAAAGAAGAACATGAAGCTGTACGTACGGCTGCAGGTTTGTTCGATGTGTCTCATATGGGAGAAGTTGAGGTAAAAGGTGTAGATAGTTTAGCATTTTTACAACGTGTTGTTACAAATGACGTTTCTACCTTAAAGGTAGGAGGCGCACAATATACAGCTATGTGCTACGAAAATGGTGGTACAGTAGATGATTTATTAATCTACAAACGTGGTGAAGAAGACTATTTATTAGTAATCAATGCATCAAATATCGAGAAAGATTACGAATGGTTAGCTAGCCATGTAATTGGCGATGCGACAGTAGTCAATGTTTCTAGTGAAGTTGCACAGCTTGCAATTCAAGGTCCAAAAGCAGAAGGCATTTTACAAAAAGTTGTGTCAGAAGATTTGAAAGAAATTAAGTTCTTTAAATTTAAAAACGATATTCTTGTAGATGGAATTCCAGCACTTGTATCTCGTACAGGTTACACAGGTGAAGATGGATTTGAAATTTACTGTAAGAGTGAAGATGCTGCAAAACTTTGGGAGAAACTTCTTGAAGTTGGAGCAGAAGAAGGCTTAAAAGCATGTGGTTTAGGTGCTCGCGATACACTTCGCTTCGAAGCAACATTACCACTTTATGGTCAAGAATTATCAAAAGATATTACACCGATTGAAGCTGGCATTGGCTTTGCGGTAAAACCAAATAAAGAAGCCGACTTCTATGGAAAAGAAACGTTAAAAGAGCAAAAAGAAAACGGTGCGCCTCGTAAGTTAGTCGGCATCGAAGTAATCGAACGTGGAATCCCTCGTACACATTACCCTGTATTTATTGGAGAAGAAAAAATCGGGGAAGTAACGAGTGGTACACAATCTCCAACGTTAAAGAAAAGCATTGGTTTAGCACTAATTGATGTAAAATACGCAGCAGTTGATACAGAAGTAGAAATTGAAATTCGTAATAAACGCGTCAAAGCAGTAGTTGTTCCAACACCATTTTATAAACGTTCAAAGTAACGGGGAGAGGGGTAGATTTCATGTTGCATCGTTATCTTCCAATGACAGAAGAAGACAAAAAAGAAATGTTACAAACGATCGGCGTTCAAACGATCGATGAGTTATTCTCTGATATTCCAGAGAGTGTTCGTTTTAAAGGGGATTTAAAAATTAAAGAAGCAAAATCAGAGCCAGAGCTTTTAAAAGAGTTAACTCAAATGGCTAGTAAAAATGCTAACTTAAAAGAATACGCTTCTTTCTTAGGAGCAGGTGTATACGATCATTACGCTCCAGTAATTGTAGATCACGTTATCTCTCGCTCAGAATTTTATACAGCTTACACGCCATACCAACCAGAAATTTCACAAGGGGAATTACAAGCGATCTTTGAATTCCAAACAATGATTTGTGAATTAACAGGAATGGATGTAGCAAACTCTTCTATGTACGACGGAGGTACAGCTTTAGCTGAAGCGGCAATGCTAGCAGCTGGCCATACTCGCAAAAAGAAAATTCTTGTATCTAGTGCAGTTCATCCAGAATCAAGAGCAGTACTTGAAACGTATGCAAAAGGTCAACATCTTGAAGTTGTTGAAATTAATCATAAAGATGGTGTAACAGATTTAGACGTATTACAAAGTGAAGTAGATGATACAGTTGCTTGTGTAATCGTTCAATATCCAAACTTCTTCGGACAAGTTGAAAAATTAGCTGATATTGAAAAAATCGTTCATCAACAAAAATCATTATTTATCGTTTCTTCAAATCCATTATCATTAGGCGCATTAACACCACCAGGAAAATTTGGTGCTGATGTTGTAATCGGTGATGCACAACCATTTGGTATTCCAACGCAGTTTGGTGGACCACACTGTGGTTACTTTGCAACAACGAAAGCATTTATGCGTAAAATTCCAGGACGTCTTGTTGGACAAACTGTAGATTCAGATGGTAAACGTGGATTTGTATTAACGTTACAAGCACGTGAACAGCATATTCGCCGTGATAAAGCGACGTCTAACATTTGTTCAAACCAAGCGTTAAATGCATTAGCAGCATCAGTTGCGATGACGGCACTTGGTAAACAAGGTGTGAAAGAAATGGCACGTCAAAACATTTCTAAAGCACAATATGCAAAACGTCAATTTGAAGCGAAAGGCTTCACTGTAACATTTGCTGGACCATTCTTCAATGAGTTTGTTGTAGATTGCAAGCGTCCAGTGAAAGAAGTAAACGATGCATTATTACAAAAGAATATTATCGGCGGTTACGACCTAGGCCGTGATTATAAAGAGCATGAGAACCATATGCTTGTAGCAGTAACTGAGCTTCGTACAAAAGAGGAAATTGACACACTTGTAAACGAAATGGGGGCTATCCAATGAAGAACCAAGACCAAGCACTTATCTTTGAAGTGAGTAAAGAAGGACGCATAGGATATAGCCTACCAAAATTAGATGTAGAAGAAGTGAAACTAGAAGATGTGTTTGAGAGCGATTATATTCGAGTAGAAGATGCAGAGCTACCAGAAGTATCTGAGCTTGACATTATGCGCCACTATACAGCACTTTCAAACCGTAACCACGGTGTAGATTCTGGATTCTATCCACTTGGATCTTGTACGATGAAATATAATCCGAAAATTAATGAGAATGTAGCTCGTTTCGCAGGATTTGCAAATATTCATCCATTACAAGATGAAAAGACAGTACAAGGTGCAATGGAATTAATGTACGACTTACAAGAGCACTTAATTGAGATTACAGGTATGGATACTGTTACATTGCAACCAGCAGCTGGTGCACACGGAGAATGGACAGGCTTAATGTTAATTCGTGCATACCATGAAGCAAATGGTGACTTTAACCGTACGAAAGTAATTGTTCCTGACTCTGCTCACGGAACGAATCCAGCATCTGCAACTGTAGCTGGCTTTGAAACAATTACAGTAAAATCAAATGAACATGGTCTTGTTGACTTAGAAGATTTAAAACGTGTTGTAAACGAAGAAACAGCAGCACTTATGTTAACAAATCCTAATACATTAGGTCTATTCGAAGAAAATATTTTAGAAATGGCAGAAATCGTCCATAACGCAGGTGGTAAATTATACTATGATGGTGCAAACTTAAATGCGGTATTAAGCCAAGCGCGCCCAGGAGATATGGGATTTGACGTTGTGCATTTAAACCTTCATAAAACATTTACAGGTCCTCACGGCGGCGGTGGCCCAGGTTCGGGTCCAGTAGGTGTGAAAGCTGATTTAATTCCGTACTTACCAAAACCAATTTTAGAGAAAACGGAAAATGGCTATCACTTTAACTATGATCGTCCAGAAGCAATTGGGCGCGTAAAACCATTCTATGGTAACTTCGGAATTAACGTTCGTGCATACACATATATTCGTTCTATGGGTCCAGATGGACTACGTGCAGTAACGGAGTATGCGGTATTAAATGCGAACTATATGATGAGAAGATTAGCACCATTCTATGATCTTCCATTCGATAGACATTGTAAGCATGAGTTTGTATTATCAGGTCGTCGTCAAAAGAAACTTGGTGTACGTACATTAGATATTGCAAAACGCCTGCTTGATTTCGGTTACCATCCACCGACAATTTACTTCCCATTAAATGTGGAAGAATGTATTATGATTGAGCCGACAGAAACAGAATCAAAAGAAACATTAGATGGTTTCATTGATAAGATGATTCAAATTGCTAAAGAAGTAGAAGAAAATCCAGAAGTTGTACAAGAAGCGCCACATACAACGGTAATTAAACGTTTGGATGAAACATTGGCTGCTCGTAAACCAGTTTTACGTTATGAAAAGCTAGCTCCTGTACAAGTTTAATTAGAATAACAAAGGAAGAACTCGCTATATGCGGGTTCTTTTTTTGTATGGAGAATTTGTCCCACATTAACGGGCAGTAAAACTCCCACCTGAAAACTCGGCTGGTGCAAAGGCGTTAGGTGGGAGATAAACTGCCCGTAAATGTCCGATTGGTTCAACTAATAATCAGTGGGGATGAACAAAAATCCCCCGCTGATTAAAGTTTCACTTTATGCAGAATTAGTGAAGAAAATGTTAAAATTTTATATTTTTTGTTTCATAATGGTGTAAAGAAGTAGTTTTATAGGTGATTTTGTTGAAAAAGTCAGTTTGATAAAAGTATTTATTTTTGTTAGAATTTTATTGAAATTAAGAAGATGCAATGAGATAGGAATGACTCATTTTTATGTATATGTGAAAAAACGAGCAAGTTGGGGGTGAAAATGTGGGATATCGGTGTTATAGAATGATATACCATTTAGAAAATGGAAAAACGATTAAAGATGTAAAAGAATTTTGTTATCGAGATCAAGGAAAAGTATTAGAAAGAGTAGCACATCGTGTAATGGATAATAGAGAAGTGACGGCAATTGATAAGAAAGGAACAATCATTTCAATAGCATGTGAGGACATTATAAAGGTGGAACTTGATTACATAACAGAAATTTAACCTTGAGTCATATAGAATTATTCGATACAATATACTGTTGAATGGTGACGAGAGAAGAGAGGAGTTTATTATGGGTAGTACAAGACACTTTTATATGTTTATCTTAGCGTTTGTTCTTGTTGTAGCATTAACGATTTATTTAATTGTTGATAGCACTTGGTACAACACAGTTCATCCGGCGTTCCTTCTGTTTATGTATGTAGGAATTGCGGTAGTGAGTTTTGGAATGAGAGATGAGATGTTAGATCGCTTTGAAAAGTGATACATATACGAAAGACCAACAGGAAAATGTTGGTCTTTTTTTCTTGCCAAAAATAGGATGTTGTGTATATACTGTATATATAAGGTATATACAGTATATACACACTGGAGGAAAACATGAATATTATTATTTCGAATTCTTCCCAAGACCCTATTTATGTACAAATAAGAAAACAATTAAGCCAGCTTATTTTAAATGGTGGTTTAAAGGGTGGAGACCAATTACCGTCTATTCGTAGCTTAGCGAAGGAATTACAAATTAGTGTAATTACAACGAAGCGTGCGTACGAGGAGCTTGAAAAAGAAGGATATATAGAAACTGTTGCTGGGAAGGGGACTTATGTTTCACGTAAAAATAATGAACGACTAAAAGAACAAAGGCTTCGGCTATTGGAAAGTAAAGCGGAAGAGATTGTAAATGAAAGTAAAGCGTTGCAGCTTTCACTTGAAGATTTACAGCAGATGATTGCGTGTTTATATGAGGGGGAATAAAGAGTGCTAGAGCTAAAAAACGTTTGTAAAAGTTATCAAGATTTTGCAGTGGAAAATATAAGTTTTACATTACCACGCGGTTATATTATGGGATTTGTTGGACCAAATGGAGCCGGGAAAAGTACGACGATCAAAATGATTATGAATTTAATTAGAAAAGATAGCGGCGATATAAAAATTTTTGGCAAAGACAATAAGAAATCCGAGAAGGAAATAAAACAAAATATTGGTTTTGTATATGATGAAAATCATTACTACGAAGATTTAACGTGTGAACAAATGAAACGTATTATTGCACCGTTATATAAAAAGTGGGACGAAGAGCAATACAAATCGTATATGCACAGATTACAAGTTCCGAAGTATAAAAAAATTAAAGAACTCTCAAAAGGGATGAAAATGAAATTTGCGATTGCCATTGCACTTTCACATCACGCGGAGTTTATCATTATGGATGAACCGACAGCAGGGTTAGATCCAGTTGTTCGAAGTGAATTACTTGATATTTTGCAAGAAATTGTAATGGAGGATGAAGTATCCGTATTATTCTCAACGCACATTACAACAGACTTAGAGCGCATCGCAGATTATATTACGTTTATCAACGATGGAGAAATTATATTTACTGGTGAGAAAGATGAATTAATGGAGAACTACGTAATCGTAAAAGGAAGTAACGATTTATTAGACCGAGAAGGAAAAGAGCTATTTGTGGGATTACGAAAAAATAAGTTTGGTTTTGAAGGTTTAGCGAAGGATAAACAAGCAATTGTCGATTGGTTTGGAAATGAGGTTGTAATAGAAAAGCCTACATTAGATGATATTATCGTTTACACCGCAAAAGGGAGAGGTGCCTATGCGTCAGCTCATCTATAAAGATTTGTTCTTTTTTCGGGGGATATGGCCAGTGTATCTTATTATACCCTTTATATTCCTTTTATTTGAAAACGGTGATGGAATGCTGTTTCCTATGAGTTGTTTATTTATAACTCTTTCCGCAGTTATGATATTAGTCGCAATAGATGAACGAAATACAAGTGACATTATTATGAATAGTTTACCGTTAAGCAGAAAGGATATCATAATTGCTAGATATATTTCCTGTGCAATATTCATTGTAGGGGGCATGGCTTCCACTCTGCTAGTTGTTTTTCTTATAAGGTGTATCGCTGTTATTGGTGATATCGTTACATACTATCCTAAACTTTATATTGAAATTTCATGGTACGAAGTAATAAATGGAATTGTTTACGCCGTATTTTGGATGGCCACTTTTTTCCCTATTTATTATGTTACAAAATCAAAGGTGGTAATAAGTATAATAGCAGCAACTTCAATACTAGTTGGGGGGATACTTTGGATATTTATTAGTGATGGGCTGAAGGAAGTAGCACCTTCATTCCTTGAGTGGATTATGAATCCTCTGCATATTGGTGTATTTATATTTGGATGCATCGCATTAGTCAGTATTTATATCGCTTCTATGTTTCTTACAATTAAAATTTATGAAGCACGTGATTTGTAAGGGGGAATTGCATGCAACAGTTAATTTTGAAGGAGTTTTTCTTACAAAGAAAAATGGTAACTACTCAGCCACCTTTTGGTGTCTTTTTTTATTTTACTTGTTTCATATGCCTCCCATTTGTAAATACTGAGTATATCAAACAGGGAGGTGAATAGGATGATCCATCGAAAAATCATTTTAGATGCATATAAAAAAGGACCTGAAGCTGTTATTTCTTTATTTGAAGAAACATTTTCTAAGTTAGAAAAACGTATACAAGAACTAGAAAATGCTTCAAAAAAAAACTCCAAAAATAGTCATAATCCACCTTCTACAGATGGTTTGGGTAAGCCCGTTACAAAAAGTTTGCGCAAACCGTCTCATCGTCAAACCGGTGGCCAGTTGGGCCACAAAGGACATACGCTTTATTTGACAACGACTCCGGACCATACGATTACCTATTCTCCTACACATTGTACTTGTTGTAACACTTCCTTACACCAAGAACCTGTAAAAGGATACCGCATTCGCCAAGTGTATGATTTACCACCTATCCAGATAGAAGTGACAGAACATAAAGTGTCACAAAAAGAATGCCCACATTGCCATTCTATCCAAGAATCACAATTTCCTTCTACTGTCTCTCGTCCTGTTCAATATGGTCCAAATATAAAAAGACTGATTCCCTATTTAACGCATTATCAGTGTCTTTCTTTGAAACGAACGAAAGAATTCTTTCAAGATTATTTTGGGCATTCGATTAGTGAAGGAACGTTAGTCAATCATACAAACAGTTTTTCGGCTCAATTGCAGCCCTTTCTTCAAGAAGTAAAAGACAAGATCCTTCAGTCTTCTGTTGTCCATTTTGATGAAACCGGTATGCGAGTAAAAAATAAAACACAATGGTTACATACCGCTAGTACACCGGAGGTGACCTTGCAACATATTCATCAAAAACGCGGAAAAGAAGCAATGGATGCAGGCGGAATTTTACCGTCTTTTTCTGGAATTGCGATGCATGATGGTTGGAAATCGTATGATGCGTATACAGATTGTCGACATGTATTATGCAATGCCCATCTCTTACGAGATTTGCAAGGAATTATAGATAGTACGGGGCAAAAATGGGCTCAACAGATGCAGAAATTTCTCACGCAAGCTTTAACGCTGAAAAAACAATACAAAGGAAGTCTGCCAAAAGCAAAGCAACAGAATCTGTTTACTGTCTATCAAGCCATATTGAAAGAACAACCAGTCTTTTCTGCAAAATTAAAAAAGAAAGGAAAGCAGACGCCTGCTCAAAATTTATGGAATCGCTTCGTCAAATATGCTGATAGAATTCTAGCATTCTTGGAACATCCAGACATTCCATTTGACAATAATCAAGCGGAACGGGATATTCGAATGACGAAAGTCAAACAGAAAGTGTCTGGGACTTTTCGAAGTAAGAAAGGCGCAGAATCCTTTTGTCAGATACGAAGCTTTATAACTACCATGAAAAAACAAAAACAATCTGTCTTACGAGCAATAGGCCAGGTTATAGAAACCGGAACGGTTCCTTTGAATCGCACAACTTCATAAGAGAAATTCTCTATTTGATCTAGATTCTTTCTCTTATTGGAGTATTTTCTTTTCATGTTTTCGAATCGGAAACATGTATTTGGCCTGTTTTTTTATTTGAAGAAGCTGAGTAGTTACGAAAAATGTTTCTTATCTATTTGATCTTACCAATATACGGAGCATTCCAAAATTCTATAGAACCATTTCAATTGGCATATGTTTGTTTTGCTATATGTCTTTTGACGATTTCAATCTCTTTATCAAATGAAGAGAAAAATAGTACGGAAAAAGTATTAGTAAGTCTACCTTTTACTAGGAAAGATATTGTCATTGCGAAATACATATCGACACTATATTTTATTGCATTCAGTCTAATCGTTACATTTATTTTCTTTGTACTACCTATATTTGTATTAAAAGAAAATATAAATATTCCATGGTATGCATTATTTATAGCTATTTTCTTTTCTGTTTTTTATGCCGTTATAATCCTTCCAATAAAATACAGTGAGGATAAGCGAACGGTTACCATGCTTGGAGCAATTATGCTTTTTCCTATAATAGGTTTGTTAGGTTTTATGTGTAATATATTTACTGATGAAAGGCTCATGTTAATGTTTTTTCGAACTTCAGATGTACGATTAGTTATAAGTATTTTAAGTATAGGCGCGTGTGTAAGTTATTTAGCTTCAATGTTTGTAGCTATTGTGAGTTTTAAAAAGAAAGAGCTTTAATACTTATGGCCTTGTCTAATATAAAAACTAATAAGTGATGTTAAGGAATGAGTTTAGTGAGGTGTAATACATGATCAAGCAATTAGTTTTAAAAGATATGATGTTGCAAAGAAAGGTAGGGGTTGTTGGTTTTATATGCTTGCTTTTCCTAGCAATTGTTGATTTCGGTAGCGACACTTTTCTGTTGAAGCTTAGTATAACTATACCTATCCTTGGAACAATATGGTCGACGAGTTATGAGGCTAGGAATAAGAGTGAAAAGATATTAAATAGTTTACCGTTTAATCGTACAGACATTGTCATAGCAAAATACATATTTGTAAGCATTTTAGTTCTTTTAGGTGTGGTTTTCTCACTTTTAGTTGGTCTAATTCAGTTACAAAATGAACATATAACTGGATTTATGCTGTGGGGAGCGATTCTTGGCGGAATAACGGGAGGATTGGTTTATATCATGATCGTACTTCCAATTGAATTTTTGGTAGAATATAGCAGTTCGAAACAGGCCGCTTATTTTATGGGAGTTATAATTGGGGGATTAAGTGGAGTAATTGTAAGTAGTGTATGGTTAGATGTTGAGAATGCTTGGAGCACGAGTTTAGTCGTAAATATTTGTTTTATAGCAGTGCTGCTTCTTTTATATGTTATGTCTATGTTACTCTCAATTCATTTGTATAGTGAGCGTGATTTGTAAGGGGGAGGAGAATAGTTTTGGAACAACTAATTTTAAAAGATTTTATTATTCAGTGGAAGTTTTTAATGTGGTACATATTATACCCTATTCTCTTTTATATGGCCTTAAAAGATACGGGAAATGTATTCGTAATTATGTCGGTCATTTTTACAGTTATGGCGACGATAAAAACGTTTGAAGCCGATGGTAAAAATGAGAGTGAAGTAATAGTAAATAGTTTACCGATATTGAAAAAAGAAATTGTATTTGCCAAATATGTCGTATCGATTATTATTCTTTTCATAAGTGTATCAATTGGTTGTTTTATGATGGTAATGAAAAATGGAACTAATATATTTGAATTTATTGAAACAACAGTATTTACTAGTATTAGCTTCATTTTAGTATATTTAAGTTTTGTTCTACCGATAGCGTTTTGGCTAGGGTATAAAAAAACTATTTTTATTACGATAGTAATATTCATGGCACCGATTGTTATTTTAGAAACTTTGTTTGAAATCAACCTAGAACAAATTCAACTATATAACAGCGTGTTATTCATTAGTTCAATATGCATGTTCATAGTATCTATCTTCGTTTCAGTGAAATTATATGAGAAGAGAGAATTTTAAAAAGTGCCTTATATAAGGCACCTTCTTCAATAACGACAATATGAAAGTAAGAGTTTATAAACAGAGAGGCTATTCGGTACAACATCTTTTGGTGTATGTAATATAAAGCTGAAAATGATAACGAAAATGAGAAAGAAGAAAAATAAAAATAGGATCTGCTTATGTATAGAATTTTGCATAGTATTCACTCCTTTTTTAGGTAGTATGTCCAAAAGAAAGGAGTGTATGAAAAATGTTAGGGGGGAGAATGATGAACAAAAGAAAATGGTTATATAGAATAGGGATATTTTTATTTTCAATGGGTCTCGTATTAGCAAATTTTTACTCAGATATACCATCACCATTTCCTAATTTGCATAATGGGATTGGTATAAGCGTTGTTATAATTGGTCTTCTTTGTCTTATCACATCAAACTTCTACAGAAAATTTGAATGAATACAAAAAAGGACAGTTACTCTTTTTCAGAAGTACTGTCCTTTTTAAATAATTTATTCCATAGTTTGGCGATACTCCATATAATGACGATTGCAATGGAGGCAATAATAGACCAAACAATAGATGCAATTTCAAGTGCCATGCTAGGAAGAAATGTAAGAATGGATACTACTTTATGAAACAACCATTCTATTATATGAAAACTGATTTGCAGTAGAATGACGATCCCGAGTGTAATCCATGCTAACATTTGTTTTCCTTTTTCTTTCCACATGACATTCACCTCACGTTAGCTTAATAGTTTTAAGCCAACAGCGCCGCATAGAATGCAACTTAAGAAGGCAAGACGACGCCAATCCGCTGATTCGCGGAAAATAAGAATACCTAGAAGTGCACTTCCCGCAGTTCCGATTCCAGTCCAAATCGCGTAAGCAGTTCCCATCGGTAACGTGTTCATCGCAAGGGATAAGAAGAAGAAACTTACGCCGAAGTTAGCGATTAAAATAACTTTTGGTGCCCAGCCTTTCTTTTCAGTGGCTACTTTCATAAAGAGTACACCAATAATTTCACAAATACCAGCTAGAATTAAAAATAACCAAGCCATTTTATGCGGCCTCCTTCGCTTCTTTTTCTTCTGTTACTCGTTTTAGCCCAATTACTCCGAAGAAGATTAAACCAATTAATAGAACTTTTACAATAGAGAAAGGTTCTCCGAAGAAGAAAATCTCTGTAAGAACGATCCCACCAGCTCCAATTCCTGTAAAGACTGCGTATACAGTGCCGACAGGTAAATCTTTATAAGCTCTAAATAATAAGACGAAACTAATTGTAATTAATAACGCAACACCAGCCCATTCAAGTGGAGCCTCCGCTTTTTTAAGTCCAATCACCCAAAAGATTTCAATAATACCAGCTAAGATTACATAAATCCATGCCATATGTCATTTCTCCTTCCTACCAGTCGTTAGGTAAAGGGCTTAAAAACGACGCATTGCAAAGGAGCAATCCGTCAGTTTGAAAGACCTCGCCAAAATACTTGCCAAGAGGCGTTTAAACGAGTCTCAAAGCGATTTAAACCTGCAAATAGTAGTTCAACCATAAGTCCGTCCAGTAAGCATAGAAAAGCTTCTAGAGCGTCTTTTACTTCAATGTTATGCAGTTCACTTTGCTCGTTTGCCTGTTTAAATATAGGGAATAAAAGTTTTCCGACGTTTTCAATGTGTGCATTCGCTTTTTCGATAATTTGTACGCGGAATGCATCAGGCGGAAAATAGGAAGTTCGTAACCAAAACATTGATTCTTCACTTTCACCAAATCGTTTTGCGTAGCCCTTTAGTAACTGTAAGAGCAATTCTTCAGTAGACGAATTTGAAAATTTGTCGATATCGTCTGTGAAGCTCTGTAAATCTTTTTGAAGAGCGGATTCTAAGCATATAAAATATAGCTCTTCTTTTCCTTTAAAGTGTGCGTAAATCGATGGTTTTTTAATCCCGACTTCTTGAGCAATATTTGCCAATGAAGTTCCTTCATAGCCGTAGCGTGCGAAATGAGAAAGTGCTACAGCTTTAATGCGGTTTGCTGTCATTTTCATCCCCTACCTACCGTTCGTTAGGTTCATTATATGAGATAGAAAATATAAAGTCAATAGGTGAAGAGCTGAAAAAGAGCGCTATAGGTAACGCTCTTTTTTCAGACAGTATCTCGCTCAATTAAATGGAATGAAAGCTCTTCTGCGTTCCCGTCAATTTGCTCGCTTTGGATTTGTTTATGGAATAAAGAAAAAGCATGTGAGCCCATTGTAAGGCCGGGATGCTCAATTGTTGAAATTTCTAACGCCTTTGAAATTTCATGATTATCAAATCCAAGGATAGCAAGTTCTTCAGGGACTCGAATGCCATGTTTTCGCGCCTCTGTTAATAAACCAGCTGCAACTTGATCGTTCGCTGTAAAAATAGCGGTTGGGCGATTTTTCATGTTTAAAATGCGATGAAGTATTTTTGCACCATCCTGCATCGTATAGCATTGATGAAAAATCCAATCTGGATGTACCGTTTTACCTTCGTTATGAAGCGTATCAGCAAATGCTTTTTCGCGCTCCATAGAATTTGCACTCGTTTTTCTTGCTAAACAGATTCCGATTTTTTCATGGCCTTTACTGAGTAAATAGGCAGTGCCGAGACGGAAGCCTTCATAGTGATCTACGTAGACGGATGAAATGAGGGGATGCTTCATCTTTTCACATGAAATAATAGGGGCAAATTTTGCGAAAGGTTCAATTTGTTCCCAAGAACTCGTTCGAGAGCAAATAATCATTCCATCGAATTGTTTCATTTTCATCATTTCAAGAACGCGAATTTCTTCGAGGCTATCGTAATTTGTTTGACATAAATTAATGTGATATCCAGCTGCTAATGCTTCGTTTCCGATTCCTTCAATAATGGTACTGAAGTATGGAAGATTAATGAAGGGGAGCATAACCCCGATTGTATATGTTTTTCCCTTTATTAAATGAATAGCATTTATATTTTTGGCATAGTTCAATTCTTCAACAGCATCTAGAACACGCTTACGTTTTTCTTCTTTTACGTAAGGGTGATTATTAAGGACGCGGGAAACAGTTGATATGGATACACCAGCGGTTTTTGCAATTTGTTTTATATTGGCCATATGTATCACCTCTTTCCTTTATTATAAGGGCAAAATAATAAGAATGAAAAAATCTTGACCTGAAAAGCTTTTCACAAACTATGTTATAAACATGACTTCTGTTATTCGCGTAACCTTTTTATTTGGGCGTGAGAATGATGGGGGTCTTTTTTGCGTCTATAATAGAGTTTTTGTCAAAATGTGTGAGAATAACGTAGAAAGTTTTCAAAGGGGGAGTTTGTTAATGAAGCGAATATGAATAGCATATAAACGCTTCATTCGTAAAGAGAGCGGTATGAAGAAAGGGCGGAAACAAATTGAAAAAAAGAATCATTTGTTTCGTGTTTTCTAGTCTAGTACTAAGTTCATGTTCGTTTCAGCAAACGATGCAAGAAGAAAAAAATTTTGTGGGAACAACAGGGGGAGTGATGGATCGTGTTACGGATCCTATTCCGCTAAAGGAGCTTCCGAAATATTTTCCAGTGAAATTTAAAGTTCCAGCGTTTTTACCGTATGACATTACGAGTGATGTGAAGGGGGAAGTCAGAACGATTGGGAAAAAGAACGCTGTCTTAATGATTAAATATAAACAGCGGGAGCCAGGTAGAAATGAGTATATTGAGTTAAATGTTGCGAACTTTCCTTATAGTTTTCCGGATTTCGTGGAAGAGAAGCGATTTCAAGAACAAATGAAATTGAATAGTGGAGCATTCGCTTATTTTAAAAATAAGGATGACTCTGGGCGAGGAGATGAATTCGCTACGCTTATTTGGAAAGAGAAAGGACTTGAATATCAGCTGCTGTATCGTAATGCACAAGAGAATGATAAAGATGTGATTAAGCAAAATTTATTATACATTGCGAATAATATGGAATGAAAAAACTAGCTGAATGATTCAGCTAGTTTTTGTATGTTATTATTTCTTTTTAATTTTTCCAGTCCACGTTTTGAATCCACCTTGTAATTGGTAGAAATCTTTGTAGCCTTGTTTTTTTAAGTATTGAGCTGCACGACCAGTACGGAATCCGCTTTGGCAGTATAAGTAAACTGGTTGATCTTTGCGAAGTTCTTTATGACGAAGGCGAATTTGTGATAACGGAATGTTACGTGCGCCTAAAATATGTCCTGCAGTATATTCGTCTGCTTCGCGAATATCGATAAGCTGTGCTTTACGGTAGCCAGCGCGAAACTCTTCTTCTGAAAGTGTTTTAATTAATTTTCTCTGATAGAAATACATCCATACAGTGTAGCCGATGAACGCTACGATTACGGCTAATAAAATAATCCAAGTTGTTGACACGATTCTATCGCTCCCTTTTTTCTTATCCTACTTTCAATATTATAATGACCGTATGTATTTATGCAACAGATTCATTTGCATAATAAGAAGAAATTTCGTATTCTTTCACAAATTTTGTCGAATTTGGTAGACTAGAGAATGTGAAAAATAATTGGTTATATGAGGTGCAGGATGGGAAAAGAAAAATGGTGTTATATTAACTCTGGTCAATGTTCGCCGGCATTTAATATGGCGTTAGATGAATGTTTATTAAATTGGCAAAGTGAAAAGAAAATGCCACCAACCATTCGTTTTTATGAATGGGAAGTACCAACATTAACAGTTGGGTATTTCCAGCGTGTTGAAAAAGATATTAATATGGATGTAGTTAACGAAAAGAAATATGGATTCGTTCGTCGTCAAACAGGCGGCAGGGGTGTACTACATGATAAAGAATTAACGTACAGTGTTATTGTGTCTGAAGATCATCCAAATATGCCAAAAACAGTTACAGAAGCGTATCGTATTATTTCGCAAGGTTTATTAGACGGTTTTAAGGCATTAGGATTAGAAGCATATTATGCAGTTCCAAAAACAGAAGCAGACCGTGAAAATTTAAAAAATCCACGTTCAGGAGTATGCTTTGATGCACCGTCTTGGTATGAAATTGTAGTAGAAGGAAGAAAAATCGCAGGTAGTGCTCAAACACGTCAAAAAGGTGTGATTTTACAGCACGGATCGATTCCGTTAGAAATAGATTTAGATGAATTATACGATCTGTTTTTATTCCCGAATGAACGTGTAAAAGAGCGTATGAAGAGTATGTTCTCTTCTAAAGCGGTAGCAATTAATGAATTAACAGACCGTACGTTTACAATCGAACAGTTAATTAAAGCGTTTGAGGTTGGGTTTGAAAAAGGATTAGATGTAGAGCTTGTTCCGTATGAATTAACAGAAGAACAGTTACATGAAGTGCAAACATTAGCAAAAGAGAAGTATGAAAGTAAGGAATGGAATTATAAAAAATAAGAGGTGGCAATTGCCACCTCTTATTTTTTTATAGTAAATTAAGTACTTTTTCTACTTTGATTCCTTTATCTTGTAAAGAACGAAGGCGATTTACAACGTCCATAATTTCTTTGTCAAATGTAACGCTAATACCTTGGCTTTGTAGTTCTTTCTTTAAGCTTTCAATAGAATCATCTATGTCGATGCCAAGCTCGTAATCTTGACAAACTTCAATCGTCTTTTTCACAAGTTTAACATAATTTTCTTGTAGTTTTGTATTTGTTTCAGTCAAAGCAGGTTGCTTCGGTTTTGCAGGAGCGACCGGTGCTGTCTCTTGCTTTGTAACTGGAGTTGGTACTGCTTTTTTCACAGGTGCTGGAGTAGATAGTTCCACGGCTGCTTCTACACTTACTGGCTTCGGTGTCGGTACCGGAGTAGGTTTAGGTGCTGCAGGTGTTTCTACTCGCGTAACAGGTTTTGGAGCAGGTGTAACTGCTTTTGGAGCTTCTACAACTACTTCTTTTTTCGGAGTAGCTTCTACAACAGTTTCTTCTTGCTCAGCAGCTTCTTTATTTTCTTTGCTCCACATAACGCGTTCAACTTCTAGAGAAACATTATTTTTGTTCATCGCTGTTAATGTAACTTTACCAACTTCAGCGTTCCCAGTGAAATCAACAATTTTATAAATAACACTCTTGTTCCAATCCACGTTTCCGCTCAAAAATAATTCTTCGTTACATTTCGGCGTTAAGCCCTCGATTTTAATTTCTGCGTTTACACCGTTTTCACTATATACCATAATTAGCGAAGCATTTACATCTTCGTCTGCTAACATTAGTTCACGTACCATTTTGCCGGTGCGTACTTGCGTTTTCTTCTTAACTGACATTTAATTTCTCCTCTCAAAAATTCAGTAATAATAAAAAAATCGTATAACGAAAAATAATTGCTCACGAAGATTTATGATACCGATAATAAAAGCATCACGTCAACAATTAACTTTAATTATTTTGCATTTTTCTTATTTTCTTTATGAAATTTTTCAATTTGTAAAATTAGACAGAAGAAAAACAGCCTTTTGAAAGGCTGCTAAAAATTTGATTTTTTGTATAGTAATTTATATAAAACAAAAAATAAGATAGCGATTAAGGCATTTTGCCAAAAAGTTAGATGATAAAGGAGATAAGGTTGTTTTCTAAAATAAATATTTACGAATATAGCTGAACAAAATGGAGTGGCAAAAGCGAGCCCGAATAGAATTCGTCTTTTCCAATTTACCTTTTTATTAAAAGAGTAACGCTTTAATAAATATAAAATAAGTAGTACTCCTAGTACAATTAGTGAAACAGACAAAGTAGTTCCAGGGATGCTAAAAGGTGAGCTTATTATATCGGTATCTTTTTCAAACAGGAAAATGAAAAGAGAAGCAAGGGCATCCATTCCAAACTGTATAGCAAGAAGTAAGCTAATAACAAAACCGATTAAAGAAGTTTTTTCTAATTTTGTTTGGGCGGGCAAAGCTGATATAAGTTCATCGCAGTAAGACTGTAAATCATCTCCAAAGATGTCATAAGCATTTTTATTTTCTGCTTGTGCTTCGATGAGGTGGTCTAATATTTCTAACAAAAGTTCTTCTACTTGATGTTCGGGTACATTAGATAATCGAACATATACTAGCATATCACCATAAGCAGTTTCGTTTTCGGAAGTTAGAAGCTCACGTTTTTTATTATTCAATTCAATCATGTCTTGTGCATTCATCCCTATCACTCCCCTTGTAATAAGTTGTTTACGGTTGTTGAAACCATTCCCCAGCTTTGTTTAAATTCTTCAAGTTGTTCTAATCCTTTAGCGGTTACGTGATAATATTTTCGCTTTGGACCGAGTGAGGAGGCTTTTAATGTTCCTTCAATCAATTTTTCTTTTTGCATACGTAACAATAACGGATATATGCTTCCTTCGCTTACGAATGTAAATCCTTGTTTATTTAATTTTGTACTCAGTTCATATCCGTACACTTCTTCTTGTGAAATGATGTATAGGATGCAACCTTCGAGCACACCTTTTAACATTTGGCTGTGCATGATTTCACCACCTTTTACTCAGGTAACTTGCGTTGCAAGGTAGCTGTTATCTAAATTATAACATTCAGTAACTTGCAACGCAAGTTACTGAAGTGGAAAACTTTAATGAGTGTTAATTTTTCATCGTTTCCCATACTAACGAGAGGAGGGAAGTATATGAAACCATTTATGCCAAAACTCGTTTACTTTGAACCGAAGGCACTCGAATATCCGCTTGGAAAAGAGCTGTATGAGAAGTTTACGAAGATGGGATTAGAAATTCGTGAAACGACATCCCATAATCAAATTAGAAATTTGCCAGGTGAAAATGACTTGCAAAAGTATCGTAATGCAAAGGCAACACTTGTCGTTGGGGTGAGGAAAACATTAAAGTTTGATACGTCAAAACCGTCAGCTGAATATGCAATTCCGCTCGCAACGGGGTGTATGGGACATTGTCATTATTGCTATTTGCAAACGACACTTGGGAGTAAGCCTTACGTTCGCGTGTATGTCAATCTTGATGAAATATTTGAGAAGGCAAAGCAGTATATGGATGAAAGAGCACCAGAAATAACAAGGTTTGAAGCGGCTTGTACATCAGATATTGTTGGAATTGATCATTTAACACATGCATTAAAGCGGACGATTGAATTCATTGGAGAAAGTGAGCATGGGCGTTTACGTTTCGTTACGAAATATTCGCACGTTGATCATTTATTAGATGCAAAACATAATGGGAAAACTCGTTTTCGATTTAGTATTAATTCACGGTATGTAATCAAAAATTTTGAGCCGGGGACATCACCTTTTGAAGAACGAATTGAAGCAGCTCGTAAAGTAGCAGGTGCGGGTTATCCACTTGGGTTTATAGTTGCGCCACTTTATATGCATGAAGGATGGGAAGAAGGATACCGTGAACTATTTGAGCGACTGTACAATGCGCTAAAAGATTTGTCGATACCGAATTTAACATTTGAATTAATTCAACATCGCTTTACAAAACCAGCAAAAAAGGTCATTCAAGAGCGTTATCCGAATACGAAGCTTGAAATGGATGAAGAGAAGCGCAAATATAAATGGGGACGATATGGCATCGGGAAATACGTATATAAAAAAGATGATGCAGAAGTATTGGAAGAAACGATTAGAGGATATATTCATCACTTTTTTCCTAACGCAGAAATTCAATATTTTACATGAAAAGAACTTGTATTGGAATGCAAGTTCTTTTTTCTTTTAAATATTTAGGCTTGTTTTCAACTTGTCACGTTATTCTTTCTGGTGTATCATTTTATTGATTGCTTCGTACGGAATGAGCAAAATGAAATTGGATGGAGGAAACCGATGCCTACCCCTAGTATGGAAGATTATATTGAACAAATTTATTTGTTGATTGATGAAAAGGGTTATGCCCGCGTATCTGATATTGCTGAAGCGCTGAGTGTACATCCATCCTCTGTAACAAAAATGGTGCAAAAATTAGACAAAGATGAATATCTAATTTATGAAAAATATAGAGGGCTTGTATTAACATCAAAAGGTAAAAAAATCGGAGAGCGTCTCGTATACCGTCATGACTTGCTAGAGCAATTTATGCGTATTATCGGTTTGGATGAAAGTAAAATTTACAATGATGTAGAAGGAATTGAACATCATTTAAGTTGGGAAGCAATTGACCGCATTGGTGATCTAGTGCAATATTTTGAACAAGATGAGATTCGAGTGGAAACACTTCGTGGCGTTCAAAAAGCAAATGAAGAGAAAAGTAATTAAGGGGGAACGTATGTCGTTTCCTTTTTTATTTCAACCGAAAAGGATGGGGAAATTATGAAAGCAATTATTTTTGATTTTGATGGATTAATTGTGGACACAGAAACAATATGGTTTCACTCTTTCAGAGACGCCGTTCGTGAGTACGGTGGGGAGTTACCTTTAGAGGAATTTGCAAAATGTATTGGAACGACAGATGATGTACTATATGCATATTTAAATGAGCAATTAAAAGAGAAGTTTAACAAGGATGCATTAAAAGAAAAAGTGAAAACTTTACATAAAGAGAAAATGAAAATACCAGAAGCTCGTGACGGGGTAAAAGAATATTTAGAGGAAGCGAAAGAAATGGGATTGAAAATCGCATTAGCTTCCAGTTCATCTAGAGAATGGGTTACTTCTTTTTTGGAAGAGCTACAAATTCGAGATTATTTTGAAGTCATTAAAAGTAACTACTCAGCTTCTTCAAATAAAAAAACAGGCCAAATACATGTTTCCGATTCGAAAACATGAAAAGAAAATACTCCAATAAGAGAAAGAATCTAGATCAAATAGAGAATTTCTCTTATGAAGTTGTGCGATTCAAAGGAACCGTTCCGGTTTCTATAACCTGGCCTATTGCTCGTAAGACAGATTGTTTTTGTTTTTTCATGGTAGTTATAAAGCTTCGTATCTGACAAAAGGATTCTGCGCCTTTCTTACTTCGAAAAGTCCCAGACACTTTCTGTTTGACTTTCGTCATTCGAATATCCCGTTCCGCTTGATTATTGTCAAATGGAATGTCTGGATGTTCCAAGAATGCTAGAATTCTATCAGCATATTTGACGAAGCGATTCCATAAATTTTGAGCAGGCGTCTGCTTTCCTTTCTTTTTTAATTTTGCAGAAAAGACTGGTTGTTCTTTCAATATGGCTTGATAGACAGTAAACAGATTCTGTTGCTTTGCTTTTGGCAGACTTCCTTTGTATTGTTTTTTCAGCGTTAAAGCTTGCGTGAGAAATTTCTGCATCTGTTGAGCCCATTTTTGCCCCGTACTATCTATAATTCCTTGCAAATCTCGTAAGAGATGGGCATTGCATAATACATGTCGACAATCTGTATACGCATCATACGATTTCCAACCATCATGCATCGCAATTCCAGAAAAAGACGGTAAAATTCCGCCTGCATCCATTGCTTCTTTTCCGCGTTTTTGATGAATATGTTGCAAGGTCACCTCCGGTGTACTAGCGGTATGTAACCATTGTGTTTTATTTTTTACTCGCATACCGGTTTCATCAAAATGGACAACAGAAGACTGAAGGATCTTGTCTTTTACTTCTTGAAGAAAGGGCTGCAATTGAGCCGAAAAACTGTTTGTATGATTGACTAACGTTCCTTCACTAATCGAATGCCCAAAATAATCTTGAAAGAATTCTTTCGTTCGTTTCAAAGAAAGACACTGATAATGCGTTAAATAGGGAATCAGTCTTTTTATATTTGGACCATATTGAACAGGACGAGAGACAGTAGAAGGAAATTGTGATTCTTGGATAGAATGGCAATGTGGGCATTCTTTTTGTGACACTTTATGTTCTGTCACTTCTATCTGGATAGGTGGTAAATCATACACTTGGCGAATGCGGTATCCTTTTACAGGTTCTTGGTGTAAGGAAGTGTTACAACAAGTACAATGTGTAGGAGAATAGGTAATCGTATGGTCCGGAGTCGTTGTCAAATAAAGCGTATGTCCTTTGTGGCCCAACTGGCCACCGGTTTGACGATGAGACGGTTTGCGCAAACTTTTTGTAACGGGCTTACCCAAACCATCTGTAGAAGGTGGATTATGACTATTTTTGGAGTTTTTTTTTGAAGCATTTTCTAGTTCTTGTATACGTTTTTCTAACTTAGAAAATGTTTCTTCAAATAAAGAAATAACAGCTTCAGGTCCTTTTTTATATGCATCTAAAATGATTTTTCGATGGATCATCCTATTCACCTCCCTGTTTGATATACTCAGTATTTACAAATGGGAGGCATATGAAACAAGTAAAATAAAAAAAGACACCAAAAGGTGGCTGAGTAGTTACCATTAAAACAAGGGAAGATGTTGAGAAGGTAAAACCGGATCCAGCACTTTATCGAATTGCGATAGAAGATTTAGGGATTGATCCGTCTGAAGCTGTTGTATTTGAAGACTCGTTAAACGGATTAAAAGCAGCGATTGCAGCAGGATTAAAGTGCGTTGTTGTACCTAATGATGTGACACGTAATTTACCATTTGAAAATCATCACCTTCGAATTGAAAGTATGAAAGTTAAAAGTCTGAAAGAAGTACTGCAAAATATAAAAAAAGACCGTATTTCCTAAAAGGAAGCACGGTCTTTCTTTTTGTTTTTTTTGCCTTCAATGACAGTTAAATGAGATTGTTTTCTTTTTCGCTTCAAAGTGGAAGGAGCGCCTTTCTTACCTTTGTCATTAGAAGCGTTTGATTTCAAGAAAGAATTGCTTAGGGGTGCTACATTTTGTTTCCCATGTTTGCGGTTCGATTGTTTCGCTGCACGCTTATAAGAGCTTTGCGAATTTGCAGAACCACTAGAATTTGTAAACATCTTGTATAGCAAATAAAAGATACCGACAACAAGTAACATGTACCCGATATTTCTTAATACACCCATTGGATTTGTAATGACAGATGAGACAAGGCCGAATATTGCTAATCCGATAATAAGCATAACTATAGCGAATGTAAACGAACGACCGTTCATAAGGGACACCTCCTAAAAACATATATTAAAATTAGTATATTAACGATGAGGAAAGGAGTTGAACACCAATTTTAAATAATTATTGTTTGTTTTCTAAACGTAATAATTCTTCAAACGATGCAATGGCTACTTCCACTTGATCATCTGTTGGTTCTTTCGTTGTTAATAGTTGCAGCCATAATCCGGGATATCCAAGTATGCGTAATACTGGAATATCGCGTAATCGATTTGTAAATTGTAACACTTCAAAAGAAATGCCGAGAACGACTGGAATTAATAAAATTCGGTTTACGAC
The DNA here is from genome assembly GCF_040460055.1 of Bacillus cereus group sp. MG4. NCBI lineage: Bacteria > Bacillati > Bacillota > Bacilli > Caryophanales > Bacillaceae > Bacillus > Bacillus cereus group sp. MG4. Next base: position 2,171,432 of record NZ_JARVGZ010000001.1, on the reverse strand, counting down.
TCTGGCCCAAAGTGGATCTGTAGGGACAAGGAAATAAACAAACATTCCAATAATGACTGTAAATATAATAAAGCTACTGCCACAGCGATAATGAAGGCGAGTTTGTTTTTGAACATTTTCTACAGTCATTGGAAGATTATTCTCATAGGCATTAATTACTTTATGCTCCGCACCATGGTACTGAAATACCCGCTTAATAAGTGGGGTTAAAGAAATAAAGTATATATAGCTCAATAATAGCATGAGCTTAATGACACTTTCGACAATGATTTGCCCTGTATGAGAAGGGAAAATCGGTCTCGTTAATTCAGCTAGTAGTGCAGGAACTGCTGTGAAAATGACTTTACCGAATATGAAAGATAAAACGCCAACTGCTGCAACTCCTAATACCATCGTTAATTTCGATTGTTCTTCTTTGTTATTTGCAATTTGTTCGTCTTCTTCTGGGTGGACATCAAATCGTTCTGAAGCAAAGTTTAAATGTTTTGCCCCATTCGCACTTGCATCCACAATAGCGGCAATCCCTCGTAAAAATGGAATTTTTTTCAGGATAGATAATGCTTTATTACGAACGCGTGGTAATCGATAAAATTCAATCGATTTATCTTTACGACGAACCGCTGTAACAGTATATTCTCTACCGCCAAACATAACTCCTTCTATGACTGCTTGCCCGCCATATATTTGTTTTGACTCTTCTGCCATGTTAACACCAACCTGTATTTGTTTCTCTCTTATGTAGAAAAAGAGGCAATTGTCATACTGGGTTCTGTCATTTCGAAATAAGACAATCACCGAGTTTCCTTTATTTTATCGACAAATACAAGTATATGACAAGGAAAAATGTTACGAGAGTCGGACATTTCTTATTCTTTTTATAGACAAATTTCGCAGTATTTAAACATGGTTCAAAATAGTTTCGGGCATACTATTGAGCGGAGGTGTCGATGTGAGTCAAGAACAATTAGGAACAAGGAATTTTGTACAAATTGGTTTATTTGGTGGAATCTTTTGGGGGGGGATATGGTATTTCCTTCATATATTTTCATTTACGGAAGCAGGACCGAACTATTTACTTTTACCATTTGCCTTTGGAAGCTGGAAAGAAGGGGTATGGGGCAATGTGTCAGGAATTGTTTGTATGGGACTACTTTCGATTTTAATTGCCTTTTTGTATAAAGCGTTTTTGGCAAAGTTTGAAGGAATTATTCCAGGAATGATTTATGGGCTATTTTGGTGGGCGTTACTATTTTTCGGAATGGGATTAATAGCGCCTGCCATTAAAAGTGCACTCCATTTACCGAAAGAAACAATTGTGACGACGATATGTATTTTTATATTGTATGGTGTGTTTATAGCATACTCTGTTTCCTACGCAGTAAATACGAATAAAGCTGAGCGAGAAGGAGAAGAGAAGACAAACTATTCAAATAAGTAACTCCTATGTTAAAATGTTGTATAGATATTTAATATTAAGGAGTTTTAAACATATGAAAAAGGTACTCCTCGTAAACGGTCCTAACCTAAATCGCCTCGGTGTCAGGGAGGTAAATGTATATGGAAAGGGCACGCTAGCGACACTTGAAGCAGATATGAAACAAGAAGCAGAAACAATGGGAGTGGAGTTAGAATGTTTCCAATCGAATCATGAAGGTGCGATTATCGATCGTATTCATGAGGCGGAAGATATATATGAAGGGATCATTTTAAATCCTGGAGCATTTACGCATTATAGCTATGCGATTCGAGATGCAATTGCGAGCATTTCGATTCCTGTTATTGAAGTACATATTTCTAACATTCACCAGCGTGAGTCGTTCCGTCACGAATCTGTGACGGCAGCTGTTTGTGCGGGACAAATTGTTGGATTTGGTTTTTATGGCTATAAGTTAGCGTTATTTGCATTAATGGAGAAATTGAGGGAGGCATAAAGTAATGGAGAAAATCGAAAGAGTAAGAAGCGCATTTGATGAGGCTGGTATTGACGGTATTTTGTTAACAAATGAACATAGTCGTAGATATATGGCTAACTTCACAGGAACAGCTGGTGTTGTATTGATTTCGAAAAATCGGGCTCAATTTATTACAGATTTCCGATATGTAGAGCAGGCTAGTAAACAAGCGGTTGGATACGAGATTGTACAGCATGCAGGATTAATCATTGATGAAGTTGCAAAGCAAGTGAAGCAACTGGGAATTCAAAAGCTTGGCTTTGAGCAAGATACTCTTACATATAGTTCTTATTCAGCGCATAAAGAAGTAATCGATGCTGAATTTATCCCAACTTCTGGGCTTGTAGAAAAGTTACGCTTGATAAAGACTGATTCAGAGATTAAGATATTAAAGGAAGCTGCACAGATTGCAGATGCTGCCTTTGAACATATTCTATCATTCATTCGCCCGGGAGTATCTGAAATTGAAGTGTCAAATGAACTTGAATTTTTCATGAGAAAACAAGGAGCAACATCTTCTTCGTTTGATATTATCGTTGCTTCAGGTCTTCGTTCGGCATTACCGCACGGCGTGGCATCTGAAAAAGTGATAGAAACAGGAGATTTCGTTACATTAGACTTCGGCGCTTATTACAAAGGATATTGTTCTGATATTACTCGTACAATTGCAGTTGGTGAACCATCTGATAAATTGAAAGAAATTTATAATATCGTTTTAGAAGCACAATTACGTGGTGTGAACGGTATTAAAGCTGGTTTAACAGGCCGTGAAGCGGATGCGTTAACGCGCGATTACATAACGGAAAAAGGATATGGTGAATACTTTGGACACTCTACTGGTCATGGAATTGGTCTTGAAATCCATGAAGCACCAGGTTTAGCGTTCCGTTCTGATACAGTACTTGAACCAGGAATGGCTGTAACAGTAGAACCAGGTATTTATATTCCAGGTATTGGCGGCGTACGTATTGAAGATGATATCATTGTAACAAGTGAAGGTAATGAAGTAATTACGAAATCACCAAAAGAACTTATTATTTTGTAATATACAGGAGGATTTTTTTACATGATTTCAGTAAACGATTTTCGTACAGGTTTAACAATTTCAGTGGACAATGCCCTTTGGCAAGTAATGGATTTCCAACACGTAAAGCCAGGTAAAGGTGCGGCATTCGTTCGCTCTAAACTACGTAACCTTCGCACAGGATCTGTTCAAGAGAAAACATTCCGTGCAGGTGAAAAAGTAGAAAAAGCACACATCGAAAACCGTCGTATGCAATACTTATACGCGAGCGGTGAGTCTCACGTATTTATGGATAACGGAACTTACGAGCAAATCGAACTTGGTGAAAACCAAATCGAGCGCGAACTTAAATTCCTAAAAGAAAACATGGAAGTATCTATTATGACATACCAAGATGAAGTACTTGGTGTTGAACTTCCGAACACAGTTGAATTAAAAGTGTCAGAAACAGAGCCTGGTATTAAAGGCGATACGGCTTCTAACGTAACAAAACCAGCTACATTAGAAACTGGTCTTGTTGTACAAGTACCAATCTTCATTAACGAAGGCGAAATGCTTATCATCAACACTGGTGAAGGTAAATACGTTTCTCGTGCATAGTAGAAAAGCACTCGTGATCATCACGAGTGCTTTTTTTTATAGGAAATAGGGTAGATAGTAAATAGCAGTGATAATAAAACTAACTAAAACAAGTGAAAGAGTACCCGCCATATATGGAGTGAAAACGATTTGAAATGGTTTTATTTCGCCAGTCTCAACACCAGTCAGTGTTTTACTGATTGCGTGATCCGTAATGTTGTTCCTATGAGTATTCATAATAATAAACCACATAATTGCAAATATCGCTAAACTCCCAAGGAAAAAGGTCTCCATAAATGACCAACCGACCAATTTTGAAAAAAGATAAATAAGAGCTAATTCTATTACAATTGTTAAACTAATTTTCAATACCTTCATACTTTCCCCCCTCATTTTGCACATATAGTCAATTTTTAAAAAATGGCGCGATACGATATGTAGTACACGAGATGACTTTAGTTCTATCTCTCATGCTGCATCGTCTATACTCCCCATCACTACTGAATATACCATAATATCCCATTTAACAATACGAATATTCGGACTACGGATAGACGATAGAGAAATATTATGTTTTTACTTCTGAAATAGACAACCCCTGCATATGGTTGTACAAATATATTCTTTTTCAGCATATAGCATTAGTAACCGTTATGGGAGAAGGTGGGAGAATGAAACAGTGGCTAGCGGCAATGGAAACATCCGTGCTTGTAATGGGGTTACTTCGGTTGTTTTCAGGTAGCGCGGAAATATTCGCCGCTTTGCTTATGCTTTATGTGAATGATGCGAAGAAAGCATTGTTTATAAATGGTATGTTGGCGTTTGTTGGACCGACCGTATTAATTTTAACAATGACAATAGGCATAGCGAGTGTGGCAAGTGAGATTTCTTTCTTGAAACTCTTTTTTCTAGCGCTTGGAATTGGCTGCATTTTTATCGCGTTGTTGAAATAGTAAGTCGAGTATAGTGGGGAGAAGCTGATGAAAGAAGTATTAGAAGTTTTACCGAAAACGATGAAGCGGCTAGTGGAAAGTTGTAAGCAATATGATGCTCTAGAGGAAATTCGTGTTCGAATTGGAAGACCGCTAGAGTGTATTGCTCATGGCGAAGTGTTTTTTTATGACTATATCGTTACAGCAGAGGATGCCATTTACTTATTGAATAAGTTAAGTCAATTCTCAATTTATACGATGGAAGAGGAATTAAAACGTGGGTATGTGACACTTCGAGGAGGACATAGAATCGGCTTAGCTGGAAAAGTCATTACAGAAAAAAGCGCAGTGAAAATGATTCGAGATGTCTCTTCCTTTAATATTCGTATCGCTCGTCAAAAAATAGGAATTGCTGAACCACTTTTGCCGTATTTGTATGAAACACGATGGTTAAACACGATGGTAATTGGCCCACCGCAAACGGGGAAAACAACACTTTTAAGAGATGTAGCACGTTGTATGAGTCAAGGTGTAAGTGCTTCGAAAATACCTTCTTGTAAAGTGGGGATTGTTGATGAGCGGTCAGAAATTGCAGGTTGTGTGAAAGGTATTCCGCAATATGACTTCGGCACACGAGTAGATGTGTTAGACGCATGTCCAAAAGCTGAAGGAATGATGATGATGATTCGTTCTATGAGTCCAGATATTTTGATTGTAGATGAAATTGGGCGTAAAGAAGATAGTGAAGCAATTATGGAGGCGGTGCATGCAGGGGTTCAGCTTTTTATAAGCGCACATGGATTTTCTTATGATGATGTTGTGAAACGCCCATCACTAAAGGCGGTGCTGGAGCTCGGCATATTTGATAGGTTTGTGGAGCTATCAAAAGCAAGAGGGCCAGGAACAGTTATGCAAGTAAAAGATAAATATGGAAAATCGGTATTACCTCATAGAAAGGCGCAAAGCGTATGGTGAAAATATTTGGTGCAGTGTTAATCGTTGCGGTCAGCACCTTTTTCGGATTTTCATACGCTAAAAGATACAGTGAGAGGCCAAGGCAACTTAGATTATTAAAAGCGGCACTTCAATCATTAGAGGCAGAAATTATGTATGGGCACACACCTTTGTCTGAAGCTGCCGAGCGATTAGTGAAACAAATGCCTAAGCCGTTAAATTGGATATTTCAAAGTTTCGCTAGAAGGCTAGAAGGCGGAGAACAAACTGTAAGAGAAGCTTGGATAGATAGTTTGAAAGAAAATTGGAAGCTAACAGCATTTCAACAAACTGAGTACGAGATTTTGCAGCAATTTGGTGAAACGCTCGGACAACATGATCGTGAATCACAACAAAAACATATTCGCTTATGTATTACACATTTAGAGAGAGAAGAAGAGGAAGCGAAAGCATTACAACTGCAATACGAAAAAATGATCAAGAGCTTAGGGGTACTAGCGGGGCTACTTATCGTAATTTTACTGCTATAGGAGGGAGAAAGGCGATGTCCATTGATGTTGGATTAATATTTCAAATCGCCGGAATCGGCATTGTTTTAGCTTTTATTCATACCGTACTAAAAGAATTAAAGCGAGAGGATATTGCAAATTGGGTTATCCTTGTCGGTTTTGTCGTTATTTTATTTCATGTGGCATTTTTAATTAATACGCTATTCGACAAGATTAAGAGTGTCTTTCTCTTCCAGTAAAGGAGGCGGTTCGAATCGAAATTATACAAATTGTCGGATTAGGCCTCGTTGCTACGTTTTTAGCAGCTGTATTGAATCAGCATAAATCTAGCATTACGTCGTTATTTATTGTATTCGTAGGTAGCGTGATGTTTCTTCTTTTAATTGATCAAATTCACTCTATTTTACAAATGATTGAGAGGGTAGCGAGTGAAGCGAAAGTTAGCAATGTGTATGTAGAAACGTTGCTAAAAATTATTGGAATTGCTTATATTGCTGAGTTTGGAGCACAAATTACAAAAGATGCAGGGCAGGGGGCAATCGCTTCGAAAATTGAATTAGCTGGAAAAATCTTAATTCTAGTAATGGCGATTCCTATTTTGACGGTTGTCATTGAAACTATTCTCGGATTTTTACCGACGGGATAAGGGGGAGTGAATGTTGAGGGGGTTTGGAGCTAAGCTGCTATTTGCTTGCTTCCTTTTCTTTTCTTTACCGGTTGTTGTACAAGCTTCTCCTGTAGAAACAAACGTCGTTGATCAACAATTGGATAAGCTCGGAATTGAAGATGTGAAGCAATTTTGGGACGGGCTCGTTACAAAATATGGAGGTTATTTACCAGAGAGTCAAAAAGGTAGCTTTATGGAGTTTGTAAAGGGAGAAAAAGAAATTTCTATAAAAGAGTGGATGCTAGGTTTATTAAAGTATTTATTTCACGAGCTTGTTGCAAATGGGAAGCTGCTGGGAACGCTCATTATGCTTACAATTTTTAGTGCATTGTTGCAATCACTGCAATCTGCATTTTCAAAGAGTAGTGTAAGTAAAATTGCGGATGCAGTTGTATATATGGTACTTATTATTTTCGCTTTAAATAGTTTTTATGTCGTCATGACATATGCAAGAGAAACGATACAAACAATGGTAGATTTCATATTAGCGCTATTGCCAATCTTGCTTGCACTCATAGCAACTGGAGGTGGTGTTGTATCTGTATCGTTTTTTCATCCGATTATTATCTTTTTAATGAACACGAGCGGGCTTTTGATGAATTATATCGTTCTACCACTTTTATTACTTGCAACGATATTAAGTATTGTAAGTACGATGAGTGATCAATATAAAGTTACGAAATTGTCCAAGCTTCTGCAAAACGTTAGCGTTGGGATTATCGGTATTTTTTTAACGATTTTTTTAGGGGTATTATCTGTACAAGGAACAGCGACAGCTGTTGCTGATGGAATAGCTGTGAAAACTGCTAAATTTGTAACAGGGAACTTTATTCCCGTAGTAGGAAGAATGTTTACAGAGGCGGCGGATACTGTTATTAGTGCATCGGGATTATTAAAAAACACAGTCGGAATTATCGGGCTCGTCATTCTATGCTTAATTGTTGCTTTTCCAGCGATTCAAATTTTTTGTATCGCGTTTATTTATAAATTCGCAGCAGCAGTATTACAGCCAGTTGGCAGCGGAGCAATTATTCAATGTTTAGATATTATCGGGCGAAGCATCATTTATGTATTTGCTTGCTTAGCTATCGTATCATTTATGTTCTTTTTAAGTATCACAATTATTATTGCTGCGGGGAACATTACACTTATGATGCGGTAGGAGGTGAAGGGTATGCAATTTGTTACAGAGTGGATTAGAAATATTATCGTTTTTTTACTCTTAGCGACAATGCTTCATCTTATTCTTCCAAATTCAAATTTGCAAAAGTACGTTAAATTCGTTGTAAGTCTATTATTAGTTGTTTTAATCTTAATGCCCCTTTTTAAACTACTGCAAACAGATGTGAATGAAGTAATCGCAAATTTTAATGAAGAGAAGTACGTAGCAGAAGGATCTGTAAAAAATTCAATAGATTCGAAGAAAAAAGAAATACAAGCTCTAACACGTGCATATAGTTTAGAAGAGATGGCTACCAAAATGAAAAAAGAAGTAGGAAAAGAATTCGAGAAAAAGTATGGTATGACAGTCTCTGAAATACAAATAGTCGCAGCGGAAAGTACAGCGGAAGTAAAGTCAGCGAAAGATATTCAAACTGTTGTTGTGACGGTGAAAGAAAAAGAACGTAGTAAAAATGATGCAATCGAAACAGTAAAACCAGTTGAAATTAACACGAAGGAACCTCCGAAAAAAGTAGAAGAAACGAATGTAGAAATGAAAGATTTCTTTTCAAGCAGGTGGCAACTAGAGAATAAACAAATCCAAGTTCAAATGGAGGGGAGGACAGGTAGAGTAAATGGACAATAAAGATAAAAATTCGAAGTTCTCATTTTTTCGAAACTTATTGAATGGGGATGAAAAAGAAAGCAATGAGAAGGGAAAAAAGATAACACCTAAGTTTTTACTTGTCCTACTCATTCTTGGGATTTTGCTTATGTTTTCTAGTAGTCTTTTTTCAAGTAAAAAAGAAGAAGTACCTGTATTTAAAGAACAAAAAACGCAAAACCAAGAAAAAGACGTACCAACTTTTGGACAAAAAAATAATGATAGTATGTCAAATGTAGAAAAGTATGAAAAAGCGTATGAACAAGAATTAAAAGCAGCCTTAGAAGAAATAGCGGGAGTAAAAAATGTAACGATTAAAGTAAATTTAGATTCATCTGAAGAAAAAATATTAGAAAAAAACACAGTGAAACGTTCACAAACAACAGGTGAAACAGATAAGACAGGTGGTAAGAGGGAAGTAGAAGATGAGTCCCTTGATGAAAAGACAGTCATTATACGTGAAGGTGATAAAGAAACTCCCGTTGTTTTACGAACAGAGAAACCGAAAGTACGAGGTGTTCTTGTCGTAGCAAAAGGAGTGGATAATATACAAGTTAAAGCGATGGTAAAAGAAGCTGTAATACGGCTGCTAGATGTACCAGCTCATCGTGTTTCAGTATCACCGAAAAATTGATAGGGAGGAAATAAAGTGTTAAAAAAACAAACGGTTTGGCTATTAACGATGTTAAGTTTAGTTGTTGTACTATCTGTTTATTACGTAACAACTCCTGACAAAATGAATACAGCATCGCCGGCAACAGGTGAAAAGATTGGACAAGAAAAACAAGGCACTGATAAAGCAGTAACAAATGAAGCACCTAAAGAAACGCCAAAAAAAGAAAATACAAGCAAGGAAACATCAAATAAAGAAACAAACAAAGAAACAAACAAAAAAGAGAGTGCTCAAAAAGAAACAAGTAAAAAAGATGCTAACGTAACAGTTCAATCCAGTGATGAAAATTTCACAGCGTTACGTATGCAAATGGAAGATCAGCTAAGTGAACAAAAATCAAGATTACAAGAAGTGATGAATTCAGCAAAATCTTCAGCAACAGAAAAGAGTAAAGCGAAAGATAATTTTGATGCAATTACTACAATGGAAACGAAGCAAGAATTACTTGAGACAGTGATTAAGTCTCAAGGAGGATATAAAGATGCCCTTGTAAGAGCTGATGGAACTGACATTAAAGTAACTGTGAAAGCAGCAAAGCATTCACAAAAAGAAGCGAATAAAATTATACAGCTTGTAAGAAGTGAAGGCGGATCAAAAGATGTAGGTGTGAAATTTGATCCACCAACAAAATAAAAACTAATAATCCGCGGGGGAATCCCTCGCGGATTATTAGTTTTTACGAATCGGATTGTTTGAAAATAGTTATAGAAAAAAGCTATCATTTTCGATAGCTTTTTTCTGTTTCGTCTTTGTAGTTGTTTTTATTACGTTCAACTCGGAACGGAGAAATACGTTGTGAGTAAAAGATTAGCGGTTCATGGTAATGATGATTACTTTTTCCAGATTTGACGTGGATGAAGAGAACGAATGCCCAGACCATTACGGCAGGTAAGAAGAGAATGAGCCATATCATATGTCCACACCTCGATACGATATATTTTCTACACTTTGAACATACTATTCTTATATGAAGGAATGATGAACGGTGTGTAAACAAAAAAATAATATTTGGTAAAAATATGTTGTTGACTATAGATGAGGTGAAGAGTGGAGCGGTAATGATCTGTTTATTGTGTAGCATTGTGAAAAAAGTTAGGAATGTTTTTTTAGAAGTGGTCTTGCCAATTTTGTGTGAAACTTGGTATTATTACTAGGTAATAAATTTTTATTGGAATAATATTTTTACAGGAGTTTCGATTTATTATAAAGAAATATAAATTGGAATGTTTAAAAAATTTATCGTAAGATGGAAATAGCAATTATTTCTATTAGTAAATGAAATGCATTTTCTAATAGAGTACATCGTATTTTTACAGTCAATCTAGTTTTAGTGACGATAATCTGTAAAAACGAGACAAACAAGAGTATGGGAGTGGATTTTACATGTTTAAAATTCAAGAAGTTCGTGAATTAATTAAATTAATTGATAGCTCTAATATTGATGAATTTGAATACAAAAAAGATGGTACGACAATCAAAATGAAAAAGCATGGTAATGAAGTTGTTGCGGTGCAAGCACCTGTAGCAAAACAAGTCGTGCAACCAGTAGCACCTGTTGAAGTTGAAACAACAGTAGCGGCAGCACAAGTGGAAGTACCAAAACAAGAAGAGCAAAAAGTGGTTCAAAATGAAAACCTACATAAAATTACATCACCGATGGTAGGTACATTCTATTCTTCATCTTCGCCTGATACACCTGCATATGTAAGTGTAGGAGACAGAGTATCAAAAGATTCTATCGTATGCATTGTCGAGGCTATGAAGTTATTTAACGAAATCGATGCAGATGTAGATGGTGAAATTGTTGAGATTCTTGTTAATAATGGACAGCTTGTTGAGTATGGACAACCGCTATTTCTTGTAAAAGCGTAATAAGGGAGTCTTTGTGATGATAAAAAAAGTATTAATAGCCAATCGTGGGGAAATTGCTGTACGAATTATTCGTGCTTGTAAAGAAATGGATATTGAAACAGTCGCAATTTATTCAGAAGCAGATAAAGAGTCACTTCACGTACAAATTGCTGATGAGGCGTATTGTGTAGGACCAACGATTTCGAAAGAAAGCTATTTAAATTTGACGAACATTATTAGTGTTGCGAAGTTAACAGGCTGCGATGCTATTCATCCAGGATACGGATTTTTAGCAGAGAATGCAGATTTTGCAGAGCTATGCCGTGAATGTAACTTGATTTTTATCGGTCCAAGTCCAGAAGCTATTTCAAAGATGGGCACAAAAGACGTTGCTCGTGATACAATGAAAGAAGCAGGGGTTCCGATTGTACCAGGTTCACAAGGGATTATTAAAAATACCGAAGAAGCGATCGAGCTTGCTAATCAAATTGGGTATCCAGTTATTATTAAAGCGACTGCAGGTGGCGGCGGAAAAGGTATTCGTGTTGCACGCCATGAAGAAGAGCTTGTAAAAGGAATTCAAATTACACAGCAAGAAGCTAGTACCGCTTTTGGGAACCCTGGTGTATACTTAGAAAAGTACGTTGAAGATTTCCGCCATGTTGAGATTCAAATAATGGCAGATACACATGGAAATGCCATTCATTTAGGAGAGCGTGATTGTACAATTCAGCGCCGCTTGCAAAAACTACTAGAAGAAAGTCCATCACCTGCACTTGATGAAAATGTTCGCAAGCAGATGGGTGATGCGGCAGTTAAAGCGGCGGTAGCGGTTGATTATACAGGTGCTGGTACGGTTGAGTTTATTTATGAATATAGAACGAAAAGCTTTTATTTCATGGAGATGAATACGAGAATTCAAGTTGAGCATCCAGTTACTGAAATGGTAACAGGGATGGATTTAATTAAAGAACAAATTCGTGTTGCTTCTGGAGAAAAGTTATCGTTACAGCAAGAAGAAGTACAATTTAATGGTTGGGCAATTGAATGCCGAATTAATGCGGAAAACCCTGCCAAAAAATTTATGCCATCCCCAGGTAAAGTAGAAATGTACTTGCCACCAGGCGGATTTGGTATTCGCGTCGATTCAGCTGTATATCCGGGATATTCAATCCCACCTTTCTATGATTCGATGGTTGCTAAATTAATTGTTCACGGAAAAACACGTGAAGAGGCAATTGCAAAAATGAAGCGTGCACTCAGTGAGTTTGTCATTGAAGGCGTACATACAACAATCCCGTTCCATTTGCAATTGCTAGATCATCCTGATTTTGTAAAAGGTGAGTTTAATACGAAGTTTTTGGAAGAGCATGAACTTGTGACGCAGTGATACATTAAAGGAGGTTTTTTTCATGGCTGAACATATGTTAGATATGGGTCAAGATACAACTCTTGGTAAAGTAGAAATTGCACCAGAAGTAATTGAAGTAATCGCAGGTATTGCAGCTGCTGAAGTAGAAGGTGTAGCGGCAATGCGTGGTAATTTTGCTACAGATGTTGTTGAGAAGTTAGGTAAGAAAAATCATGGTAAAGGTGTAAAGGTTGAATTAGCAAACGAAGATATTATCGTTGACCTTTATGTTGTAATGTATTTTGGCGTAGCAATTCCAGTTGTTGCACAAAAGATTCAAGACAACATTCGCCAGGCACTCTTTACAATGACAGGGCTTGAGCCAAAAGAAGTGAATGTTCACATCGTTGGCGTAACATTCGAAACACAAAAAACAGAAATTGAACCAGTGTAAGAATGAAAAAGGTGCCTAGTAACATAGGCATCTTTTTTATCGTTTCATTTCTTCACAAATTAAAACCCTCTAATTATTATACTATTTCAAAAAATAAGAAATCAAAAAGAAGATGTTTCGTTTTTCCAAAAAACGTACATTGTGATAAGATATGGAACTTGAAGTTAATCTTTTTATTATTTTTCAGCCTTGTAACCCGTGTGTGAAACGATAAATTGTGTTATTATCATTGTATTATAAGGTTGGAAAATCAATGAAAACTGTAAGAGTAAGTGAATTGACGGCTTATAAATTATAATAATATAACAAAGCATAAGGAAAGACTTGAAGCATAAAGGAGAGTTACAATGAAACGTAGGACGGCTAGAGAAAGAGCTATGCAAGCATTATACCAAATGGATATTACAGGTGAATTAGAACCGAAAGTAGCGGTAGAAAACACGCTAGATGAAGGTGAAGAAACAAATGATTTTCTAGAATCACTTGTAGTAGGTTTTGTAGAAAATAAAGAAGTAATTGATGAAGCGATTCGTCAAAACTTAAAAAAATGGAAGCTGGAGCGTATTAGTATTGTTGATCGCAGTATTTTACGTGTAGCTGTGTATGAAATGAAATACATGGAAGAAATTCCACACAACGTAACAATTAACGAAGCGATTGAAATTGCTAAAACATTTGGGGATGAGGAATCTCGTCGTTTTATTAACGGCGTTTTATCTAATATAAAAGATACACTGTAATTTCTTTAAGGGGGAATCTTAAAATGGTAGCAGTAATCATCAAAGGAAATGAAGTTGCGGAGAAAAAACGAGCACAATTAACAGAAGAAGTTGTGAAGTTGAAAGAGCAAGGGATTGTACCAGGATTAGCAGTTATTCTAGTTGGAGAAGATCCAGCATCTCGTTCTTATGTAAAAGGAAAAGAAAAGGGCTGTGAACAAGTAGGAATCTATTCAGAGCTAATTGAACTTCCTGAAACAATTACTGAGGAGCGTTTGCTTGCTGAAATCGATCGCTTAAATGGCGATGACCGTATTAATGGCATTTTAGTGCAATTACCTTTACCAAAACATATTGAAGAAAAAGCTATCATTGAAAGAATTTCACCAGAAAAAGATGTAGATGGATTTCACCCAATCAGCGTGGGACGTATGATGACGGGACAAGATACATTCCTTCCATGTACACCGCACGGTATCGTAGAATTAGTAAAAGAAACAAATCTTGATATCTCAGGAAAACATGTTGTAGTAATTGGAAGAAGTAATATTGTCGGCAAGCCAGTGGGGCAATTGTTCTTAAATGAAAATGCAACTGTAACATATTGTCATTCTAAAACGCAAAATATGAAAGAGTTAACGAAGTTAGCTGATATTTTAATCGTAGCTGTTGGACGACCTAAAATGGTAACAGCTGATTATATTAAAGAAGGAGCGGTTGTAATCGACGTTGGTGTGAACCGTTTAGAAACAGGTAAACTTTGTGGTGATGTTGACTTTGACAACGTGTTAGATGTTGCAGGTTACATTACACCTGTGCCAAAGGGTGTTGGTCCAATGACGATCACAATGCTTCTTCATAATACTGTTGAATCTGCTAAGCGTGCAGGTGTCGTTTGTAAATAATTTGAGTCGGCTATGAGGAGAGAGAAATGGAAAAACAATATTTAACCGTTACAGCGTTAACACGCTATATAAAAACAAAAATAGAATATGATCCGCATTTGCAGTCTGTTTGGTTAAAAGGTGAAATTTCCAACTTTAAAAATCATAGTCGTGGCCACATGTACTTTACATTGAAAGATGAAAATGCAAGAATCGCAGCGGTTATGTTTGCGGGTCATAATCGTAATATTAAATTCAGACCTGAAAATGGGATGAAGGTACTTGTGAAAGGGAAGATTTCCGTTTACGAGGCGAGTGGTTCTTATCAAATTTATATTCAAGACATGCAGCCTGACGGAGTCGGAAACCTGCATTTAGCTTACGAACAATTAAAGGTTCGTTTAGAGGAAGAAGGTTTGTTTTCTCAAGTTTATAAAAAAACAATTCCTCCTTATGCTAAAACAATAGGTGTGATTACGTCGCCAACAGGGGCAGCGATTCGTGATGTTATAACAACGATTAAACGTCGTTATCCAATTGGACATGTTATTGTGTTTCCGGTACTTGTACAGGGGGAGTCAGCAGCTCCCTCAATTGTACAAGCGATTCGTACAGCGAATGAAATGGGAGAGATAGATGTCCTAATCGTTGGGCGAGGGGGAGGCTCTATTGAAGAGTTATGGGCTTTCAATGAAGAAATGGTAGCAAGGGCAATCTTTAAGAGTGAGATCCCTATTATTTCGGCAGTAGGCCATGAAACGGACTTTACAATTGCGGATTTTGTTGCCGATTTACGTGCGCCAACACCGACTGCAGCAGCTGAGCTGGCAGCGCCTAACATTATAGAGTTACAAGAAAAGGTATTACAAAGAACTCTAAGATTGCAAAGAGCAATGAGAGAGTTAGTACATAAAAAAGAAGAAAAACTACAAGTATTGCAAAAATCTTATGCGTTCCGTTATCCAAGACAAGTATATGAGCAAAAAGAAGAGCAATTAGATAGAGCGTTAGAACAGCTTGTTTTAGCGAAAGAGCGCTATATTGATAAAAAGGTAAATCAGTTAAAACAGCTTTCATTTTATTTAGAGAAGCACCACCCAGCTCAAAAAATTATGCAAACGAAGGTAGCGGTTGAAACATTGCAAAAGCAATTGCAACGTGAAATGCAAACATTACTTCAAACGAAAGAATTTGCCTTTGTAAGAGCTGCTCAAAAACTTGAAGCGTTAAGTCCGCTTAAAGTAATGATGAGAGGGTACGGGCTTGTATATGATGAAGAGAAGCAAGTGTTAAAAAGTGTGAAAGATGTCAGCCTTGGAGATGCTGTTTCAGTTCAATTACAAGATGGAATACTAGATTGTAGCGTATCAGGCATAGAGGAGCGTGAATTGAATAATGGAAAATAAATTAAGCTTTGAAGAGGCAATTTCGCAACTTGAGCATCTCGTTTCTAAGCTAGAGCAAGGCGACGTACCTTTAGAAGAAGCAATTTCTTATTTTAAAGAGGGTATGGAATTATCTAAGCTTTGTGATGAGAAGTTGAAGAACGTACAAGAACAAATGGCAGTTATTCTTGGGGAAGATGGAGAGCTTGAACCGTTTACTGCTTTAGGAGATGAAGCATAGTGACTATTGCTTTTGATACTTTTTTGAAAGAAAGTAAAACTTTCGTAGAAGAGAAGCTTGTAAGCTATGCAAATGAATTACAATGTCCAAATGTACTTCGTGAAGCGATGGCATATTCTTTGGAAGCGGGTGGAAAGCGTCTCCGCCCGTTACTTTTATTTGCGACATTACAAGCGTTTGGCAAAGAAAGAAATCTTGGAATAGGTGCAGCTTGTGCTCTTGAAATGATACATACATACTCGTTAGTTCATGATGATTTGCCTTGTATGGATGATGATGATTTAAGAAGAGGTAAGCCCACCAATCATAAAGTATTTGGTGAAGCGATGGCAGTTTTAGCAGGCGATGGTTTGTTGACGTATGCTTTTCAAGTTATTATGGCATATGAACAAAAGGAAATCTCTGCTGAAAAAAAAGTAAGACTTGTACTTGAGCTTGCAAAAGCGGCAGGACCAGAAGGAATGGTTGGCGGACAAGTGGCAGATATGGAAGCTGAAGGGAAACAGCTTACGATTGATGAGTTGGAGTATATTCATAAGCATAAGACTGGGAAACTACTTGAATTCGCGGTACTTGCAGGATCGATACTTTCTGATGCCACAGAAGAACAAGAAGAAAAGTTACTTGCGTTTGCAAAATATATCGGCCTAGCTTTCCAAATTCGAGATGATATTTTAGATGTGGAAGGAACCGAAGAAGAGATTGGAAAACCGATTGGTAGTGATGTTTCCAACGAAAAGAGCACATATACGACGTTATTTACTGTAGATAGAGCAAAGGATATTTTAGAAGAAACAATTGCAAAAGCAAAAGGTGCTATTCGTTCCTTGCAATTACAAGATGAATATTTACTATCTATTTGCGATTTGATTGCAAAACGTAATAACTAATATAACAGCGTTTCCATTTGTTGAGTCATTCATCATTTTATGATATAAATGTAGGAAAAGGTTTTTCTTTTCTTGTTATTGGCAAAAATATATGTAGATTACATTGCCGTTATCACTTCGTGTTAGCGGCTATTTTTTTCATCGCCTAAAGAAATATGGTTTATAATAGGATTAGGGCGCAATAGACTGGTTAATTGCAGGACAAGGTGAAAAATAAAAAAAGATAATTTCTTGTTTTGTGTAAATGTTTTTTATAATATTTGACATGTTGACAGATTATGAAATGAAAGTGAGTGATCCATGTGGATCTAACGCAAATTCAAAACCCTAGTTTTTTGAAAGATATGTCTATCGGTGAACTAGAGGGATTGAGTGAGGATATTCGTAAGTTTTTAATTGAAGAGCTCTCTCAAACAGGTGGACATATTGCACCTAATTTAGGTGTAGTAGAACTCACAATTGCTCTGCATAAATTATTTGATAGTCCGAAAGATAAATTTTTATGGGACGTAGGACATCAATCCTATGTACATAAAATTTTAACAGGACGTGCAAAGGAATTCGGTACATTAAGGCAATATCAAGGTCTATGTGGTTTCCCAAAACGTTGCGAGAGTGAGCATGATGTATGGGAAACTGGCCATAGCTCGACATCATTATCTGCTGCAATGGGAATGGCTCTAGCACGTGATTTAAAGAAAACGAAAGAATATGTTATACCAATCATTGGAGATGGTGCTCTAACCGGCGGAATGGCTTTAGAGGCATTGAACCATATTGGACATGAAAAAACGGACATGATTGTTATTTTGAATGATAATGAAATGTCAATTGCACCAAACGTTGGTGCGCTTCATAATGTACTTGGACGTCTACGTACCGCAGGGAAATACCATTGGGTAAAAGATGAACTAGAGTATATATTAAAGAAAATCCCAGCAGTCGGTGGGAAAGTTGCTGCGACAGCAGAGAAAATAAAAGATAGTCTTAAATATTTACTAGTATCCGGTGTCTTTTTCGAAGAATTAGGCTTTACATATTTAGGTCCAGTTGATGGGCACGATTATGAAAAGTTATTCGAAACGTTGCAATATGCAAAGAAAACAAAAGGCCCAGTGCTTGTTCATGTTATTACGAAAAAAGGAAAAGGTTATAAACCAGCTGAGAGTGATGTTATTGGAACTTGGCATGGAACAGGACCTTATAAAATTGAATCGGGTGACTTCGTTAAACCGAAAGAAGTTGCACCAGCATGGAGTGCTGTTGTTAGTGATACAGTACTTAAGCTAGCGAGAACGGATGAGCGTATCGTTGCAATTACACCTGCAATGCCTGTTGGATCGAAACTTGAGAAATTCCAAAAAGAATTCCCGGATCGTATGATTGATGTAGGTATTGCAGAACAGCATGCTACAACAATGGCGGCGGGTATGGCAACGCAAGGAATGAAGCCATTCTTAGCGATTTATTCAACATTTTTACAAAGAGCATATGATCAAGTTGTTCATGATATATGTCGCCAAAATTTAAATGTCTTCATCGGAATCGATCGCTCTGGTTTAGTAGGAGCAGATGGTGAAACGCATCAAGGTGTATTTGACATCTCATTCTTACGTCATTTGCCGAATATGGTACTTATGATGCCGAAAGATGAAAATGAAGGGCAACATTTAGTATATACGGCGATGCAATATGAAGATGGACCAATCGCATTACGTTATGCACGCGGTAATGGACTTGGTGTTCATATGGATGAAGAATTAAAGGCGATTCCAATCGGTACTTGGGAAACGTTAAAAGAAGGTACACAAGCGGCTATTTTAACATTTGGTACGACAATACCAATGGCAATGGAAGCAGCTGAGCGTCTTGAAAAGGCTGGAGTTTCAGTGAAAGTAGTGAACGCTCGCTTTATTAAACCGATGGATGAAGCATATTTACATGATCTCTTAGGGAAAAATATACCGATTTTAACGATTGAAGAAGCTTGCTTAATTGGTGGTTTTGGAACGGGAGTAGTTGAATTTGCATCTGAGAACGGGTACCATAGTGCGTTAATTGAACGAATGGGTATTCCAGACCGTTTCATAGAGCACGGTAGTGTAACAAAATTATTAGAAGAAATTGGTTTAACGACAGATGCTGTTGTAGACCGTATTCATACAATGATTCCATCAAAACAAAAAAGGGCGTAACAAATGAGTGCAAAAAAAGAAAGAGTAGATGTACTATTAGTAGAGCGAGGACTTATAGAAACACGTGAGAAAGCAAAACGCGCCGTTATGGCCGGACTTGTATATGCGAATGAGATGAGACTTGATAAGCCAGGAGAGAAGATCCCACAAGATACAGAGATTACGGTGAAGGGACAAGTTATGCCGTATGTAAGCCGTGGTGGTTATAAACTTGAAAAGGCATTGGAGACATTTCACCTGGATTTACAAGATAAAGTTATGATAGATATTGGTTCATCAACTGGTGGCTTTACAGATTGTGCGCTTCAAAACGGAGCTAAATTATCTTATGCATTAGATGTAGGATACAATCAACTTGCGTGGAAATTGCGTCAAGATGAGCGTGTTGTCGTAATGGAACGGACAAACTTCCGTTACGTGACACCAGCAGACTTAGAACGTGGTTTACCGCAATTTTCTAGTATCGATGTTTCATTTATATCATTAAAGCTTATACTGCCGGTTTTAAAAACAATGCTTATGCCTAATGGGGATGTAGCAGCGTTAATTAAACCACAGTTTGAAGCTGGAAGAGAGCAAGTTGGGAAAAAAGGTATCGTTCGTGATCGAAAAGTACATGAGGCTGTCGTAGAAATGATTGTCGACTTTGCTATAAAAGAAGGATACGACGTAGAAGGTTTAACATTCTCACCAATTACGGGCGGGGATGGTAATATTGAATTTTTAATTCATCTGAAATGGCATGGTGAACGTGAGAATGGCGAAAATCATTCTCCAGTTTCTGTTGAGCAAGTAGTTACAGAGGCGCATGATGTCCTAAAACAAAAAGGAAAAGGGGAATAACATATGTTGTTCCTCTTTTTGTTGTAATTGTATAATGATTGTAAAAACAATTGTGTACAAGCAACGAATTATAAGTTAACATAAATAAGTGAAGTATACCAATGTTTAAACTATGGTAAGAGATAGTGTGAGGTGCAAATGTATGAATAAAGGTCAGCGCCATATTAAAATCAGGGAAATTATTGCGAACAAAGAAATTGAAACACAAGATGAATTAGTTGATATTTTACGTAATGAGGGATTTAATGTAACGCAAGCAACAGTATCGCGCGATATTAAAGAACTGCACTTAGTGAAAGTGCCATTACATGATGGGCGCTATAAATATAGCTTGCCAGCAGATCAACGATTTAACCCGTTACAAAAATTAAAACGCAATCTAGTGGATTCATTTGTAAAATTAGACACGGCAGGACATATGCTTGTGCTAAAAACACTGCCTGGTAACGCTCATTCACTTGGAGCACTTATTGATCATTTAGAGTGGGATGAGATCATCGGAACCATCTGTGGTGATGATACTTGCTTAATTATTTGCCGTACACCTGAAGATACAGGTGTTGTCTCTGATCGTTTCTTAAATATGTTGTAAAAAAAAATCTTGTTTACTTTCCTCTGTAAAGTGGAAAGTGAACAGGATTTTTTTATTGGTTAAAAATGTGAATTCTTAATTGTAATATAATATTTTCTTTGAATAAAATTAGAAAATAGGTGGATTGACCCGTAAAACGAATGTTTGGTACAATGGAGCGGTTAGAAAAGTAATTTATACATACAAACATATAGTTTGACTATTTGAATGAAGAACTGAGAAAAGCCCTTAATAGGGGATTAGTTTATAACGAGGTGAATGGGGCATTGTTATCGGAATTATCGATTAGAAACTTTGCTATTATTGAGGCATTAAATATTTCTTTTCAAAAAGGGTTAACGGTTTTAAGTGGTGAAACAGGGGCCGGAAAATCGATTATTATTGATGCGATTAGTTTACTTGTAGGTGGCCGTGGTTCAGCGGAATTTGTTCGATACGGAACAGAAAAAGCTGAGATAGAAGGGCTATTTTATGTAGAAGATGATAAGCATCCGTGTATTGAAAAGGCAGAAGAGTTGGATATAGAAATAGAAGACGGCATGATTATTTTGAAGCGTGATATCGCTGCAAACGGAAAAAGTGTATGTCGTGTAAATGGGAAACTGGTCACCCTTAGTATATTAAAGGAAATTGGAAAAACACTTGTTGATATTCATGGGCAGCACGAAACACAAGATTTAATGAATGAAGAGCGTCATCTATTTATGCTTGATCATTTTGATGGAGATCGCATTGTTAAACAATTGGGTATATATCAAAATGTATACGCTGACTATGAGAAATTAAAAAAACAGTTAAAATCGTTAAGTGAAAATGAACAACAAATGGCGCATCGCTTAGATTTAATTCAATTCCAGCATGAAGAAATCAGTAAGGCGGATTTAAAGATGGATGAAGAAATTGAATTAACTGAAGAACGATTGCGAATTTCTAATTTTGAAAAAATTTATAAAGCATTAGGCGATGCATATCGCTCATTAAGCGCTGACGGACAAGGGTTAGATAATGTACGAAGCGCAATGGGACAAATGGAGAGTATTACACATTTAGATGAAGTTTATCAAGAAAATCATGATTCAATTGCAAATAGCTACTACTTATTAGAAGAAGTTGCATATCAACTTAGAGAAAAGCTCGATATGATGGAATATGATCCGAAGCGTTTAGACGAAATTGAAACGCGTTTAAATGAAATTCGTATGCTAAAGAGAAAATATGGAAATACTGTAGAAGAGATTTTAGCGTATGCTGATAAAATTGAACAAGAAATTTTTACGATTGAAAATAAAGACGTTCATATTGAAACGACGAAGAAGCAATTAAAGGAATTAGAAAGTGTTATTCTGCAAGAAGCAACGTCGTTAAGTAATATGCGTCATGAGCTTGCAGAGCATCTTACAAATGCCATTCATCAGGAATTAAAAGAATTATATATGGAGAAAACAAAATTTGAAGTGAGAATTATGAAGAGAGAAGGAAATGCTGAAGAGCCTCTTGTTGAGGGTGCCCCGGTAAGACTTACGGCGGATGGCTACGATCATGTGGAATTTTATATTTCAACAAATCCAGGTGAGCCGCTAAAACCACTTTCAAAGGTCGCTTCTGGCGGAGAGTTATCTCGTATTATTTTAGCTTTAAAAAGCATTTTTTCTAAGCATCAAGGTGTTGCATCTGTTATTTTTGATGAAGTGGATACTGGTGTAAGTGGTCGGGTTGCGCAGGCTATTGCGGAAAAAATTTATCGAGTATCAGTAAACTCGCAAGTACTTTGTATTACGCACTTACCTCAAGTAGCTTCAATGGCGGATTCACATTTATTTATTCGAAAACAAGTAGCGAATGATCGGACAATTACATCAGTTACCGTTTTAACTATGGAGGATAAAGTAACAGAAATAGCTCGAATGATTTCTGGTGTGGAAATTACAGATTTAACGACAGAACATGCGAAAGAATTACTTACGCAAGCGCATCATTTTAAACAGACAGCAGAGGCTATCCAGTAATGGATAGCTTTTTTTCTCAAATAATGATTTCTTAATTCTTCCGGTTATAAATAAAGCACTGCAAGGAGAGATTAAAAAGTGAAGCCAAGAAGAGGCTGAATGTGGGGTAGGAGCGAGGAGAGTGAACAAATTGAGATTAGAAAGATTTCGCAAAATAATAGGTCTTTGTCTCCTTGTTTCTTTAGTTTTTATTGGGTGTTTTAAACCGCTTCGGACGTTTATTTCATCTCCGAAGCAACTTGTTGTTTTTGAAGGACAACAATCAGAAATAGCTTCATTACCAGTTTTTCAAGCTTCATCTACAGATCGTCATGTGTTTACAGTAAGTTCCAATGAACAAAAACAAGGACTTATGGTAAATCCTCATCAAAATGGTGAAGCAGATATGGTGTTTCAGCTTGCTGGTTTTCCAGTGAAAAAAGTAAATGTGAAAGTATTGAAAGATTTTAAAGTTATTCCAGGTGGACAATCAATTGGTGTGAAGTTAAATACAAAAGGGGTACTTGTTGTAGGCCATCATTTAATTCAAACTGAAAAAGGGAAAGTATCTCCTGGTGAAACAGCTGGTGTGCAAATCGGAGATATGATTACTGAAATTAATGGTAAAACAATTGAAAGAATGAGTGATGTAGCACCATTTATTCATAATAGTGGTGAAACAGGTGAACCGCTTAATCTTGTTTTGTTAAGAGATGGAAAACATATCCGCACTAAGTTAACACCACAAAAAGACAGTGGAGAATCGTCTTATCGTATTGGTTTATATATTCGTGATTCGGCAGCTGGAATCGGAACAATGACATTTGTTCATCCTGATTCTATGAAATATGGGGCACTTGGTCATGTCATTTCTGATAACGATACGAAAAAGCCGATTCAAGTCGAAGATGGACAAATTATGCGTTCGACAGTTACATCAATTGAAAGAGGTAGTCATGGGAATCCAGGAGAGAAATTAGCGAGGTTCTCACCAGATCGTGAAGTGATTGGTAATATTACAATAAATAGTCCATTTGGTATATTTGGGAAATTAAATACAAATATACCAAATGGCGTAATGGATAAAGCGATGCCTATTGCACTATCTCATCAAGTAAAAGAGGGACCGGCAAAAATATTAACAGTTATTGATAAAGATAAAGTGGAAGCGTTTGATATTGAAGTTGTAAGTACAGTACCGCAAAAGTTTCCAGCTACAAAAGGCATGGTAATAAAAGTAACAGACAAACGTTTATTAGCGAAAACGGGTGGTATCGTACAAGGCATGAGCGGAAGTCCAATTGTACAAAACGGGAAAGTAATTGGTGCTGTTACACATGTATTTGTAAATGATCCAACATCAGGATATGGTGTTCATATTGAATGGATGTTACATGAGGCTGGAATTAACATTTATGAACAAGAAAGAAAAGCGAGCTAATTATTAATTAGCTCGCTTTTCTTTTGAAAAATTCGTTGAAATTTTGTAAAAGCTCCGCAAGAGGTGTTTTTTGTTGTAAAATAAAAGAAAAGGGTTGAACGTTTCGTTGTATTTCTATGATGGAATGTGTTGCGAAAGGGAATAAATGAACGATAAACATATTTTTTTGTGATTTTATCGGAAAGTAACAAACTTTAAAAGGGAATTTTCACACAATTGTCGAACAATTCATGTAGCCTAGAAGGATACACATGTCGGAGAATCGATTCGGTAAGGGAGGAAAAGCTGTGGAGAAAATTAAAGTCTGTCTTGTAGATGATAATAAAGAATTAGTATCAATGCTAGAGAGTTACGTAGCTGCTCAAGATGATATGGAAGTAATCGGTACTGCTTATAATGGTCAAGAGTGTTTAAATTTATTAAATGATAAGCAGCCGGATGTACTTGTTTTAGACATTATTATGCCACATTTAGATGGTTTAGCTGTACTAGAGAAAATGCGAAATATTGAAAGGCTAAGACAGCCTAGCGTAATTATGTTGACAGCATTTGGACAAGAAGATGTGACGACAAAAGCTGTTGACTTAGGTGCTTCATATTTCATATTAAAACCATTTGATATGGAGAATTTAACGAGTCATATTCGTCAAGTGAGCGGTAAGGCGAACGCTACCATTAAACGTCCACTTCCATCTTTCCGTTCAGCAACTACAATAGATGGAAAACCGAAAAACTTAGACGCGAGCATTACGAGTATCATTCATGAAATCGGTGTGCCTGCTCATATTAAAGGGTATATGTACTTAAGGGAAGCAATCTCTATGGTGTACAATGATATCGAATTACTTGGATCTATTACGAAAGTATTGTATCCAGATATCGCGAAGAAATATAATACAACAGCAAGCCGCGTCGAGCGTGCAATCCGTCACGCAATTGAAGTAGCATGGAGTCGTGGGAATATTGATTCTATTTCGTCCTTATTCGGTTATACAGTATCCATGTCAAAAGCAAAACCTACGAATTCCGAGTTCATCGCAATGGTTGCGGATAAGCTTAGACTTGAACATAAGGCTAGCTGAGAGTAAAGATAGTAAGGGATTTAAGTTTTAGTAAAGCTTAATCATTCTTTAAATTTATACTCGATATTAATGTAAAACCAATGAACTTTTTATTTAATGACCAATGAATTTTAGAATTCGTTGGTCTTTTTATTTTATTGAGAACAAGAGATCATTTGATATCATGGAAGATAAATCCTGTTTTTAGTAATATTACATATAAGTGAGTTTTTTTATAAGATAATTAAATAGGTATAGATAGGGAGAAGGGGAATGAAAAATAAAATATTAACTTGGCTAGGAATAGTAGCAGCTATGGGAGTTCTTGCTGTTGCAGTTACATTTGGAATGTTAGAACTTGCCGATAATCCAGTAGATAAAGAAGTGAATGCTCAAATAGATAAAAAGAAGATCCAACGATAGTAGGTAGAGAGGTAGATGGAGTCTTTGTTGATGTGTATGTTACTGAAAATTCTACTGAAAGCGAAGTCATTACAGTGATGCATCATATGACTCATCAAAAAGTAGTGGCAGAACGAAAATCAGAATCCATTCCAATGATTCAAAATAATGCTGAAAAATTAAAAAATATCATAAATAAGAGTGGCTTTGCGAAAAAAAATGAGCTTTTAGAGATTGCTGATAGATGGGTGAAAAAAGATTTTAGTCAAATTGTAGAAGATCACAATTATTTCTCGGATGCCCAAGAAGGTAGCACTTGTAAAGCGACTAGAGCGATGGATGCGGTAGAAGAGCAACATTATATTTTAACTACATTCGGGGAGGAAAAAGCGAAAGAACTATACGATTCAGGAGATGCTCCGCACGTTCAATAAAAAATAATATAAGGGCTTCTAGTTTTATTATTACCTTGCTTTAAGGGCGCAATGGGTACTTGTGAATAAATATTTTTCTTTCTTTATGAATTGTAACAAAAAAGAAGATATATCATTCATTATTAAATGATGAAGTGAATGCTAAATCGCATCATAGTATATCTGTTAAAGGATTTTAGTAGGGAAGTCATCCGTGATATAATAGAAAATAATAAAAAGCCCTGCAAAACAGGACTGTATTATTCTTCGTCTTTATTTTGTTTTTCTAATTCAACTAACTTTTGAATTAGAATGTGCTGCGGCATATGCATAAGTTGTTCAAGTGGAACACCTAATGCTTTTGATAGGCGGACTGCAGTGTCTGGAGAAATTTGTAATGGTCTCATAGAAGTACCTCCTTTTTCGTATAGTATAGCATAAGATTGGGGGAGTGAGGATGACTCTTATATTTGCACATCGTGGTGCAGCGGGAACGTACCCAGAAAATACAATGATTTCATTTGAAGCAGCTGAATCTTTTAGAGCAGATGGAATTGAACTTGATGTTCAATTAACGAAAGATGGAAAAGTTGTCGTCATTCATGATGAAACAGTGGACCGGACAACAAATGGAAAAGGTGCGGTTCGTAATTATTTATATGAGGATTTATGTAAATTAGATGCGAGCTATAAATTCGTTGATAAAGTAGGCTTTTGTAAAATACCTCTTTTAGAAGAGGTGTTAGAATGGATTGATAAAACAGAGTTGCTACTTAATATTGAACTGAAAAATAATAAAATTCCATACAGAGGTTTAGAGGAAGAAGTTATAACGCTTGTACGGAAATGTAATCTAGAAGATCGTGTTATATTTTCTTCATTTAATCACTACAGTATGAAAAGGTGTCATATGATGGCTCCTGATATTCAAACAGCGATTTTATATCGCGAAGGTTTGCATAGTCCGTGGGCGTATGCGAAAAAAATGGGCGCTACAGCAGTGCACCCTAATTATCGTTATCTTCAAGATGCTGTTGCTGAATTAACGATGGAGAGTGGTGTAGAGGTTCGCCCTTATACAATTAATGAAGAAACACTTATGCGTAAATATTTTGATATGAATATTTCGGCGATTATTACTGATTATCCTGAAACGGCAAGAATGTTATTGCCAATAAAAAAATGAGACCGCGTGTAACGGTCTCATTTTTTATTTATAAATAGTGGAGCTTTCCTATCTTTTAAAGCGAGCTTGTACTTTATTTCGTTTACGGTCTCGGTGTAAGACGAAGCCGCCAAAAATATAAAACCCGAGCGCGAAGCAGAGAGCGCCAATTAAAAATTGTAACCACAGTATAGAGAGTGGAGGAAATAGAATCCCGAATACAGTATCTCTCATTAACTTAATGCCAAACACAGCTAATGAAATAGGGATGAGTGCTAATGATAGAGCAAGGTAACGCTGCATATAAACGCTCCTTTTCAGATTATTTTGTTTATTTCAATGATGTTATATGAAAAGGGGGTTTGTCAAGAGGGGGCTGAACGAGTAAGATAAGGGTGTGAAAAATTTTGCAGAGATACTTCGAGAGGAAGTGTAATATATGAAACAAAAAGTTTTAATTGTTGGTGCAGGTGAAGGTGGTAGTACACTGCTGAATCTGTTACAAAGTTCAAATATATTTCAAATTATAGGAATTATTGATATAAATCCGATAGCAAAGGGATTACAAATGGCTAAGGAATATGGGGTTACAATTGGAGAGAGTGTAACGCCGTTTCTTTCTATGCATATTGATGTAATGTTTGATATGACGGGTGACGATGAATTACATAAAGATTTAATAAAGAAAAAGCATAAAGATACTCTTCTTATACCAGGTGATATTGCGAAAATTGTTACGAGATTAGCACATGAGAAGGAAGGTTTAATTGGAAAGTTAGAAGAACAGACGCAGCAAGGGGATTTAATTTTAAATTCTACGCATGACGGTATGATTGTGATTGATCGAGAGGGACAAGTACGCCTATTTAATAAAAGTGCAGAGCGTATTATCGGATATAAAAAAGAAGATGCGGTAGGGAAATATATTTTAGAAGTTATTCCGACTAGTAAGTTGCTTCGTATTATACGTACGAAACAAATAGAAGTAAATTATGAACTGACATTAGAAAATGAAAAGAAGATTATTACAACCCGTATTCCAATATTAAAAGAGGGAGGAGAGGTACAAGGAGCATTTGCGATTTTTAAAGATATAACAGAGGTTGTAGATCTTGCGGAAGAAGTTACAGATTTAAAGGAGATTCAAACGTTACTTGAGGCGATTATCAACTCGTCTGAGGAAGCAATTTCGGTCGTGGATGAAAAGGGAAGAGGATTAGTAATTAACCCTGCCTATACGAAATTAACAGGTTTAACAGAAGAGGACATTATTGGGAAACCGGCTACAACTGATATTGTAGAAGGTGAAAGTATGCATATGAAAGTACTTCGAACGCGTAGGGCGGTACGCGGAATACATATGAAGATTGGACAAAAGAAGCGTGATGTAATTGTAAACGTAGCGCCAGTTATAGTGGATGGGATATTGAAAGGAAGCGTTGGTGTAATTCGTGACGTATCAGAAATTCAAAAGTTAACAAATGAATTGAATAGAGCAAGGCAAATTATTCGAACGTTAGAAGCGAAATATTCATTTGATGACATTGTCGGAAATTCAGATGAAACAACGGCCGCTATTGAACAGGCGAAACTTGGAGCGAATACACCAGCAACAGTATTACTACGCGGAGAATCTGGAACGGGTAAAGAATTGTTTGCACATGCAATTCATAATGGAAGTAATCGAAAATATAATAAATTCGTCCGGGTAAACTGTGCTGCTATTTCCGAGACTTTATTAGAAAGTGAATTATTCGGTTATGAGGAAGGTGCATTCTCAGGAGCAAAAAGAGGCGGAAAACGAGGTTTTTTTGAGGAAGCGAATAACGGTAGTATCTTTTTAGATGAAATAGGAGAATTGTCTGCAAATACGCAAGCGAAACTCCTTCGCGTGTTGCAAGAAAAAGAAATTGTAAAAGTTGGTGGAACGAAAGCGATACCTATAAATGTCCGGGTAATTGCAGCGACACATGTGAATTTAGAAAAGGGCATTCTAGAAGGAGAGTTTAGAGAGGATTTATATTATCGATTAAATAAAATTCCAATTCACATTCCGTCTCTTCGTCAGCGAAAAGGAGATATACCGGCAATTGCAGACAGATTGATTCAAAAAATTAACCAAGATTATGGTCGGAATGTAGAGGGGCTCACTGATTCGGCTATTTCATATTTACAATCATATGAATGGCCAGGAAATGTGAGGGAGCTTGAAAACATTTTAGGACGAGCTATTATCTTTATGAATTATAACGAAATATATATTGATGTCCATCATTTACCACCTTTACATACAGAAGAGCAGACTGAGGTAAAACAAAATAACTTATTACCTGAATTAGAAGAAAAGCCACTTGAACAATTAGTGACAGAGTTTGAAGGGCATATCATTCATGAATGTTTAGAGAGGTTTGATGGAAATAAAACAAAAACTGCAAGAGCATTAGGAATTTCGGTTCGAAATTTATATTACAAGCTAGAAAAGTATGAGTGTGCAAAAAATAGCATGCAATAAATTGCGTACTGTGCAATTTATTGCATGGTATACAAAATACGACAAAACAAGACAGAATGTTTTGTTATTTTCCAAAGTATTGATTTTACTGCATTTTGAATGCGTTTTCATTATTGGTAAGACCACTTTTAAAAGTTGGCACGGTATTTGCTTTATAAATAGACGAGGGACGACGGAAAGGGTTGATTACAAAATATGAAGTTAGAACACTTAATTGATCAAGCAGCAGGACAGCCTAAAAAAACTGTGGCTGTAGCAGTAGCTGAAGATCATGAAGTAATTGAAGCTGTAGCGAAAGCAATTAAATTACAGCTAGCTCAATTTCGTCTATATGGAAATCAAGAAAAAATAATGGGGATGCTACAAGAACATGGTTTACAAACTTCAGAACACATTGAAGTGATTGCAGCAGCGTCAAGTGCTGAGGCTGCAGAACTTTCTGTTAAAGCTGTAAGAAATGGCGAAGCAGATGTGCTTATGAAGGGAAACATCCCAACAGCAAATATTTTGAAAGCTGTATTAAATAAAGAGTGGGGACTTCGTAAAGGTAGCACACTTTCACACGTTGCAGCATTTGAAGTTCCAAATTACGATCGTCTTATCTTTGTTACAGATGCAGCGATGAACATTGCACCTGATGTAACACAAAAAGCTGCTATTATACAGAATACTGTAGAAGTTGCCCAGGCAATAGGAATGGATTTGCCAAAGGTAGCACCAATTGCAGCGGTAGAGGTTGTTAATCCTGCGATGCAAGCGACAATTGATGCAGCGATGTTAACTCAAATGAATCGCCGCGGACAAATTAAAAATTGTGTCGTTGATGGACCACTCGCTTTAGATAATGCAGTATCACAAATTGCAGCAGAACATAAAGGCATAGTAAGTGATGTAGCAGGTAAGGCAGACATTTTACTCGTCCCAACGATTGAAGCTGGAAATGTGCTATACAAATCACTCGTATACTTTGCGGATGCAAAAGTAGGAGCTATGATTGCTGGCGCAAAAGCACCGATTGTTTTAACATCTCGTGCTGATTCAGCAGAAACAAAAGTATATTCATTAGCATTGGCAGTTGCGACTGCTTCAAAATAAACCAAAAAGGGTAAAACACTAGGGGGAAACGACAATGACATTAGAAATCTTCGAATACTTAGAAAAATATGATTATGAGCAAGTAGTATTTTGTCAAGATAAAGAATCTGGTTTAAAAGCAATCATCGCAATTCATGATACAACACTTGGACCAGCTCTTGGTGGAACAAGAATGTGGACATATGATTCTGAAGAAGCGGCGATTGAAGATGCATTGCGTCTTGCAAAAGGGATGACATACAAAAACGCAGCAGCTGGCTTAAACTTAGGTGGTGCGAAAACAGTAATTATCGGTGATCCACGTAAAGATAAGAGCGAAGCGATGTTCCGTGCATTAGGACGTTACATTCAAGGACTAAACGGACGTTACATTACAGCTGAAGATGTTGGTACAACAGTAGATGATATGGATATTATCCACGAAGAAACTGATTTTGTAACAGGTATTTCACCATCATTCGGTTCTTCTGGTAACCCATCTCCAGTAACTGCATACGGTGTTTACCGTGGTATGAAAGCAGCTGCGAAAGAGGCTTTCGGTACTGATAATTTAGAAGGAAAAGTAATTGCGGTTCAAGGCGTTGGTAATGTAGCATATCACCTATGCAAACATTTACATGCTGAAGGAGCAAAATTAATCGTTACAGATATTAATAAAGAAGCTGTACAACGCGCGGTAGAAGAATTCGGTGCATCAGCAGTTGAGCCAAATGAAATTTACGGTGTTGAATGTGATATTTACGCACCATGTGCATTAGGCGCAACAGTTAATGACGAAACTATTCCACAACTTAAAGCAAAAGTAATCGCAGGTTCTGCAAATAACCAATTAAAAGAAAATCGTCACGGCGACATGATTCATGAAATGGGTATTGTATACGCACCAGACTATGTTATTAATGCTGGTGGTGTAATTAACGTAGCAGACGAATTATATGGATACAATAGAGAACGTGCACTAAAACGTGTTGAGTCTATTTATGACACAATTGCAAAAGTAATCGAAATTTCAAAACGTGATGGCATAGCAACTTATGTAGCAGCGGATCGTCTAGCTGAAGAGCGCATTGCAAGCTTGAAAAACTCTCGTAGCACATACTTACGCAACGGTCATGACATTATTAGCCGTCGCTAATCATTCATATATTACTTTTACAAAAGGTGTGGTTACCTCTTATGAGGTTTCCACCTCCTTTTGAATTTATTAGTGGAGGTAGCAACAGTGTCTTTAAATCGAATTCTTGTTATTAATCCGGGTAGTACATCCACAAAAATTGGTGTTTTTGATAATGAAAGGCCTGTTTTAGAAGAAACTATTCGTCATGACGAAGAACAAATTGGAAAATATAAGAGAATTATCGATCAGTATGAGTTTCGCAAAGAAACGATTTTAGAAGTTCTACATTCTCACGGTATTAACATTTCAAAATTAAACGCAGTTTGTGGGCGTGGGGGATTACTTCGTCCAATCGAAGGCGGAACATACACAGTAAACGATTCGATGTTAGAAGATTTAAAAAATGGGTTTAGCGGTCATCATGCTTCAAACCTTGGAGGCATTTTAGCATATGAAATCGCTTCTGGATTAAATATTCCGGCATTCATAGTAGATCCTGTCGTTGTAGATGAAATGGAGCCGATTGCTCGTATAAGCGGTATTGCTGGTATGGAACGTAAAAGTATTTTCCATGCATTAAACCAAAAAGCGGTTGCCCGTAAAGTAGCTGAAGAATTAAATCACAAATACGAGGATTTAAATTTATTAGTTACACATATGGGTGGCGGTATTACAGTTGGTGCTCATAAAAAAGGAAAAGTTATTGATGTGAATAACGGCTTAAACGGAGAAGGACCATTTAGTCCAGAGCGTGCGGGTACAGTACCGGTAGGGCAATTAGTTGAGATGTGTTTCTCTGGTGAGTATTACCGTGACGAAATGGTTAAAAAACTTGTTGGACAAGGTGGACTTGTAAGCCTAATCGGTACAAATGATGCGATCAAAGTAGAACAAATGGTTGAAAAAGGTGATCCGGAAGCAACTCTTATTTATAAAGCAATGGCATATCAAGTTGCAAAAGAGATTGGCGGAGCTAGCGCTGTACTTCACGGGAAAATTGATGCAATCGTTTTAACTGGTGGACTTGCGTACAGTAAAATTCTTGTTGATGAAATAAAAGAACGTGTTGACTGGATTGCAGATGTTATCGTACATCCAGGAGAAGATGAATTACAAGCATTAGCAGAAGGAGCACTTCGTGTATTACGTGAAGAAGAAGCGCCGAAAGAGTATGTTGTACGAGAAAAACAAACAGTAGCTAGGGGTTGAGATAATGGCAAGAGAATATGATTTAGTCATCGTTGGCGGCGGTACTGGTGGATATGTTGCTGCTATTCGAGCGTCACAACTAGGTTTAAAAACTGCACTTGTTGAAAAAGAAAATCTTGGTGGTACTTGTTTGCACAAAGGATGTATTCCTAGTAAAGCTCTTTTACGTAGTGCGGAAGTATACGCAACTGCTAAAAAAAGCGAAGAGTTCGGAGTTATTGCAAGTAATGTAGAACTAAACTTTGCGAAAGTGCAAGAGCGTAAAGAGAAGATTGTAACGCAACTTCATAAAGGTGTTCAACACTTAATGAAACAAGGTAAAATTGATGTGTTTGAAGGTATTGGCCGTATTCTTGGCCCATCTATTTTCTCTCCAATGCCAGGGACAATTTCAGTTGAACTTGCAAGTGGAGAAGAGAATGAAATGTTAATTCCAAAAAATGTACTTGTTGCAACAGGTTCTCGTCCGAATTCATTACCAGGTTTAGAATTAGACGGAGAGTATGTTATGTCTTCCGATCATGCCCTAAAAATGGAAACGCTTCCTAGCTCGATTATTATCGTTGGTGGCGGTGTAATCGGTATTGAGTGGGCATCTATGCTTGCTGACTTCGGTGTAGAAGTTACAGTATTAGAGTATGCGAAAACGATATTACCACTAGAAGATCAGGACGTTTCAAAAGAAATGCAACGTCTATTCAAGAAAAAAGGTATTAAAGTGGTAACTGGTGCAAAAGTATTACCAGAAACATTGGTAAAAGATAATGGAGTAACAATTCAAGCTGAACATAACGGTGAGAATAAAGAATTTAAAGCAGAAAAAATGCTTGTATCTGTAGGAAGACAAGCCAATACGCAAAATATTGGTTTAGAGAATACGGATATCGTTGTGGAAAAAGGATACATTCAAACAAATGAGTTTTATCAAACGAAAGAATCTCATATTTACGCAATCGGAGATGTAATCGGTGGCTTACAACTTGCTCACGTTGCTTCTCATGAAGGAATTGTTGCAGTAGAACATATTGCTGGTAAAGAAGTTACAACAATTGATTACTCTATGGTATCAAAATGCGTATATAGCAGTCCGGAAGTTGCTTCTGTCGGTTTAACAGAACAAGAAGCGAAAGAAAAAGGCTATAAGTTAAAACTAGGTAAGTTCTCATTCCGTGCAATCGGAAAAGCACTTGTATACGGCGAATCAGATGGTTTCGTAAAACTTGTAGTTGATGAAGAAACAAATGACATTCTTGGTGTTCATATGATTGGACCACATGTAACAGATATGATTTCTGAAGCTGGTCTTGCAAGAGTACTTGATGCAACACCGTGGGAAGTAGCACATACAATTCATCCGCATCCATCATTATCTGAGGCGATTGGTGAAGCAGCATTAGCTGTAGATGGAAAAGCGTTACACGCATAAAAATGTGGATTTAGGAGGTTATGAAAAATGGCAGAAGTAAAAGAAAAGCGCCATGAAGAGCTTGGCTTAAGTGATGAGCAAGTATTAGAAATGTTCCGTACGATGTTACTTGCACGTAAAATCGACGAACGTATGTGGTTATTAAACCGTGCGGGTAAAATTCCATTCGTAATTTCTTGTCAAGGACAAGAGGCTGCACAAGTTGGAGCAGCATTCGCTCTTGATAGAGAGAAAGATTATGCATTACCATACTACCGTGATATGGGTGTTGTACTAGCGTTCGGTATGACAGCTAAAGAGCTTATGTTGTCTGCTTTCGCGAAAGCTGGAGATCCAAACTCTGGTGGTCGTCAAATGCCTGGTCACTTCGGTCAAAAGAAAAATCGTATTGTGACAGGGTCATCTCCAGTAACAACGCAAGTACCACATGCAGTTGGTATTGCATTAGCTGGAAAAATGGAAAAGAAAGATTTAGTAACGTTCGTTACATTTGGAGAAGGTTCTTCAAACCAAGGTGACTTCCATGAAGGGGCAAACTTTGCTGGTGTACACAAACTACCTGTTATTTTCATGTGTGAAAATAATAAATACGCAATCTCTATTCCAGTTGAAAAACAATTAGCATGTAAAAACGTATCAGACCGTGCAATTGGTTACGGTATGCCTGGATATACAATAGACGGAAACGATCCGCTTGCAGTATATAAAGCTGTAAAAGAGGCAGCAGACCGCGGCCGTCGTGGTGAAGGCCCAACTTTAATTGAAACAGTATCATATCGTTTAACAGCACATTCTAGTGACGACGATGATCGTGTTTATCGTGATAAAGAAGAAGTAGAAGAAGCAAAGAAAAAAGATTCAATTATAACATTTGCAGCTTATTTAAAAGAAGCTGGCGTGTTAACTGAGGAATTTGAAAAACAAATGTTAGACGAAATTATGCATATCGTAAATGAAGCAACAGAATATGCAGAAAATGCTCCGTATGCAGCACCTGAAGATGCATTGAAGCACGTATACGCAGAATAAGGGGGAACGTTTCATGGCTGTAATGTCTTATATTGATGCTATTACATTAGCAATGCGCGAAGAAATGGAACGCGATGAGAAAGTATTTGTTTTAGGTGAAGATGTTGGTAAAAAAGGTGGCGTATTTAAAGCGACACACGGATTATATGATCAATTTGGTGAAGATCGTGCGCTTGATGCACCGCTTGCAGAATCTGCAATTGCTGGGGTAGCAATTGGTGCGGCAATGTATGGTATGCGTCCAATCGCTGAAATGCAGTTTGCTGATTTCATCATGCCAGCAGTAAACCAAATTGTTTCTGAGGCAGCGAAAATTCGTTATCGTTCTAATAACGATTGGACTTGTCCAGTTACAATTCGTGCGCCATTTGGCGGCGGTGTTCACGGTGCATTGTATCATTCACAATCTGTGGAAGCGATGTTTGCGAACCAACCAGGTTTAAAAATTGTTATTCCTTCTACACCATATGATGCAAAAGGTTTATTAAAAGCAGCAATTCGTGATGAAGATCCAGTATTATTCTTTGAGCATAAGCGTGCATATCGCTTAATTAAAGGTGAAGTGCCAGAGGATGATTACGTATTACCAATCGGAAAAGCAGATGTAAAACGCGAAGGTGATGATATTACTGTTATCACGTACGGATTATGTGTTCATTTTGCTCTTCAAGCAGCTGAAAAGTTAGCGCAAGATGGCATCTATGCACATGTTCTTGATTTACGTACTGTATATCCATTAGATAAAGAAGCAATCATTGAAGCAGCTTCTAAAACAGGTAAAGTTCTTCTTGTAACAGAAGACAATAAAGAAGGAAGTATTATAAGTGAAGTGGCAGCAATTATTGCTGAAAACTGTCTGTTTGATTTAGATGCGCCAATCGCACGTCTTGCAGGTCCAGACGTTCCAGCAATGCCATATGCACCAACAATGGAAAAATTCTTTATGGTAAATCCAGATAAAGTTGAAAAAGCAATGCGTGAACTTGCGGAATTTTAATCGGGGGGACTATACATGGCTGTAGAAAATATCACAATGCCTCAGCTCGGGGAGAGCGTTACAGAGGGTACAATTAGTAAATGGCTCGTTAATGTTGGCGATCACGTAAACAAGTATGATCCGCTTGCAGAAGTAATGACTGATAAAGTAAATGCTGAAGTACCATCTTCTTTCACTGGTATTGTGAAAGAATTAATTGCTGGTGAAGGTGAGACGTTAGCTGTAGGTGAAGTAGTTTGTGTTATTCAAGTAGAAGGCGCAGATGAAGTAGCAGCGACAGCTGTTGAGGAAAAAACAAAAGAAGAACCAAAGGCAGAAGTAGCTACGCCTGAAAAAGCACCGAAAGCAAAACAACCAACTGATGGAAAACCACGTTTTTCACCAGCTGTTTTAAAACTTGCAGGTGAGCATAATGTTGATTTAGATTTAGTAGAAGGTACGGGAGCAAATGGCCGTATCACTCGTAAAGATATTTTAAAGCTAGTGGAATCTGGAAATATTCCGCAAGTAGGTGCGAAGAAAGAGGAAGCGGTAGCAGCAGTAGTAGAAGCGCGTCCAGAAGCACCAAAAGCAGCGCCAGTAGCACAAAAAGTAGAAGCTGCAAAACCAGTTTCTGTACCAACAATGCCTGGCGATATCGAAATTCCAGTAACAGGTGTGCGTAAAGCAATTGCAGCGAACATGTTACGTAGTAAACACGAAGCGCCACATGCTTGGATGATGATTGAAGTAGATGTGACAAACCTTGTGTCATACCGTAATTCAATTAAAGGTGATTTCAAAAAGCGCGAAGGCTTTAATTTAACGTTCTTTGCTTTCTTCGTAAAAGCAGTAGCGCAAGCGTTAAAAGAGTATCCTCAAATCAATTCAATGTGGGCTGGCGATAAGATCGTTCAGAAGAAAGATATTAACCTTTCTATCGCTGTTGCAACAGAGGACGAACTATTTGTACCAGTAATTAAACACGCGGATGAGAAGACGATTAAAGGTATCGCTCGTGAAATTACAGAGCTTGCAGGAAAAGTACGTACGAAATCGTTAAAAGCGGACGAAATGCAAGGTGGAACATTTACAATTAATAACACAGGATCATTCGGTTCTGTTCAATCTATGGGTATTATTAATTATCCACAAGCGGCTATTTTACAAGTTGAATCAATTGTAAAACGCCCAGTAATTATGGAAAATGGTATGTTCGGTGCTCGCGACATGGTTAACTTATGTTTATCACTTGATCACCGTGTACTAGATGGCTTAATTTGTGGTAAGTTCTTAGGACGTGTAAAAGAAATTTTAGAAAATACGTCAGAAAATAATACATCTGTATATTAATAAAAAGCTCGCTTATGCGAGCTTTTTATCATCTTATTTCTTCATCTACATCCTACTATATGTATAATATCTTCCCCAGTAATCTTACAATGAACGATTATGTATTAGGAATTTATGAAAATACATTGCTGATATATGGTATATGGATATAAAATAAGAAAAGAATAATTTTTTTGGCAAATCTTACTGACGAAACTGTAGTATAATATATTGTATTGTATGAAAAAGAGAGTTATTCTATATAAGTGTTTTATAGATAATGTGTAATCAGTCGTCAAAACATGAAGAATGTTGACTCCTGGTTTTTTATTTTGCTGTAACAATGTTTCAGGAGGATGTCATGAAAAGAAGTACCGAGTTTCTAAAAAGTTTAGATGTAAAATTAATATTAATTTTGTTAGCATTATGTGTTACGAGTATAGCTGCTATATATAGCAGTCAGCAAACTGGCCAATATGGAGAGGCAAACTTTGCGATGAAACAGGGTTTGAACTACATAATTGGAGTTGTATTGTTATTGCTTGTTGCAAGCATCGACTTAGATCAATTACAAAAATTGTCTTGGCCACTTTATATCGTCGGATTTGGTTCACTTATTCTTTTGAAAATACTACCGGTTTCCACTTTCACACCTGAAAAATTAGGTGCAAAAAGATGGTTTGTATTTCCGTTAGTTGGACAAATTCAACCATCTGAGTTTTTCAAAATTTCATTGCTTCTCGTAGTAGCAAGTATAGCAGTGAAACATAATGCGCAGTATATGGCAAGGACATTCCAAACGGATTTACAATTAGTAGGTAAAATTGTGCTTGTATCCCTTCCGCCTATGGCTGTTGTATATAGCCAACCGGATACAGGGATGGTGTTCTTATATGCTGCTGCAATTGCATGTATTTTATTTATGTCAGGTATTCAGAAGAAATTGATAGCGTTATGTACAGTTATTCCAGTCACGATACTATCGGCGTTAATATTTATTTACGTAAGGTATGAGGATTTCTTCTTTAATAAGTTAGTTACGTTACTAAAACCTCACCAACAATCACGTATTTTAGGTTGGTTAGATCCATTTGAACATACAGATCAAGGTTATCAAACACAGCAATCGATCTTAGCTGTAGGTAGTGGCGGTATGGAAGGGAAAGGATTTGGCGAAGGGAACGTCTATATCCCTGAGAAGCATACTGACTTTATTTTTGCTACAATTGCCGAAGAAGGTGGATTTATCGTAGCAGCGTTAGTTGTATTCTTGTTCCTATTACTACTATATCGAACAATTATTATCGGTTATTCTGCTGATAATTTATTCGGTACATTATTATGTGCTGGATCAATCGGAATATTAACGGTTCAAATATTCCAAAACATCGGTATGATCGTTGGATTAATGCCTGTAAAAGGGATTGCATTACCGTTCTTATCATATGGGGGGAGTTCCTTGTTCTCGAATATGATTATGATGGGTCTCATATTATCCGTACGAAAAACGTATAAAAAGTATATGTTTTCCGTCAAGTAAGAAAAGCTGATTCGTTTAAAAACGAATCAGCTTTTTTACATATATGCTCTTAAACGTTGCAAA
The DNA here is from genome assembly GCF_040460055.1 of Bacillus cereus group sp. MG4. NCBI lineage: Bacteria > Bacillati > Bacillota > Bacilli > Caryophanales > Bacillaceae > Bacillus > Bacillus cereus group sp. MG4. Next base: position 2,132,146 of record NZ_JARVGZ010000001.1, on the reverse strand, counting down.
CTAAAGCAAAGTAGCAGTTTGAGATGGGTAAGGAGTGCAAAGTGATGCATATGCATATTTTTGAAGGGGCACGGCATCTTTCTAATAGTGAATGGGTTATTCGGGCTATTATAGCATATATATTTTTAATATTAGTTGCGAAAGCGATGGGGCAAAGGTCCATCGCGCAACTTCGTTTTTTAGATGTTGTATTAGTATTATTGCTTGGTGGGAATATTTCTAACGCATTATCTGATGAAAAAGTGGGATTATTCGGCTCGATGAGTACAACGTTCATACTCGTTGTACTTCACATTATAAGCTCAGTCTTAATGTTGAAATGGGATAGATGGAGACGCTTTTTAGAGCCAGCACCTATTATTCTTATACACAATGGTTCCATTGATTTTAGCAATTTGAAAAAAGCGAGAATTACGGTGGAATATTTATTTTCGGAACTTCGCATGCGAAATGTGAGCGATATTCAAACGATTAGATTAGCATTATGGGAAGCGAATGGTGTTGTTTCTATATTTCGGTATCCAGAATATGAAGCAGTTTCGCGGCTTGATCTGAAAGTGGCGGGAAAAAAATCTCCAGTTTCTTTTGTATTAGTAAAGGATGGGAGGATTCAGCAAGATGTTCTAGCTTTAGTAGGAAAAACAGAAGAGTGGGCGAGAGAATTTCTAGAGAAGAGTGCAGAAGTCGAATCCATTATGTTAGCTACAGTAGATGAAGCTCATAAAATAAATATTTTGTTAAAAAAATGAAAAATATACGCATTTTGTCGTTTCATACATATGATACAATAGTGTGGACAACGAAAAAGGAGGGATACGATGGGATATGTAGAGGAGTTACGAAAAGTAGTTGGTCATCGCCCTTTAATTTTAGTTGGTGCTGTTGTACTCGTTATAAATGAAAATGGATATGTATTATTACAGCAAAGAACAGAGCCTTACGGAAAATGGGGGCTACCTGGCGGATTAATGGAGCTTGGCGAATCACCAGAAGAAACAGCTTGCCGTGAAGTATATGAAGAGACAGGAATAGAAGTGAAGAACTTGCGATTAATTAATGTATTTTCTGGAGCGAATTATTTTACAAAACTAGCAAATGGTGATGAATTTCAATCCGTAACGACAGCCTATTATACCGAGGAATATGAAGGGGAGTTTGTTATGAATAAAGAAGAAGCGGTTCAGCTTACATTCTTCCCACTAACACAACTACCTGATTATATTGTAGGATCGCATAAAAAAATGATTGCTGAATATATGAAAATTATGGAAAAAAAGATATAATAATAGTGAAAGAAATACAAAAACACAGTTCTGGTCGGTAGTCTAGACGCATGATTTCATGTCAGTAACCTTCCCCTCCGGGATGTCCCGTATTTCTAATTTTTTTAAAGGAGGGGCTGTCAATGGATTTGACAGTATATTACGATGGCCAATTTTTTGTTGGAATCATTACATGTAAAGAAACAGGGAAATTGTATGGAGCAAGGCATATTTTTGGAACGGAGCCGTCAGACGAAGAAGTACTTATATTTGTGAATGGTCCAATGTTAGCATATTTCCAGCACGTTGCAAAATGCGGTGTGGAAGTGAAAGAAAAACAGCGTCCAAAAAATATAAAACGTATCATACGACAAGTGGCAAAAGAAGTAAATGTAAAACGTTTTACTAAGGCACAAGAGGCAATTAGCTTATCTTATGAACTGCATAAACAAGAAAAGAAAGTGCAGTCTAAAGAGAAGCGAGAAGCTGAAAAACAAAGAAGACGTTTAATTAAAGTACAAAAAGCAAAGCAAAAGCATCGTGGCCATTAAGAAAAGGTGTTAGAGCAAGAGCTCTAACACCTTTTCTATACCCAAATACAAGTAAACTTACTTGTATTTCATAAACATTAACTGGTAAGATACAAATAGATAGTTTTAGAGGAGGGAAAAGATTGATTAATTTTAACTTTTTTATGAATGATGTTGTCCGCCAAGCACGTGAAGAGATTGTCTCTGCTGGATATACAGAATTGACGACGCCGGAAGCAGTAGAAGAAGCGTTTAAAAGAAATGGAACAACACTTGTAATGGTAAACTCTGTATGTGGTTGTGCAGGTGGTATTGCTCGTCCTGCTGCTGCGCATTCCGTACATTATGATAAACGTCCTAACCATCTTGTAACGGTGTTTGCAGGTCAAGATAAAGAAGCAACAGCAACAGCTCGTGAATATTTCGAAGGATATCCACCTTCTTCTCCATCATTCGCTTTATTAAAAGATGGAAAAATTGTAACGATGGTAGAACGTCATGAAATTGAAGGTCATGAACCAATGCAAGTTATTGCAAAACTACAATCTTATTTCGAAGAGAATTGTGAAGAACTATAAAGTGAAACTTTAATCAGTGGGGGGCATACCCCACTGATTATCAGCCCTCACCAATCGGACTTTTACTGTCCACAAATAGCGGGGTAAATATAAGCGAAAAGGCGGTACGTCCACAATGAAGTGGATGTACCGCCTTCTTTTATTTAGTGTTAAAATTTATGGGACATGCATAGTTGTGTTGTTTTATACAATATTTTATACATACAAAACGGTGTTTGTATTGATATTTTGTTTATTTTTATTTTATATATTGCATAAAAATGAAAGTGCTGATACAATACAAACATCGAATAAATATTCTATTAAACTTTTAAATATACACTATTAGGGGGAAGAAAGATGAAGAAGTTATTATCAATATCGTTTGCACTTATTTTAATTGTAAGTATGTTCAGTGCTTGTAGTAATGGGGAAGAAAAGGCTACTGGAAAAAATAAGAAAGTACTGGTTATGGGGACTTCAGCAGATTATAAACCATATGAATACGTAGAAGCCTCAAAAAGTGATGAAATTATCGGCTTTGATGTTGATGTTGCTAAATATATCGGAAAAGAACTTGGTTATGAAGTGAAAGTGAAAGATATGGATTTTGGTGGTTTATTAGCATCTCTTAGCTCAGGAAAAGTTGATTTCGTAATGGCAGGTATGACGCCAACGGCAGAGCGTAAAAATAATGTTGATTTCACAGATATATATTTTGTTGCGAAAAACATGGTCGTTTCTAAAAAGGATTCTAATATTCAATCTGTAGAGGATTTAAAAGGGAAAAAAGTAGGGGTACAAACAGGATCTATCCAAGAAGAGAAAGCAGCAGAATTTAAAAAACAAGTAGATTTCAAAGTTGAGGGACGTGACCGTATACCAGAAATCGTACAAGAAATTAAAGCTGGTCGTTTTGACGCTGCAATTATAGAAGACACAGTTGCTAAAAATTATTTAGAAAAAATGAAAGAATTACAAGGAATTGAAATTAAAGAAGCACCAGAAGAAGTAGGAGCAGCAATTGCCCTTCCGAAAAACAGTGATAAAACAGCAGAATTTAATAAAGTAATTAAAAAAATGCAAGAAAATGGAGAAATGGATAAATTAGTGAAGAAATGGTTTGGCAGCGAGAAGTAAGCTGCCTTTCACTTTTCTGTGAGGGGAATGAAAAGAATGAACTTAGATTTTTCGGCGATTACGCCTTCGATACCATATATACTAAAAGGCCTAGAAGTTACTTTGAAAATTGTAGCAGTATCAGCGTTAGTTGGGTTTATTTTAGGAACGTTATTAGCACTTTGCAAAATTGCTAGAATACGAGCATTAAATATAGCGGCAGATTTTTATACATCAATTTTCCGTGGTACACCACTTGTATTGCAATTAATGATTATTTATTTCGGTGTCCCGCAAATAATTGGTTATGAAATACCAGCATTCGTAGCAGCTGTATTAGCATTTAGCTTAAATTCAGGTGCATATATGTCAGAGGTAATTCGTGCCGGCATTCAAGCGGTTGATAAAGGACAAACAGAAGCAGCGATGGCTTTAGGGATTCCTTACGGGAAAATGATGCGAAATATCATTTTCCCTCAAGCATTAAAAAATATATTACCAGCGCTTGTGAACGAGTTTGCGACACTTACGAAAGAATCGGCTGTAGTAACAGTAATAGGAGCGACCGATTTAATGCGCCGTGCTTACATTGTAGGCGGTGAGACGTTTAAATATCTTGAACCATTACTTTTTGTTGGACTAATTTATTATATGCTAGTCATTATTCTTACATTAGTCGGGAAGGCAATTGAAGGGAGAATGAAGAAAAGTGATTAAAATTGAAAACCTTCATAAATCATTTGGAAAAAACGAAGTATTAAAAGGGATTACAACAACGATTGAAAAAGGGGAAGTAGTAGCAATTATTGGACCGTCTGGATCAGGGAAATCAACATTTTTACGTTGTATGAATGTGTTAGAAGCACCGACAAATGGTCACATTTGGATTGGAACGGAAGAAGTAACGAATCCGAAAACGAATATTATGCACGTTCGTGAAAATGTCGGAATGGTATTTCAGCATTTTCACCTATTTCCTCATATGACTGTATTAGAAAATATTACGTATGCTCCTATCAATGTAAAAGGAGTAACGAAACAAGAAGCTGACAAGAAAGCCGAGAAACTTTTAGAAAAGGTCGGTTTATTAGATAAAAAAGATACGTATCCCAATCGTCTTTCTGGAGGACAAAAGCAACGTGTAGCAATTGCGAGAGCGTTAGCGATGGAACCAGAAGTTATGTTATTTGATGAACCAACATCAGCACTAGATCCAGAGATGGTAAAAGAAGTGTTAGAAGTTATGAAATCATTAGTTACGACAGGAATGACAATGGTGATTGTTACACATGAAATGGGATTTGCAAAAGAAGTAGCAGATCGTGTGCTCTTTTTAGATGGTGGAAAGCTTGTAGAAGATAGTGCGCCAGCAGAATTTTTTGTAGCACCGAAAAGTGAACGTGCGCAACAATTTTTACAAAAAATATTGTAATATGTAATGTTTACGTGAATAATAAGTAGAAAAGGATGACATTGTGTCATCCTTTTTTTATACTAGCTGTAAATACGTTTATACATATAGGAGCAATGCTATGTTCAAAATTGGATACCGTACAGTAAAAACAGCAATAGGGACAGGTGCAGCAGTTTTTATTGCTCAGTTATTAGGATTAGAATTTTATAGTTCAGCGGGCATTTTAGTTATATTATGTGTACAAAATACGAAACGTAAATCACTTCAAGTATCGTTACATCGTTTTTTAGCTTGTGTATTATCAATGGTATTCGCGTTTTGTATTTTTGAAACAATTGGATATACACCGCTAGCCATTAGCGTGCTATTACTTACATTTATTCCGACTGCAGTTATGCTTAAAATTCAAGAAGGTATTGTCACGAGTTCAGTTATTGTGATGCATCTATATTCATTGAAACAAATTACATGGCTTATTGTTGGAAATGAAATTGCGATATTAACGATAGGAATTAGCGTGGCTTTATTAGTGAATATGTATATGCCAAGTAGTGAAAATAAGTTAAAAGAGTATCAGGATACAATAGAAAGTAATTTTAAAACAATTTTGTTTGAAATGGTCGTTTATTTAAGAAACAGAGAAAGTAGTTGGAGTGGGGCAGAACTTATTGAAACTGAAAATATGCTAAATGAAGCAAGGGAGTTATCGTTTAAGAAACTTGAGAATGCATTTATGCGAGAAGATGGCTATTACTATCGTTATTTTAATATGCGCATGCAACAATTCGAAATTTTAGAGCGGATGATACCATTAGCAGCTTCTTTATCATGGACATATGAACAAGCTGACATGATTGCGGATGTGGTTGAAAACATTGGGAATGCTATTAGCCCTGAGAGTACTGGGGTTATTTCCTTAAGACAGCTTCAAGAAATGAGAGAATTATTTAGAGACATGCCATTGCCCGTTACACGTGAAGAATTTGAGATACGTGCGAAGCTTGTTCAACTTGTATATGAAATGGAACAATATTTACTCATTAAAAGCCGTTTTAAGGGAAAGGATAATATAAAAGAACTTATATAGAAGGTAGGAATTATTATGCCGTATCTTCTCTCTTTCATATTATGTCTTTCTTTATCGCCTATTTGGCCTCTTGGTGATAATCCACGTGCCGGAGATCCTTTTATTATTGTAAATAAAGCGACGAATAAACTAGCTTATATTGACGATGGAAAGATCCAAAAGGTTTTTCCAGTAGCGACAGGGAAAACAAATGAATTAACTCCAGAGGGAACTTTTGATGTTGTAATGAAAGCGAAGGATCCGTATTATATTGCGAAGGATATTCCAGGTGGGTCACCGAAAAATCCACTTGGGTCAAGGTGGATTGGATTTAATGCAAGAGGAACTGATGGAAGTAAATATGGAATACATGGAACAAACCAACCTAGTTCAATTGGAAAGTATATTTCACAAGGATGTATAAGAATGAAGAAAAACGATGTGGAGTATTTATTTGACCGCATTCCAATTGGAACGAAAGTATGGATTGTGAAGTCGAAAAAATCATTTCAGCAATTGGCAAAACAAAAAGGAGCCATTGCATATGAAAAAGCCAACGAAAAGGTTGGCTTTTTCTACTGTAATAAGTTGTCTTGACATGTGTACATAACCATGAGTTAATGAGAGTATAGAAAGATAAAGTGAAACTTTAATCAGTGGGATGTTTTTTACCCGCGGATTATCAGCCCTCACCAATCGGGATAAAAAATTAGATAAAGGGGTTGCTCATATGTACTTGAATCCAAAAATTTCGTATATGCAATTTTTTATGGGATTTCTATTTGTTATTACATTCATATTGGCAACTTTTAATATATGTTCTTATCTTGTAGCAATTGTATGTATGGCATTACTCAATCTTACTTTTGTTATTGGAGCATTTCAGCAGAAACAATATACAAGTTTTATAACAGCACTTGTAATGTCATTTTCCTTTAGTATTGTAGCGATTGTGCTTTATATAAAATAAACCATCTCGATATCGAGATGGTTTATTTTATTATGTTATGTGTAAAAAGTAAAAAAAGGACGAACACATCGTCCTTTTTACCAAAACATACTTGCGCCAGCAAGTAATGTTGTTACAAGCATAGAAATTAGCATTACATAAATCATAACTTTTTGAGCTTTTTTATGCATCGTTAAACCTCCTTGCAAATCAGTACAATATCATTGTAACGAGAAATGATATTGTGGACAAGGGGAGAGAAGTGACAAAATTCGAGAAGTGCATGTAAAGTATAACAGGAAATTTGTATGTATGTAGAGAATATATAATTAATGATAGAGTATAAGTTTTTTGTTATGCAAGCTGAAGAATGGAGATACGATGATGAAAATATATGAAACAAATCGTTTACATTTAAGGGAAATTGATGAGTCGTATGCTGAAAAAGTTCTTCAATATTACGACAGAAATCGTGAATTTTTAAAAGCTTGGGAAGAGTATAGACCGGATGATTTTTTTACGTTAGATTATCAGAAGAAAAAGTTACAAAAGGATAGAAAAGAGTTTGCAGAAGGTAAAATCATTAGGCTTTGGATTTTTAAAAAGGGTGATGATACGAAAATAATTGGATGTATTTCATTTAATTTAATTGTTCGCGGAATTTATCAATCTTGTGTACTCGGCTATAAATTAGATAAGGCTGAGTTAAACAAAGGTTATACGACAGAAGCGCTTAGAAAAGCGATTCAAGTTGCTTTTGAGGAATTTCAGTTACATCGTATAGAAGCACCGATTATGCCACGAAATTTAGCATCTATACAAGTAGTGACGAAGATAGGCTTTCAATATGAGGGCGTGTCTAGGAAAATGTTAATGGTTAATGGAGTATGGGAAGATCATATGCGCTGGGTATTGTTAAATGAGTAATAGAAAGCAGATGGTTATCTAGACATATAAACCGTCTGTTTTTTGTCTTGTATTTCGAAACTTTTGCGAAATTCTGTTATAATTAATAGTGTTACATACATAATGGTAGTGCAGGAGGCGCAGTCTTATGATTAATCAAGAACGTTTAGTAAATGAATTTATGGAATTAGTACAAGTAGATTCTGAAACGAAATTTGAAGCAGAAATTTGCAAAGTATTAACAAAGAAATTTACAGATTTAGGTGTAGAAGTATTTGAAGATGACACAATGGCTGTTACTGGGCATGGTGCGGGTAATTTAATTTGTACATTACCTGCAACAAAAGATGGTGTTGATACAATTTACTTTACTTCTCATATGGATACAGTAGTTCCTGGTAATGGAATTAAGCCTTCTATTAAAGATGGATATATCGTATCAGATGGTACTACGATTTTAGGTGCGGATGATAAAGCAGGATTAGCATCCATGTTCGAAGCAATCCGTGTTTTAAAAGAGAAAAATATCCCTCATGGTACAATTGAATTTATTATTACAGTTGGAGAAGAATCTGGTCTTGTTGGTGCAAAAGCATTAGATCGTGAGCGCATTACAGCGAAATACGGCTATGCATTAGATAGCGATGGAAAAGTTGGTGAAATCGTTGTTGCAGCTCCAACACAAGCGAAAGTGAATGCGATTATTCGTGGGAAAACAGCTCATGCTGGTGTAGCACCAGAAAAAGGTGTATCTGCAATTACTATCGCAGCGAAAGCAATTGCGAAGATGCCACTTGGTCGTATTGATTCTGAAACTACGGCAAATATTGGACGTTTTGAAGGTGGTACACAAACAAATATCGTTTGCGATCATGTACAAATCTTTGCGGAAGCGCGTTCTTTAATCAATGAAAAAATGGAAGCACAAGTTGCGAAAATGAAAGAAGCATTTGAAACAACTGCAAAAGAAATGGGTGGTCATGCAGACGTTGAAGTAAACGTTATGTACCCAGGATTTAAATTTGCTGAGGGCGATCACGTTGTAGAAGTTGCAAAACGTGCAGCTGAAAACATTGGTCGTACACCTTCTCTTCACCAAAGTGGTGGCGGAAGTGATGCAAACGTAATTGCAGGACACGGTATTCCAACAGTTAACTTAGCGGTTGGTTATGAAGAAATTCATACAACAAACGAAAAGATTCCTGTTGAAGAATTAGCAAAAACAGCGGAATTAGTTGTCGCAATTATTGAAGAAGTAGCAAAGTAATGTAATAGAAAAAGCGTGTAAATCACAATTGATTTACACGCTTTTTATTTTGATTCGATTGCTTTTACAAGGCGGATCAGCCAATAAAAGAAAATCCATGGCAATATATAAGTTGTTGCTATATGTACTAGGCGAGGGAAGAATCCAAACGTATTAATATTAAAAATAGGAAGCAGTAAATAATTAATGGCTATGATTAATATAATCACAAGGAACGTATAGTTGAGTTTATTAGTTGACTTCATCACAATCACTCCTTTTTATAATTATATCCATTTTATGTAAATTATATCGAATATATAAAGGGAAAAGAACAAGTAATTATTATAACTATTATGCAAAATTTGATATAATGAAAGAACGAACGTTCTGATTAGGGAGTGAGTACTATGCGAGAAATGTATCCGAAAAATGGTCGTGTTATTTTGCATGTAGATATGAATTGTTTTTTCGCATCTGTTGAAATTGCTCATGACCCATCATTACAAGGGAAGCCGTTAGCAGTTGCTGGAAATGAAAAAGAAAGAAAAGGAATTATTATAACATGTAGTTATGAGGCAAGAGACTATGGAATACGTACAACAATGCCTCTTTGGGAAGCAAAAAGGTTATGCCCGCAATTAGTTGTAATGCGTCCTAATTTTACATTATATCGTGAAGCTTCATTTCAAATGTTTCAAATCCTTTCCCGTTTTACGGAAAAAATACAACCAGTCTCTATAGATGAGGGGTATTTAGATATTACAGATTGCTACGCACTCGGTTCACCTCTTGAAATAGCAAAGATGATTCAGCAGGTGTTATTAACAGAGTTACAGCTTCCGTGTAGCATCGGAATTGCTCCTAACCTTTTCCTAGCAAAAACAGCTTCTGATATGAAAAAGCCTCTCGGTATTACCGTGCTTCGAAAACGAGATATTCCAGAAATGATTTGGCCACTTCCAGTTGAAGCGATGCATGGAATTGGAGAAAAAACAGCTGAAAAATTAAATGATATTCATATACAAACAATTGAGCAGTTAGCAAAAGGGAACGAACATATCATTCGCGCTAAAATTGGGAAGCATGGTGTTGATTTACAAAGGCGGGCAAAAGGTATGGATGATAGGGAAGTTGACCCGAGTCAAATGGGACAACATAAAAGTGTCGGTAATTCGATGACTTTTTCAAAGGATATGGATGAAGAGAAAGAATTACTTGATATGTTAGAACGGCTATCAAAATCAGTGAGTAAAAGATTACAAAAGCGAACTCTTGTCAGCTATAATATTCAAATTATGATTAAATATCATGATAGGCGGACAGTAACGCGGAGTAAGCAATTGAAAAATGCGATTTGGGAAGAACGAGATATTTTTCAGGCAGCATCTCGTTTATGGAAGCAACATTGGGACGGTGATTCCGTTCGTTTACTAGGTGTTACAGCTACTGAAATAGAGTGGAAGACAGAATCGGTGAAACAATTAGATTTGTTTTCATTTGAAGAAGATGCGAAAGAAGAGCCGCTACTTGCTGTCATCGATCAAATTAATGATAAGTATGGAATGCCGATTTTACAACGAGGTAGTCAATTATTACGTAAGCAAGAAAAGTCTTTTCAGCAAAAATTAGAAAATAAGTTTATGTAGAAGGTGTCATGACGTAGTAAATATCATGACACCTTTTATTTTTACAATTAACTATGAAATTTTTTACTATAAAGTTTTTATAGAAAATAAATTGTTTCTTTTGCACTACAAGCAAAGGAATTATTAAATAAACTAAGTGAAAGGATAAATTTAGATGAGTTTGATAGAAGTATGTATAAAGATCTTGGGGCGGAATATGACGATTTGCTAAATAAGTATAAATAAAAAAGCACTGTAACCAGTGCTTTTTTATGATAAATTAAGAGATTGTAACATTTTCAAAAATAACAATTTCTGAACTGTTTGTTGTTGAAACGCGTTGTGCGTAATATGTTAAAGCTGAAGAAATATATGTTGGTAATGAATCATTTGTATGTGTTGTTGTATATTCATGGATTAATTCTTTCAAAGTCGTCCATTCTAATTGTGCTGGGTGATCAGACACGAAAGAACTTACCCAGCGATCAAATGAAGATGAAAAATCAGTTTGTAAACGAAATGCTTCTTTCATAATAAAACGCTCCCTTAAAATGTAGTATAATCATTTTAACATAAAACACGAACGATTACTAAGTTTTTTGAGTATAACGTTCGTGATATATAGTTGTCTAGATGATTGGTTATGTAAATTCGATTTGCCATTTGAAATAACATTCCGTAAGATGAAAGGTAGATTATATAAAGAGCTGGAGGAAAGAAAGTGGAATTTGTATTTTTAGGAACTGGTGCAGGTGTTCCTTCGAAAGGAAGGAACGTTTCGGCAATTGCTTTGCAATTGTTAGAAGAACGAGGACAGACTTGGTTATTTGATTGTGGCGAGGCGACGCAACATCAAATATTACATACATCAGTACGCCCACGCCGCATTGAAAAAATATTTATTACGCATTTACATGGTGATCATATTTTTGGCTTGCCTGGTTTATTAGGAAGCCGTTCATTTCAAGGAGGGACTACACCTTTAACAGTGTATGGACCAAAAGGAATTAAACAATTTATTGAAGTGGCATTATCAGTAAGTACGACACATGTAAAATATCCACTTGAAATTGTGGAGATAACAGAAGAAGGTACTGTATTTGAAGATAATGAATTTCACGTGGAAACGAAAAGATTGTCACATGGTATTGAATGTTTTGGGTATCGTATTGTAGAGAAAGATATACAAGGTGCTCTTTTAGTCGATAAATTGCTGGAGATGGGGGTGAAACCTGGCCCGCTCTTTAAACGTTTAAAAGATGGAGAAGTAGTTGAATTAGAAAATGGTACGATACTAAATGGAAAAGACTTTATTGGTCCACCTCAAAAGGGAAGAATTATTACCATTTTAGGTGATACAAGATATTGTGAAGCGAGTAGAGAGCTGGCACAAGACGCTGACGTACTTGTTCATGAAGCCACTTTTGCTGCAGAAGATGAACAACAAGCGTATGATTATTTTCATTCTACATCTAAGCAAGCTGCGAGTATTGCACTTCAGGCAAATGCAAAAAGATTAATATTGACTCATATTAGTTCTCGTTATCAAGGAGATACATATAAGGAATTATGGAAAGAGGCAAGAGAGCTATTTTCTAATACAGAAATAGCTACGGATTTGAAATCATTTCCAGTAGATAGATAATAATGGTGTGAAAAAATGGTGACGAAAGGTTGCCATTTTTTTATTTCTAAAAAAAATTTAAAATAAAACTGTTATCATTTTATGTTTATATTGGATGAAACAGAAAGTTTTAATGATGTGAAGAGATAGGATAAAAATACATAGTACCGATTGTTTAGAAAAACTGTTATATAAGTCAGACGACATACGAGTGGTACAAATAGCAAAAATGTATCGTTATTCAGAACTTTTAAAATTTATTAAAAGTAAGCGTTTTATTAAAAACAAGCTATAATGAGGGCAGATTATAATTTATTGTAGGCTACATGCGTTTTAGCCATTTGTCGTAACAAGTGGAGTTGACTAAATCGTGAGAGGGAAACATGAGAATTATAAATAAGAAGGATATTACTATTATTTGTACTAAGTCTTTTTTCACTTTTTAGCTTTAAAGCACTAAAAGGTATGAAAGCAATGGGAGTTTCACTTGTTTATGCTATCCTTGTAAGGGGTTCTGTGTTAAACTTTGGATTGCCACCAGACTTTATTCTGGATTAGCTTATATTATTTTTAAATGAAGGTAATGCTAAGTTTCTTATTTATTATCATAACTGGTATTATTTCAGGATATATTGTTTCACTGTTATTCAAAAACTATCCAATTCGTATAGCGGAACAAATTCGTCGTACTACTGGAAAAGCAACCAATTCGGTAGCTTAATAGAATAGTAAAATTTTTTTTATAGAGGTTTAGGGGGAGTTATGATGAAGTATCGCTCAGTATTTGATATTATTGGTCCAGTTATGATTGGTCCATCAAGTTCACATACAGCAGGCGCAGCAAGAATGGGGCAAGTTGCTCGCCAGCTGTTTCGTCATGAACCAGAAAGAGTAAGCATTTCATTATATGGATCATTTGCAAAGACGTATCGAGGGCATGGTACGGATGTAGCATTGATCGGTGGAATATTAGGGTTTGAAACAGATGACTTACGTATTCCAGAGGCGCTAGACATAGCAAAAGAGCGCAACATCGAAGTAGAATTCATTGAAGAAGATGCAAATGCACCTCACCCAAATACAGCGAGAATTCGTTTGTATAAAGGTGAAGAAGAAATTGAAGTTGTTGCTTGCTCAATTGGTGGCGGTAAAATTGAAGTTGTAGAATTAAACGGATTCGATCTTCAATTAACAGGCACGAGTCCAGCACTACTTATTGTAAATAACGATCGCTTCGGTGCTATTGCAGCAGTAGCTTCAATCCTTGCGAAACATGAAATTAACATTAGTACAATGAGTGTTTCTCGTAAAGAAAAAGGAAGAAGAGCGCTTATGGTTATCGAAACAGATGAATTATTAGCAGATGAAGTGATTGAAGAAATAAACGCGCAACAAAATATTTGTCAAGTAACTATTATGGAATAATTGCAGGGGGGACACACCATGTTTCGGAACGCAGCGGAACTAGTGGCGCAAGCTAAAGAACAAAATGTAAAAATCGCAGAAATTATGATTCAATGTGAAATGAAAACAAGAAGTATTTCACGTGAAGAAGTAATTGCTGGTATGGAAAAGAACTTAGTCGTGATGGAGCAAGCAGTAGAACGTGGTATTCGCGGAGTGAAATCACCAACTGGTTTAACTGGCGGAGATGCTGTAAAAGTTCAGGCGTATATGAATAGCGGAAAAGGCTTATCTGGAGATACGATTTTGGACGCGGTGAGTAAAGCTGTTGCAACAAATGAAGTAAACGCAGCGATGGGAATTATTTGTGCAACACCAACAGCAGGGTCTGCTGGAACAGTGCCAGGTGTACTGTTTGCACTGCAAGAAAAATTACAGCCGACACGCGAAGAGATGATCGAATTTTTATTTACAGCAGGAGCTTTCGGTATGGTTGTTGCGAATAATGCTTGTATTTCCGGCGCGGCAGGAGGTTGCCAAGCTGAAGTAGGTTCAGCAAGTGGAATGGCAGCAGCAGCAGCAGTTGAGATGGCTGGTGGAACACAAGATCAAGCAGCTACAGCGATGGCGATTTCATTAAAGAATATGCTTGGTTTAGTATGTGATCCTGTTGCAGGGCTTGTAGAAGTACCTTGTGTAAAACGTAATGCAGCAGGAGCTGCGAATGCGATGATTTCAGCTGATTTAGCATTAGCTGGCGTAACGAGTACAATTCCATGTGATGAAGTGATTGAGGCGATGTTTAGAATCGGACAAACGATGCCAGTAGCACTTCGTGAAACAGCTGAAGGTGGACTTGCAGCAACACCAACTGGTCGCCGTCTGCAAGAAGAGATTTTTGGGAAGACTAATAACTAAACAATATATGTTAATAAAAAAATGGGGCTCAAGTAAAATTGAGCTCCATTTTTTATTTTTCTTTTGTTAGTTGTTCTAATGTTTTCCCAAGATTATGTGATCGTTGTGTAGCCTGTGTAATACAAGAAATAAGTGCTTGTTGAAATTTATGTTCTTGTAATACTTCAATGCCTGCTTCGGTCGTTCCGCCAGGAGAAGTAATTTCCTTTCGCAAAACAGAAGGGTGTTTTTCACTTGCTTTTAGCATTTCAGCAGCACCAATCATCGTCTGAAGAATAAGTGACTTTGCAACATCTTCTTTTAAACCAATTGTTTTTGCGGCTTCTTCCATCGCTTCCACTACGTAATAAATATAAGCAGGCCCACTTCCAGATAATGCAGTGACAGCATGCATATCTTCTTCCTCTACAACAGAGACGAGACCGATTGTTTCAAATAAAGCTATGGCAGTCTGAATATGTTCCGCTGTTGCATGTTTTGAAGGCGAGATAGCAGTAGCTGATTTTAAAATAGCTGCAGATGTATTTGGCATCGCACGAATAATCGGAACATCTTTTTGAAGTAGGTTTCTAATCGAGTGAGTAGAAACACCTGCTAATAAGGAAATAATAAGCAGGTTATTATGTATATCTTCTTTAAAAGGAGTAAGTGCTTCTGCAACATCCTTTGGTTTCATTGCTAGAAAAAGAATAGTTGTATCAGTAAGTAGCTCTTTTTTATTATGCGTACCTTTGACGCCATATTTTTTATGTAGCTCCTGCAATCTTGTCTCGTTGGAACGATTACTTACGGTAATTTGTTCGCCTTTCACAACATTTGCATGTAACAAGCCACCAATAATAGCTTCAGCAATAGAGCCTGCACCGAGAAAGGAAATGTTTTGAATAGACATGATGTTCCTCCTTTAAATTTGGTTAGAAATTCTTATAAATGTACATACATTCGTTTTTTTATAGGAAACACCTCTTTTTATCTGAAAATAATGACAAATATATATAGAAGTTGTAAACTGAAGAAGTATTCATTTTTGAACCGGAAAGAGACAGGGGGGCTAAGCATGACGGCGATTCACCGAATGGAGATTCCTGTACCATTTGCTGTTGAAACTGTGAATGTGTTTTTAGTTGAGGGGGAGACATTAACATTAATTGATACAGGGACGAATACAGAAGAGGCAAGAAGTGCATTAGAAAGGCAATTAGGTACATTAGGATATGCGATAGAAGATATTAAAACAGTAGTCATTACGCATCATCATGCGGATCATTGTGGGCTTTTAAATATATTTTCTGAGAAAACGAACATTATTGGACATCCTTGGAATGAGCCTTGGATCACGCAAAATCCAGAATTTTTAAAGCGGTATCATGAGTTTTTTAGAGAGACAGCTTTGCAATTTGGTGTTCCAGCGGCATTTTTGAAAGACGAGGCGTTATTGACGACGAAGACACTTAAATATTCTTGTAATAGATCGTTAACGCATACTGTGAGAGAGGGAGATCGTATTGATTCTTTACCTGGGTTTACAGTAATCGAAACACCAGGTCATGCTTCCACTCATATTTCATTATATAGAGAATCTGATGGAATATTAATTGGCGGGGATGCTCTCATTAGCCATATTTCTTCGAATCCCATATTAGAACCACCATATGAAGGACAAACAGAAAGGGCGCGCCCGTTATTACAATATAATCAAACGTTAAAGCGTTTAAGTGAAATGAATATTCCGCGCATTTTATCAGGACATGGAGAAGATGTTCTAAATGTGAAACAACTTATTGAAACGAGATTACAAAAGCAAGAAACACGTGCGTTTAAAGTGCTTGAGTTATTAAAGGAAAAACCAATGACAGCATTTGAAGTATGTGTAAAACTATTTCCGGTATTATATAAGGAGCAATTGCCGCTTACTATTTCAGAAACTGTTGGACAATTAGATTTTTTAGCATATAATCAACAAGTGATGATTGATGAATCTTCGCAACAATTGATTTATTATGCAAAGTAGGTGACAGCAATGACGGGACGTTTACAAGACAAAGTAATCGTCATTACAGGTGCTTCTAGTGGAATTGGAGAGCAAGTTGCAATGCAAGTTGCAGAGCAGGGGGCGACTCCAGTATTAATGGCTAGAACAGAAAAGAAATTAAAAGCGTTAGCAGAGAAAATTAAAGAAACTTATAATACGCCTTGCTATTATTATGTATTAGATGTAAGTGAAGAGACGGAAGTACAATCTGTTTTTTCAAAGGTATTACAAGAAGTGGGACGTATTGATATATTAGTAAACAATGCGGGATTTGGTATTTTTAAAACGTTTGAAGATGCGTCAATGGATGAAGTGAAAGATATGTTCCAAGTAAATGTATTTGGATTAGTAGCTTGTACGAAAGCGGTACTACCTTATATGGTGAAAAGAAACGAAGGGCATATTATTAATATTGCTTCACTTGCTGGAAAAATTGCAACTCCGAAATCGAGTGCGTATGCAGCGACGAAACATGCAGTACTAGGATTTACGAATAGTTTACGCATGGAGTTGTCTAGTACAAATGTTTTCATAACAGCAATTAATCCAGGTCCAATAGATACAAACTTTTTTGAAATAGCTGATCAATCCGGTACATATGTGAAAAATATGGGACGGTATATGTTAAAACCAACATATGTAGCAGAACAAATCGTGCAATCAATGAAAACGAAAAAGCGCGAAGTAAACTTACCGAAGTGGATGGGCATTGGTCCAAAACTTTATGCTCTATTCCCAGGTTTATTTGAGCGTGTTGCAGGTAAATCATTAAGCAAAAAATAGGAGATTTCCATATGGAAATCTCCTATTTTTTTATTTTCCAGTCACATAATCGTAAACGATATCTTCAACTGCCTCGTATACATCAATTTCAGTATTTGAATGAATTATCGTTTGAATATGTTGAATTAGCATTTCCTGATCCTCATTTGACATAGGATTACATTGATATTGTTGAAAACTTTTTATGATCATTTTCTCAATTAATTTTTCATTCATGTTTTTCCCCGCCTGTATGTATACATGTATTGTTTTATCCCGCTATTTGCCGGGCAGTAAAACTTCCACCTTAAAATTCGGCTAGAGCAAAGAAGTTAGGTGGGAGATCAACGGCCCGTAAACGCCCGATTGGTGTGGGCTAATAATCAGTGGGGATGAACAAAACCCCACTGATTATAGTTTCACTTTATTGTACTTGAAGTGAAATGAAAAAACTACTATACACTGTTTCTGTATAAAAAATCGGTTGTGTATATTGTTTTTTTAGTAAAATTAAGTTTTTTAAGTTTATAAAATTTATAAATATTTAATTGACTCTATAAATATACAATATTATAATCATACTTAATTTAAAGAATCGATATGAGGAGGAGCATATGAAAGTCGCGATTATTGGAGCAACTGGGTATGGAGGTATTGAGTTAATTCGGTTATTAGAGCAACATCCATATTTTTCGATAGCATCTCTTCATTCTTTTTCGCAAGTTGGCGAGTGTATAACAAATGTATATCCGCATTTTCAAAATGTTCTTGTTCATACGTTAAAAGAAATTAATGCGGAGGAAATAAAGAAGAAAGCAGAAATTGTATTTTTAGCAACTCCAGCAGGAGTATCAGGAGAGTTAACTCCAAAATTATTAGCAGTAGGTTTAAAAGTAATTGACCTATCTGGAGACTTTCGTATGAAAGATCCTTTGATATATGAACAGTGGTATAAAAGGGCAGCTGCAAAAGAAGAAGTTCTTAGTGAAGCTGTATATGGGTTAAGTGAATGGAAAAGGTCCGAGATTCAAAATACAAATTTAATTGCAAACCCAGGATGTTTTGCTACAGCCGCATTATTAGCGATATTGCCGTTAGTACGTAGCGGCATGATTGAAGAAGATTCCATTATTATTGATGCGAAATCAGGAGTATCTGGAGCTGGCAAAACGCCAACAACAATGACTCACTTTCCTGAGTTATACGATAACTTGCACATTTATAAAGTAAATGAGCATCAACACATTCCTGAGATTGAGCAAATGCTTGCAGAGTGGAATAGGGAAACGAAGCCAATCACGTTTAGTACACATTTAATACCGATATCACGGGGGATTATGGTTACCCTTTATGCGAAAGTAAAACGAGAAATGGAAGTAGAACAACTTCAAAAATTATATGAAGAAACGTATGAACAATCGGCTTTTATTCGAATTCGCACGCAAGGAGAGTTTCCAAGTCCGAAAGAAGTGAGGGGCTCAAATTATTGTGATATGGGGATAGCTTACGATGAAAGAACAGGAAGAGTGACAGTCATTTCTGTTATAGACAATATGATGAAAGGTGCGGCTGGGCAAGCGATTCAAAATGCAAACATAGTTGCGGGACTAGAAGAAACAACAGGTTTACAACATATGCCGCTTTATCTATAAGGGGGACATGATGATTAAAGTAGAGTCTATTACAAAATTAGAAAATGGTTCAATTGTAACGCCAAAAGGCTTTTCGGCAATCGGTACTGCAAATGGTTTAAAAAAAGAACAAAGAGATTTAGGTGTGATCATTTGTGAAGTGCCAGCATCATGTGCCGCTGTCTATACAACGAATCAAATACAAGCAGCCCCGCTGCAAGTAACGAAAGACAGTATAGCAGCTGAGGGGAAATTACAAGCGATTATCGTCAATAGTGGAAATGCAAATGCTTGTACAGGAATGAAAGGATTACAAGATGCCTACGAGATGCGTGCATTAGGGGCGGAACATTTTGGAGTGAAGGAAAATTACGTTGCAGTAGCTTCAACAGGTGTAATTGGTGTTCCTTTACCGATGGATATAATCCGAAAGGGAGTTGCAAATCTTATCCCGACGAAGGAAGTAAGTGAAGCTCATTCTTTTTCTGAAGCGATTTTAACGACGGATCTTATAACGAAAGAAACGTGCTATGAGATGATGATTGATGGGAAGAAAGTGGTGCTTGCTGGTGTTGCTAAAGGTTCAGGGATGATTCATCCGAATATGGCAACGATGCTGAGTTTTATTACGACAGACGCTCATATAGAGCATGATGTATTGCAAATAGCATTATCACAAATAACGAATCATACATTTAATCAAATTACGGTGGATGGAGATACTTCTACGAATGATATGGTCATCGTTATGGCAAGTGGATTATCAGGAACGAAACCAATCAATATGGAACATGCAGATTGGGAAACTTTCGTATTTGCTTTACAGAAGGTATGTGAAGATTTAGCAAAAAAAATTGCACAAGATGGTGAAGGTGCTACGAAGTTAATAGAAGTAAATGTGCTAGGAGCTCGAACGAATGAAGAGGCAAAGAAAATTGCAAAGCAAATAGTCGGTTCGAGTCTTGTGAAAACAGCAATACATGGTGAAGACCCAAATTGGGGGCGAATTATTAGCAGTATGGGACAAAGTGAAGTAGCGATTAATCCAAATACAATTGATATTACTCTTCAATCTATCGCTGTGTTAAAAAATAGTGAACCTCAAATGTTTTCTGAAGAGGAAATGAAAAAGAAATTAAAAGAACATGAAATTATGATTGATGTGTATTTACATTTAGGAGAAGAAACCGGATCATCTTGGGGCTGTGACTTAAGCTATGAATATGTGAAAATAAACGCTTGTTATCGTACATAAGGAGAGGGAAGATGAGCGATTATATTGTAGTGAAATGCGGCGGTAGTATGTTGGATCAATTAAATGATGTGTTTTTTGATTGTATAAAGAAATTGCAACAGAAGTATAAAGTAGTGATTGTCCATGGTGGCGGCCCAGAAATTGATGCGCAATTAAAAGATTGTAACATTAAAGTAGAAAAAAGAGATGGGTTACGAGTAACACCAAAAGAAGTTATGGATATTGTTCAAATGGTGCTATGCGGAAGTACGAATAAAAAGTTTGTAATGAAGTTGCAAAGGCATAATTTACTTGCGGTAGGTTGTTCAGGGTGTGACGGCAATTTACTTCAAGTTCAACCTGTCAGCGAAGAAATAGGATATGTGGGAGAAGTAAGTTATGTCGAAACAGCCTTACTAAAAGGATTGATAAATTTGAATTATATTCCTGTTATTGCTCCAATCGGGATAAATGATAATGAGATTTATAACATAAATGCGGATACCGCTGCAGCTGGAATTGCGGCGGCGTTATCCGCAAAAGAACTCATTTTTATTACGGATGTAGATGGGATATTACATGAAGGAAAATTAGTAAAGAAAACGGATGAATTTGAAATTGTTACTTTAATAGAAAAAGGAGTTATTACAGGCGGGATGATTCCGAAAGTACAGGCGGCACTAGTGTCATTAAAAATGGGAGTGCAAAAGATAAGTATTGTGAACGGTACAAAAGATTTTACTAAAGTTACGGGAGATTGTATCGGAACGACGGTAACGAAAGGAGTAAGTATCGTATGACAAGTCATCTTTTTCAAACATATGGGAGAAGAAATATTGAGTTTGTAAAGGGAAGTGGAACGAAAGTTATTGATAAAAATGGTAAGCAATATTTAGATTTTACATCAGGAATTGGCGTATGTAATTTAGGACATTGTCACCCTACTGTTATGAAAGCTGTACAAGAGCAACTTCATGATATATGGCATATATCTAACCTGTTTACAAACAGCTTACAAGAAGAAGTCGCGTCATTATTAACAGAAAATATAGCATTAGATTCTGTTTTTTTCTGTAATAGCGGGGCAGAGGCGAATGAGGCTGCGTTGAAGCTGGCTCGTAAGCATACTGGAAAATCTCTCGTCGTAACATGCCAGCAGTCTTTTCACGGTAGAACATTCGCAACGATGAGTGCGACGGGGCAAAATAAAGTGAAGGAAGGATTTGGTCCACTCCTTCCGTCATTTTTACATATCCCTTTTAACGACGTGAAGGTGTTAGAGGAAGTAATGAATGAAGAAGTCGCGGCGGTAATGGTAGAAGTTGTTCAAGGAGAGGGAGGAGTCATACCTGCTAATCTATCTTTTTTGGAAGAGATTGAAACATTATGTAATAAGTTCGGCTCCTTATTTATTATAGACGAAGTACAAACGGGGATAGGAAGAACAGGAACACTATTTGCTTACGAACAAATGGGAATAAAACCTGATATCGTTACCGTTGCAAAGGCACTAGGAAATGGTATTCCTGTTGGAGCGATGATCGGCCGTAAGGAACTCGGAACGTCGTTCACTGCAGGATCACACGGTTCAACGTTTGGCGGGAATTATATTGCGATGGCTGCAGCGAAAGAAGTATTGCAAGTAAGTAAGAGACCATCGTTTTTAAAAGAAGTAAAGGAAAAGGGCGAATACGTATTAGAGAAGCTGCGAGAGGAATTACGACATGTCGACTGTATTCAAAATATACGTGGTAAGGGGCTTATGATTGGGATTGAGTGTAAGCATGAAGTTGCAAGTTTTATAGAACAACTAGAAAAAGAGGGACTTCTCGTATTACAAGCAGGGCCTAATGTTATAAGACTATTACCGCCACTCATTGTAACGAATGAAGAGTTAGAACAGGCAGTATATATGATAAAAAAAGTAGTTTGTACAAAAAACGTATCAATCATATAAGGGGGAAATTCCATGTCAACTGTACAAGTACCGAAATTAAATACGAAAGATCTGTTAACATTAGAAGAACTGACACAAGAAGAAATCATTTCTTTAATTGAGTTCGCTATATATTTAAAAAAGAATAAGCAAGAGCCTTTATTACAAGGAAAAATATTAGGGCTTATCTTTGATAAACATTCAACTCGTACTCGCGTATCTTTTGAAGCAGGAATGGTACAGCTTGGGGGACATGGCATGTTTTTAAGTGGGAAAGAGATGCAAATTGGAAGAGGAGAGACCGTTTCAGATACTGCGAAAGTATTATCTCATTATATTGACGGGATCATGATACGTACATTCTCACATGCCGATGTAGAAGAGCTTGCAAAAGAATCGAGCATTCCTGTTATTAATGGATTAACGGACGATCACCATCCTTGTCAGGCGTTGGCAGATTTAATGACAATATATGAAGAAATAAATACATTTAAAGGAATAAAACTGGCTTATGTAGGTGATGGGAATAACGTATGTCATTCATTGTTGTTAGGGAGTGCGAAAGTTGGAATGAATATGACTGTTGCAACGCCTGTAGGGTATGAACCGAATGAGGAAATTGTAAAAAAAGCGTTAACGATTGCTGAAGAAACAGGAGCTGAAATTGAAATTTTGCATAACGCTGAATTAGCAGTGAGTAAAGCAGATTTCATTTATACTGACGTTTGGATGAGCATGGGGCAAGAGGGAGAAGAAGAGAAATATACTTTATTTCAACCGTACCAAATTAATACCGAACTTGTTATGCATGCGAAGCAAACGTATCGTTTCTTACACTGTTTACCTGCCCATCGTGAAGAGGAAGTAACAGGAGAAATTATAGATGGACCGCAGTCTATCGTATTTGAGCAAGCGGGTAATCGATTGCATGCGCAAAAAGCATTATTAGTAAGCTTATTTAAAAATGTAGAAGAGCCTTCCTAAATGATGTGCACCCCAATTGTTAAGCACGAATAACAATTGGGGTGTGCTTTTTATATTGAAATGTCGTATGTATATTTGGTTAACCATTTTGATATCATTTATAATGAAAGAGAAAATGAAATTTGTTTTTCAGAGTGTGTAAGGGCATACTAGGTATAAAATATAGTTAAAGAGATGATGAGGGTGAAAACAACTAAGAAAACATATTCGTTTTTCCAGCGGATGTGGAGAATATTAAAGTTTCAATATTATAAGTTTCTTCGATCACCAGAAGGAGCGAAGAAAGTATCATTAGGTTTTGCGATTGGTTTTGGCTTAGAGATGTTGGTCATATATACGGCATCGCTCATATATATAATATTTTATCCGATCGTTCGATTAGCAAAGGGATCTTTTCCTGCTGCGGTTATTGGCAATATTATTGGGAAAATATCGTTTCTACCGATATTTTTATTTCCATTTGCTTATGCGTTAGGAAAAATGATATATCCATTTCATGTGCAAAAAATACATCATGAACCATTTACGATATCTGACTTGTTTTCGAGTCATATTTTTACAATGTTAAAGAGCTTGTTACAGAGTGAAGTGTATGTATTAATTGGAATGACGATTTTAGGAGTTGTGTTTGGAGGGATTTCATATTTCGTTGTGCATTATTTATATGAAAAGAACCGTAAGCTCCGCTTGAAGAACAGAAAGAAACGAGTGAGAGAACCACTCGTGCAAATATAAAGAGTGTCACATTCATTTTCTCCTTTGAATATGTTTAAGAAAAAGGGGGAGAGAATGAATGTATTATTATTATTACGTACCGCAAGTATACCCATATGTAAATTATTATCCGGTTTATGATATGAGTAGACAATACGAATTATATCGACAACAACAATTACAGCAATTACCACAAATACCACAACAACAGCCTAAGCAAGAACAAAAACCATATTTAACGACATGGCCATATTCAAATGTGTACTATGGTAATTATTACGAATCATAAAGCTGCTTCTATGTAGAAGCAGCTTTATGCGTTTGTTTTCAAAATTAAATTTTGAATGGTTTGAAGAGAGTGAATGAGCTTTTCGCGCTCTTCCTCAGATAATGTTTGGAAATTTTCTTTTAATTTGTCTAAAATGAATTGTTGATACTGATTTACTAACAATTTCCCTTCAACTGTTAGGGAAATTAAAATGACCCGTCGATCTTTTTCGCTATAATGACGCTCTATTAGTTCTTCTTGAATCAGTTTGTTTAATAGAGGTGTCATGTTAGGCCGTGAAATCGCTAGCCGCTTGCCGATTTCGGAAACTGCTAATGTGCCATTTTCATGCAGAAGCAGCAATACTTGTGTATGTGATGGCGGCATATGTCTTTGAGAAGAAAATTCTCCAGGAAGCATAAATTTGCGATAAAAAAGAGGCACTAGCGAAAGAAGATGATCAACAATACGTTCCCACTCGCGTGATTCCATATAAAGGCCCCCTTCCACTATCATTGTAACAAAAAAGACATGTTATAAAAATAGAATTGTTTCATGGAAATTTTAATATTTGTAGGCCAACACTTTTTTTGTAAATGAATCGGCAATAATCGCGTAGCCATCATCATTTGGGTGCACTTGGTCAAAGAGTAAATCTTTTTTATCATTTGATATTAATTTACGAATTGGTAAAACGATAGAAGGTTGATTTGCTTTTGAAATGGAATAAACGGATTCATTCCATCCATCTAAAAACATATCTGCATAACTGGCGATGGAGTCATCGAGTTGTAACGGATTATAGAGTTCTGAGAGAATGAGTAAAGCGTTCGGATTTTGATCTCGAACTGTCTTTACAATATTTTTTATATCCGCTTCAAAATGAGCTTTTTCTTTATTTAACATTTTAATACCATCTATAACACCGACATCACGATTTAAACGGAATAAATTATTTCCTCCAATATTAATTGTAATGATATTTGCTGCTCTAATTTTTTGCTTTACATCTTCTGATTGCACTTTTTTAGCGAGACGACCTGTTGTAAGACCGTTTATCCCAAGGTTTTCTACTGTAATTGGCTTATGAATTTGTGCTTCTATTTGCCTAGAAGCTAATTCAGCAAATCCCCCTTGTGTCGATCCATATCCTTTGGCGAGTGAATCACCTAGTACGAGATGATAAAAGGAATCGTTTGTTTGCTTATCAATCCAACTTGGAGTAGATATTTTTTCTGTGTTTTCTTCGGGTTCATTTTGTTTTGTCTCATCGTTCTTTTCAAAATAAGAATAAGAAATGATTAGAAGGAGGAGACAAACAATTGTTAAGATGACTTTTTTCATATATTCATCCTCCTTGTAATTGGTAATTGTATCATATTCAGCAGTATTAACAATGTAAGGGCATATTATATGTTTATGAAAAGTTTACAACAACTTTACAGAAAATTTGTAGAAGTATGTCAAAAAATATTGACGATATGAAAGTACATTATATATGATAATGTCAGATAAGGTGAAATTTTAATGAGTAGGGCTTTATTTCCCACTAATTAAAGTTTCACTAATCGGGCGTTTAAGGGGACTACTCATTAGCGCAGGATGAAATGAAAATCTTGTCTCTAATAGAAGAAAAAAGGTATGTGGTTAGAGGCAAATAGAGGTTTATTTCATTATTTTTGGTAATTGTATAAGGGGGATTTTTTGTGAAAAAGTCAAAAAAAATGCTAGCTGGAGCAACTCTTGCTATAGGTGTAATAGCGCCGCAAGTATTGCCAACAACAGCTCATGCGGAGGAGCAAACTGGGGAGAGTACGGTTAACTTACGAATTCTAGAAACATCAGATATTCACGTTAACTTAATGAATTACGATTATTATCAAACGAAAACAGATAATAAAGTAGGTCTTGTGCAAACGGCAACACTCGTTAATAAAGCACGTGAAGAAGCGAAGAACTCTGTCCTATTTGATGATGGGGATGCATTGCAAGGGACACCACTTGGAGATTATGTAGCAAATAAAATAAATGATCCGAAGAAGCCTGTGGATCCTAGTTATACACATCCATTATATCGTTTAATGAATTTAATGAAGTATGACGTCATCTCTCTTGGGAATCATGAATTTAACTACGGTTTAGACTATTTAAACAAAGTAATTAGTAAAACAGAGTTCCCGGTTATTAACTCGAACGTCTATAAAGATGATAAAGATACTAATGAAGAGAACGACCAAAATTACTTTAAACCATATCATGTTTTTGAAAAAGAAGTAGAAGATGAATCAGGACAAAAACAAAAAGTGAAAATTGGCGTAATGGGATTTGTTCCACCTCAAGTTATGAACTGGGATAAAGCAAATTTAGAAGGAAAAGTGAAAGCGAAAGATATAGTTGAAACAGCGAAGAAAATGGTGCCAAAAATGAAAGCAGAAGGTGCAGATGTTATCGTTGCACTAGCGCATTCGGGCGTTGATAAGAGTGGATACAACGTTGGTATGGAAAACGCGTCGTATTATTTAACAGAAGTTTCTGGTGTAGATGCAGTATTAATGGGACATTCACATACTGAAGTGAAGGATGTATTTAATGGTGTTCCAGTTGTAATGCCTGGTGTCTTTGGAAGTAACTTAGGTATTATTGATATGCAATTGAAAAAGGTAAACGGAAAATGGGAAATACAAAAAGAGCAATCGAAGCCGCAACTTCGTCCGATTGCTGATAGTAAAGGGAATCCATTAGTACAATCCGATCAACAATTAGTTAATGAAATTAAAGATGATCATCAAGCGACAATTGATTATGTCAATACAGCTGTAGGAAAAACGACAGCGCCAATTAATAGTTATTTCTCATTAGTACAAGATGATCCTTCTGTACAACTTGTAACAAATGCACAAAAATGGTATGTAGAAAAGTTATTTGCTGAAAATGGACAGTATAGCAAATATAAAGGAATTCCAGTTTTATCTGCAGGCGCACCATTTAAAGCAGGTGGCCGAAACGGTGCTACATATTATACGGATATTCCAGCTGGAACGTTAGCAATTAAAAACGTGGCAGATTTATATGTATATCCAAATACGTTATATGCTGTAAAAGTAAATGGGGCACAAGTGAAAGAATGGCTTGAAATGTCTGCAGGGCAGTTTAATCAAATCGATCCAAAGAAAACAGAAGAACAACCATTAGTAAATATAGGCTATCCTACATATAACTTCGATATTTTAGATGGCTTAAAATACGAAATTGATGTAACACAACCAGCGAAATACGATAAAGATGGAAAAGTTGTAAATGCAAATACGAATCGTATTATAAATATGACATATGAAGGTAAGCCAGTAGCTGACAATCAAGAGTTCATCGTCGCTACAAATAACTATCGCGGAAGTAGCCAAACGTTCCCAGGTGTAAGTAAAGGAGAAGTTGTATACCAATCACAAGATGAAACACGTCAAATCATTGTGAAGTATATGCAAGAAACACCAGTTATTAATCCAGCAGCAGATAAAAATTGGACGTTTAAACCGATTGTTGCAGATAAATTAAATACAACATTCGATTCTTCACCAAATGCACAAAAGTATATAAAGAAAGATGGGAAAATATCATATGTTGGACCATCTGAAAATGAATTTGCTAAATATGCAATTGATATAACGAAGAAGAACGATGATGATAAGGAAACTGGTGGAGAGAATCCAACGACACCGCCAACAGGTAATGGAGAAAACTCAACACCACCAACAGAAGAAGGTAGTAATGGTAATGAACCAAAGCAAGATGGAAACACTACTGGATCTGGACAAACTACAACAGATGATCAAAATACAAAAGAAACAACAACAACTGTAAGTGAAAATAAAGAAGCTGAAAAAGATGAACGTGATTTACCGAAAACAGGTACAAGTGTTGCTTCTACAATTGGAGCAGGCTTGGCGTTTGTTGGAGCGGGATTACTTCTGTTATTTAGAAGAAAGAAAGCAAATAGATAGTGGAGAAATATAAAAAGGATTACCGATTCAGGTAATCCTTTTTAATATATTATGAAAGTGTTACAGCTTTTTCTTTCTTCCATGAAAGGCCAAGTCCAGTGAAACCAACAATAATTGTTAAGACTGGACAAGCTAAACAGAAAATTGCGAATGGAAGGTAATCAAATGTCGGAACGCCAAGGACGTTCGATAAGAATACACCACTTACTCCCCATGGTACGAGCGGGTTAATAACTGTACCTGCATCTTCAAGTACACGTGATAAATTACGACGCTCTAAACCGACTTCATCGTATTTATTAGCAAATGCTTGTCCTGTTAAAACGATGGATAAGTACTGCTCACCAAGTAAGAAGTTTACACCAATTGCAGTTGAAGCAGTAGAAATAATTAAGCGTGTGCTATTTTTTACGAAGCTAGAGATAATATTCATTAGCTGCGCGATAATACCCATTCCTTGTAATAATCCTCCCATACAAAGAGCTAGGAAAATAAGGGCAATCGACATCATCATGCTCTGTAGACCACCGCGAGATAGTAAGCTATCAATGTCTTTAATACCAGTTTTAGAAACGTAGCCGTCTTGCATAATTTTCATTAAATCAGCTAAAGAAGTGCCAGGTTTGAAAATAAAGAGAATAATAATTCCTACCACAATTCCTGCAAGCAATGTTGGAACAGCTGGAACCTTTTTAAATGCGAATAGGAACAGTAATAAAATTGGAATAAGTGTAACGATAGAAATCGTTGCATTTTTCTCTAATGTGCTAATAAAGTTTGTGAAGTCAACGTCTCCGCTAGTACCGCCTCCTAAAATGAAAAATGCGATAAAAGCAATAATGAAAGCTGGAACTGTTGTCCAAAGCATGTTACGAATATGCTCAAATAAATCTACACCCGTAACAGCAGGAGCTAAGTTAGTTGTATCAGATAAAGGAGACATTTTATCTCCAAAGAATGCACCAGAAATAATTGCACCAGCGATTAGAGCCGGATCGTATCCGAGAGCACTACCCATGCCCATAAAGGCAAGCCCTACAGTTGCGGCAGTTGTAAAGGCACTACCGATACTTGTTCCAACAATTGCACAAACAACAAAAACAGTTGGAACGAAAATTTTTGGAGATACAAGCTGGAAGCCGTATACCATTAAAGTTGGGATTGTTCCAGCGGCGATCCAAACACTAATTAATACGCCTACAAGTAAGAAAATAAAAATAGATGGAATACCAGCTGAAATACTACTGATCATCCCTTTTTCCATAGTAGACCAAGAGATTTTTTTCATAAATCCAAATGCTAATAACAGAACGATACCAAATAAAATTGGGATGTGTGGTGAAACTTCTAATTGAATAACACTAAAGCCAATACAGAAAAAGATAAATAATGTTAAAAGAACAGATTCAATTTTTGAAACCATTGTTTTCCCCTCCTAAGTAATCTAAAATAACTCTTTTTTATATAAAATTCGCCAATATTGTTTATTTCCTTCTAAATTTTAGAATTTTGTGACAAATTACCGGTAATTGTCCATATCTCAATATGATGCGGAAATGATTGGATAAAAAAACGTCCCTGCATATAATTATGCAGGGACGAAGAAATCGCGGTACCACCCTAGCTTGTGAAATGAATGTATCACAAAATAAAGGGTCGTATGATATGCGTTAATAAAATAAAAACGCCCCTGCAATATATGCAGGGACGAAAAATTCGCGGTACCACCCTAAATTGTGAAACAGTTTCGTTTCACCACTCTTTAGATATAACGGTCTATAACCGTCTTTCACTACTCCTTACGTTTCGCAAAAGAAGCTCCAGGGGGTAATTCATAATTCGCTCTGTACTGGTTCGCACCGACCACCAGCTCTCTGAAATCAGAAATCGAAATACTACTAAATCCTATCAATGCCGATTCATATGATGTTAGTTAAATTTTTATCACATTTTCATCTTATATGTCAATAAAAATGTTCAATATTTTTTTAGGGAAATAAAGGTTAAATGTTTTTAATGTTCTAAATTTGTACGTTATAATGAATTTGAAAGGGGAGGAAAGAGTGAAGAAAAAAATAATTCTTTTTACCACCTTACTAGTCATTGGCGGAAGTGCTGGAATTTACACAGCTTTTGCAGCTGAATCAGAGCAGTCAAAACAAAGTCGAACAAAGCAGTCAGAAGTGAAGAAAGTAAAAGAAATAGAAGAGAAGAAATCGACGGAAAAAGCAGCTGAGAAACTAGGAGTTTCTACTGAAGGAAAAACAAAAAAAGAGGTTACGAAAGAAGTAAATACAGCAAGATTTGAGAAGCGCCATGATTTATTAATTGAACATGCAAAACAACTTGGAATTGATACAGAAGGAAAAAAAGATGAAGAGATTATTTTAGAAATCGGAAAGGTACAACACGGAAAGTAGAACAACTTATCGTATGATAAGTTGTTCTTTTTTAAGAACTATTTGATTTAAAAATAATTGACAGTCATTTAAATTCAATGTTAACTTTATTTATAAATTAGTTAACATTAGGGGTGGCAATTGTGACTGTTAATAGTAATACGACTGAAAAATCGTCTTATACATATGAAGAATTATCGGAGAAAAATAAAGCTTATGTATGGCATCCGTTTACACAAATGAAAGATTATTTAGAAGAAGACCCTGTCATTATTGAACGTGGAGAGGGAAGAAAGCTATACGATGTAAATGGAAATGAATATTGGGATGGTGTTTCATCTATTTGGTTAAATGTTCACGGACATCAAGTACCAGAATTAGATGAAGCAATTCGTGAGCAATTAAATAAAATTGCCCATTCTACTATGCTAGGACTTGCTAACGTTCCATCTATTTTATTAGCAGAAAAAATAATTGAAGTTGTGCCAGAAGGTTTGAAGAAAGTATTCTATTCAGACTCCGGTTCTAGCGCCGTTGAAATTGCAATTAAGATGGCCTTTCAATATTGGCAGCATAAAGGAAAACCGAAGAAACAAAGATTTGTTACATTAAAAGAAGCGTATCACGGTGATACAATTGGAGCTGTTTCAGTAGGAGCGATAGACTTGTTTCACCAAGTGTATAGTTCACTTTTATTTGAGGCAATTAAAATGCCGTATCCATATACATATCGTTCTCCTTATGGAAATAATAAGGAGGAAATTGTGAAAAAACATTTAGAAGAAATGGAAGAGCTGCTGAAAGAAAAGCATGAAGAAATTGCGGCGATTATTGTAGAGCCTTTAATGCAAGGTGCTGGCGGTATGATTACAATGCCAAAAGGATACTTAAGAGGGCTCCGTAATTTATGTACAAAATATAACGTTCTATTTATTACAGATGAGGTAGCGACTGGATTTGGGCGTACCGGGAAAATGTTTGCATGTGAACATGAAAATGTAACGCCAGACATTTTAACAGCCGGAAAAGGTTTAACAGGTGGATATTTACCAGTTGCAATCACCGTAACGACAGATGAAATTTATAATGCCTTTTTAGGAGACTATGAAGAACAAAAAACGTTTTTCCACGGTCATAGTTATACAGGGAATCCGTTAGGGTGTGCGGTAGCCATTGCGAATCTAGAGCTATACGAGAAAACAAATTTAATAGAAGAAGTGGCACGTAAGACAGAATATGTGGCGACGCAATTAGAATCGCTCTTTGCGTATAAACATGTAGGGGATATTCGTCAGTGCGGGTTAATGGCTGGAATTGAACTTGTGAAGAATAAGGAAACGAAAGAAGCGTTTGAATGGACAGAGAGAGTCGGTGTTCAAGTATGTAAACGCTCAAGAGAGCTGGGCATGATTTTGCGACCACTTGGCAATACAATTGTATTTATGCCTCCTCTTGCTTCTACAATTGATGAGATTGATGATATGTTACGTATTTTGTATAAATCAATCTCGGATGTTACGGAGGGAGAATAATGGGCGGTTTTTTTGTTACAGCAACGGATACTGAAGTGGGGAAAACTGTAGTTGCCGGTGCATTAGCAGGTGTATTTAGAGAATTGGGATATAACATAGGGGTATATAAACCGTTGCAAAGTGGACATGTTGCATCAAATCCAGAGGGAGATGCAGCAAGGTTAAAAGCATTATCAGGTGTACCGACAAAAGAAGATGAAATTTGCCCTTATTCTATTGAAGAGCCTCTTGCTCCGAGACTTGCCATGAAAAGAGCTGGAAGAGTAGTACATTTAAAAGACATTATGGATCACTATAATGAACGATTGAAAGAGTTTAATAGCCTATTTGTAGAAGGAGCAGGTGGACTGGCTGTTCCATATACAGAAGACGCTTTAGTAATTGATTTCGCAAAGGAATTACAGCTTCCTCTTATTATAGTCGCACGCCCTACATTAGGAACAGTAAATCATACAGTTTTAACGATTGCTTATGCAAAGGCACATGGCTTAACGGTAGCAGGTGTAATTTTATCCGGCTGCAAAGAATGTGAAATGGAAAGAGTACAAGAAAATAAAGAAATGATTGAAGAGCTAAGTGGAGTACCGGTTTTAGGTTTATTACCATTCTTTGAAGGTGCGTTTACAAAAGAAGAAGTCTTGGAATCTGCAAAAGAGTATATAATGATTTCAAAATTAGAGGAGTTCATCCGAAATGAATCAAACGTGGCGCACACATCTTCAATCTAAATTGCAACAATTAAATAAGCAAGGGCAGTATCGCAATTTGCATGTAACAGAACAAGCAGAAGAGACATGGCTTATTCGAGATGAAAAAAGGATGCTAAATTTAGCGTCAAATAATTATTTAGGGTTAGCTGGAGATGAGAGGTTAAAAGAAGCTGCTATTGCATGCACAAGAAAACATGGAACTGGAGCGACAGCATCAAGGCTCGTTGTAGGAAATTATTCACTGTATGAAGAGGTTGAGAGAAGTATATGCGATTGGAAAGGCACTGAAAAAGCCTTAGTTGTAAATAGTGGATATACCGCAAATGTTGGAGTGATTTCTTCATTAGCCTGTCGTCACGATATTGTGTTTAGTGACAAATTAAATCACGCAAGCATCGTTGATGGGATTATATTAAGCGGAGCAGAGCATAAAAGGTATCGTCATAATGATTTAGATCATTTAGAGAAGCTGTTGCAAGTAGCACCGCCAAAAAAGAAAAAATTAATCGTAACAGATACTGTTTTTAGTATGGATGGTGATACTGCATATTTAAGAGATTTAGTGCAAATGAAAGAGAAATATGGAGCAATGATTATAGTCGATGAAGCACATGCGAGTGGAATATATGGAATTGATGGAGCAGGGTTGTCTCATATAGAAAAAGATATTGCTCAAAAAATTGATATACATATGGGGACGTTTAGCAAAGCTCTAGGGTGTTATGGTGCGTATTTGACAGGTGATGCAATTTATATAGAGTATTTACAAAATATGATGAGAAGCTTTATTTTTACAACAGCTTTACCACCAGGAACGTTAGGAGCAGTGCAAAAAGCAATTGAAATTGTGAAAGAAGATAATGAAAGAAGAGAGAGACTTATAGAGAATGGAGCATATTTTAGGACACATTTGCAAGAAGCTGGTTTTGATATTGGGAATAGCTCAACTCATATTGTACCGATTGTAGTCGGTTCAAATGAAGCAGCTTTACGGTTTAGTAGAAGGCTGCAAGAGGTAGGTATTGCAGCAATTGCAATTCGTCCACCAACGGTTCCAGTTAATAGTTCACGGGTCCGTTTTGCAGTTACGTCCCAACATACAATAGCTGATTTGAAATGGGCTATTCAGCATATTATACGCATTGATAAAGAAGAGGGGTTTTTCGTATGAAAGAGCTAAAGGTTATTTTTATTCCTGGATGGGGAATGGAAGAAGGTGTTTGGACTTTAGTTCTGCCGTATTTTAAAGAATATTCTGTTCAATGTATCAATTGGCGTAATGTGAAAGAACAAAGTGAATTTGCGGGGCGAATAATAGAGGTAGCAAAAGATGAAAATGTAATTTTAGTTGGATGGTCACTAGGAGCGTTAGCAGCAGTTCAAGCTCATAAAAAGGTTAAGGCAAAAGGTATCGTACTAATTGGTGGTACTGCCAAATTTACAAGTACGAACGATTATACGAGTGGATGGAATACTCTGCATGTAGAACGGCTAAAAAAGAATTTAGTGAGAAAGAAAGAAGATACGCTCAAGCGGTTTTATGAAAATATGTTTACAAAAGATGAGCTGAAAGAGAATAAAAGGTTTGAAGATATGATAAAACGCTTTAAAGGTGATTCTATTCAGTCTTTGCAATTAGGTTTGGAGTATTTAATAGAAGCAGATATGAGAGAAGAACTGAAAGAAATTAAAGTCCCTATACTACTTATTCACGGAGAGCAGGATGTAATTTGTCCATTGTCTGTAGCGCGTAGTATGGCTGAGAATGAGACTGCCACGCTCAAGGTAGTAAGTGAGGCTGGACACGCATTATGTGTAACGAATTTCGAATATTGCGGAAATGAGATAATTCAATTTGTAGAGGGGATACGACATGATCAACAAAACGTTACTTCAAAAACGGTTTAACGCGGCATCTGTATCCTACGATCAATATGCAAATGTACAAAAAAAGATGGCACATTCATTACTTTCTACATTGAATCGGCGATATAGTGCAAATTCATCGATACGTATTTTAGAACTTGGATGCGGAACAGGATATGTTACAGAGCAATTATCAAACTTATTTCCGAAAGCACATATTACAGCCATTGATTTTGCTGAAAGTATGATTGCAGTTGCGAAAACTAGACAAAATGTGAAAAATGTAACGTTTTACTGTGAGGATATCGAAAGATTACGACTAGAAGAAACATATGATGTCATTATTTCAAATGCCACATTTCAATGGCTAAATGATTTAAAACAAGTGATAAGAAATTTATTTCATCATTTGTCTATAGATGGGATATTACTCTTTTCAACGTTTGGACATGAAACATTTCAAGAATTGCATGCTTCGTTCCAGCGGGCGAAAGAAGAAAAAAATATACAAAATGAAACATCGATTGGGCAAATTTTTTATTCGAAAAATCAGTTGCGCCATATGTGTGAAATAGAAACAGGGGATGTGCATGTTTCTGAAACATGTTACATAGAGAGATTTACAGAAGTTAGGGAGTTTCTACACTCTATTCGAAAAGTAGGAGCGAACAATAGTAATGAAGAATCATATTGTCAAAGTCCCTCACTCTTTCGTGCGATGCTTCGCATATACGAAAGAGACTTCACGGAAAATGAAGGGATAATGGCGACTTATCATGCTTTATTTATGCATATAACAAAAGAGGGGAAGAGATGAAATGAAACAAGTACAAACAAAAAGGGATTGGAAAAAACTTGCACATGACGTAGTAGAAGAGAAAATGATTACGAAAGAGGATGCAATTGCAATATTAGAAGCTGATGATACAGAAGTGTTAGAAATTATGAATGCAGCTTACATCATTCGCCATCATCATTTTGGTAAGAAAGTAAAATTGAATATGATTATTAATACGAAATCTGGATTATGTCCTGAAGATTGCGGATATTGTTCACAGTCTATTATTTCAGAGGCGCCGATTGATAAATATGCATGGCTAACGCAGGAAAAGATTGTAGAAGGAGCACACGAAGCAATTCGACGTAAAGCGGGTACATATTGTATTGTAGCATCTGGTCGTCGCCCGACGGATAAAGAGGTGAATCACGTAATTGGAGCAGTTAAGGAGATTCGTGAAACGACAGATTTGAAGATTTGTTGTTGTTTAGGTTTCTTAAACGAAGATCAAGCAGGACGTTTAGCGGAAGCAGGCGTACATCGTTATAACCACAACTTAAATACACATGAAAATAATTACGAAAGTATTTGCTCTACTCATACGTATGACGATCGTGTTGATACGGTTCAAAAGGCGAAACAAGCTGGTATTTCACCGTGCTCTGGGGCGATTTTTGGAATGGGAGAGACAATAGAAGAGCGTGCTGAAATTGCATTTGAATTACAACGTATAGATGCAGATTCCATTCCATGTAATTTTCTTGTTGCTGTAAAGGGTACGCCGCTTGAAGGACAAAAAGAATTAACGCCGGTAGAATGTTTAAAAGTGCTGGCGATGATGCGTTTTGTAAACCCAACGAAAGAAATTCGTATTTCAGGGGGACGTGAAATCAATTTACGTTCTGTACAGCCAATTGGTTTATTTGCAGCAAACTCTATTTTTGTTGGAGATTACTTAACGACAGCTGGACAAGAACCGACTGCAGACTGGGGTATGATTGAAGATTTAGGGTTTGAGATTGAAGAATGTGCATTATAAGATAGATAAAAAGCAAACTTGTAAAAGAGTTTGCTTTTTTTGTAAATAAAATGTAATAAATAGTTGTGAACGCTTGATACTATTGGTTGTTGAGCGAAAAAAAGAATTTTGGTGGACGAATTTTCCAAGCCCCAATTGTACATAGTAAATATGTAATTTATATTGGGTTGGAGGATTTTACATGCACAAATATATATTAGCGATTATGACTTGTCTAATTTTACTAAAAGCAATAAGTGCTGATCCAGTTAAGGCCGCCGAAAATCCTGAACAAAAAGAGATGCAACAACGAATTGAACAACATTTTCGAACGAAAGCTGAACATTTTGGATTGAAAACAGAAGGGAAAGATTTAAAGGAAGTGCGAAAAGAAATTACTATTATAGAAGAAGCGAAGAAAAGAGAGAATGTATGGAGAACAGCACAAACGCTTCGTATACAAACAGAAGGAAAAACAATGAATGAATTAATAAAAGATGTACGGAGAAAAGTGAAAAAATAAAAAAGAGGCCGCAGCCTCTTTTTTATTTTTTATACCCATTGTTTTGATAAATGAGCCATTTCAATCGCAGCAACGGCGGATTCGTAGCCTTTATTACCAGCTTTCGTGCCCGCGCGTTCAATCGCCTGTTCGATTGTTTCAGTCGTTAATACACCGAAAATAACTGGGATGTCTGTTTGTAGTGATAAAGATGCAACTCCTTTTGCTACTTCATTACAAACGTAATCGTAATGTGTTGTAGCACCACGAATTACAGTGCCTAACGTAATAACAGCATCATACTTCCCGCTATTAGCCATCTTTTTAGCGATTAAAGGAATTTCGAATGCGCCAGGAACCCAAGCAACATCGATATCAGCTTCTTCTACACCGTGACGCTTTAATCCGTCTAAAGCTCCGCCGAGTAACTTACTTGTAATAAATTCATTAAAACGTCCAACAACAACCCCAACTTTTAATCCTGTACCAACTAAATGACCTTCGAATACCATAATGAATCTCTCCCTTTATTATAAGTTTAGTAAATGTCCTAATTTGTTTACTTTCGTTTGTAAATACGTTTTATTCTCTTCTTTTGTTGGCATTTGCAATGGAACACGCTCGATTACTTCTAAATCGTAACCTTGTAAGCCAGCAATTTTTCGTGGATTATTCGTTAATAATCGTAAATGTTGTAAACCTAAATCTTTTAAAATTTGAGCGCCAATACCGTAATCACGCAAATCAGCTGGGAATCCAAGTTTTTCGTTTGCTTCTACAGTATCCAATCCTTCTTCTTGTAACTTATAAGCGCGAAGCTTATTAAGAAGGCCGATACCTCGTCCTTCTTGTCTCATATAGAGAAGAACGCCTTTTCCTTCACGCTCAATTTGAGCAAGTGCAGCATGGAGTTGTGGTCCGCAATCACAGCGGCATGAGCCAAATACATCTCCTGTTAAGCACTCTGAATGAACGCGTACAAGTACAGGCTCTCTTGTTGAAATATCACCTTTTACGAGTGCGATATGTTCTTTCGTATCTAATGAATTAGAATAGCCAATTGCATGGAAAGTACCGAAATCTGTAGGTAATGTAATTTCCACTTCTCTCGTCACTAGTGTTTCATGGTGGCGGCGATAAGCAATTAAATCTTCTATTGTAATCATTTTTATATCAAATTGTTTTGCGCACTGTAGTAAATCAGGTACGCGTGCCATCGTACCGTCCTCATTAATAATCTCGCAAATAACTCCAGCTGGTTCTGCTCCGCAAAGCTGTGCTAAATCGACGGCAGCTTCTGTATGACCAGCACGGCGCAAGACACCGCCTTCTTTCGCGATTAATGGAAAGATATGTCCAGGACGATTGAAATCAGCACTTTTTGATGCAGGATTTAACAATTCTTGTATCGTAGTCGCACGTTCGTGAGCGCTAATTCCTGTTGTTGTAGAAACGTGATCAATGCTGACCGTAAATGCAGTATGATGCGAATCTGTATTATGAGATACCATTGGTTCTAGTTGTAGGCGTTCTGCATACCCTTCCGTAATCGGTACACAAACGAGACCGCGTCCATGTGTAATCATAAAATTAATCGTTTCTGGCGTAATATACTCTGCTAAAGCGATAAAGTCGCCTTCATTTTCACGGTTTTCATCATCGCATACGATAACGACTTTTCCTTGTTTTAAATCTTCTAGAGCTTCTTCAATACGATGAAACATAATGCTTCCCCCTTATAGAAATCCGTTTTCTTGTAAAAAGCTTTCGCTCATTGAACCTGTTCGTTTTACAGGTTTAGAAATAAAGCGTTCGATATATTTACCGATCATGTCACACTCAATATTTACGATGTCACCGGCATTCTTTTCTCCGATAACAGATTCACTTACTGTGTGTGGGATGAGTGAGATTGTGATGGAAGATTCGTCTATATCAAATATCGTTAAACTCGTTCCATCAACAGCAACGGATCCTTTATGCAAACAATAGCCCAGCAATTCATCAGCAATAGCTATTTTGTAATAGACGGCATTATAGTGCTGTTTTTTGTTTAATATCGTTCCGATGCCATCAATATGTCCTGAAACAAAATGCCCACCGAATCGTCCGTTTGCAGCCATCGCCCGCTCTAAATTTACTTTAGAGTGTGGTTTAAGCATGCGAAGTGATGTTGATTGCATCGTTTCAGGCATTGCATCCACTGTGAATGAAGCTGTTGTGAAACTCGTTACAGTTAAGCAAATACCGTTAACCGCGATACTATCACCTAAGTGAACATCTGATAAAATTTTATTCGCATGGATCGTTAACTTCATCGCTTCTCCGCTTTGTTGCATGTTTGCAATCGTTCCTAACTCCTCTACAATTCCTGTAAACATTCCGTCACCTCACTTCGGGCATTCGCAACGATTTTTATATCATCACCAACTTGTTTCATCTCTTGAATTTCCAAGGAAAGTGCATCATGTAATGCTGCGAAACCATTTCCCCCAAATAAAGTAGGGGCATCTTTCCCGCCAATTAATTTGGGGCTTATATAAGTTACAATTTCATTGAGATGTTTTGTTTGTAAGAAGCTTGCATGAACTGTTTGACCACCTTCAACGAATAGAGAAAGAATTTGCTTCTCGCCAAGAAAGAAAAGGAGGTCCTTGATTTCTATATGTTTTGTTTTCATTTGGAATATAGCTATATTTTCAGATTCATAAGAAGCTATTTTCTCTTTATTTACATCCTTACCGACAATAATCCATGTCGGTGCTAAACCATCTGTTATGACATGAGAAGATGGTGGCGTTCGTAAATGAGTATCTAAAATAACACGAATAGGATTTTTCCCCCCGTTAGGAATTCTTGTCGTTAAATGCGGATTATCAGCTATAACTGTATTCACTCCAACGAGAATCGCATCATGTGTATGACGATATTGGTGAACATCAGCTCGTGCTTCTTCACCTGTAATCCACTTACTTTCACCCGTGACAGTTGCTGTTTTTCCATCTAAGCTCATCGCTGTTTTTATTGTTACAAATGGACGCTTCGTTTTCATGTAGTGAAAAAAGAAACGATTTAATAAGGTGGCTTCTGTTTCAAGAACACCGGTAGCTACTTCGATGCCAGCTTCTTCTAATCTCCTTTTTCCAGTACCAGAAACGAGAGGATTGCAATCAAGAGTAGCAATTACAACCCGTTTGACTCCTTTTTTGATGAGCAATTCACAGCAAGGTGGTGTTTTTCCAAAATGGCTACACGGTTCAAGTGTTACATAAACGGTAGCTCCTTTTGCTTTTTCACCAGCCATATGAAGCGCGTGAACTTCTGCGTGTTCTTCACCAGCACGTAAATGAGCGCCAATACCGACGATGTTTCCTTCTTTTACAACAACAGCACCAACCATAGGATTTGGACTTGTTTGTCCAGATGTCCCTTCTGCTAACTGCAGGGCAATCCTCATATATTCTTGATCTGTCATTCTCTTCACCTCTCCTGAAAAAATCAAAAAACCCCAAGGATTTTATATCCTTGGGGTTTGGGAGACGTGATTTCTAGAAATATAGTTCGAATACGAAAGTACAGGAAAGAAACCTAACGATGATTGGTATTTTTGCATAAGGAAAAAACCTAGCAAAAATATCGAATTTTTCAAACGCTAGTCGTATCTTTTTATTTCAGTATAGAAACATAAGTATAAAAAATAAAACATATATAAAGATTCAAAACGAAACTTTAAAAATATGCATACTGAAATAAAAGTGTATTCGCTATATAAAATTACTAGAAAACATATCCTTCTCCCATCCAGACTATACTGTCGGCTCTAGAGTTTCACTAGATCCACCGTTTTCGAGTTGAAAACGGGTCACGGACTTAGAAGTTTGCACTTCATCACCGCCGGTTGGGAATTTCACCCGACCCCGAAGGATGTTGTTTGCTCAAATTATAGCACAAAAAAAATAAAAGGCTAGAAAAAAATATTCGAATGTGAAGAATTGTGTGAAAATATATGTAAGTTGGAATGAGGACAAAAGTACGAGGAATGTTGTAAGGAAAAGGGGGACGAGAGTTAATGAAAAGAAAAAACATGCACAAAAAAATGTGCATGTCACATGTAAAATTATTCTGCCTCTGGTGCTCTAACGACAGACTCGAATTTCCCTTTATGCGAAGCATCGCAATAAGGCATATTTTTTGATAAACCACAACGGCATAAAGAAAATGCCGGTTTTGCTGGGAATACATTCCCTTGTGAATCGACTAATTCCACGTCCCCTGTAACGCGAAAAGAGCCATTATCATTTACTTTAATTTGTACTTTCGCCAACGCTATCCCTCCTTCCCAAACGCTTAATTTCATCATATAATTAAGAGAAGTACTTGACAATATAAAATGAGCACTTTCTTTGGGAGAGAAGAGAGTGTTATAATGTTTTTTATAACTGACTAGAGTAAGGTGACGAGAGATGGATAAACAATTACATACATTACGAAACATTGCAAATGAGCGCACGTGGGCATCATTTTTGAATGATAATCATCCATATAGTTTGTTACATTGGTCCATTGCAGGTGTAGGGCAAGAGGCAAAGGATGTTTGGCTACTTCAAGATGAAGTAACATTTCAAACGACAGAATTTCCAACGTTAGATGATGCAATGCAATGGATTTCTGTAAATATGGAACAAGTTACAGACGTTTTAGCGCAATAAAAAAACAGGCTTATGCAAGCCTGTTTTTTGTTTCTTTTACATATGAGTTTAAAAATTGGTCAACGGCTGCTTCATACTCTTCTTTATTTTCGTTATAAGAGCAAGCGTGTGCACCGCGTTCTGCAATATAAAGTTGTTTATTGTTTTCTTTTGCTTCATATAGTGATTTCGTCATATCAGCTAAAATATAATCATCATCTTTACTATGAATAAAGAGGACGGGATTATTAATATTTTTTATACAATCGATTGGTGAAACTTCGCGAATCGTATAACCGTCACGTACTTTTAAAAAAGCATTTGCTAAAGGTAATAAAGGCCATTTAGGTAAATGGAATTCAACCTTTAAACGGTGTTGTAATTGCCCGTAGAAATCAGAAAAAGGACAATCTGCAATATAGAAATCAGCACCATCTTCTACAAGTCCTGCGTATTGAAGAAGTGTTGCAGCTCCCATAGATTCACCATGAATACCGAGTGTTATATTTGTTCCAAAGCGACTTTTTAGCCAGTCAACTACAGATTTTAAATCATGTTTTTCATAGTATCCATAGCTTGTTGTTTTTCCGCCAGTTTTACCATGACGACGATGATCATAAATAACGACATTATACCCTCTGTTTAAAAATAACCTTGCATATTTTACAGAGTTCATTTTATTTACAGTTACGCCGTGACAAAAAATCATAAACTTATTGGAATGACCAGCAGGAATGTAATATCCGTGAAGATCATATCCGAATTGCGAAGGAATATGAATTTCTTCTTTATGAAGAGCATCAAAATCCTCTAAACGAAAATGTTTTTTCGTTTCTCTTTCGAGTACTTCTTCCTCTGTTTTTTTCTTTAAGTACATCACTTTATTTGTAAAGAAAATCCCAAGGGCAGTTATCGCACCTAGTATAGTAAACAATGCTGCAAAAAAACGTTTCATACTTTACCTCATCCTCCAAATACCGTTACATGTGATACACTTACATTGTATCACAATGATAGAAAAGGGGAGAAATAGGAAATGGTGTATATACAAAAAATTACGCCAGCGATGAAAGAAACAATCCGAATGTTCATGTGTGAGAACTGGGGGAGTTCATTGATGGTTTCACGTGGTAAGGGGCATCAGTTAGAAGAGTTGCCAGGATTTGTTGCGCTCTCGGATGACAGAATAATCGGAATTATAACGTATGAAGTGACCGGAAATATGTGTGAAATTGTATCGTTAGATAGCTTTGAAGAAAGAAAAGGAATAGGGACGAAACTTGTAGATTGTGTATTACAAGTTGCAGAAGAAGAACGGTGCGGGAGGGTTTGGCTCATAACAACAAATGATAATATGAATGCGTTACGTTTTTACCAAAAACGTAATTTTGTGATGACTAATTTATATGTGAATGCAGTGGAAGAGGCACGAAAAATAAAGAAAGAAATTCCGCGTATCGGATATGATAACATCTCAATTTTACATGAAATACAGTTGGAGTATCGTTTAATAAATTGATGTAACAATTTTCAGA
The DNA here is from genome assembly GCF_040460055.1 of Bacillus cereus group sp. MG4. Classification (NCBI taxonomy): domain Bacteria; kingdom Bacillati; phylum Bacillota; class Bacilli; order Caryophanales; family Bacillaceae; genus Bacillus; species Bacillus cereus group sp. MG4. Next base: position 2,088,936 of record NZ_JARVGZ010000001.1, on the reverse strand, counting down.
AATATAAGTTATTAATCTTGACGAATATTGTAATTTAGGTTACCGTAAAATTGTAATCTATTACCATATTAAGGGGTGACGATGTGGCAACTATACGTGATGTTGCAAAATTGGCAGGTGTTTCAGTCGCAACCGTTTCACGAGTTATTAATGAAAAAGGATACGTTCATGAGGACACAGTAAAACAAGTAAAGGAAGCAATTGAGGAATTACGTTATAGGCCAAATAGTGCAGCAAAGCCATTATTTAAAGAGAATTCAACGATAATTGCATTACTTGTAGATAATCTATATGACCCATCAAACATCACTTTGCTACATTGTATTGAGGAAATAGCATATAAAGAAGGATATCAAATCATTGTTTGTAATATAGAGAATAAAGATAGATACATATATATGTTGAAGGAAAATAACGTTGCAGGTGTTATTTTAACAAGATCCGTTTTTAAAAGTATAGGAGAAATTCCACTTCCGTTTGTTGTGATTGATGAAAAAAAATCCCATGCAAATTATTATGAAAGTGGACAAAGAACGGTTTCTTTATTAAAAGAAAAAGGCTGTCAATTTCTTGCTTATTTCGATGAGGGAGAAGATAGTGAAGAAATGGAAGAGCGCATATCAGGATTTTTAGACGCTGTTTGGGAGGAAGGGATCTCTTATCGAGAAGTATGTGTACAAGGGTATACGAATAAACAGTTTATTACATTCTTGCAAACTTACCCGTATATAGATGGAATTGTAACTTCAAGTGAAAAGGTTACTTTTGAGTTAATTCAAGCAGCGAAAAATTTCAATATCCGTATACCGGATAAGTTGAAAATTATTGGACCGAACGGGAGCATAGACAGTGAATGGATAGGCCCGTCACTCATGAAAATTGAAAGTTGCGCCGAAGAAAATGGGAAAATAGCTTTACAACAATTAAAAGAAAAAATAAAAAAGTAAAAGGTGCGTATAAAACGCACCTTTTATAATGTAATTGCGGCAATAAAGCCGAATATAAGTAACGGTATATTATAATGCAGAAAAGTTGGTACACATGTATCCCATATATGATGGTGTTGACCATCAGCATTTAAACCGGATGTTGGCCCAAGTGTACTATCTGATGCTGGAGATCCCGCATCGCCTAGCGCTCCAGCTGTACCGATAATTGCAATTGTGGCCATTGGACTAAATCCAAGCTGCATGCAAAGAGGCACAAAAATTGTTGTTAAAATAGGGATGGTTGAAAAGGATGAACCAATTCCCATCGTAACGAGAAGTCCAATCACAAGCATAAGAAATGCAGCGAGTGGTTTGTTATTTCCAATTATATGTGCACTAGTTTGCACAAGAGATTCAACATGTCCTGTTTTTCGAAGAACAGCGCCAAATCCAGCGGCAGCGATCATAACAAAACCGATAAAGGACATCATGCGCATTCCGCTTGTTAATATCGCATCTGCTTCTTTAAGAGGTAGACTACCACTTACTGATAAGACGATAATCCCCGCTAAAGCACCGAAAATCATTGATTCTGTTGCTAATTGAACAGTTAATGTGGCTATGATAGATAACAATCCGAAAGTAATGCTACGTTTTGTATAGGGAACGATTTCATTTGCGGTAGTATGAACTTGTTCTGTTTCATACGTACGAGGTTTCCGGTACGTAATGAATATCGCTACACATAATCCAATAATCATACCGATTGCTGGAATAGTCATTGCTTTTGGAATAAGTGCGACATCAAATGTAAGACCACTTTGCGCAGCATTTGTTTGCAATACGTCATGATAAATTTTTCCGAACCCTGCTGGAATCCACATATAAGGAGTAATCAATCCGAATGTAATAATACATGTAACAAGCCTGCGATCCACTTTCAGCTCATTTAATACTTTTAAAAGTGCTGGAATTAAGATGGGGATGAAAGCGATATGAACAGGAATCACATTTTGTGAGAAACAAGCCATCGTTAAAATGATGAATAAAATAAGTATTTTAGAATAAACTTGTTTTTTCGTGTCTTGTTCATTGCCAATCCATTTTAGTGCAGTTTGAATCATGGCATCTGGAAGTCCTGTTTTGGAAAGGGAAATAGCGAAACCGCCAAGCATTGCATAACTTAAAGCGATTGGAGCACTGTTTCCAAGGCCAGTTGTAAAAGTGTTAATAGTTTCTGAAATACCGAGTCCACCGATAATTCCGCCTGTTAAAGCTCCAACAATGATGGCGACAATGACCTGGACACGTAACAAACTAAGCAATAGCATAACTGCTACTGCGACGAGTACAGCATTCATAATAAATGTAATCTCCCTAAAATTTTATTGTGCTAAGGCAAGTAAATATGAAGCACTTTGCTATATTTATACATAGTTGCGACATATTATTATAAATTGTTTTCTATGAAATGTAAAAGAGCCTTTTGTTACTAATGTTGAAAAGCTAGCTCTTGTTTAATTGATTGTAAAGAATTGGCGAATAATTCTGGTTCTTCTAAATCAGGGGAATGTGCTGAATTTGGGAACCAAATCATCTTTTTTATGGGGGCTTCTATTACATCACAATATTCCTGAACAAGTGCATAAGGAGTTTGATAATCATAGCGACCAGAACAAAAATAAACCGGAATAGATAAGCTTGAAATAGAAGAAAAGAAATCGATTGTCAACATTTCTTCCCATAAAACGCCAGATTTTAAATTTCCTGCGAGAAACTTGAACCAATCTAATAGCGTATATTCAGGGGAAAAGAAGCCTTTTCGTATGAAAGAAAAGGAAGATCCGTTTTGGATTGCTCCGCCGAATGTGCCAAGCCACTTTCTTTGAATAATAAGGCGTCTCGTATCTAAAAATGGTGGTTTGCCTAATTTTAAAAGGGACGCTAATGCTTTTTTATGATCATGTTTTTTTGCAGAACGAATTAAATGCTGATATAGCAATTCTTCGTTCTGTTTCATATGTACAATCTGCCCAATACCGATGTAAGCCTCGATATACTGTGGATATTGATGTGCTATGTTAAGCCCAATAATACTTCCCCAAGAATGACCAGCGAGAAATAGTTTCTGTTTATTGAATCTTTTAAGTACATATTGAATCACTTCTTTTGCATCGGAAACGAATTGTTCGATTGTAAAATTTGCTCCGAAATCTTTCATTGAAAAGGATTTACCTGCCCCGCGCTGATCCCAATTAATAACGATGAAGTGTTTCTCCAATTCTTTTTGAAAATGACGAATAAATCCAATTTGTGCCATGCCAGGTCCGCCATGACAGCATAATAAAATTGGCTGCTCTATGTTTTGCCCGCGCATAAGGAGAGTTTGTTTTCGATTATGAATCATAACGCTTTCCATCGTAGCAATACTATTAGGAATGAGTTGTTTATTTTCATTATAAAACTGTGGGGTATAGCTACGAAAAAGCATATGGAAAACCTCCTTTTCTGAAATCGTATGAATCGCACAGGCTATTCGTTTTGCATATACTGTTAGAAAATCATTGTAACATACCATACTAGTGTCATTTCAACACGGGAGGAGGGAAATTGTGACGATTGGAGAAATTATAGATTGCTTAAATAGACGTGAATCCATCGCTATTATAGCAAAACGTCTTGAAATAAGCCCATATACATTATCAAAAAAATTAAGATTGATTGGATACGAATATGATGGAGAACAGAAGAAACGTATTTTTGTAGGAGATGGAGAAGAACCGCGTCACTTACAACTCCAAGAAGCGACAGCCCTTCAATATGCGAAAACGGATTATCAATTATTAATTTATGAGCAATTACAAAGTATTTATGAGTTATTAAGAAAGAGAGAAGAAGTAAGTGTACCCATTATGAGTATAAGTACAGAGAAAAAGAAACGTACCTTTTCTATTAATAAAGAAATATTAGCAAAATTAGACGTTATATCAGAATCGAAAGGAATTCAAAAATCTAAACTTGTAGAAGAGGCGTTACAACAATTTTTACAACAGTATGATTTTAACAAAACATCACACTTTGATAACTAAAGAAAAGGATACTATGTTCATTGTAAGAACGAGTATCCTTTTTAGGTTTTACTAATATTGTGGATTAAGTATAAGTGCGTATCCTTTACAATAAAATCTGGATCGCATATTAGGGAAATACTTAATTTACCTTTTGAATTCTTCCATCAATAACTGGCTGAATTGGTTCTTTTAATTGTTTTACATAATCGACTAGCGCTTCAAAGTCGTTTGGACCAGTTTCTGAATTCTTCCCATTTTTAAATGATACGAATCCGTCACCGCCAGAAGCTAAGAAAGCATTCGCAACTACGCTATACGTTTTAGATGGAGATAACTCTTCGCCATTTGTTAAGCGTATATTCGTAACCTTTTCACCGTTTGGTTTATTTGCATCCCACGTATATTGAATACCTGAAATTTGAAGCATTCTTGTTGTTCCTTTTTGCCATTGCTGATTTAAAATGTCGCGAATATCTTGACCTGTTAAATCGATTTTAATCAATTGGTTTCCAAAAGGCTGAACGCCATATAATTCGCCCCAAGTAATATCGCCAGCATCTACGTCATTACGAATGCCACCAGGATTCATAAGTGCGATTTGAGCTTGCATCGTTTGACGCTGTGCGTCGGCAATTACATTCCCAAGAGTAGATTCACCAGCATCATTTTGTTTACGGTCGATAGGTGCTGTAGATTTTCCTACAACTTCATTTACAAGTGGTGCGATTGTTTCTTTATATTGATCTATTTTTTGTTTTACTTGTTTATCAGGTTCCACACCTTCATGATATGTTGTAATCACTTCAGCTTTTTTCTTTACAATATCTTTTGTTTTACGATCAATTGTTACATCTACGTCTGAGAAAGCTGTTCCATAAGAGTTCGCTTGGACGATTAGTTTATTATTTACAGTACCATTTACATACGTGTGACTATGTCCACCGAAAATAACATCAACTTCCGAGTCTGTTTCATTTGCAATTCGAGTAAGGTCTCCATTTGTCACCCCAGACTCATCAGTTGTTCCGCCGACATGGGCAAGGACGACGATGGATTTAACACCGAGACGCTTTAATTGTTGCGCTGATTTATTAATTGCTTCTACTTCGTCAGTGATCTGTACATTTTTAAGCATAGTAGGCATCACGACATTTGGCGTATCAGTTGTAACAACGCCAATGAATCCTACAGGAACACCATCTACCATTTTTACAGTAAATGGTGGTAAAAATAAGCGACCAGTTGATTTGTTATAGAAGTTAGCAGCGACATAAGGGAAGTTAGCACCTTTGAAATTACCTGTTTTCTCGTGATATCCACCGTAAATGAGGCGTTTCATTTCATCGATACCTTCATCAAATTCATGATTTCCGATTGTACCAACATCGAATTTTAAGTCATTTAAAAATTCAATCGTTGGTTCATCTTGTAACAACGCTGAAACTGGTGGACTAGCTCCGACAATATCGCCAGCATGTACGAGAAGTGTATTAGGGTTTTGCTTTTTACGTTCTTTTAAATAAGTAGCTAAGTAATCAGCGCCACCAGCTTCTTTGTTATTAATTTTTTTAACAGTATCTAGTTGTCCATGGAAATCATTAATACCAAGCATTTGTACATCTACGTAGCGGTTTTGTTCAGCTGGAATCTGGGATGGGGGAGCGGCAAATACGCTTGAAAAAGTTATGGTGCTTAAAACGGCAACAGCAGGAATGATTTTTTTCCACATAATTCATTTCTCCTTTTTTTATAATCTGACATCATACGACATAATTTTAATAGATTCATAGGATTATATCTATATAAAAATTTAGTTTTTTCGAAAAATTAACATATTTACAAAAAGTGAATAATAGAGTAACGAACCTTTTTTATTGTCGAGTTCATTGTGTATCTACTATAATGGAGAAAAAAGTAAAAGGTGAGTAGCATGAAGAAAAAGAAACAAAGACAAATGCAAAGACAATCGCAAGTGAATAGACCAGAGAAAGAGTCGCTTACATTAGGCGATCAATTAAATGATTCACTCATGCAGCAATTAAAGAATAAGAAGAAAGAATTGCAAGTGAGAGAAGAAGAAAAAGAGGCAGCTGAACTGGAAAGAAAGCGCCGAGAACAAAAAGAACGTGAAAAGAATAAATCATTTGAAGAACTGTTAAGTGAAAGTAGCCTTACTTGGAAAGACTTTAAATAATATAAAAAATGATCAGTGCATACCGCTGATCATTTTTTTGACGAGCTTGTAAGAAAAGGGGAGTTTTAATGAGAAAAATTGTAGTCGTTCCGCATGAAAATCATTGGAATGAAAAATTTCAAATAGAGGCCGAACGATTAAAATCGGCGATGCCAGAAATGGTGAAAGTCCATCATATTGGAAGTACATCAGTGCCAGGACTGGCAGCTAAACCAATTATAGATATGATTATGGAAGTAGAGTGTATCGACAGAGTAGAACATTGGAATGAACGTTTTGAAGAGCTTGGTTATATCGTAAAAGGGGAAAATGGTATTTCAAGACGTCGTTATTTTATTCATGGAACTGAGGAAAAACGCTCGTATCACTTACACGTTTTTGAAAAAGGAAATCCTGAGATAGTAAGGCATTTAGCGTTTCGTGATTATATGATGGCTCATTGTGAAGAAGCAGAGGCATATGCAACCTTAAAGAAAGAATTAGCCGAAAAATATACATATGATGGCACGTTATATACGGAAGGAAAAAATGAGTTTGTGCGTAGTGTTGATGAAAAAGCGAAAGAATGGAGAGAAGGAAATATGAATAATTGAGTTTGCGTTTTAGTGTATAAAATTATTATGTAAACAGTACATATGTTTTGACTTTTTGGTTGAATCTTGTTGAAATAAAGTGGTGGCTTATAAAAAATGTAAGAATGAAAGGGAGACGACTGTGCACATTCCAACAACTACACTTCATAATGGCGTAAAAATGCCGATGATTGGTCTAGGCGTTTATAAAGCGAAAGAAGGCGATGAAGTAAAACAAGCAGTAAAAACAGCGTTAGAAGTTGGATATCGTTCGATTGATACAGCAACTGTATATGAAAATGAAAGCGGTGTCGGAGAAGCGGTTCGTGAATCAGGGATTCCGAGAGAAGACATATTTATTACAACAAAAGTTTGGAACGACGATCAAGGATACGAGGAAACACTTGAGGCGTTTGAAAAAAGCTTAAAGAAATTACAAATGGACTATGTAGATTTATATTTAATACATTGGCCAATAAGAGGGAAGTATGTCGATACGTACCGAGCGCTAGAAAAACTGTATGAAGAAGGTAAAGTGCGCGCGATTGGTGTTTCAAATTTTCATAAACATCATTTAGAACTGTTATTACCAAATTGTAAAGTGAAACCGATGGTCAACCAAGTGGAACTTCATCCGATGTTAGCGCAATTTGAATTGCGTAATTTCTGTCAAGGTGAGCAAATTCAAATGGAAGCATGGAGCCCATTAATGAGAGGCGGGGAAGTATTCGAGAACCCGATTATTCAGGCCATTGCTACGAAATATGAAAAAACACCTGCGCAAGTTATATTAAGATGGGATATTCAGAGCGGGGTAGTGACGATTCCTAAATCTGTTACACCATCTCGCATTAAGGAGAATTTTTCTATCTTTGATTTTTCATTAACGGAAGAAGAGATGAATCAAATTAATACGTTAAATCGTAATTTACATGTAGGAACGAATCCGGATAAATATGATACGCTATAAAAAGACGCTACCAGTATGGTAGCGTCTTTTTAACGATGTAAAGCGTAAGTATCACATTTAGCAATTTGCTGAAGTTGTATATATTGAGCTGTTGTTAACTGTGTTTGTTTACTAGCCTGGGCATTTTCTTTCAATTGCCCAATAGAGCTTGCACCAGGTATAACAGCTGCAACAGTTTCGTTATGTAAGCAATATTGAATAGCTGTTCCTGTTAAAGAGCTTTCTCCGATTATTTCTTTTACATTCGCGAGTGTCGCATATAATTCATCGTAAGAATAAGAAAGATAATTCTTTTCTTTTACTCTTTCTATCTTTCTTGCATTATTATCAGTTAAAATTCCTTTTGCAAGTGGCCCACGAGCAATAATGCTAATTTGATGTTCACTTAGAAGTGAGAACCATTCTTCAGGGCGACGATTTAAAAGGCTATATTCCATTAGCACACTAATGATATTGGAACGTTTAGCATATTCACGGATAACATTTGGACGTATAGAAGAAATACCGTAATGACGAATAATACCTTCTTTTTTTAATTCTTCAAAGGCTTCAATTGTTTCATCTATTGGATCTTCAATCGTCCCGCCGTGAAGTTGATAAAGATCAATATAATCAGTTTGAAGTCTACGTAAACTTTCTTTCACTTCAGCCTTTATGTAATTTTTAGAAGGATCCCAAGACCACCCGTTTTTTTCTTCTGTCCATCGATTTCCAACTTTTGTTGTAAGAACAATTTGGTCTCGTTTCCCTTTTAAGGCTTTTCCAACAAATTCTTCGTTTAATCCATAATCATATAAATCCGCTGTATCAAAAAAATTGATTCCTAAATCGATTGCTTCATCGATAATACGCATAGCTTCTGTTTCAGATGTACCGAGAGACATACAGCCAAGTCCCATTTCTGTCACAAACAAATCTGAGTTTCCTAATTGACGTTTTTTCATAGGTCAACCTCCTTACCTTTATTGTACGCAAGGGAAAAGAGGTTGACAAACGTTTACTTTTTATTTGCTGTAATCCACTCTTGTACAGTTGTATACTCTTTTCCATATTGTTTTAGCTTATGGCGAATTTGCCATGCTTTTCCGACTAAAGTGACGCGATTTGGTAAAATATAAACTTTCATTTCTATCACGCTCCTTTCAATGTGGTAAAATGTATGAGGAAAGAATAGGAAATAGAACAGGGAGATGAAGTAGTATGAGTAATCTTGCAGAGAGAACAGTAAAAACTGAACCGATTTTTGATGGTAGAGTTATAAAAGTTCGTGTTGATGATGTAGTATTACCAAATGGAGCAATGAGTAAACGTGAAATTGTAAATCACCCTGGTGCAGTTGCTATTATTGCTATTACTGATGAGGGGAAAATTGTGCTTGTCGAGCAGTATCGTAAAGCGCTTGAAAAGGCGATTATAGAAATTCCGGCCGGCAAGTTAGAACCTGGTGAAAAACCTGAGGTGACAGCAGTTCGTGAATTAGAAGAGGAAACAGGATATGTATGTGAAAATATGGAGCTTATTACTTCTTTCTATACATCTCCAGGATTTGCAGATGAAATTTTATATGTATATAAAGCGACAGGTTTGACGAAAAAAGAAAATAAAGCCGAATTAGATGAAGATGAATTCGTGGAATTGATGGAAGTATCGTTAGAAGAAGCGATTATTCTTATGAAAGATCTTCGTATTCATGATGCGAAGACGATGTTTGCAGTACAATATTTACAACTACAAAAATAAACACTCGCCAAAGGCGAGTGTTTTTTAATTGATTTTTGCGTATACGCGTGCATCACGTAAGCTACCATCTGGTGCTATGAAATCATTTTCCATTGTACCCTCTAGAATAAATTCTAAACGTTCTGCTAGGTTACATGCATTTGCATTTGTTGCATCAGTACGAATTTCAATTCTTCTAGCACTTAGCTTATCAAAGGCAAATTGAATGGCACCTTTAATGGCTTCAGTCATATAGCCTTGTTTTGTATAAGCGCTATGCAGCCAGAAGTGAAGTGAAAACTTTGGAATATCCCAGTTTTCAGGCTTGAGCGTTATAGCTCCGATGAATGTACCAGATACTTTATCGTATAAGTGAAAATCAAGTGTTTCACGAAGTAAAAACTGCCCGTGAGCGTTACGAACGATTTCTTCAGCACTTTCTTCTGTTTCAGCGTTAATTGGCATCCACGGTACTAAGTCTTCTAGAGAAGCTTGGATTGCTTCATACACTTCTGCACCATCACCTGGAAATGGCTTACGAACTTGTAAGCGTTCAGTTTGAAATAATGTTGGAAAATCTAATAATAATGGTTTCAAGAGAAATCCCTCCTATTCTCTACTTTTTAGTTTAGCAAAGTAGAGCGGAATTTCAATGTTAATTCGTCATACTTTTTTCTTTCTTTCATACATTTTTAGTAAGAGTGTGAACGGAGGGAAGAAAAATGTGGAGAAAAACTTGGCAAGACCGTGTAATGTCTCACATACAGGAAAACTCTTCATTATATATATTTAACGCTGTTTTATTATTGATGGGAGTAATATTTGGGGCCATTCTTGTAAATAGTTTACAATTAAATCAAAAACAAGATTTATCATTTTATTTACAACGTTTTTTTGGACAAGTTTCTAAAGGAGAATTTGCTGTTGCGAGCGAAATGTTTCGAGAAAGTTACTTTTCGCAATTAAAATACATTGGATTTATTTGGATTTTGGGGATTTCAATTATTGGATTGCCACTTATTTTTATTTTATTATTTGTAAAAGGAGTAGTTGTCGGATTTACAGTAGGTTTTTTAGTAAGTCAGCATGGATGGAATGGATTATTATTAGCATTCGTTTCTGTATTGCCACAAAATCTCATTATTATTCCAGTATTTCTCGTTATGACAACAATTGCCGCAAGCTTTTCCTTACGGATGATTAGACATCAATTTATTCGGAAAATAACCGAACCGCTATTACCATTATTAATTCGTTATACATGCTTCTTTCTTGTAATCGGAGTAGTGTTAGCTCTTGCTTCTAGTGTAGAAGCTTATGCATCACCAGTTTTAATGAAAGAAGTCGTTGAGGCTATTAATAAACAATAAATACTTTTTGAGAATAATTATCAATTTGTTTTTATTGTTTTTCTTTTGACAGAAGCCCTTCTTCTGATATAATGGTGTAAGAGTGGCGAGGAGGGAGTAGTACCGAATGGAAGAAAGAATTGAACGAATTAAGAAGCAATTACATGCAGCGAGCTACAAATTAACACCGCAACGTGAAGCAACAGTTCGTGTGCTGCTAGAAAATGAAGAAGATCATTTAAGCGCAGAAGATGTTTACCTCCTTGTAAAAGAAAAGTCGCCAGAGATCGGATTAGCAACCGTCTATCGAACTTTAGAACTATTATCTGAGTTAAAAGTTGTCGATAAGATTAACTTCGGAGACGGTGTTTCACGCTATGACTTACGCCAAGAAGGTGCGCAGCGTTTCCACCATCATTTGATTTGTACACAATGTGGTGCTGTACAAGAAATACAAGAAGATTTACTTGGTGAAGTGGAAAGGAAAGTAGAACATGACTGGAGCTTTAAGGTGAAGGATCATCGTTTAACATTCCATGGGATTTGTAAAAATTGTCAAGAAAATGAAACGGATGAAAAATAACCTTTTCCTATTTAACTAGGAAGAGGTTTTTTATTTGAATAAGGTATAAATTGGTGAAAGCTTGGCATATGTTGTAATAACTTATATTTTGGAGGAATTTACAATGCGCCGAGCTTTAAAATTAACTTTTGATGGGATAAAAGTATTTTTATTATTTACAAGTTGTACGATTTTGTTTTATTTCGCTATACTATGGATAAATGAAGAATATGAAAGCTATCATCGTTATGAAAAGCCAAAAGAAGAGACTGTAGAAAAAGTATCAGGGAATGAAGAGCCGGCAAAGGATGCTTTCGTAAATAGAATGATGTTTTTCTATGAAAATGGGGAGTAGTGTAGATTGGAAGATCAATTAAAAGATTTTATTCATTATATGGTTGTCGAAAAAGGGCTAGCGAAAAATACAGTAGTATCTTATGAACGTGATTTAAAAAGTTATGTAAAGTATTTGCAAAATGTAGAACAGGCGAAAAGCTTTCATGAAGTAACACGCTTGCACATTGTTAATTTTCTGCAGCACTTAAAAGAAAACGGAAAATCTTCGAAAACATTAGCACGTCATATTGCATCGATTCGTTCGTTTCACCAATTTTTACTTCGTGAACGGGCGGTAGAGCACGACCCATCCGTACATATTGAAACGCCGCAAGGAGAACGGAAATTACCGAAAGTACTATCAATCGATGAAGTAGAGGCGTTACTTCAGACACCAAAAATGACGAGTGCTTTTGGGGTTCGTGACAAAGCGATGCTAGAGTTATTGTATGCAACAGGACTTCGTGTTTCGGAATTAATTGCCTTAAATTTAGAAGATGTACATTTAACGATGGGATTTGTTCGTTGCATAGGGAAAGGGAATAAAGAAAGAATTATTCCACTAGGAAGTTTAGCGACGGAAGCGATTCAAAAGTATATTGAAAAGGGAAGAAGAGAATTGATGGGTAAAAAAGTAGTAGATGCACTCTTTTTAAACCATCATGGGAATCGATTATCAAGACAAGGATTTTGGAAAATTTTAAAACGATTGGCGAAAGAAGCAAATATTGAAAAAGAGCTTACACCGCATACGTTGCGCCATTCTTTTGCTACGCATTTATTAGAAAATGGAGCAGACTTGCGTGCTGTGCAAGAAATGCTTGGACATGCAGATATTTCAACGACGCAAATTTATACGCATGTTTCAAAAGCTAGATTAAAAGATGTATATAAACAGTTTCATCCGAGAGCATAGTTACTATGCTCTTTTTTCATAGATTCAAAAGGCTACAGTACTTCACAAAAACTTCACAAACATTTCGTACATTGTTTTCAGCAGAAGACTAGAATATTACAATGTATTTCCTCTATACTAAATAAGGTATGAAGGAGGAAATGATGATGAAAAAACTTATTATGACTTTATTTATCGCGATGCTAGCATTGGCTGGCTGTAATACAAACAAAGAAGAACCTCAAAAAGAAAAGAAACTAGAAGCTGTAAAAGTAGCAGTTCAAACAAATCCGAAAGAAATTAAACCCGGTGAAAAAACAGAAGTACAAGCACTTGTTACACAAGGAAAAGAAAAAGTAACAGATGCTGATGATGTAAAGTTTGAAATTTGGAAAGCTGGCGACGAAAAGCACGAGATGTTAGATGGTAAGCATAAAGGAAAAGGTGTTTATGCAGTGGAGAAAACGTTCGAGACGGATGGAGTATACCATATTATCGCTCACACAAATGCACGTGAAATGCATGTTATGCCGGAAGTAAAAGTGGCTGTGGGAAATGCGAAAGTAGAAGATGCGAAAAAAGAAAATAGTGATCACGGTGCAGGACATGGCGATCATAAAAGCGATACAATGATCCACCTTATGGCTGGTGACATAAAAGCAAACGCTGAATCAACTATGAAAGTTCATTTAAAACAAAAAGAAGAAGCGCTAACTGGTGCTGAAGTACAACTTGAGATTTGGAAAGATGGTGTTGAAAAACACGAATTTATTCCAGCGAAAGAAGGAAATAAAGGAGAGTATGAAACGAAACATACTTTCAAAGAAAACGGCTCTTACAAAGTGAAAGTTCATGTTAAAAAAGGCGAACTGCATGAACATAAAGAAGAAACAGTAGAAGTAAAATAAAAAGTAGCTCTTTAGAGCTGCTTTTTATTTTTATCCCGTAAACGTCCAATTGATGAGGGCTAATAATCAGTGGAGAAGAACGAAACTCTTACTAATCAAAGCTTCACTTTATATGGAGAAATAAATCATAAAATAATTAGCACTTATTTGCATAATGGATTACAATAGAAGTGTGAAGAAAATGAGAAATTCTACGAAAATGTATTAAAAAGAAAGCGTAAACATGTTATGATATCAGTATCAGATGTCTGACATCTGACTTAGAAAAAACTAGAAATGTTTTTGAGTCGTTTCAAAGTAAACGAAATAGGTTAGAGAATGAGTTAAAGAAGTACTGTTTGACAATGAGAACGAAAGATAATTCTTATAGAGAACAGTTTCACTTTATAGCGTTTTGAACATACTACAAGAAGTAGAACTGAACTTATAGGAGGTCGCAGTTATGAATAAATATAAACGTATATTCCTAGTCGTAATGGATTCTGTTGGAATCGGTGAAGCACCAGATGCTGAACAATTTGGTGATTTAGGATCTGACACAATTGGTCACATTGCTGAACATATGAATGGGTTACAAATGCCTAACATGGTGAAATTAGGCCTTGGTAACATTCGTGAAATGAAAGGTATCTCTAAAGTAGAAAAACCGCTTGGATATTATACAAAAATGCAAGAAAAATCTACTGGTAAAGATACAATGACAGGACACTGGGAAATTATGGGTCTTTACATTGATACACCATTCCAAGTGTTCCCTGAAGGATTCCCGAAAGAATTACTTGATGAATTAGAAGAAAAAACAGGCCGTAAAATTATCGGTAATAAGCCAGCTTCTGGAACTGAAATTCTTGATGAACTTGGTCAAGAGCAAATGGAAACAGGCTTTTTAATCGTTTACACTTCCGCAGATAGCGTACTACAAATTGCAGCACACGAAGAAGTAGTGCCACTTGATGAGTTATATAAAATTTGTAAAATTGCACGTGAACTAACGTTAGATGAGAAGTACATGGTAGGACGTGTTATCGCTCGTCCGTTCGTTGGAGAGCCAGGAAACTTCAAACGTACACCAAATCGTCATGACTATGCGTTAAAACCATTTGGTCGCACAGTAATGAATGAACTAAAAGATAGCGATTATGATGTAATTGCTATTGGTAAAATCTCTGACATTTATGATGGAGAAGGGGTAACTGAATCACTTCGTACGAAATCAAATATGGATGGAATGGACAAGCTTGTAGATACATTAAACATGGACTTTACAGGTCTTAGCTTCTTAAACCTAGTTGACTTTGATGCATTATTCGGCCACCGTCGTGATCCACAAGGATATGGAGAAGCTCTGCAAGAATATGATGCACGTCTTCCAGAAGTATTCGAAAAACTACAAGAAGATGATTTATTATTAATTACAGCAGACCACGGTAATGATCCAGTACATCCTGGTACTGATCATACACGTGAATATGTACCGTTATTAGCATATAGCCCAAGCATGAAAGATGGCGGACAAGAATTATCAATTCGTCAAACATTTGCTGATATTGGTGCAACGGTAGCAGAAAACTTCGGCGTGAAAATGCCAGAACACGGAACAAGCTTCTTAAACGAGCTAAAGAAATAGGGGGATAAACAAATGAATCGTGAACTTATTACAAAATCAGCTTCATACTTAAAAGAGAAATTTCAAGAAACGCCACAAGTAGGACTAATCCTTGGATCTGGACTAGGTGTATTAGCAGATGAAATCGAGAACGCAGTAACAGTACCTTACAGTGAAATCCCTGAATTCCCAGTATCAACTGTAGAAGGTCATGCAGGTCAACTAGTATTCGGTACACTTCAAGGTGTAACAGTAGTAGCAATGCAAGGACGTTTCCACTTCTATGAAGGATACGACATGCAAAAAGTAACATTCCCAGTTCGTGTTATGAAAGAACTAGGTGTAGAAACAGTTGTTGTAACAAATGCAGCTGGTGGTGTAAATACATCATTTGAGCCAGGCGATCTTATGTTAATTTCAGACCACATTAACTTCATGGGTACAAACCCATTAATCGGACCGAATGATTCTGAAATGGGCGTACGTTTCCCTGATATGTCTACATCATATACGACAGAACTTCGTGAAATGGCGAAACAAGTTGCAGCGGACTTAAATATTAAAGTACAAGAAGGTGTATACGTTGGAATGACAGGTCCTGTATATGAAACACCTGCTGAAATTCGTATGCTTCGTACACTTGGCGGAGATGCAGTTGGTATGTCAACAGTACCTGAAGTAATTGTAGCGCGTCATGCTGGTATGAAAGTACTTGGTATTTCTTGTATTTCAAATATGGCAGCTGGTATTTTAGATCAGCCACTTCACCACGATGAAGTAATTGAAACGACAGAACGTGTTAAAGCTAACTTCTTAGCATTAGTAAAAGCAATCGTAAAACAAATGAAGGGGTGACCTCACAATGAGAATGGTGGACCTAATTGCAAAAAAACGTGACGGACATGCATTAACGACAGAAGAAATTAACTTTATTGTTGAAGGATATACGAATGGTGATATTCCTGATTATCAAGTAAGTTCACTTGCAATGGCAATTTTCTTCCAAGATATGAACGATCAAGAACGTGCGGATTTAACGATGGCCATGGTAAATAGCGGTGATACAATCGACTTATCAGCTATTGAAGGGATAAAAGTAGATAAGCACTCAACAGGTGGTGTTGGTGATACAACAACACTTGTGTTAGGTCCATTAGTAGCCGCTTTAGGTGTACCGGTTGCAAAAATGTCTGGACGTGGGTTAGGACATACTGGTGGTACAATTGATAAATTAGAAGCAGTTCCAGGATTCCATGTTGAAATCGAAAATGATGAATTCATGCGACTTGTAAATGAAAACAAAATCGCAGTTATTGGTCAAAGTGGAAACTTAACACCTGCGGATAAAAAGTTATATGCACTTCGTGATGTAACGGCAACAGTAAACTCAATTCCGCTTATTGCAAGTTCGATTATGAGTAAAAAAATTGCTGCTGGTGCAGATGCAATTGTTCTTGATGTAAAAACTGGAGCAGGTGCATTTATGAAAACAGATGAAGATGCAAAACGTTTAGCAGAAGCAATGGTGCGCATTGGTAATAACGTTGGTCGTAATACGATGGCTGTTATTTCTGATATGAGTCAACCACTTGGTGAGGCGATTGGTAACGCACTTGAAGTACAAGAAGCAATTGATACATTACAAGGTAAAGGACCGAAAGATTTAGAAGAGTTATGTTTAACGCTTGGAAGTCAAATGGTATACCTTGCTGGACAAGCTTCATCTTTAGAAGATGCACGTGAGAAATTAATTGAAGTAATGAACAACGGTAAAGCGCTAGAATCATTTAAAACGTTCTTATCAGCGCAAGGCGGCGATGCTTCTGTTGTTGATGATCCTTCTAAATTACCACAAGCACAGTTTAAAATTGAAGTAGAAGCGAAGGAAGACGGTTATGTATCAGAAATCGTTGCAGATGAAATCGGAACAGCAGCAATGCTTTTAGGAGCAGGACGTGCGACGAAGGAATCTGAAATTGATTTAGCAGTTGGCTTAATGCTTCGCAAAAAAGTAGGGGACAGCGTGAAAAAAGGTGAATCCCTTGTTACAATTTACGCAAACCGTGAAAATGTGGAAGATGTAAAAGCAAAAATTTATGAGAACATGAAGATTGCTAACGAACATGTAGATGCACCAACGTTAGTGCACGGCATCGTTACTGAATAATAAAAAAGGGCCAAGGAGTATTTCTCCTTGGCTTTTTTTGCTATTTTTTGTTTATAATAATAATGGGTGAAATTATGATTAGAATTTGTGCAATAACAAAAACAGATGAAGTATTATATGATGTTTCGCTAGAAGAAACAACGAAAGACCATATTGTATGGTATTGGCTAGATTTATATAAGCCAACGAAAGAAGAGTATACATACATTTTGCAAGATCATTTTAAGTTCCATCCCCTTGCAATTGAAGACTGTATAGAATATGTACAGAGGCCAAAAGTTGATTTTTATGATGGATATAACTTTTTAGTTCTTCATGCATTTGGTGAGGATGGATTAGAACCGCACGAGATCGATTTATTTATTAGTGATCGTTTTATTGTTTCTTTCCACTTTTCTCATAACAATGCAATCGAAAGAGTATGGAAAACACTTGGAGAAAAGAAGCGTATTAAAAATAGTCCCCTGCACGTAGCGCATACAATTATCGACCAAATTGTAGATGACTATTTTGCGCCTGTATATTACATTGAGGATCATTTAAATGCAATTGATGATAATTTAACGGGTGAGACAGCAGGGAGTGTATTAGAAGAAGTATTTGATATACGTGCAGATTTATCGAAGCTAAGGCGCACAATCATTCCGATGCGTGATTTATTGTATCGTATTTTAAATTCGACTCGTTTTTATGGTATAAGTGATCATGAGATCTATTTTAAAGATATACATGACCATTTGCTTAAACTAACAGAAATGATTGAAGCAAGCCGCGAGTTAACGGCAGATATTCGGGATAGCTATTTTTCATTAAACTCACATCATATGAATAACATTATGAAAACATTAACTGTATTCTCGACTATTTTCATGCCATTAACATTTATTGCGGGAGTATACGGAATGAACTTTACGCATATGCCAGAGCTTGGTGGACAATATAGTTATTTTATTTGTCTACTTCTAATGGCACTAATTGGCGGTGGGATGATGGCTTGGTTTTATAAAAAAGGGTGGTTTAAGTAAAAAAACACCGAGGAAAATGAAGTGAACCCGAATAGTGGTACATGAAAAAAACACCTCCTGAATTCGCATACTAAGTATGCAAATTCAATGGAGGTGTTTTTTCGTATGACGACAAGAGTTCATTACCCAGAAGAAACAAAGTGGAAAGTAATTGAAATGAAGAAAGATGGTTATTCAAATCGTGCAATTATGGAGAAACTCGGAATTAAAAATGTTTCCCAAATTAAGACATGGATGAAATGGCATCGTACAGATCAAACGTATCGTTTTCAACAACCTGTAGGAAAACAATATTCTTATGGAAAAGGACCAAAAGAGCTCAGTGAATTAGAACAACTACGTTTAGAAAATAAGCATCTAAAAACAAAATTACTTGTATGGGGAAAGTATCTGGAAATCGAAAGGGGCTGAAACCAGAAACTGTAGTTACTTTATGGAAAAACGTAAAAACAAAAATAACGATAAAAGAATTGTGTAACGTATTAGAATTACCCCGTTCCACATTTTATCGCTGGTTACAACGAACGGAAGATCGGAAAGATGATATAGAAGAGAAAGTAAAGGACGTCTGTCTTAGGCATAAATTTCGGTATGGATATCGAAGAGTGACCGCTACTCTTCAAAAAATGGGACTGTGTGTCAATCATAAAAAAGTATTACGAATCATGAGACAAAATCACATTCTTTCAAAAGTACGTCGAAAGAAAAAGAAATATATCAATGGTGCGGAACCAATGGTAGCCCCTCATCGATTGGAACGTGAATTCGATGCATCCAGACCAAATGAAAAGTGGTTTACAGATGTGACGTATCTCTTATTTGGAGAGCGTACCTTGTATTTATCAACGATCATGGATGCCTTTAATCGTGAAATTATTAGTTGTGTCATCAGCGAATCACAAACACTGACATTAGCGATGAAGACATTGAAACAAGCAATGAGAGGGCGAAGAGTAAAAGATGTCCTTCTTCACTCGGATCAAGGAAGTATTTATACAGCAAAAGAATTTCAAGCGTATGCCAAAGAAAACGGCATTATCACCAGCATGTCCCGGAGAGGAAATTGCCATGATAATGCCGTCATGGAAAGCTTCTTTGGTCATTTGAAAAGTGAAGCTTTCTATTCACAAGAGATAACAAAAGTATCCAATACAACTGTGCGAAAGATTGTGCTAGAATACATTCATTACTACAATTGTGTGCGAATTCAAGAAAAATTAAACCACCTATCCCCTAAAGAATTTAGGGAACAGATGGTTTAGGTGTTTTGATAGGTGTCCCGTTTTCAGGGTTCACTTCAAAATTCCTCGGTGTTTTTACTTAACCAATAGCATGTAATACAAACATGGCTAAGAATAAGCATGTAACGATATACATAGACGGTGCGACTTCTTTACGCTTTCCAAGAGCAATTTTTAAGATAGGATAAGCAATAAATCCGAACGCAATGCCATCAGCGATACTATATGTGAGCGGGATCATGACGATAATTAAGAACGCTGGAAATCCTTCTGAAAAATCGTTCAGAGGAATTTGCTGAATGCTTGTAATCATCAGGCCGCCAATAATAATTAAGATTGGTGCAATGGCACTATCAGGAATTAGTTTCACAAACGGAAGTGCAAATAGTGATGCGAAGAATAACAACCCTGTAACGATAGACGTCAGACCTGTCTTTCCGCCTGCAGTAATACCTGCAGCACTCTCTACTGTTGATACGGTAGGGCTTGTGCCAAATAGACCACATGTCATTGCTGAAATTGCATTGGCTTGGTAAGCACGTGGGAATTTACGGTCATCTTCTAATAAACCGTGCAGAAGTCCCATGTTCTCAAAAATAAGCACCATGCTTAAGGAGAATGTTGCAATCCAAAACGGTAAGGAAGAAAGTTTGCCAAATGACATAGCTCCAAACACATCGCCGTAATTAGCGAATGAGAATGAACTATTTCCGATTTGACTTGTATCAACAAGACCAAATAGCCATGCAATACCAGTTCCTATTGCAATCGTCCATAAAAAGTTTCCACGTACGTTACGAATAAATAGTACAAGTGCAACGATAAGAGTAAGCACGGTCGCAAGAACGACAGGGTTACTTAATTTACCCATTGCAACAGCAGTATTTGGGTTCGAAACGACTAAACCACCTTTTTGCAATCCGATAAATGCTAAAAATAATCCGATGCCGACAGTAATAGCTTCCTTTAATGACTTTGGAATCGATACTGAAAGCACGCGAGCGATTGGTGTAAACGCAGCAATTGCAAAAATAATACCAGAGATGAAGACAGCTGCTAGTGCTTCCTGCCAAGCTAATCCGAGCGTATGCACAGCAGTGTACGTGAAGAATGCATTTACGCCCATACCAGGGACAAGAATAGCAGGTGCATTTGCCCAAAATGCCATGAGCAGACATCCGACAAATGAACTGAAAACAGTTGCTAAAATTCCAGCTTCAAGAGGAATGCCAGCATCTGATAAAATTGATGCATTTACAATCATAATATATACGATTGTGAAAAATGACGTAACTCCAGCTAAAACTTCTTGTTTTGGTGATGTTTCGTGTAAACCTAATTTAAATGTTCTTTCAAGTATTCCTTTCATGTTAAACCTTCTTTTTCATATCCCTCTCCCACCCGTGATATCTCTTTCGTAAGAGCTCACCGTCCTTTATTATATCAGAACATCATGTTTTTACAACAAGGAAAATGATAACGTTTACTTATAAAAGAAATTATTTATAAATACGTAAAAATGGCTCGTATTGTTGAAATGATTTCTAATTCTCCTGATTGAATGGGCGGAGCTGCTTGCGCATGTAAAGTAGCATAGGACGTCACTTCCCGTGGTAATTGGACAGATTCTTCAACGAATGAGAGTGGAACTGGATTAATGTTTAAATTGTATGTACTCGCAATAGCACGAGCTTTTTCTACCGCTTGTTGCAGAGCTTGAATGAGAGCTTGCTCATAATATTTATTTGGATGAGATATTCGAAAACGTAACCCTTTTGCTAAGTTCGCTCCATTTGAAACGGCTATATCATATACTTCCCCTGCTTTTTGTACATTTAAAACGGTAATTTCATACAAATGTTCCACACGGTATCCTTGCAGTAATGCTTTATCATTTACATACTCGTATTGGGGAGTGATCGTATAAGAAATCGTTTCTATGTCTTTATCAGCAATACCAAGCTGTTTAAGTGCATCAAGCAATTGTTTTGATTGCACTGCATTTTCTTCTTGCGCTTGTTTCACATTTTTACTATCAGTTCTAATGCCAAGTGTTAATATAACAACATTGGGTTTTGCTTTGACAACACCTTCACCTTGTACAGTAATAGTCGCTTCTTTACCAGTATTAGCTGTACGTACGTTGTGTAAATAAGGATTCATTCCACCTTGCATCTTCCATCACCATCCTTATTTATATGTATATGTGTGAACAAAAAAGAAATTTATATGAAAAAAGTTACATAAATGAGAATGTTGAGGGAAGAAAGCATATACAACATAGGTATTTATAGATTATAATATGTGTAAATATGATAAAAAAGGGACGAGGCTAGTGAACGAAAAAAGAGAAACACTGATTTTAGAGTTATCCGGATCATTCCGAAAGATGATACGTTTATTACAAAATGATATTAATACACGTTTTGCAGAACATATGCCATACAATGAATTTTCTGTATTACGCGCGTTATTTTTAAACAGTCCACAGATGGCTTCGCAAATTGCGAGTGAAGTAAACGTAACCTCCAGTCATATTACAGCTGTTACTGATCGTCTCGTACGAAAAGGGTTTGTAGAAAGAAAGCGTTCAAATTCAGACCGTCGTATCGTGTACCTAGAAATTACAGAACACGGAAGAGAAGTAACTGAAAAACTTGAAGCTGTGCGTAAAGAATATTATAAAGAGAGATTTAAAGGTTGGAGCGACCAAGAAATCGAGATGGTTTTAGATTTATTTGGCCGCGTATTATAATAAATGAGGATAGGAAGCGAAAGCTTTCCTATCCTTTTTCTTTTGAATAAAAACATTTTGAAACTCCAATACTTGAATTAAAAAGAATCGGAGTGAAAAATTATGAAACGTATTTGTACGCTTTTCATTATGATTGGAAGTTTTTTCTGCTTTAATCAATTCGTGGATGCCGCAACGCCTCTTCAAGTCGTTCAGAAAGAATTACAGCATATTTCAAATAAGCAACCTGTTCTATATTCAAAACTATGGATTCGTTCTATGCAGAATGCTATTTTATTTCATCATAGTGATAACATTCGGCATGAAGATACAATCAGTAATGTAACAAAGTCTTCGCTTGTAAAAGTAAAACAACTGCCACTTCAAAAAGCATCGCAGTACATCCCGAGATTATCACAATATATTTCTAAGTTTGAAGCTGAGAATGTGCAAGTGTATTATGTTGCAGCTCGTTATGAAGTGAAAAAAGAAAATTCGTATCAGTTAAATGGAATGAATTATTTTATGCAAGTGTTTATTCAGCAAGGGGGAGAATGGAGAATTGCTGAAAGTATAGTTGCTCCCACAGATCAAATCGTGGCAAATGGTGACGGGTTTGGAACGAAGCAAGAAAAAGAGTATGGGAAAAGAAGAGAGAATGTGAAATAACCTCCTCATCGAGAGGAGGTTATTTTATTTGAAATTCCAAGAGACTTTCCATTTTAACATTTTAGGCAGGAAGAAATACGTAATGAAACTAGTCACGAAAAATCCGATGTAAAAGCTAGACAATGAGTGCGCGCGACTTAGCATTAAACCTCCAACGATCCCACCAAAGAAAATCGCACAAGCTAAAACTACTTTTTGTAGTTTTGGATATAATAAGTAGTTACCATTTCGCTCATTGACTGAATGAACATATAAATACATCCCGAGTGGTAACAAAATAATGATATGTGTAATAGGTGCGATCAATAATTTTGCCGAAGGGATTGTTGTAAAGTTTGGTTCATTATGACGTATTCCATCCTTATCAGTATAAGCGTTTTGAGGATCGTAATTAAAGCTAATAGTAAACTCTTCTGCTGGACTAGAAATACGTATGTTTTCCATCACATTATGTATAAGGCCATTGTCCTTATGAAATTCAGTGTTTGAGTGAACAGCAATGACCCCTGAGATAAGTGATGGAAATAAAGCAGGGAAGATTAATATAGCTGTAGTGAGAAATCCTTGCGATATAATATTCCCTGCAATGGTTCCTATACATAAGGCAAGTGTATAAATTGCGATTAATACAATTAACATGTATATAAAGTAACTATGAAATGGGGAGAATACTTGATATTTATTATGAAAAGTCAACTTTTTCATAATAGCAAATAGTCCCCAGTTTAAAACGACAACAGCGGTGATATTACAGATTCCAAACAACCACTTTGTTATATAAAGGTCTGAACGTTTAAATGGCATAGACCATAACAAGTCGCTAGAGTTATTTTGTCTTTCCCATCCAATTAAAGTACAAGCTAGAACGATTAGCACACTACCTAACAGCATGATAGAATCTAGAAGTGCTAAATCAAAGTGGTAATGATACACATAGTTCCATTTTTTATTGTCATTTAGAAAGTGTTGCTGTTGAATAGAAGTCATATAGTATTTATATGACAGAGTATAGAAGCTGACGAGCCAAAATAACCATACAACATATTTACTTTGTTGATACGTTCTTAGCCACAGTGCTTTTTGAAACATAGGATCTCTCCTTTAAAAAACTTTATAATTTGTTAGGCGTGATAATACAACATAAGTAATGATTCCAGCGAGAAACAAACTGATATAGTAGTTTGGTAAGAAAAAAAATTGATTGATTTTATAGCCACCTAGTAATGCAAAGTAAATGCTTGTTCCCCATATCCATATTTTTAAATGTTTTTGGAAAATAAATATCTTTTGATTATTTTCATTTGGTGACCGCATATATAAATATGTTCCAAGTAGTAAATAAAATATCGTATAGAAAATAGGGACTAACATTGATTTGGCTGAATAATATACGTGAGATGCTGGATTTCTTAAAGTAGTTGGATCGTTGTCCCTCTTCCGAGAATCTGGCTGATAGTTATAATCAATAGAAAAGCGATATATTGGTACAACTATATTTGTTTTTTGATTGATTTCATATAGTTGTTGATCTAATTTATTATTTTTAGTATTGGTAGCCTCTAAATGGTTTAGCGTAAAAGTGTACACTAGTGGAATAAATGTAAGCCCCATTAGTAGCCATGGAATGCAAAAAATGACCTGTGAAACAATACTTCCAGTAAAAGTACCGATACATAGAGCAGCTGTATAGACTGCAACATAAGAAACTATCGCATAAAGAAAGTATCGGTGAAATGGACTAAATGATTGATAATCAAAATGGATGGTTGTTCTATAAATAACATACATAATAATCCAATTTATAAGTAACGAGCTCACAATACAAAGTGAACCGAAAGCCCATTTAGATAAGAAAACATTTTTTCTTTTAAATGGCATCGTCATAAGTAGTGTATTAGATTGGTTGCTACGTTCCCATCCTATCAATAAGCAGGCTAAAGCAATGATAAGAACAGTTAACCAAAAACTATTACCATCTCGTGCAGAAAAGGTATAAAAATAATAATACTGTTCCCCTTTTTCTTGTAATTCGTAATATTTATCGAGTTCCATCTGAGCACTTCTATAGTATCCGAGAGATAGAAGATAAAGCGAACTAAAGAAGAATAGTAACGCAGCATATTTCCCGCGCTTCCAATTCCATATCCACAACGCCTTATGAAACATAACCATCCTCCTCCAGTGTCGTAACGAAGACATCTTCAAGAGACATTGTTAATTCTTCAATGAGTATAGGTTGTTCTTTATAAAATTTCTCTAGTGTTGTAGCCACATTTCCCTCAATTAAGATTGTATATACTTTTCCTGTTTGATTTAATATTTTAATATGGTTTAAGTTTTCTAGTTTTTGAGGTAGTGAACGTTCGTAAGCTACTTGTATTTTTGCGAATCGTGATTTTGCATCGTCTAGTGATGTAATAGAAGATATAGTATGGCCTTTTAATATAATGATTGTATCTGCAATTTGTTCCACTTCATCTAAATGGTGAGTGGAGATGAAAATGGTAATCTCTTTTTCTGCAACTTCTCCAACGAGAAACTGTAAAATTTGTCTTTTCACAATAGGGTCAAGTCCGTTTGTCGGTTCATCTAAAATGATATATTCTGCTTTTGTAGAAACGGCTAAAATGATGGCAAGTAATGCTTTCATTCCTTTTGAGTAACTACGAATTCGTTTGTTTGGTAAGTTAAAGCGTTCTAACAGTTCATAGAAATGCTGTTCATCAAATGCTGTATAAACGGCTTTATAAAACTTTACAATTTCTTTTATCGTATATCCGTTCAGTATGTTAGTAGAATCAGGAACGTATACGATTTTTTGCTTTATTTCAGGGCATTGATGAATGTTTGTATCTTCATATGTAACAGTCCCTGCATCAGGGTCTAAAATGCCGACCATCGTTCGTAATAAAGTTGTTTTTCCCGCACCGTTTCTTCCGAGCAATCCGACGATACTTCCTCTTTGTAATGTGAAAGAAATATCGTCTAAAATCGTTTGATTATCAATTGTTTTCTTCAAGCTTGTCACTTTCAGCATCCGAACTTCCTCCAATCTCTTTATAGTATGAATCTATCCAATCATGAATTTTATCTTTCGTAACACCAAGATAAGAGGCTTCTAATAGTAACTGATGAAATTGCTTTTCAACCATAGCGATTTTCCTTTCGTCTAATGTTGGGGTAATCGATTGGGATACAAATGTTCCTTTTCCTCGTAATGTTTCAATAATCCCTTGTCGCTCTAACTCTTGGTACGCTTTACTCACTGTATTTGGATTTATAACGAGTAAAGAAGCGAGTTCGCGTACAGAAGGTAGTTTGTCACTTGGAGCTAACATGTTCTTCAATACGAGTTCTTTTATATTTTGAACAATTTGTTCCCATATCGGAGTGTTGCTTCTTGGATCAAGTTGAATATGCAAGAGCAATGTCTCCTTTCTGACTTGTATTAAGTGTACTAATGCGTGTAATACACTTAATACAATATAGATGATAAATGTATTTGTCAACTAAAAATATTAGAAAAATATGGTATTAAAAAATGAGGAATTGGAAAAAATAGGTCTGATATAGAATGGAGGGTTAGTCATGAAGCGAGTTTTTGGAATACTTGTTTGTTTCATGTTATTGCTTTCTGTTACTTCAGTTAGTTTCGCACAATCTGAGAAGACGAAGCAGGAGAAAACAGAAGAAACAACGCCGAAGTTAGCGGAACAAGCGTCATCAGCAATTGTAATTGAACAAGATACAGGTAAAGTTTTGTTTGATAAAAATCCAAATGAGAAGTTACCACCTGCTAGTATGACGAAGATTATGACAATGCTATTAATTATGGAACAAGTTGAAAAAGGAAAACTAAAACTGACCGATAAAGTTAGAGCAAGTGAGCATGCAGCTTCAATGGGTGGATCACAAATCTTTTTAGAGCCTGGAGAAGAGATGACTGTAAATGAAATGCTAAAAGGTATCGCAATTGCATCTGGAAATGATGCGTCTGTTGCAGTAGCGGAGCATATCGCTGGTTCAGAAGAAGGTTTTGTAAATATGATGAACAAAAAAGCGAAAGACTTAGGACTGAAAAACACTCATTTTCAAAATCCAACAGGTCTTCCAGCTAAAGACCATTATTCCACAGCAAATGATATGGCTATAATGGCGAAAGAATTGATGAAGTACCCACTTATTCGCAAATATACAGGTAAATACGAAGACTATTTACGTGAAGATACGGATAAGAAGTTTTGGCTCGTGAATACGAATAAGTTAGTACGTTTTTATCCTGGAGTAGATGGTGTAAAAACGGGCTTTACGACTGAAGCGAAATATTGTTTAACAGCATCTGCTGAAAAGAATGGGATGCGTGTTATTTCAGTTGTTATGGGAGCACCTACATCGAAAGAACGGAACAATCAAGTAACGAAGCTTCTTGACTACGCATTTGGTCAATATATGACAAAGAAATTGTATACACGAGGCGAAAAAATTAAGACTGTACAAGTAGGAAAAGGTAAAAAAGAAAAAGTAGATTTAGTTGCGTCAGACAATGTGTCTCTTCTTATGAAGAAAGGCGAAAATATGGATAAAGTAAAGCAAGAAGTAATTGCCGAAAAGAAAGTGAAAGCGCCGATTAAAAAAGGTGACGCACTTGGTACACTTGTTATTAAAAAAGATAAAGATGTTTTATTAAAGCAAACAATTGTAGCAAAAGAAGATGTTGCTGCAGCGAGCTGGTGGGAGTTATTTAAAAGAAGTTTTGGGATGTTTTCAACATCAAAATAGCGGCAAATATTTTGCCGCTTTTCTATTCGTATGAAAGTAAATAATTGCTGAATAGTTTCACTTTATGGCGAAATAGTTCTTCTTTTGTCAGTAGGAAGGATTCTTAGGTTGTATCACGAAAATCTTTATGTATGTAAATGAGTAAAGTTTGAGCATAAGGAGGAAATCGTGTGAGTCTTTCCATGCAATTAGAAGTAAAACGTGACGTCCTATGTGTGAGACTAGCGGGTGAATTAGATCATCATACTGCTGAAGAGTTGCGAACGAAAGTAACAGATATGATTGAGACACATGGTGTTCATCATATTGTTTTGAGCCTAGAGAACTTATCGTTTATGGATAGTTCTGGTTTAGGTGTTATATTAGGCCGATATAAGCATGTAAAGGGATTAGGTGGAGAAATGGTTGTTTGTGCAATTTCACCGCCTGTTAAACGTTTATTTGAGATGTCGGGCTTATTTAAAATTGTTCGTTTAGAAGAAAGTGAAGCGCATGCGCTCGCGACGTTGGGGGTGGCATAAATGAGAAATGAAATGAACCTTCAATTTTCAGCATTAAGTCAAAATGAATCGTTCGCTCGCGTTACAGTAGCTGCATTCATTGCGCAACTAGACCCAACGATGGAAGAACTTACGGAGATTAAAACAGTTGTGTCAGAAGCAGTTACGAATGCAATTATTCATGGGTACGAAGGAAATGCAGAAGGTGTTGTTTATATTTCTGTAATTTTGGAAGAAGCAATGGTGAAACTCACGATTCGAGATGAAGGGATTGGCATCTTTGATTTAGATGAAGCAAGACAACCCCTTTTTACAACTAAACCTGAATTAGAGCGTTCCGGAATGGGATTTACTATCATGGAAAATTTTATGGATGAAGTAGAAGTTATTTCAAACGAATCTTTCGGGACAACAATCCATTTGACAAAATACTTATCAAATAGTAACGCTCTATGCAATTAAGGAGAATAGCCTATGGACATAGAGGTCAAAAATGAGAAGAAGAAACCTCAGTTAAAGGACCACGAGCTAAAAGCGTTAATTAAACAAAGTCAAGATGGAGATCAGCAAGCGAGAGATACAATCGTTCAAAGCAATATGCGTCTCGTATGGTCGGTTGTGCAGCGTTTTCTTAATCGAGGATACGAACCAGACGATTTATTTCAAATTGGATGTATTGGGCTCTTAAAATCGGTAGATAAATTTGATTTATCTTTCGACGTGAAATTTTCAACATATGCAGTTCCAATGATTATTGGCGAAATACAGCGATTTTTACGTGATGATGGATCAGTGAAAGTAAGTAGATCTTTAAAGGAAACAGGAAATAAAATACGAAAGATGAGAGACGAGCTTTCGAAAGAATTTGGAAGAGCCCCAACGATTAATGAAGTAGCCGAAGCGTTAGAACTAACGCCAGAGGAAGTGGTTCTGGCGCAAGAAGCGAGTCGTGCTCCTTCATCCATACATGAAACGGTGTATGAAAACGATGGAGATCCAATCACTATTTTAGATCAAATTGCCGATCAATCCGAAACGAAATGGTTCGATAAAATTGCTTTAAAAGAAGCAATTAGAGAATTAGATGATCGAGAACGTTTAATTGTGTATTTACGCTACTATAAAGATCAAACCCAATCGGAAGTAGCGGAACGAATAGGCATTTCGCAAGTACAAGTTTCAAGACTTGAAAAGAAAATATTAAAACAGATGAAAGATCGAATAGATGAATAGCTGTCTATTCGATTTTTTTTATGACTTTAATTAGGAGGGATTGTAAACTTCTATAAAAATTAACAGAATTTATTGATAATTTAGTAAATTTAAAATATAATCCAAGTATGAACTTGTCACAAAGGGGGAAGGAAATATGGAAACGAGGCAACAATGGGGAACGAGAGCTGGATTTATTTTCGCAGCGGTTGGCTCTGCCGTTGGATTAGGAAACATATGGCGTTTTCCTTATACAGCGTATGAAAATGGGGGAGGCGCATTCTTTTTACCGTACTTATTTGCATTATTAACGACTGGTATTTCATTATTAGCGTTTGAATTTGCTCTTGGGCATCGTCACCGTGGTTCCGCGCCACTTACGTTCTTCCGTATTAGTCCGCGTGCTGAATTCATCGGATGGTGGCAAATGTGTGTAACGTTTATCGTTTCAACATATTATGCAGTAATTATTGCTTGGTCTATTTCGTATACGTACTTTGCAATTACTGGAGCATGGGGGAAAGACACGCAATCATTTTTATTTAAAGAGTATTTGCATGTTGCAGATAAGCCTGGACAGTTTGGAGGGCTCGTACCGGAAGTATTAATTCCATTAGCTCTCGTTTGGATTATCGTGCTCGGTGTAGCATTCAAAGGAGTTAAAAAAGGAATCGAAGTTGTTAACCGTATTTTCATTCCTTTATTAGTTGTTATGTTCCTTATTATCGTAGTTCGTGCAGTGACGATGGAAGGTGCGATGCAAGGATTAGATGCATTCTTTAAACCGGATTGGAGTCGTATTTTTGATGGAAAGGTATGGCTTGCTGCTTACGGTCAAATTTTCTTTAGCTTATCTTTAGCATTTGGAATTATGATTACGTATTCTAGTTATTTACCTAAAAACTCAGATACAACAAATAATGCCTTTATTACTGGCTTTGCAAACTCAGGATTTGAATTATTAGCAGGGATTGGGGTCTTTGCAGCTCTTGGATTTATGGCAAACAATATGGGAGTACCAGTTGATAAAGTAGCAAGTGCTGGTGTAGGACTTGCATTCGTAGTATTCCCGCAAATTATTAATGAATTACCGATGTCACCGTTATTTGGCGTATTATTTTTCTTATCATTAACGGTTGCTGGAATTACATCCCTCATTTCGCTTGCGGAAGTATGTTTTGCTGCCGTATCTGAAAAGTTCAGCTTAAGCCGCCAAAAAACAATTGGAATTATGGGAACGCTTCTCGTACTAGTTTCTCTTGTTTTTGCAACACGTGGCGGGCTTATGTTCTTAGATGTTGTTGATTATTTCGCTAATAACTTCGGATTAATTTCAATTGCATTAGTGGAAGTAGTTACGATAGGGCTCATTCTACGCCGTTTACCAGTTTATCAAAATCATGCAAACTTCGTATCTGATATTAAGTTAGGGACGTTTTGGAGAGTAAGTTTACTCGTTATTACCCCGCTTATGTTAGGATACATGTTAATTGATGGTACAATCCAAAATATTAAAAAGAACTACGGAGATTATCCAACGGAGTTTGTCGTAACATATGGTTGGTCAATTGCAGCAGCGTTCCTTATCGTTGCACTAATCATTAGTATAAAGAAATGGAATGCACAAATACATTCAGATTCTGTTAAGCTTGAAAAAGAATGGAAAGATCGGGGTGTTTCATAATGAGCGGATCAGCGATTATGATGATGGTTATTGGTATGGTAGTCATTTGGGGAGGACTCGCATTAAGTATTGCAAATTTATTTAAGAAAAAGGCATAAACTAAAAAACATCTGTACCGAAACGGTACAGATGTTTTTTTATGAAAAAATTGTATTAGAAAAAAATTCAATAACCATACTACAACTACGAGGAAGAGTGAAGAGTGAAGAGGTGAATGGAAATTGGAACAAACAATTTATATTAAAATGCGTAATCGATTAAAAGTTTCTCCTACGTATGAAGTGAAACTACGTGATGTCGCTCAACTTGCCGGAGATACTGTGGTAGTTGAGTTGTTACAGGATGAGGTAGTTTACAAAATAACAGCGCATGATAAGACGCATGTTGTAATTGATGTTATGAAAATTATTGAGATTATTAGGCGAAAAGCGGCTCATATACAAATTAATTTACTCGGTTCTGGACAAACTCTTGTTGAAATTATATATGAAAAAAAGAAAGTACATCCGATTTTCTTCGGACTTGTATGGTTGTTACTTTTTATTGGAGCGGCTCTTGCGATCATTTATTTCCATGAAGATGTAAGCATGCAACAAGTGCACCAGCGGTTATATTACATGATTACGGGAGAATTTAAGGCACAACCACTTCTATTTCAAATTCCTTATTCAGTAGGTCTTGGGTTAGGTATGGTCTTATTTTTTAATCATGTATTTCAAAAGCGAATTAATGAAGAGCCGAGTCCGTTAGAAGTGGAGATGTTCCAATACCAGCAGTCACTTGACCAATATGTAATTGTTCATGAAAACAAGGACAATATGAAACAACTTGCCGATGATTGAGTCTGGGCTTGTTATTTTAATTGGTTTAGCGGGAGGAATTGCAGTAGGTAGCGGGTATGTCGCATTTTTAGCTGTACTTGGTATAATCCCCCGTCTAACTCAATTAACGAGAAGTGGAAAGCACATTCAATATTTTGAGTGGGCAGTTATTGCAGGTACGTTAACAGGAGCTTGGTGTAGTTTGAAAAACATTACATTTCAAACGTCGCAATATTGGCTTGTTATATTAGGAATATTTTGTGGCACATTCATTGGAATGCTTGCAGCCGCATTAACAGAAGTGTTAAATGTTTTACCTATTTTAGCGAAACGAGTAGGGGTAGAAGGGAAAATCGTTGTTTTACTCGTTGCTCTTGTACTTGGCAAAGTAATAGGCTCATTGTTTCACTGGATTTATTTCGTAAAGTAGGAGGCAATATATAAATGACAGGGCGAAAACTAAAGGATGATTACATAAATAAAGTGAAGGAGTACCATCCAAAACCAAACTATTTTCTAAATTGTGTCAAGGCATTTCTTGTAGGTGGATTCATTTGTACTGTCGGAGAAGTATTGATGAAATTTTATATACATTATTTTCATTTCAGTGAACAAGAGGCAGGAAATCCGACAGTTGCAACGCTTGTATTATTATCGGCGATTTTAACAGGTTGTGGTGTATATGATAAAATCGGTCAATTTGCTGGAGCGGGATCGGCCGTACCTGTTACGGGATTTGCGAATTCTATGGCGAGCGCTGCGCTAGAACATAAGAGTGAAGGAATTGTGCTTGGGGTTGCTACAAATATGTTTAAGCTAGCGGGAAGTGTTATCGTTTTTGGGGTCGTTGGTGCATACGTTATTGGATTAATAAGATATACTTTTAACATTTTTATGTCTTAAAGGAGGGGCTAGTATGAGGTTGACCGGAAAACAAACGTGGGTATTTCAAAATGATATTTATGTGAATGCAACCGGTACTGCTGTCGGTCCAAAAGAAGCTGAAGGCCCTCTTGGGAAGGATTTTGATATTTCATATGATGATTTACATTGCGGAGAGGAAAACTGGGAACTTGCTGAACGAAGATTAATGTCAGATTCAATTCAACAAGTCTTGCAAAAAGGAAATGTAAAAACATCACAAATTGATTTCTTTTTAGCGGGTGATTTATTAAATCAAACAGTGACAGCAAATTATGTTGCACGTAATTGGGGGATTCCCTTTTTAGGGATGTTTAGCGCTTGTGCAACCTCGATGGAGACTTTAGCGGTTGGATCAGCCTTTATAGATGGTGGATTCGCAAATCGTGTTTTAGCGACGGTAAGTAGTCATAATGCAACGGCTGAAAGACAGTTCCGTTATCCAACAGAGTATGGGGGACAAAAACCAGGAACAGCAAATTCCACTGTTACAGGTGCGGGATCCATATTAATTAGTAAAGAAAAAAGTGCTATTAAAATTACGGCAGCTACGATTGGAAAAGTGCAAGATTTAGGGATTGCGAATCCTTTAGATATGGGGTCGGCGATGGCACCTGCTGCTGCTCATACAATTCAACAACATTTTGAAGATTTGAAGAGAAGTGCAGTAGATTATGATTTGATTGTTACCGGTGATTTATCAGCTATTGGGACACCAATCGCAAAACAACTGTTACTGGAAGAAGGTTATGATCTTGGGCATATATATAATGATTGCGGATTAATGATTTATGATCCCGGTCAAGAAGAAGTATTTGCCGGTGGTAGTGGTTGTGCTTGTTCAGCTGTTGTCACATATGGTCATTTATTAAGCGAGATGCAAAAAGGGAATTTACAACGAATTTTTGTCGTTGCTACTGGCGCGTTATTAAGTCCGATGATGATGCAGCAGAAAGAAACCATTCCAACAATTGCACATGGTGTCGTATTTGAGAGAGTGAAGGGAGAGTGAATTGTGGATTTTATATATGCATTTCTTGTAGGAGGCGCCATTTGTGTAATTGGACAGGTATTGTTAGATTTCGCAAAGTTAACACCAGCCCACTTAATGGCTACCTTTGTAGTTATAGGAGCAGTTTTAGATGGATTCGGATTGTACGATAAACTTATAAAGTTTGCTGGTGCTGGGGCGACAGTTCCTATTACAAGTTTTGGACATTCGCTATTACATGGGGCAATGCATGCGGCAGAAAAACACGGATATATTGGGATTGGTATGGGTATGTTTAGTTTAACGTCTGCAGGCATTTCTGCAGCGATATTATTTTCATTTTTTGTAGCACTTATATGTAAACCGAAAGGATAAATCAAATGAGACGAAGGGTTGTTTTGGTCACAGATGGAGATGAATATGCAAAGCGGACAATTGAGCTTTTAACGAAGGAATTTGGGGGAAGGTGTATTTCAGCATCACAAAGTAATCCAACCAAATTGACAGGGAAGAAAGTTGTTGAGCTTATTATGCAAACGCCATATGACCCTGTATTTGTCATGTTTGATGACAGTGGATTTATTGGAGAAGGATCTGGTGAAAAGGCTTTAAAATATGTAGCCACACATAAACAAATTGATGTACTGGGGGTTTTGGCAGTAGCGTCTAATACACATCATTGGGAATGGGCACGTGTAGATGTCAGTGTAGATCGGAACGGGAATTTAACGGAATACGGTGTTGATAAATTTGGACTTCCAGATGGTGAAATTGGCAGAATTAGCGGAGATACAATTTATTGTTTAGATGATCTGAATGTTCCTGTCATTGTGGGAGTTGGTGATATTGGTAAGATGTGTGGAAACGATGAATGGGAAAGAGGATCACCTATTACTAGAAAAGCGATTCAATTAATTTTGGAAAGGAGTGGTTTTTATGACGAAACCTAAAAAAGTGGAAATCCCTATTTCATCTTTCATAAGTGATAATGAAAATTACTTAAAGCAAACAGCTGGACTGGGTGTTACATACGATGTTGGCATTCGTAAATTTCAAATTTTAAATAAAGAAATTGGTGTGTTATTTGTAAACGGACTTTGTGATACAAATTATATTATCCCTATTTTAGAAGAAGCGGTGGATACAAATGAGATAAGGGATGTAGAAGAAGATACAGTGAAGCTTTTAGAGAATCGTTTAATCCATCAACAAGTAAGCAAAGTGAAAACGATGGATGAGGTAATGCTTCAAGTATTATCAGGACTCATCGTTATATTTGTGGAAGGTGAAACGGAAGCGTTCGCAATAGATGTTCGTAGTTATCCGGGCCGGACGCCGACAGAACCAGATACAGAAAAGGTAGTACGTGGTGCAAGGGATGGATTTGTTGAAAATATCGTTGTAAATACAGCGTTAATTCGTAGAAGGATACGTGACCCACGTCTTCGAAATGAAATGATTCGAGTAGGAGATAGATCCCAAACGGATATTTGTATTACATATGTTCAAGATGTTGCAAATCCAGATTTAGTAAAGATTATAAAACAAGAATTAAATAACATTGATGTGGATGGAATTACGATGGCGGATAAAACAGTGGAAGAATTTGTTGTAAAGCAAAGCTATAATCCATTCCCGCTTATTCGATATACAGAAAGACCGGATGTAGCGGCGAATCATTTATTAGAAGGACATGTGTTAGTACTAGTTGATAC
The DNA here is from genome assembly GCF_040460055.1 of Bacillus cereus group sp. MG4. NCBI lineage: Bacteria > Bacillati > Bacillota > Bacilli > Caryophanales > Bacillaceae > Bacillus > Bacillus cereus group sp. MG4. Next base: position 2,053,366 of record NZ_JARVGZ010000001.1, on the reverse strand, counting down.
ATCACCGAGTGCTATGATTACTCCAACAACATATTTCCACCATTTACAGCATGCGGAAGAGTTTAGACAAAATCCAGCTGTCGGTACATTTTTACGTTGGGTACGCTTTTTAGGTGTCTTATTCTCCTTATTTTTACTACCATTTTGGTTAGTGTTTGTATTTGATCCAACTCTTTTACCAGAAAACCTTGCTTTCATTGGACCGACTAAGATGACACATTTACCAATTCTATTACAGGTGTTGATGGCCGAAATCGGACTTGAGTTTTTAAGGATGGCAGCCATTCATACGCCAACGCCGTTATCGTCTGCAGCAGGGTTAATTTCCGCCATATTAATTGGTCAAATAGCAATCGATGTAGGTTTGTTTGTACCAGAAGTTATTTTGTATGTAGCAGTTTCTATGATCGGTGCATATGCAACACCGAGTTATGAATTAGGATTAGGAAATAAAGTTGGAAAATTGTTTGTTATTATTTTAACAGGTCTCTTCCATGAGATGGGATTTGTAATTGGTATGACGATATTGATTTTATTTTTAACGTCTATAAAAAGTTTACAAACACCTTATTTATGGCCATTTTTACCATTTGATTGGGGTGCATTAACAAAAATTTTACTTCGCCCGACGATGTCTAGTTTAAAAGTGCGCCCAAGTATTGTAAAACCTCAAAATGTAAGAAGACAAAAATAAGCAGGATTAATCTCCTGCTTATTTTTTATCGAAAATTTATTATTTTTTAACAAAAATCAAACATTTTTTGTGTACACTTAGAGTAGATATTGTGTATGGAAGGGGAAGAGGACATGATTAAATTATTTGTAAGTGATTTAGATGATACGCTCGTTTACAATGTGAATGATATGCAAAAAGAAGATGAACGTGCACTTTGTTGGTTAGCTGAAAAAGGGACAAATATTTGTTTTGCCTCTGGCCGCTTTACTCATCGAATTGATGAAGTCGTAAATAGGTTTGCATTCCCGTATTACACAACTAGTTTAAATGGAGCAACGATGTTACTGCCGGATGGAAAAATATTTCATGAATCAAGTTTTGAAGATGGGATTGCCCAGGAAATATATCGATATATCCATAAAAAGGGACTAGCAGATATTGTTTGTGCAAATGAGCAACGGTATACAAAAAGAAAGAATGAACATCATCATACTTTTGAAACGTATATGGGCGTGCATATTGCTGAGATAGAAGCATTAGAAGAGGAATTTGGTAAGACTGTACATCCTGCAAAATTGTTTGTTTTTGGGGAAGAAGAGACAATTGCAGCATTAGATCAAGAGTTACGAGATACATTTCAGAGCGAAGCGGAAGTTTTTATGTCTGGTAAACGCTATGTTGACATTATGCCAAGGGGAGTAAGTAAAGGGAGTGCTTTAAGGCGACTAATGGAACATTTGCAAATTGAAGCAAATGAAGTTGCATGCATTGGAGATTCTTTCAATGATATTTCTATGTTCGAAGTAACTCCGCATTCATTTACTCTACATCATGCTCATCCATATGTGAAGGATAAGGCAAATCATATTGTTCGTTCGGTCGAAGAAGCTGTTATGAAATTGCCATTACTTGTATAAAAAAAGAAGCTCGTCAGTGACGAGCTTCTTTTTACTTGAATAACGATTTAACAAAATCAATGATACTTGAGAAGAAATCTTTAACTTTATCTAGGAAACCTTGCCCTTCTTCAGATCCTAAAAAGGCAGAAACGTGTTCTTTTGCTTTATTTAACTGACTGCCAACTTGATTCCAATCGATATTAAGATTTTTCATTTTATCAAATAGCGCAACTAAGTTATCTAACTGTTCATCCGTTAATGTAATACCAAGTTGATCCGCAATTTTTTTAATTAATGAACGTAAATCTTCAGTCGTTTTTGGCTGTTCTTTGGCAATTTCTTCTTTAATTTTTGCAACAAGTTGAACTGCTTTTTCTTCACCAATTTTATCGCCGAGCTGGGCTGTTTGCACCATTTCTTCATTGGCTACTTTTTTTACTTCCTCAGGAATTGCTTTGTTCGATGTTGTTTCATAGGCTTTCATTAAACCGGTTAAAGCAGCAGTTCCTGAAACTTTAAATGGTGCAGTAATTTGAATTTCTGCATCTTTCACACCTGCTGTAATAAGTGCGTTTGTGTACATTGCATCTGTTATCGAATTAATGTTTTTTGAACGTACAATGAGACCAGACCCTGGCTTTGTGTATGTAATCATAGAAGAGGAAATTGCTCTCGTACCAATTTGCGCTTTTGGAACAATCCCTTCTAGAAATTTATGTTCTTCCGCATTAGACACAGTAATGATTGTAGCATCTTTTGGTGCTTTCATTTCTTTTAACAGATCTTGTTTTTGTTGTTCAGACAAGTTTTCTCCTAGTGTAACAATTGATTCTCCTTCGATGATGTCTGCAAACGAAGCTGTTGGCATCATAAATACCGTTACAGCCAATAGCAGAGCTAGTAATTTCGTTTTCACGAAAAATCGCTCCCTTTCTCTTTCTAAAATTTTCGGGCAACACAGTTATTATAGTATATATTTCTTATTTGTCACCTAGCTTTTTCCACATTTCGAAAAAGAAGTATCTAGATTGTCGGATTCTTTTTGTTTCTAGTCATGAATGTGGTAATATAGTGCTGAGATAGTTGAAAGGAGACATATACGTATGAAAACTTTAGGATACATATTAATGGAAAATGGCGAAAAAATCGAGTTAGAATTTTTCCCAGAAGAGGCACCAAAAACAGTAGAAAACTTTAAAAAACTAGCAGAGCAAGGATTTTATGATGGTGTGACATTCCACCGCGTTATTCCTGGCTTCGTAAGCCAAGGTGGAGATCCAACAGGAACAGGTGCAGGTGGCCCAGGTTACTCTATCCCATGTGAAACTGATGGAAATCCTCATAGACACCTTGTAGGTTCACTTTCTATGGCTCATGCTGGCCGTAATACAGGCGGTAGCCAATTCTTTGTTGTTCATGAGCCACAACCGCATTTAGATGGTGTACATACTGTATTCGGTAAAGCAACAAGCGGTATTGAAACAGTATTAAACATGCGTCAAGGCGATGTAATGAAAGAAGTTAAAGTTTGGGAAGAATAAGTAAATGGGAAAAGAGAGCTATGGCTCTCTTTTTTGTTTTTTAATAGGAATGGGTATTTCGTTTGCAGTACATGATACAAGTAGTACTGTTATTGTAGCGAAAATATGGCGCTTATAAGAACAAAATTTTAACAAATTACATAGAATACATTAGATTTCATGTTTCAATAAATATTTTTATTACATTAATTTTGCTAGAATTCATTTGCTCTCAGGTGATGAATATTGAAGTGGTAATGAGCGGTGGATGTTTCTTTTTACTTTCATATAACAGCGTTTCTTTCTTAATCTACTTAGAAAAAATAGTACTGAAACATATATTTGACTTTCTTCTTTTCGCTTTGTATGATTATCAAGTTGTTTTAGGCCCTTCTCACTCTGTTGAAAATATTGTAAAATGAATGTGATATGAAAAGAGTGGTTGAGGGGATTAATAGTTTGTAACTTTTGTAAGAAGGGATAAGGGTTATGTTAATTCGTTTTAAAAAAAGTTATGAAAAGATTGCAATGGGGCTTCTTTCATTTATGCCAACTGAAAAAGATGTGAAAACATTACAATTGACTATGAAAGATTATGAAGCAAAGGATGATTGGCAATTGTATTTGTGGAAACAAAACGAAGATTTTGTTGGTATAATGGGGATTGAAAAAAAAGAGAATCAAGTGTTGGAAATTCAGCATTTGAGTGTGAACCCGTCTCATCGTCATATGGGTATTGGGACGAAGATGGTTCAAGAGTTAAAGAGTAAATTTCTTGAGTTTACAATTTGCGGAAATGAGCAAACAGCAAGTTTTTGCAAAAAGTGTAAAGGGCTAGAACAAAATATACATTCGTAAAAGCAGAGATAAGTGGTTTATTATCTCTGCTTTCTTTTTTGTAATTGTTCGTTTCGTTCAGCGATGACCTCTGTTCGATCACGTAACGTGTGCTTATGTATTATATATTCATTAGAAGTAGCATTCACGTCTTTCCAAGGAAGGTTTTGTTTCTGACATAATTCCATGCACTGCTTTTCTAATGTTGTATCCGATAACGGTAAAAATAACGGTGTAAAACTCTCTTCTTTCTGTATAGATTGCAATCTATCCTGGAGTAAGCATAGAAGTTGTGTCTGATTTATTCCTAAACGTAGTAAAGGTGCACTGTTTTTTTCTAGAATCGTTATGGCGCTTTTCATCATCTTCTCTGCACCATTCCAGTTAGAGCGTCTTTGATGGTATAAAGAAACTGCAATTTGAATAAGACCGACTAAATAATTGTCACGATATCCTCTCGGTTTTGTTTTCCAATATTCTTCCAGTGTTTCGTGGCATTCAAAATAATCATAATCTCCGTGAAAATGAATTAAAAATTGTATGTATTCGGTAGGATACATTTTCTTCCCCCCTGTTTAACGGTTATAAATACAAGTGTATCATAGAAATATAAACAATAAACGACTAGGGAATTGCCCCTAGTCGTTATTGTTCATATTAGCAGAAGCAAGCTGCCCCTACAATAATTAGTAAAATAAACAATACAACAAGTAATGCGAACCCACCGCTAAAACCGCAATCAACGTGACCCATAGTTTTTTGACCTCCTACATTGTTCTTACTACACTGTTATCATATGAAGCGGTGGGCATGATGATATAGGCATAGGTCTATTTTTAATTAAATTTCTTAAAAAGGTTGGATAGAACATGAGTATGCTCTATACTTATGTTGTTATAGAAAAAATGTGGTGGGATGCTTTGTGCAGTATAATTTTAAAGTAGAGGCTTTTGAAGGGCCTTTAGATTTATTGTTACATTTAATACATCGTTATGAAATTGACATATATAATATTCCTGTAGCGGAAATTACAGAGCAATATTTATCTTATGTTCATACGATGAAAGAACTACAATTAGATGTTGCAAGTGAGTATTTAGTAATGGCTGCGACTTTATTACAAATTAAAAGTAAAATGTTGTTGCCGAAACATGAAGAAGATGTACTTGATAACGGTGATGACTTTATAGATGATCCTCGTCAAGAATTGATGGAGAGGTTAATTGAATATAAGAAATATAAGCAAGTTGCTACTGAGCTAAAAGAAAGAGAACAAGAAAGAGCACAGCTATATACACGTCCGCCAATTGATTTTACATCGTTGCAACAAGAAGAGGAGACAAACTTGCCTCTTGATGTTACGTTATATGATATGCTAGCGGCATTTCAAAAATTAATGCGCCGTAAAAAAGCAAAGAAACCTGTAACAACACGTATTACTCGTCAAGAAATACCAATTGAAAAGCGCATGATTGATATTTTAAAACAGTTAGAAATACAAGGTGGTCGTCAAAGTTTTTATGATTTGTTTGTTGATGATGAACGGGAAATAATGGTTGTAACATTTTTAGCGGTTCTTGAGCTTATGAAAAATCAACAAATCATAATTGAACAAGAACATAATTTTGATGAAATTTTCGTATCAAGCTCTACTAAATCTGCATAGAGTTAGTATGGAAAATGGGATGGAAATAATATATCTCATGCTAGGTTTGAATGTATCGTTTGGAACAAGAGAAAAAATATTGAACCGAACGCATTGATTGTGATTCGGTTTTTTGATGTGTATTTTTATGGAGAAAATTGGAGGAAGGAGCTCGTAAAATGGATAGAAAAGAACAGAAATCAATCATTGAAGGGCTTTTATTTGTTTCTGGTGATGAAGGGATTTATCCAGAACAAATAGCGAAAGTACTTGAAATTGAAGGAAATGAAGTAATCGATATTTTAGAAGAAATGCAAAAAGAATGTGAAGGTGCACACCGCGGTTTGCAAATTGTACAGTATGCAAAAGTATATCGTTTTGCTACAAAGAAAGAACATGCTTCGTACTATCAAAAATTAATAGATATCCCAACAGCGGCTTCACTTTCTCAGGCTGCTTTAGAAACGTTAGCGATTGTGGCATATCGTCAACCTATTACAAGGACTGAAATGGAAGAGATTAGAGGGGTGAAAACCGATAAGGCGTTACAAACGTTAGTTTCACACTTACTTATAAAAGAAATGGGAAGAGCAGAAGGGCCAGGGCGTCCTATTTTATATGGAACAACGAAAGAATTTTTGGATACATTTGGATTGAAAACATTAGATGATTTACCGGCACTTTCTGAAGAGAATGAACAAATGAATGAAGCAGATTTATTCTTTGGTTCTTTACAGGAGATATCGAAATAAAAGCTTAGAATTTTGCTAAGCTTTTTTTGTATATCAATTATATACCGTGCCATACTAATTGAAAAAAGGAGACGAGTTATGAGAAGTATGCGAAGTATTTTATTGTTAGTTTCTGTTTTGTTATGCTTTTCTTTAAATAGTGCATCGGCCAAAAGATATATGATGTCTATTCATACCGCGTCTCCTTTACATATGCAGCGGCAACATTTTGGTAAAATGAAAGTGAGTTTTTTAAAAGTTGGGCAAGGTGATGCGACACTTATTACATTGCCAAATGGACAAACGATGTTAATTGATGGGGGACCTTATGAAGCAGGTGAGGTTATCATTCAAAAACTAATCGAAAAAGGGATTAACCATTTAGATGCTATCGTCAGTACGCATCCTGATATGGATCACATTGGAGGACTCATTCCGATTGTAGAACAAATGCCGGTATCACTTATATTAGATAGTGGAAAAACATATAGTTCTTTTACGTATCACACATACCGGAATCATATTAAAAAAAGAGGAATTCCTTTCGTTTCAGTAAAAGAGGGACAATACATACCGCTAGATCCGCATGTCTCCATACAAGTATTAAACAATGGGAAATCAAAAGATGAAAATAATGAATCTTCAATTGTGTTAAAGGTACGATACGGAAAAGCGGATTTTTTACTAATGGGTGATGCTGATGTGCGGACGGAAACTGAAATATTAAAGCAATTTGATGTACATGCAGATGTGTTAAAGGTGGGACATCATGGCTCCTATACTTCAACAAGTGAAATGTTTATAAAGAAAGTAGAACCACAGTTTGCGATTCTTTCATATGGAAGCAGAAATCCATATGGACATCCGCATCAAAGTGTAGTGAGACGCTTAAAACAGCATGGTATAATGATATATGGAACAAATAAACGTACAGTAGAAATGGAAACAGACGGCGAGCATATTACAATAGGCTCTAGTGGATTAATGCCATTACTTAAGTGAGTAATATGATAGGGGATATTCTCCCTTTTTGGAAAACTGAATAACATATATTATAATTGCAAGAGACGTACTAAGTTTCCTTTTTGTTAAACAAAGAGGAAATTTCATTCGAATGTCTAGACAACTACTCGTGCATATATTAAGATGGAATTAGGCGAATAAGGTAATAATAACAAGTAGGTATTTCATGGGAAAGGATCGATGAAAATGAAAACGCAAGTTGTCATCAATGCCAAAATTTATACAGGTCAAGAAGTAGTGGAAAACGGATTTATTCGTTACGCAGAAACAATTAAAGAAATTGGTTTGATGGCTCAATATGTATCACAAGAAAATGAAGCGGTTTTAGATGCAGCAGGGAAGATTGTGATTCCAGGTATGATTGATGTTCATATTCATGGTGGATACGATATTGATGCGATGGATGCAAATAGCGATGGGTTAGTAACTCTAGGTAAAGAAATGTTACAAGAAGGAGTTACAACTTACTTCCCAACAACAATGACACAAGCTCCAGAAGCAATCGAAGCAGCACTACATGCTGCGAAGGAAGCGAAAGAAAAAGGGGCACATTTCGAATATATTCATTTAGAAGGACCGTATGTTTCAAAAAAACGTGCAGGTGCACAACCACTTGAACATATTGTTCCTGCGAATATTGAACAATTTAAACAATGGCAGGAAGCAAGCGGGAATCTAATTAAATTAGTAACATATGCACCTGAAGAAGAAGGTGCGTTAGAGTTTGAGCAGTATCTTGCTGAAACTGGTGTTGTTGGCACAATGGGGCATACAGATGCAATTGATGCGCAACTGAAAAATAGAAACATTACACATGCAACGCATTTATACAATCAAATGCGTGGATTACATCACCGTGAACCAGGAGTTGTTGGTCATGTGTTATTAAATCCAGATGTAATGGTTGAAGTAATTACAGATGGTATTCACATTCACCCTGATATGGTGAAATTAGCATATAAATTAAAAGGACCGAAAAAAGTAAGTGTTATTACTGACGCAATGCGTGCAAAAGGTCTTGAAGATGGATTATATGAGCTTGGCGGACAGCCAGTACATGTAAAAGATGGTAGTGCTCGATTAGAAGATGGAACGTTAGCTGGTAGTATTCTAAAAATGGATCAGGCTTTCCGAAATGTAATTGAATTTACAGGTTGTTCAATCGAGGATGCAGTACTAATGACATCAGTTAACCAAGCAGAAGAGTTTGGATTAAATCATAAAGGTGCATTGGCAGTAGGAAAAGATGCAGACTTTGTTGTGATGAATGAAGATTTACATGTATATGATACGGTTCGTTTAGGAATTCATATGAAGGAAGGGAAGTAATTAAATGAATATTCTTGTTGTAAAAACTCCAGAAGAACTAGCAGAAGCAGGTTATAAATTAATTGAAGAAGTTGTAAAAACAAAAGAAAATCCAACATTGGGAATGGCTACAGGAAGCTCTCCATTAGGTATTTATGCAGAAATGCGAAAAAATAAACTTGATACAAGCCGTGTAACCACTGTAAACTTAGATGAGTACGTAAATTTACCACATGAAGATAAAAACAGCTATCACTATTTCATGCAAGAACAGTTGTTTGATCATCTTCCATTTAAACAAACTTATGTACCAAACGGGATGGCAAGTGATTTAGAGGAAGAGTGCAAACGTTACGAGGGCATTCTAGCTGCTAACCCAGTTGACCTACAGATTCTTGGAATCGGTGAAAACGGTCACATCGGATTTAACGAACCAGGAACACCGTTTAATTCTCCAACAAACATTGTTGAATTAACAGAATCTACACGCCAAGCAAACCTTCGCTTCTTCGAAAAAGAAGAAGATGTGCCAACTCATGCGATTACAATGGGAATTGGAAGCATTATGAAAGCGAAACAAGTTCTACTTGTTGCTATGGGTTCTAAAAAGGCAGAAGCTCTTAAAGAATTATTGCAAGGTGAGTATAGTGAAGCGTGTCCTGCTACAGTTTTACAACGTCATCCGAATGTAACCGTAATTGCTGATCAAGAAGCTCTATCTTTATGCAGTGAGGCGATTGCTGATGAACATCGACAAGTATTCACCATTTCCGATCTATTATCAGATTCAAGAGTGGGTGAAACAGCTAATTGAGGACGGCGAATGGAAGCCGGGAGATAAAATCCCATCTGAGAATGAACTTTGTGATAAGTTCGAAGTGAGTCGTATGACAATCAGACAGGCGATTAATAATTTAGTGGAACAAGGTTATTTATATCGGAAACGTGGAATCGGTACGTTTGTCCAACTTCCGAAAGTGGAACAAAAACTGCAAGGAATGACGGGATTCACAGAAGATATGATTTCTCGTGGGATGAACCCAAGTAGTCAATTACTTAGTTTCCGCCTAGTTCCAGCTACTGCGAAAATAGCAGACCGGTTGAGAATACAGGAGGGAGAGTCGGTTTATGAAGTGAGGCGTATTCGCTTAGCTGATGATGAACCGATTGCTTTTGAGACGACATATTTGTCGCCAGCTCTTGTAAAAGATATTAACGAAGAAATATTGCAACAATCTTTATATGAACATTTAGAGAAAAAACTGGGCTTTAAACTTGTTAGCGCTACTCAATCAATTGAAGCTTCAATTGCAACGGATAATGAAGCTGAACATCTGCATATTCCTAAAAAGGCGCCAGTGCTTGTAATGCGTCAATGGTCATATTCAGAAGGTGAAGTACCGCTAGAGTATGTGAAATGTATTTATCGTGGGGATCGTTATAAGTTTATTACAAACATCGCACGTAACAAATAATATATTTCAGTTTGTGAAGTACAGTTAGTGTCAAATTGTTTAACATGTAAAGAAAAAAATACGACTCATCCTTACAAGGAGTGAGTCGTATTTTTATTATGGGCAATTACGTGGTTAACAGCATCTTTAACCGTATTTACTACATAGTGAGCGTGTTCCTTTACTGCGTCATCAGCTTGAGACATAGCAAAACTGTGAGGAGTTAAAGAAAACATTGGAATATCATTATAAGAATCCCCAATGCAAGCAACTTCCTCTGGTTGTAGTTGAAACTCTTTTAATAAAACAGAAATAGCAGCCCCTTTACTAATATTAGGTGGCATTACATCTAAACATTGTTCTGCTGAAATGAAGGTACTAACTTTTCCGTGGAATTTTTCATCAATTTTTTTCTGAAGGAGTTGTAAGCTTTCCTTTGTTCCACCGACAGAGATTTTATTTGGGAAAATTGTATCATCTATTTTCTGTAATAAATTTGGTTCCTCAACAGAAGTCATTGTTACTTGTTGTTCAAGCTCATGAATAAAAGGTGTTTTTTCTTCAATGTAATAATTATGCTCATCACTTACATAACGAAAATAAGGATCTTCATTTGTCATTGCTAACAGATCAGGTAGAATACTCGAATCGAATGTTGCAGATAATAGTTGCTTGTTTTCGTTAGTGTACACGAAAACACCGTTTACACTAATGCGATGGAAATTTGTATTTACAGCTTTCATTAAGTCTGCAATTTCATTATCAAGTCGGCCAGAAGCGAAACAAAGAATAACATTTTGCTCAGCAAGACTGCGCAGTGCCGCAACATCCTGCTCATCAATGAGACCTCCGTGTTGCATCATTGTACCATCGATATCACTTACAAACATTTTAATCATATTGTTATCTCCTTTCTATGTACAGTTGCTCTTACATTATACGCATCATATATAAACATGTCTAAAAAATGAATTTTTATGAAATGGTAGATGTTTTACATTGACGACAAATAAGAATGTTCTGTAACATAAAAGCAGGCTATTTAAGTACGAGGGTGGTGTTATATGAGTAATTATCTAGAAATTAAAAAAGTTTTAAATAATAATGTCATCATTGCTAGCCATCCTGAACACGAGGAAGTAGTAGTGATTGGTAAAGGAATTGGATTTGGAAAAAAAGCGAAAGATGTATTGGAGCAAGAACAAATTGAAAAAATGTTTGTTTTAAAAAATGAACGTGATCGTGAACAATACAAACTGTTAGTGCCGCATGTGAGTGAAAAATTAATTGAATTAATGAATGATATTATGTTCTATATTCAAGAAAAAGCAAAGTCACCATTAAATGAACATATTCATATCGCTTTAACAGATCATATTTCTTTTGCGATTAAACGTTTAAAACAAGGACTTACAATTGATAATCCTTTTTTAGTTGAAACGAAAATGCTCTATCCAGAGGAATATGAAATTGCTGAAGGTGTTGTAGACCTTTTAAATTCTCGTTTGCAAATTACATTGCCAGAAGGAGAAATTGGGTTTATTGCACTCCATATTTACAGTTCACTTACAAATTCAGATTTATCTTCGGTTAATCAAAACTCCCGTCTCATTGCACAGCTTGTATCTTTAATTGAGACAAACTTACAAATTACATTAGACCAAGAAAGTATCCACTATTTACGCCTTATCCGTCATTTGCAATATGCTATTGAACGGGTGAAAAAAGGGGAAAAAGTAGAGGAATCACAAAGTTTTGCTGATTTATTAAAGGCGGAATATCCCGTCTGTTATAATTTAGCTTGGAAGCTAGTTAAGGTCATGCAAAAAGAATTGCAACTTCCTGTATATGAAGCAGAGAGCATATATTTAACGATGCACCTGCAGCGCTTAGTGAAAGCGGAGCATGTGTAAAAAGACATATATTTTTGTCTAAAATGAAAACGTTAAAAAAAATCATTGAATCGCTTACAATAGTTATGTATAATAACTATTGCAAAGTTATACAAATTTCGACAAACACATTAAGGTAAGTAACGAAAACGTTTGCCTTAATTATAGTGAACTTATACGTAAACCTATTTTTGACACGTGTTACTGATTCGATCAGGCATGAGTGGAGAAAAGTAAGGAATGTAAGCTAGAGAAAGGGATATACTACCCTTTGTATAGCTATCGTTCTATCTTTTTTTCCTCATGTCTTTTTGGCGTTTGTCGGAAGGTATCAATATAGATAAGAGAGGAAGGGTTTCCATGTTTAAGAAGATCTTTGGTGTTCTTCAAAAAGTCGGAAAAGCGTTAATGCTTCCAGTAGCGATTTTACCGGCAGCAGGTATTTTACTTGGATTTGGTAATGCATTTCAAAATCCACAGTTAACAGATGTTATTCCTGCTTTAAAAGCAGACTGGTTCGTAATGGTAGCAAAAATTATGGAACAATCTGGTGATATTATTTTCGCTAACCTTGCATTATTATTCGCAGTTGGGGTAGCAATTGGTTTAGCTGGTGGAGATGGAGTAGCTGGTTTAGCAGCATTCGTCGGCTACTTAATTATGAACAAAACGATGAGTGTGTTCTTAGAAGTAGATAAGTTAGTGAAAGTAACAAGTTCTGGAGCAGACCCAGTAAAAATTGGATTTGCAGATCCAGCGTATGCAAACGTATTAGGAATTCCAACGCTACAAACTGGAGTGTTTGGCGGTATTATCGTCGGTATAGTAGCCGCATATTGCTACAATAAATACTTCAACATTGAATTACCATCATACTTAGGTTTCTTTGCAGGAAAGCGTTTCGTACCGATCGCAACTGCAACATTCTCTTTAGTGGTAGGTATTATCATGTGCTTCGTTTGGCCATACATTCAAGGTGGCTTAAACACGTTCTCACATCAAATGATTGATGCAAATAGAACGGTAGCAGCATTTATTTTCGGTTTAATTGAACGTTCATTAATTCCATTTGGATTACATCACATTTTCTATTCACCGTTCTGGTTCGAATTCGGTCAGTATACAAATGCGGCTGGCGAATTAATTCGTGGTGACCAAAAAATCTTTATGGCACAGTTAAAAGACGGTGTAGAATTAACAGCAGGTACATTTACAACTGGTAAGTATCCGTTCATGATGTTCGGTCTTCCAGCAGCAGCTTTAGCAATGTACCATGAAGCACGTCCAGAAAACAAAAAATTAGCAGCTGGTATTTTAGGTTCTGCTGCATTAACATCTTTCTTAACAGGTATTACAGAACCACTTGAATTTTCATTCTTATTCGTAGCACCAGTACTATTCGGAATTCACGCAGTATTCGCTGGTCTATCATTTATGACAATGCAAATTTTAGGTGTTAAAATTGGTATGACATTCTCTGGTGGTTTAATCGACTTTATGTTATTCGGTGTACTACCAGGCCGTACAGCGTGGTGGTGGGTAATTATTGTTGGTCTTGTACTAGCGGTTATTTACTACTTCGGATTCCGTTTTGCAATCCGTAAATGGGATTTAAAAACACCTGGTCGTGAAGTAGCAAATGCTAATGACGGTGCAGGGAAGACTGAAGCTGGTGAACTTCCTCGTGAAGTATTAGTAGCACTTGGTGGTAAAGAAAACATTGCTTCTTTAGACGCTTGTATTACTCGTTTACGTGTTCAAGTTAACGAACAAAAGAATGTAAACAAAGATCGCTTAAAAGAGCTTGGAGCAGCTGGTGTACTTGAAGTTGGAAATAACATTCAAGCTATTTTTGGACCGAAATCTGACACATTAAAATCACAAATTCATGATATTATGTCAGGTCGTACACCTCATGTTGAAAAAGAAGAGCCTGTAAAAGTAGAAGAAGCTCCTCAAAAAGTTGATGAAAACGAAACAATCGTTTCACCAATTGAAGGGAAAATCTTACCAATTACAGAAGTACCTGATCAAGTATTCTCAGGAAAAATGATGGGAGACGGATTTGCAATCGAGCCAACAGAAGGAACAGTAGTTTCTCCAGTTAACGGTGAGATCGTCAACGTATTCCCTACAAAGCATGCGATTGGAATTCAATCTGAAGGCGGAAAAGAAATTTTAATTCACTTCGGTATTGATACTGTAAAATTAAATGGTGAAGGTTTTGAAGCACTTGTAGCACAAGGTGACAAAGTGAAACAAGGACAACCATTATTAAAAGTAGATCTTGCATTTGTAAAAGAAAATGCACCATCTATCATTACACCAATTGTCTTTACGAATTTACAACAAGGACAACAAGTCGAATTGAAAAAAGATGGAAATGTTAAGAAGGGCGAAAACGCAATTATTGACATTCAGTAGGAATTTGACGCAAAATGTTTATAATTATAATAGGCGATGTGGTTGACCGAACATCGCCTATTATATACAATAGATGATGTAGTACTCACGTCTATACAACTAAAAAATACTGTAATTTAAAGGAGATAAATTATCATGGAAAAAATCTTTAAAGTAACTAGCGACTCAGGAATTCATGCTCGTCCAGCAACTCTACTTGTAAACACTGCAAGCAAATTTGGTTCTGACATTAACTTAGAGTATAACGGAAAAAACGTTAACTTAAAATCAATCATGGGCGTTATGTCTTTAGGCATTCAACAAAACGCAGAAATTAAAATCACTGCAAATGGTGATGATGCAGCTCAAGCACTAGCAGCTATCGAAGAAACTATGAAAAACGAAGGATTAGGAGAATAATGACTCTTAACATTCAAGGGATCGCTGCATCAAGTGGGATTGCTATTGCAAAGGCTTTCAGACTTGAGAATCCTGAATTTAACATTGAAAAGAAATCAATTACAAACGAAGCTGCTGAAATTGCACGCTTAGACGCTGCGCTTGAGAAAGCAAAAACTGAATTAGAAGCTATTAAAGACCATGCTTTTGCTGAGCTAGGTGCTGATAAAGCTGCGATCTTTGAAGCACATTTATTAGTGTTAAATGATCCAGAACTAGTAAACCCAGTAAAAGATAAAGTAAATAGCGAAAAAGTAAATGCTGAATTTGCAATGGATGAAGTTGCATCAATGTTTATTTCTATGTTTGAAAACATGGATAACGAATATATGAAAGAACGTGCTGCGGACATTCGTGACGTAACAAAACGCGTTCTTGCACATTTACTAGGAATTAACTTCTCAAACCCTGGTACAATTTCTGAAGAAGTAATCATCATTGCTGAAGATTTAACACCATCTGATACAGCTCAGTTAAACCGTAAGTATGCAAAAGGTTTTACAACTGATATCGGTGGACGTACATCTCACTCTGCAATTATGGCTCGTTCTATGGAAATTCCTGCAGTTGTTGGTACGAAAGTTGTTATGGAGAAAATCCAAAACGGCGATATCGTAATCATCGACGGTTTAGATGGAGAAGTAATTGTAAATCCATCAGAAGAAACTCTTCGTTCTTTTGAAGAAAAGAAAGCGAAATTTGAAGAGCAAAAAACTGAATGGGCAAAATTAAAAGACCAAGCTACTGTAACAAGTGATGGACATCACGTTGAGCTTGTTGCAAATATCGGAACACCAAATGATGTACAAGGTATTATCGATAATGGCGGAGAAGGCGTTGGTTTATACCGTACAGAATTCTTATACATGGGCCGTGACAATCTTCCAACAGAAGAAGAGCAGTTCGAAGCGTATAAAGCAGTTCTTGAAGGTGTAAAAGAAGGTCAACCTGTTGTTGTTCGTACACTTGACATCGGTGGAGATAAAGAGCTTCCATACTTACATTTACCAAAAGAAATGAACCCATTCTTAGGATACCGTGCAATTCGCTTATGTCTTGATGAGCAAGATGTGTTCCGTACACAACTTCGTGCATTACTTCGTGCTAGCGTATACGGTAACTTAAAAATTATGTTCCCAATGATTGCAACTCTTGATGAGTTCCGTCAAGCGAAAGCAATCTTATTAGAAGAGAAAGCGAAACTTGTAGAAGCGGGTACAACTATTTCTGATTCTATTGAAGTAGGTATGATGGTTGAAATCCCAGCTTCAGCAGTATTAGCAGATCAATTCGCAAAAGAAGTTGATTTCTTCTCTATCGGAACAAATGACTTAATCCAATACACAATGGCTGCAGACCGTATGAACGAACAAGTAGCTTACTTATACCAACCATATAACCCATCTATTTTACGTCTTGTAAAAATGGTTATCGATGCGGCTCATAAAGAAGGCAAATGGACTGATATGTGTGGTGAGATGGCGGGAGATTCACTTGCTATCCCATTATTATTAGGATTAGGTTTAGATGAGTTCAGTATGAGTGCAACATCTATTCTTCCTGCAAGAACACAACTAAGCAAGTTGTCAAAAGCAGAAATGGAAACATTAGCAGAAAAAGCGTTAATGATGTCAACTGCTGAAGAAGTTGTTGAACTAGTTAAAAGCATATAATTAATAAAAAAACCTGAGTCGATTTGAAATCGGTCTCAGGTTTTTTCTATGAGAAAAGTACATCTTATTTTCTTACTATAGAGGATAAGACACAGAACTAGATAGCGATAGCAACGATATCAGTTGGGCATACACGTAAAATACCATTAAAAGTATTACGTTGACGGTTCTTATCATCTTTGTCGTTGTCTTTATTATCTTTATCATTATTGTTACGAGCTAAAGCAGAGAAAAGAGCAACGCCATTAGCGAAACCTTCAAAAATTACATTGTGGAAAGATCCAATACCTTTAATGCTTAAAAGAGAAAGTTCTGTTCCAACTGAAATGCTAGCAAGCACGTTACATACAGCTGGTTGTTGTGGTTTTACCTCTCTCTCTTTCTCGCGATGGTCACGATGGTCGCACTCTCTTTCACGATGATGACAGTCTCTAAAGTTATCACAGCATCCAAATGATCCAAACATAATCCTCATCACCCCCTTCACACTTATAATCTATGTAAGTTCGGTAGTGAGTGACTGGACAGAGAGTGGAATTTTTTCTAGGGGATTTTCTCATTTTAAAAGACTAGCTGGGTGTTTAGTACGGGATGATGTTTAAAATAGGGGAAATATCACAAAAAAGTGTAAAGACCACCGAAATGAATGAAATAGGTAGGCTTTACACTTTTTTACTTTTATATAAAACGATGATATATACAGGGAGAGCTAAGAGTAGTGGTGCAATGGATCTTGCAGTATGTTTTTCGGCGTCTAATTGGAACGCTTCTTCTTTTGGGAATTGTAACACTGATATGTTTGTAGCATCGCCAATAAAATATAACAGCAGTACAGTTACTATGTAACTTAAAAGTGCGATAAAGCTTCCGTATGAACTCAATGAAAATCCCTCTCTTGTTATCTATTTGTTATCATTGTATCATAATTGTAACAAAAACACACGGTTATATTTCGATACTTTAACAAAATTCGACACGAAATGTCATTTATGTGTATGGGAATAGCATGAAGTTTACTGTTTTTTTATGTATAGATGTCGAATAATACATTGTAATGTTACGGGTGTGTGACAGAAGAAAAAGAAACGAAGGTAATGAAATTACCTTCGTTTCTTTTTTATCCTGTATTAACAGGCAGTAAGCCCCTCACATTGATTAAAGGTTCACTTTACCCCGCATTAACGAGCAGTAAGACCCCCACCTCAAAATTCAGCGGAAGCAAAGAAGTTAAGTGGGGGATCAACTGCCCGTAAAAGCCCGATTGGTTCAACTAATAATCAGTGGGGGATGAAGAAAACCCCCACTGATTAAAGTTTCACTTTATTATTTTGCCCATTCACTCACTTGCTCTACGCTCATTCGTGGTGCAGGGTGGCCTTTTAAAGTTGATTCACCAATAGTAATAAGCATAATTGGTACGTAGCGAGATGAAACATTGAATTCTTCTGTAAGTGCTTGTGGGTTGAAACCACCAATAGCACAAGTATCCCAGCCAGTTGCTTTAGCCGCAAGCATAAGTTGCATTGCTGCTAAAGATGCATTTGAAAAGGCTGCATCTCTTGGGAATTGCTCACGAGCATATGCAGACTCAATATTTTTAGCTAAGCGCTCTTTTGCTTCTTCTTTCATAAATCCTTGTTCTACAATTGGACCATAAACTGGTTCAACGTTTTTATAAGCTTCTAAATCACCTAAAATAGCGACTACAGCAGAAGCATCAAGTATTTGTTGCTGGTTATAAGCAATTGGATGCAATCGTTTCTGTACATCTTCACCTTGGAATACAAGGAATTTCCAGTGCTGCAAGTTCCAAGCAGAAGGTGCTTGAGCAGCTCCCTTTAAAATCTCGTGTAACTCTGTAGATGAAATTTCTTTCTCTGGGTTGAATGCACGTGTAGATGTGCGTTCGTATAGAACATTAAAAAAGTTGTCGTTTGTCATTATATATCCTCCAAGTAACATATCAAATTATAAAAAAATACATGTAATATATTCTACTTACATTTTGTAAGTTGTCGAATTTAAGAATATAATATCTTTATTTTAATTGTCAAGTTTTAAAGAGGAAGCTAGGGCATTCATACAAACGATACAATTCCTATAATCATACACTAGAAAAGGAATTTATAGAGAAAAAGCGAAGAGAGCATTCTCAATTAGCTTGTTAATATGTATCCCTCACTCATTAAAGTATTTAGAGAACAGTCTTTTTATAAAATGTTTGTGAGGAATGCAGTAGAACAAGATATATGAAGTGAGTGAAGACTAGTGATGAACATACTACATTTTTTATTAGAGAATACGGTTTTCCAAAATGTATTACAAGATCTTCAGTTAAATGTCCTTTATATAGAAAATGGATGTACACATCAACAAACGATAGAAAATATTCATCCAAAATGTATGTTTATAGCAAATAGTTTTGAAGAAGGAGAATTATTGTTTCAGAGAACAAAACCACATATTGTAATTATGTATGTAACAGATTTTTCTCAAATAAAATATATAAAGAATATGTATAATCCACAGAGTACATTTATTGTCATTTGGGATCAACAGATAACAAGCGAGTTTGCAGAGGTGCTTACGTTAGGAATACGTAATATTGTGATAGCTCCTGTGACTCCACAAATGGTGTTAGAGGAAGTGAATAAGAGTTTGTATCAGCTTTCTTTAGTGCGGCAAGTAAGTTTGCAACAAGAGTTACTTCAAACGATGTTTGATTTTCAAAATGATCTATTATTTATAGTAGAAGACGATGAGATTGTTGATTGTAATACAAATTTCTTAGAGTTTTTCGGATATGAAAATTTATTTGCCTATCGTGAGCAACATTTAGTATTTGCTGAACATTTTATTAGAGAAAACGGATACTATTCAACAACTCACGATATAACATGGTTAGATGATACATTATCATATGATAGAAGAATTAAGATGTCCAATTATGAAGGGGAAGTGTCAACTTTTTTATTGCGTGCGACACCACTGCCAGAAGATTTATCAAGATTTATTGTGAAGTGTACAGAGATTACAGAATTAGATGAAATCTATCAAGAACAAGAAAGGCTTGCTACGATAGATTCGTTAACAGAGATTTATAATCGTTTGAAGTTCCAACAAATACTAGAGGCAGAATGGGATAATGCAATGCGTAACGATGAAAAAATAGCACTTATTTTATTTGACATAGATAATTTTAAAACAGTAAATGACACGTATGGCCATGATTTTGGTGACTTAGCATTAATTCAGCTTGCAGAGCTTATGAAATCTAAAGTGGAGCAGCAACATGTATTTGCAAGGTGGGGAGGAGAAGAATTTATTATATTAGTAACGAATACAGTAGAAAAAGAAGCATTTCAGGTTGCGGAATCATTACGATTTTTTATTGAAACAAAGCATTTCTCCGGAATTTCGAAATTAACAGCGAGTTTTGGAGTCGCGTTATATGAACAAGGGATTACAAGAGAAGAATTAATGCAACGAGCGGATATTGCATTATATGAAGCGAAAAAAAATGGGAAAAATCAAGTGTGTGTATATAGAAAAGAAAAAAAGTGATTTTTCGCAACAAATTGTTGCGATTTTTTTTTATTGTTTGATAATAGAATGTGGGGGGGATTTTGAACGAAGGAATTATGGAGGAACAACATGATAAAAAAATAATGACGATGGCTTCGCTGTCTGCTGTAGTTTGTGGTGGAGTATACTATTTTCTCTATAATCCCAATATAAAGGAAAGCACTGTATTAACAACTAAGGTGAATCCTACTATTGAATCAGAAGTACAGGAGAATATAGAAGAAAAAAAAGAACAACAAATTGATTATGCTAGTATATCTCGAAAGTTAGATCAATATTTAATAGGAAAGCAATTTAATGGGACAGTTTTAGTAACAGATAAAGAGCATGTTATATTGAATAAAGGATATGGATATGCTGATGTTCAATATAAGATAGATAATACGTCTCAAAGAAAATATCGTGTCGGTTCTATTACGAAAACCGTTGTGGCAACATCTATTTTACAGCTGCAGGAACAAGGGAAGTTAAATATTCAAGATAATGTAAATAAATATATTCCCTCTTTTCTAGTAGATAAGAATATTACTTTATATCATTTGTTAACACATACATCAGGTTTACCGGAAAGTGGAAAAGGGAAAGTGAATGCCGCTTCTCGTATAAATTTAGTAAATTGGATTGGAAGTCAAAAATTAGAATTTCCACCAGGCTCAGGTTGGCGATATACAGATTATAATTATATGGTGCTTGCCTATATTATAGAAAGTATATCAAAAAAACCTTTAGGAGATTACATAAAAGAAAATATATTTACTAAAGCAGAAATGCATGAATCTGGTATGGGAAATATGGTTCAGGGAGATCAGCATTTTACTAAAGGATATGTAAAGAAAGAGAATGTACTTGAACCTGCACAAAAATTGTTAATGGAGTGGTTATATGGATGCGGTGAGATGTATACGACAGTTGGTGATATGAAGAAGTTAGACGAAGCGATTATAAATGGGAAACTTCTTTCTGAACAAAGTAGACAAGCGATGTTTTCACCTTCAACAGAACGAAAATATGCATATAGTTTTTACATATATCCGGATTATTTTCATAATCATGGTGTACTATCTGGTTGGAACACTTTCAATAATTTTAATAAAGAAAAAGGCACTTTTGTTATATTATTTTCAAATGTGAAAAATAGTATAGATGATGATTTTAATAATGAGTTTCGAAAGATGGTAAGTGATTTATTAGAAAAAAGGGGATGAGAAAATGGAACGTAAAAATGTATCAATAGGTTTCATCGGTATTGGTGTAATGGGAAAAAGTATGGTGCGTCATTTAATGCAAGACGGCTATAAAGTATATGTATATAATAGAACGAAAACGAAGACAGACTCTTTAGTGCAAGATGGTGCGAATTGGTGTGATACACCGAAAGAGTTAGTGAAGCAAGTTGATGTTGTAATGACTATGGTTGGATATCCACATGATGTAGAAGAAGTGTATTTTGGGGTAGATGGAATTTTGGAGAATGCAAATGAAGGTACGATAGCAATTGATTTCACGACATCTACACCAACATTGGCAAAACGTATTAACGAAACCGGTAAAAGTAAGAATGTATATACGTTAGATGCGCCTGTATCTGGAGGAGACGTTGGTGCGAAAGAAGCAAGGCTCGCAATTATGGTCGGTGGCGAAAAAGAAATATATGAAAAATGTTTACCGTTATTTGAAAAACTAGGGACAAATATTCAGTTGCAAGGACCAGCTGGAAGTGGACAACATACAAAAATGTGCAATCAAATTGCGATTGCTTCTAATATGATTGGAGTATGTGAAGCTGTTGCTTATGCGAAAAAAGCTGGACTAGACCCAGATAAAGTATTAGAGAGTATTTCAACGGGAGCAGCAGGTAGCTGGTCATTGAGTAACTTAGCTCCTCGAATGTTAAAGGGAGATTTTGAACCAGGGTTTTATGTAAAGCATTTTATGAAAGATATGAAGATAGCTTTAGATGAGGCTGAAAAATTACAATTGCCAGTACCAGGTTTAAGTTTGGCGAAGGAATTGTATGAAGAGTTAATGAAAGATGGGGAAGAGAATAGCGGAACACAAGTTTTATACAAAAAATACATAAGGGGGTAAATGAGATGGATCTTCAAAAATTTGATGAGATGATTGATACTGTTCAGCGAGCAACTTGTATACAAATTAGTGCAAAACAAAAAGAAGCTTTTAAACAAAAATATGATTTTGAGCCGGAATTCGAATATGGAAGAGATGAGAAGGGGCATTATGTTATTCGAACTTCAAAAAAGATGTTAGAAGAAATGGAGTTTTATTTGGCATTGAAATATGATCGAGATGGGGTTGATCTTTATATGCAAGCAGAGATTGACGGTATATGTCACGTATCTGTTAGCTATAGTGAAGATGTCCTACATTTACAAGAATTGTTTCAATTTCTAGAAGAAAATAAATAAAAGTCCTCATTTGAGGACTTTTATTTATTTAGGTATATTTAATTTTTATAATTATAAGCTAGAAGCTCGGCGGCATCGTTCAATTGGGAATGGAATAACTTGCGCGATGTGATTAGGACCAAATTGTTTTGCACGAGCATGGCGTACTATATAAAATGCACACAGAATTGAAACAGGAATAGCGCCGAATAAACCAAAAAATAAAGCGCTTACACAAGATGCGACAAAACCTAAAACACCAACTTCTAACTCTTCCATAATAGCTCCTAGAATAACAGGAAGTGCTCCACACGTAACCCCTAGTATAAGTGCGATAAGTAAACTCATGATTATCCCCCTCTGTTTGCGATATTCTTTTCCTTTTTATTTAATAGTAGTATACCATACGTAAAACAGAATTTTCAGAAAAATTTCAAAAAAAGTTCAATAAATGTTCAAAAAGTGTTCAGAAATACACTTAAAAAATAGAAGGGGGAGGTTGTTTTTTTGAACGAAAGGAATCGTATGGTTAGGTACATAAAAAATCAGGCTTATTTCATTTTTTGAAATAAGCCTGTTCCATAGGAGGATGTATATATGTAGAGTGAATAAAAGGTTGGAAAAGGGGATCCAAGTCCTTTTATTCAACTAACTACCTTAATAGATCGGAACCCAGCCTTCAGTTGTAACAAAAATACGAATAGCTACAACTTGACGATCATCTTGCAAGGTAAAATAGTGTCTTGCATTTTCTGGAACAGATATGAGATCGCCTGGCTCAAGTTCAACGTCAAAGAATTTGCCATCTTTTCCTTCAATGGCAAAGATGCCATGTCCACTAACAATAAAGCGAACTTCATCATCGGTATGATGGTGTTCTTTTTGGAAATTAATTAATAATTCGTCAAGGTTAGGTGTGCTATTTGAAAGCGAAATTACATCATGTGCTTTATAACCTCGGCGCGCTGAAACATCAGCGATTTCTTTTGAAAACACAGCTAATATTTCAGCCTTGTTTTCATCTGTTAACGAATAATTTTCATTTAAATAAGTAGGAAGTTTAGAGATGTTCCATTTCTCATATAAAACGCCTTCCTCTTGTAGAAATTTAGATACTTCTACTTCATTTTCTATGCGAGTATTTACTTCATGAATACGAATTTGCGCCATTAGAAACGCCTCCTTGAATTGATAATAGTTTTATATGAAATTGGAATAAAAACTCATAAGCTTCTAATCTTTTCTTTGCATCAAAGCTATCTCGGCCCCATACGGTAATACCGTGGTTACGAATTAATACTGCTCCCGAATCTCCTTGTATGTGCTTTCGGAAGTTTTCTCCAAGCGTTGGGATATGGGCATGGTTTTCGATAATAGGAATGTGAATTGTTGCACCTTCTTCCCAAATATCGAGAGCTTTAATAATTTCTTGATTTTGAAGGGTGACTGCATCACTATATAAATTTGTGATGACATTATTATCAGTTGTATGAACATGAAGTACGCACCCAGCATTCGTATTGTTATAAATATGTGTATGCAATATTGTTTCTGCTGAAGGGCGTAATTCAGTCTCTAATACGGGAAGCCCTAGATGATCTACTAATAGAAAATCATCTGGAGTTGTTTTTGTTTTATCTTTACCGCTTGCTGTAATAAGAAAAGTAAGTGGCTCATGACTAACCTTTATAGAAATATTACCACTCGTTGCTGGAAACCAATTTCGTGTTGTTAATTCTTTTTTTATCTCGCTTAAGTCATACCATTGACGAAAAAGTTGTTTCATGATTTCACCTCCAACAAATGTTTTAATGCAGCTTGAACATCGTAAAATGTTTCAAAAGGTGTATAGGCGATATGATTCTCTTCACACTTTGTAATAAGGAAGTCACGGGCAAATACTTTATCTGCTTGTTTCGCAGCTTGTAAATCAGTAATTGAATCTCCAATCACAATATGGAAGTCATTCGTATCACTTAATTTACGGATTAAAGATGATTTGCATAATCCGCAATGATTTTGACAATGATGATCACAAGGATGAGGCCACTTAACTGTAATGAATTCACTTGAAAAGTCTGTTTCATTACAGTAAATTTGCTCTTTTGGAATGATTCCTTGTAAGAGTGGATAGACGAAGAAATCCATTCCACCTGATATAACGTAAAAAGAAATGTTATTTTCATTTACAAATTGTATAAATTCCTGAAAACCACTACGGATTTCAGCAGTTTCTATTAAAAATTGAATCATATCATCGTGTAGACTAGTAGGTATTAATTGAAATAATTGAGAAACACCTTCTTGAATAGATAGCTCTTGTGATAAAATTCTATTCTTTACTTCTTCGGCTTCTGGTGGTGCGAATTTTTCCATAATGGACATAATGTTATCATTATTTGTAATCGTGCCATCGAAATCACAAAATACTTGAATACTCATAATTTCACCCCATGAGAGGGATTTCCCCATATTTGTAGTGCACTATGCAAATTTATGTCATCTACTTCATGGAGTGGTGTATTTTGCAAAGTAGCATTAATTGCAGTACGGAAAGCTTTACCGCCCCCTTGCGCCCCACTTGGATGCCCATGTATCCCGCCGCCAGCATTAATAACAACATCTTTACCGAAATCTCGTAGAATAAAGGGAACGAAACCAGGGTGAATACCAGCAGACGGAACAGAAAAACTCTTCTTGAAAAATGCATCGTCTTCAGTTAAATGTTTTGAGATGGCAAGAGCCTCCTCTTTTTCTAGCGCAACACTTCCGTATGGAGATGGGAATAATGAAAAGTCAGCCCCAGCATAACGTAGTAGCTTTCCTAGTAATAATGGAGAGGAAACTCCATATAACTTGGATGCTGAATAAGCACCACTTACAGCAGGGTGTGCCATAATAGGAACTGGGATTTCATCATCTTCTGCAAGTGATTGTAGTACATCTAATCCGTAAGCAAATACATTAAATAATAGAATATCTGCCCCAGCTTGCACTGCGCGTTTCGCATTTTCTTTTAAATCAAAAGTTCGTCCTGTTAAATTTACGGCATATAACGTTTTATGTCCGTATGTTTCATATACGGATTCTAAAACTTCTTTTCCAGATACAATGCGTTTCGTAAGTGGTGTTAATGTATTCTCAAATAATATTTCATCATCTTTTACTATATCTACACCACCAATTGCTTGATCGCGTAATTGCGTTTTTAAATACCCAATATTTCGCCCAATCATTCCTTTAAAAATACTCATTAAAAGGGGACGCTCATGAACTTGTAACAGATTTCGAATACCATCTATCCCGAATTTTGGACCTGGGAAATATTGTTTTAACTCGTCTGAAAATGTTAGGTCGATTAATTTCACTTCGCCATCAAGTGATAGCTTTCCGAATGTAGTTGTTAAAATTGCTGGTAAGTCCGGACTGAAGTTTAATAACGGATATTCGATTTTAATAATCCCGCGTTTAACTTTTTTACGTAAATACGAATTGGTATGTTCTTGTTCAGCTAGTTCTTCAACATGAATGACGTTGCCTTTATGTTGTTTTAATTGTTCTTGCAATAAGTGTGGCAAATGAGTCCAAGAGCCAATTGTTAAACCGAGTGCAATTTGCTCGGCTTTTTTTTCTAAGTTATGTGAATCATCATGGATTAAATACGTTGCTATAATTCCGCTCATTGTTAAAACCTCCTAGTTAAATAAAAAAACCTCTCAGCTAAGGAGAGGTTTTTTTACAACCAGCTCCTTATCTGTCAGCATAATGCTGCGAGAATTAGCACCGTGTCTACAATTGTAGATCGGTTGCCGGGTTTCGTCGGGCTCGTCCCTCCACCTGCTCTTGATAAGAAGTATTTAGAAATGTTTAAATTTTTAAGATAACTGAATTTTGTCAGATATTTTTCATGTTGTCAATTACTTTTTGAAAAAATTTAATTTATCAATTCGAGTAATGGCTTCTCGTAATCTATCTTCTGTATGCAAGAGACCAACACGGACATATCCTTCGCCATGTTCACCAAATCCAACACCAGGAGCAACTGCAACGTGTGCTTTTTCTAGTAAAATATTAGAAAATTGCTCAGATGTATATCCTTTCGGAACAGGAAGCCATGCAAAGAATGAGCCTGTTGGAATGTCTACATTCCAACCAATTGAGTGACAAGCTGAAACAAGAGCGTTTCTTCGAGATTCGTAACTATTTACAAGGTCTATTACGCAAGACTGTGAACTTAATAGTGCTTCGCGGGCAGCATCTTGAACTGCACCAAAAATACTAACATACATATGATCTTGTAATAAGTTAATTGTCTCAATCACACTTTCATTCCCCACAGCAAAAGCGATGCGCCATCCAGCCATATTGAAAGTTTTCGATAGAGTGTAAATTTCAATACCTGTATCTTTAGCACCGTCTGCTTGCAAGAAACTAACAGGTTTTTGACCATCGAATCCAATAGCACCGTAAGCAAAATCATGAACGACTAATATATTATGTTCATTAGCAAAATGAATGGTTTCATCAAAGAAATCTTTTGATGCAGTAGCACCGGTAGGATTATTTGGATAGTTTAAAAACATTAATTTTGCACGCTCGGCAATAGAATCATCGATTTTCGTATAATCTGGTAAAAAATTATTTTCTGCAATAAGCGGCATTGTTTTAAATTGTGCTTTTGCTAAAGCAACTCCTGATAAATAATCTGGATAGCCTGGATCTGGAACGAGAATAGTATCACCAGGGTTTGTAAAACAAACTGGTAATTCTACTAATCCAGCTTTTCCGCCAAACAAAATAGCAACTTCTGTTTTTGGATTTACTACTACATCATATTCGCGTTGATAGAATGTTGCCACGGCTTCTTTTAAACTTTCGTGTCCGCGAAATGGCGGATATTTATGATGAATGGTCTTTTCAGCAGCATCTTGTAAAGCTTTTACGATATGCTGCGGTGTTGGTTGATCTGGATTACCTTGACCTAGATTAATAACATCGTGACCAGCTGCAACGACTTTGTTAACTTTTGCAACAAGTGAAGCGAAAAATTGTGTTGGCAATGATGTTACTATCTCAGAAGGTTGAAATAATTTCATACTTTCCACCTCTTTTGAAAGTTGTTACAATTCTAGTGACAAATGATATAATCTTTCCAGTATTTTGTAAAGAAAAAATTAAGAATGGGGCTGACAAAATGAAAGTCGCATGTATTCAAATGGATATTGTCTTTGGAGATGTAGAAAAAAATATTGAGAATGCTAAAAATAAAATAAGCGAAGCGATGAAGGAAAGAGCAGATGTTATTGTCTTACCAGAACTATGGACAACGGGATATGATTTAACGAGGCTTACTGAAATTGCAGATAGGGATGGATTGCAAACGAAAGAAAAGCTGAAAGAATGGTCGAAGCAATATGGTGTACATATTGTCGGTGGGTCTATAGCGAAGCAAACGGAGCAAGGTGTTACAAATACAATGTATGTTGTAACTAATAAAGGAGAACTAATTAATGAATATAGTAAAGTGCACTTATTTCAGCTTATGGATGAACATAAATATTTAATCGCTGGAAATAGTACAGGTGAATTTAAGCTAGATGATGTAGAGTGCGCCGGCACAATTTGTTATGATATTCGTTTTCCAGAGTGGATGCGCGTTCATACTGCTAAAGGTGCAAAAGTTTTATTTGTTGTAGCAGAATGGCCATTGGTTCGTTTAGCACATTGGCGTTTGTTATTGCAAGCAAGAGCAGTTGAAAATCAGTGTTATGTTGTTGCGTGTAATAGGGCAGGAAAGGATCCGAATAATGAGTTTGCCGGTCATTCTTTAATTGTCGATCCTTGGGGCGAAGTTGTTGTAGAAGCGAATGAAGAAGAATCAATTTTATTTGGAGAGCTTCATTTTGAGAAAATTAAAGAAGTACGCAAAGGAATTCCAGTTTTTGCAGATCGTCGTCCAGAATTATACAAATAAAATGTTGACAAGTGATTTTTATTCTTGGTATAGTCTTCAACATAAAGTTAAAAATTCGAAAAATTATACAACTCTTATCAAGAGCAGGTGGAGGGATTTGGCCCGATGAAGCCCAGCAACCGACCGTAATACCATTGTGAAATGGGGCGTTTATTTACGCCAAAAGGCACGGTGCTAATTCCAGCAGAAAGTAAACCTTTCTGGCAGATAAGAGGGGAGAAGATAAACTTCAAACCTCTTTCTTTGTGGAAAGAGGTTTTTCTACGTCAGAAAAACCTCTGAATTAAAAAAGGGGGAGAAGACGATGGGATATTATTCATTAACTGAAACGACAGCTATACAATATGCGAAAGAACATGGTTATTTTGAAAAGAAAGCAAATGTAGTTTGTCATGAAATTGGAGATGGAAATTTAAATTACGTGTTCAAATTAGATGATGGAGAGAAGTCTATTATAATAAAACAAGCACTGCCATATGCGAAAGTAGTTGGTGAGAGCTGGCCACTGTCTATAAAAAGAGCGACGATTGAAAGTAAAGCATTACAAATTTTTGCGAAGTATGTGCCGGAATATGTGCCGGTAGTGTACAGTCATGATGAAGAGTTAGCAGTAACGGTCATAGAAGACTTATCGAGGCTAACAATTACAAGAAAAGGATTAATAGATGGAGAGGAGTACCCACTTTTATCCCAACATATTGGTCGTTTTCTAGCACATGTGTTGTTCTATACTTCAGATTTCGGTTTACAATCAGAAGAGAAAAGGGTACTAGAAGGTGCATTTGTAAACCCAGATCTTAGTAAAATCACGGAAGATTTAGTGTTTACAGATCCGTTTAGTCATTATGATACGAATGATTATGAATCAGAGTTACAACTAGCGGTGGATGAACTGTGGAGTGACAAAAATTTAAAATTAAAAGTAGCACAGTATAAATATAAGTTCTTAACGAGAAAAGAAGCGCTTATTCATGGTGATTTACATACTGGTAGTATTTTTTCATCACCTGCTGAAACGAAAGTAATTGATCCCGAATTTGCAACATATGGTCCATTTGGATTTGATCTTGGCCAATTTATTGCAAATTTATTATTAAATGCACTATCCCGTGAAGAGAAAAAAAGAAGTGTGCTATTTTTCCATATTGAGAAAACATGGAGTTATTTTGTAGAAGCTTTTACGAAGTTATGGATTGGAGAAGGTGTAGAAGCATATACGAAAGAGAAACAATGGTTGCCAATTATTTTGCAAAATATTTTTACGGATGCCGTTGGATTTGCCGGATGTGAGCTTATCCGTAGAACAATTGGCTTAGCGCATGTAGCTGATTTAGATGGAATAGCAAATAAAGAAACGAGAATTCAAGCTAAGAAACAAGCGTTATCCTTAGGTAAAGAACTAATAAAATATGAATCTAAGAGCGCTGATATTCAGCTGTTCCGAACATTATTTCAACAGACAGTTTTTGGAGGGATAAAAGCATGAGTACAATTGTTACTGTTCCGAGATCTGTCAGTTGGAAAGGTGATGCCATTGCAGTATTAAATCAAACAAAGTTGCCGCATAGTACAGAATACAAAACATTAACGACGATTGAAGAGGTATGGAAAAGTATTGTCATGCTAGAAGTACGAGGAGCACCTGCAATTGGAATTGTAGCTGCATTTGGCTTGGCACTTGCATCAAAAAAATATAATACTGTACATAAGGAAGAATTTCAAAAGAAGTTTAATAGAGATTGTAATTATTTAGGAACGTCACGCCCGACAGCAGTCAATTTATTTTGGGCAATCGATCGTATGAGAGAATCCATTCGAGAAATTACTACAATAAAAGAAGCACAAAAAAAATTAGAAGAAGAAGCGCTTCTCATTCAGCAAGAAGATGAAGCGGTATGCCGGAGTATTGGAGAACATGCATTAACATGCTTTAAAGACGGTGATAACATTTTAACAATTTGTAACGCTGGAAGTATTGCAACTGCTAGATATGGTACTGCATTAGCACCGTTTTATATTGGGAAAGAAAAAGGTGTACGTTTACATGCGTATGCGTGTGAAACGAGACCGGTTTTACAAGGCGGGCGTTTAACGACCTGGGAATTAAAACAGGCAAATATTGATGTAACACTTATTACAGATAATACGGCAGCGCATGCTATTCAAACGAAAGAAATAAACGCGATTATTGTAGGAGCGGACCGAATTGTCGCAAATGGAGATACAGCAAATAAAATCGGAACAATGAATTTAGCTATATTAGCAAAGTATTTCGATATTCCATTTTACGTTGCAGCTCCGTTATCTACGTTTGATATTACGAAACAAACAGGTACAGAAATTGTTATTGAAGAAAGAGATGAAACCGAAGTTACGAAAATTTTTGGAAAACAAGTGGCGCCAATTGGTACTGATGTTTATAATCCTGCATTTGACGTAACACCGAATGAATTAATTACAGGTATTATTACTGAAAAAGGCATCATACACAGAGATTATAAACGGGAAATTGCATCGTTATTTGAAAGACAAGCTAATACATAATAGCCTGTTTTTTTTATCCCGTAAAAGCCCGATTGGTTCAACTAATAATCAGTGGGGGATGAAGAAAACCCCCACTGATTAAAGTTTCACTTTATGCCTAAATGTTTTCTTTTCTCTTATTTATATAGTGGAAGGAGGCGGAAAAGATGGAAGAGTGGATCAGGATGATAGGTAATGTAGGGTTTCCGATTGTTGTAACATTATATTTACTCCATCGTATTGAAAGTAAATTAGATGGGGTAATTGTTGCAATCGAGAAACTTCCTAAACAATTACTAAAGTAGGAAGGTCCTCGCGATAGAAAGTAAAATAAAGTTTGCTCTTCGTGAGCAAACTTTATTTTTATTGAGCAGTATAGCCACCATCGATAACAACTGCTTGACCAGTTATACCTCTTGCTTTTTCACTTGCTAAAAACATAGCATAATCAGAGATTTCTTGTACTTGCAATAAGCGTTTTTGTGGTACAAGTGGATAAATAACATCTTCTAAAACATTTTCAAGTGGTACATTTCGTGTAGTAGCTAAATCTTGTAGTTGATTACGTACAAGTGGGGTATCGACATAACCAGGACAAAGCGCATTAACGGTAATTCCGTGAGTAGCGCCTTCTAAAGCGGCAACTTTTGTTAATCCGATTACGCCATGCTTCGCGCTATTGTAGGCGGATTTTCCTGCAAATCCAACGAGGCCATTAATGGAAGCGACATTAATAATTCGGCCATACTTTTGTTTTTTCATGATCGGGAAGGCATGCTTAATTGCGATAAAAGGAGCGATTTGCATAATTTTAATAAGTAGTTCGAACTTTTCGGTTGGAAAATCTTCAATTGGTGAAACGTGCTGCATTCCTGCGTTGTTAATTAATATATGTAATGAACCGAAATGATTAACTGTTTGAGAAATTGCAGCTGTAATTTCTTCTTCAGATGTAACATCACATTTTAAACCGATAGCTTGATAGCCTTCTTTTTGTAATTGTTCAGCAGCTTCTTTTGCACGTTCTTCAAGACGATCGGTAATGACAACTTTTGCACCTTCTTTTGCAAAAGCGTTTCCCATTTCATAACCAATACCGCTTGCAGCACCTGTTAAAAAGACAACTCGATTTGTAACCATGGTGAAAAACATCCCTTCGTAATAAAGTTCTCATATTGCTCTATTTAGAGAGTTGATAATAAAAATCCTGCAAAGATTTGGAAAAATATTGTTAGCTATCTTGTTTTGCAAAATAGTTCCTGCTATACTATTTTGTAAAGCAAGATACTTACGCTTGTCTATCTTGTAAAACAAGATAGTGGGAGGATTTGAGTTATGTCGACAAGTCAAATGCTGAAAGGGATTTTAGAAGGATGCTTACTTGCTATTATTTCTGAAGGTGAAATATACGGTTATGAAATGAGTGAAAAGCTAGCGAAGTATGGCTTTACAATGGCGAGTGAGGGAAGTATTTATCCGTTATTAATACGAATGCAAAAGGAAGGATTAATAACAAGTGTAATGAAGGAATCTCCATCTGGCCCAAAGCGAAAATATTATACATTAACAGAAAAAGGCGAGGAAGCACTTCATGAATTTATGGATCGCTGGGAAGCGATGCAAAGTAGTGTAGAGCGTCTACTTGAGGGGAAGGGGAGAAAAAAATAATGCTATCAAGTGAAGCACGAAAGTTTTTATTAGATATGAGATTATTTTTAGTGGCAAAGGATGTGAAAGAAAGCGATATTGAAAATTTTATAGAAGATGCAGAACTTCATTTAATCGAGGGTGAGAGTGATGGGAAAAGTGTAGAAGATATTTTCGGAAGCTCACCGAAAGAATATGCAAATGAACTTGTAAAAGTAATGGAAAAGGATAGACAGGAAACGTGGAAGCAAATTGGTTTTACAGTAATGAATATCTTATCGTTTTGGATTATTGCTTCTATCCTAATAGTGAATAACGGATTATTACAGATGTCACTTATTCAGTGCATTGGCTATAGCTTTACATTGATTGTAGCTGTAATGGGTCCTAATTTTCTACTTCGCAAAATGACCTTCGTAACAAGTTTTACAAAAACGTGGTTTTCTATGTGGGCTTTAGTTATGAGCGTACCAATGTTTCTAATAGGGGCTGTAACGATATTAGATGTGATCTATCCTACAAAAATGTTTATATTCACTCAAACGCAAAGCTATATATTAGCTGGAGGTATATTTGTCATCGCAGTAGCGATAAATATATATTTTGAAGGGTGGTTTAAAAACTTATATTTAATTATTCCACTTTCTATTATGTTAATGTTTAAAACATTTACATCGGAAGACCTCGTGCCAATGCTATTTCAAATTATATGTTTATACGAAAGTTTGTTTATTTTAATTTTCCTTGAAATTATGATGAAGACGAATAGAAGAGAAGTGGTTAAATAAGGGAGGGATAAAAGTGTTATCGAATGAAGGACAAAAATTTTTAGATGATACCCAAGGCTATTTACGAATCAAGGGCATTAGAGAAACTGATATTATTTCCTTTATAGAAGATGCGGAACTACACCTAATAGAAGGTGAGAAGAAAGGTAAGACGGTGAGTGATATATTCGGTCATGCTCCAAAAGAATATGCTAATCAACTTGCGAAAGAGATGGATATAGATAGAAAAGGTAATTATAAATTATTACTTTACTTTATTGTAAATTTATTGGCTTTCACGATGATGAAGAGCGTATTCTTTAGTGCAGCCGACCATCGTTTGTCTTATTCTTTAATTGAGTTAATTGGCTATCCGATTATGATTTTTGCAGGAATTACTGTATTAATATGGGGGATGAGAACAGCATCATTTAAGCGTAAAAGAACTGAATTTTTAATTATGTATATAAGCGGTGCGATATGGTTTTTATTAATTTTTAGTATTGCATTATTAAATAAGTTTTATGGTACAACATTTATTAAGTTTACTAGTACAGAAAGCTTCATTCTGGTTGGTATAGTAGTTCTTTTAGCGGCTGTTACAAATATAAAATTTGGTGGTTGGTTTACTTTGTCGTATTTACTAGTTCCAATTGTATTAGAATATGTATTTGTAATGATAGATCTATCGAGTATTATTGGAATGTATGTACAACAAATAATTCTTTTCATTGTTATTTATATGCTTTTAAAAATTCATATAAAATTAGAAAAAAAAGAAGTATACGAATAAACAAGAGGGACAGTTATTTATATGTATATGAGGGATTTGATTTCTAGGATCAACTATACTGTTTTCAGGAAAAAATACATGATGACTATTTTAATATTTTATTAGGGGATAAGTCTGAATGTATCTTTTAAAATTAATAGGAGAGTGGCTGCTCTGGATATACAAAAAATTATTTCCAAAGAAATACTATATTTTGATTTTTAGAGGGATTTGGTTTAGGTGTATAGTGTATCCTTTGCAGCCGGTATATCGTTTGTTAATTGGAATAAATTGTTTTAAACAGTAACATGACAGTTACTGTTTTTTTCTTTGTAATAAAGAGCTTTGTAAAGAGAGCTCTTTTTGTTCGTTTGTTAATAAGGAATGAATATGGACGTTTTCAGGACGAGGTACGATAGGGTACATAAGATTTGTTGGAGAAGGATGGTGCTCCGAGCCAGTTGGGGAATGAGGATCTGCGTGAGTAAGCTTTCCATGAACACGTCTTGTAAATAAAATATGACCGACTTCGTGAGCGAGCGTATATATATTTTTCATGGGAGCAGCCGAATTTGTTAAAACGATATAACCAGTAAGTTGCTGTTGTTTGGCTAAAGAGTAAGCGCAGGCAATTACGGCTGTTTCTTTGAAATAATCACTGCCAATATAACAAATGTAAAGGTCGCATTCAGGAGCTTCATTTACACATGTTTGGAAAAAGGATGCTAATTTTTCCTGACTTTGAATAGAATTTTTATAACTAATTTCACGGTCAGAAAAACGAAAAAGTTCATTTAAAATGATTACGTCTTTAATTTGAAATGTAATGGGGTACCAAATTGATTCTGCAACTGCTAAATCTTTTGCGATACGGTCATCAGAAATATCGGCGCCTGGAGTAATGCAAATACATATATTGACGTATGGATCCATAAGGAACACCTCAACTGAAAAAATTCTTTCTATAATATATGTTGGGAAAAGACCCTATGTATGGATAAAAGCCTTGTTTATTACAAGTCGAAAAAATTTCATAGTTCTATAACATGGTGTGGTCATCTTTTTGATATAGTAAAGAAAAGGGGGAGAATATATGTATACATTAAAAATCGTTTCAGACAGAGAAGCACTTTATCAATTTGCGAGTTATGTAAGAGTTGTACAAGGGGTTGAAGATGTATATGTAGAGGTGGGAGAACCTTTATATGAACATCCATTAATGAAGTTTTATGTACATATTAAGCTGGAGGAAACATATGAGCAACATAAAGCGTTACAAGAAATAGCAAGATTAGTAGAATTAGGGCGTTTTACATACGTTCATTATCGTAATGATGAAATTGAAGAAGCTTTTGAAGCTGTAAAATATGAAAGTTTTAAGAAATAAAATTGGAAAAAAGGAAGTGAAAGCTTCCTTTTTTTTCTTTGAAATTACATCAACAAAAGGAGAAAAATTTTGTTATGATAAGGAAGGGTGAGGAAAGGAGAGTTTACATATTGGGGTATATTGAAGAGTTACGCAAAGTCGTTGGGACAAGACCACTTATTCTTGTTGGATCAGCAATAATTATACTAAATGATAATCAAGAAGTATTGCTTCAATATCGGTCAGATACATATGATTGGGGTGTACCTGGCGGCGCGATGGAACTAGGAGAAACGACGGAAGAAACTGCTCGCCGAGAATTATTCGAGGAGACGGGATTAACTGCAAAAATCATGCAATTTCTAGGTGTCTTATCAGGAAAGGAAGTGTATTTCCGTTATCCTAATGGGGATGAAATTTTTAATGTTATTCATCTGTATCAGGGGCATCATGTGAGTGGAGAATTAAGGCTTGATCATGAGGGATTGAAGCTTCAATATTTTCCGGTAGATAAGTTACCAAAATTGAATGAAACGACAGAGAAAATTTTACAAAAATTTTTATATGCATTAACAGAATAGAAGGTTAATTCCTTCTATTTTTATTATATTAAATATTTTGATTTTTTAGTATGTTTATAGTATGATAGATGTAGACATACATCTTATGGAATTTCACCTAAAAACTGACTAGGGTACATAAGAGAGGGGCAAGTGCAAAATGCATAATGTTGTTATTACAGCTGCAGTTCGTTCGCCAATTGGAACTTTTGGAGGAGCGCTAAAAAATGTAACGCCAGTAGAATTAGCGGTTCCTGTACTTCAGGAAGCTGTAAAACGAGGCGGGGTAGAACCACACGAAGTTGATGAAGTAATTTTAGGTCATTGTATTCAAAGAACTGATGAAGCAAATACTGCAAGAACAGCTGCATTAGCGGCAGGATTTCCTGACACAGTTACGGGTTATACAATCCAACGTCAATGTTCTTCAGGTATGCAAGCAATTATGTCAGCTGCAATGCAAATTCAATTAGGTGTAAGTGATGTTGTAATTGCAGGTGGAGTTGAAGCAATGAGCTCAAGCCCTTATGCATTAAAACAGCACCGCTGGGGACAACGTCTACAGCACGGAGAAATTCGTGATACGGTGTGGGAAGTACTAGAAGATCCGATTCACCATATTATGATGGGTGAAACGGCTGAAAATTTAGTTGACCAATATGAAATTACAAGAGAGGAACAAGATGAAGTTGCGCTTCGTAGTCATACATTGGCACTGCAAGCAATCGAGTCTGGATATTTTGATGAGCAAATTGTTCCTATTACGATAAAAGAACGTAGAAAAGAAATAGTATTTTCGAAGGATGAACATCCACGTACAGATATTACAGCGGAAAAATTAGCAGGGTTAAAACCAGCTTTCCGTAAAGATGGATCTGTAACGGCAGGGAATGCATCTGGCCTTAATGATGGAAGTGCGGTTCTAGTATTAATGAGCGAAGAAAAAGCGAAAGAAAAAGGCTTACAACCGTTAGCTAGAATTGTTGGATATTCAGTAGCTGGAGTAGATCCGAAAATTATGGGTATTGGACCAGCACCAGCAATTCGTAAAGGGTTAGAAAAAGTAGATTGGTCATTAGAAGATGCTGATTTACTGGAAATTAATGAAGCTTTCGCGGCTCAATACTTAGCTGTAGAGAAAGAATTAGGTTTAGACCGTGAAAAAGTGAATGTAAACGGTAGCGGTGTAGGACTTGGACATCCAATCGGTTGTACAGGAGCTCGTATTACTGTAAGTTTAATTCATGAATTGAAGAGACGCGGTTTAGAAAAAGGAATTGCCTCTCTATGCGTCGGTGGCGGTATTGGGGTAGCATTATTTATAGAAGCACTATAAAAAAGAAGCAGCAATCGCTGCTTCTTTTTTATTAAGAATCAAATAAATGATGAAATAATCGATCACGATTTTCAAAGAAAAGTTTTGTCGTTTGGTAATGCTCGGTTTCTTCTAATGTGGATTCATGAATCCCTTCTTGTGTTAAAGAATATATAGTGGATTCAGGATAAGCCATTAAAATAGGAGAGTGCGTCGCGATAACAAATTGTGAACCTTGTTCCGCTAGTTCGTGCATTCGAATAAGCATGGAAAGTTGCCTCATTGGTGATAGAGCGGCCTCAGGCTCATCTAAAATGTATAAACCTTGTCCTGAAAAACGGTTCATAAATAAGGAAAAGAATGATTCGCCGTGTGATTGTTTGTGTAGTGAGATACCACCATATGAGTCAATAACTGGATTCCCGCGTGCTTCTAGATCAGCATCCATCTCATCAATATAAGAAGCAACGTTATAAAATGATTCAGCACGAAGAAAGAAACCGTCGTTTGGTGTATTGAAACTTTTAGAAATTCGAAGGTATTCATATAAAGATGAATGTGAATCGTTTGTGCTAAAGCGGAAATTCTTCGTTCCACCTTCTGCATTAAATCCTAAAGCGATTGCAATTGCTTCGAGTAATGTTGATTTTCCCGTTCCGTTTTCTCCAATAATGAATGTTACATTTGGATGGAAGGCAAGTGATTGTAAAGTTCGGATAGCGGGTAGACAGTAAGGATATGCGGAAAAACTAGGGATATTTTCTTTTTTTAATGTGACATTTTTTAAAAAGGGTACGTCAATCAATATATAAACCTCAATTCATAACGGATTTTGATTCTAAAAAAGCAGCAAATACAAGGGTAAGACAACTTGCAAATAGTATTGTATATTGAAGTGCGCCAAAGCCAATACCTTCCCAGCCTAAAGACATTCTCTTCCATATGAAAATAAAAAGAACGCTTATAAAACCAACGAGAGCAGGCATATATTTTATAATTTTTAAGTGCTTTCACAGAAAAAAGGCAAGTGTTAATGACACGCGAACCTCTCCTTATTTTCTGAATATTTTATGTGGATTATAACATGTAAACTATCATATTCCAATGTGAAAATAAATATTGCATCAAGATCAATTCTCTCGTTATGATAGATGGTATTCTATTGAAGATATGAAAAGGAGTTAAACATGCCGTTTACATTTGCGCATCCAGCAGCAATTCTTCCTTTTGTGAAAAAGCGTTCTCAATATATTTCAGTAACGGCTCTTATATTAGGGAGTATGGCGCCTGATTTTGAATATTTTTTATACTTTAGACCGTATGGTGTTATTGGACATACATGGCTTGGATTCTTATATTTAAATTTACCACTTGTATTTCTGTTCGCATATATGTATCATTACATTTTAAAAAATACGTTTATAACACATTTACCTAAACCGTTTGCTGGCTATTTTGCATATGCAGTAGATGAGAGGTGGGGGCTTCATACATGGAAGGATTTCTTTGTATTTTGCTATTCTGCTTTATTCGGTATGCTCACGCATGTCGTTTGGGATGCGTTTACTCATAAGACAGGCTACTTCGTTATGGAAATACCATTGTTACAAAGGGAATTACATAGTATCCCGGTGTATAAATATATGCAACACGGGAGTACATGTGTTGGTTTCTTATTACTATTATACGTATTATGGAAGTATAAAGATGAAACAGGGAAAGATATTATGATAGATTCAGAAAAAAGGAAGTATTGGGTTTCGGCAATCATTGTCGCAGCTCTAGTATTTATCGTTCACGCGTTTGTAGATCCCTATTTTCATATTTTCCAAATAGGAGGTATAATAGTATCTGGACTGACAAGTTCGTTTTGTGGACTTCTCATTGTTTCTATAGTCTACAAAGCAAAGGACTAATTTATATTAATGAATGATAGTGTTAGGAGAAATTATATGATGAAAGCATGGAAAAATATTTTTGTTTTATGTAGTTTTCTTCTTATGTTAAGTGGTTGCTTCCATCAAGAAGAAAAGAAAGTTGAACCGAAGAAGAAAGAATCTATTCCTGAAACAAAAGAATATGGCGGGCGTGAGCTGATAAAAGTAGGACAAAAAGTGAAAGAAACAGGGTGGGGTACTTTTAAGTTAGAACAGATTCAATCTGTAAATCAAACATTTGAAGTAGCACCAATGAAAATTCACATACAAGATGTAAAAGTAATCTCTTTATCGCAGATGA
The DNA here is from genome assembly GCF_040460055.1 of Bacillus cereus group sp. MG4. Taxonomy (NCBI): domain Bacteria; kingdom Bacillati; phylum Bacillota; class Bacilli; order Caryophanales; family Bacillaceae; genus Bacillus; species Bacillus cereus group sp. MG4. Next base: position 2,013,694 of record NZ_JARVGZ010000001.1, on the reverse strand, counting down.
GTAAAGATGCAAAAAATGCATTAAAAGTATTTACGGCATTAACTCCTGAAGAAGTAAAGCGTAGATTAGGAGATAAAGTAAGTCAAGAAGATGCGGAGTTATATGCATCGATAAGTGGTACAGAGATTAGTGATACGATTCGTTACGTTGAAATTACATATAAGGTGGAAAATAGCGGGAATAAAAATATGCAATTTTTCTCTATGAATGATGTTACGATTAATGATAAGCAACATTTTAAAGTAGCAACTCAAAACTTTTTATATGATGAAGATACGCTCGTTGGTACAAAAAATGTATCAAGGGAAGACTATAAGCCTGGTGAAACAAGAGATGGTATTATCGGCTTAATACTTGATGATGGAAAAGAAAAGGTAAAGGATATTAAGTTTACAACAGATAATGTAGTCGCAGCAGATACAGAAACGCAAGATGTTGTAAAAGAGGCACAAACTTTTAATATCTCACTTTCTGAGTAGGGGATTTTTAAAAACATAAAAGAAAAAACAGTCAGCGTTAAAAATATTATGCTGACTGTTTTTTCTTTTCTTTTATGTATGAATCTACATTTTGAAAAGGTACCTTAATTTTAAACGCATCTTTTTGTTCATTAAATTGCTTTTCATTATAAGGACCAAAACGTTTATTATGCTTTACGTCAATAATCCAATAATGCTCACTTTTTTTATTTGCAATTGCTCCGTCAGGGTTATTCGGATCTGACTTTTCCTCAATTTGTTTTGCAATAATGTATTTATCATCCCAAGCTATGTCTGTAATTTTTGCAGGAATGTATTGTGTGGCATATACAGCATCTTGCGATGGGAAAAGTTCAAATGCATTTCCAGAAGTACGTATGAGTTCGTATTCATCGTTAATCGTATAAGTTATATGATTTGTATTTCCAGCACAACCGGCTAATAGGAATGCGACGAATAGGATTATCCATTTTTTCAATATGGGAACCTCCTTTACAATGCTGTTGTAACACATTGTACAAGAAAAGTAAGAGAAACGCTAGTTTACAATGTTTTTTAGAAGTGGTACGATGAGACGGGTAAAGAAGGATATGAAGGAGTCGACATAAAATGAAGTTAAAGATGCATCGTCCAGCGCTTGTAATGAATCGCATAGGTGCTTCCCTAATTGACATGTTTTTAATCTCGGTTATGTATGGTGCAGTAGTAGCTATTATGACCGGAAATTATAGAGCTATTTTTAATCGCTTTAATATTAGTTTTGGTGATTATAGATATGATCTCGCAGTAGTTTTTATATTAATGGCGATATATTTTATTTTGGTACCCTTTATTTGGAACGGTGTTACACTTGGTAAAAAGGTAACGAGAATAAAATTAATTTCATTGAAGAGTGAAAAGTTAACATTACAAACATTAATTATAAGATTTTTTGTATTGTTATTACCGAACATATTGCTACTTGGAATTCCGATATTATGTAACGTATATATGATGTTATTCCGCAAAGATAATTGTGGTTTTCAAGATTTAATTACAAAAACAAAAGTGATAAGTCTTGTATAATAAAACAGAGACCTTTTTATACATAAAATAAGAAGGTCTTTTTTAATTATATAAATATATTTTAAAGGATATATAATAAGAAAAAGTTAATCCATATCATTTTTGATTTAAATAGATTGAAAATTAAGAAAATGTTATAATGATTAAAATAATATCTTTATATAATAAGGGGGAAATTGAAATGACTGGGGGTAGCGTAATCTTTTGGGGGATTTTAATTTTTATCGGTTTAGTTTTCGATCAGCGTAATAGTAAGAAAAAAGAAGGAGTAAAAAAGTAATCGCTTACAAGTTAATGAGAAACTTTTCTTGCTTGCAGACTAATCTCATAAAGGAGTATACTGAATGACGGTAAGACTTATAGAAGGGGTAATGAAAATGAAGCTTGCAGGAAAAGTTGCTATCGTAACTGGCGGTGGCATCGGTATTGGACGTAATACAGCTCTTTTGTTGGCTAAACAAGGCGCAAAAGTAATTGTGACGGACATTGATCAAGAAAGTGGACAAGCAACAGTGGAGGAAATTACGAATCTAGGCGGAGAAGCACTTTTTGTATCCTATGATATGGGAAAGCAAGGAGATTGGCAACGCGTTATCAGTATTACTTTGAATGCATTTAGTCGCATTGATATGCTTTTTCAAAATGCTGGTTTATATAAAATAGATTCTATTTTTTCTCGCCAACAAGAGAACGATTCCAATGTACTTTGTATTAATGACGTTTGGATAGAGATAAAACAATTAACGTCATCTTTTATGAAACAGCAAGAAGAAGTGGTGCTGAGTGACTTACCGATTTTCGGTATTATTGGCACGAAAGGACAATCATTTCATACAGTAGAAGCCCTCGTATAATAATGAAAACCGCCCTCAAAGTATGTGGACGGTTTTTTTGTATGTTATACAGAGGAAAATTATTTTTTAACGAATACGTTGTTCAGTTTGACTATCAAAGAAATGTGCTTTATTCATATCAAATGCTAGTTTAATTTGATCTCCAGGTGAAAATGTATGTCTTGCATCAACACGTGCTGCAAAATCTTGATCTCCAAGTTTCATATATAAAATAGATTCAGCACCTAGTAACTCAGCAACTTCGATTTTTGTTGTGAAGGCAGTAGATTGTGAAGCTTCTAAAAATAATAGTTCATCATGAATGTCTTCAGGACGAATACCTAAAACAATTTCCTTATTTACATAGCCTTGTTCACGTAACATCTTCATTTTTCCTTCAGTTACTTTGACTTTTAATGAATTATCTATAACGAAATCGGTTTCAGTCAATTTACCACGGAAGAAATTCATTGCTGGAGAGCCAATAAATCCACCAACGAAAATATTTTCAGGTGTTTCATATACTTCTTTTGGAGTTCCGATTTGTTGAATCTTTCCGTCTTTCATAACAACGAGACGTGAAGCCATTGTCATTGCTTCTGTTTGATCATGTGTTACGTAAATTGTTGTCGTTCCAAGACGGTGATGTAATTTAGAAATTTCTGAGCGCATTGCAACACGTAATTTAGCGTCTAAGTTGGATAAAGGCTCATCCATTAAGAACACTTTCGCGTCTCGAACAATTGCTCTCCCTAACGCAACACGTTGACGTTGTCCACCAGATAACGCTTTCGGTTTTCTATCTAAATATTGTTCCAGTCCTAAAATTTTTGCTGCATCTTTCACACGACAATCGATTTCATCTTTTGGTATTTTTCTAAGTTTTAATCCAAATGCCATATTATCATACACACTCATATGTGGATATAAAGCATAGTTTTGGAAGACCATTGCGATATCGCGATCTTTTGGAGGGACATCATTCATTAGCTTACCATCAATTGAAAACTCTCCTTTTGAAATATCTTCAAGTCCAGCCACCATTCGTAATGTTGTAGATTTTCCACATCCAGAAGGACCGACAAATACGATAAACTCTTTATCTTGAATGTGTAAATTAAAATCTGTTACAGCTGTTACATTATTATCATATATTTTATAAATGTTTTCTAATTTCAATTCTGCCATGGTATTGCCCCCTAGAAAAAATTATGCAAACGTTTTCTTTGAGTTCATTATAAACTAATAGATTCAAAAAATAAACAAAAAAATAAAACGTTTTCATTTATTAGAGGGATATTAGTAATTTGCGTATGTTTTCTTAGAAAAATAAGAATAAAAGTTGTAAGCGCTATTTTAAATTAAGATAGAATCTGTTATCATTCATTAATGAAAACGTTTGCGCCTTAAAAAAGAGAAAATCGAATTATTAATGAAATGGGGTAGCATAATGGAAAAACAGTGGTGGAAAGAAAGTGTAGTATATCAAATTTATCCTCGTAGCTTTATGGATAGTAACGGTGATGGTATTGGGGATCTTCGTGGGATTATTTCAAAGCTAGATTACTTAAAAGAATTAGGGATTGATGTCATTTGGTTATCACCGGTCTATGAATCTCCAAATGATGATAATGGTTATGATATAAGTGATTATTGTAAAATTATGAATGAGTTCGGAACAATGGAAGATTGGGATGAGCTACTACATGAAATGCATGAACGTAATATGAAACTTATGATGGACTTAGTTGTTAACCATACTTCTGATGAACATAATTGGTTTATTGAATCACGTAAATCAAAAGATAATAAATATAGAGATTACTATATATGGCGTCCTGGAAAAGAAGGAAAAGAGCCGAACAACTGGGGAGCAGCTTTTAGTGGATCTGCATGGAAATATGATGAAATGACAGATGAATATTATTTACATCTGTTTTCTAAAAAACAGCCAGATTTAAATTGGGATAATGAAAAGGTAAGACAAGATGTTTATGAAATGATGAAGTTTTGGTTAGAAAAAGGAATTGATGGCTTCCGTATGGATGTTATTAATTTTATTTCTAAAGAAGAGGGATTACCAGCTGTTGAAACCGAAGAAGAGGGGTATGTTTCAGGTCATAAGCATTTTATGAATGGTCCAAACATTCATAAATATTTACATGAAATGAATGAAGAAGTATTATCTCATTATGATATTATGACGGTTGGTGAAATGCCTGGTGTAACGACAGAAGAAGCGAAAATGTATACTGGGGAAGAACGAAAAGAACTGCAGATGGTATTCCAATTTGAACATATGGATTTAGATTCGGGAGAAGGCGGAAAATGGGATGTAAAACCATGCTCACTCCTTACTTTAAAAGAGAATTTAACGAAGTGGCAAAAAGCATTAGAGCATACAGGGTGGAATAGCCTGTATTGGAATAACCATGATCAGCCACGCGTTGTATCTCGTTTTGGTAATGATGGAATGTATCGCATTGAATCTGCGAAAATGTTAGCGACGGTGCTTCATATGATGAAAGGAACACCATATATTTATCAAGGAGAAGAAATCGGAATGACGAACGTTCGATTTGAATCGATTGATGAATATCGAGATATTGAAACATTAAATATGTATAAGGAAAAAGTGATAGAGCACGGTGAAGATATAGATAAAGTAATGCAGTCCATTTATATAAAAGGCCGAGATAATGCTAGAACACCGATGCAGTGGGATGATAAAGATCATGCTGGATTCACAACAGGTGAGCCTTGGATTACGGTAAACCCTAATTACAAAGAAATCAATGTGAAACAAGCGATCCAAAATAAAGATTCAATTTTTTATTACTATAAAAAATTAATTGACCTACGCAAAAATAATGAAATAGTTGTGTACGGATCATATGATTTAATATTAGATAATAATCCTTCTATTTTTGCATACGTAAGAACATATGAAGAAGAAAAACTTCTTGTTATTGCAAACTTTACGGTGGAAGAATGTGTATTTGAATTGCCTAAGGACATTAGTTATAGTGAATCAGAGTTATTAATACACAATTACGACGTAGAGCGTGGATCGATAGATAACATTGTATTACGTCCATATGAAGCGATGGTATTTAAATTAAAATAAGAAAAATCCTTATGCCACACCTTGGCATAAGGATTTTTTATTACCATTTTAAGATCGAGAATCCATATGGAGGAAGTGTAACTTGTAATACACTTGCTTCCGCTGAAAATTCTTCGTTTGTATAAATGTTAATGATTTTCTTTCCAGTAATATGGAGAGGGAGGGAAGCTGTAACATCACTATTAGTCGGATTTAAAACGAAAAAGATCGTTTCATCTTCATATGTTTTTGTATAAGAAATATAATTATGTTCATCATTTGCTTCGATGAATTGGAAAGTACCATGTCCTCCAAATGCTTTATATTGCTTTCGTAATGAAATTAATGTTTGTATATGTGTAAATAATAGATGATCTTGTTCTTTCGTATCCCAAACCATACATTTGCGACAATCTGGGTCCATACCGCCGTCCATACCAATTTCGTCTCCATAATAAATACAAGGAGAGCCGATGAAGGAAAGATGGAATACATAAAGTAACTGTAACTTATTTTTATCTCCGTTACATGTTGTCAATATTCTTGGTGTATCATGACTGTCTAATAAATGAAACGCTGCTTCATTTACATTCATAGAGTAGGAATGGAGAGACTCTGTAATTTGTTTCATAAATTCATTTGCTTTAATGGAATCATTAGCAAAGTAAGACAGTAGAGCGTTTGTAACAGGATAGCTCATTACAGCATCAAATTGATCTCCTTGTAGCCATGGAAGTGCATCGTGCCAAATTTCTCCTAAAATATATACTTCAGGATTTAATGCCTTTATCTCGCTTCGGAATTCTCTCCAAAAGCTGTGGTCTACTTCATTTGCTACATCAAGGCGCCAACCGTCTATATTGAATTCTCTTACCCAATAACGCCCTACTTCAAGTAAGTATTCTTTTACATCTGGGTGTGCTGTATTTAATTTAGGCATATACGGTGTAAACGCGAAAGTATCATAATTCGGGAGTGGATCCGTTACAATTGGAAATTCATGAATATGGAACCACTCTTTATAAGCAGACTTCTCACCGTTTTCTAGTACGTCTTGGAATTTATCGAAAAAGTATCCACTATGATTAAACACGGCATCGAGCATTACTTTTATACCGTGTGTATGACATGCTTGAACGAGTTCTTTGAACGTTTCTTTCGTCCCGAATTGCGGATCGATTTCCATGTAGTCAATTGTGTCATATTTATGGTTTGAATGTGCTTTGAAAATAGGTGTGAAGTATATTCCCGAAATTCCAAGCTTAACAAGGTAATCGAGGTTTTGAATAATACCAGCAAAATCTCCGCCGAAAAAATTAGTTGGAGTTGGCTCAGCGCTGCCCCAAGGAAGAGTGTTTTCTGGATTTAGTGCACGATCTCCGTTAGCGAACCGTTCTGGGAAAATTTGATACCAAACAGTGTCTTTAATCCAAGAAGGTGCTTGAACCACATCATTTGCATGAATAAATGGCAAACAGAAAAAGTTACCAACGTCATCATTTGGAATACTGGAAAAAAATCCTCGCTCTGCATAAATAAGCGTTTCTGTATCATTTTTTAATTCGAATCCATAACGTAAGCGTTTAAATTTTGGCTCGATGGAAATGGACCAATAATCAAACAATGCAGTAGAACCAGTTTTTTTCATCGGTGTACTTGATGTAATCCATTTCCCTTCTTTCCATTCATAAGGATCACCGTAAATAAGAGTGGCGCTTTGAACATCTTCTCTTTTCGTACGTATTCGGATGTGAATCGTTTTTTCATCGTAAGCGTATGCGTAATTATCTTTTGGCCTATGATAAATAGCTTCTTTAAGCATATAGAAAATCCCCCTTTAATATCTCCATGCATATTGTTCCCTTACGTATAATAATAAAGTATATGTTGCAAACGATTGCTTTTTGCATAGCTTTAATATTGCTTATAAGAGTAGTATTCATTTCATATAAAGTCAATGTATAAAGAGTGTAGTAATAATATTTTAAAATTAATATTTGCAAAATAAATAAAAGACTGTATAATGATAGACAAATAGCGCAAACGTTTTCGTAGATTGAGATATTGTTTGTGCTTCTATTAAACCATTTAATGCAAACGTTTTCAATCAGTAAGGTACATATACAATTTAGGGAGGTTTTTGGGATGAAGAAAGCATTATCATTATTAACGGTTTCAGCATTATCAATTGGTATGTTATCTGCATGTGGACCGAAAGATTCAGGGAAGAAAGAAGAAAGTAAAGCGAAGAAAGATTACGATCTTCTCGTTTGGGAAGATGATAAAAAAGGTGTTGGTTTAGAACCAGCAGTGAAAAGTTTTGAGGAAAAATATAAAGTAAAAGTAAAAGTCGTTGAAATGCAAATGACAGATCAAGTGAAGAAGTTACGCCTTGATGGACCAGCGGGGACGGGACCAGATGTTGTAACATTGCCACATGATCAAATTGGAAACGCAGTAACAGAAGGTTTACTTTCTGAAGTGAAAGCTGATGATGCTGTGAAGAGTAGATTTACTGAATCATCAATAGAAGCACAGACATATAACGGAAAATTATATGGTTTACCAAAAGCAATTGAGACACCAGTCTTTATTTACAATAAAAAATTAATGCCAAAAGCACCAGAAACGATGGATGAGCTGTTTAACTTCTCAAAAGAATTTACGAAGGATGGCAAGTATGGATTTTTAACACTAGGAGATAACTTCTACTTTGCTAATGCATTCATGGCAGGTATGGGTGGTTATGTGTTTGGTGAAAAAGATGGAAAGCCAAATGCAAGTGATGTTGGATTAAATAATATTGGGGCAGTACAAGGTGCTGAATATCTTCAAAAATGGTACAAAGAAAAGTTATTCCCGAAAGGTATTATCGGTGAATCTGGTGGACCTGCTGCTGATGGACTATTTAACGAAGGAAAAGTAGCATCTATCATGAATGGTCCATGGGCGTTCCAAGCAATGGAAAAGAACGGAATTGATTATGGCGTTGCTCCAATGCCGAAATTACCAAACGGTCAACCAATGAAAACATTTGTTGGGGTTAAAGGGTGGCATGTAACAAGTTTCTCTAAACAAAATGATTTAGCTACAAAGTTCACTGAATGGGTAACAAATGAAGAGAACGCAAAAATTCGATTTGAGAAAACAAAAGAAATTCCTCCAGTAAAAGCAGTAATGGAAGATCCAATCATTAAAGATAATGAAGCTGCAAAAGCAGTTGCAACACAATCTGAAAATGGAATTCCAATGCCGAACATTCCAGAAATGCAAGAAGTATGGAAACCAGCTGGAGATGCGCTTCAATTAGTTGTTACGGAAAAAGAGGCACCAAAAGCAGCACTTGACAATGCAGTGAAGCAAATTAAAGGTAATATTGAGGCAAATCATAGTAAGAAAAAATAAGGTGAAATTCGTGCCTCTCATATGAGGGGCATGAATTCTCTCCCAGAAAAAAGGGGGAAGGAACATGCAAACATCTATGGAACCAGCAAATGGTTTAAACGGTTCAAAGCATAGGAAAATGGCAACCATGTTATCTATCATTCCAGGCGTGGGCCAAATGTATAATAAGCAATTTGTAAAAGGTCTTATTTTTCTAGTACTAACAGGTTCATTTATTGTAGCCTTTGCTGATTTATTAAATATGGGATTATGGGGAATTGTAACGCTAGGTACAGAAGTTCCACGTGATCATTCTGTCTTTCTATTAGTAGAAGGAATCTTGGCACTCATCGTCATCGTTTTTGGACTCGGAATATATGCATTTAATTTATATGATGCATACCAAAACGGGAAGAAACGTGATATAGGAACACCTTTAAACTCTGTAAAAGAGCAATACCGTAATTTACTAGATCAAGGTTTTCCATATTTAATGGTTTCACCAGGTTTTCTATTACTTATCTTTGTAGTTGTATTTCCAATCATCTTCGTAATTTTAATTGGATTTACGAATTATGATTTATACCACTCTCCTCCAGCTAAATTAGTAGATTGGGTGGGCTTCAAAAACTTTATTGATATCTTTACATTACCGATGTGGAGAGAGACATTTTTAAGCGTATTTTCTTGGACTGTCATTTGGACATTCGTTGCAACGACATTACAAGTTGCGCTTGGTATTTTCTTAGCGATTATCGTAAATCAGCCTGGTATTAAAGGGAAGGCAATTATTCGAACAATCTTCATTTTACCGTGGGCGGTTCCAGCATTCGTATCTATTCTTGTTTTCTCTGGTATGTTTAATGAGACATTTGGAGCAATTAACAATCAAGTATTAGCTTTATTTGGAATCGAAAAGATTGCTTGGATGACAGATCCATTTTGGGCAAAAATCGCTTTAATTATAATTCAAACGTGGCTTGGATTCCCGTTCGTCTTTGCAATGACAACAGGTATACTGCAATCGATTCCAGGGGAGTTATATGAAGCTGCTACAGTAGATGGAGCTACAGCTTGGCAACAGTTTCGTAAAATTACATTGCCACTTGTTCTATATGCAACAGCACCAATATTAATTACGCAATATACGTTTAACTTTAATAACTTTAGTATCATCTATCTATTTAACGGCGGAGGTCCTGCTGTAGCTGGACAAGACGCAGGTGGAACAGATATTTTAATTTCATGGATTTATAAGTTAACGATGACTTCGGCGCAGTACGGGAAAGCGGCAGCTCTTACAATGATCTTATCGTTAATCGTTATTACAGTTGCGTTATGGCAATTTAAGAGAACAAAATCATTCCAAGAAGAGGATATGATGTAAATGAATATTAAAAGACAAAAGATGTTACGTCTCTCATTAAGTTATCTCGTTATTTTCGTAATGTGTGCCATCATTTTCTATCCATTATTATGGATTATTGGCTCATCGTTTAATCCGGGTGATAGTTTATCTGGATCAAGTATTATTCCGCAAAATGCAACGTTAGATCATTATCGTAAGTTATTAGATTTAGAGAATAGTAATTATTTACTATGGTATAAAAACACATTAAAAGTAAGTGTTATAACGATGATTTTCTCAGTGTTAGCAATTAGTTTTACTGCTTATGCATTTTCAAGATACCGTTTTGTTGGAAGAAAAAATGGTTTATTAACATTTTTAATTCTGCAAATGATTCCGAACTTTGCGGCGCTAATCGCTCTATACGTATTAGCACAGTTAACGGGGTTAATCGATACGCACCTTGCATTAATTTTAATTTATGTAGGCGGGGCAATTCCAATGAATACATGGCTTATGAAAGGATATTTTGATACGATTCCGAAAGAATTGGATGAGTCAGCTCGTATGGATGGGGCAGGACATTTCCGTATTTTTTGGCAAATCATTATGCCACTTGCAAAGCCAATCGTAGCGGTTGTGGCGTTATTCACTTTCATCGGTCCATTTACAGATTTCATTTTAGCGAGTGTTATTTTGCGCACACCAGAAAATTATACGTTAGCAGTTGGGTTATATGAAATGGTAGCGAAGAAATTTGGTAATGAATTTACAACGTTTGCAGCGGGTTCAGTATTGATTGCAATTCCAATTTCAATTTTATTCCTATCACTACAAAAATACTTTATCTCTGGTTTAACTGCTGGAGGTACGAAAGGATGAAAAATGGGACGTTACGTCCCATTTTTCTTTTCATCTCCCTATAAAAAATTTTATAGGGAGATGAAAAGAGATTTGACATCACATATGAAAAGAAGTGAAATAAATAGTATATTATAGTATAGGAAAAAAGAGCTATATCCCTTACAATACATGGAGAGGGAGAATATGATAGGTATTACAAGATAGAATCAATGAAAGTTTATGACTTCTCCTATTACTTGCAACGGGTGCAAGATTAAAATATATAACAAAATGGCAGAGAAGTGAAAGGAGGGGGATTTTTATGACAGTTACAATTAAAGATGTGGCGAAGAAGGCAAATGTAGCACCATCTACCGTTTCTCGTGTAATTGCTGATAATCCAAGTATAAGTGAAAAAACAAAGCGTCGTGTTCGGAAAGTAATGAGTGAACTAGGGTATCATCCCAATTTAAACGCAAGAAATTTAGCTAACCAAACAACAAAAACACTTGGTCTTGTTATGCCAAGTTCTGCAAGTAAAGCTTTTCAAAATCCGTTTTTCCCAGAAGTTATAAGAGGGATTAGTTCATTTGCACATGTAGAAGGGTATGCGCTTTATATGTCGACAGGTGAAACGGAAGATGAAATTTTTAATGGTGTTGTAAAGATGGTACAGGGGCGCCAAATTGGTGGCATTATTCTTTTATATTCAAGAGAGAATGATCGGATTATTCAATATTTGCATAAACAAAATTTCCCGTTTGTTTTAATTGGGAAACCGTATGATCGAAAAGATGAAATTACATATGTAGATAATGACAATTATACAGCTGCAAGAGAAGTAGCAGAATATTTGATTTCATTAGGTCATAAACAAATCGCGTTCATCGGCGGTGGATCAGATTTACTTGTAACGAGAGATCGTTTGGCTGGTATGAGTGATGCTTTAAAATTAGCGGACATTGTATTACCAAAAGAGTATATTTTACATTTTGATTTTTCGAGGGAAAGTGGTCAACAAGCCGTTGAGGAGTTAATGGGACTACAGCAACCACCGACAGCAATTGTGGCAACGGATGATTTAATTGGACTTGGTGTGTTAAGTGCTCTTTCTAAAAAAGGATTCGTCGTACCAAAGGATGTTTCCATTATAAGCTTTAACAATGCTTTATTATCAGAAATTGCGAGTCCGCCACTTTCGACAGTTGATGTGAATATTTATCAACTAGGATATGAGGCAGCAAAAGCTTTAGTGGATAAAGTAGAGAATGCGGAGTCTACTGCAAAGTGTATTATTATTCCTCATAAATTACTAAAGCGCCAAACTTGCGATCATTATGCATAAAAAAGCTAAGAGTTTAACTCTTAGCTTTTTGTTGTAGAAAGGCCTCTAATCGATCACAGCCTTCTTTTAAAGTTTCAATACTATACGCATAGGACAAGCGAAGATAGCCTTCACCATATTCAGAAAATGCAGTTCCAGGAACAACAGCTAGTCCAGCTTCTTTGACAAGGTCAAGTGCAAAATCAAATGATGAAGATGTTAAATGACCAACATATGGGAATAAGTAAAATGCACCTGTGGGCTTTTCAACTGTTAAGCCCATTTGAATGAGTCGATTATATACATAATCGCGGCGTTTCTTGTATTGATGACGCATCATTTTTGGGGCATCTTTAGCAGCTGTTAATGCTTCAATTGCAGCATATTGAGCGATTGAAGTAGCACACGTTACGTTGTATTGATGAACTTTTAGTATATGTCCTGCTAAATAGCTTGGTGCAAATAATAGACCGATACGCCAGCCAGTCATAGAATGAGATTTTGATAAACCGTTAATGACGATAGTCTTTTCACGCATTTCTGGGAAATGAGCGATAGATGTATGCTTTTGTTCATATACAAGTTCGCTATAAATTTCATCAGAAAGGACGAAAATATTTTTATCTTTTAAAACAGTTACAATATCCTGTAATTCTTCTTTTGATAAAGTTACACCAGTTGGATTAGAAGGATACGGCAGTACGACGCATCTTGTTTTTTCTGTAATAGCATTTTCTAGCGCTTCGGCTGTTAAACGGAAGCCAGTTTCACGAACATCGATAAAAATAGGTGTAGCACCGCATAATCGAATAATTGGTTCGTATCCTGGATAAATAGGGGCAGGTAAAATAACTTCTGTTCCTGGCTCTAAAATCGTTCGGAATGTAATATCAATTGCTTCACTAGCACCGATTGTAACGATGGTTTCGTTTTCAGGTGAATACTGTAAATCGTAGTTATCTTTTACAAAATTACAAGCTGCCTTGCGTAATTCTAGTAAACCGGCGTTATGTGTATAGCTTGTATAATTTTCTGTAATAGCCCGTTTTGCCGCTTCTTTTACGAGAGAAGGCGTAGGGAAATCGGGTTGTCCAATTGTTAAAGAGATAAGATTATCATAGTTTTGAATCATGTTAGAGAATTGACGGATTCCAGAAATTTGGATGTCCTTCACTCTAGGGTTAATGAATTGTTCCATTGTATCTCCCTTTCTTCCGTTTGAAAATTAAGTTCATTTTAACATATTTTCTATGATTTCGCTTGCGTATATGTTATGTAGAAAGAGAGGGATAATAGAAAAAAAGCCGCTGTAAGCGACTTTTTAATATCCGTACTCCCAATCTATTTCATCTTCATTCCAAAGTACAGAGGATACTTTGCCAAGGTGAACAACTGATTCATTCACAGCACATGTGCAATTTTCTTCTCCGGTTTTATGCTGTAACTCTTCATATACTGATTTTTCAACATTTTCTAGAACGACCAAATTTTCTTCTTTTAAAACAAGCGTAGTACCCGCCATATTTATCTTCCTCCTACTAAAATAATGATCACTTATTTGTAAACATAGATAGTATGGATTATATGCTGTATTTTGCTATAGTTGTCCGTCTCATGAAGTATTTTTTATTTTCTTTGTAATCCGTATTCATTGTATACTGCCGGGCAGAAATTTGGTACAGGGTTTACATTCATTTCGAAAATCTGTAACAATTATTATGTGCTGTTAACAAAGAATTAACAAATATGTTAAGAAAAATCAAAATTTTAAAACAAATAAACCCGTAAAATGATATAATCATATCAAAATACATATAGGGGATGAGAGGCTATGGAGCTGATCCGTGATTTAATGATCCAAATTGCCATCATTATTTTGCCACTATTTTTATATGAAGCGATTCGTTTAAATCGTTATCAAGAAATGCCTCCGAAGCCGAACCGCTACTTTATTATGTTTTTATCCAGCATTACACTCATTCTCTCCATGACATACTCTATTTGTTTTGGTGACATTTGTGGGTATAATTTTCACCCAATCCCGATTGTTAGTGGTTTTTTATATGGTGGGATTGTTGGTTTGATCCCGGGCGTTATTTTTGTTGCATATGAATGGGCGCTAAAGGGAATGAGCCTTCTTCCGGTAATAGAAGTAATATTTCTATTGATAGTTCCATTATTTTTATCAAAGAAATGGTCTCTATTTTCAAGGGATAAGAAGCTAATTTTAGCATTTATGATTTCATCATTGTACGTACTTGTTTCTTTAGTAATTGGTATGATTAACGTTCTGTTAGAAACGGGGTTTACACCACACATTTCACACTTATATAGCGGATATATATTTGCTTCGCTTATTATGGTTATGACTATGGTATTTCAAGTGTACTTAACAGAATATTTAAACGAAAATGCAATATTACGTACAGAGATGCAAAAGTCAGAAAAGCTTAATATTGTGAGTGAGTTGGCAGCAAGTGTTGCACATGAGGTTCGAAATCCGCTCACTGTTGTTCGTGGTTTTATTCAATTGTTAGAAAGTACGGAAGATGTGAAGAATAAGGATTATATGCGTCTCGTATTAGCCGAATTGGATCGGGCAGAACAAATTATTTCAGATTATTTGAATTTAGCAAGGCCACAAATTGAGAAAAAAGAGCATATTTGCTTATCCGCTCAATTAATTGAAATGACAACTCTTATGTCATCATTTGCAGCGATGCAAGGTGTATATTTGCAAGTTGAGATTTCTGAAAGTCTTTATACGATCGGTGATAAGACGAAATTGAAGCAAGCTATTATGAATGTTGTTAAAAATGGTATTGAAGCAATCCAAGGAAATAAAGGATATTTAAAAGTAACAGCTATGCAAAAAGATGAAACGATAGTAATAAGAGTTAAAGATAGTGGTGTTGGAATGACGAAAGAACAGTTAGTAAGACTGGGACAACCGTATTATTCTCTAAAAGAAGAAGGGACAGGATTAGGACTTATGGTAACATTTAGTATTTTACAAGCGCATAATGGTACGCTGGAATATAAAAGCGAAAGTGGGAAAGGAACTGAAGCGATTATTATATTGCCAGCTGTAAGAAATAAGGAATAAAAGTTACCGATGGAAGGTAACTTTTTATTTTATATAGGAAAAAAATATTATTTTATTCAGATGTTTTTTCTTGTTTTGATCGGCTAAATAAACTTCTAAATGATTGAAAAAAACTTTGTTCTTTCGAAGCCGCGACTAATCTTTTTGTTTCTTGAATTTCGCGAATCACTTGCATAAGTTGTGCATCCCGGTTGCTGTCTTTATTATAAATTTGATTTACGAGTTTATTCATTTTTTCCTCTTGCTTGGATTCTCGTTTATACATATGATTCATTAATAAGTCCATCTTTTCTTTTTGCAGGGCATCTGTTTGAGCGGCATGATCTACTAACTCTTGTAGCATTTTTTCTTGAGAGCCTTCTTTTACATAAACTTGTTGCATCAATTCATCTAGCTTTTCATCTTTTAAACGATTTTGGGTAATAAGGGTAGAATTTTGATGAATAATTGCTTCATTTAATTGAGCGAGCATTTCAAGTTTTAACATGAACTCCTCAAAGTTACGCCCATCTTCTTTTTCTTTCGTTTGTATTTCTTGCTTATCTTGTATAGCGGGTACAGGCGGGGCCTCTTTTTCTTTTAAAATAATAGGTATCGTTTCTGAAATATCTTCTTGCAGTTTAGCAGCTCTTTCATGTATAGATTTCAATAGTTTTAAATCATCCAGTTTATAAATACGAGCATCAGCTGTTTTTGAAATGATATAACCATGTTCCTCTAACAGTTGGCTATATTTACGGACTATATGTTTTGGGATGCCTGTTTTATTCGTGACATCTTTCGTTTTATAGATAGCTTCCATGTTATTTCCTCCCCAAAAAGTATCGTATATATCATTTCAATCTTTTATGAGGACTTCCTTTAAAAAAGAATGTCGGAAGGTTATTAGTTTTCTACAGCATTAGTGAAAAGATGAAGAAAAATGAGAGTTTTTGGCGGAATGGCGAAGAAGAGCTAAAATAATGTCTGAAAACATATACAGGAGAAGTTTGTTATAATAACTGAGGAAAAGAAACTGGTAGAAGCATGGAGGTATACATGAAGCAATTAAAAGGTATTATCATTTCAATTATTGCAATTCTTTCTATTGTAGTAGCGGTTTATGAAGTACTTGTCCCAGAGGAAACAAGTATCAAAAAAACGAATGCATATGATCAAGTTCTAGAATTTCCGAAAGAGCGATATCCAGAAACAGGGAAACATATTACGGATGCTATAAAAGAAGGACATTCAGAAGTTTGTACAATCGACCGTGGTGGTGCTGCGGATAGAAGAAAATTATCGTTAGCTCCATACCCATCAAAAAAAGGGTATGATCGTGATGAATGGCCAATGGCGATGTGTAAAGAAGGCGGAAAAGGAGCACATATTGAATATATAAGTCCAGCAGATAACCGCGGAGCAGGGTCTTGGGTAGGAAATAAGTTAGATAAATACCCAGATGGTACGCGTGTGAAATTTGACGTAAAGTAGTAGTTGCATATTTCATAATGAAGGAGAAGGGGAACGATGGAGTTAACAATTTCTTATTCGCAATTAATGTTGATGAACTATGACGGTGATCAGCCTTACGTAGACTGGACGGATGAAGATTTTGAAAGAGGTTATGCGAAGGCGGATGGAACTGTTATTTTTGAAGCACTCTCTGATTATACTTGTGAAGTAAAAGTGACCCCTGGGAAACATATTGAGAAAGAAGAGGTGATTAGAACGGTTACAGTACCTTTTACAGTTAAAAATGAATGTATCGTTGTAACAAGTATTCTTTCGAATAAATTCCAAATCCCTATACCGAATGGTGAGTATACAGTTGTATTACAGGCAACTCCTCTTGAAGAACCAACGAATGATGAATTATATAAAATACAATACGAATTCTTTTTTGAAAGTAAAGAATAAAAAATGGGTTATCCTTTTTGAGGATAACCCATTTTTGTTATGCGTTTGTTTTTAGCAGGGAACGAGCATCTTTTGCTGCTTGCACCATGTGTTCTAGAGCCGGGATAACTTCTTCCGTTCTCCTCGTTTTTAAACCACAATCAGGATTAATCCAGAAATATTTAGGATCACATACTTCTAAAGATTGTTCTACGATTTTATACATTTCATCTTTACTCGGTACACGTGGGCTATGAATATCATATACACCTAGACCGATGCCTTTTTCATATGTTGTATGTTTTAATGTGTCAATAAATTCACCGTGACTTCTTGATGTTTCGATAGAAATCACATCTGCATCTAATGCGCGAATCGCATCAACAATATCTTCGAAGTTACTGTAACACATATGCGTATGAATTTGTGTTTCATTTGCTACAGAAGAAGTTGCTAAAAGGAAGGATTGTACTGCCCATGTAATATAAGCGTCCCAATCTCTTTCTTTTAGTGGCATTCCTTCACGAAGTGCTGGCTCATCGACTTGGATTACTCGAATTCCGGAAGATTCAAGTAGTTCAATTTCGTGACGAAGAGCTAATGCAATTTGATACGAAACTTCTTTTCTTGGAATGTCATTTCGAACGAAAGACCAATTTAAAATCGTAACAGGTCCAGTTAACATTCCTTTTACAACTTTCTCTGTTAAGCTTTGTGCATAAACTGTTTCCTTAATAGTCATTCCGTTAATAAAGGCAACATCACCATAAATAACAGGTGGTTTTACGCAGCGAGAACCGTATGATTGTACCCAGCCGTTTTTAGTGAATGAGAAACCAGCAAGGCGCTCACCAAAATATTCGACCATGTCAGTTCTTTCGAATTCACCATGTACAAGGACATCAAGACCAATTTCTTCTTGGTAACGAATCCATTTTTCTGTCTCTTTTTCAATAAATTGTTCATATTGTTCATTTGAAATAACACCGTTACGCCATTCTTTTCGCGTTTGACGAACTTCAGTTGTTTGCGGGAAGCTACCAATAGTAGTTGTTGGTAATAACGGTAACTCTAGGGCAACTTGTTGTAATTCGTATCGTTTTTCAAATGGAAGAGGACGTGAAAAATCTTCTTCTTTTAGTGCTGTTCGTGCTGCTTTAACATCTTCACGGTTACGTACAGCAGATGAACGAATTGTATGATGTACATTTCGGTATGTTTCCAGCTCATTACTAATGCTTTCTGTACCTTGAGTAAGAGCGGAATGAATAAGAACTAACTCTTCTAATTTTTGATTTGCAAATGCTAACGCATCGAATAGTTCAGTCGATAAGTGAGTTTCTTCTGTTTTATCGATTGGTGTATGCAATAAGCTACAAGAAGGCTGAACGATGAAGTCTTTCGTTTGGACTTGTTTTTGCAACGTTGTAAATAACGTAATAACTTCATCAAGGTCCGCTCTCCAAATGTTACGGCCATCTATACAACCGACAGCTAAAGTTTTATCAGCTGGGAATCCATATTTTGAAATAGCATGTAGATTACCTTCTTTACCATGAACGAAATCTAATCCAATACCGGATACAGGGAATGTAATAATATCTTCATAGTTTTCTTCTATACTATCAAAATATGTTTGTAAAAGAAGATTCGCATTTGGAACTTCTTTACGAATAGCTTCATAAATTTCTTTTGCTTGTTGAACTTCTTCTTTCGTTAAAGAAGCGAAAATCGGTTCATCAACTTGAATGACTTGTGCACCAGCTGCATGTAGTTCTGAAAGCAGTTGTACGTATGGTGCAACTAATTGTTTTAAAATCGTAGTAAATTGTTCTTGTGTATAACCTTTAGCTAATTTCAAGAAAGTATATGGTCCTAAAATAACAGGTTTTCCATCTACTCCTAATTCTTGTTTTGCCTCTTCGTATAAGTGAAGTGGACGATTATCTTTTAAAGAGATTTGTAATCCCTCTTCATATTCAGGAACGATATAATGATAGTTTGTGTTAAACCATTTTGTCATTTCAGAAGCTACGTGATCTTTAGAGCCACGCGCCATTGCGAAATATACATCAAGGTAAGATGTAAACTCAGAAAAACGTGATGGGATAAATCCTAGCATATAAGCAGTATCCAAAACGTGATCATAATATGTAAAGTCGCCAATTGGAATGAGTTCAATCCCTTTTTCTTGCTGTACTTTTACGTGTTGAAGGCGAATTGCTTTCATCTTTGTTAAAAATTGTTCTTCATCGATTTTATTGGACCAAAAAGATTCTAATGTCTTTTTCCACTCTCGTTGTAGTCCGATACGTGGATAACCTAAGTTACTTGTTTGAATTGTCATTTTAAATTCCTCCCTAATTGAAAGTAAGCATTTCCGTTTACTAGGAAATACCTATAACAAAAAGCATAAAGGCATAGAAAATAAGCCTTCCTTTTTGTTTTAACACCTCATCATCATCCGTGAATCTATCAGTGTTGTTAAAACAGGCAGGTCTCCTGACTTATGCTTCATATAATCTCTTTTACCTTCCCGTTTTCACAGTGGCATAGAAAAGAAATCTCAGCATTTACAGTGGCGGGACCGTGTTGGAGTTTCACCAAGCTTCCCTTTTAAACACGAAACGAAATTTTCGTGTACCTATTTTCCTTTTGAAAGGAAGTTAACAAGCGATATGATATTGAAACAAATTCTAACACAATTTTTGGAATTTTGTCTACTGTTTTAAAATAAGAAAATTCTAAAGTTTTTTATTTTTTATTATTCGAATTATTCTGGTTTTTGTAAGACGAAGAAAAGTAAGGGGAATTGAAAGTAAGTACGATTAAACATACAAAGAAGTATGTACTTGTACAGAGATAAGATACTAGTTATGTTATTTAAAAATCCATCCATATTCTGGAGTGAGGAAGGGGATTGAATGGTTTATTTTGAAATATTAACTTATCACAAGAAAGAATAAGGCTCCTGTATAAAGATACATATACTATGTTTATAGAAATGGGGAATTTCAATTGGAAAAAAGTACACAAAATATTTATTCACCACCAAAACATATAGTTTCAGCAGCGACAATTGTAATGAATGAACAAAAAGAAATCTTATTAATTAAGGGACCTAGAAGAGGATGGGAAATGCCAGGTG
The DNA here is from genome assembly GCF_040460055.1 of Bacillus cereus group sp. MG4. Taxonomy (NCBI): domain Bacteria; kingdom Bacillati; phylum Bacillota; class Bacilli; order Caryophanales; family Bacillaceae; genus Bacillus; species Bacillus cereus group sp. MG4. The sequence continues at coordinate 1,993,180 of NZ_JARVGZ010000001.1, read as the reverse complement.
GACAAGTTGAAGAAAGAGAGTCTTTGAAAGATGCTGCAATAAGGGAAACTAAAGAGGAAACAGGTATTGATATTGAGGTTTTAAAGTTTTGTGGAGTATTCCAAAATGTGAATCATTCAATATGTAATACGTTGTTTTTAGCTAGGCCAGTTGGCGGTAAATTAACGACTACACCAGAAAGTTTGGAAGTAGGATTCTATCCTATTGAGCAGGCGTTAGAAATGGTGAATTTTATGAATTTCAGACAAAGAATTGAATACAGTTTGGATGAAAACCAACATCCTTTTTATATAGAATTTTAAGAAACAACCTTCCATTATGGGACGTTAGTGATGAATAAATCTTAGATTTTTAAACGACTGTATTGTTTTTTGAGCACAGTGAAGTATCTTATATCGAAAATTAAACCCTAAAACAAGCATAACCCCGTCCTAAATTAGAACGGGGCTATGCTTGTTTTAGGGTTTAAAAAGAAATAACTTTATTGTCTTTTTACAGTTTCTTCTTTATAAGTTTAATTTGTATCTATATCAATTTCTGAAAGCCTTCCTGCAACTGCATCTGTAAGGAGGGTGTTTAACCATTGCAATTCAACTGTAATATGTTCAATAACGCTTTGTAAAATATATAGTTGTGCACGTGGAATGTGTCCTTTGCTACAATCATAAATAGTTTGCATTTTATGTAAATATTGAACGGTATCATTTTTCTTTTTTTCTAAAATAGGAATTAACTCTTGATCATCACCAAAATGAGCGAAAGAGAGTGCTGAATAAATTGGTTTATATATTTGATTTTTTGCCTCGAATTGTTTTAATAGTAACGTGTGAAATAACCGTTTACCTTCTTCTGTTATATGAAAGATTGTTTTATCGGGTCTATTCGTATCTCGAACAATCGTGGTAATACGAATTGCACCCTGCTTTTCTAATTGCTCGAAGGCGTAGTAAAGTGATCCTTTTGCATATTTAATATAACAATCCATTTGTCGTTCTTTCATGATGTGCTGCACTTCATATGGATGTTTATCTCCTTCGAGTAGCAAGCCGAGAATGACTAATTTCATGCTCATGCTGTCTCAACTCCTATAAATAAAAACTTTATACATATTATAAACGGCATATCCGTTTTCATAAAGGGATATGCCGTTTCTTTTCTCTATATTAACTTACTTGCTTTTGTTTTTGTTTCGTTTTTGGACCTGTAAAGAGGCGTTCATTTCCCATAAGTAAAATACAAATAATACTTAGTACAGCCGGGATAAGTGCCCAGAAGAATGTACTAGCAATAGAGGTAGCGAGAGCATCTTTAATACCAGTTAATATTTCAGCTGGAATCTTCTCGGTAGCACCTTGTGATAATAAGAAACTTGTGTCTCCGCCTTTTGGAGCTAATTTAGCTAGTTCAGGAGGGAACACAGTGTTTAATTTAGTAGTAAAAATATGGTTTTGAATTGTACCGAAAATCGTTACACCAAGAGTCATACCGAGTGAACGGAAGAATGAGTTTGTTGATGTAGCAGAACCACGGTCTCGCATTTCTAACTTGTGGATAGAAGACATACTTAAAACTGAGAATGAGAAACCAACTCCAAGTCCAGTGAGAACCATAAATAGCGTTACAAGTAGACGAGGTGTATCCATTGTTAAAGTGCTTAGTGAATAAATACCAATTACGAAGAAAACACCAGATACCATCATGATGTTACGATAACTTGTTCGAGAAGCTAACTGTCCACCTGTTTGACTTCCAATTACAGAGCCAACCATCATAGGTGTTAAAATTAATCCAGCATTGGAGGCTGAACCACCGAGAACACCTTGAACAAAGATTGGGATATAAACTGTACAGATAATAAAAGCGGCACCATAGAAAAAGGCAACTCCTTGGCTAGCTGCGAATAAAGGTTTTTTAAATAGATGGAAAGAAATGATAGGTTCAGTTGCTTTTCGTTCTACGAAGAAGAAAATAATAAGCATAATAACAACTGTTGTAAATAAACCGATAATTACAGTGGAATTCCATGCGTATTCTTTACCACCAAGTTCTAAGGCGAACATTAAGCAAACGATACTAATGACAAGTGTAATAGCGCCGGCCCAATCAATTTTTTGTTTTCTAAATTCTAGAGATTCACTGTAGTATTTAGTAATGAAGAAGAAGGAGATAAGTCCTAATGGAATATTAATATAGAAGACCCAATGCCAACTTATATAGTCTGTAATATAAGCACCTAATAAAGGGCCGAATACACTAGATGTCCCGAAAACCGCACCGAATAGCCCGGTCATTTTTCCACGCTTTTCTGGTGGGAATATATCGTACATAATCGTGAAGGCGATAGGCATAAGAGCACCGCCACCGATCCCTTGAATTGCTCTATAAATACTTAGTTGCTCAATACTAGATGCTGTCCCGCAAAGTGCAGAACCGAATAAGAAAAGAATGAGACCACCAATATAAAAGCGTTTCCGTCCGTACATATCAGAAAGTTTTCCGAAGATAGGCATCCCTGCCATTGTTGCTACCATATATGCAGACGTGACCCAAACGAACTTGTCAAATCCTCCTAGGTCTCCAACAATCGTTGCCATTGCTGTTGCAACGATTGTATTATCCATTGCCGCCATTAAAATACCAAGTAATAAACCTGTAACAACAAATTTTGTATTGTTGGAGTCTTTTTTTGATAATTGAGATTCCAAATATAACCCTCCTTTAATAATAAGTAAAATATATGAAGTTTTGAGTGCAGCGCATAAAAATTTGAAATATAGTTTTTTAAATCAATTTACATAAGTGCACTGACAAAGCCATAAAGAATATTATAGTCAAATTTGACTAAAAGGCAAACTTTTTCTTCCGCCAAAATATTCTGTTGTATGGACAGAGAAAGAGTGAGCAATACTTAGTATTGGTGTAAAGTCAATGAAGGAAATTGTAAAAAAATATTTCAGTAAGAATACCTTCTGTTAACAGAGGAAAAATGGTTTTTTCTTTATATTGTCGAATAGGATAAAAGGAAGAGTAATAACTATATATCGTTTGTAACAAGCTTTATTAATATTGTGTGGAGAGGCAGAATAAGGTCGTATGGATATGATGCATCTGAAATGGGGTGAATATTATTATGAAAATATGGAAACGAATTTCAGATCAAGGTAGGCGTTCAATGCCGCTACAACCGGTGTTATGGATTGATGGCTCAAAAAAGGAAAACGAATGTCCTAATGTAGCAGTTACATTGCAAATCCGTAGTATGTATAAAGAAAAATTTTCATATGAACTGACCTATGATGTAAATGACATACTTATTATTCGAATTGAAGTAGAAAATAAAGGAATGGAAATGATTTCACGAGTTGTAGTAAGTCATATGATTCGAGATTATTTTGCATATATCCCAAATTCATTAAAGGCTGATAAGGGGATGAGCGAGTTTTTGTTTCAGCTTGTAAGGTGGCGAATTGATAATTTATTACCGAATGAGAAAGTAGAACTAATTTGTAAAATAAAAGCAAATAAAGATAAAGCAATCAAAAACGCATTATTTCAGGCTACATATACATTTCAATATAAAGGAGTATCATATGGCCCGCTGCAAACAAATGAAGTTGTTGTGCGGCAATGATAAAAAGGAACCTGTAAGAAAGGTTCCTTTTTTAATGAAGATTGTGTTTTTTGAGTACTTTTTTTTGCTCGATTCCTTTTTTTCCTACATAATTATTTTTATAACCAAAATATAAAATGAAAAGAAAGGAAGCAACATTTACAATAGCATCAATTTGATCGTTTGTAATAAAGTTCACTCCGAAAGAATTAAACAGTAATTTTAATGATAATAGAAAACCTGCTAGTAAACGTATAATATCTGATAGATTCTCTTTTTGTAGCATATAAGTCATCTCTTTCTAAAACGATATATAGTATATATATGAAATAGAATAGAAATGGTAGACAAGCTTAAGCGGAAATGTACACTCAATATGTACATTTTTTATTTTGTAGAAAAACATAATTGTTATAGAAACATATATTGGTATAGAAAGGAGGAGAAGTATGAAACATAAAGGGAAAATTAGTGGGTTATTACTTGGGAATACAGTGGCAGTTACAGAATGGATTGCGCTTCAGGATGTAATTACAAAACTGGATTCGCGATCATTTTATACCGTCTTTATTATTTATATATTGCAAATGATACTCAGCTATTATTTTGGACATTGGTATGATAAAAGAGCGAGTGGGCGTATGGATACGGAAGTAGGGGGAATGGCAAGTAATGATTTTGTAGTTGATTTCTTTGAGAAAGTAGCTGCTTTATCAGAACGGGATTCTCATAATATTACAGTGTACATTCTTTCTGTGAAAGAATGGAAAGAACTAAAAGAAACAGTGCAAGAAAAAAAATTGGAGGTGTTAGTACAAAAATTGGAGAGTACGATTGTAAAGACAATTCGTAAAGGAGATGTCATTACAAGGTGGGATGAAAATAAGTATGTTATTGTGGCGATTGATAACGGACATGAAAAGTCGACAATAACAAATCGATTAATGAAAAATATTGAAAGTGAAATAGAAAATGGTTTGTTAAGTATGACGCTATTATTTGGAGCTGCTAGTTATCCAATAGAAGGAAAAACTTTTGAAGAATTGTTAAGAAAGGCACAAAATCAATTGTACCAGCATAGGGATTTGTAAGAAAATGAGTGAAACCTTGATTTGAAGAAATATGATATGAAGAAGTTTTGAATGTAACATTTGTAACTACTCAGCTTCCTCAGACAAAAAAGCATGCTAAATACATGTTTCCAATTCGAAAACATGAAAAAAAATATGCCCATAAGAGAAAGAATCTAGATCGAATCGAGAATTTCTCTTATGAAATCGTGCAATTCCAAGGAACCGTTCCGGTTTCTATAACCTGACCTATCGCTTGTAAGACAGATTGTTTTTGTTTTTTCATGGTGCTTATAAAGCTTCGTATCTGACAAAAAGATTCTGCGCCTTTCTTACTTCGAAACGTTCCAGACACTTTCTGTTTGACTTTCGTCATTCGAATATCCCGTTCTGCTTGATTGTTATCAAATGGAATGTCTGGATGTTCTAAAAATGCTAGAATTCTGTCAGCATATTTGACGAAGCGATTCCATAAATTTTGAGCAGGCGTCTGTTTTCCTTTCTTTTTTGGTTCTGAAGAAAATACTTGTTTTTCTTTTAATATAGCTTGATAGGCAGTCGACAGATTCTCTTGCTCTGCTTTTGGCAGGAGTCCTTTGTATTGTTTTTTTAGCGTTAAGGCTTGCGTTAAAAACTCCTGCATCTGTTGTGCCCATTTTTCTCCGGTACTATCTATAATTCCTTGTAAATCTCGTAAGAGGTGGGCATTACATAATACGTGACGACAATCTGTATACGCATCATATGATTTCCAACCATCATGCATCGCGATTCCAGAAAAAGACGGCAAGATTTCTCCAGCATCCATTGCTTCTTTTCCGCGTTTTTGATGAATATGTTGCAATGTCACCTCCGGTGTACTGGCAGTATGTAACCATTGTGTTTTATTTTCTACACGCATACCGGTTTCATCAAAATGGACAACAGAAGACTGAAGGATCTGGTCTTTTACTTCTTGGAGAAAAGGCTGCAATTGAGCCGAAAAACTGTTTGTATGATTGACTAACGTTCCTTCACTGATAGAATGTCCAAAACAATCTTGAAAGAATTCTTTTGTTCTTTTTAAAGAAAGACACTGATAATGCGTTAAATAGGGGATTAGTCTTTTTATATTTGGACCATATTGAACAGGACGAGAGACAGTAGAAGGAAACTGGGATTCTTGAATAGAATGGCAATGTGGGCACTCTTTTTGTTCCACTTTATGTTCTGTTACTTCTATCTGGATAGGTGGTAAATCATACACTTGGCGAATGCGGTATCCTTTTACAGGCTCATGGTCTAAAGAAGTATAGCAACAAGTACAATAGGTAGGAGAATATGTAATTGTATGGTCTGGAGTCGCTGTCAAACCAAGAGTATGTCCTTTGTGGCCCAACTGGCCACCGGTTTGACGCTGGGATGATTTTCGCAAACTTTTTGTAATAGGCTTACGAAAACCATCTGTAGAGGGTGGTTTATGACTATTTGTAGAGTTTTTTTTTGAACGATTTTCTAATTCTTCTATACGCTCTTTTAAATTCTGTATTTGACTTTCTAATTGATGAACAAAATCGCAAATAGCTTGAGGTCCCTTTTGATAGACAGCTAGAATTTCTTGTTTTTTCAACATAAATACCACCTCCTTGTATGATATATCTAGTATTCACACAAAAAGTACATATCAGACTAGTAAATGAAAAAAGCCTCCGTGAGGAAGCTGAGTAGTTACAAAAGTCTTTAAAAATATATGGAATAAGCATATAATTATGATGGATGTGTCAATGCATTTTGCACAATGTGTTTCATTTTAAAAGTGTAGAGGAAAGCATGCTCTACACTTTTCCTTTTTAGGGAATGACAAGAATAATTGTAAGTTGTTGCAAGATAGCATTTATACTGTGTAAAATGAACAAATAGATTATTTGATAGAAAGCCGGAAAGGGAATGATAGAATGATAGACGTGAGAGAACAACGATCATCTTTTATCAGGTGAATTATTATTACTGTTGTTCTTCAAATTATTATGGCTGTGATGAATTCCGTTGTACTTTTATGTAATACATAGTATGAACAGGCTTTAAAAAGTGCTAAGTAAAAGATGGATATGAAACTGCTAATTGGTTCAAAAAAGTAAAATGTAATTTTAAGTAATACAATTTGTATAAGCATTATAAACAATATCAATGATTTTCGTAGAAAAGGTGCGAGTATGGAGTTTATAGAAGGATATATAATTTTCATAGCTTTTTACACGATGATCGTATATAAGTAGGAGGAAGAAGATGTTGAAATATAGTAAATTAGCAATTGTAACTGCATTATCAATGACTTTATTAGCCGGTTGTTTCGGACCGAAACCAGAAGAGGAATTATATGTTGCATTTGAAAATGCTGCAAAGCAAGAAAAAACAATGTTTGAAGATGCAAAGAAACTTGAAACTTTAGAAAAAGAGGGACAAGAATTATATAACCAGATTGTTCAAGAAGGAAAAGATAATAATCAAACTGTTAAGGAAAAATTGAACCAAGCAGTGAAAAATACAGATGAACGAGACAAAGTGCTTAAAAAAGAAAAAGAATCTTTAAGTAAGGCACAAGAAGAAGTAAAATCAGCAGATAAATATGTGAAGAAAATTGAAGATAAGAAATTGAAAGATCAAGCGGATAAAGTGAAAAGCACATATGAGAAACGACAAGATTCATTTAACAAGATGTATGATAGCTATAATAAATCGTTAAAACAAGAAAAAGAATTATATACAATGTTACAAGATAAAGGTACAAAATTAAAAGATATTAGTGAAAAAGTAAAAGTAGTAAATCAATCTTATAAGGATATTGAATCAGAAAAAGACAAGTTTAATGAATTTACAAAATCTTATAATACAGAAAAAATAGCTTTTTATAAACAAGCAAATATTAAAATTAAAGAAGAGAAAAAATAAAACAGTTTGGCCTACAATTGGCCAAACTGTTTTATTTTTTTGTATAAGTACGACTATACCATGGGACAGGTTCACTTAATTTTTTTTCTTGTTTCAGTGCTTCAGGACCAATATAATCTTGAAGTGTTTTTTTTGCTACTGTTAAAGATAAGGTTGTTTTCGGATTTCGATAGGAGGATTCAAGATGACCAAGATGTGGTAGGATTCGAAAATCTTCTTTAGTAGGAGGAATATGGAAAAAATAATCACCTAAACGTATAAGAACATCAGATTGTTGTTGGCTAAAACGTGGATTTCTAGAAAAATGTAATCCTTCTTTAATAGCTTTTTTTTCAGCAATTAAGCGTTCTAAAGCCGTCTTTTTTAACCAGTATAAATACTTCGGATTAGTTGCAGCTTTAGCATGACGATTCACAACGAAAATAGATTGAGCTAGTCGATTAATAGAATGTTGGTTTTGTAATTGAGATTGTGGTTGTGAAGGTTTCATATTGAATCTCCTTTCAATTTTTCATTATTATAACATAAATAAAAGAGGTTTTTATTATATGCAAAAAGTGATTGTATATATTTTCAATATTAAAGCAATATTGTTACAAAAAACAACTATTTTGTATAATAGTAATAGAATGTGTTTTAGAAATTTGATAATGAAAGAGTGAGAAGTTTGAAAGAAATATTAAAACAGCAATATGCCATTATAGATATTGGATCTAATACAATGCGTTTAGTTATTTATGAAAAGCAAAACGGAGGTTTTTATAAGGAGATTGAAAATACGAAAGTGGTTGCTCGGCTAAGGAATTACTTAATTGATGGTGTGTTGAATGAAGAAGGAATAGAGGTATTGTTACAAACGTTATTTCAATTTCAAGAAAGTACACGATTCCACCAGTTACATCATGTACTTTGTGTTGCAACAGCAACAATTAGACAGGCTGAGAATCAAGAGGCAATTAAAAAACTGGTTGAAGGACAAACAGACTTTACTCTTAGAGTCTTATCAGAATATGAAGAAGCACGTTACGGCTATTTAGCGGTTATGAATTCAACTTCGTTCTCTGAAGGAATTACAGTAGATATTGGTGGAGGAAGTACAGAAGTTACATACTTTCGAAATAGAGAGATTCTAGAGTACCATAGCTTTCCTTTTGGAGCACTTTCTTTAAAGCAACAATTTATTAAAGAGGATATACCTACTGAAGACGAGTTGGAAAAGATTCAAACGTACTTAGAATATCAATTTCGAACATTACCATGGTTAATTGATAAGAAATTGCCTCTTATTGCAATTGGTGGTAGTGCGAGGAACTTAGTGAAAATCCATCAAAATTTAATTTGTTATCCTATAGCAGGGGTACATTTATATAAAATGAAAGAAGAAGATATTAAAAATGTGAAAGAAGAATTGGAAGCATTGTCGTTCATAGAACTTCAAAAATTGGAAGGATTGGCAAAAGATCGAGCAGATACAATTATTCCAGCAGTCGAAGTTTTTCATACGCTTGTTAATGTTATAGAGGCACCAGCATTTGTGTTAAGTAGAAAAGGGTTACGAGAAGGTGTTTTCTATGAAGAGTTGACAAAAGATTTGGGGATTTCATATTATCCGAACGTAGTCGAAGAAAGTTTGTATTTATTATCACATGAATATGAAATGGATATGGAATTTGTAATGCAGCTTATTAAACATGGAAGACTCATTTGTCAACAACTTGAAGAAACAGGGCTGATTTCTATGTCAGTAAAAGACTGGGAAGTATTCCATCAAGCAGCGAAAGTATTTAATATAGGTAAATATATAGACGAAGAAGCGAGCCGCTTACATACGTTTTATTTATTAGCGAATAAAACAATTGATGGGATGATGCATAAAGAGCGAGTTAGATTAGCGCTTATTGCGTCTTATAAATCAAAAATGTTATTCAAACAACATTTGTCCCCATTTGAAGGATGGTTTGATAAAAATGAACAAAAAAAAATCCGTCTATTAGGGGCTGTTTTACAGTTTTCAGCAGCTCTGAATATAAGACAAAGATCGCTTGTTGAATCGATATCTATAACAGAAAGTAAAGAAGGATTAACATTTAAAATTGTATGTGAGCAATCGGCATTAGCGGAAAAAGTGCAAGCTGAAAAACAAAAAAAGCAGCTGGAAAGAGTGTTGAAAACGACTATTAATTTATCCTTCGAATCAAAACGTTAAGTTGTACGGATGTCTTTACAAAAAATTAACACCTTGGAATATTGTAATTTGCTAAAATAAAAGTAACTAAATTATAGTAAAAAAGTTTCAGGGGAAGTGTGAAGAGGATGGAAATGGTGATGGGGAATATAGTAAATTTAAATGATACAGCTTATTACAATAATCGAGAATTAAGTTGGTTAGCATTTAATGAACGTGTACTACAAGAAGCACAGGATGAAACAAATCCGCTCTTGGAAAGATTAAAGTTTATTAGCATTTTCAGTTCCAATTTAGATGAATTCTTTATGGTACGCGTAGCAGGATTGAAGGATCAAGTGAGTGCTGGGTTTAACCAACCAGAAAATAAGGCTGGCTTAACACCAAAAAAGCAATTAAATAAAATTGCGATAAAGGCCCATGAATTAATGACTGTACAATATGATACGTTTAAAAATTATGTGTTGCCAGCGCTGGAGTTAGAGGGGATTGAACGTTTAACATTCCACGATTTGACGAAAGAACAGAGGGAATTTATAGAAGAGTATTTTGATGAGCAGATTTTTCCAGTCTTAACACCTGTAGCTATTGATGCATATCGTCCATTTCCGATGTTATTAAATAAAAGTTTGAATTTAGCTACTCTTTTATATGATGAGAAACAAGTGGAGGAAGAAAACCGCACGAAGTTAGGAATTGTACAAGTTCCTTCATTACTTGAACGTTTCATATTTTTACCGAGTGAGGGGCAAAAGCATAAATTTATTTTATTAGAAGATGTAATTAGTGGTTTTACTCATAAATTATTTACAGGATATAAAGTATCGTCTGTTACTCGTTTCCGTATTACACGCAATGCGGATTTAACGATTCATGAAGAAGGTGCGAGGGATTTATTAAAGGTAATTGAAAAAGAATTAAAAAAGCGTAAGTGGGGAGCTGCTGTACGTTTAGAAGTTGGCAAAGAGCATATTGATGAAAGAGTATTAGCATTATTATATGAGGTGTTGGAAGTAAAAGATGAAGATGTGTATATAATGGATGGACCATTAGATTTAACATGTCTATTTTCTTTATATAAAAAACTAGCTCCTTTATATGAACATCTAGTATATCCGGCTCTTATTCCGCAACGGCCTCAAGACTTGGGGGATGCGGAAGATGTATTTGAAAAAGCAATTGAGCATGATATTTTATTACATCATCCTTTTGAATCATTTCAGCCAGTAGTTGATTTTGTCCGTGATGCGGCAGACGATCCGAATGTACTTGCAATCAAACAAACATTATATAGAGTAAGTGGGGATTCGCCGATTATTCAGGCGCTAAAGGTAGCAGCTGAAAAAGGGAAGCAAGTTACGGTATTAGTTGAATTGAAGGCAAGATTTGATGAAGAAAATAATGTGCATTGGGCTAAAGAATTAGAAAAGGCAGGCTGTCACGTTATTTACGGTGTAAGCCACTTGAAAACACATAGTAAAATTACGCTAGTTGTAAGAAGAAAAAACGGAAAAATCGAAAGGTTCGTACATCTCGGGACTGGAAATTATAATGACGCAACAGCAAAGTTATATACTGATTTCGGGTATATTACATCACGAAAAGACTTTGGGGTCGATGCAACAAATTTCTTTAATTATTTGAGTGGTTATACAACCAAGCCACATTTTCATCATTTATCGGTTGCACCATTTGATATAAGAGAGCAATTTATGGATTTAATAGATGAAGAAATCCGTTATCATAGGCAATATGGAAATGGATATATTATCGCTAAGATGAATTCATTAACAGATAAACCATTAATCAAAAAAATGTATGAAGCATCACAAGCTGGAGTAAAGGTAGAGCTCATCGTTCGAGGAACGTGTTGTTTAAGGCCTGGTATTCCAAATGTAAGTGAAAATATTCGGGTAGTTAGTGTTGTCGGGAGATATTTAGAACATAGCCGAATTTATTATTTCCATCATAATGGAGAAGAGAAAATATACTTATCTTCAGCTGACTGGATGACGCGGAATATGGAGAAGCGAGTAGAAATATCTTTCCCGATATTAGATATTGAAATGAAGGCGAGGATTAAGGCGATTTTACAACTTATATTAGCTGATAATGTGAAAACACGTGAACAGAATAAATCTGGTGAGTACTACTATGTTATTAATAGTAGTACAGAAGAAATTGATAGCCAAGTGAAGTTGTTTAAGATGGCGTATCAAAATACGGATGCTGAATAATGAGAACAAAGTAAAAAAACCTCTTTTTTTAAGAGGTTTTTTTACTTTGTTCTCTACTTATTATACATTCTCTAAATAGAAGGATGCGTAGAGAGAATAGTTTTTATTATAAGCATGTTAATGGATCAGTTAAGAGAGGGAATAACATTGGTAGAATTGTTGGAGTACATTAATAATAGAATGGTTGTTGACAAGGTCCGCCATAACAAGGATAAGGTGTTGGCGGTGGGAAAGGTGGTGGATATGGTGGGTAATACGGTCTAGGACCGAAAGCTAATGCTCCACCGAGCAGTCCACCAGCAATCCCAGCTAGAAATGGAACACCAAAAAACGGAAAGAAGCGTGAGTCGCCTACTGGACCAATAGGTGCTGAACGGACTGGGATTGGTTGATAATATGGATACATGAACAAACCTCCTTTATTGGACTCATTTTTATCATATGGTAAATGAAACGTGGATGAGCGCGTACAAGAAAGGATATGTAAGAAAATAGGCGAATTATTACGAATGTTGGAGCGTAAAAATTGTAATTTCAGGTTTTGCCATAAATCGGAATGGGACGCGTGTTCTGCCAAGACCTCGATTGACATAGAGAGCTAAATCTTGAATCGTATAGAAACCTTCAACATAGTTTTTAGCAAGTGATGGGGTAATAATAGCACCTAAAAAGGGAATTTGTACTTGTCCGCCATGGCTATGACCAGAAAGTTGTAAGTTAACTGGATATTTAGCGATTTGTGGTGCAATATCTGGCTCGTGAACAAGAACAATGTTATAAGTGTTTTGCCTCGCATGCAGTAGTGTTTCTTCTATTTTGGGTTTGCCTAGTAGTATATCATCAAGACCGAAAATTGAAATTTCACTATTATCCAGTAGACGAATTCTCTTTTCGCTATTTAGTAGTAGTTCAAATCCAGATTCACGCATGATGTGCTCGTAGTATTCCGTTCCATATCCGCCGTGATCATGGTTACCATAAATAGAAAATTTACCGAAGGGTGCTTGTATATTTTTTAAAATAGATGGAACGAAAGGAGTGTCAGTATATGTTTGATAATTATCAATGAGATCACCAGTGAAAAGAACAATGTCAGGTTTTACAGCATTAATTTTAGAAACGATTTGAGATAAATGTTGGAGAGAGAAATAGTATCCGAGATGTAAATCGCTAAATTGAAGAATCTTCATACCATGAAAACTTTTGGGTATGAGTTGTGATGTAAGTGTATGCTCTGTAAAAGAGAGTAAATGAGGCTCAATATATTTAGCGTAATAGTATCCGATGCTAGTGGTTATAAATGAATATAGACAAGTGCGCATTCCGGCTTTAAAAAAATCTCTTCTTGTAATTTTCTTCATAAAAATATGAGTATACCTATTTAACTTATATCACATGTTTTCGTTACATTTATAGGTTACTCAAATCTCCTTTCAGTTTATTTGAAATATATTTTAAATAATAAAAAAGTAGTATAGATTACGAAAGAAACGAATAAAAAGAAACCTCTTCACGTTAAAATATCAGAAAAGTTTAAAAATATAAAGATTTCTATTAAATAAAATGATAAAATGAATGTGTATTCATTTTTGGGAGGGGATGTATGTGAAAGAAAAGGTAGTTATTATAACAGGTGGATCGAGCGGAATGGGAAAAGGAATGGCGACCCGTTTTGCAAAAGAAGGGGCACGAGTTGTTATTACAGGACGTACAAAGGAAAAACTAGAGGAAACAAAGTTGGAAATTGAACAATTTCCGGGGCAAGTATTACCCGTACAAATGGATGTAAGAAATACTGATGACATTCAGAAAATGATTGAAGAGATTGATGAGAAGTTTGGTCGAATTGATGTTTTAATAAACAATGCAGCTGGAAACTTTATTTGTCCAGCAGAAGATTTATCCGTGAATGGCTGGAATTCAGTCATTAATATTGTATTAAACGGTACATTTTACTGCAGCCATGCTGTCGGAAAATATTGGATTGAAAAAGGTATAAAAGGGAATATCATTAACATGGTAGCAACATATGCATGGGATGCAGGTCCGGGAGTTATTCATTCGGCTGCAGCGAAGGCTGGAGTATTAGCAATGACGAAGACACTCGCTGTTGAGTGGGGCCGTAAATATGGAATACGAGTTAACGCTATCGCGCCAGGACCAATTGAACGTACGGGCGGTGCTGATAAATTATGGATTTCAGAAGAAATGGCTAAGCGTACGATACAAAGTGTTCCGCTTGGAAGACTGGGCACGCCAGAAGAAATTGCAGGTCTAGCTTATTATTTATGTTCAGATGAAGCTGCGTACATAAATGGAACTTGCATGACAATGGATGGAGGACAACATTTACATCAATATCCATTTTAAAAGGGATAAGAAAATGAATGTTTGATTCATATTCTTACGGTTGAATGTGACGGAATTGTGACATGTGAAAGAAAAGTGTTTACAAGAGGTCATATATACGTTATATTTAAGACCTCTTTTTTCTTCATAGTAGAATTGCTAATTCCCCTTAGCATTTTACCCCTCTAATCCCTTCAGGAAAACTGAAGGGATTTTTTATTATTTTTCCGTAAATATCATGTTATAATTTTTGAAAAGTAAAGGGAGGGAAGCGCGTTGATAGATGCATTAGATGTAATGAGTAACTTGGATAAAGTCCTTCCTTATTATCAAGCTATTTTTAGTGCTGATGAGCATACTGTAATTGGATATGAAGTAGTAGGACGTATTCAAACAGAAGAGGGCATACAAAGTCTAGCTTCTTTCTTTCATGATGATTCTATTCCGAGTGAGTTTCAACTGGAAGCGGATAACATTATAGTAGAAAAAGCTTTAAATCGTTATTTAGAAAGTGATCAAAAACTATTATTATTTATACATCGGAATGCTAACGTATTAATGAACGATGATGATGAAAGTTTACTTCAACTTTTATTGATGTATGAAGAGCAAGGTTTAAATTTGAAACACATTGTTTTAGAAATTACAGAACATGAATGTCAAGAAGATATAGAGCAATTTAATCATTTGCTTATGTATTATCGTACATATGGTATTCAAATTTCGATTAATAAAGTCGGAACGGGTACAAGTAATTTAGAACGTATTAGCGTGTTAGCA
Source organism: Bacillus cereus group sp. MG4 (assembly GCF_040460055.1). Lineage (NCBI taxonomy): Bacteria > Bacillati > Bacillota > Bacilli > Caryophanales > Bacillaceae > Bacillus > Bacillus cereus group sp. MG4. The sequence continues at coordinate 1,978,021 of NZ_JARVGZ010000001.1, read as the reverse complement.
CCGGATATTTTAAAAGTAGATTTAACAAACTTAAGGCAAACTGCACTTTTACAATCTTATCAAGATATTTTATATTCTTTATCATTACTTGCTAGAAGAATTGGTGCAACATTGTTATATGAAGAAATAGATGCTTTTTATCAACTACAATATGCTTGGAAAAACGGTGGTAGATATTATCAAGGGAATTATTTGAAAGAGTGCTTACCTGATTTTATTGAAACGAATGTTTTGAAAGAACGACTTGGTAATGAGTGTCATCAATTTATTCAACATGAGAAGAAGAAATTACAAAAAATTTATAATTTAACAGAACTGTTACGTGATCGAATTGGTGATGTTCTAGCCAAACAGAAAAAGAATGAGGATATAAATGATTGGTTATTACAATTTAGCCAAAGTGTATCACAGTGTAGTTTCCGCATATTTATTTGTAACGAAGATGGTTTCCAACAATCAGGAAACGTTATGAAAAAAGATGGGGAATGGATTGTGATGCCTGAGTATTATATGAAGAACTGGAGTTGGCGTCCGTATTTTCTAGAAAATATTATGAAAATGCGTTTTGAGAATAAGGCAAGACTTTCAGATTTATATGCTGATATTGAAACCGGTGAGATGGTACGGACATTTTCCTTCCCAATTGATGATGAAAACTTTTTATTTATAGATTTATCGTATGAATATTTATATGAAGAAGATGTTTTATTTTAATGCACGAAGAGATTCGTGCATTTTTTGTTTGTTTTTATCATAAATTGGTAATAGTGAAAATGGTGATGAAAATGCTGTCTATCGTTGTAAAGATTTTACGAACGAAACCACCCCTGTCTTTGCATAATCATTGTTACAATGAATACTACAAAGACAAGTTTTCTTAAAAGGAAGGTGAAAAAATGAGGAAATATGGAATATGGTTAGTTCTATTTGTATGCGTTGCCTTTCTAGTTGGTTATAGTGTCACAACTGTTTTAGGAAAAGAGGAAGTGAAAGTCGATCGGGAAGAAGTGTTTACAACGATACAAAAGGGCTATGAAACCCAATTTTCAATTCGTGGGAAGCATTTGCCGATGAATAAGATGATAGAAACGTTATCACCATATTTTACAGAGAATTTCCTTCAAGTATTTACAGATGAAAATAGTAGAAGTGATAAACAAAGTGGTGAATATTTACTTCCAGCAAAAGAAGCGCCGTTTTCTTTTCATTCAGAAACGAAAATGTCATATGATGAAGAACATAAAATTTTATATGTATATGAGCGGGCGAAAAGTGGACAATATCAAATTGTAACATTGCAAAGAGATCAAGGAAAATGGAAATTGGCCGGATATCATGAAAGCCAAGAACTTTTAACTGAAATAAAACGATTACAACAATTATAAAGTGAAACTGTAATCGGTGGGGATGTTCATTTCTCACTGATTAATAGCTCGCACCAATAGGGCTATTACTGCCCACAAATAGTGGGATAAAAATAAGAATAGGTCTTTACCTATTCTTATTCAATATTGAGTAGCTGTTGTAATTTTTCAATTTGAAAACCAGCAACAACTTCTCCATCAATTACAACTGTTGGAGTTGAATACGAATCATAGTCGTATAAAAGACGATTGCGTGCAGCAGCGTCTTTTTTCACGTCAAATTCTTCATATACAACGTTATTATGCTTTAAAAATTCTTTCACAATGACACATGGCGGACAATCAGGTTGTGTGTAAACCTCAATTTTTCTCATTGTAATTCCTCCTTTTTTCTGTTTTTTATTATATTCTTCCAGTATAAAAATCGCAATAAAGAAGGGAAAAGATGTTCTTTCTGTTTTTTCCTTCGCATTTCGACAAATTTTTAGTTGAGTTTCTGGCCAATAACCTTTATCCTAGACTGTGGAACATTTTTTCTGTTATGACGGATAGAATGAGTATAGCTGTAAAACCTATTGGTAGGAAGATCAGAGAAAGGAGAGATTTCATGTCTCTACTCCAAGGAATTTTAACTCGACTTGTTAGTCTACAAGAACAAGCTGAAAGCGGTGAAGTAGCACAACGCTATTTTGAAGTGAACGGTGAGCGCAAATGTAGCGTGAAATTTTTCGATAAAAGTGAAATGTATGAGTTAGAAGTGTATCAACAAGGTGAAAAACCTCAAGTGTATCAATTCGATAATATCGATATGGTTGCAATTGAGATTTACGATATCATTTCTTGATACATATAAAAAAGGTGTTGCCATATGGCAACACCTTTTTTAGTTCTATTACTTTTTAGCATATATGTATAGGGAGTTTTCATTTTTCCTACAATGGTAATAAAGTGAAATTGTAATCAGTGGGGCTTCTTCGTCCTATACTGAATATTAGTCATCACCAATTGGGTGTTTACAGATAGCAAAAGCTAGATAAAAATAACGAGGAGGTGTGTTGTATGGAACGTTTACCAGTTGTGATTTGTCCTAAATGTCATAATTCTACTGAGATTATTCATGTATTAACAGCTCAATCGAATCAAAATGTAATTTATACGTGCCAAGTTTGCCATTACGTAATTCGAAATATTGAAACGAATAAAGGGTAGGAAGTTATAATTTTTATTTTTGTCCCATACAATGAGAATACGAAAAGTCTGTCTAATTGAAAGGACGTGACTATGTGGCCGGTGAACATACATTTTATAATGTTTCAGAGAGACATTTAAATTTTGATATGGTCTTTAGCCGTATTTGTAGTTTCATTGAAAAGGATCCACGAAATTTATATCGCTTATCCATTGGGACAGACTCACAAGCACATCAAAAGGATACGAGGTTTATTACGGCAATTCATATTCATCGCGTTGGAAAAGGTGCCTGGGGGTGTTTACACCATAAATCAGTGAAAGATAAGCCAGCAACTTTACGTGAGAAAATATATTTAGAAACGCAGTTTAGCCAAGAGATCGCATGCCTATTTACTCCAAATCATATACAAACAATATGGGATTTATTGCATCCATATGCTCAAGATGGGGCTGGATTTATAATGGAAATTCACTTGGATATCGGAAATGATGGTTTAACAAAAGAATTTATTCTAGATATGACAGCGAAAATTCAAGCGATGGGATTAACTGCAAAAATTAAGCCAGATGCTTATGCGGCGTTTAGTTATGCAAATCGATATACGAAATAAAAAACAATTTTTATATATCTTTCGATAAAAACTGAATATTACATCTATTAAATAGGTTGGAAATTATATATAATAAGAGTAACGATGCGAGTATAAGGAGAGGGGTATATGAAAAGGGAATTTGTTTTAACAGAAGAAGAAGAGAGTTTGTTACTAGATATTCTATTTCAGCAAAATTATGCGAGTGAAATTTTATCTGTGGAAATTACAGATATTGAGAATGGCTTAAAACAGACAGATGTGACACAATATAAAAAAATCACAAGGTTATTTTACAGATTAAAAAATAAGGGGTATTAAGCGCTACCGGGATGGTAGTCTTTTTTTTGTGTTGTATGCTAAAATAGCTGTGTAATTTTGTTTTTATTGAAATAAAGTAAGGACAAAATAATAATATGAAAACGCTGTCATAAAATGTGAATAGAGTCGATGATTAAAAGTAGGAAAAAGGGAAAATGGGGGATGTAATATGATTAGTATTCCGAAAGACGAGTTTCAACAAATTTTTGTGAAAGATTTAATGATTTCATCAGAAAAAGTAGCACATGTCCAAATGGGGAATGGTTTAGAGCATGCTTTACTCGTTCTTGTGAAATCTGGATATTCGGCGATACCTGTTTTGGACCCGATGTATAAATTGCATGGGTTAATTAGTACTGCTATGATTTTAGATGGTATGTTAGGGCTGGAGCGTATTGAGTTTGAAAGACTTGACGAAATGAAAGTAGAACAGGTGATGAAGGAAGACATTCCGGTTCTTAAGTTAGAAGATTCGTTTGCAAAAGCTTTAGAAATGACAATTGATCATCCTTTTATTTGCGCTGTCAATGAAGATGGGTATTTTGAGGGGATTTTAACACGTCGGGCTATTTTAAAATTGTTGAATAAAAAAGTAAGGCAACATAATCGATAATGTGAGAAAAGTGACTTCATAGAAGCGGAGAAGTCACTTTTTTTTCGTGCATATCAGTTGTGTATGTATTATATTTAAAAAGATAAAAAATATAAGAGTATATAGTTAAATTAAGGATGAAAAGCTTATTGAGATAAGGTGTATGGAAGCTAAGGAAAGAGGGAGAAAGTTGCAAATTGATGATTTTCAAATGATGGTTGTGTTAGCTCAGGAATCAAATATGAGAAAAGCGGCGGAACGTTTATTTGTTTCACAACCTGCGCTTAGTCAACGATTACAATCTATGGAGAAACAATGGGGAATGAAGTTTTTTATTCGCTCACAAAAAGGATTGACAATTACACCTGAAGGGGAAAAAGTCGCAAATTATGCAAAAGAAATGCTGCAAAAGGAAGAGGATATTAAAAGTGAGCTAGCTGTTTTTAGAACAGAAACTCACGGAACGTTAAAAATAGCTGTTGCATCAGTTATTGGTCAATATTGGCTTCCTCCTGTTTTGAAGAAGTTTGTACATAAATACCCTTCTGTGAAAATATCGCTGTTTACTGGCTGGAGTAGTGAAGTACAAAAGCAATTTTATGAAGGGGACGTTCATGTTGCTATATTGAGGGGAACACAAGAATATAAAGGTCAGAAGCAACAATTATTTGAAGATGAACTTTATTTAGTGGATAAAGAAATAAAAGATATTACGATGTTAAAAGAAACAAATAGACCATTTATTCAATTTAAAAGTGATTCGACTTATTATGGACAAATACAAAATTGGTGGTATGGTTTATTTTCTAATCCACCTAAGAGAACAATTGTGGTTGATCAAATTGAGACTTGCAAACAACTCGTTTTAAATGGTATAGGTTATGCTCTTTTACCTTCTACTGTTTTAAAAGAAGTACAGGAAAATATGTATAAAACACCTGTTCAATTAACGAGAGAAACATGGTTATTGACGAGTGAATCGGCCAGACAATTGAAGCAAGTAAGGGCATTTTTAGAAATTATAGAAGAAATTCAAATGGAAAAATAGGATTATTATCTTGCTACTCGCTCTATCGTTTGGTAGAGTAACATTATAAATGGATTTAGGAGGCAACAAGAATGAAAATGATGGACGCTAACGAAATTATTTCGTTTATTCAAAAAAGTGAAAAGAAAACTCCTGTAAAGGTATACATAAAAGGGGATTTAAAAGAAGTAACATTCCCTGAAACGGTACAAGCATTTGTAAATAAAAAGTCTGGTGTATTATTTGGAGAATGGTCTGAAATTAAGACAATTCTTGATGAAAATAGCAAGCACATTGTTGATTACGTTGTTGAAAATGACCGTCGTAATTCTGCAATTCCAATGCTTGATTTAAAAGGTATTAAAGCTCGTATTGAGCCAGGTGCGATTATTCGTGATCACGTTGAAATCGGCGACAACGCTGTTATTATGATGAATGCAACAATTAATATCGGTGCTGTAATTGGTGAAGGTACTATGATTGACATGAACGCGGTACTTGGTGGACGTGCAACTGTTGGTAAGAACTGTCACGTAGGTGCAGGTGCAGTACTTGCAGGTGTTATTGAGCCGCCTTCAGCAAAACCAGTTATCGTTGAAGATGATGTTGTAATTGGTGCAAACGTAGTTGTGTTAGAGGGAGTTACAGTAGGTAAGGGTGCAGTTGTAGCAGCAGGAGCTGTTGTAACAGAAGATGTACCTCCATATACAGTTGTTGCCGGTACTCCAGCACGTGTAATTAAAGAGATTGATGAGAAGACAAAAGCAAAAACTGAAATTAAACAAGAGCTTCGTCAATTAAACCCAGAGAAATAAACACAAAAAAAGCGTAAGAGCATAACAGGCTCTTGCGCTTTTTATAGATAGAGGTGCAAAAATGGCAGTAAGCAAATTCGTTCAAATTCGTAGAGACTTACACAAAATACCGGAAATTGGATTTAAAGAGTGGAAAACACAACAGTATATTTTAGATTACATAGGAACGCTTTCGAATGAATATGTGGAAGTGAAAGTATGGAAAACGGGTGTCATTGTTAAAGTAAATGGAAAAAATCCAGAAAAAATTATCGGTTATCGCGCAGATATAGACGGTTTACCAATTACCGAAGAAACTGGATATGAGTTTGCTTCTATTCATGAAGGAATGATGCATGCATGTGGACACGATTTGCATACAACAATCGGTTTAGGCCTTCTAACAGCAGCTGTAACAGAAAGAATAGATGATGACCTTGTGTTTCTATTCCAACCAGCTGAAGAAGGGCCAGGAGGGGCTCTTCCTATGTTAGAGAGTGAAGAGTTAAAAGAATGGAAGCCGAATATAATTCTTGGTCTTCATATTGCACCTGAATACGCTGTAGGAACAATTGCCACAAAAGAGGGGCTATTATTTGCAAATACATCAGAGTTATATGTTGATTTGAAAGGGAAAGGTGGACATGCAGCCTACCCGCATACTGCAAATGATATGATTGTAGCAGCAAGTCACCTTGTTACACAACTTCAATCCGTTATTAGTCGTAATGTGAATCCTCTTGATAGTGCAGTGATTACAATCGGAAAAATAACAGGTGGTACAGTTCAAAATATCATAGCAGAAAAGTCTCGGTTAGAAGGAACGATCCGAACGTTATCAGTGGAATCAATGAGGCGTGTTAAAAGTAGGATTGAGGCAATTGTTGCAGGTATAGAAGCTTCCTTCCAATGTGAAGCTGTTATTGACTATGGAGCGATGTATCATCAAGTATATAACCATGAAGTATTAACGAGAGAGTTTATGAAGTTTGTAAGTGAACAAACTGATATGAATGTAATTACATGTACTGAGGCAATGACAGGGGAAGATTTTGGTTATATGCTTCAAGAGATTCCTGGATTTATGTTTTGGCTTGGGGTAAATTCAGAATATGGTTTACACCATGCAAAATTAAAACCAGATGAAGAGGTTATTGAGAAAGCTATCGCATTTTTAGATCAATATGTAAAGTGGAAAGGAACTAGAAAGTAAACTCGCTCGCCAACTTTGCAAAAACTTACAGTGGGTACTTGTTAGTTCCAAGACGAAAACATCTTTCATATTTGTTTTGGATACACATTGGCATACAAATGGATAAAGTAATGAGCAGCGGTTTTGAGCCGCTGCTCATTATTCATTATCGCTTATTGAGAAGATGATTAGTTAACTAGCTTATATATGTTTACATTTCGTGTAGAAAGTGTGTAAAATCAAGGTGAAACATAGAAAAAAGGGTGGGGAATTACGTGCAAATTAGCAGTGCAATGTTGTGTTTCGTCTTATATGCGTATGTTATTATTGCGGCGGTGTATTTTGGGATAAGTTTTTATGCCTACCGTTTAGTAGATAATCATGAATATGACGAAACTTATAAATGGGTGAAAAGATATTTATCACCTGTATTAGAAATTATGAATGGGTTTGTGCTCTTTTTATTTATTGGATTAATTGCTTTCTCGACGAGTTTAGTAGGGAATAAAACGACATTATTTGTACTAGGTATCATTATTTTTATGTTGTTAGGGATACGGATTGGTAACACAGTGTTTTGGAATGAAAGAAAAGTAGATGGTTGGACTGGAATGTTAATCCCGTGTATGTTAGCGGCTATCGTGACAAACATAGAGCATGAGTATTATCAATTACATTTTTGGCTTATTATCGTTTTAACAATTCTTTCAGTTTTGTACATAAGTACGGTAGTACTCACATACATTGCACATGAAAAAGGTGATGTTAAAGGAACACGCTTCTTTAGAGGGCGAGCATTATTTTGGAGTGTGCCAACGATGGCTGTTATAGGAATTATTGCGATATTAGTCAATGGATATCAATTTACTAATTGGCAACTGTTTTTAGAAAATTGGTGGATTTTCATCATTTCGTTTATCGCTTTTTTAGGTGCAACACATTATTTATTCCATCAACATCATTATATATTGGCATTGCTATTCGCATTTACACAACTATTATTTGCTTTCTTCGGACAAGAAACGTTATTATTCGTTTTTGAAACATTTAGTTCATTTGGAAATATATTTGTATTTGGTATGTTAATTTTCAGTATCGCATTTTATTTACAACAGTATTTTTATATGCAAAAACAAAAATAAGAATGATATACAGGTTTTTGTAGCAAATCTAAAGTATGTTACAATAAAAATACATAGTATTCGATGTTATTGGAGGAATTCCTGTGGGTGAAAAAGAGAAAGAATTTGCTGTCATTGGGCTTGGACGTTTTGGTGGAAGCATTTGCCGAGAACTCGCTCAATTAGGTATGGAAGTAATGGCAATTGATTCAGATGAGGATAAAATTAATGAGTTTGCAAATATAGCTTCACATGCTGTAATTGCAGATTCAACAGATGAGATGGTATTAAAAAGCCTTGGTATTCGTAATTTTGATCATGTAGTCGTTGCTATTGGAGATAATTTAAATTCAAGTATTTTAACAACATTAATTTTGAAAGAATTAGGTGTAAAAAATATTACTGTAAAAGCTCAAAATGATTACCATGAAAAAGTGTTAAGTAAAATAGGGGCAGACCACATTGTGCATCCTGAGCGTGATATGGGAAAAAGGATTGCTAATAATATTGCATCAAGTAATGTATTAGACTATCTTGAGCTTTCAGATGAGCACAGTATTGTAGAGATTATTGCAAATAAAAAAATTGATGGTCATTCTTTAATCGAATTAGATATTCGTGCGAAGTTTGGATTGAATATTGTAGCGATTAAACGTGGTAAAGAAGTTATTGTATCTCCTCGAGCTACGGAAAATATTCAAGCGGGAGATATATTAATTGTAATTGGTCATGACGATGAAGTAGATCGTTTTAAACACTTTTTAAGATAAGAAAAAAGGACAATACCATGAAGGTATTGTCCTTTTTCTTATATTTCCATAATGATTGGTAAAATCATTGGGCGACGTTTCGTTTTCTCATATAGGAATGGTGCTAATGTGTCTGTAATTTCATTTTTAATTTCAGACCATTGTGTTGTTTTACGCTCCATTACTTTTTCTAAATGAGTTGTAATTAATGTTTGAGCATCATTAATTAAATCACTACTTTCGCGCATATACACGAAACCACGTGAGATAATATCAGGTCCTGCTGCAACTTTAAACTCTTTCATATCAATGCTTACAACTACAATAACAAGTCCTTCTTCAGAAAGAATACGACGATCGCGTAATACGATATTACCGATATCTCCAATACCATTTCCGTCAATATAGACAGAGCCAGATGGTATTTTACCAGCTACGCTTGCTTCATCAGAACGAAGAGCAAGAACATCTCCATTATCCATGATGAAACAGTTTTCTTCTGGAATACCACAATCGTTTGCTAACTTCATATGCATACGTTGCATGCGATATTCACCATGAATTGGCATGAAATACTTCGGTTTAATTAGACGAAGCATTAGTTTTTGTTCTTCTTGTCCACCGTGTCCACTCGTATGAATGTTTGACAGTTTCCCGTGGATTACATCAGCACCAGCACGATACAACATGTTAATTGTACGGCTTACACTAATTGTATTACCAGGGATTGGTGAAGAAGAGAAAACAACTGTGTCGCCAGGAATGATTTGAATTTGACGATGAGTACCATTAGCAATACGTGAAAGTGCTGCCATTGGCTCACCTTGACTACCTGTACATAAAATAACAACTTTATTAGCCGGTAGGCGGTTTAGTTGAGCTGTATCTATGAATGTATCCTTAGGACAGCGAATATAACCAAGGTTTTGTCCGATTTCAATCGCCGCTTCCATACTACGACCGAACACAGCCACTTTACGATTGTTTTCAACAGCCGCTTCAACAACTTGTTGTAGACGATGGATATTTGATGCAAAGGTTGCAAATATAATACGACCTTCTACTTTGCGGAAAATATCTTGAATACTATCACCAACACGGCGCTCAGACATTGTAAAGTTTGGAACTTCACTGTTTGTACTGTCAGATAAGAGACAAAGTACGCCGTCTTTTCCGATTTCAGCCATTTTTGTTAAGTCCGCTGGTTCGCCGACTGGTGTGAAATCAAATTTGAAATCGCCAGTATGAACAACTTGTCCTTGAGGTGTTTTCACAACAACTCCGTATGAATCTGGGATACTGTGAGTTGTACGGAAGAAGGAAACAGATGTCTTTTTAAATTTAATAACATCATCTTCTTGAATTTCATAAAGTTTTGCTTTACGAAGTAATCCGTGCTCTTCTAATTTGTTTTTGATTAGTGCAATTGCTAATTTTCCGCCATAAATCGGGATGTTTACTTGACGTAATAAGTAAGGAATTCCACCGATATGATCTTCGTGACCATGTGTAATGAATAATCCTTTAATTTTATCTTCGTTTCGCACAAAATAAGTGTAATCTGGTATTACATAATCGATTCCGAGGAGTTCGTCTTCTGGAAATTTAATTCCAGCATCAATAATAATAATTTCATCTTGAAATTGAACAGCATATGTATTTTTACCGATTTCACCAAGTCCACCTAAAGCAAAAACGGCTGCTTGATCATTCTTTAGAAATTTCATATGACTATACGATTTCCGCTAATGTTAAATCAGCGTTTTCTTTTTCATATTCAAGATGAGCACCAGTAACAGACTGAACGAACTCGATATTATATGCGAACTTATTTAATTTCTTACGAACATCCTTTTCAGACGTAGCCTCTAAATATAAAACTTTTGTATTTTCACGTACTGGAACCTCAGTCAATTTTACTTGATAAAATACTTTAAAAATCATTTGGAAAACCTCTCCTTGTCTATGTTTTGCATTATCTGTTACTTATTATAAAGCAAACAGTCACGATTTTCATGTTTTTTCGAATGAGAATGAAGAAAAAGCCCGAAATGGGCACAATTTAAGCGATTGTCTTTTTACGGACTAGATCTTTTAAATAACGCTTGAGCTTTTTCTTCAGCTTCTTCAGCATGATTACTCCTTCCTTTCCTTATTTTAAACATGCATATTACTAGTGAAAACTCCGTCTCTGATATAAGAAAGAAGACAAAAGTGAATGTTGAATCTTGTCCTTTCTCATACAGGGAAAGTTATTCTATAGTAACGATTAGTAGCCGTTAGTTATAGGTATAGTATGAGAAAGAATAGAAAAGAAAATTCATACGAACAAGTATCCACATTTTTTACTAATATATATATGCAGGTTTCATAAATAAGGTTAGAAAGTGAACGCTTTCTTCACAGATGTTTAATATGTTATACTTTTTTTTAGAATTTGAAAAGTGATAATCAAAATAGGAATATAGAGTAACGGAAAGGATTTTGACAAATGAATGATAAAATTGTCTTTTTTGATATTGATGGAACATTATTAGATCACGATAAGAAGATTCCGCAATCTACACGAGATGCAGTAAGACATTTACAAGAACAAGGTGTGCATGTAGCAATTGCGACAGGACGTGCGCCATTTATGTTTGAAGATATTCGTGAGGAACTCAATATACATAATTATGTTAGCTTTAATGGACAGTACGTTGTATTTGAAGATGAGGTAATATTTAATAACCCGTTACATCCAGCTGCCTTACATAAGTTTACTCAGTTTGCAAAACAAGAAAGATATCCACTTGTATATCTGGATCATCAAGAAATGAGAGCATCAGTAGAATATCATGATTATGTGAAAGAAGGTTTTGGAAGCTTAAACTTTGAACATCCGGCATATGAACCTGATTTCTATGAGAAACGTAATATTTATCAAACACTTCTTTTCTGTGAAGTGAATGAAGAAGAAAAGTTTATTAATCATTACCCAGACTTTCATTTTATTCGCTGGCATGCATATTCAATGGATATTATTCCGAATGGTGGTTCGAAGGCAAAAGGAATTGAGAAATTCATTGAAAAATTAGGATTTAACCGTGAGCAAGTGTATGCATTTGGAGATGGCTTAAATGATTTAGAAATGATCGAAGCAGTTGGGACAGGTATTGTGATGGGGAATGGTCACGAAGACTTGAAAAAACTTGCAAATCACGTGACAAAGGATGTTAGTGAAGACGGCATATATCATGGCTTAAAATGGGCTGGATTGCTATAAGTGAATATGGAACCCATTTCATATAAAAAAGGCGGAAGATTAACTCCCGCCTTTTTTTATTATCGCTCTAGAGGATTTGAATCGTCAGGAGCAGCAAATGGATTTTCTTTATTAATGTGGTCATAGAACATAACACCATTTAAATGGTCAATCTCATGCTGAAATACAATTGCTGGTAAACCTTTTAAACGTAATTTTACTTCTTCGCCGTTGATAGATGTTGCTTTCACTGTAATTCTTGTGTAACGAGGGACATAACCAGGTACTTCGCGGTCTACTGATAGACAGCCTTCCCCGCTTTGTAAATATGTACGTTCAACAGAATGACTAATGATTTTGGGGTTGAATAATGCATGACTATATAACGTACCGTCAGTATCAGTTACATGAACCGCAATCATTTTCTTCGAAATACCGATTTGTGGAGCCGCTAATCCGATTCCAGGGCGCAAACTATATTTTTCAGCCATTTCAGGATCTTGGCTATTTATTACAAATTCAATCATTTCTTTTAGGGCAGTTGTATCTTCTTCGCTCGCCGGCATTGATACCTCTTCTGCAACGTTTCGCAAAATAGAATCTCCTTCGCGAATTACATCTTTCATTGTAAGCATATGTAATCTCTCCTTTCTTCTTTAGTCTACCAAAGGAGGTGGAAAAAGTCATCGACAAGTAGGGAAGCACTTTGGAAAGTGTTTTACTATAGAATATTTATGTATGTAATAAAAAGAAAAGACGGCAAAGCCGTCTGTTTCTTCCATAGTTGTTTCATTTTACATTAGCGAATGCAAGCAGCACCAACGATAATTAAAAGAATAAACAACACAACGATTAAGGCGAAGCCGCGTCCAGACCCGCCACAAGAACCGCCATAACCGTAGGAAGGATTTGAACAAGTTGGATAGCAATATGAGTATCCGTACATGAGATGACCTCCTTTATCATTTCCCGCTAACACTGCGGTTACTATAATGTATGGAGGGAAGGATAGAAATGTATGGGTAATTACCTATAAAAGGAAGAAGAGTTTGTATATTTTTGCTAAGAAGAGAGAAAAACTAAAGAGAATTAAATCGTTTACATATTATTCTAAGAGAAAAAATAAGTTGAAAAGGGAATAATATAACAGTAGGTTAATGCTTACTAATACAGATGTGAAAAATAAAAACACGTTTGTGTAGAAGAAACCTGCATATTATTTATAAAAAAACGTATCCAAAGTAATTGACATCGTAATTAGAATAGTTGTAAACTAAAAAACGTGATCAAGATTGTATTAATATGTTTCTGAAAAAACATTAGTACAGATTGTTAGGTACACAAAATTATTCTCAACCGACAGATAAATTTGTTGGTTTACATTGTTGCGTTTTCAGTCTAGCTAATAGATAGTGAAAGCGTTTCAGAATATGGTTCAAGAGAGGAAGAGGTGAACGGAATGGGTACTAAAACAAAAAAGACCCTATTTAATGTTGATGAGCAAATGAAAGCTATCGCAGCTCAATTTGAGACATTACAAATTTTAAATGAAAAAGGCGAAGTTGTGAATGAAGCGGCTATGCCTGAATTATCTGATGATCAATTAAAAGAATTAATGCGCCGTATGGTGTATACTCGCGTACTAGATCAACGTTCTATTTCTTTAAACCGTCAAGGACGTTTAGGTTTCTACGCACCAACAGCTGGACAAGAGGCTTCTCAATTAGCAAGTCATTTCGCACTTGAAGCAGAAGATTTCATCTTACCAGGATATCGTGATGTGCCACAATTAGTATGGCACGGTTTACCATTATACCAAGCATTCTTATTCTCTCGTGGACATTTCATGGGTAACCAAATGCCTGAGAATGTAAATGCACTTGCTCCACAAATCATTATCGGTGCGCAAATCATCCAAACTGCTGGTGTTGCGTTAGGTATGAAACTACGTGGTAAAAAATCTGTTGCAATTACTTACACTGGTGACGGTGGTGCTTCACAAGGTGACTTCTACGAAGGTATGAACTTTGCGGGTGCATTCAAAGCTCCAGCAATCTTCGTTGTACAAAACAACCGTTATGCAATCTCTACTCCAGTAGAAAAGCAATCTGCAGCTAAAACTGTAGCACAAAAAGCAGTAGCAGCAGGTATTTACGGAATTCAAGTAGACGGTATGGATCCATTAGCTGTATACGCAGCAACTGCTTTCGCTCGTGAGCGTGCAGTAAACGGAGAAGGCCCTACTTTAATCGAGACTTTAACATTCCGTTACGGTCCACATACAATGGCTGGTGATGACCCAACTCGTTACCGTACAAAAGATATCGAGAACGAATGGGAACAAAAAGATCCAATCGTACGCTTCCGTGCATTCTTAGAAAACAAAGGCCTATGGTCTCAAGAAGTTGAAGAGAAAGTAATCGAAGAAGCAAAAGAAGATATCAAACAAGCAATTGCTAAGGCTGACCAAGCTCCAAAACAAAAAGTTACTGATTTAATGGAAATCATGTACGAAAAAATGCCTTACAACTTAGCTGAACAATATGAAATTTACAAAGAAAAGGAGTCGAAGTAAGCCATGGCTCAAATGACAATGATTCAAGCAATCACTGATGCTTTACGCGTTGAAATGAAAAATGACCCTAACGTACTTGTGTTTGGTGAAGACGTTGGTGTAAACGGCGGTGTATTCCGTGCTACTGAAGGTTTACAAGCTGAATTCGGTGAAGATCGTGTAATGGATACTCCACTTGCAGAGTCTGGTATTGGTGGACTTGCAGTTGGACTTGCATTAGAAGGCTTCCGTCCAGTTCCAGAAATCCAATTCTTCGGTTTCATTTATGAAGTAATGGATTCAGTTTCTGGTCAATTAGCTCGTATGCGTTACCGTTCTGGTGGACGTTGGACTGCTCCAGTAACAATTCGTTCTCCATTCGGTGGCGGTGTTCATACTCCTGAACTACATGCTGATAGCTTAGAAGGATTAGTGGCTCAACAACCTGGTCTAAAAGTTGTTATTCCATCTACTCCATACGATGCAAAAGGTCTTTTAATCTCTGCGATTCGTGACAACGATCCAGTTATCTACTTAGAGCATATGAAATTGTACCGTTCATTCCGTCAAGATGTACCAGAAGGCGATTACACAATTGATTTAGGTAAAGCTGATATCAAACGTGAAGGTACAGATGTATCTGTTATCGCTTACGGTGCTATGGTTCATGCTGCATTAAAAGCTGCTGAAGAACTTGAAAAAGAAGGTATCTCTTTAGAAGTAGTTGACTTACGTACAGTTCAACCATTAGATATCGAAACAATCATCGCTTCTGTTGAAAAAACAGGCCGCGTAGTTGTAGTTCAAGAAGCACAAAAACAAGCTGGTATTGCAGCTAACGTTGTAGCGGAAATTAACGACCGTGCAATCTTAAACTTAGAAGCTCCAGTTGTACGTGTTGCAGCTGCTGATACAGTATTCCCATTCTCTCAAGCTGAGAGCGTATGGTTACCAAACCATAAAGATATTGTTGAAGCTGTTAACAAAGTAATGAACTTCTAATTTTTAGCTTTTCATGTGCAAAAGAAATCAGCACATGCTGGTTTCTTTTGTACATATTCCATAATAATGAAATGAATCAGGGGGCTGAATTCCGTGGCATTTGAATTTAAACTACCAGATATCGGTGAAGGTATCCACGAAGGTGAAATCGTAAAATGGTTTATTAAACCAGGCGATGAAGTAAACGAAGACGATGTACTTCTTGAAGTACAAAATGATAAAGCAGTAGTAGAAATCCCTTCTCCTGTTAAAGGTAAAGTACTTGAAGTACTTGTAGAAGAAGGAACAGTTGCAATTGTAGGAGATACATTAATTAAATTTGATGCTCCTGGATACGAAAACCTTAAATTTAAAGGTGACGATCATGATGCAGCTCCAAAAGCTGAAGAAGCAGCAGTAGAAGCTCCAGCAGCGGAAGCTACTCCAGCAGCAACTGCAGAAGTAGTAAATGAGCGCGTAATCGCTATGCCATCTGTTCGTAAATATGCTCGTGAAAACGGCGTAGACATTCATAAAGTAGCTGGTTCTGGTAAGAACGGCCGTATCGTAAAAGCTGACATCGATGCATTTGCAAATGGTGGACAAGCAGTAGCAGCAACTGAGGCTCCAGCAGCAGTAGAAGCTACTCCAGCAGCGAAAGAAGAAGCACCAAAAGCACAACCAATCCCAGCTGGTGAATATCCAGAAACTCGTGAGAAAATGAGTGGTATCCGTAAAGCGATTGCTAAAGCAATGGTTAACTCTAAGCATACAGCTCCTCACGTAACATTAATGGATGAAGTAGATGTAACAGAACTTGTTGCTCACCGTAAGAAGTTCAAAGCTGTTGCAGCTGACAAAGGTATTAAATTAACTTACCTTCCATACGTTGTTAAAGCTTTAACATCTGCATTACGTGAATACCCAATGTTAAACACTTCTTTAGATGATGCTTCTCAAGAAGTAGTTCATAAACATTACTTCAATATCGGTATCGCAGCTGATACTGACAAAGGTCTATTAGTACCAGTTGTTAAAGATACAGATCGCAAGTCTATCTTCACTATTTCTAACGAGATCAATGATCTTGCTGGTAAAGCACGTGATGGTCGTTTAGCTCCGGCTGAAATGAAAGGTGCTTCTTGCACAATCACAAACATTGGTTCTGCAGGTGGACAATGGTTCACTCCAGTTATCAATCACCCAGAAGTAGCAATCCTTGGTATCGGCCGTATCGCTGAGAAGCCAGTTGTGAAAAATGGTGAAATCGTTGCAGCTCCAGTATTAGCATTATCTCTAAGCTTTGACCATCGTTTAATTGACGGCGCAACTGCTCAAAAAGCATTAAACCAAATTAAACGTCTATTGAATGACCCACAATTATTAGTAATGGAGGCGTAATAACAATGGTAGTAGGAGATTTCCCAATTGAATTAGATACAGTCGTTGTTGGTGCAGGTCCTGGTGGATACGTTGCGGCAATTCGTGCAGCACAATTAGGTCAAAAGGTAGCAATTATCGAAAAAGCTAACCTTGGTGGCGTATGCTTAAACGTTGGATGTATTCCTTCAAAAGCGTTAATCAATGCAGGCCATCGTTATGAGAATGCAATGCATTCTGATGACATGGGTATCACTGCAGAGAACGTAAAAGTTGACTTTACAAAAGTTCAAGAATGGAAAAACGGCGTAGTTAAGAAATTAACTGGCGGTGTTGAAGGCCTTCTTAAAGGTAACAAAGTTGAAATCATTCGCGGTGAAGCTTACTTCGTAGATGCTAATACATTACGCGTAATGACTGAAGATGCAGCACAAACGTATACGTTTAAAAATGCTGTTCTTGCAACTGGTTCTACACCAATCGAAATTCCAGGATTCAAATACTCTAAACGTGTTATCAACTCTACAGGTGCTTTAAGCTTACCTGAAATTCCTAAAAAACTTGTTGTAATCGGCGGCGGTTACATCGGTATGGAATTAGGAACTGCATATGCTAACTTCGGTACAGAAGTTACTGTAGTAGAAGCTGGCGACGAAATCTTAGCTGGTTTCGAAAAAGCTATGAGCTCTGTTGTTAAACGTGCTCTTCAAAAGAAAGGTAACGTAAATATCCATACAAAAGCTATGGCTAAAGGCGTTGAAGAAACAGAAACTGGCGTAAAAGTTAGCTTTGAAGTTAAAGGTGAAATCCAAACTGTAGAAGCAGATTACGTATTAGTAACTGTAGGTCGTCGTCCAAACACTCAAGAAATTGGTCTTGAGCAAGTTGGAGTTAAAATGACTGACCGCGGCATCATCGAAATCGATGAGCAATGTCGTACAAACGTATCAAACATCTATGCAATCGGTGATATCGTTCCTGGACCACCATTAGCTCACAAAGCTTCTTACGAAGGTAAAGTAGCTGTTGAAGCAATTAGTGGCCATGCATCAGCAATCGATTACATCGGAATTCCTGCAGTATGCTTCACTGATCCTGAATTAGCATCTGTTGGTTACACTAAGAAACAAGCTGAAGAAGCAGGAATGACAGTAGCTGTATCTAAGTTCCCATTCGCTGCTAACGGTCGTGCATTATCATTAAACAGCACTGACGGTTTCCTACAACTTGTAACACGTAAAGAAGATGGTCTTCTTGTAGGTGCTCAAGTTGCAGGTGCAGGCGCTTCTGATATTATCTCTGAGATTGGTTTAGCTATCGAAGCTGGAATGACAGCAGAAGATATCGCTCAAACAATCCACGCTCACCCAACATTAGGTGAGATCACAATGGAAGCAGCTGAAGTTGCTCTTGGAATGCCAATTCACATTGTAAAATAATTTAAGTAATGAAAATAACCCCTCTCTTATTTAAAGAGAGGGGTTATTTTTATTTTAATAAAATGGCTTGCAAGGTCTTTATGTGTACTTGTCGAATGAATATATAATACTTTAAATGAATCGTTAGAACATATGTTAATTCAAAAGTAGTATATATGCTTTCGTATAATATGTAATTGATTCAAACTTAATCCCATATACTAATAAAATAGAGCATGTCAAAGGAGAAGGTTCCATGAGAATATTACATGTTATATTTTATCATTTTTTATTATGGAGTGGTTTTTCCGTAGTATTATCATTGTCAAATGGTGATAAGTTGCATTACAAAGTAATGCTATTCTTTGTATTTCTTTATTTAGCATATGTGATCGCATATTTTGTATTGCACATCAGAAAGCAGGCATTATTCCTTACGTGTTCAAATTGCATACTTTTTTTAATTGTATATTCTATTTTTTAAATTAACGTTTATAGAAATACATCGTTCTTCCATTAAATAATTGTAATTCTCCTTCTAATTTCTTCGCTAGAAAACGGCAAAATTCATTTGCTTTTCCTTTATCACCGAATGTTGCATTAGGTGGTAAAGAAATCTGAATAAAAGATTGTTCCTTTTCTATACCAACACCAACATATATGGAGTCATATCGATCGTGAGTAGCTTGTAGTTTTAATGTTGTTGCTGATGTATCTAAAATTTCATAAGGAAAAGCGGTATTTGTATAAGCGTAATTAATTTGAACACCAGTTTTGGAAGTAACTGTTTTATAGTAGTGAAAAAGTTGTTTTATATCATCTGTTGAAACAGTTTGTTGATTTGATTTAGGTACAAGCGTAATAAAGGCATGTTGCATATAAGTTCCTCCTAACTTAGTAGAATACTATCATTCTACATCCTACTGAATTTTTTGACAATTAAAAGGAGTATTCCTTTTTTTGTTTAATATACTAATGAAAGGTGATCTAGAAAGGTGGAAACCGATGTTTGAAAAATTGTATGATGAGCATGAAAGTGTGAAGGTACGATTTTTGGGGTTTATGACACATGATACTCGTTATGATTTTGGTGTTATTTATACAAATATGTTTTTTGGAAAGCCGCTCATTGTTTGTATGCAAACAGGAAGGTCTACTTTACTTGGAAGAGATGATGTAGAGAATGTGCAACATATACAGGAAGTTTTTAAATTAGGGTCAGAAGAGGAAGCAGCAGAGTTAGCTCAGTTTTTTAAATTTTTAGTCCCATCTACTTCTTTGCATGCGGAATATGAAGAATAATTAATGTAAAACAGTCGTACGTATAAATATGGCTGTTTTTTTATTTGAATATCGCATACTAATTTAAATTAAAAATATTTAATGTGTTATACTAAAAACCTATTGACGTAAAAAGTATAACATATTAAAATGAAGACAGAAAGTTAAGCGGTTACAAAAAGTTTTTGGGATTATAAACTTAGGGGGAAATGAAAAATGGGAACGATCGTATGTCAAGATTGTGAAGGTACAATTGCACACTTCGAGGATGAGAAAGTAACGGTACTTTACGGGAAATGTGGATCTTGCGGATGTGATCACACAGAGCATACAAAAGCCCAATAATTGATAGGAAATGGACAGCTAAAAGTTTTTAGGACCATAAACTTAGGGGGAAATGAAAAATGGGAACAATCGTATGCCAAGTATGTGAAGGAACAATCGGACATTTTGAAGATGAAAAAACGACAGTGCTTTACGGAAAATGTGGTACAAATTGTGACTGTGCTAATAGAGACAAGGCGAAAGCTTAATTATAAATAAGTAGATTATTATTAAAACTCAGGGGGAAATGAAAAATGGGAACAATCGTATGCCAAGTATGTGAAGGAACAATCGGACATTTTGAAGATGAAAAATCAACAGTACTATACGGAAAATGTGGATCTCATTGCGAATGTGACCATAAAGAACATACAAAAGCTTAAATAAGAAGAAGCGCCTACATATATATGTAGGCGCTTTTTTAATAAATTGTAGTTGTATGGCCAACTGTTGCAACGATTGCATCATCTCTAATCGGAATAAATCCTATCGATGTCTGTGGAGTGCTAGGAGAGGCGTAGTGGCTCATGAGACGGCTATCAATACGGGTAATAGTATCGGTCAAGAAAGCTGAAATAAAAGCGTAAGGGACTCGTCGTTCATTTAATGAGTATATAATTTCCTCTTTTGTTTTTACACCTACGCCATGTCCGTAAAAAAAGAAATTTCCTAGATAGATTGTATTTTCTCCTTGCCACTCGATCGTAGCTGGATTCACTTGTGGATTTTTAAAATAAACGAGATCACCTGGAACAAGATCGCCACCCGTTTTTGTTATGAGCTTTAAATCTTGATCGTAGTCCCACGTATAAAGTAAAAGGTTTGCAAAGAGACGGTTGAAAGTTTCTTCCTCATATAATGATAGTAAAGCTTTGTAAAAAATAATGATCATAGCGGTGGCGCATTCAGTTCCATATAGTTTTCCGTTTTTGAAAATATCTTGTATGGCAATGGAAGGGGGTATGTTTGGTAGTAGCTCGAACCCTCCAAGTGGTGTTCTTTTCCAATACTGGGGGTTGCAAAAGGATTGTTGAAATGTGCGAAACTGAAATCCACTTTGAAAAAGTTCTAATGCAGAAGTAATAATATTCACTCGCAAATTTAGATCAAAGCTGAGTTCATCAGATGTTCGGAAGGAATAAATTTCTTGATTTCCTGCCATTATCGATAAAATTTGTTGTTTCTCAGCTGCAAATGGCTCATATTCATTTGTGATATAAGGATGTACAATAGAACGGCCTATTACAATCATAATAGTATCCCCACCTATACGTTACATTACTTAATATCGTATGGGAAAAGAGAAAAAGGGTGAAAGAAAAGCCTATCAACTGATAGGCTTGTACTCTTTAATCACACGTAATGTTTGTAATGTCATATCTTCAGGACCTTGTACAGGTAAACCTGCTTCTAAGTTTTTACGAATATACGCTAAGTTATCTTGTGTAATAATTTCCCCCGGAGTAAAGATTGGAATCCCTGGCGGATAAACCATAACGAAATCAGCTATAATACGACCTGCTGCATTTTCAAACGAAATGACTTCTGTTTCCGAATAAAAAGCATCACGAGGAGAAAGTGCTAGCACTGGTATTTCTGGAATTTCTACTTGTATTTGAACACCTTTATCAGCTTTATTTCTAAATGTTGCTGCTAAATCTTGTAATGCTGCAATAAGTGTATTTGTCTCACTTTCTGTATCCCCAAAAGTGACAAGACATAGTATGTTGTATAAATCTGAGAGTTCTACTTCAATGTTATATTGCTCTCTAAGCCATACTTCAGCCTGATGGCCTGTAATACCTAAATCTTTTACAGATACAATTATCTTTGTAGGATCGTAGTTAAAAGTAGCATCTGTACCTAGCATTTCTTTCCCAGGACAGTAAAGATCCTCAACAGCATTAATAGCATCACGAACTTGTTCCGCTAATTGAATTGTTTGTTCTATGAGTGCTGTTCCTTCTGTAGCAAGACGTTTTCTAGCAACATCTAGGGATGCTAACAAGATGTAAGAAGTTGATGTAGTCGTAAGCATGCTAATAATAGATTGAACATGTTTAACGTTCACAAGGCCTTCCTTCACGTTAAGAATAGAACTTTGCGTTAAAGATCCTCCTAATTTGTGAACACTTGTTGCTGCCATATCTGCACCGGCTTGCATCGCTGACATCGGCAATTCATCGTGAAAATGAATATGAACACCATGAGCCTCATCAACTAGTACAGGGATATCATAAGAATGGGCTAATTGGACAATCTGTTCTAAGTCCGCAGCAAAGCCAAAGTATGTTGGATTAATAACAAGTAAGCCTTTCGCATCTGAATGCTCTTCAAGTGCCTTTTTGACAGATTGAATTGTGATTCCGTGTGAAATACCAAGTTTTGGATCGATTTCAGGATGCATGAAAATCGGTTTTGCACCTGAGAAAATAATAGCTGACATTACTGATTTATGCACGTTTCGTGGCACTAGGATTTTGTCACCAGGACCGCACACGCTCATCACCATTGTCATTATTGCACCACTTGTACCTTGAATAGAAAAGAAAGTATGATCTGCACCAAATGCAGCGGCTGCTAAATCTTGTGCTTCTTTAATCATACCTTTTGGATGATGTAAATCATCGAGCGGCGCAATATTAATTAAATCAATTGCTAATGCATTATGCCCAATAAATTCGCGAAATGTAGGATCCATGCCCTGTCCTTTTTTGTGACCAGGAATATGGAATTGAATTGGATTTCGCTTACTGTGCTCAACTAAAGCGGTAAACAATGGTGTTTCGTATTGGGACAATCTATACACCCCTTCTTTTTCATAATATTTATTAGAGTTTGTTTTATATAATCTTGTTCTAAAAAAGTTAAGTGCTTTTTAGAATGAGACTTGTTTTTCTGCCAATCACAAAAGCATTTTTGAGATGGTAGGTTCACTTTATTTTCTATAAAACAAAAGCATTATATCACCAATAATTATAGATGTATAGAAAAAATATTTTTACAGTGAGTATGTTAAATAGTTATTTCCAATTAACTTATAGAGGAAGACAATTCCATCACAATGAATAAATAGTGTATAATGCAAAGTGGCTATAGTGAAGAAGAAAAAAATCCCTTTAAGATAGCATATTGAAATAAGAAGAAATGATAAATGAGGTGCGAAATGGAATATCAATATCCGTTAGATTATAATTGGTCAAATGAGGAAATGGTTGTAATTGTGAAGTTTTATGAAGCAATTGAGAAAGCATACGAAAAAGGAATTATAAGAGAAGAATTAATGGGATTATATCGTCGTTTTAAAGAGATTGTTCCATCTAAAGCAGAAGAGAAGAAAATTGATAAAGAGTTTCAAGAAGTAAGTGGATATTCTATATACCGTGCGATTCAAAGGGCGAAAGAAACGGAAGAACAAAAGATCGTGAAAATGTAAAAATATTTTGAAAAATAAAAACTGAAGTGATATAATGTGATAACAACTAAAAACGGACAATATAAATTGTCCGTTTTCTACTATCGATTACAAAGTGCATATAAAGGAAGGAGTGATTGCATCGTAGATTCAATCTTAGCAAGGAATTGTTCGTTGGTCATTGCTGAAAACTCCTCAGGTGATATATGAATACCAACTAATAATTCTGCTTTTTTAACAGTAGCTAGACGTTCAATCATCTTTTGTAAGTCTTCTGTTTCAAGTGTTTTATGTAATTTTACACTTGGTTTAGTATGGTCAATGGACCAAACGAAGTCATTTGGAATATTTGTTTTTAAATCATTTAAATGTTCTAAGAAGGCGTGAGCCGTCTCCACTTTTTGTGGACACTCATAGATTAAACCAAAGTATATGAAGGCATGAGTACCCCATAATCCAATTTGGAAATGTGGTAGCATTTTATATCCGCGTTTATTTGTTGAAAAAGCAACCCAAGTATCGTTTGGTGGATTGACTTTGCGACGTGCATGTTTTGCTACATGATAAAAAAAGTTCTCATCAGTTTGTTTGGATAAATACGTTGCAAACTGTTCCCCTAAAGCTTCCAGCTTAGGATGAATGTTCGTTTTAATTGCACTCATTCGTTCTTCGAGACCATCAACTGTAAAGACCTCAAAATCAGTTGACTTGAATGTTTGTAGTGTCATGATTGTTCCTCCAACTCCTATTTTGTTTTTATTTTAGCATAGCTTGTACTATTCATAAAAAAAACAGCACAAAAAAATTTAAATAAAAAAATATAATTTTGTTGCATAGATGATTTATCCAACATAGTATAGTATAAAACAAAAAATCAGAAAATTGAATCAATTCTAGTCCGAGGGCAGACGAATATTGGGAGGAGGCAAATAATATGAGACAGGTGATTAATGCGTTAAAGAGAACAGATGCTGAAAAGAGAATACCGGTGCTACGTTTGGAGCTAGATTATGAATTAGCAACTTTATATGATGCGATGATGGAAAATGATAAACTGAAAAAAGAAGAGTGTGTACAAAAGTTAGAAGTGTTAAGACTTGAAATGATTCGTTTAGAAGCGTAATAATAGTATATGTATAAAAAATTAGTTGGTGCGAACCTTATAAAGGGTTCGTTTTTTCTGTGAACAGTATAGATCGGAGTGTTTAAACATGCAAGAAGTATGGAAAGACATCGATGCACACGCCAAACAGTGGATTCGAGATGCAGGAGAGTTTTTAATGGCATCAATGGAAAAAGCACTTATTATAGAAACGAAATCCAATGCAGCTGATTTAGTAACAAATATGGACCGAGAAATAGAACAGTTTTTAATTGGGAAAATTAAAGAAACATTCCCGAACCATAATATTTTAGGAGAAGAAGGTTATGGAGATGAGGTAACTTCTTCTGAAGGGGTTGTTTGGTTAATTGATCCAATTGATGGCACGATGAACTTTGTTCATCAAAAAAGAAATTTCGCAATTTCAATTGGAATTTATGAGAACGGTATCGGAAAGGTTGGACTCATTTATGATCCAGTTCATGATGAATTATACCATGCGGTAAAGGGAGCTGGAGCATTTTGTAATGAAGTACCAATACCTTTATTGGAAAAAGGAACTGTAGAGCAAGGTATTGTAGCTTTAAATGCGATATGGCTTACCGACAATCCAATGCTTAATAAGGAAAGTATGATGGCGCTGGTTAAGAAAGCAAGAGGCACGAGATCATATGGCTGTGCAGCGTTAGAGATGGTATACGTTGCAACAGGAAGAATAGATGCATATGTAACGCCGAGATTATCACCATGGGATTTTGGTGGGGGACAGATAATTGTAGAGGAAGTTGGAGGCAAGGTGACAACTTTTTCTGGATCCCCGCTTTCTATCGTAGAGAAGAGCAGCGTATTAGTTGCAAAACCAGGAGTGTATGAAGAGTTGTTACGATTTATAGCGGAGTAACAAAAAAAGTAAGAGGCTGTATAAGCGCTTCTTACTTTTTGACGTTATTTCGATTTACGCATTTTTCTTTTTGTTACAAAACCGTATCCAACTGTAACAAATGTGCCGATAATGCAAATAATAATACCGATGGGACTATTTTCAGCAACCATAATGCCGATACCGATTAAGAAAATAACACCGATAATTGCAGTTAATAAAAAGCGATATTGAATGTGTTCCATTTCTTCACCCTCCAATCTCATTTTACTTTCACAAAAGTAAGAATACAACTATATTTTCATTCTTGATTTTATTTTGATTGCCATTGTATCCCCTTCGCTCTTATAATAGAGAAGGATTAAAAAGACATTAGGAGTTGGACATGTTGAAAAAACGACAAGATTTACGAAATATAGCAATTATTGCCCACGTTGACCATGGTAAAACAACACTTGTTGACCAGTTATTACGTCAAGCGGGGACGTTCCGTGCGAATGAACATATTGAAGAACGCGCAATGGACTCAAACGATCTAGAAAGAGAACGTGGTATTACAATTTTAGCGAAGAATACTGCGATTCACTATGAAGATAAAAGAATTAACATTTTAGATACACCTGGTCACGCTGACTTCGGTGGAGAAGTAGAGCGTATCATGAAAATGGTTGATGGTGTTCTACTTGTTGTTGATGCATATGAAGGTTGTATGCCACAAACACGATTTGTTTTAAAGAAAGCTCTTGAGCAAAACTTAACTCCAATCGTTGTTGTAAACAAAATTGACCGTGACTTCGCTCGCCCTGATGAAGTAGTTGATGAAGTAGTTGACTTATTCATCGAACTTGGTGCAAACGAAGATCAATTAGAGTTCCCAGTTGTATTTGCATCAGCAATGAACGGAACAGCAAGCTTAGATTCAAATCCAGCAAATCAAGAAGAGAATATGAAATCATTGTTTGACACAATTATTGAACATATTCCAGCACCAGTTGATAACAGCGAAGAGCCACTTCAATTCCAAGTAGCACTTCTTGATTACAATGACTATGTTGGTCGTATCGGAGTTGGACGCGTATTCCGTGGTACAATGAAAGTAGGACAACAAGTTGCATTAATGAAAGTTGATGGAACTGTAAAACAATTCCGTGTAACGAAATTATTTGGTTACATTGGATTAAAACGTCAAGAAATTGAAGAAGCAAAAGCTGGAGATTTAGTAGCTGTTTCAGGTATGGAAGACATTAACGTAGGTGAAACGGTATGTCCGGTTGAGCATGAAGAGGCTTTACCATTATTACGTATTGACGAGCCAACACTACAAATGACATTCCTTGTAAATAACAGCCCATTTGCAGGTCGTGAAGGTAAATTCATTACATCTCGTAAAATTGAAGAGCGTCTTCGTTCACAATTAGAAACAGATGTAAGTTTACGTGTAGATAATACAGATTCTCCTGATGCGTGGATCGTATCTGGACGCGGGGAATTACATTTATCTATCCTAATTGAAAACATGCGTCGTGAAGGTTATGAACTACAAGTATCTAAGCCTGAAGTAATTATTAAAGAAGTTGATGGCGTAAGATGTGAGCCTGTAGAGCGCGTGCAAATCGATGTACCTGAAGAATACACTGGTTCTATTATGGAATCTATGGGTGCACGTAAAGGTGAAATGTTAGATATGGTGAATAACGGAAACGGTCAAGTTCGCCTTACTTTCATGGTTCCAGCACGTGGTTTAATTGGTTACACAACAGAATTCTTAACATTAACTCGTGGTTACGGTATTTTAAACCATACATTCGATTGCTACCAACCAGTACACGCTGGACAAGTTGGTGGACGTCGCCAAGGTGTTCTAGTTTCACTTGAAACAGGAAAAGCATCACAATACGGTATTATGCAAGTTGAAGACCGTGGTGTAATCTTCGTTGAACCAGGTACAGAAGTATATGCTGGTATGATTGTTGGAGAACACACTCGTGAGAATGACTTAACAGTTAACGTTGTAAAAATGAAACAACAAACTAATATTCGTTCTGCGACGAAAGATCAAACTTCAACAATGAAAAAACCACGCTTAATGACTTTAGAAGAGTCATTAGAGTACTTAAACGATGACGAGTTCTGTGAAGTAACTCCAGAATCAATTCGTCTACGTAAAAAGATTCTTGATAAGAGCGAGCGCGAAAGAGCTGCTAAGAAAAAGAAATCTGTAGAAGCGTAAAATAATAGAACAGCTACCTTTGAGGGGTAGCTGTTTTTTTATTGTATTTATTTTTGGAATATTTACTCTTTTTTTGTGGACAGTATTTTTTTTGCGGGTTACTCTTGTATTAAGTACATAAATAAAATTTGTTTCTTGTGAGAAAGGGGGATGAATGATGTTAGAAAGAATGTCGTTTTTTGCGAAATTATGTAAAGTTGATGAAAATCCAGAACTAGGGATGTGGTTGCTATATGGCATCATTATTATATTAAGTGCACTTGTGTATAATTTAGGTTTTGCAAGAAAACTATCAATAATAAAAAATATAGTGATATATATATCGTTAGCGATTGGGTGTACAGTTTTAACTTTCTTTGCAGTTTTTTTACCTGTTGGAGAGGGCCTTGTTGTAGCGGCAATTGTACTTGGGATTTATAGGTTGCGTTTACGTCAAGCGAGACAACAAAAAGCAGGATGAGGGGGGAGTTTTATGCGTTCAGTACAAGATGCATTATATAATTGGTTAACAATTAAAACAGTTGCCGAAGCACGTCCAGATGATCGTGCTGCAAAAGAAACGTATTTGTTATTTCAAAATATGATATATGAGGAACATAAATTAAAGAATGTGGAAGTTAAAAAGAATGAAGAAATGTATTTGATTACATATGAAATGAATGGAGAAAGAAAATCTGTGAGGTTTCCGTTAGAAGCTATTGATTGCTTTTTGGATCAAATGAATCGTGAACCTGAAAAATATAAATAAGTCCTTATCTATATGATTAAGGACTTATTTACATTTTACCAATCGTCTTCGACTTTTTTATCACGATATAATCGGAAATTACCACTTGCATGACGTTCCATCGTACGTTCTGCAATTCGTTCCGAACATTCCATGCACATATATGTATGAATAGGGCGGTTACGTAGTTTTTTTGCCATAGGATTTTCATCATCTAACATATCTTTTTTATCACAAATCATACATTTGACTCTCATTTCGTCACCTCAATACGAATTCTATCAGTATAAGTATATCATGGAAGTGTAATATTTTTGAATAATAGCGGGAAAAAATAATATTTTCGCAATTCGAAAAATAAGTTATGATAAGGATATACTAATTATATTTGGAGGTGGAAATATGGCGAATGTAGTAGATCCTACATTAACAGATGATTTAGTACAAACGTTACGTAAAGAATGTATTGTTATGGTAGCAACAACAGACTTCGAAAAACAAGTTCCTAACGTAAGTGCTATTTCTTGGGTGTATGCAGTGAGTAAAACTAGTATTCGATTTGCAGTAGATCAACGTTCACGTATTGTGGAAAATATACGGCATAGTACTGGGCTAGTATTGACTATAATGGCGAATGAATCCGTATTTTCCATAAGTGGTACAGGTGAAATTTTGACTGATAGAATGGAAGGCATTCCTCTAAAATTAACTGTAATAGAAGTAAATGTACAAGAAGTACGTGATGTTATGTTTTATGGAGCGAAGCTTGCAACTGAGCCAACCTATGAAAAAACATATGATATTCGCGCAGCGAAAAAGCTGGATAACCAAGTGTTAGTAGGAATAAAAGAATTATAAATGTGATAAATAAGAAAATAAGTTATTAACTTTTGTAATCAGTTATTGTGATTTTATGTTAATAATTATAATTAAAAGTAATATATTGAATAGAAATGAATAAAAAATAAATAAAAGGTTTCATGGCTATGAATTTCGATTCTACCTCGTTTATACGGTACATATAATTATAACAATGGTTCGTCCATATTTTATGGATGAAACCCTTGTTCTACAAATTTAAAAGTGGAGTCAGGGGGTAACAGGTTGGATAAAATTTATGTGTTAGATACGAATGTACTTTTGCAGGATCCTTTATCTATTTTTTCATTTGAAACAAATGAAGTAGTGATTCCAGCAGTTGTATTAGAAGAGGTTGATTCGAAAAAACGTTATATGGATGAAGTAGGACGAAACGCTCGTTATGTATCTAAGTTAATAGACAAATTTCGTGAAATAGGAAAGCTGCATGAAAGTATTCCGTTAGAAAACGGCGGTACATTTCGTATTGAATTAAATCATCGTTCATTTGTTCAACTACAAGATATTTTTGTAGAAAAAACGAATGATAATCGAATTTTAGCTGTAGCAAAAAATCTATCTTTAGAAGAACAAGAAAAAGAGGACGGGAAGTCTGTTATTTTAGTAAGTAAAGACGTGCTCGTAAGGGTAAAAGCTGATGCAATTGGTTTGAAGGCGGAAGATTATTTAAGTGATCGTGTAATTGAAGTAGATAATATATATTCAGGATTTTTAGAAGGGTATATATCAAAAGAGCAATTAGATTATTTTTATGAAAAAGGTGAATTGCCTTTATCCGAAATTGCAAATCACCCTTTTTATCCAAATCAGTTTGTAGTAATGAAAGATGCATTAGGGGGATCTAGTTCAGCACTTGGCATTGTGGATCATTTAGGTAAGAAGGTAAAGAAACTTATTTTTCACAATGAACAAGTATGGGGGATACGACCACGAAATGTGCAGCAAATTATGGGATTAGAATTGTTGCTTCGTGAAGATATTCCGCTAGTAACGTTAACGGGGAAAGCTGGTACAGGAAAAACATTACTCGCGTTGGCTTCAGGACTCATGCAAACGGAAGATTTAGGACTATATAAAAAACTACTCGTTGCAAGGCCAATTGTTCCGGTCGGAAAAGATATCGGTTATTTACCAGGAGAAAAAGAAGAAAAGTTAAGACCATGGATGCAACCGATTTTTGATAATCTAGAGTATTTATTTAATACGAAAAAGCCAGGAGAGTTAGATGCTATTTTAGCTGGAATGGGTTCGATTGAAGTAGAGGCCCTTACCTATATACGTGGGAGAAGTATTCCAGATCAGTTCATTATAATTGATGAAGCACAAAATTTAACGAAGCATGAAGTGAAAACGATATTAACAAGGGTAGGAGAAAAAAGTAAAATTGTATTAATGGGAGATCCTCAGCAAATTGATCACCCGTATTTGGATGAATATAATAACGGTTTAACATATGTTGTAGAGAAGTTTAAAGAGCAACGTATTAGTGGTCATGTAAAGTTTGTTAAAGGGGAGCGGTCTAATTTAGCTCAACTTGCAGCAGATTTATTATAAAAGGAGTGAGCTGAGGCTCACTCCTTTTTCTTCCAAGTATACACTTTAAATAATTGTAAATTTACGGATGTTACGGATTGGATTTTGTCTATTAGATCCATCATTGTAATATAGATGAACAGGTCCATCCTCTTTTAATGGCTTTCCTTCTTTTGAAAAACCAAGAATAGCATTTTCTACAGTTTCTAATGGAAGTATTATTGTTTGATCTACTGTTTCAATTTCGACTTGCGTAGCGTCCTCTGAAATTTCGGCGTTAGCAAGAAATGGATGAAATGGTATACCGAATGTTCCGGTAATTAGTTGTTCTTTTTTATATTTCTTTACACTTTGTTGTATCGGTGGAAACGCAGCACCATCACGGATTTCGCGATCCCAATGCTCTGAAGTGTTTTTTAAATAAGCTTCTAGTTCTGAAGTGTTTTCTCTTGTTTCATCAAAGTAAGTTTTCAAATCTACTTTTCGATCATCAAAGATCCAAACAGTTGGATCGATAGTGATTGGAAAACGAACTTTTCCATTAATAAATAAAATTTCGCTCATTGTTGTTCCCCCATTTGTGTTATACTCCCACTTTTCAGTATAATAGCATTAGACACGGTTGTCACAAAAAATGTTTCTATTGCAATTTACTAAAACTATCGCTAATATTAATAGATAGGAGAGAGTAGGACGGAAACGGAGGGAATCAATTTGGCGTCTGAGACAGTATCAAATCATCAGGAAAAGGCACTAGCCCTTCTACAAGCGGATGCGGAGAAGATTTTAAGACTTATTAAGGTGCAAATGGACAATCTTACAATGCCGCAATGTCCATTATATGAAGAAGTGTTAGACACACAAATGTTTGGACTATCCCGCGAGGTCGATTTTGCAGTTCGCCTTGGTCTTATTGCAGAAGAACAAGGGAAAGCAATGTTAGGAGAGCTTGAACGTGAGTTATCTGCACTTCATGAAGCATTTACGAACAAACAACAATAACGGGTTCAAATAGGGGGGCTCAAACTGAAATAGTTTGGGCTTTTTATTTGTATAATAAAGCAGGAAGAATCAATGTACATATGGAATACAACAATAATTAAATTGAAACAGAAAGAGGAAATGAAATGAAAAGAGTATGGAAATCAATGGATTATTCATTATTACTTCCTCTTGTTATTTTATGTGTGTTGGGAGTTATAATGGTATATAGTTCTAGTTCCATTGTCGCGATTTCGTCGAAATATAACTGGCCAGCAGATCACTTTTTTAAAAAACAATTAGTTGCTCTTGCTATTGGAACAGTAATGCTAGTGATTGTTGCTGTAATTCCTTACAAATTTTGGAAGAAAAAAATAGTTCTTACAGCGATGGGGTTAGGGAGTCTGGGCTTACTAACAGCAGCTTTCCTTTTCGGTAAGGTAATCAATGGTGCAAAAGGATGGATACTAGGTATACAACCAGCTGAGTTTGTAAAAATAGCAGTTATTATTACGTTAGCAAGTTTTTTTGCTAAGAAACAAGAGAGGCAAACCCCTTTTTTCCAAGGGATAATACCTCCCTTATTTGTTGTCGGTGGATCGATGGTGTTAATTTTATTACAAAATGACTTAGGAACTGACATATTAATAGGTGGAACAGTGTTAATTATGTTCTTCTGTTCAGGAGTTAATGTTAACTTGTGGATAAAAAGATTTTTATTAACATCTGTCGTGTGGATACCGGCGTTGTATTTTATTGGGGACTATAAATTAAGTAAATACCAAAAAGCTCGATTTTCAGTTTTTCTTGATCCATTTAGTGATCCTCAAAATGATGGATTTCAATTAGTTAATTCCTTTATTGGAATAGCTTCAGGTGGCTTAAATGGTAGAGGATTGGGAAATAGTATACAAAAGTATGGCTACTTACCAGAGCCGCAAACGGATTTTATTATGGCGATTATATCTGAAGAACTAGGTTTTATAGGTGTAGCTATCATTTTAATCTGTTTACTACTTATTATCATTCGTTCGTTTAGAGTAGCGCAAAAATGTAAAGATCCATTTGGAAGTTTAATTGCAATCGGAATTGCAAGTTTAATTGGGATACAAACTTTTGTTAATGTTGGTGGTATGTCTGGATTAATACCACTTACAGGAGTACCTTTACCGTTTATTAGTTATGGTGGTAGTTCTTTATTGGCTAATCTAATTGCGATGGGTATATTATTAAATGTTGCTAGTCATGTAAAACGACAAGAGAAACAACAAAATGAGATAATGAAAGAAAGAGAGCAAGATGGACCGCGTCTTGTTGTAGTAAAATAAAAAACACATTGTGCTTTAGAGCGCGATGTGTTTTTTTTTATGTGCAAGAAACATTAAATAGGATACATTAATTGGTATATACACCAAAAAATATATCACATTAAATTAAATGTGATATACAATTAAGTTGTTAGAAAAGGAAGAGGTATGCTATACTATTTTTGTGAAACAAATTGATCAGAAAACTTATCATTTGTTAAAAAATAAGGTATGATGGATAAAAATAAAGTGAAGCTTTCTAAGTATAATATAATGTAGAAAGTGAAGAACTTCACGCTCTTTATGGTGTGTATATATTTTATCTCTAGAGTGGTAGGAAAGTAGAGGGGGAAAATCATGACAAAGCTGCAACGTATTCAAAAAGTATTGGTAGCTAACCGTGGAGAGATTGCAATTCGTGTGTTTCGAGCTTGTTCGGAACTTGGATTAAAAACAGTTGCAATCTATTCTAAAGAGGATAGTGGTTCTTATCATCGTTATAAAGCCGATGAGTCCTATTTAGTTGGGGAAGGGAAAAAGCCAATTGATGCTTATCTAGATATTGAGGGCATTATTGAGATTGCGAAAAGTAATCATGTAGATGCAATCCACCCTGGATATGGTTTCTTGTCAGAAAATATTCAATTCGCAAAACGTTGTGAAGAAGAAGGGATTATCTTTATTGGTCCAAAGAGTAAGCATTTAGATATGTTTGGAGATAAAGTGAAAGCAAGAACACAAGCGCAGCTAGCACAAATTCCAGTTATTCCTGGTAGTGATGGGCCGGTAAATTCAGTAGAAGAAGTTGGAGAATTTGCTGAAAAGTATGATTACCCGATTATTATTAAAGCTTCCCTTGGCGGTGGCGGTCGTGGTATGCGTATTGTACGTAGTAGTGAAGAATTAAGAGAATCGTATAATCGAGCGAAGTCAGAAGCGAAAGCAGCCTTTGGTAATGATGAAGTATACGTTGAAAAATTCGTTGAAAAACCTAAACATATAGAAGTTCAAATTTTAGCAGATGAAGAGGGCAATGTTGTTCATTTATACGAGCGTGACTGTTCTGTACAACGTCGTCACCAAAAAGTGGTAGAAATCGCACCTAGTGTGTCGCTTTCAGATGATTTGCGTCAGCGTATTTGTGATGCTGCTGTGAAATTAACAAAAAATGTAAATTATTTAAACGCAGGAACAGTAGAATTTCTTGTAAAAGGTGATGAGTTTTACTTTATTGAAGTAAATCCGCGTGTTCAAGTTGAACATACAATTACAGAAATGATCACAGGGGTAGATATCGTTCAATCGCAAATTTTAATAGCTGATGGACATGCATTACATAGTAAAATGGTAGGTGTTCCGAAGCAAGAGGAAGTAGTTGTTCATGGATTTGCGATCCAATCTCGTGTAACGACTGAGGACCCACTAAATAATTTCATGCCGGATACAGGGAAAATTATGGCATACCGATCAGGCGGTGGTTTCGGTGTTCGTCTTGATACAGGTAATAGTTTCCAAGGTGCTGTTATTACTCCGTACTATGATTCTTTACTTGTAAAAGTTACAACATGGGCACTTACTTTTGAACAAGCTGCTGCGAAAATGGAACGTAACTTAAAAGAATTCCGTATTCGTGGTATTAAAACAAATATTCCATTCCTAGAGAATGTAGTAAAACATAAAAACTTCTTATCAGGAGAATATGACACTTCATTTATTGATGCGTCACCTGAACTATTCCTGTTCCCGAAACGTAAAGACCGCGGAACAAAAATGTTAAATTACATTGGGTCAGTAACAGTAAATGGCTTCCCAGGAGTAGGGAAAAAAGAGAAACCAATTTTCCCGGATGCTCGTATACCGAATGTATTACACTCAGAGCCGATTCAAAATGGAACGAAACAAATTTTGGATGAGCGTGGAGCGGACGGATTAGTAAAATGGGTACAAGATCAAAAGCGTGTACTTTTAACGGATACAACATTCCGTGATGCGCATCAGTCATTACTTGCGACGCGTATTCGTACAAAAGATTTACATCAAATTGCAGAGCCGACAGCGAGAATGTTACCGAGCCTATTCTCAGCGGAAATGTGGGGTGGTGCAACGTTTGATGTTGCATATCGTTTCTTAAAGGAAGATCCATGGGAACGATTACTAGATCTTCGTGAAAAAATGCCAAACGTTTTATTCCAAATGTTACTTCGTTCTTCAAACGCAGTTGGTTACAAAAACTATCCGGATAATTTAATTCAAAAATTTGTGGAATGTTCTGCTCAAGCTGGAATTGATGTCTTCCGTATTTTTGATAGCTTAAACTGGGTAGAAGGTATGAGAGTTGCGATTGATGCTGTACGAGATACTGGTAAAATTGCAGAAGCAACAATGTGCTACACAGGAGATATTCATGATCCGTTACGTAGTAAATATGATTTAAATTACTATAAAAACTTAGCAAAAGAGTTAGAAGCATCAGGAGCACATATATTAGGAATTAAAGATATGGCAGGCTTATTAAAACCTAATGCGGCATATGATTTAGTTTCTGCATTAAAAGAGACGGTATCGATTCCGATTCACTTGCATACACACGATACGAGTGGAAATGGTATATTAACGTATACAAAGGCAATTGAAGCAGGTGTTGACATTGTCGATGTAGCAGTAAGTTCTATGGCTGGTCAAACGTCACAACCAAGTGCGAACACGCTATACTATGCATTAGGTGGAAACGAAAGACAGCCAGACGTTAATATAGATTCATTAGAAAAACTATCTCATTATTGGGAAGATGTACGTAAATACTACGCATCGTTTGAAAGTGGTATGAATGCACCTCATACAGAGGTATATATGCACGAAATGCCAGGCGGACAGTATAGTAATCTACAACAACAAGCGAAAGCGGTTGGTTTAGGAGATCGCTTCGATGAAGTGAAAGTAATGTACCGCCGTGTGAATGACATGTTTGGCGATATTGTTAAAGTAACACCATCATCTAAAGTTGTCGGTGATATGGCATTATTTATGGTTCAAAATCACTTAACAGAACAAGATGTTTTAGAGGGTGGGCATTCTATGGACTTCCCAGGATCTGTTGTTGAAATGTTCTCAGGAGATTTAGGACAACCGTATGGTGGTTTCCCGAAAAAGTTACAAGAAATTATTTTAAAAGGGAAAGAGCCATTAACAGTAAGACCGGGTGAATTATTACAGCCAGTAGATTTCGACGCGTTAAAAGAAGAGCTATTCCATAAGCTTGGACGCGAAGTGACGATTTTTGATGTTGTTGCATATGCATTATATCCAAAAGTATTTATGGATTACGAAAAAGTTGCTGAGCTTTATGGAAGTGTGTCTGTGCTTGATACACCGACATTCTTCTATGGTATGAGACTTGGTGAAGAAATTAATGTGGAAATCGAACAAGGTAAAACATTGATGGTTAAACTAGTATCAATCGGAGAGCCTCAGCCAGATGGAAATCGTATTCTTTACTTGGAGTTTAACGGTCAACCACGTGAGATTGTTGTGAAAGACGAAAGTGTGAAAGCAACAGTGGCACAACGTGTGAAAGGAAACCGTGAAAATCCAAACCACATTAGTGCAACAATGCCGGGAACGGTTATTAAAGTAGTTGTAAAAGAAGGCGATGAAGTGAAAAAAGGCGATTCTATGGCAATTACAGAAGCGATGAAAATGGAAACGACAGTTCAAGCGCCGTTCAATGGTAAAGTGAAAAAAGTATATGTTAACGATGGAGATGCAATTCAAACGGGTGACTTACTCATTGAATTAGATCACTAAAAAAGAAAAAGAGCTGTGTAAATGCAGCTCTTTTTCTTAATTGTAAAAAAAAACACCTTGCCAATTCGGCAAGGTATTTTAATTTATTTTGTTTGTTTAGAAGTTGATTCAGCTTCTTTTGCATTCACTTTACTTCTTGTTCCTAACATAACTAAATAGCATAGTACAGCAAACAAGCAAGAAATGAATAGAGAATGTAATAAAGCCATTGCTAAACTAGCATTTGTAAATACGACTAAAATTCCTACTATGGCTTGAAGTGTAACAAGGATAAATGAAATGATCCATCCCCAGTATACGACAGGCTGCTGCTTGTAATGGCGAATAGCGAGAATCATCGCGTATAGTATCCACACAAAGATTAACATGGCTGCCAATCTATGTCCCATTTGAACCCACTCATGTAGTTGAGTCGGCATAGGTCTATTTTTGCTACATAAAGGGAAGTCTGGACAGGCCAAGCTAGCTCGTTCGTGACGTACTAAAGCTCCTGTGTAGACAACGAGATAACAGTAAATTGTTACACCATAAATATGAAATTTCATTTTTTTGTCCATAATAAGTGAACGTGCATCAAATTTCTGGTCAATTTCAAAGATGAGACACGTTAATAAAATGACAGAAGCAAATGAAATTAAGGAAATACCAAAATGGATAGCAAGTACAGCTGGCATTTGCCCCCAGACAACTGCAGCGGCTCCCATTAATGCTTGTGCAACTAAAAATACGAAGGATAAAATTGCTAACGTTTTTGTTTCGCGCACATGTTTATAATATTTCCAGGACAAAATACAAAGGAGAGTGACAAGAATTCCTGCTGATCCTGATGTAAGGCGGTGACTTAGTTCAATAATAGTTTCCATTGATAAATTAGATGGAACAAATTCACCGTTACAAAGTGGCCATGATTTACCGCAGCCTTGGCCGGAACCTGTTTTTGTAACTAAAGCGCCTCCTAATAAAACTATTAATAAATCAAGACTTGTAATGACTGCTAACCATTTAATAAAGCGTTGCAATCTATTTCACCATCTTTCTGCTATGAAGTTATTGCGGAATATTTTCATTCCATTATGTATAGAATAAAACGCGCTAGTTCCTATGATATATAAAAAATAATAAAATAGCAAAGAAATGGCGGGGGAAGACAGGGGAGAGAAGATCGGTGTGGAAATAGAATATATAAGGAAATTTTTGGTTGAAAAACAGGCTATTTTGAAAAGAAATGGGGAGAATACGTGTTAAATGTGACAAAAAAGTTTATTATAGAAGGTAACATCATGTTATGATAAGGGTAAGTCAGAATTCAGTTTTTTATATTCGACACAAAAAGTTCATGTTTTCTTCACAAAATGTTCGGGAAATATGATTTAATATATTGGAGTATGGGCGTAGATTAGTAGTAGAATGGGTTAACAATATTTCTACTGTAATAATATTGCTATATAAAAGCGAATTATTTCATTCGAAATAGACGCAAAAAAGAAAGATGAAAGTTTTAAGAGGGGGTTAAAGTGATGAACCATGCAACAACTGAGCTGCATGATGAGTCTGCTGTTACAAGCGTACCGGAAACAACTCGGCTACAAGATTTAAAAGCACTCGTTAAAATGGGGATTGTAAACTCAAATACACTTACTGTATTTACAGGATTTTGGTTGGCGTTACACTTTAATGGATTAAGTGTAATGGACAATCTGGATAAGCTATTTTTTACAATCGTTGGTTCTGGATTAGTTATGGCAGGGGTATGTTGTTTAAACAACTACATTGATCGAGACATCGATCCATTAATGGAAAGAACAAAGAACCGTCCAACGGTTACTGGAAAGTATAAACCAGGATTTGCACTTACATTTGGATTAGTTATATTACTTCTTGGGTTTGTATTTTTATTATTAACAACACCAATGGCAGTGTTAATGGGATTTATTGGTGCTTTCACATATGTTGTTCTATATACTTTATGGACAAAGAGAAAGTATACACTAAATACTGTTGTAGGTAGTATATCTGGAGCAGTTCCACCTTTAATTGGATGGGCAGCAATCGATCCATCTTTAGGCCATCCAATTGCTTGGATGCTATTTTTAATTATGTTTATTTGGCAAATCCCACATTTCCTTGCATTAGCGATGAAACGTGTTGATGAATATCGAAATGCAGGAATTCCAATGCTTCCTGTAGTTCATGGATTTGAAATTACGAAACGCCAAATTATGATTTGGACAGTATGTTTATTACCACTACCATTTTATATGAGTGGACTAGGGATAACATTTATGGTAATTGCAACATTGCTTAACATCGGTTGGATCGTTTTAGGGTTTTATGGCTTCCGTAAGCAAGATGACATCAAATGGTCTGTACAAATGTTTGTTTATTCCCTAAATTATTTAACAATCTTATTTGTATTAATGATTGTAGTTACATTCTTCTAAGACAACGACATAAATGGATTTCTTTACGTTGAGATTTACTTTACTTAACTATAAAGTACAATCTAATTCACAAGGAAAGTGGGGGTTGTTTGTATGAAGAAACAGTGGCGACTGCTTTCGTTCGTTTCACTGCTGGCTTTACTGTTAGGGGGATGCGGTAAAGCCTTTCAATCTACTTTAATTCCGCAAGGAGAAGTAGCAAAAATGCAATATGATTTGCTCTTACTAGCAACTGCGATCATGGTAGGAGTAGTACTAGTAGTTACTATTATTTTCTTATATGTAATTGTGCGTTTCCGACAAAAGAAAGGCCAGGAAGATTATATTCCGGAGCAAGTTGAAGGGAATCACAAACTAGAAATTATATGGACAGTTATTCCGATTATTCTTTTGTTAATCTTAGCTGTTCCGACGGTTACATATACATTCAAACTTGCTGATGTAAGTGCGATGGAGAAAAAGAATATTGATAAAGATACTATCGTTGTTGATGTAACAGCGAATCTTTATTGGTGGGAATTTTCTTATAAATCAGAAAAAATAGTAACTTCTCAAGATTTAGTCATCCCCACAGGTAAGAAAGTGTATTTGAATTTGAAGGGTGCCGATATTAAACACTCATTTTGGGTTCCGTCTTTAGCTGGAAAAATGGATACAAATACAGACAATGTGAACAAAATGTGGTTAAAGGCAGATAAATCGGGCACTTATAATGGTTTTTGTACAGAATTTTGCGGTCCATCACATTCTTTAATGCAATTCAAAGTGAAAGCTTTAGATGAAAGCGAGTACAAAAAGTGGCTTGCTGATATGAAGAAGATTGATGGGAAGAAAGAAGTAGCTTCAACAAAGGCGCAAGAGGGCCAAGAAATATTTAATAAAAGCTGTATTGGTTGTCACGCAGTTGGATCTAATGATAGTAGACCACCTTCCGCTCGTATCGCACCAAACTTAGCAAACTTTGCGGATCGCGATATGGTTGCCGGTATTGCCGAAAACAATGAAGAAAACTTAAAAAAATGGCTGAAAGATCCTGAAAATATGAAACCAGGAAATAAAATGACTGGTAAATATGGCAACTTAACGGATGATCAAATTGATGCATTAAATGCATACTTACAAACGTTAAAAGTTGAAAAGTAAAGAGGGATTATTCGCGAAGGGGAGGTTGAAAACGTGAGTTCTGTAGCAAAAAAACAGGGGATGGGTGCTGTCATATGGGATTATTTAACGACAGTAGACCATAAAAAGATTGCCATTCTCTATTTAATTGCAGGTGGATTGTTTTTTATAATAGGCGGAATAGAAGCTCTATTTATTCGCCTTCAATTAGCGATTCCTAACAACGCTTTTCTTGTTGGGGATGCTTATAATCAAGTATTAACGATGCACGGTACAACAATGATTTTCCTCGCAGCTATGCCACTCGTGTTTGCATTTATGAACGCCGCTGTACCACTTCAAATTGGTGCACGTGATGTAGCGTTCCCGTTTTTGAATTCACTCGGATTTTGGTTATTTTTCTTTGGTGGAGTATTTTTAAATTTAAGTTGGTTTTTAGGTGGAGCACCTGATGCAGGATGGACATCTTATGCATCTTTAGCTCTAGCCTCAAAAGGCCATGGTGTTGATTTTTATGTACTCGGATTGCAAATCTCCGGTATTGGTACATTAATTGGAGGTATTAACTTCCTTGTAACCATTATTAATATGCGTGCGCCAGGAATGACGTATATGCGTATGCCAATGTTTACATGGACGACATTTGTAACATCTTCGTTAATATTATTCGCTTTTCCGCCGTTAACTGTAGGATTAGGACTTTTAATGTTAGATCGTTTATTTGGAACAAGTTTCTTTAATCCAGCATTGGGCGGGAATACAATTATATGGGAGCATTTATTCTGGATTTTCGGTCATCCAGAAGTATACATTCTTATACTCCCAGCTTTCGGAATATTCTCAGAAATCTTCGCGACATTTTCGAAAAAGCGATTATTTGGTTATTCATCGATGGTGTTTGCGACAGTATTAATTGGATTCTTAGGATTTATGGTATGGGCGCATCATATGTTTACTGTTGGGCTTGGTCCAGTCGCAAATGCTATTTTCTCAGTTGCAACAATGGCGATTGCGGTTCCGACCGGTATTAAAATATTCAACTGGCTCTTTACGATGTGGGGCGGAAGTATTCGTTTTACGACACCGATGATGTGGGCAGTAGCTTTCATTCCATCATTCGTAATGGGAGGAGTTACAGGTGTTATGCTAGCATCTGCGCCTGCTGATTATCAATTTCATGACAACTATTTCGTAGTAGCGCACTTTCATTATGTAATCGTCGGCGGTGTTGTATTTGGTTTACTTGCAGGAG
Source organism: Bacillus cereus group sp. MG4 (assembly GCF_040460055.1). Taxonomy (NCBI): domain Bacteria; kingdom Bacillati; phylum Bacillota; class Bacilli; order Caryophanales; family Bacillaceae; genus Bacillus; species Bacillus cereus group sp. MG4. The sequence goes on along the minus strand of NZ_JARVGZ010000001.1, from coordinate 1,936,225 downwards.
CTCATTATTATTGGCCACTGATGTTTAATAAAGTATTGAATGAAACGTTAGGAAAGATAACATTTTGGCTATTCTTTATCGGTTTCCATTTAACGTTCTTCATTCAGCATTTCCTTGGATTGATTGGTATGCCGCGTCGTTACTACACATATCTTGAAGGTCAAGGGTTGGAAATGGGGAATATGATTAGTTCTATTGGAGCGGTATTTATGGCTCTTGGAACGATTGTTCTTCTATTCAATGTAATCAAAACAACAGTATCAAAAGAAAAGGCTGGTCGTGATCCATGGGATGCACGTACATTAGAATGGACAATGCCAGCACCTACACCGGAATATAACTTTAAACAATTGCCATTTGTTCGCGGATTAGATCCGTTTTGGATTGAAAAACGTGAAGGGAATAAAGAGATGACCGCGGCGGAACCAGTTGGTGATATTCATATGCCAAATCCATCGTTTTCACCATTTATCATTTCTTTAGGATTGTTTATAGCGGCATTCGGTGCAATGTATATGCAGGGTGGAAAAGATAAGTTTTGGTTATTAGTAGCAATTATCGGTTTAATCATTACATTTGGCACAATGTTCCTACGTTCAGTAATCGATGATCATGGATATCATATTCATAAGGAAGATTTAGAAGATAAGGGGGGCAAGGCATAATGCATGTAGATGAAAAATTAACGAATGAAACATTTCCAGCAGAGCCTGAAAAAGCAACCCTTGAGGGGAAAAATAAGTTTGTCGGTTTTTGGTTATTTCTTGGAGGCGAAACAGTATTGTTCGCTTCCTTATTTGGCACATATTTAGCGTTAAAGAATTCTACAAATGGTGGACCAACATCTCAAGAGATGTTCCAAATGCCACTCGTTTTCATTATGACGATGCTTTTATTAACGAGTAGTTTAACGAGCGTTTATGCGATGTATCATATGAAAAACTTTAACTTTAAAAAAATGCAACTTTGGCTACTAGTAACAGTGTTGCTAGGTTTAGGGTTTTTAGCATTTGAGATATATGAGTTTTATCATTATACGCATGAATTTAAGCATACTATGAGGAGTAGTGCATTTGGTTCCGCGTTTTATGCTCTTGTTGGTACACATGGTCTCCACGTATTGTTTGGATTATGTTGGATTTTAACATTAATCTTTAGAAATGCGAAGAGAGGTCTAAATTTATACAATGCACCGAAGTTTTATGTTGCATCGATTTATTGGCACTTTATTGACGTAGTTTGGGTGTTTATTTTCACTGTAGTATATTTGATGGGAATGGTGGGATAAACAATGGCGATAAAGCAAACGAATAATCCTAAAGTTGATCTTGTTTATCGGAAGAGAAAAAGTGCGGAGGAAATGAAGCATCAAGTTATTACATTTGCATTAATGATTTTTTTAACATTAGTTGCATTTGCAGCAGTCGCATATCCGAAAACTTTTAGTCCGACTTTCTCAGTACCATTTATTTTACTATTAGCAGTGGTACAAGTAATTTTTCAATTGTATTATTTTATGCATATGAGTCATAAAGGACATGAAGCGGCAAGTTTCTTTCTTTATTCTGGTCTGTTGATCGGGTTAATTACAATTTTAGCTTTTATGACAATTGTGTGGATTTGAAAAGTGAAAAATAAGGGAGCTTGTGTTGTCACAGCTCCCTCTTCTTATTATGTGAAAGGATAACCTTAAGAAGGTAGGTGTAACAATGAGTAACTTGTGGATATTTGGTTTTCAAGCTCTATGGAGTCCAATCTTTTTATTATTTATGCTTTCGATTCTTATTGGGTACTTTTTAATTATTGGGCCATATAGAATGCGATTTGAAAATGCGAGGAAGGTAAGTAAGAAGCAAATTTTTTATTTTACGACCGGGATTGTTCTTTTGTATTTTGTAAAGGGAGGGCCTATTGATTTAATTGGTCATATTATATTTAGTGCACATATGTTTGAAATGGCAGTTATGTATATTGCAGTTCCACCGTTATTGTTGCTTGGTATACCAGATTGGTTATATCTTTATATTACTTCTTTTAAGTTCGTTCAAATTATATTAAAGATATTTGCTAAACCACTTATTGGATTGTTTGTATTTAATGGCCTGTTTTCTTTTTATCATTTACCAGTTGTTTTTGATACAGTAAAACAAAGTCAAATTGCTCATCCTATTTGTCTCGCTATATTGTTCTTTACGGCAATCATGATGTGGTGGCCGATGCTAAATCCATTACCAGAATATCAAACGTTAAGTGATATAAAGAAACTTGGTTATATGTTTGCTAACGGTATATTATTAACGCCAGCTTGCGCGTTAATCATTTTTGCGACTGCACCGTTATTCGCAACGTATACGGATCCGGCTGCTTGGATGAAGGCGATGGAACTTTGTGTACCAGCGGGAACTTTATCAGATTTAAATATAACGGGACCAGAATTTTTACACTGGATGCCAGTCGTACAAGACCAACAAACAGGCGGCATCATTATGAAAATTGTCCAGGAAATAGTGTATGGCACAATTATAGGCTATGTATTCTTTCGATGGGCGCGTCGAGAGCGTGAAAAGGATAAAGAGCAGTTGCAACAATTGCCGCCGTATTTACAGACTAAGTAAAAAAGTGTATGGGTTTCCATGCACTTTTTTAGTTTTAGTAAACTGTAAAAAGATTGAATTTTCAATTTATTAATGTTAAGTTAGTGTAGGCATGTACTAAAAGTGGATATAAGATTTACTACTAGCTTTAATACGTAATGATTCCATGTGTAGTGCAAGTTTTTTAGAGAGTTACAAATTTATATTGTTATCTTTAATAAACAAGAACTATTTTAAGGGGGAATTTAAATGGGTAGTAGTGGAAGTATGGTAAAGCCAATTAGTGGTTTTTTAACAGCATTAATACAATATCCAGTACCAGTAGTAGAGTCACGTGCAGACATTGATAAACAAATTAAACAGATCATAAAAACAATTCATTCAACTAAATCAGGGTATCCTGGATTGGAATTGATAGTATTTCCAGAATATAGTACACAAGGGCTTAATACAAAAAAATGGACTACAGAAGAGTTTTTATGTACAGTTCCTGGGCCGGAAACAGACTTGTTTGCTGAGGCATGTAAAGAGTCTGAGATATATGGTGTTTTTTCTATAATGGAAAGAAATCCTGATGGTGGAGAACCGTATAATACAGCAATAATTATTGATCCACAAGGTGAAATGATTTTGAAGTATCGTAAGCTAAATCCTTGGGTGCCAGTCGAACCTTGGAAAGCTGGAGATTTAGGCTTACCTGTTTGTGATGGACCTGGAGGAAGTAAATTAGCTGTTTGTATTTGTCATGATGGTATGTTTCCTGAAGTAGCTCGTGAAGCAGCTTATAAAGGTGCAAATGTCTTGATTCGTATTTCTGGATATAGCACACAAGTTAGTGAACAATGGATGTTAACTAATCGTTCGAATGCATGGCAAAACTTAATGTATACATTGTCAGTGAACTTAGTGGGTTATGATGGGGTATTTTATTACTTTGGTGAAGGACAAGTATGTAATTTTGATGGGACTACTTTAGTGCAGGGACACCGAAATCCTTGGGAGATTGTTACTGCCGAAGTATATCCTAATCTAGCAGATCAGGCTAGATTAGGATGGGGTCTCGAAAATAATATATATAATTTAGGTTCAAGGGGATATGTAGCGACTCCTGGAGGGGTGAAAGAAAACCCGTATACGTTTGTAAAAGATTTAGCTGAAGGTAAATATAAGGTTCCTTGGGAAGATGAGATTAAAGTAAAGGATGGAACTATTTATGGGTATCCAGTCAAAAAGACGATTCATTCTTAAGTAAGATAAATAGAAAAAGCGCATCAATATGATGCGCTTTTTCTATTTACTCAATGATTTGGAATTCTTTTAACTCTTTTTCGATATTTTGTAGGAGTTGTTCGCTTTTTTGAAGTACATTCGTTGGGAAAGTTTCACCATCACCATATTCAACGCCGTGAGGATAATAATGTTTTCCTAATAAGGGAGGAAGTAGCTTTATTTCAGCGTGTCTGCTACCAACATCACCTTCAACAGCCAAACCTTGTACGCGCAAATAATAAATATCATTTAATATTTCGAATTTATAATCGTATGTAACTCGTTCATAATCCCACTGTCCAGCAAGTACAAAATGGTTCTTTTCCATAATCTCTGTTAATAGTGTTAACTCAACGACTGCCCCATTAAATTTCGTATTTGTAAATTGCATATAATACCTCCTCTTTTCATGTTACATCATTATTTTTATAATAGTATGAATAATAAGAAAGTGCAATTCATATTGAGAGAAAAGGTAGAATCCAGACTTTTTTTGCGAAAATATGATATAGTGAAAAGAGTACGGTACACACAAAAAAAGGAAAGAAAAGGATTTGTGTATATCTCAATTTTATGTTTTGTGCAGGAGGTATATCGATTGAAGAAATTATTGCGTATCGTAATGATTACATTTTTAATTTTAGCTGTTGATTTATACGGGAAATTACTCGTTTCACAATATATATTAACCCCATCTCAATCAAAGCAAGAAAATAAAATTGTGAAAAAGAAAAAACAAGTAAATGAAGACTCTTCCGATACTGTTTTAAATATGATTGGTGGGGACTCTGAAAATTTATTAGCAAAATGGGGCGAACCATCTCGAATAGAGCCATCTGCTTACGGATATGAATGGTGGGTATATAATCAAGATTTAACTAAGTATGTGCAATTTGGAGTTGCAGAACGAAAAGTTGTAACGGCGTATGTTGCTGGTGAGCAAGTTAAGGTGCCGCCTTATTATATAAATGAAAAGTATGAAGAAGTTTATAAAAAGAATCCACTCTCGCATGAGATTTCGTTAAAAAGAGGGAAAAATAGTTATCAATTTGAGTTATCTGACACGGAAGTGATGGAACAACCATTAATACCTGTAGAAGATGGCTGGGCACAATTATATTTTGATCATTTTACACATGAGCTTGTTGGTGTTCGTTATATGGATGATGAAACGTTATTACGCCAAAGACCGTATCAGCTTGTTTATTCGGGTGAATTACTAGCTGAACAACCATTGACTCCAGATAAAATGAAACAAATAGAGAATGGGAATATGCAACAAATTTTTGATTTAACAAATATTATTCGAAGTCGCCATAAGTTACCGCTGTTAGCTTGGGATCAACAAACAGCAGAGGTGGCTATAGGGCATAGTAAAGATATGAAGAATAATAATTACTTTTCACACGATTCACCTACACTAGGTACGTTAGGAGATCGTTTACAGCGCGGGAAAGTAGGGTTTCAACTTGCTGGTGAGAACATAGCGGCGCAACATAGTGATGGAATTGCGGCGGTGCAAGGTTGGTTAAATAGTGAAGGGCATAGAAAGAATGTATTAAATGAACAATTTACAGGATTAGGTGTTGGGGTATACGATAAGTTTTATACACAAAACTTTATTCGAAAATAAAGTGAAATTTTAAGTTGTGTAGGGGACACCTCACGTTTAAGTACTTCGTATTCACTGAAGTGTAGGTCGGAATCTTACCGTATGCAAATAGCAGGATAAAAAGGTGCATGAATCGTCTAAAAATAGGCGAACCATGTGCCTTTTTTTTCTTACTATATAGTAGATATACATGAAGAGGTGAGGATTATGCCAACAACAAAAGGGCCGTTACATCCATCGGTTCAACAGTTTAAAGAGTTTGTAAACCATCACCCTAAAATGGTTCATGAGGTTAGAAGTGGTCACAAAACTTGGCAACAGTTTTATGAAGAATGGTACTTACTTGGTGAAGAAGATCCGATATGGGCAACTTTTAGGCCTGATGGAGCGCCAGCTTTTTCTTCGGTAAAAGAAAATAAACAAGAAAAAGAAAAAGATAATCGAACTGAAGAGGAAAAAACTGCTGATGTGATGGGACAAATGCTTTCTTTCTTTAAAAAGCTAGATGTGGAACAGATGCAACACCATTTAGCTAATGTGACGAGTGCTATTGGTAGTGTGCAACAAGTTTTTCAACAATTTCAAGGGAAGCCCGCGCGGCAAGAAGAAAGTACTTCCGAAAATAATCCATTTTTCTTTCAGAAGGATTAGGGGGAATGCGGATGAGAGCAGAAATTATGGAGTTTATAAAGGCTGATGAGGATTTATCTCGCTATATTAGGGAGCAACCGTACTGGTATAGAAAACTAACGCGAAACCCTGAAGAAAAAGAGGCATTTGAGTTAGCGGCTATGCAGCATTTCAAAAAAACGATACCAGATAAAGTTGAGAAATTTCAAAACCAATTGGCAGTTGCCTCCATTATGATCGATATGTTTCAGTATATGAAGCAGCAAAATACAACATAATTGGAAGGGAAAACTATGTCCGTCATGCAGAACTTTTGATACAATAGAAGCGGATTATTTAAAAAGGAGTTGCAGCATGAGCATGACGGAAATTTGTTTAGTACGACATGGACAAACTGATTGGAATTTTCAAGAGATTATTCAGGGACGTGAAGATATTCCACTTAATGAAGTGGGAAAGAAGCAAGCAAGTCAAAGTGCAGTTGCTTTGCAAGCGGAAGCATGGGATGTAATTATAAGTAGCCCATTAATTAGAGCGCACGAAACAGCTAAGGAAATTGCAGGGGCTGCAGGATTGCAATCGATTTTATTAGATGAGCGATTTGTTGAACGTAATTTTGGTGAAGCTTCTGGGAAGCCGGTTGCGACTGTTAGGGAGCTAATTGCAGAAGGTAAAGTAGAAGGTATGGAGCAAGATGACGAGATTGTAACTCGTTGCTTTGCTGCTATAAAAGATGTTGCAGAAACTCATTCTGGCAAACGTATTATCATTGTAGCTCATTCTCATGCGATAAAAGCAATTTTACATGCAATTGCACCGGAAGATATTTCGTTTAAGACACCATTAAAAAATGCATGTATTAGTTATGTGAAAGAAAATAGTGGGAAATGGGATGTTCTGAAATATAATATTGCGGAACATATTAATGTATAAGTATGTGCTGGGATTATACGGAAAATAGTTAGAGTGATATCTTTCTGTTTAGTGAGACACTTCAATTAGTAGTTCTATTCTAAATGTGGTATGATGAATACTCGGAGGTGTCTCTCATGATTGTAGCGACGCTGGAAAGCGTATTGATATTAGATAAGGCAGAGCAGCTTGCAAAAGCGATTATCTGTTCAGATATAGCAGAAGACTATCGTAAGTGTTATAAAGAATTGCATGAAGATATGGAAGTTCAGACGTTAATTCAGCAATTTACAGCGATGAAAGAACGATATGAAGAAGTGCAACGTTTCGGTAAATACCATCCTGATTATACTTTCGTTTCGACGAAAATGAGGGAGTTAAAGCGTTCTGTAGACTTACATGATAAGGTTGCAGCTTTTAAACGAGTAGAAACAGCTTTGCAAAAGTTGTTAGATGAAGTTAGTGTAGCAATCGGTTCTGAGGTGTCTTCTTCCATCAAAGTTCCAACAGGAAATCCATTTTTTGATGCTGGTGGCTGTGGTGGCGGTTGTGGTACCGGCGGAGGTTGTGGCTGTAAAACGGGGTAAATTACCCCGTTTTTTAGAAGATAGAAGAAAACGTATACAGAGTTTGTCCTGTAATGTCATAAATTTCTGATTGGTTTTCATAAAATATAAAATATATGTTTTTAAAAGGAGAAGATGGAGAAGATTATGTTCGGGCAACGACAAAGTATGATTGTTTATTTACATTCATTGAAACATGCCAAGATTTTAAGGAAATATGGTAACATACATTACATATCAAAACGCTTAAAATACGCAGTAGTATATTGTGATATGGAACAAATTGAGCATATGATGCAAAAGTTGAACAAACTTCCTTTTGTGAAGAAGATAGAACAGTCGTACCGCCCGTATTTAAAAACGGAATTTGAAAATTCACGTCCTGATCGGGCAAAAGAATACGATTATAGTTAATAGAAAAAATCCCCTGCTAATTTTAGTAGGGGATTTTTTTGCTTGAAATAACACTTTATTTCATTGGAGGAATGAAATTATTCATTCGTAAAATACCAATTAAATGATTGAAAAACAGTTCTTTTTCTGGGAAAGTTGTGGATGGTTTTACCGTAAAGGTAGTCACTTTTCTTCCTAGTTGTTCTGCCGTTTCTTCAAATAAAATGACGCGTTTACTTTTTTTATTTTCAAGTACAGGAATGCCTTCACGACATATGTATAATGGTTGGAAATCACCAGTAGTAGTTGGTTTTAATATTACAACAAGTGAGCACACTTTTTTTTCATTTTTAATCGTTTCAAATTGTAACATATGTGTTATACGTTCTTGATTTGCTTTGGCAATTTCAAGTAATTCATATAAATCAGAGTAGCCTTCTCCGAGTTCTATAAAGCGTTGAATCATATTTTTTCCTCCTCTTTCTTTTATTTACTGTACCATCTCACTTTTTAAATGAAAAGTAGACAAAGAAAAAAAACCCTGCAAAGCAGGGCCCTTCTTATACTAGCATGTACTAGTAAGAAGGCAAAGGGAGAGGAGAAACCGGAGGAAGAACTTATGGGGAAACGTAAGTCTTCTCCGCGGTTGGCAACAACATCGAAGGTGATGTTGTTATAATTATTTATGTCCAATCTAAATGAAGATATACATCATGAAATTAAATTTTATGTTTGGCTTTTTATTTTTCTTTTTTTTATTTTATGATAGGATAAAAAAGATAAAGTGAAACGAATATACATAATGGGTTCGTGTTAGCGCATGGTGAGATGAATACATAAAAATGCAGAGCGGTTATTTTAAGCTAAAGTTCTCCTATTGTTCGTTGAGAAATGAATGGAAAATTTCATGGAATAGTATAGTTTGGTAGCGGTTACCGAATGGAGAAAGGTTTTCTATAATTGCTCGATAGATTGAAATAAAGGTAGTGACAACAGATGAGAGTAGTTTCAGGAAAATGTAAAGGGCATCCACTAAAAGCGGTGCCAGGTAATACAACACGTCCAACGACAGATAAAGTAAAAGAATCAATCTTTAATATGATAGGTCCTTATTTTGATGGTGGTATCGCTCTTGATTTATTTGGCGGTAGTGGTGGTCTTGGAATCGAGGCTATAAGTAGAGGGATTGATAAAGCAATTTTTGTTGATCGAGATAATAAAGCGATAAAAGTAATTCATCAAAATTTAGAAAGCTGTCGAATACAGGAACAAGCTGAAGTATATCGAAATGATGCAGAACGTGCGGTAAAGGCTCTTATAAAACGTGAAATATCATTCGATCTTATATTAATTGATCCTCCATATAAAGATCAAAAAATTGTATCTTTAATTAGTGTGATGGATCAACATGGATTGCTACATAGAGATGGATTAATTATGTCAGAGCATGGTAATGATGTAGTTTTACCTAATTCTATAGGGAGTCTTGTAAAAGTAAGAGCTGAAAATTATGGGATTACAGCAATATCGATTTATAAGTATGAAGGTGAGGGGACGGAATGACTAGTATAGCTATTTCTTCGGGAAGTTTTGATCCAATTACCCTTGGGCATCTGGATATTATTAAAAGGGGAGCAAAAGTATTTGATGAGGTATACGTAGTAGTTTTAAACAACTCGTCAAAAAAACCGTTCTTTTCAGTTGAAGAGCGCTTAGATTTAATTCGAGAAGCAACAAAGGATATCCCGAATGTAAAAGTAGATTCACATAGTGGACTACTAGTGGAGTATGCGAAAATGCGTAATGCAAACGCGATTTTGCGTGGGTTACGAGCGGTTTCTGATTTTGAATATGAGATGCAAATTACTTCTATGAATCGAAAATTAGATGAAAATATTGAAACCTTTTTTATTATGACAAATAACCAATATTCATTTTTAAGCTCGAGCATTGTAAAAGAAGTTGCGAGATATGGAGGAAGCGTAGTAGATCTTGTACCTCCTGTTGTAGAACGTGCTTTAAAAGAAAAGTTTCAAACCCCGTTAAAGTGAACGGGGTTTTTCTTTGTTGCTACGAAAAAATAATAAGATAACATATACATATAAACAAAATAAAGTAAAGATTGGTCCATAGTGTACAAAAGATGTCCAAATTTCTTGCAGTATAGAAGAATGATTCGATAAAAATACGGGGATATCTTTTTGCATAGGTGAAAAAGAGCTTACTTTTTCATAAAATGGTTTCCAAAATATAAAAGTAAAAATAGGAGCCAGAATACTTTGGATAATTCGTGCGAAAAAATAGGGCTTAAATCGGATGTCTGTTTCAGCTAATATGCTAGCAACTTGTGCCTGAATAGAAAGGCCGCTAAACGCTAAAATAAAGCTTGTTACCATAGCTTGCTGCAGGAGGGGTGTTTCATTTATTTGACTAATCATTTGGCTACCGAGTGTCATTTCAAAAATGCCTGATAAGATTGGAATACTAAATTCTGTAGTTAGTTGGAAGAATGATAAAATATGTTGCATAATAAAAGAAAGTGCTGCTGTAATATGAAATACAGTAATCATTTTATTTAAAACAGAGAATAAAATAATAAATCCACCAATCATAAGTAACGTTTGAATAGAAGAAACGATAGCGTCCCCAAGTAATTTTCCTAATGGTCTTTTTTCTTGCATGCGCGTCTCGTGTAGGACTGAAAAAGGGTTTTGAAAAGGACGTTTTTTAGTAGGATGTTGATCCTTCGTGGAAATATTGTTATTGCCGTAAAAACGCATCAATAACCCGACGGCAAAGTTACTTAAATAATGTGCAGCAGCTAATACGATTCCTAATTTCGGATTATTGAAAAAACCGATAGAAACAGCTCCAAAAATAAAAAGTGGATTAGATGAGTTTGTAAAAGATACGAGGCGTTCTGCTTCGATTTGTGTTAGCTGATTACTTTTACGTAGTCTAGCGCTTAATTTGGCGCCAGCAGGGAATCCTGAAGCCATTCCCATTGCCCAAACAAATCCGCCTATCCCTGGAACGCGAAAAAGTGGTCGCATGAGTGGTTCTAATATAACACCTATAAATTTTACAACACCAATACTAATTAGAAGTTCCGCAATGATGAAAAACGGTAAAAGTGAAGGGAATACAACTTCCCACCATATATTTAACCCTCGAATGGAAGCTTGCAAAGCAGCTTGGGGGTGAAGTACAAGAGAAAAGGTTAAAAACAGTGTTGATATGGTAAGAAAAGCCGTTTTCCATTTTTCATACATGTAAGTAAATCCCCCTTTGTCCCAAAAAACGTTCATTTCAGTATACGTGGATACGTAGTGCATTTAGACCATAAGTATGAAAAAGGAATGAAAAAAATTAAAGGGTGAGAAAAATGAAAGAACCGAAAATTGGTTTAGCTCTTGGATCTGGGGGCGCAAAAGGGTTTGCGCATATTGGTGTTATAAAAGTTTTAAGAGAAAATGGTATACCGATTCATATGATTGCAGGAAGTAGTATGGGGGCTTTAGTAGGTACGTTTTATGCAGCTAGCTCAAACGTTGAAAGGTTGTATAAACTGGCAAATGTTTTTAAGAGGAAATATTATTTAGATTTTACAGTTCCGAAAATGGGATTTATTGCTGGAAAACGTGTCAAAGATATGATTAAAATGTTTACATATAATAAAAATTTAGAAGAGTTAGATATCCCGACGGCTGTTGTGGCTACTGACATCTTGAAGGGGGAAAAAGTAGTTTTTACAAGTGGTCCTGTTGCAGAGGCTGTGAGAGCTAGCATATCTGTACCTGGAGTGTTTGTACCAGAAAAAATAGATGGACGATTATTGGTGGATGGCGGAGTGATTGATCGCATTCCAGTATCGGTTGTGAAAGAGTTAGGTGCCGATATTGTTATTGCTGTTGATGTATCACCGATTAAAGTGAATGGAGAGGTTACGTCTATTTATGATGTAATTATGCAGAGTATTGAAATTATGCAACATGAGCTGGTGATGAATCGACAAATTGCATCGGATTTAATGATGCGACCAGCTGTAGAACAATTTAGTTCACGTGCTTTTACAAACATTGAAGACATTATTCGAGTTGGAGAAGTAGAGGCGGAAAAACATGTTGCAAATATTTATTTATTAATTGAGCAGTGGAAGGAGAAACATAATGTTTAAGCGTTTTCGGTTTATATATGCAATTTTAATAGGGGTTATATTGGCGATGTTACTTGTTTACGTACGTTTACCGTATTATGTAACAAAACCAGGAATGGCGGCCAAATTAGAGCCTTACGTTCAAGTTGAAGGTGGAACGAAAGAATCCGGTGATTTTATGCTTGTTACGGTTTCAATGGGACCAGCAAATGTGGTGAATTTAATAGCAGCACAGTTTAATAAATATACACATATTTCGAAAGCGGAAGAAATATTGCAAAAAGGTGAGAGTGATGAAGAATATCAATTTCGCCAAAATTATGCGATGAAAGATTCGCAAAATGCAGCAATCTATAATGCGTATAAACGTGCAAACCGTACTGTTTCTTTTGAAAATAAAGGTGTATTGGTTGCAGGAGTAGCGAAAGGGATGCCGTCAGAAGGAAAGCTTAAGCTTGGAGATGTCATCATAGCTGTCGACGGAAAAACATTTGAAAAGACGGAGCAATTTATTGAATATATGACAGGGAAAAAAGAAGGGGAAGCAGTAAATATTGAGTACAAGAGAAATGGAAAACAGTTAAAAGAAAATTTAAATGTAAAGACCATTCCGAATGGAAATGGGCGTGTTGGTATAGGGGTTTCTATCGTTACTGAAAGAGAATTAGTGGTAGATCCGAAAGTGAAAATTGATTCTCATGAAATAGGCGGACCATCGGCAGGCCTAATGTTTACATTAGAAATATATAATCAACTTGTGGAAGATGATTTAACAAGAGGGCATGAAATAGCTGGAACAGGGACGATAAATGAAAAGGGAGAAATTGGCCCGATTGGTGGTATTCAGCAAAAAGTGGTTGCTGCAAGTGATGCTGGTGCTGAAGTGTTCTTTGCGCCAAATGAAAAAGGTGCGGAGAAATCGAATTATAAAGATGCGCTTGCGGCTGCGAAAGATATTAAAACAAAAATGAAAGTTGTACCAGTTGATACGCTGGATGATGCATTGCTGTATTTGGAAAAAATGGGCGAGAAAAAATAAACCTCTCTGAAAAAGAGAGGTTTTTTTATAGAAATTTTGCAGTTGTTTCATCATAACGAATTGGATGGTGTGTTGCATCTTGTTTTAGTAGTTGTGTTCGTAATGGTTCTTGCATGATGGAGAAATATACAGAATTGGCTTTTCGCTCTATATGTAAAGTAGGATGGTCAAATGTTTTTGTATGGGTAAGGATAGGAAGTTCTATTTTTTTCTTGTTTTTTGAAAGGTAAGTTTGTCCTTTTTGTGACATGCCTAGTAGACGAATGTACGGTGCATGCTGCTCTATATTTGCGCTATGTATTTCTTCTTTTGTTGTATTTGTTAAAATGTGTGTACAAGCTCTTTGTAATCTAGTCCATGTATAACGCTTCGTTTTTAATGCTTCCATGAATGAATGGAAGGAGGAACTGTTTTGTATTTTTGATAAAATACGATGCTCTAAACCTTCTTCTATTTCATATATATGTCGTAAGTCTTCTGGAGACATCGTCATGAGTTTGTATTTGAAAAATGAAAAGTATTGTTCCCAATTATGTAATATCCCGTAGTTTTGTTTGTAACTTGCTAAAAGAGAAGCAGTCGCTTTTGGGATAAAAGGCTCAATTTCTGTAAAAGAACTATTTTCGCTAAAAAGTTGTTTACGAATACTAGTTGCGCTTGCAATATGTTGGTCGCTAAATGTTTCATCATGATAATGAGATGCGAATCTTTTTATCGTTTGTGCTTGCATAGAACTATTTTGTAAGAAAATTGATTTCATGTATTGGAATCCTAATATGTTATTCGGTTGTGACATGTCTATGTTTTTTTCGGATGGTAAAATGTGTAGGAAGGCTTCAGATGTAGCTTTTGCGTAACTGTTACCTGCATTCATAAATTGCTTTACAAGATGATTAAAAGTATCTTCTTCATTTTTTTGCACAGAGATGGTGTTATGAAAATTTTCAATCTGCCCATCTTCACTACCGAAACAAATTTCAGAAACACGCAGGGCGTTTAAAATAGAAATAGCGCCATTTGCAAAGGTTTCAGCCTTTTGTGTTGAGAAGGCGTATGGAAGCTCTACAACAAGGTCTATACCGCATGATAAGGCCATTTTGGTACGATACCATTTGGATATGAGTGCTGGCTCACCACGCTGTAAAAAAGGGCCACTCATAACAGCGATTGTAATATCGGCGTGTGTTAACTTTTTTGTTTGTTGCACATGATAATCATGACCGTTATGAAAAGGGTTATATTCAACAACAATACCACTAGCTTTTATGGTAATCTCTCCTTTCGATGTAGCATCTTTTTCAAAAACGTGATACTCTATATATTATTTACTATGATGACTTCATTATAGTGTAAAGAAAAAACATTGACAAATATAAAATGGCTAGCTATAATTTTGTTTGTTGCCTTGAGGTGATATGATATGAAATGGTCCATCCATCAATTGAATAAATTGAGAAATAAAGGATTGACATTGGATGAGATGGTAGATGTAAGTGAGCTACAAGAGGTCGAGAAAGATATTCGTGAAATTAATCCTGCTCATGTAACAGGAAGAGTTGATTTTGGCTCCGGTAAGTTTACGTTCCATCTACATATAACTGGAAGCATGGTTTTACCATGTTCTCGCTCTTTAGTAGATGTGACATTACCATTTGACATTAAAACAACTGAGGTGTTCCAAACTTCACAAGAAGAATTTGAAACTGAAGCTGAAATTCATTGTTTAGAAGGAGAAGTACTTGACTTACTGCCCGTAATCAAGGAAAATATACTTTTGGAGATTCCAATGCAAATTTTCAGTGATGATGTTTCTGGTGGAGCACCGATGCAAGGTCAAGACTGGCAAGTGATTTCGGAAGAAAACAAAGAAAAGACTGTTGATCCACGATTAGCAGGACTTGCAAAGTTTTTTGACAAATAATCGGAAGACTGGTTTAGGCCTTCATATGAAAATAACTATTTCTTTTAAGGAGGTGGGAAGAATGGCTGTACCTTTTAGAAGAACTTCTAAAACAGTAAAAAGAAAGCGTCGTACGCATTTCAAATTATCAGTACCTGGTATGGTAGAGTGCCCAAGCTGTGGTGAAGCGAAATTAGCTCACCGTGTATGTAAAGCATGCGGTACTTACAAAGGTAAAGAAGTAATCAGCAAGTAATTGCGGGAAAATAAACGTAGAAGATATCTTCTGCGTTTATTTTTTTTGTCTTATTCTTTATTTGTTGTATTCTATCTTTTCTAGTAACTGCATATGCTTAATAAAAAATGCATAGGGAGGACTAGAGAGATGGCGACAACAAGACAAGATGCTTGGACTGATGATGAAGATTTGCTTCTGGCAGAAGTAGTACTCCGGCATATTCAAGAAGGTGGAACGCAATTATCTGCCTTTAAAGAAGTGGGAAGACATTTATCTCGTACACCAGCAGCATGTGGCTTTAGATGGAATTCTTACGTTAGAAAACAATACAAAGAACGTATTGAAGAAGCGAAGCAACTGCGTAAAGTAGAAAATTATGAAGTAAAAGAGACAAAGGTAGTAGAGCCTACGTCAATTACATTGAATGATGTTATTGATTTCTTGCAAAATTATAAAGATGAAAACTCTTTAATGGTGTTGCAACAGCAAATTGAATCGTTACAAACAGAGAGAGAGAGTCTTTTGGAGCGATTATCAGTATATGAGGAAGAGTATAGAACATTGCTTGATTATATCGATCAAAAAAGAAGTGTAATGGTAGCGGAAAGAAATAGCGCTCGTTCGAATGGGAAATTAGAAAAGTTAAAGAAATAAAAAAACAGCTGCTATGTAGCTGTTTTTTTATTTCTTATGCAGACTCTTCGTTTGTAACCGTATTCAAATTTGTTTCTGGGTTCCAAACATAAAAATCACCATCAGGTACTGATACAGGCCGGAAATTTAATTTATCCCAAAAACCAGCTGAATGGATACGTGCGATCGTTTTAATTGGGAACTGTAGCCCCTTCGCATAATTTACAAGCATTTCTCCGAATCCTTGTTTTTGGAAAGTTGGTAACACTTCAAGTTTATAGAGTTCTAGGTAAGTACCTGTAATTTCGAATGGTTCCCCGCCGTGCCTTTTCATATACAGACTCATACGTGCAATTAGTGATCCGCCATAATAAATACCGTAAAATGGAGATTCACTATCGTTTTCAATAATGTTTGCCTGTAATTCTTCTAACATGGATAATTCTTGAGCTCCGCAACCTTTAAATTTTTTAAATTCGTCTAATGTTTTATAATTGATGAGCAAGCGCTCAACTTTTGGGAATCCCATAACATCACATCCTTTTCTTGTCTCGTTGAATGCAGAAAAGTAAAAATATTTATAATAATATTATAACTCATTTTTTTATTTTTATGAAGAAGATAGTATATTTCTTTTATTATTTTTTTGAGGATTTGCTAAACTAAGAGTAGAAGCATATTAATAGGTAGTATATACATATTGAAAGTAGAGGTTGCATTTGTTTGTTAAAGAGCAATGAAATTGTAAACTATGTTGATGGAATTGAGAAAGGTAAAGTGAAACTGTAATCGGTGGGATCTGTTCACCTTTAGTTAATTATGATTCCGCACCAATCAGGCGTTTGCGGGATAAAAAGGGGGAGGGAAAGGGACTTGTGTAACGTATTTATATGAGTTCCTTGTGTGAAAATGAAAATCGGAGTTGTGGGACCAGGAGCTATCGGTCTGTTATATGCATTTTATTTACAAAAAAGTAATCAAGATGTTACGTTGTTTACAAGGACAGCTAAACAGGCTGAGGAATTGAATAGAACGGGTGTAACTTGTATGAGGGAGGAAAAACGTGAAACCGTATTCCCACCTGTTTTACCAATAGAAAGTATGCTAGACCAGAAGCTAGACTATATATTTATTGCTGTTAAGCAATATCATATAACTGACATACTACCTTTTGTGCGAGGGGAATCCTCATTAATCTTTTTGCAAAACGGAATGTCGCACCTTCATGCTATGCAGCAAATAAGGAATAAAAATATTGCGGTTGGGATTGTAGAGCATGGTGCAAAAAAAGAAGAAAGACATATCGTTTATCATACGGGGATAGGTGTAACGAAGTTTGGAATCGTGCACGGCCAGTCTATACATTTTGAAAAAATATTTAATTGCTTTCCATCTCCTCATTTTCCGATTCAAATAGAAGATGATTGGAAGGATGTCATGCACAAAAAATTAGTAGTTAATGTATGTATCAATCCATTGACAGCATTATTACAAGTCCAGAACGGAGAGTTGATTACGAACCCGTTTTTTAATCGATTGATGGAGCAAGTATTTCAGGAAGTCGTTTTTCTTGTTAAAGAAGAAAAAGAAATGGTATGGAAAATGGTACGTCACGTATGTGAAAGAACGTCTCATAATACATCATCTATGCTGGCAGATGTAAGGGCGAATAGACAAACGGAAATTGGTGCGATTGTTGGATATGTATTAGAGGAAGCTAAGAAACAGCAACGATCCGTTCCGACACTTCAATTTTTGTTCGATGCAATAAAAGGATTAGAAGTAAAAGAATAAGTGTAATTCTTTGCTTTTACGTGCAACATTGACTACAATGTGGATTGGTGAGAGAACAGGATACGAAAGGAAGAATTATATGGAGATAAAAGAAATCTCTGTTCCGCAACAAGGTGTTGTAGCGGACTATATGAACGGTAAAAAAGAGATACAGTCGTGTTTTGACTATATGTTAACAGAAGATGCTTTTAAACAGCGTGTACATGATTTGCGTGAGAGGGAGTTTTTCCGCCAAGATTTAGTAGCGCATTTATTAGAATATAATACAAAATTACAAGCGGGAGAAGCTACGATTCAAAATGTAAAAGCGCTTGGAGAAGAAAATACATATGTTGTTATAGCTGGACAACAAGCTGGGTTATTAACTGGACCACTTTATACAATTCATAAAATCATTTCAGTTTTACAGCTTGCGAGGGAAAAGGAAGAAAGTTTAGGTGTTAAAGTCGTTCCTGTTTTCTGGATTGCTGGTGAAGACCATGATATGGATGAAATTAATCATACTTTTGTAACGAAGAATAAAAAAATAAAAAAGACTATTTTTCATGATCGTAATCCGAAAAAGGCGAGTGCTTCAGAGTCCGAGCTTTCTTTGGAAGACTGTAGAAAGTGGATTGAAGAAATTTTCAAAACATACCCTGAAACGAATTTTACAAAGGATGTACTGCAATTTATTGATGATTCTTTGGGGGAATCGAATACGTATGTAGATTTCTTTGCCCATCTTATTATGAAAATGTTCGTTAATTCTGGTTTAATTCTTGTTGATTCACATCATCCTGAATTAAGAAAATTAGAAGTGCCGTTTTTTAAGCGAATTATAGGTAAGTATAAAGAAGTGCAAGAGGGGCTTCATAACCAACAGGAAATAATTAAAGAATTAGGATATAAACCGATTATTGAAACAAAGTATAATGCAGTACATATATTCATGGAAATTGATAATGAGCGAGTATTACTTGAAGACGATCAAGGGAAGTTTGTAGGGAAGGATGGAGCGTATTCCTTTTCATATGAGGAATTGATGGAAGAGATGGAAAGAAGTCCGGAACGTTTTAGTAATAATGTTGTAACGCGCCCTCTTATGCAAGAGTATCTATTTCCTACGCTCGCGTTTATTGGAGGACCAGGGGAATTAGCTTACTGGAGTGAATTGCAACAAGTTTTCCATACGATTGGTTTCCAAATGCCGCCTGTCGTTCCGCGTATTACAATCACTTATGTAGAGAGGGATATAGCGACAGATTTATACGATTTGCAATTGCAAGACAGTGATCCGTTTTTAAATAACGTAGATAAGTTGCGTGAAAACTGGTTATCTAATCAAATAGAGGAACCGATAGATGATCGATTTGTAGAGGCGAAAAAAGAAATAATTGATATCCATACGTCATTACAACAGTTTGTGAAGAAAATAGATCCTGGATTAAGTGCGTTTGCAGGGAAAAATGAATTCAAAATTAATGAACAAATTGAACTGTTGGAAAGAATGTTGAAAAGAAATGTTGAGAAAAAACATGAAGTACAGCTAAATAAATTCCGTCGCATACAATTTGCACTTCGTCCATTAGGGGCGCCGCAAGAGCGTGTGTGGAATGTATGTTACTATTTAAATCAGTTCGGTTTGGATTTCGTTGATCGTGTAATGGAAAAACCGTTTTCTTGGGACGGAAAACATCATGTTATAAAACTATAGAATCTTGCTCTTAGGAGCAGGATTTTATTTTTGTTCTGTTGAATTTACTGTGAAGTGAAATTTTTCTGAATTATTAATTTTAAAAAAGTGAATATCGTAATTATGCAGGATACTTAAATATATGACAAAATAGCACAAAATGTAAACGTATTATCATCTTTTTCGACAGTTTTTTATTTAAATTCCCGCAAAAGATGATAAAATTTAGTATATAATAAAAGAAAATAGCGATTTGTATAGTATGCTGCCTTTGTAGGCAAGTTAAATGAGTCGTTCTTTCATAGTATTTCGTTCTCTAATCGTGAAATATGCGTTTGGAGGAGGAGATGCATTCAACATAATTAATTGGAAAAAGAGTAGGTGCAACAATGTTTAAACACGTAACAGTGCTTTTGAAGGAAACAGTAGACGGCTTAGATATAAAGCCAGATGGTACATATGTAGATTGTACACTGGGGGGAGGAGGACATAGTTCTTATTTATTATCCCAATTAACTGAAGGCGGAAGATTAATCGCGTTTGATCAAGATGAGATAGCGATTCAAAATGCGAAAGAAAAATTCTCTTCATACGGTGAGCAGTTCATAACAGTAAAGAGTAATTTCCGTTATTTATCTGAAAAACTACAGGAATTAGGTATAACAGAAGTAGACGGTATTTTATTTGATTTAGGTGTTTCATCCCCACAATTAGATACACCAGAGCGTGGCTTTAGTTATCATCATGATGCACCGTTAGATATGCGTATGGATCAAGATGCCCCATTAACAGCATATGATGTTGTAAATAGCTGGTCATATGAACAACTTGTAAGAATTTTCTTCCAGTATGGTGAAGAGAAATTTTCAAAACAAATAGTAAGGAAAATTGAGGCGTATCGTGAGAATAAAGCTATTGAAACGACAGGAGAATTAGTAGAACTAATTAAAGAGGGTATTCCAGCTCCTGCTCGTAGAACGGGTGGACATCCTGCGAAGCGAGTGTTCCAAGCAATCCGTATTGCTGTAAATGATGAATTGAAAGTATTTGAAGAAGCGTTGGAATCTGCAATTGACATGGTCAAGCCAGGTGGAAGAGTTAGTGTTATAACATTCCATTCTTTAGAAGACCGTATTTGTAAAACGACGTTTAAGCGAAATAGTACAACGCCACAATTGCCACCAGGATTACCAATTATTCCTGATGAATTTAAGCCGAAATTAAAACTTATTACAAGAAAACCGATTTTACCTTCTGATATAGAGTTAGAAGAAAATAATCGAGCGCGTTCTGCGAAATTGAGAATCGCTGAAAAACGATAAAAAGGGGAGAGAGGTATGAGTAACTTAGCTGTAAAGTACAAACAACAAGCGCAAGAAGAGATACAGATTCAAACGCCCCCACAGCAGATGGTTCAGCCAAAAGCTAAAGCGAAGATTACAAGAATCGAAAAACTGTTGTATGTAGCATTTATTGGCTTTTTATTGTATGCCTGTGTAGCGTTTATTGGAAATAAAGCAGGCCTTTATCAAGTTAATGTAGAAGCAGCGACGATAGAACAAAAAATTGTACAGCAGCAAAAAGAAAATCAAGAGTTACAGGCTGAAGTAGAGAAGTTAAGTCGCTATGAACGAATCGCTGAAGTTGCAAAAAAACACGGGCTAGAAATTAATGCGAATAATGTGAAGGGCCTCAAATAAGGCAATAGGTGTGAAGGGAAAATGAAGAGAAATATGACTAAATTTCATACCAATAAGGGAGCAGGGTATTTTATGATTTTATTCCTCCTGCTCTTTTTGCTATTGTTAGCCCGATTTTTTTACATACAAGCAACAGGAACTGTTCATAATCAAGATTTGGATAAACTTGCTCAGCAAAAACATAGTAAAAAAGGAGTTCTAGAAGCAAATCGCGGGACGATTTATGATCAAAACGGTCATGTACTAGCGCAAGATGCAAACTCTTATAAACTTGTAGCGGAATTAAAAGGTGCGAATTATGTTGAAAATAAAGAGGATACTGCAAAGAAAATTGCGGGAGTACTCGGAAAAGATGAAGAGAAGATTTTAGCCACGTTAAATAAAAAAGATAAAAGTCAAGTCGAATTTGGAACACTAGGTAAAGATTTGACGAAAGAACAGAAGGAACAAATAGAAGCATTGAAATTGCCAGGCATATCTTTTATTACTGAAAATGCAAGAGTGTATCCGAACGGTGATTTTGCATCTTACGTTATAGGTCATGCTAAACCGAATGAAGAGGGGACTTCGGTAGGGCAATTTGGTTTAGAAAAAAGTTTAGAAAAATATTTAAGTGCTTCTAACGGCAAAGTAGCTTATACAGGCGATCGTAAAGGAGTGTCTCTTGACGGTGGAAAAGTGAACGTAGAGGCACCTAAAAACGGAGATAACGCGTATTTAACGATAGATCAACGTATTCAAAGTTATTTAGAAGATGCGATGAAAGCTGCAAGTAAGCATTACGACCCAGAAAGTTTAATAGGGATTGTTGCGGATCCAAAAACAGGGAAAATATTAGCGATGTCTAGTAAACCTAGTTATGATCCAAATGATCGTCAAATTAAATATTTCTTCAATGATGCAATTGCAAATGCATTTGAACCTGGATCAACAATGAAAATTTTCACGTTAGCAGCAGCTATTAATGAAGGTGTGTATAAAGGACAAGATTATTATCAGTCTGGTACATATCAAGTCGGGAACCGAAAAATAAAAGATCATAACGGCGGCGCTGGATGGGGATCTATCACATTTGATGAAGGGGTAGAGCGTTCTTCCAACGTAGCGTTTGCAATTTTAGGGGATCAAAAACTTGGTCCCGAACGTTTCCGAAAGTATATTCATAGTTTTGGATTAGATGAAAAAACGAATATTGATTTACCTGGTGAAGGTTCAAATGCAATTGTATTTGATCAACAAATACAGCAAGTAACAACAGCTTTTGGACAAGGTTCTACTGTAACGCCAATTCAGCTTGTGCAAGCTGCAACTGCTATTGCAAATGATGGGAAAATGATGAAGCCTTATACAATTGATAAAATTGTAGATCCAATAACAGGCGAAGTAAAATTAGAACATAAGCCAGAGGAAGTGGGAAAACCTGTTACGAAAGAAACAGCAGCGCAAGTAAGACAGTTATTAGAACGTGTTGTTACATCGCCGAAAGGAACAGGAACTGCTTATAAAGTTGATGGGTATTCAGTTGGTGGTAAAACAGGGACAGCGCAAATTCCGGATGGAAAAGGTGGCTATATGACGGGAAGAGAGAATTATATATTCTCATTCTTAGGGATGGCACCTATGGACGATCCACAACTTGTTGTGTATGTAGCTGTAAAACAGCCGAAATTGAAAGATGATGAGAATGGCGCACAGCCTTTAGCTGATATTTTTAAATATGTAACTAAAAATAGTTTAGAGTATTTAAAGATTAAGCCAAATGAAATAAAAGACCCGAAAAAATATGTGAAAGAACAACAAACTGTCGTTCCGGATGTAACAGGGAAAACGATGGAAGAAGCGAAAAAAGCAATCGATAAAGCAAAACTTCGTCCGATCGTATTAGGTGAAGGGAAAGTGCAGCAGCAAGTGCCAAAAGCAACTGAGCAAACATTAAAAGGTGACCGAGTCTTCTTAG
Source organism: Bacillus cereus group sp. MG4 (assembly GCF_040460055.1). Classification (NCBI taxonomy): domain Bacteria; kingdom Bacillati; phylum Bacillota; class Bacilli; order Caryophanales; family Bacillaceae; genus Bacillus; species Bacillus cereus group sp. MG4. Next base: position 1,913,157 of record NZ_JARVGZ010000001.1, on the reverse strand, counting down.
TAGGAGATAAACCTACAATGCCAAATATACAAGGCTGGGCACTGCGTGATGTTATGAATTTAGCGAAAACATTAAAGCTTAACCTAAAACCTACTGGTACCGGATATGTAACTGAACAAAGTGTGGCAGAAGGAACATTGTTACAACCTGGTACAGAGTTAGGTGTAACACTTGTACCGCCACTTGAACCACAACAAGAAGCAGAAAAATAGTAATGGTAAAGAGAAGAAGTTCTAATTAAATAAGTACAAGCATATATTGGAACAAGCTAGGCGTAAGGGAGGCTTGTTCCAATATGCGTGTATCAAATGTAACAGTTAGAAAAAGACTTATTTTTATACTCATATCAGGTATACTTATTTTCACTATCATCGATATTCGTCTTGGATATGTGCAATTTTTTCTTGGCAATATGTTAACGGATCGTGCGAAAGATTCATGGAGTCGTAATATTACTTTTGAACCTGAACGTGGGAAGATTTTAGACCGGAATGGTGTGGAACTTGCTACGAATAAAAGTGCCCCAACTGTCTTTGTTGTACCGAGGCAAATTGAAAAACCAGCAGAGACTGCAGAGAAGTTAGCTGCAGTATTAGGTGTGGAAAAAGATGAGGTTTATAAGCGAATTACAAAAAAAGAATCGATTGTAAGGTTAGATAAAGGTGGAAGAAAAATATCACATGATAAAGCGAAAGAGGTACGAGGATTAAGCTTGAAAGGTGTTTATATCGCAGAGGACTCTATCCGGTACTATCCATTTGGCAACTTTTTATCACACGTATTAGGGTTTGCAGGTAGTGATAACCAAGGTCTTATGGGACTGGAAAAATATTATGATAAAGAGTTAAATGGTGATGAAGGTCATGTGCGTTTTTTTGCAGATGCAAAAGGCCAAAGGATGCCTAATGTTGGCGATGATTTCAAAAAACCAGAAGCTGGTTTGAATTTAGGTTTAACAATTGATGCACGTATTAATAGAATTATGGAAAGAGAAATGAATATTGCAGAGTCGACATATAATCCAGATGGTATGATTGCGATTGCAATGAATCCGAAAAATGGTGAAATTTTAGGTATGTCGAGTCGACCGAGCTTTGATCCAGCAGATTTTCAAAGTGTTTCTCCAGAAGTGTATAATAGAAATTTACCAGTATGGAGTACGTATGAGCCTGGTTCAACATTTAAGATCATTACGTTAGCAGCAGCCTTGAATGAAAATTTAGTAGACTTAGAGAAAGATACGTTTTATGATGATGGAGCAGCTGAAGTGGGTGGAGCTAGATTGAAATGCTGGAAAGCGGGAGGCCATGGTAGCCAAACGTTTTTAGAAGTAGTTCAAAACTCATGTAACCCAGGATTTATTGAACTTGGTGATCGTCTTGGTAAAGACCGATTGTTTAAATACATTCGTAATTTCGGCTTTGGACAGAAAACTGGAATTGATTTGCAAGGTGAAGGTAGTGGGATTTTATTTAATTTAGATAAAGTCGGTCCAGTCGAGCAAGCAACTACTTCATTTGGTCAAGGAGTTTCTGTAACACCAATTCAACAAGTAGCAGCAGTAGCAGCGGCTGTAAATGGTGGGACATTGTATCAACCGTATATAGCTAAGGAATTTATTGATCCGAAAAATAATCAAGTTGTAAGTAAAAAGACACCTGTGGAAAAAAGAAAAGTTATTTCCAAGGAAACTTCAGAAAAAGTTCGGTATGCATTAGAGAATGTTGTAGCAAAGGGATCTGGTAAAGGTGCTTTCATTGATGGGTATCGTGTAGGTGGAAAAACAGGTACGGCTCAAAAGGTGAAAGATGGTAAATATTTAGAGAATAATTATATAGTATCTTTTATCGGTTTTGCTCCAGCAGATGATCCGGAAATTGTTGTCTATGTTGCTGTTGATAATCCGAAAGGTGTAACGCAATTTGGTGGAGTAGTAGCAGCTCCAATTGTTGGGAATATTCTTCGGGATGCACTTCCTGTTATGGGAGTGAAACCGAGAAAAGAACAAGTTGAGAGAGAATATAAATGGGGCGATACACCAACTGTGGAAGTTCCGAATTTAATTGGTATGAAAAAGAAAGACTTACAGACACAACTCGTCGATTTGAAGCTTGATATAAGTGGAGACGGAGAGAAAGTAATTAAACAATCCCCAGAAGCAGGAGCTAAAGTGAAAGAAGGCTCAAAAATTAGAATTTACTTCGGGAATTAAAGGTAACCTAGTACGTTTTATGGTACAATTGGTGGAAGTGAGTTCTTTATAGAAGAGTTACTTAATTTGAGGCTGTAAGAGCCCCAATTATAAATAAGTCTATTTATTAGACACAGTAGCACTTACCTCCTATTTTACATATTTAGGAGGTAACGTGTCGCTTATTAAAAAAGAGATAAATACACAATGTAGAGAGGGTTTAGTGAAATGAAGTTGCATACACTTTTATCATGTTTGCATGATTTTCCAGTTGTTCCAAAAGAAAATCCAGAAATCACATCTATAGAAGCTGATTCACGTAAAGTGAAAGAGGGAAGCTTATTTGTATGTATGAAAGGATATACGGTTGATAGCCATGATTTTGCTAAGCAAGCAGCGGCACAAGGAGCGGCTGCTATTGTTGCGGAAAGACCAATTGATGTTGACGTTCCAGTTGTACTTGTGAAAAACACTTTTCGTTCGTTAGCGGTTTTAGCTGATTATTTTTATGGTCAACCAACACACAAGTTACATTTAATCGGAATTACAGGTACAAATGGAAAGACAACAACATCGCATATTATGGATGAGATTATGCGCGCACATGGTCATAAAACGGGGCTAATTGGAACGATTAATATGAAAATCGGTGATGAAACATTTGAGGTGAAAAATACAACACCAGATGCACTAACACTTCAACAGACGTTTTTAAAAATGGTTGAGCACGGTGTAGATAGTACAGTAATGGAAGTTTCGTCACATGCTTTAGATCTTGGTCGTGTACACGGATGTGATTACGATGTAGCAGTGTTTACAAATTTAACACAAGATCATTTAGACTATCATAAAACGATGGAAGAATATAAACATGCAAAAGGGTTGCTATTTGCACAACTTGGCAATAGTTATAACCATGATCGTGAAAAGTACGCAGTACTGAATAACGATGATGCTGTAACTGCGGAATATATGAGAAGTACTGCGGCAACTGTTGTAACGTATGGAATTGATACAACAAGTGATATTATGGCCAAAGATATCGTTATGACGAGTGGTGGAACTACATTTACGCTTGTAACACCGTATGAAAGTGTAAATGTTACGATGAAATTGATTGGGAAATTTAATGTATATAACGTACTAGCGGCAACAGCGGCAGGACTTGTTTCTGGTGTAAGTTTAGAAACGGTTATTGATGTAATAAAGCAACTAGCTGGAGTTCCAGGACGTTTTGAAGTAGTTGATGGTGGACAAAATTATACAGTTATTGTTGATTATGCACATACACCAGATAGCTTAGAGAATGTATTAAAAACAGCAAAACAGTTTGCAAAAGGCGATGTATATTGCATCGTCGGTTGTGGTGGAGATAGAGATCGAACAAAGAGACCAATCATGGCAAGTGTTGCAACAAAATATGCAACTCATGCAATTTACACTTCAGATAATCCAAGAAGTGAAGAGCCAGGGGCTATTTTAGATGATATGGTGCAGGGTGCAAATGGGAATAATTATGAAGTAATTATTGATAGAAAAGAAGCGATATACCATGCAATTGCTAACGCGAAAGCTGAAGATATCATCATTATTGCTGGTAAGGGTCATGAAACGTATCAAATTATTGGTAAAGACGTTCATCATTTTGACGATCGTGAAGTCGCTAAAGAAGCAATTACAGAGCGTTTAAACAACGAAGAGTAACAACGTGAGAGGAGGACTACATGTGCTTGAGCAAGGTTTATTAGTAACGGCTGGGGTAGCATTCTTAATTTCTGTTGCCCTTTCGCCATTGTTTATTCCATTTTTAAGGAAATTAAAGTTCGGACAGAGTATTCGTGATGAGGGACCAAAGTCACATCAAAAAAAATCAGGGACACCTACAATGGGTGGTATTGTCATATATGTATCTATGATGGTAACTTCACTTATTATGGCGATTAAGTTTAATCATTTAGGTGCAGAGGTTTCGTTATTATTATTAGTGACATTTGGCTACGGATTAATTGGATTTTTAGATGACTACATAAAGGTAGTTAAGAAGAGAAATCTTGGTTTAACATCAAAACAAAAATTAGTAGGTCAGCTTGTTATTGCTATTGCGTTCTTTTTAATTGGAAAAGGGCAAGCGTTCCACACATACATCATGATTCCGGGAACAGATGTTAAGTTTGAACTAGGTTGGGCGTATTTTGTACTTGTATTATTTATGCTTATTGGTGGATCAAATGCAGTTAACTTAACTGACGGTTTAGATGGTTTATTATCAGGAACAGCTGCTATTGCATTTGGAGCTTTTAGTATTATTGCAGTAGCGCAAGAGCAATTTGGAGTAGCGATATTCTGTATGGCAGTTGTAGGAGCTGTACTTGGATTTTTAGTATTCAATGCAAATCCAGCGAAAGTGTTTATGGGAGATACAGGTTCCTTAGCTTTAGGTGGAGCCATTGCAGCTGTAGCGATTTTATTAAAACAAGAATTACTACTTGTAATCATTGGTGGAGTATTCGTAATGGAAACTTTATCTGTTATTATTCAGGTCATTTCTTTTAAAACAACAGGAAAACGTGTCTTTAAAATGAGTCCATTACACCATCATTATGAATTATGTGGTTGGTCAGAGTGGCGTGTTGTTGTGACATTTTGGTCTGTAGGATTTTTATTAGCTGTGTTAGGAATTTATATCGGGGTGTGGATGTAATTGAAAACTGTAACTGAATTTCAAAATAAAAATATTCTTGTATTAGGCATTGCAAAAAGTGGTTATGCAGCAGCTACGCTGTTACAAAAATTAGGGGCAAATGTAATTGTAAATGACGGAAAGCCTTTAGCGGATAATGTACTTGCTGCAGAATTACAAGCAAAAGGAATGGACGTTGTATGCGGTGGTCATCCTTTAGAATTGTTAGAGAGAAATATTTCTCTTGTAGTAAAAAATCCAGGAATCCCGTATTCTAATCCAATATTAGTTGCTGCGAAAGAGAAGCAAATTCCAATTGTTACGGAAGTTGAATTAGCATATCGTATTTCAGAAGCGCCATTTGTTGGGATTACGGGGTCTAACGGTAAAACGACGACGACAATGCTTGCATTTGAAATGCTAAAAGAAGGACAAAAGCATCCTGTAATTGCAGGGAACATAGGAACTGTAGCGTGTGAAGTAGCACAGGATGCAAAAGAAAATGAAGTTGTAGTTACAGAACTTTCATCGTTCCAACTGATGGGAGTAGAATTGTTCCAACCTAAAATTGCTGCGTTTTTAAATTTATTTGAGGCCCACTTAGATTATCACGGGACAAAGAAGGAATATGGTTTAGCAAAAGCAAATATTTTTAAAAACCAAACAGAAAATGATTATAGTGTAATAAATGCAGATGATGCAGATGTGATGGCTTTATCTGCTTATAGTAAAGGGCAAAAAGTACTATTCTCGACAACGAAAGAAATTGAAGATGGTGCGTGTATAAAAGAGAATGCTCTTTGTTTTAAAGGTGAAAAAGTTGTTGAAGTAGGCGATATCGTTTTACCTGGTCAACATAATTTAGAAAATATTTTAGCAGCGATGAGTATCGCAAAATTATTAGGTGTTTCTAATGAAGCGATTACGGCGGTATTAAAACGTTTTACAGGTGTAAAACATCGTTTAGAATATGTAACAACTATTAACAATCGTAAGGTTTATAATGATTCAAAAGCAACGAATATGTTAGCGACTGAGAAAGCTTTATCTGCGTTTACACAACCGATTGTGTTATTAGCAGGTGGGCTTGATCGTGGAAATGAATTCGATGATTTAATTCCGTATTTCAAAAATGTAAAAGCAATTGTGACATTTGGACAAACAGCTCCAAAATTAGTAAGAGCTGCAGAAAAAGCGGGATTAGATACAATTGAAAGTGTCGATACTTTAGATGAAGCGGTAGTGAAAGCTTATGCTCATTCTACAGATGGCGATGTAATTCTTCTTTCTCCAGCATGTGCAAGCTGGGATCAATTTAAAACATTTGAAGAAAGAGGAGACATTTTTATACAAGCTGTGCATAAACTTATATAAAGTAAATCAAAACATCAGTAGGCTAACACCTACTGATGTTTTGTTACATAGGGCAAAAGTTTCTGCCTAAAGAGGTGGTGTTTATGGGTAATGAAGAAAACGCCTGATTTTATTCTCATCATCGTTACACTTGCGTTGTTAACAATCGGAATGGTTATGGTGTATAGTGCGAGTGCGGTTTGGGCCTCTTATAAAATGGGGGACTCATTCTTTTTTGCAAAAAGGCAATTGCTATTTGCAAGTATTGGTGTAGTGGCAATGTTTTTAATTATGAAAATTGATTATTGGGTGTGGCGTACGTATTCAAAAGTAATTTTGCTAGTTTGCTTCATTCTTCTTATTCTTGTTCTTGTTCCTGGGGTAGGACTTGTTCGAGGAGGAGCGCGAAGTTGGATTGGAATCGGGGCATTTTCCATTCAACCGTCAGAATTTATGAAGTTTGCGATGATTATTTTTTTAGCAAAATTTTTAGCGGAACGACAAAAATTAATTACCTCTTTTAAACGTGGTTTACTACCAGCTCTTAGTTTTGTATTTCTTGCTTTTGGGATGATTATGTTACAGCCAGATCTTGGCACAGGAACGGTAATGGTTGGGACATGTATTATTATGATATTTATCTCGGGAGCAAGGGTCTTTCACTTTGCAATGTTTGGTTTGCTTGGTGTAGCAGGATTTGTAGGGCTAATTGCATCAGCACCGTATCGAATGAAACGTATTACATCATATTTAGATCCGTGGTCAGATCCGCTTGGAAGTGGATTTCAAATTATTCAATCGTTACTCGCAATTGGACCTGGTGGATTATTCGGGCTTGGACTTGGACAAAGTAGACAAAAGTTTCTTTATTTACCTGAACCGCAAACAGACTTTATATTTGCAATCTTATCCGAGGAATTAGGTTTTATTGGTGGTTCATTTGTGTTATTATTATTTAGTCTATTATTATGGCGTGGGATTCGTATAGCTTTAGGAGCGCCAGATTTATATGGTACGTTTTTAGCAGTAGGTATTGTGGCGATGATTGCGATTCAAGTAATGATTAATGTTGGTGTTGTAACAGGATTGATGCCTGTAACAGGTATTACTTTGCCGTTTTTAAGTTATGGTGGATCAAGTTTGACATTAATGTTAATGGCAGTAGGTGTATTATTAAATATAAGTCGCCATTCTCGCTACTAAACCCTGTTTTATAAGACAGGGTTTTTCGTATGTGCGCGAAGAAACATGATGTATATAGAAAATAAATACGACTGAAATAAGAAAAGAGAAGCGGAGGAGTTAGTAGTGCGTGTATTAGTAAGTGGTGGGGGCACTGGAGGTCATATTTATCCGGCTCTTGCTCTAATAAGAGAAATAAAAAAATTAAATCCGGAAGCAAGGTTTTTATATATTGGTACGGAGAGTGGATTAGAGAGCACAATCGTTCCAAAAGCAGGCATACCGTTTCAATCTATTGTTATAAGTGGATTTAAGCGTAAAATATCGTTAGATAACGTGAAAACGGTGATGCGTTTCCTAAAGGGTGTACAAGATAGTAAACGATATATTCGTCGTTTTAATCCGGATATTGTGATTGGAACGGGTGGATATGTATGTGGGCCAGTTGTATATGCTGCAGCAAAATTAGGTATTCCAACCATTGTACATGAACAAAATAGTGTACCTGGTGTAACGAATAAATTTTTAAGCCGCTATGTTGATAAAGTTGCGGTTTGTTTTGAAGCGGCTGCGGAACATTTTCCACAGTCAAAAGTGGTGATGACAGGAAATCCAAGAGCATCAGAAGTAATGGATCAGAATGGAATGAAAGGAAAACGTTCAGTAGGTTTATCTCTTCCTAAAAAATCGGTACTTATTTTTGGTGGAAGTCGTGGGGCTAGACCGATTAACGATGCTTTCGTAGAGGCAATTGAACAGTTTGGCAATAAAAGTTACGAAATATTGTATGTAACAGGTGAAGTTCATTATGACAAAGTGATGGAAGCAGTGAAGCAAAAAGGGAATCCGAATAATGTTATTATTAAACCTTTCATTCATAATATGCCAGAGGTACTTACAGGTGTAGATCTTGTTGTTTCAAGAGCGGGGGCAACAACACTTGCAGAATTAACCGCGTTAGGTAAGCCAAGTGTGTTAATACCTAGTCCTTACGTAACAAATAACCATCAGGAAAAGAATGCACGTTCCGTTGTAGATAAAGGGGCAGCAAAAATGTTGCTTGAAAAAGATTTAACAGCAGAAACGCTTATTCGTGATATTGATGAGATTTTATTAGATGCACAAACATTACAAAATATGAAGCTGGCTGCGGGGCAATTAGGTATTCCAGATGCAGCAAATAAGCTGTATGAAGTAATGAATAAGCTTGTAAAAAAATAACGTTAGGTGAACGCCCTGCATACTACTGTAATAAGGATACTTAGTATGGGGGAGATTGTTTATGGAGCAATTAGTAAATGAGCTTATAGAAGCAAATGTTGGTCGCGTGTTAGTGAATGAAGCGTTAGCGCGTTATACCACTATGAAAATAGGTGGACCAGCTGATATTTTAATTGTGCCAAAGCATGTTGCCAGTATTGAAAAAACGTTGCAGTTAGTAAAAAAATATAAAACAAAGTGGACTGTAATTGGTCGAGGTTCGAACCTTCTTGTATCTGATCTAGGTATAGAAGGTGCCGTTATTCGTTTAGGAGAAGGATTAGAGCACTTAGAAGTCGAAAAACATAGAGTAAGAGTTGGTGGTGGGTATCCCCTTATTAAATTATCAACTTTACTTAGTCGTCAAGGGTTATCCGGCCTGGAATTTGCCAGTGGTATTCCAGGAAGTGTTGGTGGTGCAGTGTATATGAATGCTGGAGCACATAAATCGGATATATCAAACATATTATCAAAAGCTCTTATTTTGTTTGAAAACGGAACAATTGATTGGTTAACACATGAAGAAATGGAGTTTTCCTATCGTACTTCTGTATTGCAAACGAAACGTCCTGGTATTGTTTTGGAAGCTGAGTTTCAATTGCAGGTAGGAGAGCGTGAGGGAATCGTAAGCGTCATGCAAAAGAATAAAGACTACCGTCGTGAAACACAGCCGTGGAATCATCCTTGTGCAGGAAGCATATTTCGGAATCCAATCCCATACTTTGCAGGAGACTTAATAGAAAAGGCGGGGCTTCGTGGTTATCAAATAGGCGGAGCTCAAATTTCTGAAATGCATGGGAATTTTATTATCAACACTGGGGGAGCCAGTGCGCAAGATGTCTTATCTTTAATTGCATTAATAAAACAAACAATCAAGGATAAATTTGGTGTAGAAATGCATACAGAAGTAGAAATCATTGGAAGATAACGGTTATTCGTTCCGCTCATTATCATTTATGTTATAATAAGAAGATAAGAACGGCATGAGGAACATGCCGTTTTTTATGTTACGTAGGGGGATCGTACATGAAAAATAGTAAAGTGATTAAACTACAGGATCGTGTACCGAAGTTAAAAAATCAACAGAAGAAAAACAAGAAAAATGTTAATCATCGGTTGATTTTATACATATCAATTTTATTTTTATTAGTGCTCTTTTTAATTTATTTTCGGTCTCCGCTAAGCAATATCAAAAAGATAAGTGTGTTTGGAAATCATTATATGACAGATGAACAAGTGATGAAGGAATCAGGTGTGACGTATGATACAAGTTATTTCCGAGTGACAGCACATAAAGCAGAAGAAAACCTAACGAAACGAAAAGAAATTAAAGCAGTAAATGTAAAAAAACGTTTTCCAAATAAAATTGATGTTCATATTGAAGAATATTTAACGATTGGTTATATAAACAAAGATGGGAAATTACAACCGTTACTAGAGAACGGGAAAACACTTGATGTACTTCCGAACGGAAAACTTCCTGTTGCAGCACCAATTTTTGAACCTTTTAAAGAGGAAAAAATGAAGGAGTTAATTGCTGAGCTTGAAAAATTAACACCAACTATTTTAAGGTCTATTTCTGAAATTCGTTATTCACCGACGAATGCGAATGAAGATCACCTTACTTTATATATGAACGAAGGGTACGAAGTGAGCACTACGATTCAAAATTTCGCAAAGCGTATGGAAGCCTATCCGCTTATCTTAAAAACAATTGAACCGGGTAAAAAGGTATTAATTGATTTAGAAGTAGGGGCATATACGAAAGAATTAGGAGCGGAAGAAAAAAAAGAATAGAACGATAGTTTTTACTACGTTCCTGTAGAAAAAACGAAACGAACGTTCTATTGAATACATCTGAATTTACAAGAATGGTTCATTTGATGAAAAAGATGTAAAAATTCTTAGATTCATACTAGGATTGGTACAAGTTTCACTTTTCTATGAGTACATCTTAGTGTAGACTTATACTTGGCGGTAATCTTTACACTTGAAATAGAATTATTTCAAGATAAGCAGTTATTCACAGTTTACTGCGATATTCTTAAATGAATGTTAAATAAAAATAAGAAAAATATAGGGTTAAAAAAGGGAAACGTATAAAGACGTTGAATATTTTTCTTATAAATAGTAAAGTTGCGATTGTTGTTCCATATATTGAGTTGTATGGTATAAATAAAGAAGGAGGTGCCAAAGAATGAACAGCAATGAAATATATGTTAGTCTTGACATCGGTACATCCAATGTTAAAGTCATCATTGGTGAAATGGTTAATGACAGCTTAAACATTATTGGTGTTGGAAATGTAAAATCGAATGGTTTAAAGAAGGGGTCGATAGTTGATATAGATGAGACTGTTCGATCAATTAAAAAAGCAATTGAACAAGCTGAGCGCATGGTGGGAATCCACATTGAGCAAGTTGTAGTAGGTGTCAATGCAAACCAGGTACAGCTACTTCCTTGTCACGGAGTAGTGGCTGTTTCAAATGAAGATCGTGAAATCGGGAATGAAGATGTCTTACGCGTTCTAGATGCAGCACAAGTTGTGTCAATTGCTCCAGAGCGTGAGTTTATTGATGTGGTACCTCGACAGTTCATCGTAGACGGTCTTGACGAGATTAACGATCCACGCGGGATGATCGGTGTAAGATTAGAAATGGAAGGTACACTTATAACAGGCTCGAGAACTTTACTACATAACCTACTTCGTTGTGTAGAAAAAGCAGGTCTTGAAATAGTTGATATTTGTCTTCAACCTTTAGCGGCTGCAACAGTTGCTATATCTTCAGATGAGAAACATAGAGGAGTAGCCCTTGTTGATATGGGGGGAGGATCTACAACTTTATCTATTTTTAAAGATGGAGAGTTACAAGCGACGAGCGTATTACCGTTAGGTGGAGACCATATAACGAAGGATATTGCGATTGGGTTGAAAACTTCAACAGACAATGCAGATCAAATAAAGTTGAAATATGGACATGCTTTTTATGATACAGCATCTGAAGAAGAGATGTTTACGGTTCCTATTATGGGAAGCGATCAAACAGAACAATATTCTCAGTTGGAATTATCGGATATAATAGAGGCTCGTGTAGAGGAAATTTTAATGTTTGTTCAAGATGAAGTGCGTAAGTTAGGAGTAAAGCAAGTAGCTTCTGGCTATGTACTAACTGGTGGAATTGCTTCTATGCCGGGTGTTCTTGATCTTGCATATGATATTTTACATGAAAATGTTCGTATAGCGACTCCTGATTATATTGGTGTGCGTGAGCCCCAATATACAAGTGGAGTAGGATTAATTAAACATTCTTATCAAAAAGCTAAATTACGTGGGAAAAATGTGCAGGAAAAGCAAGAACATTTTGAACCAGTACCAGCACCAGCACCAACGCCGGTACAACAGCAACCTGCGAAACAAAAAACTCGTAATCAAAACAATAATAATCAAAATGATGAACGTATGATGTCAAAAGTAAAACGTGTATTCCGTTATTTATGGGATTAAAATTGGACACGAAAAATGAGGTTCTAGGGGGATTTCGACATGTTAGAGTTTGATACTACTCAAGATCAATTAGCGAATATAAAAGTTATCGGTGTCGGCGGTGGCGGAAACAATGCTGTAAACCGTATGATTGAACACGGTGTACAAGGTGTAGACTTTATCGCTGTGAATACTGATGCACAAGCATTAAATCTATCAAAAGCTGAAACAAAAATGCAAATTGGTGGGAAATTAACACGTGGACTTGGTGCAGGTGCAAACCCTGAAGTAGGGAAAAAAGCTGCAGAAGAAAGTAAAGAACAGATCCAAGAAGCACTTCGTGGTGCGGATATGGTCTTCGTAACTGCGGGTATGGGCGGCGGAACTGGAACTGGTGCAGCTCCAGTTGTTGCTCAAGTTGCAAAAGAATTAGGTGCATTAACAGTTGGTGTTGTGACACGTCCATTTACATTTGAAGGACGTAAACGTGCAACGCAAGCAGCATCTGGTATTGCGGCATTTAAAGAAAATGTAGATACGCTTATTGTAATTCCAAACGATCGCTTATTAGAGATTGTTGATAAAAATACGCCGATGTTAGAAGCATTCCGTGAAGCAGATAACGTATTACGTCAAGGTGTTCAAGGTATTTCTGATTTAATTGCAACACCAGGTTTAATTAACTTAGACTTCGCAGACGTAAAGACAATTATGTCTAATAGAGGTTCTGCTTTAATGGGTATTGGTTCTGGTAATGGAGAAAATCGTGCTGCTGAAGCTGCGAAAAAAGCGATTTCTAGTCCATTATTAGAAACATCTATTGATGGAGCTCAAGGTGTTATCATGAACATTACGGGTGGAGCTAACTTAAGCTTATATGAAGTACAAGAAGCGGCAGACATTGTAGCTTCAGCTTCAGATCCAGAAGTAAATATGATCTTCGGTTCTGTTATTAATGAAGGATTAAAAGATGATATCGTTGTAACTGTAATTGCAACTGGTTTTGATGATAGTGCTTCGACGCAGCCACCAAAACCAATTATCCGTCCGACTGCGAATCACACGCAACAACAGCAACAGCAAGTAGCTCAACCTTCAAAACAACGTGAAGTTAAGCGTGAAATGAAACGTGAAGAGCCGGTTGTGCATGAGCGTCATACAGATTCAGATGACATCGATATTCCAGCATTCTTACGTAACCGTCGTAGACGATAAAAGAAAAGGAGTTTTTATGCTCCTTTTTTGTTTTATACAGGGAAAAGATCTGCTAAGCAGGTCTTTTTTTTATTTTATATATTTCGATTTATCCCGCTATTTGCTGGGCAGCCTGATTCGTGCGGGGTGATTAAAGTTCTACTTAATATATAAGTAAAAAGATATAGTATTCTATGAAACATATACTTTTATTTTTTACCGACAGATTTTGTCTAGAAAGCACAAAATAACAAAAAAACACCTCCGCAAATTGACACACTTTCCTATTGGATATGCATTATACTAGTCTCAACTTAAAAAAAGAGGTGAATTGTTTGGTTGTTTACGCCGACGTTGTTTGGTTGTTAAACGCCTGCATTGATTTTCTTTTACTTTTATTAACAGCAACCGTGTTAAAAAAGAAGATCAAAAGATGGAGGCTTGTGTTAGGGGCATTTATAGGTTCAACCATTGTTATTTTTGCCTTTACTCCTTTTGCTTCTATGATGACACATCCAATTATGAAACTACTGTACTCGTTACTTATTGTGTATACAGCATTTGGGTTTACAACGTTTAGAAACTATGCACAAACTGTTTTTACTTTTTACTTTGTAACCTTTATGGTTGGCGGAGGGTTAATTGGGACTCATTTCTTTTTGCAAACGAATGAAATGGTAAATGGATTGGTTCAATCTCAATCAATTTCTTACGGTGATCCAATTAGCTGGTTGTTTGTTGTTTTTGGTTTTCCAGTAATTTATTATTTTTCTAAAAAGCGTATTGAAAGCGTAGAGGTTACAAAAATACACTATGACCAAATTGTGAAATTGAAAATTCAATTAGCTGAAGAGGAACTAGAACTCGCAGGTTTAATTGATAGTGGGAACCAACTTTACGACCCGTTAACAAAAACACCCGTTATGATTATGCATATTTCATCATTAGAGCATTGCTTGCCAGCTTGGTTAACAGAACAAATTTATTCCAAAACAGAGATTCCTCAAATACCAGAAAATGATTCTGGCTGGGCGACAAAATTACGCTTAATTCCTTTCAGAGCAGTAGGAGTAGAGAATCAATTTTTATGGGCAATTAAGCCAGACAGTGTGCAAATTTATCATGAAGGTAGTTCTATTGTAGTCAGCAAAGTATTGATTGGATTAAATACACAACAGTTGTCAACCAATGGAGAGTATCAATGTATTGTGCATCCGAAAATGTTAATTTCGCAAAAAATGGTAATTGCTTAATAATGGGAGGCGGGATAATATGATGAAATTAAAATTTTATTTAGTATACCTTTGGTATAAAGTATTGTTGAAATTAGGAATTAAGACCGATGAAATTTATTATATCGGTGGAAGTGAAGCGTTGCCACCACCGTTAACGAAAGAAGAAGAGGAAGTTCTTTTGAATAAATTGCCAAAAGGAGATCAGGCAGCAAGATCGTTACTGATTGAACGCAACTTACGCTTAGTTGTATATATAGCCAGAAAGTTTGAAAATACAGGGATAAATATTGAAGATTTGATTAGTATAGGAACAATCGGCCTTATTAAAGCAGTGAATACATTTAATCCGGAAAAGAAAATAAAATTAGCGACATATGCCTCACGTTGTATAGAAAATGAAATTTTAATGCATTTGCGTCGGAATAATAAAAATCGTTCAGAAGTTTCTTTTGACGAACCGCTTAACATTGATTGGGATGGGAATGAACTTTTGTTATCAGATGTATTAGGTACAGATGATGATATTATTACAAAAGATTTAGAAGCTACTGTAGATCGTCATCTTCTAATGAAAGCATTGCATCAATTAAATGATCGTGAAAAACAAATTATGGAACTTCGGTTTGGGCTTGCTGGAGAAGAGGAAAAGACGCAAAAAGATGTGGCGGATATGCTTGGGATTTCACAGTCATACATTTCGCGTTTAGAAAAAAGAATCATAAAAAGATTACGAAAAGAATTTAATAAAATGGTGTAAAGAATAAGACCAGCCGTTATTTAGGCTGGTCTTATTCTCTTTCGTTGTATGAGAAGAGACAACGAAAATGAAAAATGAAGAGAAAACCGCATGCATAAAATCCCCTTCAAAGGAAATACTTTACACTGTACAGCAACTCCCGATAGGAGGGAACACTTTGACGAGAAACAAAGTAGAAATTTGCGGTGTTGATACAGCTAAACTTCCCGTACTAAAAAATGATGAAATGCGTAAATTATTTCGTGAAATGCAAAGTGGAGAGATAAGCGCAAGAGAGAAATTAGTGAATGGAAACTTACGTCTTGTACTGAGCGTCATCCAAAGATTTAATAACAGAGGAGAATATGTTGACGATTTATTTCAAGTTGGTTGCATCGGACTTATGAAATCCATTGATAACTTTGATTTAGGCCAAAATGTAAAATTTTCAACGTATGCTGTGCCGATGATTATTGGGGAAATACGCAGATATTTGCGTGATAATAATCCGATTCGCGTATCTCGATCATTACGAGATATTGCGTATAAAGCGTTACAAGTAAGAGAGAAATTGATTGCAGAAAATTCAAAAGAACCAACAGCAATGGATATTGCAAAAGTGCTTGAAGTGACTCATGAAGAAATTGTTTTTGCATTAGATGCGATTCAAGATCCAGTTTCATTATTTGAACCGATTTATAACGATGGGGGAGATCCTATCTTTGTTATGGATCAGTTAAGTGATGAAAAACAAAAGGACGAGCAGTGGGTTGAAGAGTTAGCACTGAAAGAAGGGATGAAGCGTTTAAATGATCGTGAGAAAATGATTATTCGAAAACGTTTCTTTCAAGGAAAGACACAAATGGAAGTTGCAGAAGAAATTGGGATTTCTCAAGCACAAGTGTCACGTTTAGAGAAATCAGCTATTAAACAAATGAATAAGACGATTCAAGGATAAGGTTTCACCATTTATGGTGAAACCTTTTTATATGTAATATAGTTTGTCTTCGCTCATAGTAGGGAAGCTGTGTTCATATAATGAAAATAATATGGGATTAGTAGAGGGTGCTTCCTGTTAATTTGAGAAACAGTGTTTTTTCAATTCGTCATATATAAGGGAGAGGATGAAAATGATAAGAATTTCGGAGTTGCAGATGAAAGAGATAATAAATGTTTCAGATGGAAAAAGGCTTGGGAATATTGGAGATATTGAAATTGATATGAACACAGGGAAGATCGGGTCTATTATTATTTCCAAACAGGCACGTATGTTAGGGATCTTTGGGAAGGATGTAGAAATTGTAATTCCTTGGGAGGAAATTATGAAAATTGGGGAAGATGTCATACTTGTTAGAGTAAATCCTGTTAATTCTGTAACAGAATCAATACAAACACCGACAATTTCATAAAGAATATTACAAATTCCTCTTTTTTTTCTGTTGGGATTATGAAAAAATAAAAGTATGGTAAAATAGACAGGAAGTACCATGCTTTTTTATGTTATTTTAATTAAAAGGAGTCACTTTATGAGACAACCATTTAAATATGTGGACGGTATACTGTATTTACAAGCGTGGAAAGAACTTGGAAACATTACTGCTGGATTTACGACAAAAGATGGTGGGGTAAGTACGGGCTCCTTTCATGCGATGAATTTAGGATTACATGTGAATGATATCGTGGAGAACGTTCATGAAAACAGACGCATTTTAGCAAATAAGTTACAAAAACCATTAGAAAACTGGATTTGCTCTGAACAAGTTCATGATCATCATGTTGAAAAAGTAGGACAACAGGAAAAAGGAAGTGGCGTCCATTCATATGAAGACGGCATTTCAAAAACAGATGGCATTTATACGACTAATAATGATGTTCTTCTAACATCATGTTACGCCGATTGTGTTCCACTCTATTTTTATGCACCATCACATGGTATGATAGGACTTGCGCATGCTGGATGGAAAGGGACTGTAAAAGAGATTGCAAAGGAAATGATTCAAAAATGGAATGCAGAAGGGATTTCAAGTGATGAAATTCATGTTGCAATTGGACCAGCAATTGGATCTTGTTGTTACGTTGTTGATGATCGAGTGTTAACAGCAGCAGAGCAAGTAGTAAACGGCTCTGTCCCTTATAAAAAAATTTCTGATGGGCAGTACGCAATTAATTTAAAAGAAATTAATCGTATATTATGTGTACAATCAGGCATAAAAGAAGAGAATATTGTAATGTCATCTCTTTGTACAAGCTGTGAAGAACAACTATTTTTCTCTCATCGTCGTGATCAAGGTAAGACAGGAAGAATGTTGAGTTTCATAGGTTTTAAGGAGGAAGAAAGCAAGTGACAGTACAAAAAAATTTAACAATTGTAAATGAAGCAATTAAGCAATCTTGCGTACGAGCGGGACGTTCGTTGCAAGATATTAAACTCGTTGCGGTTACAAAAACGGTAGGAATTGAAAAAACAAACGAAGTAATTGAAGCTGGAATTATCGATTTAGGTGAAAATAGAAATGAAAGTTTCTTACAGAAGTACGAACATTTCGGTTCAAAAGTGAATTGGCATTTTATTGGATCATTACAAACGAGAAAAGTAAAAGAAATCATTAATGAAATTGATTATTTACATTCGTTAGATCGTCTTTCACTTGCAAAAGAAATTCAAAAACGTGCTGATAAGAAAGTGAAATGTTTTATTCAAGTGAAAACATCATCTGAAGAATCAAAGCAAGGATTGGCAATAGAAGAAACCGTTTCTTTTATTCAAAGTTTGCAAGAATTGGATAAGATTGAAGTGGTGGGACTAATGACAATGGCTCCGTTTACAGAAGAAGAGGAAGAAATCAGACGCTGTTTTAAGGAGTTGTGTATGCTACAAACAGAGGTGCAGGAGCTAGAATTATTACATGCGCCATGTAAAGAATTATCAATGGGAATGTCTAATGATTACACGATTGCAATTGAAGAAGGTGCTACATATATTCGTTTGGGGACGATTTTAGTAGGAAAAGCGTAAAAGGAAGGAGAATCTTATTATGAGTTGGTCAAAAGTAAAATACTTCTTTTTTGATACACCGGAAGAAAAAGAAGCAGCTCAATATAGTTATGAAAAGGAGCAAACAGACATGAAGAAGCAGCAAGATCCGCCAGAACAACAAGATGTTGCGTTTCCAAAAGCGCAACCGAAACAAAATGTTGTGAGCATTGAAACGGCAAAGCAATCTTCAAAAGTTGTTTTATTAGAACCACGTACATATTCGGAAGCACAAGGGATTTCGGACCATTTAAAAGGTAGACGAGCTGTTGTGATTAATTTACAACGAATGTCTACTGATCAAGCTGTACGTATCGTTGACTTTTTAAGTGGTACTGTATACGCTATAGGCGGGGACATTCAAAAAATAGGACCGAAAACATTTATGTGTACCCCTGAAAATGTAGATATTGTTGGTGCAATTTCAGAGTTATTCGGTGAAGAAGAAGACACAAATATAAAGAGGTGGTAATACGCCATGGTAACAGTTTTAAACGTTTTAATTACTGCTATCAAGATCTACTCGTGGGCACTTATTATTTACATTCTTCTATCATGGTTCCCTGGTGCAAAGGAATCAACTTTTGGAGAAATTCTTGCGCGTATTTGTGAACCGTATTTAGAACCATTTCGCAGATTTATTCCGCCGCTTGGTATGATTGATATCTCTCCACTCGTTGCGATTTTCACGTTAAAGCTTGCTACGAATGGTTTAATAAGTATATTCAACTATTTCTTATAGTAAGAGGTTAAATACATGAGCATCTATGAACATTTCAGACCCGATGAAGAGGTCTTTGTGGATAAGGTGTTAGAGTGGAAGCGAGCAGCGGAGTACCATCAAGTGAAGTTAACAGACTTCCTTGATCCAAGACAACAACGAATTGTCACTATGGTAATAGGACAAGGGGATGTTGCTGTACAGTTTGATGGTGCAACGCCTCATGCAGAGCGTAAGAGAGCACTCATTTATCCGGACTATCTAGTAGTGAATGAAGAGGAATTTCAAGTAGAAGTATTGGAAATTGACTATCCTTCCAAGTTTTATACGCTAGAACATAGGCAAATATTAGGTACATTTATGTCTCTTGGTTTAACGAGAGAAAAATGTGGTGATATTTTGCTTCAAGAAGATCGTGCCCAAATTGTAGTCGCGAAAGAAGTTGTATCTTATATTGAGATGAACTTACAATCTATAGGGAAAGTGAAAGTCTCCTTATCACCAGTGCAAGGAGAAAAAATTCTACAGATGCAAGAAACGTGGGGAGAGAAATCTGGAACGGTTTCTTCACTTCGTTTAGATGTTATGTTAGCTGAAATGTTACATATATCCAGACAAAAAGTACAACCTTTCATAAAAAATGGTTTAGTAAAAGTTAATTGGAAAACAGTGGAGCAAACTTCTTATGAATGTTATCCAGGAGATGTTTTTTCAGTGAGAGGATATGGACGAAGTAAATTGTTTTCTGTAGAAGGTAGAACAAAGCGCGACAAATGGAGAATTTTGTATGGTATACTAAAATGATTGGTTTTTTAGAAGGAAATCCTCCTATTTTGTCGAAGAAAAGATATAATTGAAATAGGAAATTTAGATAACTACTTGGAGGTGGCGTTGTGCCGTTAACACCATTAGATATTCATAACAAAGAATTTGGTCGCGGATTCCGTGGCTATGATGAAGATCAAGTAAATGAGTTTCTTGATCAAATTATCAAAGATTATGAATTAGTCATTCGTGAGAAAAAAGCTTTAGAAGAAAAAGTTGCGCAATTAGAAGGGAAGTTAGATCATTTCTCTAATATTGAAGATACGTTAAACAAATCTATCATCGTTGCACAAGAAGCAGCGGAAGAAGTAAAACGTAATGCACAAAAAGAAGCAAAATTAATCGTACGTGAAGCTGAAAAGAATGCAGACCGTATTATTAACGAAGCGTTAGTAAAATCAAGAAAAGTTGCCTTTGATATTGAAGAGCTAAAGAAACAAGCGAAAGTATTCCGCACTCGTTTCCGTATGTTATTAGAAACACAGCTTGAAATGTTAAACAACGATGATTGGGATAAACTAATTGAGTTAGAAGACGAAGTAGATGAACTGTTGAAAAAAGAAGAAACAGTGTAAGCTTGACGTTTTTCTCATTATTACATATAATTTTAAACAACATATTTATTAAGAAAAACGAAGATAGGGATAAGTACCTTTTTCATACCTTATATAGCGAACTGAGGATGGTGTAAGCTCAGGATAAGGAGATAATGGGAATATCACCCTGGAGTTCCACGCTGAACAAATAGAGTAAGCGTAGGCGTATATTCGCGTTAAGAATATAAAGAGGATTGTATACATACGTATAGGATCTACTAGGGTGGTACCGCGGGAGACTTTCTCGTCCCTTTTTGGGATGAGAAGGTCTCTTTTTTATTCCGTTTTTTAAGTGTTTCTTTTATACATGTAAGGAGGAATTGAGCATGGAGTACAAAAATACATTACTAATGCCAAAAACAGAGTTCCCAATGCGTGGGAATTTACCAAAACGTGAGCCTGCAATGCAAGAACAGTGGGCTGAAATGAATATTTATGAAAAGGTACAAGAACATACGAAAGGTCGTCCTTTATTTGTACTGCATGATGGACCTCCATATGCGAATGGTGACATTCATATGGGACATGCATTAAATAAAGTGCTAAAAGACTTTATTGTTCGTTATAAGTCAATGACAGGTTACTGCGCACCATATGTACCGGGTTGGGATACACACGGTTTACCAATTGAGCAAGCTTTAACAAATAAAGGTGTAAAGCGTAAAGAAATGACAGTTGCTGAGTTCCGTAAGTTATGTGCAGAGTATGCATATGAACAAGTAGAACGTCAACGTGAACAATTTAAGCGTTTAGGTGTACGTGCAGATTGGGATAACCCATATATTACTTTAGAGCCGGCTTATGAAGCGCAACAAATTAAAGTGTTCGGTGATATGGCGAAAAAAGGTTATATTTATAAAGGACAGAAACCAGTTTACTGGTCTCCAACGAGTGAATCAGCTTTAGCAGAAGCTGAAATTGAATACCAAGATAAAAAATCAGCATCTATTTACGTAGCATTCCCTGTAAAAGACGGAAAGAACGTATTAGAAGGTGATGAGAAATTCATTATCTGGACAACAACACCTTGGACATTACCTGCAAACTTAGGTATTTCTGTTCACCCAGAACTTGAATACGCTATTGTAAAAGTAAATGATGAAAAATATATTATTGCTTCTGAACTATTTGAGACAGTTGCAAAAACGTTAGAGTGGGAAAATGCTGAAGTTGTGAAAACGGTAAAAGGTAGCGAACTTGAGTATACAGTTGCAAAACATCCATTCTACGATCGTGATTCATTAGTTATGCTAGGAGATCACGTAACAACAGATGCAGGTACAGGTTGTGTTCATACAGCACCAGGACACGGGGAAGATGACTTCGTTGTTGGTAAAAAGTATGGATTAGAAGTACTTTGCCCAGTTGATGATAAAGGTGTATTAACAAATGAAGCACCTGGATTTGAAGGCTTATTCTATGATAAAGCTAACAAGCCAATTACAGAAAAATTAGAAGAAGTAGGCGCGTTACTGAAACTAACATTCATTACGCATTCATACCCGCATGATTGGAGAACGAAAAAACCAATTATTTTCCGTGCGACAGCACAGTGGTTTGCATCTATTGAAGCGTTCCGTAAAGAATTATTAGAAGCTGTTGCGGAAACAAAATGGGTACCAGCATGGGGAGAAACTCGTCTTCATAATATGGTTCGTGACCGTGGTGACTGGTGTATTTCTCGTCAGCGTGCATGGGGTGTGCCAATCCCTGTATTCTATGCAGAGAATGGTGATCCAATTATTACAGATGAAACAATTAACCATGTAGCAGATTTATTCCGTGAGCACGGTTCTAACGTATGGTTTGAGCGTGAAGCGAAAGATCTATTACCAGAAGGATTTACACATACAGGTAGCCCAAATGGTGAATTCCGTAAAGAAACAGACATCATGGATGTATGGTTCGATTCAGGTTCTTCTCACCAAGCAGTATTAGAAGAGCGCGAAGACTTACAACGTCCAGCTGATTTATATTTAGAAGGATCTGACCAGTATCGTGGTTGGTTTAACTCTTCATTATCAACAGCAGTTGCTGTAACAGGTAAAGCTCCATATAAAGGCGTACTAAGCCATGGTTTCGTATTAGATGGTGAAGGACGTAAAATGAGTAAGTCGATTGGAAACATCGTCGTACCGAAGAAAATTATGGATCAATTAGGTGGAGATATTTTACGCTTATGGGTATCTTCTGTTGACTATCAATCTGATGTACGTATTTCAGATGATATTTTAAAACAAGTAGCAGAAGTGTATCGTAAAATCCGTAACACATTCCGTTTCTTATTAGGAAACTTAGATGACTTTAAGCCAAGTGAAAATACAGTAGCTGTAGCTGAACTTCGTGAAGTAGATCGTTACATGTTAGTGAAATTAAATGACTTAATTACAAAAGTAAAAGAAGCATATGAAACATACGACTTCGCTGCTGTGTATCATGCAATTCATAACTTCTGTACAATTGATTTAAGTTCATTCTACTTAGACTTTGCAAAAGACATTTTATACATTGAAGGTGCAAACCATGAAGATCGTCGTGCAATTCAAACTGTATTATATGATGTTCTTGTTGCATTGACGAAACTTGTAACACCAATCTTACCGCATACAGTTGATGAAGTATGGCCATACATTCCGGGTGTAACAGAAGAAAGTGTACAATTAACTAATATGCCAGAAGCTGTACAATTAGATGGTGCGGAAGCATTAAAAACAAAATGGGATGCATTTATGACGCTGCGTGATGACGTATTAAAAGCGTTAGAAGTAGCTCGTAATGAGAAAGTAATCGGTAAGTCATTAAATGCAAGTATTACGCTATATCCGACTGTAGAAATGAAAACTATGTTAGAGTCTATTAGCGAAGACTTAAAGCAATTATTCATCGTTTCTGAGTATAAACTTGGTGGTATGATGGAAGAAGCGCCAGCAGATGCGCCGAAGTATGAGCATACAGCGGTTGTTGTTGCTCAAGCAACTGGTGAAACATGTGAACGT
Organism: Bacillus cereus group sp. MG4; assembly: GCF_040460055.1. Lineage (NCBI taxonomy): Bacteria > Bacillati > Bacillota > Bacilli > Caryophanales > Bacillaceae > Bacillus > Bacillus cereus group sp. MG4. Next base: position 1,889,670 of record NZ_JARVGZ010000001.1, on the reverse strand, counting down.
TGTTGGGTAGTTTCAGAAACAATTGGTAAAGACGCTGAACATGAAACATTATGTGAGCGTTGTGCAACAGTTGTTAAAGAAAACTATGTAAAATAATAAAAAAACTGACTGTGCGTAAGTACAGTCAGTTTTTTTATTGATGGTATATTAAAATAACTTTCACTCTCTTTCCTATGAAGGAAAAATGTGTGTGAGGTAAGCATAGAAATTTCGGACACACTAATCGTACATTGCAGCTGGGAGGAATGTACACGTGAATGAAATGTATATGGAAATCAAAGAAGAATTGCAATTGATGCGAAAAGAGTTACAAGAGAGGCTAGCTAAAGAGGTCATGCACAAATATGATACAGAGTTTAGCGAAGAGCTTGGATATGAAATTAAGGAAGAGATAAAGAAAAAACTCCTATTACATGATATAAAAGAGGACTTAAAAGATGTAGAACGTGCATTATTTAAAATGGAAATAGATATGTATGGTATTTGTGAAGAAACGGGGAGAGCAATTTCGGTAAAACAAATGAAGACGATGCCGACTGCCCGTACTATTCATGAATTTTTCTATGAAAAAGTAAATGTATGAATGCGCACAACGATATTATGTTACCTTTTTTTAATTTATTTTATTCTTCTATAAAGGTTCATTGTGAAAAGGTTACAGCTATGCTAAAATTTTGAGGTACACTGTCTTTGTGGGGGAAATGAAAATGATATATTATGTAATAGCGTTATTTGTCATTGCCATCGATCAAATATCGAAATGGCTAATTGTAAAGAACATGGAATTGGGTACGAGCATTCCGATTATCGATAATGTATTATACATAACATCACATCGAAATAGAGGAGCTGCCTGGGGGATTTTAGAAAATAAAATGTGGTTTTTCTACATTATTACAGTCGTTTTTGTAGTATTTATCGTAATTTATATGCAAAAATATGCGAAAACAGACAAACTTCTAGGGATTTCATTAGGTCTAATATTAGGCGGAGCAATTGGTAATTTCATTGATCGTGTATTTAGACAAGAAGTAGTGGATTTCATTCACGTGTATATTTTCTCGTACAACTATCCAGTATTCAATATAGCTGATTCAGCATTATGTATTGGTGTTGTATTAATTATTATTCAAACATTATTAGAAGGCAAGAAAACGAAGGAGTAATTGAATGAGTGAAGTAGTACAAGTAACAGTTGCAGAAGAACAAAAAAGTGAGCGAATTGATAAATTCGTTGCAGAAATAAACAGTGAATGGTCACGTTCACAAGTACAACAATGGATTAAAGATGATATCGTTACAGTTAATGGAAAATCGGTAAAAGTGAATTATAAAGTTAAAGAAAACGATGAAATTACAGTAACGATTCCTGATCCAGAAGAGTTAGATATCCAAGCAGAAGATATGGGCTTAGAAATTTATTATGAAGATGCAGATGTACTCGTTGTAAATAAGCCACGTGGTATGGTTGTACATCCAGCTCCAGGGCATACAAGCGGTACGCTTGTAAACGGACTTATGCACCATTGTACAGACCTGTCAGGTATTAACGGTGTAATGCGTCCTGGTATTGTGCATCGTATTGATAAAGATACATCTGGACTATTAATGGTTGCTAAAAATGATGTGGCGCATGAGTCACTTGTAAATCAACTTGTAGCAAAAACAGTAACAAGACGTTACAAAGCGATTGTACACGGTGTGATTCCGCATGATAAAGGAACGATCGATGCGCCAATTGGTCGCGATAAGAAAGAACGTCAAAGCATGACAGTTGATGAAAATGGTAAGAATGCTGTTACACACTTCCAGGTGTTAGAACGCTTTAAAGATTTTACACTTGTAGAATGTCGCTTAGAAACGGGACGTACGCACCAAATTCGTGTTCATATGAAATACATTGGCTATCCACTTGCAGGAGATCCGAAGTATGGTCCGAAGAAAACATTAGACATGAATGGACAAGCACTTCACGCAGGTATTTTAGGGTTTGACCATCCTCGTACTGGTGAATATATTCAGTTTGAGGCACCGATTCCAGAAGTGTTTGAAGACGCATTAAATATTTTACGGAAATAGTATTGACAAATCATAAGAAAACTGAGATACTGACAACAGTTAAATAATGATCCTTTAACACAGCCCCGTGAGGTTGAGAAGGTAACGGTTTGAAATACATAGGGTATGCTGTACCCTTTTTTCAAAAGTCCTCTCGCACACGCTGAGAGGACTTTTTTTATACCATTACTCTCACGCAAGAAAAAAGCTTGGAGGTGTAGAGCATGCAAGAGAAAGCTGTCGTTTTAGATGACCAAATGATTCGCCGCGCTTTAACACGAATTAGTCATGAAATCGTGGAACGAAATAAAGGTGTCGATAATTGTGTTCTTGTCGGAATTAAAACTCGTGGAATTTTTATTGCACAACGTTTGGCAGAACGAATTGGTCAAATTGAAGGAAAAGAAATGGAAGTTGGAGAACTAGATATTACGTTATATCGTGATGATCTAACACTACAATCGAAAAATGAAGAACCACTTGTAAAAGGTTCTGATATTCCTGTAGATATTACGAAGAAAAAAGTTATCCTTGTGGATGATGTATTATATACAGGAAGAACAGTTCGAGCGGCAATGGATGCTCTTATGGATTTAGGTAGACCATCACAAATCCAACTGGCGGTTCTTGTTGATAGAGGTCATCGTGAACTACCAATTCGCGCTGATTATGTAGGAAAGAATATTCCAACATCAAGTGAAGAGCGTATCGAAGTTGATTTGCAAGAGACAGATCAACAAGATCGAGTAAGCATATACGATAAGTAAAGCCCTTTTAAATGTAGTCCTGTGAGGCTGCCAAAGGGTCTTGGCTTTCATATGTCAAATTTGGCATACGAAAGTGTAGGACTCTTTGTGCACAGGCACAAAGAGTTTTTTTATTGCAAAGACTTAAACTGAAGGAGGATGTAACAATGGAACAAAAGCCAGTGTTAGACGTTAATGAAGTACCGAAACCGGGAAAATGGTTATTTTTAAGTATACAACATTTGTTCGCGATGTTTGGATCAACAGTGCTTGTTCCGTTTTTAACAGGATTGAATCCGTCAGTAGCATTAATATCAAGTGGATTAGGAACGCTAGCGTTTCTTCTTATAACGAAAGGTCAAGTACCTGCCTATCTAGGATCATCATTCGCCTTTATCGCACCGATTATAACAGCGAAAACAGCAGGTGGACCTGGAGCAGCAATGCTCGGTGGTTTGTTTGCAGGACTTGTGTACATCTTAATCTCACTCGGAATTAAGAAGTCAGGATCAGAGTGGATTATGAAATTACTTCCGCCAATCGTAGTTGGTCCAGTCGTAATGGTAATCGGTCTAGCTTTAGCACATACAGCAGTTAACATGGCGATGAACGGTGCGGATGGCAAATATAGCTTTACACACTTTTCAGTAGCATTAGTAACATTAGCAATTACAATTATCTGCTCTATATTCGGAAGAGGATTTTTCAGTATCATACCAGTGTTACTGGGCATTATCGGCGGATATATCTTTGCTTACTTCCAAGGGCTAGTAAACTTAAAGCCGGTAGCTGAGGCAAAATGGTTTGTTGTACCAGATTTCACAGTACCATTTGTAACATATACTCCGGAGTTTTCGTGGAAGATTGTACTCTTGATGGTACCAGTTGCATTAGTAACAATTTCAGAACATATCGGACATCAAATTGTACTTGGAAATGTTATTAAAAGAGATTTAATTGAAAAACCAGGTTTACATCGCTCAATCTTCGGTGATGGAATAGCAACATTGATTGCATCACTAATAGGTGGACCACCGAATACAACGTATGGTGAAAATATCGGTGTGCTAGCAATTACGAGAGCTTACAGCGTATACTTATTCATCGGATCAGCAGTATTCGCAATCATGTTTGGTTTTATCGGTAAGATTTCCGCGCTAATTCACTCCATACCAACACCGGTTATGGGCGGGAGTATCAATCTTACTATTCGGTGTAATCGCATCAAGCGGATTACGCATGATGGTAGATGATAAAACAGACCTAAGTGACAAACGAAACTTAATGATTGCATCAGTAATACTAGTAATCGGTATTGGTGGAGCGGTACTTCATGTAGGAGAATCGTTCCAAGTAGAAGGAATGGCACTAGCAGCAATTGTAGGTGTACTGTTAAATCTACTACTACCGGAAACGAAACAAATAAAACAATCTAAGCAGATTGCTTCATAATAACAACCTTTTAATTCAGTCCTGTGAGACCGGAAAGGGTGGCTTCTTCCTTGCACCCTAGTCTCACATGACTAGGGTATTTTTATGCGAAAGTTGTTATAAAAATACAAAAGTGGTAACATAAAAATCAGAAAGATGAGGGATGACGATGAGCCATTTGTTAACGATGAGTGAATTATCGGAAGTAGAAATTTCAGAAATCCTAAAAGACGCAGAAGATTTCGCGAATGGAAAAGAGAGCAAAACGACAGAGCAAACTTTTGTTGCGAACTTGTTCTTTGAGAATAGTACGAGAACGAGATTTAGCTTTGAAGTTGCTGAGAAGAGATTAGGACTTGAAGTTTTAAACTTTTCAGCGGATGCATCTAGCGTACAAAAAGGAGAAACTTTATACGATACGATAAGAACACTAGAATCAATCGGAACAAAAGCGGTGATCGTCCGCCATGAGCAAGATCGCTACTTCGATGAACTAAAAGAACAGGTAAATATCCCAATCTTAAACGCTGGAGATGGATGTGGAAACCATCCAACGCAGTGCCTACTCGATCTTCTTACAATTAAACAAGAGTTTGGAAGATTTGAAGGATTAAAGATTGCGATAGTAGGAGATGTTCGTCATAGCCGAGTAGCACGTTCTAATGCAGAAGCATTAACGAAACTGGGTGCAACAATTTACTTTGCAAGTCCAGAAGAGTGGAAAGATGAAGACAGCACGTTTGGAACATACAAACCATTAGATGAACTTGTTCCAGAAGTGGATGTAATGATGTTACTTCGTGTACAACATGAGCGTCATGATCATTATGAAACAGACATTATGAAAGAGTATCATGAGAAACACGGATTAACAGTGGAAAGAGAAAAGCGTATGAAAGAAGGAAGCATTATTATGCATCCAGCTCCTGTAAACCGTGATGTTGAAATTGCAAGTGAACTTGTTGAGTGTGAGCGTTCACGCATATTTAAACAAATGGAAAATGGAGTTTACGTAAGAATGGCTGTACTAAAACGCGCCTTACCAAATGTATTAGGAGGAATGAAACATGAATTACTTGTTTAAAAATGGTCGTTATATGAATGAAGAAGGAAAAATCGTAGCAACAGATCTTCTCGTACAAGACGGTAAAATCGCTAAGGTAGCAGAAAATATTACGGCAGATAATGCTAAAGTAATCGATGTGAACGGAAAGTTAATCGCACCTGGATTAGTAGATGTACACGTACATCTTCGTGAACCAGGTGGTGAACATAAAGAAACAATTGAAACAGGTACACTAGCAGCGGCAAAAGGTGGATTCACTACAATTTGTGCAATGCCAAATACACGCCCAGTACCAGATTGCAGAGAACATATGGAAGACTTGCAAAATCGTATTAAAGAAAAAGCGCATGTCAACGTACTACCATACGGAGCAATTACAGTACGCCAAGCTGGTTCTGAAATGACAGATTTCGAAACATTAAAAGAACTTGGAGCATTTGCTTTCACTGATGACGGTGTAGGCGTACAAGATGCTAGCATGATGTTAGCTGCTATGAAGCGTGCAGCGAAATTAAATATGGCAGTAGTTGCGCATTGTGAAGAGAATACTCTTATTAATAAAGGTTGTGTACATGAAGGGAAGTTTTCTGAGAAACACGGATTAAACGGTATCCCATCAGTATGTGAATCTGTACATATTGCAAGGGATATACTGCTTGCTGAAGCGGCAGATTGTCACTATCACGTATGTCACGTAAGTACGAAAGGTTCTGTACGCGTAATTCGAGATGCGAAACGCGCTGGAATTAAAGTAACAGCAGAAGTAACACCTCATCACTTAGTGTTATGTGAAGATGATATCCCATCAGCTGATCCTAACTTTAAAATGAACCCACCGCTTCGTGGGAAAGAAGATCACGCAGCACTAATTGAAGGTTTATTAGATGGAACGATTGATATGATCGCAACTGATCATGCACCGCATACAGCGGAAGAGAAAGCGCAAGGAATTGAAAGAGCACCATTCGGAATTACTGGTTTTGAAACAGCATTCCCACTTCTATACACAAACCTTGTGAAAAAAGAAATTATTACATTAGAGCAGTTAATTCAATTCTTAACAGAAAAACCAGCTGATACATTCGGCTTAGAAGCAGGTCGCCTGAAAGAAGGTAGAACAGCTGATATTACAATCATTGATTTAGAACAAGAAGAAGAGATTGACCCAACAACATTCTTATCAAAAGGAAAAAATACACCATTCGCAGGTTGGAAATGCCAAGGATGGCCGGTAATGACAATCGTTGGTGGTAAGATCGCATGGCAAAAGGAGAGTGCATTAGTATGAAAAGACAACTTATCTTAGAAGATGGAACAGTATTAATTGGAAAAGGTTTCGGAGGAGAAATCGAAAAGTCAGGTGAGGTTGTATTTACAACAGGAATGACTGGATATCAAGAAACATTATCTGATCCATCATATTGCGGTCAAATCGTAACATTCACGTACCCATTAATCGGAAACTACGGCATCAACCGTGATGATTTTGAATCGATTCACCCATCTGTAAATGGTTTAATCGTAAACGAAATTTGTGATCATCCATCAAACTTCCGTAATGAAATTTCGTTAAATGATTACTTAAAAGAAAGAAATATCCCAGGGTTAGCAGGAATTGATACAAGAAAATTAACGAGAAAAATTCGTCAATACGGTACATTACGTGGACGTCTATGTAACATGGATGCAGATGTAGAATACATCGTGAGCCAATTAAAAGCGACAGTATTTACAGATCACGTGAAACGCGTATCAACGAAAGATCCATACCCAAGCCCAGGCCGTGGACACCGAGTTGTACTTGTAGACTTCGGAATGAAACATGGTATTTTACGAGAATTAAATAAACGTGACTGTGATGTAATTGTAGTACCTTACAATACAACAGCAGAAGAAATTTTACGTCTTAGCCCAGATGGAATTATGTTAAGTAACGGACCTGGAGATCCAAAAGATGTACCAGAAGCAATTGAAATGTTAAAAAACATTATCGGTAAAGTTCCTTTATTCGGAATTTGCTTAGGACATCAACTATTCGCTCTAGCATCTGGTGCGAATACAAGTAAGTTAAAATTCGGTCACCGTGGTTTAAACCATCCGGTAAAACATCTTGCAACTGGAAAAGTAGCAATTACATCTCAAAATCATGGTTACGCAGTAGAAGAAGAATCAGTTAAAAATACAGAACTTGAAATTACACATGTTGCTTTAAATGATGGAACAGTAGAAGGTCTTCGTCATACGAAGTTCCCAGCATTTACAGTACAATACCATCCAGAAGCTTCTGCAGGACCAGAAGATGCAAACGATTTGTTCGAAGATTTCTTAGCAATGATTGAAAACTTCAAGAAAGAAGGGGAAGAGTTATGCCAAAACGCCTAGACATTAACACAATTTTAGTAATCGGATCAGGACCAATTGTAATTGGGCAAGCAGCAGAGTTTGACTACTCTGGTACACAAGCTTGTCAATCTCTTAGAGAAGAAGGTTACAAAGTAATCCTTGTTAACTCTAACCCAGCAACAATTATGACAGATACTGCAACGGCAGATAAAGTATATATAGAACCATTAACACTAGAATTCGTAAGCCGTATCATTCGTAAAGAACGTCCAGATGCAATCTTACCAACATTAGGTGGTCAAACAGGCCTGAATATGGCTGTTGAACTTGCGAAATCAGGCATACTTGAAGAGTGCGGAGTTGAGATTTTAGGAACAAAATTATCAGCAATCGAGCAAGCGGAGGATCGTGATTTATTCCGTACCTTAATGCAGGAATTAAATGAACCAATTCCATCTAGTACCATTATTCATACGCTAGAAGAAGCACATGAATTTGTAAAAGAAATTGGATATCCAGTTATTGTTCGCCCAGCATTTACAATGGGGGGGACAGGTGGCGGAATCTGTAGTAATGAAGAAGAACTAATTGAAATCGTATCAGGTGGATTAAAACATAGTCCGGTAACACAATGTTTATTAGAAAAGAGCATTGCTGGTTGTAAGGAAATTGAATATGAAGTAATGCGTGATTCAAATGATAACGCGATTGTAGTATGTAACATGGAAAATATCGATCCAGTTGGGGTTCACACAGGTGATTCTATCGTTGTAGCACCGAGCCAAACATTAAGTGACCGTGAATATCAAATGTTACGAAACACTTCATTACGAATTATTCGTGCATTAGGAATTGAAGGTGGATGTAACGTTCAGCTTGCACTTGATCCATATAGCTTCCAATATTATGTAATCGAAGTAAACCCGCGTGTAAGTCGTTCATCTGCACTAGCATCTAAAGCAACTGGATATCCAATTGCGAAGCTAGCGGCAAAAATTGCAGTCGGTTTAACATTAGATGAAATTATAAATCCAGTAACACAAAAAACATATGCTTGTTTCGAACCAGCATTAGACTATGTTGTTTCAAAAATTCCACGCTGGCCATTTGATAAGTTTGAATCAGCAAACAGAACACTGGGTACACAAATGAAGGCAACTGGTGAAGTTATGTCAATCGGACGTAACTTAGAGCAATCATTATTAAAAGCGATTCGTTCTTTAGAACTTGGTGTTTATCACTTAGAGTTAGAGCATTTAAAAGAGCTTGATAAAGAGACAATGAAAAAACGCATTATAAAAGCTGATGATGAGCGACTGTTTATTGTAGCAGAAGCAATTCGTCAAGGTGTAACGAAAGAAGAAATCAACAATTGGTGTGAAATGGACTTCTTCTTCTTACAAAAAGTTGAAAATATCGTAAACATGGAACGCGAAGTAAAAGCAAATGTAGGAAATATGGAAGTATTACAATCAGCGAAAGAAATGGGCTTCAGTGACCATTACATCGCCAATGCTTGGAACAAAACAGAGCGTGAAATTTACGATATGCGTAAAGAAAGCAACATAACTCCTGTTTATAAAATGGTAGATACTTGTGCGGCAGAGTTTGAATCTGCAACACCATACTACTACAGCACATATGGTGACGAGAATGAATCAGTTAGAACAGATCGTAAGAGTGTAGTAGTTCTAGGATCTGGTCCAATCCGTATCGGTCAAGGTGTTGAGTTTGACTATGCAACAGTTCACTCTGTATGGGCAATTAAAGAAGCGGGATATGAGGCAATCATTGTTAATAACAATCCAGAAACAGTTTCAACAGACTTCAGTATTTCTGACAAATTATACTTTGAACCATTAACAATCGAAGATGTAATGCACATTATCGATTTAGAAAAACCAGAAGGTGTTATCGTCCAATTCGGTGGACAAACGGCAATTAACTTAGCTGCTAAATTAGAGGCTCACGGTGTGAAAATCTTAGGAACATCACTTGAAGATTTAGACCGTGCAGAAGATCGTGATAAGTTTGAAGCAGCTCTAACACAACTTGGTATTCCGCAACCAGTTGGTAAAACAGCAACGACTGTAGAGCAAGCGGTAGCAATCGCTGACAAAATTGGTTACCCAGTATTAGTAAGACCATCTTACGTACTAGGTGGACGCGCGATGGAAATCGTATATCGTCAAGAAGAACTGCTGCACTACATGAAAAATGCGGTTAAAGTTCACGCAGATCACCCAGTATTAATCGATCGTTACATGGTTGGTAAAGAAATTGAAGTAGATGCAATTTCAGACGGTGAGAATGTATTCATTCCAGGTATTATGGAACATATTGAACGCGCTGGAGTTCACTCTGGTGACTCAATCGGAGTATATCCACCGCAAAGCTTATCTGCAAAACTGAAAGAACAAATTATTGAACATACAATTGCACTTGGAAAAGGTTTAAACATTGTTGGATTACTAAACATTCAGTTTGTAGTATTCAAAGATGAAGTGTATGTAATTGAAGTAAATCCACGTGCGAGTCGTACAGTACCATTCTTAAGTAAAATTACAGGCGTACCGATGGCGAATGTTGCAACGAAAGTTATTTTAGGTCAAGATCTTGTAGAACAAGGATATGGAACTGGTTATCACCCAGAAGAGAAAGAAGTGTATGTAAAAGCACCGGTATTCTCATTTGCGAAGCTACGTTCAGTTGATACAACATTAGGACCTGAAATGAAATCAACAGGGGAAGTAATGGGTAAAGACTTAACACTTGAAAAAGCATTATACAAAGGGTTAGTTGCTTCAGGAATTAACATCCCAACGCACGGATCAGTAATCATCACTGTAGCGGATAAAGACAAAGAAGAAGCAATGGAAATTGCAAAACGTTTCCACGAAATCGGCTATAACTTATTAGCAACAGCTGGAACAGCACAATCGTTAGCAGAGCAAAACATTCCAGTGCAAGTTGTAAATAAAATTGATTCTGAAGAATACAACTTACTTGATATTATCCGTCAAGGAAAAGCACAGTTTGTAATCAATACATTAACAAAAGGCAAACAACCAGCGCGTGATGGTTTCCGCATTCGCCGTGAATCAGTAGAAAATGGTGTAGCTTGCTTAACATCACTTGATACAACGAGAGCAATCTTACGAGTACTAGAATCTATGACATTCTCAGCTCATTCAATGAAAGAAATTACGCAAACGAAGCGTCACGAGGTGGTACATGCATGATGCAAAAGCAAAATATGATCGTCGTTAACCAAAAAGAAATCGCAAAAAACATTTACGAATTAGTGCTTCAAGGGGATCTAGTACAGCAAATGAACGATCCAGGGCAGTTTGTACACATTAAGGTAGCAGAGGGCATTACGCCCCTTCTGCGCCGCCCAATTAGTATTTGTAATGTCGATCAAGACAAGAACGAATTTACAATGCTATATCGTGCGGAAGGACAAGGAACAAAAACATTAGCGAAAAGAAAACAAGGCGAACTTGTAGATGTGTTAGGACCACTTGGACATGGTTTTCCTGTAGAAGAAGCGGAAGCTGGACAAACGGCTCTATTAGTTGGAGGGGGAATTGGTGTACCACCACTATATGAATTGTCACAGCGTCTTGTAGCAAAGGGAGTACGCGTTATTCACATCTTAGGTTTCCAAACGAAAGATGTTGTCTTCTATGAACAGAAATTCGCAGAGCTTGGTGATACGTATGTTGCAACAGTTGATGGTACGCATGGTACAGAAGGCTTTGTAACAGATGTAATTGATAGCTATGGAATCGACTTTGACATTCTATACTCATGTGGACCTTTAGCGATGCTTCGTGCATTAGAAGGACGCTATAAAGAGAGAAAAGCCTACATTTCATTAGAAGAGCGTATGGGCTGTGGCATTGCAGCATGTTTTGCATGTGTATGCCATTTACAAGCAGATCCGAGTGGACATTCTTACAAGAAGGTGTGTAGCGACGGACCAGTATTTCCAATCGGGGAGGTTGTACTATGAACAGATTGCAAGTTGAATTACCAGGGTTATCATTAAAAAATCCAATCATCCCAGCATCTGGTTGCTTCGGATTTGGTCGTGAGTATGCACAGTTCTATGATTTAAGTGTACTTGGATCAATTATGATTAAAGCGACAACAGAACAGCCTCGTTACGGAAACCCAACGCCTCGTGTTGCGGAAACACCAGGCGGAATGCTAAATGCAATCGGGCTTCAAAATCCTGGATTAGAAAAGGTAATGAATTCTGAATTACCTTTTCTCGAGCAATTTGATCTTCCGATTATTGCGAATGTTGCTGGCTCACAAGCTGAGGATTATGTAGCAGTTGCGAAAGAAATTTCAAAGGCACCTAATGTTCATGCGCTAGAATTAAATATTTCTTGTCCAAACGTAAAAACGGGTGGTATCGCTTTTGGTACGAATCCTGAAATTGCTGCTGATTTAACGAAGCGAGTAAAAGAGGTTTCTGAAGTACCGGTATATGTGAAATTGTCACCGAACGTGGCAAACATTGTGGAGATTGCAAAAGCAATTGAAAATGCGGGTGCGGACGGTTTAACGATGATTAATACATTGCTTGGTATGCGTCTAGATTTAAAAACAGCTAAACCAATTTTAGCAAACCGTACAGGCGGATTATCAGGTCCTGCGATTAAGCCAGTAGCAATTCGTATGGTACATGAAGTAAGTCAAGCGGTTAACATTCCGATTATCGGAATGGGTGGTATTGAAACTGCGGAAGATGTAATTGAATTCTTCTATGCTGGCGCAAGCGCGGTTGCAGTTGGAACAGCGAACTTTATCGATCCGTTCGTATGTCCGACAATTATTGAAGAATTACCAGCATTACTAGATGAATTAGGATTTGATCACATTTCGGAATGTCAAGGAAGGAGCTGGAAGCAAACATGTCACAGTCGTTAATCGTTGCACTAGATTTTCCAGGGAAACAAGATGTAGAACAATTCTTACACCACTTTGAAGGGGAAGAGTTATTTGTCAAAGTTGGTATGGAGTTATTCTACAAAGAAGGACCTGCGATTATTACGTACTTAAAAGAAAAAGGGCATAAGATCTTCCTAGATTTAAAACTTCATGATATTCCGAATACAGTAAAAAGCGCTATGCGTAGCCTAGCTAGTCTAGATGTTGATATGGTAAATGTTCATGCTGCTGGGGGAAGCAGTATGATGAAAGCTGCGATTGAGGGATTAGAGGAAGGTAAGCAAGAAGGAAAAGAGAGACCGATTTGTATTGCAGTTACACAACTAACAAGCACTTCGGAAGCTATGATGAAAAAAGAGATTGGCATTGAGAAAACGTTAGAAGAAGCGGTTGCTCATTATGCAAAACTAACGAAAGAAAGTGGACTTGATGGTGTTGTTTGTTCAACACTTGAAGTTCCGAAATTACGTGAAGTATGCGGAAATGAATTTGTAACAGTAACACCGGGGATTCGTCTTGCAAGCGATGATGTAAATGACCAGGTGCGCGTAGCAACACCGAAACGTGCGAGGGAACTTGGCTCAAGCTACATCGTAGTTGGACGTAGTATTACAAAAGCGGAAAATCCGCTTGAAGCGTATAAAACAGTAAAACAACAGTGGGAAGGTGTAACAGTATGAAAAAAGAAATCGCATCGCATTTATTAGAAATTGGAGCAGTATTTTTACAACCGAACGATCCATTTACTTGGTCTTCAGGTATGAAATCACCAATTTATTGTGATAATCGTTTAACTTTATCTTATCCAAAAGTACGTCAAGCGATTGCAGCTGGATTAGAAGAGTTAATTAAAGAGCACTTCCCAACTGTAGAAGTTATTGCAGGAACAGCAACTGCTGGTATTGCGCACGCTGCATGGGTAAGCGATCGTATGGATTTACCAATGTGCTACGTACGTAGTAAAGCAAAAGGTCACGGTAAAGGGAACCAAATTGAAGGAAAAGCTGAAAAAGGTCAAAAAGTAGTAGTAGTAGAAGACTTAATTTCAACTGGCGGTAGTGCAATTACATGTGTAGAAGCACTTCGCGAAGCTGGATGTGAAGTATTAGGAATCGTATCAATCTTCACATACGAGCTAGAAGCAGGAAAAGAAAAACTAGAAGCAGCTAACGTAGCATCATACTCTTTAAGCGATTACAGTGCATTAACTGAAGTAGCAGCAGAAAAAGGTATGATCGGACAAGCTGAAACGAAAAAATTACAAGAGTGGCGTAAAAATCCAGCAAACGAAGCTTGGATCACAGCGTAACACGAAAAAGACGACCGCGGGGGAACGCGGTCGTTTTTTTATAGTATTGTTAAAACTTCATGTAAAGAACAGATAGTAGGAACATCAAACTTGAGTTGCAAGTTATCCCGATTTAACCATATCCCATGCATTCCAGCTGCTGTACTACTAATTGCATCTGTTTCTAATCGATCGCCAATATAATAGCAATCTTTCATTTCAAGATTTGATTGTAATACAGTTCTTTGAAAAATTTTAGGGTCTGGTTTCGATATCCCAATTTCACTAGAAGTAAATATGTATTTGAAATATTGTAGAATGTTTAGAGTAGTTAACTTTTCGACTTGTTGCTCATATTCACCATTACTAATGATACCTAATGAGTGCCCTTTTTCCTGCAAGGTCTGTAATGTATAGTTTACATCTTCAAACTTGGCCCAGTTGTTCTTATATAGTTCTATATATTGATTGAATTTATGCTGAGATTCCTCGGGAGATAAGTTTACTCCATATGCTTTAAATAAATGATACATTCGCATACTTTGTTGTTCTTGAAAAGATAATTCTTTGGATAAAAATTTGTTGAAATATTCTTCTGATAATTCATGCCAGACTTTCGTTGCCTCTAATTCATTGCCTGAAAAAATAGTATTATATATTTGAAAAAAATCTATAATACCATTTCTTTCAGCGGCCTCATAATCAAGTAAAGTTCCATCAATATCAAAGAAAACCATATTCCTGTCTCCTTGCTAACAACTATTTAGCATTTTCCGCAACTTCATATCCTCTTACAAACAATAGCGTCATATAAGAAACAATAAATGAGAAAATGCTGTACATGCCAACCCAAAAGAAAAATTTTGGAGTAAAGGCGATAACACCTATTATTAAAAAACTAGCAAACGTTACAATCGGCATTACGTAATACGTTTTCGTCTTGCGCGTTCCAATAACAGAAACGATAAAGATAAGTAATGGACAAATTAATAAGAAGAAAATCAATTCATTCATAGTTATGTCCCCTTTTCTAATGGAAGTAATCTGTTTCTCGTAAACGTTTTGGAATAAATACTCTCTTAATATAATTTCGCTAACATTTACATAACTCCTTTTGAAAGCCAGTAATTCATGATGAATTTTACAATAAAAAAACATAAGCAAGAGAACACTTGCTTATGTTATAGGATAAACATCGCAACGATTGTGGTGACAATTAAGCCAATCACAACCGGTAAAAAATTTCGTCTTGCAAGTTCAAATGGATCCACTTTACAAATGGCAGCGGCAGGAATAAGCGCCCAAGGAATTAAAGTCCCGCCTCCGGTCCAGATTGCAGCAATTTGCCCGAGTGCTGTTAATGTAGCTGTTCCAAAAAGGTTAGCAATCGAACCAGCAAGTGAAATGCCGGAAAATCCAGATCCATCTAAACCAGTAATGACACCAACGATAGTTAATGTTCCCGCCGATACATATTGGTTTAAAGGAACAGTTTGAGATAAGGCGATTCCTAAGTCGTTAATGATTCCATGTGAACCTTTCGGTAAATAGTCTCCGATAATTTTTACAAAACCGCTATCTCCTAAATAAAAGAGTGCGGCAATTGGAATAACTGGGCCGAAAATTTTAAATCCAAATTGGAGCCCTTCTATAAAATAATCGGTCGTTTTATTCAATCCATTTCCTTTGTAAGCGATGAGGGAAATAATGATAATCATAATAACAGTCGTCCCGCCGATAAGTGCAGTTGCGTCGCTTCCTTGTAGTTTAAATTGCATCATGCAAAGGATATCGATGGCATATACGATCGGAATACAAATAGCGAGCCATTTTTTTGTCCGAGGAGATAATGAAGTGAGTGTTTTAGAAGACTCAGTTGATGGGATAGATTCTTGTATAGATAAGCCTGTATGGAATTCTTTTCGTAAGAAGAAAAATGCGACGGAAGTTGTCACAATACCCATAACGATAACGAGGGGAACACTGGCAGAAACAACGCTGGAAACAGGAAGACCAGCAGCATCCGCTGTTAATTTCGGTGCACCTTGAATAACGAAGTCACCAGATAAGGCGATGCCGTGTCCGAACAAGTTCATAGCAATGGCAACTCCAATTGGCGGAAGGCCGACGCGTACAGCGACGGGTAATAAAATAGCTCCCATTAAAGCGACAGCTGGAGAAGGCCAAAAGAAGAAAGAAATTGTCATCATCAAAAGGCCGATGATCCAGTAGGCGAGTGTAGGAGTACGAATCATCTTTGTAAATGGTGAAATCATCGTATCATTTATGCCAGTATGAACGAGTAGATTGCTCATTGATACGATAATGGAGATGATTAATATAGTTGGTAATAGCTCAGTAATGGCGTAAATGAAACTTTGAAAAATACCGCTAACGGCAAGAGGGATAGAACTTGTAGCAGTTAATGCTAATAAAAAGATAAAAACGATACAAATAATCGTCGTATCTTTCCGGAGAATAAAAAAAGTAATAATAGTGAGTAAACAAAGAATATAGAGAGCATGCAATAGCGTTAATTCAACTCCCATAACATTCACATCCTTTAGGCATTCGTGTAGTTTATTGTATGAAAGCAGTAAAAGTATGTGAGTATAGGAAAAAGAAAAAAATGAAATTTCATGTACTGTAATGGTAAGAAGTAGAAATGGATGTTACAATACAATTAATCCTAAAAATGGAATTCTAAGAGGGTTTATGCGCAAAAAAATTGGGTTTTGGGGATTCATCCTTTCTTGTAGTCTATTAATCATTTTGAATCTGTTTACAAGTAATGAATGGATCAGTATCATACCTGTTTTCGGGTTTGTATTTATACTTTTATATAACTGGGATGATATGAAACAATATAGTAAGAAAAGTATCGGATGTATGATAGGCATTATTGTTATTTGTTCATTTGTCGCAGGGATTATTTTAATAGAGGGGCAGAAGCAAATGGAGAAAATGTCTATTTTTCAAGAATGGATGTCATCTGCGAAGGGTCTTTATATTGTAATTGTAGTTGTTATTTTACTAGGGTGTGTCTAAAAACTATTTCTATGATAGGATTACCTCAAATCATTTAGAGAGGGGTATTTTCTATGACGCCACGCCGCTACGAACTTACAAATGAACAATGGGAACAAATCAAAGACTTTTTCCCACCGTATTTTACTGGTCGTCCGCCTAAAAGGAGTAATCGTGAAATGTTCAATGCTATTTTATGGATAGCTAGGAGCGGCGCTCCCTGGCGTGATTTGCCGGACCATTACGGATTATGGAAAACCGTGTATGCTCGCTTCTGCAAATGGCGTGATGAAGGTGTCTTACTGACTATTTTTCAAGAATTAAATGCTGAACCGGATCTTGAAAACCTCAGCATAGATTCAACCAGTATCAAAGCGCATCAACATAGTGCTGGTGCAAAAAAAAGGCTGTAAATCATGAGTGTCATCAGCATATTGGCATGAGTCGCGGTGGAAAAACTACCAAAATCCATGCAATTGTTGATGGTTTAGGCAACCCCATTTTATTTCATTTGACTGGCGGAAATATTTTTGATAGCACTCCTGTTTGCGAGCTTTTGGATGAAATACCGATTAAGGGCAGCAATATTCTTGGTGACAAGGCCTATGGTTCTCATACGATTCGTAACTATATTACCGATCATGAAGCAACCTATACCATTCCACCCAGGTCAAATGCGAAAGCTCCTTGGAATGTGGATTGGTATTTATATAAAGAACGCCATTTAGTGGAGTGTTTTTTCAATAAAATCAAGCATTTCCGTAGAATCGCAACACGTTATGATAAGCTGGCATCTTCTTTTTTAGCCTTTGTGTATATCGCTGCCATTTTTCGATTAACACAATGAACAACAGTTTTTAGACACACCCTAAGATTTGTTATAAGCATAGTAAGTTACATATTAAAGGAGAAGTAGAATGGGGGAGTACGAATGAGAGAGAAAATAGGGTATTATGGTGTGCTCGTTTGTTTACTATTATCAGTTATTTCAGGGCAATTTCTTAAAAGTGAATGGGTACCAATTATATTATGTATAGGAGTATTCATATTTGCTCCTATGTATCGCTGGGATGAATGGAAAGCATATAGCAGAAAAAAGAAAATTGTTTTCAGCATCGAGTTTGTCATTATAATTAGCACAATTCCGTTTTTGCTATTGAAAGGAAATGAGATCATAGACGGAATTGTAATGTTTCAAGGGTGGTTATTTATCGCGAAATTACTATATTTAATATGTATTTTAATGTCGATAGCGGTAGTCGCTAAAAAAGTAAATGAAAAGTTATTCGTTAATGAATAAAAGAAAATGCCACCTTATTCGGTGGCATTTTCTCATTTTACTGAATGAGATTTTTGCATCTTTTTAACTAAACGAATTTGTCCGCGATGATTGATTTCATCTTCAAATACGTGAAACCACTTAAAATAGTTATTCGCTCGTTTGTCATACCAAAATTCTGTCGTTTTAAATAGCCATTCATCAGGTAACGATTGAAAAGTCTCGATCGTTTTGGAACGTACTTTTTGTAATGTGTTTATTTAAAATTCTATAGGGTTTCCTTTTATTTTCTCGCGTCCAATATTTCCTAACTCAATAGCAGGTAACCACTGTTCTAATTCAGCCTCCGTTGGTTCACGGTCTTCAAAAGTATGAATCTGGTAGTAAAATTCAATAGCGGCCATATGGTACAAAAGCATGCCAATTGAATTTGCTTCCTCATCATATAAATAATCAAGTTCTTCAATTGTTAAACCTTCCACCGCCTGCATTGTTGTATAGCGAGCGTAATTCATCATGGAAACAAGTTTGGAAAATTCAGCTTGTAAACCATCTATTTTATCAATTACAAAATTCAATTTAAATTCCCCCTCTTTAAACGATGACTCCAGAGAAAGAATTCTATGTGCAGAGAAAAACTCCTTTTAAAAGGTTATGATTTTAACAAGGTATGACAATTAGTTCCCGATTTGATTTTGTAATAACTTCATATCCGTCTTTTGTAATGACAATATCATCTTCAATTCTACAACCGCCCCAGTTTGGTATGTAAATACCAGGTTCAACTGTAACGACCATACCTTCTTCTAAAGTAGCCTTACTTTCTTGGGATAGGCGAAGAGGTTCATGTATTTCTAACCCAAGACCATGACCAGTAGAGTGTCCAAAATATTGGCCGTACCCATGCTCAGTAATGTAATCTCTCGTTATATCATCGATCCTTTTCGCAGTTTCTCCAGGCTTAATTGCTTCCGTCCCACGTTTTAACGCTTCTCGTACAACATTGTATATCTTTTTGAATTCTTCTGATGGTTCTCCGATTACTACAGTACGAGTTATATCGGAACAATATCCATCGTAAAGTGCACCGAAATCTAATGTAACAACGTCGTCTTGTTCGATTATTTTATTTGATGCAACTCCATGAGGAAGTGAAGAACGAACGCCAGAAGCTACAATGATTTGGAATGAAGAGGATGTAGCCCCTTTTTTTCGCATGAAAAATTCTAACTCATCTCGTACATCATTTTCACTTATTTCTGGTTTTAGAAACGTAAGGATGTGGTGAAATGCTTCGTCAGCAATATTAGCTGCGATTTTCATTTTTTCTATTTCAGGCGTGTCTTTAATAATACGAATATTTTCGATGATTTCGCACACTTGAATTATTTCCACATGTACGTATTTTTGTAAGTTTTTATATTGTTGCAATGTCATGTTGTTTTCTTCAATTCCGAGTTTTTGAATGTTTAATTTCGATACTTGATTTGCAATTTCTTTTTCTAAATTTCCATTATGCATAATAATTTCAGCATCTTTTATTTGTGATTTCGCTTGATCTACATAGCGAAAATCAGTTATAAATACAGCTTTATCCGCAGAGATTAAGACGACGCCAGCACTACCTGTAAAGCCTGTTGCATATTGGCGATTTTCTTTTTTTGTAATCAGTAATCCGTCAATTTCATAGTTTTGTAGTTGATTTTGGATTTTATTAATTTTTAAAGTCATGTTAATTCCCCCTATTCACAGTATTAAATAAAGCAAATAGCGTGCCAAAATATATATTTGAAGAAAAGATAGTAGGAGCAACATATATTTTAGGGGAGATAAAAAATAGCAAGGGGATGAAAAAATATTGATTGGAGTTGCACTTTATTTACATGCTGTAAAAAAATTTATACAACTGTGAAATGACCCTGTCAATTTTTTTGACAATATTGAAGGGGAGAAAGATGTTTTGAGTTATTGAATGGATATAGGAACTAAATTGAAAAATATAAAAAATGCGTTACTTATAAGCAACGCATTTTTTATTTACGCTTTTAATTTCATCACAGTATCAGCATCAGGTGTTACATATACGGTTTGCTGATTGTCGTACGTAACAAAACCAAGTTTTGCACCACTCGGTTTTTTGACATGGCGTATTTTGGTGAAATCTACAGGAACAGAACTAGAATCTTTTGCTTTACTGAAATAGGCAGCGATTTTAGCAGCTTCTAACACGGTTTCTTCGGTAGGTTCAAGAGAACGTATGACAACATGAGACCCAGGGATATCTTTCGTATGTAACCAAATTTCATCACGACGGGCAAACTTCGTTGTTAAATAATCGTTTTGCTTGTTGTTTTTACCGACGAAAATTTCTGTTCCGTCACTAGCTAAATATTTGTCTAATACCGGTTTAGTTGGTTTCTTCTTAGCATTTTTTGCTTTACGATTGCGCATATAACCTTCTTCAGCTAATTCCTCGCGAATTTCTTCAATATCTTTTGAAGAAGCAGCTTCCATTTGTTGAAGTAAGCTATCAAAATAAAGAATTTCTTCATTTGTTTTTTCGATTTGTTCTTCTACAACAACAACTGAATTTTTCGCTTTTTGGTACTTTTGGAAATAGCGTTGCGCATTGTCAGATGGTGTTTTTAAAGGATCTAATGTAATTTTTACAGTTCCGCCATTTTCGTCGTAATAGTTAACGACTTCAATATCTTTATCACCTTTTTTCAAAGCGTACATATTGGCTGTAAGTAGTTCTCCAAATAGTTGATATTTATCTGCTTTTCCGGCATCTTGTAATGTTTTTTCTAGTTTAATGAGTTTCTTCTCATTTTTATTTTTTTCGTTTTGCATAAAGCGCTCTAAATCATAAGCTTGTTGTTTTACACGGTCGCGCTCTGCTTTTCCGAAAAAGAAACGGTCTAGCAATTCACTAACAGATGAGAATGTCTTGTCTTCTCCTTGCAAGTGTGCAAGAGGGAAAAGATAAAAGAATTCTTTCCCATTTGAAGTAGTCATTGTTGGTGAATATGTATGAGTTAGTAATGGTTTTTGTATGGAGAAAAATGCGTCCGCTAATGCTTTTTCATTTACCATACCTGCTTTTTTCACTACTTCTTTTGCGAATAACGGCGAAATTCCCGTAAAGGTGCCGACAAGCTGTTTATCCATGTTTCCAGATAGAAAGTCTAGCGGTCTAATAAATTCATCATTTGTTTCAATCTGGAGTGGGTTAATTTTATGTTGTGCTGGTGGTGCAATGTACTCCGCTCCAGCATATACAGTTCGATGTCGGTTTACCGCTAAAGAAACGTGTTTTAAGCTATCTAAAATATTGTTTGTTTTTGTATCTACTAAAATGATGTTACTATGTCGTCCCATTATTTCAATTACTAATGTTTTTAGCGATTCGTCACCAATTTCATTTCTGCTACGAACTGTAATTTGAATAATGCGCTCTAAATCAATTTGTTCAATTTTTTCAATGAACCCACCTTCTAAATGCTTACGAAGAAGCATACAAAACATTGGCGGAAGTGCAGGTGAATCGTAATTTTGATTTGTTAAGTGTAAACGTGCATATGTCGGATGAGCGGAAAGAATTAGTTTTTGATTTTTTCCGTTTGCTCGAATATGTAATAAAATCTCGTATTTTGAAGGTTGATATATTTTGGAAATTCTTCCTGTGTAAAGAGAATTTGCAATTTCATGTGTAATTGCTCTTGTAAATAATCCATCGAATGCCATAAATGAACACTCCTTTCTAACTAAAAGTTAATTATAGCATTTTTTTGGACGAGGCTGAATAAGCTTTCAATAGAGTATGTCTGGAATCAGGAGGTCGATAGCGGGATGAACTGGTATGGAATGCGCGCACACGAAGTGGAAGAAAGAACGAATACGAATGTGAAGGTTGGGCTTACAGAGAAGGAAGCAGAAGGGCGAATAAAAAAATTTGGTACAAATGAATTAGATGAAGCCAAAAGGCCTTCTGCACTGATGGTATTTTTGGCGCAGTTTAAAGATTTTATGGTACTTGTTTTATTTGGTGCAACAATAGTTTCAGCTTTTTTAGGTGAATACATTGATTCTATTGCGATTGTTGCGATTGTTATTATCAATGGTATTCTTGGCTTTTTTCAAGAAAGAAAGGCTGAAAAGTCACTGGAAGCTTTAAAAGAGCTAGCCGCCCCGCAAGTTACTGTAATGCGGAATGGAAATTGGGTAAAAGCACCGTCTAAAGCACTTGTTTTAGGTGATATCATTAAATTTTCTAGTGGTGATCGTATTGGGGCGGATGTACGTCTTGTTGAGGCATCAAGTTTATATATCGAAGAATCAGCTTTGACAGGAGAGTCAGTACCGGTGCAGAAGAAGGTAGAAGCTCTGCAGGGGCAAGATGTTTCAATTGGTGATCAAAAAAATATGGCTTTTATGGGTACGATGATTACACGAGGAGCTGGAACAGGGGTCGTTGTAGCAACTGGTATGAATACAGCGATGGGCCAAATTGCAAATATGTTACAAAATGCAGAGCAAATGGAAACACCACTGCAAAGAAGATTAGAGCAACTCGGGAAAATATTAATTATTGTGGCTCTTATTTTGACAGCGCTTGTCGTATTAGCCGGTGTGTATCAAGGGAATGAAGTGTATCATATGTTTTTAGCAGGCGTGTCGCTAGCTGTTGCTGCTATTCCTGAAGGATTACCAGCAATTGTTACAGTAGCTTTATCGCTTGGTGTACAGCGTATGATTAAAAAGAGAGCAATTGTAAGGAAGTTACCAGCGGTAGAAACGTTAGGATGCGCTTCTGTTATATGCTCTGATAAAACAGGAACAATGACGCAAAACAAAATGATGGTAACACATATGTGGTCAGGTGGGGAATTATGGAAAGTTACGGGTCAAGGATATGAACCTAATGGCTCTTTTTTGAAAGGTGAAAAAGAATGCGATCCAGCTAAAACAAAAGCACTATATCAACTACTAACATTTGGTTCACTTTGTAATAACGCAAATATTATTCAAAAGAAAAAGGCGTATGTATTAGATGGAGATCCAACTGAGGGAGCACTTGTAGCTGCAGCAATGAAAGCGGGGATAACGCGTGAGGCACTGAAAGGGAAATTTGAAATTAT
This sequence comes from Bacillus cereus group sp. MG4, assembly GCF_040460055.1. NCBI lineage: Bacteria > Bacillati > Bacillota > Bacilli > Caryophanales > Bacillaceae > Bacillus > Bacillus cereus group sp. MG4. The sequence continues at coordinate 1,866,326 of NZ_JARVGZ010000001.1, read as the reverse complement.
TCGTGAATTTCCATTCGATTCAACTCGAAAAATGATGAGTGTTATTGTGCGAGATAGAGAGGGGAAAAAGTTTCTTGTTACGAAGGGAGCACCAGATGTCCTCCTGCAAATGAGTCAAACGATTTTATGGGGGGATAAGCAACAACCGTTAAGTGAGTTATATAGAAAAGAAGTACAGGCGGCTATTCATAGTTTAGGTAGTCAAGCGCTCCGAACAATTGCAGTTGCATTTAAGCCATTAAAATTAACAGATTCTATTGAACATGAAAGAGACGTTGAAAAAGATTTTATGTTGGTCGGGATACAGGGAATGATTGATCCGCCAAGACCAGAGGTAGAACAGGCTGTAAAAGAGTGCAGAGAAGCTGGTATTCGAACAGTGATGATTACAGGAGATCATAAAGTGACAGCAATGGCAATTGCGGAACAATTAGGGGTTTTACCACCTGGTGGACGTGTTGTTGAAGGAGTAGAACTCGCGAATATGGATGTAGAGGAACTAGAAAGTGTTGTAGAAGATACGTATGTATTTGCTCGAGTATCACCTGAACATAAATTGAAGATTGTTAAGGCGTTGCAAAATAAAGGGCATATAGTAGCGATGACAGGTGATGGAGTAAACGATGCTCCGGCTATAAAAACAGCGGATATTGGGATAGCGATGGGAATTACAGGGACAGACGTTGCGAAAGAAGCTTCTTCTCTTGTTTTGCTAGATGATAATTTTGCTACGATTAAATCAGCAATTAAAGAAGGTAGAAATATATACGAGAATATACGTAAGTTTATTCGTTATTTATTAGCATCGAACGTAGGAGAAATTTTAGTCATGTTATTTGCAATGTTACTTGCATTACCGCTGCCGATGGTTCCCATTCAAATTTTATGGGTGAACTTAGTGACTGACGGATTACCGGCGATGGCATTAGGATTGGATAAGGCGGAAGGAGACGTTATGAAGAGAACGCCGCGTCATCCGAAAGAAGGGGTATTTGCTAGAGGGCTTGCCTGGAAAATTATAAGCCGTGGCTTTCTAATTGGAGCAGTGACGTTAGTAGCGTTTATTATTGCATATAATCAACATCCAAATGAACTGAAATATGCACAAACTGTGGCGTTTGCGACGTTGGTACTTGCACAACTTATTCATGTATTTGATTGCCGAAGTGAACATTCTATCTTCCACCGTAATCCGTTTGGGAACGTGTATTTAGTAGGAGCGGTTATTATTTCTTTACTGTTAATGTTAGTGGTTATATATTACCCACCGCTACAACCGATCTTTAGTACAATGCCAATACAAGCAAGAGATTGGTTGTTAATTGGAGGTTTGTCATCAATTCCGACCTTCTTATTAGTAGGTTCTTTATTAACAGGGAAAAAGAGGAAGAAGGAAAAGCCAGTATTATATAAGAAGGGATTAAACTTGAAATAGTCAATGATATGAAAATGTGATATAATTTACAGAAGGTAGTAGAGCCTTGTCTCTATTACCTTTTTCATTGAGTTATTTCATGGCTTGGATGTGATAAAAATGATTTGTAGTATGACAGGATTTGGAAGATCGAAAGTGGAAAATGATACTTTTCAAATTACAGTAGAAATGAAATCGGTGAACCACCGTTTCCTAGAGATGAGTATTCGACTTCCGAAGCAAATGATGATATTTGAAGAAAAAATTCGTAAAATAATTGCAGAACAAGTTCGGCGTGGACGCATTGAAGTGTCTATTAGTATAACGGGTGAAGGGCTTGTTGAAAGAAAATTAAGTGTGAATTGGTCGCTTCTTGAGCAGTACCAATCGATTATGGAAGATATAAAAGGAAAATTTCAATTACAAGATTCTATTACACTTCAGCAATTAATGGAAATGCCAGAAGTAACAGCGATTGAAGAAGTAGAAAATGTAAATGAACAATTTGAGAACGGTTTATATGAGGCTGTTCGCCAAGCTGCTCATATGTTAAAAACGATGAGAGATGGCGAAGGAGAACGATTACATAAAGATATAGCGTATCGTTTACAAGAGATTCACAATTGTGTAAATGCAATTATTCCGCATGTACCGATTGTTACACAAAAATATCGTGAACGATTAGAAAATCGCTTAAAAGAATTACATAATCAAGATCTAGATGAACAAAGATTGTTAACAGAAGTCGCAATCTTTGCAGAGCGTTGTGATATTCACGAAGAGTTAATTCGTTTGCAAAGTCATTTAGAGCAATTTCGTGAAACACTGCAGATTGAAGAGCCTGTTGGAAGGAAAATGGATTTCATCGTGCAAGAGATGCATAGAGAAATTAATACGATTGGTTCTAAGGCAAATGACTTAACAATTTCAAAATATGTTGTAGAAATGAAAAATAACCTTGAAAAAATTCGTGAACAAGTACAAAATATTGAGTAGCTTTCAAAAAATATATAAAGTTATACGTGGTGGAGAAATCGGATAGACTTACTAGGAGGCGCAAACTATGGCCATGCGGTTTTTAAATATTGGATACGGAAATATTGTATCTGCTCATCGAATTATTGCTATTGTAAGTCCGGAGTCAGCTCCTATTAAACGAACAGTACAGGAAGCACGCGAACATAATGCTTTGCTTGATGCTACGTATGGGAGAAAAACAAGGGCGGTTATTGTTATGGATGATGGGCATGTGGTATTAAGTCCAATTCAGCCAGAGACGATTGCACATCGTTTGAATAATAAAGAAGATTTAAGTGAGGAAGGGTAGGTTTTACATATTTATGAGAAGTAGAAGAGGATTGCTCATCGTTCTTTCAGGACCTTCTGGGGTTGGTAAAGGAACGGTTCGAAAAGAGCTGTTTAGTCATGAGGATACACGTTTTCAGTACTCCATTTCAGTAACGACACGTAAGCCACGTGAAGGTGAAGTAGATGGTGTGGATTATTTCTTTAAAGAGAGAGAAGAATTTGAGGAAATGATTCATAATGAAAAATTACTGGAGTGGGCTGAGTTCGTAGGTAATTATTACGGAACACCGATTGACTATGTTGAAAAAACATTACAAGAAGGAAAAGATGTATTCTTAGAAATTGAAGTGCAAGGAGCAATTCAAGTTAAGAAAGCTTTCCCAGAAGGTGTATTTATTTTCTTAGCACCTCCAAGTTTATCTGAACTAAAGAACCGTATTGTCGGCCGTGGTACAGAAACTGAAGATGTTATTGAAAATCGTTTAACGGTAGCGAAAGAAGAAATCGAAATGATGGACGCTTACGACTATGTTGTAGAAAACGATCAAGTTGAATTAGCTTGTGAAAGAATTAAAGCAATTGTGGTTGGTGAACATTGCCGCCGCGAAAGAGTAGCAAAATATTATAAAGAAATGACGGAGGGTCTATAATTATGTTAAATCCATCAATTGATTCATTATTAACAAAAATCGATTCTAAATATACACTTGTAACAGTAGCTGCAAAACGTGCGCGTGAAATGCAACTTGCTGATAACTGTGTTATCGAGCAACCTGTTTCTCATAAATGTGTAGGTAAATCATTAGAAGAAATCGATGCAGAAGTATTAAAATATGTACCAAGCGAAGGCAAAATCATCGATTAAGACATTCTTTTCGACAAATTAAAACATAGACCTTATAATTTTCTATGTAACGGTAACAACCTATTTACAAGTAGGTTGTTATTTTTTTACGATAGGGAAGAAATATTGGTACTGATGAGCTGGGAATTCTGTTTCAGTATTATAAGTTTGAAAAAGAAAGAGGACGAGCCATATGCTAAAAGGGAAAAAGATACTTCTATGTGTAACAGGAGGCATTGCGGTCTTTAAAGCGGCTGCGTTAACTAGTAAATTGACACAGGCTGGTGCTATTGTAAAAGTAATGATGAGTGAGTCGGCAATGAAGTTTGTTACGCCTCTTACATTTCAAGCACTTTCTCGCCATGACGTATATACAGATACATTCGATGAGAAAGACTCGGCTGTTATTGCACATATCGATTTAGCAGATTGGGCAGATGTAGTACTTGTTGCACCTGCTACTGCCAATTGTATTGGGAAGTTAGCTGGTGGTATTGCAGACGATATGATTACAACTACTTTGTTAGCTACTACAGCCCCAGTGTGGATTGCACCTGCTATGAATGTGCATATGTATGAAAACAAAATTGTACAAAAAAATATGATGACGTTGAAAACGTTAGGATATACATTTATTGAGCCTGGAGAAGGTTTTTTAGCGTGTGGTTATGTTGCGAAGGGAAGACTAGAAGAACCGGAAGCAATTATTGCACGGTTAGAAGAGGCTTTTTCCGAACAAAAACCGTTGCAAGGAAAAAAAATATTAATAACTGCTGGCCCAACTCGTGAAAAGATTGATCCAGTGCGTTTTATGACCAATTTTTCTTCTGGGAAAATGGGATATGCAATTGCGGAAGTGGCAGCGAACTTAGGTGCTGATGTCATACTTGTTTCGGGACCGACAGCATTAAACCCACCATTACATGTAAATACGGTACAAGTGGAATCTGCACAAGATATGTTAGAAGTAGTTCTGCAACAGTATCAAAACGTAGATGTTGTCATTAAAACAGCAGCAGTTGCAGATTATCGCCCGAAATATGTTCATGATAATAAAATGAAAAAGAAAAATGGTGATGCTGTAATCGAACTTGAGAGAACAGTAGATATTTTAAAAACGTTAGGTGAGATGAAGGATAAACAGTTACTTATCGGTTTTGCGGCTGAAACGACAAAGGTAGAGGAATACGCAACAAAAAAATTACGTGAGAAAAATGCGAATATGATTGTTGCGAACGATGTAAAGGCACAAGGAGCTGGATTTGGTACAGATACAAACATTGTAACAATGTATAGAAAAGATGGAGAAGTTATCGAGTTACCACTTTTAACGAAGAAAGAGGTTGCTCGTGAAATATTAAAGCAAATTGAAATGATGTTAGAAGATGATCGTCTATGAAATTTGCAAGTGTAATTGTTGATGTACCTGCACGTCAGACAGATCGACCATTTGATTATATTATTCCTAAAAAGTGGGAAGATATTGTTCAGACAGGCATGCGTGTAGTAGTTCCATTTGGCCCAAGGAAATTGCAAGGCTTTATTATTGGGATCAAAGATTCGGCTGAAGTAGAAAGTAAGAAGCTAAAGACAATCCATGAAATATTAGATGTAACACCAGTTTTAAACGAGGAATTATTAAAGCTTGGATATTGGCTTACAAGCGAAACGTTATGTTATATGATTTCAGCCTTTCAAGTCATGCTTCCAACGGCGATAAAAGCTACGTATAAAAAGCGTCTACAACTTCGTAAACAAGAAGAAGTAGCACCTGAACTACTGTTTTTATTTCAGGACAAAGAAGCAATAGATTGGGAAGCTATTGAGACGCAGCCGCATCTATACCGCACGATTCAACAAGAAATTAAAAATGGCACGATTGAAGTTGTTTATCAGGTAAAAGATAAAGTGCAAAAGAAGAAACAAAGAGTCGTTCAACCGGAGTTGTCAGAAGATAAATTGGAATTAGCAGCATTTGAACTGAAAAGTAAAAAACAACAAGATGTACTCTATTATTTTGTGGAAAATTATAAAAGTGTGCCGTTGAAAGTGATAACAGAAGAGTTGCAAATAACAGACGCTCCGATTAAAGCACTTGTTAAAAAGGGGCTAATTTCAGAAAAGTATGTGGAAGTGTACCGAAATCCGTATGACGATGATGATTTTGAACAAACGAAACCATTCCCACTTACGGAGGAACAAAAGCAAGTTATTGCACCGATTTTATCATCAATTACAAATGAAACTTACAATCCATTTTTACTATATGGTGTTACAGGAAGCGGAAAAACAGAAGTATATTTACAATCTATAGCAGCGGTGCTCGCGAAAGGGAAAGAAGCTATTGTACTTGTTCCTGAAATTGCACTAACGCCTCAAATGGTAGATCGTTTTAAAGGCAGATTTGGCTCGCAAGTTGCGGTTCTTCATAGTGCGCTGTCTGTTGGAGAAAAATATGATGAATGGCGTAAGATTTTAAGAAAAGAAGTGAAAGTCGTAGTTGGTGCACGTTCAGCTGTATTTGCTCCTTTTGAAAATTTAGGGATTATTATTATTGATGAGGAGCATGAATCGAGCTATAAGCAAGAAGATAATCCGAGGTATCATGCAAGGGATGTAGCTGTCTGGAGGGGGCAATATCATAAATGTCCTATCGTTCTTGGTAGTGCAACACCGACACTTGAATCGTTTGCAAGAGCGAAAAAAGGTGTGTATGAATTACTAACGATGGAAAAACGTATGAATAAACAAGCGTTACCAACAGTAGAGATTGTTGATATGCGTGAGGAACTTCGTGACGGGAATCGTTCCATGTTTTCGAAGGCATTGCATGAAAAAATAGCAGATCGATTAGAAAAGAAAGAACAGATGGTGCTCTTTTTAAATAGAAGAGGTCATTCTACATTTGTTATGTGCCGTGATTGTGGGTATGTTGTACAATGTCCGCATTGTGATATCTCGCTGACATATCATAAAATAAACCATCGTTTAAAATGTCATTACTGCAGTCACGAAGAGAATATGCCGACTGCGTGTCCTGCTTGTCAAAGTACATATATTCGTTTCTTTGGTACAGGTACACAAAAGGTAGAAGAAGAAATTACAAAACTATTTCCAGAGGCACGAGTCATTCGAATGGATGTAGATACGACAAGTCGCAAAGGAATGCATGAAAAATTATTAAAGGCGTTCGGGGAAGAAAAAGCAGATATACTACTTGGAACACAAATGATTGCGAAAGGATTAGATTTTCCTAAAGTAACTCTTGTCGGGGTTTTAACTGCAGATACGATGCTTCACTTGCCTGATTTTCGAGCGAGTGAAAAGACGTATCAGTTATTGACGCAAGTAAGTGGACGAGCAGGCAGACATGAATTGCCAGGGGAAGTTATAATTCAAACGTATACGCCAGAACATTACAGTATAGAGTTAGCAAAGAACCAACAATATGATGTGTTTTTTGACCAAGAAATGCAAATGAGACGAACAAGACAATATCCACCTTATTACTATGTTGTACTTGTAACAGTATCTCATCCAGAATTATTAAAGGCAGTGCAAGTGACGGAAAAAATTGTCGGTCATTTACGGGCGCACTGCACAGAGCAAACGATGGTGTTAGGACCGGTTGCTTCAGCAATTCCAAGGATAAAAGATAGATATCGTTATCAATGCATGATAAAATACAAACGGGAACCAAACTTAAAGAACGTGCTCAAAATGGTAAATGAACATTATCAAGCAGAAATGCAAAAAGAGCTACAAATCTCAATTGATTTTAATCCAACAATGTTAATGTAGCGGAGGGAAATATGGCAGTTTTAGAAATAGTAAAGCATCCAAATGAAGTGTTAGAAACACCATGCGAAAGAGTAATTAACTTTGATAAAAAGTTAGTGAAATTGTTGAAAGATATGCATGAAACAATGTTAATTGCGGACGGAGTCGGTTTAGCTGCGCCTCAAGTAGGTGTAAGCTTGCAAGTTGCGGTAGTTGATATCGGTGATGATACGGGGAAAATCGAGTTAATCAATCCATCGATACTAGAAAAACGTGGTGAACAAGTAGGTCCCGAAGGCTGTCTAAGCTTCCCGGGACTTTATGGTGAAGTGGAACGTGCGGATTATATTAAAGTACGTGCTCAAAATCGCCGAGGTAAAGTATTTTTACTAGAAGCAGAAGGATTTTTAGCACGTGCAATTCAACATGAAATCGATCATTTACACGGTGTGTTATTTACATCGAAAGTGACAAGATATTATGAGGAAAACGAATTAGAATAGGGTATTAAAAGGAGCGGTTTTTGAATGATAAAAGTAGTATTTATGGGAACACCGGACTTTTCAGTGCCGGTGCTTCGTCGTCTTATCGAAGATGGCTATGATGTAATAGGTGTTGTGACGCAGCCTGATCGTCCGGTAGGTAGAAAAAAAGTATTAACACCTACACCTGTTAAAGTTGAAGCAGAAAAACATGGTATTCCGGTGTTACAACCGTTAAGAATTCGTGAACAAGACGAATATGAACAAGTCTTGGCATTAGAGCCAGATTTAATTGTAACAGCTGCTTTCGGTCAGATTGTACCAAATGAAATTTTAGAAGCACCGAAGTATGGATGTATTAACGTCCACGCGTCTTTACTACCTGAACTTCGTGGTGGTGCACCAATCCATTATGCAATTATGGAAGGTAAAGAAAAAACGGGTATTACAATTATGTATATGGTAGAGAAATTGGATGCTGGTGATATCTTAACGCAAGTAGAAGTCGAGATTGAAGAGCGTGAAACGACAGGCTCTTTATTCGATAAGTTAAGTGAAGCAGGGGCACACCTTCTATCTAAAACAGTACCTTTATTAATTCAAGGTAAGTTAGAACCAATTAAACAAAACGAAGAAGAAGTAACATTTGCATATAATATAAAACGTGAGCAAGAGAAAATTGATTGGACAAAAACAGGTGAAGAAGTATACAATCACATTCGCGGATTGAATCCATGGCCAGTCGCTTATACGACTTTGGCAGGACAAGTTATTAAAGTATGGTGGGGAGAGAAGGTCTCTATTACAGAGAAAGCTGAACCAGGTACAATAGTAGCTCTTGAAGAAGATGGATTTGTTGTTGCAACAGGGAATGAGACAGGTGTTAAAATCACTGAATTGCAACCTTCTGGTAAAAAACGTATGAGTTGTTCGCAATTTTTACGTGGCACAAAACCTGAAATTGGAACGAAGTTAGGAGAAAATGCATGAGACAAAATGTTCGTGAGTTAGCTCTTGATGGCTTAATTCAAGTAGAAAAAAGTGGTGCATACAGTAACTTACTTTTAAATAATCTAATTGAAAAAAATGCAATTGATAGAAAAGATATTGGTTTGTTAACTGAAATTGTATATGGAACGATTCAACGTCGTGACACATTAGATTATTATTTACAGCCTTTTTTAAAAAAGAAGGTTGAGGCGTGGGTAAGAGTATTACTTCGCTTATCTTTATATCAAATGATTTATTTAGACCGAGTGCCAGAAAGAGCGGCTATTCATGAAGCAGTTGAAATTGCAAAGCGTCGTGGGCATAAAGGGATTGCTGGTATGGTAAACGGGGTATTACGTTCGATTCAGAGAGAAGGGGTACCTTCTGTAGATGAAATCAAGGATCCAATAGAACGTTTGGCAATTGCAACAAGTCATCCAATGTGGCTTGTGCAAGACTGGGCTTCTGAATATGGTTTAGAGACAGCAGAGAAAATGTGTGAAGTGAACATGTTACCCCCGGTACCAACAGCGCGTGTAAATGTTGATAAAATAACAGTAGAAGAAGCAATTGAGTTGTTGGCTGGTGAAGGTATAGAAGCGAAGCGCGGCGATTTATCAGAGGATGCAATTCAAATTGAAAGAGGGAATGTAGCGCATACAGATGCGTTCAAAAAAGGTTTTCTTTCTATTCAAGATGAAAGTTCTATGCTTGTAGCACGCGCTTTAGAACCGAATGAGGGAGATGAAGTTCTTGATAGTTGTGCTGCTCCGGGCGGAAAGACAACGCACATTGCAGAGCGATTAAAAGGAACAGGTCAAGTTATGTCTCTTGATTTACATGCACACAAAGTACGTTTAATTAAACAACAAGCGGAGAGACTTGGTCTAGAAAATGTCGAAACAAAAGCACTAGACGCTAGAAAAGTACAAGAACACTTCGCGAATGAAACATTTGATAAAATATTAGTAGATGCACCATGTTCTGGATTTGGTGTGATTAGACGTAAACCTGATATTAAGTTAGGTAAAAATAAAGGCGATAGTGAAAGATTATCGACGATTCAACTTGCAATACTAGAAAAAATAGCACCGTTATTAAAACAAGGTGGTCGCCTTGTTTATAGTACGTGCACAATAGAAAAAATAGAAAATGAACAAGTAATAAAGCAATTTTTACAAGAGCATCCTGAATTTGAATGGGATACTACGATAAAAGATCGCATGCCAGAAAAGTTAAATCCGTATATTGATGAAGGTCAAGTGCGAATTTTACCGCATTATTTTGCAACAGATGGCTTTTATATTGCTTGTTTAAGGAAGAAGGTGTAGCATCGTGGAAACGACTGTGAGAAAACAAAAGAAAAATCTAGAAACGAAGAAACCATCAATTTATTCTTTACAACTTCATGAAATGCAAGATTGGTTAAAGGAACAAGGAGAACCTAAATTCCGTGCAGGACAAATCTTTGATTGGCTATATAAAAAACGTGTAAAAAATTATGACGACATGTCGAATCTTTCTAAAGGATTACGCGATAAATTGTCGAATTCCTTTGATATTACTACTTTAAATACATTAGTAAAACAAACATCTTCTGATGGAACAATTAAATTTTTATTCCAATTATATGATGGCTATTCTATTGAAACAGTGTTAATGCGACACGAATATGGAAATTCTATTTGTGTAACAACACAGGTTGGATGCCGTATTGGTTGTACGTTCTGTGCATCTACACTTGGTGGGTTAAAACGAAACTTAGAGGCTGGAGAGATTGTAGCGCAAGTAGTAGAAGTGCAACGTGCACTTGATGAAACAGAAGAACGTGTAAGTTCGCTTGTTGTTATGGGAATTGGAGAGCCGTTTGATAATTACGACAACTTAATGTCATTCTTACGCATTGTAAACCATGAAAAAGGAATTCATATTGGTGCAAGACATATGACAGTTTCAACAAGTGGAATTGTTCCAAAAATTTATAAGTTCGCTGAAGAAGATATGCAAATTAATTTTGCGATTTCATTGCATTCTGCAAATACAGAGTTACGTTCAAAATTAATGCCGATTAACCGTGCTTATAAGCTACCAGACTTAATGGAAGCTGTTAAATACTATGTAAATAGAACAGGGCGTCGTATTACGTTTGAATATGGCTTATTTGGAGGAGAAAATGACCAAGTTGAGCAAGCTGAAGAACTTGCTGCGCTTTTAAAAGGTGTAAAATGTCATGTAAACTTAATTCCGGTAAACTACGTACCTGAACGTGATTATGTACGTACGCCACGTGAACAAATTTTCTTATTTGAAAAAACGTTAAAAGATCGTGGAGTGAATGTAACAATTCGCCGTGAACAAGGTCATGATATTGATGCAGCCTGCGGTCAGTTACGTGCGAAGGAGCGTAAAGAAGAGACGAGGTGACGAGATGAAAGCCGTGTTTCTATCAGATAAAGGAAAAGTTCGTCAACATAATGAAGATAGTGCGGGAGTTTTTCACAATTTAGATGGAAATATTTTAGCGGTAGTAGCAGATGGAATGGGAGGTCATCGAGCTGGTGATGTAGCTAGCTCGATGACCATTCAATTATTCCATGATTATTGGAAGCAAACGCATAATATGAATGAACCAAAAAAAGTAGAAGAGTGGTTACATACGAGTGTTGGGATTATTAATGAGCGTATATATGAGTACTCTAAGCAACATGTAGAATGTAATGGTATGGGAACAACACTTATAATAGCGATTTGTACGCCAAACTTTGTGACAATAGGTCATATAGGAGATAGTCGTTGTTATATGGTATCAGAGGGAGAAATCTCGCTTGTAACGGAAGATCACTCACTTGTAAATGAACTTGTAAGACATGGTGAAATTTCAAAAGAAGACGCAGAATATCACCCGAAAAAGAATGTTTTGTTAAGGGCATTAGGAACAGAAGAAAAAGTCGGATTAGATGTTAAAACATTGGTGCTTGAGGAAGATGATCAGTTACTTCTTTGCTCGGATGGTTTATCTAACAAAGTTTCTATTGCTGATATGCAACAAATTTTACAGTTAAATGAACAGCTTGAAACTAAGGGACAACGTCTCATTCAATTGGCGAATGATCGTGGCGGGGAAGATAATATCACCCTTGTTCTTATTGATTATGCGGGTTCGACAAACGAAAGTAGGTGAAGTGCAACGTGCTGATTGGAAAACGCTTAAATGACCGTTATAAGCTGCTGAAAATGATTGGTGGTGGTGGAATGGCCAATGTGTATTTAGCTCATGATGATATACTTGGCCGAGATGTAGCGGTAAAAATATTAAGACTCGACTATTCAAATAATGAAGAGTTTATTAAACGTTTCCATCGAGAAGCGCAGTCTGTTACAACGTTGTCGCATCCAAATATTGTGAATATGTATGATGTCGGAGAAGAAGATGGTATATATTATCTTGTAATGGAGTATGTACCAGGACAAACATTGAAGCAATACATAATTGAGCGAGGGATGTTACCTATAGGAGAAGCTCTTGATATTATGGAGCAGTTAACATCCGCCATGGCACACGCCCATCATTTTGAAATTGTGCACCGTGATATTAAACCGCACAATATTTTAATTCGAGCTGATGGAGTAATAAAAGTAACAGATTTTGGAATTGCGACAGCTACAAGTGCAACAACAATTACACATACAAATTCGGTACTCGGTTCGGTGCATTACTTATCACCAGAACAAGCACGCGGCGGGATAGCAAATAAACAATCAGATATTTATTCCCTAGGAATCGTTATGTTTGAGTTGTTAACAGGAAGACAACCGTTTTCTGGCGAATCTGCTGTTGCTATAGCTTTAAAACATTTACAAAGTGAAATTCCGTCTCCAAAGAGATGGAATGAAAATATTCCGCAAAGTGTCGAAAATATTATATTAAAGGCAACTGCGAAAGATCCGTTTCACCGATATCAATCTGCCAATGCGATGAAACGAGATATTGAAACTGCGCTATATCCAGAGAGGATAAATGAGCAGCCATTTTACATACCGGAAGATATGGAAGCGACAAAAGCGATTCCGATTATTCAACAAGAACAATTATTCGAAAATGTAACTGATGAAACAATTGTTTTAAAAGGAAGTAAAGTGGATGAACAGAAAAGAAAAGAAGAAACGGAATTAAATAAGAAGAAAAAACGAAGTAATAAATGGATCAAAGTTTTAATTACGACATTTTTACTTTTAGCAATTGGAATAACGTTAGCGCTTACTGTTATTCCGGGATTCTTTATTCCAAAAGATGTAAAAGTCCCTGATGTGGCTGGTATGAAGTATACGACAGCAGTAAATAAATTAGTTGAAAAGGGTTTTGAGGTTACGGAACCTAATATTGTATATACAGATGATGTTGAAACCGGTGATGTGATAAAAACAGACCCTGTGGCAGGTAGAGTCGTGAAAGAAAACTCTAAAATTACTATCTATCAATCAGGTGGAAAAAAGAAAAGTAAGATGAGTGATCTCACAGGAAAAGATTTTGAGAGTATAAGGAATGAATTAGAAGAAAAATATAAGCAAGTTACAATAAATTATATTGAAAATGATAGGCCAAAAGGTGAAATCGTAGAGCAAATTCCGACGCCTGATCAAATGGTAGTAGAGGCGGAACAAGAACTGAAAATTTGGGTAAGTAAAGGTCCTTATCAAATTAGACCAGGTGATTTTTCAGGATGGACTGAAAATAGCGTAAACGGTTATTTGAATGAGAGAAAGCTAACTCCAGATATAAAACGAGAGTATTCCGATACTGTTGATAAAGGACTTGTAATTTCGCAATCTCCAAAACCAGGAACGCCGTTAAAAGAAGGAGATAAAGTGACGATTATCATCTCAGAGGGGCCTAAGCCGAAAGTAACGAAAACAGTGAAAGTGGATAATATTTCTATTCCGTATGAGTCTTCTATAATTGGTGAGAAAAAACCGCAAACAATAGAAATTTATAAAGAAGATATGCAACAAAAAATGGATAGACCAATTGAAACTAGAACAATTTCAGAGTCGGCAACTATTTCTTTAGAATTTGTAATTCAAGAAGGTACAAAAGGACACTATAAAATTGTACGAGATGGTGTAACGATTATCGACAAAGAAGTACCATACCCAACTCAATAATAATGACTTCCATTTTCTTTCTAGAGGGGATGGAATGTATTACTCTTGCCTGTTATGCTGTCTACATATAGTGGACTGTATAACAGGCAAAAATATATGATTCAAAAAGCTATAAAAGTGATACTGTTATAAATAATATTTTAAATTTGATGGTAGATTAAATATATTAACTTGTATATATGACGGGTTTTGAAATAAGTATTTAAAGAATTTTAAACCATTTAATATTAATGACAGCTTCACTTTATACAAAATAAAGGAGAATTATATGCCAGAAGGAAAAATTGTAAAAGCTCTAAGTGGATTTTATTATGTGCAGCATGAAGAAGGGATTACACAATGCCGTGGGCGTGGTGTGTTCAGAAAAAATAAAATTACGCCACTGGTAGGAGACCAAGTTGTCTTTCAAGCAGATAATCCAACTGAAGGATATGTGCTTGAAGTATTTGATCGGAAAAATGAACTTGTTAGGCCTCCTATTGCTAATGTTGATCAAGCAATTCTCGTTTTCTCTGCAGTAGAACCAGATTTTAATCCGGGACTATTAGATCGATTTTTAGTGCTGATTGAATATCATAACATTAAGCCGATTATTTGCATTAGTAAGATGGATTTAGTGGATGAAAAAATGAGAGAGACTGTTGAATCTTATGCAAATGACTATCGTGAAATGGGATATGATGTATTATTTACTTCTATAAATACATCGGAAAGTATTGATATTTTAAAACCATTCTTAGAAGGTTGTATTTCTGTCGTTGCAGGGCAATCTGGTGTTGGAAAATCTTCTATGCTTAACGTTTTACGTCCAGAGTTAGAACTGAAAACGAATGATATTTCTTCGCATTTAGGACGTGGGAAACATACGACAAGACACGTGGAATTAATTGCGGTTGGAAGCGGACTAGTTGCAGATACACCTGGTTTTAGTTCACTTGATTTCATAGATATAGAGGTAGAAGATCTTACATATTGTTTTCCAGAGTTGAAAGAAGCGAGCCAATACTGTAAATTTAGAGGGTGTACACATCTTTCTGAACCGAAATGTGCTGTGAAGACAGCAGTTGAAGAAGGGAAGATTACAGAATATCGTTATAAAAATTACAAACAATTCGTAGAAGAAATTAGAGAGAGAAAGCCGAGGTATTAGTTATGATTAAAATTGCACCATCGATCTTATCAGCAGATTTTTCAAAATTAGGGGAAGAGATTAAAGATGTAGAAAAAGGTGGAGCGGATTACATTCACGTCGATGTAATGGATGGACATTTCGTACCAAATATTACGATTGGACCATTAATTGTAGAAGCTATCCGTCCAATTACATCTTTACCATTAGATGTACATTTAATGATTGAAAATCCTGATAACTATATCCCGACTTTCGCAAAAGCGGGAGCGGATATTATTACTGTTCATGTAGAGGCGTGCCCTCATTTGCATCGTACAATTCAGCTAATTAAGTCTCATGGCATTAAAGCGGGAGTTGTATTAAATCCGCATACGCCAGTTTCGACAATTGAGCATGTATTAGAAGATATCGATATGGTATTGCTTATGACAGTAAACCCTGGATTTGGTGGACAGAAATTTATCCATTCTGTATTACCGAAAATTAAACAAGTGGCAGAAATGGTTAAAGAGCGCAATCTAGAAGTAGAAATTGAAGTTGATGGTGGTGTAAACACTGAAACAGCACGACTTTGTGTTGAAGCAGGAGCAAATGTACTTGTAGCTGGATCAGCAGTATACAATCAAAAAGACCGTGGTGAAGCAATTCGTGTCATTCGTGGATAATGAATGAACGAGTCTTTATCCTAGTGAAACTGCTAGTGTAGTAAGTTTTCACTATTTATAAAGGATAGAGAAAAAATATGTAAAAAGGCAATCTACCGAATGGCAGATTGCCTTTTTACAATAGAAGGGGAAGGAAACATGATTATTCATATTTTAGCGGGTGGACCTGCGGAATATTGTGCAGATTTTTCTCGATATGAAAATGAGAAAGTAGTGTGGGCGGCAGTTGATAGAGGAGTATATCGTCTATTAAAAGGAGGGATTACTCCAGCTGTTGCATTTGGAGATTACGATTCAGTTACTGAAGAGGAATTAGTATGGATGGGCCAGCAAACAAATGACTTACATATTGTTCCTCGTGAAAAAGATCAAACAGATTTAGAAATTGCGATTAATTGGGCGTTAGAACAAAATCCGATATTGATTCGTATTTTTGGTGCCACCGGTGGAAGGCTGGATCACGGTTTAGCAAATATACAGATGCTTTTAAGAGGGTTAGAAGTAGGGATAGAAATGTGTATTGTAGACAATAAAAATGAAATAAGCGTGAAAAAAGTGGGTACACATATAATTGAAGAAAATAAAAATTTCCCTTATGTATCTTTTGTGCCGGTTACTGAAATAGTAGAAGGGATTACATTACTTGGTTTTAAGTATCCTCTAACTAATAAAACAATAGAATGGGGATCAACACTTTGTATTAGTAATGAACTCGTTGAGGAAAAAGGTACTTTTTCATTTACTTCTGGCATATTAATGGTGATAAGAAGCACTGATTAAAGAAACAATTTTGCTCCTTACATCATATAGTGAACAAGTGGAGTAATGGGGATTAGGAGGGAAACCATGAGATTTTATACAATTAAGTTACCTAAATTTCTTGGTGGAATTGTTCGTGCCATGTTAAATACCTTCAAAAAAGATTAAAAAAAGCACCTATTACCGGTGCTTTTTCCATTGTCATAGTAAAAAAAGAGCCTATCGGCTCTTTTTTTTATTATTAAACACGTTCGATTTTGCCAGATTTTAATGCTCTAGCAGAAACGTAAACACGTTGAACTTTTCCGTCGATGCGTACGCGAACTTTTTGAAGGTTAGCGCCCCATTTACGTTTTGTAGCGTTCATTGCGTGAGAACGAGAGTTACCAGAACGAGCTTTTCTTCCAGTGATAGCACAAACACGAGCCATTTATATTTCCCTCCCTTGATACCTTACCATACGTAATTTTTCAATGTTAGTCTTTTTTGCGATGCTAAAAACACTACTATAATTTAACACAACTAAAAAGAGAATGCAACACCGTAGAAAAAAGAAATCAAGAAAAATTACTTGACACCATATGTCGATGATGAAAAGTTGAAATCAAGAAAAATTGCTTGACATATTATAGTGGTACATGTTGTATAATAACAATGGACTATTTTGCTCATCATAAAAAATGTGATTTAAAACATAAAATATGAGAGTGAAAAGAAAGAACGATGGAATTTTCTTTAAAAAGATTATATGATAGTAACTAAAGTAGTCTAGCTCACTTTCACCATTTATGAAGGGGGAAACGAGATGTCAATTGAAATTAAAACGAAGTATGGTCAAATTGATATTAGTACAGATGTAATTGCAACAATTGCTGGAGGTGCCGCAGTAGATTGCTACGGTATCGTAGGTATGGCATCAAAAAATCAGTTAAAAGATGGTTTAACAGACATTTTACGAAAAGAAAACTTCACTAGAGGTGTTATTGTTCGTAAAGATGAAGATGAAGTACATATTGATATGTATATTATTGTGAGCTATGGTACGAAAATTTCAGAAGTAGCACATAACGTGCAGACGAAAGTGAAATATACATTAGATCAAACTGTAGGACTAGCAGTAGATTCTGTAAACATCTACGTACAAGGAGTTAAAGTAATAAACTTGTAATGTGCATTAAGGAGGAAAATCTGTGTCAATTCAAAAAATTGATGGGAAACGTTTATCACAAATGATCATGCAAGGAGCGAATAATTTAACAAATAATGTTCAGCTTGTTGATGCATTAAACGTATTTCCGGTTCCAGATGGCGATACCGGTACAAACATGAACTTATCAATGACTTCAGGCGCACGTGAAGTGAAAGCAAATCCTTCACAGCATGCTGGTAAAGTCGGCGTAAGTTTAGCCAAAGGATTATTAATGGGAGCACGTGGTAACTCTGGAGTTATTTTATCTCAGTTGTTCCGTGGTTTCTCTAAATCCATTGAACAAAAAGAAGAATTAACAACAGTTGATTTTGCTGCAGCTTTAGATGCTGGGGTAGAAGCGGCTTACAAAGCGGTTATGAAACCGATTGAAGGAACGATTTTAACGGTTGCAAGAGAAACGGGTAAATATGCAGTGACAGTTGCGAAAAAACAGCGCGACTTTGTTTTGTTTATGGAAGACGTTGTGAAAGAAGCGAATGCATCGTTAAATCGTACGCCGGATTTATTACCTGTATTAAAACAAGTTGGCGTTGTAGATAGCGGTGGTAAAGGTCTTGTTGTTGTATACGAAGGATTTTTAGCTGACTTAAAAGGAGAAACGATTTCTTCTAATGTGTCTGCCCAACCATCTATGAATGACATGGTACGCGCAGAACATCACCGTAGTGTACAAAGCCAATTGAGTACAGAAGATATTAAGTATGGATATTGTACGGAATTCATGGTGAAATTAGAGCCTGAAAAAATGAAAGAACATAATTTCTCTGAACAAAAATTCCGTGAAGATATTAGTGTGTACGGAGATTCACTACTTGTTGTATCAGATGATGAGGTTGTTAAGGTTCATATTCATGCGGAACATCCTGGAGATCCTATGAATTATGGACAACGCTATGGTAGTTTAATTAAGATTAAAGTAGAAAATATGCGTGAACAGCATACTGCTTTATTAGATGAGCCTACTATGATGCCTGAGCCAACTAGCCAGTCTAAAGAGAAACAACCGTACGGTATCGTAACTGTTGCTATGGGATCTGGTATCAAAACTTTATTTGAGAGCATTGGCGCGACGAAAGTTATCGAAGGTGGCCAAACGATGAATCCAAGTACGGAGGATATTGTGAAGGCGATTGAAGAAGCGAATGCTGAAAAAATCATTATTTTACCGAACAACGGAAATATCGTGATGGCAGCAGAACAAGCAGCGTCAGTTGTGGATCAAGAAGTGATTGTAATTCGTTCAAAAACAGTTCCTCAAGGTATGGCTGCAATGTTAGCATTTAATCCAGTGGGAACGTTAGAAGAGAACGAAGAAAACATGAAAGAAGCTTTATCTCATGTGAAAACCGGTCAAATTACGTATGCTGTACGTGATACGGAAATTGATGGTGTAGCGATTCAAAAAGATGATTTCATGTGTATTGCAGATGGAAAAATTGTATCAACAAACGCTGCAAAAGTAGGAGCTGCAAAGCAATTACTAGAAGCACTTATTGATGAAGATTCTGAAATTGTAACGATTCTTCAAGGTGAAGATGCAACTGACGAAGAAGTAGCTGAGTTAGTTGCATTTGTAGAAGAGAATTTTGAAGATGCAGAAGTAGAAGTACATGCTGGAAACCAACCGGTGTATTCGTTCATCTTCTCTGTAGAATAAGAGAAAATTCGTTTTGGAAATAAATGGATTGCTTACTTGCTAATGGATAAGAAGTAGTAATATGAAGTTTATTACTAGTTTTTATTCAAAAGGCTAGCATATTGAAGATAAAAAAGAGCCTTGCTGCTAATAGTGAGGCTCTTTTCTTTCGTATTGTTTATGAGGGATTTGAGTAGTTTCTCTAAGAATGCCTATGATAGAATATATAGGGTGAAAGAGAGCGATTACAGATGTCAATAGTATGAATGAATCAAAGAAAATAATGTGACGGAGCGTGAGAATCTTGAATGAAGTTGTACAAGTTCCTGTTACGGATGTAAAGGGAATCGGAGGAGAAACATCTGAATTACTAAACGAGATGGGGATTTATACAGTTTCTCATCTATTAGAACATTTTCCGTACCGTTATGAAGATTATGCGATGAAAGATCTTGCTGAAGTAAAGCATGATGAACGTGTAACAGTTGAGGGGAAGGTTCATAGTGCTCCTTTACTGCAATATTATGGGAAGAAGAAGTCGCGTCTTACGGTTCGTGTCCTCGTCGGTCGTTATTTAATTACAGCTGTATGCTTTAATAGGCCGTACTATAAGCAGAAGTTAAATTTAAATGAAACAGTAACGATTACTGGTAAATGGGATCAGCACCGTCAAACGATTGCGGTATCAGAGCTTCATTTTGGACCAGTTGTACGTCAACAAGAAGTAGAGCCTGTATACTCAGTGAAAGGGAAACTTACAGTAAAACAGATGCGCCGTTTTATTGCCCAAGCGTTCAAGGAGTATGGAGAATCTATAGTTGAAGTGTTACCTGATGGATTGCTAAGTCGATATAAATTATTGCCGCGTTATGAAGCGCTTCGGTCGTTGCATTTTCCAGCAGGACAGGAAGATTTAAAACAAGCACGTCGCCGTTTTGTATATGAGGAGTTTTTCTTATTTCAGCTAAAAATGCAAACATTACGGAAAATGGAGAGGGAAAATTCGAAAGGGACGAAAAAAGAAATTCCTTCAGCAGAATTGCAAGAGTTTATTGATGCACTTCCGTTTCCATTAACTGGTGCGCAGCGTCGGGTAGTAGATGAAATTATGAAAGATATGACATCTCCTTATCGGATGAATCGTCTGTTGCAAGGTGATGTAGGTTCTGGGAAAACAGTCGTTGCAGCGATTGGCCTTTATGCAGCGAAGTTAGCACATTATCAAGGTGCTTTAATGGTTCCTACAGAAATTTTAGCAGAGCAACATTATCAATCGCTTGCAGAGACGTTCTCGCACTTTGGTATGAATGTTGAATTGTTAACCAGTTCTGTTAAAGGTGTAAGGCGTCGAGAGATTTTGGCAAAATTAGAACAAGGAGAAATAGATATCCTTGTTGGAACACATGCTTTAATTCAAGATGAAGTTATCTTTCATAGGTTAGGTCTCGTTATTACTGATGAACAACATCGATTTGGTGTAGCGCAGCGACGAGTTTTAAGGGAGAAAGGTGAAAGTCCGGATGTTTTATTTATGACGGCGACGCCAATTCCGCGTACGTTAGCAATTACTGCATTTGGAGAGATGGATGTTTCTATAATCGATGAGATGCCAGCTGGTAGAAAGGTAATTGAAACATACTGGGCAAAACATGATATGTTAGATCGAGTTCTCGGTTTTGTGGAGAAGGAGATAAAAAAAGGAAGACAAGCATATGTTATTTGTCCCCTTATTGAAGAATCTGAGAAACTTGATGTACAAAATGCGATTGACTTACATAGTATGCTGACTCATCATTATCAAGGGAAATGTCAAGTCGGATTAATGCATGGCAGACTCTCATCTCAAGAAAAAGAAGAGATAATGGGACAATTTAGTGAAAATAAAGTGCAAATTCTTGTGTCGACAACAGTTGTTGAAGTAGGTGTGAACGTACCGAATGCGACTGTAATGGTTATTTATGATGCAGAGCGTTTCGGTTTATCGCAGCTCCATCAGCTCAGGGGACGTGTTGGGCGTGGTAGTGAACAATCATATTGTTTATTAATCGCGGATCCAAAATCGGAAACGGGAAAAGAGCGAATGCGTATTATGACCGAAACGAATGATGGATTTGTATTGTCAGAAAAAGATTTAGAGTTAAGAGGTCCTGGAGATTTCTTTGGAAGTAAGCAAAGTGGTTTACCAGAATTCAAGGTTGCTGATATGGTACATGATTATCGAGCGTTAGAAACAGCTAGACAAGATGCGGCGTTACTAGTAGAATCAGAAGCGTTTTGGCATAATGATCAGTATGCTTCGCTGCGTACTTATCTTGACGGGACAGGTGTGTTCCAAGGAGAGAAGCTCGATTAAAGGGAGGCAACGAAAGTTTTTGTTGCATTCTACTTTTAATGATTATATACTACTGTTAGTACCTAGTCATAAAAATGGATGGTGCGGTATGAAAAAAAGAAGAAGTAAAAAAGAAAGACAAGAATTATTACAACAAACAATAGAAACGAATCCTTTTATTACGGATGAAGATTTAGCAGAAAAATTTCAAGTGAGTATACAAACCGTACGTCTTGACCGTATGGAATTATCTATTCCTGAATTAAGAGAAAGAATTAAACATGTAGCTACAAAGCAACATGAAGAAGATGTGAAATCTTTACCGTTAGAAGAGGTTGTCGGAGAAATTATCGATATAGAATTAGATAGACATGCGATTTCTATCTTTGAAGTGAAGGTAGAACACGTATTTAAAAGAAATCAGATTGCCCGTGGGCATCATTTGTTTGCACAAGCAAACTCACTAGCTGTTGCGGTTATTGATGAAGAATTAGCTTTAACTGCAAAGTCTACCATTCGATACATTCGTCCTGTAAAATTAGGAGAGCGTGTTGTTGCAAAAGCGCGCGTTGAAGATGTAGAGAATGATAAAGGACGGACCGTTGTCAAAGTGCGTAGCTTTGTTGGAGAAGAACTTGTTTTTACAGGCACTTTTGAAATGTATCGATCTAGTAATTATAGTGAGGAAGGTAACAACTTATGAAAATCGCAATAGATGCAATGGGCGGCGATCATGCTCCAAAGGCTGTCGTATTAGGAGCAATGAAAGCTATTAAGGAATATTCTGATTTACATATTACGTTAGTAGGGAAAGAAGAGGAAATTCGTCAATACTTAACGAGTGAAGAACGGATTACTATACTTCATACAGATGAAAAAATCGAATCGACAGATGAACCAGTAAGAGCGGTTCGTCGAAAAAAACAAGCCTCAATGGTACTAGCAGCGCAGCAAGTGAAAGACGGTGTAGCGGATGCTTGTATATCAGCTGGTAGTACAGGAGCTTTAATGGCGGCTGGATTGTTCGTTGTAGGTCGTATGGAAGGGGTTGAGCGACCAGCTTTATCCCCTACAATGCCAACGGTTGATGGAGAAGGTTTTGTTATGTTAGATGTTGGAGCGAACGTTGATGCAAAACCAATTCATTTATATCAATATGCAGTAATGGGATCTGTATACGCTGAGAAAGTAAGAGGAATTAAAAATCCTCGCGTTGGACTTTTGAACGTTGGAACAGAGGATGGCAAAGGGAACGAGCTTTCAAAACAAGTCTTTGCAATGCTTAAGGATGCCCCAATTAATTTCGTTGGGAACGTTGAATCAAGAGATTTATTGCAAGGTGTAGCAGATGTTGTTGTATGTGATGGTTTTACAGGGAATGTAGCGCTAAAATCATTAGAAGGAACAGCACTTGCGTTATTTTCTATGTTAAAAGAGCAGTTAATGAGTTCGTTTACGAGCAAATTAGCAGCAGCGGTATTAAAGCCAAAACTTATGGTATTAAAAGATAAAATGGATTATTCGGAGTATGGAGGAGCGGCATTATTTGGATTGAAAGCTCCAGTCATTAAGGCTCACGGTTCTTCCAATGACCAATCAATATTTAGTGCGATTCGTCAAACGAGAGAAATGGTAGCGAAAGAAGTTATTCCTACTATTTCAAGCGTAATGGAGAAAGAGCCACTCCAATAAGAGGAGGATTTGAAATGGGAAAACTAGCATTTCTTTTTCCGGGCCAAGGTTCACAGGCAGTTGGAATGGGTAAACAGTTAGCGGAGAATAATAAAGAGGTTGCAAATGTGTTTGCGAAAGCAGATGAGGTGTTGCAAGATTCACTTTCAGAAGTGATTTTTGAAGGGCCGCAGGAAAAGCTTACGTTAACGACAAATGCGCAGCCGGCCTTATTAACAACGAGTTTTGCTATTTTGACAGCTTTGAAAGAGTATGATATTACACCAGACTTTGTTGCAGGGCATAGTTTAGGTGAATATAGCGCTCTTGTAGCAGCGGGTGCAATAACTTTTGAAGACGCTGTATATGCTGTAAGAAAACGTGGGGAATATATGGAAGAAGCTGTTCCTGGTGGAGAAGGTGCAATGGCGGCTATTTTAGGTGCTGATCCACATATGCTGAAACAAGTTACAGAAGAAGTAACAAGTGAAGGATATGCAGTGCAAATCGCTAATATGAATAGTACGAAGCAAATTGTGATTTCTGGAACAAAGCAAGGAGTTGAGATTGCTTCTCAAAGAGCGAAAGAAAATGGTGCAAAGAGAGCAATTCCGCTTAAGGTAAGTGGACCGTTCCACTCTTCGCTTATGAAGCCAGCAGCGGAGAAGTTCCAAAGTGTCTTAAAAGAAATTACAATTCAAGATACGAATATTCCTGTTATCGCAAATGTAACAGCAGACGTTATTACAAATGGTGCACTTATTCAAGAAAAGCTAATTGAACAGCTCTATTCGCCTGTCTTATGGTACCCGTCCATTGAAAACATGGTGAATCAAGGGGTAGATACATTTATTGAGATTGGACCTGGGAAAGTACTTGCTGGACTTATGAAGTCAATTGATTCATCAGTGAAAGCATATGCGATATACGATGAAGAGACATTAAAAGATACCATTTCAAATTTGAGAGGAGAAAACTGATGTTAAAAGGGAAAGTAGCATTAGTAACTGGCGCTTCACGTGGAATTGGTCGTGCGATTGCGATTGATTTAGCGAAACAAGGGGCAAATGTTGTAGTAAATTATGCTGGTAATGAGCAAAAGGCGAATGAAGTAGTTGATGAAATAAAGAAATTAGGTTCGGATGCAATTGCAGTAAGAGCAGATGTTGCAAATGCTGAAGACGTTACGAATATGGTGAAACAAACTGTAGATACATTTGGACAAGTTGATATTCTTGTAAATAATGCAGGTGTAACAAAAGATAATTTATTAATGCGTATGAAAGAAGAAGAATGGGATACAGTTATTAATACAAACCTAAAAGGTGTATTCTTATGTACGAAGGCAGTATCTCGATACATGATGCGCCAGCGTCATGGACGTATTATTAATATCGCTTCTGTTGTTGGAGTGACAGGTAATCCAGGACAAGCAAACTATGTTGCTGCTAAAGCGGGTGTAATTGGATTAACAAAAACATCAGCAAAAGAATTAGCGAGCCGTAATATTACTGTAAATGCAATTGCTCCAGGTTTTATTGCGACTGATATGACGGATATATTAGATGAAAATATAAAAGCCGAAATGTTAAAGCTAATTCCTGCAGCTCAGTTTGGTGAAGCGCAAGATATCGCAAATACTGTAACGTTTTTTGCTTCTGATCAAAGCAAATATATTACAGGGCAAACGTTAAATGTTGATGGCGGAATGGTAATGTAATAAAAGAATTGATTTCAACTAGTTTTTTTGGCCAATATTTAATATAATATTTGAGGGGAGGTGAATGGAATGGCAGATGTTTTAGAGCGTGTAACAAAAATCATCGTTGATCGTTTAGGTGTAGAAGAAACTGAAGTAGTACCAGCTGCGAGCTTTAAAGAAGATTTAGGCGCAGACTCCCTAGATGTAGTAGAACTTGTAATGCAATTGGAAGATGAATTCGAAATGGAAATTTCTGATGAAGATGCTGAAAAGATTGCTACTGTTGGCGATGCTGTGACTTACATAGAGAGTCATCTATAATGCTTAAGTGAAGTCCCGTTTTTTAGCGGGGCTTCTCGGCTTATATCTGGAGGGACCTATGCCGTACCGAAAACATAGAGAAAAAAAATACGAAACAAAATATCGTGAAGCGTTTAAAGTATTTCAAGAAGAGATAGGTATTACGTTTTCAGATGAAAAATTATTGATTCAAGCATTTACGCATTCATCGTATGTGAATGAGCATCGAAAAAAACCGCATGAAGACAATGAGCGTCTCGAATTCCTTGGAGATGCAGTATTGGAACTTACTGTGTCACAGTATCTGTTTCAAAAATATCCGACAATGAGCGAAGGAGAGTTAACGAAACTACGTGCAGCTATTGTATGTGAACCATCTCTTGTTCGTTTTGCAAACGAGTTGTCATTTGGTAGCCTTGTTTTATTAGGAAAAGGTGAGGAAATGACAGGTGGACGTGAACGACCAGCTTTATTAGCGGATGTCTTTGAAGCGTTTATTGGTGCCCTTTATCTTGATCAAGGGTTAGAAACAGTATGGGGCTTCTTAAAAGAAATTGTATACCCTAAAATTAATGAAGGTGCTTTTTCTCATGTGATGGATTATAAGAGTCAATTACAAGAGTTGATTCAGCGGGATGGTAGTGGCAATATTGAGTATCAAATTTTGCAGGAAAAAGGACCGGCCCATAATCGAGAATTTGTGTCACGTGTTACGTTAAATAACGTGGCTTTAGGTCTTGGTAGTGGCAAGTCGAAAAAAGAAGCAGAGCAACAAGCTGCTGCAGAAGCATTGAAAAAATTAAAAGAACAACTATAAGGAATCCCCCTTTGAATGAGGGGGATTCCTTATGCATAGAATGAAACTTTCTTTTTGTTTGTGAATAAAGGGAAGGGAAATCCGTATAATAGCTTGTTTTTGTATAGACAACAGTTATAACAACGGAGAATAGGAGGAAGGCCTTTCGTGTTTTTAAAAAGATTAGAAATAGCAGGGTTTAAGTCTTTTGCTGAGCGTGTATCTGTTGATTTTGTCCCAGGTGTAACTTCCGTAGTAGGACCTAATGGAAGTGGGAAAAGTAATATTACTGATGCGATTCGCTGGGTACTTGGTGAACAATCTGCAAAATCATTACGTGGTGCAAAGATGGAGGATATTATTTTTGCAGGCAGTGATACGAGAAGAGCAGTTAATGTTGCTGAAGTAACAATAACTTTAAATAATGAAGATCAACGTTTACCGATTGAATATAATGAGGTGTGTGTAACGCGTCGTGTATCTCGTTCTGGTGATAGTGATTTTTATATTAATAAACAATCATGTAGATTGAAAGATATTATCGATTTATTTATGGACTCTGGTATGGGAAGAGAAGCTTTTTCGATTATTAGCCAGGGGAAAGTTGAAGAGATTTTAAGTAGTAAATCAGAAGAACGTCGTGGTGTATTTGAAGAAGCTGCGGGAGTGCTGAAATACAAACTTCGTAAAAAGAAAGCTGAAGTGAAATTAGCAGACACACAAGAAAACTTAAATCGTGTACAAGATATCATTCACGAATTAAGTAGTCAAGTAGAACCTTTAGAAAGACAAGCTTCTATTGCGAAAGATTATCTCGAGAAAAAAGAAGAATTAGAGAAAGTAGAAGCGGCGCTTATTGTACATGAAATTGAAGAATTACATGAGAAATGGGAAGCGCTTCGAAATCAGTTTGGGCATAATAAAAACGAAGAAGCTAAAATGTCAACGCATTTACAAAAAGGTGAAGAAGAGCTTGAGGAATTACGAGGACAATTACAAGCAGTAGATGAGTCTGTAGATTCCTTACAAGAAGTGCTGCTTCTTTCTAGTAAAGAGCTAGAAAAGTTAGAAGGACAGCGTGAGTTATTAAAAGAGAGAAAACAAAATGCAACGACGCATTGTGCACAACTCGAACAGTTAATTGTTGAATTAACAGAGAAAGCTACAAGTTATGATGGTGAAATTGAATCCAGTACAGAAGTGTTGATGCAATTTGTAAATCAAGTAAAAGAGTTGGAGACAAAATTGCATGATAATGAGCTACTGCTTGCAACTTTTGCTGACAATTTAGAGGAACAAATTGAGAATTTAAAAGGTGACTATATTGAACTTTTAAATCAACAAGCTAGTCATCGTAATGAGTTATCTATGATTGAAGAACAATCTAAACAACAAAACTCAAAAAATGAACGCCTCGATGAAGAAAATGCGAAATATGTAGAAATACGCATGGAAATTACAGCGAAAAAGACGAAACTTGTGGAAAGTTATGAACAAGTGAAAGAAAAAGTAGCTGGTATCCTTTCGAATATACAAAAGACAGAAGCGGCACTTGGGAAATGCAAGGCGCAGTATAGTGAAAATGAAACAAAACTGTATCAAGCGTATCAATTTGTACAACAGGCACGTTCTCGAAAAGAAATGCTAGAAGAGATGCAAGAGGATTACTCTGGTTTCTATCAAGGGGTACGTGAAGTGTTAAAAGCTAGAGAAGATAGGTTGCAAGGTATCGAGGGTGCTGTTGCAGAACTGCTAACGGTACCGAAAGAATATGAAATTGCAATGGAAATTGCTCTAGGTGCAGCGATGCAGCATATTGTCGTACAAAAAGAAGAACATGCTCGTAATGCAATTACGTTTTTAAAACAAAATAAACATGGACGAGCAACGTTTTTACCGCAAGCTGTTATTAAAAGTAGATCGTTATCATTTGAACAATTACGTATTGTAAATCAACACCCATCGTTTGTAGGTGTGGCGGCAGAACTTGTGCAATATAATAATAAATATGAAAATGTAGTTTCAAATTTATTAGGTACTGTTATTGTTGCGAAAGATTTACGTGGGGCGAATGAGTTGGCGAAACAACTGCAATACCGTTATCGCATTGTAACAATCGAAGGTGATGTAGTGAACCCTGGTGGTTCTATGACTGGTGGAGCGGTAAAACAGGCGAAATCTTCTTTATTAGGACGTCAACGTGAGCTAGAAGAGTGGACGAACAAGTTAATTGATATGGAAGAAAAAACGACAAAGTTAGAAAACTTTGTTAAAGCAGTAAAGCAAGAGATTCAAGAAAAAGAAGTGAAAATACGGGAACTAAGGCAAAATGTAGAAGCAGAGCGTGTAGATGAACAGAAATTAAGAGAAGAAATTAGTCGCTTAGAATTAGAAGAACATCGTATTAATGATCGTTTATCTATTTACGATTTAGAGATTGAAGGATTCTTACAAGATCAAGTGAAGATACAAGGGCGTAAAGAAGAGCTAGAAAAGATTTTAGCAACGCTTCAAGCGGAGATTACGGAATTAGATAGTAAAATTGTCGCTTTAACAAAACAAAAAAGTGAGCAGCATTCTTCGAAAGAAAAAGTGCAAAAAGAAATGACTGAGTTAAAAGTGTTGGCGGCTGAAAAGCAACAACGCTTATCTAATCAAAAAGAAAAAGTTGAACGATTGACGAAGGAAAAAGAAGAAACGGATGCAACGCTTGTCAAAACGAAAGAGGATTTAGCATTCTTAAAACAAGAAATGACATCTAATTCAAGTGGTGAAGAACAGATTACGAATATGATTGAGAAGAAAGCATATGATCGTAATCAAACTTCAGAGTTAATTCGCTCTCGTCGTGAACAACGCATATCGTTACAAGAGAGGGTAGAACATTTAGAACGTAATCTGAAAGAAACAACAGGTAAACATAAATACATTCTTGAGATGCTGAAAAATCAAGAAGTAAAAATAAACCGACTTGATGTAGAGTTAGAAAATAGATTACAACATTTACGTGAAACATATACGATTTCATTTGAAGCAGCAAAACTGAAGTATACAATGATGATGCCTGCAGAGGATGCACGTAAAAAGGTGAAACTAATTAAATTATCCATCGAAGAGCTAGGCACAGTGAACTTAGGGGCAATTGAAGAGTATGAGCGTGTAGCAGAGCGTCATACATTCTTACTAGAGCAAAAAGATGACCTAGAAGAAGCGAAAGCGACATTGCACCAACTTATTACTGAAATGGATGAAGAAATGAAAAAACGTTTTTCTACTACGTTTGAAGGAATTCGAATGGAGTTTCAATCGGTATTCTCTGAATTATTTGGAGGCGGTAGAGCGGATTTAGTCATGACGAATCCAGAGGACTTATTAAATACTGGTATTGATATTGTAGCGCAACCGCCAGGGAAGAAACTGCAAAACTTAGGTTTACTTTCTGGTGGGGAGCGTGCTTTAACAGCAATTGCGCTGTTATTCGGTATTTTAAAAGTGCGCCCAGTCCCATTCTGTGTATTAGATGAGGTAGAGGCGGCTCTTGATGAGGCGAATGTTGCCCGTTTTGCGCAGTATTTAAAGAGATTTAGTGATGAGACACAGTTTATTGTCATTACACATAGAAAAGGTACAATGGAAGAGTCTGACGTATTGTACGGTGTAACAATGCAAGAGTCAGGGGTATCTAAACTTGTTTCGGTTCGTTTAGATGATGGAGAAGAACTAGTTGCAAGTAATTAGGAAGGATGGGACAGTATGAGTTTTTTTAAAAAATTAAAAGAAAAAATTTCAAAACAAACAGATACGGTAACAGAGAAATTTAAACATGGATTAGAAAAAACGAGAAATTCGTTTGCAGATAAAGTAAATGATTTAGTTTATCGTTATCGTAAAGTAGATGAAGATTTCTTTGAGGAATTAGAAGAAATTTTAATTGGTGCAGATGTCGGAGTTTCGACGGTAATGGAATTAATTGATCAATTGAAAGAAGAAGTGCAACGTCGTAACATCCAAGATCCAAAAGAAGTACAAGCTGTTATTTCAGAAAAGTTAGTAGGAATTTACAAAGGCGACAGTGAGTTTAGTAACGAAATTAATATGCAAGAGGATCAATTAACAGTTGTTTTATTTGTCGGTGTTAACGGCGTAGGGAAAACGACGACGATTGGTAAACTAGCACATAAATTCAAATCAGAAGGTAAGTCTGTCCTATTGGCGGCAGGAGATACATTCCGCGCAGGAGCGATTGAACAATTAGAAGTATGGGGCGATCGCGTTGGTGTAGAAGTGATTAAACAAGGGTCAGGATCTGATCCAGCGGCGGTTATGTATGACGCTGTACAAGCCGCGAAAGCACGTAAAGTAGACGTATTACTATGTGACACAGCAGGACGCTTACAAAATAAAGTAAACTTAATGAAAGAGTTAGAGAAAGTGAAGCGTGTAATTGAGCGTGAAGTACCGGGGGCTCCTCACGAAGTATTACTTGTTATTGATGCAACAACAGGACAAAACGGTTTAAGTCAAGCGAAGACATTCCGTGAAGCAACGAACGTTACTGGTATTGTTTTAACGAAGTTAGATGGAACTGCTAAAGGTGGTATTGTATTAGCGATTCGTAACGAAATGGATGTACCGGTGAAATTCGTTGGATTAGGAGAGCAAATGGATGACTTGCAGCAGTTTGATCCAGAACAATATGTGTATGGTTTATTTGCGAACTTAGTAGAAACAGAAGAAGTGTAAGTGAAAGAAGCGGCATTTTCCGCTTCTTTTTCTATAAAAATATGTGATGTTAAGAAAAAAACTTGACACTCTTTTGTACTCCATGTAAACTAATTCATGTAAAGGGAAATCACTTAACAAAGGATGATCCAACATGCTCGAGAAAACAACGAGAATGAACTATTTATTTGATTTTTATCAATCGTTGTTAACGCAAAAACAAAGAAGTTATATGTCGCTTTATTATCTAGATGATTTATCTCTTGGTGAAATTGCGGAAGAATTTGATGTAAGTCGCCAAGCCGTGTATGATAACATTAAACGGACTGAAGCGATGCTTGAAGAATATGAAGATAAATTAGTATTACTTCAAAAGTTTCAAGAGCGACAGCGACTTGTTGCAAAGCTAAAACAGCTAATCAGCGAAGAAGAGCATGTGAATGAAGAAATGAAACAAGTTGTTGAAGCTATCGAAAAATTAGATTAGGAGGGCGGCAATATGGCATTTGAAGGATTAGCCGACCGACTTCAACAGACAATGCAAAAAATCCGCGGCAAAGGAAAAGTTTCTGAAGCCGATGTGAAAGAAATGATGAGAGAAGTTCGTCTAGCTCTTTTAGAAGCGGACGTTAACTTTAAAGTAGTAAAAGATTTTGTAAAGCGTGTGTCTGAACGTGCTGTCGGACAAGATGTAATGACAAGTTTGACACCTGGACAACAAGTAATTAAAGTCGTACAGGAAGAACTTACAGAGCTTATGGGCGGAGAGCAAAGTAAAATTGCTGTTGCTAATAGGCCACCGACTGTTATAATGATGGTTGGTCTGCAAGGTGCGGGTAAAACAACGACTACAGGTAAGCTTGCGAATTTGCTTCGTAAAAAGCATAATCGTAAACCAATGCTTGTTGCAGCGGATATTTACCGTCCAGCAGCGATTAAACAGCTTGAAACATTAGGGAAGCAATTGGACATGCCTGTATTCTCTTTAGGAGATCAAGTAAGTCCTGTTGAAATTGCGAAACAAGCGATTGCAAAAGCAAAAGAAGATCATCACGATTATGTTTTAATTGATACAGCAGGTCGCCTGCATATTGATGAAGAACTAATGGATGAATTAGCGAAAGTGAAAGAAGTTGCGAAACCGGATGAAATTTTCCTTGTTGTCGATGCGATGACGGGACAAGACGCGGTAAATGTTGCACAAAGTTTCCATGAACAGTTAGGTTTAACAGGTGTTGTATTAACGAAATTAGATGGTGATACGCGCGGTGGTGCGGCATTATCTATTAAGGCGGTAACAAATACACCGATTAAATTTGCTGGTATGGGTGAAAAACTAGATGCGATTGAAGCGTTCCATCCAGAGCGTATGGCATCCCGTATTTTAGGGATGGGAGACGTCTTAACATTAATTGAAAAAGCGCAAGCTACAGTTGATGAAGAGAAAGCAAAAGAACTTGAGCAAAAAATGCGTACGCTTTCGTTTACGCTTGACGATTTCCTAGAACAACTTGGACAAGTGCGTCAACTTGGACCGCTTGATGAATTGTTAGGAATGCTTCCTGGTGCAAATAAAATTAAAGGGCTGAAAAATGCGCAAGTTGATGAAAAACAAATTGGGCATATTGAGGCAATTATTCGTTCTATGACTAAATTAGAGCGAGAACAACCGGAAATAATCAACGCTAGTCGCAAAAAGCGCATTGCCAAAGGTAGCGGTACAACGGTACAAGAAATCAATCGTTTAATCAAGCAATTTGATGATATGAAAAAGATGATGAAAACGATGACGGGAATGCAAAAAGGTAAGAAAAAAGGACTAGGTGGATTGAAGTTTCCATTCATGTAAGGAAAAAAGATGGCTCTGTTAAGAAAAAATACTTTACAAAGCAATAGTCTTTTTGCTAATATAATTATCTGTGTGAAATAAATTCGGAGGTGCTTTATAAATGGCAGTTAAAATTCGTTTAAAACGTATGGGAGCTAAAAAAACTCCTTTCTATCGTGTAGTTGTTGCAGATTCTCGTTCTCCTCGTGACGGACGTTTCATTGAGGAAATCGGTACTTACAATCCGGTTGCTCAACCAGCTGAAGTTAAGATCAACGAAGAAGCAGCATTAAAATGGTTAGGAAATGGTGCTAAACCATCTGATACAGTTCGTAACTTATTCTCTAACCAAGGTATCATGGAGAAATTCCACTTATCTAAACAAGGTAAGTAATTGAGGCAATGACTATGAAGAAGTTAGTCGAGACGATTGTCAAGCCTCTTGTCGATCATCCTGAAGATGTAAAAGTTACACAGGAACTTTACAACGGAGAGATAAAGTATCGATTAACTGTACATCCTGAGGATGTTGGAAAAGTCATTGGAAAGCAAGGGAAAGTTGCGAAAGCAATTCGAATGCTCTTGTATTCAGTGGGACATCATAATGATGAAAAAGTAACACTGGAAATTCAATAAACGTAAAAAGGGCGAGGAGTTATTTCCTCTCCCTTTTTTAACATTTAAAGAGAAGTTGCATGTTCCATATGTGAAATGGAGATGCTTAATTTATATAGAAACCAGGGGTGACATACTATTTATGACAAAGTGGTTTAACGTAGGGAAAATTGTAAATACTCATGGCGTAAGAGGAGAAATTCGTGTTATTTCTCGTACTGATTTTCCAGAAGAGCGATATAAAGTAGGAAACACGTTATACATAAGTAATGAGAAAAGTACAGACTACCTTCCAGTGAAAGTAACTTCTCATCGTCAACATAAGACATTTGATTTATTAACATTTGAAGGATACAACAATGTAGATGAAGCAGAGAAGTTTAAAGGTTCTTTAATAAAAGTACCAGAAGAGCAGTTAGGTGAACTAGCTGAAGGCGAATACTACTACCATGAAATTATTGGTTGCAGTGTTGTAACGGAAGAAGGAGAAGCGTTAGGAACAATAAAAGAAATTTTATCTCCTGGTGCAAATGATGTTTGGGTAATTAAACGTCCAAAAGGTCAAGATCTATTAATTCCTTATATTGATGATGTTGTACTTCAAGTTAACATTGAGAATAAATTAGTAACCATTCATGTAATGGAAGGGCTATTATAATGAAAATTGACATTTTAACATTGTTTCCAGATATGTTTACGGGTGTGTTTGGATCTTCAATTTTAAAGAAAGCACAAGAAAAAGAAGCGGTAGAGCTTCGTGTTGTCAATTTCCGCGATTATACAACGAGTAAGCATAATAGCGTAGATGATTATCCGTATGGTGGTGGCGCTGGGATGGTATTAACCCCCCAGCCTATCTTTGATGCAGTGGAAGAGTTAACGAAGGAAACAGACCGTAAACCGAGAGTTGTCCTAATGTGTCCACAAGGAGAGCGTTTTACGCAGAAGAAGGCAGAAGAACTTGCTGAAGAAGAGCATGTTATTTTTGTGTGTGGTCATTATGAAGGGTACGATGAACGAATTCGTGAGCATCTCGTAACGGATGAAATTTCTATCGGTGACTACGTATTAACCGGCGGAGAGTTAGCCTCTATGGTTATTACGGATAGTGTCGTGCGTCTCCTCCCGGGAGTGCTAGGAAATCATGCTTCACAAGTCGAGGATTCGTTTAGTACAGGTTTATTAGAACATCCTCATTATACACGTCCAGCTGATTTTCGTGGTATGAAGGTACCGGATGTACTAATGTCAGGAAATCATAAAAATATTGATGAATGGCGACACAAAGAATCACTACGTCGTACGTACACGCGTAGACCGGATTTACTGGAAGAACGAGAATTATCTAAGCAAGAAGCGAAATGGCTAGAACAAATTAAAGAAGACAAGTAAGGGCTTGATATATTTTCTATTGCAACAGTCCTAGCAATATGCTATTATAACACTTGTGCTACTGAAATCAGTGGCCGTATTAACGATGTTCCGCTGTAATTTATTAAGACTTTATAAGAGCATCTGTTTAAAGGAGAGAATTTAATATGCAACAATTAATCGCAGAAATTACTCAAGGCCAATTAAAAACTGACCTTCCTTCATTCCGTCCTGGAGACACTTTACGTGTACACGTAAAAGTAGTTGAGGGAACTCGTGAAAGAATTCAGCTTTTCGAAGGTGTTGTAATTAAACGTCGTGGTGGCGGAATCAGTGAAACATTCACAGTTCGTAAGATTTCTTACGGTGTAGGTGTTGAGCGTACATTCCCAGTTCACACGCCAAGAATCGCGAAACTTGAAGTACTTCGCCGTGGTAAAGTACGTCGTGCTAAGTTATACTACTTACGTAACCTTCGCGGTAAAAAAGCACGTATTAAAGAAATTCGATAAGACATGTATGGGAGCTTGTAAATACACAAGCTCCCTTTTTCCAATCTATATAAAATTTTGATATAATACGAGCAGCGTACATAATCGTGGAGGGGAAATGCATGAAGAAAGAAAAGAGTTCACTTTGGGAATGGATTAAAGCAATTTTGATTGCTGTTGTATTAGCGGGTGTTATTAGACAGTTTTTCTTTGCGCCAATTCTCGTAGATGGAGTATCGATGGCGTCTACTTTACATGATCGCGATCGAATGATTGTCAATAAAATTGGTTATCACATAGGAGATCCGAAACGATTTGATATTATCGTATTCCGAGCGACGGAAGATAAAGATTATATTAAGCGCATTATCGGCCTGCCAGGCGATGAAATAGAGTATCGTAATGATAAACTATATGTTAACGGAAAGGCTTATGAGGAGCCGTATTTAGACAAGCAAAAAAAACAAATTGCTGACGGACCGCTTACATATGATTTTACTCTTGAAGAAATGACAGGGAAGAAAACTGTTCCAGAAGGTCAATTATTTGTTTTAGGCGATAATCGTCGTTTTAGTAAAGATAGCCGTTCGATTGGTACGATTTCAATGGACCGAGTGATTGGAAAAGCAAATATACTATATTGGCCGTTAAAAGATGCTCGTATTGTGAAATAAAAGAAAAAGAAGGTGGCAACATGGTAATTCAATGGTTCCCGGGACATATGGCAAAGGCTAGACGCCAAGTAACAGAAAAATTAAAGTTAATTGATGTTGTAATTGAGCTTGTAGATGCTCGATTACCTTTATCTTCTCGAAATCCAATGATCGATGAGATTATTACACATAAGCCAAGGCTTGTTGTTTTAAATAAAGCGGATATGGCAGATGATCGATTAACAAAGCAGTGGATCGCATATTTTAAAGAAAAAGGCCAAATGGCAATTTCAATTAACGCGCAAGCTGGACAAGGTATGAAGGAAATTGCAGCGGCTTGTAAAGTGTTGGTGAAAGAAAAATTTGATAAAATGGTTGCAAAAGGTATTAGACCGAGAGCGATTCGTGCATTAATTGTAGGTATACCGAATGTTGGTAAATCTACGTTAATTAATAAGTTAGCGAAGAAAAATATTGCTAAAACAGGAGATCGTCCTGGTGTGACAACAGCTCAACAGTGGATTAAAGTTGGGAAGGAAATGGAACTGTTAGATACACCTGGTATTTTATGGCCCAAATTTGAAGATCAATTAGTGGGTCTTCGATTAGCGACAACGGGCGCAATTAAAGATTCAATTTTAAATTTACAAGATGTTGCTGTTTACGCTTTACGTTTTATGGAGAAACATTACCCGGAACGTTTGAAAGAGCGATATAATTTAAATGAAATTCCAGAAGATATTGTGGAGTTATTCGATGCAATTGGAAAAAATAGAGGCTGTTTAATGGGCGGCGGAATGATTGATTATGATAAAACATCTGAGCTTGTACTTCGTGAGCTTCGTGGTGGAAAACTTGGAAAAATGACGTTTGAAACACCAGAAGAGTTTGCAGAGCAGACAGAAGATGCAGAAAAAGTAGAAGAAGTATAAGACGTGCGTTTGTACGTCTTTTCTTTTTTGTATATAAAGGGAGTGGCATGAATGCAAAAAGTGACTATTCAAGAAGCGGAACGTTTACTGCATGAAATAATGAGTGAGGAGGACGACCGCTTCCAAATATTAATGAAAGACGAGCGAAAAGGAATACAAAAGCTTATTTTGAAGTGGCATAAACAAAAAGAGTTAGCGCAGAAAGAAAAAGAAAAGTTTTTCGAAATGTCCAAGTACGAGATTGCATTACGTGAAAAAGGGCTCACACTTATCGCCGGTATAGATGAAGTAGGGCGTGGGCCGCTAGCTGGGCCTGTCGTGACGGCAGCTGTTGTCCTTCCGGAAAATTTTTATATTCCAGGGTTAAATGACTCGAAAAAGCTGAGTGAGGCGAAGCGAGAGCGTTTTTATGATGAAATTAAAGCACAAGCAATTGCAATTGGAGTTGGAATTGTATCACCACAAGTTATTGATGAGATAAATATTTATCAAGCGACGAAACAAGCGATGTTAGATGCTGTTGCGAATTTATCTTGTGCACCAGAACATTTATTAATTGATGCGATGAAACTTCCTACACCAATTCCGCAAACGTCCATTATTAAAGGGGATGCGAAAAGTATTTCTATTTCAGCTGCATCCATTATTGCGAAAGTAACGAGAGATCGTATGATGAAAGAGCTTGGAGAAAAGTATCCTGCATATGGATTTGAACAACATATGGGATATGGCACAAAACAACATTTAGAAGCGATTGAAGCGCATGGAGTATTAGAAGAACATCGGAAATCTTTTGCACCAATTAAAGATACGGTTCAAAAATAAGCTGCGAATATGCAGCTTATTTTTTTATTTTGGTATATGAACATTATTATTTTCAAAAAAGAATAAAGCGATTTCAGTTTTCTGACACTTTATTGTAGACAGCGTGCCAATCATCTTATACAATGGCAATGTAATGTTTTTTAAACATTAAAAAACTTTTCGAGTAAAACAGGAAAACAGGGGAGGATGGGACCATGAATATCCATGAGTACCAAGGTAAGGCAGTCCTTAAAAGCTATGGGGTTAGCGTTCCGAACGGGAAGGTTGCATTTACAGTAGAAGAAGCTGTAGAAGCAGCGAAAGAATTAGGAACGGATGTATGTGTAGTAAAAGCACAGATTCACGCTGGTGGACGCGGCAAAGCTGGCGGAGTAAAAGTTGCAAAAAATTTAGATGAAGTTCGTACATATGCAGAGAGCATTTTAGGAACTACACTTGTGACACATCAAACAGGTCCTGAAGGTAAGGAAGTAAAACGCTTACTTATCGAAGAAGGTTGCGATATTAAAAAAGAATATTATGTTGGTTTAGTTTTAGATCGTGCAACTTCTCAAGTTGTTTTAATGGCATCTGAAGAAGGTGGAACAGAAATTGAAGAGGTAGCAGAGCAAACACCTGAAAAGATCTTTAAAGAATATATTGATCCAGCAGTAGGCTTACAAGGCTTCCAAGCGCGCCGAATCGCGTTTAACATCAATATTCCAAAAGAGCTTGTAGGACAAGCTGTGAAGTTTATGATGGGCTTATACCGTGCGTTTATCGAAAAAGATTGCTCAATCGCGGAGATCAATCCACTTGTTACAACAGGTGACGGTAAAGTTATGGCATTAGATGCGAAATTAAACTTTGATTCTAATGCTTTATATCGCAATAAAGACATTTTAGAACTTCGTGATCTTGATGAAGAAGATTCAAAAGAAATTGAAGCTTCTAAATATGACTTAAACTACATTCCTTTAGATGGAAATATCGGTTGTATGGTTAATGGTGCAGGTTTAGCGATGGCTACAATGGATATCATTAAACATTACCATGGCGATCCAGCTAACTTCTTAGATGTTGGTGGCGGTGCAACAGCTGAAAAAGTTACAGAAGCATTCAAAATTATCCTTTCTGACAAAAATGTAAAAGGTATCTTCGTTAACATTTTTGGTGGCATTATGAAGTGTGATGTTATCGCAGAAGGTGTTATTGAAGCGACGAAACAAGTTGGTCTTGAATTGCCTTTAGTTGTGCGTCTTGAAGGTACAAACGTGGAGTTAGGTAAGAAAATTTTAAATGAGTCTGGCTTAAATATTGTTGCAGCAGAATCTATGGCAGACGGTGCACAAAAAATTGTTTCACTAGTGGGCTAATAGAAAGCGGGGGAGAAAAATGAGCGTATTAGTTAATAAAGATACAAAAGTTATTGTTCAAGGTATTACAGGTTCTCAAGGTTTATTCCACACAAAACAAATGATTGAATACGGTACGAAAATTGTCGGTGGTGTAACGCCAGGTAAAGGTGGCACTGATATTGAAGGTGTACCAGTATTTGATACTGTAGAAGATGCAGTGAAGGCAACAGGCGCAAATGCTTCGGTTGTATACGTTCCACCCGCTTTTGCGGCTGATGCAATTATGGAAGCAGTTGATGCAGAAATCGATTTAGTAGTATGTATTACTGAAGGAATTCCTGTATTAGATATGGTAAATGTAAAGAGATATATGGCGGGTAAACATACACGTTTACTTGGACCAAACTGTCCTGGTGTTATTACGCCTGATGAATGCAAAATTGGTATTATGCCAGGGTACATTCATAAAAAAGGCCATGTAGGTATCGTATCTCGCTCTGGTACATTAACGTATGAGGCTGTACATCAGTTAACACAAGAAGGTATTGGCCAATCTACTGCTGTAGGTATCGGTGGGGACCCAGTTAACGGTACGGACTTTATTGATGCGTTAAAAGCATTTAATGAAGATGAAGAAACGCATGCTGTAATTATGATTGGTGAAATCGGTGGTACAGCAGAAGAAGAGGCAGCTGAATGGGTGAAAGCTAATATGACAAAACCTGTTGTAGGCTTCATTGGTGGCCAAACAGCGCCTGCTGGCAAACGTATGGGCCATGCTGGTGCAATCATTTCTGGTGGTAAAGGAACTGCTGCAGAAAAGATTAAAACGATGGAAGCTTGTGGTATTAAAGTAGCGGAAACTCCAGCGGTTATGGGCGAAACGCTAATCTCTGTCTTAAAAGAAAAAGGTCTATTTGAGACTTGTAAAAACTACTAATCTGTTGAAAGACACCTTCTTGCTTGAAGGTGTCTTTTTACGCAATTTTTGTTTACATAATAAAAATTATGGGTAAGGAGAATTAAGATGAAAAGAGAACGATTATTACATCTTCATTATTTTTTAGCAGATCATTGGAAGGCGATGGAAAGACTACTATATGTCGATCCTGAATTGAAGGGAATATACACTTTTAATACAAAACAAATGGAATACTACACTGGAATATCCTCGAAAAATTCTTCAGAATTAGTAAATTTTCTTCAAAGTTCAAATCTCCCGCAATATATATCTTATTTAGAGAAAAATCGAATTTTTTATATGACTATATGGGATGAAGATTATCCACAATTATTACGTGAAATACAAGATCCCCCCTTTGTGTTATATGGAAAAGGAGAGAAGTATTTTCTCAATAAATCGAATAAATTGGCGGTTATTGGAACGAGAGAACCGACTTTATATGGACAGGAGAGTTTAAAATTTATTTTACACCCATTATTAGAAAGGGAATGGCTTATTGTCAGTGGGTTTGCAAGAGGGATAGATACAATGTCTCATGAAATTACAGTAAGACGGCATTGCCCGACTATTGCAATACTAGGACATGGATTATCGTATATGTATCCAAAAGAGAATAGATATTTATATGAAACGTGGAATGAATATATATTGTTATTAACAGAGTATCCGCCGCACTATGCACCGAAAAAATGGTATTTTCCAAAAAGGAACCGGATTATTAGTGGTATAAGTAAGGGTGTTTTAGTTGTAGAAGCGAAATCAAGAAGTGGAACACTTATTACTGCGGACCTTGCTTTAGAGCAAAATAGAGAGGTATTTGCACTTCCTGGACCTATATTTATAGATAGTGCATCAGGAACGAATCATCTCATTCAACAAGGAGCAAAACTAGTAAGAAATGCAGAAGATATCTTGGAAGAAGTTTTAAATTAACCTTATATTTTTATGTTTTTATTAAACAATTATTGACAAATGGTAGATAGGCACTGTATGGTATATTCATTCTTGATTGACAAAAACAAGAGAAATCAATAAGATTGATGAAGACTTGAATCCACCTCTTAAGGAGGCACTAGCATGTCAGATTACCTCGTAATCGTGGAGTCGCCTTCTAAGGCGAAGACCATTGAGAAATATTTAGGGAAAAAATACAAAGTTGTCGCGTCTATGGGACACGTTCGCGATTTACCTAAAAGCCAAATGGGGATAGAAGTAAAGAACAACTTCACCCCGAAGTATATTACCATTCGTGGTAAAGGTCCCGTCTTAAAAGATTTAAAATCAGCGGCCAAAAAAGCAAAGAAAGTCTATCTCGCGGCCGATCCAGACCGCGAAGGGGAAGCGATTGCTTGGCATTTAGCCAATACGTTAAATGTGGACGTTGAATCAGATTGCCGAGTTGTGTTTAATGAGATTACAAAAGATGCAATAAAAGAATCATTTAAACATCCTCGTGCGATTAATATGGATTTAGTAGATGCACAGCAAGCAAGGCGTATACTAGATCGTCTTGTTGGTTACAATATTAGTCCTTTATTATGGAAGAAAGTAAAAAAAGGATTAAGTGCGGGACGCGTACAATCTGTAGCAGTTCGTTTAATTATCGAACGTGAAAAAGAAATTCAAATCTTTGAGCCTGAAGAATTCTGGACAATTAAAACAGAATTTGTGAAAGGGAAAGACACATTTGAAGCAAGTTTTTACGGTGTAGATGGTGAAAAAGTTCAATTAACGAATGAAACGCAAGTGAATGAAATAATTGAACAGATGAAAGATAATGCGTTTTCAGTTGAAAATGTAACGCGAAAAGAGCGAAAACGTAATCCTGCATTACCGTTTACAACATCTTCCTTGCAACAAGAGGCAGCTCGTAAGTTAAACATGCGAGCAAAGAAAACAATGATGCTCGCGCAGCAATTGTATGAAGGGATAGATCTTGGAAAGCAAGGGACTGTAGGTCTTATTACGTATATGAGAACTGACTCAACACGTATCTCAGAAACAGCTCAAACAGAGGCGCGTACTTACATTACTGAGGCGTTTGGTGCGGAATACATAGGGACAGAAAAGAAGAAAGAAACGAAAAAGTCGAACGCGCAAGATGCGCATGAGGCAATTCGTCCTACTTCGGTAATGAGAAGGCCAGAGGAACTAAAGAGTTTCTTAAGTCGGGATCAACTTCGGTTGTATAAACTGATTTGGGAGCGATTTGTTGCAAGTCAAATGGCGTCTGCTATAATGGATACTGTGACAGCTAGACTCATTA
The DNA here is from genome assembly GCF_040460055.1 of Bacillus cereus group sp. MG4. Lineage (NCBI taxonomy): Bacteria > Bacillati > Bacillota > Bacilli > Caryophanales > Bacillaceae > Bacillus > Bacillus cereus group sp. MG4. The sequence continues at coordinate 1,824,138 of NZ_JARVGZ010000001.1, read as the reverse complement.
ATAACAATGTTCAGTTCCGTGCAAGTGGATCGGTTGTAAAGTTTCCAGGATTTATGAAAGTGTATGTAGAGTCGAAAGATGACGGGGCTGAAGAAAAGGATAAAATGTTGCCACCTTTAGAAGTAGGGGAAACGGTATTTTCGAAGGATTTAGAACCGAAGCAACACTTTACACAACCTCCGCCGCGCTATACAGAGGCTCGTCTAGTAAGAACACTTGAAGAGCTTGGAATTGGAAGACCGTCGACTTACGTACCAACACTTGAAACGATTCAAAAACGTGGATACGTAGGTTTGGATAATAAACGCTTCGTTCCAACTGAACTTGGTGAAATAGTAATTGAACTTATTTTAGAGTTTTTCCCAGAAATTATTAACATTGAATTTACTGCTAACATGGAGCAAAGTCTTGATGAAGTAGAAGAAGGAAATGCGAATTGGGTAAAAATTGTTGATGATTTCTACGTAGGCTTTGAACCGCGTTTAGAAAAAGCGGAAAAAGAAATGCGTGAAGTGGAAATTAAAGATGAACCAGCTGGGGAAGACTGTGAATTGTGTGATCACCCAATGGTCTTTAAAATGGGTAAATACGGGAAATTTATGGCTTGTTCGAATTTCCCAGATTGTCGTAATACAAAACCGATTGTGAAAGAAATCGGTGTTACTTGTCCGAAGTGTGATAAAGGTCAAATTATTGAACGCCGTAGTAATAAAAAGAAACGTCTTTTCTATGGATGCGGTACGTATCCAGAGTGTGACTTTGTATCTTGGGATAAACCAATTGGTCGTAAATGTCCGAAGTGCGAAGGAATGCTTGTAGAGAAGAAGTTGAAAAAAGGCGTGCAAGTACAATGTATTTCGTGTGATTATGAAGAAGAACAACAAATGTGAGCGTAACTGCTCACATTTTTTTCGGGAAGAAAAGGAAAGGTGATAAATATGACAACACAAGTAGTAAACGTCATTGGCGCAGGTCTTGCAGGAAGTGAAGCAGCTTACCAAATTGCAAAACGTGGTGTCCAAGTAAAATTATATGAAATGAGACCAGTAAGGCAAACGCCAGCTCATCACACAGATAAATTTGCAGAGTTAGTATGCAGTAACTCGCTTCGCGCAAACACATTAACAAACGCTGTTGGTGTTATTAAAGAAGAAATGCGTTTAATGGACTCTGTTATTATTCGTGCAGCTGATGAGTGCTCTGTACCAGCAGGAGGGGCTTTAGCTGTAGATCGTCATGAATTTGCGGCAAAGGTAACGGAGTATGTGAAAAACCATCCGAACGTAACTGTGATGAATGAAGAAATTACTGAAATTCCAGAAGGACCTACTGTTATCGCGACAGGTCCACTTACGTCTCCTGATCTTGCTGCACAATTAAAAGAATTAACAGGTGAAGATTATTTTTATTTCTATGATGCTGCAGCACCGATTGTTGAAAAAGACAGCATTGATATGAATAAAGTATATTTAAAGTCTCGTTACGATAAAGGTGAAGCTGCATATTTAAACTGCCCAATGACGGAAGAGGAATTTGACCGTTTTTACGAGGCTTTAATTGCTGCTGAAACAGTACCTTTAAAAGAATTTGAAAAAGAAATTTTCTTTGAAGGTTGTATGCCGGTAGAAGTTATGGCAAGTAGAGGAAGACAGACGCTAGTATTTGGACCGATGAAACCTGTTGGATTAGAAGATCCGAAAACAGGGAAAACACCATATGCTGTTGTTCAGTTACGTCAAGATGATGCAGCAGGAACGTTATACAATATCGTAGGTTTCCAAACACATTTAAAGTGGGGACCACAAAAAGAAGTGTTACAGTTGATTCCAGGACTGGAAAACGCAGAGATTGTACGTTATGGTGTAATGCATCGTAATACGTTTATTAATTCACCTAACTTGCTTCGTCCAACATATCAATATAAACAACGTGATGATTTATTCTTCGCTGGTCAAATGACTGGAGTAGAGGGATATGTTGAATCAGCGGCGTCAGGATTACTAGCGGGTATTAATGCTGCTCGACTTGTGAAAGGTGAAGAACCAGTTGTATTACCGCCTGTAACTGCAATGGGAAGTATGGCGAATTATATTACTGCGACAAACGCGAAAAACTTCCAGCCAATGAATGCAAACTTCGGTTTGTTTGCACCGTTAGAGAAGAAAATTAAGAGGAAAGCAGAACGAAATGAAGCATATGCAACACGCGCTTTAGAAACGATTCGAAATTTTGTAAATATTTAGTTAAATTTCTTGCAAAGGCTACTAAGTTGTGATACGATTTAGTAGCCTTTATTGAGGTGAATTGTGTGAATGTGAAGAAATTGTTACAATTATTCGTTGGATATTTACAAATTGAAAGAAATTATTCAAAATATACAATTGCAAGTTATCAAAATGATTTAGAACATTTTGTGCAATTTATGGAGCGAGAAGGCATATCCTCTTTTTTAGATGTTACATACGCGGATGTTCGTTTGTACTTAACGACGTTGCACGATGAAAAGTTAGCCCGTAAATCTGTCGCAAGAAAAGTATCAAGCTTACGAAGTTTATATCGTTTTTTGATGCGTGAAGGTTATCGGAAAGATAATCCGTTTGCACTTGCGTCACTCCCCAAAAAAGAATTGTCAATCCCAAAGTTTTTATATGCTGAAGAATTAGAGGAATTATTTGAAGTTGCTGATACGGAAACGCCGCTAGGTCAAAGGAATCAAGCTTTATTAGAGTTGATGTATGCGACTGGAATCCGTGTGAGTGAATGTGTCAATTTACAACTTACCGATATTGACTTCGCGGTGGGAACAATTTTAGTAATGGGAAAAGGAAAAAAACAAAGGTATATTCCGTTCGGAAGCTATGCGCAAGATGCTTTAATTACTTATATTGAGAACGGGAGAAAACAGTTAGCTCACAAAACTGAAGAGCACTCTCATATGGTATTTTTAAATGCGAAAGGCACGCCGCTAACAAGTCGAGGGGTACGTTATGTATTAAACGAACTCATTAAGAAGGCTTCACTGACAATGCGGATAAGTCCCCATATGTTAAGGCATACATTTGCTACACACATGTTAGATGAAGGGGCAGATTTACGTACTGTACAGGAGCTACTTGGTCATGAGAATTTGTCGACGACACAAATTTATACGCATGTCTCTAAAGAAAGATTGCGTTCAGTCTACATGAAGCATCACCCGCGGGCATAAATTGCTTTTAAAGCTATAAAAACATATAAAGGAGTTTTTTTCTATGGGAAATTTCCACGCTACAACGATATTTGCAGTTCATCATAATGGAGAATGTGCAATGGCTGGAGATGGTCAGGTGACAATGGGAAATGCAGTTGTAATGAAACATACAGCTCGTAAAGTCCGTAAACTTTTCCAAGGGAAAGTTTTAGCTGGCTTTGCAGGTTCCGTTGCTGACGCATTTACTCTTTTTGAAATGTTTGAAGGGAAATTAGAAGAGTACAATGGGAACTTGCAGCGTGCTGCAGTTGAGATGGCAAAACAATGGCGTGGCGACAAAATGTTACGTCAGCTAGAAGCGATGCTCATTGTCATGGATAAAACAACTATGCTTCTTGTTTCAGGTACAGGAGAAGTGATTGAACCGGATGATGGTATTTTAGCGATTGGATCTGGTGGGAATTATGCGCTTTCTGCAGGTCGTGCTTTAAAGCAATATGCAAGTGAACATTTAACAGCGAAGCAAATTGCGAAAGCGAGTTTAGACATTGCTGGCGATATTTGTGTTTATACAAACCACAATATAATTGTGGAAGAATTGTAGAATCGTAAGGGAGGCATTTTATATGCATTTACATTTTACTCCGCGTCAAATTGTGGAAAAATTAGATCAATACATTATCGGTCAAAAAGATGCGAAGAAAGCGGTTGCTGTAGCTTTAAGAAATCGATATCGTCGAAGTAAATTAGCTGAAAATCTACGTGATGAAATTGCGCCTAAAAATATTTTAATGATTGGACCGACAGGTGTTGGTAAAACAGAGGTAGCACGACGAATGGCGAAACTCGTTGGAGCACCTTTTATTAAGGTTGAAGCTACCAAATTTACAGAAGTTGGATATGTAGGTAGAGATGTAGAATCGATGGTACGTGACCTTGTGGAAACGTCAGTTCGTATCGTGAAAGAAGAAATGGTAATTAAAGTACAAGACAAAGCAGAAGAACAAGCGAACCAACGTCTTGTTGAAATTTTAGTGCCGAGTCCGGAGAAACAATCTGGATTTAAAAACCCATTAGAAATGCTATTTGGCGGTGCTCAAAATTCGAATCAAACATCTGATGCACAGGAAGATGTTGAAATCGAAAAGAAACGTCAAGATGTGGAAAGAAAGCTTGCTGCAGGACTTCTTGAAGATGAAATTGTATCGATTGAAGTGACTGAGCAACAGTCTTCCATGTTCGATATGTTACAAGGAACAGGCATGGAACAAATGGGAATGAATTTCCAAGATGCATTAGGAAGTTTTATGCCGAAAAAAACAAAAAAACGTAAACTTTCTGTGAAAGAAGCAAGAAAACTCTTGACAAATGAGGAAGCACAGCGCTTAATTGATATGGATGAAGTTACACAAGAGGCTGTTTATCGTGCTGAACAGCTCGGGATTATTTTTATCGATGAAATTGACAAAATTGCTGGTAAGCAGTCGAATAGCGTAGATGTATCACGTGAAGGTGTGCAACGTGACATTTTACCAATTGTAGAAGGATCGAATGTTGCGACAAAATACGGATCAGTAAAAACGGATTATATTTTATTCGTTGCAGCTGGAGCGTTTCATATGTCTAAACCGTCGGATTTAATTCCGGAACTGCAAGGGAGATTTCCGATTCGAGTAGAATTAACAAAATTATCGACAGATGATTTTGTTAAAATATTAATCGAGCCTGACAATGCGTTAATTAAACAATATATGGCTTTATTAGCGACTGAAGGTATAGAAATTGAATTTTCAGACGAAGCTATTCGTAAGATTGCTGAGATTGCTTATCAAGTTAATCAGGATACAGATAATATTGGAGCAAGAAGACTTCATACGATTATGGAGAAACTCCTTGAAGATTTATCGTTTGAAGCATCTGAAATTACGTTAGAGAAAATAACGATAACACCTCAATACGTTGAGGAGAAATTAGCAACGATTGCTAAAAATAAAGATGTGAGCCAGTTTATTTTGTAATAGTGTCATCAGGTGACTCGCCCTAGTTTCCAAGTGATGAAAAAATATGTAAGTAACATGTAGGAGGAACTTTTGAAATGGAATTATTAGCAAAAACAAGAAAATTAAATGCGTTATTACAGAGCGCAGCAGGAAAGCCTGTAAACTTTAGAGAAATGTCTGACACAATGTGTGAAGTAATCGAAGCGAATGTATTCGTAGTAAGCCGTCGTGGTAAATTACTAGGTTATGCAATTCACCAACAAATTGAGAATGAGCGTATGAAACAAATGCTTGCAGAGCGTCAATTCCCGGAAGAATACACGCAAAGCTTATTCAACATTACAGAAACATCTTCAAACTTAGATGTAAACAGTGCTTACACAGCATTCCCAGTAGAAAATAGAGAATTATTTGGTCAAGGCTTAACTACAATCGTACCAATCGTTGGTGGCGGTGAGCGTCTAGGCACATTAGTGTTAGCTCGTCTTGGTCAAGAGTTTTTAGACGATGATTTAATTCTTGCTGAATACAGTTCAACTGTAGTAGGTATGGAAATCTTACGTGAAAAAGCAGAAGAAATCGAAGAGGAAGCACGTAGTAAAGCTGTTGTTCAAATGGCGATTAGCTCATTATCTTACAGTGAGTTAGAAGCAATCGAGCATATCTTCGAAGAATTAAATGGAACAGAAGGTTTACTTGTTGCAAGTAAAATTGCTGATCGCGTAGGAATTACTCGTTCTGTAATCGTAAATGCACTTCGTAAATTAGAGAGTGCTGGTGTTATTGAGTCTCGCTCTTTAGGTATGAAAGGAACATACATTAAAGTGCTAAACGACAAGTTTCTACAGGAACTTGCTAAATTAAAAACAAACTAATTTATAAAACTCTCCTCATTTTTTGAGGAGAGTTTTTTTGTGTATAAAAGATTGATGTTGTTTGTAAATAGCGTCATAATCGTGTTTTTCGGAAAAGCTATGAATTGAATTTTATTTTTTTGCTTAAAGGAAATACAGGTTGGTAATACTAGAATTCGAGTGTGAACAAAGAAAGTTTTACATTGTTCGCATTTTCGACTTGATTGTAATATTTCAGTATGATATAGTAAGCAGTGGTGTCAGTACAAAGTACACACGTTTACTGATTTAAGTGTTGGTGCTACGTTTGTAGTTTCGCTTAGAGATGAAGTAAACGGAGGATATCAAAAACCATTTAGGAGGAACTATATTATGTCAGTAATTTCTATGAAGCAATTGCTTGAAGCTGGTGTTCATTTCGGACATCAAACTCGTCGTTGGAACCCAAAAATGAAGCGTTACATTTTCACAGAGCGTAACGGTATCTACATCATCGACTTACAAAAAACTGTGAAAAAAGTTGAGGAAGCTTACAGAACGATGCGTGACATCGCTGCTGAAGGCGGAGACATCTTATTCGTAGGTACTAAAAAACAAGCACAAGAAGCTATTAAAGAAGAAGCAACTCGTGCTGGTATGTACTTCGTTAACCAACGTTGGTTAGGTGGAACTTTAACAAACTTCCAAACAATCCAAAAGCGTATCAAGCGCCTTAAAGACATCGAAAAAATGCAAGAAGATGGTACTTTCGAAGTACTTCCTAAGAAAGAAGTTGTTCAACTTAAAAAAGAGTTAGAGCGTCTTGAGAAATTCTTAGGCGGTATTAAAGATATGAAAGGTCTTCCAAGTGCATTATTCGTAGTAGACCCTCGTAAAGAGCGTATTGCAGTTGCTGAAGCGCGCAAATTACACATTCCAATCATCGGTATCGTTGATACAAACTGTGATCCAGACGAAATCGATCACGTTATCCCAGCAAACGATGATGCAATTCGTGCTGTAAAACTTCTTACATCTAAAATGGCAGACGCGATCCTTGAAGCAAAACAAGGTGAAGAAACTGTTACTGCGTAACAAATTTGGAAAGGTGATAAGGGGTTCGGCCTTTTATCACCTTTTTTAAGGTATAAACACCTTTATAAAAGGTATAAATACATATTTTAGGAGGATGAAAAATATGGCAATCACTGCACAAATGGTAAAAGAACTTCGTGAAAAAACAGGCGCAGGTATGATGGACTGCAAAAAAGCTTTAACTGAGACTAATGGCGACATGGAGAAAGCAATTGACTTCTTACGTGAAAAAGGTATTGCAAAAGCTGCTAAAAAAGCAGACCGCATCGCTGCTGAAGGTTTAACTTTCATCGAAACAAACGGTAACGAAGGTTTAATCTTAGAATTAAACTCTGAAACTGATTTCGTTGCGAAAAACGAAGGTTTCCAAGCGTTAATTAAAGAATTAGCTGCACACTTATTAACTAACAAACCAGCTAACGTTGAAGAAGCTATGGCTCAAACAATCGAAGGCGGCAAAACAGTAGAAGAGCACATCAACGAAGCAATTGCTAAAATTGGTGAAAAACTTACACTTCGTCGTTTCGAAATCGTATCAAAAACTGATGCTGATGCATTCGGCGCTTACCTACACATGGGTGGACGTATTGGTGTATTAACAGTTCTTGAAGGTTCTACTGACGAAGCTGCTGCTAAAGATGTAGCAATGCACATCGCAGCAGTTAACCCTAAATACATCGACCGCGATGCTGTAACAGCTGAAGAAGTTGAGCATGAGCGTCAAGTATTAACACAACAAGCTTTAAACGAAGGCAAGCCTGAAAAAATCGTTGCAAAAATGGTTGAAGGCCGTCTAGGTAAATTCTTCGAAGAAATTTGCTTACTTGACCAAGCATTCGTTAAAAACCCTGATATGAAAGTTCGTCAATTCGTTGAGTCTAAAGGCGGAACATTAAAAGGATTCGTTCGCTACGCTGTTGGTGAAGGTATCGAAAAACGCGAAGACAACTTTGCTGAAGAAGTAATGAACCAAGTAAAAGGTAGTAACTAATACAGATTAGGGAACACATTGTGTTCCCTTTTTTAAAATAAAGATGTAAGCAATTGGAGGTTCATTATGAGTAAACCGAAATATAATCGTGTCGTATTAAAGCTAAGCGGAGAAGCGTTAGCTGGCGAACAAGGATTTGGAATTAACCCATCTGTTATTAAATCAGTTGCGGAACAAGTGAAAGAAATTGCAGAACTTGATGTAGAAGTTGCTGTTGTTGTTGGTGGCGGAAACATTTGGCGTGGAAAAATCGGAAGTGAAATGGGAATGGATCGTGCTGGAGCGGATTACATGGGTATGTTAGCAACAGTTATGAACTCATTAGCTCTTCAAGATAGCTTGGAGAACATTGGAATTCAAACTCGTGTTCAAACTTCAATCGAAATGCGTCAAGTAGCAGAGCCTTACATTCGTCGTAAAGCAGTTCGTCATCTAGAGAAAAAACGTGTTGTGATCTTTGCAGCAGGTACAGGTAACCCATATTTCTCTACAGATACAACAGCAGCACTACGTGCAGCGGAAATCGAAGCAGACGTTATCTTAATGGCGAAAAACAATGTAGATGGCGTATATAATGCAGATCCATCTCTTGACCCAACAGCTACGAAATACGAAACACTTACTTACTTAGATGTATTAAAAGAAGGTTTAGGTGTAATGGATTCAACAGCTTCTTCTTTATGTATGGACAATGATATTCCATTAATTGTATTCTCAGTTATGGAAAAAGGTAACATTAAACGTGCCGTTTTAGGCGAAAATATCGGAACAGTTGTAAGGGGGAAATAAATATGGGACAACAAGTATTGAAGTCTTCAAATGAAAAAATGGAAAAAGCAGTTGCAGCTTACTCTCGTGAATTGGCAACAGTTCGCGCAGGTCGTGCAAGCTCGTCTGTATTAGATAAGGTACAAGTTGATTACTATGGTGCACCAACACCTGTTGTGCAATTAGCGAACATTACAGTTCCAGAAGCACGTTTACTTGTAATTCAACCTTATGATAAAACTTCTATCGGTGATATTGAAAAAGCAATCTTAAAAGCAGATTTAGGCTTAAATCCTTCTAATGATGGAACTGTAATTCGTATTGCATTCCCTGCATTAACAGAAGAGCGTCGTCGCGATCTTGTAAAAGTTGTGAAAAAATATGCTGAAGAAGCAAAAGTTGCTGTTCGTAACGTACGTCGTGACAGTAACGATGATCTTAAGAAGCTTGAAAAAGCTGGCGATATTACAGAAGATGATTTAAGAGGATATACTGAAGATATCCAAAAAGAAACAGATAAATATATTGCAAAAGTTGACGAAATCGCAAAAAACAAAGAAAAAGAAATCATGGAAGTGTAATAGCGATACCTTCGCAAATATGACCCTCTTCTTAAGGGGGTCTTTTTACACTTTTAGGCATACGTCTGCTTGCTGGAGGGTATGAATGATGTTTAAAAACTTTCCTTTTTTTAAAAGTAAAAAGGTCGCATCGTTTGATCATCTCGTTGAAAAAGTGAAAAAAGGATACATCCCAGAACATATTGCCATCATTATGGATGGTAATGGAAGATGGGCAAAGAGGAGAGCGATGCCTCGTATTGCGGGACATCATGAAGGCATGCAAGTTGTAAAGAAAATCACAAAATTTGCAAGCAAACTTAATGTAAAAGTGTTAACTCTTTATGCTTTTTCAACTGAGAACTGGAAAAGACCGAAAAAGGAAGTTGACTATTTAATGAGGCTTCCAGAAGAATTTCTAGGTACATTTTTACCAGAATTGATTGAAGAGAACGTACAAGTCCGAGTGATAGGACAACAAGATCGTCTTCCTACGCATACACGCAGAGCGATGGAAAAGGCCATGGAAGATACGAAAGAGAATACGGGATTAATTCTTAATTTCGCGTTAAACTATGGAAGTCGAGATGAGATCGTTTCTGCTGTGCAACATATGGTGAAAGATAGTGAGGAAGGAAAAATTCGTGTTGAAGATGTAAGTGAAGAAATGCTTTCTTCCTACTTAATGACGAGTTCTTTACCTGATCCAGAGTTGTTAATCCGTACGAGCGGAGAGCTACGTATTAGTAATTTCATGTTATGGCAAATTGCATATTCGGAGTTTTGGTTTACAGATGTGTATTGGCCAGATTTTACCGAGGAACATTTGCTAAATGCGATTACAGACTTTCAACATAGAGGGCGCAGATTCGGAGGCGTGTAGAAAGAGAGGGTTTGGTAGTGAAACAGAGAATTATTACTGGAGTGGTTGCTGCCGCGCTATTCATTCCCATCGTAATTTACGGTGGCGTGCCTTTTACGGTTTTAGTGTATGCACTTGCTTCTATAGGTTTATATGAATTAATTCGTATGAATAAGCTTACGCTTATTTCAGTACCAACAGTTTTAGCTGCAGTATTATTATGGGTTATTTTAATTCCAAGTAGTGCATCAGAACTGTTTACTTGGATTGGATTAGGTAAATTAGAAATCACATTTGTGATTGTTTTATTACTTTTATCATATACAGTCCTTTCTAAGAATACATTTACTTTTGACCATGCTTCCTTTTTACTAATGGCAACAACATATGTTGCAATGGGATTCTTATATTTGAATGAAACGAGAATTTTAGGAATTAAATATGTGTTTTGCGCATTATTTGTTATATGGGCTACCGATTCAGGCGCATATTTCGTAGGGAAAGCATTAGGAAAAAGAAAATTATGGCCAGAAATTAGTCCGAATAAAACGATTGAAGGTTCATTAGGCGGCATCGTTTGTGGGATTGTTGTGGCACTTGTTTACAATATGTTCTTCCCAGTTGAGGCTAATGTAGGGATTTTAATTGTGTTGACAATTATCATTTCTATTTTTGGACAAATTGGTGATTTAGTACAATCTGCATTTAAACGTCATTATGGCGTAAAAGATTCAGGTACAATTTTACCTGGACATGGTGGTATATTAGATCGAACAGATAGTTGGTTATTCGTTTTACCAATTCTCTACTTCTTATTACAATACAATTAATAAATGAACGAGGGGTTGGAGTCATGAAAAACATTAGTTTATTAGGTGCAAGCGGATCAATTGGTACACAAACTTTAGATGTATTACGCTCGCACCCAGACCAATTCCGTCTCGTTGCTTTTTCTGTAGGGAAAAATATTGACTACGCAGTAAAGGTAATTCAAGAATTTTCTCCGCAAATTGTCTCTGTGCAAAGAGAGGAAGATGTTTTAAAATTACAAGCTGTCTCTGGTAATACAAAAATTGTATATGGTAGTGAAGGGCTTTTAGAAGTAGCATTACATCCAGATGCAGAGATTGTAGTAAATGCTGTTGTAGGTAGCGTAGGGTTGTTACCAACACTTCGTGCAATTGAGGCGAAAAAAACAATCGGAATTGCAAACAAAGAAACGTTAGTAACCGCAGGGCATCTTGTAATGGAAGCAGCACGAAAACATAATGTTTCGTTACTTCCAGTAGACAGTGAACATTCAGCTATTTTTCAATGCTTGAATGGTGAAAATGAAAAAAGAATTTCTCGACTGATTATTACAGCTTCTGGAGGAAGTTTCCGTGATAAAACGAGAGATGAATTGCATCATGTGACGGTAGAAGATGCGCTTCGACATCCAAACTGGTCAATGGGTTCGAAAATTACAATTGATTCTGCTACAATGATGAATAAGGGGCTAGAAGTAATTGAAGCACATTGGCTTTTTGGTATCCCTTATGAGCAAATCGATGTTGTTTTACATAAAGAAAGTATTATTCATTCTATGGTTGAATTTGAAGATCGTAGTGTGATGGCACAGCTTGGCTCACCTGATATGCGAGTACCAATTCAATACGCACTTACATATCCTGATCGATTACCTCTTTCAGACACAAAGCAGTTAAATTTATGGGAAATGGGAACATTGCATTTTGAGGAAATGAACCAAGAACGTTTCCGTTGTTTGCGTTTTGCGTATGAAGCTGGAAAAACAGGTGGAAGTATGCCAGCTGTAATGAATGCAGCGAATGAAGTAGCTGTTGAAGCTTTTTTACAAAAGAGAATTGGTTTCTTAACAGTGGAAGACCTCATTGAAAAAGCAATGAACCATCACAATGTCATTGCACGTCCGAGCTTAGAGGAAATTCTGGAAATTGATGCAACCACAAGACGGTTTGTGATGGAACAAATTTAGCAAAGGTGGTATGGAATTGAATACAGCGATTGCCTTTATATTAATTTTCGGTGCACTCGTATTTTTCCATGAGCTAGGGCATCTATATTTCGCAAAAAGAGCAGGTATTTTATGCCGTGAGTTTGCGATTGGTTTTGGTCCGAAAATATTCTCATTTGAAAAGAATGAAACGGTGTATACGATTCGATTACTGCCCCTTGGTGGCTATGTAAGAATGGCTGGCGAGGATGCAGACACAGTTGAGTTAAAGCCTGGAAAAAAGGTTGGCCTTGTATTAAATGAAAAAGACGAAGTTGCGAAATTAGTTTTTGATGGATATGAAAAGTATCCAAATGTTCGTGTCATTGAAGTCGAACAAGCTGATTTAGAGCATAATTTAACAATTTCGGGCTATGAAGAGTACGAGGAAGAGCTTCAAACATTCCGAGTGAATGAAAAGGCTCGTATTATTACTGCTGGTGAAGAAATACAAATTGCTCCGTATAATAGGCAGTTCGGCTCCAAGAAATTGGGTCAACGTGCCTTAACAATCTTTGCAGGTCCTGCAATGAACTTCATTTTAGCATTTGTTATTTTTGTGATTCTTGGATTTGTACAAGGTGTTCCTGTTGACAAGCCAATGGTCGGAAAAGTAATGGAGAATAGTGCAGCCGAGCAAGCCGGATTAAAAGAAAATGATACAATTCAAGCAATCGATGGGAAAAACACAAGTACATGGAAAGATGTTGTTACCATTGTACGTGAAAACCCAAATAAAGAAATTACGTTACAAGTAAAGCGTGATAATGAACAGTTTAATGTAAAAGTAACGCCAACACTCGATAAAGAAGGAAAAGACGAAGTAGGTAGAATTGGTGTTTACTCTCCAGTAGAGAAAACAGTAATGGGTTCTATTAAATCAGGATTTGAACAAACATACCAATGGACAAAACTAATTTTTGATTCACTTGTGAAATTAGTAACTGGTCAATTCTCTATTAATGAGTTGTCAGGTCCAGTAGGAATTTATAATCTAACAGATCAAGTTGTAGATTATGGATTTACGCGTGTATTAAGTTTAGCAGCAGTTTTAAGTATTAACCTTGGTTTATTTAATTTACTACCAGTCCCTGCTTTAGACGGTGGACGTTTGTTCTTCTTCTTAATTGAAGCGTTACGAGGGAAACCAATTGACCGCCAAAAAGAAGGAATGGTTCACTTTATTGGTTTTGCATTATTAATGTTACTTATGTTAGTTGTAACTTGGAATGACATTCGTAAGTTTTTCTTGTAAAATAAAGTGAAACTTATAATGAAATAGAGCTCGTAGAATAAAATCCCTCACCTAACTCGAGGTGAGGGGTTTTACTGCGTGTAAGAGTAAAATGAAGAGGTGCGAATAAATGAAACAAAGTATGGTATTCAGTCCTACATTACGTGAAGTTCCAGCTGATGCGGAGATTAAGAGTCATCAGTTATTACTTCGTGCAGGTTTTATGCGTCAAAATGCTTCTGGTATTTATAGTTTTCTACCATTTGGATTAAAAGTACTACACAAAGTAGAACGTATCGTTCGAGAAGAAATGGAGCGCGCAGGAGCTGTAGAATTATTAATGCCAGCGATGCAAGCTGCAGAATTATGGCAAGAGTCAGGCCGTTGGTATTCTTACGGATCTGAATTAATGCGTATGAAAGATCGTAACGCTCGTGAATTCGCATTAGGAGCGACACATGAAGAAGTAATTACGGATCTTGTACGTGATGAAGTGAAATCATATAAAAAATTACCGTTAACATTGTACCAAATTCAAACAAAATTCCGTGATGAACAAAGACCTCGTTTCGGTTTATTACGTGGAAGAGAGTTTCTAATGAAAGATGCATATTCTTTCCATGCTACACAAGAGAGCTTAGATGAAGTATACGATCGCTTATACAAAGCATACTCTAACATTTTTGCTCGTTGTGGCTTGAATTTCCGTGCAGTTATTGCTGACTCTGGAGCAATGGGCGGAAAAGATACGCATGAATTTATGGTATTATCTGAAGTTGGTGAAGATACAATTGCATACTCTGATACATCTAATTATGCAGCAAACATCGAAATGGCTCCTGTGGTAGCTACGTATACGAAGAGTGATGAAGCAGAAAAGGCACTTGAAAAAGTAGCAACACCAGATCAAAAAGCAATTGAAGAAGTATCTGCATTCTTAAACATTGAAGCTGACAAGTGCATTAAGTCTATGGTATTTAAAGTAGATGAGAAATTAGTAGTTGTACTTGTTCGTGGTGATCATGAAGTAAACGATGTAAAAGTGAAAAATGTATACGGCGCTTCAGTTGTTGAGCTTGCTTCTCATGAAGAAGTGAAAGAATTATTAAACTGTGAAGTTGGTTCTTTAGGACCGATTGGTGTAACAGGGGATATCGAAATTATCGCAGACCATGCTGTAGCATCAATTGTTAACGGATGTTCAGGAGCGAACGAAGAAGGATTCCATTATGTAAATGTAAATCCAGAACGTGACTTTAAAGTAAGTCAATACACAGATTTACGCTTCATTCAAGAAGGAGACCAGTCTCCAGATGGAAATGGAACAATTCTTTTCGCACGCGGAATTGAAGTTGGCCATGTATTCAAATTAGGAACTCGTTATAGTGAAGCAATGAACGCAACATTCCTAGATGAAAACGGAAAAACACAACCACTTATTATGGGTTGTTACGGTATCGGTGTATCTCGTACAGTGGCAGCAATCGCAGAGCAGTTTAATGATGAGAACGGTTTAGTTTGGCCAAAAGCTGTTGCACCGTTCCATGTGCATGTAATTCCAGTAAATATGAAATCTGATGCGCAACGTGAAATGGGTGAAAACATCTACAACTCATTACAAGAGCAAGGGTACGAAGTATTACTAGATGATCGTGCAGAACGTGCAGGTGTTAAATTTGCAGATGCAGATTTATTCGGCCTTCCAGTTCGCGTGACAGTTGGTAAAAAAGCAGACGAAGGTATTGTAGAAGTGAAAGTACGTGCTACAGGCGAGTCTGAAGAAGTGAAAGTAGAAGAACTTCAAACATATATTGCAAATATTTTAAAATAAGAAGAGGTACCTCGTAATGAGGTACCTTCTCTTTCTTTGTAAACGTATTTTGTAAAAGAAGAAGGGAGAAATCTTTCTTTGTAGTACGTTTCAATTTATAATAGCAAATGGAAGGAGAGTGCTTATGTCTTTAACAAATGAACAACAAGAGCGATTTCAAATTTTGCTCCAGCAGTTGCAAATACCAGACGACCTTATAAATCAATATTTACAAGGTGGTGGCATTGAAAGGCTCGTTATTGATAAAGCGAATAAAAGTTGGCATTTTGATTTACAAGTGCCACGAATTTTGCCTACAGAATTATATGAGTTGCTAGAAACAAAGCTTAAGCAATCATTTTCTCATATTGCAAGAACAACATTTGCATTAGAAACAGAGAATAAACAATTTACAGAAGAAGAAGTGAGGGCGTATTGGCCACTTTGTACGGAACGAATTACATTTTCACCTATGTTTGCTTACTTAAAAAAGCAGCTTCCGCAGGTGAATGGAGTGAAGTTGCTAATAAATGTGAATAATGAGCTGGAATCTACTGCTTTAAAGAAAAACGTTGCGAAACCAGTAGGGGATCAATACGAAACTTTTGGATTCCCGCGTTTTCAGTTAGACACACATATACAGCAAAATACAGAAGAAATGCAAAAGTTTCGTGAGCAAACGCAGCAAGAAGATCGTGAACGTGTTATACAAGCTATGGAGGAAATGGCGAAGAAGCAAGCTGAAGAAAGTAGCGTTTTGCATGAAGGACCGATTACACTCGGGTATCTTATTAAGCCGGATGAAGAGATTACACCGATGCGAGAAATTCAAGATGAAGAAAGAAGAAAAACGGTTCAAGGATATGTCTTCCATGTAGAAACAAAAGAGCTTCGTAGTGGCCGTACGTTATTAACTTTAAAAATAACAGACTATACGGATTCAATTATGATCAAAATGTTCTCGCGTGACAAAGAAGATATTCCAATGCTGCAATCCTTGAAAAAAGGAATGTGGGTGAAAGCGCGTGGTTCTGTTCAAAATGATACATTTGTTCGAGATTTAGTAATGATTGCAAATGATATAAATGAAATAACAGGACCGTCTCGTAAAGATAAAGCGCCAGAAGGTGAAAAACGTGTAGAGCTGCATCTTCACACACCGATGAGCCAAATGGACGCTGTTACTCCTGTTTCTAGACTTGTTGCCCAAGCAGGGAAATGGGGACATGAGGCAATTGCTGTTACAGACCATGCTGTTGCGCAGTCTTTCCCAGAGGCATATTCTGCGGGTAAAAAGGCTGGGGTTAAAGTTATATATGGTGTAGAGGCGAATTTAGTTAATGATGGTGTACCGATTGCATATAACGAAGCGCATCGTTTACTTGCAGAGGAAACTTATGTTGTTTTCGACGTTGAGACGACAGGTTTATCAGCTGTATATGATACTGTTATCGAGTTAGCGGCTGTAAAAGTAAAAGGTGGCGAAATTATTGACCGCTTTGAATCTTTCGCAAATCCACATCAACCATTATCTGCGACGATTATTGAATTAACAGGTATTACAGATGATATGTTAACGGATGCACCAGAAGTGGACGAAGTGTTTAAAAAGTTTGAAGGATGGATGGGCGACCATACACTTGTTGCTCATAACGCAAGTTTTGATATGGGCTTTATTAACGTAGGTTTTAAAAAGGCTGGACTAGAAAAAACGAATAATCCTGTTATTGATACGTTAGAACTTGCAAGATTCTTATTCCCGGAAATGAAAAACCATCGATTAAATACGATGTGTAAAAAGCTTGATATTGAATTAACGCAACATCACCGTGCGATTTATGATACAGAAGCAACGGGATACTTACTTGTGAAAATGTTAAAAGATGTGATTGAAAAGGGATTTGAATATCACGATCAATTAAATGATAGCATGGGGCAAGGGGACGCGTATAAGCGTGGACGTCCAAGTCATATGACGTTACTTGCCACATCAGATGTAGGGTTGAAAAATTTATATAAACTTGTTTCCTATTCTCACCTAAATTACTTTTACCGTGTACCACGAGTACCAAGGTCACTATTAAAAAAATATCGTGAAGGAATTTTAGTAGGAACGGCTTGTGATAAAGGTGAAGTGTTTGAGGCGATGATGCAAAAAGCTCCTGAAGAGGTAGAAGAAATTGCGCAGTTCTATGATTACATTGAAGTAATGCCTCCAGAGGTGTTACGTCATTTAGTAGAGCGTGAACTTGTTCGAGATGAGGGACAATTAAAAACAATTATTTCTAACTTAGTAAAACTAGGTGAGACGTTAGATAAACCAGTTGTTGCTACAGGAAACGTGCATTATATAGACCCAGAGGATGCGATGTATCGCAAAATTTTAGTCAGTTCGCAGGGCGGAGCCAATCCGTTAAACCGACATTCATTACCGCCTGTACATTTCCGTACAACGGATGAAATGTTAGAGTGTTTTTCATTCTTAGGTGAAGACGTAGCGAAAGAAATTGTTGTAACGAATACACAAAAGATTGCATCATTAATTGGGGATGTTCATCCAGTGAAAGATGATCTATATACACCGAAAATTGAAGGTGCAGATGATGAGACGCGTGACATGAGTTATAAAATGGCGCGTAGCATTTATGGTGAAGAGTTACCTGAAATTGTAGAAGCGCGTTTAGAAAAAGAATTAAAAAGTATTATTGGGCATGGATTTGCCGTAATTTATTTAATTTCACATAAGCTTGTGAAAAAATCGTTAGTAGACGGATATTTAGTAGGTTCGCGTGGATCGGTAGGTTCATCATTCGTTGCAACGATGATGGAAATTACAGAAGTAAACCCATTACCACCACACTATGTATGTCCGAAGTGTAAGCAATCAGAATTCTTTAATGATGGTTCTGTAGGTTCTGGTTTTGACTTGCCGGATAAAGAATGTCCTGCATGTAATGTTCCATACGTGAAAGATGGACATGATATCCCGTTCGAAACGTTCCTTGGATTTAAAGGAGATAAGGTACCCGATATCGATCTGAACTTCTCTGGGGAATACCAACCACGTGCCCATAACTATACGAAAGTACTGTTCGGTGAAGATTATGTATACCGCGCAGGTACAATAGGTACAGTTGCGGAAAAAACGGCTTATGGATATGTAAAAGGTTATGCAAATGATCATAATTTAACGATTCGAAATGCAGAGATTGACCGCTTAGTAGCAGGATGTACGGGTGTAAAACGTACAACCGGACAGCATCCAGGTGGTATTATCGTTGTGCCAGATTACATGGATATCTTTGATTTCTCACCAATTCAGTTTCCGGCAGATTCAATAGGGGCTGAGTGGAGAACGACACACTTTGATTTCCACTCCATTCATGATAATTTATTGAAACTTGATATACTAGGACACGATGATCCTACTGTTATTCGTATGTTACAAGATTTAAGTGGTATTGATCCGAAAACAATCCCAACAGACGATCCGGAAGTAATGAAAATTTTCTCAGGCCCGGAATCGTTAGGGGTAACGGAAGACCAAATTAACTGTAAAACAGGTACACTTGGTATACCAGAGTTTGGTACGAAATTCGTAAGGCAGATGTTAGAAGAGACGAAACCTACGACATTCTCTGAGTTAGTCCAAATTTCTGGACTATCACATGGTACAGACGTATGGCTTGGTAATGCAAACGAGTTAATTTATAACGGTACATGTACGCTGAGTGAAGTTATCGGTTGTCGTGATGACATCATGGTATATTTAATCTATCAAGGTTTAGACCCATCATTAGCCTTCAAAATTATGGAGTCTGTTCGTAAAGGTAAAGGTGTACCGGAAGAATGGGAAGATGACATGAAAAGTAATAATGTACCAGGTTGGTATATTGATTCATGTAAGAAAATAAAGTACATGTTCCCTAAAGCCCATGCGGCTGCTTACGTACTTATGGCTGTACGTATTGCATACTTTAAAGTACATTTCGCGCTTCTATTCTATGCGGCATACTTTACAGTTCGTGCAGATGACTTTGATATAGAGGCGATGGCGAAAGGTTCAGCATCTATACGTGTAAGAATTGATGAAATTGCGCAAAAAGGTTTGGATGCAGCGCCGAAAGAGAAAAGTTTATTAACAGTACTAGAAATGACACTTGAAATGTGTGAGCGTGGATACTCATTCCAAAAGGTTGATTTATATCGTTCACATGCAACAGAATTTATTATTGATGGGGATACTTTAATTCCTCCATTTAATGCAGTGCCTGGACTTGGTACAAACGCAGCTTTAAGTATTGTAGAAGCACGCAAAAATGGAGATTTCTTATCAAAAGAAGATTTACAGCAGCGCAGTAAGGTTTCGAAAACAATTATTGAGTATTTAGATAGTCAAGGTTGCTTAGGCGATCTACCTGATCAAAACCAGTTATCACTGTTCTAATAGGTAGGAAAATTCTTTGCAAATCAACATTTGCTATGGTATACTATTAACCGAGATAACCATGTCATGTATATTGTGTAAAAAAAAGAGTGGGGAAACCCACTCTTTCGTGTTACTATCTACGTTTTATTGATGTGGAGAGGTAAGAAATTTCTGTCGTATATACATATTTTGTTACAAGTTTTACTTCTTAAATTTGGTAATACTAAGACAGATATTCCCTGCTTAACGGCAGGGGCTTTTGTTAGCTAACGAGAAAGAATAAGATGGACCGTTTTTATGGACGGGGTCTTTTCTTGTAAATGGTACATGGCGGCAGGAAGGAGGCTGTTTATGGATAAGAAAGTCACAGAAGTTGTAGAAGCATTTGCGCAGCCAATCGTTGAAGAGTTAAATCTTGAACTTGTAGATGTAGAGTATGTGCAAGAAGGACAAGACTGGTTCTTACGCGTATTCATCGATTCTGAAAAGGGAGTCGACATTGAAGAATGCGGTGCGGTAAGTGAACGTTTAAGCGAAGCTTTAGATAAAGAGGATCCAATTCCTCATCTTTACTTTTTGGATGTATCATCTCCTGGAGCGGAACGCCCATTAAAGAAAGAGAAAGACTTCCAGCAAGCGGTAGGAAAACAAGTGGCAATTAAAACATATGAGCCGATTGATGGTGAAAAAATGTTTGAAGGAAAGCTACTTTCCTACGATGGTACTACAATTACATTATTATTAACAATTAAAACACGTAAAAAAGAAATCCAAATTCCAATGGATAAAGTTGCAAATGCGCGACTTGCTGTTACGTTTTAGTTAGAAGGGGGATCTTCATGAGCACTGAGTTGTTAGATGCCTTGCTCGTATTAGAGTCAGAAAAAGGAATCAGCAAAGATATTATTATTGATGCGATTGAAGCAGCGTTAATCTCTGCTTATAAACGCAATTTTAATCAAGCACAAAACGTTCGTGTGAGCTTTAACCCAGAAGTGGGAACAATTCAAGTTTTAGCACGTAAAGACGTTGTAGATAATGTGTTTGATCCACGTCTTGAAATTTCTGTTGAAGAAGCAAGACAAATTAATCCAAACTATCAAGATGGTGACGTACTAGAGATTGAAGTAACACCAAAAGATTTCGGTCGTATTGCAGCACAAACTGCAAAACAGGTTGTAACACAACGAGTGCGCGAAGCAGAGCGTGGTGTTATTTACTCTGAGTTTAGTGACCGTGAAGAAGATATCATGGTGGGTATCGTACAACGTCAAGATGCTCGTTTTATCTATGTAAGCTTAGGGAAAGTAGAAGCTTTATTACCTGTAAGTGAGCAAATGCCAAACGAACAGTACAAACCACATGATCGTATTCGCGTATTCATTACGAAAGTAGAAAAAACAACAAAAGGACCACAAATTTACGTATCACGTACACATCCTGGTCTTTTAAAACGTTTATTCGAAATGGAAGTTCCTGAAATTTATGATGGAACTGTTGAAATTCGTTCTGTAGCACGTGAAGCTGGCGATCGTTCTAAAATTTCTGTACATGCAGAGAACATTGATGTTGATCCAGTAGGTTCTTGTGTAGGACCGAAAGGACAACGTGTACAACGCATTGTAGACGAATTAAAAGGCGAAAAGATTGACATCGTTCGCTGGTCAAATGATCCAGTAGAATATGTTGCAAATGCTTTAAGCCCATCACAAGTTGTTAAAGTTCTTGTAGATGAAGAAGAAAAAGCAACAACTGTTGTTGTTCCAGACCACCAACTGTCATTAGCTATTGGTAAGCGTGGACAAAATGCACGTCTTGCAGCTAAATTAACAGGTTGGAAAATTGATATTAAGAGTGAGTCTGATGCGAAACAACTTGGTATTGTAACAGAAGAAGATAGCGTAATCGCATTCGGATTCGATTCAGTTGAAGACGAAATCGAATAGAGGTGATGAGTATGAGCAATCGAAAAGTTCCGTTACGAAAATGTGTTGCAACGCAAGAAATGAAATCAAAACGAGAGCTCGTTCGCATTGTTCGTTCCAAAGAGGGAGAAGTGTCCATTGATTTAACTGGAAAGAAATCAGGACGAGGTGCTTATTTATCAAAAGATAAAGAAAGTATTCTTCAAGCCCAAAAGAAAAATGTTTTGGAACATCATCTAAAAGCGAAAATCGACGGTTCTCTATACGAAGAGCTTCTTGAGCTTGTTGAGAAGGAGTCGAAATAAGTGTCCGATTGGAAATCGTTTTTAGGACTAGCAAACCGGGCTCGGAAAATTATTTCGGGTGAAGAACTTGTTTTAAAAGAAGTACGAAGTGGCAAAGCAAAACTTGTATTGCTATCTGAAGATGCGTCAGCAAATACTACAAAACGCATCACGGATAAAGCGACGTATTACAACGTACCAATGAGAAAGGTCGAAAATCGACAACAATTAGGGCATGCGATTGGGAGAGACGAGCGAGTCGTTGTAGCTGTGTTAGATGAGGGCTTTGCGAAAAAGCTGCGTAGCATGCTCGATACAAATTACCGGGGGTGAAGGTATGAGTAAAATTCGAGTGCATGAATATGCAAAACAACATAATATCTCAAGTAAAGATCTTATGACAAAACTAAAAGAAATGAATATCGAGGTTTCGAATCATATGACAATGTTAGAAGATGAAGTAGTAAATAAATTAGATAATGCGTATCAAACTGAAAAACCTTCTGTTGCAGATGAGTTTGAAGTAGAAGAAAAAGTTGTTCGTAGTAAAAAGAACAGCAATAAGAAAAAGAAAAAAGGCAAGGGAAATGAAGACAAACGTCAAGATAACTTTGCTGGAAGACAACAAACACAAACTGTAGAAACACCAGATAAAGTTACTTTCTCTGGAAGTCTTACAGTAGGTGAGCTTGCTAAAAAATTAAGCAAAGAGCCGTCTGAAATTATTAAGAAGCTCTTTATGCTTGGAATTATGGCAACAATTAACCAAGACTTAGATAAAGATACAATTGAGTTAATTGCTACTGATTATGGTATTGAAGTAGAAGAAGAAGTAGTTGTAAGTGAAACTGAATTTGAAACATTCATCGATGAGCAAGATGATGAAGAGAACTTAAAAGAGCGTCCAGCTGTAGTTACAATTATGGGGCACGTTGACCATGGTAAAACAACTTTACTTGACTCTATCCGTAATTCAAAAGTAACTGCAGGCGAAGCAGGTGGAATTACTCAGCATATTGGTGCATACCAAGTTGAAGTAAATGACAAGAAGATTACATTCTTAGATACGCCTGGTCACGCGGCATTTACAACGATGCGTGCTCGTGGTGCGCAAGTAACGGATATTACAATCCTTGTTGTTGCAGCTGATGACGGTGTTATGCCACAAACAGTTGAAGCGATTAGCCATGCGAAAGCAGCTGGAGTACCAATTATTGTAGCTGTGAATAAAATGGATAAACCAGCGGCAAATCCTGATCGTGTAATGCAAGAATTAACAGAATATGAATTAGTTCCAGAAGCTTGGGGTGGAGATACAATTTTCGTACCAATTTCTGCAATTCAAGGTGAAGGAATTGACAACTTACTAGAAATGATTCTTCTTGTAAGTGAAGTAGAAGAATATAAAGCAAATCCAAACCGCTATGCAACTGGTACTGTAATCGAAGCACAGCTTGATAAAGGTAAAGGAACTATCGCGACATTACTTGTTCAAAACGGTACACTTCGAGTTGGAGATCCAATCGTTGTTGGTACTTCATTCGGACGTGTTCGTGCAATGGTAAGTGATATTGGTCGTCGTGTAAAAGTTGCTGGTCCATCAACTCCTGTTGAAATTACAGGTTTAAACGAAGTACCACAAGCAGGAGATCGTTTCATGGCATTCGCTGATGAGAAGAAAGCTCGTCAAATCGGTGAATCACGTGCACAAGAAGCGTTACTTGCTCAGCGTGGTGAAAAATCTAAATTAAGCCTTGAAGATTTATTCCAACAAATCCAAGAAGGCGATGTAAAAGAAATTAACTTAATTGTGAAAGCAGACGTACAAGGTTCTGTAGAAGCAATGGCAGCGTCACTTCGTAAAATTGATGTTGAAGGTGTTAAAGTTAAAATTATCCATACAGGCGTAGGTGCGATTACAGAATCTGATGTTATTTTAGCTTCTGCATCTAATGCAATTGTAATTGGATTTAACGTACGCCCTGATGTGAATGCGAAGCGTACAGCTGAATTAGAGAATGTTGATGTTCGTTTACACCGTATTATCTATAAAGTAATCGAAGAAATCGAATCAGCAATGCAAGGTATGCTGGATCCAGAATTCGAAGAAAAAGTAATCGGTCAAGCGGAAGTACGCCAAACATTCAAAGTAACAAAAGTTGGAACAATCGCAGGTTGTTACGTAATTGACGGTAAAATTACACGTGATAGTGGCGTGCGTATTATCCGTGATGGCGTAGTAATTTTCGAAGGACAACTTGATACGTTAAAACGTTTCAAAGATGACGTAAAAGAAGTTGCACAAAACTATGAGTGTGGTATTACAATTGAGAGATATAATGATCTTAAAGAAGGGGACATCATTGAAGCGTACATTATGGAAGAAGTGAAGCGATGATTATCGCTTCACTCTCATTCGAGTGTATGATTTACGATGTGCATTCTTTAAAAGAGAAACGAGCAATTTTGCAACGGGTGCTAACTCGTGTGAAGCAGCGTTATAACGTAGCTGTTTCAGAAGTAGGGCATCAAGATGTATGGCAACGTACAGAAATTGCAATTGTTTCTGTATCCTCTAATCGTGTTATTTGTGAAAAAGAAATGAATCGTGTACTCGAGTACATCGATTCATTTCCTGAAATTGAACGTACAATAACACAATTGGAATGGTATTGAATGAGGTGAAGAGTTATGAAATTACGTGCAAACCGTGTAGGCGAGCAAATGAAAAAAGAATTAGGCGACATCATCAGTCGTAAAATTAAAGATCCACGTGTTGGATTTGTTACAGTAACAGATGTACAAGTGAGTGGGGATTTACAAATTGCTACAGTATATATTTCTGTTTTAGGTGATGAGGAACAGAAAGAAAGTACATTAAAAGGTTTAGCGAAGGCAAAAGGCTTCATTCGTTCAGAAATTGGCCAGCGTATTCGTCTTCGTAAAACACCGGAAATTTCCTTTGAGTTTGATGAGTCTATCGGATATGGTCATCGAATTGATACACTTTTACATCAAATTAATAAAGACGGTAAACGTGAAGAATAATGGATAGACATTTGTCTATCCATTTTTTCAATGCAAAATAAATTTTGGATAATTACTATGAAAGAATTATGATGAGGTGAACATATATGGAAGGTGTAGTATTATTACATAAGCCAAAAGGCATGACATCACATGATTGTGTATTTAAATTAAGAAAGATATTGCGTGAGAAACGAATTGGTCATACAGGAACATTAGACCCAGATGTAACAGGAGTATTACCTATTTGTGTGGGACGAGCAACGAAGATTGCACAATTTTTAACGAGTGAGACGAAAACATATGAAGGTGAAGTAACACTTGGATTTTCAACGACAACTGAAGATGCTTCTGGTGAAGTAGTTGAAACGAAAAATGTAGATCGTGTTATTACTCGTAAGGAAGTAGAAGGGGCTCTTGCTGCATTAACAGGTACGATTGAACAAATGCCTCCGATGTTTTCAGCTGTAAAAGTTAACGGGAAGAAATTATATGAATATGCAAGAGCAGGACAAGAAGTTGAACGTCCGGTTCGTACAATTACAATTCATGAATTTGTATTACTAGATGAACGTGAAGTGTTTGAGGGGGGAAATATTTCATTCCGTTTCCGTGTAACGTGTAGTAAAGGAACATATGTAAGAACGTTAGCAGTAATGATTGGTGAAAAACTTGGTTTCCCATCACATATGTCTCACCTTGTAAGAACAGCTTCTGGTGAATTTTTATTAGAAGATTGCATATCATTTGAAGAAATTGAAGAAAACGTGCAAAATGGAACAGTAGAGTCTATCTTCATTTCAATTGATGAAGCGTTAAGTAAGTTCCCGAAAATGGTTGTAGATGAAAAGCAAGCAGAGAAAATAAAGAATGGTATGTTCTTAAAAAATGAATTGCAAATAACAGCGCCATTTATAACAGTGTTTGATAAAAATGATCGCTGCCTTGCAATTTTTGAGCACCATCCAAAACACCCTGGTATGCTAAAGCCGATGAAAGTACTTGTGAATAATCAAGAACTAAAGCTATAATGAATTATTGGAAGGATTATTACAGAAAAAGGTGAATTCAAGCGTGAAACTTATTCATTTAACTCATCCACATGAACAAAATAAATTAGAATTACCACCTACTGTAATGGCATTAGGATTTTTTGATGGCATTCATTTAGGGCATCAATGTGTAATTCGAACTGCGAAACAAATAGCGGATGAACGGGGATATAAAAGTGCAGTTATGACATTTTATCCGCATCCATCTGTTGTTTTAGGAAAAAAGGAAGCGCATGCGGAGTATATTACACCAATGTGTGATAAAGAAAAAATAGTCGAGAACTTAGGGATCGATATATTATATGTTATTAAATTTGATGAATCGTTTGCAGGCTTATTGCCACAACAATTTGTAGATGATTATATTATTGGTTTAAATGTAAAGCATGTAGTAGCAGGGTTTGATTATTCATATGGACGTTTAGGAAAAGGAAAGATGGAGACTTTACCATTTCATGCAAGAGGGGAGTTTACACAGACTGTGATTGAAAAAGTTGAATTTCAAGAAGAGAAAGTAAGTTCTACAGCATTACGAAAGTTAATTCGAAATGGCGAAATGGAACAAATTCCATCTATTTTAGGCAGAGCATATACAGTAGGGGGAACGGTTGTACACGGTGATAAGCGTGGACGCCAAATTGGTTTTCCCACAGCTAATGTAGGTTTAAGTGATGAGTATCTATTACCACCTGTAGGTGTTTATGCAGTGAGATTAAAAGTTCACGATGAATGGTACGATGGTGTATGTAATATTGGATATAAACCAACTTTTAAAGAAGATGAGCGTCAATTATCTATTGAAGTGCACTTATTTGAATTTAACAAAGACATATATGATCAAAATGTTACAGTAGAGTGGCATATGCGTATAAGAGAAGAGAAGAAATTCAATGGCATCGATGAATTAGTTGAACAAATTGCAAAAGATAAGAAAACAGCACAAGAATATTTTGCGAACGAAAAGAATATACTTGCTTTTTCAAATGAAAAGTAGTATTCTATGTTATGTACTTTATGACAACCATTGCTTGGCATTGCGACTCACCGACGCTTGCTAGGTAATTGGGGGTTTAATTAATAGGAGGTGAAATAGGATGGCTTTAACACAAGAGCGTAAAAATGAAATCATTGCACAATTTAGAACTCATGAGACTGATACTGGTTCTCCAGAGGTTCAAATTGCTGTCCTAACGGAGCAAATTAACACTCTAAACGAGCACTTACGTACTCACAAGAAAGATCATCATTCACGTCGTGGTCTATTAAAGATGGTTGGTAAACGTCGTAACTTACTAACTTACCTTCGTAATAGCGATATCACACGTTACCGTGAATTAATCACAAAGCTTGGCTTACGTCGATAGTCAAAGAAGCGGGAATATTCCCGCTTTTTTGTTAGGTAAAAATATATCTTCTACCCTTTATAGCTTACTTCATTTTCGGTAATACTAGAGGTAGAATATTGTGATATACTATCCATTTACATAGAAGAATTGAATACTTTAAATTGAGAGGGGTACTTAAATGAGTCAAGAAAAGCAAGTCTTCTCGATAGATTTAGCTGGTCGCCAGCTAACAGTTGAAACAAGTCAGCTTGCGAAGCAAGCGAACGGAGCAGTATTAGTAAGATATGGCGATACAGCGGTTCTATCTACAGCAACTGCATCAAAAGAACCAAAAAATGTAGATTTCTTCCCACTTACAGTAAACTATGAAGAACGTTTATATGCAGTCGGAAAAATTCCTGGCGGTTTCATTAAACGTGAAGGTCGTCCGAGTGAAAAAGCAATTTTGGCAAGTCGTTTAATCGACCGTCCAATTCGTCCACTTTTCGCAGATGGTTTCCGTAACGAAGTACAAGTTGTCAGCATTGTAATGAGTGTTGATCAAGATTGTTCTTCTGAAATGGCAGCTATGCTTGGTTCTTCATTAGCGTTATCGATTTCAGATATTCCATTTGAAGGCCCAATCGCGGGTGCAACAGTTGGTCGTATTAACGGCGAATTCGTTATTAATCCAACAGTAGAACAGCAAGAGCAAAGTGATATTCATCTTGTTGTGGCTGGTACGAAAGATGCAATTAACATGGTTGAAGCAGGAGCAGATCAAGTGCCTGAAGAAACAATGTTAGAAGCAATTATGTTTGGACATGACGAAATTAAACGTCTAATTGCATTCCAAGAAGAGATTGTACAAGCTGTAGGTAAAGAGAAAACAGAAGTGAAACTTTATGAAGTTGACGCTGATCTTAATCAAGCTGTACGTGAAATGTCTGAGAAGGATATGCATTCTGCAATTCAAGTACATGAGAAACATGCACGTGAAGATGCAATTAACGAAGTGAAAAAGCGTGTAATTGAGCATTACGAAGCGCAGGAAGCTGACGCTGATACATTAGGACAAGTAAGTGAGATTTTATATAAAATTGTAAAAGAAGAAGTACGTCGTCTTATTACAGTTGAAAAAATCCGCCCAGATGGCCGTAAAGGTGACGAAATCCGTCCATTAGCATCAGAGGTTGGTATTTTATCTCGTACACACGGTTCTGGTTTATTCACACGTGGACAAACACAAGCATTAAGTATTTGTACATTAGGTGCATTAGGCGATGTACAAATTTTAGATGGTCTTGGTGTAGAAGAATCAAAACGCTTTATGCACCATTACAATTTCCCATCATTTAGTGTTGGTGAAACAAGACCGATGCGTGGACCAGGTCGTCGTGAAATTGGTCACGGTGCACTAGGAGAACGTGCTCTTGAGCCTGTAATTCCATCTGAAAAAGATTTCCCATATACAGTACGTCTTGTATCTGAAGTTTTAGAATCAAATGGTTCTACTTCACAAGCAAGTATTTGTGGTAGTACTTTAGCAATGATGGATGCTGGTGTTCCACTTAAAGCTCCAGTTGCAGGTATTGCAATGGGTCTAGTTAAAACTGGTGAGCATTACACAATTTTATCTGATATTCAAGGTATGGAAGATCATTTAGGTGATATGGACTTTAAAGTAGCAGGTACAGCAAAAGGTGTAACTGCACTGCAAATGGACATTAAAATCGATGGTCTATCTCGTGAAATTTTAGAAGAGGCATTACAACAAGCGAAAGTTGGTCGTGTGCACATTCTAAATCATATGTTATCTGTTATTGCAGAGCCACGTACTGAATTATCAGCTTACGCTCCAAAGATTATTACAATGACAATTAACCCAGATAAAATCCGTGACGTTATTGGGCCGAGCGGTAAACAAATCAATAAAATTATTGAAGAAACTGGCGTTAAAATTGACATCGAGCAAGATGGTACAGTATTCATTTCTTCAATAAATCAAGAAATGAATGACAAAGCTAAGAAAATTATCGAAGATATCGTTCGCGAAGTACAAGTAGGTGAAATCTACGAAGGAAAAGTGAAACGTGTTGAGAAATTCGGTGCTTTCGTTGAATTATTCAGCGGTAAAGATGGATTAGTTCACATTTCAGAACTTGCACTTGAGCGTGTAGGTAAAGTAGAAGACGTTGTGAAGATCGGTGATGTAATTACAGTTAAAGTTATCGAGATTGACAAGCAAGGTCGTGTGAATCTATCTAGAAAAGTATTGCTAAAAGAAGAGCAAGAAAAAGAAGCTGCTAAAGAAGAAAACAAACAAGAGCAGCAATAAGTAAAAGCCAGTTAAACTGGCTTTTTTTGTTATGTAAAAAATATGATTTACATATATTTTTATGTCAGTATAGGTATAGTTTTCATTATAACGCTCAAATTAACAAAGATAAGAAGAAAAAAGGTTTTTATATAGTTAATGGGAGGGTTTATATGAAAGCTCGTATATTGGCATACATATGTATATTCTTTTTATATGTCAGTGTAGGCTCTTATTCCGTTTTTGCACAGGATAACTTATATGAAGATATTCAAAAACATGCAAAACAATATGAGATTGCACCTCAAAACGCGATGATTGATAAGATATGGAAATTAACACCAGGATATAATGGAAGACAAGTTGATATTGAAGCATCTTATAATAATATGAGGAAACTAAAGAAATTTGATCAAAAATATCTGGAATTCAAGGAATTATCACCGAGTGTCCACTTAGAAGATTTATCACCAGCTCCAATTTATAGGGGACATCCAAATAAAAAGATGGTGGGATTAACAATAAATGTGGCGTGGGGAAACGAGTATTTGCCTCGTATATTAGAAATATTGAAAAAACATGATGTGAAAGCGACTTTCTTTTTAGAAGGACGTTGGGTGAAGGAAAATTTGCGATTTGCAAAAATGATTGTTGATGCAAATCAAGAAGTCGGAAATCATTCTTACACACACCCTAATATGAAAACGCTATCTTCTGATGAAATCCGAGATCAGTTACAAAAAACAAATCGAATGATCGAAGCAGCTACGAATCAAAAGGTAAGATGGTTTGCTCCGCCGAGTGGAAGTTTTCGGGGTGAAGTCGTGAAAATTGCAGATGATTTCCAAATGGGAACGATTATGTGGACTGTAGATACAATTGATTGGAAGCGACCTGAACCAGAGGTACTATTGCAGAGAGTGATGACAAAAATACATCCAGGTGCTATCGTATTAATGCATCCAACTTCATCTACAACAGAAGCATTAGATACAATGATTACAAAATTGAAGGAACAAGGATATAAAGTAGGGAATATAACAGAATTACTGGATGAAAAACGTGTGGATTAAATACATTTGCATGACATTCATCCTTAAACTTGTTATCATTAAATAATAGCAATTAATTAGAGAAACTGGCAGTAGGAGGAAAGTTTTTGATTAAAAAATATACTTGTAAAAATGGTGTAAGAATCGTTATGGAGAATATACCAACAGTAAGATCGGTTGCAATTGGTATTTGGATTCATGCGGGATCAAGAAATGAAAATGAAAAAAATAACGGGGTTTCCCACTTTTTAGAGCATATGTTCTTTAAAGGAACGGAAACACGTAGTGCACGCGAAATTGCAGAATCATTTGATAGCATTGGTGGGCAAGTGAATGCTTTTACTTCAAAAGAATACACTTGTTACTATGCAAAAGTGCTAGATGAGCATGCTAAATATGCTTTAGATGTATTAGCAGATATGTTCTTTAATTCAACATTTGATGAGGAAGAACTGAAAAAAGAGAAGAATGTCGTATGTGAAGAAATTAAAATGTACGAAGATGCTCCAGATGATATTGTGCATGATATGTTAACGAAAGCAACATATGAAACGCATCCACTTGGATATCCTATTTTAGGAACAGAAGAAACGCTTGATACGTTTACAGGTGATACGCTACGCCAATATATCAAGGATCATTACACACCTGAAAATGTCGTTGTTTCAGTTGCAGGAAATATTGATGAAGCCTTCTTGCAAACGGTAGAGCAATATTTCGGTAGTTATGAAGGAACAACAAACCGTGAACAAGTACATAGCCCAATTTTCCATTTTAATAAGGTAGCACGTAAAAAGGAAACAGAACAAGCTCATTTATGTTTAGGATATAAAGGCTTACAAATGGGACACGAAGATATTTATAACTTAATTGTATTAAATAACGTTTTAGGCGGTAGTATGAGTAGCCGTTTATTCCAAGAAGTACGTGAGCAACGCGGGTTAGCCTATTCAGTATTTTCTTACCATTCTTCTTATGAAGATACAGGTATGTTAACGCTGTATGGTGGAACAGGTAGCCAACAATTAGATACACTGTATGAAACAATGCAAGAAACATTAGAAACATTGAAAAATACAGGTATTACAGAAAAAGAGCTTATTAATAGTAAAGAGCAATTAAAAGGAAACTTAATGTTAAGTTTAGAAAGTACGAATAGCCGTATGAGCCGTAATGGTAAAAATGAATTGCTACTTCGTAAGCATCGTTCACTTGATGAGATTATTGAAAGTGTAAACACAGTAACAAAAGAAAATGTTGATGAGTTAATTCGTAATATGTTTACAGATGAATTCTCTGCAGCATTAATTAGTCCAGATGGAAAACTTCCAAAAGGAATAAAACTATAATTGCTTTATATGAAGTATGTAAAAATAACCGTATCTCTTTTAAAAGAGATACGGTTATTTTTTTTGATATACAGAATAGGTACTAATTATGGATAACTTAAATTCATAATTCGGTAGGGGGAGAGTGTGTGCGATTAAGTGAATTAAGTGGCAAAGAGATTGTAAATTTAGAAAGAGCAGAAAAAATGGGAGTTTTAGGTTATGTGGATTTAGAGATTGATGAGAAGGATGGCCAAATACAGGCTCTTATCATACCGGCTGGGAAATGGGGAGGTTTTAAAAAGGAACCACAAGAAGTAAGAGTCACGTGGAGCCAAATTAAGAAAGTAGGGCACGATATGATCCTTTGTGATATTACGGATCATTCAAATTCGAAGTGAAAGGTGGCCATTTTGGTCATCTTTTTTTGTTCATTCTCTTCTGAGTAAAAGCTCACATGAATCGAGCGTTTACCGGAAATCAATTTCCCGTATAATGTCCTCTCATATGTCGAATGTTGAGATGGAGGTCTAACTGCATACAAATAGCGGGATAAATCATACGTGCTTTTGTTTTTCAATCACCTAAAACTCGTACATTACATATGATGTGGAGGAAAAAGAAAAAGTAGGCACTTTTCTTATAAATGACAGAAAAAGAAGGTGAATTAGGGAATGTTGACTGAGATGCATATTGCTGTCATAGGAGGAGATGCAAGACAGCTAGAAGTAATTCGCAAGCTAGTTGAATTGGATGCGAAACTTTCATTGATAGGGTTTGATCAGTTAGATCATGGCTTCACAGGGGCAGCAAAAGAAAGTATACAAAATTTAGATTTCACTTCTGTAGATGCAATTATTTTGCCAGTTGCAGGTACAAATGCCAAGGGAGAAGTAGATACTATTTTTTCAAACGAAAAAGTTTCTATAACGAAAGAACAAATTGAAAATACACCAGAACACTTTACTATATATTCAGGTATTGGTACGCCTTACTTGGAAAATCTCGTATCTACTACAAACCGCAAACTTGTTAAATTATTTGATCGTGATGATGTGGCAATCTACAATTCTATACCAACTGTAGAAGGTACATTAATGATGGTAATTCAACATACCGACTATACAATTCATGGTTCCAATGTAATGGTTTTAGGATTTGGTAGAACAGGGATGAGTGTTGCCAGAGCATTTCAATCATTAGGAGCCCATGTCAAAGTTGGAGCAAGACGATCGGAACATATTGCACGTATTACAGAAATGATGTTTTCTCCTTTTCATATGCAAAATATTGAGAAAGAAGTAGGAAATATCGATATTGTCATTAATACAATTCCGCATCTCGTCGTGACAGCGAATGTTATTTCGAAAATGCCGGCTCATACGTTAGTAATTGATTTAGCTTCTAAACCAGGCGGTACCGACTTTAGATATGCGGAAAAAAGAGGAGTCAAAGCGCTGTTAGCACCTGGATTACCAGGTATTGTTGCTCCAAAAACAGCAGGACAAATTTTAGCGAACGTTCTTTCTCAGTTACTAGCAGAAGACGTAATAGCAAGAAAGGAGAATGGGGAATGAATTTAAAAGGGAAAAGAATAGGATTTGGTTTTACTGGTTCACATTGTACGTACGAAGAAGTAATGCCTCATTTAGAAAAATTAATTGCTGAGGGAGCAGAAGTACGCCCCGTTGTTTCTTACACTGTTCAATCAACAAATACGAGATTTGGCGAAGGAGCAGAGTGGATTAAAAAGATTGAAGAAGTAACAGGCTTTAAAGCGATTAATTCCATCGTTGGTGCAGAACCACTAGGACCTAAAATTCCACTAGATTGTATGGTGATTGCGCCACTAACAGGAAATTCTATGAGTAAATTTGCAAATGCAATGACAGACTCTCCAGTATTAATGGCAGCAAAAGCGACGTTAAGAAATGGAAAGCCTGTCGTGTTGGCTGTTTCGACGAATGATGCTTTAGGGCTTAATGGGGTAAATCTCATGCGCCTAATGGCAACAAAAAACATCTATTTCGTCCCATTCGGCCAAGATGCACCAGAGAAAAAACCGAACTCAATGGTAGCTCGCATGGAGCTGCTTGAAGATACAGTATTAGAAGCGCTACAAGGGAAGCAATTGCAACCGGTTGTCGTAGAAAAATTCAGATATATGAATTAAAAAACGAAAAAAAACGGACAATTTTTGATGAAACCATCATTCTTACTGTAGAATATGATAAAATTAACGTTATTAAGATTAGAAGGGGTATTCTATACTCCTTCTGATTCTAAGTTATAGAAGGATTGGTATCTAGAAAGGGGCATAGTGATGGAAAAGCAAAAAACTTTTCATGTCGCTGTAGTTGGAGCAACCGGCGCAGTTGGTGAACAAATGTTAAATACTTTAGAGAAACGAGAATTTCCAATCGGGAAGTTAACGTTACTTTCATCTAAACGATCTGCAGGTAAGAAACTTGTATTTAAAGGCGAAGAATTTACAGTTCAAGAGGCAACTCCTGAAAGTTTTGAAGGAGTAGATATCGCACTATTTAGTGCTGGTGGATCTGTATCAAAACAATTAGCGCCAGAAGCAGCAAAGCGCGGTGCGATTGTTGTTGATAATACAAGTGCATTCCGTATGACAGAAAACGTGCCACTTGTTGTACCTGAAGTAAATGAAAACGACTTAAAAGAACATAATGGTATTATTGCAAATCCAAACTGTTCTACAATTCAAATGGTAGTAGCTCTTGAGCCAGTTCGTCAGCAATATGGTTTAAAACGAGTAATCGTTTCCACATATCAAGCTGTATCAGGTGCTGGTGCGGCAGCGATTGAAGAACTTCATGAACAATCACAAGCAATCTTAAATGGTGAAGAAGTGAAGGCGAATGTTTTACCTGTATCAGGTGATAAGAAACATTTCCAAATTGCTTTCAACGCGATTCCACAGATTGATAAATTCCAAGATAATGGATTTACGTTTGAAGAAATGAAAATGATTAATGAAACGAAAAAAATTATGCATATGCCTGAATTAGAAGTAGCGGCAACATGTGTACGTTTACCAGTTGTATCAGGTCACTCTGAGTCTGTTTACATCGAAGTAGAAAAAGAAGGTGTAACAGTAGAAGAATTCAAGAGCTTACTTGCAAATGCGGAAGGTATCGTTCTGCAAGATAATCCAGAAGAGCAGTTATATCCAATGCCAGCTACTGCAGTAGGTAAAAACGAAGTATTCGTTGGAAGAATCCGTAAAGATTTAAATAACGATAAAGGATTCCATCTTTGGGTCGTATCTGATAACTTATTAAAAGGCGCTGCATGGAATTCTGTTCAAATTGCAGAGCGCTTAGTAAAATTACAATTAGTGTAAACGGCTAAGAGAAGGTGCAAAATATGAAAATTATTGTTCAAAAATTTGGTGGCACATCCGTACGTGATGAAAATGGACGTAAGCATGCGCTTCATCATATAAAAAAATCGCTAGATGCGGGTTATAAAGTAGTTACTGTCGTATCTGCTATGGGCCGTAAAGGTGAACCATATGCAACTGATACTTTGTTAAGTCTTGTAAATCAAGAGGAATCTCGCATTTCTAATCGTGAGCAAGATTTATTATTATCATGCGGAGAATTAATCTCAGCAATCGTCTTCTCTAACATGTTAAATGAGAACGGTATAAAAGCAGCGGCATTAAATGGTGCACAAGCTGGTTTTGTAACAAATGAGGATTTTACGAATGCTAAGATTATTGAAATGAATTGCGATCGTGTACATGAAGAATTAGGAAATGTAGATGTAATCGTAGTTACAGGATTCCAAGGACAAACGAAAAAAGGTGATACGACAACACTTGGACGCGGAGGTAGCGATACTTCAGCTTCTGCATTAGGTGTTGCGCTTCATGCTGAATTTATTGATATCTTTACAGATGTAGAAGGTGTTATGACTGCGGATCCTCGCATTGTAAAAGATGCACGTCATCTTCAAACGGTAACATACAATGAAATTTGTAACATGGCATATCAAGGTGCAAAAGTCGTGCATCCACGTGCAGTTGAAATTGCGATGCATGCCAAAGTACCACTTCGTGTACGTTCTACGTATTCTGATAGTGAAGGTACGCTTATTTCAGCATCGGACGGTGCGACAAAAGGCCGTGATGTAGAAGAACGTCCTGTTACAGGTATCGCTCATGTATCAAATGTGACGCAAATTAAAGTGCTGGCAAAAGAAACAGCATATGATTTACAACAGCATGTGTTTAAAGAAATGGCGAATGAAGGAATCAGTGTCGATTTAATTAACATTTCACCTACTGGGGTAGCTTATACGGTGAGTGATAGTGTATCAAGTCGTGCAGTTGAATTATTAAAAAACCTTGGATATGAGCCAATTGTGACAGAGCATTGTGCAAAAGTATCTATTGTAGGAGCTGGAATGGCAGGATACCCAGGGGTTACTGCAAAAATCGTTACAGCTTTAGCGGAAAAAGGTATTCAAATTCTGCAATCGGCAGATAGCCATACAACAATTTGGGTTCTTGTAAAAGAAACTGATTTAGTGGAGGCTGTAAATGCATTACATAGTGCGTTTGAGCTTTCAAAAGAAAAGCAACTGGAACAATAAGGAGTGAGACCATGATAGATTTTGGGACAATTGCAACCGCGATGGTAACTCCGTTTGATAAAAACGGAAATATCGATTTTACGAAGACAACGAAATTGGTAAATTATTTAATAGATAACGGTACAACAGCAATCGTGGTAGGAGGAACGACAGGAGAATCTCCTACATTAACTTCAGAAGAAAAAGTAGCGTTATATCGCCATGTCGTATCTGTTGTCGATAAAAGGGTGCCCGTAATCGCTGGAACAGGTAGTAATAATACGCATGCTTCTATTGACTTAACTAAAAAGGCAACAGAGGTTGGTGTTGATGCAGTAATGCTAGTAGCACCGTATTATAACAAACCGAGTCAAGAAGGAATGTATCAGCACTTTAAAGCAATTGCTGAAAGCACGCCGCTTCCGGTTATGCTATATAACGTTCCAGGACGATCTATTGTACAAATCTCCGTTGATACAGTTGTTCGTTTATCAGAAATAGAAAACATTGTTGCGATTAAAGATGCAGGCGGCGATGTGCTAACAATGACAGAAATCATTGAAAAAACAGCGGACGACTTTGCAGTATACAGCGGTGATGATGGTTTAACGTTACCAGCTATGTCAGTTGGAGCGAAAGGTATCGTTTCTGTAGCATCTCATGTGATTGGAAATGAAATGCAAGAAATGATTGCAGCATTCCAAGCAGG
This sequence comes from Bacillus cereus group sp. MG4, assembly GCF_040460055.1. Classification (NCBI taxonomy): domain Bacteria; kingdom Bacillati; phylum Bacillota; class Bacilli; order Caryophanales; family Bacillaceae; genus Bacillus; species Bacillus cereus group sp. MG4. The sequence continues at coordinate 1,786,728 of NZ_JARVGZ010000001.1, read as the reverse complement.
AGAATTTAAAAAGGCGCAAAAATTACATCAATTACTTGTAAGAGTAACGGATTCATTATTTATGGCGCCAAGCCCAACGCCAGTAAAAACAGCGTTACAAATGGTTGGATTAGATGTAGGCTCCGTACGTTTACCACTTCTTCCATTAACAGAAGAAGAAAGAGTAGCGTTACAATCTGTTATGCAATCTATCCCTCGTTAATAAAAAATGACCTAGTATAAAACTAGGTCATTTTTTTATGGTATGAAAATCTTTGCCGCTCTTTTTTACCTACCATATTACTCCATTTGTTTGATCGCTTTTTCATTATGTATTGCAACATATACAAGAAAATAATTGTACCCCCTTTAAATGAATCAAAAAAACATAGTTATTATAGAATAAACATTTGTATAAAAGTAATAAACTATCGATTCTGTTTTTCAGAGGAATTGCCTCAAATGTGATGTGATTCATAAAGAAGCTTTATTTTATAAGTTTTTTTGTTCGATTCTAGAAGAATAAGTCTTGAAAATCCATATTATGAAATAAATTTAGTGTATTTATGGCTATTTCTTCAAAAAATTATGGAGTACAAAATCGAAGCAAATATAAAGGAAACACGTTAGATACTTTTGTTGTAATTCCGTTCTTTTACTTTCTCTTTCGCACGATTTAACTTGTGTTCTATTTCTTGTATCAGGTATAATATGGCTAAGTAGCTTAGTACGGGTATGCTTAGCAAAATTGGTAAAAATTATAATTTGATTACATTTTCATATCATATCGAATAAGATATTTGATTTATATAATGAAAGAGAGGTGAAACCTGGTTTAAAAAATAAATAAGGACATGATATCGCATAACGGTAAGGACATTCGTCTTGGACGGTGAATATATGGTGGTTGTAGAGTTTCCCCTGGTGTCTCTGCAATTTTAGTGAAATCAGTGTTTGAAAGATTTTTAAACCAGGCAACAACATGAAGAGAAAAGAGAATGAGTCTGTTAAAGTATTTGCTCTTGGTGGAGTAGGTGAAATCGGGAAAAACATGTACTGTGTTGAAATTGATTCTGAAATCTTTATTGTAGATGCAGGATTAATGTTCCCAGGAGATGAAATGTTTGGAATTGATATCGTTATTCCTGATATTACATATTTAGTGGAAAATCAAGAGCGAGTAAAAGGTTTATTTATTACTCACGGACATGAAGATCATATTGGAGGTATTGTTTACGTACTTCGTAAATTATCTATTCCAGTGTATGCAACGAAATTAACGGTAGGACTTATACAAGAAAAACTTGGCGAAGCGGGTATGTTAGGCCGTGTAGACTTAAAAACGATCGATTCAAATTCAACAGTAGAGTTTAATACTACAACGGTGTCATTCTTTGGAACGACACATAGTATTCCAGATTCTGTTGGTGTTTGTTTCCATACATCAAAAGGTGCTATCGTATACACGGGAGACTTTAAATTCGATCAAACTCCAATTGGAAATAGTGGAGCAGACCTTGGGAAAATGGCACAAATCGGAAATGAAGGCGTACTGTGCTTATTATCTGATAGTACAAATGCTGAGCGTCCAGGCTATACAGGTTCTGAAAAAGAAGTTGGTGTAGAAATTTCTAAAGTGTTCTACGGCGCAGAAGGACGTATTATTGTTGCTTCATTTGCATCGAATGTACATCGCATTCAACAAGTATTTGATGCAGCTGCTGAAACAGGACGAAAAGTAGCGGTTGTAGGTCGTAGCATGGTGAAAGTGGTAGATATCGCAAGACGTCTTGGTTATTTAGATGTTCCAGAAGGTATGGTTATTTCACTACAAGAAGTAGACAATTTCCCAGAGAAAAAGGTAGCTATTTTAACGACAGGTAGCCAAGGTGAACCGATGGCAGCCCTTTCTAGAATGGCGAAGCAAGCTCATAAACAAATTTCAATTCGTAAAGGCGATACGGTTATTATTGCGGCTTCTCCAATTCCGGGTAATGAAATATCTGTATCGAAAATTATTGACTTGTTATTTAGAGCTGGAGCTGATGTTATTTATTACGGTGAAAGAAAAGTTCACGTTTCAGGTCACGGTAGCCAAGAAGAATTAAAATTAATGTTAAATTTAATGAAACCTAAGTATTTTGTACCCGTACATGGTGAGTTCCGTATGCAAAAAGCACATGCATATTTAGCTGAAGATGTAGGTATTGCAAGAGAGAATATCTTTATCGTAGAAAAAGGAGATGTAATTGCTTTTGGTGACGATGAAGCAAACTTAGTTGGCAAAGTACAAGCTGGTAATGTGTTAATTGATGGATTAGGTGTAGGTGACGTTGGTAATATCGTTCTTCGAGATAGAAAAATGTTATCTCAAGATGGAATATTAGTAGTTGTTGTAACACTTGGTAAAGATGAAAAGAAAATTATCTCTGGTCCAGAAATCATTTCACGTGGTTTTGTGTATGTTCGTGAATCAGAAGCGTTAATTGACCGCTCTACAGAGATTGTACGTATGATTGTTGAGCAATCGATTAAAGAGTATTCAATTGAATGGTCTATGTTAAAACAAAATATTCGTGAATTATTAGGGCAGTTCTTGTACGAAGAGACAAAGAGAAAACCTATGATTTTACCGATTATTATGGAAGTATAAAAAAGATCACCTTTACGGGTGATCTTTTTTTCTTTTTAAACTCTATCGAATGAAATTTATAACTTAAGAAATAATAGTTATATACGAGTGAAAGGGGATGCGATATGACAGAACGTGATCGTTATACAAATGAAGGGAAAGAGGCTGAGCCGAAAGAAACTGGGAAAGAAGCCTCGATAGTGGAAAAAATTCAACAGCTAGGGCAAACGAATGTACCACAAATGAATGAATCGAGTATTCATTGTTTAACAATCATTGGACAGGTGGAAGGTCATGTTCAGTTGCCGCCGCAAAATAAAACAACAAAATATGAGCATATTATTCCGCAAATTGTTGCGATAGAACAAAATCCGAAAATTGAAGGTTTGCTTTTAATATTAAACACGGTCGGAGGTGACGTTGAAGCAGGGTTAGCAATTTCTGAGATGGTAGCTTCGCTTTCAAAGCCAACGGTATCACTTGTTCTGGGCGGAGGGCATTCTATCGGTGTACCAATCGCCGTCTCTACGGATTATTCATTTATTGCGGAAACTGCGACGATGACAATTCATCCCATTCGTCTAACAGGTCTTGTTATAGGTGTGCCGCAAACATTTGAGTATTTAGATAAAATGCAAGAAAGAGTCATTCGATTTGTGACGAAGCATTCGAAAGTAACCGAAGATCGTTTTAAAGAACTTATGTTTGCGAAAGGGAATTTGACGCGAGATATTGGGACGAATGTTATTGGTGGCGATGCAGTGAAATATGGTCTTATAGATGATGTCGGTGGTATTGGGAATGCGATTCGAAAGCTGAATGAATTAATAGATGCTCGCATGGATAATAGTGCAGAAGGGGCAATGTTACAATGATTTTATACACAATTATGCCAGAGCAACTTGTATATCCAGCTGATTATTCGCAATGTGAAAGCCAAAAAGTTGTAAATATAAACGGTGTTGAATTAATGGTTGCTGAAGAAGAACATGGCTTTTATTCTATTGTACGTGTGTTAAGTACGGATCCGCTACACTACTTAGAGTTTGAGCCCGGTCAGAAAATAACCTTTTAGTAAAAAGAAGGATTTTGTTTAGAAGCTATGGTATAATATAAAAAACAAGACGGTTGAGCAGCCATGAGAGGGCTGCTTTCTTCTGTTTATTTAACAATTTACAAGAAGTGTAAAAATAGAAGATGTAAGACCTGAAAAAATAGAGAAAACAGACATATAAGTAGAGCTTTTTTAGGAAGCCCTACTTACATGTAGAACACGAGGTGAAGAAATGGCAAAACAAAAGCAAAGAGGGACGAAGGCAAAAGCAAGACGCACGATAAAGCCAACTTTGTATTATGAAATCGTCGGTTTAACTCTTTTTGCACTTTCAATCATTACGATTTTACAGCTAGGTGTTGTAGGGAAATCGTTTGTGTTATTTTTTCGCTTCTTCTTTGGTGAGTGGTACATAATTGGTGTGTTAGGTGTAATAGCTTTATCGGTTTCGTTTGTTATCAAACGTGGATGGCCGAACCTTTTAAATAAACGGTTAATTGGTTTTTATTTAATAGTATTGGCGATATTAATGTTTAGTCATATTACATTATTTAACCTTCTTACGAAAGATGGAGCGGTGCAAAATACTTCTGTTATTGTAAGTACGAAAGATAACTTCTTTCTTGAAATGAAAAAGGGGCCGGATAGCGTTCATTTAGGCGGTGGTATGTTTGGTGCGCTTATGTTCGCGACGTGTTACTTTTTATTTGACGAAGTAGGAGCTTATATCATTGGTATTATTTTAGTGATTCTCGGCATACTTTGTATAACAAATAAGCATATTGGAGAAGTACTTGCCCCTGTAGGAAGAATCCTTAGAAGTCAATTTGAAGTAATGCAAGGGGATTATAAAGATTGGAGATCCAAAAGGACGGCTGAACAAACAGAAAAGAAAAAAACAACGAGAAGCACAAGGAGCAAACGTGCTGCAGAACAAGAAGAGATTATTGAGCCGATGGAAGAAATCTCAATTGATCCTCCAATTATTTCGAATTTCACTGAGAATTATCCTGTAAATGAAGAAGAGAATAAACGAATTAGCGAAGAACAGGAAGCAGAGTTAATAACTTCACCGTCTATTGAAGAGGCTCCGCCTGTTGAAGAATCTAAGAAAAAGCGTGGAGAAAAGATTGTAGAATCTTTAGAGGCGGAAACAAGTGCCCCGCCAATGCAATTTTCAAATGTAGAAAATAAAGATTACAAGCTTCCTGCACTTGATATATTGAAATTTCCTAAGAATAAGCAAGTTACAAATGAAAATGCAGAAATTTATGAGAATGCTCGTAAATTAGAACGTACATTCCAAAGTTTTGGAGTGAAAGCGAAAGTAACAAAAGTACATAGAGGTCCTGCAGTTACAAAATATGAAGTGTATCCTGATATGGGAGTAAAGGTAAGCAAAATCGTTAGTTTAAGTGATGATTTAGCACTTGCTTTAGCTGCGAAAGACATTCGTATTGAAGCACCTATTCCCGGGAAATCAGCTGTAGGGATTGAAGTTCCGAACTCAGAAGTATCTATGGTAACGCTTAGAGAAGTTCTTGATTCTAAGGCTAATAATCATCCGGAAGAGAAGTTGTTAATTGGTCTTGGACGAGATATTACAGGTGAAGCTGTATTAGCCCGTTTAAATAAAATGCCCCATTTACTAGTAGCTGGTGCGACAGGTAGCGGGAAAAGTGTATGTATTAATGGTATTATTGTTAGTATTTTAATGCGTGCAAAACCACATGAAGTAAAATTAATGATGATTGATCCGAAAATGGTAGAGTTAAATGTATATAACGGTGTTCCGCATTTATTAACACCAGTTGTAACTGATCCGAAAAAAGCATCACAAGCTTTGAAAAAAGTCGTGAGTGAAATGGAACGACGTTATGAGTTATTTGCTCATAGTGGCACGCGTAACATTGAAGGATATAATGATCATATTAAAGAACATAATAGTCAATCAGAAGCGAAACAACCGGAATTACCTTATATTGTAGTAATAGTGGACGAGTTAGCCGATTTAATGATGGTTGCTTCATCAGATGTAGAGGATGCGATTATGCGTTTAGCACAAATGGCTCGTGCGGCTGGTATTCATTTAATTATTGCGACGCAGCGTCCATCGGTTGATGTTATTACGGGAGTTATTAAAGCGAATATTCCATCACGTATTGCATTCGCGGTATCTTCTCAAACGGACTCTCGTACAATTCTTGACGGTGGTGGTGCAGAGAAACTGCTAGGTCGTGGAGATATGCTGTTTATACCAATTGGTGCATCGAAGCCTGTACGTGTACAAGGTGCATTTTTATCCGATGATGAAGTTGAGAGAGTTGTAGAATATGTTATTGGTCAGCAAAAAGCGCAATATCAAGAAGATATGATTCCACAAGATGTTCCTGATACGAAGCAGGAAGTAGAAGATGAATTATATGATGAAGCAGTTCAGCTTGTAGTAGAAATGCAAACAGCATCTGTTTCTATGTTGCAACGTAGATTTAGAGTAGGTTATACGCGAGCTGCCCGTTTAATTGATGCAATGGAAATGAATGGTGTAGTAGGTCCGTATGAAGGTAGTAAACCACGAGAAGTGCTCATTAATGATGTACAAGAAAAAAGTTCATAAAAAAAGCCTAATTGTTTTTACAATTAGGCTTTTTTATATGCTAGTTTTGTTATATACTATATCCAGTGGTAAAGAAAGGGCTTACATCTAAAACGATTCTTTAGAATACGAATACTTTGATTATGTTTTTAATGAATGTTCGATATTTAATGTAGAAAAATGTTGAATTTTGTTGACACGTATGGGAGCAAGTGGTAAGATTACTTCGAAAAGAATCACTGCCTCATATAATCTTGGAGATAAGGTCCATAAGTTTCTACCCGGCAACCATGAATTGCTGGACTATGAGGGGAAAAGTGTGTAACAAAGGATGTAAGAGATCTTTGTGCCGAACTTTTTCTCGAAATGAGGAATGTTTATGGTGCAAAGTTTTTTTTATGCAGTAAAGAGTGAAAATTTCATCTTAAAAAATTATTAATATTTATTCGACAATTAAGCTTATTTTTAGTATTTAGCAATTTTATTATGTTGTAAGTTGAAAAAAGAGAAAAGAAGTCTTACATCAGAGGTCGAATAATTGAAATGCGGGGGAGTCTTATGTCAGTAAAATCCGATAGTCGTCACCTATATTTACGGGTGATTGATCACATCAAAGAAAAAATTAAAGATGGAGCTTACAAAGAAAGACAGAAGTTACCATCAGAGTTTGATTTAGCGAAAGAACTTGGTGTAAGTAGGGCGACTTTAAGGGAAGCGCTGCGTATTTTAGAAGAAGAAAATGTTGTCATTCGTAGACATGGTGTAGGAACATTTGTAAATGCAAAGCCGTTATTTTCTTCTGGGATTGAACAACTTTCTAGTATTACAGATATGATTTCTAGTGTGGGGAAAACACCAGGAACTATCTTTTTATCATCATCTACAACAAGTTTAACAGAAGAAGAAAAAGAGAAGTTTAATAGTGAAGACGGTTTTAATGCCGTAATGATTGAGCGTGTGCGTACAGCAGATGGGGAACCTGTTGTATATTGTATTGATAAACTTGCAAAAGAAATCTTGCCAGATTTATCGGGATACAACGAAGAATCATTGCTTACAGTGATACATAACAATACGCACAAACGTATCACATACGCAGTTGCTCACATTGAGCCAATTGGCTATCATCCGAAAATCTCACCGATTTTAGAATGTGAACCTGAAACGGCACTGCTAGTTTTAAAACAAATGCACTATGATCAAAATGATGAGCCAATCTTATATTCTATCAATTACTTTAGAGCTGACAAATTTAGCTTCCACGTATTAAGAAAACGTATGTAGGTAAGTTCCATTTTAGGGAGGTGACAACAAGAAGTTAGGGACAGCAGCGTAAGAATAAAGATATATATATAATTTCAGGAGGGGTTTCTAGTATGAAGAAAAAAACAGGTCTTTTATTATCATTAACATTAGCAGCGAGCGCGATTTTAGGTGCATGTGGTAACTCGGATAAGGCGAGTAGTGACAAGAAAGAAGATAAAGAATTTAAAGTTGGTATGGTAACAGATGTTGGGGGCGTTGATGATAAATCATTCAACCAATCTTCTTGGGAAGGTTTGAAAAAGTTTGGTAAAGATAATGGATTAAAGGAAAAGACAAATTATCGTTACCTACAGTCTGAAAAAGAAGCAGATTATATTCCAAACTTAAAGAAATTTTCAAAAGATAAGTATGATTTATCTTTCGGAATCGGTTATAAATTAGAAGGTGCAATTAAAGAAGTAGCAAAAGAAGCTCCAAAACAACAATTTGCAATTGTGGATACTGTTGTAGATGCACCGAACGTAACAAGCATTACATTTAAAGATCATGAAGGTTCATTCCTTGTAGGTGCGGTAGCGGCTATGTCAACAAAATCGAATAAAGTAGGATTTGTTGGTGGAATGAAGAGTGATTTAATTAGTAAATTTGAAAATGGATTTAAGGCTGGTGCAAAGGCAGTAAATCCAAACATTGAAATCGTATCTGAATATGCAGAAGCATTTGATAAACCTGAAAAAGGTACAGTTCTTGCTTCAGCAATGTACGGTCAAGGTGTAGATGTAATTTATCATGCTGCTGGTGGTACAGGTAACGGTGTGTTCACTGAAGCGAAAAATCGTAAGAAAAAAGGTGAAAATGTTTGGGTAATCGGTGTTGACCGTGACCAACATCAAGAAGGTATGCCTGAAAATGTAACATTAACTTCAATGATAAAACGCGTTGATGTAGCTGTAGAAAAAGTAGCTAAAGAAGCAAAAGACGGAAAGTTAAAAGGTGGAAAAATTGAAGCGTTTGGCTTAAAAGATGACGGTATTGGTATTTCAAAAACAACTGATAACGTGAAAAAAGTTAACCCTGAAATTTTAACAAAAGTAGAAGAATTTGAAAAGAAAATTACAGACGGTGAAATTAAAGTACCAGCTACAGATAAAGAGTATAAAGAATATGAAGCTTCTCTAAAAAAATAAATAGAGAAATAGCAAAGGTTAGTTCATAGAACTAACCTTTGTATGTATAAAACTTCCGAATTGCTTAATAAGTTAATAGTGTAATAGGGGAATATTCCCTGTTAAAAGGAGGAACACAATGGAATACGTAATTGAAATGAATAATATTACGAAAGTATTCCCAGGCATTGTAGCGAATGATGATATTACGCTGCAAGTAAAGCAGGGTGAGATACATGCTTTACTTGGAGAAAATGGTGCAGGGAAATCCACATTGATGAATGTACTATTTGGTTTGTACCAACCAGAACAAGGTGAAATTAAAATTAAAGGAAAGTCTGTAAACATTACCAATCCGAATGTGGCAAATGACCTTGGTATTGGAATGGTTCATCAGCACTTTATGCTTGTTCATAATTTTACAGTTACTGAGAATATTATTCTCGGAAATGAACCGAAGAAAAAAGGTAAAATTGCTGTTGAGGAAGCTGCTAAAGAAATTCAAAAACTGTCTGAACAATACGGCTTAGCTGTAGATCCATATGCGAAAATACAGGATATTTCAGTTGGTATGCAACAGCGTGTTGAGATTTTGAAAACTCTTTACCGTGGTGCAGAAATTTTAATATTTGATGAACCGACAGCTGTGTTAACACCACAAGAAATTCATGAGCTAATTCAAATTATGAAAAAGCTTGTGCAAGAAGGAAAATCTATTGTTCTTATTACACATAAGTTGAAAGAAATTATGGAAGTTTGCGATCGTTGTACGATTATTCGTAAAGGAAAAGGGATTGGAACGGTTGACGTTGCAAATACGGATGAAAATAAACTTGCAGAATTAATGGTCGGACGTCAAGTGAATTTTAAAACAGAAAAAATAGACGCGAAGCCAAAAGAAGAGGTACTTTCAATTGCAAACCTTGTTGTTCACGATGCACGTCAACTACCTGCTGTAAAAGGCCTTGACTTAACTGTTCGTGCGGGGGAAATTGTTGGGATTGCAGGGATTGACGGAAACGGACAAAGTGAATTAATAGAAGCGATTACTGGTTTACGAAAAGTTGAGTCAGGTTCTATTGCAATTAGAGGAAAAGAAATAACAAATTGGCCTGTTAGAAGAATAACAGAAGAGGGAATTGGTCATATTCCAGAAGATCGTCATAAACACGGACTCGTTCTTGATTTTTCTGTTAGAGATAATATAGTTCTGCAAACGTACTATAAAAATCCGTTTTCAAAGAAAGGGATTTTAAATTTCAGTAAAATTACAGAAAAAGCAAAGGCTCTTATTGAACAGTTTGATGTACGTACACCTAGTGAGCAAACGTTAGCACGCGCTCTATCTGGGGGGAATCAACAAAAAGCAATTATTGCACGTGAAGTAGACCGTGATCCAGATTTATTAATCGCGGCACAGCCAACACGTGGTTTAGATGTAGGCGCAATTGAATTTATTCATAAGAGATTAATAGAGCAAAGGGATAAAGGAAAAGGTGTATTACTTTTATCACTAGAGTTAGATGAAATCTTAAATGTTAGCGATCGAATTGCTGTTATTTATGAAGGGAAAATTGTAGCAATAGTTGATGCGAAAGAAACGAATGAACAACAGCTTGGATTGTTAATGGCTGGAGGAACAAAGAAGGAGCAGGTGGGTACAAATGGCTAAAAAACTTTTAACTGAACGAACGATAAATATTTTAGTCCCAGTACTATCCGTTATTTTCGGTTTACTTGTCGGAGCAATTGTAATGCTAGTTAGTGGCTATGACCCAATTGTTGGTTATAGTGCACTTTGGACAGGTATGTTCGGTAGCCCAAGTGCGATCGGTGAAACGCTTCGTACAATGATACCGCTTATTCTTGCCGGCTTATCAGTGGCGTTTGCATTTCGTACAGGTTTATTTAATATCGGGGTAGAGGGTCAATTACTAGTTGGTTGGCTTGCAGCAGTTTGGTTCGGTTATGCAGTTTCGCTACCAGCTGTTCTTCACATTCCGTTATCTATTTTATTTGCAGCATTGGTAGGTGGAATTTGGGGTTTCATTCCTGGATATTTAAAGGGGAAATTTCAAGTTAATGAAGTTATTGTAACAATTATGATGAACTATATTGCGTTATACGTAACATATGACATTATTAAGCGTTTCTTGCACGAGGGTAATGATAAAACGTACGACATCAAAGGGAGTGCGTCATTATCTTCAGACTGGCTCGCTACCATCACTGACGGTTCGCGCCTTCACTGGGGAATTGTTGTAGCAATTTTAATCGCTATTTTAATGTGGTTCTTATTAGATCGAACAACTGTAGGTTATGAATTAAAGTCGGTAGGATTTAATCAACATGCTTCCCAATATGCTGGCATGAAAGTTTCTCGTAATGTAGTATTCTCTATGACAATTGCAGGGGCATTTGCGGGGATTGGTGGAGCGATGGAAGGGTTAGGAACATTCCAAAGTATGACAGCAATGTCTTCGTTTACAGGAGTAGGATTTGACGGGATTGCCGTAGCCTTACTTGGGGGGAATAATCCGTTTGGTATTATCCTTTCAGCTTTATTATTTGGTGGTTTGAAAAGTGCTTCCCCTCAAATGAACTTTGAGGCAGATGTACCATCAGAGCTTATTAATGTGATTATTGCATGTATCATCTTCTTTGTTGCATGTAGTTATGTGTTAAGATGGGCGCTTACACGCATGAGCAAGGAGGGGAAATAAATGAGCTTTTTAGATATATTAGCCATTCTTGTGACGGGTACGTTATATACATCAGCACCTATAATTTTCACAGCATTAGGTGGTGTATTTAGTGAACGATCGGGTGTTGTAAATATCGGATTAGAAGGACTAATGCTATTTGGTGCATTTATTGGAGTAGTTACAAACTTATTAATGGGTGATACTTGGGGAACGATGACTCCATGGATTGCGTTATTATTTGCGGCAATTGGTAGTGGGTTATTTGCATTACTTCATGCGGTAGCCTCTATTACATTCCGAGCGGATCAAGTTGTAAGTGGTGTAGCAATTAACTTCTTATCTCTTGGTTTAACAGTATTTGCAATTAAGAAGATTTTTGATAAAGGACAGACTGACTTTATTCAGTATCGTATTGAAAAGATTGATATTCCAGGCCTTTCGGATATTCCGGTTTTAGGGAAAATATTTTTCTCGAACGTACCAATAACTTCGTATATTGCCATTATTTTAGCATTCGTTGTTTGGTATGTTATTTATAAAACGCCGTTCGGTCTTCGTCTGCGTGCTGTTGGTGAGCATCCAATGGCAGCTGATACGATGGGGATTAACGTATATAAAATGCGCTATATTGGTGTTTGTATATCAGGTGTGTTTGCTGGAATTGGTGGAGCAATTTTTGCAATGTCAATTTCTAATAACTTCTCAGGGGCAACTATTACTGGACAAGGTTTCTTAGCATTAGCTGCTATGATCTTTGGGAAGTGGAATCCACTAGGTGCATTAGGTGCAGCGTTATTCTTTGGTTTTGCACAATCGTTAAGTGTAACAGGTGGAACAATTCCTGTGTTAGATCAAATTCCGAGTGTTTTATTAACGATATTACCATATGTATTCACAATATTAGCACTTGTTGGTTTTGTAGGTCGTTCTGAAGCTCCGAAAGCGTTAGGAACGCCGTATGAAAAAGGAAAACGATAAGTATAAAAAAGCTCGCACATTAGTGCGGGCTTTTTTACATAGACTATATGTAATACGGAATTTTACGATGTTCCTTACATATGACAGTTTTTAGAAAGAGCCTCATGTAAGTATAGTGAGGAAGAAAAGTTGATTTTTTATTTCTAAAAACTGTATATTGAAGAGGAATATTCCTATATACGTAAAGGAGGGCTATAAATGAAACTAATGGAACAACAGTTACATGAGTTAGGTGGTTTGCGAGTACATATTATTCCGACTGATAAATATAAAACAAATACGTTTGTATTTCGTTTTAAAGCACCTTTAAATGAGGAGACGGTGACAGAGCGTGCCCTATTGCCATACGTATTGCAAAGTGCGACAGAAAAGCTTCCTTCTGTAATTCGTCTTCGTCAATATTTAGAAGAATTATACGGATCTTCTTTGGCAGTAGATGTAAGTAAAAAAGGAGAAGACCATATTATCTCTATTTATGTAGACATTGCAAATGAAGTATATTTACATGATGCACCACCGTTATTTGAAAAAGCACTTTCTATGTTATCGGATATCGTTTTACATCCAGCAACAGAGGGGGATGGTTTTCTACCTTCTATCGTAGAAAGTGAAAAGAGAGCGCTCTTGCAACGAATTGAAGCTACGTACGATGATAAAATGCGCTATGCAAACGAGCGTTTAATTGAAGAAATGTGCAAAGTAGAACCGTATCGTTTAAGTGCACATGGGAAAAAAGAGAGTGTTTCTTCTATTACAAATGAAAGTTTGTATCAATATTATCAAAAAGTGTTAGCAGAAGATGAAATGGATCTATACATTATTGGTGATATTTCAGAAAATGCAGTGGATCTTGTAAGTAAGTATTTTTCTATTTCAGCGCGTCCTGCGAGAGAAAGAAATGTACTTCTTCATAAGAGAAATAATGAAGAAAAAGAAGTTGTTGAAAAACAAGAATTAAAACAAAGTAAATTACACATCGGTTATCGTACGTTTATTACGTATAAAGACGAAGATTATTTTGCGCTGCAATTGTTCAATGGATTGTTTGGAGGATTTTCTCATTCAAAGTTATTCGTTAATGTTCGTGAAAAAAATAGTTTAGCGTACTATGCAGCGTCTCGCTTTGAAAGTCATAAAGGCTTATTGTTTGTCATGTCAGGAATCGAAGCGAAAAATTATGAAAAAGCTGTTGAGATTATTAAAGAACAAATGTTGGCGATGCAAAATGGTGATTTTTCTGAAGAAGAGATGCATCAAACGAAAAGTGTCATTCAAAATCAAATATTAGAAGCGATTGATACACCTCGCGGATTTGTGGAAATGCTGTATCATGGTATTATTTCAGACCGTACGCGTCCGGTTGAAGAATGGCTTTCAGGTATTGAAAGTGTGACGAAAGAAGAGATTGTGAAAGTTGCTAAAAATATTGAACTAGATACAATTTACTTTTTACATGGAACGGAGGGAGAATAAATGGAGAAAATTGTTTATGAGCAATTAAAAGAGACACTCTATTATGAAAAACTTCCTAATGGATTAGATGTATATATTTTACCGAAGCAAGGATTTAATAAAACATTTGCAACGTTTACGACAAAATATGGTTCTATGGATAATACATTCGTGCCACTAGGTAAAGAAGAAATGGTTCGTGTACCTGATGGAATTGCTCATTTTCTTGAGCATAAATTATTTGAAAAAGAAGATCACGATGCTTTCCAATTGTTTAGTAAACAAGGAGCATCAGCAAATGCTTTCACATCTTTCACAAGAACAGCTTACCTGTTTTCATGTACATCAAATGTAGAACAAAATTTAAATACATTGTTAAACTTCGTACAAGAGCCTTACTTCTCTGAAAAAACAGTTGAAAAAGAGAAGGGAATTATTGGGCAAGAAATTCAAATGTATCAAGATAATCCAGATTGGCGCTTATACTTTGGATTAATTGATAGCTTGTTTGTAAAGCACCCAATTAAAATTGATATTGCAGGGACAATCGAGTCTATTAGTAAAATTACGAAAGACTTATTATATGAATGTTATGAAACATTTTATCATCCGAGCAATATGTTATTGTTCGTTGTGGGGGCAATTGATCCAGAGAAAACAATGGATTTAGTACGTGAAAATCAAGCGAAAAAAGATTATAAAAACCAGCCAGAAATTGTACGTTCATTTGAGGAAGAACCAGATGAGGTAAATGAAAAGAAGAAAATTATTTCCATGCCTGTACAAACACCGAAATGTTTAGTTGGTATTAAAGCGACAAATTTAAAAGAAAAAGGGAAAGCCCTTTTAAAACAAGAAATTGCGCTTACGTTACTTTTAGATTATTTATTTGGGAAAAGCTCCGTTCATTACGAATCTTTATATAATGAAGGTCTTATTGATGATTCGTTCTCGTATGATTATACGGAAGAGAATAACTTCGGTTTTGCAATGGTTGGCGGCGATACGAAGCAACCTGATGAGCTGGAAGAGCGTTTGAAAAGCATTTTACTAAATACAAATTATGATCAATTAGATGAGGTGGCATTAGAACGAGTAAAGAAAAAGAAAATAGGTGGCTTTTTACGCTCGTTGAATTCGCCGGAATATATTGCAAATCAATTTACACGATATGCGTTTAATGAATCTAGTCTGTTTGAGGCATTGACTGTATTAGAAAGTTTAACTGTTCAAGATTTACAAGAAGTAGCCAAATTATTATTATCAGAAGAGAAAATGAGTGTTTGTCAAGTTTTACCGAAAAAATAAAAGGTTTCATAATAATACCCTCATCTTATCATTGATAAATTGTAAGATGAGGGTATTATTTATAGGAGAAAGATTTTGTTGAGATAAGAGAGGAATTGTATGAAAAAGTATGCATTAGTAACTGGAGGAAGCGGAGGGATTGGCTCTGCTATTTCAAAACAATTAATTCAAGATGGATATACAGTATATGTTCATTATAATAACGGTGAAGAGAAAGTGAACGAGTTGCAGAAAGAATGGGGTGAAGTGATTCCTGTTCAAGCGAATTTAGCTTCTACTGATGGGGCAGAGCAGTTGTGGGAACAAATTGAACATCCTCTTGATGTTATCGTATATGCAGCTGGGAAGAGTATCTTTGGACTCGTAACAGATGTAACGAACGATGAATTGAATTATATGGTAGAACTTCAAGTGAAGAGTATCTATAAATTAATATCAAGGGCGCTGCCATCTATGATTCAGCGGAGAAGTGGTAATATTGTACTTGTTTCTTCTATATGGGGCCAAATCGGCGCATCATGTGAAGTGCTTTACTCGATGGTGAAAGGTGCACAAAATTCATATGTGAAAGCTTTAGCGAAAGAAGTTTCATTAAGTGGATTAAGGGTTAACGCGGTGGCGCCAGGTGCAATTGAAACGGAAATGTTACAAGTATTTTCAGAAGAGGATAAGAATGAAATTGCTGAAGAGATCCCGTTAGGCAGGTTGGGACTACCAGAAGAGGTAGCGAAAACAGTGTCATTCCTCGTATCACCAGGAGCATCTTACATAACTGGACAAATTATCGGAGTAAATGGTGGTTGGCATTGCTAAAAATTTCTTACATAAAAAATGAAAAACTGTACAAATTAAGCATGATTCTATTACTAAGTAGTGAGGTGCTTACACATGTCAGTTTTAGATAATTTTGATCAATGGAAGAGCTTTTTAGGAGAACGTTTAGAACAGGCATCAGGAAAAGGTCTTGATGGTGGTGCTGTATCAGATATGGCATTTCGTGTTGGAGATTATTTAGCAAATGAAGTAGAAGCGCGCAACGATCAAGAGAAATTATTGTCTGAGCTTTGGAAAGTTGCTGATGAACAAGAGCAACATACAATCGCAAACTTAATGGTGAAGTTTGTACAGCATAAGTAAAAAATAGAGAGGAGATTCTCCTCTCTATTTTTTTTGTATAATAATTGAACGGGATAGATTATACATTTAGCTTCCCTATTAAGGTGAAATCATATAATATAGTACGTAGGTGTAAAGTAAGCAAGGGGAGTGATCTTGGATGATTGAATGGTATTTTGAATATGAAATACATAAAAACCGACCTGGCTTGCTTGGTGACGTTTCTTCGTTAATCGGTATGCTCGGCATTAATATTGTCACAATTAATGGTGTAGATAATGCACGACGTGGATTACTCCTTATGTGTGATAATCAAGAGCAAATCTCTAGACTTGAATCAATTTTAAATACGATGGATAACATAACGGTAACGAAATATCGTCCGCCAAAGCTAAGAGATAAGCTAGCGGTTAGACATGGTAGGTACATACAACGAGATGCAGATGATAAGAAGACATTTCGATTTGTACGTGATGAATTAGGGTTACTTGTAGACTTTATGGCTGAAATAATGAAAAAAGAAGGTCATAAACTAATCGGGATACGAGGAATGCCTCGTGTCGGAAAAACAGAATCCATTGTTGCCGCAAGTGTTTGTGCAAATAAAAGATGGTTATTTGTATCATCTACTCTTATTAAGCAAACTGTTCGTAGTCAATTGATTGAAGATGAGTATAGCGACGACAATATTTTTATCTTAGATGGAATCGTGTCAACAAAGCGTGCTAACGAAAGGCATTGGCAGCTTGTTCGTGAAATTATGAGATTACCTGCAACGAAAGTTGTGGAACATCCTGACGTATTTGTGAGTCAGTCAGAATACACATTGGATGATTTTGATTATATTATCGAGTTGCGTAACGATTATGATGAAGAAATTCAATATAATTTAGTAGATGAAATTGAGCAAGGTACGCAAAATAATTTCTCTATGTTTGACTTTTAAAGAAATATTGAGGTGTTAGTAGTGACAGAATTAGGACAAAAGCTGAAAGAAGCAAGAGGAACGAAGGGCTTGTCTATGGATCAGCTGCATGAGATTACAAAAATTCAAAAACGCCATTTAGTAGCGATTGAGGAAGGCAATTATGATGTATTGCCAGGAGCTTTTTATGCGCGTGCATTCATTAAACAATACGCAGATGCGGTTGGGTTAAATGGAGAGGAACTGCTTGTAGAATATCAGAGTACGATACCACAATCTGAAAAACGCGACGTTCCACAAGTATCAACAGGACAGAAAACACAAGAAACAATGCAAAAATCTTCATCATGGCCAATTGCAGATCATATGCCGAAAGTTTTAGTTGCGCTATTAGTAATTGCATTTGGAGTGGTAATTTGGTTTGTTTTCCAAGCGTTAACTGGAAAAGGTGATGAGAAAGTTCCGAATGCTCAAAGCGAGAAAATTGAAGTTAAAAAAGCAGAAAACTCTCCGTTAGATACGAAGAAAGATGAAG
Source organism: Bacillus cereus group sp. MG4 (assembly GCF_040460055.1). Classification (NCBI taxonomy): domain Bacteria; kingdom Bacillati; phylum Bacillota; class Bacilli; order Caryophanales; family Bacillaceae; genus Bacillus; species Bacillus cereus group sp. MG4. The sequence continues at coordinate 1,769,016 of NZ_JARVGZ010000001.1, read as the reverse complement.
TGAAAGCGGAAGAGCCGAAAAAAGAGGAACCAAAGAAAGAAGAGCCAAAGAAAGAGGAACAACCAGCACAACCAACGGGACAAGAAGAAGTAAAAGTAGTTGGTACCACTGGTAAAGTATCTACTTTGGAAATTCATAACAATAAAACATTAGAACTGGAAATATCGGGTAAAGGTGCGAGTTATGTAGATGTTAAAGATGATGCGGGGAATGTGATTCTAAACGCTACAGTACAAGAGGGCCAAATAGAAAAACGTGATGTATCAACATTAAAAGAAGTGCGACTTAATATTGGGAATGCAACGAATGTTGAAGTTAAACTGAATGGCCAAGTGGTCGCTTATCCATTGGATCCAGAAAAAGAACTTCACCAAAGATTGGTGATAAAAAACCAAGGGATAGGGCAACCAGCACAATAATAGTCATCGCCTCGATGACTTTTTTAAATGAACAAATGTTTTTGATATGATGGAGGAATAGCTGTGAATTTACCAAATAAAATTACAATATCTAGAATCTTCTTAATTCCAATTTTTATGGTAATTATGTTAGCGCCCTTTGAATGGGGTTCATACACAATTGGTGATGTTGATTTACCAATTCAACATTTAGTAGGGGCACTTATCTTTATTATTGCTTCGGCTACAGATTGGATTGATGGACATTACGCAAGAAAGTATAATCTTGTAACGAATTTAGGGAAGTTTCTTGACCCGTTAGCTGATAAATTACTTGTTTCAGCAGCGCTTATTACATTAGTTGAGATGCAATACGTACCTGCTTGGATCGTTATTGTAATTATCAGCCGTGAGTTTGCAGTAACTGGTTTACGCCTTGTACTTGCTGGAACAGGAGAAGTAGTGGCAGCAAATCAGTTAGGGAAAATTAAGACGTGGACACAAATTATTGCAATTGCGGCGTATTTATTACACGATGTACCTTTAAATTTAATCCATATCCCAGTTGCTGATATTTTCATATGGATTGCATTAATCTTTACTGTTATTTCAGGGTGGGATTATTTCTGGAAAAATAGAGCTGCTTTTGTAAACTCAAAATAGAAGTTTATGGGGGAATTGGGATGAATGCTGAAATTATTGCGGTTGGAACTGAATTATTACTTGGACAAATTGCAAATACAAATGCCCAGTTTTTATCTGAAAAGTTAGCTTCAATCGGAATTAATGTGTACTACCATACTGTAGTTGGAGATAATAACAAGCGATTACAGCAGGCAATTGAAGTTGCGGAAGAACGTGCTGACATACTTATTTTCACAGGTGGATTAGGCCCGACAAAAGATGATTTGACGAAAGAAACGATATCTTCTAGGTTGGGTGAAGAGCTTGTATATGATGAAAAGGCATTAGCATCGATAAGCGAGTACTTTAAGCGTACAGGTCGCGAGTTCACAGAGAATAATAAAAAGCAAGCGCTCGTTTTGAATGGAGCAACTGTATTTGCGAATGATCACGGCATGGCACCTGGTATGGGGCTAAATAAGAACAGGAAAGTTTATATTTTATTACCAGGACCACCGAAAGAGATGAAGCCGATGTATATAAGTTATGTAGAGCCTTTTTTACGTAACTTTACAACAGGAGAAAACATTTATTCTCGTGTGCTTCGCTTTTTCGGGATTGGGGAATCTCAATTAGAAGTGAAAGTTCAAGATTTAATTGATGGACAAACGAACCCGACAATCGCCCCCCTTGCTAATGATGGAGAAGTGACACTACGTTTAACTGCCAAACATCAAAATGCTGATGAAGCTGCGAAACGCATTCAGCATATGGAAGATTTGATTTTAGAAAGAGTAGGAAAATTTTTCTACGGGTATGATCAAGAGTTTCTGCATGATAAGGCGATAGAGTTATTGAAGAAAAAAGGATTAACTTTAGCGTGTGCAGAAAGTTTAACCGGTGGTCTCTTTGGCAATCAAGTAACAGAAAGTGCTGGTGTGTCTTCGGTATTTAAAGGCGGTATCATTTGTTATCATAATGATGTGAAGCAACATGTTTTACATGTACCTGCGGAAGTGTTGTCTACTGATGGTGCAGTTAGTAAAGAATGTGCTCGTTATCTTGCTGAAAATGTTAAGGGCTTATTAAAAGCGGATATCGGAATTAGTTTCACTGGGGTAGCAGGACCGGATGCTTCAGAACATAAAGAGCCGGGAACAGTATTCGTTGGATTGGCGATTAAGGATGAACCAACTGTAGTCTTTCCTCTTATTTTAAGTGGAAGTCGTCAACAAATTAGGGAACGTTCGGTGAAATATGGATTTTATCATTTATATAAAAAGCTAGAAGAGATATAAGTTTCTTCTAGCTTTTTTTATGGTTAAACTCATTTTTATTTAATGGAAAATAAAAAAATCGAATAAATGTTCGATTTTGTTGGCAAATTGAATTGAAAATAGGTATAATAAGATTAGCAATTCAGTTAAGGAGGAATTTTGAATGAGTGATCGTCAAGCGGCGTTAGATATGGCGTTAAAACAAATAGAGAAGCAATTCGGTAAAGGTTCAATTATGAAATTAGGAGAACAAGCGGAGCGTAGAATTTCTACAATTTCAAGTGGTTCTTTGGCACTTGATGTGGCATTAGGGGTAGGCGGCTACCCACGTGGTCGTATTATCGAAATTTATGGACCAGAAAGTTCAGGTAAAACAACAGTTTCATTACACGCAATCGCGGAAGTACAGCGTCAAGGTGGACAAGCAGCGTTTATTGATGCGGAGCATGCAATGGATCCTGTATATGCACAAAAATTAGGCGTTAACATAGATGAATTACTATTATCACAACCTGATACAGGGGAGCAAGGACTAGAAATCGCAGAAGCACTTGTACGAAGTGGCGCGGTTGATATTATCGTAATTGACTCTGTAGCAGCTCTTGTACCGAAAGCTGAGATTGAAGGAGACATGGGTGACTCACACGTAGGTCTACAAGCTCGTTTAATGTCTCAAGCACTTCGTAAGCTGTCAGGTGCAATTAATAAATCAAAAACAATCGCAATCTTTATTAACCAAATTCGTGAAAAAGTTGGGGTTATGTTCGGAAATCAACCACAAGTTGCTTAATCAGAGCGTAGTACTTGAATCTTTATTTGTCTTCTTCATTTAAGTCTTTATAAGGGATTTCTTATAAGGAGAGATTAAGGTGGCAGTGACAATCGGAAATAGAACTTATCGAAACATAGAACAATGGCAAGTGGATTTTATCGCGACACATGCGGAGAGAAAATTAAAAGATATAGGTAAAGAAATTAATCTGGATGAAAGGCGAGTAGGTGAAATATTAAAGTTACTCGGAATTAAAAGAACCAGACATAGGAAGATTTATTTACCTAAAACCGCAGAAGTTGAATAGGAGTTAAAAAATCCATATTTATCACATGTTGAAATTGCCGTTAAGTATGGCGTATCCGATACATGTGTTGCTAAAAGGAGAAAAGAGCTTAATGTAAAGGTCAGAAAGAAAAATTATGATACTTTACTGGAACAACAGGTCGAACAGATATTATTAAGCTTAGATCTGGCGTTCATTAAGCAAAAAAGAATCGATAAGTGGTCCATTGATTTCTACTTAGGTAGAAAATATTGTTTAGATGTCCATGGGAAATGAGCACACTCACTCCACAAAATAAGAGAACGAGATAAAAGAAAACTTTTATTTATGGAAGAGAGCTGCTATAAATATCTTGTTATACATGAAGAAGAGTTAGTAAATAAAGAAAAAGTCGCACAAAAGATTAAGGAGTTTACCATGGGTTTCCCTTGCTAGTGATAGCATGTTAAAAAACCTTGTGAACCTTATTGCCTAAGGGTGTAACTATTTATATAGTTGCTAACGGTGAAGCCCACCATTATTTAGGGTAATACCGTGCCAAGCTTCATATTTATATGGGGAAGGTGTAGAGACTACCGAAAAGGACTTTTAGTTAACTGAGTAGGGTACGGCAGATGATAGGCTACTGCTGGAAGTGCAAGGCTCTCTGTAAAGAGATGAAGAGATAGTCCGGACTATAGAGATGGAAAATCTATAGATAGTGCCAGAAACAACTCCAGGAGGTCGTGCGTTGAAATTCTATTCAACAGTTCGTCTTGAAGTGCGTCGTGCGGAGCAATTAAAGCAAGGTAACGACATCGTTGGTAATAAAACAAAAGTAAAAGTAGTTAAAAATAAAGTGGCACCACCATTCCGTGTTGCTGAAGTTGATATTATGTACGGAGAAGGTATTTCAAGAGAAGGTGAAATCTTAGATATGGCTTCTGAACTTGATATCGTTCAAAAGAGTGGTGCTTGGTACTCTTATAATGAAGAGCGTTTAGGTCAAGGTCGTGAAAATTCGAAGCAATTCTTAAAAGAGAATACGGATTTAAGAGAAGAAATTGCCTTCTTTGTTCGTGACCATCACGGAATTGGTGAAGACTCTGGTGCTGAAGACACGGAAGATTCAAATCTTCAAGATTAAAAAATAAAAGACACGGAACCGTGTCTTTTATTTTTAATTATTATGAAAGCGTTGTATATCGTTGGAGATAAAATATTTAATCTGCCTAAAAGGCTATGTATAAAGAGGGATATATGCATGTTTTGTATGCATAAACTGGAATTCACTAAGGTTTTCCAGGATAATATGCTGTCTTCTTTTTAAATTCATATATGAATTAGAGCTGAAGGTAAAGAAAGTAAAAGTAGACAACGCTTGACAATGAAAATTGCGATAGATACAATGAGAATGTATATTTTTTCTTATATACGAAACACTCTTCTCAAGAAGAGAAGTAATATTCGGAGTAAGACTTAAATCTTGCCGAAATAATAATATGACATTTTAATTGTGAAATGAAGAAAGTCCCTTAAAAAAGCGGGACGACGGTCTTTGCTGTATGTTGGTATTCAATGTACATGCCGACAGTCTTTTTTCATTCATAGCAAGGGGAGGTGAAATCATGAGTAGTACAGTTTGGATACTCATCTCCATTTTGCTTGCAACAGTCGGTGCAGTTGTTGGCTTTTTTGTTCGAAAGTCTATTGCTGAAGCGAAGATTAATGGTGCAGCTAACGAAGCGAAACGTATTCTAGACGAAGCGAATCGTGAGGCTGAAGCACTTAAGAAAGAAGCGCTTTTAGAAGCAAAGGATGAAATTCATACACTTCGTACAGAAGCTGAATTAGAAATTCGTGACCGTAGAAGCGAATTACAAAAACAAGAAAATCGTTTAATGCAAAAAGAAGAGAACCTTGATCGTAAAGACGAAACGCTCGATAAACGCGAGCGACAGTTAGAAAAGAAAGAGGAATCTCTTGTAGCGAGACAACAACAGATTGAAGAGTTGGAAAGCAAAGTGGGAGAGTTAGTTCAAAAGCAACAAACAGAATTAGAGCGCATTTCCAATCTGACACGCGAACAAGCGAAAGCAATTATTCTTGGTAAAGTAGAAAGTGAAGTTTCTCATGAAATTGCCGTAATGGTAAAAGAAAGTGAAGTTCGTGCGAAAGAAGAAGCGGATAAGAAAGCAAAAGAGATTTTATCTCTTGCAATGCAAAGATGTGCAGCTGATCATGTTGCTGAAACAACCGTTTCGGTTGTAAATCTTCCAAATGACGAAATGAAGGGACGTATTATCGGACGTGAAGGTCGAAATATTCGTACGTTAGAAACGTTAACAGGTATTGACCTAATTATCGATGATACACCAGAAGCGGTTATCCTTTCTGGATTCGACCCAATTCGTCGTGAAACAGCTCGTATCGCTCTTGATAAACTAGTACAGGACGGACGTATTCACCCAGCGCGTATTGAAGAGATGGTCGAAAAATCAAGACGTGAAGTGGACGAGTATATTCGCGAAGTCGGAGAGCAAACAACGTTTGAAGTGGGTGTTCATGGATTACATCCAGATTTAATTAAGATTTTAGGTCGTTTAAAATACCGTACAAGTTACGGACAAAACGTCTTAAAACACTCTATGGAAGTTGCATATTTAACTGGACTTATGGCAGCGGAGCTTGGTGAGGATGAAAAACTAGCAAGACGTGCTGGTCTATTACATGATATCGGTAAAGCAATTGATCATGAAGTAGAAGGTAGCCACGTTGAAATTGGTGTCGAACTCGCAACGAAGTATAAAGAGCATCCTGTAGTTATAAACAGTATTGCATCTCACCATGGGGACACAGAACCAACTTCTATCATTGCAGTTTTAGTTGCAGCAGCAGATGCATTATCAGCTGCAAGACCTGGAGCTCGTAGTGAAACACTTGAGAACTATATTCGTCGTCTTGAAAAGTTAGAAGAGATTTCAGAGTCTTATGAAGGCGTAGAAAAATCTTTCGCAATTCAAGCAGGACGAGAAGTTCGTATTCTGGTAAAACCAGATACAATTGATGATTTAGAAGCTCATCGTTTAGCTCGTGATATTCGAAAACGTATTGAAAATGAACTGGATTACCCAGGACATATTAAAGTAACTGTTATTCGTGAAACACGTGCAGTGGAATACGCAAAATAAAGTGGTGAAACACCACTTTATTTTTTTGTGTTGGAATTGGTTAAAATAAAGGAAATTAGTTCCCTACATTAACGGGCAATAAGCCTCCCGCCTCAAAATTCAGCGAAAGAAAAGAAGTTAGGTTGGGAATCAACTGCCCGTAAATGTCCGATTGGTGGGGGCTAATAATCAGTGGGGATGAAGGAAACCCCCACTGATTAAAGTTTCACTTTATAGCTAGCATACAAGTGAAACAAACTTATAATAAATATATTGTAAGGAAATCACTTGAAGCTATAGTAATAAAAAATGTAGTACATAGGAAGGGTAAGACATATGAGAATATTATTTGTTGGGGATGTAGTAGGATCTCCTGGTAGAGGTATGATTCAACAATACGTACCGGCATTAAAGAAGAAATATACACCTACAGTAACCATTATTAATGGAGAAAATGCAGCAGGTGGCCGTGGAATTACGGAAAAAATATATCGAAACTTTTTAGAATGCGGGGCACAAGCGGTTACACTTGGAAACCACGCTTGGGATAACCGTGAAGTATTTGAATTTATTGATGACGCAAAATATCTTGCAAGACCAGCTAACTTCCCAGAAGGAACTCCAGGAAAAGGACTTATCTTTGTGAACTGCAATGGAACAGAAGTTGCAGTTATTAACTTACAAGGACGTACATTCCTTCCTCCAATTGATTGTCCATTCCGTAAGGTGGATGAATTAATTAACATTGCAAAAAAACGTACGAATATTATCTTTATTGATTTTCATGCGGAAACTACAAGTGAAAAACAAGCGTTAGGTTGGTATGTAGATGGTCGTGCTACAGCAGTAGTGGGTACACATACACATGTTCCTACAGCAGATAATCGTATTTTACCAAGCGGAACCGCATATATCACAGATGTTGGTATGACAGGTCCTTACGATGGGATTTTAGGTATGGATCGAGAAGCGGTATTGAAGAAGTTTTTAACAAACTTACCAGTACGATTTGAAGTGACAAGTGGTAGAACACAATTAAGTGCAGTGCTAGTTGATGTGGATCCTAATACAGGAAAAGCTAAGAAAATCCAGCGTATCTTAATTAATGATGATCAGCCATTTTTTGAGTAATTTCTGGATAAGATTTAGAAAAGTTATTATTTTTTAATTTTTTAGAAAAATTACAGAAATTTAGCAGGAATACGCGTCATTCCTCGTGAATATAAGTTAAAGTGAAATAATTGCTAATACTTTTTATAGAAACGAGGAGGAAACGCGGAATGGAAATATTAAAAGTTAAAGCAACGTCGGTCCCTAATTCTGTAGCTGGTGCACTTGCAGGTGTTATTCGCGAACGCGGAACAGCAGAAATTCAAGCCATTGGTGCAGGTGCATTGAACCAAGCGGTAAAGGCAGTAGCAATTGCAAGAGGATTTGTAGCGCCTAGTGGTTTGGACCTGATTTGTATCCCAGCGTTTACGGATATTATGATTGATGGGGAAGAACGTACAGCAATAAAATTAATTGTAGAACCTCGTTAAGTTTAAACAACCTGTTTGCAGTATGCAAACAGGTTGTTTTTATAATGGAGGAATGAAAATGAAAATTTTTGATGCTCATTGTGATGTGCTTCTTCAGTTATGGAGTGCACAAGGGAAAAAGGATTTTAAACATGATCCGCAATTACATATTACATTTGAACAGTTAAAGAGAAGAAAAGGAAGTATACAATGTTTTGCTATATATGTGCCAGAAACAGTGCTATATGAAAAACGATTTGAAGCGGCATTACAAATGGTAGATATTTTTTATAATGAAATTTTATCATTACCGGGTGTAAAGTTTATTCAGACAAAAGATGATATTAACATGTTAAAACAGGACGAGATTGGAGCGATATTAACACTAGAAGGATGCGAAGCAATTGGAAAAGATGCAATGAAATTACGGTTGTTGTATCGCCTAGGAGTACGTTCTTTTGGACTAACATGGAATTATGCCAATCTATTAGCTGATGGTGCGCTAGAGACACGTGGGGCGGGTTTAACGACTTTCGGTAAAGAAGTTGTACAAGAACTTAATACGTTACATGCATGGACTGATGTGTCTCATCTGAATGAAAGAAGTTTTTGGGATGTTGTAGAAAGTGCAAAAAATCTTATTGCTTCCCACTCAAACTGTATGAAACTTTGTCAGCATCCACGTAATTTAAACGATGAACAACTTAAAGCTCTTATAAAGCGAAATGGCATGATAGGTGTCACTTTCGTACCGCAGTTTCTAACAAATGAAAAACAAGCGAATATAACAGATATAGTAAGACATATCGAATATATTTGTTCATTAGGTGGAGAGAAGAATATAGGGTTTGGTTCGGATTTTGATGGGATATTAGAAACAGTTGTAAATGTATCAGCGTATCGAGATTATGAAAATGTAATGAATGAGCTTTGTAAACACTATGCTGCATCTACTGTAGAGCGATTTTTATATGATAATTTTGTTGAACATATAAGCTTTTAAGATTTTTGTTTTAAAAATCCAGAAAAATTAGAATTAATTCATTTGATATTATTGCTTTTTTTAAGACCTAATACTAGAATGAAAAACAAAATAGCTTTATACTAAAGATTCAGGGAAATCAGAAGAGGCATAATTTGCGTCCGTTGTAGTTTATTTGTATAAAAAATGCTAAACTATTACTGTAAAAAAATACACTACAATGAATGCAGCCAAAAGGGGTGTAGGAGATGATTAGTCAACTTTCATGGAAAGTTGGAGGCCAACAAGGTGAAGGAATTGAAAGTACAGGAGAAATCTTCTGTATTGCATTAAACCGATTAGGATATTACCTATACGGTTACCGCCACTTCTCATCACGTATTAAAGGCGGCCATACAAATAATAAAATTCGCGTAAGTACAACAGAAGTACGCGCGATCTCAGATGATTTAGATATTTTAATTGCTTTTGATCAAGAAACAATTGATTTTAACTTCCACGAACTACGTCCAGGTGGAATTGTAGTTGCGGATGCGAAATTTAATCCAACAATACCTGATAATACAGATGTAAATCTATATGTGATACCGTTTACAGATATTGCTTCAGAATTAGGCACATCATTAATGAAAAACATGGTTGCTGTTGGGGCATCAAGTGCGGTATTAGGATTAGATGAAACAGCTTATTTAAATGTTGTTGAAGAAATCTTTGGTCGTAAAGGAGAGCAAGTCGTTCAAAAGAATATGGACGCAATTAAGCGCGGCTCTCAATATATGAAAGAATTGCTTGGTGAGAAAGTAAACATGATGCAGCTTGAAAAAGCTGATGGTAAGAAACGCATGTTTATGATTGGAAACGATGCAATCGCATTTGGTGCGGTAGCTGGTGGTGCTCGCTTTATGTCTGCATATCCAATTACACCTGCATCTGAAATTATGGAATACTTAATTAAAAAATTGCCAAAAGTTGGTGGAACAGTAATCCAAACTGAGGATGAAATCGCAGCTTGTACAATGGCAATCGGTGCAAACTATGCTGGTGTTCGTACATTAACTGCATCTGCCGGTCCGGGTCTATCTTTAATGATGGAAGCGATTGGTTTAGCGGGTATTACAGAAACACCATTAGTAATTGTTGATACACAACGTGGTGGTCCAAGTACAGGATTACCAACGAAACAAGAGCAGTCGGATTTAATGGCGATGATTTACGGTACGCATGGTGAGATTCCAAAAATCGTAATGGCGCCAAGTACAGTTGAAGAAGCTTTCTATGATATTGTAGAAGCATTTAACCTAGCTGAAGAATATCAAGTACCTGTTATTTTCTTAACGGATTTACAGCTTTCTTTAGGAAAACAAACTGTAGAACCGCTTACGTTAGATAAAGTGGAAATTCGTCGCGGTAAGCTTGATTTAGAAGCGGAATTACCAGAACGTGAAAATAAAGCATACTTCAAGCGCTATGAAGTAACCGAAGATGGCGTTTCACCACGTGTTTTACCTGGTATGAAAAATGGTGTTCACCATGTTACAGGTGTAGAACATGATGAAACTGGTAAACCATCTGAATCAGCAATAAACCGTAAAGATCAAATGGACAAACGTTTCCGTAAAATGGAGAACTTGAAGTTTAATACCCCTGTCTATAAAAATGTTAAGCATGAAGAAGCGGACGTATTGCTTGTTGGATTTAACTCAACTCGTGGTGCGATCGAAGAAGCAATGGAGCGTTTAGAACAAGAGGGTATGAAAATAAACCATGCTCATGTACGCTTAATTCACCCGTTCCCGACAGCTGAAATCGATCCACTTGTGAAAAATGCGAAGCGTGTTGTAGTGGTAGAAAACAATGCAACAGGTCAGCTTGCTAACATTATGAAAATGAATCTTGGTAACGGTGAGAAAATTTCTAGTCTTTTAAAATATGATGGGAACCCATTCTTGCCGAAAGAGATTTACAACGAATGCAAAAAAGGGGTTGTATTAAATGGCAACATTTAAGGACTTTCGTAACAGCGTAAAACCAAACTGGTGCCCAGGTTGCGGAGACTTCTCGGTGCAAGCTGCAATTCAACGTGCGGCAGCTAACGTTGGTTTAAATCCAGATGAACTTGCTGTTGTCTCCGGTATCGGCTGTTCAGGTCGTATTTCAGGTTATATTAATTCATATGGTGTGCATAGTATTCATGGTCGTGCCCTTCCAATTGCACAAGGTGTGAAAATGGCAAATCGTGATTTAACAGTTATCGCATCAGGTGGTGACGGTGATGGATTTGCGATTGGTATGGGACATACAATCCATTCTATTCGTCGTAACATCGACATTACGTACATCGTAATGGATAACCAAATTTACGGATTAACAAAAGGGCAAACTTCACCGCGTAGTGAAGCTGGATTTAAAACGAAAAGCACACCACAAGGTTCAATTGAACCGTCACTAAATGTTATGGAAATGGCTTTAACAGCTGGTGCGACATTTGTGGCGCAAAGCTTTTCAAGTGATTTAAAAGAATTAACACAAATTATTGAAGCTGGTATTAACCATAAAGGATTTTCATTAATTAACGTATACAGCCCATGTGTTACTTACAATAAAGTAAATACTTACGATTGGTTTAAAGAGAATTTAACAAAACTAAGTACAGTAGAGGGGTATGATCCGTCTAATCGCATGATGGCTATGCAAACGTTAATGGAAAATAACGGATTAGTAACAGGTTTAATATATCAAAATACAGCGCAACCTTCATACCAAGAACTTGTAAAAGGCTATAGTGAGAAGCCTTTAGTGCAAGCTGATTTAAATATGGATCAGAAAATGTTTGATGAACTTGTTGCTGAATTTATGTAATATAAGAAGAGGAGGTTGCCATTTGGTAACCTTTTTTTATGAGTAAAAAATATAGGGTAGTCTTATTTACTTGGAAAATTCAGAATGGTAAAATAATATATAAATCGTTGTATGAAAATGGCGAGTTCATTGCTGATGAAATGTAAGATCAGACAGAGCCTCTTTCTTGTTAAAATTGGCGCAACGCTTCATACTATGGTAATGTTTATAGGGATAAAGCAATATGCTTTTGGATAGGACAAAAAGAAGTATGAAAAGGGAATGTCTATTTGTGTGGGGAAGACTTCATTCTTATGAATGATTAGATTGATTACTCAAGTTTCAAAGGACAAGTTATCTCTCAAGCTATCTAACCATTTTTGAGGTGAGTCAAAGCGCATTAAAATGGACTATAGAGTGTGTATAGTTAAGGGTGAAAGGAGATTACCAATGAACGAGCAACAACGATTAGCAAGTCGACAAGCAAATTCCTCTACGAAAAAAGAAGAGAAAGATTATAGTAAATACTTTGAAAGTGTATACCAACCACCTTCCTTAAAAGACGCGAAAAAACGAGGGAAAGAAGAAGTTAAAATTGAACGGGATTTTGGCTTACCTGAAGAATTTCGCAATTTTGGTACAGGAAGAAAGTTCTATATTCGTACATATGGTTGTCAAATGAATGAGCATGATACGGAAGTAATGGCGGGTATTTTCACCGCACTTGGATATGAGCCAACCTTTTCAACTGAAGATGCAGATGTAGTTTTATTAAATACTTGTGCAATTCGTGAAAATGCTGAAAATAAAGTGTTCGGTGAACTAGGTCATTTAAAGTCATTAAAAAGAAGAAATCCGGACCTTTTAATTGGTGTATGTGGTTGTATGTCTCAAGAAGAATCTGTTGTAAATAAAATTATGCAAAAAAATCAGCATGTAGATATGGTGTTTGGAACGCATAATATTCATAGGTTGCCGTATATTCTTAAAGATGCGATGTTCTCGAAGGAGACGGTAGTTGAAGTTTGGTCAAAAGAAGGGGATGTAATTGAAAACCTTCCGAAAGTACGCCGTGGTGATATTAAAGCTTGGGTAAATATTATGTATGGCTGTGATAAGTTCTGTACATATTGTATCGTGCCGTATACACGTGGAAAAGAGCGAAGCAGACGTCCAGAAGACATTATCCAAGAAATTCGTCATTTAGCTGCGAATGGTTATAAAGAAATTACATTACTTGGCCAGAACGTAAATGCATATGGTAAAGACTTTGAAGATTTTGAATACGGTCTTGGCGATTTAATGGACGAACTCCGTAAAGTTGATATTGCCCGTATTCGTTTTACAACGAGCCATCCACGTGATTTCGATGATCACTTAATTGAAGTGCTTGGAAAAGGTGGAAACTTAGTAGAACATATTCACTTACCAGTTCAATCTGGAAGCACAGATATGTTAAAAATTATGGCGCGCAAATATTCACGTGAGCATTATTTAGAACTTGTAAGAAAAATTAAAGAAGCAATTCCAAATGCAGTATTCACAACTGATATTATCGTTGGTTTCCCGAATGAAACAGATGAGCAATTTGAAGAAACGATGTCGTTATATCGTGAAGTAGGATTTGATACTGCCTTTACCTTTATTTATTCTCCGCGCGAAGGTACACCAGCTGCAAAAATGAAAGATAATGTACCGATGGAAGTGAAAAAAGAACGTCTTCAACGCTTAAATACACTAGTAAATACGTTGGCAATTGAAAAGAATAATCGTTACAAAGGTCAAATTGTAGAAGTGTTAGTTGATGGGGAAAGTAAAAATAATCCAGAAGTACTCGCAGGTTATACTCGTACGAATAAACTTGTAAACTTCGTCGCTTCAAAATCTTTAATTGGTCAGCTTGTGAAAGTAAAAGTAACGGAAGCAAAAACTTGGTCTCTTAACGGGGAATTAGTTGAAGAGCCGATTGAGGTGGAATAATAGATGAAAGCATATTCGAAAGATGACATTGTTGAACAAGCGAAAGAATTAGCAAAAATGATTTCTGAAACAGAAGAAGTTGATTTCTTTAAGAAAGCAGAGGCGCAAATTCATAAAAATGAAAATGTAAAGCGCGCAATTGATGAAATTAAAGCACTGCAAAAACAAGCAGTAAACTTGCAGCATTACGGGAAATGGGAAGCTTTGAAAAAAGTAGAAGCTGACATTGATGCATTGCAAGATAAGTTGGATAGTATCCCAGTTGTGCAAGAATTTAAATCTTCACAAACATATGTAAATGACTTACTACAGCTAGTTGCAAGTACGATTTCTAACAACGTAACAGATGAAATATTAATTTCAACTAATGGCGATGTATTGAAGGGTGAAACGGGCGCAGAGGTAGAAAGTAAAAAAGGAAATTGTGGTTGTTAAAGAGATGTCGAATTGACATCTCTTTTTTTAGTGGGTTAAACGTAAGTTCTTCTCGAAAAAAGAATGACACATTCCGCTATTGTCACGCATATGATTAAGTGAATAGTGATTGAGGAGGGTTACGAATGTCCGAATTTAGAGAGATTATTACAAAAGCAGTGGTTGGAAAAGGACGTAAGTATACAAAGTCAACGCATACATGTGAATCGAATAATGAGCCAACAAGTATTTTAGGGTGCTGGGTAATTAACCACTCGTACGAAGCAAGAAAGAATGGAAAGCATGTGGAAATTGAAGGTTTCTATGATGTGAACACTTGGTATTCATTTGATGGTAATACAAAGACAGAAGTTGTAACAGAACGTGTGAACTACACTGATGAAGTGAGTATTGGGTATCGTGATAAAAACTTTTCTGGTGATGATTTAGAAATTATTGCTCGTGTCATTCAGCCACCAAATTGTTTAGAAGCTCTTGTATCACCAAATGGTAATAAAATTGTTGTAACTGTAGAACGTGAATTTGTAACAGAAGTAGTTGGGGAAACGAAAATTTGTGTAAGTGTAAATCCTGAGGGTTGCGTAGAATCAGACGAGGATTTCCAAGTCGATGATGATGAGTTTGAAGAATTAGATCCGAACTTTATCGTCGATGCAGAAGAAGAGTAATAGAAAGCTAGGGAGAAGTTCTTCCTAGCTTTTTACTTTACATAAGTGATGCTTGAATGAACATGATTCCTTATGAAATGTGCTATAATGAGGAAAGACTCCTGAAATAGGAGATATGGATGTCCGTGAAGTGTGACATATATGAAAATTGATTACTATGTAAGAATTATGGAGGAAAAGTATGACTCAATATACCCCTATGATACAGCAATATTTAAAGGTTAAGGCAGACTATCAAGATGCCTTTTTATTTTTCCGATTAGGTGATTTTTATGAAATGTTCTTTGAAGATGCGGTTAAAGCAGCTCATGAACTTGAAATTACATTAACGAGCCGAGATGGTGGTAGTAGTGATCGTATACCGATGTGCGGTGTACCACATCATGCAGCTAAAAATTATATTGAACAACTTGTTGAAAAAGGATATAAAGTAGCTGTTTGTGAGCAAGTGGAAGATCCAAAAACAGCTAAAGGTGTAGTACGCCGTGAAGTCGTACAACTAATTACGCCAGGAACGATGATGGAAGGGCGTACTATTGATGAGAAAGAAAATAACTTCTTAGCAGCATTAACACATTTTGAAGATGGATCGTATGCTTTAGCTTGTAATGATTTAACGACTGGACAAAATACAGTAACGTTGTTAACAGGTTCAGTAGAAGATATTTTATTAGAAGTGTATGCAACTGGTTCAAAAGAAATTGTTGTAGATTCTACATTTTCAAAAGATGAATTAAATAAATTAACTGCAACATTAAAAATGACGATTTCGTATGAAGATGCAACAACGATTCCGGAAGGGTTAGAACATCTTGTGAAAAACGTTTCGCAAGCAAAGTTAATTAAAGCAGTTGGACGCTTATTTAACTATGTAATAAGAACGCAAAAACGTTCGTTAGACCATTTACAACCAGTGGAAATTTATTATACGAATCAATTTATGAAAATTGATGTGCATTCAAAGCGAAATTTAGAGCTGACAGAAACACTCCGAACGAAAGAAAAAACAGGATCATTATTATGGCTATTAGATAAAACGAAAACAGCTATGGGTGGTCGTATGTTAAAACAGTGGATGGAACGTCCGCTGATCCAAAAAGAAAAAGTAGAAGAGCGTTTAGAAATGGTTGAAACATTTGTAAATGATTACTTCTTACGTGAAGATTTAAAAGAAAAATTAAAAGAAGTATATGATTTAGAACGTTTAGCAGGGAAAGTTGCATTTGGTAATGTGAATGCACGGGACTTATTACAGTTAAGACGATCTTTACTTCAAGTACCGGCTATTTTAGAAGCGATTAGTCTGTTAGATAATGCTTATGCAGCAAGGTTAATTCAAGGTGCGGATCCATGTGAGAGCTTAACTGAATTACTAGGAAGAAGTATTCAAGAAAACCCACCGCTTTCTATTAAAGATGGAGATATTATTAAAGACGGTTATAATGACAAGCTTGATCAATATCGTTACGTTAGTAAAAACGGGAAAACGTGGATCGCTGAGCTTGAAAAACGAGAGCGTGATATTACAGGAGTTAAATCGTTAAAAATCGGGTACAACCGTATTTTCGGCTACTACATTGAAGTGACGAAGGCGAATCTTGCAGCGCTTCCAGAAGGCCGCTATGAGCGTAAACAAACGCTTGCTAATGCGGAACGTTTCATTACAGATGAATTGAAAGAAAAAGAAACATTAATCTTAGAAGCAGAAGAGAAAATTGTACAATTAGAATATGATTTATTTACAGCGCTTCGTGAAGAAGTAAAAGTATTTATTCCGAAATTACAACATTTAGCGAAAGTAATTAGTGAATTAGACGTACTGCAAAGTTTCGCGACAGTTAGTGAAGAAGAACAGTTTGTAAAACCGGTTTTAACAACTAAGCGCGAAATCTTTATTAAAGATGGTCGTCATCCTGTCGTTGAAAAAGTATTGAACGGGAAATTGTATGTACCGAATGATTGTATTATGCCGGAGAAGATGGATGTCTTTTTAATTACAGGACCGAACATGTCTGGTAAAAGTACGTATATGAGACAATTAGCACTTGTAACTGTTATGTCACAGATTGGTTGTTTCGTACCAGCAACAGAAGCGGTATTACCTGTATTCGATCAAATCTTTACGAGAATTGGTGCAGCGGATGATTTAATTTCGGGTCAAAGTACATTTATGGTCGAAATGTTAGAAGCGAAAAATGCAATTGCAAATGCATCAGAAAGAAGTTTAATTTTATTCGATGAAATTGGACGCGGTACATCTACGTATGATGGTATGGCACTTGCACAAGCAATCATTGAACATATTCATGACCAAATTGGTGCGAAAACGTTATTCTCTACGCATTATCATGAATTGACGGTGCTAGAAGAAAGTTTAGGACAATTGAAGAATGTACACGTTTCAGCTATTGAAGAGAACGGAAAAGTAGTATTCCTTCATAAAATTCAAGATGGAGCAGCTGATAAAAGTTACGGAATTCACGTTGCGCAACTTGCGGAGCTTCCAGATAGCTTAATCGCTCGTGCGAAAGAAGTGTTAGCGCAACTAGAAGGACAAGAAGAAATTATTATTCCAAAGCGTACAGAAGTGAAAGTACAAGAAGTGGCTCCAGAAGCAGCTGTTGTAAAAGAAGAACCAGCAGAAATACAAGAGACGAAAGTAGAGACTGAGGAAGAATCGCAATTATCATTCTTTGGTGGAGAACAATCTTCGAAAAAACAAGACAAGTCAGTTCTAGATGCAAAAGAAACGGCAGTACTTACGCAAATTAAAAAAATTGATTTACTTGATATGACACCTTTAGAGGCGATGAACGAACTGTATCGCTTGCAGAAAAAGTTAAAGAAAGGATGAGTAAGTAGATGGGGAAAATTCGCAAACTCGATGATCAACTCTCTAACTTAATTGCGGCAGGGGAAGTAGTAGAGCGCCCTGCCTCAGTCGTAAAAGAACTTGTGGAAAATTCTATCGATGCGAATAGTACATCTATTGAAATCCACTTAGAAGAAGCTGGTTTATCAAAAATTCGCATCATTGATAATGGGGATGGCATTGCAGAAGAAGATTGTATCGTCGCTTTTGAACGACATGCGACGAGCAAAATTAAAGATGAAAACGATCTGTTTCGCATTAGAACACTCGGTTTCCGCGGTGAGGCATTGCCGAGTATTGCCTCAGTTAGTGAATTAGAATTAATCACTAGCACAGGTGATGCGCCTGGTACACACCTTATGATTAAAGGTGGAGACATTATAAAGCAGGAGAAAACAGCGAGCCGAAAAGGAACAGATATTACAGTACAAAACTTATTCTTTAATACACCAGCGCGTCTTAAATATATGAAAACCATTCATACAGAGCTTGGGAATATTACAGATATTGTGTATCGTATTGCAATGTCACATCCAGAAGTATCATTAAAGCTGTTTCATAATGAAAAGAAATTGCTTCATACATCAGGAAATGGTGATGTAAGACAAGTACTTGCATCGATTTATAGCATTCAAGTTGCGAAGAAGCTTGTTCCAATTGAAGCTGAATCTTTAGATTTTACAATTAAAGGCTATGTAACATTACCAGAAGTAACGAGAGCATCTCGAAATTATATGTCAACGATCGTAAATGGCCGTTACGTTCGAAATTTCGTATTAATGAAAGCCATTCAGCAAGGATACCATACGTTACTGCCAGTCGGACGATATCCAATCGGCTTCTTATCGATTGAAATGGATCCAATGCTTGTTGACGTTAACGTACATCCAGCGAAATTAGAAGTTCGTTTTAGTAAAGAACAAGAATTACTAAAGCTTATCGAAGAAACATTGCAATCGGCATTCAAAAAAATACAGCTCATTCCAGATGCAGGTGTAACAACGAAGAAAAAAGAAAAAGATGAAAGTGTGCAAGAACAGTTTCAGTTTGAGCATGCGAAGCCGAAAGAACCATCTATGCCGGACATCGTTTTACCGACTGGCATGGATGAAAAACGAGAAGAACCACTGGCTGTGAAACAGCCAGCGCAACTGTGGCAACCGCCAAAGCAAGAATGGCAACCACCACAGTCGCTCGTAAGAGAAGAACAAAGTTGGCAACCATCTACTAAACCGATAATGGAAGAACCAATTCAAAAAGAGAAATCGTGGAACAGTAACGATGAAGACTTTGAATTAGAGGAATTGGAAGAAGAAGTTCAGGAAATAGAAGAGATTGAAATGAACGGTAATGACTTACCGCCACTTTATCCAATTGGACAAATGCATGGAACATATATTTTCGCTCAAAATGATAAAGGCTTATATATGATTGACCAACATGCCGCGCAGGAACGTATTAATTATGAATACTTCCGGGATAAAGTAGGAAGGGTAGCGCAAGAAGTACAAGAACTACTTGTACCATACCGTATTGACCTATCTCTTACTGAATTTTTACGTGTCGAAGAGCAACTAGAAGAACTGAAAAAAGTTGGATTATTCTTGGAGCAATTCGGCCATCAATCCTTTATCGTCCGCTCGCATCCAACGTGGTTCCCGAAAGGACAAGAAACAGAAATTATCGACGAAATGATGGAACAAGTCGTCAAACTAAAAAAAGTTGACATTAAAAAACTACGTGAAGAAGCAGCCATCATGATGAGCTGTAAAGCATCCATTAAAGCAAATCAATATTTAACGAACGATCAAATATTTGCTTTACTGGAAGAACTACGTACAACAACAAACCCATACACATGTCCGCACGGAAGACCAATTCTTGTGCATCATTCTACTTATGAGTTGGAGAAGATGTTTAAGAGGGTTATGTAGGGGTACTGTTCATAGAGAAAAAATGGTTCCTTGTTATTTTAATAAAACATAGAGAGAAATAAAAAGGAGCGATAGTAACAAGTCGCTCCTTTTTAATATAATTCTTTTGCAACTATATTTTAAAAATTCATTTATAAACTAGAGATAACCTCAACCTATTTGTAATTTATATGTGCTTTCTCATTTTCTTTGTAAGGAAAGAGTTTTTAATTTACAGATTTATCAAAAATATGTAAAGTGTAGATAAAACCATAAAATGGGGTGTTCTTTATGTGTACTAGTTTGACATTACAGACAAAAAACGGTCAGCATCTTTTTGCAAGAACGATGGACTTCACATTAGATTTGAATCAAGAAGTAATAATCATTCCTCGACATTACCAGTGGAATAATATAACTGGTGAAATTATTAATACGAAACATGCTACGGTCGGAATGGGAATTAATCATCAAGGAAGGATCATTATGGCGGACGGAGTAAATGAAGCAGGTATGACATGTGCAACACTCTATTTTCCAGGATTCGCTACTTATAGTCAAAGCATAGATGATAACAATACAAATTTGGCCCCATTTGATTTTGTGACTTGGAGTTTGACACAATTCAATTCTGTCAAAGAGTTAAAGAAATCTGTAGATAGCCTTACCTTTTTGGATATACCATTACCGGATTTAGGGCTTACGCCACCACTACATTGGATTTTAGCGGATAAATGGGGAGATTGCATTGTACTGGAGCCAACAAATGAAGGATTAAAAATGTATGATAACCCACTAGGAGTGATGACGAATAGTCCGGAGTTTAATTGGCATTTGCAAAATTTAAGACAATATATAGGCCTTAAATCGCAGCCATTCGCGCCAACTGAGTGGAGTAACTTACCATTAAGTGCTTTTGGTCAGGGCTCAGGTTCAATGGGACTTCCAGGGGATTTCACCCCGCCATCAAGGTTTGTGCGGGCAGCATATGGCAAACAAAACATTCAAGGTATAGATAGTGAAGAAGAGGGAGTATCGGCCCTATTTCATATTTTATCAAATTGCGAGGTTCCTAAAGGCGGAGTAATAACAGAAGAAGGTGCATTAGATAATACCATTTATACAAGCGTAATGTGTATGGAGTCCGGAACATATTATTATCATACTTACGATTGTAGACAAATTATAGCCATTCATTTATTTCATGAAAATTTAGATACAGATGAGATTAAAGCCTATCCATTCCAACGGAAACAAAAAATATTTGTAACTACTCAGCCACCTTTTGGTGTCTTTTTTTATTTTACTTGTTTCATATGCCTCCCATTTGTAAATACTGAGTATATCAAACAGGGAGGTGAATAGGATGATCCATCGAAAAATCATTTTAGATGCATATAAAAAAGGACCTGAAGCTGTTATTTCTTTATTTGAAGAAACATTTTCTAAGTTAGAAAAACGTATACAAGAACTAGAAAATGCTTCAGAAAATGCTTCAAAAAAAACTCCAAAAATAGTCATAATCCACCTTCTACAGATGGTTTGGGTAAGCCCGTTACAAAAAGTTTGCGCAAACCGTCTCATCGTCAAACCGGTGGCCAGTTGGGCCACAAAGGACATACGCTTTATTTGACAACGACTCCGGACCATACGATTACCTATTCTCCTACACATTGTACTTGTTGTAACACTTCCTTACACCAAGAACCTGTAAAAGGATACCGCATTCGCCAAGTGTATGATTTACCACCTATCCAGATAGAAGTGACAGAACATAAAGTGTCACAAAAAGAATGCCCACATTGCCATTCTATCCAAGAATCACAATTTCCTTCTACTGTCTCTCGTCCTGTTCAATATGGTCCAAATATAAAAAGACTGATTCCCTATTTAACGCATTATCAGTGTCTTTCTTTGAAACGAACGAAAGAATTCTTTCAAGATTATTTTGGGCATTCGATTAGTGAAGGAACGTTAGTCAATCATACAAACAGTTTTTCGGCTCAATTGCAGCCCTTTCTTCAAGAAGTAAAAGACAAGATCCTTCAGTCTTCTGTTGTCCATTTTGATGAAACCGGTATGCGAGTAAAAAATAAAACACAATGGTTACATACCGCTAGTACACCGGAGGTGACCTTGCAACATATTCATCAAAAACGCGGAAAAGAAGCAATGGATGCAGGCGGAATTTTACCGTCTTTTTCTGGAATTGCGATGCATGATGGTTGGAAATCGTATGATGCGTATACAGATTGTCGACATGTATTATGCAATGCCCATCTCTTACGAGATTTGCAAGGAATTATAGATAGTACGGGGCAAAAATGGGCTCAACAGATGCAGAAATTTCTCACGCAAGCTTTAACGCTGAAAAAACAATACAAAGGAAGTCTGCCAAAAGCAAAGCAACAGAATCTGTTTACTGTCTATCAAGCCATATTGAAAGAACAACCAGTCTTTTCTGCAAAATTAAAAAAGAAAGGAAAGCAGACGCCTGCTCAAAATTTATGGAATCGCTTCGTCAAATATGCTGATAGAATTCTAGCATTCTTGGAACATCCAGACATTCCATTTGACAATAATCAAGCGGAACGGGATATTCGAATGACGAAAGTCAAACAGAAAGTGTCTGGGACTTTTCGAAGTAAGAAAGGCGCAGAATCTTTTTGTCAGATACGAAGCTTTATAACTACCATGAAAAAACAAAAACAATCTGTCTTACGAGCAATAGGCCAGGTTATAGAAACCGGAACGGTTCCTTGGAATCGCACAACTTCATAAGAGAAATTCTCTATTTGATCTAGATTCTTTCTCTTATTGGAGTATTTTCTTTTCATGTTTTCGAATCGGAAACATGTATTTGGCCTGTTTTTTTATTTGAAGAAGCTGAGTAGTTACAAATATTTTATGAAAACTAAGTAGCTTTGAAACGATGTTTGGTAAATATAATAGAGCAATAATGGCCTATATAATTCTTGGGTGCTTCTTTAACTTTGTGATCCATCATAAATCTACTCCTTTCTCCAATGACTCCTACCAGTAAAATTCTTCTGACAGGAGCATTGGCTAAGAAATTGATTTTTAATTAAACTAGTTTTTATATTTTCTAGAAGGGCCATTAAAGTGCGACTAGGTAAAATAAACATGGACGTACTTTATTTATAAATAGTAAAGAACAAAAAGGTATGGGAAATATCCATACCTTTTTGTTCTTCCATTATCTATGTATAAAAAAGCGCTGTATATCAGCACTTTTTAAAAGTACATGAGTTGTAAAAGAAAGATTTATATATTACCTATAACTATGCAAGGTCTAATATAGATTCTTATTTGTTTAATTGGCATAAAAGTCTATAAGGTTATTTGTTTTTATTATTATTAATTTTTTCCGTATATAACACCTGTTCTTTATAGTGTTTTTTAATTGGGAAAGTATGTGTACCTGAGCCGTTTTTGTATGTTTTATTGATGGGGTTTTTTAGAGGGATTGTTGTAGTTTCAGTAAATTCATATGGGTAATTTATTTTAGATTTATCTTCAAACATGAAAATGCCTCCTTTTAGGATTTCCTGAATTCTTTACTATAACATGATATGCATATAGATTTTTTTTGGACTAGTTATTTATAGAGGTTAATGGAATTTAATTACGTAACTACTGAAATATTTCAAAGGAAAATAATTTGAGAAATATGTGATAATGATTTTTTTCATTTATGGGGGAAGGGAATTTTGCATATATATTCGTTATAAATTGTTTTTATAATATGATTTATATAGGTTTTTTCTGATAATATAATGCGGGATATTATAGTGTTATTAGGTTATTAGGAACATTTAATACTGTTTCATAACTGAAAGGGAATTGAAAAAGAACTGAAACTTTTCTCATAAAAATTCAATCTAACTTGAAAAATGAAAGGAAAATGAAATTTTCCAAAAGATATTCTTTGTTAAGATAAAAAGCATACATACAAAAAGTATTGACATATCTTAAAAATGTATTTTCAAGATATAGTGGGGGAAAAGATGAGAGTAGAAAAACAATTAATAAAAAAGATGTATTATGAAACATTCCTAATGGAGAATGAAACAAAACCACCTCTTGACGTACTTGGAGAAGCTTATGTAAACGAAGAAAGAAATGAGATTTCTGATGGATCTTACATTCGTTTTGCACAAGGTGAATTTTATTATCGCCATCAAGATTTTGAAGCAGCTATTTTTAAATGGGAGAAGGTGAGTAATGAATTAGCACCATGGGCACAAAAAAATATTGCCGATGCTTATTTCGAGCTTAATCAATTACCAGTTGCTGAAAATGTGTATACTTCCATTACTACTGATAATATAATATTGATGACGGAGATTAGATTACAATTACTTTCTCTTTACATAGAGCAAAATAATTTTGACGCTGCTTTCGCTGTTATTAAAGAAGCAGTTTCTTTAAATCCGGATTATCCAAATGTCACAAAAATTGCCCGTTCCTTTTATGAGGAGCAGCAAGATTTTGATAGTGCAGTAGAGCTTGCTGTGAATGAGTTAATTCGAACAGAATCTTATCCGTGGTTTGAGGTTTTAAAAGGATATATCGATAAAAGATTTACTAAACATATTTCACCAGATTATTTTTATGAAGTATTAGTTACGTTAAATAATGTAGATCAAGTACAATTTACGCAAATGGTTTCATCACTTTGGAATAGTTATAAAAACGAACAAAATTACTTATTATGGCTTAACACAATAAATGAATTTTTCTTACATATTGAAATACATTCGTCCGATATATGGGACAAAATTTCTTCTCTTTACGAAGGAACGTACTTTGAATTAATTCAAGGTCAATATATTCTTAAACAATTGCACGACATCATTCCAAACTTGTTAACAAATTGGTTAAAGGTAGTCAATCCATCTTATGCTGTATTTCCATCAGCAGCTGTATTGGCATGGGATGAGATTTTCCCTTCTAAAATAGATTCAGCAAATATAAAACATGCGGAAAACCTGTTGTTATATTCTATTAATCATGTGGATGGCTTAGAGTATAGTTTGCATCTTTTTGAATCTATTACAGAGTGGGCACAAAAGCATAATATAGAAATGGGTCACCGATTTAGATGGTTAGTTGGCGAGCTCGCAGATTTAAGAACAAATCGCATTTTAGTAACGGGAACTTCAGGAAACGGAAAAACTACATTTATTAACTCTATATTAGGAGAAAATATATTAGAAAAATCAATTTCAAATGTAGTAGTTTTAAAAAATGATGCGCATACAGAAATTAATGCCATAACAGACTCAGCAATTACAACAATGGAAGATGTCTCTGATTACCATCATATGATGTCTCAGCACCATCAAACTTATAGAGATAGAGCATGTGTTGAATTTAAATTACCATGCAGATTTTTAAGTGAAAATAAACTTACATTTGTAGTTACACCTGGATTTAATAGGAATAACGATACTAAAGATGAGGTATTCGAATATTTAAATTCTGTAGACGAATTATTATTCGTATTGAATGCGGATTCACCTTTTACTGACAAAGAACGTGATATTCTATTAAGCATTCAAGAACATACACCAAATTTACAAATTCATTTCTTATTAAATAAAATCGATAACATTTACAGTGATGCAGAAGTGAAAAGAGTATTACATGATACGCAAGCGAGAATAAACACATATTTCCCGCATGCGAGAATTTTCCCTTACTCTTCGTTATATACAAGTAGTCAACAATTAAATGATTTAACTGAGTTTATTCATTTTAACTTTAATCATAAAAATATCGATGCAGCACGTACGGAAAAGCTATTGTTTTTCATTCGAAAAACAATTACATATCTATTGGATAAACGCGTTGAGAAAGAAAACAATTTAGTGGATTCTATTCATTGGAATGAAGAAATGCTAGTGAAACTAAATGGTAGCATTAATAATCTTACCACTTTTGAGAAGGAAAAAATTCATTTCATTACAAAATCATATCGCACAATGAAAACGGAAATTACGAATGATCTCACTGAAAATATTCCGAAGATATTACAGAGTTGTTCGGATTTAATTAGTGAAGAAAGCGATTTCGGGCACATTGATACGGAACTAAATAAAGCGATGAATGAAAGAGTACATAAATATTTAGAACAAACTGTATTACCTAATTTTGCTCTTTCTATGCAAAATTGGATTGCGATTTCTAATAATGAGCTCCTTCAAAGTCAATCGTACCTAGAAGAACTTAGTGAAGGACTTAATTCTTTATTTGGAGAAAATCGAATACAGTTAGAATGTGATTTTAAAGTGCTTGATGACTGGCGCAGAGATACTGACAGAATGACGACTAGAATACAAATGGATGAAGTAAATATTTTACGTCGCTTTACGCCAGCACAATTTTTACTGAAAAGTGCCGGTAAATTATTTGGAGTTCTTCCTAAAAACAAAGGTATGCTATATAACAAATACAAACAGTATGTAGAAAATGAAGATTATACCGAGGTAACGGCTTCTATTATGAAGAAATTTTTCTTGCAATTTGAGTTATTTGAAAACACGCAAGAGCGGGATATTAACATATTCTTTAGGGATCCATTTAACTCCTTGAAACAAGCTGTAGAAAACACTCATTTAGAAATACAAAAAAAACAAGAGATGTTACATAAGATGAAATCACAACCTGAAGTTTATCATGATTCTATCATGCTCTTTGAATTGAGATTACGTCAATGTGAAGTAATTTTAAATATAGGTGATGATCATACCTATACAGATGTAACTTTAGAAACAAGCGTAGAATAAAAGTAAAACATATCAGATTTTTTATAAGAGAGTAAAAGGAAGCAACCTTAATGAGTTGCTCCCTTTTCATATTTAGATTATTTTTCAGTCTCTTTAATTTGAGTTTGTACTTCGCCAGTTTTAACTTTATTACTTTCTGAGAAACGTAATAAATCGCCTTCAATAATTTTGTCAGACATTCTTAATTCGTTTTGTGCACGGTTAATGAGTGCTTGTGCTTCTTTTTTTGGTAAATCTACAATTTCACCTGTTATGCGATCATAGAAAGTGTTGTTTGTGTATGAATACTTCTCTGTAATAAAGCTACCATCACGTAAAACAACAAAACCGGTATATTCATCTGAAAACATATCATGACCAAAACGGATATCGTTCGTAGTATCAATCCCAAGTAAGTTTAGAATAGTAGGTTTCATATCGATTTGTCCCGTAGGCTTTGAAATCGTTTGACCTTCTGTTTGCCCAGGCATATGAATATATAAAGGTGTACGTTGTAAATTTAAAGTATCAAATTCTGTTATTTGATCTTTTTCTAAAAACTGTGCCATTGCGCGATTGTGTTTTTCAGAAATGCCATAATGATCACCATACAACACAATAATAGAATCATCATACATTCCCTCGGCCTTTAAACGCTCAATAAATTTTTTAATTGATTCGTCTAAGTAACGTGCTGTTACGATATAACGATCAAATACGCCATTACCAGAGTTGTATGGTTCAATGAATTTTGTATCTTCATCATACGTAAATGGATAATGATTCGTTAAAGTAAGGAAACGAGCATAAAAGGGTTGGTCAACAGTTTTTAATATATCTACTGATTGATCAAAGTATTCGATATCTTTTAATCCCCAATTTAAATTTGTTTCGGGCGTAATTTTGTAATCAAGTTCATTATAGTAACGATCATAACCAAGAGCAGAGTACATGATATTACGATTCCAAAATGTTGCGTTATTCGCATGAAATACAGAAGTGAAATAGCCTTGCTGACGTAAAATTTCTGGAGTCGCAGTATAATCATTGTTACCGTGCGTGAAAAATACAGCTCCACGATTTAATGGATACAACGACGTATCGATTAGAAATTCAGAATCGGATGTTTTTCCTTGGCCAGTTTGATGGAAAAAGTTATCGAAGTAATAGCTTTCATTTATGAATTGATTCAAGAATGGTGTAACTTCTTGGCCATTGACTGATGCGCCTATTAAGAAGGTTTGCAGTGATTCAAGAGTAACGACAATTACGTTTTTTCCTTTCGCTACACCAAACATGTTAGGATGCGGTTCACTTTGGTTTGCCTTTACGTAATTTTCAGTTTCTTGTAATTTACTGCTATCAGCAAGTGCTTTTTGTGATCCTGCTTTTACTTGCAGTGTTAAATCATATATTTGATGAGTGTATAGTCCTAAATTTTTAACAAGCATGACTCGGTCGAATGATCTCGTTAATAGTTCAGGTCGTTCTTTTTCTGCAAGGTGTAGATTCGCAAAAAATATACCAAACGTTAAGAGAAAATATAACAAGCGTGCCCGATGAGTTACACGTCCTGTTTGGAAGACTAGTGCCTTCTTCTTTAACAAAATAAAGAAGAAAATAATGTCTACGAATGCCAGAATAATTTTGTAGTTCAATATTTCTATAATACTGCCGCCTAATTGGCCAAAGTTTGATGTTTGTCCAAGTACGGGTAACGTAACGAAATCACTATAAAAATCATAGAACATTACATTTCCAACAAGTACGATTGTTAATAAGAGATTAATACATAGCGCTATATAATTTCGCTTTTCACCGGTTGCAAATAATGCTAATCCGACAAAAGCTAATGATGCAGCGAGAGGGCTAATAAACAAAATAAGCTCTTGTGTAGAAGACTCAATTTTTAAATCAAAACTGAATCTTGTAATAAGATATGTTTTTAACCATACTGCTAAAGCAATTATTAAAACAAAGCTTATATTTTGCATTTGTAAATTGATTTTATTTTTCATTTTTACACCTTCTTTATACAATTTATTTAACTTATGTTATATATTATATTTTTATAACTATTAGAGTGTAATAAACCATTTAATGGTTTCTAAAGGTAATAATATGAAGTATTCATATACGTACAATGGGGAATTTTAAAGCGCAAATCTATTTTTTGAAACAGAACAGAAAAAGTCATAGTTGTAGTAAAAAATACTTATAGACATCCTAACATATTAAACACTATGATGATGTTACAAAATATCGAACAAATGAAAGTGGAAATGAATAGAGGCTTTTAAAACTGTTGACATTCAATTTGTTAGAATTGAATGTCGATAGTTTTACCATACATAGTTATGTTACATATGTATTTCGTAAAATCCCGATTCTTGGCGGGATAATCATTAGCGGGGGAAGGACAAGGTACATAAATAAAGCGTTATAGAAGTTAAAATATTTGATTGCTATCTTAATGAAAGAAATTAAATATGAGATAAATATTTTCCAACATACAATCCACTTGCAGCAGCTTGAGATAATGAATGAGTGACGCCTGAACAATCTCCAACTAAAAATAGTCCATGCACACTTGTTTCAAAATGGTTATTGATTTTTATCGTAGGAGCATAGAACTTTCCGTCAATTCCATATAATAAAGTATCTGTATCGATCGGTTCTTGAATAAATTGTTCTAAACGTAATAAAAATTCTTTAATCCCTTCAATATATAATGGAGGAATCTCTGTATGCAAATCTCCGTAATCTCCTTGTAGTGTAGGCTGTATACGGTTATGTTTCATATCGTTCTCTGTTGTAGGTTGTTTATTTAGTAAGTCCTCTAAGCGCTGTATAACAATTCGATCTTGTCCTTGGTTAATGCTTTTAATAATTGAACTTGCGTATACATTTGCTTCTTTGAGAGTTGAAAAATAGCGCGGGATAAATAAAGTGAAATTTAAGTTAGGTGTGCCAGTTCCTTCCTCTCGAAAATTTTGACCGTCAGGCATAACTAAACCTTCTTCGTACTTTCTAATGATGCGTCCTTTCGGATTCATACAGTACGTAGTTGCGGTGAAGTGTTCATGCTCATAAGAAAGTTTTGTCTCAAATGTATCTTTTAATATAGAACGTAATTGGTGTTCTTTCATCTCTACTCTAATCCCTAAATCTACACGAGTTTGCTCCTGAGAAATATTGAGAGAAGTGCACATTTCTTTTAACCAATCCGCTCCAGAACGCCCAGTTGCAAATACTAGTTGCTTAGATTGAACTGTTACTTCATTTGTCTCTATTGTAAAATGATCTTTCTGTTTCATAATATGTTGCACATCTATATGAAATTGTATATTTATTTTCGTAAGTAAAAATTTATAGAGTTGCTGAAAAATTTCACTTGAAAGGGTAGTGCCAAGATGCCTTACTTCTGTTGTTAGCATTTGTAAACCGCACGCTTCAGCCCTCTTATTGAGAGATGGATTTTCTGTAGAATATTTTGAAACAGAACTTCCTCCGAACTGACATAGAATTTCATCTACTTCAGCCATAAGTTGTATAAAGCCTTCTTTACCGACTTTTTGCTCAAGTTCTCCGCCAAATCCGTTTGTATAATTAAATTTCCCTTCAGATTTTCCTAAACCACCAAATCCGAAATATTTATCACATGTAGTACAAGTACACACTTTTCCTTCGTCTAAAGGACAATGGCGATCTTCTAGCGTTTTACCTTTATCAAGAATTAAAACCTTTTTGTTACTTTTAGCCAGTGAATAAGCCATAAAAATGCTACTTACTCCAGCACCGATAATTGTAACATCATACATATTTTTTCACCTGCTAACGAATAGTTTGTTTTTATTTTTCTAGTGTATAACAATTTTATGAAGTTAAGAAATAGCTTTTATTAATAAAGAGGGAGTTTTTGAACTTGATGCTTTTTTAATTTCTCGGAGTGGTGGGATAAATACAAATGTTTTTATTTGAAAGAAGAAATAGTTTTAAATGATCACTATGTCATATGATTAATAAAATCTAACATATAAAAAAACAGACCTTTCAAGTGAAGAGGTCTGTTAATGATTTCAAATGTTATTTAGCAAACAGATGGTTACCAATTACTGCTACTGTTTGACGTGTCGTAATCCATTTGTCTGTTGATGTTTTTGGATTATAGAAATAAAGCCAATCAGAATGTATGCCATTTGTGGAGATAGCTTCTTCTACTGCCATTTTTGCTTCTGGGCTTGCAGGCTGATTAATTCTTCCATCTGTAACAGGAGTAAAGGCATATCCGTATTTAATAGGTTCATAAATAACGCCTGTTATTGTATTTGGAAAACCTTTTGCGTTTACACGATTTAGTATAACTTTTGCTACAGCTACTTTACCTTTATAGGATTCGCCACCTGCTTCAGCGGTAACTAAGCGTGCCATTAAGTCTTTTTCTTTTTCTGAAATGCTTGAGTTGATTTTTAAATGTTGTCCTGTATAAAGCTTGTTTCCGGCTGTATTGTTAATTTGTTTTATAGATTGAACGGTAACATTGTAACGCTTTGCTATCGTTTCTAATGAATCTCCCTGTTGTACTTGATAAATAATTTGTCTAGAAATGTTCGCAGGTTTGGGTTTGGCATTTTGACGAACGGTGATTTCATTTGAGTTCGTGGACCCTGGAATATTTAACTGTTCACCAATAAAAGTTTGATCGTTTCCTTTATTATTAGCCTGTTTAATGGATTGTATTGAAACCCCGTATTGTTTACTAATGCCCCAAAGTGTATCATTCTTTTTTACTGTATGAATGGTAGATGCTTCAGCTGTACTTTGATGACATACGAATGTAATTGCAGCTGCAGATATAGGGATTATATGTTTTATTTTTAATAATTTCATTGTAAATCCTCCTAGCAAAAATAAGGTGAAACTGTTAAGTAATGTAGTTCATAATGTCTATACATAATATTTTAATATAAGTATATTAGCACGTATAAAATAAATAATCATCATAAGTTTCTTATTTATTTAGTGTAGAGTCCGAATATGAAATATTGCATATGAAAATACATTGAAGTTCCTTTCAATTTTTCTGATTGTATTGAGGATATGTGAATGATTTTTTAATTTTACTTCTATGCAATATTTCATATTGATGAAATGTTATTTATTTTTTATCAACTAGCTTATAGTATATTCAATAAGTTTGATGCAAAAACATAAAAAGAGAGGAATAATAATGAGAAAAAAGAGATTTATTTTGAAGTTATTAATATGTAGCACGATACTTAGTACCTGTATATTTGCCTTACATGATAATCAAGTCGTTGCAGCTAGCTCTGTTAATGAGCTTGAAAATTGGTCAAAATGGATGCAGCCTATACCTGATAACATCCCATTAGCACGAATTTCAATTCCAGGAACACATGATAGTGGTACGTTCAAATTACAAAATCCAATTAAGCAAGTATGGAGAATGACGCAAGAATATGATTTTCGTTATCAAATGGATCATGGAGCTCGCATTTTTGATATAAGAGGCCGTTTAACAGATGATAATACGATAGTTCTTCATCATGGGCCATTATATCTTTATGTAACACTGCATGAATTCATAAACGAAGCGAAACAATTTTTAAAAGATAACCCAAGTGAAACAATTATTATGTCTTTAAAAAAAGAGTATGAGGATATGAAAGGGGCAGAAGGTTCATTTAGTAATACGTTTGAAAAAAATTATTTTGTTGATCCTATCTTTTTAAAAACAGAAGGAAATATAAAACTTGGAGATGCTCGAGGGAAAATTGTACTACTAAAAAGATATAGTGGTAGTAATGAATCTGGAGGATATAATAATTTTTATTGGCCAGATAATGAGACGTTTACGACAACTGTAAATCAAAATGTAAATGTAACCGTACAAGATAAATATAAAGTGAGTTATGATGTGAAAGTAAAATCTATTAAAGATACGATCAATGAAACGATGAACAATAGTGAGGATTTAAATCATCTATATGTTAATTTTACAAGCTTGTCTTCTGGTGGTACAGCATGGAATAGCCCATATTATTATGCCTCTTATATAAATCCCGAAATTGCGGCATATATTAAACAAGAGAATCCAAAAAGAGTTGGTTGGGTGATCCAAGATTATGTTAGTGATAAGTGGTCACCGATTCTCTATCAAGAAGTTATAAGAACTAATAAGTCACTTTAAGTTTTACCATAATTTCATAGAAACAATGTAACGCTATTAAAAGTCTTGTGGAATTCCCATAAGACTTTTTAGTATTTAATATTATGAGAATCAAAGTTCTTTGAATAGGTTTATATAGTTAATATAATAATTTAATGCGGTTATAAAATCGACACGAAAAAATTGTCGATAAATGTCGATTATTATTGTAATATAAAACATATAAGTATAATATACAGATGAGGTGGATTTATTGTCTTTTATTAAAAATAGTAAAATTGGAACGAAATTAAATGTGTTAGTCATTATATCGAGTTTGGCTTGTATCATGTTATCTTCCCTGGGTTTTTTAGGGCTTCAAAAAGGTGAAAATACATCTTCTAGTATGTATGACGAAAGGCTATTACCAATTGAATGGATAGGAACTGTAGAATCAAATTTTTACCATGTTAATATGAATTTTATGGAGATTATGATATCGAAAGATGAAAAAAGAATGAAAGAACTAATAACAGAAATGGATAAGACTAGGAAAGAAAATGATGAGTTATTAAAACAATTTGAAACTAGAATTAGTTCTCATAAAGAAAAGGGGCTGTATAATGCATTTCAAAGTCAATTCAAAGATTTAAGAATACAAATGAAGAAAGCACAGGACTTGGGACTGACTAATAATGAAGAAGCGTATAGCTATTATTTAAAAGAAATTGAGCCTAATATGGGGAAAACAATTCAATCTATCCGTGAACTTATTTTATATAATAATACCGCGGCTGAACAACTACAAAAAGAGAATATCAATAGTGTGAAAAATACAATAATAACATTTGTAATTATTTCATTTGTTGGAATCATAATAATTATTTTTATTGGTTTTATAATAAAAAATGCTATAAAAAAACCAATTGTATTATTACAAAAAGATATGGAACGAGTATCTGCTGGAGATTTAACAATTCGAACTTCTTATAAATCCGAGAACGAATTAGGCCATATTGTACAATCCTTTAATAGTATGTTAGATAACTTGCAACAATTAGTCGGTCAGGTGAAAGTTACAGCAAAAGAAGTGATTATTTCAACTGAAAATATGTTACAAGAGACAAGAACGGCAGCAAATATATCAAACGAGGTTGTTCGAACTACTTCTGAAATAAATAAAGAAATAGAGGGACAAGTGACTAGTATTCAAGAAAGTTCAACTGCGATGGAAGAAATTGCAACTGGAGTTCAAACAGTAGCTGAATCTTCAGCGATGGTTGCTGAAGTTGCTGTTGCAACGATAGACCAAGCAAATTCTGGTAGTGAAGTTATAAAACAATCTATTCGTCAAATGAATAGTGTGAATGAAGTTGTCGAAGAAACTGCTAAGGTCATTGATAGACTTGTTACACGTACACAACAAATTGAAGAAGCGCTAGATATTATTACTAATATTGCAGAACAAACGAATTTACTGGCCTTAAATGCTGCAATTGAGGCAGCACGCGCCGGAGAAAATGGAAAAGGATTTGCAGTAGTTGCAGCTGAAGTAAGAGGTCTGGCTGAGAAATCTAAAACGTCTGTAAATGATATAAATAATTTATTACGTTTTATACATCAAGATACACAGGATACAGTTCATGTAATGAAAAAAGGTCAACAACAGGCTAGTGGTGGTAAAGAAGCAGCATATAAGGCAGAACTCGCATTTTCATCTATTATGCAAGATATTAATAGAATAACGTCCCAAATTCAAGAAGTGTCTGCTGCCACAGAAGAAATGTCTGCTGGGACAGAAGAAGTGAATGCCTCTTTATCAATAGTTTCTGAAACTGCAACACAAGTCGCACAAGAAACGAATCGAACGGTACAATCAATTCAAGCACAAGCCACATTAATTCAAGAAATAACGACGAAATCTAATGAAATGAAAGAGAAAGTCGAAAATTTAGAAATGCTAATTTCACAATTCATTATTGAAGAATAAGTTTGTTAACATTTATCATTAGTATAAACTTTAAGATACTCAATATAGTGCTGCGTTGCACAATTTGAAAAAGGACCTTCATAGGTTCTTTTTTTGTAAATGGTGTGAATGCTATATTTAATTATAGTGAAAAACAGAAACTTATTATATGATAATTATTTAAATTTGTACCTACAAATATTATATGTAATAATGAATTTGATTTATTCTAATGAAATGGAGGTATATACTATGAAGTTTCCACATGATTTTTTATTTGGGGCTGCTTCAGCTTCTTATCAAGTAGAAGGTGCATGGAATGAAGATGGAAAAGGTGTTACGAATTGGGATGAGTTTTCAAAAATTCCTGGTAAAACATACAATGGAACAAATGGTGATGTAGCTGTTGATCATTATCATCGATATAAGGAAGATGTTCGCTTAATGGCTGAGATGGGGTTAGAATCGTATCGTTTTTCTATTTCTTGGGCGAGAATATTGCCGGCTGGAGATGGAGAGGTAAATGAAAAAGGAATCGAATTTTATAACAACTTAATTGATGAGTGTTTAAAATACGGGATTGTACCATTTGTCACTTTATATCATTGGGATTTACCATTGCCTTTAGAGAGAGATGGTGGATGGACAAATAAACGAACAGCAGAAGCTTTCGTAAAATACGCAGAAATTTGTTTTAAGGCATTTGGTGATAGAGTTAAACATTGGATTACTTTTAATGAGACAGTAATGTTTTGTGGATTAGGTTATTTAAAAGGTGCACATCCACCAGGAATACAAAATGATGTTCCAAAGTATTTTCAAGCGACTCATTATGTATTTTATGCGCATGCGAAAACAGTTGCGGTGTACAAGCAGCTGAAACAATATGGTGAGATTGGGATTACACATGTTTTCTTACCTGCTTATAGTGTGGATGATCAAAAAGAAAATATACTAGCAGCAAATCATGCGAATGAATATGAAACGTATTGGTATTATGATCCAGTTTTAAAAGGTGAGTATCCGTCTTATGTTGTACAGCAATTAAAGGAAAAAGGGTGGACGCCTAATTGGACGGTTGAAGAATTAGAAATCATTAAACAAAATGCCGAAAAGAATGATTTTATTGGCTTGAATTATTATCAACCAATACGAGTAGAAAGATACGATATGGATATAAAGAGCGGAGAGCATTCTCGAGAAAATTCAACACTTGCTCCAGGTAGTCCTTCTTTTGATGGTTTTTATCGAACAGTTAAAATGGATGATAAAACATATACAAAATGGGGATGGGAAATATCTCCCGAAGGTTTCTTAGATGGGTTGCATATGTTGAAAGAGCGTTACGGTGACATAAAGATGTATGTAACGGAAAATGGACTTGGTGATGAAGATCCAATCATTGACGGAGAAATTGTAGATGTTCCGAGAATTAAATTTATTGAAGAGCATTTAAAAGTAATAAAGCGTGCAATTGAAGAGGGAATCAATTTAAAAGGTTACTATGCATGGTCAGTGATTGATCTTTTGAGTTGGTTAAATGGATATAAAAAGCAATATGGCTTTATTTTTGTCGATCATAATGATAACTTAAAACGTAAGAAGAAGCTTTCGTTTCATTGGTATAGACATGTGATCGAAACGAGAGGAGAAGAGTTATAACAGATAAAAGAGTATTTTAGGAGAAAGTGTATGAGTGCAAAGTATAAACAAATTGCAGATGTGTTAGAGCAAAACATTCGTGACGGGCTTTTTAAAGAAACGAAAAAACTACCTACAGAAGAAGCGTTGATGAATCGATTTGAAGTAAGCCGTAATACGATACGTAAAGTAATTAGTCAGCTTGTGAATAGAGGTTATATTTTTCAAGTGCAAGGTAGTGGCATGTTTTTACGTGAAACTTCTGTAACAGATTACATTAATTTAGGAAGTTTACGTGGATTAACGAAAAATCTCGTTTCGCAAAATATTAAAACGAAAGTGTTAGAGCTTGAAGTAATAGATGCGGACGAAGATATAGCAAAGCGGATGCAATGCGAAGCTGGAACTAGGTTGTATTTTTTGAAGCGTTTAAGAATTGTAGATGCTAAGCCATTCTCTATTGAAGTAAGTTATTTCAAAAAGGATATTATTCCATATTTGAACGAAGAAATAGCATTAAGCTCTGTATACAGTTATTTCATTGAAGATTTACGATTAAATATTGGTTTTGCCGATAAAGTTATTAGTTGTGAAAAAGTAAATAAAGAAAATGCAAAGCTTTTAGAATTAAATGAAGGTGATCCGGCGCTTCTTATTGAAAATACAGTTTGTCTTGTAAACGGGACAATTTTCGAATTATCCCAATCGATGTTTCATTATGAAAAGGCTAAACTTTTAAATCGAATTAATTTCAAATAAAAAAAGAAAATAATTTATCGTGTGAAAAGCAACTGAGTCCAAAGTGATCAGTTGCTTTTTATTTTCAAAGTGGATGAGCAAAAAAACACAAAAGTGGTTGGTCCGTTTTTGGCAAACATACATTATGATAAGAGAAGAAAGGTAGTATGTTATTAACGCTTTAAAGAGGAAGTTCTTTATTAAAATAGATTGTCTTTAGAGAGGTGAAAATACAATGAGTTTTGCAATTTCACTAGTGGTTATTATTGTAATTGTATCGCTGTTTGGGACCGTGCTAGTTGCACGAAATGTGGAGGAGAATTACGGCAAGTCTACAAAGAGAAATGTGAAAAACTTATCAACTATTTATATTCTCCTTCTTTTTGTACTACTTGTTGGGGTAATGTGGTATGCGGTAGTGATTTAATAGTTTTGAAAGAAAAAGGTTAATATTGTATATGATGGAGGAGTATGATTTTGATAAAAAATGAACGCCACGTTTTAATTGTTTTTCCGCATCCAGATGATGAGTCATATTGCGTGGCAGGTACAATTTTAGCTTATGCGCAGCGAAATGTTCCTCTTACTTATGTTTGCTTAACGTTAGGTGAAATGGGGAGAACGATGGGGAATCCTCCTTTTGCAACACGTGAATCATTAAATGTTATAAGAGAGAAGGAACTAAAGAGGGCTACAAATATTTTAGGGATTAAAGATTTACGTATGATGGGATATCGTGATAAAACTCTTGAATTTGAAACTCCCGGAGAGTTAAGACGTGTAATACAAAAATGTGTAGAAGAAGTGAATCCTTCGTTAGTCATTTCTTTTTATCCGGGATATGCGGTTCATCCAGATCATGATGCAACAGGAGAAGCGGTAGCAGAGGCGTTAGCTAATATTCAGGAATATAAAAGGCCAACATTTTATGCGGTAGCTTTTTCGAAGAATCATGAAGCGGAAATAGGTCCTCCGCATTTTAAAAATGAAGTGAAAGAATATGTTCCCAAAAAGTTAGAGGCATTGCAAGCACATGCATCACAATTTGCGACGAAAGTAACGGAACTAAAAAGAGAGTATGAAGAAGGTGTACCGGAAACAGTAGAGTGGTTAGAAAAGGAACCATTTTGGATATATTCATTCAAAGATAAGAGTAAGTGACGTTATAGCTGAAGGTGATGAATATGTATTTTGAATATAAGAATCGGAAAATTTCTTACAATATAGAAGGATCGGGCCCTGTTATATTGTTATTACACGGTCTTGGTGGGAACGCAAACAATTGGCTATATCAAAGGCAATATTTCAAAGAGAATTGGA
The DNA here is from genome assembly GCF_040460055.1 of Bacillus cereus group sp. MG4. Taxonomy (NCBI): domain Bacteria; kingdom Bacillati; phylum Bacillota; class Bacilli; order Caryophanales; family Bacillaceae; genus Bacillus; species Bacillus cereus group sp. MG4. Next base: position 1,730,674 of record NZ_JARVGZ010000001.1, on the reverse strand, counting down.
CGGTGATTTCTCTTGATTTACCGGGGCATGGGAAATCTGAAGGGCTGGAAATTCCTTTTAAAGAATATACAAATGTTTTGTATGAGTTATGCAGTTATTTAAAGCTACAAAAAGTAGTTATGTGTGGTCTTTCAAAAGGAGCTAGAATCGGTATCGATTTTGCTATTCAATATCCAGGCTTTGTTTCCAGTTTAATTGTTGTAAATGCATTTCCCTATTTGGAGCCTGAAGATCGAAAAGAACGAATTGAAGTATATGATTTACTTAGCTTACACGATAATGGAAAAACATGGGCGGATACATTATTGAAGGCGATGGGAGTAGCAAATAATGAAGTAATTGTTAGGGGATTTTATCAATCTTTACAGTCTATTAATTCGGTGCATATTCAAAGATTATTTGCTGAATTAGTAGATTATGATCAAAGACCGTTTCTTTCAAATATTTCATGTCCTACTTTAATTATAAGAGGGGAAAATGATGATTTCGTTCCCGAGAAATATGTAAGAGAGTTTGAAAGACGTTTGAAAAATACAACTTTTATTGAGTTTAAAAATAGTGGACACTTACCTTATTTAGAACAGCCGACTAGCTTTAATATGACGGTAGAAAGATTTTTAAATCATGCACTTAATTAATACTATTATTACAGTCAATACTGTTATTAGGAAATCAAGTATATTTCGTTTTGAGAGGGGCAATAAGGTGGAATGGAAACCAAATCGTGCAGATAAGACGCCTGTATATAAACAAATAGCGGATTATATGGAAAGGGGTATTTCTTCAGGTGAGTTTCCTTCTGACAGCAAGTTACCTTCTGAGCGTACGTTAGTAGCTGCATATGAAGAATTAAAATCACTTGGAGTAGTAGAACGGCAAAAAGGAAGTGGGACACGGGTAAATACAGACATATGGGGTGTTTCACATAAACGAATACCGAACTGGGGTAGGTACGTTGAGGATGGATCGTTCTTACCTAATGTACCACTCGTTCAACAAATTCGAACGGAAACACAAAAAGATGACTTAATTAATTTAGCGAGTGGTGAATTGTCACCAGAATTAATTCCGAGTGATAGATTCCGAACGATTTTGTCGGAGAAAACATTTATGGAAAACCTCGGTTATGACCATCCACTTGGAAATGAAATGTTGCGAAAAACAATTGCAGCACATGTTCAGCAATATAAACAAATTGAAGCGGATTCGAATTCTATCCTTATTACATCTGGCGCACAACAGGCACTTAATCTTATCGTTCAATGCTTATTAAAACCTGGTGATGCGATTGCAATTGAAGATCCGTCGTATTGTTTCTCATTACCGATGTTTAAATCCGCTGGCTTAAAAATATTCCATTTACCTGTTGATCAGCATGGAATGAATCCAGATGATTTAATTGATTTGCATAAAAAGCATCGCATTCGTATGGTATTTTTGAATCCAGATTATCAAAATCCAACGGGAACTGTGCTTTCATTAGCGAGACGTAAAAAGATTTTAGAACTGTCTTCTGAATTTGGGATACCGATTGTAGAAGATGATCCGTATAGTTTAACTTCATTTAATGGAGAAGTGAATCCAACATTAAAATCAATGGATCAAAACGGGAATGTTCTTTATATAAGTTCATTATCAAAAATTGTTGCATCAGGATTACGTATTGGCTGGGTAATTGGCCCTACGCGTGTAATAGAACGTTTAGCAGATGCGAAGCAGCAAGTTGATTTTGGGCATAGTGTATTTACGCAGTGGGTGGCAAATCAGTTTTTAGAATCAGCAGATTTTCATGCGCATATTACAATGCTTCGTGAACAATTGAAAGAAAGAAGAGATGTGTTAATTAGAAAGCTTGAAGAAATATTGGGGGACCAGGTTGAATTTTTTGTTCCAGAGGGTGGAATACATTTATGGTGCAAAGTGCAAGGAACGTTTGATGAATATCATTTATTAGGCGAATCTATACGAAATGGTGTAGCGTTTGTCCCAGGAAGTGTTTTAGGTACTAAAAGTGAATATATTCGTTTTACTTTTGGAAGAGTAGATGTCGAACAAATTCAACTGGGAATGACGAGATTCGCGGAAACGTTAAATGAGATTTCATAATAGAGATGCGTAATATTGAAATGAGGGAAAGAAATGAAGTACGTGACGCTTTTACTTCAAGTAGGCGTGCTATATGTATTTAGTTTAGTTGGAACGTGGATTCAAGGAGTATTCCACTTATCAATGCCAGGAAGTTTAATAGGGATGTTAATGCTGTTTCTGATCCTTTCTACTCGTATTTTACCATTAAAGTGGTTTGAGGAAGGTGCGGAAAAATTAATCGTATTTTTACCGTTATTTCTAATTCCTTCGACAACAGGGCTGATGGAATACGGGTCTTTTCTTTTCAGTAAGGGGAGTGTTACATTCCTTTTAGTAGTTGTGAGCACGGTAGTAACTTTAGTTGTTTCAGGTTATATAAGTCAATTATTAGTAACATCAAAAAAATAAAATCGATAAGGTGCACGATGCAAATGGTCTTAATTATTATTACTGTAGTAATGTATGTATTGGCGATAAAGTTATATAAAAAAATTCCGTTTCCATTTACGTTACCGGTGTTAACAGTTACAGCAAGTATGATTTGTTTATTTCTGATTTTTGGTATTTCTCATCATGAGTATAGAGAAAATGGGGGAGATATTCTTTCCGGCTTATTGAGTCCTGCAATTGTAGCGTTAGCGATACCTTTATTTAAAGAGCGAAATATACTTATGAAAAACTTTTTATCGATACTTATCGGCGTAGCGGTAGGTATAGTGGCTTTAACGAGTATGAATGTAGTGATTGGCGGAATGTTAAATATAGATAAGGAACTCATATTAACAACACTGCCGCAATTAGCGACGATGCCTATCGCCATTTCATTAGCGGATCAAATTGGTGGTATTCCATCTATGACTTCTAGTTTTGTAGTTGTTGCAGGAATAACAGGTGCTATTATCGGACCAACAGTACTTAAGTTTTTCCGAATAACAAGTACGATTGGAAAAGGAGTGGGGATGGGATGCGCATCACATATTATCGGTGTGAGCCGTCTCGTGAAGGAAGGCGAGAAAGAGGCGACGATTGGTTCGGTGACGATGATTGTAACTGGAATACTTATTAGTATATTTATACCTTATGGAGCGAAATTTATATTTTAAAATGTAATGGAGATGAAGAAAATGACAACATGGTTTATAGTAACATTATTTATTTTTGGCGCTCTTAAAGTACTAGTTTCTAGTATGCCAACTTCTGTTGTAGAATCAATTATTAGTAGATTTGAATTGCATCAAAAACTTGAGGAAGAGAATACCTCTATATCAATAGATGGCAAGAATATAGAGGGAGAAATGAAGCTACAAGTTATTCATGAATTTAATGAGGCTTTATTTTTAGATAAACACTATTTTCCGCCGCACGGGGAAGGAACACCAATCGTTATTAACACGAAGAAAGGGAATAAAGAGATTCGTTTTTCTCTATATAGCCATGAGGAACATGTGGATGTAATCAAGCAATATAAGAAAAAAATCGTTGCCTATCGTTTACGTTCAAAAAGTCTTCAAAACCCTATATCATTAGCAATAACTGAAGATTATGCTTAAGAAGAGATCGATTATGGTCTCTTTATTTTTGTATGAAATGATATACTTTCCAAATAAAAGAAAAGAAAATCATATAGCCAAATAAAGAATATGTATGATTCCAATCCAAGCTATGAATAAAGAAACCGAATCTTTCAGCAACCTGTTCAAAAATGCTGGCAAAAATGCCTATTGAAATAATAAATAGAATTCTAGAAACTGCAGATAATGTTTTTGAAATTTGTATGAAAATCGTTGTTAAAATTGGTAGTACAAACAAAGTAAAGCCAATGTTAACTGAAAATATGGATGAGAATGGTCTAACCGGAAAGGAATATATTTGTTTCGCAATAAAGAAAGCATCTAAGCAAGTTCCGATAATAGAAGAGAGTAAGATTGTAACTGCTAATGCTAGAAAATCACTCTTCTTCTCGAAGGAGGACGTTTTTCTTTGCAAGAATGGCGAGTTCAATTCTTTCGAGTGTTTTACAGTAGTCTTCTGTAATTTGTCCATTTATATTTTCCTCCTTATCTACTAAGTAATTTACAATTTGCCAGTCCGTAAACCAATCTTCACTGTCAACTTCTTCATGCTTCATATCTCGCCATGCATAGATGAGTGCAGGACTGTATATACGATGAGCGCCACTACGCAACTGGCATTTCTTTATTCGACGCTTATAAAACTCACGAGAAAAAGATTCATTTACACTTGAAAATAAATGAGGCCAGTAATCTTTCCTTGATCCTGTATGCGGATTGTGCTGGGCCCAGCTTATTATTTGAGATAAAACATGTGTGTCTCGAAATAATAATGAATACAACCTTTTGCCAATTAAGATTCGTTCGTGTAAGGACGTGAAATGTTTCATTGTATCACCAAATAGTAATACTTTGTGTTTCTTATCATTTTTGTAGAATGGGAAAAGGATATGATTAAACTGAAAAAAATCAAAGAGTTTAAATCCAATACTATTAAGTACAGTCTTTTTAAATTGTATATTTTGAATCACTCTTTTTTCTAAGTAGTTTTGTTCATTAATAATAGTTGCAATGGCTAATGTTTTTTTGTTACCTGTTTTCCAAAAATCGTTCCACATCGTTTCCATAAATGTAGAAACATTTAGGTGAGGGAGAAGGTGAAATAGTTTTTGTGCTCTTTTTACACTTTGTTCATAAAGCAGAAATTGAGGATATACATCTTGGAAAATAAGCCAATTCCCTCTTTCTAAAAAAGAAAAAAATGTAATTTGATCTTTCTCTGATAAAATTCTCGTATATAAATCGCCCTTTAAATCAGTCATATTCCAACCGCCGTTACGTGATACCATATGCCCAAGTAGTGCCCAATGTATTTCTGGATATTGAATGTAAAATTGGTAGTATGCGCGTGTTCTTGTCACATTATTTTTATTTATTTTATGTTGTTGATGATGAGTTGCTCTTCTTTCGTTAATTTATACATCGTGCCAGAATGTATGAGTTTGCTTTTTTGTTTCAATTCATTTTTTACATCAAATAGGGAGAGAGGCAGTGCTTTGGAAGGTCCGTTATATGTATAATTTGAATTGCTTCGGTACATTCCGTTACCTCCATTTTTCATAAATTTAAACATGATTATTGGCTATGAATCATTCTACTTATTTTATTACGAGTATAAGAAATAAATGAGTGGTGTTTTTTACAAGGGTTTAGTTATCATGCAAACAGTATAAAAAATCTTACTGTTGTGAGGTGAAATAAAAAAACAGAAACTATTTTTAATAGTTTCTGTTTTTTTATTTTGTCAATTAAATGTAACAAACGAAGATTATGATTTAAATCAATTGAAAATAATTCAATAAATTTTATAAATACAATTTTAATTGAAATGTGTGGTAGGAGGAAAAGAAATGCTAAATAAAATAATTTTAATTACTGGTGGTACAGGTTCGTGGGGACATGAACTTATAAAACAATTGTTAGAAAAATCACCGAAAGAAATTAGGGTTTTTTCAAGAAATGAAACGGTTCAGTTTGAAATGCAGCAACAGTTTATAAATGATGATAGATTAAAATTTATTATTGGAGATATTCGTGATAAAGATCAACTAGTCTATGCATGCCAAGGTGTCCATTATGTATTCCATCTTGCAGCTTTAAAACATGTTCCGGTATGTGAGTATTATCCTAATGAAGCTATAAAAACAAATATACATGGTACACAAAATGTAATTGAAGCATCTATACAGATGCAAGTTGAGAAAGTTATATATGTTTCAACGGATAAAGCAGCCGATCCATCAAATACGTATGGGATGACAAAAGCAATTGGTGAGAAGTTAATGGTCCATGCGAATATGCAAACGAAGAAAACAAAATTTATTTGTGTTCGTGGTGGAAATGTTTTAGGGACGAGCGGAAGTGTGGTACCACTTTTTAAAAAACAAATTAAAAAATCTTCACAAGTAGGGATTACCGATGCAAATATGACTAGATTTTTCTTAACGATTGAAGAGGCTGTTGGATTGTTATTTAAAGCCGTATATCAAGGTAGAGGTGGGGAAATCTTTGTTATGAAAATGCCGGCATGTAAAATAACAGATTTAGCAGAAGTGTTAATTGAAGATTCGAAAAAAGAAAACGTGAAGGTAAAAGAGGTAGGAATAAGACCGGGTGAAAAATTAAGTGAAATGCTTTTATCTGAGGTAGAGAGTAAAACAAGTATAAGCTTTGATCAAAATTATTTTGTGGTACTACCGACTACTCCTATAGAAGGACTCCAAGAATATTATGCTAGTTATCCGTTAGTGGATGTGAAGAGTTTTAGTTCTCAACAAGACTTACTTGCAAAACATGAGGTGAAACAAATGTTAGAAAAAGGAGGGTTTTTACGATGAAAAAAAATGCGAGCCTTTTAATAACTGGTGCAAATGGCTTCACAGGGCGCCATGCTTGCCAATATTTTTTAGAGCAGGGCTTTCATGTTATTCCTATGTTTCAAAATCGTGCACATAGAGAAATAGTTGGGAATGGTATTACTTGTAATTTAACTAATAAGAGCGAAGTAATGAAGGTAATGAAACAAATAAAGCCAGATTATGTATTGCATTTAGCAGGAAGGAATTCGGTCATAGAGTCTTGGACAGCTGCTCTTGAATATGTAGAGATTAATGTAATAGGGACATTATATTTATTAGAAGCAATTAAGCAAGAATCACCTCATTGTAGAACATTAATTATAGGATCTGCTTTGCAATCAGATAGTATGAACGAAATAAAAATTTCAAATCCATATAGTTTAAGTAAAACGATGCAAGTCATTATTGCAGAGGCGTGGAGTGAATTAATGAATTCAAATATTATCATTGCAAAGCCCTCGAATTTAATTGGCCCAGGAGTATCGAATGGTATTTGTTCTATTCTTGCAAAAAAAATGATAACTATAGAGTCGAATAAAAGTGAAGCAATTATTGAAGTAAACAGTTTGAAAGATAGTAGGGATTTTCTAGATGTACGTGATGCGGTTAAAGCGTATCATGTGTTATTGCGCGATGGAATAAATGGAAAACAATATAATATTGGATCAGGGATAAAACGGTCTTTATTAGATGTACTAGAACAATACAAAGAATTAACACAGCTGAATTTTTCCATAAAAGAAGCAGAGCATAGTGGGAGCGAATTAAATGAGAGTTTAGTAATAGAGGATATAAAAAGGTTAGGTTGGGTCCCAGAAATTCAATTCCATCAATCATTAAAAGATTTACTCGAGTATGCGAAGTGTAATGAAATCTGCATTCAATGAAAAATGAAAAGGATGTAAGAAATATATGAATGGCTATAAAACAATAGATAATCAAAATACGCTATTTCTTTTAATTGTTGATACGCTGGACTGGAAAGATGAGGAAGAGCATGTTTTGTGTATCTGTGAGGCGATAAATAAATGTCGAGTCTATGTGGAAGGTAAAAAGGATGATAGGAAAAATCCAGTAATAGGTACAGGAACTAGGCCTGTAATTCAAGTCTTTGCTCAGTATGAATGTAGTGAGTATGGAAATGATTTTTATGATCTCATTAAAGATTTTTTGCAAGATGTAGGATTTGAGTTAAATGTTTATATAAATAATAGTAAGTTTACTTACATTTAATAGATTAGTATAAAACAAGATTTTTAATGATAAAGGTGGATATAAATTATGAATAAAAAGATTCTCTTTACTGGGGGCGGTACAGCCGGACACGTAATGATTAATATGGTATTGATTCCTAAATTTATGGAAAAAGGATGGGAAGTTGAGTATATTGGATCTCAAAATGGAATTGAAAAACTATTAGTTCAAAATGTGAAATACAATAGTATTTCAACGGGGAAGCTTAGGAGATATTGGGATTGGGAGAACTTTAAAGATCCTTTTAAAATAATAAAAGGTTGCATACAAAGTTATAAATTGATGAAACGAATAAAACCAGATGTTGTTTTTTCGGCAGGAGGATTTGTGTCCGTTCCTGTAGTAATAGGAGCGTGGATGAATAAAGTACCTGTAATAATACGTGAACCAGATAGTACGTTAGGATTAGCAAATAAAATAGCATTACCTTTTACTACAAAACTATGCACAACATTTCCTCAGACAGGAGAAAATGTAAGTAATGAGAAGAAGGTTTATGTAGGACCAATTGTAAGGGAAGAAATTGGGAGGTGCAACGTATTGCGGGGAAGAAGCTATTGTAAATTTCAGCAAGATAAACCAGTATTGTTAATTATGGGTGGGAGTCAAGGTGCTCAATGGATAAATGATATGGTAAGGGAAAGTTTGGAAACATTACTATTAAATTTTAATATTGTTCATATGTGCGGTAAAGGGAAGGTGGATTCATCTATTGGTATGGAAGGTTATATGCAATTTGAGTATATAGGGGACGAGTTGCCGCATATACTAAATATGGCGAGTGTTGTAGTTTCTAGAGCGGGTTCTACTGCTATTTCTGAATTGCTATTTTTGAAGAAACCGATGTTGCTTATCCCGTTAACTAACAGTTCCAGTAGGGGAGATCAAGTTTTAAATGCTGAATATTTTTCTCGGCAAGGATATGCGGAAGTTTTACTCCAAGACAGAATAAGTACGAATGTATTCATACATGCAGTAAATAAGTTGCATACAAATAAGGAGAGATATATTCAAAACATGAATGGATATAAGAAAACAAATGATGAGGGGATTCATCAATTAATAGATATAATAAATGAAGTGGTGAAGTAATAGAAATTTAAATAAAAAAAGGAAAGAAGGTATCTTCTTTCCTTTTTACTATAGTTGTTCAAATTCATTATTACTTATCCAAATTAGCTATATACTATGGGTGAATACCGATTTCTAATAGCTCAGTAAATGCATGAGTATGGATAGGTTTACTATAATAGTAACCTTGAATAAATTGACAATTATTTTTTTGAAGAAAATTTACGTGTTCTTTCGTTTCTACACCTTCAGCAATAACAGACATTCCTAATGTATTTGCTAATGTGATGATCGTTTTAATAATTTCCATTCCATCGTCACATGTTTCAGACATTGTAATAAATTCTCTTGGGATTTTTAATGTATCGATTGGATATAAAGGTAAGTAAGCTAGCGAAGAATAGCCTGTACCAAAGTCGTCGATTGAAATGTGAATCCCTAAACTTTTTAGTGTACGCAATTTTATCAATGTTTCTCGCTCATCCATCATCGCAATTCGCTCTGTTAACTCAAGATCGAGAGAACTTGCTGGTAAACCTGTATTTGCTAAAGTAGAAGAAATAGACTTTACAAAATCCTCTTGTTCAAATTCTTTAGCAGATAAGTTTACACCTATTTTTAAATGTGAATATCCGAGTGCGTGCCAACGTTTCATTTGCTCACAGGCTTGCTGTAACGTCCACTTTCCTATTGGAATAATTTGTAGTGTTTCTTCAGCAATCGGAATAAATTCATATGGAGAAATAACGCCTAATTCGGGATGGTTCCACCTGATTAAAGCTTCAGCACCGATAATTTTGTTAGATTCGCTATCAACTTGAGGTTGATATAAAATGAACAATTCTTTATTTTGTATTGCGTTTGGTAAATCTTTTTCTAATCGTAATCGTCTTTCAATTTTTTTAGCAATTACATCGTCATAAATAGAGACAGAGTTAAGTTCTTTTGCTTTCGCATCATACATGGCAACATTAGCGTTTTTCAAAAGTGTAGTGATATCGATTCCGGAATGTGGATAAATAGCGATACCGATACTAAGTGATAAAGTTAATGTATGCTCATGTAAGACAAACGGCTTTTCTATGCTTTCAAATAATTGGCTGCATAACTCGAATAAGGAATCTTCGTCAGTATAGTTTTCAATTAAGATTGTAAATTCATCGCCACCGATTCTTGACAGATGAGTATGTGATGGAAGACATGATTGGAATCGCTTTGCTACTTCTTCTAATATGTGATCTCCTGCCGAATGTCCAAGTGTATCGTTAATTGCTTTAAAGCGATCTAAATCTAAGTATAATAATGCGAACTCACTGTCTGTTGTTTTAGCATTTTTTATAACTCTTTTTAATTTCTTATGGAAAAAGGCACGGTTCCCAATTTTCGTTACCGTATCATGGAATGCTAAATACTTTATTTCTTCTTGTTGCTTTTTTAGTGCGGTAATATCTTTTACCATAATATAGCTTCCTGAAATTTGTCCGTCTATTATAATAGGGACGATGGTAACGTATAAAAAATAAGTAAAACCATCTTTATATTTAGAACTTAGTTGTAAGTATGCCGATTCTTGTTGTTTCACCTTTTCTAATGCAGATGTTAGTTTATGTTTGTCTTCATCTAAAATAATCGAAAAACAAGTTTCACCGAGTAACTCATCTGTTGGTGCTCCAAGTAGTATACTTCCGGCTTGATTTACATTTAAGAATACGCCATGTAAATCAATTGTAAAAATAGGATCAGGATGATATTCATATAACGATTTAAACTTTTGTTGTTTTTGAGATAGAGCCTCTGATTTATGAACTAAATCAGAAGTCCGTAAAGTCACTTTTTCTTCTAGTTGCGCATTGAATGCCTGTAAACGTTTTGTTAGGGAATTGTTTTGCATACGTACAATAGAATGACGAATGAGTACGAAAATAAAAGTAATACAATTTCCTGTAATGAGAGTTGAGGATGATGTTTGTTCTTTTAATGTAAACCCGATTAGTATTGCAACAGCAAGATAGGGAAATACAACTAAAGCCTTTTTTCCTATTATAGGGTTAACAATGAAATAATTTTTATGGCTATTACGATCTGCTGAAATAGATCCAGCTATTGCAATAAATAATATAGGTATTCTATATAAAAGACGTAATAATGTTATCGTTTCAGTTGCTAAATGGTTATTTAAGTAAAAATAAATATAGTTAAAAGTTGCAGAACTTATTAATACAAAAATAAAGATATAAATCTTCCGTTTAGAATTAAAAATTGTCGGACGGAAAAAGAGACTAACGCCTAGTAGAAGAAATAATAAATCTGCAATTGGATATAGAAATGAAAGGAAAACATCTCCTAGTGAAAGAGAGAATATATTTAAATTTGGTTGATTAAATAAATACCACTCTAATGTGAATATGGAAGTAAGTACTATACATATATCACAAATAAAGAACGCTTTTTCCCATTTATCGCATTCTTTTAAAATTTTATAACTGAAAGCGATAAGACAAAAGAGTAGAAAAAACATGTAAAATACATCAGAAATAGTAAAACGATGTATTGGAATTTCGAAGAAGCTATCTTGATATGTATATACTATTTTTCCTAATAAAAAACTCCCAATTGCTATTGTGATACATACCCAAAATGGATTTGAACTGACTTTTTTAGAATATATAGAATAAATTAGTGATACAAATGTAATGGCTTCAACGATAAGTGAAGCGAAGCGTACATCCGAATTTGAAAAATGAGTAGGGAACAGATAAAAAAATATAAAATAGATTGAATAGCATATTAATGTTCCGATTAATATACATAGTTGTAAATTTTTATTTAATTTCAATAAAATCACCTTCTTTAATTATGCACTATATTCGTAATATCTATACATAATAATATTATTTAAGAATTGTATCAGATTTCCTTGTAAAAATCTTGTTTATAAGGAAAGTATTGAAGAGTTTAATACTTCTTAAAATTGAAAAATATCGAGTTTGATAATATGTACTTCATCAAGATTTTAAATGGAAATTGTATATTTAGTCATCCTTTGAATTGTAAAGGTTTTTTAGTGATTTGTAAGAGGAGATGCACAATTGCATATAAAATGATGAGAATCCTCTTTCTAGCTGATCTTTGGATTGTTATAGGCTATTTTAAGTAAGGTTTTCATTTTTAATCTGAAAAGTAACATTTGTAAAAATGTTACAAAAGGATATAAAATAAGAACGTGTATTCTTACAGAGTGGATAGTATTTTCACTAAATAGGGAGGACTTTTTATGTTATGGCGAATTAAAGATGCGGAAATATACTATGAAATTGTTGGAGAGGGGAAACCGGTCCTTATTATACATGGCTGTGCTCCGGATCATAGGTTAATGATGAAATGTATGGAATCAGTATTTCAAAAATATGAAGGTTATCAACGAATATATATTGATTTACCTGGAATGGGAAAGTCGAACGCTCCAGATTGGATAAATAGTTCAGATCATATATTAGAAGTGTTAACTATATTTATTGAAGAAATCATTCCAAAGAAAGATTTTTTACTAGTAGGAGAGTCTTTCGGCGGATATTTAGCTAGAGGGATACTTTCAAAAATGTTTGAGAGAGTCAATGGATTATTATTAATATGTCCTGTGGTTGTTGCGGTGAAAAAAGAAAGACGTTTACCGGATAAACAGATAATTGTACAAGATAAGGAGTTTTTAAATACGTTAACTTCTACCGAAAGAAATGAATTTAGCGAGTTAGCAGTGGTAGCAAATAAAAATACATATAAGCGATTTAAAGAAGAAATTAAGCCGGGGTTAGATGTTGCTAATTATGAATTTATTGAAAGATTGCAAAAAAATTATTCTCTTACTATGGAGTTTCACCGAAAGAAATATGAGAAACCCGTTCTTTTATTAGCAGGAAGACAAGATATATCGGTAGGTTATCGAGATATTATAGAAATTATTGAAGATTATCCAAGAGCAACATTAGCGGTGCTTGATATGGCGGGACATAATTTGCAAATTGAACAGCCTGAACTATTCGAGAGTTTAGTAGGAGAATGGATTATACGAACGAAACAACAAAATTTATAAAAAACGAATGAATATTTTCAAGGAGGAAGTATGAATACATATATTTATATGGTTAGGCACGGTGAATCATCAAAATTAGAAGGGAGTGAAAGAACACGTGGTTTAACTGAAAAGGGAAGTTTAGACGCTCATAGAGTAACAGACATATTAAAAACAGAGGGAATCGATACTTTCATTTCAAGTCCATATAAGAGGGCTGTGTTAACGATAGAAAAAACAGCCAATTTCTATGAAAAAGAAATATTAATATATGAAAACCTTAAAGAGTGTATGTTTTCCAGTGGGGATCAAGTTATATCAGATAAAGAGGTGTATCCGCTTGTAAAGAAGATGTTCTCTAATCCTGACTTTGCATTCATGGAAGGAGAGTCATATAAGGATTGTCAGAGACGGGTAGTGAAAGTGTTAAAGGAAATATTAATGGATTTTCAAGGACAAAAAATTGTAATTGGCACACATGGGCTTGTAATGACACTCATGATGAATTATTTTGATAAGCAATACGGGTTTGAATTTCTAATACATACATCGAAGCCTGACATATATAAGCTGGAATTTAATGATGAACAATTATTGAATGTAGAAAAATTATGGATAGGAGAATGAAACTGAATATATGGAGTATGTTTTAATTCGTACTTATAAAATATACTTTTTTTATAGAAAGCATTTTTATCAACTATTTTTAGAATCTTAAATCAATAAGTAATTATTCAAATTCTGAATAATATAAATGGAAGTTGGTTTAAGGAAACAATTTTAAGTTTGACGAAACTCCAAACGTTGGCTTTATATTCAAACAGAGAAAAAGATGTAGAATTTTGTCTTACGGTCCCCGTTTACTTTTCATTTCATTACATATAGGCTTTGTGGTGTAAAGGGGAACATCATCTTTACACAAAATTTATAAGGAGGACATTGTGATGAAAAAGATTAAAAAGTTTGCGGGAGTTGCTTTAGCGGGGACGATTGGATTAAGTGGACTACTGTTTTTAGAACAAAGTGTAAGCGCTGCGGAAACAAAGCAGGTGAAAGAAGGAAATTTCAATGCGATTGATGTAACGATGAATCAAAGTGAATTTTATGTATTGAGTGGTAGAAGTATTGATATTCTTTCTGGAGATAAAGAAGCAATTCAGTTAAATAAATACACAATTCGTTTTAGTAAACCAGGGAAGTATGTAATTAAAGTAAATGGCTGTATTTATGACGATGTATATACTTTTATTGTGAATGAGTAGTATATATTCTGAAATTGTGAGATAAAAAAAGAAACACCCTATTTGCGGTGAGAATCGTAAATAGGGTGAATTTATTTGTATTAAGCTGTACTTTAAATATGTTCACTAACTTTCTCTTTGTTATGTAAAGTATGTAAGAGTGTTTGAAACATCTTAAATGATTGCTGAAAGATTGGACTTTGAATAAAGGTGTACAGAAAAGTTACGATGAAAACAGGACCTCCTAGCATAAATCCAATAACTAGTACAACACATTCTACTATAATTCTAGCACGGCTAATAGACAGTCCTGTTTTGTCGGAAATAGTAAGCATGAATCCATCGCGAGGGCCAGCACCAATCCCAGCCGCAACATACATCCCTCCCCCAATACCTGTAATTGCAATACCAGCAAATAAAATGAGTAAGTTCATCCATAAATAATCACTAGCGTTTGGAAGGATATTTGATTGTAAGAAAAAGTCCATAATGGGACCGATAAGTAGTGCATTTAAAAATGTGCCCACATTTATATATTTTCGATCTACTAGTAAAGAAATGAGAACGAGACATAATCCACATATGACACTCCACGTACCAATGGTCCACCCAAACCTTTGGTAGAGAGCCATATTTAAAACTTCCCAAGGGTGTAAACCAAGAAATTTAACTTTGACTGCAAGGGCGTTTCCAAGGCCGAAAAAAATTAATCCTAAGAAAAAAAGAAAATAGCGAAAGAGAGTTAGCCTCATCTTTAAAACCTCCTATATTGTATAATTATGTATATTACATGTAAGAGTTTTGATGTACAAATATTACGACTTTTTAGCTGCTATTTAACATTGCTAAAATACAAATGAAATATATATTCGCAGTCAAAAAAGTTAAAATATTTCGTTTTAAGGATTATAATAGAACGAGAAACATAAAAGGGAGTGAATGAGTTTGAAACAAGAACTTATTGAAAGATTTACGAGATATGTAAAGATTGATACACAATCAAATGAAGAAAGTCATACAGTACCAACAACACCTGGACAAATTGAGTTTGGTAAGTTATTAGTGGAAGAGTTAAAAGAGATTGGCTTAACAGAAGTAACAATGGATGATAATGGGTATGTAATGGCAACACTTCCTGCTAATACGGATAAGGATGTTCCAGTAATCGGCTTTTTAGCACATTTAGATACGGCAACAGACTTTACAGGGAAAAACGTAAAACCACAAATTCATGAAAATTTTGATGGCAATGCAATTACGTTAAATGAAGAGCTAAATGTTGTGTTAACGCCAGAACAGTTTCCGGAATTACCATCATATAAAGGACATACGATTATTACAACGGATGGTACGACACTTCTAGGAGCAGATGATAAAGCTGGTCTGACTGAAATTATGGTTGCAATGAACTATTTAATACATAATCCGCAAATTAAACATGGGAAAATAAGAGTAGCATTTACTCCGGATGAAGAAATTGGTCATGGGCCAGCGCATTTTGATGTAGAAGCATTTGGTGCATCATGTGCTTATACGATGGATGGAGGTCCATTAGGTGGTTTAGAGTATGAAAGCTTTAATGCTGCAGGTGCTAAGTTAACGTTTAACGGAACGAATACACATCCTGGAACAGCGAAAAATAAAATGCGTAACGCAACTAAACTTGCT
Organism: Bacillus cereus group sp. MG4; assembly: GCF_040460055.1. Classification (NCBI taxonomy): domain Bacteria; kingdom Bacillati; phylum Bacillota; class Bacilli; order Caryophanales; family Bacillaceae; genus Bacillus; species Bacillus cereus group sp. MG4. Next base: position 1,714,854 of record NZ_JARVGZ010000001.1, on the reverse strand, counting down.
ATGGAGTTTAATGGGCACTTACCAGTAGAAGAGGCACCAGAATATACAGAAGGCTATGAAGGATTCTATCATTTACTTTCATTAAATGGTGATGTTGAGCAAAGTAAAGCGTATTATATTATTCGAGATTTTGATCGTGAAAATTTTGAGGTGCGTAAACATAACGTTGAAAATATTGTGAAGCAAATGCAAGAGAAGTATGGACAAAATGCAGTCGTTTTAGAAATGAATGATCAATACTATAACATGCTCGAAAAAATCGAACCAGTGAGAGAAATTGTTGATATTGCATATGAAGCGATGAAAAGTTTAAATATCGAACCAAACATTCACCCGATTCGTGGTGGAACAGATGGATCACAATTATCGTATATGGGATTACCAACGCCGAATATTTTCACAGGTGGTGAAAACTATCACGGTAAATTTGAATATGTTTCGGTGGATACGATGGAAAAAGCTGTTCAGGTTATTGTGGAAATCGCAAGACGATTCGAAGAACAAGCTTAAAAAAACCAAGTAGTGCGGATGCGCTACTTGGTTTTTTAGTATAATACTCGCCACAAATAAAAAGTTGCGTAAGACTCCCAGTTGGTCCAATTTGCCGCAAAATCTTTTATTTCCTGTTTAGTCGGTTTACTTTCAGAACCTGTTATATATTTAATTGCATTGTGCAAGCCAACATCGTCAATGGGAAAAGCGGAAGGAAATCGTAAACAGCGCATTAAAACATAGTTGGCAGTCCACGGTCCTATACCATGTATAGCAGTTAATTGTTTTTCAGCTTGTTGCACATCTTGTATTTGCAGTAAAGATTCTTTTGATAATTTTCCTTCTGTAATAAGCTTTGCAATACCGATTACATATTCGCATTTTCTAGTCGTCATTTTTAAGTTTTTGAGATCCTCTACATGTAAATTGGCAATCGTTTCAGGAGAAGGGAATATCCAATGTTTTCTATCGTTCCATTCTACATAATTTCCAAAGTGTTCGACTAATCTTCTTTTTAGTGTATAAGCATATGTGAGATTAATTTGCTGACCGATAATTCCCCAGGAAAGTGCTTCAAATAAGTCTGGAATACCTAAAGTACGAAGCCCATAATATTGTTCAATTGGTCCTTGAAGGAGTACATCATGTTTAGCTAATGTATAAAAGGGAGCTAAATCAGTAGTTAAATCAAACCACTCTTTTACATAGTGAGCTACAGCTTCGCATATCGATTCTTCAGATGTATATGATTCTTCTAAAAAACGTATTTGAATATTATCATCCGAGTTCATACTAATTTCAACTAAAGGATGTACATCCTGAACAGGGATAACTTTATAAATTTTGTTATCTTCAATGTGGAACATACATTCATTGTTAGAACGTGATAGATAGCGTAAATTTTCTTGGAAACTAAATTCTGTTGGAACTGCTAAAGTTAATGTGCTAGTATATTTTGCTGTCATATGCATTTTACCTGAGACTTTTCTAATGTAAGCAACACTTTCTTCATTTCTAATCCACCCCTAAAACCGGTCAGTTTACCATTCTTTCCAATAACACGATGGCAAGGAATTGTAATGAGAAGAGGGTTGGCAGCAATAGCAGTAGCAACGGCACGCACAGCAGTAGGTTTTTGCATTCTTTCGGCAATTTCTGAATAAGAGTATGTCTTTCCATAAGGAATTTCACGTACCGTATTCCAAACAGATAATTGAAAATCAGTTCCGTAAGCATCGATAGGGAATGTAAAAGTTTCACGTTTACTTTCTAAATACTCGATAACTTCTTTCATATATGATTGTAGGTAATCTGGATTACATGCCAATATATGTTGTGGCAATTTCTTTCTAGCCCATATATTTAGTTCTTCAAATTTTTCATCTTGTGATCCAATGAAGCATAGTCCATTTTCAGTTGCAGCAATATGAAAATGCCAATTTTCATTTGTAAGTAGCGTCCAATATATAAATTTATTTTTGGAGGAATTCATTATTTTATCCTTCTTTCATTTCGTTATTTTTTCGATATTCAGTAGGAGTGAATCCGGTTTTCTTTTTAAATAAAGTTGCGAAATACTCTGGGTTTTCTATCCCGACAGCAGTACTAATTTCTTTAATGGATTGATTTGTGTGTAAAAGGTGTTCTGCCGCTTTAACAATCCTAAACTGCTGTATATATTCTATTGGACTTATTCCTGTTACTTTTTTGAAAGTGCGTTGCAAATGAAATGGGCTACCATGACATATTTCAACAAGTATGTCGAGAGTTAATAATTCGTCAAAGTGCTTTTTGATATAATCTTTAATTTGTTCTACCCACTCTTCATTAGGTAAAGTGAGCCCATTTGGTTTACAACGTTTGCAAGGGCGAAATTTTTCGCTTAATGCTTGCTCTGCATGATGAAAAATTCGTACATTGTTTCTATTCGGTATTCTTGATTTGCATGACGGTCGGCAAAAGATTCCGGTTGATTTCACAGCATAAAAGAATTTACTATCATAGGAAGGGTCATTATGAATAATTGCTTGCCAATGCTCATTTGTTAACGTAATTCCTTCATTGTGCAAAGAACATCACCTCTGAAATTAGTATAACCTGAATAAAGTGCGTATGTATGTATTCACAAATGTAAGAGCAAGATTACAAAGGTGAAAATATGATTGTTTTTCTATTTTGTGATAGCATGAAATTTGAAAGTGAACATCAAGAGGAGGACTATAGGTGAAGTTAATTTCGTGGAATGTAAATGGTTTGCGAGCAGTTATCGCAAAAGGTGGATTTTTAGAATATCTTGAGGAATCAAATGCTGATATATTTTGTTTACAAGAGATTAAATTACAAGATGGGCAAATTGATTTAAATCCAGAGGGATATTATACATACTGGAATTATGCTGTGAAAAAAGGCTATTCAGGAACAGCTATTTTCACGAAAAAAGAACCGCTATCTGTAACATACGGTTTAGGAATTGAAGAGCATGATCAAGAAGGACGAGTTATTACTTTAGAATTCGAAGATTTTTACATGATAACGTTATATACACCAAACTCAAAACGAGGATTAGAACGATTAGATTACAGAATGAAATGGGAAGATGATTTCAGGGCTTATATTAAGCAATTAGATGAAAAAAAGCCCGTTGTTTTTTGCGGTGATTTAAACGTTGCTCATAAAGAAATCGATTTAAAAAATCCAAAAAGTAATCGTAAAAACCCTGGATTCTCTGATGAGGAACGAGAGAAATTCACATGTATTTTAGAAGAAGGATTTATTGATACGTATCGTTATCTGTATCCTGATCAGGAAGGTGCATATTCGTGGTGGTCGTATCGTATGGGAGTGAGAGCAAAAAATATTGGATGGCGTTTAGATTATTTTGTTGTTTCCGAAAGAATGAAAGACAAAATAACAGAGGCGAAAATTAATAGTGAAGTAATGGGATCAGACCATTGCCCAGTTGAATTACATATAAATTTCTAAAAAAAGAAGTATCTTCCTAAGATTAGGTGGATACTTCTTTTTTATTCAGTTTGTTAAAATTTTTCAAATCTTTCTTGAAATAATTGCATATTAAATATATACTTAGTAACGATAATCATTATCAATGAAAAGTGTTATCAATAGATGAAGTGTAAAAGAATTATAGTTTAGGGGAAGTGAACGAGAATGAGTTCTGGATAGAATTATTAATCTAATGAATTATATATGTGAGATAAGTTACATATAGTTAAATTTTATTGAGAATATAGTTTGAAAATTCGAGAGGAGTTATATAAAGATGAACAAGAAGTTATTTACTTTAGGGATGGTTACAGTTTTAAGTGTAGGACTAGCAGCATGCAATAGTACGGATAAAACTTCAGGAGAACAAAAGCAACAGACAAAAGCTATGGAAACGAAAAAAGACGAAAAAAGAAAAATTACATATTTAGGTAAAGAATATACAGTACCAGCAAAAGTAGATAAAATTGCGACAGCTAGTTTAGAGTCAATGGAAGATGCAGCGGTACTTGGTATTAAGCCGGTAGGTGCCATTACTGTTGGTGGTAAATTACCGAAGTATCTTGAGAAAGATTTAGAGGGTGCGAAATCTGTTGGCGAGAAAATGCAACCAAATTTTGAAACATTACTACAATTAAAGCCAGACGTTATTACATCAAGTACAAAATTCCCAGCAGAAACAGCTGAAAAGTTTACGAAAGTAGCGCCTACATTCCCGGTATCACACGTTTCAACAAATTGGGAAGATAACTTAAAGTTAATGGGAGAATTAACTGGTAAAAAAGATAAAGCAGAAAAAATTATTAAAGATTACAATTCAGACGCTGAAAAGGCAAAAGCAAAACTAGGAGATAAGTTAAAAGACAAAAAAGTACTTGTCATTAGACTAAGAGCAAACGAATTATTCCTATATCCAGAAGGAGTATACTTCAACCCTGTCATTTATAAAGATCTTGGATTAACTGCTCCAGAACAATTGAAAACTGTAAAAGCACAAGAGAAAATTTCATTTGAAAAACTTGCTGAACTTAACCCAGATTATATTTTCTTACAATATGAGACAACTGAAAATAAAAACCCGAAAGTGCTAGAAGAAATTGAAAGTAATCCAATTTGGCAAAGTATGAATGCTGCGAAGGAAAAGAAAGTGTTTGTAAACGTTGTAGACCCAATGGCACAAGGTGGTACTGCTTGGAGTAAAAAAGCATTCTTAAAAGAAGCAGTGAAAAATTTATCTAAATAATACAATAAGTAAGGTGCGTTGAATGATATGCAGAAAACAAATGCAGTACCAGTGACTATATTATGTATAGCACCCATACTCATCTTATTTACAGTTATACTTTCTATTTTGTATGGGGCGAAGAGTATTGATGCTGAAATAGTGTGGAACGCATTATTTCATTTTGATTCAAGCGATGTAAATCATAATATTATTATTACTTCACGTTTACCAAGGGTAGTTGCAGCTCTTTTAGTTGGAGCATTTCTAGCCATATCAGGAGCACTTATGCAGGGGATGACAAGAAACTATCTTGCATCCCCTTCTATTATGGGTGTGACGGATGGGGCAGCCTTTGTTATTACACTTTGTATGATTTTTCTTCCGGGAATGTCATCAATTGGTATGGTTTTATGTTCAATGATTGGTTCTGCACTAGGAGCCGGTATCGTATTTGGTTTTGGTTCGCTCCTTCAAAATGGCTTATCACCAGTTAGGTTAGCGATTATCGGAACAGTTATTGGAACATTTTTAAGTAGTGTATCGGCCGCGATGGCATCATATTTCCAAATCTCTCAAAATGTTAGTTTTTGGTTTAATGCAAAGTTAGACCAAGTGGACCCTAATATCATTAAAATCACGATACCGTTTGGGATAATTGGAATAATTTTAGCATTGTTAATATCAAAATCTATTACCATTCTTTCTTTAGGAGAAGAAGTTTCTATTAATCTAGGGCAGCGTACAAAACTAGTTAAAGCGATGGCAATTTTATCAGTTATCTTTTTAACAGGAACAGCAGTTGCTTTAGTAGGAAAAGTTGGTTTTGTAGGTTTAATTATTCCGCACATTACTCGCTTTATAATTGGGGTAGATTATAAGTGGATTTTGCCATGTGCAGGCGTTATTGGTGGAGTTTTCTTAGCGTTATGTGATGTTTTAAGTAGATTTGTAAACTATCCATTTGAAACACCTATTGGGGTCGTTACCTCCTTAATTGGAATTCCTTTCTTCCTTTATTTAATTCGTACAAGAGGAGGAGAGAGACATGCTTAAAAGTTCAAGTCAACGTTTTGGAATGACGATGGGGATTATTATATTTTTAATACTATGTGCTATTTATATTAGTTTAACGAATGGTACGTTTGATATTACAATTACAGATGTATTTAAAACACTCTTTAGAATAGATCCAGTACCAGACCATGATTTAGTTATTTTTGAGTTTCGTCTTCCTCGTATCGTAATTGCTGGATTAGTAGGATTAGGTCTAGGCGTTGCAGGTGCTGTAATTCAAGGGATTACGAGAAACGGCCTGGCAGACCCGGGAATTTTAGGAGTAAATGCCGGAGCAGGAACAGCAATCGTCATTTTTATGTTTTTCTTTCAAGGGCAATTAAAGAGCACAGACTGGGTTTCTATTATGATGATGCCGATGTTTGGTTTAGTTGGCGGGTTAGGAGCTGCTATCATTATTTATCTGTTTTCGTGGAAAAACGGTAAGTTAGATTCGCAGCGTCTTTTATTAACAGGGATTGCGATTGGATCAGGATTTGGAGCATTTTCCATGTATTTATCACTCAAAATGAAGTCAACTGATTTCGAGATGGCTGCAGTTTGGGTGTCAGGAAGTATATATAGTGCAAACTGGAAGTATATTATTGCTATGTTGCCGTGGCTTATCATATTAATTCCGCTTATACAAAAGAAAGCTTATTTATTAGATTTATTTCAATTGGAAGAAACGAGTATTACAAGTTTAGGTGTTTCAGTAGAAAGAGAGAAATCTATTTTACTATTAAGTAGTATCGGACTTGTAAGTGCATGTGTTGCAGTTTCAGGAAGTATTGGTTTCATTGGTTTAATGGCACCGCATATAGCGAAAAGGCTTGTCGGTATTCAGCATAAGCATATCATTCCTACGTGCGGAGTAATTGGAATGTTCCTTGTAATAGCTTCAGACTTTATTGCAAAAACAGTTTTCAACCCTGTAGAGTTACCTGTTGGGATCGTTATTTCTATTGTCGGTGTACCGTATTTCTTATATTTACTTTATAAGGCGAAAGCGTAAGAGGAGGAATAAAAGTGAGTATTTTAAGTGCAAAAAATTTAGAAACGAGTTATGAAAAGCTTACAGTGTTTCGCGATTTAAATGTGGAAATACAAGAAGGAAAAGTAACGACAATTATAGGGCCAAACGGGTGCGGTAAATCCACACTGTTAAAAACAATGGGAAGAATTTTAAAGCAAAAGAGCGGTAAAGTATATTTGCAAGGACAGGATTTAAATACGATTCCAACGAAAGAAATTGCGAAGCAGTTAGCTTTACTCCCGCAAACTCCAATTGCACCAGGAGAACTTAAAGTGGAAGAATTAATTTCTTATGGACGCTATCCTCATCGAAATAATGTAAATAAGTTAACTTCAAAAGATAAAGAGATGATTGATTGGGCATTAGATATAACGAAAACTTCTGAATTTCGAACGAGACAAATTGCAAATTTATCAGGCGGTCAAAGACAAAAGGTATGGCTAGCGATGGCTTTAGCACAAGAGACAGAAGTGTTACTACTAGATGAACCAACTACATATCTCGATATGTCTCATCAATTAGATGTATTACAAATTGTGGAGAAGTTAAATAAAGAACATAATTGTACGGTTGTTATGGTACTGCATGATATTAACCATGCAGCAAGGTTTTCAGATGAAATTATTGCGATGAAGGAAGGGAAAATCGTTACAACTGGTAGCCCAGAAGAAATCATTACAAATGAAGTGTTAAAAGAAGTATTTCATATTGATGCGCGTGTCATGATTGATCCGTATAATGGGTCTCCTGTTTGTTTCGGTTACGATAGTGTTGCACTTCAAGAAGAGAAAGTAGAAATATATGTAACGAGTTAAGAAGGGGGGAATATAAGATGAATACTACTATTGAAAAACAGCAGGTTATTACATTTAATACAGAACAGTGGAAAATGTATTCAAAATTAGACGGTAAGGAATATCAAATACATATTTCAAAGCCGAGGCAGCCAGCACCAGAGTCAGGATATCCTGTTATATACGTATTAGATGGCAATGCTTTTTTTCAAACATTCCATGAAGCGGTTAAAATACAATCAGTTAGAGCGGAAAAAACAGGTGTTTCACCAGCCATTATAGTAGGTATTGGTTATCCAATTGAAGGGGCATTTTCAGGTGAGGAAAGATGCTATGATTTTACGCCTAGTGTAATTTCAAAAGATGCCCCTTTAAAACCAGACGGTAAACCGTGGCCTAAAACAGGAGGAGCACATAATTTCTTTACTTTTATTGAAGAAGAATTAAAACCTCAAATTGAAAATAATTATGAGATTGATAAAGGGAAGCAAACATTATTTGGGCATTCGCTAGGTGGTTTATTTGCTTTACATATACTATTTACAAACGTAAATGCCTTTCAAAGTTATTTTATTAGTAGTCCATCTATTTGGTGGAATAACCAATCCGTGCTTGAAAAAGAAGAGAATCTAATAAATGAGTTAAACAATGCAAAAGTTGAAACAGGAGTATTTCTTACAGTTGGTTCACTAGAACGAGAGCATATGGTTGTAGGTGCAAATGAATTATCAGAGCGCCTTCTCCGAGTAAAACACGATCAGTTTCGATTTACGTTTTATGAAGCTGAAGGAGAGAATCATGCATCAGTTGTGCCGACCTCTTTAAGTAAAGGGTTAAGATTTATTAGTCACGTATAAATTGAAATGAATATCTAATAAAATGCAAACAAAAGGCTATGGGAAATTCTCCATAGCCTTTTGTTTGTGCAAGTAGAATTGTCCTTTTTGAACGTTTTGTTTCAACTTTTCGTCTGAAGAGACAAAAAGTTGTCACAATTCAGTCACAATTAGCATAAACATAAAATAGACGAAATGAACTTATTTCCAAAAAGGCTTGATTCATTCCATTCGTGATTAGTAGAGCTGAAAAAGCATGGATTAAAAGTTCACTATATTCTCAAGGAGGTAGATCGTATGAAAACTATTCTTGCTATCGCTGGGCTTATTTGGGTTTTATCACATGGCATTCCAATTTATGAAGGAGAACAAATTCGCAGTGCTCTGAATAAAAATTTTGATGAATATCACGTTATTGATCGGCAAGATAATGTCGTGACAGTTCGTGTAAATGACTGTTTTCATACGGTAACCGTTGAAGGAACTTCAGTAGTGAATGATACAAAAGTATGTGATCAGCAATAATTATATATAGGAAGAAAAAAGTCTCAATTTACATGTGTGAAAATTGAGACTTTTATATTTGTGGATGAATAATAAGCGGGGATGGATAATCCCTGCTTATTATTGTTTTTTGAAAAAAAGGCAAGGGTATCATAATAATTGAGTCTGAGAAGCTAATAAGTTGTTAAGAATAAGCATAGAGCGGAAATATACTCATATGGGGTATCATACGTAGATAATTAATGCTATAATTGGTATACTCGTAAAAGTAATTGTTTTATTGGATGAAGAGAAACTTTAAGAAGGTGATAATATGGATCATAAAGAGCATGAAGCGGTAACACATAGATCAGAAAAAGAAAAAGAGCAGATTATAAATAGATTAAAGAGAATTGAAGGACAGGTCCGCGGTATTCAAAATATGATTGAAAATGATCGTTATTGCGTGGATATTTTAGTACAAATTTCAGCGATTAATGCAGCGATGAAAAAAGTAGGAATGGGTGTATTAAAAAACCATACAAGTCATTGTGTTTCAGGTGCTATTAAAGATGGCAATGGTGACGAAGCAATTGAAGAATTAATGACTGTATTTGAACGTTTTTCAAAAGCGTAAAAACAAGCTAGTATGTAACTGGCTTGTTTTTTGTTTACCTTCATATAAGATTTCGGGGTATTGATGTGAAAAAGTGTATGTAAAATAAACTTTTAGAAAATAATTGAAAAATCATGATACAAAACCATTGATTACCTTAGGGGGGTATGGTAAGATGTAATTGTGATTAACAAACAATGAAGAAACAAGAGGAGGATTTTAAATGGAACAGTTAACATTACAAGTTGAAGGTATGTCTTGTGGACATTGTGTAAATTCTATTGAAAGCAGTGTGAAAGAACTAAACGGTGTTGAACAAGTGAAGGTTCAATTAGCAGAAGGAACTGTTGAAGTTACTATCGACTCGTCTGCTGTAACACTAAAAGATATCGTTGCTGTAATTGAAGATCAAGGATACGATGTTCAATAATTATTTTTAGATATGGAAATAAATCGTACTTTATAGGAAGTACGATTTATTTTGCTAATAATTATACCTTATGAGGGTATATAGAGGTGAGAGACATGAATGAACGGAAAGAGGCTAATCTTCAAATATCAGGAATGACATGTGCGGCATGTGCGAATAGAGTTGAAAAAGGTCTGAAAAAAGTAGAAGGTGTTCATGATGCAAATGTAAATTTTGCACTTGAAAAAACAAAAATAATGTATGATCCCCAAAAAACAAATCCGCAACAGTTTAAGGAAAAAGTTGAATCGTTAGGATATGGAATTGTAAGTGATAAAGCTGAGTTTACTGTTTCAGGGATGACATGCGCAGCGTGTGCCAATAGAGTAGAAAAGCGTTTAAATAAGTTAGAAGGTGTGAACGGAGCGACAGTAAATTTCGCTTTGGAATCAGCTACAGTAGATTTTAACCCTGATGAAATTAATGTAAATGAAATGAAGAGTGCAATTACGAAATTAGGATATAAATTGGAAGTGAAATCAGATGAGCAAGATGGATCAACTGATCATCGCTTACAAGAAATTGAGCGACAAAAGAAGAAATTTATCATTTCATTTATTTTATCATTCCCGTTACTGTGGGCAATGGTAAGTCATTTCTCATTTACATCGTTTATTTATTTACCTGATATGCTTATGAACCCTTGGGTGCAGCTAGCTCTTGCAACTCCAGTTCAGTTTATCATTGGTGGGCAGTTTTATGTTGGAGCTTATAAAGCGTTACGAAATAAAAGTGCCAATATGGATGTTCTCGTGGCACTTGGAACGTCGGCAGCGTATTTTTACAGTGTGTATTTAAGTATTAGGTCGATTGGTTCTTCGGAACATATGACAGACTTGTATTTTGAAACGAGTGCAGTACTTATTACATTAATTATTTTAGGTAAATTATTTGAGGCGAAAGCAAAGGGACGCTCGTCAGAAGCAATTAAAAAATTAATGGGATTACAGGCGAAAACCGCTACTGTTGTACGAGATGGAACAGAAATGAAAATTTTAATCGAAGAAGTAGTAGCTGGTGATATCGTTTATGTAAAACCCGGTGAAAAAATCCCGGTAGATGGGGAAATTGTAGAAGGAAAGTCAGCAATAGATGAATCGATGTTAACAGGTGAAAGTATTCCAGTTGATAAAACAATTGGGGATGGAGTAATCGGTTCTACAATGAATAAAAATGGCTTTTTAAAAGTGAAAGCAACTAAGGTAGGAAGAGATACTGCATTAGCTCAAATTATTAAAGTAGTAGAAGAGGCGCAAGGTTCAAAAGCTCCTATTCAAAGGGTAGCTGATCAAATTTCAGGTATTTTCGTACCTGTTGTAGTTGTGATTGCTATTATCACATTTGCAGTGTGGATGCTATTTGTTACACCTGGTGATTTTGGCGGAGCACTTGAGAAAATGATAGCCGTACTTGTTATCGCTTGTCCATGTGCATTAGGTCTTGCGACACCTACATCTATTATGGCTGGATCAGGAAGATCAGCGGAGTATGGTATTTTATTTAAAGGTGGAGAGCATTTAGAAGCAACGCACCGATTAGATACAGTTATTCTAGATAAAACAGGTACTGTGACAAACGGGAAGCCTGTTTTAACAGATGTAATTGTAGCAGATGGATTCCATGAAGAAGAAATACTACGTTTAGTCGGTGCGGCAGAAAAAAATTCTGAACATCCACTTGCAGAAGCGATTGTAGAAGGAATTAAAGAAAAGAAAATTGATATTCCAAGTTCAGAAACGTTTGAAGCGATTCCAGGATTCGGTATCGAATCAGTTGTAGAAGGGAAACAATTATTAATTGGTACACGTCGATTAATGAAGAAATTCGATATTGATATTGAAGAAGTTTCTAAATCGATGGAAGAGCTAGAACGAGAAGGAAAAACAGCAATGCTTATTGCGATCAATAAAGAATATGCTGGTATAGTGGCCGTTGCAGATACTGTAAAAGATACTTCAAAAGCAGCTATCGCAAGACTTAAGAAAATGGGTCTAGACGTTGTTATGATTACAGGAGATAACACACAAACTGCTCAGGCAATCGCTAAGCAAGTTGGTATTGATCACGTAATTGCAGAAGTATTACCAGAAGGAAAAGCAGAAGAAGTGAAAAAACTCCAAGCACAAGGTAAGAAAGTAGCAATGGTTGGAGATGGAATAAATGATGCTCCTGCACTGGCTACGGCGGATATCGGTATGGCAATTGGAACAGGAACGGATGTAGCGATGGAAGCGGCAGATATTACGTTAATCCGTGGGGATTTAAATAGCATTGCTGATGCAATCTTTATGAGTAAGATGACGATAAGAAATATTAAGCAAAATTTATTCTGGGCACTAGCTTATAACGGAGTAGGAATCCCGATTGCGGCGTTCGGTTTCTTAGCACCTTGGGTTGCAGGAGCGGCTATGGCATTTAGTTCTGTATCCGTTGTATTAAATGCATTACGATTACAAAGAGTGAAATTAAAAAAATAAAAATCTAGAGAGTAATTGCATATGCTTTTAAACGAAAAACAATACTTTGAAATAAGTATTGTTTTTTGTTTATATAGAAAGAAAAAAGATATAATAAAGCAGAAATATTGAATACTAGATGGTAGACAAGTTAAATGATAGTTTAGTAAGGAGGTTCATATATGTTAAAAGATACGATCATTAGAACATTCCATAAGGAGGATTTAGAACAAGTATTACAGTTGTTCTATGAAACAGTTCATACAATTAATGCAAAAGATTATAACGTGTTACAGCTACAGGCATGGGCACCAGATCGACTAGATAGAGAAAGCTGGTTAAAGTCTTTAGAAAAGAATATTAGTTATGTAGCGGATCATAACGGTGTGATAGTGGGATTTGGGGATTATAATGATGATCATTACGTGGATCGCTTATTTACGCATAAAGATTATCAAGGAAAAGGGATAGCTTCCTACATACTACAGAAGTTAGAAAAAGAAGCAGTAAGCTTGGGTCATAGGGAGATATATACAGAGGCGAGTATTACAGCAAAACCTTTCTTTGAAAGTAACGGTTTTATTTGCATAAAGGAACAAAAGAAACAGCATAATGGTCAGATTTTTATTAATTATGTAATGAAAAAAATAGCCTTCTCATAAACGAGAAGGCTATTTTTCATTATTTTACAGCTTCTTTTAGTTCTTTACCAGCTTTGAAAGCAGGTACTTTAGAAGCTGCGATTTGCATTTCTTCACCAGTTTGTGGGTTACGGCCTGTACGAGCAGCTCTTTCGCGAACTTCGAATGTACCGAATCCGATAAGTTGTACTTTCTCACCAGCAGCTAAAGTGTTAGTGATTGATTCTACTACAGTTTGTAAAACTACAGTAGCTTCTTTTTGAGAAATCTCAGCATTTTGTGCTACGTTTTTGATTAATTCTGTTTTGTTCATGTTTTTCACCTCATATGTAAATAATGCTATTTAAGTTGTTATTATAACGTATAAAACATTCGAGAACAAGTGTACGCACATATATTCGTAAAAAAAATGAAATTTGTAATATTTTTGAGAGCCACTTTATAGACATTCAATTTAAGCGGATACAGATTTTTTCTTTAATGCAGTTTGCTCTTTATTGGAAGGGAGTTTCTTATTATAGGATATGAAATAAGGTAATGCTACAAATAACATACCTCCTACTAAGTTTCCGAAGAAAACAAAAATGAAGTTTGGAAAATATTCAATCCAAGTTAAATGACCGGCAAAAATTGCAGCTGGGATAACAAACATATTGGCTACAACGTGTTGAAATCCAATCGCAACAAAAGTCATAACTGGGAACCAAATGCCGATAATCTTTCCAATAAATTCTTTACTTCCCATACTAAGCCAAACAGCTAAACAAACGAGCCAATTACATCCGATTGCAGAAATGAAGGCTTGTAGTGGTGTATCTTGAAGTTTAGCTTGCGCAATAGAAACTGTTTTCGCTAAAAAAGCGCCTTCTGTTAATCCGACGATATGACCGAAAAAATAAGCAACGAATACAGCACCTATGAAGTTGCTAAACGTAACAATAACTAAATTTTGAATGAAGTGAAATAAGTCGATTTTTTTGTGAAGCCACGCCATTGAAACGGTCATCATATTGCCAGTTACTAACTCACCGCCTGCAAGAATAACGAGTATAAGACCGATAGGAAATACAGCGGCACCTAGAAAACTAGTAAATGATCCCCAAGATTTTGGCATTGTTCCAATAACATGAATATCGAGTAAATACCCTAATGCTATGAAAGCACCACCAAAAAAACCGAGAATTAGCATAGGGAGTAATGATAAATGAGCTTTTTTTCTACCGGAATTCGCAGCAAGTTCCGTAATTTCTTCTGGTGTAAATACAGACATGAATAATCTCTCCTTAATAAAATGATAGAATGAATAGAAGGAACATTTTTAAGAATCTATGTATTATAAAAATCTATGTATTATAAAAATATGTTATGACTTCTGTATAAATTTGTCAAAGTGAATGAGGATAGAATTGGATATAGCTAACATTGTTCATGTTGTCACATTAATGTAACAATAAGGCTTTAAAGTACTTCTAGAGGTGAGAACATGAATACGAATCATGTAAAAAAAGAACAAAAAAAATCAATCGTCAAGATATGTATAATCAGTTTCATAAGTATAGTAATGATTTCAATAAGTTTGTATTTCTATGCGACAGAAATAGAACGAAAACTAGTAACAGTTACGTGGAATGAAATAGAAGCTTCTACAATTCCTAAAGAGTTTAATAACAAAAAGATATTACAATTCTCAGATGTGCATTTAGGGCCAGAATTTACATTGAAACAACTAGAAAATTTGGTAGAGAAGATGAATGCATTACATCCAGATGTAGTAGTTTTTACAGGGGATTTAATAGATAAGTTTGGATCGTATAAGGCGGAAAGAGAAGAAGCGAAAAGTATTTTACAGAAAATACATGCGCCCTTAGGGAAATATGCAGTGTTTGGGAATCATGATAGGGGCGGGGGAGGTAGTTTATTTTATAAAAAGTATATGGAGGAAGCTGGTTTCTCTGTGCTAGTAAATGAAGTGCGTAAAATTAATGCGGAAAATGGCAAATATATTACAATATCAGGTTTGGATGATTTTTTATTAGGGAATCCGAAAATAGACGCGACTTTAAAACAAGTAAGGCAACAAGATTTTAATATGCTCTTAGTACATGAGCCGGATATTGTAGACAAAGTAGCTCGTTACCCAGTTGATTTTCAAATGTCAGGACATAGTCACGGAGGACAAGTTCAAATTCCTTTTATAGGTCCATTAATTACTACAAAATTAGCTGAGAGTCATGTTGAAGGTATGTATGAATTAGAAGGGAAGAATAAGCCGTTACATTTATACGTAAATCGTGGTATTGGGACAACCCGAATGCCTGTTAGATTTTGGAGTGTACCAGAACTTTCAGTATTTGTGTTAAAGCAAAATAGCAACTAGACTATTTTAGAGTAGTAACAGGACTTTCAGAGAAAGTTCTCTTTTTTTATTGGGTAAATACAGAATGTTATGTGATTTTTATTTAAAGTGTTAAAAAGGAAAGGGGGATTTCTATGGTAGAAACATGGCATAAAGAATTGGAAAGTTTATATAACGAAATGGTTTCGTGGCAAATTACTTTTAAGTATTGTAAATAGTTATGTAGAGATGGAAAAGAATCTTTTCATCATGTAGAAGTGAAAAAGTAATTTACATAAATAAAAAACAACAATAGGTTATGTAACCTATTGTTGTTTTTTATTATTTTTGCAAGGGAATAGCATCAAAATATGTTCTATAGTTATTAGAGAATTCAAAGTTGTTTTTTGCATCCCAATTAATAGACCAAGACATTAGGCCGCGGAATGCAGGGTAGCCACTCTGATTTGAAAGTTTATACTTTCCTCCGAAAGGAATTCCTTTAATGATATAATCTAAAGCTTTTTTCATTTCAGTTGGAGAAATATATCCGCCACTTGGAGCGGCCGCTGGTGCTGCAGGAAGTCCAATCATGACTTGATCCGAACGAAGAGCTGGGAAAATGTTATTTGTATTACCACCTACAGGAAAACCATGTAAGAGCATATCTGCCATAGCGACTTCGTAGTCTGCAGTACCTTGATTGTAGTTATTACCGTCCATTCCAATGCCACTGCCAGCGTTGTAGTGTTGAACGTGAATGTATGTTAGTTTGTCTTTTACTCCGAAAATAATCGGTAAATAAGCACCCCAGATGCTTCCGTATGCGCTATAACCACCTTGAACATAAGCTGTTTCAGGAGCCATGCTTAATAAAAAATCTGGACCGTAATGATCTGAGATTGTTCGAATAGCTGAGATAAGATTTACGATTTGAGGAGTAGTTGGGTTTTTAAAATTAGTGTCATTTCCGTTTAAATAAATACCTGATTCAAGGTCAATATCTATTCCATCAAAACCATATTTATCGATTAGAGATTGTAGGGAATTAATAAAACGTTGCTTAGCCGCATTGTCAGGAAGTAAAACGACCCCATTTTGTCCACCTATTGAAAGAACTATTTTCTTACCTTTACTTTTTAAATAAGAAATATCTGATTTAAACTCTGCATCTGTACCATACACAGGAGAAAATTCAACAGTGGAACGATCACCACCAGTTTCACCGAAAGATACATTGATTACATCCCATTTTGGTGAAACGTCCCTTAATTTAATAATGCCAGTACCGTTGTCGAAGTTATGCCAGTATCCAACGAGTAATTTTGATCCTAAATTGTTTGCAGCTTGTGCTTGGAAGGGAGCTAGCGGTAGCAGTAAGAAAATTACTAAAGTACAACAAATAAATTTGAACTTGTTTAACATATCAACACTCCTATACAAAAAGTTGTCTAGATGTATAATCTTGTTTATTTCATAATATCTGAAAATTTTCTCTTTTGTAAGGTGACTATAATTTTCTCAACAATTGTGTATGGAAAATTATTAAACCTAATGTAATAATTTTTGGAGGAGGTCGAATTACGATTGTTAAATTCAGAATATTTTTATATATTTTAAAGTATAGGACAAGATTTTTCGCATAATACTCTTACTGCCCGTTAATGCGGGGTAAATTTCAAAATTAAGTTTGGAAGGGGATGTACAAGAGTTGGATAAAAATCTTAAGAAAGACCTCAAAATACGCCACATTACAATGATTTCCATTGGTGGCGTAATAGGAGCTGGTTTGTTTGTTGGAAGCGGTGCGGTTGTGCATTCAGCCGGACCAGGTTCTATCGTTTCATATGCATTAGCAGGACTTCTAGTCATTTTCGTTATGAGAATGCTAGGGGAAATGGCAGCTATTAACCCGACAAGTGGTTCATTTGCAACATATGCAAGAGAAGCAATTGGTCCATGGGCCGGTTATACAATTGGGTGGCTATATTGGTTTTTCTGGGTAATTGTTATTGCGATAGAAGCTACAGCAGGTGCTGGTATTATTCAATATTGGATTCCAGAAATCCCGCTCTGGTTATTAAGCTTAATATTAACGATTTTATTAACATTGACGAATGTTTTTTCGGTGAAATCATTTGGAGAGTTTGAATATTGGTTTTCATTTATTAAAGTAATAAGTATTGTTTTGTTCCTTTGTCTTGGACTCGCTGTTATTTTAGGATTTGTACCAGGAACGGAAGCACCTGGCGCTTCGAATTTAGTAGGGCAAGGAGGATTTATGCCAAATGGTATAAGTTCGGTGCTACTTGGAATTACCGTCGTTATATTTTCATTTATGGGATCAGAGATTGTCGCAGTAGCCGCTGGAGAGTCTGCCGAACCTGTAAAAGCAGTAAAAACAGCAACAAATAGTGTAATTTGGCGTATTCTCGTATTTTTTATTGGATCAATCGCTGTAGTTGTTACACTCCTTCCGTGGAATTCAGCGAACATACTAAAAAGCCCGTTTGTGGCGGTGCTGGAACATATAGGGATACCAGCGGCAGCACAAATTATGAACTTTATCGTTTTAACAGCTGTACTTTCTTGTTTAAATTCGGGTTTATATACGAACTCAAGAATGCTTTTTTCAATGGCAGAAAGAGGAGACGCGCCAAAGGCATTTTTGAAATTGAATAGTAGTGGTGTTCCAGTTCGGGCGGTTTTATTTGGAACTTTCTTTGCTTACATTGGAGTTGTTTTTAGTTACATATCTCCAGATAAAGTATTTTTATTTTTAGTGAATGCATCTGGCGGGATTGCGTTACTCGTTTATCTCGTTATAGCGGTTTCACATTTCAAGATACGTAAAAAAATGGGGAAAGCGGAACAACAAAATTTGAAAGTCAAAATGTGGCTTTTTCCATATGTAACATATGTTACAATTACTGCGATTATAGCAGTTTTAGTTGCCATGCTCGCAATTGAATCTTTACGTTCACAAGCGCTTTTAACAATGCTTGTTACTGTTCTTATAATAATTTCTTATTTTATTTTTAATAGAAATAAAAATAGTACATTATTGAATCCTAAAAGCAAGAATGAGGAATCTGTTCGATTCTAATTTCTTGTTTTAGAAGAGAGTTACACCCAATCATTGCTATAAAAGAATCATATATAATCATAGAAACAAGTAATTACTATTGTCATAGTGAATATAAACTTTTTTCTTGACTTTTTATATGAAGGCGAGCAAAATGGTAAAAAAGGAAGGGGGGATGACGATGGAAGAGTACGTACTAGAGCTGTATAACTTGTTATATACGACAGAATGGCAAGATATTGTTTCATTTCTAGGAATAATGTTTTGTATGAAAATTGTAATTGTATATATGGAAGAGCAAGGTATGTTCTATTCCTTCTCATCTCCGTTCGATGTGCAGCGCGAGCCGTTGCCAAACTATGCCAAGGTAAATTACGAACAATTTCCTTTTGTGATTTTCTTTATGATTCGATTTATAACAGCAATTGTAAAGAAAAAGGAAAGTGACGATGAAGAGTGCCATTCAACTTGTAATATAGCGACTGCTTTTTAAGCTAAATACAAGGAGGAGATTTATATGTGGTTTCGATTTCTTATGATTGGTTTCTTTTCATTAACAGCAATTTCTTTAATGGGATATCAAGTGTCTGAAATTTATCAAGCATATAGCAATACGTTTTTTAACAAAAACTAATTACATTGCTATTTAAATAATAAAGCGATAAAATCCTTCTTAAGAAGTTTTATTAAGAAGGATTTTTTTCTTTGCTCTGTCTTACTGTGTCAAACTATTGTCACATTTACACTGTGAATAATATGTTAAAATAGTGAGGTTACGTATACATATTTGAAGGAAGAGGAGTGACCATTTTGGTGGATCAATCAACTAATCAGAAAAGCTATGCTCCTATTGTGATAACGCTTTCTGTAATTGTAAATGCGATTATTTTATTTTTGTTCTTTGGACCTGTTGGCTATGAAGGAGAAGTACATTTTGATGTAACAATTTTACCAATGTTAAATGCAATTTTTAATA
Source organism: Bacillus cereus group sp. MG4 (assembly GCF_040460055.1). NCBI lineage: Bacteria > Bacillati > Bacillota > Bacilli > Caryophanales > Bacillaceae > Bacillus > Bacillus cereus group sp. MG4. The sequence goes on along the minus strand of NZ_JARVGZ010000001.1, from coordinate 1,695,354 downwards.
GCTTTACGTTCGTATTCTTATTAGCAGCCTTATACTCTATTATTAAGAAGAATGTGAAAATGCACCGTGGTTTCATCCTAGCAGCATTTACAACGACGTTGCTATTTTGTGTTTCTTATTTATCGTATCATTACTTGGCGCCAGCAACACATTTTGGCGGAGAAGGATTCATTAAATATGTGTATTTCATCATTTTAATTACACATATTATCCTGGCAGCAATTATTGTACCACTTGCATTGTTTGCACTTGTATTTGGTTTTACAAATCAATTAACACGTCATCGTAAAATTGTACGTTGGACGATGCCAATTTGGTTATATGTAAGTTTATCTGGTGTTATTGTTTACTTAATGATCTCACCGTATTATCAATAAAAAATCTCAGCCTTTAGGCTGGGATTTTTTTGTTAGGCAAATATTTTTGTGAAATGAAAAAAATATGGTATACAAAAGTATAGTTGCTTTTCATATAGAAGGGATGGTAAAGGGATATGCAAAATTTTGTATTTCGTAATCCAACGAAACTTATTTTCGGTAAAGGTCAATTAGAACAGTTAAAAACTGAAATTCCACAGTTCGGTAAAAAAGTTCTTCTCGTATACGGGGGAGGCAGCATTAAAAGAAACGGTATTTATGATAATGTAATTTCTATTTTAAAAGATATAAATGCGGAAATATTTGAATTGACAGGTGTTGAACCGAATCCTCGTGTATCAACTGTAAAGAAAGGGATTCAAATTTGTAAAGATAATGGCGTCGAATTCATATTAGCGGTTGGCGGAGGAAGTGTAATCGACTGTACGAAAGCAATTGCTGCTGGTAGCAAATATGATGGAGATGTATGGGATATTGTAACGAAAAAAGCCTTTGCTAGTGAGGCATTACCATTTGGTACGGTACTTACGCTTGCGGCAACAGGATCTGAAATGAATGCTGGTTCTGTCATTACAAACTGGGAAACGAATGAAAAATATGGCTGGGGTAGCCCTGTCACTTTCCCGCAATTTTCGATTTTAGAACCAGTTCATACTGCGTCTGTGCCGAGGGATCAAACAATTTACGGTATGGTAGATATTATGTCGCACGTATTAGAGCAATACTTCCATCATGGAACAAATACAGAATTACAAGATCGTTATTGTGAATCTGTTTTAAAAACAGTAATTGAAACTGCTCCTAAGCTTTTAAGTGATTTAGAAAATTATGAGCATAGAGAAACTATTTTATATTGCGGTACTATGGCGTTAAACGGTATTTTAGCGATGGGAGTAAAAGGAGATTGGGCGACTCATAATATTGAACATGCAGTTTCTGCGGTTCATGATATACCACACGGGGGTGGCCTTGCGATTTTATTCCCGAACTGGATGAAGCGTGTTGTAGATGAAAATGTAAGTCGTTTTAAACAGTTCGCTATTCGCGTATTCGATGTAGAAACAGATGAAAAGACTGATCGAGAAATTGCGTTAGAAGGAATTGAGGCGTTACGTCAATTTTGGACTTCAATTGTGGCACCAGTAACGTTAGCGGATTACGGTATTGGGGAAAATGAAATTGATTTAATGGCTGATAAAGCGATGGCTTATGGTGAATTTGGTAACTTTAAAAAATTAAATAAAGACGATGTTTTAAGTATATATAAAGCTTCTTTATAAGTGAATCGAAAAAAGAAACCCATTTGATATAACAATCAAATGGGTTTCTTTTTTGTTGTTTATAACTGTTTGTGACTGGTTTTGGTTATTTGTGAATGTTTATGGTTGATTTTTGTGATCGTTTTCATTATACTGTAATCAAAGAAGAGGTGAATAAAATGTTAACTCCTGAACGTCATCAAATGATATTGCAACTTGTAAAAGAGCAGAAGGTTGTTAAATTACAGCAATTAGTGGAAAGAACAGAAAGCTCTGAATCAACAATTCGTCGTGATTTAGCGCAATTGGAAAAGCAAAGGTTATTAAAAAGAGTTCATGGTGGTGCTGCTGTTTTAACAGGAAAAGGACAAGAGCCAACGATGGTTGAAAAATCATCCAAAAACATTCAAATAAAACAACAAATTGCTAACTATGCGGCTAGCATTGTTGAACAAGGTGATTGCATTTATTTAGATGCAGGAAGTACAACATTTGAAATGATCCCATTTTTAATAAATAAAGATGTTACTGTCGTTACGAATGGACTTATGCATATTGAAGCTTTAGTTGAAAATAATATTCGTGCGTATTTACTAGGCGGAATGATGAAAAGTAGGACGAAAGCTTTAATTGGTGCTATGGCACAGGAAAGCATGCAGAAGTACCGTTTTGATAAATGTTTTTTAGGAGCAAATGGTGTGCATGAACAGCTTGGTTTTACAACTCCAGATCCAGAAGAGGCACTTTTAAAACAAATGGCATTAACATTTGCGAACGAAGGATATTTCTTAATTGATGAAAGTAAGTTTTCAGAAGTTGCGTTTGCGAAAATTGCCAATGTTGAAGAAGCAAATATTATTACAAACCATTTAGAAATTGATTTAGAAAAATATAAAAGACAAACCAATGTAATTGAGGCTGATAAATAATGATCTATACAGTTACTTTAAACCCATCTATTGATTATGTAGTACAAGTTACTTCCTTCGATTTAGGCGCAGTAAATCGAGCAGAGAAAGATATGAAATTTCCTGGAGGGAAAGGCATTAACGTTTCTCGTGTTCTTCATCGTTTAGGTGTTGAAAATGTAGCGCTTGGATTTACTGGTGGATTTACCGGTCGATTTATTAAAGATGTATTACAGGCGGAAGGTGTAACAACAAACTTTGTTCAAGTAGATGGAGATTCTCGAATTAATGTGAAAATAAAAGGGCAAGAAGAGACAGAATTAAATGGACAAGGTCCTAGTGTGACAAATGGGCAATTTGAACAATTAATGAAACAAATTGAAAGTATGAGGCAGGGAGATTGTGTTGTACTAGCTGGAAGTTTACCGGCGTCTATCCCAACTACTTTTTATGAATCAATCGCAGTGTTCGGAGCTGAAAAAGGCATTCGTGTAGTAGTCGATGCAAGTGGTAGTGCACTGCATCATGTAATTAAAAATAAGCCATTTTTAATAAAGCCTAATCATCATGAACTTGGTGAGTTATTCGGAGTAGAGATTTCAACAGTAGAAGATATTTTACCGTATGGAAGAAAATTAGTTGAACAAGGTGTAGAGCATGTTATCGTATCAATGGCTGGAGATGGGGCTTTATTATTTACGGCAGAAGGTATATATGAAGCAACTGTTCCAAAGGGTGTTGTAATTAATTCGGTTGGGGCCGGAGATTCACTCGTTGCAGGATTTGTAGGGAAATATGAACAGACAAAAGATATTGAAAAGGCATTTCAATATGGCGTTGCAACAGGAAGTGCAACGGCATTTTCAGCTGATTTATGTGAAAAGGAAAAAGTAGAAGAATTATTGTCGCAAGTAATTATAACTAAGCGATAGGGGGAAACAACATATGAAAATTACAGAACTATTAAAAAGGGATACAGTTATTATGAATTTGACAGCTTCAAATAAAGAAGCTGTCATAGATGAATTAGTTGAGAAATTAGACGGCGCAAATCGTTTAAATAGTAAAGCGGAATTTAAAGAAGCTATTTTAAAGCGGGAGTCACAAAGTACGACTGGAATAGGGGAAGGGATTGCAATACCTCATGCGAAAACAAAAGCTGTTAAGCAACCAGCGATTTGTTTTGGTAGAAGTGTAAGCGGTATCAACTATGAATCGCTTGATGGGCAGCCTGCACATTTATTCTTTATGATTGCTGCGAGCGAAGGGGCGAATAATACTCATTTAGAAACGTTATCGCGCCTATCTACATTATTAATGGATGAAGGATTTCGTAAGCAATTGTTAGAAGCAAAGGATGAAGAGGAACTTCTTCGTTTATTTGATGAAAAAGAGAATGAAAAAGAAGAAGAAGACATTGAGGTTGCAAAACCAGAAGGAAATGAACCGTACGTATTAGCAGTTACGGCTTGTCCAACTGGAATCGCTCACACTTATATGGCTGCAGATAGCTTGAAAGCAAAAGCAGCAGAGCTAGGAATAGCGATTAAGGTTGAAACGAATGGATCAACAGGTATAAAAAACGCTTTAACGAAAGAGGACATTGAACGAGCAGCAGCTATTATCGTTGCCGCAGATAAACAAGTAGAAATGAACCGTTTTGCTGGGAAACATGTCATTCAAGTGCCAGTCGCTGATGGGATTAGAAAAACGGAAGCGCTTCTTAATCGAGCTGTAAAACAAGACGCGCCAATCTTTAAAGGAATAAAGGAAGATGAGAAGACAGAAAGTACAGAGAAAGAAAAAGGGTTAGGAATTTATAAGCACTTAATGAACGGTGTAAGTAATATGCTTCCATTCGTTGTTGGTGGAGGAATTTTAATTGCACTAGCATTTTGGATTGGTGGCATAAAAGCAGAAGGACCATTGGCTGAATTGTTAATGTCTATTGGTGGAGGCAAAACAGGTGCGTTTTTATTCCTCGTACCAATTTTAGCTGGATTTATTGCAAGTTCTATTGCTGATCGCCCTGGTTTCATGCCTGGTGTTGTAGGTGGATTTTTAGCTGCACATGCGAATGCTGGATTTTTAGGGGGATTAATTGCTGGTTTCTTAGCTGGGTATGTTGTTTTAGGATTGAAAAAATTGTTTTCAGGATTACCAGCACAGTTAGAAGGAATTAAACCTGTATTGTTATATCCGGTCTTTGGATTGTTGATTACAGGAGTTGTTATGCAAAAAGTAGTAATTCCGCCTGTAGTAGCATTGAATGAAATGTTAACAGGATGGTTAAATGGTTTGAACGGTACAAATGCTATATTACTAGGTCTTATATTAGGTGGTATGATGGCAATTGATATGGGTGGTCCAATTAATAAAGCTGCATTTACATTTGGTATTGCTGCAATAGAAGCGCAGAACTTTGGCGTGCACTCTGCTGTTATGGCCGGTGGTATGGTACCACCATTAGCGATTGCATTCGCAACTACTTTCTTTAAATCAAAATTTACTGAAGCAGAACGTAAATCTGGTTTAACAAATTATATTATGGGAGCATCGTTTATTACAGAAGGTGCGATTCCATTTGCAGCTGCAGATCCGATTCGAGTAATAGTAAGTTGTGTTGCTGGTTCAAGTGTTGCGGGTGCATTATCTATGTTATTCCAAATTACGTTACCAGCACCGCATGGTGGATTGTTTGTTATCGCATTAGTAAATAAACCGGTGTTATATATTTTCTCGATATTCATAGGGACAGTTATTTCAGCTCTTATGATGGGGATTTGGAAAAAGAAAGTTAAATAACACATGAAAAAGGAGTAGCTTTTATTAGCTGCTCTTTTTTATTACAAAAAAGGAGATTAATAATTGGAGAATGATGAATTTTGGTAAAAGATGTAATGAAATATGTTTTTTTGTAACAAAGAAGTAATACTGTAATTTTTTCTGGAAAAAAATTTTGGGCTAGTATGTGGAAAATATATGAAAACTATTGGGAATTCTATTAGAAATGGAATTCATTAATATGGAAATTTATGTTACAACTCATTAATCGTGTATTACGAATGGTTTGTAATTGTGTGATTTCTAAAAATCCTAAAAATCTGTTGCTATAATGAAAATACGAAAACAAAGCAAATGGAGGCTATTCATGAAAAAATTATTAGGTATAGCAACGGCGGCAGTTTTTGGTCTTGGGATTTTTGCAGGTTCTGCGAAAGCAGAAACGATTGTAACAACAGACGTATTAAATGTTAGAGAAAACCCAACTGTAGAGTCAAAGCTTGTAGGTAAAATGTTAAGTGGAAATAAATTAGATGTTATAAATACAGAAAACGGATGGGCAAAAATTAAATTAAATGGTAAAGAAGCGTTTGTAAGTGCTGAATTTACAAAAAGTACATATTATGTAACGCCGGGCGTGTTAAATGTTCGTGCTGGAGCGAATACTGACTCTGAAATTCTTGGTAAGCTGAATAAAGGTGATGTAATTGAAACGACAAATCAAGTTCAAAATGAATGGTTACAATTTGACTATAATGGAAAAACGGGATATGTTCACATGCCATTTTTAACAGGGACGGCACCTGTAATTGAAAAGAAAGAAGTTGTAACGCAAGAAGAGGCGCCAGTAAGAGTAAATACGCCGGTTAAAAATAATAAAGTAGTTAAGAGCAAAGAGTCTGTTAAAAATGTAGAATCAAGTAAACCTGTGGCAAAACAGCAGTCAACTACGAAACAAGTTACGAAATCTACTGAAACAAGTGCACCTGCTGGTGGACGTGAAATAACAGTAGAAGCGACAGCGTATACAGCGCATCCAAGTGAGAATGGTACGTATGGTGGTCGTGTATTAACTGCAATGGGGCATGACTTAACAGCAAATCCGAATATGAAAGTAATTGCTGTTGATCCTAAAGTAATTCCGCTTGGATCAAAAGTATGGGTAGAAGGATATGGAGAAGCGATTGCTGGAGATACTGGTGGTGCGATTAAAGGAAATCGTATTGATGTATTAGTCGGTTCAGATGGTAGTGCCGATAGCTGGGGGCGCAAATCTGTAAAAGTGAAAGTGATCAAATAGTGTATATGTATTAATATAAAAGGCGGTTGCTTGAAAGTATGTAAGCAACCGCCTTTTATGGGTTATTGAAAAGGATAAATAGTTTTACCTGTAATAATTTTATAGGCACTGCAAAATTGATTTTGTATATACTCTGTATTTTTATTTTCTGGATGTAATGTTGTTTCTTGGAGAGTAGAATGAAAAGAACGTAGCAAACAATTTAAGGCGAAATATAATTCTTCTTGTGAACAATTTTGTTCTTTTGTAGCAGTAGCTAAAATAAGGTCTTTTGTTAAAGATGAAAAATTGATGGTGGATTGTTTCATAGTCAACTCATCCTCTCGAAGGTATTTTTAATCATGTATATGCGGAATTGGACAAACTATGTTCTTTTTTATTTGAAATTTCATGTACCGGAATGAAAGAACTTGCAATCATGCCGTTAAAATTGGTAAGATTGGATATAATCAATAGATGGAGTACATTACATAAAGAGAGTTGAATGATATGGGAGAAGTGCAACGTGAAAAAGTTGCTGTCATCATTGGACCAACTGCTGTTGGAAAGACGAAGTTAAGTATTGATCTTGCCAAAGCGTTGAATGGTGAAATTATAAGTGGAGATTCCATGCAGATTTATCGTACGATGGATATTGGAACTGCAAAGGTGACAAAAGAAGAGATGGATGGAATTCCGCATTATATGGTCGATATAAAAAATCCGGAAGAATCATTTTCTGTTGCCGAATTTCAAGAACGTGTTCGTAAGCATATTCGAGAGATTGCAGAGCGTGGTAAATTGCCAATTATCGTTGGTGGAACTGGTCTGTATATACAATCTGTTTTATTCGATTATCAGTTTACGGATGATGCTGGCGATGCTATATACCGAGAACAAATGGAAAAGTTAGCATTAGAACGTGGTGTGGAATATGTACATAAGAAATTACAAGAAGTAGACCCAGAAAGTGCTGAGCGTATTCATGCAAATAATGTACGTCGTGTCATTAGAGCGTTAGAAATTTTCCACACGACGGGTGAAAAAATGAGTGAACAACTCGAAAAACAAGAAAACGAGTTATTATATGATGTTTCACTAATTGGCTTGACAATGGATCGAGAAATGCTATACGATCGCATTAACTTACGAGTAGATTTAATGATGGAACAAGGTTTATTAGAGGAAGTAGAAGGGCTGTATAATCGTGGGATAAAAGATTGTCAATCTATTCAAGCGATTGGGTATAAAGAGATATATGATTATTTTGAGGATCGTGTCTCTTTAGAAGAAGCGGTATCACAATTAAAGACGAATTCACGTCGTTATGCAAAGCGTCAATTAACGTGGTTCCGTAATAAGATGGATGTCACGTGGTTTGATGTTACAGGCGGTGAAAAAACGTCAGAAATTTTACGATACATAGAAGGAAAGTTACAACTAAAGTCGAATAATAGTAAGTAGAGAAAAAGAGGAGGATTCGACATGAAGCAATCAATCAATATTCAAGATCAGTTTTTAAATCAACTCCGTAAAGAAAATACGTTTGTTACGCTGTACTTATTAAATGGTTTCCAGCTTCGTGGATTAATTAAAGGATTTGATAATTTTACAGTCCTACTGGAAACAGAGGGTAAGCAACAGCTTATTTATAAACATGCAATTTCTACATTTGTACCACAAAAAAATGTTTCAATTGAATTAGAGTAGTAATGAATTATTGTACATAACAAAAAAAGAGCGGATTTCTCGCTCTTTTTTTATTTGCCATAAACGATACATAGTGAAATTTAAGCGATTCTAAATACAGTAAGGCGAATGTTAGTGTTTCCTGTTTCAGGAATTGTAATTTCGCTAAGGGTAGGTTTGACGGAAATGTTTGCGCCGGCAGCTAATGTTTCGATCGTAGTGAATGAAAGTGAGTCGCCTATTAGATTTGAAGAGAAGTTGTCAGTTGCGACTGCTCCATTTATTGAAATTCCTACTCCAAGTGGGGCACATCCTGGTGCAGTTGTAGAGATGGATACGCTAATGACATAAATACCACCGTTGATAACTGTAACTGTATCTGTGCCATTAAAGATAATATTGTTTACGTTAATTGCAGTACTGAAAATAAAGTTATTAAATTGTAATACTGTTTGTTGAATATTGTTTGTTACAACAATTGTTGCTACAGGGAAGCTAGGTCCAGTAGGCCCGGTAGGTCCAGTAGGTCCACCAGAAGGTCCAGTAGGTCCAGTAGCTCCTATACCAGTGGCGCCGGTAGCACCTGTTGGTCCTTGAACACCTTGAGGCCCAGTAGCACCCGTGTTACCTTGAGCACCTTGAGGACCAGTAGCACCAGTAGCGCCCGTGTTACCTTGAACACCTTGAGGCCCAGTAGCGCCCGTGTTACCTTGAACACCCTGAGGCCCAGTAGCACCCGTGTTACCTTGAACGCCTTGAGGTCCGGTAGCACCCGTGTTACCTTGAACGCCTTGAGGTCCGGTAGCACCTGTGTTACCTTGAACACCTTGAGGTCCAGTGGCACCCGTGTTACCTTGAGCACCTTGAGGCCCAGTAGCACCCGTGTTACCTTGAGCACCTTGAGGCCCAGTAGCACCAGTAGCGCCAGTAGCACCCGTGTTACCTTGAACGCCCTGAGGCCCAGTAGCACCCGTGTTACCTTGAACACCTTGAGGTCCAGTAGCGCCCGTGTTACCTTGAGCACCTTGAGGACCAGTAGCACCAGTAGCACCCGTGTTACCTTGAACGCCCTGAGGTCCAGTGGCACCAGTAGCGCCCGTGTTACCTTGAACGCCCTGAGGTCCAGTAGCACCAGTATTACCTTGAACACCTTGAGGTCCAGTAGCGCCGGTAGCACCTGTGTTACCTTGAACACCTTGAGGTCCAGTAGCACCCGTGTTACCTTGAACACCTTGAGGTCCAGTAGCGCCCGTGTTACCTTGAGCACCTTGAGGACCAGTAGCACCAGTAGCACCCGTGTTACCTTGAACGCCCTGAGGTCCAGTGGCACCAGTAGCGCCCGTGTTACCTTGAACGCCCTGAGGTCCAGTAGCACCAGTATTACCTTGAACACCTTGAGGTCCAGTAGCGCCGGTAGCACCTGTGTTACCTTGAACACCCTGAGGTCCAGTGGCACCAGTAGCACCCGTGTTACCTTGAACGCCCTGAGGTCCAGTGGCACCAGTAGCGCCCGTGTTACCTTGAACGCCCTGAGGTCCAGTAGCACCAGTATTACCTTGAACACCTTGAGGTCCAGTGGCACCAGTAGCACCCGTGTTACCTTGAACGCCCTGAGGTCCAGTGGCACCAGTAGCGCCCGTGTTACCTTGAACGCCCTGAGGTCCAGTGGCACCAGTAGCGCCCGTGTTACCTTGAACACCTTGAGGTCCAGTAGCCCCAGTAGCGCCCGTGTTACCTTGAACACCTTGAGGTCCAGTGGCCCCAGTAGCGCCCGTGTTACCTTGAGCACCTTGAGGTCCAGTGGCCCCAGTAGCGCCCGTGTTACCTTGAGCACCTTGAGATCCAGTGGCACCAGTGGCCCCAGTAGCGCCCGTGTTACCTTGAACGCCTTGAGGTCCAGTGGCACCAGTAGCGCCCGTGTTACCTTGAACGCCCTGAGGTCCAGTAGCCCCAGTATTACCTTGAACACCTTGAGGTCCAGTGGCACCAGTAGCACCTGTGTTACCCTGAGGTCCAGTGGCACCGGTAGCACCTGTGTTACCCTGAGGTCCAGTGGCACCGGTAGCACCTGTGTTACCTTGAGGTCCAGTAGCCCCAGTAGCGCCCGTGTTACCTTGAACACCTTGAGGTCCAGTGGCACCGGTAGCACCTGTGTTACCCTGAGGTCCAGTGGCACCGGTAGCACCTGTGTTACCCTGAGGTCCAGTGGCACCAGTAGCCCCCGTGTTACCTTGAGGCCCAGTAGCACCGGTAGCGCCCGTGTTACCTTGAGGCCCAGTGGCACCAGTAGCGCCTGTGTTACCTCGAGGTCCAGTAGGCCCGGTAGGACCTCTGCCGAACGAAGCTGAATTAACTAGAGTAGTTTGTAACTCTGCAATTAATTTAAGGAGTTCTTGGAGTGTACAATGATCGATTCGGAATAACTTTGTGATGTAAAGTAAATAATTAATTAAAATTTGGAGTTCAACAAATACAGCACTTGCTACGAAAGTTGGATTTTTTAATATAGTTATTAAGTTTTTAATAATTGCTAATCCTTGCGCTTTCAGGGAGGAAGTAGCTTCTAGTGAACAAATAAATTTACTTAGTAGGTCCAATGTATCAATTAGATCTTCAATATTTTGGGGAGATGGATTTGCAAAAAGTTTTGGGATTATTTTTGTTAAATCGATAATGATTGCGCGAAATGTTCTAAGTTGTGCTTTAGTAATTGGGATCGATGGGGTATTTGGGATTCGTCCAGCGCTACTTGGAAAGCATGGTTTGGAGAATTTGTTTTGACTGTCGTCATAACGAGACATTAAATCTCTCCTTTCTAATGAGAATGTGAATGAAACTCATCATAGTAGATGCAAAAATTAGTTAAATGGTCATAGTAAAATCGTTTGTTTAAAGAAAAAATAGAAAAAACGCCTCATGATAAGGCGTTTTTTCTATTTTCTGCGTATTGATAATATCGTTTTAGTGAAACTTTTGATTTAAATCCAGCTAGTTTTATAATTTCTGACTCTGGAATTTCTTTTTTTATTAAGTTTAAAATATAGGTGTTACGAAAGTGTTGTCCTGAGATTCCTTTGCATAAATTAGCTCTAGATACTTCAAGGCGAATCATTTTTTGGATAGCGATTTCTGTTAATCCCTTCGGTGCATCATTTTCGTATACCCATCTGTATGTTCCGCGATTAAAATCAAATGCGATAAATAATGGGTCATGACTATGGTATTTTGGACGAACGGGTTCAGGGATGCTTTTGTAATAAGTATATAGTTGTTTTTTGTCTTCGTTAGTTAATGTAATTGTTCTTTCTACCCCTGCGGTTGCTGGGATAGATAATGTGTTAGTTTCAAAGTGAACGTGATGCATAGTTAACGCTGTAAGTTCCTGTAAGGATAATCCATAGTCGATTAATAAGTTTAAAATAGCAACATTACGATCCATTAATAAAGGGCGCACAGGACGTTGTTTTTCTGAAAGTCCTTCTAATGAAGTGATTATATGTTTTAATCTTTTTTCTTCATCAGATGAAATGAAATCTTCGTTACGAAGTGTGCGGTCTGGTTGAATAGAAATTTCCATGTTCTTTAATGGGTTAGGGATGTTTAGAAAATGATGCATTCTATTTAATACAATAAATACACGGTGCATCGTTTTCTCTGAGTAATGTCGATTCTTTTTTAGGTCGGAAAAGTAATCTTCGTAGTCTTTTGTACAAAGTGTAGCCCATATATTACTGGAAGGGAGCTTTTTGTTTTTTTCTAACCAATGTCCGAAATCTTCAATGTCATAAACATAACGTTTAATGGTTGAAGGTTTTCGGCCTTTATTCAATAAAAAAATAGAAAAGGCTTGTATTGTATCATGGAATTCCGTTGTCTCCATAGTCCCACCACCTTCATTATTTCTTATATTATAGCAAACTTTTCTGAAAATAGTCATTTGCAAGGGAGACCGGAATAATAATATTTGGTGAGTGGATAAAGTGAAACTTTAATCAGTGGGGATTTTGTTCATCCCTCTGATTATTAGTTGAACCAATCGGGCATTTACGGACAGTTATCTCCCGGCTAACTTCCTAGCATTTGCTGAATTTTGAGGTGGGAGTCTTACTGCCTGTTCATGCGGGATAAAATGAGGTGATTGTATGGAACAATCGATGCGAAAGAAAAATAATAATCAAATTAACATTGTGTTAAATCATCGAAAGAAAATTTCTTTACCGGCCGCAGAAAATAAAACAGTGATTTCAAGTGAAACTACTACGAAACATGAGATGTTGCAAAGAATTGAAGAAGAGATGGGAAAGCTTGTTGGGATGGATGATATAAAAAAGATAATAAAAGAAATATATGCTTGGATTTATGTGAATAAAAAAAGACAAGAAATAGGGTTGAAATCTGAGAAGCAAGTACTCCATATGTTGTTTAAAGGGAATCCAGGTACAGGGAAGACAACTGTTGCTAGAATGATAGGGAAATTGTTGTTTGAGATGAATATTCTATCAAAAGGGCACTTAGTTGAAGCTGAACGAGCTGACCTTGTAGGAGAGTACATCGGTCATACAGCTCAGAAAACAAGAGATTTAATAAAAAAAGCAATGGGAGGTATTTTGTTTATTGATGAGGCGTATTCATTAGCCCGAGGGGGAGAAAAAGATTTTGGGAAAGAAGCAATTGATACGCTCGTAAAACATATGGAAGATAAACAACACGGTTTTGTATTGATTTTAGCCGGTTATTCAAGAGAGATGAATCACTTTCTTTCATTAAATCCAGGACTGCAATCACGTTTTCCGTTTATAATAGAATTTTCTGATTACTCAGTAAATCAACTGTTGGAAATTGGGAAGAGGATGTATGAAGAACGTGAATACCAGTTATCGAAAGAGGCTGAATGGAAATTTAGAGATCATTTACATGCTGTAAAGTACTCATCGCAAATTACATCGTTTAGTAATGGAAGATATGTACGGAATATTGTTGAAAAATCGATTCGTACACAGGCTATGCGGTTGTTGCAAGAGGATACGTATGATAAATATGATTTAATTGGGATATCAAGTTGTGATTTGATGCTTGAAGAGGAGACGCACAGTACGTAAACTGTGCGTCTGTTTTTTGTATAAGTGCTGCTACTCTTTTTTTGCTTTTTCTTGATAAGATTTATGGAAGCGTTCCATTTTAGCGCTTTTTTCGTGTGCAGAATTAGAATCGTGTCCAATTTGACCTACTGAGCTTTTTTGAGCACCTTTATTAACGTGGTTTGTCATTTGTGTTCACCTCGCTTTGAGGATTAGTATAAACATTATGTAAAGAAAAACTCGTTAGAAAAGAAAAACCTCTTTACGATCTGTAAAGAGGTTGGATTGCTATTTATGCACTGAACGTTCTTTTGTATCGATACGTCTATGCGGTAAATGCCATTTGTAATGAATAGAAACCATGCGGAAGCAAACAATTAAAATGAATAAGGTATATAGAGCCCAATCGCTAACAATAATTTGAGCACCGATTAAGAAACCTGCTAGAATCGTCCAAAAGGCATATACTTCAGCTCGAAGGACGAGAGGTTTTCTGCGGGCTAAAAGATCGCGGATGATACCACCGCCAATACCAGTTAAAACAGCTGCTACGATTGTAGCGCTAATTGGTAAATTTAATTTTTGAGCGTATAATGCTCCTTGTACGGCGAATGCTGATAAGCCGATAGCATCAGTGATATTTTCCCACTTTTTCCAATGTCTAATTAATTTATTAGGAAAAAGAAAAATAATCGTCATTGATAGTAGTGCGATTTGGAATAACATGTCTTGTTGCCAAAACGCGACAATCGGATAACCGATTAATAAATTACGAAGGGCACCTCCCCCAAATGCGGTTGCCATTCCTAAAATATACACCCCGAAAATATCATAATCCTCTTCCATTGCAACAATGGCTCCGCTTAGTGCGAAAGCGATTGTGCCTATGATGCTAAAAATCTCCCATGCCATGAATTTTCTCCCCCGCTAACTAGATGAAATGTGCTTCCTCTGCTATTATATTAGAAGGTTTAAATTTCGAAAAGGATGAGTGAACATATTTGATGGAAGAAAAAGAAAAAGTCATATTAGTAGGCTGTCAATTGCCACAAGATGATGATGAAAAGTTTATGCATTCCATGAAAGAGCTTGCATCGCTAGCGAAGACTGCACGAGCAGAATTGTTAGTGTCTACAACGCAAAAACGACCGAAGTTTCATCCGGCGACTTATATAGGTAAAGGTAAATTAGAAGAGCTTACAATGTTAACGGAAGAATTAGAACCGGATGTTATCGTATTTAATAACGAATTAACGCCGAGTCAAATTCGGAATTTATCCTCAGTATTAGATGCGAGGGTAATTGATCGAACGCAACTAATATTAGATATTTTTGCGCAACGTGCGAAGTCGAGGGAGGGTAAGCTTCAAGTAGAATTAGCTCAGTTGCAATATACAATGCCACGTCTTATGGGGCAAGGATTGTCTTTATCACGTCTTGGTGGTGGTATTGGAACGAGAGGGCCGGGTGAGACGAAACTTGAGACGGATCGTCGTCATATTCGATCACGCGTTGATGAAATAAAGAAACAACTTGCAGTTGTTGTGGAGCATCGAAAAAGATATCGTGAGAGAAGAAAAGATAATAAAGTATTTCAAGTTTCATTAATAGGGTATACGAATGCGGGAAAATCTACACTGTTTAATAGATTGACGGAAGCAGATACGTTTGAAGAAAACTTGTTGTTTGCAACGCTAGACCCGACGACAAGGAAGATGCCGTTACCTTCAGGTTATACAGTATTACTAACTGATACGGTGGGTTTTATACAAGATTTACCTACGTCATTAATTGCTGCTTTTCGTTCGACATTAGAAGAAGCTGGTGAAGCGGATGTTATTTTACATGTAGTTGATTCAGCAGATCCTAATTATGTAGGGCATGAGAAAACAGTAAAACAATTATTGTCAGAACTTGAAATTAATCATATTCCTATTATTACGTTATATAATAAAAAAGATGAATTACATCAAAACTTTATTCCGTTTCCGAAAAGTGACTTCTTAATGACTAGTGCCTTTGAACAAAGTGATTTATTACATATAAAAGAAGCGATAGAAACGAAAATGAAGGAAGAAATGAATCGTTATCAAGTGGAAATTCCACCGAGTGAAGGTAAGCTGTTAACGCTATTAAAGACGGAGACGCTATTAACAAAGATGGAGTTTCTGGAAGATAAATTTGTATATGATTGCGTGGGGTATATTTTTGCTCATTCATCGCTTAATGTGCAATTAAAGAGATTTTTAGTGGAAGAAGGAGAAAATAAAAATGTTTGATCGTTTGAAAAATGGAGAAAAAATTGCTCCAATCGTAAAAGAAGTAGAGAGCCAGATTACAGAAGTACATAAACGCGCGGATGAAGTAATTGAAAGCAATCAGTTTCGAGTGTTAGAAAGTTTCCGTAAACATAAAATTAGTGATTCGCATTTTATTCCGACGACAGGTTACGGTTATGATGATATTGGCCGTGATACGTTAGAAAAAGTGTATGCGGATGTATTTGGAGCGGAAGCTGGTCTTGTTCGTCCGCAAATTATTTCAGGTACTCATGCTATTTCTACAGCGTTATTTGGTGTTTTACGTCCGGGAGATGAGTTATTGTACATCACTGGCAAACCGTATGATACGTTAGAAGAAATCGTTGGTGTACGCGGAAAAGGTGTAGGTTCATTTAAAGAATATAATATTGGTTATAATGCAGTTCCGCTTACTGAAGAGGGGTTTGTTGATTTTGGAGCTGTTGCGACTGCAATTCATAGTAATACGAAGATGATTGGGATTCAGCGCTCAAAAGGTTATGCTACTCGTCCATCGTTTACTATTTCTCAAATTAAAGAGATGATAGCATTCGTTAAAGAAATTAAACCTGATGTTGTTGTGTTTGTAGATAACTGTTATGGTGAGTTTATTGAAGAGCAAGAGCCATGTCATGTTGGTGCAGATTTAATGGCAGGTTCGCTTATTAAAAACCCTGGTGGTGGAATTGTTAAAACTGGTGGTTATATTGTTGGTAAAGAACAGTATGTTGAAGCGTGTGCATATCGTTTAACATCTCCGGGAATCGGTGCGGAAGCAGGGGCATCTTTATACAGTCTGCAAGAAATGTATCAAGGTTTCTTCTTAGCACCGCATGTAGCGGGACAAGCGCTAAAAGGTGCGATTTTTACAGCTGCATTTTTAGAGAAGTTAGGAATGAATACATCACCAGCATGGAATGCACCAAGAACAGATTTAATTCAGTCTGTTCAATTTGATGATAAAGATCGTATGATTGCATTCTGCCAAGCGATTCAATATGCATCTCCAATTAATTCTCACTTCACTCCATATGCCAACTATATGCCGGGTTATGAAGATGATGTAATTATGGCTGCGGGAACGTTTATTCAAGGTGCAAGTATTGAATTGTCAGCTGATGGTCCAATTCGTCCGCCTTATGTTGCTTACGTGCAAGGTGGGTTAACTTATTCACATGTGAAGATCGCGATTTGTTCTGCAATTGATGCGTTAATTGAAAAAGAATTATTAACAATTTCTTAAGGGGAAGCTGTCGATTTCGACAGCTTTTTTCGTGTGAAAGTAATGATTAATCTCATTAGAAAAAAGAATGAAAAAATTTATAAAAAAATCATGTAAGAAAAGCTAACATCTATTGACACTAAACATAACATGGTATAAAATGAGAAGCAGTTAAGGCGAAGGAGGAACTGAAACAATGAAAGAAGATAGACGTTCTGCCCCGCTGTTTCCTATTGGTATTGTTATGGATTTAACACAATTATCTGCACGTCAAATTCGCTACTATGAAGAGCATAATCTTGTTTCTCCAACCCGTACAAAGGGGAATCGTAGGTTATTTTCATTTAACGATGTAGATAAGTTGTTAGAGATTAAAGATTTATTAGATCAAGGCTTGAATATGGCTGGTATTAAACAAGTGTTACTAATGAAAGTAAATCAAACAGAAACAGTGAAAGTAAAAGAAGAAACGAAAGAAATTTCAAAAACTGAGCTTCGCAAAATACTTCGAGATGAACTACAACATACAGGTAGATTTAATCGGACTTCATTGCGACAAGGTGACATTTCAAGGTTTTTTCACTAAAGATAACTGATTCTGAAGGTGTTTAGAGGGACTAAGGAGGAATTTATAATGGCTAGGTACACAAGAGAAGATATTTTCCGTTTGGCGAAAGAAGAGAATGTAAAGTATATCCGCTTACAATTTACGGACCTTTTAGGAGTAATTAAAAACGTAGAAATTCCAGTGAGCCAATTAACAAAAGCTCTTGATAACAAAATGATGTTTGATGGATCTTCTATTGAAGGTTTCGTACGTATTGAAGAATCTGATATGTACTTATATCCAGATTTAGATACTTGGGTAATTTTCCCTTGGACAGCTGAAAAAGGAAAAGTAGCTCGATTAATCTGTGATATTTACAATGCAGATGGCACTCCATTTGATGGCGATCCACGTAACAACTTAAAGCGTGTATTAAAAGAAATGGAAGCATTAGGATTCTCAGATTTCAATCTTGGACCAGAGCCAGAATTCTTCCTATTTAAAGTAGATGAAAAAGGAAATCCAACATTAGAATTAAACGATAACGGTGGATACTTCGACCTTGCGCCGATGGATCTAGGGGAAAACTGTCGTCGTGATATCGTTCTTGAACTTGAAGAAATGGGCTTTGAAATTGAAGCGTCTCACCATGAGGTTGCTCCAGGGCAACACGAAATTGACTTTAAATATGCAAATGCAATTCGCTCATGTGATGACATTCAAACATTCAAACTTGTTGTAAAAACAATTGCTCGTAAACACGGTTTACACGCAACATTTATGCCAAAACCATTATATGGTGTGAACGGTTCAGGTATGCACTGTAACTTATCACTATTCAAAAATGGTGAGAACGTATTCTTCGATCAAAACGGTGACTTACAATTAAGTGATGATGCTCGTCACTTCATCGCAGGTATTTTAAAACACGCACCAGCATTTACAGCGGTAGCAAATCCAACTGTAAACTCTTACAAGCGTTTAGTACCTGGATACGAAGCTCCTTGTTACGTAGCATGGTCTGCACAAAACCGTAGCCCATTAGTACGTATCCCTGCATCTCGTGGTATTAGTACACGCGTAGAAGTACGTAGTGTTGACCCAGCTGCAAACCCATATTTAGTAATGGCTACATTATTAGCAGCAGGTCTTGATGGAATTAAAAACAAATTAACTCCACCAGCTGCAGTAGACCGTAACATCTATGTAATGACAAAAGAAGAGCGCGAAGAAGCAGGTATCGTTGACTTACCAGCAACATTAGCGCAAGCATTAGTTACATTACAATCTAATGAAGTAGTATGCGGTGCACTAGGAGAACATTTACTTGAGCACTTCATCGAAGCAAAAGAGATTGAGTGGGACATCTTCCGCACGCAAGTTCACCAATGGGAACGCGATCAATATATGTCTCTATACTAAGAGGCTTAAACCCTTGACACATAATGTGTTGAGGGTTTTTTATTTACAAAACATTTTTATAGGAGGGATATAAAGGGGCAAACAAATTCAAAAATGTATTTGCTAATACCAATGTGAAATGAATTTCAATTGAAAAAGTGAGTTATAATATACGACCGATTTAAAAGTTTTAAAAAGCCTTGCTATAATCCGTTTTAATACAAAGAAAAACATCCTGATACTGCAGTAATAGGGTGTTTTCGTCATTTATCTACAGTGAATTATGAAGAATATTGTCGTAATTTTTGAGTTGAAATTAAGAGGTGATTAAACAAAAATAAATTATATTGACTCGTTCTATATAAAGAACTAAAATGACAGTAATTAGTAATGTTTATATATTTAAAAAATAAAAAACATGAGCTTTATTTATAGTTCTTATGGGGGTTTTAACTGAAATCTCATTGGTATTAAATGAGGGGGAGAAGTAATGAATAAGGAAATAAATTTGAAAAATCTATTCACTTTAATGCGGAAAAGGGTGTGGATACTACTATTGTTTACGACGCTCACAACGGTAGGAGGAGTCCTGTATAGTATGTATATGAAAACGCCTTTGTATGCTTCTTCGGCAAGGGTAATTGTTCAAGCTAATGCCGAAACGATGAATACATTGAAAGTAATGGTAAATGAGCCTGTAATATTAGAAAAAGTAGCTGCTGAATTGAATATAAACAGATCAGCAGGTGCATTAAGTGGACAAATAAGTACAGAAAGTGTACAAGGCTCTCAAATTATGAGGATAAATGTAGTGGATATGGATCCTGTGCTTGCACATAAAATTGCAAATACGACAGCGGCTGTTTATAAGCAAGAAGTAGCAAATATACTGAATTTTAATAATGTAAGTATATTACCAGAGGATCCAGTTCAAAAAAGTTCTATGCCTATAAATATAAATCACTTTAAGACGATACTAATCGCATTCACGTTAGGTATGGTGCTCAGTATCGGTTTTATTTTTTTATTGGATTCATTGGATGAGAGAATCCAATCAGAACGACGAATTGAACAATTGTTAGATATCCCTGTTTTGGGTGGGATTTCTAAAATGAATAAGAAGAATATGAAAGATAAATTTAGTGGGAAAAATACAGTGTTATTGGGGGAGGGAACGGAGTGGCATACAAAAATAGACGGAAAACAAATAAAGTTAAAGGAGAAAGTATAGTTGCGTATACCGCCCCAAGATCGAAAATTTCGGAGCAGTATCGTTCGCTTCGAACAAACATTCAATTATCTTCGTCTATGCATAAAATCAGGACGATAGTGATTACTTCTCCGAGGTACGGTGAAGGGAAATCAACGATTACAGTAAATTTAGCAGTCTCAATAGCACAAAAAGGTGAAAAAGTATTGGTAATAGATGCGAATTTACGAACACCAACGATTCATGAAATGTTAGAAGTAGAAAATACAATTGGATTAACTGACATATTGAACGGAAAAACAAATTTGGTAGGTGCTGTAAAAAAAACAAGGATGGAGAGTCTGGATGTATTAACTAGCGGTCCAGTACCATTCAATCCGTCAGAAGTACTTAGTTCAGAGGAAATGGATATGTTGATTCAAAAGGCGATGGAACGGTATGACATCATATTATTTGACTCTTCCCCTGTATTAGAAGTAACAGATACGAGCGTATTAGCTGATAAGTGTGAAGGAGTACTTTTGGTGATCCGATATAATCGCACTGTGAACGAAGACGCACTTGAAACGAAAAGGGCACTAAGTTTTACGAAAAGTAGAATGTTGGGTGCGATTTTGAATGGGAAAGTATAAAGGCTATTTTTAAATTAAACTTTCACAAGTGGAATTGTTCGTTATAAAGAAGAAAATAAAATCGTGATGTGGTGATGTCTCCTGACCGCTATCAATGGAGGCACTCGATTATGCTGTGGGTTGTGAAAACAACCTTAGATGCCAGTCGTCAAAAGTGTAATGTGAGGGAGGGTTAGATGCCCATGTTTTATTAAAGTTTCTAACTATGTGTTTTTAATAAAGAGAATATAGTTAGAAACTTTAAGTTTGAAAGAGTTAAGTAAGGAATTGATTAAAGGAGGAAGTTATATGACGTATCGCCGGAGGATATCGTTATTGCTTTTAATGGATTCACTGATAGTATTAACTGCTATTTTTTTCAGTTATTTTTTTGTAAATGCTAGCTTCAGTGTTATCACTTTATCATCAGTTATTAGCTCTATCACTTTATTAGTTAGTCATCATTTGTTTGCTTTTATTTATAAGTTGTATAAAAAGGCATTGGAATATGCAAGTATAGGAGAATTGCTAATTATATGCAAGGTTGTTACATTTTCTATACTTACTACAGCGGTTGTACAGCAACTAGTCATGGGGAAAATGTATTTTCGATTGTTAGTTGTTACTTGGATGATTCATATTTTATTAATAGGTGGTTCTCGCTTTATTTGGAGAATGTACAGAGATATTTATTATGTAAAAAAAGGAGATAAGAAAAGAACGTTAATTGTTGGTGCGGGATCCGCTGGGACAATGGTTGCAAGACAGTTGTTGAAGAATAGTGCTACGGAATTAATGCCAGTCGCGTTTATTGATGATAATGTCAAAAAACATAATCTTGATATTTGGGGGATTCCGGTAATTGGTGGTACGAACCAAATTGATTACGTTATCAAAAAACTGAATATTGAAATGATAATTTTAGCAATTCCTTCGCTAAACAAGAAAGATAGAAATAATATTTTAAAAGATTGTTTAAAAACAAATGTAAAAACGCAAATTCTTCCAATGTTAGAAGACTTAGTAACAGGTAAAGTTTCAGTGAATGAATTCAGAGATGTTCAAGTAGAAGATTTATTAGGGCGTGATCCTGTAGAGTTAGATGTGGATATCATTTCAGATTATATAACGGATAAAGTCATTTTAGTTACTGGTGCAGGTGGATCAATAGGTTCAGAAATTTGTAGACAAGTTGCGAAATTTAAGCCGAAAAAATTGATTTTATTAGGGCACGGAGAAAACAGTATATATTCAATAGAAATGGAATTAAATGAAAAACATAATGATAAAAAAGGCGTGTTTATTCCAGAAATCGCAGATATTCAAGATGAAAAGAAGATGCATTTAATCATGAATAAACATCTTCCTCATGTTGTATATCATGCTGCTGCACATAAACATGTACCATTGATGGAAAACAATCCTGAAGAGGCAGTTAAAAATAATTTGATTGGGACTATGAATATAGCAGAGGCGGCAAAAACACATGGAGTAGGAACGTTTGTTATGATTTCGTCGGATAAAGCAGTGAACCCAACGAGTGTTATGGGGGCGACAAAGAAATTAGCTGAGATGGTAATACAACATAAAGATAAAATAAGTCATACAAAGTTTGTTACTGTACGATTTGGAAATGTCTTAGGAAGTAGAGGGAGTGTTATCCCGTTATTTAAGAAGCAGATTCAAAAAGGGGGGCCAGTTACAGTTACTCACCCAGATATGGTTCGTTATTTTATGACTATTCCGGAGGCATCTAGACTGGTAGTACAAGCCGGTGCGTTAGCAAAAGGTGGAGAAATTTTTGTACTGGATATGGGAGAACCAGTAAAAATAGTGGATCTTGCTAAAAACCTCATTCGATTATCAGGAAACTCTGTGGATGAAATAGGAATAGAATTTACGGGTATACGCCCTGGAGAGAAATTGTTTGAAGAATTACTAAAAGAAGATGAAATGAATGAAAAGCAAGTCCACCCGAGAATTTATGTAGGACAAGAAATGAATGTTCGTATAGATGAGATAGAAAAAATGATTTCTGAATATTCAGCATTAGGTGAATTAGAATTAAGAAAGCGATTGTTAAATTTAGTGAATCAGCGTAAAACTTTAAAGCTATTAATACCAGTATCAGGTTAAAGGCAAAAATTTATAATAAGACGGGTGCGTGGGATGGTGTCTAAAAAAGTTCTGTTTTGTGCAACTGTGGATTATCATTTTAAAGCATTTCATTTACCGTATTTGAAATGGTTTGCAGACCAAGGTTGGGAAGTACATGTTGCAGCGAATGGGAATATGCACCTTCCGTACGTAACTCAAAAATATAATATTCCTATTCAAAGATCACCTCTTAGCATACAAAACCTTCATGCATATAAAAAACTAAAATCAATTATTCACCAAAATAAATATAAAATCATTCATTGTCATACGCCTATGGGAGGTGTAATTGCTCGAATAGCTGCCCGGAAAGCACGGCGGGAAGGGACAAAGGTAATATATACGGCGCATGGATTTCACTTTTGTAAAGGATCGCCGTTTATAAATTGGCTTTTATACTATCCAATCGAAAGAAGTTTAGCTACTACTACAGATTGTCTCATAACAATTAATCAAGAAGATTACAATTTAGCGGTTAAACATCGTTTTCAAGCTAAAGATATTAAACTCGTTCATGGTGTAGGGGTAGATATAGAACGATATGTTCCTGTTACTGAAAGTGAAAAGGAGAAAATAAGACATAAAAATGGTTATAAGTCTAAAGATTTTTTAATGTTTTATGCTGCTGAATTTAATAAGAATAAAAATCAAAGCTTTTTAATCCATGTATTAGCACAATTAAAAAATGAAATGCCACATGTAAAGCTTTTGCTTGCTGGAGAAGGTCCGTTAATGGAAGAGTGCAAAAAAATAGCGACGCAACTAGGTGTGAGTAGTATGGTGCACTTTCTTGGTTATAGAAATGATATAGCCCATTTGCTACTGATGTGTGATCTAGCTGTTGCATCCAGTTACAGGGAAGGTTTGCCAGTTAATATTATGGAAGCCATGGCTTGTGGACTTCCGGTTGTAGCTACAAGTAACCGAGGGCACAGGGAGTTAATTATTAATAATAAAAATGGTTGGACTATAGAACGCGATGACATAAAGACGATGGCTGAAAGAATCAATACTATTTCTAAAAATACTAAATTACAAGCGCAGTTTGGACAGTATGGACGTACTATTATTGTGAATGAATATTCAGTTAATGAAGTATTGAAAGAGAAAAAAGAAATTTATACAAGTTATATGGATGAAATGGAGGATTTAAATTGGGCACTCCATTAAGAGTATTACATGTAGTCGTAAATATGAATAGAGGCGGAGCCGAAACTTTAATTATGAATTTGTATCGTAATATAGACCGCTCAAAAGTACAATTTGATTTTTTAACTTGTAAAGAGGGAGTATTTGATGAAGAGATAGTAAAGTTGGGCGGGGAAGTTCATAGAATTCCATACGTTACAGATGTTGGTCATAGAGGTTATATAAAGGCTCTCAATACCTTCTTTAACTCTCATCCACAATATAAAATCATTCATTCACATATGGATAAAATGAGCGGATTTGTCCTTCGTTCAGCAAAAAAAGCAAGGGTGCCAGTTAGGATTGCGCATAGTCATAGTACAAGCAGTGAGGGTGGGGCTATAGCAAAAATATATAAATGGTATGCAGGAGCATTTATTACGTCGTGTGCTACACATTTTTTAGCGTGTTCAGTAGCTGCAGCGCAATGGTTGTTTGCTAATAGAGAAAGTGCAACAAAAATATTAAAAAATGGAATTGAATGTGATGAATTTACATTTAATCCAGACATTAGAGCGCAGGTAAGAAAAGAACTCAACCTTCATGGGGATGTTTTTGTGATTGGACACGTGGGAAGATTTGCGCATCCAAAAAATCATACTTTTTTAATTGATATTTTTGCTCAATTAATAGAATACAGGCCGAACTCTATTCTTCTATTAGTTGGAGATGGGCCGCTTCGATTAGAAATGAAGAAAAAAGTAGAGAAACTGAATCTAACAGATAAAGTTAAATTTTTAGGAATACGTAGCGATATTAATCGTTTATTACAAGCATTTGATACATTTATATTTCCATCTATTTATGAAGGTTTACCAGTTACTCTTATTGAAGCACAAGGGGCGGGTTTGCCATGTATTATATCGGACACTATTACACAAGATGTGGATTTGGGGTTGAATTTAGTTGAACAGTGTTCATTGTTAGAAATAAGAAATTGGGTAGGTCCATTACAAAATATAGCGAACAAGCAGGTATCGCGAAGTGTGGAACAAAATGTATTAGCTGAAAAAGGATACGATATAAAAAATATTACAAAGTTTACCCAAAAATTTTATGTAGCAGTATCGAGGTGAGCATATTGAAAAGGCTAACGATTTTTACCCCTACATATAATCGAGCATATTGTCTTCAGGGGTGTTATGAAAGTTTGAAGCAGCAAACGTGTAAAGATTTTATATGGTTAATTATAGATGATGGGTCTGATGATTATACAAAGGAGTTAGTGCAATCTTGGATTTCTGAAGATTGCATAAGCATACGGTATTACTGGCAAGTAAATCAAGGGATGCATGGTGCTCATAATGCAGCTTACGAGATGATTGATACAGAACTTAATGTATGTATTGATTCAGATGACTCAATGCCTAGTGACGCCGTAGAGAAAATTATTTCATTTTGGGATGAAAATGGAAGTGACCAAGTAAGTGGAATTATTGCTCTTGATTTATATAAAGATGGGACAGTAATTGGTTCAAAGCTACCATTAAATCTTAACCGTTCTACACTTTTTAATCTTTACAATAAACATGGTGTAACTGGAGATAAGAAATTAGTATATCGAACAGAACTCACTAGGAAGTATCCTTATCCGGTTTTTAAAAATGAAAAGTATGTAGGTTTGGCATATAAATACTATATGTTGGATCAGAAATATGAGATGTTACTCATGAACGAAGCACTTTGTTATGTTGAATATATGCCTGATGGTTCGTCGATGAATATGCTAAGTCAGTATTGTAAAAATCCAAAAGGTTTTGCTTTTTATCGTAAGGAACTGATGAAGCTACCATTTGCAAATAGATTGTTTAAATATAGACAAGCTGTACATTATGTATCAAGTAGCATTATTGCGAAGAATAAAAAATTTATAAAAGAGTCACCATGCAAAGTGCTTACCCTTTGTGCAGTGCCATTTGGGATTATTCTATATAGTTACATTACATTGAAAACAAGAATGAAAGTAAATATATAGAAATTTAATTAGGATTGATAAGAGGGAAGAATAATGACTATACTTTGGATGAATTTCTTTATAGTGTTCGTACTAGCGTTTTTTGCACGGTATTTTGCGATGCCAGTAACTTCAGAAATTGTGATGTTAAAACCGAATCGACTCTTGATTTTAATGGCGACGACCTCTCTTGTACTAGTATCTGGTTTTAGAAATAATATTGGTGATACGTATTTTTATATGCATGCTTTTACAGTTACTGATTTTAATTGGGATTATATTCAAAGTAGTAAGGACGTTGGATTTAGTATTTTACAAATGATTTTAAAAGTATATACGAATGATCCGCAAGTTTTGATTTTGATAACAGCTCTATTAACAAATATATTAATAGTAGCAGTTCTATATAAATATTCAAGAATGATTGAATTAAGTTTATATGTGTATATCGCATCCGGCATGTATTTAGTGTCAATGAATGGAGTAAGACAGTATTTAACTGCAGCGATTATTTTTACTGCTACAAAATATATTTTAGATGGGAATTGGAAGAGATATTTTTTGATTGTCCTATTTGCTTCTACTTTTCATCAAAGCGCCCTTGTATTAATTCCTATTTATTTTGTAGTCCGAAGAAAAGCATGGTCGACAATATCATTTATACTACTCTTTGTTGCGGTATTTATAGTAATAGGGTTTAATCAGTTTGCAGAAATTTTCTTTGCAACTATAGGGGATACACAATATGGTCACTATAAGGATTTTCAAGAAGGAGGAGCTAATATTCTTCGGGTTGCTGTGGATGCAATACCGCTCATTCTAGCTTATATTGGGAGACATAAATTAAGAGAGATTTTTCCGGAAAGTGATTATATCGTAAATATGGCATTGTTAGGTCTAGTTTTTATGATTATTTCAACTCAAAATTGGATTTTTGCAAGATTCTCCATATATTTTGGGCTATATCACTTGATATTGATATCGTGGGTTATAAAGTTATTTATAGAAAAGGATCAAAAGTTAATTTACTATGCAGTAATATTATGTTATTTTGTTTACTTTGTATATGAACATATTATTACTTTAGGAATAGTTTATAAGAGTAGTTTTTGGGGATAAAATATATATTTGAAAATCGTTCTTAGATGGGAGTAATTTTCAATGTTTAAACAAGAACGACCAAAAAGAGTGTTACATATCGTTAGTGCGATGGACCGAGGTGGCGCTGAGACCTTATTAATGAATGTATATAGGAATATAGATAGAGAAATGGTGCAATTTGATTTTGTTTCCCATAAAAGTGAAGAAAGTGATTATGATAAGGAAATCATTGCGTTAGGTGGGAAAATACATCGAATATCTAGCTTAGGACAGCTAGGCCCTCTTTCATACATTAAAGAGCTTGTTAAGGTAATGTCTGATAATCAATATGTGGCGGCTCATGCACATACTGATTATCAGGGGGGGATTGTGGCTATTGCTGCTAAAATAGCTGGTATAAAAATAAGGATTTGTCATTCACATAGTAATAATTGGCCGATGGGATCGGGGGTAAAAGGGAAAGTTTTATTGAGTTTTTTACGAACAGTTATTACTTATGCAGGAACAAATTATTGTGCGTGCAGTGTAGAATCTGCACGTTTTTTATTTCAAAAAAACATTGATAATTCAAAGGTAAAGATAATGAAAAACGCAATAGATATTAATCAATTTATTAATGTAAATATGCAGGATGATAATAAAATAAGGAATGAATTCAATATACCAGTTGAACAGAAAGTGATTGGTCATATTGGGCGTTTTTCTGAATCTAAAAATCATATATTTATATTGAAAGTTTTCAATGAGGTATTAAAATATGATCCTAATTTTATGCTTGTTTTAGTAGGAGATGGTCCGTTACAGAAGTCTATTGAGCTAGAATCCAAAAGACTAGGTATCTATGAAAAAGTTAGATTTTTAGGAGTAAGAAAAGATATTCCAAGAATTATAAGGATGTTTGATGTTTTTCTTTTTCCATCACTTTTTGAGGGATTTGGAATTGTTGCATTAGAAGCACAGTGTGCAGGTATTCCGTGTGTAGTGGCAAATACAATAACTAAAAATGTTGATATGGGATTAGGGATAGTATCATTTGTTAGCTTGGATGAAAATCTTAAAATATGGTCTGCAGAAATTCAAAAGGTTTTGGAAAAAGAAAAATTAAATACAGAAATAATAACTGATACAATCTCGAAGCTAGGTTTTGATATAAAGAGTAATATTCAAGAGTGGCTATTATTATATGGATTAGAGTATAGGGAATCATAGTTAAATGTAATTATTTTCATAAGAAGAAAACTAGTAAAATAAATCGGCTGAGGGAGTAAGAAATGAAAAAGAAAAAAATTCTCATTACATCATTTGATATGGCAATTGGTGGGGTAGAAAGAAGTTTAATTGGTTTGTTGAATACAATCGATTATAGCAAATATGATGTAGATTTAATGTTATTTAAACATGAGGGAGAGTTTCTTTTTTTATTACCTAAACTGCCTAATTTGTTAAGGGAAGTAAAACAATATACTACTTTTAGAAAATCAATTAAGCAAATATTGCAAGAAGGGCAAATTAAAATTGGAGTGGCAAGGACTTTTGGGAAAATTTTAGGAGATGTGCATGGGAGATATGTGAAAAGTGCAGAGGTTGGATATTTCGTTATTCAATATGGGTGGAGAATAACTTTACCCTTTATACCGAAACTGGAAGAGGAGTATGATGTAGCAATTAGTTTTTTATGGCCCCATTATTTTGTTGGGGATAAAGTTCGAGCGAAACGAAAGATTGGTTGGATTCATACAGATTATTCAAATATAAATCTGAATGCAAACATGGAGTATAAAATGTGGAGAAAAATGGATAACATCGTAGCAGTTTCAGAAGGATGTCGAGATTCATTTCTTAGTATTTTACCAAATGTAAATAAGAATGTTGAAATTATAGAAAATATATTATCTCCTGAGTTCGTACGTGAGCAAGCAGACAAGGGAGATGTTATGAAAGAATTACAGATGAAACCAGAAAAAATAAAGCTTGTTACTGTAGGACGGTTATCATATGCAAAAGGAATAGACATTGCTATGCATGCCTTAAGAAAGTTGTTAGATGAGGGATATGATATTGAATGGTATGTAGTTGGGTACGGAGTACAAGAAGTTGAACTTAGAAAGTTATTAGCTGAACTTAATCTGGAAAAACAATTTTTTTTATTGGGCAAAAAGACAAATCCCTATCCATATATAAAAGCATGTGATATATATGTGCAGCCATCAAGATATGAGGGGAAAGCTGTAACAGTTCGGGAAGCACAAATAATCGGAAAGCCAGTACTTATTACTAATTTTTCAACTGCTAAAAGTCAGGTACAGGATGGAATTGATGGATTAATAACTGAGATGGGGATAAACGGGTTAGTTAATGGGATTAAGAGGCTTATTGAAGATAAAGAATTAAGGGAAGCGCTGGTAGAAAATACTCTTAAAGGTGAGTATGGAAATCGTAATGAAATTAATAAATTATATGCATTATTTTCGTAAAGGGAAATTTAGTAAATGATTTTTAATATTTTGAGCTCAATAAAAACACTTTAGGGTAGTGATAGTTATGAAGAAAAAAATTTTATTCGTTATAGATTCGCTACAAAGTGGAGGAGCTGAAAAAAGTTTGGTTTCTTTACTTTCTTTATTTGATTATACGAAATATGAAGTCGATTTGTTAATGTTTTCTGCTAGTGGATTGTATTTACCATTACTACCAAAACAGGTAAACGTTTTAGAAGTACCGAAAATTATTAAAAGACAGGCTGAGAAATTTAATTATTTAATTAAACATAAATACTTTAAAGAGTTATTTCTTAGAGTTGGGGCTTCTATATCTCTTAGAAATCCATACATAAATAAAAAATTACATGCAGCTCAAGTAGTTTGGAGATGGGTGTCTAGAGGGATGGATAGTTTAAAGATGGAATATGATGTTGCCATAGCTTATAGTCAAGGAATGCCAACATATTTTGTGGCAAATAAGGTTTACGCATGCAAAAAAATTGCCTGGGTGAATACTGATTATAGGTTAGCTGCATATAATAAAGATTTTGATTTGAAATATTATGAGGAATTTAATGAAATAGTAGCTGTGTCCGATGTTTGTAAGGAAGTATTGATTCAAGAAATTCCTAAAATAAAGTCGAAAATTCAGGTTGTCTATGATATTATATCGCCGACGTTAATTAAATCGATGGCAAATGAGAGTAAAGGATTTAGTGATCAGTTTGAGGGATTACGAATATTAACGATTGGTAGGTTAGTGTATGAAAAAGGATATGAACTGGCCATAGAAGCTTGTTATAAGTTAAAGCAAAAAGGGTATAGATTTAAGTGGTATGTAATTGGAGAAGGAAATCTTCAAAGTGAACTCGAGGATAGGATAAGTAAATATAATTTACACGATACTTTTATATTATTAGGTACATACAAGAATCCCTATCCCTTTATAAAACAAAGTGATATATATGTACAACCCTCTAGGTATGAAGGATATGGCTTGGCAATAGCAGAGGCTAGAATATTTCAAAAGCCTATAGTAGTAACCGATTTTATAACAGTTCATAATCAAATCAAACATAGACAGAATGGTGTAATAGTGAAGATGGATTCGGAAGCAATATATGAAGGGGTGAAAGAAATTATAGAAAATGGTTTGCTAAAAAAACGGTTGTGTGAAAATTTAAAGAAAGAGCAGGTTGGAACTGAAGAGGAAATTGAGAAGATATATGCTTCTTTCAATTAAAGGATTTTATAAAGAGAAAGAATAGGGGGAACTATGAAAAAGAAAATACTCTTTATGGTTATAAATATGAATATAGGTGGTACAGAGAAGGCCCTATTAAATATGGTAGCAGAAATCCCAAAAGACAAATATGAAGTGACAATTTTAATGTTAGAGAAAAAAGGAGATTTTTTAAATTTTATTCCAAAGGAGGTTCGTATTGAATATGTAAAGGATTATGAAGAAATGCAATATATATTAAATAGACCATCACGATTAGTTATAGCGGATCTTATAAAACAACGAAAAATTACAAAAGCGTTGCAACTGGCAGTGTTGTACGTAATCTCTAAGATTATGAAAGAACGGAGCGTTATTTTAAAATATTGTTTACAAAATTATGAAGATGTTTATAGAAATTATGATATTGCTATAGCTTATGCTGGACCCATGGATTTTATTAGTTACTTTGTGGCAAATAAAATCAAGGCTAGACGAAAGGTTCAATGGGTCCATTTCGATATTGAAAAAATATATTTTAATAAGTATTTTGTTAACAAAGTATATAAAAAGTTTCAACATGTTTTTGTAGTGTCAGATTTAGGAAAGATGAAACTTACTCAAACTGTCCCAGAATTGATAAATAAGACAGAAACTTTTTTTAATATTATTTCACCTGAAATGATATGTAAGATGGCAAATGAAGGAATTGGGTTTGTAGATGATTTTGAGGGAGTAAGAATCCTTACTGTTGGTAGATTGAGTATAGAGAAGGGACAGGATTTAACAATATCTGTGTTAGCTAAGCTGAAAGAAGCTGGCTACAATGTTAAATGGTATTGTATAGGAGATGGAAAGGAAAGAGGAATGTATGAAAAGCTTGTGAAAAATTACGATGTTCAAGGTGATTATATATTTTTAGGAGCAGTTTCGAATCCCTATCCATTTATGAAACAATGTGATATATATGTACAACCGTCTCGACATGAGGGATACTGTATAACACTTGCAGAAGCCAGATGTTTTAATAATCCAATTATTAGTACAAATTTTACAGGGGCAAGTGAACAGATAATCGATAACCACAATGGATTAATCGTTCAATTTGACGAGCAGCAAATGTATGATTCTATTGTACAAATATTAAGTGATAAATCGCTAGAAGGACGGTTGAGAAAAAATATAGAAAAGGAAGTGGTAGATACGAGAGAAGAGTTAAAAAAGTTATATAAAATAGCAAATTCTAATGTGTAACTTGTTTTAGAAGGTATTATTATCGTATTACAGAAATATGGACGTTTCATTATTATAAATTATGTTTTTTGTGAAAACATCTTTGAGAGGGTGTTTTTTTATTTTGTTATAAAACTTTTAGGTGGTAGAAGGAGACAGGTATGAAGAGAGTACTATTTATGGTAAGTAGTATGAATATAGGTGGTGTAGAAAAATCACTTCTTTCTTTGTTATCTGTGATACCAAAAGAACAGTATGATGTCACAGTATTGATGTTGGAGAAGCGAGGGGGATTTTTAAAACAATTACCAAGTTGGGTAAAGATAGAAGAAGTTACTTGGTTTGAAAATATAAAACCTAAAATTATGCAACCAACAAAGAAAACGATTAATGAGTATTTCGAAAATACAAGATATATTAAGGGTTTAAACTTTTTACTCACTTATGTGGTATCAAAAAAATTAAAGGATAGATATATTTTCTATAAAGAGATTTTTAAAGACATTCCACATAATAAGAATAAATATGATATTGCAATAGCATATCAAGGGCCTACTGAAATAATTGATTATTATATAGTTAATAGAGTAGCTTCAGAAAAGAAAATTTCTTGGATACATTTCGATGTTTTTCAACATCAAATTAATACAAAATTATATGAGAAATTATATGATCAGTTGGATAATATATATGTAGTTTCTAAAGAAGCACAAAAACATTTAATAGAGAAATTTCCTAAAGTAGAAAGTAAGACAAGTGTCTTTTTAAATATTGTACTTCCAGATTTAATAAATGAAATGGCGAAAGAAAAAGTAGAGTTTGATAATGGATATAAAGGTATAAAGATAGTAACAGTAGGTAGACTTTCAAAAGAAAAAGGTCAAGACCTTGCAATTAAAGTTTTATCAATGCTACGTAAGGAGGGATACGAAGTACGATGGTACTGTATCGGAGAAGGGGAAGATAGAGAGTATTATGAGACATTAATATGTAAGTATAATTTGAAACAGGATTTTCTATTATTAGGATCAACAATAAATCCGTATCCATATGTAAATCAATCAGATATATATGTTCAAACCTCTAGGCATGAAGGGTATTGCCTCACGTTAGCTGAGGCGAAATGCTTAAAAAGACCTATTGTAACGACTAATTTTACAGGAGCATATGAGCAAATAAAAGATGGATATAATGGTTTTGTTGCTGAATGTAATGAGGAAAGTCTATATAACAAGATAAAATATCTTTTAGATCAACAAAGAGTGCGTGAAGAGGTCAAGACTAATTTGTTAGAAGAGGAATTTAACAACTTAGAAAAGGTAAATAGTTTTCTAAGTTAATTGCAAATGAAAGGGTGCAATTATGAATCCTAAAATTAGTATTATTGTTCCAGTTTATAAAGTTGAGCAGTATATTCATAAATGTATTGATTCTATATTAAAGCAAACGTTCAAAGAGTTTGAGCTGATACTTATTGATGATGGATCTCCTGATAGTTGTGGTGAGGTTTGTGATGGGTATGCGACTCAAGATAGCCGAATTAAAGTAATCCATAAGGAAAATGGTGGATTATCTTCTGCAAGAAATGCTGGATTAGAAATAGCGCAGGGAGATTATATAGGATTTGTTGATAGTGATGATTGGATAGAAGTGGATATGTATGAATTGTTATATGGTATGTGTGTAGAACAGGAGTGTGATATAGCTATTTGTAGTAGTGAAATTCATTACAATGATAAAACGGTAATTTCAAGCAGCCAACCGTTCGTTATTCATGATAGATATAGCGCGATGAGAGCGATGCTAGAAGGGGATTTGTATGATGAAGTTGTTTGGACTAAACTTTTTAAAAGACAGTTATTAGAGGGTATTAAATTTCCAATAGGTATGTCATATGAAGATACAGCATTTACATATAAAGTTATTCATAAGTGTAACAAAGTATGTTTCATAGGAGAACCTAAATATCATTATATAAAGCGTGATAATAGTATGATGGATCAGGCTGTAAAAGAGATTAAAATTGACTCAGTCTTAATTTATGATGAAATGTGTAAATTTATGGAGCGATATTATAAGGAGTTATATAACTTAGTTATATTAAAACTAGGAAATTGTTCGATGGTAGTATTAAATTTAATATCATTAAGTGGAAGACTTAATGAGCATAAGAGTAAATATTATAAGGTTATTGGTATATTGAATCGTTATTTTTATAAAACAATGCGTTTAAAAGAGTATGGGAAAAGTGTAAAGTTTTTATTATTGGCGACCAAGTTACATCCATTATTGTATAAATTTTTAATTAATAATTTTGCAAAAAGGGGATGAGGATCGTCCAGAATAATATAATCTGAATATTCATCTCTCGATAGTTTAGTTTAACTTATGAAGGGGATTAATCATGCGAACGATGCATTCAATCAAGAATATATCAATAAGTATATTTTCTCAAATGGTTATTGTTATTCTGGGATTTATATCTAGGAAGGTTTTTTTGGATAGTTTAGGAATAGAGTATTTAGGGATAGATGGCTTGTTAATTAATGTTTTATCTATGTTAGTGTTAATTGAAGCTGGTATAGGAGCGAGTATAGTATACAATTTGTATAAACCATTGGCAGAAAATAATCAGTATAAAATTATAGCTCTTGTTCAATTATATAAAAAAATTTATCAGATTTTAGCAATCATTATTTTAGTAATAAGTGCTATGATATATCCCTTTTTAAGTTATTTAATGGAAGACGGGGCGTCTATATCGAATATTGCGATAATCTATTCGATATTCGTGGTGAAAAATGTAGTTACCTATTTAAATGCTCATAAGAGGTCTTTAATACAAGCTGATCAAAGAGGATACATATTGGCTAGGGTGGATCTCTTATTCCAAGTGGTAACTACAATATTTAAAATATTTATACTAATGTACACAAAAAATTATATATTGTATTTAATTATAGAGTTGAGTATATATGTAATTCAAAATGTCGTAAACGGTAGGAGTGTGAATAAGAACTATCCTTATATAAAGACAAAAAAGAAGTATTCTATAGATAATGATACGAAAGAAAAATTAATTATAAATGTAAAGGCGATGTTTTTGCATAATATTGGAGGATATATTGTATTTGGAACGGATAATATACTGATTTCATCTTTTGTAGGTCTTGCTATGGTTGGGATATATTCGAACTATACAATGATAATAAATCAATTAGCAGCTGTAGTAAATCCTATATTAAATGGAATTGAAGCAAGTGTAGGAAATCTAATTGCAACTGAGAATAATGACAAAAATTATGCAATATTTAAAGTGACTTATTTAGTGAATTTTTGGATCTTTTCTTTTTGTACCATATTTTTATTTAATCTGTTAGAGCCATTTATAGGGTGGTGGCTTGATAAGAAGTATTTATTAAATAACATAGTTTTTGTAGTGATACTCATTAACTTTTATTTAACAGGGATGCGAACCGCGATAGCTATTTTTAAAAATAAAGCGGGATTATTTGTACAAGATAAGTATATTCCATTAGTTGAAGCGATAATCAATTTAAGTTTATCTATTCTATTAGCTAACATGTTTGGGTTGGTAGGTATATTTATAGGAACGGCGATTAGTACAATTGCTACTGTACTTTGGATTCAGCCTTATATTGTATATAAAAAGCTTTTTAAGAAATCAGTTTGGAAGTATTTTATAACATATGTATTTTATATGTTTTTAACTATCGTAACAGGTTTCATTACTACAAGTATATGTAATTATTTTATAGAAGGTAGTACCTTTATTTCGTTAGTCGAAAAAGGTTTGATTTGCTTATTAGTACCAAATGTAATATACGTTTTAATTTTTTATAAAAGCACAGAATTTCAATATATAAGGAATATCTTTAGTATGATGTTTTTACAAATTAAAAAGAAACGGAACGTTATTTAGGTATAAAAAGTATGGAGACATTATATTGGTTTGAATTATTAAGGAAGTATATTGTTGTTGAAGCTTGTTAGTATGAAATGAAACTTGATTTTAATTAGAAAACGTGAATCATTAGCCCTAACATAGTATTTATATAATGCATAGTATTCTATTAAAGGGATACGTATGTAAGCATAATATAAAATATTTGTCCCCATGCACTGATATAAGTTTGAATTTTCTGTCAAAATTCAACTTCTATCTTAGTTGGAGGTTATATATAAATCATGGCAAAATTTCAAGTGACATGTGTTTTGAAAGGGAATCTGCCTGTGTTAAGCGAGGGAGAATTTTGTTTTTGTATAGATACTTGTGAGTTATTTATTGGGACGAAAAAAGGGAATGTAAAAGTATCAACGGAGAATAAATTTGAGAGGTTAGTAAGTAAACTTAAAAGCAATACATTTGGAAGTTCTAAGTCTAGAAAATCACTGATTGGAGAAACAGAATCTGCTAATGTGGTTTCGGGCACGTATTTTCTTGAGTTAGAGAGATGGAATGTTAAAAATGATGGAACGGACGCGGATAATACTTCTAAAGGGATTAATAATGCATTATCATGGGCATCTCAACAAGGATTTATAGAAGTTGTTTTACCCATGGGGACATATTTAATTGATGAAAATACACCAATTGAGCCACAAAGCTTTATGACTTTAAATTTAGGTGGATCAACTTTAAAAATAAGAAGTAATGGATTATTTAAATATGCAATCGTACGATATCAAAGAAATCAAAAATTTTCTCGGATTACGAATGGAAGGGTTGAAGGGGATAAAGATACACACGATTATACAACGATTCCTCATACTCATGAATGGGGATATGGGATTGAAGTAGGAAATACGACTCCTGCTGAGGGGAGTAATATGAATTATATTTCAATAGATAATATGGAAATTTTAAATTGTACTGGCGATGGGATAGCAATGGAAAGTACATGGGGACAAATTGGAGAATATGATTTTGCTGGTACATTTGAAGTGGGGGGGATTAGTGATGTCGATGGTTCCCTAATAGTAGATGATAATAAAATTAGATCGAATTTAAAAATAGATTTACATCATAGTAGCATTATAAAATGGGGATATTTTGGTTTGTATGGAGATGGCTATGGTGGAACTGGTTCAGAAATATACACAGAATTATATGATGTGTTATTTTATAGGGCTGATAATACTTTTTTAACGGCTGCTAAGAGAGTAAAGTTTTTTGAAGAAGTGAGTGTTCCAAAAGAAGCAGATTATGCGAAAATAGTTCTTAACCAAGGTGAAATACCTACGGAAAACGGTTGTAAAATAACTGTTAGAATTCCGGAATTTTCTCGAAATGTATTTATTGAGAAATGTAAAATACATGATTGTAGAAGGCTTGGGGTAAGTGTATCTGGAGCGAAACAAATCTATATTAGAGATTGTGAAATTTACAAAATGAAAGGTACAGCACCTCAGGGAGCAATAGATATTGAAGATGGATATCGATTAAATCAATATATAAACATTGAGCGTAATAACATATATGATAATCAGGGATATAACGTTGTTGTAGTCGGTGGTAGATATATTAATATCATTCAAAATAAATTAGCTAATAATTCATTAGTAGTAGGCGAAAATGTAGAGAAAGTGATTATAAACAATAATCACTTAAGGGAAGTAAGTTGTGTTTTAAGCGGAGAAGTAACTTTTACGAATAATCAAATGTATGCTACTCGAGTCACGATAGATCAAGGAGATAAGGAAGCGCTTATTGGTAACTGTATTTTCCATAATAGCGCATTGTTAATGGGAAGAGATAAAGCATATTGTATTCAAGTCAACCAATGTGAATTTTTTAGTGATCGAGATTTATTTCATTCTTTTTCACAGTTGGGTTCAATAATTGGTTTTTCAGCAGAACCGCAAACTATATCAAATTGTGTTATTAAAGGAGGGGCTGTAGAGGGTACAAGTTTGACAGGCGTATCACCTGGTATGAAAAATGGATGGAGATTAAATAATATTTCTTTTATAGATACGAAACACCCGCAAGGAATCATTACGAATTTACCACCAGGAGTATATACGGGATGTAAATTTGAGAACAGCGGTACAATATCATTTGTTACAAAAACTCCTCAAGCGGAATATGAATTTAATGGATGTTCATTTAGTTGGGATGCTTATAATCTTTTTACTGTTGAGTCTTCTCAAAGGATAGCAATGCTAAAAGTGAAAAATAGTAATTTTAGAGGGGGAAGATGGGGCTCAGCATTTTTTTTATGGGACATTGGGGGAAGATTAGAATTTAATAATAATGCATTTGAATACCTTCATTCGGAATCGACAGACAGTATAATGAATTTTTGGAATGAAACATTTACGAGTGAGTTTATGTTAATAGAAAATAATATATTTAGGTCAAATAAAAGTATGATAGGCGTGAATGCAAATCAGATTTCATCCTCAATCACTTTGATTTTTAAAGATAATATTGTGGAGACAGTAGTTATAAAGTTAAGGGATGAACATATAAAAAAGGATAATTATATTAATGGCGTCTATGATCCGTACATGTAAAGTTATAGGAACTAATGGAGTAACAGATCCTTTGTAAATAAGTAGTGATACCGCATGGGAATATTCACATAGGCTAGCCATGTTTAAACTATTTGATGAGATAGAATTAATGAAAGATGACGTAATGAAACAAAACAAGGGGCAACTAACTGTAGTTGCCCCTTGTTTTGTTTCATTGCATATAAAGTTCTAAATGGTCCTTCGTGTTAGGAGTATTAAACGTAAATAAGTAAGGAGGATAGTACATGAAAAGAATTTTTGATGTATGTATTTCTTTATTATTATTATTTGTATGTTTGCTGCCTATTTTTGTTGTGGCAATTTTAGTTAGGATGAAATTAGGATCTCCTGTACTGTTTAAACAACAGCGTCCAGGACTGCATGGAAAACCGTTTAATGTTTATAAGTTTCGAACTATGCTAGATAAGAAGGGTAGTGATGGGGAATTACTTCCAGATCAAAATAGATTGACTACTTTTGGGGCAATTCTTAGAAAATATAGTTTAGATGAGTTACCTCAACTTATGAATGTTGTATGTGGTGATTTAAGTTTAGTAGGTCCACGACCGTTATTGATGGAATACTTACCCCTATATTCTAGTAAACAGGCTAAAAGGCATAATGTAAAACCAGGGATTACGGGATGGGCACAAATAAATGGTAGGAATTTGATTACCTGGGAAAAAAAGTTTGAATTGGATGTATGGTATGTGGAGAATCACTCTTTTTTATTAGATTTGAAAATAATTGTACTTACAATATTAAAAGTATTTAAAACAGAGGGAATAAATCATGTAGGGCATGTGACAATGGAGCGATTTACTGGAGGGAAAATAGAAATAAAGGGGGAGGGAAAATGAAAATTTTAATAATAGGATGTGGTGGGCATAGCAAGGTTGTGAGGGATATAATCTTATCAAATGAAGGATATGAAATAGTCGGTTATTTAGATGATTTGTATACAGGTATAAATATTGTAGATAATCTTTATTTTGGAACAATTGCAGATGCAAGGGAAATTATTAATAATTTTAATGATGTAAAGCTCATTATTGCTATAGGAAATAATAAAATAAGAAGGGAAATTGCAGAAATATTAAATCAACAAAGTAGCATATATGCTACTTTAATTCATAAAACAGCCATTATAAGTTCAAATGCTTATATAGGAAACGGAACGGTAATTATGCCAAATGTGGTTGTTAATGCGGATACTTTCATCGGTAACCATACTATAATAAATACGGGCTCAATAATAGAACATGATAATATAATTGATGATTTTGTTCATATTTCACCACATGCTACACTTACAGGTTCTGTCACTATAGCAGAGGGGGCACATATAGGAGCATCAGCTACTATAATTCCAGGTGTTCAAATCGGTAAGTGGTCGATTGTTGGAGCTGGTTCTGTTGTCATAAATGATTTTCCATCTAATTGTACTGCTGCTGGTATTCCAGCCAAAGTTATTAATGTAGTAAATTGAGAGGAGATGAAGAATGATGATAAAAAATAAGGAGAAAATTTATCTTTCCTCTCCACACATGAGCGGAAATGAACAAAAATATATAAAAGATGCCTTTGACTCAAATTGGATTGCACCTCTTGGTCCAAATGTAGATGAATTTGAAAGAGAGCTTGCTTCTTTTGTAGGAGTTAAAGGTGGGGCTGCGGTTAGTTCAGGTACTGCTGCCATTCATCTAGCTTTGCGATTATTAGACGTTCAAAAGGGAGATACAGTATTTTGTTCAAGTTTCACTTTTGTAGCGAGTGCGAATCCGATTGTTTATTTAGGAGCTGAACCAGTATTTATTGACTCAGAACCGGAAACATGGAATATGTCACCACAAGCTCTAGCACTTGCGTTGCATGATGCTGATAAAGCAGGGAAATTACCTAAGGCTGTCATTCTTGTTCATTTATATGGTCAGAGTGCAAAATTAGATGAAATTCTTTCGCTTTGTAATCACTATGATGTTCCCATAATTGAGGATGCAGCAGAATCTCTCGGTTCTACATATAAAGGAAAAGCAAGTGGTACATTCGGGAGGTTTGGGATTTATTCATTTAATGGAAATAAAATTATTACAACTTCAGGTGGTGGAATGCTAGTTTCTGATGATGTGGAAGCGTTAGAAAAAGCGAGATTTTTAGCGACTCAAGCAAGAGATTCAGCACCGCATTATCAGCATAGTCATGTGGGCTACAATTATAGAATGAGTAATATATTAGCTGGTATCGGGAGAGGGCAATTAGAAGTGTTAGAAGGTAGGGTGAGCTCTAGAAGGCGTATATTTAAGCGGTATTATGAAGAGTTATCTCATATACCGGGATTTTGTTTTATGCCAGAATTAGAAAATACTCGTTCGAACCGTTGGCTTACAACTATGATGATTGATGAATTGGAATCTGGAATATCTATTGAAAAAATAGTAACAACTTTAGCTGAAGAGAATATTGAAGCGCGTCCTACTTGGAAGCCACTACATATGCAGCCGCTTTTTAAAGAATATAAGTATTATTCTCATCAGAAAGATAATGATGTATCTAAAAAATTATTTGAAAATGGGATGTGTCTTCCTTCTGGCTCCAATATGACGGATGAAGATCAACGTAGAGTTATTCAATCTATAGTAAATATTATATAGCAAGCAAAAATTTACAGAAAAACAAGTGAATCGAAGTTCATTATTAAGAATATTACTCCTTGAATATGGATTATAATAACATTGGTTATTGACGAGAAGGGGACGTAATGATAATTTAAACATAAATATACCTTGATTTAT
This sequence comes from Bacillus cereus group sp. MG4, assembly GCF_040460055.1. Classification (NCBI taxonomy): domain Bacteria; kingdom Bacillati; phylum Bacillota; class Bacilli; order Caryophanales; family Bacillaceae; genus Bacillus; species Bacillus cereus group sp. MG4. The sequence continues at coordinate 1,654,022 of NZ_JARVGZ010000001.1, read as the reverse complement.
AAGTGAATTAGAGTGCGGAATTGAAATGTGTATTATTGTTCTTTAAAAAGAATCTGACTGGAAAGAGAAAGGTTCATGAAATAAATAAAACAAAATATTTGCAGTAACTTGTTGTATAGGAGGGAGGGGAAAAATGAGCGCTATAACTGGCATTATTCACTTTAATAATGAACCTGTATTAATTGAACATGGAACACGATTAATGAGTGGTTTACAAAAGTATCCTGCTAATGATATTCAAATATGGCACAAAGAAAATGCTTTTCTAGGGTGTCACGCACAATGGATTACACCCGAGTCAGTTGGTGAACAATTACCATTCTATAATTATGAAAAACAACTGGCAATTACCGCAGATGCTATTATTGATAATCGTTATGAGTTGTTTGAAAAATTACAAGTAGATTATGTAGATAGAAAAAACATGACAGACAGTGAATTGATTTTATTATCTTATCAGAAATGGGGAGAAGCAGCACCAAAATATTTGGTGGGCGATTTTGCTTTTATGATTTGGGATGAGAAAAAACAAATGCTTTTTGGTGCTAGGGATTTTTCGGGAAGCCGAACTCTTTATTTTTATCGTAGTGAGGAAAGGTTTGCTTTTTGCTCTATTATAAATCCACTATTTTCTCTACCAGAAGCTGAGAGAAAATTGAATGAACAGTGGCTTGCTGAATTTTTAGCAATACCTGTGAATTTTGAATCAGTAGATCCTTCTTCAACGGTATATAAAACTGTTGAGCAAATTCCACCTTCCCATGCTGTTATTGTAAAAAATGGGAAAGTGAAGTTATTGAGATACCATACACCAATTATTGGAGAAAGGCTTCAACTCAAATCGAACGAAGAGTATGAAGAAGCGTTTTTGGAAGTGTATCAAAATGCGATAAGATCACGTTTACGCACTCATCATCAAGTAGGGGCTCATTTGAGTGGAGGACTTGACTCGGGTTCTGTAGTTAGCTTTGCTGCACGAGATTTAAGTGCAGCAAATAAACGTCTACATACATATAGTTATGTCCCGGTAAAGGGGTTTGTAGATTGGACGCATAGAAGTAGAATAGCTGATGAACGACCTTTTATTCAATCAACTGTACAGCATGTAGGAAATATTAAGGAACATTATTTAGATTTTGAAGGAAGAAGTCCTCTATCAGAAATAGATGATTGGCTTGAAATTCTAGAGATGCCATACAAATTCTTCGAGAATACTTTTTGGCTTAGGGGAATCTATGAGGAGGCCCGGTTACAGGGGATTGGAGTACTCTTAAATGGTCAGAGAGGAAACTGGACGGTGTCATGGGGATCGGCTGTGGACTATCAAGCTATGCTTTTGAAAAAGATGAATTTGCGTCGCTTTTTGCAAGAGTTATATTCGTATAGTAAAAATATTGGTGTAAAGAAATCGCGAGTATTTTCAGTAGTGAAAAAAAAGGCATTTCCGTTTTTGAATCGAATATCTTCATCGAAAAATCAAATCGTTTTCCCAAGATTTATTAATCCAGAATTTGCAAATAGAATGAATGTGTTCGATAAGCTTCTAGAGCATGATGTTGATATAACAGGAACCTCTATAACAGATGTATATGAAATAAAAAAAAGGCAATTTGACCAGTTATATTATTGGAATATAACTGGTACATACGGATCTAAATTATCTTTGCGCTATTCTTTATGGGATCGAGATCCAACGAATGATTTACGGGTTGTTAAATTTTGTTTAGCTGTTCCAGAAGAACAATACGTTCAAAATGGTGTAGATCGGGCACTAATTCGAAGAGCAACCAAAAATTATTTGCCTGATAAAGTAAGGTTAAATCAACTTACTCGAGGTGTTCAAGGTTCTGATGGTGTTTATCGTATGACGCATCAATGGAGTGGATTTATTGAAGAGCTTGAGCAGCTTAGTAAGGATCCTATAATTTCAGAATTCTTGGATATAGAGGTTATTAGAACTGCGATTTCTAAGATTAAAGAAGTACCCCATCCAGAATATGCATTTGATTTAGATTTTCGAATTTTAATGCGTAGTTTAATAGTATATCGATTTATGAAGAAAATTATTTGAAGGGAGGTGACATAATGAAAAAAGATTGGACAATTCCTACACTGGAAGTACTTGATATTAATATGACAATGGCTGGACCGGGACTTAAAACACCGGATGCTGTTCAACCAGATGTTGATGAAGTAGTGCACTATAGTTAATTCATCGAGTAGCAATTAGATCTTATGTTTCTTATCCCCTTATACATTAGAAGTATAAGGGGTATTTGTAAAACAACGCTGATAATTATTTGGAGTGAGAGAGTTGATTAAAACTACAAAAAAAAATATGTATAAAGTTTTTGGGTTAAGGGTGTTGAGTGAAATTCAATTTCCAGAATTACCTAGAATTAATGAACAAGAAGAAACGATAGAAGTAATAATACGAACTGCTGATTTATTTCAGAAATGGAGTGAATTTACTAACACAGAACAAAATTTTGTAGTTGATAAAAACGTAGTTATGATTCGTATTCCTGATACAGCTATATTTTCTATACAAGAAGGAAAGCAAATAGTTGTTTCACCAATGAAAGAAGCTTGTGAAGATAAGATTCGTCTTTATATACTTGGAACTTGTATGGGTGCCTTGCTAATTCAAAGAGGGATTTTACCATTACATGGTAGTGCAATAAATATTGATGGGAAAGTTTATGCCTTTGTAGGTGATTCAGGAGCAGGTAAATCAACTCTTGCATCGGCTTTTTTAAGTAAAGGATACAAAATTTTGAGTGATGATGTAATTGCTGTGACAGTTTCGTCAGATAAGACTCCAATTGTGATTCCATCTTATCCGCAACAAAAATTATGGGCGGAAAGTTTGAATGCTTTTGGAATGGGAACGGCAAGTTATAATCCGTTGTTTGAACGAGAAACAAAGTATGCTGTTCCTGTACAATCTCATTTTCTCTCTGAACCATTACCTCTTGCAGGTATTATTGAGTTAACGAAAACAGAGAATGAGAATGTTGAATTGATTCGAATCGAAGGACTTGAACGACTGCGTACATTATTTTTGCACACGTTTCGTAAGTTTTTAATTGCGCAATTAAAATTAACAGAGTGGCATTTTACTACTTCTACAAGCGTGATAAACAAAGTAGATATGTTTCATTTGAAACGTCCCAATAATAGGTTTACAGCACATGAACTTGTATCAATTATATTAAAAACTATACAAGGAGGAGTAATAGATGATGTATACAGAGAGAATTTCTCTAAAGTCTCAGATTGTGCAAAGTGAAGAGAATATTGTGAGTGATATGGATGGGGAAAAAGTGATGCTAAATGTTCAAAAAGGAAAATATTATAATTTGGGACAAACAGGGGGGGAAATTTGGGAACTAATAAAAACTCCAATTATGGTTACTGAACTAGTTAGTACATTGTTGTCAAAGTACAACATTGAACGGAGTGATTGCGAAGAGCAAGTTCTTTCCTTTTTAGATTGTTTATTTCAAGAAGGTTTAATTCAAATAAAAGGTGAATCTAATAGATAGATTCGTAATGTCAAGAGAACTGTTAGGAAGGGATTCATGAATATTGTGAAGAGGTTAAGGGGATTTTTATCACTGAATATGGACACAAAGCTTTTATTATTAGAGGCTTTTATTTTTTTAGGGTGGGCGCGTGTATTAAAAAGTATTACCTTCTCCAAATTTGCACCTTCTTTAGGGGAGTATATGAATGAAACATCAGTTGCTCAAATTGAGCCACACGGAGATACACTAAAGAAGGTGTCTGAAGCTATTTCTATTATGAGTCGTTATACTTTTTGGGAAAGTCAGTGCCTTGTTAAAGCTATAGCTGGGATGAAAATGCTCGAAAAACGTCACATTGAGAGTACTCTTTATTTAGGAACTGCTAAGGATAGTCATGGTGAATTAATTGCACATGCATGGTTACGGAGCGGTTCTTTTTATATTACTGGATCAGAAGGAATGGAGAAATTTACTGTCGTTGGATCATTTGCAAAGAGGCTAAGTGAGGACACTATTAAAGGAGAATAAAATGGAGAAAGATTTTGGTCTTAATGTAGAGTTCATGTCTAAGGAATTGAAACTGCTTTTTACAATTTTGAAGTTACAAGATGATGAGACAATGCAAACTTATAGTAGTGAATGGTTCATAGATATTGATTGGGAGGTTTTTCTTAAGCAAGCTGTGCATCATCGCGTTTATCCGGTGATATATCAAAAACTTAAACAGGTGGATGAAGAACTAATTCCTTCGCATATTGTACAAACCTTGAATAGAAAATATAAAAAAAATACATTTCAACTGCTTTATTTAAGTGCTGAAATGGAACGAATAAATAAACTATGTAGTGAAAATGAGATTCGTATGATTTTTCTAAAAGGACCTGTACTGTCTCAGGATTTATATGGAGATATTTCTTTAAGAACATCCTGTGATTTGGATGTTCTTATTCCGATGCAAAATTTAGAAAAAGTAGAAATGCTACTTTGGGAGCAGGGGTATGTAAAAGATGATTATATTCAAACGATATTAAGTGATTGGAAATGGAGGCATCACCATATAACATTTTTCCATCCAACAAGGCGGATCAAACTTGAAATCCATTGGAGGTTAAATCCCGGACCGGGTAAGGAACCTGGGTTTGAAGAGCTTTGGAAGCGAAAGAGAAAAAGTACACTTACGAGTAATTCGGTATATATGTTAGGAAAAGAAGACTTGTTTTTATTTCTTGTATCTCATGGTGCTAGACATGGTTGGTCCAGGTTACGTTGGTTAGTAGATATAAAAAAAATTGTCGGTCAGGATCTTAACTGGAATGAGATTCATAAATTAATGAGAAAATATCAAGTGCTTCATTTAGGGGGACAAGCATTAATTTTGGCGTCACAATTGCTAGGTGTACAGCTAAATGAAAGCATGACGGAATTAGTAGCTAAGAAACATTCGAAGCAGTTAGCACAAGAAGCGCTATTTTATTTCAAGAAAATGATAAATTTACATTCAGAACCTGTTCCTGAAGAAATACTTTCCTATCATAGTAGACATTTATTTTCACTGATGTCTAATCAACAAAAAATTATATTTATTTTGAGCCAGCTTTACCCTTATCCAATTGATGCAAAAACATTACCGTTGCCAAAATTCCTTCATTTTTTATATTTTCCTTTACGTCCGTTTTTATGTCTTTGGAGGAAAACAAAGAAGCTTGCTTTGTTATAGGGGGGACATCGATGAAGCATATTATATATTTTATGAAAAAATTATACTCTTCAGCGGGAAAAATACTGCATGTGAATTTATTTGGTATGGTTTTAATAAGTTTACTTGAAGGGATAGGGATTATTTTATTAATTCCTATGATAAGTATGACTGGAGTAATTAATATAGGCGAGGAGTCTACTTTTATTGCACCTGTCTATAGGTTTTTGCAGGATTTTCCTAAAACGACAAGTCTAATTTCTATTTTAGGTATATATATACTAATAGTGTTAGGTCAAAATCTACTACAAAGAAACATAACCCTAAGGGATGCGAGAACACAACAAGTTTTTGTAAGAGAATTAAGAATAGAAACATATAGTATGATTCTAAAAGCGAAGTGGAGTTTTTTTTTAGAGAAAAGGAAAACAAATCTAATAAATATATTAACTACAGAATTAGCTCGCGTAAGTTATGGGGTTAATTTAATTTTACAATTGTTAGCTGCTATTCTGTTTACATTCATACAGGTGGGGATTGCGTTTTTACTATCTCCTCAAATAACTATATTTGTTTTGGTCTTTGGCTTATTATTCTTGGTAGCTTCTCGTGTTTTTATAAAAAAAGCACGAATACTAGGCGGTAAGACCTCAGAATTGGCAAAAAACTATCTTTCTGGTATAACAGATCATTTTAATGGAATTAAAGATATAAAGAGTAATACTTTGGAATCATCACGTATAGATTGGTTACAATCTATAACAGAAAAGATGAGCAATGAGCAAATGGAGTATATGAGAATAAGATCGAGCTCTCAATTGTTTTATAAAGTTTCAATGGCTATATTAATTGCATGTTTTTTATTATTATCAGTAAGTATGTTTCAAGCGCAATCCACCCAATTACTATTAATCATCCTCATTTTTTCTAGACTATGGCCGAGATTCATGACAATTCAATCAAATTTAGAACAACTAGCTGCAAGTATTCCGGCTTTTAAGTCATTATGGGAGCTGCAAGAGGAATGTAAGGAAGCGATTGAAATGCAGGATATACATCAGCAAAAGTATATAAAGCCGATTTGTATTGAGCAAGGTATTGAGTGTAAGGATGTTCACTTTCGTTATAATAAGCAAGAATCTTTATACGCACTTCAAAATATTAATGTGCAAATTCCAATAAATAGTATGACGGCCATTGTGGGGCATTCTGGTGCAGGAAAAAGTACATTAATTGATGTATTAATGGGATTAATCCAGCCAGAAAAAGGTCAAGTGTTAATAGATGGTACGCCACTTACAACAGATAATTTATTGTCATTAAGACGGGCTATTAGTTATGTACCACAAGATCCTTTCTTATTTAATGCGAGCATAAGGAATAATTTATTGATGATTGAACCGAATGCAAGTGAGGAAGAAATTTGGGATGCATTAAGTTTTGCGGCCGCCGCTGAATTTGTACAAACGCTTCCTAATGGGCTTGATACACTGATTGGAGATCGTGGGGTGAGACTTTCAGGTGGTGAACGTCAGCGACTTGTATTAGCTCGGGCTATTTTAAGACAACCATCCATTTTAGTATTAGATGAAGCTACGAGCGCATTAGATACTGAAAATGAGGTGAAAATCCAATCAGCAATAGAAAGATTGAAAGGAACGATGATTATTGTTGTTATTGCGCATCGTTTATCTACGATCCGTAATGCAGATCAAGTTATTGTTTTAGGAAAAGGTGAAATTGTTCAAAAAGGTGAATTTAATCAATTGGCTAAAGAGAGAAAAGGTGTATTTCGAAATTTGTTAAGGTCACAAATGGAAGTTGGTTCTTAGAAGGGAAAGAGTGAATGAATTTTTGTATTCATACAGTTCGAATCGAATAAAAGCCTGAGTGATGGCCAGTTATAACAGGGCATTATTCAGGCTTTTATTTGTACGTTTTCTAAATTTAGGGAGTAAATATAAATGAGTACCTTGCAATGAATAATACTAAGTGGTATATTATGGATATAACAGGTACCGTGTATTGAATAGTACTGAAATGAGAAAGGGGGATTGACCTTGAACGTTCAGTTTAAAAAAGGCGTGTTAGAACTGTGTGTTTTAGCACTTGTGAAACGTAAAGATTGTTACGGCTATGAACTTGTTCAGCAAATCTCAAATAAATTTTTAATATCGGAAGGGTCAGTGTATCCTTTATTACGTCGTTTAACAAAAGAAGGATATTTTCAAACGTATTTAAAAGAATCTACAGAGGGACCGCCTCGTAAATATTATCAACTAACTGAGCAAGGGGAAACACAACTGAATTTGTTAGTAACGGAGTGGCGTGATTTTGCAAAAGGCGTACAAGAAATTATTGAAGGGGTGGAGTGGGATGAGTAAAGAACAGTTTCTTAAAGAATTATCAAGTCATCTTAGAAAGTTACCGGAAGAAGAGAGGAAAGATATTTTATTTGATTATGAAGAGCATTTTCAGTTTGGAATAGAAGAAGGAAAAACTGAATCGGAAATAATAAAGGGCCTTGGCTCTCCGAAAGTAATTGCGAAAGACTTACTTGCTTTGTATCGCTTTGATGAAATGAAAAAGGACCCATCTACTCCGAATATAACAAGGGCTGTCATGGCAGCGATTGGACTTAGTTTGTTTAATTTTATTATTGTGTTAGGCCCGTTAGTTGCAATTATTGCTTTTATATTTTCCTTCTGGCTCGGTGGAATTGCTAGTGTAGTGACACCATTTTTCGTTATTGGAAAAGTATTTATGGGTACTTTTATATGGTTGGATTTATTCGTTAGTATAACGTTTGTTGGAGTAGGTTTGTTGTTATGTATTATCGCTTATTATAGTACGAAGTGGTTTAAAAAGTTATGCGTACGCTATGTAGTATGGAACTTCAAAATGATAAAAGGGGAGTAGATGATGAAAAAAATATTGTTAGTCGCAATCGCTTGTATCATTATTGGAGTAATAGGGATTTCACAAACATATGAAAAAGCAGTGCAAACTGCAGAAAAAGGAAATAAAGAAGACGTTATTAAAAACGAAACATTAAAAAATATAGAAGTTAAGTTAGACGCTGGGGATATTGTTGTCCAAAAATCTCCTGACTCTTCTTTTTATGTAAAGCAATCAGGAGATGCACGTAAACAAGAGGTTCGTATTACCGAAGATGGTGACACATTAAAAATTATTGGGGAAAGAGAAAAAGGTGCTTCATTTGATTTTTCTTTTTACAATTTCAAAATTCAAACGTCTACATTGACTATATTTGTACCAGAACGTTCTTACCAAAAGATAAAAATAAATTCATCAGCTGGACAAATAGAAGTAAGTGATGTGAAAAGTGATCGTGTAAGTGTTGGGACACTCGCTGGAGAAGTAGATTTGAAACATGTCACAGCTAAGAGTGTGGAGGGATCTACAAAAGCTGGTGAGGTAAACTTTAAAAAGGTAATAGGGAAAGTAACAGCGAAGACGGCTAGTGGGGAAGTGCATATTATGGATCATGATCCTAAATATGATGTAGAAGCAAGTTCAACTGCTGGTGATGTAGATATAACTTTATTGGAAAAACCACAAGATGCAGTTATAATGGGGCAAAGCGCTGCTGGTGATGTGATGATTTTTAATGAAGAAAATAAAAATATAACTATTGGCAATGGTAGTAAAAAGATTAGCGGTAAAACAGCTGCTGGCGATGTGACGATTGAAACTCGTTCATAAGAAATAAAATATATGAAAATCTATCAAAATACAAAAAATAAGATAATTACCGTATATAAATAAGGTAATTATCTTATTTCATTATTCTTAATGTAAATCACGATATACGCCAATTACTTTTCCAATAACTGACACTTGTTTTAAAATGATAGGTTCTAATGAAGAGTTTTCCGGTTGTAGACGGAAATGGTCTTTTTCTTTATAGAAACGTTTAACAGTTGCTTCGTTATCTTCTGTTAAAGCGACTACAATTTCACCGTTGTATGCAGACTGTTGTTGGCGAACAACAACTAAATCCCCATCGAAAATACCAGCTTCAATCATACTATCTCCAGAAATACGTAACATAAACACTTGATCTGCTCCAGCAACAATGCTAGCTGGAAGTGGGAAGTGATCTTCTACACTTTCAACTGCTGTAATCGGTAATCCAGCAGTAACTTTTCCGATAATTGGAACTTGAATAACAGATTGTGTTTCTGCATCCATTCGGTTGTCACCTAAAATTTCAATTGCTCGTGGTTTTGTTGGATCTCGTCGAATATATCCTTTTTCTTCTAGTCGTGATAAATGTCCGTGCACTGTAGAACTAGAAGCGAGGCCGACTGCTTGACCAATTTCACGTACGGAAGGTGGATATCCTTTTTCTTGTACTTTTAGCTTAATAAAGTCGAGAATGTCTTGCTGGCGTTTCGTTAACTTTTCCATGTTTTCTAACACCTCGTTTTCTTTCATTTTTCTTATTAATAAGTATAACATGCGAAAAAACATTCTACAAACATAAGTTCGAACAAAAGGCGAATTTATGTTACACTGGAGGGGAATAATAGTGAGAAAGAGGGGTTCATAATGAATGCAATTATTTATGCGCGTGTGAGTACAACGAAAGAAGCGCAAGAAACGTCATTATTACGTCAAAAAGATGAATTATTGCATTTAGCTGAGCGCTATCAAATGAATGTTGCTAAGGTAATTGAAGAACAGGCTAGTGGGTATACGATTGAACGTGACGGTATATTAGAAGTGCTAGATACAATTCGAGACGAACAAATTGATGTGCTACTCATACAAGATGAAACACGCCTTGGTAGGGGGAATGCAAAGATTGCATTAATGCACTGTTTACATAAAGAGGGAATAAAAGTATACACGCATACGCATAATGGAGAATTACAATTATCGGATTCTGATTCGATGGTATTAGATATTATTGGTATTGTTGAAGAGTATCAAAGAAAGATTCATAACTTAAAAATTAAACGTGGTATGCAACGTGCAGTAGAAAAAGGTTATCGTCCAGAAAATAATTTGAAGAATCGTCATTTAAGTGTAGGACGAGAGAAGAAAGAAGTTCCGATTGAGGAAATTGTACGTTTGCGCAAGAGTGAACTTACTTTCGAAGAAATTGCGGCAACGCTTCGCGGCTTTGGTCATAATGTTTCAAAAGCGACTGTACATCGTAGATATGTAGAATATACAAAGCAATTGCTTGATAAAGAGGACTAACTATTGTATGATAATAATCAGTTTTGAGTAAAAGGGGGATTCGAGATGCAAAGTCACGAACTCATTGAACGCATTAACTTCTTAGCGAAAAAAGCAAAAGCTGAAGGCTTAACTGAAGAAGAACAACGTGAGCGCCAATCGCTACGTGAACAATATTTAAAAGGATTTCGTCAAAATATGTTAAACGAACTTAAAGGAATTAAAGTTGTTAACGAAGAAGGTACTGATGTTACACCGGCGAAATTAAAAGCTTTAAAAAAGCAAGATAATGCAAAATTAAACTAAAAGATGGGCGAAGCCCATCTTTTTTATTTATTATATCGGTTATTTAATAACTTTCCAGTTATTATTGACTGTTGCCTCTATCTTTTTGTGCTTCAATATATAGTTAGCGATAAGTTCAGACATATCTGTTGGTATGTCTTTTATTACGGGCTTATTTTGAAACATAAAGAAGTTTCCTCCGCCGCTTGCGCGATAATTATTCATAACGACGTCATATTCTTTATCCATATTAAGAGGAGCGCCTTTATACTGTAAAGATTCTACTCTCTCGCCAATAGGTTTGGAAATGTTTAATACGTACGAAATCCCTTCCCACATATCGTAATTATAGTGTTGTGGCTTCGGTTCTATGAAGGTAGGGTTTACGATGATAGTTCCATCTGCATTTAATGTGAAATAAGAAGCAGAGAGTTCAAGGGCATTTTTTATATCTGCTCCAGTTATTCTAATTACTTGTAATGTATTTGGATAAATATAATTAGAAACGATGTCACGCATTGTTACATGATCAGGGAAACCTGGAGATGTATTATGGAATAAGCTTGTACAAGAAATAGAAACATTAGCTATATCCATTTGTATCTTATTTATGAATTCAATAAAAGGATGGTCTTGCAAACGAGTTTGCATAGCGTCTGAAATTTGCATATCTCCATAGATTAGTCCAATAGGTTGATCGAGCCAATTTTGTGTGTTCTCTTCATATTCGGTAACCAAGGAAAGCATATGTTGGTCCGCCGCAATTCCTCGCACGGGCAATAATTGTGAATAACTCTCTTTTTTTGCCCATTTTTGTTCTGTTTTCTCGAATGTTACTGTTATTTTTCCGACGGAGTGTCCATTGCATCCAGTCTGTAAAACTGTTACACCATTTATTACGGTGTGAGCGATTTCCCGGTGTTGGTGGCCTGTTAGTAAAATATCTATGCCTTCAATTTCATGGCACATTGCATATCCTTGGTTTTCACTTGTTAAAACTTCAGTCGGTACCCCAGTTTGTAAATCGCGTTCAAATCCCCCATGGTAGGCTACGACTAATAAATCTGGTTTCTCGTGTTCGCGAATGTAAGAAACCCACCTTTTTGTTGTTTCTAATGCATCTTCAAATTGTAAATCTTGAATGTGATGGGGTTGTTCCCAATTGGGAATGTAATGCGTTGTCATCCCTAAAATAGCAATTTTTATATTTGATTCAATATGTTTTATTATATATGGTTTCCCGAAATAAGGTTCTTTTCGGTTTTTATCTAAAATATTTGCTGATAGATACGGGAAGTTTGCAGTAGAAATAGCATGATTTAATACATCCATTCCATAATTAAATTCATGATTCCCAATAACTGCAGCATCATAACGTAAATAGTTCGCTAATAAAGACATTGGATTTTTCTTATCTTCTTCATATGTAGCGTAATGATAAGTAAAGGGTGTTCCTTGTATGAAGTCACCGTTATCAATTAAAAGAACGTTTCTATTTTGGGAACGTTCTTTTTTTATAAGGGTAGAAATTTTCGCTAAACCAATTTCAGCTTTGGAGTTATCTTGGTAGTGAATTGGATAAACAGTGCCATGTATATCACTTGTTAATAAAATGTTTAAAGTTACAATTTGATTTGGATTCAATATCATTCACCTTTTCTATTGTTATCTACTAATTAAGCATATCAAATATATGAAGAGAATTTTAATGAGAATGTATAGAATGTGTAAAGATTCTGTAAATAAGCAATTATACGTGAAAATGTGTGATATATTTCTTCATGTTTACGGAAGTCAATTTTATAACAATAAAAATGGAGGCATTAATATGTTGAAAAAAGTTTTTGCAATGAGTACGACAGTTGTACTAGCGGCGGGATTATTAAGTGGTTGTGGAACGAAAGAATCAAGTGCAAGTAAAACTGAAGATACGAAAAAAGGTTATGTACCGAAGACTTTAAATGTTCAATTTGTTCCTTCTCAAAATGCAGATACGTTAGAGGCAAAGGCGAAACCATTGGAAAAGCTATTAAGTGATAAATTAAATATCCCGGTAAAAGTTAGTATTTCAACGAATTACAATACAATTGTAGAAGCGATGGCATCTAAGCAAGTAGATGTAGGCTTTTTACCACCAACAGCATATGTGCTAGCGCATGAGAAAAAGGCTGCAAACGTAATTTTACAAGCACAACGTTTTGGGGTAGATGATGAAACAGGAGCTCCTACAAAAGATTTAGTAGACTTTTATAAATCTGAGTTTGTAGTTAAGAAAGATTCAAATATTAATAGTGTAAAAGATTTAAAAGGTAAAAAAATTGGTTATCAAGATGTAACATCATCAGCAGGATACGTATGGCCTGCGGCTGTATTGTTAAAAGAGGGTGTTGATCCGTTAAAGGATGTGAAACCTGTTACATTAAAAGGTCACGATCAGTCGCTTATTGCGCTTTTAAATGGTGATGTAGATGCAGCGGTTGTATTCCAAGATGCTCGTAATATTGTGAAAAAAGATTATCCGAATATATTTGATCAAACGAAAATAGTGAAATTTACAGAGAAAATTCCGAACGATACGATTTCGGTACGTTCTGATTTAGATGCAGAGTGGAGTAAGAAATTACAGGACGCTTTCATTGAAATAGGAAAGAATGAGGAAGGTCACAAAATCATTAAAGAAGTATATTCACATGAAGGATATGTTAAATCTGATGATAGTAAATTTGATATCGTTCGTGAATATGGAAAGAAAGTAAAAACGCAATAATACATATGGAAATGGCAGCTAACTGGAAGGCATATGTTTCTAGTTAGTTTGCCATTTTGAATACATAGAAGGTAGGTAAGATGTGTGATAGAATTTCGAAATGTTTCCAAAATGTATCCGAATGGTACAAAAGGATTGAATAATATAAACTTGAACATTCAAAAAGGTGAGTTTGTTGTAATGGTAGGGCTGTCGGGGGCTGGAAAGTCTACACTTCTTAGATCGGTAAATCGCCTTCATGAGATTACAGAAGGAGAAATCTTGATTGAAGGTGAGTCTATTACTGCTGCGAAAGGAAAAGAATTACGACGCATGCGCCGGGATATTGGTATGATTTTTCAAAGTTTTAACCTTGTAAAACGATCAACGGTTTTGAAGAATGTATTAGCTGGGCGTGTTGGATACCATTCGACTTTTCGTACAACGTTAGGTCTATTTCCAAAAGAAGATTTGGAGCTTGCCTTTCAATCGTTAAAAAGGGTGAATATTTTAGAAAAAGCATATGCGCGAGCTGATGAATTATCAGGAGGACAACAGCAACGTGTATCGATTGCTAGAGCGTTGGCGCAAGAAGCAAAAATCATATTGGCAGATGAACCTGTTGCGTCGTTAGATCCGCTAACAACAAAGCAAGTATTAGATGATTTGAAAAAAATTAATGAAGATTTTGGGATTACAACAATTGTAAACTTACATTCTATTGATTTAGCTAGGCAATATGCGACACGCATTATTGGATTACATGCAGGCGAAATTGTTTTTGATGGTTCAGTAGAAGAGGCAACGGATGAAAAATTTGCTGAAATTTATGGAGACGTAGCGCAGAAAAGTGAATTATTAGAGGTGGCAGTTAAATGAATGACGCGACGATATATTCAAAATCGATACCGAAGCCGCCGAGTAAGTTGAAACATATGTTAACGGCTATTCTAGTCATTTTACTGTTGTGGGGAAGTAGTGTACAGGTCGACGCATCATTTTCAAAACTAGTAGTTGGTTTTCCTAATATGATTGATTTGTTAAAAGAGATGGTGCCGCCTGATTGGAGTTATTTTCAAGTTATTACAACAGCGATGTTAGATACAATACGTATGGCGATTATTGGGACGACTTTAGGAGCGATTTTAGCTATTCCACTGGCACTATTTGCGGCAAGTAATGTGTTTACTAGTACATTTTTGTACGGTCCAGCTCGATTGGTTTTAAATTTTATCCGAACGATACCAGATTTATTATTAGCGGCAATTTTCGTAGCTATTTTTGGAATAGGACCACTTCCAGGTATTTTAGCTCTTACTTTTTTCTCAATTGGGCTCGTGGCGAAATTGTTGTATGAGTCAATGGAATCGATTGATCCAGGTCCATTAGAGGCGATGACAGCAGTAGGAGCAAATAAAGTGCAATGGATTGTGTATGGGGTAATTCCGCAAGTGAAAGCACATTTTGTTTCCTATGTTCTTTATACATTTGAGGTGAACGTACGTGCAGCAGCTGTTTTAGGTTTAGTAGGAGCGGGTGGTATTGGGTTGTATTATGACCGTACACTTGGATTTTTACAATATCAACAAACTGCATCTATTATTATTTATACTCTTGTTGTTGTATTGTTAATTGATTATGTAAGTACATTGTTGCGGGAGAAATTATAATGAGTAAAACGACGATAATTGTACCAAAACCGAAGAAACCGAGTATGTATCGCTGGTTTATTTTTATAGCACTTGCATTTGTTTATGTATGGGCTTTTTCAGGAGTCCCGCTAGAGGGTAACTAACTGTTACGATTTATTTAACCAATTATAACCAAAGTTAATTAAATATATCAGTAAGCCCTGCTAGTCAAGTGATTGGCTAGTAGTGAGGGTTAACTGCGGGCAATCCCTAAAGCTGATTGAACTACAACGTGTCTAGAAATGGTGAGCGTGAATGTCGCGAAAGCAGAAAAAATCAATCAGATGGTGCAAGGTTAAATCCTAAACACTAGAGCAATGGGTCTTCCGCCTCGAATCATCTAAGTCAAAATGGATAAGATGAACGTTCAACGACTATCTCGTATAACTGACGAGAGTACATCACAAGCCTATGGTGATGGAAAAATCCTCTATCTCTAAAGAGATAAACATATAGTCTGCGCTCATGTGAAAACATGAGAAGTTCATAAGAGAACTGGCTAAGGAATTGCGCCCCTAGTTGAACGAGATAAATTTAATTAAATCTATCAAGTCTCATTGAATCTACCGAATCTATGCATTATGGTAAATTCAATGAGGTGAGAATGATAATGAAATTTTCACGAGTTAGTCAAGTATCGGAATTAACAGGTTTGTATCCTAGTAGTCTTAGGAGAATGCTGGTGGAACACGCTACGATTCAGAAGAACAAATCTTCCATTAAAGGAGTTACATTCTGAGGGTATTGGCGAAGAAAGTCAGACTGATTCCAACGCCTGAACAAGAAAAAAATGCTTAGAAACCATGCTGGTGCTGCAAGATTCGCTTATAACTATTGTAAAAGAATGAGTGATAGATACTATAAGCTATTTGGAAAATCTGTTTCACAGTTAGCTTTACAGAAACGATTTACAAAGATCAAGAAGCGAAAGAGATATGAGTGGTTAAATGACATTAATGCACAAGTTCCTAAACAGGCTTCAAAAGATTTTGACAAGGCGAGGAAAAATTCGTTTGAAAAGTACCAAAATGGTTATCACACTTCTTATAAATCCAAAAAAGATTTAATCCAAGGATTTTATGCCAATTATGAAAGACTGATTATAAGAGAGAAAGTAGTTCATATTCAGTCCATTGGAGAAGTGAAAACAAGCCAACAACTACCAAGAAACAAAAAAACATCAAATCCAAGAGTTACCTTTGATGGTCGTCACTGGTGGATGAGTGTAGGGTTCAAAGAATCCTTTGAAGCACAAGAATTAACCGATGAGTCGATTGGTGTGGATGTTGGTTTAAAAGAGCTGTTTGTGGCTTCTAATGGTACGAAAGAACGAAATATAAACAAAGATGCCAAGGTTAAAAAACTTTTGAAAAGGAAAAAGTCAGCACAAAGAGATATGTCTAGAAGATTTAAAAAAGGTGTAAAAATTCAATCTGCCGGATATGAAAAAGCGAAAACTGAGCACCTGCGGTTATCTAGGAAAATTATGAATATCCGAAATAACCATATCCATCAAGCAACAGCTAAATTAGTGAAAACCAAACCAATGAGGATTGTTGTGGAAGACTTATCTATCTCAAACCTGTTAAAAAACAAAAAACTATCGAAAGCATTTTCATTTCAAAAATTAAACTTCTTCTTTCAATGTTTATCATACAAGTGCGAGAAGTATGGCATTGCGTATGTAAAAGCTGATAAATGGTTCGCCTCAAGCCAGATTTGCTCATGTTGCGGAGTTAAATACGACCATTCAGTTCAACCAGAAGGACAGTGGAGTTTAAAAATACGTGAGTGGCGTTGTGTTCCATGCAATAGCCATCACGATAGGGATGTAAATGCTGCGATAAATTTATCAAGATGGGTAAAATAAAAGCTTGATAATAGGAGGTAACGATACTGCCTCGTGTGGAGTGTTATACCCCTCTTCCCTTCGGGGTTGCGAGAACACGATGAAGCACTAACTTGTGTAAATTTGATTGAATTGTATAGATTTAGTTAAGTTTATCGTATCGGAATAAAGGATACGGCAGGAGAAATTACAAAAGCAATTATGACAGGTGTATTGAATCCAGATTGGTCGTATGTATCTTTGCCAGATGGTGAAGATTTATTACATGGCTTAATTGATACGTTGGCAATTGCGATATTAGGTACATTTATTTCTGCCTTTTTATCTGTTCCATTCGCTTTTTGGGCGGCAACGAATATGAGCAGTGGAAAATTAACGGCAGGAACTGGGAAATTTGTACTTAGTTTTGTTCGTACATTTCCTGAATTAGTTATGGCTCTTTTATTTATAAAAGCTGTAGGACCAGGCTCCTTTGCCGGAGTTCTAGCTTTAGGATTACACTCTATCGGAATGTTAGGAAAATTATATTCAGAAGGAATTGAAAATATAGATAAAGGACCGACGGAAGCGTTAATAGCTACAGGTGCGAATCGCTTTCAAATACTTTGGTATGCAGTATTGCCACAAGTATTACCGGATTTTCTATCGTATACGTTATACAGGTTCGAAATTAATGTACGATCCGCTGCTATTTTAGGTGTTATTGGAGCAGGTGGGATTGGTACGCCTCTAATTTTTGCACTGAGTTCACGCAATTGGTCTCGTGTGGGGATTATTTTATTGGGTATTATTTTAATGGTAATTATCATTGATTTTATTTCAAGTTCGATACGGAAGAAAATTGTATAATTTATTTTAAGCACCTATAAAAGGTGCTTTTTTATATAATAAGAATAATAAATGTGAGCAATAGGGGGGATAATTTGGCTTTACAGCACGAGTTTGTATTTGTTTCGAATGAAGAAAAAAGGTGGGATTTTATAGGTATAGATTGGATTGAACTTTGTTTTCTATATAAAGAAGAGGCAACGATAGATGAGTGTGTTGTATTAAGTGATGAGCTAATCGTATATCTATTAGATTTTACCCATTGGATTCCGACCTATTATCCAGCGAAAAGAGCAGAAGGATTTGGAATTCACTATTATGGTATTACGAAAATAGAACAGCAAGGGGCAGTGATAGCAGAACAGTTATTTTGTTCGCTAGTTAACATGTTTTCTCTAGCGCCAGAAACAATCGAACTGACAGGGCAGTTTCAATGGGAAAATGATAATAATACTGATGGAGAATATGAAAGATACGTATTTGATCGAGATAAATTATGCCAAGATTTAAATTCTTTTATTCGTTTGCTTTGCAGAGTGAAAAATGGGGAAGGATATATTTTGCATTATGGAATTTGAAAATGATGAATAAATATACAGATAATTCCCTTTCTTTTTAAAATAAAAATAATGAAAAAGTATGTCATATTGAATACCCATACATTCCCGAAATCATTGATTTTTTTATGAAAAACCAAAAAAATATCAACATATTTGTCGATACATGTTGTATAATCTTGCGTGGGAAGCTATCATATAAATGTATAAAACGTTTACTAATATAAGCGAAGGGAAGAATAGCATGTCACATTCAATCGAACAACTTTCTATCAACACGATTCGCACATTATCCATCGATGCGATTGAAAAAGCAAACTCTGGTCACCCAGGAATGCCAATGGGTGCAGCACCAATGGCTTATACATTATGGACTCAATTTATGAAACACAATCCAAATAACCCAACGTGGTTTAACCGTGATCGTTTCGTATTATCTGCAGGTCATGGTTCAATGTTACTATACAGCCTACTTCACCTATCTGGTTATGATCTAACAATGGATGACTTAAAGAACTTCCGTCAATGGGGAAGCAAAACTCCAGGACATCCTGAGTACGGTCATACAGCAGGTGTAGACGCAACTACTGGTCCACTTGGACAAGGTATTGCAACTGCTGTAGGTATGGCAATGGCTGAAAGACATTTAGCGGCTAAATATAACCGTGATGCGTATAATGTAGTAGATCATCATACATACGCTATTTGTGGTGATGGAGATTTAATGGAAGGCGTTTCTGCTGAAGCATCTTCATTAGCTGCTCATTTACAATTAGGTCGTCTTGTTGTGCTTTATGATTCAAACGATATTTCATTAGATGGCGATTTAAATCGTTCATTCTCTGAAAGTGTAGAAGATCGTTACAAAGCATACGGATGGCAAGTAATCCGTGTTGAGGATGGAAACGATATTGAAGCTATCGCGAAAGCAATCGAAGAAGCGAAAGCTGACGAAAAACGCCCAACGCTAATTGAAGTAAGAACGACAATTGGTTTCGGTTCTCCAAACAAATCAGGAAAATCAGCTTCACATGGTTCTCCACTTGGTGTAGACGAAACAAAATTAACGAAAGAAGCATATGCTTGGACTGCTGAGCAAGACTTCCATGTAGCAGAAGAAGTATATGACAACTTCCGTAAAACCGTACAAGATGTTGGTGAAACTGCGCAAGCAGCCTGGAACACTATGCTAGGTGAATATGCACAAGCATACCCAGAATTAGCAAACGAATTACAAGCGGCAATGAATGGTCTTCTTCCAGAAGGTTGGGAGCAAAACTTACCAACTTATGAATTAGGATCAAAAGCAGCAACTCGTAATTCTTCAGGTGCTGTAATTAATGCAATTGCAGAGTCTGTACCATCATTCTTCGGTGGATCTGCTGACCTTGCTGGTTCTAACAAAACATACATGAATAACGAAAAAGACTTTACAAGAGATGATTACAGCGGAAAAAACATTTGGTACGGTGTACGTGAGTTCGCAATGGGTGCAGCAATGAACGGTATTGCACTACATGGCGGCTTAAAAACTTACGGTGGTACGTTCTTCGTATTCTCTGACTACTTACGTCCAGCAATTCGTCTTGCAGCATTAATGCAATTGCCAGTAACGTATGTATTCACACACGACAGTATCGCTGTTGGTGAAGATGGTCCAACACATGAACCAATCGAGCAATTAGCAGCGCTACGTGCAATGCCAAATGTATCTGTTATTCGTCCAGCTGATGGTAACGAATCTGTTGCAGCTTGGAGACTAGCTCTAGAATCTACAAACAAACCAACTGCTTTAGTATTAACTCGTCAAGACCTTCCAACATTAGAAGGTGCAAAAGAAGATACGTATGAAAAAGTAGCAAAAGGTGCATATGTAGTTTCTGCAAGCAAGAAAGAAAAAGCTGATGTAATCTTACTTGCATCTGGATCTGAAGTAAGTCTAGCTGTTGAAGCGCAAAAAGCGTTAGCAGTAGACGGCGTTGACGCAGCTGTTGTCAGCATGCCATCTATGGATCGCTTTGAAGCTCAAACAGCTGAGTACAAAGAATCTGTATTACCAAAAGCAGTAACAAAACGTTTCGCAATCGAAATGGGTGCTACATTCGGATGGCACCGTTACGTAGGTCTTGACGGAGATGTGTTAGGTATCGATACATTCGGTGCTTCTGCTCCTGGTGAGAAGATTATGGAAGAGTATGGATTTACTGTAGAGAACGTTGTTCGTAAAGTAAAAGAAATGCTTTAATGATTTTAGAAAAATCTCTCCGGCATGGAGAGATTTTTCTATGTAAATGAGTTTTTTCGACAGAAAAAGTTTTTTATCTCTCCGCAGTCAGACAATCATTGCAAAATTTCTTCTATATAATGAAGGGAAAAGGTTGTCCAGATTGGGAGGCGAAAGATGAAAACGTATGAATTGTATTTAATTCAAGAGGATATTGCGAAAGCTTACTTTGGTCGTGAATATTTGTTTTTTGATTTATTTGCTAGATTTTCAGAATCTGGGTCCCTTTCGGAGAAAAAAGTGTTATATAAACAAATGATGTATATAACGATGCCATTACAAGTAATGAAAATTCACCATAAATTAGAACAAGCTTTGCGTGTTCTTGGTAAATATGATCGAACACATCATACACATACACTTTATACAGGAGCGGAATACGGCGAAATAATGGTGAAACCGCACTATATTCGCATGAATACCTCTGGAAACGTTTCTATGGAAACGACTTTCTTTGAGGTGTTAAGAAAGTGTGAATTAACATTTTTAGCTATGGATTATGAAAATACAAAGTACGGATGGCTGAATCCTCTAAAACAAGTACGAACATATGTGTAAAAAATGTCGAATTGTATCTTGTCTTATTGAAAAGGTTTTAGTACACTGTAAGGTAGACAACATGAAGGAGGAAAATATATGCCAATTTGGTTAGGTATTCTAGTGGGCGTAGTAGCACTAGTAGCAGGCGTGGCGTTAGGATTTTTCATTGCCCGCAAATACATGATGAACTACTTAGAAAAAAATCCACCAATTAATGAACAAATGTTAAAAATGATGATGATGCAAATGGGACAAAAACCTTCCCAAAAGAAAATCAATCAAATGATGAGCGCGATGAATAAGCAACAAACGAAATAAGCGCTAAAAGACACTCGCTAAGAGTGTCTTTTCTTTTTGTTAGTTATGTAGTTTAAAACTTTTAAAAATTCAGCATTTTTGGTAAACTGAAAACATCGCTCATTTTAAGGGAGGAGGATAAAAATGAAGGTATTTATTAATTTAGCGTGGTTTTTTAAACAAGAAAAACGAGCGTACATAATCGGAATTATTATGTTATTTGGTGTCGCGCTTCTTGAACTTGTAGCTCCGAAAGTACTAGGTATTGTAGTAGATGAAATTAATAATGGAACATTAACATCTGAAAAATTGTTGAAGTGGGTTATTCTGTTAGTAGTTGTAGGGATTACTATGTACATATTACGTTATTTATGGCGTATTATGATTTTTGGATCTTCGTTAAAACTAGCCCGTCAATTACGAAAGAATTTATATGAACATTTTACAAGGATGAGCCCATCTTTCTATCAATCACGTCGTACGGGTGATTTGATGGCGCATGCGACTAATGATATTCAGGCGATTCAACAAACTGCTGGATCGGGTGTTTTAACACTTGTTGACTCATTAGCGGTTGGGGGATGTGTACTCGTAGCGATGGGTTTTACAATTAGTTGGAAGTTAACATTGTTAAGCTTAATTCCAATGCCGATTGTAGCGATTTCGACAAATTATTATGGAACGTTATTACATAAAAGGTTTCATAAAGCGCAGCAATCGTTTTCAGAAATCAATGATAAAGTGCAAGAGAGTATGAGTGGGATGAAGGTAATTCGATCACTTGGACAAGAGAAAGAAGATTTACAAGCATTTCGAAAAAAATCAGAAGATGTTGTACATAAAAATATGTTAGTTGCACGTATTGATTCGTTGTTTGATCCAACAATCTCTCTTATCGTTGGATTTTCTTTTTTAATTGCAGTGTGTTACGGGTCAGTATTAGTTGTGAGGGGTGAATTAACTGTAGGTGATCTCGTTACATTTACAACGTATTTAGGTACCCTCGTTTGGCCAATGTTAGCCTTTGGATGGTTGTTTAATATTATGGAGCGTGGGCGTGCTTCGTATGACCGTGTAGAAAAAATTCTCTCGCAAAAATCAGATGTAGTAAATAGAGAAGATGCTGTACATAAAGTAGCAAGCGGTGATGTTACATTTGCGGTCGATTCATTTTCATATAAGAAAAATGAACTGTTACAGCTAATAGATGTTCACTTTGATTTGAAGAAGGGTGAGACACTAGGCGTTGTCGGACGTACAGGAGCAGGGAAAACGACTTTATTAAAATGTTTAATCCGTGAGTATGATCATTTTAGTGGTGAATTAAAAGTTGGGGAGCGGGATATTCGCGATGTAACACTTTACGGTGTCCGTTCTGCCATTTCATACGTGCCGCAAGATCATTTTTTATTTTCAGCGAGTATTGGGGAGAATATTGCCTTCGGAAAGGCGGATGCTACATATAATGAAATAACCCGCGCTGCAGAGATTGCTTGTATTCATGATGACATCCTCCAATTTTCAGAAGGGTATGAAACGGTAGTGGGAGAAAGAGGCGTTTCGTTATCTGGAGGTCAAAAACAGAGAATCTCTATTGCACGTGCTTTATTAACGAATGCGGAAATTTTAATTTTAGATGATTGTTTATCAGCGGTCGATGCAAAAACAGAAGAAACGATTTTAAATGCATTAAAGAGGGAAAGAGCAGGAAAAACAACGATTATTACTGCTCATCGTTTAAGTGCAATTCAACATGCCAATCTTATACTTGTTGTGGATGAAGGCAGAATTGTACAACGAGGTACACATGAACAATTAATGAAAGAAAACGGTTGGTATAAAGAAATGTACGAGAGCCAGCAGTTAGAAGCATTAGTCGAGAAAGGTGGCGTATGATGACCGGGAAGAAGCGGAGTGATTTAAGTAGATTACTTTCTTATATGAAGCCATATAAAAGGTTACTATCTTTAGCATTTATCTTTTTAGTTGGTGCAACTGTAACTGAAATGATGGGCCCTTTTTTAATTAAACAATTTCTTGATGAACATTTAGTACCACGTAACTTTGATCAATCCGCACTTGTTACTCTATTTGTAGTGTATCTTATTGCTCACTTATTAAAAGTATTATTTACTTATTTAGACTTATTGTATTTTCAAAATATCGCTTTTAAAATTGTTCAAGATATGCGTGTTGAAGTATATGATCATGTTCAAAAGTTGTCATTAAGTTTCTTTGATCGTACGCCGATTGGTACGCTTGTATCGCGCATAACGAATGATACGGAAGCAATTAAAGATTTTTATGTCAGTGTATTATCCACATTTGTCAAAAATGTAGTCTTTTTAATAGGTATTTTAGTAGCAATGTTTTTATTAAATGTAAAACTAGCTCTATTTTCTCTCGTATTAATTCCGATAATGTTTGCAATTATGGTGCTATATCGCCGGAAGAGTGCAGCCTTTTATTTAGAAGTACGTAATCAATTAAGCGTGTTAAATGCGAAGTTAAATGAGTCCATTCAAGGAATGAATATTGTTCAAGTGTTCAGACAAGAAAAGCGTATGAGAAAAGAGTTTGAAGAAGTGAATAATAAACATTATAGTGCAGGGCGGCGGACGTTAAAATTAGACGCGTTACTTTTACGTCCAGCAACTGATTTAGTTCATATTGTGGCTATTGCGTTAGTACTTGGTTTATTTGGAATTGATGCTTTGAAGAGTCCTGTTGAAGTAGGTGTCTTATATGCGTTTGTTAACTATATACATCGTTTCTTCCAGCCTGTAAATGAGATGATGATGAAATTATCATTTTTCCAACAGGCACTTGTTTCATCATCACGTGTATTTCATTTAATGGATGAGAAAGATTTAGCACCAGTTCAAAAAGGAGATGGAAATCCTCAAGTCGTTAATGGAGAAATTGAATTTAAAAGTGTTACTTTTTCGTATGATGGAAAACGTGATGTTTTAAAAAATATATCTTTTCACGTGAAACAAGGGCAAACGGTGGCTTTCGTTGGGCACACTGGTAGCGGAAAAAGTACCATTATGAATTTGTTAATGCGATTTTATAATATTAAGTCCGGAAATATTGTAATAGATGGTGTAGATTTAGAGAAATTTGAAGAAAGAGAAATTAGAAAGAAAATAGGACTCGTATTGCAAGATGCATTTTTATTTGCGGGAAATGTAAAACAAAATATTCGTATGTACAATGAAGAAATTACGGATGAAGAAGTAAAAGAAGCGGCACAATTTGTGCAAGCGAATACGTTTATTGAAAAATTACCAGAACAGTATGAAACGGAAGTAGTAGAAAGAGGAGCTGCATTTTCTAGTGGTCAACGACAATTAATTGCTTTTGCTAGAACGATAGCAACGAATCCGAAAGTATTAGTATTAGATGAAGCAACAGCTAATATTGATACAGAAACAGAAGATGCGATCCAAACAGCATTACAGCAAATGCGAAAAGGGAGAACGACTATAGCAATTGCACACAGATTATCTACAATTCAAGATGCAGATCAAATTTTTGTTATGCATGATGGAGAAATAGTAGAAAGAGGAACACATCAAGAATTACTGAGTGAGCAAGGGTTGTATTATAATATGTATTTACTACAAAATAAAGGAATTTTACAAAAGGCCTTGTAATTACAAGGCCTTTTTACTTTGTTTATAAAATATGTTTGCTCTCAATGTCGATAGTATAAACGTCGTGACCCTTTATTAAAGTTGTACATATTGTATGTATACGAAATGAAAAAAATTGATAGGAGCTTTTATATGCAAGATAGATCTAGTTCAAATATTACGTTTATCGATGTGTCTCATTGGGAAGGGAACATTGATTGGAATGCAGTGAAGGGATCGGATCGGGTATTTCAGCGGCGTATGCAAAAGCGACAGAAGGTGTGAATAATCTTGATCCTACTTTGGTTCAAAATGTACAAGCAGCGGGAAATGCGAATGTATTAATCGGTGCATACCATTTTGCACATCCAGAACTAAATGATGCAATTTCAGAAGCGAAACATTTTGTGAACATATTACAAAGCAATTAGACAGACTTAATACCAGTTTTAGATTTAGAATCACCGATAGATCCGAGTAATAGTAATTTAACTGGTACTGCTATATCTAATGGGGCAAGAAGTTTCATAAATTATGTGAAACAGGCTACTGGAAAAGATGTCATGTTATATACAGGAGTTTGGTATATTAATGAGTTTGGAATTAACGGATTAAGTGATATTCCACTTTGGATTTCTAAATACTCTAGTACGCCGCCTGCTGATGCTGATGGATGGACAGAGTGGACAGCAATACACAGATTCTGGTCAAATTTCAGGTGTAGTAGGAAACTGTGGCGTATCAGCAGCGGTTTCATTAGAAGCTTTGCAAGAAAATGGAACAAATGGTGGTGGAAATGTTTCTCCACCTAGTACTGCTACTGCAGTCTACGGCGTTGCTGTAATTAAAGGCGATAATGTAAATTTACGGAGTGGACCATCTTTACAATCTAGTGTAATTCGCCAGCTAAATAGAGGAGAATCGTATGAAGTTTTGAGTGAACAAGATGGTTGGCTTGCTTTAGGTGGAAACGAATGGATATACTATGATCCAAGTTACATTCAGTATAAACATTATGTGGCGACTATTACTGGTGATAATGTGAATCTGCGGGATGCTCCATCATTAAATGGAAATGTTATAAGACAGTTATATCGCGGTGAGGCTTATAGAGTATGGTGTAAGCAAGATGGTTGGCTTGGTTTAGGTGGAAATGGCTGGATATACTATGATTCAAGTTATATTCAGTATGGTGTACAATAAAATGCACGTAAAAGGTATCTCGCCTGAGATTCCTTTTATGCTGCTATTTGCGGGTAACCTGAAACAATCAGTGGGGAATGAGAAAAATCGCTTATTAAAGTCTCTCTTCATTAAAAGTATGTAATTTTTACAAAGTGTATATTGAAAGCATAGTATAATATAATGGATGTTTATAAAAATAAATGAAAATGGAATAAAGGAGTAAGGATATGGATTATGTGCTAATAGGTGTGATTTTATTATTATTAGCTGTAGTATTCGTGCTGTTCTATAAAAATAAACAGCTAGAATCAGAGAGTCAGCAAGTAGAATTTGAAAAGAAACAAGCAATTGAAACGTATGAAACTGAAATTGCAGCTACGGTTACAGAGCATAAAGAACAACAAAATACATTAAAAAATATGGAACAGAAGAAATACAATGATTTACAAATAAGTGCAGCTAGAGAACTTGAAAATATGCGTATGATGAAAAATCAATTAGCTATGCAACATAGTAAAGAACGAAGTGAAATACAAGAGAAACATAGTAACGAAATACACATGTTTCAAAAGTTAATTGCAAATTTGCGAGAGTATACGAAAAATGGAGCTGAAGTGAATACACACGAAACATTACATTATATGAAGCGTGGATTCGTAGAACAAGGCATAATACTAGACAATGAATTTCATATTATGCCGAATGTTTTTATTAAAAGTCAGCACGGAGGAAATGATTTTCGCATTCATCATCTTGTCTTAAGTAAAACGGGTATGTATGTACTTGAGACGAAAGAATGGACAGGGAAATTAATTCATGGCTTAACGAAAGAAAATGCTAGTATATATTCATTTATGATTGATGAAATTGGCAAGTATCAACAAGAAGTAGAGAAAGAAGAGACGTTTTGTATTACAGGTGAAGATTCATTAACGATACAAGTGAAAAATGAAGGGAATCCAGTATATAGAGCGAAGAAACTATCCCATATTCTATACAATTGTTTGAAAGAAATACAAGTTGATATTGTAAAGGAAAACGTAAAACCGATTGTATATTTTTATAATGAGAGTGGGAAAGAAGTGCTAGATCTGTCTGAAGAAAAAACGCCGAGATTAAAAGATAGAGAGCAAATTGTAATGTTCTTTAGAAATGAGATCTTAACAGGGAAAGTAATATATACAGATCAAGAGTTAGAAAAACTTCGAGAAACCATTAATCGAATAAATTATATAATGAATTAAAAAGAGGTGGGCTTTCTGAGTACTATATTAAGGGGTATTTTGTATGTTTATATTTGTTTGTATATACTAATGTATCTTGCTTTTATGTTTATTATTGGTATGGCTCATACGTCATTAAGTGTAACGAGCGTTTTTGTAATAGTCGTGCCATTTGTTTTATTAGTTATGATTCAAAAGTGGATCTTATATGTTGCTAAAAATCGTAATGAAGAAAAGAAGCAAATGTCGGGAGTGTTAATAGTAGCACTTATTCCGTTAATAGTATGTACTGCACAATTAAGTATGAATACATACACTTCAAAGTTTAATCAAGATCGATGGTTACATGCTGAAGATAAACGGGTACATATGGTAGATGATCTAATACAAAAATATAAATTAACAGGAAAATCAAATGAAGAAATTACACAATTATTAGGAACGCCTACTGAAACGAGAAATGGAGAAAACGGGGTTATCACTTCGTACTATCTTGGAACTGAACGTGGCTTTATCCCTATAGATAGTGAACATCTTGTTTTACAATTTGATAAAGATAGTAGAGTTTTGAAATATAAGGTGCAGAGAGATTAAATAAAAAAGAAGCTATATGTTATAGCTTCTTTTTTATTTTTCAATACGTTACGGAAGGGAGAGAAGGGTTTTGAAGGGAATAAGGAATGAAAGTGGAGGTGATGCATATATATAGATGCATTGGGTTATTTTTATCGTGCATAAACGAGCAGCCCGATTATAATCAGTGCGGAATGGACCAAATCGCAACTGATTAAAGTTTCACTGTATCATATTGTATAAATGAAAAGGAGGTAAGACGGTGAAAGCAATCCCGACTGATGTCCTGAGTAAAGAATTAATGGAAAGAGAAGGAGTTATATCTATTACAGTAAAGGAATTTGAAAAGATAGAAGTAGCTGGAGTAGTAGTCGCTGGCCCGGCAGTTATTTTGATTAATCAAGATTAAGTACATATTATTGAAATAAAAAGCATCCATCTAGGGTGCTTTTTATTTGTATACAAGGAAGAATATGATGGATAATTGCTTTACTGGAGGGAAAGTCTGTGGCAATTATTATAACGATGTTAGTAATGGGAGTTTTATTAGGATTTGTTGGAGCAGGGGGAGCTGGTTTTATTATCGCAATACTCACTTTAGTATTCCGCATTCCTATTCATGTTGCGCTTGCAACGTCTTTAACTGCAATGGCATTTACGACATTATCTGGGGTTATAAGTCATTATCGTGAAGGAAATGTTGTAGTTACTATAGGAGGGATTGTTGGTGGATGTGGAGCACTTGGTTCTTATATTGGTGCAAAGCTTGGTTCACTTATACCACCGCATCTTCTTCATTGGTTTACAGCTGGGATGTTATTTTTATCTGCAATTTTTATGTTTGTTAAATTAATTAAGTTTCAAAATAGGGAAGAACTACTTTTAGCAGAAATTAAAGATTTTTCGAAAGACAATATAATGAAATGTATATGTCTCGGATTAGTCACTGGAATGATGGCTGGTTCATTTGGGATTGGTTCTGCACCATTTATTCAACTTGGATTAATGGTTCTATTAGGATTAACAATCCAGCAATCTGTAGGAACAACCATGCTTGTCATATTGCCGATTGCGATTGGAGGTGGGCTAGGATATAGTTCAGAAGGCTACCTAGATTATATACTGTTATTGCAAGTATTAATTGGCACGATGTTAGGAGCGTATATCGGGGCGAAGTTTACAAATTATGCACCACGTATGCTTTTGAAGCTTTCAATGATTATGACACCAGTTGTAGCTGGATGTATGTTATTGATGGAATAAAATAATATAGCAAACTAATATGTTTTACGAATGAATTATGTAAGTAATTCATATTTCCCATATAAAAGGATTTGCTTTAATATAATGAGTATAAAGTTCGAGTATTCGAAGTACTACTTGAATTATATCCCTATCCCTTTTCTAAAAATGCGAACAAGTTTTGCCCTATTCTATTCAATAATTAATTGCATAGAAATATATTGTTCGATGACCATTATGGAACGTACATAATGGGAAAATCCCGATCCTTAAAGAGGATGCCCCTAATCTTCATGTGAAAATATGATCGGATAAGAAAGCTGACCAATTTATGGTCGGCTTTCTTTTTGTTCAAAAGTTATTTCTTCTTTAATTTCTGTTTGCAATAATAAAGCTTTTCCGAAACGACGTTTACATTCCGCACGAACTTTTTCAATGGCTAGTAGCTGAGTAGTGGCGGGAACTGTTACGATAGCTTGGCGTGGTTTTCGATTTTCTTCACAAAAGACACATTCCACAACATATTTAGAAATCATATTTTCATCCTTCCGTTTTTAATTTCTAAGAAGGGATTGTCTATGAAGTTAATGTGATTTTTCGTCATTAGTTTACTTTTTTCCTCTTTTTTCAAGGAGAAAATGATAAAGAAGGTGAATTTTTGTAGGGGGAGGGATGTATATGGAAAGATGGATAGGTTGTGCAGCAGTATGTATAAATGAAAAAAATGAAGTTTTAATGGTGTTGCAAGGGCAAAAGGGTGAAGAAAAAAGGTGGTCTGTTCCAAGTGGAGGGCTTGAAAAGGGAGAGACACTAGAAGAATGTTGTATTCGAGAAGTTTGGGAAGAAACAGGTTACAATGTGGAAGTTGTAAATAAAATATACGAAAAAGAGGGTATTACATACGGGGTTCCTGTATACGTTCATTATTATGTCGTTAAAAAAATAGGCGGTAGTATGAAAATCCAAGGTCCTGATGAGTTAATACATGAAATTGCTTGGAAGAGGATAGATGAAATGAAGGAATTAACGCTATCTTTCCCGGAGGATTATGAGGTTTTAAATAAATATATAAATAAAAAAGCGAGTGTTTAAACACTTGCTTTTTTAATGTATCCACGACAAGAAAAGCGGAACAATAACTAAACTAGCTCCTGCTGTTAAAAGCATAGATAAACTTGCAATGGTTCCTTCTACAGGGCCGATTTCGAATGCTTTTGATGTACCGGTTCCATTTGCGCTAGTGCCTAACATAATGCCTTTTGCGAGCGCTGTTTTAATACGGCATATACGTATGAGAGCAGGTCCGAGCAATGCTCCTGTTAACGCAGTTAAAACAACAAATACAGCTGTTAATTGTGACATACCACCGATCATTTCTGAAATGGCCATTGCAATTGGTGTCGTTACAATATGAGGCGCTAAACTATGTTCTAACGATGAATCAATTTGAAAATAATTAGCTAGTAGTGCTGAAGTAATAACTGATAAAAATGAACCGACAATGACATTAAGTAAAATAGCTATTCCATGTTTCTTGAGTAAATCAAAGTATTTATAGATTGGCCATGCGAAAGCAACTGTTGCAGGCTTTAATAATTCTGTTAACCATTGACCACCTGTTTCATATGTTTCATAAGGTGTGTCTAGTCCGAGTAATAAAGCAATTAAAATAATAGGGCAGACGAGAAGAGGAGAAAGTAAGCTCCAATTCCAGCGTTGATACATTTTCTTCGATATCCAATATGTGAATAGTGTTAATAGTAAACAAAGAAAGCCGATCATTGTGTTGATCCTTTCCGCTTTAGTAGCAATTCTGTTAGGAGTCCTGTAGCGAGAGTGACACAAAGTGTACTAATCATAATAATTAAAATGAGATCGATTCCATATTGTGATAGTGTATCTTTGTAGCGTATGATAGCGACTGCAGAAGGAATGAAAAATAAAATAAGTTCTTTTAATAAAAAGTCTGCTCCGTCCTGTATCCACTCTTTTTTCACTAGGTTAAATTTTAATGAAATTAACAATAAAAAAATACCGATTATACTTCCTGGAACTGGGAGGTGTGCCTGTTTTGCAATCCATTCACCTGTCCAAGCGAAACAAAATAATAATAAAATTTGTCCGCTTAATTTCCACCATTTCATACAGTACCCACCTCTTTCTTTTTTTACATAAAAATTGTAAAAAAGAATTAACAATTTCTACTATACGTTCATTCGAAAAATTTGTCTAATATATAAATTATATGTTATTAATATATTAGATGTATTAATTGAAAGTGAAAAGGGTGTCCAAAATGGAATTACGGCATTTGCAATATTTTGTTGTAGTGGCAGAGGAGTTACACTTTGGACGAGCAGCTGCTCGTTTACAAATGACACAACCACCGCTTAGTCAACAAATTCAGCAATTAGAAAAAGAAATGGGAGTTATGTTATTTTCAAGAACGAAGAGAAAAGTTGAATTAACAGAAGCTGGAGAAATGTTTTTAAAAGAAGTAAAAAAAGCGTTCGAACAAATTGATAAAGCAGTAGAAGTTGCACAAAGTGCCCAAAGGGGAGAAGTGGGCTCACTTTCAATTGGTTTTGTAGGTGCGGCGATATATGATATTTTACCATCTATCGTAAGGGAGTATAGAAAGAAATTTCCGAGAGTGTCTGTTGCATTACATGAACTGTCAACACCGGATCAGGTGCATGCACTTCACGATAACCGTATTGATATTGGCTTTTTGCGTCCGCCAATTCCAACGCAATTACTAGAGTTAGAACCAATTCAAAAGCTTTCTTGTACGTTATGTTTACCGAAGGCACATCCACTTGCTGAAAAGGATGAAATACATATTGAAGATTTAAGAGACGAACCGTTCGTATTTATTACGAGACCGGTATGGCCAGCGTTATACGATACAATTTTATCACTTTGCCGCGACGTAGGATTTAGTCCACACATTGTACAAGAAGCAACGGAATATCAAACAGTTATGGGACTTGTAGCGGCAGGAATCGGAATTACGGTAATACCTGTATCGGCGAATAAATTGTATAAAACCGAAGTCGTATATAAAGAGTTATGTGATTCTAATTTTGTTGCAGAAATGTCAGTAGCGTACAAAAAAATGAATACTAATCCAGAACTTTTAGAGTTTTTGAAAATTGCAAGAGAGAAGAAAAGAATAGAAGTTGAGGATGAGATTAATTAATTTGTTAAAAAGTACACCTCGTTAAACACTAAAGCGGAAATGCAATTATATTGCATTTCCGCTTTAGTGTTCTTTTTTAGTTCTATACTAAAGAGATAAACATGTTCGTTTTCTTGTAATAATTGTTCAATAGTAGTTTTTTCCTCAAGCATTGGAATTCTTACGGTTTCTTTATTCGTTTTTATTATAGCCGCTAAAGTCGTCTTTTGATTGTATGTTAAGTTTATAGCAGATTGAAGAGTAGTAGAGGTAGAGCTATTTATGATTGGAGGTGCTTCTTCAGGAGCGAGCATGGAACTACCTTCAATATTAACATACCAATGTTTTTGCACTTGTACATCTTTATCGAGTTGGGATTGAGGTGGTAAAAAAGAAAGCTTTACTTTCTTTTCTTGAAAATGGGAGGTAGCTATATTCGCAATTACGTTTGTTTTTTTACCATTTTGATAATAATCAATTGTAGCATGTATTTTATCTTTTTCATTTTTTAGGGTAACGCTATAAAACATGCTATTGCCTTCTTGAAAAGGAGTTATTTGTAAAATAGAAGATTGTTCTTTTGTTAATTTATATGGCTCAACAATGGCATCTGCATTGTTTTTAAGTGGGATACAACTTGTGAGAAATAATAAAGAAAAGATTAATAGCAATTTTATGCGCATGAAATCCCTCCCTTTTTTACAATTATATCCTTGATATGATTTATTTCCTATTTTATTTTCTAGGACTAAAGACTTAGAACAAATTCAGATTGTAGTGCGATGTTTAAAATGTCATATTTTTATACACTAGTAGTATAGAATGAGTATGGTATGAAGTGAGGTAGGGGAAGAACATATGTCTTTATGTCAGTTAGTGAGAAAAAATATAAGAACATTTGCTGCCAAAAGGATGAAGCAATTCATGTGGGTTGCTATGAGTACTATGATTTTATTTTTTATGATATCGCTCCAATTTAATGAAGGAGCTATTGGGAAATTAGAGACTACACTTTTATTTCAAATGAGCTTTTACATGTTGTTTATTGTATTCATTTTTATTTGTATTTTTACTACATATAAAATAACGTTTTCTCTTCTGCAAGTGAGGAAAGAGGAAATTAAATCTTATGTAGCAGAGAATAGGAAGAGAAATGACGTACTATGTTTATTATGTCAGGAGCAATTATTTATTTATGGAGCAGCGTTTGTTTTTGGATTAGTGAATGGGATGTTATTTTTGAAATTATTTACGATTATCTTTATGAAAATAGCAGGAATACAAGGGATAAATAGTGCACCGATTACAATATATGCAATCGTAGTTGTTAGTATAATTATGATTGTGATCGTCCTATTATCGATGATGCAATGTTTTCGATTTGTTCAAAGTTTACAAGATGAAAATTCGTTTTAATTCAAGGAAAAGGCATGAGAAATCATGCCTTTTCTTATTTTACACATAAAAATAATCATGTTACAGTGTAAAGACCTGACAAAGCATGGGAAGGAAAGGTTGTATAGTATGACAAATGAACAATCAATTGTAAAGGTTGAGCGGTTAACGAAACGAATCGGTTCAAAGACACTTGTAGAAAATATTAGTTTCGAAGTTAAAAAGGGTGAAGTAGTTGGCTTGCTCGGACCAAATGGTGCTGGAAAAACGACTTTAATGAGAATGATGGTCGGCATGATTCGTATGACAGAGGGTGAAGTTTGGATTGACGGTCAATCTGTAAAACAGCAATTTGAAAGTACTGCTGAGAAAATTGGAGCAGTAATTGAGACACCGGAATTTTATCCTTTTTTGAGCGGCTATGAAAATTTAACATATTTCGGACGAATGAATGGTAACGTGACGGAAGAACGTATCGATGAAGTAGTGAAATTGTTAGGGATGGGACAAGTAATTGACCGAAAAGTAAAAGCATATTCACTCGGCATGAGACAACGTTTAGGAATTGCTCAAGCGCTTATTCACGATCCAGATGTATTAATATTAGATGAACCAACGAATGGATTAGATCCTAGTGGAATACATGAAATGAGAATGTACATAAAGAAAATTGCACATGAACAAGGAAAAGCGGTACTTGTATCTAGTCACTTACTTTCAGAAGTTGAATTAATGTGTGATAGAGTTATCATTATTCAGCATGGAGAATATGTGGCGACGCAAAATATTCAGCATAATCAAAGCGAAGAGATGGAGACAATCCGTATACGTGTAGATGATGCAAATAAAGCAGCAGAAATGTTAGACCAAGATGTTTTAATAAAAGGTAATGATCTACTTATTCATGTAAAAGATGAAGAAATCCCAAATGTTATTCGTATATTGCTTGAGAAAAATATTCAAGTGTATCGTGTATATGAAGAAAGAAAAACGTTAGAAGAGCAATTTTTAGAATTAACAGGGGGAAAAGATATTGTTTAATCTAGTGTATAACGAACTGTATAAAATATTTAAGCGAAAGCGAACGATTATTCCCTTTGCAGTTATTGCAGTATTAATAATTGGATTAGGATGGGTCACGGTAAAGTATTTAGAACCGGAAACAAAAGGATGGAAAGCCGATTATACAGAACGAACTGTAGAAATAGAGAAAAAGCTAGGTATGAAAAAAGAATCTATATTAGCAGAACGATCTGGGGACGAGCTTGTAAAGGAATATCAGCTTAAGATGAAGCATTTAGATACAGATACAGCACCGGCAAGCAGTTCTCCGCTTTCTTTCATGAGAGATACAGGTTTTATCGTATTTCCAATATTGCTCCCATTTATCCTCGTGTATGCAAGTACAATTTTTGCGAATGAATATAGCTGGGGAACATATAAATTTTTAACGATACGACCAGCGAGTCGATTTAAAATTTTGACAGCTAAATTTTTAGCAATTGTGATATTTGCAGCGTTATTGTTTATATTTAATATGATTTTCTCCACTTTATGTGGACTTGTTATTTATAAATTCCAACAGCCTGCATGGAGCGAGCTTATTTTCCAAGATGGAAATATTATAAAACAAAATATTTTTGTGGAAGCTAGTAAGTATTATATTTTATCGTGGTTGCCGACCATTGTGTACGCAGCGTTTGCATTTATGATTTCTGTATTAACAAGATCTAGTGGGGGCGCGATTGGTATTTCACTATTTCTTGCTTTATCAGGAAATATTGCATTACTAGCAGCAACTAGATATGATTGGGCGAAATATTTATTGCCAGAAAATACAGATTTATACAGTATTTCAAAGAATGGAAGTTTTATTGATGGAGTAACATTCCCGTTTGCTTCATGTATGTTATTACTATATTTATTTGTATTTTTAAGCATTTCCTATATAGTATTTTTAAAACGTGATTTAACTTAAAAAAGGAGCCGTTAAGTATTTCTTAACGGCTCTTTTTTATGCAAAGTGTTTAAGTGCTTTTTCAGCTAACAAAGCGAAGTATTCTGCACTTATAGGTAATGCTTGCTCATCTACTGTAAAAGCTGGATGATGCCATTCATGTGTACCAATCGTTCCCATAAAAACGAATGAGCCAGGTATTTCTTGTTGATAAAAAGAAAAATCTTCTCCGGCCATTGACGGGGTAGGAGAGATGATATTTAAATTCATTTTTTCAGCAACTTGAGAGGATAAGTTTGTTAAAGATGTATCGTTATGAACAGCAGGAGGACCTGCATAAAAACGAAATTCTGTTTTTACACCTAATGCATCAGAAACCCCTTGAATAATACGTTTCATTAGTGCAGGAATCTTTTCACGTGTTTCAGTTTGGAATGTACGTACAGTTCCTTCCAGCGTTGCTTTTTCAGGAATTACGTTCCACGTACTTCCTGAATGGATGCTTGTGACACTGACGACGGCATTATGTGAAGAGCTTATATTTCGGCTTACAATTGTTTGGAGTGCCATCACGATTTGAGAGGAGGCGACAATAGGGTCTACCCCAGCATCTGGTACAGCTGCATGTGTACCAACTCCGTGAATTTCAATTTCAAATCGATCGACCCCGGCCATCAGTGGACCATCTTTAATACCGATTGTACCTACTGGTAAATCAGGTTTATTATGCATACCGAAAATAGCTTGCACGCCATGTAAATGCCCGGCTTCAATTACTTTGCAAGCACCATTGCTACTTTCTTCAGCTGGCTGGAATATAAAGCGTACAGTTCCACCAAGAGAAGATTCTTTTTCTTTTAATAAATAAGCGGCACCTATAATAGCAGCTGTATGAAAATCATGCCCACAAGCATGCATTTTACCGGGAATTTTTGAAGCATACGGTAAATTTGTTTCTTCTTGAATAGGAAGGGCATCAATATCAGCACGGAGTGCTATAATTGGTCCGCTATTATTCCCTGAAATTTCAGCAATAACGCCTGTTTCTAAACTAGAATTTATAATCGTAATGTTTTTCTTTTCTAACCAATTTTTTATAGTCTTCGTCGTTTCAAATTCTTCGTATGATAATTCTGGATGCTCATGTAAATTTCGACGAATAGAAATTAGCATCTCAGTTAATTGCTCTAGATTTGCTGCCACGTATAATGCCTTCTTTCTTAATTAATGTATTTACATTAATTATACAATAAGAAAAGAGAGGATTCTCAAATGAAAATCCTCTCTTGTTTTATGCTGCCAATTTTTTGTGTGTATGATGTTTACGATAACGTCCACGCATTGCATAGGCAATTTGCGGGATTGCAATACCGATTAAAATAAGTGATACACCGATCCATTGTGAAGATAGCACCGCTTCTTTTAAAACGAATACAGACATAATTGTTGTAACTGGTAGTTCTGCTGCACCAAGAATAGTCGCTAAGCCAGAACCGATCTTTGGAATACCGATTGTAAAGGCGATAGAAGGAATAACGATACTAAATGTTCCTAATCCTAAACCGTATTTCCAAAGTCCTTCAGAAATTGCACCGCTAAAAATAAAGGTTGGCGGGAATACGATCATTACTAAAGTTAAAGCGCCAGTCATTAAGAGAACACCGCGCGGTAATGAAGGCACTTCAACAGCAACTTTTCCGCTCACGAAAATGTATGTTGCGAATGTAACAGCAGATAATAAACCTAGTATGATTCCAGTCATATCGAAATCACCTGCTGATTTCTCTAGTAAACCACTTGATAAAAATGTACCTGCAAGTAAGAAAATAACGGAAATAACCTTTTCTCTTGAAGGTAATGTTTTTGTTGCGACTGCTTCAATAATAATTCCGACCCAAACGAATTGGAATAAAAGTATAATTGCAATAGATGCCGGTACAGTTTTTAATGAAGCATAATAAAAAATTCCAGTAAAACTTGCAGATGTACCTGCAACGAATAAAATTAACGCTTGTTTTAATGGAACACGATGTCTAGAAAATAGAAGTGTAATAGCAAGCAAAATAATCCAACCGAACAAATATTGGCTGCCAATTACCTCTCCAAGTGAAAACCCTTCTGCATAGGCAAGTTTAACGAAAATAGCTAAAATCCCATAACTACACGCTCCTAATAAAACTAAAAGAGAATAACGAAGCATGAAAAATTCCTCCCATCTATATGAAATTGTTCCTAACGGACATATATAACTAGAGGGAAGTATACAAAATTAAAAATAAAGGGTCAAATAAAAGAAAAGTGTGACATTTTATAGAATAATAATAAAAGTATGATATTTATGCATAATCTTGAAATTAGTAATAATAAAAGTATTGTAAAATCAGCTTCTTATTGTATAAAGACAGCATTTGAAAAAAATATTTTTTAGGGAGATAGAAGGGGAGTCCATTATAGTGTGCTAATCATTTGAGAAACTATGTTACCTTTGTTATGTTAATAACAATTAGAGAAGTTTCGTAGTCCAATTGAGATTGTTCTATATAATAGAAGGAAATGAAAACGTTTTATTAGAAACTGTTTGTAAGGGTAGTTTTTCTTATTATCACGTTGTTAAAGTGAGTTCACGAATTGTTCATAGTATTTTTATGTGTTTTTGCTACAATATGTAAGGAGAGGAGTGGAATTATGCAAGATATTAGTATTTTTTTAGCGTTTGGCGCTGGATTTCTATCATTTATTTCCCCATGTTGCTTACCGCTTTATCCGGCATTTTTATCGTACATAACAGGTATGTCGGTTTCTGAGTTGAAAGAAGAAAATGCAATGCTTCGCAAAAGAAGTATGATACATACAGCGTTTTTCTTACTTGGATTTTCAATTATATTTATTGCAATTGGGTTTGGTACAAGTTTTATTGGAGGCATCTTTACAAATTATAAAGATTTAATTAGACAGTTAGGTGGTATATTTATCATCGTGTTCGGTCTTATTATTGTCGGTGTGTTTAAGCCAAAGTTTTTAATGCAAGACCGTAAATTTACGTTTAAAAATCGTCCGAGTGGCTATTTTGGATCCGTTCTAATTGGGTTGGCCTTTGCTGCAGGGTGGACACCTTGTACTGGACCTATTTTAGTGTCTGTCATTGGATTAGCAGCAACAAATCCAGAATCAGCAATGATTTATATGATAGCATACATACTTGGATTTGCTATCCCATTTTTCGTGCTATCATTCTTTATTACGAAAATGTCTTGGATTAAAAGAAATAGTATGAAATTCATGAAAATTGGAGGATACGTTATGGTTGTCATGGGTATCTTCCTATATTTTAACTGGATGACGAGAATTATCGTATATTTCTCAAGTTTATTTGGTGGTTTTACCGGTTTTTAGTATTATTCCGTGAAAATGTTGGAAATACTAACGGAAAAGCATATAATGAAAGTATATTTTGCATATAGCCACAAAAAAGGATGAGAAAATATGAACATAGTTGTTTTATCCAGTATCGTTGCTGTTTGTATGGCTGTTGGTGCGATGTTTATTCGTTTAAAAGCAGCTAAGAAACCTGCAACATTGAAAAAAATTATACTTCCACCATTTTTCATGAGCACGGGAGCGTTGATGTTTGTTTTTCCTGAATTTCGATTAACTCCAGCAGAAATGTTAGAAGCAATTGGAGTCGGTTTGTTTTTCTCTATTTTCCTTATTAAAACATCTAAATTTGAAATTAGAGGACAAGAGATTTATTTGAAGCGTTCAAAAGCCTTTGTTTTTATATTAATTGGATTACTTGTCGTGCGGATTGTATTTAAAACATACTTAAGCCAATCTCTTGATTTAGGACAACTTAGTGGCATGTTCTTCTTACTGGCGTTCGCGATGATTGTTTCATGGAGAATTGCCATGTACCGTTCCTTTACGAAATTACAGAAGGAAATGGAAAAAGAAGATGGTTTTTATAATGAAAAAGATATGAAACTAACGTGAAGTATATATCTGTACAGAAAAAACAGCGTCAAAGACGCTGTTTTTTTATTGATATTATTAATAATTTTTTCTTCCAATTGCAACTTATAAATTGTTTAGTCTTGCGGTTAACTTGTTTGAAAAATGAAGATTATTTTGCTAATAAATTTTTATAATTTGAATAATCAATCTCTTTTTCTTGCAGTTTTTTTACTAAAAATTTATGATCACGCTTCGGTGTAGCAATAATATATCCTTTAATAATTAAATCTTGTGTAATTTGAGAGGCCTTTTCTTGTAATGCCAGTTCTCCGATTTTGCCAGCAATTTTTGATTTAGCAACATCGCGAAATAGTTCTGGAACAGGACTTACGAGCTCTTCTAACAATTGTTTTTGTTCTTCATCCCATAAATGTCTAGTTTTATTAATATAGTGCTCTTCCCAATCTAAAATGGACATACCATCTTCTTTCGGTAATCGTTTTAGGAATTTTCTGAACATAAAGTATCCACCGATAGACATAAGTCCTAATAAAATAACAGTCCATAGCACTATGAACCAACTGAACCACCCTTCGAGCAAGCTTATCCCCCCTTAATGATTGCGGTTTTCTTTTATTCATATTATAAACAGTGAGATTCATAGAAAGCAAGAACGCTTGGTCATTTTGACCAAGCGTTATCATTTAAACAAAGTATAGTTGTTCAACACATAAATTATTATTATCATCTTCTACATATTCAATGATTAATGTGCCAACTTTACGATCTTTATCTTCAGTTGTGAAAATAGAGTAAGAAGTAAAACGTACTGTTGATAGGCCGCTTATATGTGTAGGTAAAGAAATGTAGTCGTTATCGCGGAAGAATTCCATCAGTTCAATATCTTCAAATTCTTTTCGATCAACTTGTTTGTTTGTATAGCGGCGTTGAAGTTGTTTTAAAGACTCATTCCAAGAAATTGCTTTTGTATCGTATACCATTGTTCTATCTCCTTACTGTATGTAATCATTAAGAACATACGTTCTAAACTAGTATACTCTTTTTATT
Source organism: Bacillus cereus group sp. MG4 (assembly GCF_040460055.1). Taxonomy (NCBI): domain Bacteria; kingdom Bacillati; phylum Bacillota; class Bacilli; order Caryophanales; family Bacillaceae; genus Bacillus; species Bacillus cereus group sp. MG4. Next base: position 1,613,095 of record NZ_JARVGZ010000001.1, on the reverse strand, counting down.
AGAAAAGGGAAAGCAAAAAATAATGTAAGCTTGGATTTCCAAGCTTACATTATTGATGCGTCCGTCATAATCTCTATTTTTATTATAAGTTAGATAAGAATAAGAAACAAGATGATATATATTCTGTTGATAGTTTTTAAAATTCTGTATATTTTAGATATACTAAAATGCAAGGGAATGAGAGGAATGGCATATGTAATTTCACTCCAAGGATTGATGGCAAGTGGAAAGACAACATTGGCTAAAAGGTTAGAGAGATGTGGGCTTTCAGTTATATATGAAAATCCATATCCAATTGTAGAAAAGCGAAAACAATTAAATTTAGATATGAATTCAAAAGAAGGGTTTATTATAAATCAAAAAATGTTTATAGAAGCTAAAATAAAAGAGTTTAAAAATGCAAAAGATTTAGTCATTATTTTCGATCGCGGACCAGAAGATATTGAATTTTATACACTCTTTTATCCAACGATTATAGGGGAAAAGTGGGATATAGAAATTGAATTGAAAGATGAATTATATAAATTAAGAGAATGCCGTTCGGATGCTATTGTTTATTTAGATGGATCGGAAAGTAATTTATACAATAGAAAAAATAATGATAGGACAAGAAATCGAAGTACATTTGAGGAGCAATTTAAATTAGTAGAAATTGAAAAAGATTGGTATAAACAATTTCCTGTAACTTATGTGGACACGAATAGATTAACAGCGGAAGAGTTAGAGGTATATTTTATGGATTGGTTAAAGGAGAGAGGGTTATGAAAAAAATACTACTATTCGTATATCCAACATTTGCGGAGTTTGAAATAACAGTAGCAACAGCATTGCTGAAAAATAAATATGAAATCATTACAGCGGGCTTAACGAACGAATTGATTATTAGTGAAACAGGTTTGCAAGTGCAACCACATATAGAATTAAGGGAAGTACGTGTAGAACAATATGAGGGGATTATTATTCCAGGCGGAGATGCAATACATATGAAGGATGCAGAAGGACTCTTTTTAGTCATTCGTCAATTTCACGAACAAGAAAAATTAGTAGCTGCTATTTGTGCTGGACCGTATGCGCTAGCAAAAGCAGGCTTATTCAAAGAAATCTCGTATACAGTAACTATGGATTATAAAAAATTAGATTGTTTTCCAGTAGAAAATTTTGTGTATGAAGAAGTTGTGCAACATTCAAATATTATTACAGCACAGGGGCATGCATTTGTACCATTTGGAATAGCGATTGCCTCTTATTTTGGAGTAGCAAACGAACATAATATAAATTTTTACGGTGGTAAAGGGAATGTGATGATGGAGAAGCTTTTGCCTGAGAATGTATAAAAGCTAGCTAATGCTAGCTTTTTTCTTTTTGACATCGATAAATGGCTAACGTTTTCGGATCGCGCCATATACCGTTATGAAGTGACAATTCATTTTCTACTTCTTCTATTAGCCATTCCTTCATTTCCTCGTGAAGAAGTGTATTATCAGGTATATTTAGCGACGGAAACATGCTAGAAATATAGTTTACAATCGGAGTAGCATGATGAAAAATGAGAGCATTATGAATAACTGTTACTTCAACAATTGGAAAGATAGACTGTAATATCTCTTTACCATTTTCTAAACAAAATGGAGTGACTGATGATGTTGTTTTTGGCAAATCAAATGCGTCTAACATGCGGTTACACATTTCAACTATACGAGGTAATGTAACGTTAGAATTTGTTGTAGCTAAAAGTGAGCCACCAGGACGAATTACTTTATGGAATCCTTGGATTGTTTTTTCGACATCTTTCATGTGATATAACATATGTCTTGCGATGACCCAGTCATAGCGATTAGCTTCAAAAGGAAGTTTACCAGCATCCCCTAGTCTCCATTCAATTATGTTATTTTTTATTGCAGCTTCAGAAAGCATCGTTTTCGATTGATCAAAACCGGTTAGTTGGCCTTTATGACCGTTAGTTTGTAAAAGGGAAAGAAAATTTCCATTAGCACACCCAACCTCTAATATTTTTTCTTCTCCTTGAAGTTGTAAATGTTCCATGACGAGTTCATCTAAATTTACTTGTTTTTCTTCGTAACGTTTATGCGTATCGATACGTGTTTGTAAATGGTTGCTTACGTTATATTGGCGTTTTACATCATTCATTTTTTCACATTCCACCTTCGTGCAAAATTGCTGAATCGCATGTGTTAATACGTCGGTTTTCTTTAAACCTTCGTAATGGAGTGCAGATTCAAACCTTTCAAGTAATTTTTCTTCAATTCGAAAATGAATATCTTTTCGCTTCGTCATTGAAATATCGCCCCTTTGCATCTGTTAGTGAGACTATAGCACGCCTGGAAAATTTGTGTAAATAATTTGTGTACACAAATGGAGGAGGTGAAAAAATTGTTTGAATGTGAGTTTAAACTATTGACGATTTAACCGTTTTCATATATTCTTAAATTAAGAAATATTCAAATAATTAAAAGAAATGAGAGAGTCACATGCTTCTTCAAGGAACACATCGAATTGGTCGTATGGCCATGTTGTTGGCACTTGCGGATGAGAATGAAAGCCCTGTATTATCTATTCCAAAAGGTTGGAAGTATTGTACGGGGAAAGTGGGTTCGATGAATTCGCAAAAAGTTGTAGCAGCAATGGAAACAGCGGCTAAGAGCACCCAAGTTATTGAAACAGATGTTTACAGAGAAACACATGCACTTTATCATGCAATTATGGAAGCTTTGTACGGAGTGACGAGAGGTCAAATTCAGTTAGCAGACGTTCTTCGTACAGTAGGACTTCGCTTTGCGATTGTGCGCGGTAGACCATACGACGGAAAAAAAGAAGGCGAATGGGTTGCTGTTGCATTATATGGAACGATTGGTGCACCTGTAAAAGGATCTGAGCATGAGGCGATTGGTTTAGGAATTAATCACATATGATTTGCCCATAGTCTATTAGTTAGAAGGGGGCCTTACTTTTTTAGGACAGAAGTATGTCTTAAAAAGATAAGGTCCCCTTTTGCCTTTTTAAGGAGGAAAAAGAATGATTACGTTAACAGGACACACATTGACAATTGAAGAAATGAAGAGGTTGTTACTTGAAGGGGAAGGTGTAACAGCTTGTCCAAATAGTATGCAAAAGGTGGCGGAGTGCCGCGAAGTTGTTGAGAAAATTGTAGAGGACGGAAAAGTCGTTTACGGTATTACAACTGGATTTGGAAAGTTCAGTGATGTGCTTATTCAAAAAGATGATGTAAAGGCACTTCAACACAATTTAATTCAGTCACATGCATGCGGTATAGGTGATCCATTCCCTGAAGAAGTATCACGCGGTATGTTAATTTTACGAGCGAACACGATGCTAAAAGGAGTATCTGGTGTTAGACCACTTGTTGTAAATATGCTTCTTGAGTTTGTAAATCGTAAAATTCACCCAGTCGTTCCGCAACAAGGTTCACTTGGTGCGAGTGGCGATTTAGCACCTTTATCTCATCTTGCGCTTGTATTATTAGGCGAAGGTGAAGTGTTCTATAAGGGGAAACGCGTTCATGCGATGGTTGCTCTTACAGAAGAAGGTCTTGAGCCGATTGAACTTGAAGCGAAAGAAGGGCTTGCATTAATTAATGGTACGCAGGCGATGACAGCGCAAGGAGTTCTTTCTTATATAGAAGCAGAAGCGATGGCGTATCAAGCTGAATTTATTGCTTCGATGACAATTGAAGGATTACAAGGCATTATTGATGCATTTGATGAAAATGTTCATAAAGCGCGTGGTTATAAAGAGCAAGTGGAAGTAGCGAGCAGAATTCGTGACATCCTTCATGATAGTAAATTAACAACAAAACAAGGGGAACTACGTGTACAGGATGCATATTCACTTCGTTGTATCCCGCAAGTACACGGTGCTTCTTGGCAAGTTTTAAATTATGTGAAAGAAAAATTAGAAATTGAAATGAATGCAGCAACGGACAATCCACTAATCTTTGATGGTGGGGAAAAAGTAATTTCGGGTGGTAATTTCCATGGTCAACCGATTGCGTTTGCGATGGACTTCTTAAAAGTAGGAATGGCGGAACTTGCAAATATTTCAGAGCGTCGTATCGAGCGTTTAGTAAATCCGCAATTAAATGATTTACCTCCATTTTTAAGTCCAGAACCAGGACTTCAGTCTGGTGCAATGATTATGCAATATGCTGCAGCGTCACTTGTTTCTGAAAATAAAACGTTAGCACATCCAGCGAGTGTTGATTCAATCCCGTCATCAGCTAACCAAGAGGATCACGTAAGTATGGGAACAATCGCTTCACGCCATGCACATCAAATTATTCAAAATGTAAGACGTGTTCTTTCAATTGAGATGATTTGTGCGATGCAAGCAGCAGAATATCGCGGTATTGAAAACATGAGTACAGTGACGAAGAGCTTCTACCATCAAGGCCGTCAACAAGTACCTTCTATTACAAATGATCGCATATTCTCAACGGATATTGAAAATATTGCATATTGGCTAAAAACGAATTATTCGATAAAAGAAAGATTAGATGTAAACGCAGCACTATAAAATGAGAAAAGGGAGAGATTGAAATGGAAAAAGTTAAACAAACAATTCGCGCGCCAAGAGGTACTGAATTACAAACGAAAGGGTGGGTTCAAGAAGCTGCACTTCGTATGTTAATGAACAATTTAGATCCTGAAGTTGCTGAAAAACCAGAAGAATTAGTTGTATATGGCGGAATTGGCCGTGCAGCTCGTAACTGGGAAAGCTATCAGGCGATTGTAGATTCATTAAAAACGTTAGAAAGCGATGAAACATTACTTGTTCAATCAGGAAAACCAGTTGCAATCTTTAAATCGCATGAAGATGCACCTCGCGTTCTTTTAGCGAACTCAAACTTAGTACCGAAGTGGGCGAACTGGGATCACTTCCGTGAACTAGAGAAAAAAGGTCTTATGATGTACGGACAAATGACAGCAGGGAGCTGGATTTATATTGGAACACAAGGTATTTTACAAGGAACATATGAAACGTTTGGCGAAGCGGCACGTCAACATTTCGATGGTTCATTAAAAGGTACATTAACACTTACTGCTGGCTTAGGTGGTATGGGTGGTGCACAACCTCTTGCTGTAACGATGAACGGCGGTGTTGTCATTGCTATTGATGTTGATAAGCGCAGCATCGATCGTCGTATTGAAAAGAGATACTGTGATATGTATACAGAATCATTAGAAGAAGCATTAACGATTGCGAACGAGTATAAAGAGAAGAAAGAACCGATTTCAATCGGATTGTTAGGAAATGCAGCGGAGATTTTACCAGAACTAGTGAAGCGTAATATCACGCCAGATTTAGTTACAGATCAAACATCTGCTCATGATCCATTAAACGGTTACATTCCAGTAGGTTACACATTAGAAGAAGCAGCGAAACTTCGTGAAGAAGATCCAGAACGTTACGTACAATTATCAAAAGAAAGCATGACAAAACATGTAGAAGCAATGCTTGCTATGCAAGAAAAAGGCGCAATTACATTTGATTATGGAAATAATATTCGCCAAGTTGCTTTCGATGAAGGTTTGAAAAATGCATTCGATTTCCCAGGATTCGTTCCAGCATTTATCCGTCCATTATTCTGCGAAGGTAAAGGACCATTCCGCTGGGTAGCACTTTCTGGTGATCCAGAAGATATTTATAAAACAGACGAAGTAATATTACGTGAGTTTGCGGATAATGAGCATTTATGTAACTGGATTCGTATGGCTCGTCAGCAAGTTGAGTTCCAAGGTCTTCCATCTCGTATTTGTTGGTTAGGTTACGGTGAGCGCGCGAAATTTGGTCGCATTATTAATGAAATGGTGGCAAATGGTGAATTATCAGCACCAATTGTTATCGGTCGTGACCATTTAGATTGCGGATCAGTAGCATCTCCAAACCGTGAAACAGAAGCGATGAAAGACGGTAGTGATGCAGTAGCCGATTGGCCAATTTTAAATGCATTAATTAACAGTGTAAACGGTGCGAGCTGGGTGTCTGTTCACCACGGTGGTGGCGTTGGTATGGGTTATTCACTTCATGCTGGAATGGTTATCGTTGCAGATGGAACAGAAGCAGCAGCAAAACGTATTGAGCGCGTATTAACTTCTGATCCTGGTATGGGTGTTGTTCGTCACGTTGATGCAGGATATGACTTAGCTGTGGAAACTGCGAAAGAAAAAGGCGTTAACATTCCGATGATGAAATAAGGAGGAGAAAACATGCTGGACACTTTACTAATAAATATCGGTCAATTACTAACAATGGATCAAGAAGATGGCTTGTTAAGACGGGAAGCGATGAACACGCTTCCTGTTATCGAAAACGGTGCGGTTGGAATTGAAAATGGCGTAATTACTTTCGTTGGAACAGCGGAAGAAGCGAAAGGATTACAAGCGAAAGAAGTTATTGATTGCGGAGGGAAAATGGTTTCTCCTGGTCTTGTTGATCCGCATACTCATCTTGTATTTGGTGGATCTCGTGAAAATGAAATCGCACTAAAATTACAAGGAGTTCCGTACTTAGAAATTTTAGAACAAGGCGGAGGTATTCTGTCAACTGTAAATGCAACGAAACAGGCGTCGAGAGAAGAACTTGTTCAAAAAGCGAAATTCCATTTAGACCGTATGTTATCTTTCGGAGTTACAACTGTAGAAGCGAAGAGTGGTTATGGATTAGATGATGAGACGGAATGGAAACAATTAGAGGCAACTGCGCAATTACAAAAAGAGCATCCAATCGATTTAGTTTCCACATTTTTAGGTGCTCATGCAGTTCCGAAAGAGTATAAAGGTAGATCGAAAGAATTTTTACAATGGATGTTAGACCTACTACCAGAAATGAAAGAGAAGCAATTAGCTGAATTCGTTGATATTTTCTGCGAAACAGGTGTGTTCTCTGTCGAAGAATCAAAAGAGTTTTTATTAAAAGCGAAAGAGCTTGGCTTTGATGTAAAAATTCATGCAGATGAAATCGACCCTCTTGGTGGTGCGGAAGCGGCGGCTGAAATTGGTGCAGCATCAGCGGACCATTTAGTTGGCGCTTCTGATAAAGGAATTGAAATGCTTGCAAACTCTAATACAGTAGCCACTTTATTACCAGGAACAACTTTCTATTTAAATAAAGAAAGCTTTGCTCGTGGACGTAAAATGATTGATGAAGGTGTTGCAGTTGCTTTAGCTACAGACTTTAACCCAGGTAGTTGTCCAACTGAGAACATTCAGCTTATTATGAGTATCGCGATGCTCAAGCTGAAAATGACACCAGAAGAAGTTTGGAATGCAGTAACAGTTAACTCATCTTACGCAATTAATCGTGGTGATGTAGCTGGGAAAATTAGAGTTGGTCGTAAGGCAGATTTAGTTTTATGGGATGCTTACAATTATGCTTACGTACCGTATCATTACGGCGTAAGTCATGTAAATACAGTATGGAAGAATGGTAATATCGCATATACAAGAGGTGAACAATCGTGGAGCACGGCCACTATTTAAAGAAGAATGCAAAGTTTATTGATCGTGAAGTGACGAAATGGAGTGAGATGATTAAAGATTGGGAGGAAGGCGTGGAAATATTCGGTGCTGCCTTAATTGGAGCACCCCTTTCTAAACCATCTATTAGTCATTCAGGAGCAAGCTTTGCTCCAAAAACAATTCGTGCGATGTTAGATGCATATAGCACGTACGCAATTACAGAAGAACATGATATGAAAGAAAGTGTCTTATATGATTGTGGTGATATCACGATGCATGTAACGGATATAAAAGAAAGTCATAACCGAATTGCGAAAACAGTTGGTCATGTAACGAAAGTAAATCCGAATATGATACCAATCGTTCTTGGCGGGGATCACTCAATTAGTTTTCCGAGTATAACAGGATTTGTAAATAGTAAAGGGAAGATCGGTATTATTCAATTTGATGCCCATCATGATTTACGTAATTTAGATGATGGTGGTCCATCAAATGGGACACCGTTCCGTAGTTTACTAGAAAATGGTGTCATTACAGGAAAACAACTCGTTCAAATCGGGATTCGTAATTTTTCAAATGCACGTGCGTACCATGAATATGCAAAAGAACATGGCGTGACAGTGTATACAATGAAAGATGTACGAGAGCGACAAATCAAAGATATTATCACGGAAAGTATTGAAGTATTAAGAAAGCAAGGCGTGGATTCTATTTACATTTCTCTTGATATGGATGTGCTAGATCAAGCATTTGCACCAGGTTGTCCAGCAATTGGTCCTGGCGGTATGGATAGTATGACTTTACTTGATGCGATTGAATTTCTTGGTAAAGAACCGCTCGTTCAAGGGATGGATATAGTAGAAATTGATCCGACCCTTGATTTCAGAGATATGACGAGTCGAGTAGCTGCGCAAGTGATTATGAGTTTTCTTTTAGCGAGAGAGACAGTCCGTAAGCAGGTTAGTATATAGACGTGAAATTAATAGGGAATGTTTAACGATTCCTTATAAAAAACACATTACTACTTATATGTAGTAATGTGTTTTTATGTAAAAAGAGAAGGTAAAATTAGAATGTATATATGTGTGGAAAAAGTAAATAAGATTGCGGGTTATTAGTGATATTTTACGAATTTATTTTCTTAGTTCGAAAGGATTGACATGAAAAATAATTTTATGATAAAATAAAAATTTTGCTAAAAAAGTGATTGTGTGTTAAGATTGAGAAGGTTACCATATATGGAGGTGGATTATTTGTTTCAAATTGGCGATAACATTGTTTATCCAATGCACGGAGCAGGTATAATTAAAGCCGTAGAAGAGAAGGAAATCGCAGGAGAAAAACAACAGTATTATGTTATAAAAATGTCGGGTAGTAATATGGAAGTAATGATTCCGGCAGGGAGAATATTGAGCTCAAATATACGACCAGTCACGGATATAACGGCAATAGCACACATATTGGATATTTTTCAACATGGAGAATCTGATAGATTACTTACGTGGAAACAAAGGTATAAATTAAACACTGATAAAATAAAGACGGGTAAAATACAAGAAGGTGCTGAAGTTGTACGTGATTTATTACGTATGCAGAAAGAAAAAGCACTTAATGCAAGCGAAAAGAAAATGTTAGATAACGCACACGAATTTTTGATTAGTGAACTGGGATTAATTAAAGGTATCACAGAAAATCAAATAAAAAGCTTTTGTTAAGATTCATTACAAATAATGTATTAGATCCCAAAAAAGGTTTTGAATTTTTTGGGAACATAATTATAGAAAATTAATCATTTCAAAGACATTCAACTCTTTCAAACCACTTTTAGAGCATTAACCTCTTTTGTTGTTACTACAATCAAATCCATTTTTATTTTTTAATTCTTTACGAATGTTCGAAGTTTAATTAAACACTTTGATAGAATAGTTACTTGATTTTTGCAATCCTGATTCACACTGGCACGGACGAGGAGCCGTAAGGATGAAAGAGAGGTAGGGCTTTCATTGTTTTAGGTTTATAAGTTATTATTTTTAGAAGAATACTGAACCACTCTCACTTCTACTACTAAGTAATTTTTTATATGTGAAGAGATAATAATTGTTTATATTCTTTATATTAAAGAGATAAATGAATTTTTAGCCATATACGGTCAACTAAAAAGGAGTGTCATATAGTCGATAATTCGACTATGTGACAGCTCCTTTTTTCATGGGGATTAGGAACGGATGAATAGAAAAAACAATGTGTTAGATATGCAATTATTATCGTAATGCTTGTTGTTTGCATATTGGAAACGAATTTGTTCCCTATCTTCTTTAGAGCAATGACAGAGATGGAGACTAGGCGATGTGGACTAAGAAATCGATCACGAAAGGATATAAATGGTGAGACGGTTGTGCGTATATGGAAAAAAACCGTGCTTTTGCACGGCTTTTTTTATGTTAGTTATGAAGAGAAAGCAAACAAATGTTACTCCATTACGATAATCGGCTCAATCGAAATGAATGATTGAAGCCTCGTTACTGTAAGTTTGAATATAGTACAGTGGAAATCGTTTTTTTAGTAAATAGTTTGAAAAACAATTACCAATATATTCTATAGTAATAAAACTAGAAGAAATGAAAACATCCACTTAACAAGTATTTTCCTCATCCACTTACTGAACATAAAAATAGACAGTAGAGTCTTGAATACCAGAACCCTTAAAGTTAAAAAACAGTTAGTTTTATTATGCGAATATTTCTACATAAGAGCGTATAAATTGACGTTACTATCTAAAAGTAAGTATGATGCGATTATAGTAAGAATTTTTTAGGGGGAAGAAAAATGACAAGTTCAAATAATAAAGCAGCAAGTATTTATGAAGGAACAAATATAAATGATTGGGGTTCTTTTGAAAATATTGAAGAAACGAAGTTATTTGACTCGATTCAAATTGGATCTTGGTCTCTTCGTAATCGCATAGCAATGGCACCGATGACGAGATGTTTCGCGAATCATGAAACAGGAATCGTTGGTACTGATGTAGTCGAGTACTATAGAAAACGTGCAGCTGATGGAGTTGGCTTAATTATTACAGAGGGAATCGTCATTAGCCCAAGAGCAAAAGGAAATCCAGGAGTACCGGGGATTTATACACAAGAACAAATCGATTCGTGGAAGCCTGTTACAGAGGCAGTACATAAAGAAGGTGGAACGATTATTGCTCAAATATGGCATGTTGGCCGTATGAGTCATCACGAGATAATTGGTGGGCAAATGCCGCAAGCACCCTCTGCTATCGCTGCAGAGGGAAATGTTCCGCGTTTTCGTAAACCGTTCGACACGCCAGAAGCAATGACGTTAGCAGAAATACAAGAGGTGATTGGTCAATACGCACAAGCTGCGAAAAACGCGATCGAAGCTGGATTTGATGGAGTAGAAATACATGGTGCACACGGATATTTAATCGATCAATTTACTTATGAGTTCGCAAATAAGCGTACTGATAAATACGGCGGAGATTTAAAGCAAAGGCTAACGTTTATGAAAGAAGTAACGGAGGCTGTAATAGAAGCTGTTGGAGCTGATAAAACACTTCTTCGCTTTTCTGCTTTCAAAGGTGATAATCCAACTTATATGTGGGAAAACCCTGAGCTTGCAATTGAAATGTTTGTAAATATGTTCAACGAAGTTGGATTAACGATGATTCACCCTTCAACGATGAATTATACGGCAGTTATTGCTGACGGAAAGAATTTTCATCAATTAGTAAGAAAATATTGGGAGGGTACGATTGTAGGAGTAGGGAATTTAAATCCGAAAGAGGCGGAAGAAGCGTTGCAAGAAGGAACGATTGATGTAGCGGCATTTGGAAGACCTTTAATTGCTAATCCAGATTTTGTTCATCGAATTCAAAATGCTGAAAGTTTAGTTGAATATGATGCGAAAGAGCATCTTGCTACATTAATTTGAATAAAGATAAAAGGAGAACACTTGATGTGTTCTCCTTTTATTATGGATTTTCATAGGAGGAAGCGGGATGAGTGAAACGCTACTCGTTATTATTAGTATATTGCTCTTATTGATGTTACTATTAATCATTTTTTTTATTATTACATTTTTTATTAAAAAACGGACGCATCATTCTATATTAAAGCTGCATCCATACTTAGGAAGGATGCGTTATTTACTTGAAAAGATAGGACCGGAATTTAGGCAATATTGGCTTGATCATGATACGGATGGAAAGCCCTTTTCACGTTATGATTTTCAAAGTGTAATGTTTCTAGCGAAATACCGTTCAGAAATACTCGGTTTTGGATCGAAACGAGATTTTGATGCATCTGGATATTATATCGCTAATACATTATTTCCGAAATTAACAGATGAATTAAGTGTGAATGTAACGCAAGAACGTGAAGGGAAAAAGTATGTGATTCATAAAGAAGGGTTATTTTCACGAAGAGAAAAATTGACAGCGGATACAACGAATCTTTGGTTATATGAAGAAGACGATGCAATTATCGTCGGTGAAAACCGCAAATATCCGTGGAAGCTACATGGCATGTTTGGGGCATCTGCGACTTCTTACGGTGCGATTGGCGAAAATTATATTTTAGCGAGCGGGTTTGGTGCGAAGATGGCTGGCGGATCGTGGATTAATACTGGCGAAGGTGGCGTTATTCCAGAACATTTACATACAGGTGCGAATATCGTTGCGCAAATTGGTCCAGGATTATTTGGATATCGTGATGAGGATGGTAATTTTTCAATGGAGAAATTTATGGAGAAAGCAAAAGAAAGCAATATTAAAGCATTCGAATTGAAATTTGGGCAAGGTGCGAAAATACGTGGTGGCCATCTAGAAGGACAAAAAGTAAATGAGAAAATTGCTTCTGTTCGGAATGTGCGAGAAGGAGAAACGATTAATTCACCGAATCGATTTCCATTTTTAAAGAATGCAGCAGATACACTTTATTTTATTCAACGTTTGCAAGAAAACGGCGGTAAACCAGTCGGTATGAAAATTGTAATTGGACAGCAGGAACCGTTGGAAGATTTATTCAAAACGATGAAAGAGTTAAACATCTATCCAGATTTCATTACAATTGATGGTTCAGAAGGTGGATCAGGTGCTACGTATAAATCAATGGCAGATAGTATGGGAATACCGCTTATTCCAGCATTACTTACATTTATCGATACAGCAAATCATTATGGTGTCCGTAACAAGTTTAAAGTATTTGCATCGGGTAAATTAATCACACCAGATAAAGTGGCAATTGCTTTAGCGATTGGGGCGGATGCTGTAAATTCAGCACGCGGATTTATGATGGCAAGTGGCTGTATAATGGCACTTCAATGTAATTCGGGGCAATGTCCGTCTGGTGTGGCGACGACGAATCCTCATTATCAAAAAGCGTTAGATCCGTATGAGAAGAAATGGCGCATAATGAATTACGTTGTTAGCATGAGATATAGTTTGTTCTCACTTGCGGCAGCAGCGGGAGTAAAGAGTCCGCGCCATTTAACGCGAGAGCATATTGTGTTTAAAGATGAGGTGGGGCGGGTAGTTCCTCTTTCGGAATTGTTTCCTATAGTAAATCAAACCTAAAAGTATATTTAATATGTAAGATTTTTCAGAGGAATAATCATATCGTTTGGAAAAATTAGGAGTATAATAGGGGAGTATTTTTAAAAATGACTATTTTTAGGGAGAGATTCACTTGCAGCAAGGTTCGTACAGTATTACAATTTTTTTACTCGTCATAGGGCTCGTTATATTTAGGCGCATGCGTTCTATGAATCGACCAATTAAAAATAAAGGAAGACGACTACTATTGCCATTATTCTTTTTATTACCAGGTTTTTCTTTATATGCTGCACCGATACAACTTGCTGTTTGGCAAATTGGTATAGCTGCTGGGATTGGACTGTTATTATCAATTCCACTTATTATTTTAAGTGGATATGAAATCAGAGAAGATGGTCATATTTATGCAAAAAAAAGTATCGCTTTTATTGCTACATTTTTAGTTATCGTTCTTTTACGTGCTTATTTTAGAAGACATTTGCAAGGTTTAGATCCAAAGTCAATCGGCATTCTTTTTTACACTCTTGCAGTTTGTTATATAGTACCTTGGCGCATTGGTTGCTATATGAAATTTCGTAAAGTATATGTAGAGAAAGAGAAAATTGCAATGCCAATAAGTTAAAAGTCATACATTCGTATGGCTCTTTTCTTTTGAAATTTGTCTAATAAGTGAATGAAAATAAGGTGTGAAAAAATGGTATTTTATTTTTTGAATATTTTTACTTTAATTTATTTTAAAACCGGGGTAATCCACTGGGATAAAGGCGTTTATAAAGGTTTTCACATGTAGTGAAAAGGTCTTATTCACTTGAAAGAACAAAAAATATTTGTTAAGGTAGGGAACCATAAGCGAAAACAAGAAAATAGAAAAAGTCATTTTTCGAAATTTTGAATGGCTTATGTAACTAAGGGAGAGATTTGGTGAAGATTGAGATTATGGTTTCGCTTGCTATTTATATGGCAGGCATGTTGTATATCGGTTATTGGTCTTATAAGAAGACATCCGATTTATCAGATTATATGTTAGGCGGAAGGGGACTCGGTCCAGCAGTTACAGCTTTATCAGCTGGTGCTTCTGACATGAGTGGTTGGATGCTAATGGGATTACCTGGTGCGATGTATGCAACAGGATTATCTAGTGTATGGATTGCGATAGGGTTATTAATAGGTGCTTATGCAAACTATTTAATTCTTGCTCCGCGTTTGCGAACGTATACAGAAGTGGCAAATGATTCAATTACGATTCCAGATTTTTTAGAAAATCGGTTTAAAGATCGTACGAAAATACTTCGTTTTGTCTCCGCTATCGTCATTTTAGTATTTTTCACATTTTATGCGTCAGCTGGTTTAGTTTCAGGTGGACGTTTGTTTGAAAATTCTTTCAACCTTGATTATAAAATTGGTTTGTTTGTAACTGTCGGTGTCGTTGTTGCTTATACACTATTCGGTGGCTTTTTAGCAGTAAGTTGGACCGATTTTGTGCAAGGTTGTATTATGTTTATTGCCCTTGTATTAGTGCCAATTATTGCTTTTACAGATGTGGGCGGTGTAACAGAAACATTTAATACGATTAAGCAAGTTGATGCATCGCATTTAGATATGTTTAAAGGGACTACAATTCTTGGGATTATTTCATTTTTAGCATGGGGTCTTGGGTATTTTGGTCAACCACATATTATTGTCCGCTTTATGGCAATTACCTCTATTAAAGATTTAAAAACTTCTCGTAGAATCGGTATCGGTTGGATGACGATTTCAATTATAGGTGCAATGCTTACTGGTCTAATTGGTATTGCTTATTACGCTAAAAATAATGCGACATTGCAAGACCCGGAAATGGTCTTTGTAACATTCTCAAATATTTTATTCCACCCATACATTACTGGGTTTTTATTATCAGCTATTTTGGCTTCGATTATGAGTAGTATTTCCTCGCAATTACTTGTTATTTCAAGTGCAGTAACGGAAGATTTCTACAAAACATTTTTCCGTCGGGACGCAAGTGATAAAGAACTTGTATTTATCGGTAGACTGTCAGTATTAGTAGTAGCTATGATTGCAGTTGTTTTAGCATATCATCCAAGTGATACAATTTTAACACTTGTCGGTTACGCTTGGGCAGGATTTGGTTCAGCATTCGGACCCGCTATTTTATTAAGTTTATATTGGAAGAGAACAAACAAATGGGGCGTTCTTGCTGGGATGATTGTAGGTGCAGTAGTAGTAATTACTTGGGTACAAATTCCAAGTCTAAAAGCGACAATGTATGAAATGGTACCTGGATTCTTCTGTAGCTTATTAGCTGTCATTGTTGTAAGTTTATTAACGAAAGAACCAGTTAAAGCAATTCATCGTGAATTTAATGAGATGGAAGCAGTGCTGGAAGAGGAAATGAAATAATTAGCGAAGAGAGTAAATGCTAACTAGCATTTACTCTCTTTTGATTTAAATTGAAAATAAGTACTTGTTGACAACTAAAAGTAAGTAACTTATAATAAATGTTAAGTTTAAGATAATTTATGTGCCGAATAAAGATTTCAGATGGAGCAAATATTTTTTTTGGAAATTATCTCGAATTCGAGATGAATTCAGTGATGTAGAAGATAATGCGTAATTTCACGGATTATATCTCGAAGTAAAGATAAAATCATAACGATGGATTTTACTTTGCAATATGGACAAAATGAATAATGAATTTTAATGTATAAAAGTTTTTAAAATGAAATAAAAAGGGGCGGAGAAAATGAAAAAGAAAACAATGGGAATTCATCATATTACAGCAATCGTAGGACACCCGCAAGAAAATGTAGATTTTTATGCTGGTGTGTTAGGTTTACGTTTAGTGAAACAAACAGTGAATTTTGATGATCCAGGCACGTACCATCTTTATTTTGGTAATGAAGGAGGAAAGCCTGGAACAATTATTACGTTTTTCCCATGGGCAGGTGCTCGTCAAGGAATTATTGGTGACGGTCAAGTAGGCATTACGTCTTATGTCGTACCAAAGGGTGCAATGGAGTTTTGGGAAAATAGATTAGAAAAATTTGATATTTCGTATACAAAAATGACTCGATTTGGAGAGCAGTATTTAGAATTTGATGATCCGCATGGTTTGCATATAGAATTAGTAGAAAGAGAAGAAGGCGAATTAAATAATTGGACTTTTGGAGAAGTTACGCCAAAAGTAGCAATTAAAGGATTTGGCGGTGCTGTTCTATTATCTGCACAACCTCAAAAAACGGCTGAATTGTTAGAGCATGTTATGGGTCTTGAGAAAATTGGAGAAGAAGGTGAATTCGTTCGATTCCGTTCTTCTGCGGATATTGGGAATATTATCGACTTGAGGCTATCGACAATCGGGCGTGGCCAAATGGGTGTTGGTACAGTCCACCATATTGCTTGGAGAGCGACTAACGATGATGATCAACTAGACTGGAAAGAGCATGTGTCTCGTTTTGGATATCATGTAACTCCTGTACAAGATCGAAATTATTTTAACGCAATTTATTTTAGAGAACACGGGGAAATTTTATTTGAAATTGCAACAGACCCTCCTGGTTTCGCTCATGACGAATCGTTAGAGACGATGGGTGAGGAATTAAAGTTACCGGAGCAATATGAACCACATAGAAAACAAATTGAACAAAGACTTTTACCATTTGAAGTGAGAAATTTAGACGAAAAGTGATTGAAAGGGGAAAAGGATTATGATGAAACATATTTTTCAAAAAGGAAAAGATACGTCAAAACCAGTGTTGTTATTACTTCATGGTACAGGTGGTAATGAATTAGATTTATTACCACTTGCAGAAATAATTGATCCGGAAGCATCTGTATTAAGTGTTAGGGGAAATGTATTAGAAAATGGCATGCCACGTTTCTTCCGTAGATTGGCAGAAGGCATTTTTGATGAAGAGGATTTAAATTTCCGTACGAAGGAATTAAATGAATTTTTAGATGAAGCTGCAAAAACATATGAATTTGATAGAAATAATATTGTAGCTATCGGTTATTCAAATGGAGCAAACATTGCTGCAAGCTTATTATTCCATTATGAAAATGCATTAAAAGGTGCTGTCCTTCATCACCCAATGGTACCTAGAAGAGAAACACAATTGCCTAATTTAGCAGGGAAATTAGTATTTATCGCTGCTGGGACAAATGACCCGATTTGTTCATCAGCGGAGTCAGAGGAATTGAAGGTACTATTAGAGAATGCAAACGCTACTGTTACAATGCATTGGGAAAATAGAGGACATCAATTAACGATGGGTGAAGTAGAAAAAGCAAAAGAATGGTATGTCAATACAGTATTATAAAAGTAAAAAAAGAAGCATTTGCTAACAATTAGCAGATGCTTCTTTTTTTACGACTGAATTGCAAGATGAGACGAAGAAAGTGGTAGCTGAATATCAACGATCGTACCTTTATTTAATTCGCTTGAAATGTGTAATTTACCATGATGTTCTTCAATTATTTTGTAACACATCATTAATCCTAGTCCTGTTCCTTTTTCTTTTAAACTATAAAATGGCTCGCCTAAACGAGAGATACGATCTTCTGGGATACCGCAACCTTCATCGATAATACGTATTAAGATGAAGGTATTCTCTAATGGCTTTGTTTGGATGAAAATATTTCCGCCATTTGGCATCGCTTCGATTGCATTTTTTAATATATTTATAAAAACTTGTTTTAATTGGTTGCCGTCACATTGAATGTCATATACGTAATCAAAATGATCCATAATGATGTGAACACTATGCATAATAGCAGTTGGTAAAATAAATGTTACTACCTCTTCAATTAAAGCTTGTATGTTACAAGTTTGGATAGATAACACTTGTGGTTTAGACATCGCCATAAATTGACTTGTGATAGATTCCATCTGTGAAATCTCACTTAACATAACATCGATATACCATTTCTGCTCCTCATTTATTTCAGGGAGTAGCAATGTTAGAAAACCTTTTAGAGAAGTGAGTGGATTTCGAATTTCATGGGCAATTCCAGCTGTCAGTTGTCCGACTACTGCGAGCTTTTCTGATTTTCGTAATAACTTTTCCGTTTCTTTTAGCTCGGTAACATCTCTTCCCATTACGATAAGACCTTTACGGGAGCCGTCAGAATGATAAAGTGGAACTTTCGATATACTTAAGATTAGATCGAAATCATCTCTATGAATAATAAATTCCTCGCCATGAAGAATTTGTCTTTGTTGCCATGCTAGTTCGTCGACTTCTTCACAATGTAAAAAAGCCTCTCGGTACGCTTCGTTATATTGAATGAGTTCACTATCTTTTTTCCCGTGGTAAGGTACATGATGGAAATTGAAACAAGAAAGTGCGTAGTCATTTGCCTCAAGCCAGCGCCCCTCATGATCCTTAAATATAACAAACGCAGGCATGGAGTTCACTAATGTACGTAACCTCTTCTCACTTTCTTTTAGCATATTCTCAATTCTTTCTGATTTTTCAAGAGGCTTCATAATGGCATATACGCCAGTTAGACGATTTTGGACAAAAATAGGAACTAGTTTTGTCACGACGTCTAATAAGAATCCATTTTTATGATAAATTGATAAGATGTACTCTTGTTGATTATCCGCTCCAGTATTCTTTATATTTTGTAATACTTGCTCAGAAATATGAGCTTCTAAAATAGAGGTAATATTTTTCTGTTCTAATTCTAAAGAATTGTAACCTAATATTCTTTCGGTAGAAGGATTAATATGTAGAATAACTCCCTCTAAATTTAATGAAATAATACTATCAGGATTGTGTTTGAACAGAGATGCGTACATTTCTGTTAATGAACGATCTTGTATATGGTTTTGCAAACGTCTAGAAATGTTCGGATGACGTTTTCTTTGAGTTGATGAATATTTTTTACGACTCATAATAGTTCCTCCGTACAAATAGCATCTAAAAAAATTTGTCTATCCATAACTATAATATAGATGTAATGTGTATTTCTATAAAAAATGGAAGTTATATAATAAATTTTGTTTTCTTTATTTTGGAAAAGTGAGTGTAAGGTGTTAATAAGGGGATCTTATATTGCTTTATAAATCTTTTGTAAGTTACAGGAGTAGGTTTTTCTTATAACATTAGGATAGAGGAGGGGGAGAGAAAATGAAAAATTATATTCAAGGGATCGATCATATACAAGTAGCTGCGCCTGTAGGGTGTGAAGAAGAAGCACGAGAGTTTTACGGTAATAAAATTGGTATGGAGGAAATACCGAAGCCAGAGGAATTAAAGAAGCGTGGTGGGTGCTGGTTTAAGTGTGGAAATCAAGAGATTCATATCGGAGTTGAGCAAAACTTCACCCCAGCTAAAAAGGCGCATCCAGCTTTTTATGTTTTGAAAATTGATGAATTTAAACAAGAATTAATAAAACAAGGTATTGAAGTAATAGATGATCATGCACGGCCAGATGTAATTAGATTTTATGTGTCAGATCCGTTCGGAAATCGAATTGAATTTATGGAAAATAAAAACTAGGTGGAAATCCACCTAGTTTTTTAACCTTTTCTAAACAAACCTAATACTTCCACAGTTTCGGTAATGTTAACGAATGCATGAGGGTCAATTTCAGAAATTGTTAATTTCATACTTGCTAATTCTTCACGAGAAACGACGGTCATAAGTACACGTTTTTTTTCGCTGGAATAAGCACCTTCGCCATCAAGTAATGTAATTCCACGTACAACAGTTGAAAGGAGTTGTTTTTTCATTTTTTCTGCTTCATTTGTTACAATCATAAGTGTAACCTTTCGATGTTTCGTATGAATAGCATCGATCACTTTACCAGTTACATAAATTGAAAGTAAGCTTGTGAGAGCAACATCCCAAGTGAAGAAGAATCCTGCAATTATTACAACGACTGCATTTAAAATAATAAGGAATCCACCAAGTTTAATGTCTCTTTTTCGAGACAATAGCATACCGATAATATCAAATCCACCAGTTGATCCATTACAGTTAAAAACAAGGCCGATACCAGCTCCGGCAATGACACCACCAAAGATAGATGATAAAAGTGGGTCTGTTGCTACGACTTTTACTGGAACGTAGTATAATGCAACAGATAATACAATAACAGAGATAACAGTGTTAAAAATCACTTTTTTTCCAAGACCTATGTATCCTAAAATAAGGATAGGTAAGTTTAATACAAAGTTAATAATACCTGTGTTTACAGGAGTTACAATCCCTAAAATAATAGCAATTCCGCCAATTCCACTACTTAAAATTTTGTGGGGGATAAGGAAAAGATTAAATGCAATCGCAATAATAATAGAACCGATAATAACACCAAGAAATCTGACCATCTCTTTCCCGTCCTTCACTAAAAAATTCATATTATTTCAAGATTATATATGATATTGAAAGTTTTGGGTAAAAACAGTTTATTTCGGAAAATTAGATTAATCAAAAGAATTCGAGTATTTTTTCATTTGAAAGGGGATACAGATATGAGGATAAAAACGTATCAACAGAAAAGCCCGTTGAAGCAAGAATGTGAGGATTCTTATTTTTGTAATGAAGAAAAAAAGATGTATGGTGTATGTGATGGTGCAACACCGCTCGTCCCGTTTCGTGATGAAAAGGGACATAATGGAGCATACATCGCTTCGCATTTATTTGCAAGTTATTTTACCTCATTACGAGAAACTCATAGTTTAAAAGTTGCCGTTGCAAAAGCAAATGAAGCATTGCAAAGCAAAATGTTAGAATATGAAGTAGACACGAGAAAGAAAGAGCATTTGTGGTGTACATGTATTGCGGCAGTTCAAATAAATGGTGAGAAAATTGAATACGCACAGTTAGGAGACTGTATGATTGTTGCAATACTTCAAAATGGAACGATGCAAGTATTAACGCAAGACACGGTTGAAGGAATTAGTAAACGAGCAAAAAAGAAGAGAGAAGAAGATCGTAAAAAAGGGTTATCTGTACCAGAAGAACATGTTTTTCAAGATGTGCAAGAACAGTTAAAATACAATCGTTATCTTGCAAATATGCAGGGCGGATATTCCGTTGCAAATGGAATGAAAGAAGCGATACATTATTTACAACATGGTGAACTACATATAGATGAAGTGAGCGGGGTTTTTATTTGTTCAGACGGAGTATTCCACCCAGATTGGCCACTTGAACAAACTGTTGCATATATAAGAAAGAATAGTATAAGTGAATATGTAGCAATTATTGAAGAGCTAGAAGGGGAAAAGAGAATAAGACCAGATGATAAAACAATTATGATCATTGATTTGTAAGGGGAGGATGTTCGAATGGAAATTAAATGTATTAATTTAACATTTCAAGATGAATTAGTTCCTTTAGAGAAAGTTAATAAACTGATTATCCACCATACATCCGAAGATGGATGGGATGTGTATAAAACACATGAATTTCATCAAAAAGTAAGAGGGTGGAGCGGGATCGGTTACAATTATTTTATTGAAGAAGATGGAACTGTAGTCGAAGGGCGAGGTTTACATATTGGAGCACATGCGAAAGATAATAATAGAGATACAATTGGAATATGTATGACGGGTAATTTTGATAAATATGATCCAACTTCTGCACAAATGAATGCATTGTATTCTTTATGTAAAATGTTTATGAAGCAGTTTGCTATAAAGAAAGAAAATATACTCGGTCATAGGGAGCTAGAAGACGTTACAAAAAGTTGTCCTGGAAAGCGTTTTTCTATGGTAGAGTTAAGAAACGGACTAACTTAAATATAGAGGAGTAAGAAATGATGATGAATATAAAAATACCAAATGATAAAAAAGAAGAGCTTGTGGCACAAATTCAGCAATTTTTCGTTGAAGAAGATTTAGATGAAATTGGACGTTTCCAAGCAGAGCGATTAATAGAAGAAATGATTAAATTAGTAGGACCATTTGCATACAATCAAGCAATTGGAGATGCTAGAAAGCTTGTAACAGAGAAACTATCTAATATTGAAGAAGATTTGTATGTGTTAGAGAAGAGTGAAGGGAAGTAAAAAGAGCCATTTTGGCCGTATTCCGTCAATTATAAAATAAGTATTATGTCACGGCTTTTTCCGATGTTCTGTTTGGAAAAGGCCGTGAAGTTGTTTCGTTTTCAGCAGGCAAATAATTAAACTTAGCCCCCTATCTCGTACTCCATTCTTTTGCCATTTCATCATGATATGCTTCTGTCCAATGATATGGTTGCAACTCTTTTAAAGGTTTAAAAATAATATCTTGTTTAGCATTTGTAATCGCACACTGTACTTCTGGTCCCCAATAAAATAAACGTTCTTGGCATACACCGCAAGGCGAGAGTACCTTTAATTCAGAATGCTCATTTTCTCTAGCAAGACAAATAGAGTGTGTAACTTTCTTTTGAAATTTATGTGCTTCTAAAATTGCACCTGTTTCCATACAAAGTTCTGTTGAAGCATTTATTACGCCCGGAGCAACACTTGTATAAATTGTTCCATCTTCTACACGAATCGCTGCGGCTCCACCCCAATCATTTGGATATCTTTGTTCAATTAAATGTTTCACCACATCATATAATTGTTGCTCAATATTCAATTTCTTTTCCTCATTTCTGCCCAAATTCCGGTTTTTTATTTCGAAATATTCTTTCTTTTATCATAATAACATAAACAAAAAAATGGAATGAACATTTAATTTCAAACCATCTTTTTGCCAAAAGGAACGCTAGAATTAAAAAACGTTATTCTTTCTTAACAAGCTAGATGAGAAAGAATAACGTTTTTTTATAAAAAGATTGAGATTAAAAATATATTATCTTAATTTTATCTTTTTTTAATAATTTATTTATGGGCAATTTATAGTTGCTATTTATAATTCATATATATAGCAGCTATGGATACTACGAAAAAGAACTTTGGGGGTGTAACACTGTATATTAAAGTTGGGGAATTGAAAATTTGTATCCAATTAGCTGTAATCAAAATTTAAAACATGTATCATATCAGCAGTTTTAGGTGGAAGTCTATTAAGTGAAACGAATGGAGAGGTGAAAGCAGAAGAGGTTACACCAAAAACGAATCATACTGGTGTATTCAAAGATGTTCCAAAGGGGCACTGGGCATATGAGGCGATTCAGCAATTAACAGGTGAGAAAATCATTTTTTGCTATGATGATGGAAGGTTTGGTTTTGGAGATAACGTAACACGCGAACAAGTTGCAGCTTTAATGTATCGTTATTTTAATATGGAAGAAAACAAAAATTATCAAAACCCATACGGTGACGTAAGTGAAGATTCAACAACCTATATAAAGGAAATTTTATCTTTAATAGAAATGGGTGTTTTTAAGGGGGATGAGAATGGAAACTCTAGACCGAAGGCATCCTTAACACGCGCAGAAATGGCACAGGTTCTTACAAATGCTTTTCATTTAAAGGCAAAGAGTGATCATACTTTTAATGACGTTGCAACGAACTCATGGGCAAGAAATGCAATTAGTGCTGTTCAAAGAAATAATATTGCAAAAGGAGTAGGAGAAGGGAAATTTGCTCCAAGTATGGATGTGACGCGTGAACAGTACGCACAATTTTTATACAATGCAATATAAGAAACTGAGCAAACTCAACAAACGAAAGGGCAACTATTAGCTAGTATACTTGGTGAAACAAATTGGCAAGGGACAAAAGTCTATGACAAAGATCATAATGATATAACGAAAGAAAACCAAAATTTCATTGGGCTTGCAAAGTATGATGCTAAAACGGCAAGATATGAATTTTTTAATGCAAATACAGGAGAGAGTCGTAATGATAGCGGTACCTTTTTTATAACGAATGATGGAAAGAAAAGAGTGCTAATTTCTGAAACGCAAAATTATCAGGCAGTTGTTGAATTAACGCAATTAGACAAGGAGAAATTTACATATAAAAGAATGGGGAAAGATGCAAAAGGGAACGATGTAGAAGTGTTTGTTGAACATGTTCCTTACCATGAAAAAGAACTTTCTTTCACGCGACCTGATAAAAAGTTAGAAAGATCGACGGGGAAAATAGTTACAGACGTTGATGGAGATGAAATTTTATCTAGTACACTATGGAATGGTGGTATTAGACGAACAGGGTAATGATGTAAAAAAATACAACTCAAACTTAATTAGTCTAGCAAAATACGATAAAAATACAAATAAATACGAGTTTTTCAATGTGAATACAGGAGAAAGTCGTGGAGACTATGGTTTCTTTGATGTTGTACATGGTAATAAAATAAGGGCTCACGTTTCGTTAGGAAATAATAAATATGGTGCGGTCCTTGAACTTACAGAGTTAAATAAAGAGAAATTTACGTATACAAGAATCGGGAAAGATGCGAATGGAAAAGATATAAAAATCTTTGTTGAGCATGAACCGTATACAGGTGATCTAAAACCAAATTTCACAAAGTAGGATGTAAAATAGTTGTTTATAGACAAAAAGATGCCTTGAGGCATCTTTTGTCGTTTTAAAATGATTTTATAGGCAAATATAAAATACAAATTCTCTCTTCTCAAATCTAGTAACTTACTACTTGCACAACCATACATCCTAGTTCTTTTTTATTTATTCTCTTTATGCTCTTTATATTCATGTACTTTTTCTTTTACATTACCAACCGTATCTTTAGCAGTGCCTTTCACTTTATCCCATTTTCCTTCAGCTTGTAATTTTTTATTGTCAGTTACTTTCCCGACAACTTCTTTTACTTCGCCTTTTACTTTATCAATAGCACCTTCTACTTTTTCTTTTAAACCATGATCATGTTTAGTCATACATTTCTCCTCCTTGTAGTTTGATTAGAACTTTCTTTTCATATTGCAAGTTGAATGATGTATCTAGTAATAGCGTAACAAATTTAGTTTGAATATTCAAATGATTAATAGGATAGAAAAGGAATTGTCATGAAATGTATAAAATTGTAATGAGAAGAGAAAGCATGTAAATTATATGTCTTTTGCAGTCCATATTGATTTTGTATAAGCAATTTTCATATGGGCACGTTCCATATTATTCTGACTGCGACTACCAAAGCGAGCTTGTCCAACTATTAAATGACAGTTTGTCGCTAGGGCTTTTTCTATTCGTTTTTGAATTAATGCAGTATGACAGCCTTTACGCTGAAATTCTGGCAAAGTAGCAGAAGCAGCTAATGAAGCAATCCCATTATTTATATACAGGACACCAATGCCTGCAGGAGTATTTTGAACTTCGGCTATGAAAAAATGCCAGCCAGGTTTATTGTAGAGAATTTCGTTATTTTGGCGTACGCCATCTTTTGTAAAGGGTGGCATGTTAAATCCACGTACATATATGTCTGCAAAAATATGAAATTCATTTTCTTTTAGTTGACGTACTGAAATGTTAGAAGGAAGTAGGGATGGATCTTCTCTCGGTATACTATATAAAGCGGTATGGAAGCTGGATTGGTAAAATCCTTTTTGAGATAAGTATTGAAATAATTCAGCTGTACCTTGAGCGGGTGTAATTTCAAAACGACAAGGGATTTGTAGCGATTGATAATAAGAGATGATTTCATCTATCTCATCTGTATTTGTAAAGGTAACGCCTTTTACTGTGTTAAAAGCAGGACCAGCAATTATATTTGATGAAAAGGCAGTGGCACTCCCGAACTTTTTCATTTGTACTTGCATTGGATTTCCGTTTATTGCTTGTAGTGCCTCTAATCTAGAAGAAAGCATATGTATTTCTGCGCTTTCAATTTCTTGTGCTGTATTGAGCGTCATAATAGTACTCATAAAATTCCTCCGTTAATAAATATATTTCATAGTATATATACGATGTATGTTATGAGATTCCTGTTGAAATGTAAGAGAATAAGAGGTTTTTTGGAAGGGAAATGGAAGTGAACTGTCGAAGGGAGTGGAAACAGATTAAAGGTGGTGCTCTCATGAAACAGAAAGACGTGCAGACATGCTCTAATTGTGGTTCTCATAACATAGGAGAAGGTGAGTTTGTCGGTTATGCACAAATACGGAAAAAGGAGACGATGTTCACATCTTCACCAGTAGATGCTAATATTTGTACAGATTGCGGGAATATCCTTTTATTAAAAGTACGACATTATGAAAAGTTTAAGCAGAAGCCGTTATGATTATTGAGAAGTGTTTTTATTAGGGAAGTTAGAGGAGTAATATTTTACATATATATATATATGAGTATGTCCTTATATAAAGAGATGACAACATATACTGTGTGGGATGCTTATTAATCGTTGCACGATATACAAAAATGTATAGAAGAAATTGTGAATCAATATGGGGAAGACAAATTAACCCTTATTGGAATACTTCATATCGAAAACTCCTTTAAATGAATAAGGGAGTTTTTGTTTTTTTGTAACAGTAATTACCTTTAATTGTTATAATTGGTTATTGGGAGAGGGTATTTTATTAACGCCATAATCATAGAAGAAAACTAGCTAAATCGTATAGAAAACGGCTATATAACACAATCGCAACCATAAGTTGACAAAGTGCAACCGCAGGAAGATAGAGATAAGGGTAATGTTTACATACAATTTAGTTAAGAAAACAAAGGGGGACACACATATGGGATTTAGTTTGCTCATTTTATCGACAATACCGTATTTATTATTTAAAGAAAATGCAACAATGTCGACATTCCTTGTTATTATCATTGCTGTCCTTGGAATTGGAGCAATGATGGTACCTACAACGATAGAAGAGAGTCGATACAATGTATTGAAAAAAGAAGAACTACTATTTGATCAAAACTTTCTAAAAGAATTGACAAAAAGATATGCGATTATTAAGAAGAAGTATGCTGCAGTGATGATTGTTGGATTTTGTTTTATAGCAGCAGGCGCAATCCCGTTTTTGTTTGAGAAAAAGCATATCACTTCAGGAGAATTAGTGCAGTATTATCCGTACTGTGTTGTACTTATTGCGATTGGAGTCTATCTTTTTGTTCGTGTTGTAGGAGTGTGGGAGATGTATCGAATTTTAGTAGAAAATAAGGAATATAGTAATCGTTTTATTTTTAAAATGAAAAAGAAGGTAAGAAAAAAGGTAGATAGTTTATAAAAAATAAAAAACATGTTTCGAATCAATGTATTCAAAACATGTTTTTTATCGTTCTGAATTATTTCCAAAGAAATAATTCAGAAAATACAGAAAAATGTCGTAATCATTTGTAGAAGTCTGTTATAATAAACAAAAAAATGAAAACGCTTTAAAGGGGGATATAACCAATATGATGATGAATGTACCGCTAACAATTAGTTCTATGATGGAAAGAGCAGAAAAACTGTTTTCAAAGAAAGAAATTGTTTCACGGACACATGACACAGTTACGACGTTAACGTATAAGCAGTTAGGTGAAAGGACGAGAAGGCTTTCTAGTGCGTTAAAAAAATTAGGAATTAAAGAAGGCGAGCGTATAGGAACGTTAGCGTGGAATCATCATCGACATGTGGAAGCATATTTTGCTATTCCTGGTATTGCTTCTGTTTTGCACACAATTAATATTCGTTTATCTCCTCAACATATTTCATACATTATTCAGCACGCAGAAGATCGCATTCTACTTATAGATGAAGATCTCGTACCACTCGTTGAAAATATTCAATCGCAATTATCAAATGTACAAGCCTACATTATTATGACTGATAAAGATGAACTTCCCAATACTACGCTAGAACCTGTATATCATTATGAAAAGCTATTAGAAGAAGGCGATCCAACTTTCCAATTTGTAAAAGATATTGATGAAAATACACCTGCTGGTATGTGTTATACGTCAGCGACTACAGGAAACCCAAAAGGTGTTGTATATACGCATCGTAGTACTGTATTGCATTGTATGGCACTCGGTTTAGCGGATACAGCTGCTTTATCGGAAAGTGATGCGGCGATGGCAATTGTACCAATGTTCCATGTGAACGCTTGGGGGCTTCCTTTTGCAGCTACTTGGTTTGGAACTAAACAAGTTCTGCCAGGACCAATGTTTACTCCAAAAATTTTATTAGAGATGATTCAAGCTGAAAAAGTAACGATAGCAGCAGGTGTGCCGACAATTTGGCTCGGTGTATTACAAGAATTAGAAAATAATAGTTACGATTTATCTAGTATAACGAGAATATTATGCGGTGGTGCTGCTGCACCGAAAAGCGTTATTAAAGCATTTGAGCAAAAATATAATGTTCCTTTCGTACATGCATATGGTATGACTGAAACAAGCCCACTCGTAACACTTGCACGTTTAAAAAGTTATGAAACAGAATTATCATATGAAGAGCAATTAGAAATCCGCTCAAAACAAGGATATCTTGTCCCTGGTGTAGAGATGAAAGTAGTCGGTACAAACGGTGAAGTGAAGTGGGATGGTACTGAGATGGGAGAGTTATGTTTACGAGCACCTTGGATCGCTGAAAGCTATTATAACGATGACCGTACTGTCGAAGGATTCCGAGACGGTTGGTTATATACAGGAGATGTCGTTACAGTTGACGAGGAAGGCTGCGTGAAAATTGTTGACCGTACGAAAGATGTTATTAAAAGCGGAGGTGAGTGGATTTCTTCAGTTGACCTTGAAAATGCATTAATGGCACATGATGCTATATTTGAAGCAGCTGTCGTTGCCGTTCCTCATCCGCAGTGGCAAGAGCGACCAATTGCCTGCGTCGTTCAAAAGAAAAATAGTACAGTAACAAAAGAAGAAATATATGAGTTTTTAAAACCACAGTTTGCGAAGTGGTGGTTACCAGACGATATTGTATTTATGGAAGAAATACCGAAAACATCTGTTGGGAAGTTTTTAAAACAGGCGCTTCGGAAAGAACTTGAGCATTTGCATAAAGAGAAATAATTGAAAAAATATTTGTAAACCTAAATTTAAAATAAGTTGACAAAGACTAAATAGAAAGATAATATAACTCCTATAATATGTTATCTAAAAATCATTTTAAGTTTACAAATAGGAGAAGCAAATATGAATACAAAAAACTTAGTTTTCGTCGCTTTATTTAGTTCTATTATGGGAGTGTTAGGGTTAATACCTCCAATTGCTCTTGCTATTACACCAGTTCCAATTACATTACAATCACTCGGTGTTATGCTTGCTGGTGGATTGTTAGGATCACGTCTTGGTGCGTTAAGTCAGCTTATTTTCTTACTTATAGTTGGAGTTGGAGCACCATTACTTGCAGGTGGACGCGGTGGTCCAGGCGTATTTGTTGGGCCAAGTGCAGGATATTTACTTGGTTATATCGTTGGAGCTTTTGTCATTGGTTATTTAATTGAGCGTTTACGTGAAGTTTCTATAATAAAGGTATTATGTATTAATATAATTGGTGGTATTTTCGTAGTTTATGTATTTGGTATTATTGTACAAGCTTTCTTTATGGATGTTTCTATATGGCAGACGATGAAAGTAAGTGCCGTATTTTTACCAGGTGATTGCATAAAAGCGATTATAGCAGCAATTCTTGTAACGAAATTACATCGTTCATTGAAACATATTATTACGCCTGCTCTCAAGAGTGGGAAATATACAAATGCGGGATAAGAAAGAGAAGAAACACGTTCATTGCGTGTTTCTTTTTATTATTTTGTAAAGAAAGGACGTCTCAAATGGGGATTACAAAAGAATATAAAAAGTATGCCTCTTTACAAACAAATAAAATAGCAATAAAGGAAAATGATCGAGTATTAACATTTAAAGAATGGTTTGAGTCAGTATGTAAAGTAGCAAACTGGTTGAATGAAAAAGAATCGCAGAATAAAACAATAGCAATTGTATTAGAAAATAGTATGGAGTTTTTACAACTATTTGCTGGTGCTGCTATGGCCGGATGGGTTTGTGTGCCGTTAGATATAAAGTGGAAACAGGATGAGCTCAAAGAAAGAATTGCGATCAGTAACCCGGCTATGATTGTGACAGAGCGATATAAGGTAAAGGATCTACCGGATGAAGAAGGAAGAGTAATTGAAATTGATGAGTGGAAAAGAATAATAGAGAACTCTCTGCCTGCATATGCCCCTGTAAAAGATGTACAACATGCTCCGTTTTATATGGGATTTACATCAGGATCGACTGGGAAGGCAAAAGCATTTTTACGTGCACAACAATCGTGGGTTCATAGTTTTGATTGTAATATACATGACTTTCATATGAAAAAAGAAGATTCTATTTTAATAGCTGGGACGCTCGTTCATTCTCTTTTCTTATACGGCGCAATAAGTGCATTATATGTAGGGCAAACGGTGCATATTATGAGAAAGTTTATTCCAGATCAAGTACTGGAAAAGTTAGAAACAGAAAATATTTCGGTCATGTATACAGTTCCGACAATGCTAGAATCTTTATATAAAGAAAATAGAGTAATAGAAAATGGGATGAAAATTATTTCATCAGGAGCGAAATGGGAAGCTGAAGCGAAAGAAAAAATAAAGAGTATATTTCCTTATGCGCAAAAATATGAATTTTACGGTGCATCGGAACTAAGTTTTGTAACAGCACTTGTTGATGAAGAGAGCGATAGAAGGCCAAATTCAGTAGGAAAACCTTGTCACAATGTGCAAGTTCGAATATGTAACGAAGCAGGAGAAGGAGTACAGAAAGGCGAGATAGGAACTGTTTATGTGAAAAGTGATCAGTTTTTTATGGGCTACATATTGGATAAGGTTTTAGTTCCAGAGTTGACTACGGATGGCTGGATGACAGTGCGAGATGTAGGTTATGAAGATGAAGAAGGCTTTATATACATAGTGGGTAGAGAGAAGAACATAATTTTATTTGGAGGAATTAATATTTTTCCAGAAGAAATAGAAAGTGTATTACATGAACACCCAGCTGTTGATGAAATAGTTATAATTGGTGTGAAAGATAGTTACTGGGGTGAAAAACCTGTCGCCATCGTAAAAGGAAGTGCTACGAGGCAACAATTAAAAAGTTTTTGCTTACAACGATTATCCTCGTTTAAAATACCGAAAGAATGGCATTTTGTAGATGAAATACCGTATACAGATAGCGGGAAAATCGCTCGTATTGCAGCAAAAAATATGATTGAAAACCAGGAGAAGATATATGAATAGAGCGGTTATTGTAGAAGCAAAAAGGACACCTATTGGTAAGAAAAATGGGATGTTGAAAGATTATGAAGTTCAGCGATTAGTAACGCCGCTTCTTACGTTTTTAAGTAAAGGAATTGAGAGAGAAATAGACGATGTCATATTAGGGAATATTGTGGGGCCAGGAGGGAATGTTGCAAGATTATCTGCTTTAGCGGCAGGACTTGGTTATCATATTCCTGGTGTAACGATTGATCGGCAATGTGGTGCCGGATTGGAAGCAATTCGCACCGCATGTCATTTCATTCAAGGCGGCGCAGGTAATTGTTATATTGCAGGAGGAGTAGAGAGTGCAAGTACATCACCTTTTCAAAATAGAGCGCGATTTTCACCAGAAACAATTGGTGATCCTAATATGGGAGTGGCGGCTGAATATGTTGCAGAGCGTTATAATATAACGCGAGAAATGCAAGACGAGTATGCTTGCCTTAGTTATAAACGGACACTGCAAGCATTAGAAAATGGATATTTACAAGATGAAATACTTTCTTTTAATGGATCTTTAGATGAGGCTATAAAACGAGAAATGAAATATGAAAGAATGATTAAAAGAACTAAGCCCGCATTTTTACAAAATGGTACAGTAACGGCAGGTAATTCGTGCGGTGTAAATGACGGAGCATGTGCTGTTCTTGTAATGGAAGAGGGGCAAGCCCGAAAATTAGGATACAAGCCTGTTCTTCGTTTCGTTCGTAGTGCTGTAGTTGGAGTGGATCCAAATCTTCCCGGGACGGGTCCGATATTTGCGGTGAATAAATTATTAAACGAAATGAATATGAAAGTAGAGGACATCGATTATTTTGAAATAAATGAAGCATTTGCTTCAAAGGTTGTTGCTTGTGCAAAGGAGTTACAAATTCCTTTCGGAAAATTAAATGTAAATGGTGGTGCAATTGCGCTCGGTCATCCGTACGGTGCATCTGGAGCTATGCTTGTGACACGTTTGTTTTATCAAGCACAAAGAGAGCATATGAAATATGGAATTGCGACGTTAGGAATTGGTGGTGGAATAGGGCTTGCGCTAATATTTGAGAAAGTAGAAGACTAGCAAGGAACTAGTTTTCTACTTTTTGAGGAACATAAGCATTACTACCAGGCTTTGCTTTGATTTCATTCCAAGCAGCGATAGCATCAGCTTTTGATTTTCCTTTATTATTTGGATCTTCGAAAAAATCGCGAGTAAAACGATTGTATTCAAACTGCGCGCTAATAGTTGTTTTATAAGTAGGGTCTTTTTTTTTGTTCGTTTTCTTCATACCAAAACGTTATCGCGTCTTCATATGTTTTTCCGACATTCTCTTTAAAAAACTTTTGAAGTGCTACTGTAAAGCGAAAGTTTGCTCCGATTTTTTCTTTGAAAAAAGCACGAACATCTTCGCTGCAGCGTTGATTGTTAGTAATAATCGTTTGAAGAGAAAGGTCTTTATAAGAGAGGGAAGCTTTACTCGCCTTTTGACGAGAGCTGTTTTTTAATATTTTACCAGTATGTAAATAATGTGAGATACGCTCGGTTATTTCAATCTTAGAGCCACTAGCTGGCAAACCATGCTCACGACAAAATGTTTGGAGTTCTGCTTTTAACCAATAATAGTTTTGGAAATCTTCAAGTGGTATAGAATTTGTTAAAGGTGGACGCATAGATGTAACAACTTCTTTCTTCCATAATTTTCTTTAATTATAAAACATATGTTCTTTTTGTGGAAGGATTAATTTGTAAATATAATGGGAAGAGGGGATTACATATGGAAAATGTAATGCAAGTTCGTGTTACGGGAATTTTAATTGAAGATGAAAAAGTATTGCTAGTAAAGCAAAAAGTTGCTAATCGTAATTGGTCTTTACCTGGGGGAAGGGTAGGGAATGGTGAAACGTTAGAAGAAGCGATGATTCGAGAAATGAGAGAAGAAACAGGATTAGAAGTTAAAATTAAGAAGCTACTCTATGTTTGTGATAAACCAGATGCTAGTCCATCTTTATTACATATTACGTTTCTGCTTGAAAGGATTGACGGTGAAATTACGCTACCTTCTAATGAGTTTGATCATAATCCAATTCAAGATGTGCAAATGGTACCGATTAAAGATTTAAGTCAATATGGTTTTTCGGAAACTTTTATAACTCTTATAAGTGAAGGTTTTGCAAGTGCAGGGAGTTATCAAGGCTTGAAACAAAATATAGGCTTGTAAATATAGTTGAAGGATAGCAGTTAGCTATCCTTCATAAACATGTTTTATACTGCCGACTGTAAAGAAGAAACAAGCTGATTTAAAAACTCGTCCCCAGTCATAAGCGCTTTCCCACCGCCGCGCGCACTCTTTTTATTTCCGCCACCTTTTCCCTCAATTGTAGGAAGTGCCTCTTTTAAAAGAGCATTCATCTCGAGCGTGACTGTTTTTCCACAAGCGAGGATGCATTGTAGTTTGTCCTCATTTTCAATAACGAAATATGTAATGGCATGCTCTTGTTGTTCTGTAATAATGGCAGAAAGCTTTGCGATTTCTTGCATAGAACGATTTATAAATACTTTAGAAATAAGTATGCCGGCATGTATTTCCGTAGGCTGTTGAAGTAGTTCATTTGCCTCTGCAAATAATAATTTTTCATTCATTGTTTGTATTGCTTTTTCATTTTCTTTTTGAGAAGTAAGAAGTTGTGCTACTTTTTCTGGAATATCACTCTCGCTACTGTTTAATTGTTTAGAAACATCCTTTATAATTTGTTGCTGATGCCCCATTAACTTTAGTGTGCGCCAGCCAGCGATAAACGTTAATCGTATGCCACCTTTATTGCGTTCCCAGCTAAGCACTTGTATAGGCCCTACTTCACCTGTACGTTTCGGATGCGTTCCGCCACAGCCGTTGTAGTCGAAGTTCTCAATTATAACAACACGTATATTTTCTGTTAAAGTCGGTTCTTTACGAAGGGGTAATGCTTTTGCTTCTTCTAAGTTCATCCACAGGGTGCGGATTGGATGGTTTTCAAAAACAATTTTGTTGGCAATTTGTACCGCTTTTTCAACCGTTTCCGCATGAAGATTTTCTGTTTCTAAATCAATTGTTACCGTTTCTTTACCAAGGTGGAATCCAATCGTAGGTATGTTAAAATGGTCCCAAAAAGCAGCAGATAAAATGTGCTGAGCCGCATGTTGCTGCATATGATCAAAACGGCGCTCCAAATTGATTTTACCTTCTACTTCTTCTGTATGTAATTTTTCTACAATGAAGTGACGAATTTCTCCATGTATCTCTTCTACATTGATTACATCGATATCATTTAATGTGCCAGTATCATGCGGTTGTCCGCCACCTGTCGGATAAAATGCGGTCTCGTTTAAAACGACGTATAAGTTACCGTCTTTATCATAATCTTGCTTTATAACTTTTGTAGTAAAGTCTTGCTTATAAGCGTCAGTGTAATATAATTTTTGCTCCAATTTTCTTTCCCCTTTCGCGTTCACTAGTTTCATTGTAAAGCAATTGAAATTAGTTTCCTAATATTTCAGAAGAAAGAAACTATTTTTAGAATTTTCTTGCTATAATAAGAAGAAAATGCGGGGGTGGAATGAATATGTTATATGAAAACGGCGTAGATAAACTGCTTAGTTTAAGCAAAAATATTTCTGAATTGTATCGAGAATTAAATGAAATGACCCGGATTTTAACGGATTGTAATCGAGAAAGTGTGAAGTTTGATCGGTTATATGTAAAAGAGTTACTGTGGAAGAAAGAAGATGTAATAGAGAAATATGATCAGCTACTTGTGCAACTTTGTATAAATGAATGCTTTGATTTAAAAAGTGTCATTACAGGGGAATATAAGTATACATATGAAGAAGTAGAAAATATCGTTTTACAATTTAATGAGAAGTATAATGTCGTAATTTTAATTAAAGATGTTTGTAAAGAATTACAGTTTACATATGGCATAGATATGGAAATAACGAGAACAGCTCGGGTATCAACAGCTCAAGTATAAAAAGGGAAAAGAAAGCAGATCCTTTGCTTTCTTTTTTTATGTGAAAATAGGGAGAGTAGGTTTAACAATGAAAGGGAAGTTACAAAATATTCATCCGTTAGGAATGACAATTATAATAGGGACTTTATTTGCGAGGTTCGCCACGTCAATGAGTATTCCATTTTTAGCAATTTATTTAACGACTGTTAAAGGCGTATCAGCTGGAATGACGGGTGCTATTATCGGAACGAGTGCACTTGTTGGAGTGTTTGCTAGTTTTATCGGAGGGAACTTATCGGATCGATTCGGCCGAAACATGATTATAATATGGTCTATGATTGCTTGGGTGTTTGTATTTATAGGTTTTTCATTTGCAAATCATGTTTTAAGTTTCTTTTTATTAAATGCTTTAAATGGATTATGTCGATCTTTTTTTGAGCCGACGTCAAGAGCATTATTATCAGATTTAACGAAACCAGAGTATCGTTTACTCGTATATAATTTGCGTTACGGTGCAATAAATGTTGGAGTAGCGATTGGCCCACTTGTCGGGTTACAGATTGGAAGTGCAAAATCTACAATTCCTTTTTTAGTAGCAGCTGGAGTATACATTCTATATACAGCTATATTAGCGTTCCAATTTAAGAAGTATCCAATCGAAAAAAAGAAAGTGAATACAGAAAAGCCTGTCACAATGTTAAATGCAGTTCGTATATTGCGAAAGGATGTCGTATTTTTAGTTGCTTTAGTCGGTATTATTTTGAGTAATTGTGGCTTTTCACACTTAACGACAACAGTATCTCAATATTTTGCAAATGCACATATATTTCAGGATGGAGTGACATTGTTTTCGTATATGTTAGCTTTAAATGCGATTGTTGTAGTCGTAATTCAATACCCTGTTATTCAAATATGTAAAAAGTATACACCGTTAACATCAATTATGGTTGGAACTTTATTTGTGAGCGGAGGATTGTTTGGATTTGGAATAGTAGAATCTACGCTAGGTGCTGCTGTCTGCACAATCATTTTTACAATTGGAGAAGTTTTAATGTTTTCCATGACAGATGTATTTATTGATGATATAGCTGTTTCACATTTAAAAGGAACATATTTTGGAGCAATGGGATTTTCAGGGATTGGAGCAGTAATTGGTCCATGGTTTGGGGGAGTGCTTCTCGATTACTACGGGTATCAAAATGGGTTTGTAGTATTTTCAGCACTAGCTATATTTTCAACTGTAGCATTTCCTGTACTTGTAGTTACAAAAGGTTTATTGAAAAAAAGATATGATAGAAATTGTAATTTAGAATTACATGCGAAATAAAATAAGCCCCAGCAGATGACTGGGGCTTATTTTTGTATTTATCCCGCATTAACGGGCAGTAAAACTCCCATTGATTAAAGCTTTACTTTATTTTAATTCTCAATTTGAAAAAGAACTTTTTTTTCATGTTTATTAGCAACTTCATTTT
Organism: Bacillus cereus group sp. MG4; assembly: GCF_040460055.1. Classification (NCBI taxonomy): domain Bacteria; kingdom Bacillati; phylum Bacillota; class Bacilli; order Caryophanales; family Bacillaceae; genus Bacillus; species Bacillus cereus group sp. MG4. The sequence continues at coordinate 1,576,467 of NZ_JARVGZ010000001.1, read as the reverse complement.
TGGAAATATGAATGGCTAAATATCCATTCTCTAAGCAGGCTAGCATCTTCTTATAAATAATAGTCGCGGGTAAAGGAATGATCCGCTGCAAAGAACTATTATTATGAATTATGCAAATGTTTAGGCCTGTCTCCATCTTTTTAATGAGTACATTTTGTTCAGTTACATTTGGTACATCGGTTTCCAAAATGTATTCTTGTTCAGTTTCACAAAGGTCAATATGAATTTGATTTGGAAAACTAAAGTTACTACAAGAATCAGAACAAAATTGATCCATCCATTCTTCGAAACCATCAACATGAAAAAGACAATCCTTCTTTTTCTTGCCCATGTAAGACACCCTCCGTAAAATCTCAATTCATACTATGTTATGCATGAATGAAGTAGGGGTGAAGAATAAATGGAAAAATATAAACATTGTATGTGACAAAGGTAGCTAGTGTGAACCGTTTGTTTTACATATCATGATGCGCATGATTTTTTTGGCGTGAATGGTTACGGTTTTTTACTTTATGAGATCCGCTTAATGGCTCGGGTTGTCCCTTTTTTTCTTTCGCTTCACGATTGTTTTTTCCCATTGTATGTGACACCTCCTCTTTCTCTTTAGAATGAGAGAAGTTTGCAAATTTATACGAGAATGTTTTTAGAAAAAAAGGTAAAGATAATTGGGACTAACTATTATGGAAAGGGGATTGTATAATGCCATATCATAAAGATAAACAACAAGCTTTTCAAGCAGCGCAGCAAGGCGTTACACAAGCAGAACATGCATTTAACAATATTGTGAAAAATGATCCAAACTACGGTCATGATTTAAAAGAGTTACGCCAAGAGGTTCAGGAGGCATATGAACAGATTCAAAATGCGTTAGAAGTAGCTTCGGAAACACAACGCCCACAACTTGAGCAATACGAAAATAATCTTCAAAACATTATGCGAAATGTAGATCAATTAGAAAAGTAAATGAGGTTGTTGTGTATTCAACAACCTTTTACTTTAATGAAAATTATGCTAAAACAGAAAATTTTTTTAGTAGTTTTTTCTTTGTTATGCGCAGTACATATATTTCAAGTGGAAAAAGTGGAAGCGAAAATGTTGCTCAGAAAAGAGTTAGAACCAACTGGCTATGTAACGTGGGAAGTACCTAATAATGAAAAGATTATTGCCATTACATTTGATGATGGACCAGATCCAACTTATACACCACAAATTTTAAATTTATTACGTCAATATAAAGCAGAAGCGACATTTTTTATGATTGGATTTCGAGTTCAGCGTAATCCATATTTAGTGAAGCAAGTGTTAAAAGAGGGACATGAAATTGGAAATCATACGATGAATCATTTATACGCGAGTAATTCATCGGATGAAAAATTAGAAAATGATATTTTAGATGGAAAGAAATTTTTTAAAAAATGGGTGAAAGAACCTTTACTATTCCGTCCTCCTGGCGGATATATTAACGATGCTGTATTTAAAACAGCGAAAGAAGCTGGTTATCAAACTGTTCTATGGTCGTGGCATCAAGACCCACGTGATTGGGCAAATCCAGGTGTTGAATCTATTGTAAATCATGTAGTGAAAAATGCTAAAAGTGGAGATATCGTATTGTTACATGATGGAGGAAATAATCGTAGTCAAACAGTAGCAGCGCTAGCAAAAATTTTACCTGAGCTGAAAAAGCAAGGCTATCGATTTGTAACGGTTTCGGAATTACTACGTTATAAACATTAGAAAAAATCCCAAAAGGAAAATGGACCTTTTGGGATTTTTTGTTACTGGTTCTTTTTACGTTTTTTATTATTTTGTCGCTCTGCTGGACTTAAAGGCTCGTTTGCAAATTCTTCATTGTAACCAGTTCCTTGTCCTTGTGCAGATGCAGCATTCATTCCTGAAATAGTATGATTTGCTTTTCTTTTACCCATTTTATTTCACCTCTATAACTTTTTTTGTAAGTTGAATGTTGTACAGTTCGTAGTATGCGTGAACTGTAAGTAAAGCGCTAATAGAGCACTTTACTTTATGGTAATAGTATTCATAAGGAGCATGAACACTATTCAAATTTAGAAACATAAAGAAAACTTATGATAATCTATAAGTTTCTTATTATTTACTTATTTAGAAAGTTGTAATAAGATATTATCGTAAGGTATTGAAAAGTTTGTCTACATTTTATATTCAGACAACTTAGTCACGTTTAACAGGGGGGAAACATAATGGTCAAACATAATCCATTTCAATCACGTGCAACTTTTGAAGTAGATGAAAAAACGTATCATTATTATGATTTGAAAGCGCTTGAAAATGCAGGGGTTGGCAACGTATCTCAATTACCATATTCCGTGAAAGTTTTACTTGAATCAGTACTTCGTCAAGTAGACGGACGTGTAATCACAGAAGAGCATGTTACAAATTTAGCGAAATGGGGAACGAAAGATGTGCAAGATATCGATGTTCCATTTAAACCATCTCGTGTAATTTTACAAGATTTCACTGGTGTTCCAGCCGTTGTAGATTTGGCTTCGCTTCGTAAAGCAATGGCAGATATGGGCGGGGATCCTGATAAAATTAATCCGGAAATTACTGTAGACCTTGTAATTGACCACTCTGTACAGGTTGATAGAGCGGGTACGGCAGACGCGCTTGCATTCAACATGGACTTAGAGTTTAAACGTAATGAAGAACGTTATAAATTTTTAAGCTGGGCACAAAAATCATTTGATAACTATCGCGCAGTGCCACCAGCTACAGGTATTGTACACCAAGTAAACCTTGAATATTTAGCACCAGTTGTTCATGCTGTGAAAAATGCTGAAGGTGACTTAGTTGCATACCCAGATTCATTAGTTGGAACAGACTCACATACAACAATGATTAACGGTATTGGCGTTCTTGGATGGGGCGTTGGTGGTATTGAAGCAGAAGCAGGAATGCTTGGACAGCCTTCATACTTCCCAGTACCTGAAGTAATCGGTGTGAAATTAACTGGTACACTTCCAAGTGGTACTACAGCAACTGACGTTGCATTAAAAGTAACACAAGTATTACGTCAAAAAGGTGTAGTTGGTAAATTCGTTGAGTTCTTCGGTAATGGACTAAAGAGCATGCCTTTAGCTGACCGTGCAACAATTTCAAACATGGCACCAGAATACGGCGCAACTTGTGGATTCTTCCCAATTGACGATATTTCATTAGAATACTTACGTTTAACAGGTAGAGATGAAGAGCAAATTCGCATTGTTGAAGAATACTGTAAAGCGAACGGTTTATTCTATACAGCAGACAGCAAAGATCCAATTTACACTGATCTTGTTGAAATTGATTTAAATACAATCGAATCTAACCTTTCTGGACCGAAACGCCCACAAGATTTAATTCCACTTTCAGATATGAAAGATGCGTTCCACAAAGCTGTTTTAGCACCAGTCGGAACACAAGGACTTGGATTTAATGAGCAAGAGTTCGATAAAGAAGTGAAGGTTACATTAGAAGATAAAGAAGTAACGATGAAAACAGGTGCAATTGCAATCGCTGCAATTACAAGCTGTACAAATACATCAAACCCATACGTATTAATTGGGGCAGGTCTAGTTGCGAAGAAAGCAATTGAAAAAGGACTTGTAGTACCTGAGTACGTAAAAACATCATTAGCACCAGGGTCTAAAGTTGTTACTGAATACTTAGATAAATCTGGTTTAACAACATATTTAGATCAATTAGGTTTCCAAACAGTTGGTTACGGCTGTACGACTTGTATCGGTAACTCTGGTCCATTAGCAGAGGAATTAGAAGAAGCAATCGCAGCAAACGATTTATTAGTAACATCTGTTTTATCTGGTAACCGTAACTTTGAAGGTCGTATTCACCCGCTTGTAAAAGCAAACTACTTAGCATCACCACCACTTGTTGTGGCATATGCACTTGCAGGTACTGTTGATATTGACCTGAAAAATGATGAAATCGGTAAAGATGCAAATGGCAAATCTGTTTACTTCAACGACATTTGGCCATCAGCTAAAGAAATTGAAGATGTAGTTCAAAGTGTTGTTACATCTGAACTGTTCAAGAAAGAATATGCACAAGTATTTAACAGCAATGAGCGTTGGAATGAAATCCAAACTTCAAACGAAGCTTTATATACTTGGGATAATGATTCAACTTATATTCAAAACCCACCGTTCTTTGAAGGATTATCTAAAGAACCAGGTGAAGTTGAAACATTATCAGGCTTACGCATAGTTGGTAAATTTGGAGATTCTGTAACGACAGACCACATTTCACCAGCAGGTTCAATTGGTAAGCATACACCAGCTGGACGCTACTTATTAGAAAACGGTGTACAGCCAGTTGACTTTAACTCTTACGGTTCTCGTCGTGGTAACCATGAAGTTATGATGCGTGGTACATTCGCGAACATCCGTATTAAAAACCAAATCGCACCAGGAACAGAAGGCGGATATACAACATATTGGCCAACTGGTGAAGTAACATCAATCTATGATGCTGCTATGAAATATAAAGAAGATGGAACAGGCCTTCTAGTTGTTGCTGGTAAAGATTACGGTATGGGAAGTTCTCGTGACTGGGCTGCGAAAGGTACTAACTTATTAGGTATTAAAGCAGTAATCGCAGAAAGCTTCGAACGTATTCACCGTAGTAACTTAGTATTAATGGGCGTATTACCACTTCAATTTAAAGATGGCGAAAGCGCCGAAACATTAGGTCTTGTTGGTAACGAGTCATTTGAAATTCAAATCGACAAAACAGTTAGACCACGTGATTTAGTAAAAGTAGTTGCAACCGATTTAGATGGCAACGAAAAACAATTTGAAGTAGTAGCTCGTTTCGATAGTGAAGTTGAAATTGACTACTACCGTCACGGTGGTATCCTACAAATGGTTCTTCGTGAGAAAATCGAAGAGTCAAAAGTGTCGAACTAAATAATTGAAATGAACGATAAGGAAGCTAACAACTGTTAGCTTCCTTATTTTATGGAAAGGGATGAAACCATTTGGTTTCATCCCTTTCTTTTTACTATAAAAATGGAGGGAACATCATGAAAGAATATAAAAGAATATTGTTACCGTTACAGAAAGAAATATTATTAGTAATAGCAGCTGTATGTAGTGGATGCTTTGCTGCTATTTTAAATTTATCTCGTCCACTATTCATGGGATTAATTGTAGATAACCTTATTCAACGAGAGTTCAAGGAGGCGTATCTTTACATTACTTTGTTTGCAGTTAGCCGCTTGTTGATGTGGGTGAACAATCTTTCATTTGATTATGTAAGTTCAAAAGCTAGCCAGCGAATATTACGAGAGAAGCGTATAGATGTATTGCGTCATTTCTTCTCATTACCGTTTGAAGAGAGTGAGAAGATTAAGGGAGGAGAGTTAGAGACGTTAGTTGTGTCTGATATTCCGAACTGGGTCAGATTATATGGATCTATATTAATAGAATATATACACGCTATTGCCCAATTTATTGGCGCAATCATAGCACTACAACATATAGATATAAAGTTCATATTGTGGGTAGCTCCGTTTTTATTTTTAAGTGCAACGGTTCCAATTTTGATGGGGAAAAGGGTAAGGAATATTGCAAGCAATGCCCAAGACAATCAATCAAGTGTTGTAGAGATGGTGTCACAGTTTGTAAAAGGAGCACAAGATTTACGTAGTTTGCAAAAAGAAAAATGGGCTATTCGCTTATTTAAGGGAGTAACGGCACAATCTTATAAAACAGAAGTAAAGAAGACGATGATGCAACATTGCATTGGAGTAGTTGGAACAGCGATTGAAACAGGAGCGTATATCGTTGTTCTCATTATAGGCACACAGAAAATAATGAAGGGGGGGATGGAAGTCGGTTCAATTGTTGCAGTGTTAGCCACAATTGAAATGCTCTTTTTTCCAGTCCGTTACGTGGGTGATATATTAATGAAGACACAAGTTGCAGTCGCTTCGGCAAATAGAGTTTTTTCCTTTTTAGATAAACGAGTAGCAGATAGTAATCTAGAAAGGGCGATGGGGATGACGGTAACAAATGTTTCATTTCAGGAGAGTGATGGAGAGAAATGCAGAATTCATAATATTGATTTGCAAATTAATCCTGGTGAATTCGTTATTATTGTGGGAAAAAGTGGTGCAGGAAAAACAACGCTTTTAAAATTAATGACAGGTTTGTATAAACCATCTAACGGTAGCATTGTTTATTATGGTAATGAGGCTCGTATGACTACAGTGTGGCAAGAACCTCGTTTCTTTCGGACGACAGTAAAAGAGAATATGTATTTCGAGGAAAAGTGTTTAGAAAACCAGTTAGAAAAAAATGTTGAGCTTGTAAATGTGAAGCCGATAATTAGAGGTTTATCGGAAGGGATTCAAACTGTACTACATAAAAGCGGTGAAGAGTTTTCGGGAGGAGAAAGGAAACGTCTTGCATTATTACGTGCCATTGTTTCAAATCCGAATCTTATTATTTTAGATGAACCAACTGCGGGATTAGATTCGAGCAATCAAGAAACTGTTTGGAATATGATAGAAGGATTAGGAAGAGAAGTAACACGAATTGTGGCAACACATGATGTAGAGAAAGCGATACTAGCAGATCGTGTTGTCATAATGAGAGAAGGAAGTATTGTTGCATGTGGAAGTCCTGAAAAATTAATAAATAGTCATTCGTTTTGCAAGTGATGTGAATAAAGATAAGAGTACTGCTCTTATCTTTATTCAGCGTCATCTATTTGATACTCGATAGATTCTGAATGATTCAGATCAACGTTAAAAGTAGCGGTCATAAGGAAAGTGGCAATTCCAAGGATTACGAAAAGGACGAATGAGACTAGAGAGACGTAGAGACAAATACGCCCTATTTTCTTTTTTTCAAGATCTTTACTAAAGAGTGAAATGATCCATGTAATAATACCCACTGGGTATAAAAGAAAACTAAGAATATATAATGTTGTTTTTTCGAATGAATTCATACACAATCCCCCTTTTGTTGAAGGTTATATAAGAAAGTAAAAAGGTGAATGGGTCCATAAGAAGATAAGCAACACGTCATCTGTTCTTCTAATTATATGATAAAAAGGAAAAAATCACACTTTAAATAAGAATATTCTAATTATTTTGACTGTGAATATTTCCAAGCTTGTCCGTATAAGCTAAAATAAGGTATATAGTATTTGGGTAATTAGGTTAATAAGAAGATAAATACGTTAGGGTGATATAAAATGTGGCGGAAGCTTACGATTATTGTAGTGTTACTTTGTTTAGCGGGATATGCAGCTTATGAACAGTTTGGTAAAAAAGACCAGGCGGTACAAGGGGAGCAAGAAAAAAGTGAAGCTGCTATGAAAGAGATGATTGCAAGTAATGGTATTGAAATAGGGAAGAGTGCACCAAACTTTGCATTAACGAAGTTAGATGGAACGAATGTAAAGTTATCGGATTTAAAAGGAAAGAAAGTAATTTTAAACTTTTGGGCAACGTGGTGTGGACCTTGCCAGCAAGAAATGCCTGATATGGAAGCTTTCTATAAAGAACATAAAGAAAACGTAGAAATTTTAGCAATAAATTATACGCCTTCAGAAAAGGGCGGGGGAGTAGAAAAGGTAAGCAATTTTGCGAAAGAAAAAGGAATTACTTTTCCTATTTTATTGGACAAGAACATTGATGTGACAACAGCGTATAAAGTAATTACGATTCCAACTTCGTATTTTATAGATACGAAAGGTGTCATTCAAGATAAGTTTATTGGACCGATGACGCAAAAAGAGATGGAGAAACGGATTGCTAAATTAAAATAACGGTGAAAAGGTAGAGGTGGAAAGTTACCATTTCTGCCTTTTCTTTTTCACGTAGTGATAGTAGCATGTTATGATAAAAGAAATATAAACGTTTAGAGGTAAAGGAGTGTTTGGAGTGGGGAATATATCCTTACCGTTAGATTATGTTGTAATTGATTTTGAAACAACAGGATTTAACCCTTATAATGATAAAATTATTCAAGTCGCAGCAGTGAAATATCGTAATCATGAACTAGTAGATCAATTTGTTTCCTATGTGAATCCAGAGCGTTCAATTCCGGACCGAATAACGAGTTTAACAGGTATTACAAATTATCGTGTTTCAGATGCACCGACGATTGAAGAAGTATTACCTTTATTTTTAGCATTTTTACATACAAATGTAATTGTCGCTCATAATGCATCTTTTGATATGCGTTTTTTGAAAAGTAATGTAAGTATGCTTGGTTTACCAGAACCTCAAAATAAAGTGATTGATACTGTGTTTTTAGCAAAGAAATATATGAAGCACGCGCCTAATCATAAACTTGAAACGTTAAAGCGAATGCTTGGAATTCGTTTAAGTTCTCATAATGCATTTGATGATTGTATTACTTGTGCAGCTGTTTATCAAAAATGTGCATCTATTGAAGCAGGGGAAAAAAGAAAATCGAATACGGAAGTACTTGATGAAACAGCAGTATATGAGGCGGTAAAAAAGATACTTGTACGCAATAAACGTGATATCGAATGGGTTCGTTGCATGAATGTAGGAAGTTATTTAGATATAAAAGCTTTTTATCCAGTTATGAGAATAAAAGTAAAAGGACGAAAGAAATACGTATTAACAGAGATATTAGAAGATGATGTGAAAGAAATATGTACGAGTTTAAATTGTGAACCGGCGTTAAAAAGTGAAGTTGGTAATACGAGAATTATGCTTAATAGCTTAGAGGATGTCCTGAAATTAGAAAGTTATATTTTAGGACAGTATGATTTCGTACTGCAAGCGCTAAGTGAGTATAAACAAAGTGAAATGAATGCAGATGAAAAACTAAAAGAATATTTAAATATAATGGTATAAAAAACTCCGTGTACAAGAAGTTGTACACGGAGTTTTTTTAGGAGTACTAAAACATAAAATTTTCTTACAAATCTGATTAAAGAGTTTTTCATTTGCTCATACTATGTATAGTAAGAATGCGAAGGAGAGAGGGTGAACAGCATGAGAAGAAGTCGCCGTAAATCATTTGACGAACTTGTGAAAGAAAATAAACAACAATTATTAAGTGATCGTGATGCAATCGATCGCATTGAAGAGCGTATTGAAAAACGTTATGAAATGCAACTTTTTAAGCAAGCTGAATAATTCTTAACACTAGTACGATACTAGTGTTAAGGAGGCGATAGTAATGGGTAATCCGAAAAAGAATTCAAAAGACTTTGCACCGAATCATATTGGAACACAATCAAAAAAAGCTGGTGGCAATAAAGGAAAGCAAATGCAAGACCAAACAGGCAAACAACCGATTGTTGATAACGGTTAAAAAAGGGAGAATGTTGTCATTCTTCTTTTTGTGACGGATTTTTAATAGTCAAAAAGGGCTGACTTATGTCAGCCCTTTTTCGTAATCGTAAAATTTTCAACGAGTAAACGCCAATTTTGCGGGAATGGTAAGCCAATCTTCCAGTAACTAATACCGCCTATACCTTGTTCTTTCATTAAGTTGAATTTGCTTTGAACAGACCGTGAATCTTCAAACCAAACTTCGTGTTGAACACCATTTTCATCAAAATAATTAAAATGAGGAGCTTGAGCAGTGAAATCATAGCGGATGGGGACATTGTATTTACGAGCTAGTGCGACAGCTGCGACAGAGCTAATTGCTTTTGCAGGCGGATTGCCTTGTTTGAACGGAAGTTTCCAATCGAATCCGTATAAGTTTTGCCCCATCATAATTTTTTGGGGAGGCATTTGAGATTTTGCATATTGAAGTACTTCTTTTACAGGACCGATAGGAGAAATAGCCATCGGTGGCCCGCCTTGCCATCCCCAGTCATATGTCATAATGACGACGAAATCAACAATTTGCCCTTGTGCTTTATAATCGTGAGCTTCGAAAAATTTTCCCTTTTGATTTGAACTTGTTTTCGGTACAAGCGTTGTACTCAATGTGTATCCGTTAGGTAAGCGTGTTTTTACATTTCGTAAAAAACGATTATACGCTTCGCGATCTTCAGGTGCTACACTCTCAAAATCAAAATGAATGTCTCGCATACCGTACTTCTCAGCTGTTTGTAAAATGTTAGTAATAAATTTGTTTTGAATCGATGCATCGCGTAAAATAACTGATGTCAGATCGGCACTGAAATTTCCATTTTCAATATTTGTAATAACGAGCATCGGGATGGTTTTGCCTTGCGTTGCAATATTAGCGATTTTAGCTGTTTCAGTTGGTTCTTTTAACGTACCATCTCTTTTTGCCTCGAAACTGAAGTAAGCCAGATATGTTAAAAATGGATTAATGGCACGTGTAGCATTAACCAAACTTTCTTTTATTGGTATTGTTGAAGGTTGTAAATAAGCGATGGATTCTACTGCGCGTTTTGTCCCTTTTGGTATATATAATTGCTGTCCAACATGGAGAATGGATTTTAAAGATAAGTTATTAACCTTAGCTAAACTAGCGAGAGGTACGTTATATGTTTGAGAGATTCGATATAGGCTATCGCCAGGCTGTACATAATAATTATTCCCTTTCGTATTAACGATTAGTGCCTGACCAACGACGAGTGTTTCAGCTGGATTTAATCCATTGTCCTTTACTATTTCGTCAGGTGTTGATCCATACTTTGATGCCAAGCTATATACGCTATCACCGCTACGAACAGTTACAATTTGAATCATATGCTTGCTCCTTTCAGTAAAAGATTCATTGTTTTTATTTTATTTTTGATGTCACTGTATTATGATTAAATGTATGCAAGGTAGCAGAAGTGAAAGAAGGCGAATACATATGTTTGTAGCAGAACATGAAGTTGAAATCCGTTATGCGGAAACAGATCAAATGGGTGTTGTTTACCATTCAAACTATTTGGTGTGGCTTGAACTAGGTCGCACGAAACTTATACAAGATTTAGGATTTTCATATGTTGAAATGGAGAAAGAGGGAATTATTTCTCCTGTGTTAGATTTGCAAATTTCATATCGTAAAGCGATGCGTTACGGAGAAAAAGCAATTGTGAAAACGTGGATTGATACTGTTAGTCCGCTTCGCGTTGTATATGGTTATGAAATATATAACGGTGAAGGTGAACTTTGTATTACTGCAAGTACGACGAATATTTGCGCGAAAAAAGAAGGGTTCAGGCCCGTATCATTTAAAAAGTTATATCCTGAGTGGTATGCGAAATATGAGGAAATTAAGAAAAAATAAAAAAGCGTGGCAGAAGCCACGCTTTTTTATTTTTCATAATTAAATTGCGGGAAATCATCACCGTCGTTAAATGTAACAGCTAAATTATGTCCATCGAAGAACCACTCATCATCGCCTTCAATAAAGAAGTTAATACCTTCTTCTTGAGTTTGAACAGCAGGATGTGCAGGATCATCTTTACGAATACCTAAAGAAAGTCCTTTTTGCACAGTACTGCAACCGCCGTATTGTACGAAAAGGCGTAGTGTTTCACCCGATTGTAAGTTTAATTCGTTTTTATACCATTGTGCTGCTTCTTTTGTTACGGAAAGATTCATGTATAGTTCCTCCAAATTATGTTGCTTTTTCTTTAGTATAAAAAATAACGCAAAAAGACGCTATTAATATGCTTCACGTTTTCTTTTTGCGTTATGTGGGTTACGATCTTATTTTTGCTTTTTTGAAAAGTTTGCTTTCGGTTCAGTTTTATTTATAATTCGTCCGATATTTGCACGGTGTTTATAAATAACCATACCTGCTAATAAACACATCGCAATAATGAAGATTTTATCCCCGCTAACAATGGATGCAATAACAGCAACGACGGCTGTTACCATAGAAGAAAGTGATACGTATCTTGTTGTAAATAAAAGGCTGAAAAAGACAACAGCTAATATTGCAAAAACAACTGGAGAGTAGCATAATAGCACGCCAGCAGAAGTTGCAACAGCTTTACCACCACGGAATTTCGCGAAAATCGGATACACATGTCCAAGAACAGCTGCTAATCCGAACCATAGTGGGTGAACATCTAATCCGAAAATAATCGGTAGACTTGTTGCTAATGTACCTTTTAAAATGTCAGCAATTGTAACGATAAAACCTGCTTTTTTCCCTAGTGTGCGGAATGTATTTGTTCCGCCTAGATTACCGCTTCCGTGCTCACGAATATCGATTCCGTAGCCGATTTTTCCAACGACTAGTGCGAATGGAATCGAGCCAAGTAAGTAGGCAACGATAAATAAAAGATATGTAATAACCATAAGTTCAGTCTCCTTTATTCAAATGTGTTGATAAAGGGTAAAAAGAGTTTTTCCCGTATATTGTACCATACATTTGTAAAGAGCACATTTCTTTTTTGTAAATGAAAAATTCATTATTTCGTGAAAAAAATTTCACAGGAATGTTACATTTCTCACAGAAACACTAAGACTATATGTAGTAACATTTTAATCAAAAGACAACAACATATTGGTGGAGGGTTATAAATGTTACAACGAAATGTACGTGGAGAAGAATTAATGAGAGTGTTTGAGACGATTGTCCACGGTAGTGAGCAAGATTTAATGCAAGAAAATGCAAATGTAGATGGCCGCTCTCCGATGGGAGTAATGGGAACGTTCGCATCAGAGAGTGCAAAATATTATGCGGTTGAAAATTTATTGTCAGATCAAGTGAAAAAAGCAATAAATCAAAATATATTATATCCACATGACTTAGATTTTTATGCGACAGGAACGACGACTTGTTCGCAAATTCCGTTAGCGCAAATGCTTGCGAACGGTTTTCATACCGGGCATGGGCATATGAGACAACCGCAGGACATTAAAAGTGCATTGGCTCTTTCGTCTATTATTTTTCAGGCGAATCAAAATATGCAGCACGGTGGTCAATCATTTGCACTCTTTGATATTGATTTAGCTCCATATGTGAGAAAAACAGTAGCGAGACATAAGAAACGATTAGAGTCATATCCGCTTACGAAAGAACAAATAGAAGAATTTGCATGGAAAGAAACAGAAAATGATACGTATCAGGCGTGTGAAGCTTTCGTTCATAATTCAAATAGTATGCATAGTAGGGGCGGGGGACAAGTACCGTTTATTTCTATTAATTATGGAACAGACACATCAAAAGAGGGACGGTTATTAGTTAGACAGCTGTTAAAAGCGACACAAGCTGGTCTTGGTAAAGGAGAAACACCAATTTTTCCAATTCAAATTTTTAAAATGAAAAAAGGTGTGAACTTTGAAGAATGTGATCCGAACTATGATTTATTTGAATTAGCGTTACAGACAACGGCTGAACGATTATTCCCTAACTTTTCATTTTTAGATGCGCCATTTAATGCAGTGCATTATGACGGACGACCGGAAAGTGAAGTATGTTACATGGGATGTCGTACCCGTGTTATGTCTAACATACATGGAGAAGAAACGGCGATTGGAAGAGGGAATTTATCATTTACGTCTATTAACTTAGTGAAATTAGCGTTAATTAGTGGTTCAAAAGAAGCGTTTTTTGAAGCGTTAAACTATTACTTAGATTTAGGAATTAAGCAATTATTAGAACGATTTGAGTATCAATGTACGAAGCGAGCAAGAGATTTTCGATTTTTATATTCACAAGGTGTATGGCGCGGTGGAGAAAAGTTACAGCCTGAAGATTCTGTAGCATCCATTTTAAAGCAAGGGACGTTAAGTCTTGGTTTTATCGGTCTTGCGGAGTGCTTAGTAGCTTTAACAGGAAAGCATCATGGAGAAGATGAAGAATCATGGAAACTCGGGTATGAAATCATTTCCTTTATGAGAGATAAAATGGATAAAGCGACGGAAGAACATGAACTGAATTTCTCAGTAATTGCAACTCCTGCAGAAGGGTTATCAGGGAAGTTTGTGAAAAAAGATAGGGAAGAATTTGGTGTAATTAGCGGTATAACGAACCATAATTATTATACGAATTCATTCCATATTCCAGTTTATTATAACATTCAAGCGATAAATAAAATTCGTTTAGAAGGACCTTTCCATGCCCTATGTAACGGGGGACATATTACGTACATTGAACTAGACGGAGCAGCTATGCATAACAAACAGGCCTTAAAACAAATTATACAAGCGATGGCAGAACATGGCGTTGGATACGGTTCAATTAATCATCCTGTTGATCGTTGTAAGTGCTGCAGTTATCACGGAGTTATTGGTAATGAATGTCCAAGCTGCGGAAATGAAGATGAGGCCAATATAGAAAGAATTCGACGTATAACAGGTTATCTTGTAGGAGATATGTCGAAGTGGAATAGTGCGAAACGTAGTGAAGAGATGGATCGGGTGAAGCATAAATGAAAGTGATGAACATCATTCATGATAGTGTAGTAGATGGGGAAGGATTGCGGACAGTCGTGTTTTTTGCGGGCTGTCCGCATCGTTGTTTCGGTTGCCATAATCCGAAATCGTGGAATATTTGTAATGGAACTGAAATGACAGTAGAAGAAATTATGAAAGAGATTGCAAGTAATACATTAACTGATGTAACATTTTCAGGTGGAGATCCATTTTTTCAAGCTGCTGAAGTGAAAAAAGTAGCAAAAGCTGTGAAAGGCTTGAAAAAAAATCTTTGGATGTATACAGGTTATACGTTAGAAGAGATACAGAGTTCTCAAAATAATGATATGATAGAGTTGTTACATTATGGGGATGTTTTAGTCGATGGAAGATTTGAAATCGAGAAAAAAGATTTAACACTTCCATTTCGCGGAAGCTCCAATCAACGTATTATTCGATTGAAAGAGTAAAAAGGCGGGATAGATGATATGAATAAAACAGTATTACTTGTTGAAGATGAAAGAAGATTACGTGAAATCGTTAGTGATTATTTTCGTAATGAAGGCTTTGAAGTAATCGAAGCAGAAGACGGAAAAATAGCGTTAGAATTATTTGCAGAGCATGAAATTGATTTAATTATGTTAGATATAATGTTACCAGAAATAGATGGATGGTCTGTTTGTAGAAGAATTAGAAAAGAATCAGCAGTACCAATCATTATGTTGACAGCCCGTTCGGATGAGGATGATACATTACTAGGGTTCGAATTAGGTGCAGATGAGTATGTAACGAAACCTTTCAGCCCGAAAGTGTTAGTAGCTCGCGCGAAGACGTTATTGAAACGTGCGGATGGTGTGGTAGGAGTAGCGGAAGAAAATGCTATGTCTTTAGCTGGAATAGAAGTGAATCGTCTATCTAGAACCGTTTTAGTAGATGGAGAAGAAATTATATTGACACATAAAGAATTTGAACTTCTTGTTTATTTAATGGAGAACAAAGGAATTGTGTTGTCACGTCAACATTTATTAGATCAGTTATGGGGATATGATTACTACGGTGATGACCGAACGGTTGATACTCATATTAAAAAACTACGAAATAAGCTAGGAGATAAAGCGAAGCATATCGGTACTGTTATTCGAGTTGGTTATAAATTTGAAGAATAACCTTTAATTTACTATGCGCTTTGGCTTTGGGATATAGCAAATTTATGCTCTCTTTTGTAGGTGGAATGTACAAAAAATACTTTTCTTGTCTACAATGATAGATAGGCGTATTTTTTTAATTGGATTTCACGATGAGTTCACAAGAAGGACACAAACTGTGACTATACTGAAAGTACGAATTCACCAGAGAGGGGAAATAAAACGTGGGATATTACGACGGACCGAATTTGAATGAAGAGCATAGTGAAACGAGAGAAATGAAAAAAACAGGTAGTAAAAAAGGATATTTTTTCACAGGTTTAGTCGGGGCAGTAGTCGGGGCTGTCACAATTAGTTTTGCGGCACCATATATGCCATGGGCTCAAAATAATGGAGCGGTTGTATCATCATTCAGTTCGGATTCAAAAGTTGAAGGTACTGTAGTTCCTGTGGTCAATAAAGCAAAAAATGAAACTGATTTACCTGGTATGATTGAAGGCGCGAAAGATGTTGTTGTAGGTGTGATTAATATGCAACAAAGCGTTGATCCATTTGCAATGCAACCGACAGGCCAAGAGCAACAAGCTGGCTCAGGATCAGGTGTTATTTATAAAAAAGCAGGAAATAAAGCGTATATTGTAACGAACAACCATGTAGTAGATGGAGCAAATAAACTTGCTGTAAAACTAAGTGATGGTAAAAAGGTAGAAGCAAAGCTTGTAGGGAAAGACCCTTGGTTAGATTTAGCGGTTGTAGAAATTGATGGATCTAATGTAAATAAAGTTGCCACTTTAGGTGATTCAAGTAAACTTCGTGCGGGTGAAAAAGCGATTGCAATCGGTAACCCACTAGGTTTTGATGGAAGTGTAACGGAAGGTATTATTAGTAGCAAAGAACGTGAAATTCCAGTAGATATCGATGGCGATAAGCGTGCAGATTGGAATGCTCAAGTTATTCAAACAGATGCAGCAATTAACCCAGGTAATAGTGGTGGTGCGTTGTTTAACCAAAATGGTGAAATAATTGGGATTAATTCAAGTAAAATTGCACAACAAGAAGTTGAAGGAATTGGATTTGCTATTCCAATTAATATTGCAAAGCCAGTTATTGAATCACTTGAAAAAGACGGAGTGGTGAAACGTCCAGCTCTTGGAGTAGGTGTCGTTTCATTAGAAGATGTGCAAGCTTATGCAGTAAATCAATTGAAAGTACCGAAAGAAGTAACAAACGGCGTTGTATTAGGTAAAATTTACCCAATATCACCTGCAGAAAAAGCTGGTTTAGAGCAATATGATATTGTAGTATCATTAGATGATCAAAAAGTAGAAAATTCACTTCAATTCCGTAAATATTTATATGAAAAGAAAAAAGTAGGCGAGAAAGTAGAAGTTACATTCTATCGTAACGGTCAAAAAATGACGAAAACAGCTACTTTAGCAGATAATTCAGCTACAAAGAATCAATAATTGAAATAAAAGAAAGTCTCTTTCATATTGAAAGAGACTTTCTTTATCGGCTATACTAAAGGAATAGGAGGGATAAATTATGACAATTGAAAACCCAACTCGTACGGAAATTGGTGAAGTATTAAAGAAAAGCAAAACGATTGCAGTTGTTGGATTATCGGATAAGCCAGAACGTACATCGTATATGGTTTCAAAAGCAATGCAAGATGCTGGGTATCGCATTATTCCAGTAAACCCAACAGTAGATGAGGTGCTTGGAGAAAAAGCGGTTTCTTCACTAAAGGATATTAAGGAACATGTTGATATTGTAAATGTATTCCGCCGTTCAGAATTTTTAATGGATGTTGCGAAAGAGTTTGTAGAGATTGATGCAGATGTTTTTTGGGCACAATTAGGAGTACAAGATGAAGACACATATAAACTTTTAAAAGAAAAAGGCTATACTGTAATAATGGATCGTTGTATTAAAGTAGAACATGCGATGACAAAGTAGTATAGGTTTTAAAGAGAGAAAGATTGATTCAGCCCTCTTTATAAATAAGTAGGGCCGATGAACGAGGTGTTCATCATGAGATTTTTTAAAGGCTGTTTTTGGGGATTGTTACTCGTTATCCCATTTTGGATATTGATCATTTGGATCATGATAAAGGTTTGGAATGTGTAATCTTGGCATACATATCCATTTCTCGTTGACAAACGATTATTTTTCTGAAATAGTAGCCTAGAGGAATCCTTGTGAAAAAACAAGGATTTTTCTATTGAAAATGGTATATAAAAGAGATAAGATAACTTGCCAAAACTATAGTCGAGGCGTTATTCTATAATAGAAACATATGTTCTGATTTGATTAGGAAAGGGGCAAGGAGTTTGGCGAAGCATCAGTTCCAATATAATGAAGATGCAATTCAAGTGCTAGAAGGACTTGAAGCCGTTCGAAAACGCCCGGGTATGTATATCGGGAGTACGGATAGCCGTGGATTGCATCATTTAGTATATGAAATAGTAGATAACTCCGTTGATGAAGCGTTAGCGGGATTTGGCGACGAAATTTCTGTCGTAATACATAAAGATAATAGTATTAGTGTTATTGATAAAGGGCGAGGAATGCCTACGGGAATGCATAAACTTGGGAAACCTACACCTGAAGTCATTTTAACTGTACTTCATGCCGGTGGTAAGTTTGGTCAAGGTGGTTATAAAACAAGTGGTGGTTTACACGGTGTTGGGGCATCAGTTGTAAATGCCTTGTCAGAATGGTTAGTAGTGACGATTAAACGTGACGGAAATATTTATGAACAACGCTTTGAAAATGGTGGTATTCCTGCAACGACACTGGAGAAGATCGGGAAGACGAAAGAGTCTGGTACGACAATACATTTTAAACCAGATACAACGATTTTCAGCACAACAAATTACAATTACGAAACATTATGTGAAAGATTACGTGAATCTGCATTCTTATTAAAAGGGATGAAAATCTCAATAAAAGATGAGCGAAATGATTTAGAAGATGTCTTTCATTATGAAACAGGAATCGAAGCTTTCGTTTCATACTTAAATGAAGAAAAAGATTCAATCCATCCGGTTGTATATTTTACTGGTGAACAAAATGGAATTGAGGCAGAGCTAGCATTTCAATTTAACGATGGCTACTCAGAAAATATTCTTTCGTTTGTAAATAATGTACGTACAAAAGATGGTGGAACACACGAAGCTGGGTTTAAGACAGCAATGACACGTGTGTTCAATGAGTATGCTCGTAAAGTATCGTTATTAAAAGAAAAAGATAAAAACTTAGAAGGTACAGATATTCGTGAAGGTGTAGCGGCTATCGTTTCTGTACGTGTACCAGAAGAAGTACTTCAGTTTGAAGGGCAAACGAAAGGGAAACTTGGTACAAGTGAAGCTCGTTCTTCAATTGATGCCATTGTATCTGAGCATTTAGCTTACTTTTTAGAAGAAAACCCGGATGTTGCTACACTTCTTGTGAGAAAGGCAGTTAAAGCAGCGCAGGCACGTGAGGCTGCTCGTAAAGCGAGAGAAGAAGCGCGTACTGGTAAAAAGAAAAAGAAATCAGAAGGTACATTAAGTGGTAAGTTAACACCAGCACAATCACGTAACCCGCAAAAAAATGAACTGTACCTAGTAGAGGGTGACTCTGCGGGTGGTTCTGCGAAACAAGGTCGAGACCGACGTTTCCAAGCGGTATTACCGTTACGTGGTAAAGTAATCAATACAGAAAAAGCAAAACTTGCTGATATCTTTAAAAATGAAGAAATTAATACAATCATTTACGCTATTGGCGGTGGTGTAGGGAATGAATTCGCTGTTGAAGATATTAACTACGATAAAATTGTAATTATGACCGATGCTGATACAGATGGTGCGCACATTCAAGTGTTGTTACTAACGTTCTTCTACAGATATATGAAACCACTTATCGAAGCTGGCAAAGTATTTATTGCACTTCCTCCTTTATACAAAGTAAGTAAAGGAAAAGGTAAGAGTGAAGTGATTGAGTATGCATGGTCGGATGAAGAATTAGATGGTGTAACAAAAAAGGTCGGTAAAGGCTACATGCTACAGCGCTATAAAGGACTTGGCGAAATGAATGCCGATCAATTATGGGAAACGACGATGAACCCTGAAACACGTACGTTGATTCGTGTGAAAATTGATGATGCATCAAGAGCGGAGCGCCGAGTTACTACATTGATGGGTGATAAAGTAGAACCTCGCCGTAAATGGATCGAACGAAATGTACAATTTGGTATGCAAGAAGAAGGAAACATTTTAGAAAATGAAATGATTATGGAGACGGAGGTGGAATAACATGCAGGCAGAGAAGTTTCATGACCTCCCGCTTGAAGACGTGTTAGGTGACCGCTTTGCACGTTATAGTAAATATATTATTCAAGATCGCGCGCTTCCAGATGCGCGTGACGGTTTAAAACCGGTACAAAGACGTATTTTATATTCTATGTATGTAGAAGGAAATGTACATGATAAAGCATTTCGTAAATCAGCTAAAACAGTTGGTAATGTTATCGGTAACTACCATCCACACGGTGATTCCTCTGTATATGAGGCAATGGTACGTTTAAGTCAAACTTGGAAAGTACGTAATGTTTTAGTTGAAATGCATGGTAATAATGGTAGTGTGGATGGCGATCCAGCAGCGGCAATGCGTTATACAGAAGCACGTTTATCACCAATCGCATCTGAGTTGTTGCGTGATCTTGATAAAGAAACAGTAGAATTCGTGTCAAACTTCGATGATACGAGTGAAGAACCTGTTGTACTTCCAGCGATGTTCCCGAACTTACTAGTGAACGGATCGACAGGAATTTCAGCTGGTTATGCAACAGAAATTCCTCCGCATCACCTTGGGGAAGTAATTGATGCGACGATGATGCGTATTGATAAGCCAAATAGTACTGTTGATGATTTATTAACAGTTATGAAAGGACCAGATTTCCCGACAGGTGGTATTATTCAAGGGATTGATGGTATCAAAAAAGCGTATGAAACAGGAAAAGGTAAAATTATTATTCGTGGAAAAGCTGAAGTTGAAACGATCCGTGGTGGGAAGCAACAAATCGTTATTACAGAAATTCCGTATGAAGTAAATAAAGCGAACCTTGTTAAAAAAATGGATGAATTACGTCTAGATAAAAAACTAGATGGAATTGCTGAAGTACGTGATGAGACAGATCGTACAGGTCTTCGCATCGTTGTAGAGTTAAAAAAAGAAGTAAATGCTGAAGGTATTTTAAATTATTTATATAAGAATACAGATTTACAAATTCCATATAACTTTAATATGGTAGCGATAAATAATCGTCGTCCGACACTTATGACATTACCTAAGATTTTGGATGCATATATTGGGCATCAAAAAGAAGTTGTTACGAGACGCTCACAATATGAATTAAGAAAAGCAGAAAACCGTCAACATATTGTAGAAGGTTTAAAGAAAGCATTATCGATTTTAGATGAAGTGATTGAAACAATCCGTGCTTCTAAAGATAAACGTAATGCAAAAGATAATTTAAGTACGAAATTTGGATTTACAGAAGCGCAATCAGAAGCAATTGTTTCGCTGCAACTATATCGTTTAACGAATACAGATATTACGGCGCTAGAACAAGAAGCAGACGAGCTTAATAAGAAGATTATAGAGTTACAGTCAATTTTACAAAGTGAAAAAAGACTTCTTCAAGTTATTAAAACAGATTTGAAGAGAGTAAAGAAAACATATAGTGATGATCGCCGTGCTATTATTGAAGAACAAATTGAGGAAATTAAAATCGATGTGGAAGTTATGATTCCGCAGGAAGATGTCATCGTTACTGTAACGAAAGAAGGATATGTGAAACGAACAGGTTGGCGTTCGCATAATGCATCGAACGGAAAAGACTTCGGTATGAAAGAGGGTGACATCTTACTGGAGCGATTCGATACGAATACGACAGAGACAGTCCTCTTATTTACGAATAAAGGAAACTATATATATCTGCCAGTATATGAAATGCCAGAAATTCGTTGGAAAGATTTAGGTCAACACGTTGCGAATCTCGTTTCACTCGAGCGGGATGAAATGATTATTTGGGCGACCGTCGTACCGAATTTTGAAGAAGAAAAACGATTTATCGTATTTGTTACACGAAATGGTATGATTAAGAAAACAGAATTAAACCAATATAAAGTTCAGCGTTATTCAAGAGCGTTCGTCGCTGTGAATTTGAAAAAAGATGATTATGTTGTAGATATATTTGCAACAGATGGAACGAGTGATATTGTTCTTGCAACCTATGGTGCATATGCACTTATTTTCCATGAAGATGAAGTAAGTCCAGTTGGTGTAAGGGCCGCTGGTGTGAAAGCCATTAATTTAAAAGAAGATGATTATGTCGCTTCTGGTAAACCGTTAAATGGTGACAAAGATCAACTTATTCTCGTAACGCAGCGAGGTGCTATAAAACGTCTAAAAGCATCAGAAATTGAGAAATCAACGAGAGCGAAGCGAGGCCTTGTTATTTTTAAAGAGTTAAAACGTAATCCATACCGTATTGTCGGTATTGAAATTGTTCGAGATGATGAACTAGTATATATGAAGACTGAGAAACACATTGTAGAAGAAATTGATCCGAAAGCGTATCGAAATAAAGACCGGTATAGTAACGGTAGTTTAGTGCTAGATGTTAACGATACAGGTGAAGTTATTGAAACGTGGACAAAAAAACGACCGGAATAAAAAAGCATCTTGCTATGAATAATGGCAAGATGCTTTTTTCTAGGCAAATTATTATGTAAATAATAATAATCTTGTTATAATAACTGAATGAAATCGTTCTCATAAAGTGAAACTTTAATCAATCGGACTTTTACGAGCAGTTGATTCCGTAACTAACTTCTTTACTTTCGCTGAATTTTGAGGTAGGGGTCTTACTGTCCGTTAAAGCTGGATAAATGGAGGGGCAACATGAAAAAAATAGGTGTAGGGATTGTAGGATTTGGATTTTCTAGTACAACATTTCACATTCCATTATTACAAACGATAGAAGAATATGATATTCGTGCTATTTTATCATCAAAAGAAGAACTCGTGAAACAAGCATTACCAAATGCTGAAGTTGTTGGCACAATTGAGGAATTAGTAAATCGTGCTGATATTGACTTAGTGGTCATTACTTCACCGAATACAACTCATTTTCCATATGTAAAAGAAGCGATTTTACATGGTAAGCATGTAGTTGTGGAAAAGCCATTCGTTGTTTCAATTGAAGAAGGGGAAGAGCTTATTTCATTAGCAGAGCAACATAATGTGGTATTAAGTGTATATCATAATCGTCGTTTTGATAATGATTTCTTAACGATAAAAAAATTGTTAGCAGAAAATAGAATAGGTAATCTATACGCATATGAAGCGCATTTCGATCGTTTCCGCCCGAATGTACGTGATCGCTGGAGAGAAAAAAACTTACCAGGATCAGGAATATTATATGATTTAGGCTCGCATTTAATTGATCAAGCATTATCATTATTTGGGAAACCAGATGCAATAAGTGCAGATGTAATCAAACAACGACCAGGTGCAGAAATAGATGACTACTTCCATGTTATACTTCACTACGGTGTGAAACGTGTCACTTTACATAGTAGCAGTTACGTAAAGCTAGCAGGTCCACACTTTACACTGCATGGAGATAAAGGTTCTATCGTGAAATACGGTATGGATTCACAGGAAGAACAATTAAAAAATGGAATGAAGCCAGGCGATAACGGTTATGGAGTAGATGCTGAAGAGAATTTTGCTACTTTACATACGGAAGAAAAGCTAGAGCGTATTCCAACAGAAGTTGGCTGTTATGACATGTATTATAAAGGTGTAAGAGATAGTATTGTAAATGGTGAGAAATCACCTGTAACAGCACAAGAAGGCTTAGAGATTATTCGACTTATTCAATTAGCAATTGAAAGTAGTGAAACGGGTAGAGTCATCACTGTAAAATAAAAAAAGACACGAATTTCGTGTCTTTTTTTATTAGGAATATGTGAATAGGGCTAATTATTTAGTTTAATCGTTTGTCATACATTAACTGGATTTGTATGCCGTAAGGATCTTCAATAATACCATATGCTTCACTAAATATATTTTTTTCTAACGGAGAGATTATCTTCACATGCTTATCGGAAATTAAATTATTATAAAACCTTTGTATTTCTTCTAAATTAGCGCTTTGAATGCAAAGTGACATGTTATTTCCAACGTTATAACGCTCATTAGGCTTCATTGTATCTTCTGCTATCATTAGCTTTGTATTCCCAATTTGTAAAATAGAGTGAGCAATATGATCTTTATTTTCACTTGTGATTATAAAAGAACTATCTCTTTTGGCCAGTTCTTCATACGTCACAATCATTAAATTCTTGGCTTCTAAATTACGTGTGTAAAAATTAATTGCCTCCTTTGCTTGCCCATTCATTGAAAGAAAAATAGCTATTTCTAATGTCATAAATATATAACTCCTTTATTAGTTAATAATTATAATATAGACTAAAAAGGTTTCAATACATGACACCTTTTGGGAGGGAAATATGAAAAAAACGAAACGAATAAATGATATGCTTATTTTCTTAAATAATAAAAGATATTTTAATTTAAAAGATTTAATGGCTAGATATGATATTTCTAAAAGTACCGCGTTGCGAGATATTCAATCATTGGAAGAAATAGGTGTACCAATATATTCTGAACTGGGTATAAATGGAAGTTATAAAATTATAGAAAATAGTGTGTTATCGCCAATTTATTTTAGTGTGGATGAAATGTATGCGTTATACTTTTCGATTCTTACACTAAATGGATACAAGACAAAACCATTTAATGTAGAAAGTATTGCGCTTGAAAATAAATTTAAACATGTATTACCTGATAATGTGAGTAAAAATATTTCAATCATGGAACGAACGCTTTCTTTTGAAGTAACAAATCATAGTAATTTTAGTCCGTTCTTAAAAGAAATTTTACAGGGGATTTTTGCTGAGCGAGTTTATCATTTAACATATTTAAAAAAAGATGAGGAAAAAGTATTGGTCGCCCAATTTATTCGAATAGAATCTAAATTTGGCCAGTGGTATGCTAAAATCTTTAATTTTGAGACAAATAATGTTCAAATAATTAGATGTGATAAAATTCTTTCTATTGTGGAAACAAGCAATACGAATCCAAAAAATCTTGAAGAATTATTAAGCTATCTTACTACTTTTCACAGAAAGCCGGATGCAATTGATTTTCGTGTCATTGTTAATCAAAAAGGAAAAGACATTTTTGATAAAGAGAGTTATCCTTCCATGAGGATACAAAAAGAAAATGAAAATTATAGTATAACAGGCTATTTTAACAAGCAAGAAGTTGAGTTTATTTCAAGTTATTTTCTGAATTTCGGTGAAACAATTATCTCAATTCAGCCTGTTATGCTAAAAGAGTTAATTTATAATAAGGTATTATCTATAAAGCAGCATTTAACTGCTTTAAGATAAAGTTAGTATTAATAATTTTTTTAACACCAAAAAGCCCTTGAGATCTAAATATCCAAAGGGCCTTTTGGTGATTTTATTTGTTCTTTAGAAAAAAATTATTTTTCTGGGACGGAGAGTCCATAAAAGAACATCGTAACGATATCTTGTATATGTTTTTCACGATCTCCTTCAAGAAGCTGTGCCCCGAAATCATCACCTAGTTTAGTGAACATTTGAATGTATAGTAACATCATTTCTTTAGTAAGGTGAGGGTTAATTTCATTTTTTTGCTGTGCTTGTTCTAGTATTTCTAAATACCAAGGCAGGATTTTTTCGTTTTGATAACTATAAATAAACTTTCGGAGCTCTTCATCTCTTTGCATCATTTGTAGTAACATATCCGGCTGAAATAACCCACCAGTATTCATTTTTCTTACAATCATTTTTTGCATCATTTCATGAAAAGGTAATTTTTCCTCTGCAAGATCTTTATTATATTGAAATTCAGATATGATAAAGTCTTGTATAAGCTCTCTAAATAACGCATCTTTACTTCCAAAATGATTATAAATGGTAACTTGAGAAACATTTGCTTCTTTTGCAATATGTTCTATTTTCACTTCATTAAATCCACGTTCTGAAAATAATAAGAAGGCCGCCTCTTTAATAGCGCGTTTTTTCTTTTCTTTCACTCTTTCAAAGCCGTTCAATGCAATCACCTCAATTAAAATATACAAGAAAAAATAATGGAAAACAATATTTTTGAAATATGGACATATAAATATTTCAAAAAGTTGTTGCGAATATGAAAGATGAGGAGTACAATAATTTTGAAATATCATATAGTAAATATTTCAAAAAATGAGGTGGAATTATGATTTCAGTTCAAAATGTCACAAAACAGTTTTCAAATGGAAAAGGTTTGTTTCATATTACATTTGATGTAAAAGAAGGGGAAGTATTCGGTTACTTAGGACCAAATGGTGCTGGGAAATCCACAACAATTCGTAATTTAATGGGATTTATAAAACCGACAGCTGGTAAAGCGACAATTTTTGGATTAGATTGTTGGAATGAAGCGGCGAAAATCCAAAGGAAAGTTGGTTATCTGCCGGGTGAAATTTCTTTTATTGAAGGAATGAACGGATTAGATTTTTTAAAGTTAATGCAAGGAATGCGCGGGTTAAAGGATACGAAAAGACGAGATGAATTAATAGAACGTCTACAATTTGATGTGAAAACACCGATTCGAAAAATGTCTAAAGGAATGAAGCAAAAAGTAGGAATTGTTGCTGCTTTTATGCATGATCCGGAAGTGTTAATTTTAGATGAACCGACTTCAGGACTCGATCCACTTATGCAGCAAGTGTTTATAGATTTAATATTAGAAGAAAAGCAAAGAGGGAAAACAATCCTTATGTCATCGCACATTTTTACTGAGATTGAGAGAACTTGTGACAGAGTGGCTATAATTAAAGATGGTCGCCTTGTAACAGTTGAAAATATTCATGATTTACAAAGCAAGAGACGACAGGTAATAGATGTAACCGTATCGTCGCAAGAAGAGATTGAATCTCTTACACAATGTAATTTACAATTTGAAGCGGTGAAAAGTAGAGAAGTATCGATTATTGTACAAGGAAACTATCAAACTGTTTTACAAATACTTTCAAACTATAATGTAACGGCACTTCAAACGAGAGCAATGGATTTAGAACATTTATTTATGCATTATTACGATAAGGAAGAAGGGGTAAAGCATGAATAAGCAATTGTTTTTAGCTAGTTTGAAAGAAACACAAAAAAGTATTTTGAGTTATGCAACTGGTGCAGCTTTATATTTATGGTTGATAATTTGGATCTTCCCTTCAATGGTATCAGCGAAAGGGTTAAATGAATTAATAGGTGCTATGCCTGATAGTGTGAAAAAAATTGTTGGCATGGAAAGTCCGATTCAAAACGTAATGGATTTTTTAGCTGGCGAATATTATAGTTTATTGTTTATTATCATATTAACAATTTTTTGTGTAACAGTTGCAACGTATTTAATTGCTCGTCATGTCGATAAAGGAGCGATGGCATACTTGCTAGCAACACCTGTATCTAGAGTGCAAATTGCAATCACGCAAGCGGCTATTCTTATATTGGGACTAATGATCATTATAACTGTTACGTATGTAGCGGGTATAGTAGGTGCAGAATGGTTTTTAGAAGATAATAACTTAAATAAAGAATTATTCCTGAAGATAAACGTAGTCGGAGGGCTAATGTTTTTAGTCGTTAGTGCGTATTCATTTTTCTTTTCTTGTATATGTAATGACGAAAGAAAGGCACTTAGCTACTCAGCAAGTTTAACAATTTTATTTTTCGTAACGGATATGGTAGGTAAATTAAGCGATAAGTTAGAGTGGATGAGAAATATATCATTATTTACGCTATTTCGTCCGAAAGAAATTGCTGAAGGAACGTATAATATATGGCCAGTGAGTATAGGTTTAACTGCTGGAGCACTTTGTATTTTCATAGTAGCAATTGTAGTGTTTAAGAAGAGGGATTTACCGTTGTAAAGTAGAAAGTCCACTGAGAAAGTGGGCTTTTTTTGATGAGGAGGAAACGAATGAATCATTTGTTCCGGATTCAGCTATATGTAAATGATATCGAGAAGTCATTCTTGTTCTATGAAGAAGTAATTGGTTTAAAGCTGTATAAAAAAGGTATGCATGCAGCGCGTTTTAATCACGACCAGTTTTCTTTATTACTAGCTAGTAATTTAACATTGAATGAAAATCATTATTTTTACAATCGAAAAGAAATGAAGGGGAATGGCTTTGAACTAATTATTGTTGTCAATCGAATTGAAGAAGTATATGAACGTTGTAAAGAGATGAGATGCACAATACAAGAAGAAATTCAAACTTATCCGTGGGAGATGAGAGGATTTAAAGTTGTGGATCCAGATGGATATTTCCTTAGAATTACATCTGAGTAAAGGTAAAAATGAAAATTGTTTACTTTTTTTATGGAAATATTCAAAAAAATGAACCTTTTTCTAGGCTCATCCGTCTAATACATGTAAAGTTAAATTTGAAGTGAGGATGAAACAGGAGGAGCAATTGTGAAAGTAATCCCTTTATATAAAATGATTGTAAAAGAAGAAACAGATGTTTCCTTAGCGAAAAAAGGTGATCATGAAGCGTTTATGGCGCTTATACATACAGAAAAAGTGAAGATGTATCGCATTGCAAAGGCTATGTTACGTGATGAGACAAATATAGAGGATGCGATACAGGCAACAATTTTAATAGCCTATGAAAATATAAAAAAATTAAAAAAAGAAGAGTTTTTTCAAACTTGGTTAATTCGAATTTTAATATATGAGTGTAACAACATTATTAGAGCGTATAAAAAGGTAATTGTGACAGAAGAGAATGATTACAATATGAGTGCGTGTGATCAGTATGAAGATATAGATTTGTGTAATGCGATTCAATCGTTACATGAAGAATTAAGAGCTGTTACGGTTCTTTATTATTATGAAGATATGAATCAAGAGAGTATAGCAAAGCTTTTAGAAATACCAAAAGGAACAGTGAAATCGAGATTGTCACGTGCGAGGGAACAACTGCAAAAACGATTAAAGATGGAATAGGAGGTGTAAAGAGTGGATAATGAAAAATTATTTGATGAGAAATTAAAAAAGAGAATAAAAGAAGAGAATGTTATAGTACCGCCAGAGTTAAATGAAAAGATTAATAGTACACTTCATAATCTCCCTGTAAAAAAGAAAGGTTACAGAGTTTATATGATGGCTATAAGTGCTGCGGTTCTAACACTTTCAATTGTGTCTATGTCGGAGTTTTCTGATCAAATTTTTGCTCAAAATGGTGGAGTATTTGAATATGTAAAGAAAAAGGCGTTTTCTGATTATGAAAATGAAGAAGAAATAAAATCAAATGTAAATTATCCAGATAAAGAAAAGATTCATGAAAAGATGCTAGATTCCATTGATCATTTTAAAAATATTTCAGGACAATTTGAGGAATATTCTAGTTCGTCAAGAATCGCTACAACATACAAATATGCGATTGATACGGAGCAACAAAGAGGTATCTCTTCGAAAGAAGATAAGCTAACGAAAAAACGAGCAATTATATATAACGAGGGCAAGAAAAAAGAATTTGATGATGAGAAGTATACGTACAAAGAGACGAAATGGAGCCCGAAAGAAAGAAACTATGAACTATTAAAATTAAATCCTACAGAAAGATTATTGAGAAAATCAGGCGAGAAAAAAAGATATGATGATGAATATGTGGGATTCTCTAAGTATAGTATTCAATCAGAATTTGCTGATCTATTAATTCGATATAAAGATTGGAATTATAAAGAAACGAAGTATCTTGGACTGGATTGCTACAAAATAGAAGGGACAATAAACATAGAAATGCCTGTAAGTACATCTGAAGATTTAAGAGGGAAATTTGAAATGGTTGTAGAGAAAAATACGGGGATTATGCTAAAATTCCTTAGTTTCCACGAAGGTATGATTCAATATTCGATTACGACTGAATGGATACAAATAAACAAAGGATTGAAAGAGAATGTATTTCAAAAGGATAGCGCTAATTATGAAAAATTGAAAAACATAGTAGGTGAATAGAAAACGGAGGGAAATATATGGAGAATACCTCTTCTTCAAGAGAAAAGAAAAATAAAAGAAAATATAAAAAGACAATGATAATAAGTATCTTGTTAATAGTATTACTATTTGGCGGAGTTGGATACGGTGCTTATGTGTATATGAAAACTTCTAATCTCGTACAAAAGTCTAGCTTAAATTTAGCGCGTGGTGAAAAATCAAATTTACGTGAGAACGCCGTAAAACCAATTGCAAATAATGTTTCACTTTTAATTATGGGAATTGATGAAAATCAAGAACGACAAAAGGAGTATAATGGTGCTTTTCATACAGATGCACTACTGTTAGCTACTTTTAATAAAGATGATAAGACAGTGAAATTAACGAGCATACCACGTGATACATATACATATGTTCCAGTTGAAAAGAAAAAAGATAAAATAACGCATGCATATGGAAGTGGTTTCGTTAAAAATGGTAAAGATGGAGGACCGCAAGCTTCAGTGGAAGCGGTAGAAAAATTGTTACAAGTGCCTGTTGATTATTTTGTGAAGTTTAATTTTAATTCATTTACTAAAATTGTTGATGGATTAGATGGGATTGAAGTAAATGTCCCAGTCGAATTTACGGAGCAAAATAGTAAAGATGAACCTGACGCAATCCATTTGAAAAAAGGACTACAAAAATTAACAGGGGAAGAAGCACTTGCACTGGCAAGAACGCGTCATATTGATAGTGATGCAATGAGAGGTCAGCGTCAACAGCTTGTTATGGAAGCGATGTTAAGTAAATTAAAAAGTGTAGGTTCGATTACGAAACTAGAAAAAATGGTTGAGGCGGTTGATGGTGATTTTAAAACAAACTTAGTAATGGATGATATTTTATCTTTTTATAAATACGGATTAAACGGTTCAGTTGAAAAAATACAATTGGCTGGTGATGATTTATATTTACCTAACGGTCCAAATGGGCAACGTGTATATTATTATAATCCTAATAAAAAAGATTTGCAGAGTTTAAGTAATACGCTTAGAACACATCTAGGATTAAGTGAAAAGCAGATTGAGGAGAATTGAAGCAGGCATAATGTCTGCTTTTTTATTATATTTAATAGTATGGCATTTAAAATTAAATATTATATACTATTTTAAAATTATGGATAATAGTGTAACGTAATTATGTGATTTAAGTTAAATAGCAGGGGGGATATTACATAAAATACATCGTTAGCAATTATTGAAATCGTATGGGAGAAATGAAAGAAACAGGGGAGTATTAAAAATGAGAATTGTAAAGAATTTAACATTCCAAGTTATTGTGGCAATTATTTGTGGTATTGCAGTGGGGGCAATTTGGCCTAGTGTTGGACAAGAGATGAAGCCAATTGGTGAAACATTCATCAATATGATTAAAATGGTTATTGCACCGATAATCTTTTTAACGATTGTGCTTGGTATTGCAAGTATGGGAAGTATGAAAAAGGTAGGTCGTGTTGGTGGGAAGGCACTATTATATTTTGAAATTGTTACAACAGCGGCTTTAATTATTGGTATCATCGTAGCGAATGTTGTACGTCCCGGAGATGGATTAGATCCTTCAAAACTAAAGGGCGGAGATGTTTCACAATATGTACAAAGCGGACAAGAAATGCAATGGATGGATTTCTTTTTACATATTGTGCCGTCTAACATGTTTGAAGCATTTGCAAAAGGTGATATTTTACAAGTTCTATTCTTCTCCATTTTATTCGGTGCAGGATTAACGATGCTGGGGAAAAGTGGACAATCGGTTATTGACTTTTTTGAAAGATTATCGAAAGTATTTTTTAATATTTTATCTATTGTTATGAAGTTAGCACCGCTTGGAGCATTCGGCGGTATGGCATTTACAATTGGGAAATATGGTTTAAGCACACTCATACCACTTGGTAAATTAATGATTTGTGTATATGCGACAATGGCATTATTTGTTTTTATTGTTTTAAATTTTATTTGTAAACTGTACAAATTTAGTTTGTGGAAATATTTAGCACATATTAAAGAAGAATTACTTATTGTTCTAGGGACATCATCATCAGAATCAGTACTGCCGCGAATGATGACAAAGATGGAAGACTTCGGATGTTCGAAGCCAGTAGTAGGTTTAGTCATTCCGACAGGTTACTCTTTTAATTTAGATGGAACGACGATTTATTTATCGATGGCAACTATATTTTTAGCTCAAGTTTTTCACGTCGATCTTTCACTAGGTCAACAATTAACTATAATAGCTATTTTATTAGTTACATCTAAAGGGGCAGCAGCCGTAACAGGTGGAGGATTTATTGTATTAGCATCTACTTTGTCTGCAATGAATGTTATTCCGTTAGAAGGGTTAGCGCTATTACTTGGTGTAGATCGTTTCATGTCAGAAGCACGTGCTATCGTCAATTTAATTGGTAACGGTATTGCGACTGTAGTTGTTGCAAAAAGTGAAAATGAATTTGATGATGAGAAGTATACGAGAGTAATAGAGGAAATGAAAAGGGAAAAAATGATCGGGTAAAAAAGTCAGCTTTGCTGACTTTTTTATTTTTGTAGAAAAGAGGTTTATTATGATATACATTATTTATTAACAATAATTTACAAGTGTTTTGTAGTGTAGGGAGATAAAGACTATTAAATCAATACATAGAATTCAATGAGATATAGTGTTTCGAAAGAGTATGGAATTTTTATGAACATTACTGTAAAAAAATAATTTTTTAAAAATTTTCAATAATAACACTTTACAAAACTCGAAAAATTAGTAGAATAATAGTTAATAAGAATCTTCTGATAAATATATAAAGAAAAACAGAATTATCAGAAAATTGTTAAATGAGAGCGTTAAGAATTAGGGAGGGTACAGAAAGTGAAAAAGAAAAAAATGAAAAAACTAACAGCAGTTGTAGCACCAGTTTTAGCAATGAGTATGGCATTGA
The DNA here is from genome assembly GCF_040460055.1 of Bacillus cereus group sp. MG4. Lineage (NCBI taxonomy): Bacteria > Bacillati > Bacillota > Bacilli > Caryophanales > Bacillaceae > Bacillus > Bacillus cereus group sp. MG4. Next base: position 1,543,919 of record NZ_JARVGZ010000001.1, on the reverse strand, counting down.
CAGCATGTTCTACATCAGGTGGAGATAAGAAGACAAGCACAAATTCTAGCTCTGGCGGAGATAGCAAATCAGAAGAAAAATTAGCAGCGAAACAAGTGTTCAATAAAACAGAAAATCAGGAAATTCCAACAATGGATACGTCGAAGAGTACAGATACTTTGGGCTCTCAAATTTTAGGGAACACAATGGAAGGCTTATACCGTTTAGATAAAGAGAATAAACCAATCCCAGCTGCGGCAGAATCAAGCACGAAGAGTGAGGATGGTAAAAAATATACATTTAAATTACGTAAAGATGCAAAATGGTCAAATGGTGATCCTGTAACAGCGAAAGATTTCGTATTTGCATGGCAACGGTTATTAGATCCAAAAACAGCTGCTGAGTATGCATTCATTGCATTCCCAATTAAAAATGCAGAAGCGGTTAATAAAGGGGAAAAACCTGTAACAGAACTAGGAGTTAAAGCAGTAGATGACCTTACTTTAGAAGTTGAATTAGAACAAGCAGTACCATACTTCTTAAACTTAGTAGCATTCCCATCGTACTATCCATTAAATGAGAAATTCGTAAAAGAAAAAGGGGATAAATACGGTTTAGAATCTGATACAACTGTATATAACGGACCGTTCGTTCTTACTGATTGGAAGCATGAGCAAGGTTGGAAACTGAAGAAGAATGATCGATATTGGGATAAAAAGACTGTAAAATTAGATGAAATTAACTATAGTGTTGTAAAAGAGCCAGCAACTAATGTGAATTTATATGATAGTGGTCAAATTGATTTCTCCTTATTAACAGGTGAATTTGTTGACAAATTTAGAAATAATAAAGAGGAATATGGGGTGTATAACGAACCAAGTACGTTCTTTATACGTTTAAACCAAAAACGTGGTGGACAAGATACACCATTAAAGAGTAAAAAATTACGTGAAGCAATTGCGCTATCAATTGATAAAAAGAATTTAACAAATGTTATTTTAAATGATGGGTCAAAACCTGCAGATTATTTAGTGCCGAAAGGCTTAGCAGCTGGACCTGATGGGAAAGACTTCCAAGAAACGTTTAAAAACGGTATTAAACCAGAAGCGAAAAAAGCAGCTGCTGCATGGGAAGAAGCGAAAAAAGAACTTGGAAAAGATCAAGTTACAATTGAGTTCTTAAACTATGATACTGGTAATGCGAAAAAAGTTGGGGAATATGTTAAAGATCAAATTGAGAAAAATTTAAAAGGTGTAACAGTTAATATTAAACTGCAGCCGTTCAAGCAAAAACTGAAATTAGAATCGGAGCAAGATTATGATATTTCATATGGTGGATGGAGCCCAGATTATGCGGATCCAATGACATATTTAGATATGTTTGAAAGTAAGCACTCTCATAACCAAATGAGTTTCTCTGATCAGAAATATGATGAAATAATTAAAAAAGCTGGTGGGGAATTAATGAGTGATGCGAAGAAACGCTGGGAGGAACTAGGAAAAGCAGAGAAATTACTTCTTGAAGAAGATGTAGCCCTTGTACCTTTATATCAAAGTGCTAGATCTTATGTTATGAAACCGCATGTAAAAGGTGTTGTTAAGCATAATATTAGCCCAGAATACAGCTATAAGTGGGCATATGTTACTGAAAAATAATAGAGTTGAAAAAGTACTTCAAAGCAGTCTACATGCCTTGAAGTACTTTTTTTATTGTACAATTGAACGTGAAAATGAAAGAGTAGAGAAGAAATGAAATGTAGTAGATGGAGGATACGTGTAGTATGGTCATAGAAAATAGAATGTTACTATCGTTAAGTAAAATAAATTTCCTAAATATTTTAAAAATAACTTTACAAACTCAGAAAAATTAGTAGAATATTAATTAATAAGAATTTTCTGATAACTAATTATTAGAAAATCTCAAAAATTAGTTTCGTACATATAATTGGGGAGGGTACTAAAATGAAGAAAAAGATGAAAAAGTTCACGGCGGTTGTAGCGCCAGTTTTAGCGATGAGTATGGCGTTGACAGCGTGTTCTGGATCTGGTGGGGAGAAGAAATCAACTACGACGTCTAGTGGTGGTGGGGAAGAGAAAAAATCTGAAATTAAATACGCGGCAAAACAAGTATTAAATCGTACAGAGAATCAAGAGATTCCGACGATGGATGTTTCAAAATCTACTGATACATTAGGTTCTCAAATTTTAGGGAACACAATGGAAGGTTTATATCGATTAGATAAAGATAATAAGCCGATCCCAGCTGCAGCAGAATCTAGTACGAAAAGCGAGGATGGCAAAAAATATACATTTAAATTACGTAAAGATGCAAAATGGTCAAACGGTGATCCAGTAACAGCGAAAGATTTCGTATACGCATGGCAGCGCTTACTTGATAAAAATACAGCTGCAGAATATGCGTTTATTGCCTTCTATATTAAAAATGCAGAAGCAATTAATAAAGGTGAAAAGCCTCTAACAGATTTAGGAGCAAAAGCGGTAGATGATTATACGCTAGAAGTAGAATTAGAAAAACCAGTACCATATTTCTTGAATTTAATGGCATTTCCATCTTACTATCCTTTAAATGAAAAGTTCGTAAAAGAAAAAGGAGATAAATTCGGTTTAGAAGCAGATACAACGTTGTATAACGGACCGTTCGTTATGGCTTCATGGAAACATGAACAAGGATGGCAGCTAAAGAAAAATGATAAGTACTGGGATAATAAGACTGTAAAATTAGAAGAAATTAACTATAGTGTAGTAAAAGAAGTTGCGACGAAAGTAAACTTATATGATACAGGATCAATTGATTTCACACTATTATCAGGAGAATTCGTTGATAAATATAAATCGAACAAAGAAGAGTACGGTGAGTATTCAGAAGCAAGTACATTCTTCTTACGTTTAAATCAAAAGCGTAACGGACAAGATACACCGTTAAAGAGCAAAAAACTACGTGAAGCAATCGCGTTATCAATTGATAAAAAAGGTTTAGCGAACGTTATTTTAAATAACGGTTCAAAAGCAACAGATCAATTAGTGCCAAAAGGGCTTGCGACAGGACCAGACGGTAAAGACTACCAAGATACATTTAAAAATGGTTTAAAATATGATCCGAAAAAAGGTGCAGCAGCTTGGGAAGCAGCGAAAAAAGAACTTGGTAAAGATCAAGTGACAATTGAATTACTAAGCTATGATGATGGAACTGCGAAAAAAATTGCTGACTACTTTAAAGATCAAATTGAGAAAAACTTAAAAGGTGTAACGGTTAACACGAAAATTCAACCGTTTAAACAAAAACTAAAATTAGAGTCAGCACAAGATTATGAAGTTTCGTTTGCAGGTTGGAGCCCAGATTATTCGGATCCAATGACATTTATTGATATGTTTGAATCGAAGAGCCCATATAACCAAATGAGTTATTCGAATCCAAAATATGATGAAATGGTAGCGAAAGCAGGTAATGAATTACTGTCTGATCCGAAGAAGCGTTGGGAAACGTTAGGAAAAGCAGAGAAACTATTCCTTGAAGAAGATGCAGGATTAGTTCCTTTATATCAAACTGGTAGAGCGTATGTAATGAAACCGAATGTAAAAGGAATTGTGAAACACAACATTAGTCCAGAATATAGCTTTAAGTGGGCTTATGTAACGGAAGGTAAATAATAAAAAAGAGCGTGTTTAAAAGTAGATAAGTTATTTTTAACACGCTCTTTTTATATTCAATTAAATAGAGAAGAATAAGAAATGTGGTACTGACATATAGTAGATGGGGGAGAATTCGTATAGTAATAATAGTAAAATACATAGTTACTATAAAAATAAGATAATAAAAACTTCAAAAATGAGGGTAATTAATAGCGTGTTAATTGGTGAAAAGGTATTAATAATTATGTTCATAGAAAATCTCTCAAAGTTAGTTTCGTACATATAATTGGGGAGGGTATAAGAATGAAGAAAAAGATGAAAAAATTCACGGCAGTTGTAGCACCAGTTTTGGCAATGAGTATGGCTTTAACAGCATGTTCTGGATCTTCTGGTGGGGAGAAGAAATCGACTACAACGTCTAATAATGGTGGGGAAGAGAAGAAGTCTGATATTAAATATGCGGCAAAGCAAGTGTTAAATCGTACAGAAACGAATGAAATTCCGACGATGGATACTTCCAAAAATACAGATACACTTGGCTCACAAATTTTAGGGAATACGATGGAAGGTTTATATCGCCTTGATAAGGACAATAAGCCAATCCCAGCTGTAGCAGAATCTAGCACAAAAAGCGAGGATGGTAAAAAATATACATTTAAACTACGTAAAGATGCAAAATGGTCAAACGGTGATCCAGTAACAGCGAAAGATTTCGTATTTGCATGGCAACGTCTAGTAGATCCAAAAACAGCTGCTGAGTATGCATTTATCGCTTACTATATTAAAAATGCGGAAACAATTAATCAAGGAAAAGGAGAAGTTTCTACATTAGGTGTAAAAGCGGTAGATGATTATACGCTTGAAGTGGAACTAGAAAGACCAGTACCATATTTCTTGAACTTAATGGCATTTGCGTCTTACTATCCATTAAATGAAAAGTTCGTGAAAGAAAAAGGGAATAAATTCGGTTTAGAGTCTGATACAACACTTTATAATGGTCCATTCGTGCTTACTGATTGGAAGCATGAGCAAGGTTGGAAATTAAAGAAAAATGAGCAGTATTGGGACAAAAAGACTGTAAAACTAGAAGAAATCAATTATAGTGTAGTAAAAGAACCAGCTACTAGAGTAAATTTATATGACACAGGTGCGATTGATTTCACACTTTTATCAGGTGAATTTGTTGATAAGTATAGAAATAATAAAGAAGAGTTTGGCGCATATTCGGAAACAAGTACGTTTTACTTACGTCTAAACCAAAAACGTGGTGGGCAAGATACACCGTTAAAGAGCAAAAAACTACGTGAAGCAATTGCATTATCAATTGATAAGAAAGCTTTAACGAATGTTATTTTAAATGATGGTTCAAAACCAGTGGATTACTTAGTACCAAAAGGTTTAGCGAGTGGACCAGACGGTAAAGATTTCGCAGAAACGTTCAAGAATGGTTTAAAACAAGACTCCAAAAAGGCAGCGGCAGCCTGGGAAGAAGCGAAAAAAGAACTTGGAAAAGATCAAGTAACAATTGAACTGTTAAATTATGATACTGGTAATGCGAAAAAAGTTGGGGAGTATGTAAAAGACCAAGTTGAAAAGAATTTAAAAGGTGTAACAGTAAATATTAAACTGCAGCCATTTAAGCAAAAACTAAAATTAGAATCAGACCAAGATTATGATTTCTCATATGGCGGCTGGAATCCAGATTATGCGGATCCAATGACATACCTTGATATGTTTGAAACAAAAAATTCGCAGAATCAGATGAGCTATTCAAATTCAAAATATGATGACATTATTACTAAAAGTAAGACGGAATGGATGGCTGATGCGAAAAAACGTTGGACAGAGTTAGGGAAAGCAGAAAAATTGTTAATTGAAGATGATGTCGCGCTTGTACCTTTATATCAAAGTGGTAGATCATATGTTATGAAACCAAATGTAAAGGGGATTGTGAAACATAATATTAGTCCGGAATATAGCTTTAAATGGGCGTATGTAGAAGAGAAATAATAAAGTGAAACTTTAATTAGTGGGGCTCCATTTTCCACTGATTATTAGTCCTCACCAATTGAGCTACCTAGCAAATAGCGGGATAAAAGAAAAAGCATTTTCAAGTTGCGGTATTAGAGCACTTGAAAATGCTTTTTCTATGCACTTTTATTCCTTCCTCGAATATATAAAATAAAAAAGGGAGAATCCCATGAAACGAAATACTTACATCGATTTCCTAGCTTATTACGGAATAGGAAGTGCTCATCCTGGTGGTTTTACGTTAACAAAACAATTGTTAGCACAATTGCCTTTTAGATATGGAGCAAATGTCCTTGAGATAGGCTGCGGTACGGGGAAAACAGCGGCATATATGACAAAAGAATATGGTTATAAAGTAACGGCGGTTGAAAAGAATGAGATTATGATTCAAAAGGCGAAAGATAGATGGTCGTTTGAAGGAATAGACATTCAATTAATTGAAGGAAATGTAGAGCAATTACCTTGTTTGCATGACTCATTTGAGTTCGTACTCGGAGAATCGATACTCGCTTTTACAGAGAAAGAAAGGGTTATCCCGGAGTGCTATCGTGTACTACAGAAAGACGGTAAACTCGTTGTCATTGAAATGATTATTGATAGGCACATTGAGAAGAGTGAGGAAGAAAAAATTGCCCGACTATACGGGATGAAAGAACTATTAACTGAGAATGAATGGGTACAATTATTTCAGAAAGCAAATTTTAAAAGAATTACAATTGCTGGCGGTGGTACAATTGCAGAAACAATCTCTGACTATATAGAAGAGCCAGAATGGAATGTATCACAATTTATCCCGAATGAGTTATATGAGGCATGGGTACAGCATGAAAATGTACGACTTATGTACCAACATATTTTAGGGCATCGTATTTTTATATGTGAAAAATAAAGAAAGAGAGTTGACTAAAGGTAGTCAACTCTTTACTATGTTAAATGAAAAATAATGCAGCTAATGTAATTCCGAAGATGAAACCAAATCCGAGTTCAACGCCCCAGCCGCCGCCCCAGCCACCACAACTACCGCAACCACGACCGCCACATCCACAGCCGCTGAATCCACCACCACAACCAAATCCGCAACTATCACATCTGCTAAGGCCCCCACAAAGGTCACAGCCACCGTTTGCATATGCGTCATAGTATCCAAATCCTGTATCAAAAGATGAGCGCTGTTGTACTGGTTCAATCCATACAGAGCTGTTTGTCACATCAATTATTTTGCCTAAATGAATACGACCATCACGATCTTCAATTCGAACGACTTTACCGAAATAACGTTGGCACGTATCGTAACATTTTTGTCTATGCATGTTCTTTCCTCCTTCCCCATTACAGTAATACGATATGTAATGGGGACAAGTGCGGCTTGTACGAATGTCCTATCTATCATAATTGTTATAGGAAAGGGGAAATATAGGAGAAGGATATATAAGGAGGAAAAGGCAATGAAATCTACAGATCAGTTTCAGATATACGAAGTACCGTGGGAAGAGTTTATTGAAGCTTTGCGAGAGGAAATGAAGAAGCAAGTTGGGGCAGATATTATTGATACAGTAGTTTGCAATTTAGAAGATGGTTTTGAAGTGTATACATATGTGCAGGGGGATTTAGATTTTGAATATAAGGAAGCGCTGGAAAGGAAATATGGGAGCGATGCAAAAACTCCTAATGTGTTAACGATTATGTTATTAGCTAACATTTATAGTACAAGTGAAGAGAATATACGCTTACATGCGGATCATAAAGATAATCCAATTGTTGAAGTGTATGTGAAGCAATAAAACACGCTGTGAAAGGCGTGTTTTTCATTTGTCCCGCATTAACGGGCAGTAAGACCCCCACCTCAAAATTCAGCGGAAGCAAAGAAGTTAGATAGGGAATCAACTGCCCGTAAAAGCCCGATTGGTGAGGGCTAATAATCAGTGGTGGATGAACAAAACCCCCACTGATTAAAGTTTCACTTTATATGATAAAATGTTAGAAAATTAAGAAATAAGGTGATGGTTTGAAAATTAAACATCTTAATTTAACAGTTTCAGATGTAGTAGCTGCTAGAGAGTTTTTAGAAAAATATTTTGGTTTAACTTGTAGTGGAACAAGGGGAAATGGCTTTGCAGTTATGCGTGATAATGATGGGTTTATATTAACGTTAATGAAAGGGAAAGACGTACATTATCCAAAAACATTTCATGTAGGATTTCCACAAGAAAATAATGAACAAGTAGATAAGATAAATCAAAGATTGAAGGAAGATGGATTTTCGGTTGAGGCTCCTAAACGTGCACATGCGTATACGTTTTATGTTGAAGCACCTGGCGGATTTACAATTGAAGTGATGTGTTAATTTAAAATCAAACTTTTTGATGCTTGTTTTCAATATAAAAAGTAGGAAAAGTCTGTTTTAAGTGTAGAGCTTAAACAGGCTTTTTTACTTATAGTATCGGATAGAAAACGCTAGAAGGAATAATATTCAGTTTTTATAACTGTTTACATAATAAAGTTATGATGCGCTAGTTGTCCTAAAATACAAGTCATATATCTTGTATCCTCTCATAAATTTAAACATAGGAATTTGTCTACAAAGGTGGCGAAGCCTCATCATGAAAATTCGAATTTGTGCCACATTCATGTTGTTTCTATTTATATGTTTACATCCTTTTTTGACTTTTGCAAAAGGAGAGGAGGCAAAGGAAAGGGTCGTTTCACTTGTATATGATGATTCGGGCAGCATGAGAAATAACGATCGCTGGAAATATGCCAATTATGCTTTGCAAAGTTTAGTTGCGCTATTAGATGAAAAAGATAAATTCTCTTATGTTCCAATGAGCAAGCCGAATGATCCATTAAACATTTCGTTAACGAAGGATAAGAGACAAACAGAAATTGAGGGAATTGGAGCATGGAAAACGTATTTAAATACTCCGTTTAGCGCAGTAGAGACGGCGATGCAATCTATAAAAAAGGAAGCAGATATAGATGGAAAACGTGAATTTTGGCTTATTGTCTTAACTGACGGGGCATTTAATGATTTAGAGAAAGATAAAATTGGCGGAAAAGAACAAATTACACAGAAGCTAGCACAGTTTAAGAAAGAAATGGATGCAAAAAAGATATCGTTACATCCAATTTTAATTACGATGGAAGAGGATTTAGGGCAGCAAGAAAAGGCACAACTAAATACGTTTAAAGAAATATGGAAGAAAGAGATAAATGGCGTTACGATGCCATCTAGTGGAGAGGATGGTATTGTAAAAAGCGTCAATCAAGTGGCAGCATTAGTTGCAAATCGTGATCCGTTCTCCTCGGTTGAAACGATTGTAAAAACGAAAGTAATAGGGAAGAAAGTAGAGATTACAACGCCATTTCCGTTAAAGCGTATGACGCTTGTACGACAATCGCCTTCTTTGTCTAATTATCAGGTCACACAAATTTCTAAACCATTACAATTACAATCTTCTTATTCCATACATGCACCAGGAGAAGCGAAATTATTCGGAAATATAGTTCATATAAGTACGGAAAATCAGGGAGTTATTAAACCAGGAACTTATACGATAGAAGTGGATCGAGATATTGAGAAAGAAGGATTACAAGTACTAGTTGAACCGGCGCTTAACTATACTGTTTCTACTTATGACAAAGACGATAGTAGTCAAAAAAATGTGGAGAAAATGTACGAAGGTGTTACTGCTGTTATTGAAGCGAAGCCTACGGAATTACCAATTCAGTCTTCATATTTTCAGTCAGAAGTAGAGATAGACGGAAAACAGTACGCGATGAAGTGGGACGATAAAAAACATGTATTTTACTACGAAACGAAGATCGATAAAGGGTTAGTGCGCGGGAAAGTTCATATGAACATAAAGGGGTTTTACAGACAGACGAAGGAATTTAAAATCGAAGTAACTGAAAAACCAAAATTATCATTGCAAACTATTACGAAAGATTATGAGGAAAAAGTAACGAATTTAGAGAATAGTAAACCGTTTATTATACAACCACAGTTAGATGGTAAGCCGATGACAGAAGAAGCTGTAAAGAAACTATTAAAATCTACTGGTGTCACATCTAAACAATCAATCAACTATGAAATAAAACAACAGGATAATCAAATTTACATTTATCCTCGCCCTCATTACTCCGACACATTCAATTTCACAGATACCGGCACCGTAGAAGCTACCATCGTAGTGCAAGATTCAAAATTACAAGAAGTAAAGAAAAATATATCACTTCATATTCAAAATGCACCGTTCTATGAAAAATATGCGCTTATTTTTAAGTTTGTTATTCCTATCACTTTATTATTGTTAGTAGTAGGAATAATCGTTTTAGGATGGATTGCTCGTCCAAGATTTCACCGAAAAGCACTATTGTATTACGAATGGGATCAAGAGGTAGCGAAAGATTGGTTATATCAATCTGAGCCAGAATTACTTAAAAATAAATGGTGGAAGCACTATTTTGGTATTCCATTCCGAGCAGAAAGAAAGACTGTGCAATCCGTTACGTTTATAGCAAAAAAAGGATCGAAATCAATATTTGTAGCGAAAGAGTCACAAGTAGTAGGAATGATTATTGATGGGATGTTTATAACAGAAGATGAGGTTGGAATGGAACATAAGACGCTATATCCAAATGAACTTTTAGTAATTGATAGAGGGTATGGTAAAGAAATTTACAAATACGAGTGTGAATAGTAGGTAGGGAAAAGGAGGGAGTCTTATCTTTCTCCCCTCTTTTCAAACAAGCAAGAATAGGAAGGTGGTTCACATGACGTTACAAGTTCCAACGATATTAATTGGTTTAGGTGGAATCGGTAGTACTGTGACACATCAAATATATGAAAGGCTACCTGAGGAGCGCCGAAAAAAGGTAGCAATGCACGTATTTGATACAGATGTGAATACATTGAGTAAATTTGATCATATTCGAAAGTTTAAGACGCAAACGAGTTCTAGTAAAACGCCAAGAGAGTATATTGCAGGAGATCCAACGATTCCAGAGTGGTTTCCGATGGACCTGACTATACTTGATAAACCACTGACAGAAGGGGCAGGACAGTTACGCGTCATTTCCCGTTTAGCGTTACTTGCTGCGATGAAAGAAGATAAATTGACATCCTTTTGGCAAGAAATCGAGAAGATTTTTCCGGTTACAAGCGATCAAACGGAATATGGAGTGCGTGTCATTATCGTAACATCACTAGCGGGCGGAACAGGTTCAGGGATGTTTCTACAAATTGCATTATATTTACGTGAAATGCTTCGGAAAAAACTGCAGCATCACAACATTTTAATACGTGGTGCGTTTTTAATGCCGGATGTTTTAGTTAAGACGAGAACGGTTAGTGCGAAAGAGTTTGAAACGGTGCAAGCAAACGGCTATGCCTCGTTAAAAGAATTACATGCCATTACACTCGGTTCCACTGGAGAATTATCAAAACGTGGCGGTGTGACGATTGAATTAGAATATCGACCTGATCAAGTAGATGAAGACGGAAGAACGAATCATACGATTAAACAACATCATTTACCATACAATTATTGTTTCCTATACGATTACGAAAATCTACATGGACACCATCTGCACAATTTATCAGATTATATGGAGCAAATGGCAAATACGATTTATTTACAGTTATTTAGTCCGATGTCTGCAAATCATTTTGCACAGGAAGATAATCAAATTCAGCAATTAGCAGAATCAAGTGGGAAAGGACGATATTGCGGGGCAGGAACGGCAAAGATTATTTATCCGTATGAGCACGTGTTAAAATATTGTGCTTTAAAATGGGCTGTGCAAGGTTTAGATGAGTCTTGGCTGCATTTAGATCAACTGTTTCAAGAGAAGAAGCAAAGATATGACCAAGACGTCAAACGCGGGATGCAACGTGAAAAGCCAGAGCGTGGGAAAAGTTATTTAGAAGACTTAGAACATCTTGCTACCCGTCCAGAACAGGCTCATATTTTTTATAGACAAATGTACAATGAAACGCGTGAAGGAGCTGAGGGCGGAAAGGTCGGTGTTGCGAAATCTAAACTGTTTTTAGAGGCTGTAGAAAGTTATGTACAGCGTACGGTGCAAAAAGATGAAGAATTAAACCGACTGCAGCACGAGTGTAAAATTTCGGCTGCTAAACTGAAAATGATGGAGCAAATGAAAGGTGAAGTAGCAAGGGTGGATCATGCGGTTCGTTTATATGCGTATGCGATTCCGAGCCGCGTACATGAGCATGTAACGACACTATTGTATGACATGATTGAATCAGACCGTTTTGCACCAAGTGGTTCTGAAGGGCAGTCCTATCAATTAAATACATGGTTTTTAAAGAAAACGGATCCTGTTCATCCAGTATCAGCTCGTTTTATGTTGTATGAAATTCGAAAGCAGTTAGTCGAGAAAATGAATCGACTACATGAAAATAATGAACAAAAGCGTAATTTAATTCAAAACTACGATAAGAAATTTAATGTGAGTAATATTGATGGAACGGTAACAGCTGTTCGCCGAGTAGAAATCGCGCAGCAACAAGGCTGGTTTGGAAAAATGATTAATAATCAGCAGCGTTTGTTTAAAAAAGAATTTGAAGATATTGTAACGCAGTATGTACACAAATTAAACGAGTATCGTAAAGAGATGCTATTAGAACTCGTTTATCAATCGCTTTATCAAGCAGTTAATAAAATGATTCAATATTGGGAAAGGTTTTTTGATAATTTACATGAAACGCGTGAAAATTTATTGTTTGAAATTCAAAAACGAAGCAAGGAATTTGAAGGGAAAACAAACCCAACGAATGTATACGTATTAGCTGAAGAGAAGTTGCAAGAAAAGATATGGCTAGATATGCAGCAACATTTGAATTTAGGAGTATTACCGAAAGATATATCTGCGGAAATTTATATGAGTTTATACGGGGAATATTGCCGGGATGCGAAAACAGAAGAAATTCAATCGAAAAAGGTAGAAGACTTTTATCGTGAGCACATACTAAGTTATTGCTATGATGAATTACAAATACGCTATCGTGATAAATTAGAGCTGAATATCGTTGAGGCGTTACGAAAAGAGGCGGATTATAAGAAGCGTGATCGTGATGAATACGTCCGTGAAAAAATTGAAGACTTGTTCCATTTAGCAAGTCCATTCGTTCCGAAAGTTTCCCACCATAGGGAATTACAATATTGGGGTATACATCCATCTTTAAAGAAAGAATTGCAAGAGGAATTAATGCAAGAAATGTTTAAAGAAAAAGATACAGTACATGAAGCTTTTTCGCCATTTGAAGTCATTTGTTATCGTGCGCATTATGGTTTATCATTGCAAGACTTTCCTAAGCTTTCCTCAGGGCATATTGCAAATGGATTTATGAATGATAAAGGTGATTATTTTCAGTCATACTATCGCCGTGTGAATAAGTTGAATAGTAAAAAATCTAGTTTAACGCCGCATTTAGATAAGTATTGGCATTTACCAGCATTCATGCCAGACTTAAATGCAACGCAAACGAAGTTGGATTACGATAAATGTAATCGAGCTCTTCTATACGCGTATATGTATCGCTGGATTAGTTTAGTTGCTGTTGATGGTCAGTTCGTGTATCAATATAATGGCGTTGGACGTAGCTTCTTAATTCAGTCGATGGGAAAAAATATTTCAAGTGAAAGTTACAAATTACACAGAGCATTGCTTCATAATCCGTTTATTTATGAAAACATCTTGTCCAGATTTGAAGAAGAACAAGAAAAAGCTATGATACAGGGCGGACATTTATATACACATCCGTTCGTATTAGGTGCTCAAGATATTAGATGGCTTCGTAAAGAGCATGTCCATAATATTTTAGATATGATTTTAATGTATGACCGTGAAGCAAAATATGATCCAACGTTAGAAGAAACTTCTGATGAATTATTAAGATTATTCCTTGACGAAATTGAGTTATATTTCCAAAACTATTACGGTACAGGTGCCGATATGGTTGCAAAGAAAGAGAAAGAAATGTTTATTAAACAATTGTGGGATCGTTCGTACGCGAAAGGTTATGTAGATCCAAATAGTGCTCCTTATAAAAAGTGGCAAAATTTATTAAGCGTTCATGATGAAGAAGAAACGCCAAAAACGAATGTATAATGAATGAAAAGGGAATCCTTAAAAGTGGCAATACAACTTTAGAAAAGAGGGATTCCGATGCCGTTTTTAGGAAGTGTATATCAAATATTTGGATTGTATCCAGAAATTTATTATGGAATGATTTCAGCCGAACTTGCGGAGCAGCAAAGATTGGAACAGGCGGAAAACGAAGAACCAGAAACAGAAGCGTAACTGTATAGGAAGCTTCAAAATAAAAATGATAACACGCTACTTACTCTTTACACGTATAAGAGCAAGTAGCGTGTTTTTGCTATTTAATAATCCCATTTTCTAAAATTTTAATAGTAGGTGCTACTTTCACGTTAGCTTTTGAAAAGGCACTCGGCCAATCGTTTTCAACTTCTTTCCATTCTTTATATTGAAATGCTCTCGCATAATCACCAAACCCGAATGGATCAAGTTGCTGTTTTTGAATTTTGTGGATTAAATCGTTTAAATCTTTGTTTAGTTGTTTTGTAATAAGTGAAGTTAATTTCTTTCTACCTTTGTCTATATCCATGTTGAATGTAAGTTCAGATACGGAAACTTTAAAATTCATTGCAATATTAAATTTAAAGTGGTTATCGTTATAGCCTGTGTGAATGTCACGATTCATGCTAAGAACATTTATTGTTACGAAATCGTCGCCGTCTGTATCTTTTAGATGACTATAACTTTTAACTGAATGAGAAGGGATTTTCAGTGTAAGTGAAACGGGCATATTCGCTTTCTTTTGTAATAGAAGAAGAAGGGCACTTTCATATCGATTTAAAGACATTTTATAGATTCCGCGAGAAGTTAATAATGCAGAGCCGGTAACGAGAATATCTTTTTTACTTTTTTTTATTTCTGAGATAGCAGGTGTTATACCTTTATTAAAAGTTTGCCTATGAAATTCATGGAATGTCGTAAACACGGTTCGATTGTATAGTTTGTTCGTATTAATTAAATCTGTTAAATATTCAGGAAGTGCAGGTTTATCTTTAAAATTATTATATATAACTGAAGAGATTGGACCGTCTACTGCAACCATGCGCATATTTCCAGTATTTTTAGGGTCGCGATACCAAACATCAAGGTAAGGCATAGCTCCTTCTTGTTTTAAAAATTTCGTACTAAATAAAATGAGTTGTAACTTTTCTGTAGATACTAAACCGCTACTTGAACTATTAAATGTTGCTTTTGCTTCTCGAGGGGTATGTACTGTCGCTTCATGAGTTTCGTATTTTTTCTCCACATCTTCATTAAAAATAGGGTTTACGTGGTATACAATTAATTTTCCTTTTGCTTTTGCGTCAAAACCGTAAATTAATGAAATCGATTGTTTTTCTAAGTCGAGCCGATCTCCACAACCTGTTAAAAAGATTATGAGAAAGCAAAGTATAGTGAAATGAATAAAGCGTCTCATTTAAATTTTTCTCCTTTTCCAATGCTGATAAAGTGTCATGTATAAGAGAAAGAAGACTGGGAATAGAAAAACGATAAAATAACTTGCAGTTCCCCAAAAATCCCGAAGGGCACTTATTTGATAAGAAGAAGGGATATAAAAGAATAAAACGAAAACACACCCGAATAACAATAACCAAATAGGTAATGAACTCCCTTTTTTGTTAATTAATTGATTGATTCCATCTGAAGCAGTGAAAATATAAGGAATGCAAGAATCAAAAATAATGAAGAGATAAAATGACAAAAAGATAATTTCAAATCGTTCCAGAAATGAAAAGTGAAATGGTGTAACAAGAGAAAGAGTGGGCCATAAAAACTTAGTTATACCATCTGGGCTAAAATAAACGAAAGAAACGAACGTAACTTGCAGGTAAACGAATAAAGTAATCAAATTCGCAAGAACAATTCCTTTTTTTGCAGATGATTTATTACTGAGATAAGGATAAAGGACAAATGCAAACTCAAATCCGAGAAAGGCAATAATAGTTGATTTTACGGTGTTGAAAACGGGTAGCCATCCCTCTTTCAAGAGCGGAAGAAGATAAACCCAATGCCCATCTTTAAGTGGGATAAATAATAGCAATGGCATCCATAGTGTAAATAAGACAGTAAAAACAGCATAGCGGCTAATAATAAGAACACCTTTACATGCGAGCATAAGCATTGGAATAGATAATAACATCATGATTAAAAACATTGGAGATCTAGGTAAGATCCAAATGTGAATAACGTATAAGAGGGAAAAAATTAAGGAAACAGCTGCAAGAATAGCATATAAAATCCAAAAAATCATTACTACTCTTCCTAGCCACTTCCCAAGATAACGAGTTAGCACATCAAGTAAAGTATACCCGGGATGTTTTTCCATAATTTTTACAATACATAGACTGACTAAAGTAGTGATAGCGCATCCTATAATAATAGACATCCAGCCATCTGTATTCGCCCCTTGTGCAACTTCACGTGGAAGTGTAAGTACACCGAATCCTACTTGAACACCACTAATCGTTAAAATGTATTGAAATAAACTAATCTCCCTCTTTGCACGCTTTGTCACTTATTTTCCTCCGTTTCTTCTATATCGCGTTGTCGATTCTCTTGTTTTAATTTAAGGGATAGTGGTCGTTTCTTCATTATTTTCCATGGTAAACGTACAAGAATATCTTTTAAATCTGAAGCAAATAGCGGAGAAAAAGGACTACCATAAGGAACACCAAGTGATTCCATAGAAAGAATATGGATGATGATAACTGCCATCCCAACCATAATTCCAATGACCCCAAATAAAGAAGCGATTATCATCATTGGAAAGCGAAGAAGCCGAATTCCTGCTGACATTTCCATGTTAGGGATGATAAAAGAAGCGACTGCAGTAATTGATACGACGATAACCATAACATTACTTACTATTCCTGCTTGAACTGCAGCTTGTCCAATGACAATTCCTCCTACGACACCAATCGTTTGTCCAACGGGACCAGGAAGCCGAACTGCAGCTTCACGGAGCATTTCAAGTACTAATTCCATCAAAAGTGCTTCTAATATAGGAGGAAAAGGAATTTTAGCCCGAGATTCTCCAATTGTTAACAATAATTTAAGCGGAATCACTTCATAATGAAAGGAAATCATAGCAATATAAAGAGCTGGAGCAAATATTGCAATAAATAATCCGGTAAAACGAAGTAATCGTATGAAAGATGGAATCATTGGTCGGAAACTGTAATCATCTATCGTCTGAAAAAAAGATGAAAAAGTCATAGGTCCAATTAAAACGCCCGGTGAGCGGTCTACAACAACAGCAATTCGCCCGTTCAAAATGTGATGTGCCGTTGTATCAGGGCGTTCGGTTATTGATAATTGCGGAAAGAGAGTATAGGAATTATCTTCAACAAACCCTTCTAACTCACCGGTAGTAATAATGGCATCCACTTTGATTGATTCGATGCGGCTGGCCATTTCTTGTACAACATCTTCGTTTGCAATGTCTGCTAGGTATAGCAAAAAAACTTTTGAAGTAGCTCGTTCACCAACAGTGAATTCCTTTACTTTCAATTCACGATTGGGAATATATCTACGAATAAGTGCAAGACTGTCGCTCGCTACTTCATTAAATCCTTCGTGTGAGCTTTTTATGGAAGTCTCTGTTGTAGGTTCTTCAATACTTCTTTTTGGTGCCGATTGCGTATCTAGTTCTAACGCTGTAAGTTGTCCATTTATAAATAAAATGCTTTTACCATGTAAAAGGGATTGTTCAATGTCTGACCACTGCTGAACCTTTTTCATATTTCCGATAGAAACGGAAGATTCCCAAAAATCGTCCTCATTCCACTCTTTAAATAGGAGGGGACGAAGAATATCAATGTTAATAACAGTTTTATCTACAAGTCCTTCCATATATATAAGAGCGGCTTCTTTTCTGCTTTTTAACGGAAAAGTACGTGTAATTAATTCTGGAATACCGCTAAAGAGTTTGGACAAGTGCTTTAGATTAAGGGAAAGAGAGGAAGAGATAGATTTATTTAAAAGGTGATCAGCTTGTTCTTGTGCAGAGAAAGATTTTTCACCACGTATCCATTTATTAAAAGACCCCATTTGTTCGCTTACTCCTTGTTATGTTTTATATGGGTTATTATGGATAGTTACGTGCTGACATATGCGTAGTTTAAATTTTATATTGTATATTTCCATCTTTAACGCTATAATTATAGTGTTAAAGATGGAATCGTGATATGACCTGTTATGAATCTATCGTTTTATTTATGAATAAATGGATTGGTATTTTAGCAAGATGTGCTAATAAACTACTCCACCATGATAATAACGTGCCGAAATGTGGTGCGTATATTTTCGTGGTGGAGTTTTTTTATTCTCAAAAAGGGGGAAAGACCATGAATAACAACATGGTTCATATTACAATTGACGGAAAAAAGTATACAGCGGAGCCCGGTTCAACGGTACTGGGTGTTATTAATGAGAACGGTATTGAACATCCACAAATTTGTTACGTGCCAGAAGTAGATCCTATTCAAACATGTGACACTTGTATCGTAGAAATTGACGGAAAGTTAATGCGCTCTTGTTCGACAGTGGCGACAGAAGGTATGAACATTGAACGTAATTCTGCTCGTGCAAAAGAAGCGCAAACAGAGGCGATGGATCGATTGTTAGAAAATCATTTACTATACTGTACGGTATGTGACAACAACAATGGGAACTGTAAACTGCATAATACAGCAGAATTAATGGAGATTGAACATCAAAAATATCCTTATGAACCAAAAGTAGATGTAAGTGAAGTTGATATGACGCATCCGTTTTATCGCTATGATCCTAATCAATGTATCGCATGCGGTCAATGTGTTGAGGTGTGTCAAAACTTACAAGTAAATGAAACGTTATCAATAGACTGGGAAGCGGAACGTCCACGAGTTATTTGGGATGAAGGAGTAAATATTAATGATTCTTCATGCGTGAGCTGTGGTCAATGTGTAACCATTTGTCCTTGTAATGCTTTAATGGAGAAAACGATGCTCGGTGAAGCTGGATTTATGACGGGATTAAAACCAGATATTCTTGAACCGGTGGTAGATTTAATTAAAGAAGTTGAGCCTGGATATAGTGGCATTTTTGCGGTATCAGAAGTGGAAGCGGCCATGCGTGATACTCGTACGAAGAAAACGAAAACAGTTTGTACATTTTGTGGTGTAGGTTGTTCATTTGAAGTGTGGACGAAAGGGCGTAAAATTCTTAAAGTACAACCTTCTTCTGATGCGCCAGTTAACGCAATTTCTACTTGTGTAAAAGGAAAATTCGGTTGGGATTTCGTAAATTCTAAAGAAAGAATTACAAAACCTTTAATTCGTAAAAATGGAACGTTTGTTGAATCTACATGGGAAGAAGCACTAAATGTAGTTGCAAGTAAATTAGGATCTATTAAAGAAGAATACGGTAAAGATGCTGTCGGCTTTATTTCTTCATCTAAAATTACGAATGAAGACAATTATGTAATTCAGAAATTAGCTCGACAAGTATTTGAAACGAATAATATTGATAACTGCTCACGTTATTGTCAATCGCCAGCGACAGACGGATTATTCCGTACAATTGGTATGGGCGGAGATGCTGGAACGATTAAAGATATCGCAAAATCCGGTCTTGTTATTATTGTAGGTTGTAATCCGACAGAAGGTCATCCTGTTTTAGCTACACGTATTAAACGTGCGCATAAATTACACGGACAAAAATTAATTGTGGCTGATCTTCGTAAAACAGAAATGGCAGAGCGTTCAGACGTCTTTATTAGTCCAAAACAAGGAACAGATCAAGTATGGTTAATGGCTGTTACGAAATATATGATTGACCAAGGCTGGCACGATCAACGATTTATTGATGAGAATGTAAACTTCTTTGAAGATTTTAAAGAGAGTCTTACAGAATATACACTTGAATATGCAGAAGAAATGACTGGTATTTCAAAAGAAAAACTTATTCAAATGGCTGAAATGATTCGTGATGCAGATGGTACATGTATCCTTTGGGGTATGGGAGTAACGCAAAATACAGGTGGATCTGATACTTCCGCTGCGATTTCAAACTTACTTCTTGCAACAGGTAATTATCGTCGTCCAGGTGCTGGTGCATATCCACTTCGAGGTCATAATAATGTACAAGGTGCTTGTGATATGGGTACTTTACCAGGATGGCTTCCTGGATATCAACACGTTACTAACGATATGGAACGTGCGAAATTCGAAATGGCTTACGGAGTGAAAATTAATAGTGAACCAGGTCTTAATAATATTGAAATGCTTCACGCAATTGACGAAGGGAAAATGAAAGCTATGTATCTTGTCGGAGAGGATATGGCTCTTGTAGACTCTAATGCGAACCACGTACACGAAGTGTTATCGAGCCTTGATTTCTTCGTTGTGCAAGATGTTTTCTTATCTAAAACGGCTCAATATGCAGATGTTGTATTACCGGCAGCACCGTCTCTTGAGAAAGAAGGTACTTTCACAAATACAGAGCGCCGTGTACAAAGATTGTATCAAGTTCTTCCTACGCTTGGAGATGCGAAGCCAGACTGGTGGATTGTACAGGAAGTTGCGAATAAATTAGGTGCAAACTGGAATTATAGCCATCCAAGTGAAATTTTTGCTGAAATGGCAAGCTTATCACCACTATTCTCAAAAGCGAATTATGAAGTGCTTGAAGGATGGAATAGTTTCCATTGGGGAAGTTTTGATGGAACGAATACACCACTACTTTTCCAAGATGGATTTAACTTCCCAGATAAAAGAGCTCGTTTTGCGATTGCTGACTGGGTACGTCCAGCTGAATTCCCAGCGGAGTTCGATCTTCACATTAATAACGGTCGTATGCTTGAGCATTTCCATGAAGGGAATATGACAAATAAATCAACAGGTATTCAAACGAAAGTACCTGGCGTGTTTGTAGAAGTTTCTCCAGCACTTGCAAAAGAACGTGGAGTGAAAACAGGTTCATTAGTTCGTCTTGTTTCTCCTTTTGGAGCATTAAAATTACGTGCACTTGTAACAGGCCGTGTAAAAGCGAATGAGTTATATTTACCGATGAACTCTACAGATAATGAAACAGCAATTAATTTCTTAACAGGTCCTGCTGTGGACGTACGTACGAACACACCTGCTTATAAACAGACGAAAGTGCGTATGGAAGTGCTAGAAGTTGATGGCGCAAATCCGATGCCAAAAGCGAACCCGCGTAACAAAAAACGTCATCCTCAAGCTGGTATTGAGGTAAATCGTAAGTGGGCACGTCCAGGGTATGTGCATTTAACGGATAAGTAGGAGGAGAAAAATATGGCTGCACCTATAAAAATGATTCAAAAACAAGAATTAACTGAGGAAGAAATAAAACAGCAAAAATTAGATGATTTAAAAGAGCTTCTAGCTAATAATGAAGAAGCTTTAAATCAAATGTTTAATATTGTTGGGGAATTAAATGACATCGGAATGCTAGAAGCTGCAAATTCTATGCTAAAGGCGAAAGAACCGATCGCAAAGATTGTTCTTGGCCAAGTGACTCGTGAGCCTGTTACGAATTTAATTAATAATATGATGGGTGCTGCGGGTGCTTTAACAGAACTTGATCCGGAACTTACGAAAAAGCTTATAGGTAGCTTGTTAGTAGGGCTAGAAGAAGGTAATGAACATCTAGAGAGTAATAAAAAAGTAGGGGTATTCGATCTTATGAAAGTATTGAAAGATCCAGATATTAACCGTGCTATCGGGTTTGGACTTCATTTCTTAAAAGGTATGGGGAAAGGGTTAAAAGACGAATAAACTTCATGAAGTGAACCTTTTCGCCCAAATGTTTGTACGAAATAGTTTGGGCGGAAGGATCATTTTGGTAAAATATATAATAAAGTAAAATGAGGCTTTTGGGAGGTATAATTGTATGTCAAAAAAAGTACATGAATTTAATGATATGATACGAAAACTTCGAAAAGAACTTTTCGGAAAAGGGCCAGAAAGAATTCATACTGTATTTGCTGAAAATATGGCGATTGCAACCCTTTATGGAAACTTAACACCTACTGAAAAATTCATTTCAAGTACGATGGACGGTGCGGAAATGGTTCATATGGCTAGAACGAAAATGATTCAAGAAGTGTATGCTGCGAATTCCCGTGAACACTTGGAGGAACTTGTTGGAGCGAAATTAGTGAATTTATTTTCAGATATGAAAGTAGAAGAGGATATTGCAGTTTCGGTATTTGTTTTTGATAAAAATATAACGTGAGAGAAGGATACTGATCGTGAAACCGATACAGGTAGAAAGAGAAATCTTTCGTTATGAACAAGGGGCGTTTAAACATATAGAGGACAGTATTGTAACAGAGTTTCCTGTCACGATTAAAATGAACGGACAGGAGTTTGTTACAATGGTTAGTACTCCAGAATATATAGAAGATATGGTAATAGGCTTTTTAGCATCTGAAGGAATCATTCGGAAGTATGAAGATATTGATGACATATGGGTACAAGAGAAAGAAGGATTTGTACATGTCACAACGAAAAAAGTGAATCCGTATTACGAACAAATGCAAAATAAACGTTATATTACTTCATGCTGTGGTATGAGTAGACAAGGGTTTGTTTTTGCAAATGATGCACTAAGCGCTAAAAAAATGAATGGTGTCCATGTACAGGTTGCTGCAGAAGACTGCTTTCGATTAATGAAAGAAATGCAGCAATCTGCGGAGACGTTTCAACATACAGGTGGCGTTCATAATGCATCTTTGTGCGATGTGAATGGCATTATTTTAAGCCGAATGGATATCGGTAGGCATAATGCATTAGATAAAATTTACGGTTATTGTTTAAAAAATAATATTTCTATAAGCGATAAAATCATTGTTTTTAGTGGTCGTATTTCTTCGGAAATATTATTGAAAGTTGCAAAGATTGGTTGTGAAATTATATTGTCAAAATCAGCTCCAACCGAGTTGGCTTTGCAAATAGCAGAAGAATTAGGTATTACTACGATAGGGTTTATTCGGAATCAATCCTTAAATGTATATACGCATCCAGAGCGTGTTATAAATATAAAATAAGTAAAAGTGAGGCAATAAATATGAAATCTGTCACATTAGACAAACTACAACGTCCTTTAAAGGATTTACGTATTTCTGTTACTGATCGCTGTAATTTCCGCTGTCGTTATTGTATGCCAGAAGAAATATTTGGTCCTGATTATTCGTTTTTGTCTAATGATAAAATTTTATCTTTTGATGAGATTGAAAGGATAACACGTATTTTTGTTTCTTTAGGTGTAAGAAAGTTACGAATTACGGGCGGAGAACCGTTACTTCGAAGAGGTCTTCCGCAGCTTATTGAGCGCCTTAATAAAATAGATGGTGTGGAGGATATCGGTTTAACAACCAATGGATCACTACTGAAAAAGTTTGCTCCTGATTTATATAAGGCGGGTTTATCACGTGTGACAGTTAGTTTAGATTCCTTAGAAGAAGATCGGTTTTTCTATTTGAATGGTAATAGAAGCAAAGTGCAAAGAGTTCTGGAAGGAATACAGGCTGCAGCTGAAGTTGGTATGAAAATTAAAATAAACATGGTCGTTCAAAAAGGAAAAAATGAACAGGACATCTTGCAGATGGCGCAATACTTTAAGGAAAATAAGCATATTCTTCGGTTTATTGAGTATATGGACGTTGGAAATTATAACGGTTGGGAGTTAAAAGAGGTTGTCTCTAAACAAGAAATAGTAGATGCCATTCATCAAGTTATGCCATTAGAACGGATAGAAGCGAATTATGCAGGTGAAGTTGCGACTCGCTATCGTTATATTGGAAGTGATGAAGAAATAGGTATTATTTCATCAGTAACAGATTCCTTCTGTTCATCATGTACGAGAGCACGTATTTCTGCAGAAGGAAAATTATATACTTGTTTGTTCGCTTCTAAAGGAAATGACTTGAGAGAACTACTTCGATCTGGATACACTGACGAGGAAATAACATATATCGTACGTGATATATGGAACAACCGAGAAGATCGTTATTCAGATGAACGCTTAAATCATACAAGTAAAAAAAGAATACCTAAAATTGAAATGTCACATATTGGTGGCTGATATATAAGAGTGACGCTATGAGGAAGTATATACAAAATGGAAAGTATGCAACGTTTGTAGATTTTCTATTTTATAGTAAAAGTGATGATTGATATCTCTGTAAAAGATGTGCAGAGATATTAAGCAGCATTCAAAAACCTTTATTTTGAGGAGGTTTTTTGAAGCTGCTTTTTTATTTGGAGAAAATGGAGGAATTAGTAATGGCATTTCATAAACCGGAACAAATTGCTGAACTCGTAATTGAGGCCGGTGTTCAAAAAGTAAGTCAGACGTTGCCAGCGATGCTTATTCTCGGTTTTTTAGGAGGAGCGTTTATTTCGCTCGGTTTTTTGCTTAACATTCGCGTTTTAGGTAATTTACCTGAGCGCTGGGGGAGTTTAGTCAATGTATTAGGAGGAGCAGTTTTTCCTGTTGGACTAATGCTCGTCGTATTAGCGGGAGGAGAATTAATTACTGGAAATATGATGTCACTTTCTATGGCGCTATATGCAAAGAAAATTACATTGGTAAGTGTACTAAATAACTGGATTTGGATTACTTTCATGAATTTCGTGGGAGCTATTTTTGTTGCGTATTGTTTCGGTCATCTTGGCGGATTAACAGAGGGAGATTATTTGAATAAAACGGTAGCGATAGCAGAAGGAAAGTTACATGAAACGTTTGGGAGAACTTTAATTTTAGCGATTGGATGTAATTGGCTCGTTTGTCTTGCGCTTTGGCTCGCTTATGGGACAAGCGATTTGGTCGGAAAGATAATCGGAATTTGGATCCCGATTATGGCATTTGTAGTGATTGGATTTCAGCAAGTAGTAGCAAATATGTTTGTCATCTCGGCAGTTATTTTTGCAGGTCATCTGACGTGGATGGATCTTGCTAGAAATTTTGTTCCTGTCTTTATCGGAAATGTAATTGGAGGAGCTGGATTTGTTGGATTTGCTTACTTTGCTTGTTATCAAAAACAACATTCTAATATGAAATAGAGTTCTTGAGAGGAAGGGTATGTAATGGCTGAGCGGTATTCACGACAACAGTTGTTCAAACCGATTGGGAGTAGAGGGCAAGAAAAAATTCGAAATAAACATGTGTTAATTGTAGGAGCAGGCGCATTAGGAAGTGCAAGTGCCGAAAGTTTCGTACGTGCAGGTATTGGCAAGTTGACGATTATTGATCGTGACTACGTTGAATGGAGTAATTTACAAAGGCAACAATTGTACTCTGAACAAGATGCGAGAGAGAAAATACCGAAAGCAATTGCTGCTAAAAATCGGCTAGAACAAATTAATTCGGAAGTACAAATACATACTTTCGTAATGGATGCAGTTGCAGAAAATATGGAAAACCTATTAAAAAATGTAGATGTAATAATCGATGCAACAGATAATTTCGATATTCGATTTGTAATAAATGATTTATCACAAAAACATAATATTTCTTGGATATATGGTTCTTGCGTTGGATCGTACGGTATGAGTTATACGGTTATTCCGCAAGAGACACCGTGTTTACATTGTGTGCTGAAGAACGTTCCTGTTACAGGTGTGACATGTGATACAGCTGGAATTATTAGCCCGACTGTTCAAGTTGTCGCAGCATATCAAGTGGCGGAAGCATTCAAAATTTTAGTAGGAGATTTCTCAGCAATTAGAAAAACATTTTTCATGTTTGATATATGGAGTAATCAAAGCCATTTTATAAAACTAGGGAAAATCAAAACAGACGATTGCCCTTCGTGCGGTTCGCATCGAACTTATCCTTATTTATCATACGAAAACCAAACGAAGGTAGCTGCTTTATGCGGAAGAAATACAGTGCAAATTAGGCCAGTGGAAAATAGAAAGTACGATTTTGACGCTATGGAAAAAGTATTAAACAAACTAGGGAAAGTAGATCGGAATCCGTATTTACTATCTTGCCAACTAAATGATTACCGCGTCGTTATTTTTCGAGATGGTCGTGTTTTCATTCATGGTACAAATGATATTTCGAAAGCGAAACAATTATATTATCGCGTATTCGGTTAATAGAAAGGGTTGTCAATAATGGAAAGAAGAGTGCCAATTACGGTTGAAGAAGCTGTTCGTAAAGTAATGGGATTTGCTAATGAGGGATTAAAGGAGCTACTACCTATTGAATTAGCTTACGGGCGTATACTAGCAGAGGATTTAGTAGCTGACCATGATGTACCTTCATTCAATCGTTCACCGTATGACGGATTTGCTATTAGAGCAGAAGATACGAATTTAGCGGGTTATGAAACGCCAATTGTATTTAAAGTAGTTGGTGAAATTGGCGCAGGATTGCTATTCGACGAGAAAGTAGGTCCGTTTCAAGCAGTTCGAATTATGACGGGAGCACAAATTCCGAATGGGTGTGATGCGGTTGTTATGTTAGAGCTGACTCGTCAATATGAGGAAGCTGGCAACAATTATATGGAAGTGAAGCGATCATTCAAAACGGGTGACAATATTTCTTTTCAAGGTGAAGATGCTCGTAAAGGAACGGTTCTTGCAAAAAAAGGATCATACATTCATCCAGGGATTTCAGCTCTTCTTGCTACGTTCGGATATAGTGAGGTACCAGTGGCGAGAAAGCCTGTAATTGGATTGTTAGCGACTGGTAGTGAATTACTGGATGTAAATGATTCATTACAGCCAGGGAAAATCCGAAATAGTAATACGTATATGATATTGTCTCAAATTCGAAGAGCGGGCGGAAGAGTAAAATATTTTGGTAAGTTTAGCGATGATTTTCATACATGTTTCACAGCTGTAAAAGAAGCGTTAAGCCAAGTGGATATGCTCATTACAACAGGCGGTGTATCAGTGGGGGATTACGATTATTTACCAGCTATTTACGAAAAGTTAGGTGCATCGGTTCTTTTCAATAAAGTTGCAATGCGGCCAGGAAGTGTTACGACTGTAGCGCAATTAAATGGCAAGTTATTATTTGGTTTATCAGGAAATCCATCTGCTTGTTACGTAGGATTTGAATTATTTGTAAGACCGTGTATTCGGACGTATATGTTTAGTGAAAAAGCACATGTAAAAAGAGAAAAAGCGTTATTAGGAGAAGATTTTTTAAAACCAAATCCATTTACTAGATTTGTGCGAGCAAAACTGACATATAACGAAGGGCAATTAATCGCTTATCCGTCAGGGTTTGATAAATCTAGCTCGGTTTCTTCTCTAGCAGAGACAAATATATTTATTGTACTTCCAGGTGGTACGAGAGGTTATAAAAAAGATATGTTCGTAGATGTTCTCTTGCTGGAAGATAACGAAGGTAGTGAATGGCCTTGGTCATTTTATAAAGTGAGAGGTGTTTCTAATGGGACAAGCGCTATTTGAGATTGTAGATATACCGATTGTAGTTGAAGAAGTAACGAATAAAGTCGCAAGAAGAGAAGTAGGTGCAATTACAACTTTTATTGGTACGGTGAGAGAGTTAACAAAAGGAAAACGAACATTACATTTAGAGTATGAAGCATATAAACCGATGGCAGTAAAACAACTTACGAAAATTGGTGAAGAAATTAATGGAAAATGGCCGGACGCAAAAGTAGCAATTACGCACCGAGTAGGGCGGTTAGAAATCATGGATATTGCGGTCGTTATTGCAGTTTCATCACCGCATCGTAAAGTAGCGTATGAAGCGAATGAATACGCGATTGAACGTATAAAACGAATCGTCCCAATTTGGAAAAAAGAATTTTGGGAAGATGGGACGATGTGGATTGGAGATCAACTTGAAAATACGGCATATCCAGAAGGAAAACCGAAGAAAGAAGAATGAGAAGATGATTACAATTTTATTGTTCGCAAATTTACGTGAGGAAGTCGGATCGGATCGACTAGTAATTTTAGAAAAGCAAGAAATGACAGTTCAGCAATTAAAAGAATGGCTCAAAGCAAGCTATTGCTTACAATCGCTTGATAGAGTGATAGTGGCTGTTAATGAAGAGTTTGTAACGGATGAAGAGATGATAAAAGCTGGAGATATAGTCGCATTAATCCCGCCCGTTAGTGGGGGATAATAAGCTTTTTCGTCAAGAAGATGTTGTATATAAATTCGAATACGAGAAGGGATGAGTTCTATGATTACTCAAGAACAAATAATGAACGCATTAAAACATGTAGAGGATCCGGAGTTACACAAAAGTATTGTAGAATTAAATATGGTTAGAAATATACAAATGAATGGAACAGAGGTTAAACTTGAAGTAGTGCTAACGATTCAAGGTTGTCCATTAAAGGCAAAAATTCAACAAGATGTGGAAGAGTCTCTTCAGACAATTGGTGCATCTAAAGTAGATTTGACATTTGGTTCTATGACACAAGAAGAACGAGCTGCGCTAACAGAGAAGTTAAAGAAAAATAGTAGAACAGAAACTGGAATGCCGAGCATGCTTCGCCTTGATTCAGGGGTACGATTTATTACTGTAACGAGCGGTAAAGGTGGAGTTGGAAAATCAACGGTGACAATTAACCTTGCCACTGCTTTAGCTCGTATGGGCAAAAAAGTGGGGATATTAGATGCAGATATATATGGTTTTAGCATTCCAGCTATGATGGAAACGAATCAAAAACCGACGATGATTGATCAAACAGCAATTCCAGTTGTTAGTCACGGTGTTAAAATTATGTCGATGGGATTTTTTACGGAAGGAAATAACCCAGTTATGTGGCGCGGACCGATGTTAAATAAATGGATTCAAAATTTCCTTGCGAATACGCACTGGGGAGAATTAGATTATTTACTTCTTGATTTACCACCTGGCACAGGAGATGTAGCTATTGATGTTGCAGCAATGATCCCGCAGGCGCAAGAAATTATCGTTACAACACCACACAAC
Source organism: Bacillus cereus group sp. MG4 (assembly GCF_040460055.1). Taxonomy (NCBI): domain Bacteria; kingdom Bacillati; phylum Bacillota; class Bacilli; order Caryophanales; family Bacillaceae; genus Bacillus; species Bacillus cereus group sp. MG4. Next base: position 1,515,188 of record NZ_JARVGZ010000001.1, on the reverse strand, counting down.
GTAGCTTCATTCGTAGCATCTAGAGTAGGTGTTATGGCAAAACATACGAAACACGAGATTTTAGGGATTGTAGAAAATATGGCTTATTATGAAGAACAAGATGGATCAAAAAATTATCTCTTCGGAAAAGGTGGCGGCGAAATGCTTGCAGAACAATTGCAAACAGAAGTGATTGCACAAATACCTTTTGCAAAACGAGAAGAAAATAACGGTTCATCTGTATATGATGAAGACTCTCTTGTAGGAGAAGTGTTTACATCGTTAGCGGAGGATATTATTTATAAAGGATAGAGGGGGAAGTTTAGTATGGCGTGTAATATCGATCATTCTATGGAAGATGTAATGAATAAGCTTGAAAGTCAGAAGAGTTTTTTGCCTAAAGAGATTTTTACAGGATTGAAGGGATTTTTGCGAGGGAATCATTCACAGGAAATATTAAATGATGTCTTTCATCTTCTAAAGAAGTATGACTTAGTTAGTGAAGAAGAACGAGAGATGAGAAATACTCAATTATTGCTGATTATAAAATAAATACGCTTTGGCTTTTGTTTTTTTGCAGAAGGGGTGAATGTAATGGATATGAAAAAGATGATTGAAACGATAGAAGCAATTAAAATGACTGACGAAGAATTATCGATTTCTACTTTACATCAAAAGCTTGTGAAGTTGTATAGTCAAAAAGATAGTGCGGAGTATACGGAGATATTAAAATATATTTTATCATTATCCGTGCAGCTGAACCTACATTTCGTATTGAAATATTTTGGTGTGCGCCCGGTTGTTGCTGCAGCTGAACGTATGCAATTTCAAGAGATATTTAAATGTTTAGCTAAGAAAGATGATAATGGGGAATGGTTTCTAAATTTCGTTTCTTTATATGTAGGACTAATTGTAGTTCTTCATTTTGATGAAAAAGAGATTGAGAGAAGTTTTTTCGATGATATGGTAGTGGATGAAGGGAATGCAATATAAGATTCTGCTTATAACATCTTTCTATTTAATTGCTTTAACTGCGATTTTAGTTCGTTATTTAAATATAAAGGTAACTAATTAATAAAAAGTGTTCTTCAGTTGTTTCCGTCGTTTTTTCATGTTACCATTAAGCGAATTTTTCATAGGGAGAGAAAGCGATGAAATGGATTTATTTTATTATTATTAACGTTATAGCTTTTAGCCTTATGGGGCTTGATAAACGAAAAGCGAAGAAGAAACAGTGGAGAACGCCAGAAAGTACGTTGTTTTTATCAGCGGCAGCTGGAGGCGCAGTTGGTGCTTGGATCGGTATGTATATGTTTCACCATAAAACACATAAAAAGAAATTTGTTTTCGGTATACCATTACTTGTCGTTATAACAGTATGTTTACTTTTTGTTGTATGAGAAATGTCGAAAGAATTGCAGATTGATTATTGGTAAAGTGAGCATGCGGGACCGTATAATGGAGAAAAATGAGAAGAGGAGAAAAGGGAAGATGGGGAGTCAATCAGCACAGCAAAAAAAAGGGATTATATATGCAGCTGGTGCTTATACGATGTGGGGAATCCTACCAATCTATTGGAAATGGGTTGAGGAAGTTCCAGCAGATGAAATATTAGCACACCGCATCGTTTGGGCGTTTGTTTTTATGTTACTTGTATTAGGTGTTACGAAGAGGTTTCGTCAGTTTATTGGGGAGTTCGTGAACCTTTTTAAACGACCTAAATTATTAATGTCATTAACAATAGCTTCAGTCTTGATTAGCGGAAACTGGTTTGTCTACATATGGGCCGTTAATCATAATCATGTCATTGAAGCAAGTCTTGGATATTATATTAATCCGCTTATTAGTATTTTACTTGGTACAGTCGTTTTAAAGGAAAAGTTAAACTTTTGGCAATATGTTGCAGTTGGTTTAGCTGGAATAGGGGTTATCATTTTAACAGTCCGTTTCGGATCTATTCCGTGGGTTTCTTTATCACTTGCCTTTTCGTTTGGATTATACGGATTAACGAAAAAATTGTTAAACTATGATGCGACAATTGGTCTTACGATGGAAACAATGCGTTTGCAATTATTTATCTCGTTATGACAGGAGCGCATGGATTCGGTTCATTTGGATCTATTTCCATGTCATCGACGTTACTATTAATAGGAGCAGGCATTGTTACAGCTTTACCACTTTTCTATTTTGCAAAAGGAGCACAACTTATTCCGCTTTATATGGTAGGATTTTTACAATATATTGCACCAACGATTAGTTTGATTTTAGGTGTATTCGTATTTGGTGAACATTTCACATCTACTCATATGATGGCATTTTTCTGTATATGGGTTGCATTATTTGTGTTTTCAATAGCGAAAACAAAGTTTTTAGTGCAGAAGCAACCGAAATTTATAAAAAATAAATCAGCAAAAGTATCATAATGCGTAGTATTTTCTACGCATTTTTCTTTATACTGATACTATATAGATTTCCATTATAGTCAGTAGGGAGCTGAGAACGTGGAAACAATTTTACATAATGATCCGCTTATGGCCGCTGTAATTTCATGGTTTCTAGCACAATTTACGAAAGTAGTCTTTAAATTATTCAAAACGGGTGAATTTGATTTTGCAAAGTTTTTCGCTTCAGGTGGGATGCCGAGTTCTCATGCTTCAACTGTTACAGCACTTGCGACAGGTGTTGGCGTTGTGGAAGGTGTGGAAAGTACCTTATTTGCTATTGCTGCTATCTTTGCAATAATTGTTATGTATGATGCTTCAGGAGTAAGACTTGCAGTTAGTAAACAAGCGAAAATATTGAATGAGTTCTTTCACGGTAGACAAACAGAATATAAGAAGTTAAATGAACTTGTCGGGCATACACCGTATGAAGTAGTAGTCGGTGCTTTAGTAGGGATTATTGTCGGAGTGGGATATTGCTTATGAGCAGAACATTTTATATGTTCTGTTTTTCTTTGTTTACATACATATTTAGCTACCTTTTTGAATATCGTTATACGGATTTCGAAAGGGTGGGTGAGTAACTTGTTATTATATGAAAAAGTGCATGAAGAAATAGCGAGAAGAACAACTGCACTTCAAACGATGCAACGGCAAGATGGAACGTGGCAGTTTTGTTTTGAAGGAGCACCATTAACAGATTGCCATATGATTTTTTTATTAAAATTATTAGGTAGAGATAAAGAGATAGAACCGTTTGTAAAAAGATTAGCATCACTTCAAACAAATGAAGGAACATGGAAATTGTATGAAGATGAAGTGGGGGGCAATTTATCTGCTACAATTCAATCTTATGCTGCCTTGCTTGCATCGAAAAAATATACAAAAGAAGATGCGAATATGAAACGAGCGGAAATGTTTATAAATGAGCGTGGCGGGGTAGCGCGTGCTCATTTTATGACGAAGTTTTTATTAGCGATTCACGGAGAATATGAATATCCTTCACTCTTTCATTTACCAACACCAATCATGTTTCTGCAAAATGATTCTCCCCTCAGTATATTTGAATTGAGTAGCTCAGCACGTATTCATTTAATTCCGATGATGGTTTGTTTAAATAAAAGATTTCAAGTAGGGAAAAAGTTATTGCCAAATTTAAATCACATTGCGGGCGGGGGCGGAGAATGGTTTCGGGAGGATCGGTCTCCGATGTTTCAAACGTTATTAAGTGATGTAAAGCAAATTATATCGTATCCCCTTTCTTTACACCATAAAGGATATGAGGAAGTCGAACGTTTTATGAAAGAGCGTATTGATGAAAATGGAACGTTATATAGTTACGCAACTGCCTCATTTTATATGATTTATGCTTTACTCGCGTTAGGACATTCTCTTCAATCATCGATGATTCAAAAAGCTATAGCAGGGATAACATCTTATATATGGAAGATGGAAAAAGGGAATCATTTGCAAAACTCTCCTTCAACTGTATGGGATACGGCTTTACTCAGCTATACGTTACAAGAGGCCCACGCTTCGAAAGATAATAAGATGATTCAACATGCAGCAGCGTATGTATTAAAAAAACAGCATACAAAAAAAGCTGATTGGAGCGTACATGCTCCGGCGCTGACTCCAGGTGGTTGGGGTTTTTCGGATGTGAATACGACAATTCCAGATGTCGATGATACAACAGCTGTGCTAAGAGCGTTGGCAAGAAGTAGAGGGAACGAAAATGTAGATAATGCTTGGAAGAAAGGGGTCAATTGGGTTAAAGGATTACAAAATACTGATGGTGGCTGGGGAGCATTTGAAAAAGGTGTGACGAGCAATTTATTAGCAAATTTACCAATCGAAAATGCAAGCGATATGATTACAGATCCCTCTACACCAGATATTACAGGAAGAGTGTTAGAGCTTTTCGGGACATACGCGCAAAATGAATTGCCTGAGAAACAAAAACAAAGTGCGATAAATTGGTTAATGAATGTGCAAGAGGAAAATGGATCATGGTATGGGAAATGGGGGATTTGTTATATATACGGTACGTGGGCTGTTATGACTGGTTTACGGTCACTCGGAATTCCATCTAGCAATCCATCAATGAAAAGAGCAGCTTTATGGTTGGAACATATACAGCATGAAGATGGTGGGTGGGGGGAATCGTGCCAAAGTAGCGTGGAAAAAAGGTTCATTACTTTACCATTTAGTACACCATCCCAAACAGCATGGGCGTTAGGTGCTCTCATTTCTTACCATGATGAAGAAACACCAGCTATTCGAAAAGGTATTTCATATTTGCTTGCGAATCCTTATGTAAATGAAAAATATCCTACCGGAACAGGTTTACCAGGTGGGTTTTATATTCATTATCATAGCTATGCATATATATATCCGTTACTTACTTTGGCACATTATATAAAAAAATATAGAAAATAAACCGAGAGGATATCTCTCGGTTTATTTTGTTGGGTAGTAGGTCCCTGTTGAAAAGAATAAGGTTGTGCGTTCCTTATTTTTCTGTTGACTGGCGTTTTTGACGTGCATCAGCGGCATTTGCACGTGCGTTTGCTTCTAAGTCATTGTGGTCAGCGAGTTCACGAGAGAACTCAACATCAATGCCATCAGCAGCTTTGTTTTGCTTGAAATTTTTTTTGTTCATTCGACACAATCTCCTTGTGTTTTATGCGACGTTGCAAAGTTAGTTTGACACAAATAGACTTTTTTATACAAAGAGGAATTGGGAAGCAAAGAGCCGAAATATACAGTATAAGTAATAGAAATGGGGGATAGGGATGGAGTTTTTAAATGGGAAAACAGCTGTAGTAACAGGAGCTGCACAGGGAATTGGAAAAGAGATTGCAAGGGTTTATGCAAAACTAGGGGCTAAAGTATTAATTAGCGATGTAAATGAAGAGAAGCTACAAAAAACGACACGTGAATTATCAGATGAAGGATATGAAGTGAAGCAGTATCGTTGTGATGTGAGTAATCAAAATGATGCGAAGTCCTTAATTGAATACGCTGTCCAAACATTTGGTACACTGCACATTTTAGTAAATAATGCAGGAATAACGCGAGATGCTATGTTACATAAAATGGAGAAACCAGAATGGGAACAAGTACTGCAAGTAAATTTAACAGGTGTTTTTTATTGTATGCAGCCAGCGCTTCTTTACATGAGACAACAAGGGTATGGACGCATTATTAATATATCTTCAATTAGTAGAGAAGGAAACATAGGTCAAGCGAATTATGCTGCTACAAAGGCAGGAGTTGTAGGTTTAACGAAAACAGCGGCGAAAGAAGTTGGAAGCTTCGGCATTACGTGCAATGCGATTTGTCCAGGGTTTATGGATACAGATATGACAAAAACGATACCAGATAAAGTGAAAGAAAAGATGGTTGGCGCGATTCCAGTTGGTAGAATTGGAACGCCAGAAGATATTGCGAACGCAGCTGCCTTTTTAGCGTCAGAATACGCATCCTATATTACAGGAGAAGTATTGAATGTGAGCGGAGGACTACAAGTTTAAAGGAATACATAATGAAAAGAACCTGACCGGATAGGCCAGGTTCTTTTTTCGTTAATTTAAGTTGAGCCAAACGCTCTTCACTTCTGTATAGTTATTTAATGCGTAAGATCCCATTTCACGGCCAAGACCAGATTGTTTAAATCCTCCGAATGGAGATGCTGCATCAAAGACGTTATAACAGTTTACCCATACAGTACCAGCACGTACTTTACTTGCAACATAGTGTGCTGTTTTAACATTTTCTGTCCACACACCAGCCGCTAAGCCGAATTGTGATTTATTTGCACGTTCAATTACTTCATCAATATCGTTAAAAGGTATTGCAGAAATAACTGGACCGAAAATTTCTTCTTTTGCGATCGTCATTTCGTCATTTACGTCAGCGAATACTGTAGGAGAAACGAAGTAGCCTTGATCGAATGGATTGCTTCCTCCGCAAAGTACTTCAGCGCCTTCTTCAATCCCTTTTTCAATGTAGCCCATTACACGTTTTTGTTGTTCTTCGGAAACGAGAGGACCGATTGTTGTTTCAGGGTTAAGACCGACACCTTGATTTAGTTTTTTAGAATAGAGGACGAGATCAGCCATGACATTATCATACATTTTCTTCGGAACAAATAAGCGTGATCCAGCAGAGCATACTTGTCCTTGGTTAAACATAACACCAGAAAGTGCACCAGGAATCGCGCGAGATAAATCAGCATCTGGCAAGATGATATTTGGTGATTTACCGCCTAACTCAAGTGTAACGCGTTTTAATGATTCAGATGCTTGTCGCATAATTTGTTTACCGACTGGAGTAGAACCAGTAAATGCAATTTTATCAACGAGTGGATGATGAACGAGAGCTTGTCCAGCTGATTCACCGAATCCAGGAACGATATTAATAACACCTTTCGGGAATCCAGCTTCTTCAATTAATTCAGCTAAGTATAGAGCAGATAGTGGAGTTTGCTCTGCAGGTTTTAAAACGATTGTACACCCTGTAGCAAGCGCTGCTCCCATTTTCCACATTGCCATAAGAAGTGGGAAGTTCCAAGGAATAATTTGACCGACGACACCAACAGCCTCATGGCGTGTATAGTTAAAGTAATTACCAGAAACAGGAATTGTTTGACCAACGATTTTCGTAGCCCAGCCAGCATAATAGCGCATATGTTCAATTGCAAGTGGTATGTCTGCTGCCATTGTTTCACGGATTGGCTTTCCGTTATCTAATGTTTCGAGCTGTGCAAGCTCTTCTTTATGTTCTTCCATTAAATCAGCTAACTTGTACATAAGACGGCTTCGCTCAGCAGTGCTCATGCGAGACCAAGGACCTTCGTCGAAAGCCATGCGAGCTGCAACGACAGCTTTATGAATATCTTCTCGACCAGCCTCAGAAACGACGGCAAGTGTTTCGCCGGTTGCTGGGTTAGGTGTTTTAAATGTTTTTCCGGAAGCGCTTTCAATGAAAGATCCATTCACATATAACTTTTTTGTACCTTGAAGAAACTTTTCTACCTTTTCATGAAGATTTACAGCTAGTTGACTCATTGTATAACCCCCTTGAAAATATAATGTAAACGCAGTACGAGACGGCGTTTATTCCGAAATCAAGGATGTGGGAACTAGATGGAAAGCCTCTAATTTTAATCATAATTAACAAATACTGAAAATTCAAATTTCATTTGTGTTACAATTGTAAAAAATATGTAATGTAAGAGAAACTTCTATATGATTATAAAAAATCCTGCTTGTTTTTGCTTTCTAGTAGGAAAAACTAGAAGAACAATGGTACAATAATACATCGTGAGAGGAGGGAGAAAATGAAGAATTATCATGATGATCCACGCTTTCGAATTGCTCATAGAGAAGCGTTAATTGGTCTTGGACTTGCTATTATCAATTTTATAATATGGTACGGATTTGCTTATGGGCTTGGTAGTAAAAATCCAAGTGAATATACATATGTATTCGGTTTTCCAGCATGGTTTTTTTATAGCTGTATCGTTGGATTTATCGTTATGGTTATTTTACTTAGTTTAGTTGTTCGTTTTGTATTTCAAGATATTTCACTCGATGAGGAAGAAAAAAGTGAGGAATAATAGATGAATTGGTATGTAATCATTCCAATGATAATTTCGTTTATCGTTGTATTTTTAATTGGTGTATATGCTTCAAGACGCGTACAAGCGACTGCTAATAATAAATTTTTACAAGAATATTTTCTTGGTGGGCGTGAACTTGGCGGTTTATTATTAGCGATGACAATGATTGCTACGTATGGTAGTGCTAGTAGCTTTATTGGTGGTCCAGGTATTGCGTACAATATGGGCCTCGGATGGGTATTATTATCTGCGATTCAAGTTGTAACAGGGTATATCGTTTTAACGGTTATCGGTAAAAAGTTTGCAATTATCGCTAGGAAGATGGAAGCCATTACTCTTATCGATTATTTAAAGGGAAGATACAATAATAAAGCAGTTGTTATACTTTCTGCGTTATGTATTATTATCTTCTTATTTTCAGCAACAGTAGCTCAATGGGTCGGCGGTGGCCGATTAATTGAATCACTAACAGGTCTATCTTATACAACAGCACTATTTTTATTTACTTTTTCTGTACTTGTGTACGTATTAATTGGTGGATTTCGTGCAGTTGCTTTATCAGATACGTTATTAGGTATCATTATGTTAGTTGGAACGACAATCATTTTAATTACTACTGTCATTGCCGGTGGTGGAATTGAAAAAATTATGCAGGAACTTGTTCAAATCAATCCGAATTTAATTACACCATTCGGAGCGGATGGTAGTTTAACGAAATCATATGTGACATCATTTTGGATTTTAATTGGGATTGGCGTTGTTGGTTTACCGCAAATTAGTGTGCGTGCTATGTCTTATAAAAATTCAAAAGCTATGCATCAAGCGTTAATAATCGGAACGGTTGTTGTAGGTACAATTATGATTGGTATGCATTTAACAGGTGTATTTGCGCGAGTCGTACTTCCGGGTATAACGGTACCGGATAAAGTCATGCCGCTACTCGCGATGGAAGTGTTGCCACCTTGGCTAGCTGGAGTTTTCTTAGCTGCGCCAATGGCAGCAATTATGTCTACAGTAAACTCATTATTGTTACTTGTAAGTTCATCAATTATTAAAGACATATACGTAAATTACATAAATAAAGATGCAGCAGACAGTACGATTAGAAAAGGAAGTTTGTGGATTACTGGTATCGTAGGGCTACTCGTTTATGCAGCAGCAATTAAACCACCAGATTTTTTAATATGGTTAAATTTATTTTCTTTCGGTGGGTTAGAAGCAGCATTCATTTGGCCAATCGTATTAGGCTTATATTGGAGAAAAGGAAATGCAACAGGAGCGCTTGCCTCTATTTTAGTTGGGGTAGGCTCATATATGTGTATTCATCTTTTCTATCCAAATCCGTTCGGTATACATACAGTTGTCTTCCCAATTTGTTTTGCGTTTATAGCTTACATCATAGGAAGTATGAGTGCTGTCAAGAAAAACAGTATAGGTTAGAGGAAGAACGTAGTCCTTATAGAGGACTACGTTTTTTTGTGTGAATTTATTCTTTTTTATTCTGTATATGTAAGGTTATTCATAAATTAATAACAATTGAGGGGATGGAGTTGAGGTCGATGAAAAAAGTATTATTTTTGGGAGACCCAGGAATTGATGACTCTTTAGCCATCATGTACGGAATTATGCATCCTGATATTGATATTGTTGGTGTTGTAACCGGATATGGAAATGTAACACAAGAAAAGGCGACAAGTAATGCAGCATATTTGCTGCAAATGGCAGGGCGGGAGGATATACCTGTTATTAATGGTGCGAAAATCCCTTTATCCGGAGATGTTACAACGTATTATCCAGAAATTCATGGGGCAGACGGTTTAGGTCCAATTAAACCTCCAAAAGCTTTTTCGCCAAATATAAAACCTTTTTGTACTTTTTTTGATATTCTTGAAAAGTATAAAGGAGAATTAATCATTGTTGATGCTGGTAGGTCAACGACACTAGCGACAGCATTTATTTTAGAAAAGCCGATGATGAAGTATGTGAAAGAATATTATATAATGGGTGGTGCCTTTTTAATGCCCGGTAATGTGACACCAGTCGCAGAGGCGAACTTCCATGGTGATCCGATTGCGTCACAATTAGTAATGCAAAATGCCAAGAATGTGACATTAGTGCCACTTAATGTTACATCTGAAGCAATTATTACGCCAGAAATGGTGAAATATATTACGAAACACTCTAAAACGAATTTTAATAAATTAATTGAACCGATATTTACGTATTATTATAAAGCGTATAAAAAGTTAAATCCGAAAATAACAGGTAGCCCAGTACATGACGTTGTTACAATGATGGTTGCGGCGAATCCGTCTATTTTGGATTATGTGTACCGTCGTGTCGATGTAGATACAGTAGGGATTGCAAAGGGAGAAAGTATTGCTGATTTCCGTCCACAACCTGATGCAAAATCTTTAAAGAATTGGGTGCGAATTGGTTGGTCATTACATTATAAAAAATTTCTCGAAGACTTCGTGAAAATTATGACGTAGACATAATAGGAGAATACAAGTTAAAATAATGGAGATGATTACTAAAATAATCATCTCCATTATTTTGTTTGAAAGAGATAGATAGAGAAGAGTTATACAATAGGAGAGGAATTTTACTTGAAAAAAACTATAGTATGCGCAGTGATTGTGGGTATTTTCGTTTTGCTAATATCGGGTAATTTTTTAGTGAAAAAAGTGTGGAGTTCAAATAATGATGATGCACAGTATATCGCATCCTTTATTGAAGAACATAAAGATGAAAAAAATAGTGCGCTTCTCGTGAAGAGAAATGATAAAGTTGTTTATTCTGTAAATCCAAATGTTGTATTGCCAGTTGCTAGTACGATGAAGTTAATTGTGGCGCTTGAATATACGAAACAAGTTACGGAAGGGAAAATTGATCCGTCTAGTTTCGTTTCCATTAATGATATAAATCGTTATTATGTGCCGAATACAGATGGCGGTGCACAAGATAGATGGCAAAGGTATTTGAAAAAGACAGACAAGATAACAGAAGAGGCAGTTTCTTTAGAAGAAGTGGCAAAAGGAATGGTTAAGTTTAGTTCGAATGCGAATGCTGAATATTTAATGGAAGTGTTAGGGTTAGATAATATTAATCGAAATTTACAAAGTTTATCCCTTCCAGCACATCAGCCGCTATTTCCGATTGTTTCATCTTTATACATCCCTGGATATTTGCATAAAGAATTACATGTTCCGAAATATAAAATAGAGAAAAAATTAAAAGAAATGTCTCAAGAGCAATATCGTGAATATGCGATGAATATTCATGAGCGCTTAAAAAAGAAGGGACCATTATTACAGAAGGAAATTCCTCTTTATTTAGAGGAACGTTACGATAAAATTTGGTCAGATCGATTACCAGCAGCTTCTGCAAACGATTATATGGTACTGCTTCAAAAGGCAAATCATAAAGGTGGCCTAACAGAGGCCGAAGAAAAAGTTTGGGCTAATATCGTTGAAACGGATATGAGTGCTAAGAAATACCGTAAAACATTTAGACATGCAGGGCAAAAGAATGGTTATACGCCATGGACAGTTACAAAAGCAGTTTATGCGATGGATAAACGCGGGAACTGTACAGAAATAGTGTTTTTAGCAAATGATTTAAATGAAGACGACAGTGCAGAAATACGGAAACATTTAGCGAACTTACATTTCCAAGTGTTGCAAAGTGATAAGTATGATGCGACTTTTATTAAGTAAACTCGGTGCAGAGAGCACCGAGTTTATTTTTATCCCGCTTTAATGGGCAGTAAGACCCCCACCTCAAAATTCAGCGAAAGCAAAGAAGTTAGGTGGGGGATCAACTGCCCCTAAAAGTCCGATTGGTGAGGGCTAATAATCAGTGGGGGATGAAGAAAACCCCCACTGATTAAAGTTTCACTTTATGTACAAGCACTTTTTTCCTATCTCTGGGTATGATGGGTAGTAATACTTAGGTGAGAGGGGAAAAGGTGATGAAACAAAGTAAAGAAGATTTTATAAAGAGTGAAGGCGCTGATTTCCCTGGGAAAACATATGTGGATTGTGTATTACAACATGTATTTCATTTTCAACGAAATTACTTATTAAAAGATATGTTTCAAGTGCATAAAGCACATATTACAATGCTGACTGAAGAAAATTTAATGAAAAAGGAAGAAGCTAAAATTATATTACACGCACTAAAAAAGATAGAGGGAATTCCAAAAGATCAATTGCTATATACAGAGCAGCATGAAGATCTCTTTTTTCTAGTCGAACATTTAATTTCTCAAGAAGCGAAATGCGATTTTGTAAGTAATATGCATATTGGTAGAAGTAGAAATGATATGGGTGTAACGATGTATCGTATGAGTTTAAGGCGATATGTACTACGATTAATGGAGCATCATTTGTTATTGCAAGAAAGTATACTACAACTTGCTGCTGATCATAAAGAAACGATTATGCCAGCTTATACACATACACAACCAGCGCAGCCCACAACATTTGGTCATTATACGTTAGCGATTTATGATACGATGCAGAGAGATTTAGAACGAATGAAACGAACGTACAAACTTTTAAATCAGTCTCCAATGGGAGCCGCCGCTCTTTCCACAACAAGTTTCCCAATTAAACGAGAGCGAGTTGCCAATTTACTTGGGTTTACAAATGTAATTGAGAACTCATATGATGCTGTTGCTGGAGCAGATTATTTATTAGAAGTTAGCTCGTTACTGATGGTAATTATGACGAATACGAGCAGATGGATTCATGATTTCTTACTATTAGCGACGAAAGAATATGATGGTATTACTGTTGCGAAGCCATATGTACAAATAAGTAGCATTATGCCGCAAAAGCGAAATCCAGTTTCCATTGAACACGCCCGTGCGATTACGAGTAGTGCTTTAGGAGAAGCATTTACAGTATTTCAAATGATTCATAATACACCATTTGGTGATATTGTCGATACGGAAGATGACCTGCAGCCGTATTTATATAAAGGAATTGAAAAGACCATTCGTGTTTTTTGTATTATGAATGCAGTTATTCGAACAATGAAAGTAGAAGAAGAAACGTTAAAAAGTCGTTCTTATAAACATGCAATTACGATAACTGATTTCGCAGATGTTTTAACAAAAAACTATAGCATTCCATTTCGGCATGCGCATCATGCAGCGAGTGTTATTGCGAATATGTCATTGGAGCAGAAAAAGGAGCTACATGAATTACATTTCAAAGATGTAAATATATACTTACAAGAAAAATTTAAAGTACATTTGTTAGAAAAAGAGTGGGAAGAAATTGTATCGCCAGAAGCTTTTATTCAAAAAAGGAATGTATACGGTGGACCGAGTAAAAAAGAAATGGAGCGTATGATTAAAAATCGAAAAGAGTCATTTCAAAAAGAAGAAGAGGTATTTGAAAAAGAAAAACAGAGAATTTTACAAGCTGAAACTGATTTGAATATGTTAACTTCGAATTATATTGAATCGTAAAAGAAGGATTTAATGAATTAATCGCCAATACTTAATTAAAATATAGATGGAGAGAAGAGATTGTCGATGATTCAATTACACGTATATAAAGAGATTCTTCATTTTAAAGAAGATGTTACACCATTTTTAGAAAAGAATGAGCAGGAAAATAATCTCATATTAGGTGTATTACAAATGGTCCAAGAGCCGATATTTATGGGAGTAGCAAAACAAAGAGAAGAAATTAAAGTTGTATTTCTTCAAACAGAAGAGAAGAAACAAATCATTGTTGCTACGTCTAAAATTGCGGAAAAGGATATCGTGGAACTTGCAAAAAAATTAACGAAAGTATATTCAAATGTTCCTGGATTGATTGGTAATAAGAAAATTGTACAGAAATTAGCGGAAGAGATTGCTGTGTTAGAAAATAAGAAAACGAATGTTGTAATGGAACAAGGTGTGTATGCATTACAACAAGTTAAGAAGAAGTGGACCGAGGATGGGGCTTTTCGAGAAATAGGTAGTGATGAGCTACCATTAATAGAACAGTGGATTTATCAATTTTGCGAAGATGTAAGGCTTCCTACTACGAAAGAAGAAGCGAAACAAACCGCTCATACATTAATTACGAACCGTCGGCTATTTGGTTTAGATGTAGATGGGAAGCTTGTTTCTGTAGCTGCAAAAACGAGACCGACTACAAACAATATAACAGTTAATTTCGTATATACACCGAAAGAAGCGCGGAAAAAAGGGTACGCATCTAGTTGTGTCGCTGCACTTAGTCAACGTATGTTAGATGAAGGATATAAGACGACTACGTTATATACTGATCTAGCGAACCCTACGTCTAATAAAATTTATCAAGAAATTGGTTATGAACAAATTGCGGAGTCTGTGCTCATATTTTTAGAGAAGTAGAATAAAAAGGCGTGCTATTTTAGCACGCCTTTTTATTATTCATCAATTCTAATAACCTCGCCTTGCGGGAAGTTCTCAGTTTCTAGTAAGCTACGAATAGCTTTTGCCACATATTCAGGTGATAATAGCTTTCCTTCTTCTTTTAGTGTGATGAATCGTTCTAAATTAGTGAAGTCTTCTTTATTTGTTTCACGAATTTGTGCTTGCATATTTGTATCCACAACACCAGGTGCAAAAGCGACGATTTTTACTGGATATTCTTTTTCCTCTTCTTCAGTCGCTACGCATTGTGTAAACATATTTACACCAGCTTTCGTTGTACAATAAGCGCCCCATCCAAAGTAAGGATTTTTTCCTGCACCAGATGAAATGTTAATAACACGTTTATCTACTTTCCAGTCTTTCGTATGTTTCATGAATGTAGATGTAAGAATCATAGGGGCAAGTAAATTAATGTGAACGTTCGTAATGAATTGTTCGCTTTCTGCTTTTTCAATCGGCTTCATAGGTGCAACTGTACCCGCATTATTAATTAAATGAATAGAAGATACATTGTCTTCTTTAATGGATGAAATGATTTCGTTAAAGTTAGTTTCTAAATGATGTACATCTTGAAGATCTAAGGAATGGAAAATGCAATTGCTGTTATATTGCTCTGCAAGTTTAGTAAGCTCTTTATTTTCTCTTCTAGAAATAGAGATGATGGTTGTGTTTTCCTCTAATAATTGCGCGGCGATTGCCTCACCTAAACCTTGTGAAGTTCCTGTTACGATAACGTAGCGCATAGTTTTATAAACTCCTTTCGTATGTGCGGAATTTTGTTGGACAACGTACATTGTATAGTTTGTCTACATTTTATAGTATAGAGCACTTTTTACTATAATTGAAATGAGATGATTGTGTGCCTTTTATGAATCGCTTTACGACAACAGTCACGGGTGCCGTCACGTTCACTGGGAACACGTTGGGACTTAGTCCTACATCGCCTGCGCCAGGTAATATTTTTGGTACACTTGCTGTATTTACGACAGTAAATACAGCGCTGCAAGTACCAGGATTCCCAGCAGGGACAACAGATGACTGGCAATTGAATTCTTCAAGTGCAATTTTAAACCTTCCGGCAGGGAGTAGTATTTTGTATGCAGAGTTGGTTTGGGCTGGTACTTTTCGGACTGATACGGAAGATGTTTTACCATTTTTAAATGATAATATTACATTTACAACACCAGCAGGAACGTTTTCAGTTACGCCAGACCCTGCTACCGCACAGCAAGGTTCAGTAGGAAACCAGTTTTATTATGCTCGCTCTGCTAATGTAACGAATCTTGTAAGTGCAGGTGGGGCAGGAACTTATACGACAGGGGCCGTACCGGCTACAAGAACTTCAGCTGATCCAACAATTAGTCGTTCAGCTGGCTGGACGCTTGAGGTTGTGTATCAAAATGCAAGTTTACCACTTCGAAATTTGTCAGTATATGCAGGTCAAGAAATTATCGATGCTTCATCACCACCAGTTGATGCTACTATTTCTGGATTTGCTACTCCAGCCACAGGAGCAGTTACAGGCCGAGTGCTTGTAACTGCTCAAGAAGGTGATTCTAACATCGTTGGAGACCAACTTCGCTTTGGGCCGAATGCAAATGCTACAGTTGCATTATTCGGACCGAGAAACCCTGCAAATAATTTCTTCCAGTCTCAAATTTGTAATGACAGCGGAAATTTAGATACGAGCGGTACATTCGGAGATTTAAATCAGCCGTTAGGGGTAGCTTTGGCTGTCCGAAGACAAGGGTGGGATATTACGAATGTAGATGCCTCCTCATCTTTAGTAAACAATCAAACGTCAGCAACTGTTCGCTTCGTTACAAATGGAGATGGATACGCTGCAGCTGGTTTTGGTGTTCAAATTGATGCGACAGGTCCAATTATTAATCCAGTTAAATCGGTTAATAGAACAGTCGCAGGGGTAGGGGATACTCTCACCTATACGATTACGGTCCCGAATACAGGAACAGGAAGCGCAGAAAACGTTGTATTACGTGATAGTATTCCGAGCGGAACGACGTTTGTTGCAGGTAGTGTAACGGTAGGGGGAGTAACGCAGCCGAATGCAAACCCTGCTAATGGAATTAATTTAGGTACAATCCCAAATAACACGCAAAGAATTGTTACATTTCAAGTTCGAATAACATCATTCCCGAATCCAAATCCTATTTCAAATCGTGCAATGGTGTCATATCAATTCCGTCCTTTCGTCGGTAGTCCACCTATTACAAGTACCTCTTCTTCCAATACAGTACAAACGACAGTGAATCAAGCAACTATAAGTATGCAAAAATCTGTAGATTTACAGACGGCAACGCTTAATGATGTATTAACGTACACGGTTAATGTGACGAATAATGGAAACGTTACTGCAAATAATGTTATTTTTGTTGATAGTATTCCTGCAGGAACAACATTTGTAGCAAACAGCGTTACGGTAAATGGAGTAGCACGTCCAGGAGCAAATCCAGCAAGTAGTATTAATCTAGGAAGTATTAATGCTTCGCAAACGACGGTAGTGCGCTTTCAAGTTCGAGTAACATCTAATCCTCTTGTCAATCCAATTCCGAACCGTGCGAGTGCAACATTTAACTTTACTCCAGTACCTGGTCAACAACCAGTTTCCGGGCAAGCGACAAGTAATACTGTATTTACTACTATTAATATAGCTGATATAAGAACGAGAAAAACAGTAGATAGAGCTTTTGCGACAGTAAATGACATTCTTACGTACACTGTAACAATTGAAAATACAGGAAATGTACTTGCAACGAACGTTATTTTTCAAGATCTAATCCCAATTGGAACGACTTTTATCGCAAATAGTGTGACTGTGGATGGGGCTTCACAGCCTGGAGCAAATCCAGCGACTGGGTTTACAGTAACGAACATATCTCCTGGCGGAAGTAGGACAGTGACTTTTCAAGTACGAGTGACATCTACGCCATCAGGAGGTACGATTGCGAATCGTGGAAATGTGTCTGCTAATTTCGTCATTATTCCGAATCAGCCACCGATAACGATTAATAGACAAACGAATACAGTTGTGACACAAGTTAATACAGGCGGTTTAAATGTAATAAAAGAAGTGAATACAATGCAAGCGGCGGTAGGGGATACTTTAACATACACAATTGCCGTCCAAAATACAGGAAACGTCCCGTTAACAAATGTATTTTTCCAAGACCCTATTCCTTCCGCTGTTTCATTCGTTGCAAATTCTGTAACCATTAATGGAGTATCGCAAAGTGGATTGAATCCGAATACAGGATTCTCTCTTCCCAATATTCCTGCGGCTCAAACAGTTGTAGTCACATTTGACGTATTAATTGTACAGGATCCAGAAAATGAAGATATTTTAAATCAAGCAAATGTAACAGCGAGTTTTCAAGTGAATCCGAGTGAACCACCAGTAACAATCAATGTTCCGAGTAATGTTGTGAATACAACAGTACAATCAGGGAACTTTGAAGTTGTGAAATCAGTGAATACGAATGTTGCAACGGTAGGGGATATTTTAGTATATACAATTGAAATCATAAATGCAGGTAGTGTACCAGCTACAAATATATTTTTTCAAGATTCAATTCCACAAGGGACATTATTTATTGAAAATAGTGTAGTTGTTAATGGGGTTTTACAAGAAGGGGCAGATCCAGAACTTGGATTCCCATTAAATAATTTGCCTACTGGCGCGAGTGTAATTGTTGCGTTTGAAGTATTAATTGATGAAATTCCCCAAGGGAATAATGTCGTAAATAATGCGAATGTAACTGGAGATTTTCTTGTAAATCCAACAGAGCCACCGATAACTGTAACAGTACCAAGTAATACTGTTATGACAGTGGTGAATTCTTCAGGGTTAAATGTAATGAAAAGTGTAAGCGCTGCTGAAGCAGGTGTAGGAGATACGTTAACGTATACAGTTCGTATACAAAATATTGGAACAGTAGCAGCGACAAATGTATCAGTCATTGATCCAATTCCATCTGGAACAACATTTGTAGCAAATAGTGTAGTAATAAATGGAACGCCTCAACCTGGTTTAAATCCAACAACTGGATTTCCACTTGCTAATATTCCAGTAGGAGGGATGGTAACAGTTACTTTTCAAGTGACAATTACGAGTGTACCACCAAATAGAGTTCTTCCGAATAATGCGAATGTAACTGCTGATTTCCAAGTAAGTCCTCTCCAGCCACCAATTACAATTGTAACGATTAGTAATATTGTTGTGACGCGAGTAAATGTAGGGTCACTTAATGTAATGAAGAGTGTAAATACACTGCAAGCAGGAGTAGGAGATACGTTAACGTATACGATTCGCATTCAAAATACAGGAACTGTTCCTGCAACGAATATTATTTTCCAAGATCCAATTCCGTCTGGTACTGTGTTTGTAGCAAATAGTGTGACGATAAATGGAGTCGTTCAGCAAGGCGCGGATCCTATGACAGGTTTCCCGGTACCAAATATTCCGGTCGGGCAAACGGCTACGATTACGTTTCAAGTTACAGTGACGAGCGTTCCGAGCGGTGGAAATATAAGAAACCAATCGAACGTTACTGCAAGTTTTCTTATAAATCCAGCAAACCCTCCAATAACGACTGTTACGAATAGTAATTTTGTAGTGACGCAAGTAAACACAGCACAGTTAAATATACAAAAATCTTCATCTGTACAACAAGCAGCACTTGGAGAAACTTACACGTATTCTGTTGTTATTCGAAATAATGGAACAGTAACAGCAACAAATGTCTCTTTCATTGATCCAATTGCCCCAGAAACAACATTTGTAGCAAATAGTGTAGCGATAAATGGAACGCCTCAACCTGGATTTGATCCAAATATAGGTTTTACGCTTCCTAATATCGCAGCTGGAACATCATTGACTGTAACATTCCAAGTAACAGTAGTTGCGCCATCCACGCGCGGAGCTGTACTAAACACGGCATCTGCTACAGCCACTTTCTTATTAAATCCTTTACAACCACCTGTAACAACGACAAATTCAAGTAATACGACAGTAGTTACAATACCGTTACCTCCTCCTGGTGAAGTAACAGCAACAAAAATAGTTGACGTTGCAACTGGAGCGGTTGGGGATGTATTAACGTATACCGTGCTAATAACGAATGTAGGAATTATACCTGTTACAGATGTGTTCTTCCAAGATGTTATACCAGAAGGAACGACATTTGTAGAAGATAGTGTAACGATAGGTGGGGTGCAGCAACTTGGTTTAAATCCAGAAATAGGATTTACAGTTACTCCATTATTAATGAATGGTGGAAGTATTGAGGTAACGTTCCAAGTGACGATTACTGAAATTCCAGATAATGAAGTCATATTAAATGATGCAGACGTTACGTTTACTTCACAACCAAATCCGCAGGAACCACCAATTACGGAAACGATATTAACGAATTTAGTCGTTACGATGATTAATATAGCGTTTGTTTTTCCATTGAAACTAGTAGATAAAGAAGTAGCGACTGTAGGAGAAATATTAACGTATGATGTATTGATCTTTAATTTCGGAACAGTGGCAGCGACCAATGTTGAATTTATCGATACTACTTCCGCCGGTGTAGCATTTGTACCGGGAAGTGTGAGCATAAACGGGGTGCCGGCACCAGGATTAGATCCTTTCATTGGTTTTACAGTTCCAAATATACCTGTAGATGATTTTGTACTTGTCACATATCAGGAGATGGTAACGAGCATACCAGAAGGTGGTACAGTTGTTAACTTTGTAGACGTTACCGCTACATTTGCTGTAAGTGAAACAGAACCGCCTATTACTGAGACGACGACAAGTAACACGACATTAACAGAAATAAATGAGCCTGGTTTGAATGTTTTAAAATCGGTGAGTCAGCCGGTTGTTACAGTAGGCGATACAATCACATATACAACAGTAGTTCAAAATACAGGGACAGTGGTAGCGACGAATGTTCAATATAGTGATGTATTACCTTCCTCTATAACATTCGTGCCGAACAGTGTAACAATAGGCGGTGTGACACAACCTGGATTCAATCCTAATAATGGATTCCCACTTCCAGATATAAACCCAGGGGCTAGTGTAGAAGTTACATTTCAAGTAACGGTAGTCAGTGTTCCATCAAACGGAACAATTGCCAATACGGCAAATGTTACAGGAAGTTTTATATTAGTACCAGGAGAACCACCAGTTGTAGTGAATCAGCCAAGTAACACGACGCTCACAACTGTAAATAGAGGACGATTTACTGTTATTAAACAAGTAAATAGAGCAGCTACTCTCGTTGGAGATGTATTAACGTATACGGTTCAAATAACGAATACAGGAACAGTAACAGCAAATGATGTTCAGTTTATTGATACAATTTCAGCAGGAGCGTCATTTGTACCAAATAGTGTAACGATAAATGGAGCCCTGCAACCAAACTTAAATCCGATTACTGGCTTTGGAGTTGGAGATATACCAGTTGGTGAAACGGTTGTAGTGACGTTTCAAGCGACAGTTACAAACATCCCGGCATCAGGAACAATTACGAACGTTGCAAATATAACAGGAAGCTTTACTTTAGTACCAGGAGAGCCACCGGTTGTAGTAACAGAGCCGAGTAATACGACAATAACAAGGATAAATAGAGGACGATTCAGCGTTATAAAATTTGTAAATAAAGAAGCAACACGTTTAGGAGATACGTTAACGTATAGTGTGCAAGTTACAAATACAGGAACGGTAACAGCGACGAATGTCCAGTTTATCGATGTTCCGTCACCTAGTTTAGAATTCGTTCCTGGAAGTTTACAAATAAATGGAATTCCACAAGTAGGTTTAGATCCATTTGTAGGCTTTTCATTACCTGATCTTGCAGTAGGGGATAGTGTATTAATTACCTTTGCAGTAAATGTAATCGCAGTTCCGCCTTCTAGTAGCATTATGAATACAGCGAGAGTAACGGGTGATTTCGAATTAATTCCAGGAGAACCTCCGTTTACAATTACGAGTTCAAGTAATACGACAGTCACACCAGTAAATAGAGGCAGTTTAGATATGCAAAAAGAAGTAGATCATTCAATTGTTGGAGTAGGAGAAACGGTAATGTATACGGTTCGAATATTAAATACTGGTACTGCTGATGCGATGAATGTTCAATTTATCGATGTCCTATCTCCGGAAGCTGTTTTTGTACCAAATAGTGTAATTGTAAATGGAGTAGCTCGTCCGGGAGTAAATCCGCAGGTTGGATTTACGATTTTAGACATTCCAGTCGGTGAGACGGCGATTGTAACATATGAAGCTACGATTACGAGTTTTCCAGATGGTGGTACAGTAGTAAACGTTGCTGGGGCATTAGCAGAATATATTTTAGTACCAGGAGAGCCGCCAGTTATAGTAATGGACACGAGTAATACTGTGATTGTAACGGTAAATACTGCAATTTTATTTGTTGCAAAAGGAGCAAACTTTGAAGTAGCGATGGTAGGAGATGTTGTCACTTACGGAATTGCTGTTATAAATGATAGTACAGTTCCTGTGACGAATATTGTTTTAACGGATATCATTGATTCGAATACGCTATTTATAAATGGCACGGTAACGGTCAATGATGTACCTTTTCCATTTGCCAACCCGAATACTGGTATTCCGTTAGGTGATTTTCAACCAAATGATGCAGCTATTATTAATTTCCAAGTTGTAATAACAGGAGGGCAAATAAATAACTTAGTTACAAATACAGCGACAGCGAGTGGGTTTGCAACTGTGAATCCAAATGAACCGCCTGTAGTAGTTGAAGGTGATAGCAATACAGTTGTTATCCCGTTTATTCCTCAAAATGTCTCAACGACAGTCGTAAAAACGGCGGATCATCAAACAGCAACGATTGGAGATGTTATTACGTTTACGACAGTTATTACAAATACGGGAGATACAGCGATACAAAATATTCGTTTTCAAGATATGTTAGATAGTAGTGTTCGATTTGTTCTTGGAAGTGTAAAGGTTGATAATACGCCAGTGCCAAATGTAAACCCAGTATCAGGATTTCTTATAGGAAGTTTAAATCCAGG
Organism: Bacillus cereus group sp. MG4; assembly: GCF_040460055.1. Taxonomy (NCBI): domain Bacteria; kingdom Bacillati; phylum Bacillota; class Bacilli; order Caryophanales; family Bacillaceae; genus Bacillus; species Bacillus cereus group sp. MG4. The sequence continues at coordinate 1,492,648 of NZ_JARVGZ010000001.1, read as the reverse complement.
TGAAGCACGCACAGTCTCGTTCCAAGTAGTAGTTCAGAGCGCGCCAAGTGGTTCAGGAAATTATATAAATCAAGCGAGTATTCGCTTCGAACATCAAGTAGGTACAGTGTTACCACCTGTTACACAAATAATAGAAAGTAATATTGTGGTCATACCGTTCGTCCCAACGATCGAACAAATTTGTGAAACGAACTTTAATTGCTTAAATAAAATTCCATTTCAATGTTCTCCGTGTAATCATTTGCACGAACATAAGAAATAAAAACAAAAAGAGCATTTTGTGAAGTGCCCCCCTAAAAGTTAGACACGGTTATTTCATTAGGCAGCTTGATAAAAGTGAGTCCGGTATGTACCGGGCTCATTTTTAATTTTGCCTTAATCCGTAGTGCTTTTTCTATATCATTTAAAGCAATGGATCTATTGTTAAAAAAGTCAATTGATTTTTAAAGTTTAAAAATATTTTAATTTTTTAATAAAGGAACCTAAATCATAACCTGTTTTTATTATAGCTATAGCTGAAATCACAATTAATGGGTATTTAATATATGGATTGTTGAGGAGTTCCATTATGTTTTTCATGTTGTAAACCTCCTTGGTATTATTTATATCATTATATTTAAAATATATAATATAATGATTGACAGTCAATATAATGTAAAGAAAGATACTTAATTGAAGGAGAACTAAACAAAATAATAGATAAAAAAACCTTTATTTTTATCATTTCTTCTACAAGTAATTAAGAGTCAGTATAGCATATAGAAACAGATCTTAGGAAAGAAGCTATTGGGCAATTGAAATAAGCCTCTACTTTTACCGTATTTAGTTTAAGAATTAGTTTGTCCAATTCTTTTGAAACATAACTATAATAATTTAATTTCAATATCATAAGCAACTCAATTATTATATAGAAATACAAATTCAATGACTTGAGTTCAATGTTTTGTTACGCTATAAATAGCTTGATTTGTTTTTAACTTAAACATATTAAGAGTACTTAATAATTTTGATGAAGGTGTACTTACGAGTATTTCAGGAAATAGTGCTCAAGATTTACAGCAACAGGGAGACTTAAATCAGTCTAGTACTCTATCAAAAGAGGATGCAAAGAACCAGATTTTTAATCTATACGGGAACGATCTTAAATTTGTTGAGGAACCTGAGATCAAAGAAGTAGTATATGTGAATACGTCCTATAAAGTAAAATTTATGCTCTGGATCTTTAGCTCAGCTGGTTAGAGCAAACGGCTCATAACCGTTCGGTCGTAGGTTCGATTCCTACAAGGTCCACTTATAAAAACAAGGGGAAAGCACTCAAATGGGGGCTTTCTCCTTGTTTTTAATAAATAAAATGTCTTTTTTCCTTTAGCAAGGTTTATAAAATTCTAAGAGTTCAACTGGAATATTATTTTTGTATGCTATACATGCTTTTGTATCACCAGGCTGAATGGTCTTTTTGTCAATTAACAAAAGCGCAGCAAACGTATTTGCTTCTATCTCTAATTTGTCAACGGAAAAGAATGTATTCTTACGCAGAAAAGGTGTATTTGCATGAGTATGTAGGACTGCATGTCCTAATTCATGAGCACAAACAGTTCTTTGCATAGATGGAGACAAATTAGTATTAATGACAATGAAACGATTTCTTTTTTCATATTTATAAAAACCATTTATTTCTTCATGTAAATCCCATGTTAATATATGTATTTTTAAGTAATCTGCAAGCTCATAGGGGTTTGTCGTGTTGTATTTGGTGCTAAGTTGTTGGACTAGATCTCTAATGACGAATTTCAATGTATTCCCTCCTAAGCTCGCATCAGTTATCGTCTGGATTACGATATTTCTTAGGCACGTATTTTTTATTAATTACTTTCGTTTGTTTTACAATGTAATCCATTGCATCTAATAGTGATTCTACAGCTTCTTGACTCATAGGTTCACCAGAGAACATTAAGCCATCTTCTCCTTGAAGGTCTTTCTTTATTTCTTCCATTCTTTTTGCTATGTCTTTCTCATCTTTTGGCGTTAATTGCTTCTTTGTTTCGTCCGTAACATCTCGTCCTAGTAAATAGTCAGCTGAAACCGAAAAGCAATCAGCTAATTTAGTTAGAACATCATGTGGAGGGAATCTTTCTTCTGATTCGTAGTAACCTATCATTCTTTGGGATACTCCAATTTTTTCAGCTAGTTGTTTTTGTGTTAAATTTTCTTTTTTTCGTAAGGATTTTATTCTAAGTCCTATCACATTGTTCACCTCTCTAATTGAACTAATTGTTCTCTTTTGAATTTATCTTAGCACAAATTGTTCTTTTTTGCATTGACAAAGAACAATTAGTTCTGTAATCTGTATTTAGAACTAATTGTTCTTTCGGAGGTGTGATAATGGGAAATAAAATGTACGATCCGCAAAAGAATTTATATAAAGAAATTGCACATTATTGTGGAGTGACTGAACGGTATATTCGAATGATTGATCAAAAAGAAAGAACTCCATCAATGGGAACAGCTAAGAAGATTGCTAAGTATTTTGATATGAGTATAGATGCTCTTTTTTTTAGTAATAAATCGAACTTAAAGTTCTTTTTAATGTCGTGTTGGTTTGAAAGGAATAAAAAGTAGGTTTCATCATGGGGAAGTTATTGATAGTGAGTACAGAATCTCGAATGTAGGTATTTGATCTTAACAATAGTGGAGAGGTAGATATTATGGGGATTTTTAGAGTTAAAAAGGATAATAATTATTCCGTTATTAATAATACAGGTTTAAAAGATAAAAGGCTTTCTTGGAAGGCGAAGGGGATATTAGCATACATACTTACACTTCCAGATGATTGGGTGTTTTATAGGGAAGAATTATCGCAGCACGCAAAAGATGGTATTAATAGCTTAAGAGCTGGAATGCAAGAATTAAAAGAGTACGGATATATTAAGAGATTTCCTATTAAAGATGTAAAAAACAAAATTGTTAGGTGGGAGACTATTATTTACGAAATCCCATTGGAGGATTTTCCACCAGTGGAAAATCCACCTGTTGATAATCCTGTTGCTGGGAACCTAACGGTGGAAAACCGCAAGCTACTAAATACTGATATACAAAGTACTAAAGAACTAAATACGGATATACCAAATACAAATTATCATCATGATAATCAAGATAAATCACTATCACAAAGATTGATGGATGAAGATTTTAAAATAGCTTATAGCTATTTGCTGAAAAACGGTATTTCGTTAAGTAAAATAGCTATCGCAGAGCTTGGTGAATTTTGTGGAGTATTGGGAAGTGAATTGATTCTTGAAGCAGTAAATAGATCTCTTGATGAAAATGTACCGAAATGGAGATATGTACGTGGGATTCTCAAAAAGTGGGAAACAAAAAAAGTAAAAACACGAAATGACGTAGCTGTACTAGATGAACAGTTTGATCTTAGTAAAAATAAAAAACAATCTGGTTCAGGATACACAAAACGAAATGAAATGGTACCAGGATGGTTACATCAAAAGGAAGATGAAGACTCAGGAGAACAACATAGACATATTAATGAGGTAACGATTGAAGAAGAGCGTGAGAGGTTAAAAGCTTTATTAAGAAAATACAAATCACAATAAATATCCGTTTTTCCGATTAAATTGATTATTAAGGTTAGTTTATCTTTGGTTACATCAATAAAAGCAGAATTTAAATAAAGAAAAGTAGGGGGATTATTGTATGTTTGACTGGCTGAAAGATTATCAGAAACTAGAAGAAGAAATTACATATTTAGAATATAACTTAGACAAATCAAAAGCGGAATTAAAGCGCTGGATTAGTGGTGATTTGCAAAATGTACGATTAACCGCTGAATCGGAAGGGGCTAAAGTAGAAGACCGGATTGAAGCTATTGAATATGAATTAGGACATAAGATGAATGAAGTGTTCAATTTAAAGATTTTAATTAATAAGTTTACAGGACTAGATCATCAAATACTCAAAATGAAGTATGTTGATGGAATGACCTTAGAACAAATAGCGTTTGACTTGCATTATAGTACAGGCTATATCCGACGAAAACACGCTGAAATAAGAAAGATTGTCAAGTTTTTAGATGGGTATTAATGTTACCTTTTTATAGGCTACATGCGGTGTACAGAAAGTATTGAAAAAGTGATTTATAGTAGTAATATAAGATTTCGACGAAAGAGCAACTATTTTTATGGTTGCTCTTTTTGTTGTGAAAGAAGCGAAGTACTATGGAGTAATTCAATAGGTTAATAGGTATTTAGAAGTTAAAAGTACTTAGTAAAATAGTAGTGTTTGGTCCAAAAATAATAGGGAAATAAGGAGATGTTTAGTAATGGGTATGTTAGCTGCGTCAGTTAAGACAAAGAATTTGCCGCAACGGGTCCTCCGATGGCAGACAATGGTAGAAAATGAATGTAATGCACAAGGGGTACCTGAGTTAGTACCTTATGTATTAGGAATTATTATGGTGGAAAGTGATGGTAATGCTGAACAGACGCCCGATATTATGCAGTCAAGTGAATCTCAAGGGAGACCGATGAATTCAATTGACAATCCTAAGGAGTCAATTCATTACGGGGTAATGCACTTAATAGGAGCTTTTGCAGATGCAAAAAAATATGGTATTACAGATTTAAGTGCAATTGTTCAAGCATATAATTTTGGGCGTTTTTACATCCGTTGGTTAGCCTCTAACAATAAACAGCATTCACTGCAGGTGGCAGAACAGTATTCTAAAACTGTTGTTGCGCCATCTCTTGGAAATAGCACTGGCGCAATGATTCGATATAGTCATCCTATCGCTGTGGCATACAATGGTGGCTATAAATATAAAAATGGTGGAAATTTCTTCTATGCTGAAATTGTTAAACAGTATGTAGATTTTGTCGGAGGAGTTGATCCTACTGATGTAGATACGCGTAAAAACGTGACGCTACCTTCTGATTGGTTAACTAATAACTTAGGTTGGTTACAATGTGTAGAGCGACAATCTTGGGTGTATAAAGAACCAAATGAACTTGCGGAAGTAGTAGGAAAGATTCCTCTTGGCAGTGGGCATGTGTATTTAGAGACTGCATGGGATGGGAAAAGATTTTGGTTTAAAATTGCCAATGATAACTGGGTTCCTGAAACAGTAATGCGTATTGAAAAAGATGGTAGAAGTAAAGGTGTCATTTGGAATGAATGGGATGGGCTAGAATGTTACCATCACGCAAATTACAACAGTGGTATACGCGATCGAGCAAGTGTAGGCCAATGGGTAATTGAGTTTAGAGATAACAACTGGATTTATATTACAGATAAAGGGTGGGTAGAGTTTGACGAAAAAATTATTCGTTGGATTCGCTAAAAAAGATAGTGCTCTTATTGAAGTACTTCACAAAAGTCACCTGAGAAAACTAAAGTATATCTGGATGTGTTAAACATACATTATATTTTGAAAACAATACATGGTTAAAGGAAATCTTAATGTAAGGTAACGACGGAGAACTTTTTTCTATCAATCTTATGGTATGAAAAATTAGTATATAGGCCAAAAATATATAAATAGTAAATCAAGGTGCTTATGTAAGTACCTTTTTTATATGGTGTGAAAAATAGAAAGGAAGATTAATATGGCAAAATTTATTTATCCAACAGATACAACAAGGGTAACAAGTGGTTTTAGAGGCAGTAGACCAGATCATCATGGGGTAGACCTTGCAGAACCAGGTTATCATCCGATTTATGCAGCGGCTAGTGGACAAGTTAGTTGCTCTTATTATTCATCTAGTTATGGTGAATGTATTATGATTGTGAATAATATTGATGGGGTCAAATGGGAAACTGTATATGCTCATATGCGTAGTGGTTCTCGAACGGTGAATGTAGGGGATTATGTTACCCAAGGACAAACTATTGGAGTTATGGGGAACACTGGAGATTCTAGTGGCCAACACTTGCATTTTGAACTGCATAAAGGCGGCTGGAATATTAATAAGAGTAATGCTGTGAATCCGTTAGACTATCTGGGAAAAGGAGACGGTGGTAACACTGGAAATGGTTCTGATCCTACTGATGTAGATACACGTAAAAACGTGACGCTACCTTCTGATTGGTTAACTAATAACTTAGGTTGGTTACAATGTGTAGAGCGACAATCTTGGGTGTATAAAGAACCAAATGAACTTGCGGAAGTAGTAGGAAAGATTCCTCTTGGCAGTGGGCATGTGTATTTAGAGAGTGCATGGGATGGGAAAAGATTTTGGTTTAAAATTGCCAATGATAACTGGGTTCCTGAAACAGTAATGCGTATTGAAAAAGATGGTAGAAGTAAAGGTGTCATTTGGAATGAATGGGATGGGCTAGAATGTTACCATCACGCAAATTACAACAGTGGTATACGCGATCGAGTAAGTGTAGGCCAATGGGTAATTGAGTTTAGAGATAACAACTGGATTTATATTACAGATAAAGGGTGGGTAGAGTTTGACGAAAAAATTATTCGTTGGATTCGATAGATTTGTTAAAAAGAAGAGTAGGTCCTTATGGAGCGACTCTTCTTTATTTTTTATTAATTAGAATCACAAGCTAAATAACAATGTAGCTAGAAAAAGGATTTCTATCAATGATTAACAAAGGAGCATATATAAATGAAGAAAATAGCAGATATATCTTATCATAATGGAAATATAAATTGGGCTGAAGCGAGTAATGATTTGGAGCTGGCTATTATTCGTGTACAATATGGATCTAATAAGGTTGATTTAAAATATAAAGAATATGTCCAAGGTTGTAAAGCATATGGAGTTCCATTTGGTCATTATGCTTATGGATGTTATACAAGTGTCCAAGACGCTATTGTAGAAGCAAGAGATTTTATGAATCGTGCAGACAAGGATGCAAAATTCCTTGTATTGGATGTAGAAGATGACACACTTGCTAGTTGTGGACCCACTAACTTAGCAAAAGCATCACAGGCCTTCATTGATACATGTCGTGCAGCGGGCTGGAAAGTTGGATTATACGTGTCACATCACATGTATACAAGTTATGGACTAAATAGTGTGAGTGCAGATTTCTTATGGATTCCTCGTTATGGTGGCAGTAAACCTGCATATAGCTGTGATCTATGGCAATATACTGAAACTGGTAGCGTTGCAGGAATTACTGGTAATGTAGACTTAAATTACTTAGTAGGAAATAAAACTATTGAATGGTTTATAGGAAAGGGCTCTAATTCAAATAATCCTGATCCTACAGATGTAGACACCCGAAAGAATGTATCATTACCACCAGATTGGTTAACCAATAACTTAGGTTGGTTACAATGTGTAGAGCGACAGTCTTGGGTATATAAAGAACCAAATGATCTTGCGGAAGTAGTAGGAAAGCTTCCTCTTGGCAGTGGCCATGTATATTTAGAGAGTGCATGGGATGGGAAAAGATTTTGGTTTAAAATCGCCAATGACAACTGGGTTCCTGAAACAGCAATGCGTATCGAAAAAGATGGTAGGAGTAAAGGTGTCATTTGGAATGAATGGGAAGGATTAGAGTGTTACCATCATGCGAATTACAACAGTGGTATACGTGATCGAGTAAGTGTAGGACAATGGATAATTGAGTTTAGGGATAACAATTGGATTTACATTAAAGATAAAGGTTGGGTAGAATTTGATGAAAAAATCATTCGTTGGATTCGCTAATTAAAAAAATTATTTGTATTAAAGTAAAACTAAAAAAGATGAAACATATCGATAGGATAGTTTTAGAACAAGTAGTGTTTGAGTTGCATTATAGTACAGGGTACATCTGACGAAAACATGCTGAAATAAGAAAGATTGTCAAATTTTCAAATGGGTATTAATGTTACCTTTTTGTAGGCTACATGCAGTGTACAGAAAGTATTGAAAAAGTGATTTATAGTAGTAATATAAGATTTCGACGAAAGAGCAGCTATTTTATGGTTGCTCTTTTTGTTGTGAAAGAAGGTGAGCAACATGAAGTAATTTTATAGATTAATGGGTATTTGGCTGATAGTCATATTTAATATAGTAGTAGTTTTTTAGGCAAGCATAATGGGAAAATAAGGAGATGTTTAGTAATGAGTATATTAGCTACTTCAGTTAAAACAAAGAATTTGCCACAACAAGTGTTACGTTGGCAATCAATGGTAGAAAGTGAATGTTCTGCACAAGGAGTACCTGAGTTAATTCCTTACGTACTTGGAATCATTATGGTGGAAAGTGACGGGAATTCTGAAAAAACACCTGATATTATGCAATCAAGTGAATCACAAGGGTGGCCAATGAATACAATTAAAAATCCTAAAGATTCAATTTATTATGGAGTAAAGCATCTAAAAGGAGCTTTTGATGATGCGAAAAAAAATGGTATTACAGATTTAAGTGCCATTGTTCAATCATATAATTTTGGACGAGCTTACCTTCGCTGGTTAGCTTCAAACAAGAAACAACATTCATTACCGGTGGCGGATCTGTATTCTAAAACGGTTGTTGCACCATCACTTGGAAATACAACAGGTGCCATGGTTCGATATAGTAATCCAATTGCTGTGGCATACAATGGTGGCTACCGATATAAAAACGGAGGGAATTTCTTCTACGCTGAAATTGTTAAGCAATATGTTGATTTTGATGGGGGAACTAATCCTTCTGAAAATAAAGAACCATCAGAGTGGGCGAGAAGTGCATGGAAGTGGGGATTAGAAAAAGGAATTGTAGATGGGAATTCACATCCACATGGAACGGTAGTAGAAGAAATCTTGGTACACATGTTACAACGTGTATACAACAACAAAGTATTTTTAGGTACTGGAAGTGCAGTATCCTTCGCTATTGATACAAGTTACCGGAATGGAGAACCGTCAGAATGGGCGAGAGACGCATGGAAGTGGGGTCTAGAAAAAGGGATTGTAGATGGAAATTCACATCCATATGGAGAAGTGACAGAAGAAATTCTGGTACACATGTTGCAACGTGTATACAACAACAAAGTATTCTCAGGTACTGGAAGCTCAGGAGCATTTGTCACTAATGTAAGTTATCAAAATGGAGAGCCATCAGAATGGGCGAGAGATGCATGGAAATGGGGATTAGAAAAAGGAATTATAGATGGGAATTCACATCCACATGGAAAAGTAACAGAGGAAATTTTAGTACACATACTACAACGATGTACAAATAATGGGGTATTTAAGTAATTATAAGACTTTCATATTATAAAGATTCTTGTCAAATAAAAAAGTAAACGAAGGTACTCATTTAAGTACCTTGATTATACTGTGCAAAAAAGAAAGGAAGATTAGTATGGCAAAGTTTATTTATCCAACAGATACAACGAGAGTAACAAGTGGTTTTAGAGGCAGTAGACCAAATCATCATGGGATAGACCTTGCTGAAGCAGGGTATCATCCGATTTATGCAGCGGCTAATGGAAAAGTTAGTCGCTCGTATTTTTCATCTAGTTACGGTGAATGTATTATGATCGTGCATACTATTGATGGAGTTACATGGGAGACTGTATACGCTCATATGCGTAGTGGTTCTCGAACGGTGAACGTAGGAGATTATGTTACCCAAGGACAAACTATTGGAGTTATGGGGAACACTGGGGATTCTAGTGGCCAACACTTACATTTTGAACTGCATAAAGGCGGCTGGAATATTAATAAGAGTAATGCTGTGAACCCATTAGACCATTTAGGAAAAGGACCTGATCCTTCTGAAAATAAAGAGCCATCAGATTGGGCAAAAGATGCATGGAAATGGGGATTAGAAAAAGGAATTGTAGATGGAAATTCTCATCCGCATGGAACAGTTTTAGAAGAAATTTTAGTACACATGTTACAGCGTGTATACAATAACAAAGTATTCTTAGGTACTGGAAGCGTAGTATCGGTTTCTATTGATACAAGTTATAGAAATGGGCAACCATCGGAATGGGCGAGAGATGCATGGAAATGGGGACTAGAAAAAGGAATTGTAGATGGAAATTCTCATCCACATGGAGAAGTGACGGAAGAAATCCTGGTACACATGCTGCAACGTATATACAATAACAAAGTATTCTCAGATACTAGAAGTACAGTGTCAATCGCCTCTAATATGAGCTACCAAAATGGAGAGCCATCAGAATGGGCGAGAGATGCATGGAAATGGGGATTAGAAAGAGGAATTATTGATGAGAACTCACATCCACATGGAAAAGTGACAGAGGAAATTTTAGTGCACATTCTACAACGATGTGCGAATAATGGAGTATTTAATTAAATAAAAAGCCTGATTCTTATTCTACTAATCCCTGTCTAATAGACAGGGATTAAAATTTATAATTAGAAGATTTAAATTCACAAATTGTTTGTTTTTAGTGTAGCTGAACTAAGTGTATACAATCTACGTTGTGTTTTAGAAATAGTATATGTTTACTAGAAACATATTTTTGATATTAGGTTACGACGTAAGTGATCCGAATTGGTAGTTTTTCTGTTAAATACTGCACTCATTAAATATCTGAATATTCTTTCGAGTCGGAGAGTAAATATTACTCCTTTAATTAAATTAAGATATTATTTTTTAAACTACATAGCAAAATTTACGTACTAAATGAGATTGTTAGAAAATCAATAAACAAAATTAAAACGGGAGAGGAAGATATGACAAATACACATCCAGAGGAAAATCAATTTCAGAACCAAATTCTAAATCAAATCATGCCAAGCGATGACAATAAATTTATGGAAATTGATGACGTTGTGGATAATTTAGTGAATGCTGGGATTATTACCGCTAGCAATTTTAACGTCAACGTGGAGCTGTTTAGAGGAAGTCCAATTACTGTTTCCATTGTAAAAACGGGAAACCCAGCAACAGAGGTTCCTACAAAAGTAGTTACCGAGGATATTATTGAGGGACAAATTGAGGTGGACGTTAAACCAGAAGGGATTAAATAATGAGATGAAAAGACAAGTATATGCATATTAAGATTTTTAATTTTTAATTAAATACGAAGTAGGAGAGAGGTGGAAATAATGGATGGTTTGCAAGAGATGAAAGGTGATGTTCAGGAAATAAGACAAGATATTAAAGATATACGACTAGAGATTAGAGGTCTAGAAATGAGGACAGCAGGTAATGAAAAAGACATTATTAATATTAATAAGCAATTAGATAAGATTAGTGCAAATACAACATGGATATTACGCCTTATTATTGGTGGAATAATTGGAGCAGCTCTGACCTTCCTCTTGAAAGGTGGCGGTATGTAATGATTGAAATTACGGCAATGATTGGGGCTGTTATAGGGTTATCGCAAATTGCTAAAACAAATGGATTGCAAACAAAATATATTCCGATATTTAATTTGACGCTTGGCATTATACTGGGTGTTTTATTTTTGTCTCAAGATATCAAAATGAATATATTTCAAGGAATGATTATCGGATTGTCAGCAAGTGGATTGTTTGACCATACGAAAATTATAAAAAAGGATAACAATAGGAAATGAAAAAGAAATCCAAATTAACCCATGGAATGATCGTATCATGGAAGAAGAACACAAGTGGTTATTAGAACCAAACGCGAAAATTTGGCCCGAAAAGGAATAGACGAAAATAAAAACGAGCACTCCTATTTATAGTGATGAAGTGACCCCTAAAAGTTAGACAAGGTTATTTTATCAAGCTGCCTTAATCCGTTTTGTATTATAATAATCTATATATTTTTCTAATTCTATTTTAAAATGCTCTACACTTTCAAATTCTTTTATGTAGAGGAACTCCGACTTCATAATTCTGAAGAAATTCTCTATTACTGCGTTGTCGTAACAGTTACCTTTTCGAGACATGCTCTGTACAATAGCTCTTGATTCAAGTGTACGGACGTATTGTCTCATTTGATAATGTCATTCTTGATCAGAGTCCATCAGTAGTTGGTGATTTTCAGGCAAATGTTCTAATGCATTCTCTAACATCTTTGAAACAAGTGAATACGTCGGTCTAGAACCAATTGTATAGGTAATAATTTCACCATTATACAAGTCTAATACAGGTGATACATACAGTTTCTCTCCAAACAATGTAAACTCTGTGATGTCCGTTACCTATTTTTGATTCGGTGCATCTGTATAAAAATTACGCTCTAAAATATTAGGTGCAATTCTACCGACTTTTCCTTTATAGGATTTATATTTCTTCATATGCACAACACACTTTAATCCAAGCTCTTTCATAATGCGTTGAACCTTTTTGTGATTCACTTTCTGACCACGATTCGTTAATTCATCACGAATGCGACGGTAACCATAACGACCTTCATTTTCCTCATAAATCGCTTTCATCTCAGCTTTCAAATCGGCATCTACATCTGGACGATTCATTTTCTTTACTAAATTATAATACGTGCTTCGTGGAATATTAGCTAGCTCCACGAGTGCCTTCACCGAATATTTATGCCTTAATTCATAGACTACTTGCGCTTTGTCTGGTCTCGTGATTTTTCCAAACAGAAATCGTTGAAGGGGCAGGAATGTTAAAAATAGCTGCCATCTCAAATAAGGACATACCGTTTTCAATCATAAAGTTTAGTACGTCTAGTTTAAATTGTCGTGTGTAATTTGTACAACGTTTTAGAAAAGCTTCCACACCATTCTGTTTATACTGGTTTACCCAATTCAAAATAATTGTGTTACTTATACCGATCGCTCTACCTATTTTTCGATAACTTTCATTTCCGTTCAAATACCGTAGAACGATTTGTATTTTTTCATCAGCTGTAAATTTAGCCATAGAAAAACTGCACCTCCAATTGTTAGACTGTGTCTAACAATGGGGGTGCAGTTCAGAATAAGATGCTCTTTTTGTATCAATCACATAGATTCATTTTCGGGTGAGGTAAAAAACTCGTTGATTTTGTTGGAAAGTAGAAATGGAATGGCTCCTTTTATAATAGAAATATCCCAGTCCCACCATGCGAGATTTTCTAGTTTGTCAATCGTTTCTTGCGGGAAACGATATCGAATAAATTTTGCAGGATTACCAGCTACAATTGCATATGGGGGTACGTCTTTTGTAACAACACTCTTTGCCCCAATAATGGCTCCGTTACCAATTGTAACACCAGATAAAATGCAGGATTGATAACCAATCCATACATCGTTGCCGACTACGATGTCACCTTTTGAAGAAGGATGACCAGTAATATGTGCTCCTTCATTAAAAAATGCATTAAATGGGTATGTCGTTATCCAGTCTGCGCGATGTTCACCGCCAAGTATAAAAACGACTTCTTCTCCTAATGAACAAAACTTACCTATTTTTAATTTCGTTTCATCATTCCAAGAAAAAATGGTTGGACCTACTTTACTATAAGTATAATCACCAATATCATATTTATTATATTCAGGTTTTTGATTTAAAAATAACATAACAAATTTAGCATCCTCTCTAAAGCAAGTAATGGATATGGAACATTATATGCAACTTGGAATAAGTGGAACTGTGTTATATGAATTGGTAATACACAATTAGTAGGTGCAACGAATAAAAAGGGAGTGGAATGAATGATATACGAAATGGGGCTATATAATAAACCTTTTCAGTCAATTCAATCAGGAAAAAAAGTATATGAAGTACGTTTATACGATACAAAACGTCAACTTATAAAACAAGGCGATAATATTGTATTTACAAACCTTACGACAGAAGCAATGATGACTGTAAAAGTAACGGAAATAAAACGATACGCAAGCTTTAAAGCAATGTACGAACAAATTGATCACAAATTATTGGATTGTGAAAATGATAGTTTAGAGGAAATGCTAGAAAGTACATACAAAATATATACGAAAGAACAAGAAAAAAAGTGGGGAACAGTTGCGATTCGTATTGAGGTAATAAAATGATAAGAAATCGGGGCGGGGCTATCATTGTACAGGAAGGGAAAATTGCTCTTATAAAACGTATTCGAGAAGGGGAAACATATTATGTTTTTCCAGGCGGAGGAATTGAAGAAGGAGAAACAGCTGAAGAAGCAACAAAGCGAGAAATTTATGAAGAATTAGGGGTACATATAAAGTGGAGCATCTGATTGCAAAGGTGGAGTATAAGGGAACGGAGTATTATTTTAATGCCCATATTGTAGGTGGAGTTTTCGGAAATGGTAAAGCTGAAGAATTCGAAATGAAAGATAGAGGGAGTTATATTCCATTATGGTTGCCGATACACGAGTTGGAGAAAGTGAATATAAAACCGTATGAAGTGGTCGGAAGTATATGTAATCATTATAAAAAGTAAGGTCTGACAACATACAAAAAAAACCATTGACATAGTCTTCTGATTTAAGTATTGTATTCGAGTATGTTTATAATCAGGAGGTTTATATGAGCAATCAAACTACTACACATCATGTGAAAATGACAACAGCAGATCCATCTGGAATTGGTCTATTTGGATTAGCGATGGTAACACTTGTAGCATCATCTCAAAAGTTAGGCTTAACAGATGGCGTTTCACTTGTATTACCGTGGGCAATCTTTTTAGGAGGATTTGCACAAATCTTTGCGTGCATTCACGATGCAAAGCATAACAATACGTTCGGTACAACAGCATTCGGTGCCTACGGCCTATTTTGGTTAGGTGTTGGAATGACTTGGTTAATTCAACTTGGAGTATTTGGCGAAAAATTAGCACAAGCTGCAGATTCAAAACAGCTGGGTGTAGCCTTTATTGGATATTTGATTTTCACAATCTTTATGACAATTGGTGCAATGGAAACACATAAAGTATTATTTATGATTTTCGTCCTTATTGATTTCTTATTTATTGGTCTTTCATTAAGTACTTTAGGTGTTATGCCGCATGCAATGCATAATTTAGCAGCGTATTCTGAACTATGTATTTCATTATTATCTTTCTATGGTTCAGCAGCAGCAGTGTTAAATACACACTTCGGTAAAGTTGTATTACCAGTTGGAAAGCCGTTTGGTATTTTTAAAAAGTAATAAAAAAGCACAGGTGATTGTATAGTCATCTGTGCTTTTTTGTATGGAATAAATAAAAATGAAAAATATAATTGAAATTGATTATCATTATTAATATAATGAGAATGAGAATCATTTATTGTAAGAGGGGGATGCCGAAGTGGCAAAAATTTTAATAGCTTATGCAAGTATGTCAGGAAATACAGAGAGTATTGCTGATTTAATAAAAGTTAGTTTAGATGCTTTTGATCATGAAGTAGTATTGCAAGAAATGGAAGGCATGGATGCTGAAGAATTATTAGCCTATGATGGAATCATTTTAGGATCTTATACGTGGGGCGATGGTGAATTACCGTTTGAGGCGGAAGATTTCCATGAGGACTTAGAAAATATAGATTTATCAGGGAAGAAAGTAGCGGTATTCGGATCAGGTGATACGGCGTATGAACTATTTTGTGAAGCGGTAACGATATTTGAAGAAAGACTTGTAGAACGCGGTGCAGAGCTTGTACAAGAAGGATTGAAAATCGAACTAGCTCCAGAAGATGAAGAGGATGTTGAAAAATGCAGTAATTTTGCAATTGCATTTGCTGAGAAGTTCTAAGAATGGGAGTGTCAACGTGGAGACAATGTTAAGTGCGACCGCTATTACAAAGTTAAGAGATGGAAAACTTATGTTAGCTACTACATATAATGGCTTATTTATTGAACGAGGCGGAGAATGGAAACAAATATTAAATGGTTTTCAAAAACGAATTAGGGATTTACATAGCGAAGATAATGTAGTGTATGGTGTAGGTGACGAAGGGATTTTTATTCGTAGTATGAATGGTGGGGAGAACTGGACGGTTCAGCGTTTTCCAACAAAAGCAACGAGTTGGAATGTGTGTAGTAATGTACAAGGAACAGTCATTGCTCATGGAGATAAAACGTTGTATCGTTCTAATGATTTTGGTTCGACATGGGAAACCATTCATCCATTTCTTGAGTATGGTGGCGGGGCACCATCTATTCGATCGTTATTTTTATATAAACATTACTTATTTATTGGTACGAAAATACATGCTAAATATGGTGGTGTTTGGCTCTTTAATTTGGAGACACGTAAATTAAAGAGGATTAAAATCGTGATGAATCAGATGATCTCAGCGTTGACTGTACACAATTCTTATATAGTAGCAGCGAGTGGATCGTGCAAGGGGATTAGCGGGAATATTTCTTTTTGTAAAATAGATGAAAGTATTGAGAGTGAAAAAACATATTGGCACACATGTCAAAGTGAGCAGAAAGCAAGTAGCTATTTAGCCTTGAGTGTAGATCAACATGTGCTATATACAACGTCAACGCAAAATAAGGCGGGGATTAGTACGGTTTGTCGTGTACTTTTAGAAGAAGGACTTGTTACAGTATGTGACTCAGTTAAAGGGCATGGCTGGCGCATCGTTAACCAAAAAGAGGGTTATGTTGTAGCTGGATCAGGTGAATCAAAAGCGATGCAATGGAAGAAAAAAATTATATAGCAAAAAAAACTTTACTTTTATTATATTGATATGATATAGTTACTTTAAACCATTTTACTTTTAATAATATAGAGATTTAAATGAGCTGTAACTTCCGAGGAGGATAGCAATGTTAAATCTCCTCTGGGGTTGCAGTTTTTTAATTTTTGAAGTATTATTGTAAAGTGGTTGAAAATGAATATGTACATATAGGTACATTGTAGGAGGATTTTTTAAATGCAAAACGGTAAAGTAAAATGGTTTAACGCAGAAAAAGGTTTCGGTTTCATCGAAGTTGAAGGCGGAGAAGACGTATTCGTTCATTTCTCAGCTATCCAAGGCGACGGCTTCAAATCTTTAGAAGAAGGTCAAGAAGTTACTTTCGAAGTAGAACAAGGTAACCGTGGACCTCAAGCTACAAACGTTAACAAGAAGTAATTATGGAAAAAAGAAGGGCTTGCCCTTCTTTTTTTTGCATTTTTATTGAATAACCTCCTATGTACATATAATAATGAGATTAAATTTTCGTTTATTAGACGAAGTATTTCATGCATAAAGTGTATGAATGAATAAATAAATACTGAAAATAGAGTATGTGTGTGAAAAGGAATTTAGAAAGAGGTAAATAAATTGGAAAACGCTACACATTTTATTGTGTTCGATATAGAGAGAAATTTCAGGCCGTATAAATCAGAAGATCCGTCAGAGATAGTTGATATCGGAGCTGTAAAAATAGAAGCAAGTACAATGAAGGTAATTGGAGAATTTTCGGAGTTAGTAAAGCCGAGTGCACGACTCACTCGTCATACGACAAAATTAACGGGAATTACAAAGGAAGATTTAATTGGTGTGGAGAAATTTCCGCAAATTATAGAGAAATTTATTCAATTTATCGGAGAAGACTCTGTATTTGTTTCATGGGGAAGAGAAGATTATCGTTTTTTATCTCATGATTGTACGTTACACGGTGTAGAATGCCCATGTATGGAAAAAGAGAGCAAATTTGATTTGCAGAAGTTTGTTTTCCAAGCGTATGAAGAGTTATTTGAGCATACACCAAGTTTACAATTTGCAGTAGAACAGCTCGGTTTAACGTGGGAAGGGAAGCAGCACCGAGCTTTAGCGGATGCTGAGAATACAGCGAATATACTTCTTAAAGTATATAGCGAGAGAGACATTCATAAACGGTACAAAAGACATGGTGAGCTTGAACTTGTAGAGAACGGAAAACTAACAGAA
This sequence comes from Bacillus cereus group sp. MG4, assembly GCF_040460055.1. Classification (NCBI taxonomy): domain Bacteria; kingdom Bacillati; phylum Bacillota; class Bacilli; order Caryophanales; family Bacillaceae; genus Bacillus; species Bacillus cereus group sp. MG4. Next base: position 1,474,934 of record NZ_JARVGZ010000001.1, on the reverse strand, counting down.
AAAGCGAAAAAAAAGATGCGAAAATGGGTATTTAAAGAAATGAGAAAAAATACAGAGCGTCCTTTCGCTTGGAGTACATTTGAAAGTAGTGACACGTGGGAAAGTATAACGGAAAGATATTATATAAGTGAAGCTACAGTAGAACTTTTGAAAAAGCATTTTCGTACGGCGGTTAGAAAAGCGGAAAGACAGATTAGATATTTGGCTGAGATGGAGGAGAATGTAGAGGTTAAATGACATTCTCCTCTATTTCTAGATACATAAATTTAACGTCATTGTACTGATGGATGAATAAAGTATTCATATTAAATAGGAATTGATTTGTTGTGATTGGGCCATTATAATTGCTTTGAAAATTAAGGTGTGGTAAGAATTTTTAAATACATTCATAAAATTAGAGCCCATAGAAATGAAAAAGGATAGAGTTAAATGGAAGCAATCTTTAACATTGTAATAGTAATATTTTTAGTTTTTGGGATAATATTTACCACGCTATTAGCAGTAATTGCACTTCCTTTCATAGCAAAGAAGAAGAATTGGAAAAAGCTTAATATATCTTTAAAGCGTGGTGTATTAAAGATTAAAATCGAAGAGTAAATATGAGTTTTATACAAGGGAGGTGTGATAGTGATAGACTTGAATATTAAAGACTTCACCGTACAGATGGAATTAAACGGTGTCTTTTGGAATGAGGATGGGCTTGCTGAAATGACGGTGACTACAAAAGCTGAGCATTCTCTTATTCTTCGTCTAGTAGTTGACTTAGAAAGTAAAACTATTAGGGCGACGAGTGCCAAAATAGTGAATGGATTCTGCCCTCTGTGCAAACAGAAAAGGGACGAATGTAGTGAACTTAATGACTTGCAAAACAAAATGGATATTTTAGAAGAAGCCTATGATTGGGTAAGAGAGCATCCAGAATATCGTTTTCAATTATCTTTTTACGAGTACAATAAATTTGAGGTAGTGAAGTGAAATTTTCATTTTACCAACATACATAATGACTACTCTAATAGAAATACGCTTGTACAACAAGGAAGGAATCTACTGGATTCTGCAACAATTGTTATCTTGGATTAAAAATAAACATATTTTGTTATAAAGCAGAAAAACCGATTCTACTAAGAATCGGTTTTTAATATAAAGGTCAACTAAGTTCAAAATAAAAGAGCGCTTATTAACAGCGCTCAGTAAAAATAGATATATGGAAGGATTTATTCAATCCCGTTCGGATCATAAGAATACTGCTGCTTATTCTCAATCCGCTCAATCACGTCTTGCAATTCATCAGGCTTCAGAAATTCAATCGGAGAGAAGCCTTTCTCAAACGTAAGTGTATCAGCTTCGATCATTAGTACGTATCGGTCATTTACTTTTGCGATATGTATTTGATCCCCGAAATCAGCAAGCAGGGCCTTCACAGAGATATGATCTGCTTTTAACTTTAATTCCACTTCAGGAGCATGCTCGACGATTTGAGCGGTAGCCTCCATTACTTCTTCAGTTGAAAATTGTTCCATAATTTCGCGTTTCGGACTGGCAGCCCATACTTCCATTGCTTGGTCGAATTGTTCGCGTTCTTCCGTACCTTCTTCAAATACATCTTCAATTTGGTCATATACCATGTCCATTACTTGTGTTTTCATAATTTCAGGCATAGAGCGTTCGTACTCGACGAATTTTAAGAAGTCTTCAAAGTAGCGGGCGTGTGATGCTTGGTGAATTTTTAGCTCACCCACTTCGACCATACCTTCTTCAGGCATGTACGGATATTGGATAGATTTCATGTTTTTTGTTGTGATGGCCATTTCAACGTTACGAATCAGTGTGGATTCATCTGAAATAGAAGCGACTTTCGGTTCGAAGTCACATTTCATAACGAAAACGAATGGATCATCAAAGTATTTGCGTAGTTTTGCTTGCGCAATTAAAAATACACCACCGCGTACAGCGCTTGTGTCCAGATATGTATAAACGAGAGGTTCACTCATATCTTTGAAGTTTTCTTTTGTTTCCGCAAAGCGAATGCGATTAAAGAGGTTGTAATGAGGGTTTGAATCAAGTTCGTGCCCTTCTTCTACAATGAAGCGACCGATCTTTGTCGGAGCTTGTTCTGTTTTCGCATGACGTTCTACTTTTCGCTTTGAAATTTTTAATAATTCACCATTCAAAAATTCTTTTAAGGAGCTATCTTCATACTCTTCAGCGTCTAACGTTTGAAAATGTTTGTAGCGTTTATCAACAGCTTCACCTTTTCCTTCTACTTGTACAACATAAAAGGAAAGATAATTTATTTCAAAATCCATATTTATCACCTTGTTTCATTTCATTAACTCTTATCAGTATAGAGATGGAAAAAACTTTCGTCAATTTATATAAAGGAAGGGGGGCCCCTTCCTTTATATATTTTTTACTTTCGAAATTAAAATCCGTCTTCTAATGCTGAAAATGGAATGTTTAGTCTGTTTTCTATTGTACGTAAACGCTGGTTTAAGCGGTTTAATCTACGTGTATGACGCTCAACCGTGTTTTCTAATTGACGTACTCTTTGTTCAAGCTCATTTACTCGTCTTTCTAGTTGACGGTTTCCAGTACCAGGAAAAGAGATTGGAAGTTGGAATTGTCGATTTTGATCATATGGATTAACTTGTTCTGCTGGATCTATATATTGTTGGTATTGTGCTTGTAAATCATATTGAGGTTGATAACCATTTTGGTTATATGGATCGTATGGATTGTAGGGGTACATAAAAATATCCTCCATTTCTTTAAAATAGGTTAATTCACCATAATGTATGTGTAAAAGCGGAGTGTGGCACGGCAAATACCTATTTATGTTCACAAGGTGTTTCTTTATAAATAAGAATATGGAGTTTTACATTTGTATTTCTTTCGTTTTATGGTATATACTGGATAAAAAGGTGAGGTTACATAAAGGTTACAATTTTATCGAACTCCAACTTTTGTGTAAATATGTATAGACATTTAGAAAAGAAAAGAGTAATTTATATAGAGTAAAAAATAACTTGTAACATTTTATAAATATATTGTAAAATGATTGTAACAAAACATACATAAAAATGAAATAATACATAAAAGTAATATTGGGAAAAAGGGGAGAGTATATTGTTCCGTAAAGTAAAGGGTATATTAGTTGGGGTGTTATGTGTAGCTATAGTGAGTGGTTGTGGTGCAAAAGTAAGTGATGTTGCATTAGTAAGTGACATTGGTGGCCACACGGTAGAGGCTAAAGCAGAGGTGCAGGATTCTATTAGTTTAGTAGATGGTCGTACTGGTACGGAAGTGAAAAAGCTAGATTTATCGAGTCTAGGTTATTTTGAAGATGAAGCAAAATTTAAAAAATCGGTAACGAAGGTTGCTAGTGAGGTTGGGAAAAGCGTTGATAAAAAGATGGTTCCTTCACGCGTAGCACCTGATGGAAGTTGGCAAGAAGGAAAACCTGCTTATGAGTTAATGGAAAAAGAATTAGTAGATAAATTATTAAACGTTGGTATGTGGGATTCTTCCTATCAATTACCTATTGTTGAGAAAAAGCCTATCGCAACATTAAGTGATGCGCAAGGAAGTGGCACAGTAATTGGTAGATATGAAACGAATTTAGGTGGCTCAGCAGGTGGTCGTATTGAGAATATTCGTTTGTCAGCAGCGAGCATAAATGGGGTTGTATTAGCGAAAGGAGACCGTTTCTCTTTCAATGCATTAATAGGTGATACAACGCCAGATAAAGGATACCAATTAGGAAAAGAAATTGTAGATGGTAAATTAGTAGATGGATACGGCGGTGGTGTTTGTCAAACATCATCAACTTTATACAATGCAGCAGATCAAGCTGGTTTGAAAATGGTAGAGAGAACGACACATTCTAAAACGGTAGGTTATGTTCCACAAGGAAGAGATGCTACAATTGCGTATCCATACTTAGACTTAGTGTTTGAAAACACGAATGATGCACCTGTGAAACTTTATATGGGCATTCAGGGTGGAAAGTTAGTTGCTGAAGTACATAAAATGAAATAAGAGTTATAAAGCCATCTCTTCTGAAAGTTAGAAGGGATGGCTTTTTTATTATGAAAATAAAAATGTGTATAAATTCTGACTTTTCTTATTTACATAGGATGATTTTAGTTGTATCCTTCATAGTAACGGTTATATGAAATAGGAAAATATCGGGATAAGGAGATGGAGTAATTCATGGTACAAATTCATCCGAAAACACGTATTGGTCATGTTGAATTTAAAGTGCAAAATTTAGAGCGCCAAATTGCTTTTTATGAGAATGTAGTAGGCTTAGAAGTAATTCAGCGTGAGGAGAATAAAGCATATTTATCAGGAAAAGGTGGAAAGAACACGTTACTTGTTCTTGAAAAATTAGAGGACGGGGTACTGCAAGAACCGCGTACGACTGGTATATATCATGTAGCCTTTTTAGTTCCAACTCGTGAGGCTTTTGCTTCGGCATTATTGGGTGTGATTCGTAATAAGAACGTAATTGATAGTCCGGCTGAGCAAGAGGGACGTTATACATATTCAAATGAAATTTTACCAATTTCAAGGTTTAATAGCGCAAGCGATCATACGTATAGCGAAGCGTTTTATTTACAGGACTTAGAGGGAAATGGTATTGAAATTTATGCGGATCGTCCGCGCGATCAATGGGGAGAAGGGCCAGGAGGAAGTACCCCGCTTGATTTAAAAGAACTGGCAACACTCGTTGATTATGAGGTTGATGGATTACCTGCTAATACTGTCGTTGGGCACGTACATTTACGAATAGCAGATGTAGAGAAGTCACACGAGTTTTATGTAGAGACAGTAGGATTTGAAGTACAACAGCGTGAAGATGACTGCTTATTCATTTCTGCAGGAGGATATCATCACCATATCGGTGCAAATACGTGGAACGGAGTAAATAATCCGCACCCACCAGCGCATGCAACTGGATTAAAAGTGTATACAATAATATTGCCGCATAAAGAAGCGTTAGATGAAGTGAAAGAAAGATTAATAGAAAAACAGCATAAAGTAAACGAAAGTACAAACGGATTTACAGTAGTAGATCCTAGTGGTATTACAGTGCAGTTTGAAATAGAGACAGCATAAAAGAAGTCTAATATCGGCATATATGTTCTTCGGATTTCCGTAAAATTATGTTCTTCATAATAGGCTTTTAAATGAGCCGATGTTTCCCATATAGAGGTTTGTAATGGTAATTTGAAGTTTTCTCGTTTTTGAATCTCGTTTAATAAAAATTGTTCAATGTGTAGCTCTGAATAGAAAGGATTTGTATATATTCGAAAGTATGTGCAGTATGGATGGAAGTTACTGTTCCACGTGAAAAAGACGCCTACTACATCTTTTTTATAGTAGGCAACATACGCACATTTTGTTTTATTATCTCGTAATAAGTTAAATAGATAAGATTCTTCATTGTATAAATCAATAAGTTGTTTTACTTTTAGCTCGTCACTTTTACTATATTTCTCTATAATAAGGTTATTTTCATTGGATGACTTCTTCATAGCTCAATCCAAAACCTTCTTACAACGTTACCATCTTCCTCAGTGAAATCATCATCGCGAAGCCCACCGTTATGTAAAATTGTTTTTTCTGAAGCAGTATTTACTTCATCGCAAACGACAAGTGCTCTCGTGATATTTAATTCCTTCGTTTTTTCTAGAGATAACTCTAATAACTTCGTAGCATAACCTTTTCTTCTTTCAGAAGGGCGAATGCCATAACCAATATGACCGCCAGCGTTAAATAAATGTTCGGTTAAACTATGACGTATATTAACAGCTCCCACAATTTTATTTTCATCTGTAACAAGCCAATATGTAGAGTCTGGTACCCAAGATTCAGGAAGGTTTATTCCGTTATGTGCATCGTGAAGTTCTTGAATCATTGCCGTGAAATTAGAGGGATCTTTTGAGATAACCCACGGAATCATTGTTTCACCGCTATCTTTCCATTCGTTATAAAAATCTAAGTATTCTTCTTGTAAATCGGTAGTAGGTGTAAGTAAAGAGACGTTCATTGTTGGTAAGCTCCTTTATTTAAATAGTATGTATAAAAAATTGCGACACAAAATGAAAACGTTTTCTGAATTTTCTCAACCTCATTTTATGTAATCCACCTTTGTTTTTTAAGAAAATTTGTGGAGTTTTAAAAATAGAAGTTATTCATTTTATGTTAATATTTAAAATATTAACATAAAATGGTTGGGGTATTAAGTGTATTTTAGTGAAATTCCTTCATATCGATAAACGGATGTGTGTGATAATTTTTGTTTTATCTATCTATAATGAACGAAAGGGGGAAGGGCTCGTGAGTGTAAATGTTGATTTAATTATACGAATCGGTGTTGCAGGTTTGTTAGGAGCAATAATCGGTATTGAAAGGGAAATTCGATCAAAAGAGGCGGGATTAAAAACACATTTCCTAGTAGCGGTAGGAAGTGCTTTAATAATGGTCGTTTCAAAATATGCCTTTTCAGATATTATGAATGAGGAACATATGGCTCTTGATCCGAGCCGTATTGCAGCGCAAGTTGTTAGTGGAGTAGGTTTTTTAGGTGCAGGGACAATTATTATTCAAAAGCAGGCGGTGAAAGGATTAACGACAGCGGCTGGTTTATGGGCTACAGCCGGACTTGGATTGGCAATTGGGGCTGGTATGTATGTAGTAGGGATTGGAGCGACGATTCTTGTTTTAATTGGTCTAGAGATTGTGAGTCGTATTTTTAATGTGCAATTTTTATTTCCGCAAAATATAACGGTGCTAATGTATATAAATAAACATGAGGCGGTACAACAAATAGTAGAAACGCTACAAGTGAAAGGCATTCCGATACTTTCATATGAAGTGGAAGCTTCACAGCAAGGTACAAAAACTGTTTATAAGGTAGGGATGCAGCTGAAAAATATATCGTCAGAAGAAAAGAATGAGTTTATTCAGCATATGCAAACATTACCGGAAGTTACGTTTATAAAGTTAAAATCATAGCATTGAAAACGAAGATAGATGTAGAAGGAATTTCGCTATTATCTATCTTTTTTTGATATGAATTGCACGAAAAGTCAAGTGTTAATTTTGCACGATATGGATACATATGTGAACGTTCCCTTATTCTTTCTCAATACAGAATAAAAAGTAAGAATAGTAAAATAATGGTGTGGGACACTAAAAAATGTAAGGTAGGGGAGAGCATGAAAGGCTATTCAAAAAAAGTGTTAGTAGGAGTAAGTTTTGCTAGTTTAATGTTAGGGAGTTTTCAAGGGAGCACATTGGCAGAAGGCACAAAGGGAGAACAAGTTTCTTATCGAAATGTGCTCAAAATGGAGCCAGTTGGTGTACAATTGCCAGTACAAGAATTAGCTCATTCATCAAAAGTACTTGAAAATAAGTCTTTTGAGAAGAGGCTACAATTTGCTGATTTGTCACAAAGGCCGCCTGAATTGAAAAAGGAGAGTAAGCAATTAGCTGCAGCGAAAACTTATACAATTGCTGAGTTAAATCAATTAAGCAATCAGCAGTTAGTAGATTTACTTGTAACAATCGATTGGGAGCAAATTACGGGACTATTTCAGTTTAATAAGGATAGTCTTGCATTCTATCAAAATGATAGTAGGATGCAGGCAATTATTGATAAATTGAAGCAGCAAGGACAAGCTTATACGAAAGATGACTCCAAAGGGATTGAGACTTTAGTAGAGGTATTGCGTTCAGGATTTTATTTAGGATTTTATCATACAGAATTAAGTAAACTAAATGAGCGGAGCTATCATGATAAATGCTTACCTGCATTAAAAACGATTGCGAATAACCCGAATTTCAAACTCGGTACGTTAGAACAAAATAGAGTTGTATCATCATACGGAAAATTAATAGGAAATGCTTCGAGTGATGTGGAAACGATAACATCAGCTGCAAAGATTTTCAAACAATATAACGATAATTTTTCTACATTGGTAGACAATCTTTCAGCTGGAAATGCGATTTACGATATTATGCAAGGTGTTGATTACGACATTCAATCGTATTTGTACGATACGAGAAAAGCACCGAAAGATACAGTATGGTACCAAAAAATTGATAGCTATATTAATGAATTAAGTCGTTTTGCTTTAATCGGAACGGTGACAGAGAAGAATGGTTGGTTAATTAATAATGGTATTTATTATACAGGTAGACTTGGTACGTTCCATAGTACAGGAACAAAAGGATTGCAAGTTGTAACAGACGCGATGAAAATGTATCCGTATTTAGGAGAGCAATATTTCGTAGCGGCTGAGCAAATCGCGACGAATTATGGCGGGAAAGATGCAAATGGAAATGTTGTTAATTTAGATCAAATACGAGAAGATGGGAAGAAAAAGTATTTGCCGAAAACGTATACGTTTGATGATGGGGCAATTGTTTTAAAGGCCGGAGATAAAGTGACAGAAGAAAAAGTAAAACGTCTATATTGGGCGGCAAAAGAAGTAAAGGCACAATTCCATCGTACGGTTGAAAGTGATCAACCTTTAGAAAAAGGAAATCCTGATGATGTATTAACGATGGTTATTTATAATAGTCCAGCTGAATATCAATTTAATCGTCAATTGTACGGATATGAAACGAATAACGGTGGCCTTTATATAGAAGGAACAGGTACGTTCTTTACTTATGAACGTACGCTAGAAGAAAGTATTTATAGTTTAGAAGAATTGTTCCGACACGAGTTCACGCATTACTTGCAAGGTAGATATGAAGTACCAGGGCTTTGGGGACAAGGTAAGATGTATGAGAATGAGAGATTATCCTGGTTTGAAGAAGGGAATGCGGAGTTTTTTGCAGGGGCAACGAGAACGGATAATGTTGTACCGAGAAAGAGCATTATAGGAGGAATATCTTCAAATCCAGCAGAACGTTATACGGCAGAGCGAACGTTAAATGCAAAGTATGGAACGTGGGATTTCTATAATTATTCCTTCGCTTTACAATCGTATATGTACAATAAGAGATATGATATGTTTGACAAAGTTCATGATCTTATTAGAAAAAATGATGTAACAGCATATGATGCATACCGTTCTACTTTAAGTAAAGATGCGAATTTAAATAAAGAGTATCAAGATTATATGCAAATGTTAGTCGATAACCGTGAGAAATTTAATGTTCCATTAGTATCAGATGATTATTTAGTAACTCACGCACCAAAACCAGTTTCAGATATTGCGGCAGAAATTACAGCAGAAGCAAAATTAAGTAATGTATCAGTTAAGAAAAATAAATCACAGTTCTTTAATACATTTACACTGCAAGGAACGTATACAGGTACTACTGCAAAAGGGGAATATGAAGACTGGAAAACAATTACACAAAACGTAAATGATACGTTAAAACGTTTAAGTGCAAAAGAATGGACAGGCTACAAAACAGTAACAGCTTACTTTGTTAATTATCGTGTGAATGCATCAGGGCAATTTGAATATGATATTGTGTTCCATGGTATGAATACAGAAGAAGGTGCTGTGAATAAAGCACCAGTTGCGATTATAAATGGTCCATATAACGGAAATGTAAATGCAGCAATTTCGTTTAAAAGCGATGGATCAAAAGATGAAGATGGAAAAATTGTTGCTTATAAATGGGAGTTTGGTGATGGGACTGTAAGTAATGAACAAAATCCAACTCACGTGTATACAAAAGAAGGAACGTACACGGCAAAATTGACAGTAACAGATGATAAAGGATTAACTAATACCGTTACAACGAATGTAACGGTTCAAAAGAAAGAAGATAACAGTGTAGAAAAAGAGCCAAATAATTCATTCCAAACAGCAAATAAACTGCAATTAAATCAAGTTTTACGTGCTAGTTTAGGAAATGGTGATACGAGTGATTACTTTGAAATAAATGTGGAAACTGCGAAAAACCTACAAATTAATGTAACGAAGGAAAATAATATCGGAGTAAACTGGGTTCTTTATTCAGAAGCGGATTTAAATAATTACGTTACGTATGCCCAGCAAGAAGGGAATAAGTTAGTAGGAAGTTACTACACATATCCAGGGAAATATTATTTACATGTGTATCAGTATGGCGGAGGAACAGGGAATTATACGGTAGAAGTGAAATAGAAAAAAGGTCGCCGGGAGTGGCGACCTTTTTGTTACGCATTATAGAAAAATCAAATGAAATTTATAAAAGTTTGATAGGCAACACCAAGGGAAAATGCGGTAGCTACCATATGCGCAGTCCATTTAGGCATATTTAAATTCAATACGGTATTATACAAGATTCCATATAAGATACAAATGATTAATATAAATGCAATGAATTGAAGAACTAAAAAAATAGTGGTTGTTCCATTTATTCTCACTTCCTTTATTTGATATATTAATATAATTTATTTGCAAGTGGAAGATTTATTTCTATAAAGTTCCAAAAATGTGAGATGAAAGGTATATTGGTAATCACAAGAATTGGTGCAAACTATAATGTACCTCAAGATATTATTCCAAAATCAGTAAAAAAGGTCGCCATGAATGGTGACCTTTTTTCTATGCGTTATACCCGAATAATTTTAAATCTTCTCCTGAGTCTGAAATTATCTTTTCGAACTGCAATCCTACTTTTTCTAAAAGTTTTCCTGAATTGATGTTATCAATAGTAGTAATGGCTACAATTCGTTTCATACCTAGGTTCTGTACGCCGTAGTCTATTACAGCAGAGGCGGATTCAAAGCCATACCCCCTTGAACGGAATTTCTCTAAAAAGGCAAAGCCGATATCAATATCTTCTAATGAATCTCTTTTAATAAGACCGCACATACCAAGTGGAGTGAAATCTTCTTTTCGCTCTACTAAGTAAAGACCAAAGCCCATTTTATTATACATATCAACGGGTCCGTTTAAGATGTATTTTTTTGCATCGTCTAAGTTTTTAATTCTTTTATCACCAATAAACTGAATCCATGCAGGATCGTTTACTAATTCAAGAATAAATGGAGCGTCTTTTATATCAAACCAGCGAAGAACGAGTCGTTCAGTTTCAAGAACTATCAATCCAATGCACCACCTTTAATATTTATAATAATTAGTATGGATTGCGTAATACGAAATCGCAACATATTTTAAAAGAGTCCTGCTTGTTCACATAAAGTTCGTTTGTTTTGTATAAAAGGATATTTTATAATTAGGATTGATTGTAAAGAGTGAGATACTTATACAATGACTCCTAGGTAACTAGGAGTTTTTACTATATAACTATCATTATTACTAAATATGACACACTACACATTCTACTCAAGGAGGTACATAATGAAAAAATTATATAATGCATCGTTTACGTATTTAATCATCGGTTTATTATCAGGGATTTTCGCTAGAGAGTATGGAAAGTATAAAGGGATTGTAGGATCTACTTTGTTAAATCTTTTGCATACACATACACTTGTACTCGGCTTTTTCTTCTTTTTAATTGCTTTAGGATTAGCAAAAGTATTCGCGTTTCATGAAGCGAAAAGTTTTAATAAGTGGTTTGTTGTACATAACATTGCATTAATTTTAATGTTAGGTTCATTGGCAGCGAGAGGGCTACTTCAGCTAAATGGAGCGGACTTTAAAGGATTAACTTATATTGTAGGATTTTCCCATTCGTTAATGGCAGTTACTTTAGTTTGGTTTATGTTGTTAATAAAGAAGTCATTTAAAATATAGTTTTATCCCGCATTAACGGGCAGTAAGACCCACACTTCAAAATTCAACGAAAGCAAAGAAGTTAGGTAGGGGATCAACTGCCCGTAAAAGCCCGATTGGTTCAACTAATAATCAGTGGGGGATGGACAAAACCCACACTGATTAAAGTTTCACTTTATAGAAAAGAACTTGCAATAATTATTGCAAGTTCTTTTTGTTTATTCAATAATAGGAAACGAATTTCGTATATGTAAAGCTTGAATTATTTAATTTTTCGGATTATTATGTATAAAACACTTAACATATTTTGTAATTCTAATTTATAGAGAGTAGGAGAGTGTACGATGGAAATAACGGTAGAGCGTTTAGTAAATGAATTAAAGGGTGTACTTCCCGAAGATCGAGTAGTTGTGAATACGACAGTAAGAGAGTTACATAGTAAAGATGAATCTTATCATACTAGTAGTTTACCTGATGTAGTTGTTTTTCCGAAAACGACCGAAGAGGTTAGTAGGATAATGAAAGTAGCGAGTGAGCATGGAAAACCTGTCGTTCCTTTTGGGGTAGGTTCTAGTTTAGAGGGACATGTTATTCCATATGAAAAAGGAATTACAATGGACTTTTCGCTTATGAATAAAATACTCGAAATAAGAGAGAAAGATTTCCTTGTAAGAGTACAGCCAGGAGTGACTCGCTCTCAGCTTAATAAAGAATTGAAAAAGTATGGATTGTTTTTTAGTGTAGACCCAGGTGCAGATGCAACGTTAGGTGGAATGGCTGCCACAAATGCGAGCGGAACGACAGCAGTTAAGTATGGGGTAATGCGTGATCAAGTTCGTGACTTAGAAGTCGTTCTTGCTGATGGGGGAGTAATACATACTGGAAATTTAGCAGCGAAGTCGTCATCAGGTTACCATTTAAATGGTGTTTTCGTAGGATCAGAAGGTACGCTTGGATGCTTTACAGAGTTAACATTAAAAGTATACGGCATACCAGAACATGTTATGGCTGCGAGAGCATCGTTTCCAACTATAAATAATGCAGTAGAAGCTGTTATTAATATACTACAAGCGGGTATTCCAATTGCAAGAATTGAACTTGTAGATGAATTATCTATGAAACAAGTAAATCATTATAATGAAACAAGTTATAGAGAAGAGCCTACACTGTTTTTAGAGTTTCACGGTAATGAAGCTGGACTAAAGCAAGATATAGAATTTACGAAGGAAATTGTTTTTGATCATACATGTAAAGAAGTTGCTTTTGAAACGGAAACGGCAGCGAGAAATAAATTATGGGATGCACGGCATAATCTAGCATATTCTTACGTTCATAGCTATCCTGGTAAAAAGCTTATGAGTACAGACGTATGTGTACCAATTTCAGAATTAGCTGGTGCAATCCAACATGCGAAAGAGACATTAGATAAAGTAGGTCTTGTCGGTGGTATTCTTGGGCATGTAGGAGACGGGAATTTCCACGTGCTTTTAATGGTTGATCCGAACGATAAAGAAGAAGTGGAAAAGGCGGACGAAATAAACGAAAGTATCGTTTTATATGCTCTTAAACGAGGCGGGACGTGTACGGGAGAACATGGCGTTGGGATTGGGAAACGGAAGTATCAAGAAGAAGAACATGGGGCGGCATTACTCGTAATGGAAAAAATAAAGAAAGCTCTTGACCCGCAAAATATTTTGAATCCAAATAAAGTTTTTCAGTTGAAGGATAGGGGATGATGGGGTGAAAGTACTAGAAGCGATAAGTAATATAGCTGGAAAGTATTTTGCATTTTGGGTTATTTGTATTGCAGCTATTGCATATTTCATTCCGGCTCCATTTCTCGGGTTAACTAGTTACATAACAATTTTACTTGGCGTTGTAATGTTTGGGATGGGATTAACATTAAAGGCTGTTGACTTTAAAATCATTGCTACAAAACCATTGCCAGTTATTATCGGTGTATGTGCTCAGTTTATTATTATGCCACTTGTCGCATACGTACTAGCCTACGTTATGAATCTGCCAGCGGAATTAGCAGCTGGATTAGTGTTGCTCGGTTCAGTACCGGGTGGCACTGCATCAAATGTTATGGTTTATTTAGCAAAAGGGAACTTAGCGTTGTCTATTGCAATGACGTCATTATCAACGTTACTAGCACCAATTGCTACACCTTTTATTTTATTATTACTTGCAGGACAATGGATGCCAGTGAATGCTATGTCTATGTTTCTTTCTATCGTACAAGTCATTATCCTACCTATTATTTTAGGATTAGTAGTGAAGAAGTTTTTCCCTACAACTGTTACGAAAGGAATGACTGTTATTCCTTTAATATCAGTTGTAGCAATTATTATTATTGTTTCTGCAGTTGTTTCAGCCAATGTAAGTAGCATTACTTCTTCAGTCCTGTTTATTTTTATTGCAGTAATGCTTCATAATGCATTTGGTTTTTTACTCGGATATATAACAGCGTTCGTACTTGGACTAGACGAAGGAACAAGAAGGGCTATTTCAATAGAAGTAGGAATGCAAAATTCAGGCTTAGGTGTTGCGCTGGCAACAGCGCATTTTGGACCAGCAGCTGCACTTCCAAGTGTATTAGCAGCAGTATGGCATAATATTGCGGGACCAATTTTAGCAACCATCTGGTCAAAAAATGCAAAGAATACTTACAGTGATGAAAATGTATCGGTAAATATAGAAAAATAGGAATGATAAAGAATGCAAAAACGTATTGTACATTTTGAAGGACTTGTTGTTTTCTTAGCTACGATTTATACGTATTCGATATATGAATTTAGTTGGATTATATTTGGGGTATTCCTTTTAGCACCGGATTTATCAATGTTAGCGTACGGTATAAATAATCGTGTTGGTGCTAAAATTTATAATATATGTCACACATATATTATATCTATATTAATAGCTATCATAGGTGTCTATTTTAAGATAGATACCGTTATAATGATTGGGTTAATATGGACAGCACATATTGGGATGGATCGAATGTTTGGATATGGATTGAAATATGAGACGGATTTTAAGGATACACATATTCAAAGGTTATAAATTGTTTTTGGGAGAGAGATACAATGAAACAGAGAATTACAATCGAAGAATATAACATCAAATGGGAAAGTGAATTTAATAAATTACAAACTATTATTAACGATGCAATGGAAGAACTTGTTTTATCCGTTGAACATGTGGGAAGTACAGCTGTTAAAGGACTTGTAGCAAAACCAATATTAGATATTGATATAGTAATAGAAGATTATGAAATTTTTCATGAAGTAGTAAAAGGGCTTGAAACTATAGGGTATTACCATCAAGCAGACTGGAGCTTCGAAGGAAGAGAGGTATTTGGCAAAAAGGACGCTTTTGTTCCGTGGGACGGGGAAAGGACAGTTTGGATGGAACATCATTTATATGTGTGTGATAAGAATAGTGAAGAGCTAAGAAGACATATAGCGTTTCGAGATTACCTTCGTGAACATGAAGATGTAGCTATTGAATATGGAAGTTTAAAGAAAGTGTTAGCAAGAGAGTCGAAAAATAGAGCGAGCTATAGTGAAGGTAAAACGGCATTTATTACAAGTATATTGGAGGGAATAAACTAAGGCGGCATGGAATACATGCTGCCTATTCTTTTTAGAAAGCTGCCATTGTAAAACAAATACAAACTGGCCCTGTTGAATGAAAAGAGACTTAAATATAATGAGAAATAAAAGACCAGAAAAGAGGGAGATTATGTACATACCCAAATACTTTGCAATACAAGATGAAGAGATGAAGTACGAAATAATGGAACAAAATAGCTTTGCGACATTATTTTCTCAACATAATGGGGAACCATATGCAACGCATTTGCCGTTGTTATTAAATAAGGAGACTCTAACTTTACATGGCCATTTCGCACGTCCAAATGAACAGTGGAAAGATAGTGGGAATCAACAAGTACTCGCTATATTCCAAGGGCCATACAGTTACATTTCGCCGTCATGGTATGAAACAAACAATGCAGTACCAACATGGAATTACGTTGCAGTGCATGTATATGGAGAATTGGAAATTGTTGAGGATGAACAGGAATTAATAGATTCTCTTCAAGATTTAGTACATACATATGAAAATCCAAAGAGTACCTATTCACTTGATGATGTAGATCCGAATTATATGGGAGGATTAAGTAAAGGGATAGTTGGTTTTAAAATTAAGATTAGTAAAATAGAAGGAAAAGCGAAGTTAAGTCAAAATCATTCTGTGGAGAGGCGGAAATTAGTTGTGGAGGAACTTGAGAAAGTGGGTAGTGAGGGGAGTAAAGGGATTGCGAAGTCGATGAGAAGTTTTTTATAATAAGTAAGAGGGGCGATGAAAGAATCTTTTAATTTTATCAAAAAAATATGGGTTTAATAATGAGGGAGTGAGTATATTAGTCAAAGCATTTAGAGTTGAATGTTATTAAATGAATTCCCACTAAAAAGAAAGCTGTGTTTATATAAGCTTCTTTTTTAGTGGGAATTGCAAAAGTATTTCATAAAAGCTTATAAAAATCAACCACCACCGTCGCCTTCTGATAACATAACTCTTTTTATGTCAGAATTTTCAGATGAAGTGTCACTTACTACATTAGTTGTTAAAGTTAATAGAGTGATAATTCCCATCAGACTCAATAGTATTTTTTTCATTTTAATGCTCCTTTCTCAAAAGATTTTTGTCTTGCTTGTAATGCTAAATAAAAATATTCACTTGCTTTAGAGTGTTGATTTTCTTCATGAAATTTAGTTGCTAGAGTTTCATAATACTCTTGAACATTATCATATAGCTCTTCGTTATTAAAATAAGAAATTCCTGCTAGAATTACTTTTTCTAACTCTTCAGCTGGTGAATTATTGTTCATTTCTCTTAAAATGAAATTACGATGTTGATATTCTTTTTGTTCTAATTTATTACAAATATTTATTCCTTTTTCAATTAGATCATGAGCGATATCAGGCTGATTTATTTTGTAATGTTCTTTTGCTTTAACATAGATAGCTTTATAGTGAGTTGGAGACTGTTCAACAACTTCCGAAAGATAACGAATAGCTAAAGCGGAGAGATTTTGTGTTGCATACATCCATCCTAAGTTGTGTCGAACCATTAAAATAAATCTTTTTTCGCTGATTTTTTGGAATTGATCCATTGCAGCTGTAAAGTGCTCTTCGGCTAGTTCCCATTCTTTTAAATATGTGCAGGCTAGGCCTAAAATGTTATCACAAAAAGCCGTATTCAGTTCATATCCAGATTGATTAGAAAACATATCTTTAGCTTTTGTTACTTCTTTGATAGCTTGAAGTGCTTGTTGATTATCGTAGTAAGAATACCCTAGTTTATAATAGAATTCCGCCTTTTCAAGTTCATCGGGAACATATTGAAGCGAAGCTTCGGCTTTATAATAATGCTCTTTTGCTAGTACATAGTTTCCGACTGCGTCAGAATGAATTGCTTTAAAGAAATGGTAGTAATATGATAAGAAATTATTTGTTGGGATTTCAAATGATTCAACTTGATTAAAACTAGCTTTAGATACACCTAAGTTATCAATTAAATAGTTATAACGAAAGTCTAATAAAGAATAATAAAGCAAAAGATTTTGATCTTGTCCAATCTCTTGAGAAGTAGTTTTTAATTCATTGATTTTAATATCTATTTGCTCTTTAAGGCGAGTTGCATTATTTATATGTCTAGATCGTATTTCTATGTACCATTCATTTAACAGTTGTGTGATTTGTTCACTTTTAGTGGATGTAAACATAAAAGTTCCTCCTTTTTTGAATATTCTTATAAAATATAATAACAGAAATGATACTACTTAAAAGTGGAAATATTATTTCTCAACATTTGTTAAGTAAGTTTATTATTAGGGTAATCGGAATAATTGGTATTATGTTTTGTTTCATTTCATAAAGAAAAGAGGAAATAGTTATTCTAAAATAGAAAAAATATTTTGTTAGGGGTACAAATTATACGTTGGAGTATAATTCCTTCATTCGTGAATGGTGAATAAAATAAAAATGTGCCTTCAATAATTGAAAGCACATTAAAAGATATTACACAATCAAGTCCCACAAAAAGTACGATAAGGACGATTCGTCGGTACAGGTGGAACGCAGTATTCTTCTTGCTCCGTAGAATATGCGTAAGGATTTGATAGAGCTTCAAGAAGTTTCTCCATTACGCTATAGTCGCCATTTGTAACAGCAGCTTCTAGCGCTTCTTCTACACGGTGGTTCCTTGGGATAATTGATGGGTTATTATTTTTCATCATTTCGTAGGCGTTTTCTTTCGATTCTTCTTGTCTTTCTAATCGAGATTGCCACAGTTTGTACCATTCTTTAAATTCTGGACTTTTAAATAGAGCTGTATTTTCGATCGTATCGAGAGTTAATGAACGGAATGTATTTGTGTAATCCGCTTTATATTTCTCCATCATTTTTAAAAGTTGCTCAATAAGAGAATGATCTTGTTCCTCGTTATTAAATAGTCCTAATTTCTTCTTCATTCCAATGAACCACTGGTTTTCATATTGTACGCTAAATTTTGAAATTTCGTCTTGAGCAATTTTTAATGCTTCTTCTTCATCTTCATGCAGAATTGGTATTAAAGATTCCGCTAATCGCGCCAGATCCCATGCGGCCATATACGGTTGATTTCCATATGCGTAGCGACCTTGTGTATCAATAGAGCTAAATACGGTTCCTTGATCATAATTGTCCATAAATGCACAAGGGCCGTAATCGATCGTTTCTCCGCTAATTGTTATATTGTCAGTGTTCATTACGCCGTGGATAAATCCAACAAGTTGCCATTTTGCGATAAGACTTGCTTGTCTTTTAATGACTTCTTGTAGTAATGCAGTATATCGGTTTTCATGAGCTTCAATTTCTGGATAATGCCTTTGTATCGTATAGTCAGCTAGTGATTGAAGATCCTCGATAGAACCGCGAGCTGCAGCATATTGAAATGTGCCGACACGTATATGGCTGCTTGCTACTCTAGTTAAAATAGCTCCAGGTAACTTTGTTTCACGATATGTTGGTTCCCCAGTTGTGACAACTGCTAAGCTGCGGGTAGTTGGAATATCAAGTGCATACATTGCTTCGCTAATAATATATTCGCGTAGCATCGGACCGAGTGCAGCACGACCATCACCGCGGCGTGAATACGGAGTAGGGCCAGAACCTTTCAATTGAATGTCAAAACGTTTTCCTGAAGGTGTAATTTGTTCGCCAATTAAAAGAGCACGACCGTCGCCTAACATATTAAAATGTCCGAATTGATGACCAGCATATGCTTGAGCTAATGGATGAGCGTCTTCTGGGAGAGCATTACCGACGAAAATAGCGATTTCGGATTCTTTCTTCAGTTCTTCAGGATTAAAGCCAAGAGATATTGCTAATGAATGGTTTAGTTTAACTAACTCCGGTGAACTTACGGGAGTAGGGGGGATGTCTGTATAAAATGATTGTGGTAAAGTAGCATAACTATTATCTAAATTCCAACCTACTTCATTATTTTTAGTCATTTTATCTCCTCCTTTTTGTATTTTAAATTATGTATTTGTACGTATGTATTCTTTGTAAAGTTAACTAAAAGTATAATATAATATTTCCCCTTGCAATCTATTGTAAGGACTTCATTGCACTATGTCTATTTAACAGTAAATATAAAAACCCCATTTTAAAAAAATGGAGTTTTTATTATTACTTAATCTTTACGATTATTTTTCCTTTTGCTCTTCCAGCCTCTGAATATTCCATTGCTTTTTGAGCATCTTCAAAAGGGAAAACTCGATCGATTACTGGTTTGATTTTTCCAGCCTCAATATAATTTGCGATAGTGCGTAATTGATCGCCGCTTGGCTTCATAAATAAAAATGAATATTGCGCATTATGATTCTTTTCAAGTGTAGTAAGTTTTCTACTTGCTAATGAAAATAAGAGTGTTTTAAAAAATCCTGAACCAAATTCTTTACCGAATCGAGCATTTGGCATTCCTGAAACGGAAACAATGTTGCCACCGCTTTTTATAATATTGAATGATTTTTCAAGTGTTGTTCCGCCGATTGTATCAAATACCGCATCATAATTTGTTAGTATATCTTCAAATTTTTCTGTTTTGTAATTAATAATTTTATCTACGCCAAGAGACTTTACTAAATTCGCACCAGCTTCACTAGCGGTCGTTGCAACAGTGGCCCCCATTATTTTTGCTAACTGAATTGCGAAAGTACCAACACCGCCAGATCCAGCGTGAATTAAAATCTTTTGGTCTTTTTGTAAGTTCATAATGTCATGTAACGCTTGATATGATGTTAAGCCAACGAGTGGAATCGAAGCAGCTTCCTCAAAACTTAAATTTTTCGGTTTTAAGGCTATATCATCCTCATGAATGGCTATATATTCCGCGAAAGTGCCAATCTTATTTTTTCTTGGACGTGCATATATTTCATCACCGACTTTAAAGTGAGTTACTTTTGATCCAACCTTCACGATAACACCGGAAAAGTCATTCCCAAGAATTAGGGGCATTTCATATTTAAGTAACATCTTTACTTTTCCATCGCGTATTTTAAAGTCAATTGGATTAATACTAGCTGCATGAATTTCTGCGAGCACTTCATTTTCATTTATTTCAGGAGTAGGTACTTCTGCCATACGCATTGGAACTTTCCCGTATTTATCAATTACCATTGCTTTCATTTCTTATGCCTCCACATTTCAATAATAGTTGTGCAATAGCTTTTCAATATCTAATACAAGATTTTTTAATAAACCTAATTTTGTACGTATATCAATATAATAAAAGTTTTTTGTACCTTCTTTTCGCATTAAAATAATACCGGCTTCTCGTAAAATTCTAAGGTGATGTGATACAGCTGGTCGAGAAAGGTGTGTCTGTTTCGTAATTTCTCCTACACGTAATCCGGTTTGACATTCCGTTTCCATGAGAACAAACAAAATCGCTTGACGTGTTTCATCGCCAATTGCCAATAATACTTTTTGAGAATCAATAAAATCTTTTTTTATAACATTTAATTGTTCTTGTTTATTCATTTCAATCACTTTACCTCCTGGTAATTAGTCGAAAGGTTTAAGGTGATGAACCATTACAGCGATACGGTAATGCTACATGATTGTTGAATGAGCTGCAATATTGGGAAAGAAAATCGAGACGAATGAAATTTTATGTGTCGAAAGTGATAGGGGGTAGAAAAGTATTTAATAATACGTTGTTTACAGATGAGAATGGTTAAGCCATTGAGCAAAAAAATTAAGCGGTCGTAACCTTTTATAATTTTTAGGGTTACGACCGCTTATAATGTTTTCATTATTTTGTTGTCTACTAAAGGGATTTCTTTCGTTTTACTCTTTCATACACGCATAATTCAAGCAGATTATAGTTGTATGAAAAAGTAAAAGTAATTTGGGGCGTAATCTATCTATATGATAATTCAAAATGAAATATAAGTCTATATCTTTGTTGTTTTTTTGATTATATTTATATCACTGAGCTCAGAACAATGATGTGGAGGGTAAATATATGAAATCGAATTACGTACCAGTTTTAATTATTGGAGGAGGATTATCAGGGTTAGCATCTGCGCTATTTCTTGCAAAACATAACATTAATTATTTACTGCTTGAAAGGCACCAGTCTACTGCAATTCATCCAAAAGCAGGTGGAATCACTTTTCGTACGATGGAGTTATTTCGAGAATTGGGTTTAGAACAAAGAATTAGATTGGCGGGTAAAGCGTTAGAAAATTGCCGAGGAAGAATAGCAGTTCATACAATAGCTGAGGCGAATAAGGAAGAATTGGCAAAAATGAGGACCGCTCAGTATGGAAACGATGAAAAGTTACTTCAAAAAATAGAAGAGATTAGTCCATCAAAACAAACGGCTTGTTATCAAATTATTTTAGAAGAGATGATGTTACAAGAAGCGAGAACATTAGGGGGAGAATTATCTTTTTATCATGAATTAGTTTCTTATGAACAAAATGAGCACGGAGTAATAGCTACGATTCGGAATCGTGAAACGGAAGAAGAAAGTATTATTCATTGTGATTATGTAATTGCAGCAGATGGGGCAAAAAGTAAAATACGTGAGCAGCTAGGGATAAATACCGAAGGGCGAGGTACAATCGGTGGCTATTATATGAATATTTATTTTGAAGCTGATTTAAGCGAATTTATACAAGGAGACGCATTTGGTTTTTCTATGGTACTTCAT
Organism: Bacillus cereus group sp. MG4; assembly: GCF_040460055.1. Classification (NCBI taxonomy): domain Bacteria; kingdom Bacillati; phylum Bacillota; class Bacilli; order Caryophanales; family Bacillaceae; genus Bacillus; species Bacillus cereus group sp. MG4. The sequence goes on along the minus strand of NZ_JARVGZ010000001.1, from coordinate 1,452,954 downwards.
CCGGAGGTACTCGGTGCACTTATTCCAGTCGATAACGTAAAAAAATGGATTTATCATGTAGCTTACGATCCATTAAAAGGAGAACGACCAGAGGATTTCACTTTAAAACGTTGTAAACAAATTATTCAAACCGCAATCGGAAGCACAAATGTTGAGTCAGAAATAGTAAGTGTTTTACCGTGGGAGGCGAGTGAAAGTACGGCTACAAAATTTCAAGATAATCGCATTTTTTTAGTTGGCGATTCTGCACATATTATGCCGCCAACAGGAGGATTTGGTTCAAATACAGGCATACAAGATGCGCATAACTTAGCTTGGAAATTAGCGGCTGTTATAAAGGGAAAGGCAAAGCCAAAATTGTTAGAAACATATCATGAAGAGAGATATCCTGTTGCAAAATTAACGACGAATTATGCGAGTAGTTTATTATTCCGTGCTGCGAATAGAGAAGAAGGTAGTTCGAATAATATGGATGGTTTAGCTGTAACTGTTGGGTATCAGTATTGTTCAAAAGCAATAATAGATGACTCAGCCACTCCACATAGAATGGATACCGTTGAGTTGAATGGAAGACCCGGAACGCGAGCACCTCATTTTTGGGGGATGTATAAAGGGAAAGAAGCTTCTATATTAGACTTATTTGGTAACAATTTTGTATTACTTACTGGAGTAGACAATAGTTCTTGGGCTGAAGCTGCACAAGATGTTTCATCTAAATTAGGAATAAATATTAAAGTGTATCGAGTAGGGTTAAGCGGAGACTTTATTGCTCAAGAAAATGTTATTTGTGAATTATATGGGATAGAGAATGGAGGAGCTGTATTAATTAGACCAGATGGCTTTATAGGATGGCGTTCGGAAAAAGAGATAGTAAATCTAGATACAGTGCTTAAAGAAGTAATGAATCATTTATTGTGTAATTTTTAAGTAACTAGGAAGGATTGTCTTATATAAGGCAATTCTTATATCCTCTTTCAACTTACAAAATAAAAATATTGTAAGTTGAAAGAGGATATGTTAATCTTATAACCTAATTGAAATAGTATTTTTTTGTACTCAACTTACAAATAATAAAAAATGTAAGTTGTTATTTAAATAATATTATTATGTAAACAAAATGGACGGTGAAAAAAATGACAGATAAGGCGCTAACGACAAATGTTGTTTTAGATGCAGCGGAAAAAGAGTTAATGAAATATGGATGGAGTAGGACGACACTTGTTAGTATTGCGAAGTCACTTGATGTTAGTCATGCGGCTTTATATTCTTATTTTCGGAGTAAGGCCACGCTACGTGATGCTATTTTAGAAAGGTGGCTGCTTAAGTACTCGGATCAGCTTGAGAAAATTGCGGAAAAAGATGGAGAGACGGAAAACGTTTTACAAGAGTGGTTCTTTTGCTTATTTCAGCTTAAAAAGAAAGAGCTATTTGAAAACGAAGAGTTATTTACATTGAATAGTTCGTTAGTGCAGCAAAAGAATAAGGTGATTCAAAAACATGAAGAAAGATTAGTTGGACAACTGGAGAAAGTGATAAACCTTGGGATAGAGCGCGATGAGATTAAAAAACAAGATGGTTTGTTTTTAGCGCATACTGTATTTGGGCTACTTTCATCATTTTATCATCCTGCTTTTTCTGAGAGATGGAAAGAAGAGAGGATAAACGAAGAGTTTCGAAAGTCGTGGGAAATTGTTGCCAGTGGCCTTTTTCTAAAGTAAAAAGTTACGTATCATATAAGGCTTTCAAATAGTAGGAGAAGGGGAGATTATATGAGTCATTATAAAGAAGAGCAACAACGTGTCAATGTAGTTATTGAAAAAGTAGACGAGGAACTGAAAGAGCTTGATGGTCGAGTTGGTTCGGTGAAGTCTGAAATTGTTAGTATTAGAAAAAACTTTTGGGAAGATGTAAAAGTAAATATAGATAATATTAAAGAAGCGGTTGAAACGGCGGCGAGTATTAGGCAAGAGGCAGAGCTTCTTGCTGAAAGAGAACATACACATCGTCATACGAAAAATGAATATAACCTTTTAACGAAAATAAAAGAAACGCCGTATTTTGGGCGGATTGATTTTAAAGAAGATGCTGAAGCGGATACCGATGAAATGTATATCGGTATCGGCTCTTTTTATGATAAAGAAAATGGTGAGTTTTTAGTATACGATTGGCGGGCACCTATTTCGAGCCTTTATTATGATTACACTTTAGGGAGGGCCCAGTATAAAGCGCCCATGGGTACGATTTCAGGTGATTTGCTTTTAAAACGTCAATACATGATTCGAAACGGGACGATTCAAAGTATGTTTGATACAGGTGTGACGATAGGTGATGAATTATTACAAGAAGCACTTGGAAGAAATGCGAGTGAACAAATGAAAAGTATTGTAGCGACAATACAGAGAGAACAAAATCAAATTATTCGAAACGATAAAAGTGATGTGTTAGTTGTGCAAGGGACTGCTGGAAGCGGGAAAACTTCAGCAGCATTACAGCGAGTTGCTTATTTATTGTATCATTACCGCGGCACGGTTCATGCGGATCAAATGTTGCTGTTTTCTCCGAATGAGTTGTTCAATAGCTATATTGCAAACGTTTTGCCAGAGCTTGGGGAAGAAAATATGCAACAAACGACTTTTCAAGCGTATGTGGAACATATGATTGGAAAAAGCTTTACTGTAGAAGACTCATTTGCGCAGTTAGAATACGTATTAACGAAAAAGCATGAAAGTACGTATGAAACTAGAGTAAATGGAATTCAATATAAATCCTCGGTTGAATTTATGGGACTACTCGAGAAATATGCGAGAAGCTTAAGTGAAAAAGGTTTACAATTTCATGATGTTACATGTAAAGGTGAGGTGCTCATAGAGGCAAAATCAATATGTGCGTATTTTTATAGTCTAGACATGACTGTTGCTATAGCGAATCGAATGCAACTTACAATGGAATGGGTTCTTCGGAAGTTACATGAATTTGAAAAGATAGAAGCGAAAAAAGATTGGGTAGAACAAGAAGTTCAGTATTTAAATAAAGAAGATTACAATCGCATATATGAAAAAATAGAGAAAGATAATCAATTTGATTATTATGAGAAGGAACATGAGTTATTAACGAAATATGTAGTGAAGAAACATTTTCGTTCGTTACGTAGAAAGGTGAAAAAATTCGCTTTTGTAAATCATCCTGCGATTTTTCAGCAGTTATTTGAAAGCACGCAGAAAGATATTTTTGTACCAGATTGCTGGGAAGATATATGTAAGCAAACAGTGAAGCGTTTGAAGAATCAACAGCTAGCAAATGAAGATGCTACGCCGTATTTGTTTTTAAAAGAGATACTTGAAGGTTTTAAAACGAATCATCTTGTGAAGTTTGTATTTATTGATGAAGTGCAAGATTATACATCATTTCAATTCGCATTTCTAAAACGACTATTTCCGAAGGCGAAATGGACGTTACTTGGTGATCGTAATCAAAATATTTTCTCGCATGATCAAAATAGAGAGAATAATATTATCTCCACATTATTTGCAAATCGTAAAGTGGAAACAGTCCACCTGAACCGTAGTTATCGATCGACAAAACCGATCATTGAATTTACAAAGTGTATGATTCCAAATGGAAATGATATTAAAGCTTTTAACAGGGATGGTAAGAAGCCCGTTTATATAAAAGTAAGTGATGAACGAAAGCATGTAGAAAATATGATTCTTAAGGTGAAAGAGTTAGAAGAGAAAGGCTATAAAACAATTGCGGTTATTTGTAAAACAAATGAAGAATGTATGAAATTTATGGAGTTAATAGGAGATACATTACATGTCCAACTCGTGCAAAAAGAGAATACAACGTATGAGAAAGGCGTTGTTATTATCCCTGCTTATTTGGCGAAAGGGATAGAATTTGACGCGGTTATTATATTTGATGCTTCTAATGAAAGTTATTATAGAGAGTCTGAACGCAATTTATTTTATACAGCGTGCACGAGGGCGATGCATGAATTATATGTATATTATACCGGGGAGCTAACGGAATTTCTTGCACATGTTCCAGAAGAATTATATATAAGGGAGAGATGTTAAATGGCGAATCAATATAATACTTTTCAAAATTGTAGTAAGGAAGTTTCAATGTTATTACCACTTCCGAAGTATGTAAAGTTAGTACGGGAGCATGAAGAGTTACGTGACGATGTACAAGTTTACATCAAGCGCTATCAAGCAGAAGAACCGTTACATTACGGTGGTTCTCATATTACAACCATTACCTCTCAAAATGGTAAGTGTTTATTAAGCTATACGAATATGATGCCAGTACACTCAAATAAACTGCCTCATAAAGATGACGCTGAAAAATTAGCAATGGATGTAATGGAAAAGGTTGATCAACAATATGCAAGTGGTTTAACTTTACTTCGTATAGAAAAACAAACGAGACAGTATAAAAATGAAGGAGAAATTGTTACTTTCCCTGTTTTATGGGTAAAAATGATGCATAATAACGGCAGCTTTAACTGGGTAACAATTGGCGGAGAAGGACAAATTATCGAATTTGAGCGTGAAGTACGATGGGATTATATGATGAGTCGTCGTCAAACGGAAATGTGGTATTACGATGATTGGGCATTAGCGCGTATGGGGAAAGGGCCACAATTAATGCCGCCAGCTGCTTTAGCGTAGAAACTATCTATTTAAAAAATATTCACAAATTTTAATAGGTTTGGTATGATTAATTTCGACAAGTTAATCGAGGCCGGAGATATTTGAGATAAGCCATAAATTTATTTAGGGATACAGAAGTGTCCTCTAAATAATTTATGGCTTTTTTTATTGATGAAATGTAATCAATAGGAAGTTACATGTGAATAGGAGGGATATGGAAAATAAATAGTATAGTAATAACATAGGAGAATTATATTTGTAAGATTGGAATTTTAATATAGGCTTATAAAAATAATGAAAGTGTATCTTCTATTTCGTGTAAATCTCATTAACTTGTTGAAATTTGCAACGTAGGAAGGGGTTAGAAGGATGAGAAAAATTATTAGCGTATTAGTTATTTTCTTTATGATGGGAAGTATCTTTGCTGGGCGAGCTGTTCATGCAAAAGCAGAAGGGAAGCATGAATGGAATACGAATAAATTTTTAAATATTGCACATCGCGGAGCAAGTGGACATGCACCTGAGCATACTTTTGCTTCTTATGATCTTGTAAAAAAAATGAAAGCGGATTATTTGGAGTTAGATATTCAGTTAACTAAGGACGGCCAGTTGATTGCAATGCATGATACAGCAGTTGACCGCACTACAAATGGTACAGGTGAAGTACGAGATAAAACATTAAGTGAAATAAAGAGCTTAGATGCAGGATCTTGGTTCAATAAAGCTTATCCAGAAAAGGCTAAGCAAGGGTATGGTGGTCAAAAAGTTCCAACTCTTGAAGAAATCTTCCAAAAGTACGGAAGAAGCATGAAGTATTACATTGAAACAAAATCACCAGATGTGTATCCAGGAATGGAAGAGAAATTGTTAGCTTTATTAAAAAAATATAATTTAATAGGTCAAAACATGTCTTCTAGCCGTGTTATGATTCAATCATTTAGTAAAGATAGTTTAACAAAGATTCATAGTATGAATAAAAATATTCCGTTAGTTCAACTGCTTTGGTATTATCCAAATGAAAACAATGAGATTGTTGAATGGTCTGGCATTACACATGAACCGAAAAGTGTAACAAATGAAGATTTTCAAGAAATTAAAAAGTATGCAGTCGGTATTGGGCCAAACTTACGTAATGACAATGGAGAATTAATTATTGATGAGTCATATATGAAAATGGCTAGGAAAAATGGACTGTTAATACATCCTTATACAATTAATGAGAAACCAGATATGAGATTGTTAATTAAATGGGGTGCTACAGGGATGTTTACAAATTATCCGGATCGATTACATAGTGTGCTAAAGGAAAAATAAATAGGTGAAAAGGTATACCGACGTTTTGGGTATACCTTTTTCTATTATGCTAGATTATAGTAATAGGATACATATTCTTCTAGACCATGAACCTCTTTTTCAGGTGGCTCAATACCGCCTTTTCTGCCGTAGCAAATATTTCTCAAATATTCTCCAAAAATCATAGAGCGACTCTTTTCATCTTCCATCCAATTATATCTATTAATTATAAAATCACCATCAAAACTTGTATCAAATGTATATGGAATACAAGTAACAGTTTTAGATAGATGTTTTTTTAATACTCTATATTGCCGACCAGCTCCTAAACTTTTGCAAACAAAGAGTAACCGATTAATCTTTGTGAAATCAAAAATCTTTTTTGCTTCCATTACATTAGCGATAGAATGGAGGGAGTTTGTCTCGAATAGGATAGCGTCTTTTGGTACGCCATGTTCAATTAATTTATTTACAATTACTTTATTTACAATTACTTCTGCTTCTGACAAATCCCCGTAATTCCAGCTAGGATGTTTCATACCATGCAAACTAGTACCGCCTGTAACGATAATTTGATTTCCCAAACCTTGTTGATAAGCTTTTAGTGGAGCTTGCCAATTGCCAGGATGAGAACCGCCGAAAACGAAAATGGCATCACATTTTTGTGGTTTTATTTCTTTTAGAAAAGTAATTTCTGTAATTTGATCGATTTGTTTTTTCGTAAGAGTAGGGACATCAGGATATTTAGGGATTACCATTTGAAAACCTCCTATATAGTAAAATGATAAATTCATTATATAGCGATTTTATTAAGTGGAAAAAGGGAAGGTTTTAATTTGAAAGTTCCCCTTTTAAGTTAATTCTCCAATAAACCAAATTTCTTTTTCATAGCATTCACCTTCATCATAAATGATCTCTTGGAAGTGCAAGATTTGGAAGGGAGGGCAAATTGAAAATCCCCAAGACTTCCAAAAATCAGACTCATTTGAAAGAGGAATCCATTTTTGAAATTCATTATTTCTATTAAAAAAATTTTGAAAGTAGTCATCGTTTTTAAATACGATGATTTGCGATTTCCATAAATTCTCTATAGAAATCAAAGCAACAACTCGATATGTATGTGTATCACTCGGTTTTATCTTTATTAAATGATTTACTCGATTTATTAGGGTTTGAATACATAAACGTTTTACTTTACTAGGTGTTTTAGGAGAATCGATAAAATCTTGTGAAACTGGTAAAGGCATATACCAATATTCATCGTCATAGAAAGCAGAAGGGAATGTATTCGTATACTCTTTAATTCGTTGTATCATTGTTTCAGTTTTAAGCTTCATCCCACGTATTTTCTTTTCACGCATTGTTAAATCATCTCCATAAATTTTTGTAATGCAGCTGAGTGATATATATCTTTTCTAGTAATAAAAGTAGTAGGAACTTTTTTGAATCTATTAGGTAAAGGGTTGAATGATAAGTTATGTGCATGACCATTTAAAATAGATTTCATCATAATTGCTACGCCCATATTTGATGTTACACAGGCGAGTATTGCTTCAATTGTTCCGAACTCTAATATTCGTTTAGGCGAGATGTCTTCTTCTTGAAGCCATTCTTCTAATAAACTTCTATAATAGCAACCGTGACTAAAAGCGAGTAAATTCATATCTTCTATGTCTGTAAGAGAGGGTAAAGGTTTTTTACTAATGAGAACTAATTCTTCTTCACGAAATACACTTGTATGAAGTTCGGTATGCTGAGTAGATCCAGCTATAAACGCTCCGTCTAGTTTTCGTTCTAGCACTAGCCTAATTAGTTGTTCGGTCGTATTTGTTTCTAAAATTAATTCGACTTTTGGGTATTTCTCATAATAGCCCGTTAATATAGATGGCAGCCTGACCGCAGTTGTAGATTCTGTACATCCAATTTTTAACGTGCCTTTTGGTTCGGTGCCATTACTTTGAACCGCTTTTATAGATTGATCCATTAAGTGGATAATTTGTTTGGCGTATGTGAATAAAATCTCACCGTTAGAAGTTAAAGTTACACCTTTTCCGTTACGGTAAAATAAAGGAACACCTAACTCATTTTCTAGTTGTTTCATACGCATTGTTACGCCTGATTGTACATAGTTTAAATTTTTAGCTGCGTGAGAAATATTATTTTCCTTCGCAACTTCGTAAAATACAGTTAAATCTTTTATGTCCACGTATCATCCCTCCGAAAAGGTATCATTTTTTTTGATGGATTATATGATGAATCTTTATTTTATATGATATCAGAACTTTCATATAATGGAAGGGGATGGAGGGATGATTGTGTTAAACGAAGAAAGGATGAATAGTACGTATAAATGGGTTATGTTAATTTTTGCGACGGTTGCTCAAACAACAGCGACACTTATAACGTATGGTGTCGGAGCTTTCGCTTTATTTTGGAAAGAAGAATATGGGCTTACGAATATGGAGAGTGGATTGTTAGTCAGTGTTGTAAATATAGGACCGCTATTTTGTATGCTTTTTGTCGGTCGGTTACTTGATCAATATAATGAAAAATTATTAATTTCTATCAGTTCATTTTTGCTAGGAGGTTCGCTTTTACTAACTAATATAGTAAGTGGATTTAAGGGGCTATTATTTGTACTTTTATTAGTAGGAATGTTTTATAGTGTTTCCCAGCCAGGAGGAAGTAAAGTGATTTTGAAATGGTTCCCAAAAGAAAATCGTGGATTAGCGATGGGAATAAGGCAAGCTGGTATACCGATTGGTGGCGCGTTAGCGGGAGTGCTAGTCCCATTTCTTACAATACAATATAATGTGACTTACGCAATAAATAGTATTGCATGCATTTGTATAATTGGAGGATTATTATTTTTTATCTTTTATAAAGAGCCATATGTTCAGGCGGAAGCAAGGAAAGAATATATTAAAATTTCTTTTTGGACGGAGCTAAAAGTAGTGATATGTAAGAAAGAGTTGTACCCAATATATATAACGGGTATTTGTATGATTTCATTACAAATGGTGTTAGTTGGGCACTTTATGAAATTTTTAGTAAGAGAACAATCCATTACATATATTGTTGCTGGAACAGTATTTTCAGTGATGTTCTTTTCTGGGATGATTGGCCGTGTTGTATTAGCAGCTAGTAGTGATTTGTTTTATAAGGGGAATCGGCGCATGCCTTTATTTATAGCTGTCTGTGCTTCTATCAGTTTGATTCTATTGTTAGTAATAAGCATACATACAGTAACGAGTGGAGTATTGTATGGTGTAAGTGCATTGTTAGGCTTCTTTTCAATTGGATGGTTTAGTCTTTTTATCGTCGAAGTTGCTGAATGTGCAAGTGAAGAGTCTATTGGGATAACAGTTAGTTGGGCACTTACATTAAACCAGATTGCTATTATTGTTGCACCTGTTTTATTTGGGTATATTGTGGATGAGAAAGGGTATACGTATGCGTGGTTGTGTATAGTGGTAGTACTAAGTATTTCGGCAGTGAGTTTATATAGTAAAAACAAAAAAAGAAAGTTAGCAATGTAAATTTTTTATGAAGAAAGTCTAAAGAAATGCCGAATGAGCGACATTTCTTTTTTATATGTTGTATAATCAAAATATAAATGATATTTGTTTTCAATAACGTTTATTGTCCCTTTTGAAATTGCCTGTCACTTTAGCCATAATGAGTTGTTTTTCTGTATCGTTATGTGCATGATTTATTTTGTATAAAAACTTTTCAGCGTCATTTCCTTTTAATATTATAATCTATTTTCCGTAATATTCAATTAAAACTATGTTTTTTTGTTACCCTGTAATGAAACATCCTATCATTTAAATGATTGCGTTTATCAGTATTTTTCATCGTAACATCTCCGTTTCTTATTATGTGTAACAAATGTTACATAAGCTGTTGGAATTATAGTAGGGTGTATCCGATTGTAAGGTGGAAATTTTGCAAGAAAGAAATACAATAGAGAGTAGCCCAAAACTGAATATGAGAAAAAGGAATCTCGTTCACTTAGGTGAATAATAGATAGTATTATAAAATATTTGAAAATTAAAAGATATAGAATAGAATGGATGTACGTTAAGTGAAACTAGATAAAAGAGGGTCCCTATTATGCTAAAGAAATGGTTAATTGTTTTCTTTATTTTTGCTATTTTTTGTGGGAGTGTCGTTGCGCTAATATATGCAAATAACGGTAAGAAATATGATATAAAGGCATTTTCTAATTTAAATAGTAAGAAAAAGGGCGATATGCAAGAAGTTGATGCGAATGAGAAAAAGCGCTATGAAGTTGCAGCTGGAAAACTAGATCAATATTTAAAAGATAAAGGATTTAATGGGAGTGTTCTTGTAGCAAGTAAAGATCATGTAATTTTACGAAAAGGTTATGGGTACGCGAATGTGAAAGATAAAGTAGTAACAACGCCAAGAACGAAATATCGCATTGGTTCTATTACGAAAACAGTTGTTGCAATATCTATTATGCAGCTAAAAGAAAAAGGGAAATTAAATATTGAAGACAATGTAAATAAGTATATTCCATCATTTCCGGCAGATAAAAACATTACGTTACGAAATTTGTTAACACATACGTCTGGGTTGCCAGATCAGGGACAAGGTAGGGTTGATGCGGCGTCACGATTAAAGTTAGTAACGTGGATTGGTGCACAAAAATTGCAATTTCCTGCAGGGACTGGGTGGAAATATACAGATTATAATTATATGGTGCTTGCGTATATTGTAGAAAAGATATCGAATAAACCGCTCGCTGAATATGTGAAAGAAAATATTTTTACGCCTGTTGAAATGCATGAATCTGGAATGGGTGCAACTCTCCCTGAAGATATTTTCTTAGCAGAAGGTTATACGAAAAAAGATAACGAGTTAATAGCTGCACCTCGGTTAAAAATGAATTGGCTGTATGGGTGTGGTGAAATGTATACGACTGTTGAAGATATGAAAAGATTAGATGAGGCTATTATGGATGGAAAGTTGATTTCTAAACAAAGTGTATCAGATATGTTTACTGCATCACCTGTAAGAAAATATGGATTTAGTTTCTATACTAATCCAGATTATTATCATAATCATGGTGTATTAGCTGGTTGGAATACATTTAATAATTTTAACCGGGATAAACGAACGTTTGTAATATTATTCTCTAATGTACAAAATGGTATGAATGATACGTTTAATCAGGAGTTTAGGAAAATGACGAATGATTTAATAGAAGGAAAATAATAATTTGTAAATCGGTATTGATATGTAATTATCAATACCGATTTTTTTATTTCGTAAAGTTCAGCGTGCTAAATAAGTTGGTAAGGAAGATAGTGGAATAAATACATATAGGTAGTTAAATGATATGAATGTAAAGAATAATTGGAAATTTTTACATTGAAGAAAAAGCTTGAGCTTCACACTATGTGAAACTTTACAGTATTGGAGACAAGAACAGGAGGTTGGAAAAATGAAAAGAGTAATAAAGTTTTGTTTAATAAGTGCATTATCTACAACGATTATTAGTGGTTGTTCTTTTGAAGGTGGCAAAGAAAATGTAAAAGGGAAAGAGAATGAAAAAGTAGAGGTACAGAAAAAAGTTGGGAAATATACGATGCCAGATGAAAAAGATAAGCATGAAGGTACATGGTTGCAATGGCCTCATGAATACACATATGGTCAAGAATATAAGCAGGAAGTTGAACCGATTTGGGTTAAGATGGCAAGTGCTTTAACTGAGGGTGAGAAAGTCCACATTGTTGCAAACGATGAGGAGGAGAAAGAGCGAATCAATAAGCTTTTAATAGAAAAAGGACTGAATATGGATAAAATTAATTTCTTTATCGCTCCTACTGATGATGTATGGGCACGAGATAGTGGACCGATTTTTGTTTATGACAATAATAAAAATTTAAAAATATTAGACCCAGCATTTAATGGATGGGGAAAGAAAACGCCTTATAAAAATGATGCTCGTATACGTGAAAATGTTAGTAAACAAGCAGGGGTTGAAAGAATTGATTGGGGGAAATTTGTTCTTGAAGGCGGCGCAATTGAATTAGACAGCAATGGGACTGCGTTATTAACTCGAAGCGCGGTAACGAATAAAAATAGAAATCCTGATTTATCGGAAAAAGAAATTGAAAAGTATATAAGTGATCTTGGGGTGTCAAACTTTATTTGGTTAGACGGAGTGCCTAATTTAGATATTACGGACTTTCATATTGATGGATTTGCTAAATTCCATAATAAATCTACCATTGTAACGATGAAAGAAGATGACCTAGCCGAATGGGGTTTATCTAATAAAGATATGGATACATTGTTAGATGCGAAAAATGCTTCAGGAAAGAAATATAAGTATGAATACTTACCGCTTAGTAAAGAAAAAGTTGTATTAGAAAATGGAAAAACTCTCGATTATAAGGGGTCATATATCAATTATTATATTGGAAATACAGTTGTATTGGTGCCTAATTATAATGATCCAAATGATAAAATCGCAAATGATACGATTCAGAAATTATACCCAGATCGTAAAGTAGTTGGTATTGATGTGAGAGAACTTTATAAAAATGGCGGTATGATTCATTGTGTTACACAGCAACAACCGATTCAATTGAAGTAATCGATTGAAATGTAGTAACTGTTGGACAAAATAGGTACATTGTTACCTTTACCTATTTTGTCATGTTTTATTTTTTGTAAAAAGAGAGTAAGGGCATTGAAAGGAATAATATTAACTAGCTTCATAATGATAGGGTTTATGATTCTACTATTCAATTTCATACTTTCATATAAATTTTTATTATTGTATTTTGAAATTCTGTCAAGAGTCAATTTTTCGCTTAACCACGGCTATATATTTTATATATAAATATATAATATTTCCCCGTGCTATAATCCATTCAAGAAATGTGCACGTTTCAAAAGTTGTAATGAAAAGTGAGAGGTAGTGAGGAAGAGCGGGCTAATCCATTATTATAAAAAAAGCGAGGTAAATAGTATGGAACAAAAACAAAATGGAATTATTTTTACCGCAATACCAGATAAATCAAATGAATATTATCGTCCGTTTTATGAAGATCTGATTTATTTTAATGAATATTTAAATGAAAATAAATCATTTACTGATCAACTTGTTTCTTTATCTGTTGAAGAGCAAGACTTTCATACAAGCTTTTTTGAGTATGATGATATTTGGCTACGAGATGTTGCACCAGTCGTCACAAATCATTTAGTTAAATTTAAATATCAACCAAATTACTTACCGAAAGATCAATGGCGATATTTAGATCAACAATTTAATAAATGGTTGAAAAAGAACGACTTTGAATATGTGAAGTCCCCATTAATATTAGATGGTGGTAATCTTATTTGGAATAAAAAAGATACGGTTATATTAACAGAACGCATATTTGATGATAATGATGATTGGACAGAAGAGGAAATTATTGAGCAATTAGAGTGGGATTTAGATGTGAGCCGAATTATAATTATTCCTGCTGAAGAAGGAGATGTACTTGCACACGCAGACGGAATGGTTAAATTTATTGATGAACATACGATGTTTATTAGTGATTTTTTAGGGGATCATGAATTTAGATATCATGTTCAAGAGATTATTCAAGGTCAAATGCCAGAAGCTAAATTTATAGTTGTTCCATCGTCATATACAGAAAAGGGACAATATGATCAAGAAATAGCATCGGCAAAAGGTTTGTATATAAATATGTTAGAAACATGTGAAACGATTTACGTTCCTAAGTTTGGATTAGCTAAGGATAGGGAAGTTTTACGATATATTCAACAACATACGGAGAAACAAGCTATTCAAATTCATGTAGGAGAAATATCAACAATGGGAGGCGCAATAAATTGTTTAACGTGGTACTGTCCTCATCATTTGCTACCTTCAAAAATAAAGAGCTTGAAAAATCAGAATGGAGATTTTTCAGTAAGGAAGATTTTTGATTGGTTTTAAAATAAGCGTATAAGAAAATGTATTCAAGGGGTAAGTATATGTATACAATTACTGAGTTTTCACGGATTTGTAAAATGAGTACACGGATGTTAAGACATTATGATAAAGAGGAAATATTGAAACCGGCATATGTAAATCCAGTGAATGGATATAGGTATTATGAGCAAGGGCAGCTAGAGATAGCCTTGAAAATAAAAAAGCTGAGGGAGTACAAGTTTCCTTTGCCGAAAATTAAAGTAATTCTGCAGTCATCAGATCAAGATTCATTTATTCACTATATGCAAGCACAAATTATCGAGTTGTCTCATGAGGTGAAACAAAATTTACAGGTTATTTCTGAAATCAATGAAATGGTCAACATGAATCATGCTTTAAATATTGCTCGCCATAGAAATTACGATATATTAAATGGAACGAGAAATGAAATAACCGTAATTGCTCAAAGGTTACCAATAGATATAGATCATATGGATGATTATTTTTATGATTTATATGAAGAAGTACAAAAAAATAGTTTGCAAATAGTAGGTTCTCCTTATACCGTTTTTTATGATGAAGAATTTATGCCGGATCACAGCGATATTGAATTAAGAATTCCGATTATGGATGAGGACGGTACAGATGGATTACAAGGATGCGAGATAAAAAAGATACATCAACATCAAATTGTTACTACTATACATTATGGTAGCTATGACTATATAGGTTATGCTTATATGGCATTAGAAGAGTGGGTGGACAAGAACGGTTATATAATAGATGGTCATCCATATGAAGTTTATATAAAGGGACCTGAATGTGATTCTTTAATAGAAGAGTATGTGACACAAATTTGTTTTGTAGTTGTGAGAATAGAATGAGGATAAAGTAATTCAAATGATAAAAGCATGCAGAGTATATACTCTGCATGCTTTTTATAATGCTGAAAACTCTTCAACAAGTGAGCTGAAACGATTTAGTGCACTTTCAATCGGTTCTGGCGTAGTTAAATCAACACCAGCTTTTTTCAGTAGATTTAATGGATAGTCAGAACTTCCACCTTTAAGGAATTCAATATAATGTTTTTGAGTATTTGGATCGCCACTCAATAACTTATCGGCAATTTGGATTGCAGAAGCGAATCCAGTTGCATATTTGTACACATAAAATGGACGATAGAAATGCGGTATTCTAGCCCAGCCGTATTTTACTTCTTCGTCAAATACGAGGGAGTCGCCATTATACTCTCTAAACAAGTTTTCATAAACTTCGCTAAAGACTTGAGCATTTAATGGTTTACCTTGCTGAGCCATTTCATGAGTGATTTTTTCAAACTCAGCGAACATAATTTGTGTAAAGAAAGTGCCTTTAAATTTGTCGATGAAATGGTTTACTAAATGGTTACGTACATTAGCATCTTTTGCTTCTTTTAATAAATGATGAATTAGTAGCACTTCATTTACTGTAGAAGCGACTTCTGCAACAAAAATAGTATAGTGTGCAGAAATTCTTGGTTGGTATCCGTGTGAGTAGTGCGTATGCATACCGTGTCCACATTCATGAGTAAGAGTGAAAAGGCTATTTAAATCATCGTGATGATTTAAAAGAATGAAAGGATGAACACCGTATACACCAAAGTTATAAGCGCCGGAACGTTTTCCTGGCGTTTCTCTCACGTCGATATAACGTTTATCTTTAAAGCTTTTTAATGTTTCAATATATTCTTCACCTAATGGAGCTAGTGATTCGATCATGATGTCAAACGCTTTGTCATATGGAATGTCTTGTTTTACACCCGCTACTAAGTCAACGCCCAAGTCGTATTGACGTAGTTCATCTACATTTAATTTTTCTTTTCGAAGTTCATTATAAGTATGTAGTGATTGAATATTTTTTTTCGTCGTCTCAATTAAATTTTCATAAACTTCTTTCGGAACCATGTCGCCAAATAATGACTTTTCTAAAGCTGATGGATAGTTTCTTAGCTTTGAAACAGTAACATTATTTTTAATAGCAGCAGATAAAGTAGACGCAATAGAATTTTTTAATTGTACGTATGGTTTGTAATAAGCTTTATAGGCTTCCTTACGTTTTTCGCGATCCTCATCTTCTATTAACTTTGCATACATGCCGCGCGTTAAAGTAACTTTTTCTCCATCATCAGTCTTCACTTCACCAAATAGTATATCTGCATTATTTAACATGCCATATGTATGTTGCGGGGAGGAAAGTGCTTCACCCATTTGTGATAAAATCTCTTCTTGGTCTTTATTTAATACGTGTTTTTTATAACGGTATAATTCAAATAAGTCTTCTTTATAATATTGTAAGCCTTCTGCTTCTTCTATGTAAGAATGTAATGTGTTTTCATCTACGCTAAGTAAGAATGGAGAAAAGAAAGATTTAGCCGCACTTACTTTTACGTGTAATTGTGACACTTTATCGACAAGAGATTGGGCATCAGTATCACGCGTATCAAGATCAGATTGTAATCGTGCATAAGCGAACATTAAAGATATTATGCTAGAAATTTCTTCACTCTTTGTTAAATAGGCTAATAAGCTATTGCCATCGTAAATATTTCCATTAAACTCGTGTAATTCTTTCGTTAATACTTCAATTTTATGAAAATCACTTTCCCAATCTTCAATGCTATGGTATATATCCGTTAAATCCCATTTCTCCTTATCATCTACTTGTAGTCGATCTTTAAGTTCTGTCATAATCATTTCCTTTCTAAATATGTAGTTATATTCCTATATAACTATGAAATACAACAAATTGCAAAAAATCCCTGCTGAAAATTGAAAAGCCTTGCTAAAATAGTAATGCTTAAAAAATTATAATGTATTTCCGAATTTTGAATGTAAAAGATTTTTATATTGTACATCTGTAACATTTTCTTTCGTTTTTTTATCGTTTTTCGCTATTGTCAGACTATCCTTTGTTAAAGATGCATGCCCATCTTCAGTTAGTTTTACAATAAGAGGTACTTTGTTAAATGGTGAGCCTTCATGTTCAACGATAATTTTTTGTGCTGCATTTGCTTTTTCTTCATTCACTTCTTCTATATAAAATGCATAGCCTAACGTCCAATCATCAGCAGAAGATTGGTCCAAAAACTCATTATTTTTACGCATCTCTAACATGTAGTTTCCCTTTTCGGTCATTTCTTTACGAATACGATAATCTCCTGTAGCGGAGTGAATGATTTCACCTGAGAAAGGGACAGGTGAAAGAGGTAAGTATGATCCGAATCCTACTTCAATTAAATAAAGTTCATTATGGTGTGTTAAAACGGTTGCGATATGGCCAGAATCAACAGCCCATATAGAATTTGCAGCATTGTACACTGTTCCTGAAACGAGATGAACATCAAATCCAGCGTCTTTAAGGAAGTAGTACATAGTAGGATTAAGTTCATAACAAAGACCGCCACGGTTGTTTATTAAAATTTTTTCTTTTAGATTTTCTTTTGATATTTTTGTAAAGTTGTTTTCGAGAATATTTAAGTTTTCAAAAGGGACAGTTTGTGCCATTGCGTACATAATGTTAGGTAAATCTTCAAATGAAACTTTGTGTTGTTCTTCTATATGTAATCTTGAAAAAAATTGTTTTTGAAAGTCGGTCATAGAAATCCCTCCGTTATGCTTTTATAGATAAATTGTAAACAATCTTGAATAAGATGTGAAATGAAAACTACGTGGAAGTATTTGTTGAATATTTGAAGTTAGACTAAAAAATAATGTGGGAGAATGAGAGATTGCTACTTTACTAATCTTAGAACGAATATTATAATAATTCCGATAAACTATGCAAACGTTTTCTTGGGAGGGATGTTGTAAATATGTTAAAAAAAATAACAGTAGTCGGCTTGTCGGTTGTTTTGTTTTTACCTAGTGTATATGAGGGGAGTAAAGCGTATGCAGAGACGGTTAACAATGGAACATTAATGCAGTATTTTGAGTGGTATGCTCCGAATGATGGGAATCTTTGGAACCGCTTGCATTCGGATGCTGGAAATTTAGCTCAAAAAGGAATTACATCTGTTTGGATACCGCCTGCATATAAAGGAACTACGCAAAATGACGTAGGATATGGAGCGTATGATCTATATGATTTAGGGGAATTCAATCAAAAAGGAACGGTGCGGACAAAATATGGGACGAAAGTACAATTGAAATCTGCAATTGAAGCTTTACATAAGCAAAACATCGATGTATACGGCGATGTAGTTATGAACCATAAAGGTGGAGCGGATTATACTGAAAATGTAACAGCTGTTGAGGTGGACCGTAACAATCGAAATATTGAGGTATCAGGTGATTATGAAATTAATGCATGGACAGGATTTAACTTTCCTGGGCGCGGAGATACTTATTCTAATTTTAAATGGAAATGGTATCATTTTGACGGAACGGATTGGGATGAAGGGAGGAAATTAAATCGAATTTATAAATTTAGGGGGATAGGTAAAGCATGGGACTGGGAAGTGTCTAGCGAGAATGGAAATTATGATTATTTGATGTATGCAGATCTTGATTTTGATCATCCAGATGTTGCGAATGAGATGAAAAATTGGGGGACGTGGTATGCGAATGAATTAAATTTAGATGGATTTCGTTTAGATGCTGTTAAACATATTGATCATGAATATTTACGCGATTGGGTAAATCATGTCAGACAGCAAACAGGGAAAGAAATGTTTACGGTGGCTGAATATTGGCAAAATGATATCCAAACTTTAAATAATTATTTAGCAAAAGTCAATTATAATCAATCTGTATTTGATGCACCACTGCATTACAATTTTCATTATGCTTCAAAAGGAAATGGGAATTATGATATGAGAAATATTTTAAATGGAACAGTAATGCAAAATCACCCTGCACTTGCAGTTACTCTCGTTGAGAATCATGATTCTCAGCCTGGACAGTCATTGGAATCTGTAGTAAGTCCGTGGTTTAAACCGTTGGCATATGCATTTATTTTAACTCGTGCAGAGGGTTATCCTTCAGTTTTCTATGGTGATTACTATGGGACAAACGGAAATAGTAGTTATGAAATTCCAGCGTTGAAAGATAAAATTGATCCGATTTTGAAGGCACGAAAAAACTTTGCATATGGTAAGCAGCGTGATTATTTAGACCATCCAGATGTAATTGGCTGGACAAGAGAAGGTGATGGTATACATGCGGATTCTGGTCTAGCGACATTAATCTCAGATGGGCCAGGAGGATCAAAGTGGATGGAAGTTGGAAAGGATAACGCAGGGGAAGTATGGTATGATATGACGGGTAATCAAAAAAATACTGTAACAATTAATAAGGACGGATGGGGGCAGTTCCATGTAAGTGGAGGATCAGTTTCCATATATGTTCAGCAGTGAATTGGTGATAAAAAGAAGAGGAAGACTGAAATATAAGTCTTCCTCTTCTTTTTATATTGTTATCATTCTTAAATTTTTATTTTCATAAATGAACTAGTCGACTTTTAAAACAACGAGAGATGCGTTGGAATAAATAATGTCACCCGTGGCTTCTCTTATTCGTACTCGAAGAACATCCCCTTGGTTTAAAGGGAATAAATCAGTTCTGGCGGATGTAGCTCTTACCCCAGAACCACCACCAACTCGTGTTTCAATTGCGAATTGAATAGAATCGTTTATTGTAAGATTTAATATATTAGATGAGATAGCTTGTATCGCAAATACGATTGAAAAGGATACAGCGTATACACCAGTGGTATTAATTGTAATGGAGTTGTCTACTGGGTTTAGAGTAGTTCCACTAACAGGTCCTGGAACGGTAAAATTAACATTTGTATTAACTACTGCTGAAAAACCGATACCTATTTCAGAAGTTATTGTTCCAAATACGGGGAGAATCCCTAAACCGGTTGCACCAGTAGGGCCAGTTATTCCAATTCCGGTAGGCCCTGTAACTCCAGTAGGGCCAGTTATTCCAATTCCGGTAGGCCCTGTAACTCCAGTAGGACCAGTTATTCCAATTCCGGTAGGCCCTGTAACTCCAGTAGGACCAGTTATTCCAATTCCGGTAGGTCCTGTCATTCCAGTAGGTCCGGTCGGAAATGTAAATGGTGGAATTGGTGGTAGTGTGGGGCCAATTAAATTTGGTTCAAGAGCAGGCCCATGTAAAATGATGTATTGTTCGCTCATATAGTAACCTCCTATGATTGCTTGTCATAATTATTAAATGTATTAGGGAAAGTAAATGACATTCGCAATAGCGGAGGCGCTTATTTAATTTTTTCGCAGCGAAATTAAAGTTATTACTTTAAAGTTCGATACAATAAAAAACTGTATTGTGATTGCTATAGAACTAAATATTAGTATGTTTTTAACGTGATTTAAATAGATATTATATTTGCTTTACACTATAAGTGTAAAGCGATAATAAATGGGTATTTTTACACTTGTGGTTATGAGAAGAAATTCTTTATATAAATCGTAATTTAAAATCCATAAGGACATTTCTATATAGGCAGTAGTAGCAAAAGGAGAGGCAATATGAAAAGAATAATAATGAAATATAGCATAATGTTTAGTTTATTACTATTAACATCATGTGATATATCGGATAAAGAAATTGAACAAAAAGCACAAAGTTATACAAAATCGGAGCATGGTATTTCTGTAAAACTAGATCGAATTGAAATAGCCGACCAAGGTAAGGATTTTTTAGGTCCAAACACACGAACAGCTTATGTACAGCAAGTAGATGAACCATATTTACAATTTCAAATAGGGTTCGATGGACGAACCTCTCCAAAGGTAGAGAACGATAACTATAAAATAAAAAGAGGAGCGAACGATTTAAGAGAAAGGTTCAATACATATTATGAAGAAAAAGGGACTAATACTATACTTACTTTCGAGAAAATGCAAACAGGGGACGCTGTTTTCGGTAAGAATGAAGAGAAAAAAGTAGCGAAGCAACATCCGAAGCATTATGTTACTGCAGTTTTCAAAAGTAATATCTTTTTAGATGTAAACAACCGTGCACATATGGAGACATTAGCGGAGGTTGCGAGAAGTATTCAGGAATTTAATAAAACGATTGAAGATAGTAAAAGTAGTGTGGATGATATAACAATTCAGTTGCCAAATGATAATAAGGATGTATTACTACATATTGCGATAGATTATATAGTAACGGCTGAAGATGCAAAAAAGGCCCTTGAGAAAAAGGTTGATTATATGAAAGCTTTACAATCTGCAGGGGAATAGTCTGACACCTTTACTTCTCACAAAACATATAGTATGATGATTTCAGTAAATTAGATTTCAATGACTAAAATATAAATTAATGAGAGGTGCTTTTTGTGAGTGCGGTAGGTACTAAATAGGAAAAATTTAATGAAATAAATCGGATAAGACCAGGGGATTTTTATGTATATCATACCCCTAATTTTGTCATGGATTTATTTCGAAACCTATGAAGATACCTACAATACTTTATAAAGCGTGTAATAAGGGGATTGCCATCCGTTTTTATGGCTTATTTCCTCATATGTTATTACACATGCCTTGTAAATGTAAAAGCTGCGGTATCCCCGCAGCTTTTTTGTATATGTTTTTTAATGTATAAAAATGGTAATTGAATAATGTAGAACTCATTGGAATCTAATGAGTAGGTATCTTCATTTATGATATAAATCAATCATAGTGAGGAGAAACAAAATGAATACGATGACTTTTGAAAAGTTACAATATAACGAATTAATGGAGATAGTGAAATCTTATTGTGTAAGTGGGTTAGGTAAGGAGTTATTAAATAAATTAGAACCGAGTACGAGTATAAAAGTAGTGAGGAATCGCTTGAATGAAACGACGGAAGCACGAGCTATAGTAGATGCAGAAGGGCATGTTCCTTTCTTCGGTATTTCAAATATTGCTAGTACAATTCAAAAATTAGAAAAAGGGATGATTTTAGATCCTGAAGAGTTAGTAAGTGTTTCAGACTTTTTACGCGGCTGTAGAAAGATTAAAAAGTTTATGCTAGATAAAGAATTTTTTGCGCCAGTATTAGCTTCTTATGCAAATTCAATGACTGAATTTAAAAGTATTGAAGAGGAAATTAACTTTTCGAGGGTGTTGCAAAACTCATAAATATTCAAAAATAAATGCATAAAAAAATCCGTTTTCCTGGAAGAATGATAGTACCCTAAACTATCTCCAGAAAGGACGGATTTACTAGTATGATAACCAATTTTGATCACAATCAATCCATTTTACACATTTTATTTGCCTACGTAGACAGTTTAACCATTGGAGGCGTTCCGCCTATTACAGGCCGCCCACCTATCTGTAGAAAAGCTTTACTCAAATGTTTTTTTGTGAAAACGGTATTCCAAATCAATTCATTACGTAAGTTAACTCGCTTTTTGCATCAATATCCTTCATTTCGTGTATCTTGTGGTCTTTCCTTTGTTCCTCATATATCCACTTTCTCACGTGTAGGAACTTGGTTTCGCAATGAAGGTATTCCGTTGATTCATAAACAAACTCTTGAAGAAATGAATTTAGGATTAATTCCGTGTGTTTTAATTGATAGCACTGCCTTACGGAGTAGTTTATATGATTCCCAAGCAAAATGGGGGAAATCTACTCGTTATGGTTGGTATAAGGGATATAAAGCTCATGTCTGTTCTACACCAGAAGGTGTTGTATTGTCGTATGCATTTACAACAGCGAACGTACATGATAGCAAAATGGCTCCTGTATTGCTTCAAGATATACAAAATCAAAATGTGTTATTTTCCATTGCAGATGCTGCTTATGATAGTCAGCGCATTTATGAAATTGCAAAAACATGTGATATTTTTGCGGTGAATCCAATTAACCCACGTAATGGCGAACAAAGCAAAAGTACACATCGCCGTGTATTATCTCATTTTGCACAAACCATCTTTGGCAAACAGTTGATGAAAGAGCGTGGGAAAATTGAACAACAGTTTGGTCATCTCAAAGATAAAGGGCTGGAACAGCCACGTTGGTATGGTCAAAATCGCTATTTATTACATGTTCAGCTAGTTTTTCTGATTCATAACATTGCATATTTATTTTAGTTTTGCAACACCCTCTAACTTTTCGATTAAAGGAAATAGCATTGATGCAGCGGCTAGTAAAGAGTTAAAACGAATTCGAAATAACATCGATTCTGTAGATGGAAAAATAAAAGAACGTTTAACGAAGTTTTTAAATAGTAGTGCAAATAAGAAGTATATTCAGGAATTCTTTATTAGTAAAAAAGATGATCGCTATACGATCCCAATTAAATCTTCCTATAAAAATCAAGTTGCGGGAAGTATAGTTGAAGCGTCCGCTAAAGGCTCTACTGTATTTATAGAACCACATACAGTTACAAAGTTAAATGCGGAACTCGCAAGTTTGAAAGCTGAAGAAGCGATGGAAGTGTATCAAATTTTAGCGACTTTATCAGGAATAGTATTAGAAAATATTTATCATATAAAAATTAATATGGAGCTGATTAGTCAATATGATATGGTATTTGCGAAAGCGAAGTTTAGTAAATCAATCGATGGAATAGAGCCGAAGTTAAATGATCACGGCTACATTCATTTAGTAAATTGTAAGCATCCGCTTTTAAGTGGGAAAGCAGTACCGTTACACTTTGAAATCGGTCAAAACTACCGTAGTTTAATTATTACCGGACCGAATGCGGGCGGGAAAACAATTGTATTAAAAACAATTGGACTACTAACATTAGCGACAATGTCAGGCCTGCATATTGCAGGAGATAAAGATACAGAAATCGCTATTTTTGAAAATGTATTTGTAGATATTGGTGATAATCAAAGTATCGAAAATGCACTAAGTACATTTTCATCTCATATGAAAAACCTTTCTGAGATTATGAGGATGTCAAATAATAATACGTTGCTATTATTTGATGAAATAGGAAGTGGGACTGAACCGAATGAAGGGGCAGCACTTGCAATTTCTATTTTAGAGGAGTTCTACCTTGCGGGATGTATTACAGTTGCAAGTACGCATTATGGTGAAATTAAACGCTTCTCAGAAATGCACGATGATTTTATGAATGCAGCAATGCAATTTAATAGTGAAACGTTAGAACCACTTTATAAATTAGTAATCGGTAAATCAGGTGAAAGTAATGCACTTTGGATTGCGAATAAAATGAACGTAAGAGAACATGTACTGAAAAGAGCGAAAGAGTATATGGGGAATAAAGAGTACGCCCTAGAAAAAGTGAATGAAAGTAAAATTAGAAAACCGAAATTCGTGCAAGAAAAAAGAGAAAAACATCACGAGTACAAAATCGGCGATCGTGTAAATGTATTAGATTATGATGATTTTGGTATTATCTATAAGGAAATAGATAATTTTTATAACGTCGTTGTATATTATAACGGTGAATTTGTTGAAGTAAATGTAAAACGTATTACGTTAGAAGTAGCAGCAAAAGAATTATACCCAGAGGGATACGATTTAAATACACTATTTGTCGATTATAAAGAAAGAAAAATGCAGCATGATATTGAGCGCGGGTCGAAAAAAGCGCTTCGTAAAATCCAAAAAGAAATAAAAAAGAATAGAGGATAAGTTACGATGGTAACGATTAGACAAGAGCAAAAAAATGATTATAGAAAAACAGAAGAAGTTGTACAACAAGCATTTTTACATGAAGAATTTAGTGATAAAAAGGAACATGAACTTGTTAGTCGCATTAGAAAATGTGACGCGTTTATTCCTGAGCTATCAATCGTCGCAGTAGATGAGGAAATAGTCGGTCACATTCTGTTATCTAAAATTACGATAGAACAAGATGGAACTTCTATAGAATCATTAGCACTTGCACCGGTTTCAGTTGCTAGGGGCCATCAGAAAAAAGGAATTGGTGCAAAGCTTATTGTAGCTGCGTTAGAAAAAGCGAAGGAACTTGGATACGGGTCAGTTGTAGTATTAGGACATCCAGAGTACTATCCGAAATTCGGATTTAAAAAAGCAAGTGAGTGGAATATAAAAGCACCATTTGAAGTGCCTGAAGAAGTGTTTATGGTAATGGAATTAACAGAAAATGCTCTTGAAGGTGTAGAAGGAATTGTACAATATTCGAGTGCTTTTGCTGAGTAGGAATATCAGTTAAGAAATGTAATCATAAAAGATGCTATCTTTTTGTAGAGATACACAGAAAGATAGCTTTTTTTATTAAGCGAATTCACTTACGTATATTTTGCTCAATGAATAATTAAGGTGGTAAAATTGATATAGAAATGTAAAGGGAGAGAATATGATGAAGAATCGAGAAACAGATAGCAATGAGAATGTAGTTACGTTATATGTTACAAGACATGGAAAAACAATATTAAATACGAACCATCGCGCGCAAGGTTGGGCAGACTCTCCGTTAGTAGAAAAAGGTGTGGAAGTTGCCTCTAATTTAGGAACGGGATTAAAAGATGTTCATTTTATGAGTGCATATAGTAGTGATAGCGGCCGAGCGATTGAAACTGCTAATTTAGTATTAAAATATAGTGAGCAATCAAAGTTAAAACTTGAGAAAAGAAAAAAATTACGAGAATTAAATTTTGGTATTTTTGAAGGTGAAAAACTTGAAAATATGTGGGATGTGGTTGGAAAAGCTGCAGGCGTTGCATCACCAGAAGAACTTATGAAGTTTTCTATTCAAGAAGTGATTAATCTTATTAGAGCAGCAGACCCTACGAAACAGGCGGAAGATTGGGAATTATTTTCTACGCGTATAAAAGAAGAGATTGATAAAATTAGTGAAGAATCTGCTGCAAATGGTGGCGGTAATGTTTTAGTTGTCGTTCATGGGCTCTTGATTACTACCTTAATCGAAATGTTAGACAGTAGCAAAACAAAACTTGGAGTAGAAAATGCTAGTGTGACGAAGATTGTATATCAAGATGGAACATATACAGTCGGGTCGGTTGGAGATATGAGCTATGTTGCAAAAGGGAAAGAAAGTGTGGAAATATAACAAATAGAAAAGGAAGGTAGAGAAATCTAGCTTCCTTTTCTATTTGTGAATTACGGGATTAATAAAATCTTCCCTGTACTTTTTCTGCTCTCTAATAATTTATGTGCAAGAGCACCATCTTGTAAGGTGAATGTAGTAGGACTCGCAATGTTTAATTTACCAGTAGCGATCCAATCAAATAATTGAGTAGATCGCTTTTTACGTTCTTCATACGTAGTAAGCACATTCCAAAGATCTCCGCCAGTTAAAGTTTTTGAAGTATCCATAAGCATACGCGGATCAACGGGCGCAGGATTACCGCCAGCCATTCCGTAAAATACGACAGTACCGCCAGTTTTAGTAGCGTTAAAACTTTCCTCTAACGTAGAACCTACTGATTCATATACAACATTTACTCCATCACCGTTTGTCATTTCAATTACTTTCGTATGCCATGCTTCCGTATATAAAAATACGTGATCAGCCCCAGCTAACGTGGCTATCTTTGCTTTTTCTTTTGATGACGTTAGGCCGATTACTTTTCCGCCTAGTAGTTTAATTATTTGAATAAGTATTTGCCCAACACCACCAGCTGCAGCGTGTACTAAAGCTATATCACCTTGTTTTATTTGATAGCTATCTTTCGTTAAATAATGTGCCGTTAGACCTTGCAATAAGACAGAAGCGGCTGTTTCAAAAGAGATAGAATCTGGAAGGTTAATTGCTTTCTCCGATGGAACGGCAACTAGCTCTGCATTTGCAAATGGAACGTCAGCAAATGCAATACGGTCTCCAGGATTAATATTCGTAACGTCAGCTCCTATTTTTTCAACAATACCAGCGCCTTCATAACCTAATATATAAGGCGGGTTGCCAGCGAGATGATAATCACCGCGGCGTCTATAAATATCAGCAAAGTTTAATCCGATTGCTTTCGTACGGACAAGAATTTCATTTGGATTTATGATTGGATCATGTATTTCTTTATATTGTAGTACATCCGGACTTCCAAACTGTTCGAAATAAAGTACTTTCATATGGAATACCTCCATTTTTATTGTTTGTCGATGCTCTTTATCATATAATACAAATATCAATAGACAAAGAGGGTTATTTCGATGGAATCGATCGGAAATATCGATTGAAAAGAGGGACGATAAATGGAGATAAAACAATTAATTACATTTAAAATAGCGGCAGATACTTTGAATTTTACACAAACTGCGAAGAAATTAAACTTTGCTCAATCGAGTGTGACAGCGCAAATTAAAACGTTAGAGGCTGAGCTAGGTACGCCGTTATTTGAAAGATTAGGAAAACGTCTTTTCTTAACTGAAGCAGGTAGAAAGTTTCAACTATATGCTGACAAGATGATTGCGCTCAGCAACGAAGCGAAAATGGCTGTGAAAGATGATGAAGAAATAGCAGGTACGTTAATAATCGGTGCGCAAGAAAGCCAATGTACATATAGACTTCCTTCTATATTAAAGAGGTTTAAAGCGCAATTTCCACAAATTAAGCTTATATTTAAACCAGCACATTCCAATAAAGATGCGAAGGAACAATTGATGGAGGGAAAAGTCGATCTTGCCTTTATTTTGGACGAATGTAAAACAGAAGATGCTTTACATGTGGAGCCGCTTATGAAAGAAGAATTAAAAGTAGTAGCTGCTTCAGGGCATTATTTACTTGAACAACCTTCGATTACTACAAAAGATTTAGAGAGTGAGACACTTTTACTAACGGAGCTTGGTTGCTCGTATCGAACTTTATTTGAAGAGCTATTTCGTACGGAAGATGTGTATCCAGCAAATAAGATTGAGTTTGTTAGTGTCGAGGCAATTAAACAATGTGTTATTGCGGATTTAGGAATAGCCGTGTTACCAGCAATAGTAGTAGAAAAAGATATACGAGAAGGGAAGATAAAAGAGTTACATTTAGAAAATGCAATTTCACCGATTTATACACAAATTGCTTGGCATAAAGATAAATGGATGACAGTACCGTTACAGCAATTTATTGATGTAACGAGGGAGTTTTTTACAACGGATTAAGTGGAGAAATATTTATTTTATATAAAAGAAAAAATGGCACTTTTGTATAAAGAACCGATGCTTGCATGTAACAAGTATCGGTTCTTTTATGTTTTAAATAAAGAATGCTATAAAGTGAAACTTTAATCAGTGGTGGGGGTCTTCATCCCCTACTGATTATTAATTGAACCAATCGGACTTTTATGGGCAGTTGATCCCCACCTAAATTCTTTGCTTTCGCTGAATTTTGAGGTGGGGGTCTTACTGCCCATTAAAGCGGGATAAAATGTGTATTTCTCAACTTTTTTTCTTAGACGGATAAGTAAATTTCTTCGTATATTCCAATAATCATAAGGAAATTTACAATGTTTATTCGTTTCTGTAAGATGCCTCTAGGAAGCATGAAAGGAGGGTTTTACATAGGGGATAGATTGTCTTTATTAAACGTACTTATTTTGAGGGAGGAGATTGAAAATGTTTAAAAAGTTAATGAAAGTATGTGTGTTAAGTGTAGCGAGTGTAGGTGTATTATTTAGTTTTCAAGGAAGCACATTTGCAGCTACTGATTTAAGTAGTTACTATGACGGAAAAAATCCGGCTACAACGAAAGTATACGGAGGCAGTACAACGTGTGATGCAGATGGATTTAATGCAAAGTCTACAGCAGTTTATGAAGGTAGTAAAAAAGTAGGGACAGTGTATTTACGTTACAGTAATAAATGTCATGCAGCATGGTCTAAGCTTGTTTTAGATCAACCAGCACCTTCCGTTTCTGGAGGGATATATGCTTACGCTGTTATTAATAAATATAAAAACGGTGTATTTCAAAAATCAGTAGACTCTAATAGTGGTAATGGAGCAATTAAAACAGGTCAAACGAGCACTTATACAGGAATGGTATTTGATTTAACTGCTGATTTCGGATACACAGCGGATGCAGAAGCAGTTACGTTTAATAATGGTTATGGAAAAACAGGACGCTATTAAAAAGGAGCGGAGTGCTATGAAACTTTTAATAAAGGTAAGTACATGTTTATTGCTATCTTTACTCGTTGTAACTAGTATGTTTAGCACGACTAATAGCGATAAATCATATGCAGAAGACCATTCATATGATGGGAAAAGTCCATATTACAATAGCTGCGATCAATTAGCAGTAACGAAAGAAAAGAAGTGGATTGATTCCAATTCTTATGTGGAATTAAAATTTAGCACAACGTGTAAGACAGCGTGGGCAAAAGTTACAGTAACTCGTGCAGCAGTATATAATAACGAAGCTGATGCAAGAATCGTAAGAAAAACAGATGGAAAGGCATATACTTGCGGAAGTGCGGGAGGAAATGGTGTTGTAAATAAAGGGCAAACATCATGCTATACGCCAATGGTATATGATTTAGATCCAAGAAAGGCGCAAGCGCAGGGGAAACATGCCATTCCGAATAGTGATGCATATAATTATGCGGAGACAATTTGGTATTAATATAATACAGGAGTTAAGAGTTGTTATTTGATATAAAAATGAAAGAGCCTTACTGCATTTTATTGTGGTAAGGTTCTTTCAAGTTGTTAATAGTTTAAGAACAGTTATTTACAATGACATATCTTTATAATCACTTTTAAGTATCGCCATAATAATTTCATCTGAGAATGTATTGTTATAAAATAAAGATTGACGTAAGGTTCCTTCTTTTACAAACCCAACCTTTTCATAAGCTCTAATTCCGCGTAAATTATGGCTAAATACTTCTAACTGTAACCGATTTAAATATAGTTGTTCAAAAACAAATTTTAAAACAATTGTAATAACTTCAGTTCCATATCCTTGTCCTGTTAATGCTATTGAAAGCATTGATATTCTGAATCCTGCTCTTTTGTTCTCCTCATCGATATCTAAAATCGACAACTCTCCAATCATTTCGTCAGTACTTTTTAAACAAATAGCGAAATCATAGCGACTTGAATCATTATTTATATGATCTATATGTGTCTTAAGTTGCTCCAATGAAAAAGTAGACTTGGTTCCAGTCATATATCTTATTTCATCATTCATTGTACTTTCTAATATAATAGGCGCATCTAGCTGACAAAGAGGTCTTAAATAAATTCTTTCACTCTCTAATCTCATTATTATTTTCTCCTTAAGGTTAGTGATAGAGTATACAAATGTTTTTGATCTACATGGAAGAAGAGTTTTGTTTTTTGTATTGTTTGAAAAGTATGTGTGTTACTTTAATGTTACATGAACTTTATAATGGCATGGTATACCTAAAACAAATGATAAAAGTTTTATACACAACAAAATATATCAACAAGTTTTTTTATAATCGAATTAACTAAGGTCTGCATCAGGAGGAGTGAATCCAAGGTGACGAGCCATAGATACAATTTGACCTTTATGATGAAATTCATGTGTTTCCGCATGAGTTAAAAGCCATAGTGGAGTTGTGCTCCAATGTTCTTTTTGCCATTTCACTTCATTTGCTATATTTTCGAGCCAACGGTCATTGTATTCATCTAAAAAGCGTTGTACAACTTCATCTACTAACTTAAACCTAGCACGGATTTTCTCGACATCTGCATGCTCAATTTCATCATCACTAGCGAATGAAAAATCTGCCCGTTTTTGCTTGAATGCGAATGATCCAAGCCAGTACCGATAGCAATCGGCTACATGAATATGTGTCTTTATAATGCTACCGCTACCGAAATTCGGAACAGTACTATGTAATTTTTCTAGTGGGATTTCTTCCAAAAACGAAAATAGGGTTTCTCTTGTAGAGCTAATAAGATGATATTGTTGTTTTAAAACATGTAACATGTAATTGACACTCCTCTATTATTTACTAAACTAACTTTGTAGTAAGTAATTCTATATTTATTAGGGGTGAACCTTTTAAATATTTTGACTAAGCATATTAGATGTTTTTCTTAATCGTTTCTGATAGATTAAACAAGGTAAAACTTTAATGTGTTGAACATTCTTAGTTCATAATAAATGGTACATGAAGAAGGGGAACGATCAAATGAATAGACTAGTTGGCTTAAAACAATTTGAAATAACGCGTGGGGAATTGCTTAAATTTATGGATACGCTAGACGATAAAACTGTGGATACGCAGCCAGAAGGTTTTAATAATACAATTCGCTGGCATATCGGTCATGTGTTAACGGCAGCAGAAGTTTTCATGTTTGGAAAAGAATTCAAACAATTACCAACTGAATATCCAGGTATGTTTGGGTATGGATCAAGACCGTCTAAATGGAAAACAGAAGGACCATCGTTAGAAGTGTTAACGGCTCAATTAAAAGAACAAGCAAAACGTATTAACGAAATTCCAGCAGAAGCATTTGAAAATAAACTGCCAGAGCCATTCCTAGGATTGGAAACAGTAGGGGAGCTTTACGGTATGATGCTTTATCATGAAGCTGATCATATTGGACAAATGAAGGCGATGGAACGTATTATTAAGGCTCTTTAGTTGTAATTGCATATAAAAAACGAAATTATATTGTGAAATATTATAATGACAAAAAGGATAGATAATTTATTATCTATCCTTTTTGTCGTTGAGCTTAAAGAATTATGAACGCTTGCAATCGTGATACTGATAAAGTAGGTATAGTTATTATATTTGTTTTACATAATAGAAAAATATTGAAGAAAATACAGAATTAAGGTTGCAAAAGCCATATGAAATATAAGTATAATAATAGAGAAGAAATAGAAGTAGGAGTGAAAACTATGATTACATTAGAACAAAAGCTGGAGCAATATACACATACATATGCACAGTTAAAGGGAGAACTAAAATGGAAAACGAGTGATTCTCGAACAGGAATGATGATTGCTGCTATGTATGCAGGTAGTGATAAATTGTTTGATCTCGGACGTTTTTTAGAAATTAGTAGTTATATTAAGAATCAGGTAGGGATGTTTTCATACTTGAAGTCTTATCATCGCTTTGTGGTGGCCGCAACTTTAGATATTCACTTTACAGATTATAAGGAAGCTTTCCGGGAGTTTTTAGATTTATATGAACAATTGGTCGCTGGTGGTTTTAGCCGAAGTATATTTACTTATCTCGCAGCATCTGTGCTTTTAACAGAAGAAAATGAACAGCATGGCACGCACATTCAGCGTTCGATGCAAGTATATAAACGTATGAAAGAGGATCATCTTTTTCTTACAGGTACAAATGATTATCCGCTCGCGGTTTTACTAGCAGGACAATCAGAGAATGTAGAAACACTTATGGACCGAGTGGAACGTCTGTATCAGAGACTAGCGAAAGCTGGTTTACGTAAAGGGAATGATCTTCAGTTTTTAAGTCATATCCTCTCATTAAAGAAGGATGTTCGTGAAGAAATGTTAGTTGCAACATGTACAAACATATGGAAGTTGTTAAAACAAGAAAAGGTAAAAGTGAAACAGATGCATTACCCAGCCATAGGGCTACTAGCGTTACTTGAGGATGGAGAAAAAGAGATTCATTCTATTAAAGCGTTGATTGAAAAATTGCAGGGGGAGAAATTGTTCCGTTGGCATACAGATACGAATATTCTTATTGCTATTCAACTGTTCGTAAGTCAGAAAGGTGAGGAAAGTAAAGCTACCAACACAGGTTTACAAACTATGATAGAAGTCCTTATACAAGCACAACAGGCAGCTATGATGGCAACGATTGCCGCTTCATCTGCAGCAACCTCTTCTGTTAGTAGTAGCTCATAATGTGTAACTCCTTTAATAAGGAAGGTAAAAAAGCCCATCACTTTCTAATGAGTGATGGGCTAACTGTTTTTACATAATCAGCGTTATCTTTTCGATTCCTTCAAATATTTGAGTTGTGTAACAATCATAATGCTAATAACAACGAGTAAAAACCACGAGCTAATTTTGCTTAAGTGAACGAGATTCCACGCTTCCCGTTGATTTGGATATTGCCATGCTCCGAAAAATGTTGCGATGTTCTCTGCAATCCAAATAAAGAAACCAATAAGGAAAAAGGAGAGAACGAGTGGCATTTTATATGTAACGCCTCGTAATGAAAATTCTACAAATGTCCGATAGAAAACGATGAATAATAGTAAAGTTAATACCCATCTAAAGTCATATAGAAAATGATGTGTAAAAAAATTAAAGTAAATCATTGCTCCTAGAGGTATTGCAAAAATAGCTTTTGGCCAATGATGCATTTGCAAATGCAATCTTCTCCACGCCTGGCATATGTAACTTGCAACACTTGCATACATAAAGCCACTGTAAAGTGGAACTCCAAAAACCTTTGAATATGCCTCTTCCGGATAACTCCATGAACCGAAATGTACTTTATATATTTCTAGTAGAAGACCGATGAGGTGGAAGACAGTAATTACTTTTAATTCGTCTTTCGTCTCAAGTCCAGTCTTGTACATAATCCACTGCATAAAAAGACATACGATGAGTATGAAATCATATCGGTATAATCCTGGGATAAAAACGATTTTTGAAAGGGCTAGTGTTAAGAAAATAACGACTGGGAATAAACAGGATAATGCTTGTTCATAAGTAAAATAGAGTAGTTGTTTTACATAAAACATGTTTTCACCTTCTAGGATTTCTTATTTTGATTGAATAATCTGAAGAATAATTAAGTATACTATAGTTCTAAATGATAGAGAACTATAATTAGTTTGTTTGAAAAAACAAAAAAATGTAAAATGAAGTTAATTCAATGTAGAGGAGATGTGCCAATGTCAGCGCTTATTGTAAGTATCCCGTGTATAAAGCAGTTTATAGAATAAGGGGATAAATAGGCTAATAATTATCCCTGTTATTAAAAAAGGGGGAGTTTGAAATGACAATGAATCTTTTTCAAAATAAAACGATTAAATTATCAGCTATTAGAGAAGCAGATGCTGTAGTAATGGCTATGTGGCAAGAAGATAGTGAGTATTTAAGGAATGTAGATACAGATGTAGCATTCCCGCAATCGATACAAGAAATAGCGAGTGATGGGCTATTAAAGGGGCGTAGATCGAATAGTGTTTCTTTCATGTTAAGGACAGTTCAAGAGGATCGCTTAATTGGTTTTGTTGCAATTCATGGCATAGAGTGGAATAACAGAACGGGTTTATTAGCAATAGGAATAGGAGATACAAATGATAGAGGGAAGGGATATGGAAGAGAAACGATCCATCTTATCTTAAAATATGCTTTCTATGAATTGAATTTGCACCGCGTCGGTCTGGATGTTATTTCTTATAATAAAGCTGCTATTGAGTTATATAAAAAGATGGGTTTTCAAATAGAAGGTTGTATGAGAGAAGCGGTTCAAAGAGATGGGAAGTGTTTTGATCGTATCATTATGGGGATATTGCGGGGTGAATGGATGGAGATGCAAAAATAAAAGTGATGATACCAATTCAATTATTCATACTATGAATAATTAAATAGAAAGGAAAACTAGATAGGTACTAGTTTTCCTTTTTTATTTTTGTTACTAATGATATGTTTTTATAAATAGTTTGTATCCTGTGAATAAAAGGGTGCAGCCTAAAGCCAATGTTAACATTACCCCAGTTGAAAGATTAATAGAAGGATTAAAAACTAAAGTCGCTGTTTCGCCAGTTAGAACACTGTGAATATTCACGTAAGTAAATGGATTGTAAGGAGAAGAGAAACTCTTCATTCCAATAAAAGCTATAATACCTACAAAAGACGTTGTAATACTTAAGCTTTTTAGTAAAAGTGATGATATGTAGTAAAAAGAATATAGAAAAAATGTGAGTACAGCAGTTAGTAATAATACTTGTCCGAAGTAATTTTTCAAAGTGATAAAGTGAAATTGATCTTTAATGGGATTTAAACTATTATACTCACTGCCAAATGGATTAGGCTCTGATCCTTCATACACAAGAACTGGATAATCAAAATTTCCGATTCCTTTCGTGAAATAGCTACATAACAAAGGAATGAGTAGCATTAGTAAAACGAAAACAAGTGTAGAAAGGAATCCACTAAAATACTTTGTTATAAATAATGATTTTCGTTTAATAGGCAAAGTATAGTAAAAGTGCAAACCACGCTTCTTATTATTCATTTCAGAAGAAATATTATTTCCAAAAATAAAGCATCCCAATAAAATAAGTAATGGTATATAGTAGTACTGGATTATTTGATATAAAAATAAAGATCCAGTTGTGCCATAACGCATAGTATCCTTTTCCCAATATTCTAAGGCGCTCCCTGTAAATTGATCGTAAATTGTAAATAGGAAGGGGGGATAAATGGTATTTTGAATGAATGGTTCAGCTTTATTTTTTTTCAGTAATAATAATTCTTCCAACGTTGCCCGTGCTGTAAATAAGGAAATATATTGTTTCTCAATTGCGTAATTGAATGTGTTAGTGCCTTTTGAGCTCTTAAACATAAATTGTAAATGATTTATATTCTCTTCATATATGTCTTGCCAATTACCTTGAGCATAGTTCTCGATCCATTTGTTCCTCTTTGATATAGATTGCTGTGAATCTTGAATAGCTAATTTATAATCTGTAATTTTTTCAACATCGTCATTCTTTTCAGCTTCAATTTTTTGTAATTCTAGTTCTTTTAAAACTTGTTGCGAAATGTTAATGCTATTTTTTGCAAATGATAAATTTCCACGTTGGATGTCTTCTGCGACAGAATAATTCAAGAAATATAAGCTGCTAATGAAAAAAATAGAGGTTAGTACTGCAATCCATGTTGTTTTTTTCTTGAAATATTTTTTGAATTCAAATTGGAAGAGTTGTTTCATATTACACACCCCGCTTTCGATTCATGCATATGGCACATAGTAAGAGCAAAAATGTACTTCCAATTAACACCACTGCACCTAATGGATAATATCCATTATTATCTAAAATGACGCGATCTATTTGTTGATAAGAAGGGGAGATAGAAACGGATTAAAGCCGATTTTTGATAAAATGAAACCACTGCTCAAAATAAAAGTGAGAATTAAATAGGTAACAAGAGTATTTCTTATCCAAAATCCAATGAGCACTAATAAGGAAATAGCTACAGTGGAATAACATAGACTGTAAGCGAGAGCTGTTTTTAAGTATGTACCTGAACTAATAATAGTTTCTGTTTTTGTGAAAAGCGGGTAATTAAAAATATTACCGGTAAATTTTCCGAATATTGTCGGTAATATATAAGATAGTGAAAATACTAGTAAAATCCATAGGAGACTAACAACCAGTAAACTGAAAAATTTTATTAAGATATAGTGACTACGAGAAATAGGTAAAGTATAGGCTAGCTTAATCGTATGGTCTTCAAATTCTTTCGTAATCACTGTACCTAGTAAGAGTAGTAAAATAAGAAATCCTGGGGCATTGAGTAGTAGTGAAATTACTTTTTTCATAAATAGAGACGGTTGAATGGAGAGGTCAAGGTATTCTTTTGGCAAACCTTGTTGTAATAAGTTTTCATTTAGTTGAATTGCTTTTTTTATATCTTTTTCGCTAGCTGAGAAAACCCCTTCTACTTGTTCAAAGCGCATAGCTAAGTCGTAAACTTTCATTTCAGTCTGTAATTCATTTTTCCACTTGTTTTCTTTTACTTCTTGTATAAGTTGATTTAAATGTTTTAATAGCGGAAGTCCGATTTCTAATCGAGATTCGATTTTTGCGTTAGGTCCTTTTTTTAAGTCCTCTTGATCTCTTATAACTTGATTAGAAACTTCTGTTTCATATTTAGAAAATAATTCGATTTTTTTCATTTGGACTATTTCTTGTTTAAGCGCATTATGAAGAAATAACCCGCAGATGATTAGCATAGTAGCAATGATTAAAGTAAAGAGAATATTAGAGTAGAGCATTTTTTTTAGTTCGAATAGAAATATTTTCATGTCTTATCACCACATACATTAAATATTTCTTCATATCTATTTTCAGAACCGATAACTTCTTTTTGAATATCAATAATATTAATGTTATGAGAATGAAATAGATTAATAAGGTCTTGGATGGTGTGGTGTTCTAATTGGATTCGAAGGCTTTTCTTAGTTAACACTGCTTGTACGTTTTCTTGTAATAAAACGAGTTGTGCGTGTTTTAAATCTGAAAATAAGAAGTGATAATAAATTTTTTCGTACTTTGTCATATCCTCTTCTATTAATTTGCCGTCTTTTAAAAAAAGAATCTTCTTTGTAACACGGTCAATTTCTGATAAGTTATGAGAAGAAAGAATGATTGTTGTACCTTCATCTACTAAGCGTAATAAAATTTTCCTCATCAGTATAGCACTAGTTGGATCCAAACCATTCAGAGGTTCATCAAGGAACATAAGCTTTGGTTTGTTTAAGATTGCCATCGCTAAGAGAAGATGTTGCTTCATCCCTAAGGAATAATCTTTGATTTTCATCTTTACATAACTTTCCATTCCTACATATTTTGCAACTTCATTCATGCGTCCTTTAGAAATTTTTTGTACATCACAAATGAATGTAAGATGGTCGTAGCCATTTAAATAGTCATATAGTACAGAATTGTCCTGTAAAAAAGAAACGTCTTTAAACACAGAAACATCTTTGTTAGATTTTCCCATGAGTTCAATATTTCCGGATGTAGCGGGCAAAAGGTTGGTAACTACATTTAAAAAAGTAGTTTTACCAACACCGTTAGGACCTACTAAAGCCCAGATTCCTGGGGAGTTGATTGTGAGGTTAATTCCATCTAGTATTTTTTTATGTTTGTAACTTTTGGATAAATTATTGATAGATAGAATAGTCAACTAGAATTCCTCCTTTTTAATTAATTGGTATAAAATGTAATAACTCTATTAATTATAACTGAAAATTCTGATTTATAAATAGGTATAGTTACAAATTTAAGTTTTTTCTAAAATTAATTCTTAAACTTATTATATGAATAATTTAGAAATGAGGCTGTGAAGAAAGGAAAAAGAGCACTTGTTGGAGAATTTTTACAATGTGTCGATTAGAGAAAAAGGAGCTATGCAAAATGAATTTAGAAAAAGCAAAACCAGTAAATGAAGAGGTCGCTGAATTAAAGGAATTAATTAAAGAATTACACGGAAGTGTACATCAACTTCAAAGTGAAGTGCAGCAACTAAGGCATGAAAGACCAGTTGTTGAAGTGAGGAAAGGTGTTCAATTATCGCCAGCAATCATCGGACAAATTGGTGGTATGATTTTAGGTGGATTAGCAATTATTGGTATATTTTGGTGATGAAAAAAAGGTATGCGATTTAGAGCTGCATACCTTTTTCGTTGTCGTTATTTGTCGGTAAGTCGATATTCTCTGTCGAATCGTCGATATACTTAGAAAATCGTTGATATATCCGAAGAAACGATCGATATATTTTAAAAATCGTCGATATAATTTCACACAATACAACTTTTACATTAAATAACGTAAATATATGTAAGCATGTGATAACAATAACGCAATAATTGTTAACGGTAAACCAATTTTTAAGAAGTCCATGTACGAGAAAGCATGTCCTTCACGTTTTGCAATACCAGCTACCACTACGTTTGCGGATGCGCCGATTAATGTTCCGTTTCCTCCTAAGCAAGCTCCAAGTGATAACGCCCACCATAGTACTTCGATTTGCGGAGAGTCTACAGATAGTCCGAGCCCGGTAGCTAAATCTTGAATAAGCGGGATCATCGTTGCGACAAAGGGGATATTGTCAATTGTCGCAGATGCAATGCCTGATACCCATAAAATAAGTATAGCAGCGAAACCGATATCACCGTTCGTTACGTCAAGTACTTCTTTTGCAAGTGAAGAAATAAGTCCGATATCAATTAACCCGCCAACGAGAATGAATAGTCCGGCGAAGAAGAAAATGGTTACCCATTCAACGTGGGCGAATACATCTTCAATATCATGTTCTTTCACGCCGATTAACATAAGAAGTGTAGCACCTGTCATCGCAATAACGGCAGCGTCTACATGAATAATCGAATGAAGTACAAAGCCTAAAATAGTTAGTCCTAAAATTGAAATGGATTTTAAAAGTAGGCTGTGATCTTTAATATAATCTTTTTCGTTTAAGTCCATTAATATTTTAATTTGCTCAGGTGTTGTTTTTAGTTTGTTGCGATACATAAAGTAAATAATGCCAAGTGTAACGATAGAAATAATAATTACGATTGGAGCTAAGTTTAGTAAAAAGGCATTAAAATCTAAATGCTTATTTGCTGATCCGATCATAATGTTCGGTGGGTCACCGATTAATGTTGCAGTTCCGCCTATATTTGAAAATAGCACTTCTGAAATCAAATAAGGAACAGGATTTACTTTTAAAATACGTGTAATGGATAGTGTAACAGGCACGATTAATAAGACGGTTGTTACGTTGTCCAAAAATGCTGATCCGACAGCAGTTAATAGGGATAGTAATAATAAAATGCGGATTGGTTTTCCGCCGGCTGCTTTTGCCGCTTTAATGGCCACAAATTCAAATACGCCCGATTGGCTCGTAATATGTACGAGAATCATCATCCCAATTAAAAGGGTGATTGTTTCCCATTGAATATGTGATGTGAAAGCAGTATGTAAGTCTACAATTCCAAAAATAATCATAATAGCAGCGCCGAATAGTGCGATTACAGCACGATTCAATTTCTCAGAAATAATAAAGCCGTACGTGACTAAAAATACGGCAATTGCAAAATAATATTGCCAATTTGCTACTTCATGTGCTGATTGTTCCAATCATGTCACCTTCTTTAAAGTATGTATTCAATTGTCGAAACGTATCTCGCTGTATGAATACGGGATAAAATATATTGTAGCAAATTCAAAAAAGAAAGAAAACTATTTAACAAAGTGAAGGAAAAAATATATTTTTTACATATCATATAAAAAATATAAAAAACACAGTGCAAATTATTAGGAAAAGTGGGCGTTGTCCTCTAATATAGAGATAGCAATTTACATTATTTTTGCGTAAAATGGTTTAAAGAGGTGAATTCCGATGGAAATAGTAAAAGATAGTTCTCTTATTCAAAATGAAATTGAACGTTTTGTAAATAAAGATGTATATATTCATTTAGAAACAACGAACGGAGCGTATGCGTCGCACTTTAACGAAAAGATGATGACAGTTGGAGCATTCATTCGAAATGCAATTATTCGCTTTGAACGCGGGAAGATTACTGGAACGAATCCATACCGAGTTGGTTTGAAAATGGATCATGGTTGGGTATATGCAGAAGGTATTACGCACTGGGAAGTAGACGATAAAGAGCGTTTATTACTTGCAGGGCATGATAATCAAGGTCGCTTAGCAGTTGCACTTGAGTTAAGCTTAACGCCATTTAAGTAAGAAGGAGGGAAACTTATGGAGAGACATGTACTTGTTGTATTTCCGCATCCAGATGATGAAGCATTTGCGGCGGGAGGAACAATTCGCTTATTAACAGATCAAGGAGTACCTGTAACGTATGCATGTGGTACTTTAGGACAAATGGGACGTAACATGGGGAAAAATGTATTCGCTAACCGTGAAACGATTCCAAATATCCGTGAAAAAGAATTAAAAGATGCATGTGAAGCGATGGGAATTCAAGATTTAAGAATGCTTGGTTTCCATGATAAAACGTTAGAATTTGAAGATGTTGATTTCGTTGCAGATAAAATTGAAGCAATCATTCAAGAAGTAAATCCATCTCGAATTATTACATTTTATCCAGAGCACGGCGTACATCCAGATCATGATGCATTTGGCCGCGCTGTCGTTCGCGCTGTATCACGTATGCAAAAAGAAGAACGTCCAGTCATTCATGCAGTTGCGATTACGAAAAATCGTGAAGCAGTACTCGGTGAACCGGATGTTGTAAATAATATTAGTGAAGTATTTGAACATAAATTAGCAGCACTAGGTGCGCACCGTTCACAAACAGAAGCGATGCTAGAAGAAACACATGCAAAAATCAAAAATAAAGATGCAGCAACTTTAAAATGGCTGCAACTTGAACAATTTTGGACTTATAAATGGGAGTAGGCTAGAAGATATCTTCTGGCTGCTCTTACATAGAAAAAGCACTGTCACTTGTGACGGTGCTTTTTTTGTTGAAGACTATATATTTCTTAGAGATATGCTTTAAAGTTTTAAAATTAATGTGCAGTATAGCCTCCATCAACAAGAAGTGTTGTACCATTAACAAAACTAGCATCATGTAGTGGAATTAAATAAGTCGGTTGTTTTTAGATTGAATCAGAACTAAAAAACAGCAAAAATAAATCGTTTAATAATAATTATTTATTGAAAAACAATAAATGACGTGTTAATATCAAATTGGAAATTAGTAAGAGAGGTGTTTTTTATAAAATGTAAAACAAATGTTATGTACTAAAAAGAAATTGATAGAAATTAGGAAAGTTATATATTTTAATAGCAAAAGAAGCAAAGGGAGTTAGAGCATCATTAATAAAACAGTAAAGAAAGTGATCTTGATTGCAGGTGGTTTGTATATTACATATTTAGTAGGTGTAGTCATATTAGCGGAATCTATACCATATCCTACATCTCAACAACTTAAAGAAGCCGAAAAAGTAGTTGAACGCTATGTAGGTGAAAATAATGGAGTAGAAATGATAAATACATCTAGCAGCTTCACGGCTGAGATGTTCGATCGTACAATTCATATTGAAGGGAATTCAAAAGAGAATCCGGAACAAGTATTTCGAATGGACTTAGATCGAGTTTCTAATGAAAATGAAAGAATAACCGAAAAATCTATAAATAATATTTGTAAATCAAATGATGGAGGAAAGAATTTTACGTGTGCTGATGCTGAATAGCTAAAAGTAGGATGTGTAGCAGCATAGTAACGGTTGATAGCTACTATTCTAGTTAAATAGGAAAAAGCCTCGCAGGGGGGCGAGGCTTTAAACAGGGTATTAAAAATTATCGATGCATTAAGAATAACTTCTTTTGAATAAACTAATTTTAGCATGATAACTCATATATATGTGTTACGAATTTATGAACAAAAAATCAGTGATAAGAATATAGAAAAGATAATAATTTATTTGTAATCTGTTTCATTACATAAAGTTCGAGTAGAGAGTATACTTTTGTATGGTGTAATAAAGATATAGTCTGCCTACGGAAATAGGTAGGCTATTTTTTATAAAGAAAAGACAACTTGAGTTAAAGTCCTTGTTAAAAAATAGGGTAAGAACAAGACTTTTTAAGGAGAGATAGGGTCGTTCAACAGATAAAGATATTGTATTTGAAACACGTGATTATTCGTGGATTAAGTTCTATTTTTGATGAAAAATCCATAAAAGGCATTACAATCCCTAGAACTGATATTTAGTAATGATTTGCAAGAAACATATATTTTGAATTATTTAATAGAATAATATATATTTATATTGATTTAATGATTATAGTTTGTTAAAAATGGGGAAATCAATATGAAGGTTAAATTTGCCGTAATAAAAGATGAGAACTTTGATTGTAGTTTATTGGAAACAAAATTATTGAAAACTTTTAAAGAAGTAGATTGTGAAGCAGATATTGTAAAGGTTAAGGATGAAATTTTTGAAAACAATGATATACAAATGAATTTATCAGAAATAACCATTAATGTTACTGGGAAAAATATGGGATATAGGTTCGTTTCAGCTAGTATATTTATTGTTTTAGAGAGTTTATCAATACAGCTGTTTCGTATTAATATTAGTATACATTAAGCAGCTAAAAAGTAGACTCTTCATAAAATCATACTGACTATATTGAGTTGTAAATGTGAAAGTGTTGATTAAAACAATAGAAATTATCGTAGGTGCTCCCGGATGTTGGATTGCACCTTGTTTGTTGTTAAATAAACAAGGGGTTCCTTTTCCAATTTTAATTTATCTTAATTGCATATTATCTTAACGCTGATTTATATATAAGAAAGGAAACATGTGAGTAATTCAAGTAGATTGTACAAATAATTTGGCGCGCGGATATACGGCATGTATTCACGGGTAAGAGAGTTTTCTGGTAGTATGCATATTAGGATAAAAAGATGTTATGAATATACGGAAGATGTTTATGCTGAAATTGACAGTCTCAAGGCTGAGTAAAAAGAAATTATGAGAGACATTCGAAATTTAGAAACGCGTACCATTATTAATGAGAAAGACATAGCAACAATCAATAAGCAATTAGAAAAAATAAATGCAAACACAACTTGGATTTTGCGGATTATTATTAGTGCGATAGTAATGTCAGTTTTAGGATTGATATTAAAAGGGATTATTTAATCTTGTGAAATAGGACGATATAAAAGAAAGAGGGGAGCTCCCTCTTTCTTTTATGTAAATGAGAAGTTATACATTTTCTGTTTCATCTGCATATTTATCCTCTAAGGAAATTAATAGAGGAATTGATATAGTTACAAGAATGATTAAAGTGGTTATAAAAGATTTAGAAAGAGAAAAAGAACCTTCAATTAAATGTGATAAAAACTTGAATGAAAGTATACTTGTTATTAAGGAGATTACTAAAAAGCTAAAAAGTGATATATTTTTATTCTTTATAGATGTCTCT
The DNA here is from genome assembly GCF_040460055.1 of Bacillus cereus group sp. MG4. Lineage (NCBI taxonomy): Bacteria > Bacillati > Bacillota > Bacilli > Caryophanales > Bacillaceae > Bacillus > Bacillus cereus group sp. MG4. Next base: position 1,409,467 of record NZ_JARVGZ010000001.1, on the reverse strand, counting down.
ATAAAGTCTTTAATACAGGTTATTACGACAAATATAGTTAATATGATAAGAGAAATAAAATAATGCGTTACATTTGTCATACTAATAGTAGGATCATCTATTATGTAAGCAAGTAACTTAGAAACTAACATGCCTCCAAACAATAAAATAATAAAAACGAGTAATCCTTCAGATATATAAGTACTGAAATTATCTTTCTTGTTAAAGAGCTTATAGTTCAGAGTAGATTGGGTTATTTGAATTAGGAATAGGGTAATAATCCATACATAATATACAATTGGTAATTCTCCTGAGAATAGAGAGATTAGGAAGTTTATTACTGTCCTTAAAATTTCAATCATTACGAAAGGCCTCCTGTTTGTAAGCTTTAAGATATTAAGAATATGCTAGTCTGTCGTTTAATAATTAGAACTATCAATTCGAACTATTCCTAATTATTCCATAAAAAGATGGTAGCATCAAGTTATCTTTTTAACAAATACTCTAGGGCCAAACACTAGAAAAAGAAACGAAATATGTAATATAATTGAAAAAGTATATATTAAAATCAATGTTAATATTACCCTCCTATAAGTATTAACATACGTAATTGAGGTGTTTTCTTTGTTGTTTTATGATCGAATTTCTATAATGGCCCCTCCTGTTCCGTAGCTTAGGAAAGTCTTTTTATTTCTGAGATTTTCAAAGTTATAGGAGGGTATGAAAAATGAAAAAAGTCTCAGTACCATCAATTTTGTTAATGATTATTCTTGTGGCATTTCCGCAAATTAGTGAAACGATTTACACACCGTCTTTACCTGACATTTCAAAGGCGTTACACGTAAGTAATAATGAGGTACAGTTAACACTTAGTGTGTATTTTGCTGGATTTGCTTTAGGTGTATTTTTTATTGGATGGTTGTCAGATATAATTGGTCGTCGCCCGGCAATGTTATTTGGAATTGTCATATATGGCGTTGGGAGTTTCTTATGCTTTATTGCAAATTCCATTGAAGTTTTATTGCTAAGTCGTTTTATTCAAGCGTTTGGAGCAAGTGCTGGTTCAGTTGTGACACAAACGATTTTACGTGAAAGTGTAGAAGGGCATAAGAGGCATGTTATGTTTGCTCAAATCTCGGCAGTCATTGCTTTTACACCAGCGATAGGACCGTTAATTGGTGGCTTTCTTGATCAAATGTTTGGATTTAAAATCGTATTTTTAAGTTTAGTAGTTATGAGTATCGGGATTTTTCTGTATACGTTTGTTTCTCTTCCGGAAACAAAGACGGACTCAGTAACGAATAAAATAAATGTATTCTTAGTCTTGAAGAGGTTAATTACAAATCCGAAAGTAGTAACATATGGGTTATTAATTGGAGGAGCGAATGGTGTTTTATTTAGCTATTATGCAGAAGCGCCGTTTATCTTTATTGAATACTTTCAGTTATCGCCTAGTATGTATGGACTTCTAGGAATTGTTGTTGCTTCCGCTTCTATTATTGGAGCGAAAGTTTCGAAACGATTGCTTGCCACGTATAAACCAGAGAAGATTATATATATCGGTTGTCTCGTAATGACAGGAGGAGCTATCCTTTTATCTGTTATTACGTTTGTTGGATCAAATCCGAATGTAATATATATGATTGGATTTTTACTAGCGATGTTTATATTGCTATTAGGAATTGGAGTAGCGTTGCCTAACTGTTTAAGTTTAGCATTAGTAGATTTTCAAGATGTTATTGGTACAGCAGGAGCATTGTTTAGCTTAGGCTATTATGTAATTGTAACGATGACAGTTTGGGGAATGAGTCAACTCCATACGGGCTCGTTGATGGTGATGCCACTTTATTTTCTGGCTATTGTAGTTATTATGATGGTGTTTACTAAAGTGTTTATTTTAGGTAAAGAAACTTCAAAAATGATTTAAATATGAAATGGTAAAGAGTCTCATTTTTTAATGAGACTCTTTTATATTTTATGAAAATGATTAGTGGATATACGAACAAAAATTAAAGGTATTGTTGATTGTTTTAAGTGTAGTTATATTTTTCCTAAAGTAGGAGATGGAAAAATAATTTTTAGCTTTGATAATTAAGAGGTGTAGAGGCTAGTGACTTTGTAGTTCTACTAATATATTAAATTTCTACGTGATATGTTAGTCGCATGTGTAATCAATTACAGTACAAACTAAATTAGTGAAGTATATACAGTATGAAACCGAGGAAGATATACGTTCCTCGGTTATTTATATTGTAATAATATTCATGCCGGAATCATATTGAATAGATGTATTTTATTGTTAATTTAGTTAAAAATTAATCAGACTATGTATAATGATTTATCGAAAAAATAATTGAACTTTTCAGATAAATGAATTAATATAAGGTAAGTAATTTTAAGATTTATAGAATATTGGAAGATGAAAGGTTTTGGGAATTTTGTAAGAGGCAAAAAACGATTTTAGGATAGCTTTAAAGCTAGTGTAAAATGACGTTTGCTTCATCATTTTCAGGGCCGAAAGGAATTAGGGGAAAGCATCTTGTTTTAAAATGCGGTTATGAATCATCTAAGAGGGGGAAGTGAAGTGGCAAACAAGGAATTGAAAAGGGGCTTAGAAGCACGTCATATTCAAATGATCGCTTTAGGCGGAACGATTGGTGTTGGCTTGTTTATGGGGTCAGCCAGCACAATTAAATGGACAGGTCCGTCAGTAATGCTTGCGTATGCAATTGCAGGTATTTTTATTTTCTTCATTATGCGTGCGATGGGTGAAATGTTGTATATGGAGCCGAGTACAGGTTCATTTGCGACGTTCGGTCATAAGTATATTCATCCGCTAGCTGGCTATATGACAGCGTGGAGTAACTGGTTCCAGTGGGTTATCGTTGGGATGTCAGAAATTATTGCGGTTGGAGCATATATGAAATATTGGTTCCCGGAATTACCAGCTTGGATACCAGGCGTAATCGCAATGGTTATTCTTGGTGCAGCTAACTTAATTTCTGTTAAGTCATTTGGTGAATTTGAATTTTGGTTTGCGATGATTAAAATCGTTACGATTCTATTAATGATTATTGCGGGATTTGGACTTATTTTCTTTGGAATTGGTAACGGCGGAGAAGCGATTGGAATATCGAATCTTTGGTCAAATGGCGGTTTCTTTACAGGTGGTTTTTCAGGATTCTTCTTTGCGTTATCACTTGTAGTTGGAGCATATCAAGGTGTGGAATTAATCGGGATTACTGCTGGTGAAGCGAAGGATCCGAAGAAGACACTTACAAGAGCGATTCAAAGTACAATTTGGCGTATTTTAATTTTCTACATCGGTGCGATTTTCGTTATTGTAACTGTGTACCCGTGGGATCAATTAAGTACAATTGGTAGTCCGTTTGTAGCAACTTTTGCGAAAGTTGGTATTACGGCAGCAGCTGGACTGATTAACTTCGTTGTTATTACAGCGGCAATGTCTGGTTGTAATAGTGGTATTTATAGTGCGGGTCGTATGCTTTATACGTTAGGTGTAAATGGACAAGCACCGAAATATTTCACGAAACTTTCTGGAAATGGTGTACCTTTATTCGGTACAGTTGGCGTAATTATCGGTTTAGCGGTTGGTGTTGTTTTAAGTTATATCGCACCGAAAAACTTATTCGTATATGTATATAGTGCGAGTGTACTTCCTGGTATGGTACCATGGTTCGTCATTTTAATTAGTCAAATTAATTTTAGAAAAGCAAAAGGAGCAGAGATGAAAGATCATCCGTTCAAAATGCCATTTGCTCCTGTTACAAACTATTTAACAATTGCCTTTTTAATAATGGTATTAATCGGAATGTGGTTTAATGATGATACGCGTATTTCATTAGTTGTAGGTATTATTTTCTTAGCTATCGTAACAATTAGTTTCTATGCTTTCGGAATAGGAAAACGACCTCCGTTAGACGTTCAAAATGATCAAGAGATTTCAAGTAAATAAAGATAATAAAAAGTCCGATTTCTTATTTAGAAATCGGACTTTTTATTATTAAAATTTCTCTAAAACGATTTTTCCAATTGTACTTCCGCTTTCAAGTAGTGCATGTACTTTCTTTACGTTTTCAGCATTAATTGGTGTGAATGTTTCATTTAAAGTAGTCTTTAAAATACCTTCATCTAATAGTTCGCTTACTTTATTTAATAGTTCGTGCTGCGTAATCATATCGCCAGTTTCATACATCGCTTTTGTGAACATAAACTCCCAAACAAGTGTAGCACTTTTACTTTTTAAAATACCCATCTCAAGGGGGGGTTCATTTTCTACGATAGAGCAAATTTTTCCTTGTGGTTTAATGAGGTCACATATTGCTTGCCAATGTTGATCTGTATTGTTTAAGCAGAAAATATAATCAACATCTTTTATCCCGACTTCTAATATTTGATCTTGTAAAGGTTGGTGATGGTTAATGATATAATCGGCACCGAATTTTTCAACCCAGTGTATCGTTTCATTGCGGGATGCAGTTGTAATTACATTCAGTCCAGCCCATTTTGCAAGTTGAATGGCAATCGAGCCAACACCGCCAGCTCCGCCAATAATTAAAATGTTTTTGAAGGTATTCTCATCTTTCTTATTATAATCAATGCCCAAACGTTCAAATAAACCTTCCCAAGCTGTAATAGCTGTTAAAGGAAGTGCTGCAGATTCTACATCACTTAACGTTTTGGGTTTTTTACCAACGATTCTTTCATCAACTAAATGATATTCACTATATGTACCTTGTCTCGTAATACTTCCAGCATAAAACACTTCGTCGCCTTCTTTAAATAATGTACAACCTTCGCCAGTTTGTACGACTATACCACTAGCATCCCAGCCAAGTATTTTTGCTACATCTTCTTTTTTATCTTTCGGAGAGCGAACTTTTGTATCAACGGGGTTAACGGAAATAGCGTTAATTTTAACGAGTATATCTCTTCCTGTAGCAACAGGTCTTTCAACTTCAATATCAATTAAACTGTTTTCTTCTTCAATAGGTAAGTATTCATGTAAACCAATTGCTTTCATTTGTATTCCCTCCATTAAAGTAAGAGTTATTCTCCTTTATTATAGTAGGTAAAGTGTCATTATGTAAAAAAGTTGAGTTCTTTCAATTTTGTAAAAGACCTGTTTCAGCTTTATTTTGAACTTTGCAACTGGAGAGGACCATCCACCGTTTTGATTTTATAAGCGTCGGATGAAAGGTATACTTATTTTTCCAGTGTACCTTGCATTGAACAATACTAACTGTTATATTATACTTGTAGTTACTTATTATAAAACAGTACTGAACAATAAACAGTAGTGGATGTCAATTAGAATAGGGTGAATGAATATTGAATGTACAATTTAAAAAAGGAGTTTTAGAACTTTGTGTTCTTGTCTTACTTGAGAAGCAAGACCGTTATGGGTATGATTTAGTGCGAAGTATTTCCAATCAAATTGAAATATCAGAAGGGTCTGTTTATCCGTTACTTCGTAGATTAACTAAAGAAGAATACTTTACAACTTATTTACAGGAGTCTTCAGAAGGGCCTTCAAGAAAGTATTATACACTGACGGATAAAGGTAGAACGTATTTGTACCAACTTTTGGAGGAATGGAATGAGTTCTCACAAGGTGTCAATCAATTAATTAAAGAAGGTGTACGTAATGACGAAAGATAAATTTTTACAACAATTAAATGTATCTCTAAAAAGGTTATCTGATAAAGAGCGTGAAGATATTTTAAAAGATTATGAAGAACATTTTACTTTTGGATTAGAGGAAGGGAAAAGCGAAGAAGAAATTGCAGCCTCATTAGGTTCTCCATCTCAAATCGCCAAAGAATTATTAGCAGATTATCATATTGAGAAAGTAACAACAAGTGCGACAACAGGAAATGTTTTCCGGGCAATTTGGGCAGTAATTGGATTAGGCTTTTTCAATTTGTTAATCGTGCTTGGACCTGCAATTACATTAGCGGCATTGATTTTTTCAGGATGGGTTCTAGGTATCTCATTTTTAGGCACACCATTACTTGTTTTAGTTGATACTATTATACATCCAAATACATTCTTGTTATTTAATCTTTTCGTTTCTTTAGCACTTTGTGGACTTGGATATTTCATTGTTATTGCTATGTTATTTTTAACGAAGCTAGCAAAGAATGGATTTGTTCGTTATTTAAAGTTCAATATAGCATTAGTAAAAGGTGGTTTGAAGCATGATAAATAAAAAGAGTCTTTCAATCATTGCAGGTATTATTTTTATTATTGGTATTATCGGAAGTTTATTCACTTATCGTTCAATTGCTGCAGTACCAATTTCAGAAGAAAAGGTCATTAACAATAATAATGTGTCAAGCATCATTATCGATACGAATAACGTTCGTGTTAACATCAATCCTACGACAGATAGTAACGTGAAAGTGAAATTAGATGGCGAGATTAATCCTAACGTAAAAAGAACATTAGCAACGGATGAGAAAGATTCAACGCTGCTCATTTCTTACAAGGAAAAGCAACCGAGCTGGTTCAACTTTAATATTTCTGAAGTATTGGCGCCATTAACATTAAATGTGTATTTACCCGAAAAACAGTATGATTCATTAAAAGTTTCCAATAATAATGGCTACGTTGCTGCTAAAAAACTAAACGCAACCCATTTTAATATCAATACAAGCAATGGACGTGTTGAATTAAGAGAAATCAATTCGCCAAAAATTATCGCAGAAACAAACAATGGAATTATGGATTTCCAAGATATATTGGCACAAAATATTCATGTGAAATCGAACAACGGACGAATAATGCTAGACCATGTTGAAGGTGAAATAGAGGGGCAAACTAAAAATGGAAGTCTTACTCTGAAAACGAATGAACTGGATCGAAATCTCAATTTTACGACTCACAATGGAAAAATTAATATTGAAACCGAAAAAGAACCAACTAATGTTCAATTTAATGTTTCTGTCGACAACGGCAGCGCGAATATCCTGAATAAATATAACGGGAATACGGTTATTGGAAAGGGAGAAAATATAATTAAATTAAACACACATAACGGAAATATTACAGTGAAAAACCAATAGCATATTACCTTTTATAATCGCAGCTCGTCGCACATAAAAGAGCAATAATAAATATAAAAGAACCGACTACTTTTTTCAACATATAGGTAGTCGGTTCTTTTATATGTAACATTCGTTTAAGTGTGTATCCTTTTCGTATTACAAAATACAAACAGTTGATTTATTACACTGGATTCTTAGAAAAATAACGAATAGTAATTAATAGTGTAAGGAGAATTTGTGAATGACTCAAAAATAATAGCTGAAACAATGAAAAGTGAGAAGGAGTTTATTTCTAGCGAGAGGAATTCTTTACTGTATTGTTTTATTCAAAACTAAATGTAAAGGTGGATACATAATGACAGTAAAGAAGCTTTATTTCGTCCCAGCAGGTCGTTGTATGTTAGATCATTCTTCAGTTAATAGTAGGCTCACGCCGGGGAACTTATTGAACTTACCTGTATGGTGTTATCTTTTGGAGACGGAAGAGGGGCTTATTTTAGTAGATACAGGTATGCCAGAAAGTGCGGTTAATAATGAAAATTTATTTGATGGTACATTTGTTGAAGGGCAGATTTTACCGAAAATGACTGAAGAAGATAGAATCGTGAATATTTTAAAACGCGTTGGTTATGAGCCGGAAGACCTTCTTTATATTATTAGTTCTCACTTGCATTTTGATCATGCAGGAGGAAATGGTGCTTTTACAAATACACCGATTATTGTGCAGCGTGCTGAATATGAGGCGGCGCAGCATAGCGAAGAATATATGAAAGAATGTATATTGCCGAATTTAAACTACAAAATCATTGAAGGCGATTATGAAGTCGTACCAGGAGTTCAATTATTGCATACACCAGGCCATACTCCAGGGCATCAATCACTATTCATTGGGACAGAGAACTCTGGCCCAGTGTTATTAACAATCGATGCATCGTATACGAAAGAAAATTTTGAAGATGAAGTGCCGTTCGCGGGGGTGGATTCGGAATTAGCCTTATCTTCAATTAAACGTTTAAAAGAAGTTGCGATAAAAGAGAACCCAATTATTTTCTTTGGACATGATATAGAGCAGGAAAAGAGCTGTAAAGTGTTCCCTGAATATATATAAAAGAGAAAGTCATGAGCTAATGTGCCCATGACTTTCTTTTTTATATAATTTTTTTAAATAAGTTATATACTTTTTTTGAATCGCCTTCATTTAATTGATAGTACGTAAGGCTTACATCATCAGGAGTATCTTGCTGAGCGATCATTACTTCGTTATTGTGATGGTCAACTACCCATATGAAATATTTTTTATAAGTTCCATCTTCGAAAGTAATCCACATATCACAATCTATTAAATCTGATCCTTCTTCATCTAATGTTAATTTTCCTTTCTTTGCTGAATCCATACTGTTAATGAATGTTTTTAATTCATCTGTTTTTGTGAGAAAGATATCCTTTTTTGTTTTAATTGACTCGACATGTATATCTTTTATTTCCTGTTTTCCTAAAAAGACAGGGGGCTCATTTGGATCTCGCGAGCTTGAAATGATAGTAGCTTTCTTCTTTGGTTTATTTGCTGTATAGAGATCTTGAATAGATTTTCCAGAGTTTACGAACCATATGATTCCACAAATAATCAATGTGCTACCAAGCAATAAAATGATTTTTTTAATAGCATATTCTCCTCTCTATCACTTCGTATGAAGAACTTTTCTATTAATATATGATAGGGAAGCATAAAGTATTATAGTTGAACTTGGTTATGCTTCACAGTTTTTATCGGACGATCCACGAGTAAATTGTAAGTGAGCCCAATTAGTACGAGAATGCCACCAATAACTTTGCCCATTGAGAGTTCGTGTGACAAGATGAAATCAATGATAGTCCCCGCAAATAATTGTCCGATAAAGATGAGTAACGTTAAATAAAATGCTGAGATTTTAGGCGTAATATAGTTCGATAACGAGATGACGATAACGCCTACTAATCCGCCTAAGTAAACAGCGATAGGAATAGACTGCAACGTATGTACAGGAATGTACATTGAATCTGAGCTGAAAATTAAAAATACCATAGAGAAAAATAATCCAGTAATATAATTAAAAAATGTGCCTTCCCAATTACCAATTTTCGCTGCTAAATTCGCGTTAATAATTCTAGCAACAACGATAGAAACACCAGCTAAAATAGCGATAGTAATATATAACATTTTTCTGCCCCCATTAATAAATTGTCATGATTATAATGCCGGAAGAGATGAAACATAATCCAATTAGTTTTTTCTTTTCAAACTTTGCAACTTTCATTCCTAATAAGCCGAAATGGTCAATAATGATGGAAGCGATAGATTGACCGAGTAAACTTAATGCGATCGTAATAGAGGCACCAAGGACGGAGAAACTTATATTGTTAAAAAGAACAGTGAATACCCCAATCGCTCCAGCGCTATATAAAAAAAGTGGAATACTTTTATCAAAATGAATTTTATTTTTGTTTATGATTAAAATGAAGATAACTGCAATTAAACCGACAAGGTGAATAACAACGCTCGCCGTATACTTGCCAATTAACTCAGATAAAATCCCATTCAATGGAAGCATAACGGCGATGAGCACACCAATAAAGACAGAAAGAAAGTTATACAATGTAATATCCCCTTTAATTTTCATATTTGTAATGACTGTATCATGCTGAAATTGTGTATTACTATGACATATGTCATAGTGGAAGAAGAAAATTTTAATTACAATGGGGAGTAGTTGTAAAGGCGGGGGAACTATGAAGAAAATATGTAATTCTATTAAATTAGCAGCGTATATGAAACAAAATAATATTGACTCCTTTTTTAGTAATGATATGAAACCGTATATGGAACTCATATTTTTTAAAAAGAATGAGTTTATTTGTAGAGAAAATGAAGAGATAGATTATTTATTTTTCTTCGTTGAAGGAAAAGCGAAAGCGTTTAATACATTAAGTAACGGAAAATCTGTATTATTATGTTTTTATGATAGTTTGCAGTTACTTGGAGATGTGGAGTTAATTCATTCCCAAAGGATCACATCAAACGTACAAGTAATGGCAGATTCATATTGTGTTGGTTTACCTTTAGGAAAAGTGAGAAATCAATTATTTCATGATGCAAAATTTTTACGATGTATTTGCGGATCGTTGGCACATAAATTAAATCGACTTTCAAAAAATAGTACCATTAATTTACTATATCCACTGGAAAATAGACTTGCGAGTTACATGTTAGCAGCAGGGGAACGAGCGGTGCAGCACGGAAATAGAATTGTATTTAGTGGGAATTTAACGGAAACAGCTGAATTGTTAGGAACGAGTTATCGACATCTATTACGTACATTGAATATTTTTTGTGATAAAGAGATTATAAAAAGGAACAATGGTTGCTTTGAAGTAGTAAATGTGGATGTTTTGAGAGAATTGGCGGCAGATGTTTATAAATAGGAGGAGATAATAAATGATTACACCCATATTTAGAATTTTTGATGTTGAAAAAGCAAAGTTATTTTACATAGATTTTTTAGGGTTTAAAATGGATTGGGAACATAGGTATGAGGAACATATGCCATTATATATGCAAATTTCGTTACATGGTGCTGAAATACATTTATCAGAACACCATGGGGATGCTTCGCCAGGCGGTGCGATTCGCGTGAAAATAGAGGGGTTAAAAAGTTATTATGCTATTTTATCAAGTAAGGATTATGCTTTTTCAAAACCTGATATAGAGAGCACGCCGTGGGATACAATGGAATTAACTGTGAATGATCCGTTTTCAAATAGAATTATATTTTATGAGGAAAAATTGTAGAAATGGAAGGGATTTATATACAAGTTTCCCTAAATTGAGTAGTGTAATTACGTGTTGAATGAATGGAATGAAGAGTAGTTCATAAAGTAGTGAACTGCTCTTTTTCATTTTGTTAAACAGATTGAATTATTGAAAAATAAATCGTATGATAAAACATATGAACGAATGAGCATGTATTCATACGTTATGAGAAGGAGGAAAAAGATGCTAGATGTAATTATTATTGGAGCTGGTCAAGCTGGATTAACAATGGGATATTACTTGAAGCAAGAAGGTTATAATTTTTTATTACTTGAGGCAGGAAACCGAATTGGGGATTCATGGAGAAACAGATATGATTCTTTGCAACTCTTCACACCGAGGGAATATAGTAGTTTACCAGGTATGATAGTAAAAGGAGAAGGAAATGGATTTCCACATAAAGATGAAATGGCAACTTATTTAGGAGAATATGCAAGGTACTTTACATTACCGGTCCAATTGCAAACCGAAGTTTTAAAAATAAAGAAAGAAAAAGAGATATTCAAATTACATACTCCTACAGAAATTTTACAAGCAAAAAAGGTTGTTATCGCAACAGGTGGTTTTCAGCAACCATACAGCCCCTCATTTTCACAACATCTTTCATCGCATGTTTTTCAAATACATTCATCACAATATAAATCACCATCACAAATTCCTAAGGGGAATGTACTAGTAGTAGGTGGCGGGAATTCAGGAATGCAAATTGCAGTAGAACTTGCAAAAACTCATGAAGTTACAATATCTATCAGTCATCCTTTAACATTTTTACCGTTACGTCTTTTTAGAAAAAGCATTTTTTATTGGTTAGAAAAATTGGGTTTATTGTACGCCGAAGTAAATACTAAGAGGGGAAAATGGTTTCAGAAGAGAAAGGATCCTATTTTTGGTTTTGAAGGCAAAGAACTTATTCGTAATGGAGCAATTAAACTAGAGGAAAAAGTGGTTAGTGCATCAGAAAATAATATTATGTTTCAAAATGGTGGTACGTATAGTGCAGAAAGCATTATATGGTCAACTGGTTTTGTTTCAGAGTATAACTGGATTGAAATAGAAAAGGCAGTAAATAAGAATGGATTTCCTAATCATATAAAGGGAATTAGTTCAGTAAGTGGATTATATTATATCGGTTTGCCGTGGCAATCTCAAAGAGGTTCTGCACTTATTTGTGGTGTAGGAAGAGATGCAGTGTATTTACTTTCTGAAATCAAAAAAATAGATCAGTAGCAACAACTACTGATCATCCATATGTACATGAATTAGGAGAGGTCAAACATTTATTAACTTTATTATAATAGATTTTCATAAGAATAAAAACTGAAAATTCTAATTTTATGTTGAGAAAGTTTTTTGTATTGAAATATATAAAAGAATAGGGATTTTTATTAAAAGAAAAAATAATATTTATATTTTAGTAGATTATGGTATAGTCTACATGAGATGCATTTCCATAAATATAATTATTCAAATGATAATTGCATTTATGTGAGGGAAGGAGAAGGCATTATGAAGTTTGATGATCAACGCCTATTAGGAGTACGATTAGGATCGGTAATTGTAACAGAGGAAAATCAATATTTAGTAATTAAGAAAAAAGATCATTATGCATTATTAAATATACATGATTTAGAATGCACACATGTTGAAGTGCAGTTAGAACATATTGAAGAATTGTTGCGGGAAGATTTCCAAGAAAGTATAACGGAGATTATCGCGCCGGAACATATAAAAATTGTTGCGAAAAATGTTATATAGAGAAAGGAGCTGGAAGAACAGCTTCTTTCTTTTCATTATAAGGATAACGTTTTTAACACGTCACCAATAATCCCTTCCATTTGATGAACACCTAAGTCAGTGTTCGTCATTATAACAGCACCATTACCTTGGTATGGATAGCATACCATTATACATTGAAATCCCACGCCCCATCCAAGTGAATAAATTTGTAAGTCCTCATCCGAATCATCTAGAAAAACACCTAATCCAGTCCATTTTGAGCAACCTTGAGGAGAAATCATGTCTTGTACTAATTTTTGAGAAAGTTTTAGTTTGCCCTTTCCTTGTAAGGAATGAATGATTTCAATTACTAAAGTTGATAAGTCTGTTGGTGTTGTCCAAATACCTGAAGAAGCTGCGAATGGATAAAATGGATACTTCTCATTTGTAACAGTACCATCTTTATTATGCCCACAAGCAAAGGTCTCCATTTTATTTATATCTTCAGGAGGGAATAGCATACTATTTTTTAGTTGCAGTGGCTGAAAGATATATTCTTCAAGTAAAAGATTGAATGGTTTCCCAGTTATATCTTCAAGTAGTAGTTCAATAATACAAAAGTTTGCATCAGAGTAGTGAAATTCGCTTTCTGGTTTATAAGTTATTTCTATCGGTACTGGACAATATGATGTTTTACCGGCAAGGAGTTCAGACATGTTTGGTCGCCCTTGTGCAAGTGTATAATGCTCAAAACTATTAGGAGGGTCAATAATTCCAGATTGGTGACTTAATAAATTTCGCAACGTGACTTTGTTCTGTGAGGTAAATAGATTGGTAGGTATGTTCCAAGATGTGAGTCTATCATTTACGTCTTCATCTAAATGCACGATTTCCTGATCTGATAGCGTTAGTACGAGCATTGCAGTGATGAACTTGCTAATAGAACAAGAATTGAATATGGAATTCGTAGTGACAGTTCTAGTTGTTCCAGATTCAAGTGTTCCGAAAGCAATCGTTTCGTCTAGTTTGCCATCACGTATAACGGCAAGGCTTAAATCTGCAACGGTATATTGGGTCATTTTCTCGTATATAGTGTTACTTTTTAAGTTCATAGTGACTCCTTTCTTATGAAAGACAGAATGTTAGTTCTATTATACAGTAGTTAATTAATAGTGAGAATGAGAGAAAAAGAAAAAACTTCATCTTTTATTGAAGTGAACCCGAATAGTGGTACATGAAAAAAACACCTCCTGAATTCGCATACTAAGTATGCAAATTCAATGGAGGTGTTTTTTCGTATGACGACAAGAGTTCATTACCCAGAAGAAACAAAGTGGAAAGTAATTGAAATGAAGAAAGATGGTTATTCAAATCGTACAATTATGGAGAAACTCGGAATTAAAAATGTTTCCCAAATTAAGACATGGATGAAATGGTATCGTACAGATCAAACGTATCGTTTTCAACAACCTATAGGAAAACAATATTCTTATGGAAAAGGACCAAAAGAGCTCAGTGAATTAGAACAACTACGTTTAGAAAATAAGCATCTAAAAACAAAATTACTTGTATGGGGAAAGTATCTGGAAATCGAAAGGGGCTGAAACCAGAAACTGTAGTTACTTTATGGAAAAATGTAAAAACAAAAATAACGATAAAAGAATTGTGTAACGTATTAGAATTACCCCGTTCCACATTTTATCGCTGGTTACAACGAACGGAAGATCGGAAAGATGATATAGAAGAGAAAGTAAAGGACGTCTGTCTTAGGCATAAATTTCGGTATGGATATCGAAGAGTGACGGCTACTCTTCAAAAAATGGGACTGTGTGTTAATCATAAAAAAGTATTACGAATCATGAGACAAAATCACATTCTTTCAAAAGTACGTCGAAAGAAAAAGAAATATATCAATGGTGCGGAACCAATGGTAGCCCCTCATCGATTGGAGCGTGAATTCGATGCATCCAGACCAAATGACAAGTGGTTTACAGATGTGACGTATCTCTTATTTGGAGAGCGTACCTTGTATTTATCAACGATCATGGATGCCTTTAATCGTGAAATTATTAGTTGTGTCATCAGCGAATCACAAACACTGGCATTAGCGATGAAGACATTGAAACAAGCAATGAGAGGGCGAAGAGTAAAAGATGTCCTTCTTCACTCGGATCAAGGAAGTATTTATACAGCAAAAGAATTTCAAGCGTATGCCAAAGAAAACGGCATTATCACCAGCATGTCCCGGAGAGGAAATTGCCATGATAATGCCGTCATGGAAAGCTTCTTTGGTCATTTGAAAAGTGAAGCTTTCTATTCACAAGAGATAACAAAAGTATCCAACACAACTGTGCGAAAGATTGTGCTAGAATACATTCATTACTACAATTGTGTGCGAATTCAAGAAAAATTAAACCACCTATCCCCTAAAGAATTTAGGGAACAAGTGGTTTAGGTGTTTTGATTGGTGTCCCGTTTTCGGGGTTCACTTCATATCGATGAAGTTCTTTTAGTTAATTCGAAGTGAATGTTTTAAAAAATTTGTCTCGGTACATGTACATTAGCCATGAGGTTGTTAGTAAAGAAATAATGATTTGTTTGTTTTGAATTGGCGCATTGAAAACAAGCCAGCCAACGATATCAAATAATAAATGTAGTGCCATTGAAAGAACTACAAATTGTAGTAACGTCTTAAAAAATCTTTTCATAAAGTGTCCCCCTAAAATAAAAGGTTTTATCAACGGTGTTGTATATTACTATTATACATTAAATGTGTCCTGTGGTAAAATTTACATAAGTTAGTGAAATAAAACAAATGAAAGCTAATGAGGAGGAATAGTCATGGAATTTTGGATGATCATACCGATAGCGGTCTTTGGATTTATTTATATTGCTGAAAAAATAAATAAAATCGAAAAGAAAACGGATGCCCGTTTAAAGAGAATGGAAGATAGATTACAGCTAATTTCGAAAGAAATGGGAATTGTAGATAGAGAACCTGAAATTAATAAACAGTTGCGTCAGCTTATGGAAGAAGGAAAAACAGTTACAGCAATTAAGAGAGTAAGAGAGGCTTTTGGGTTTTCGATACTAGAAGCAAAGCAATATGTCGATAAATTATAAAAAAGATCATCCGATTGGATGGTCTTTTTTCATTGCACCATGCGTGTATTTACATAAGCAGCGATTATAACGTGGCCAATTATAATGATAGGAAATAAGATTTTGACATTAGGAGTAGTGAAGACACTACCAATTGTGGCGATAACACCGGCAGTTAAATTATAAAGACCAACTATTTTTGATAACTTACCTTTATTTGGCACACGGCGTTCGTTGAATCCTGATAAGAGCCAAGTGTATTGTTTAACTCCGATGAAATAGGCTAGTGCAAATGAAATAATTGCTAGTATGAATAATGATGGGGAAGCGAAGAGAGTCATTGAAAACACCTCCGTTAAAGGGATATCAATAAATTATAGTATGAATGTTATAATTTAACAAAATAGATTTTAAGTGTAATAGAAAAATGGAGTATTTATCATGAAGGGAGATTAAGTATGAATATTGTGGAATTCCAGAGATATGTATCAAATTTCAGTAAAGAAAAAGGATTTCAAGATACAACAATTGAAGAGCGTACGATGTATGCGATGGCGGAATTAGGTGAATTAGCGGAAGTTATATTAAAGCGTGATAAAATACAAGATTCGAAAAGAGAGATTGGTTTAGAAATGTTTGATGTCATTTGGAATGTATGTGACTTAGCAAATAAGTTAGAAATTGATTTAGAGAAGGCATTTGAAGAGAAAATGAGGATTAATAAAAAACGTGAATGGTAAGTGGAATATTAATGTGTAAAGATGGGGGATACGAATGAAAAAGAAGCTTATTATAGGAGGAGTCTTTACCTTAATTAGTGTAATGAGTGTTTTCGCTTATTTAGTCTTTCAAGGCATATTTATTCCGAATCAAATAAGTGCGGATAAGTATGAAATAAAAGGTGTAGATGTTGCGAAAGAGTTGTTGGTCATGGTTGAAATGTTAGAAAAACATTACAGCAAGAAAGTAATATTGTATGCAACTCAAGAGGCATATGATCTGTATATAAAGGATGCGTATCCCCAATGTGATATATGGATTCGTAGTGTCTTTACAAAACCAAGTTTATCAGATGAGAGAAAATGGACGTTTTGGCAATACACGAATCGCGGGAGATTAAATGGTTATAATGGAAAAGAAAAGTATATTGATTTGAATGTATTTTATGGGAATGAGGAAGAGTTTGAGAATTATGGAATAAAAGGTTAAGTTTTAAAGCGCACAAAATTTTGTGCGCTTTTTATTAATGGTATGAAAAATATGTAAAAAAAAGATGGAACAAACATTTGAGATGAATTGTCTAATATAGGTAATAGCTATTTCGTTTGAAAGAAAGGGTGGAGAAAATGAAAAAGGATACATTATTAAAATTAGGGGTATGTGTTAGTTTGCTAGGAACAACTCAATTTGTTAGTACAGTTTCTTCTGTGAAAGCGGAACAAAAGCTAGAGCAAAAAGTAATAAAAAATGAGACAGGAACTATTTCAATTTCTCAGTTAAACAAAAATGTATGGGTTCATACGGAGTTAGGTTATTTTAACGGAGAAGCAGTTCCTTCGAACGGTCTAGTTCTTACTACTTCAAAAGGCTTAGTACTTGTCGATTCTTCTTGGGATGATAAGTTAACGAAGGAATTAATAGAGATGGTAGAAAAGAAATTTAAGCAGCGCGTAACGGATGTCATTATTACACATGCGCATGCTGATCGAATTGGCGGAATAAAAACGTTGAAAGAAAGAGGCATTAAAGCGCATAGTACGGCATTAACTGCGGAATTAGCAAAGAAAAATGGATATGAAGAGCCACTTGGAGATTTACAAACAATTACGAAATTAAAGTTTGAAAATATGAAAGTAGAAACGTTTTATCCAGGGAAAGGACATACAGAAGATAATATCGTTGTATGGTTACCGCAATATAACATTTTAGCTGGAGGTTGTTTAGTGAAATCTGCGGAAGCTAAAAATTTAGGGAATGTCGCTGATGCCTATGTAAATGAATGGTCTACATCGATTGAAAATGTGCTGAAGCGATATGGGAACATAAATGCAGTAGTGCCTGGTCATGGAGAAGTAGGGGACAGAGGGTTACTTTTACATACATTGGATTTGTTGAAATAAGAAATTATGGGAATATAAAAGCGAGGAGAAACAATTTTCTCCTCGCTTTCTTCTAGCTATATTTAAATGCGAAGCTATCAATTATGCCTGCATACGTTACTGAGATTTTAATTCCAAGTATACAAATACCAGTACCGTCATAATTGCTATAACAACGTAAGTAATATCGAGCATTATAAGTGTTTTTAAAGTTTCAGTCATCCTAATTCACCCCTGGTATGAAAATATAACATAATCTCTTATCAATCAGATCAGAGATTATAAAGATAACAATGTACATGAAATTTCTTAAGTAGATTCTATATAAATATATCATATAAAAAATGTAAACATTGTAAAGATAGTGTAAATATATTGTAAAAAAAGTGATTTTTCATAAAATCCTTAATCAAAAAATTGGTAGTTCTTCAAAATGAAAAAACGCTATTCTTTCTGTTGAATGATAAAAAGAAAGAATAGCGTTTTTGTATGTCTATTTCTGTTTTCTTAAGAGATTCAGCAATAGTCTAGATATTTGAAAACTTGAACAACAGGATTATGTAATAGTTTTTTTGGTACCAATAAAAATATTATGTAAACAATATAAATTGTCACAAATTTATACATATTATTGTGATTGATATCACATCACTTTTTTTCAATGGGTATTATGCTTAAGGTGTAATGAATGATTGGGAGAGGGTGGGATGATAATGTTTTGTTATCAATGTGAACAAACACCAACAGGTGGATGTAAAGTGATAGGTGTTTGCGGTAAAAATGAAACAATTGCAAGTTTACAAGATACGATTGTGTTTGGGCTAAAAGGAATTGCAGCTTATCGTACGCATGCTGCTCAGCTAGGGTATACTGATGCATTTGTAGATGCTACAACGCAAGAAGCACTGTATATGACATTAACAAATTCTAACTTTAATGAACAAGAACATATTGATATGGCTATGAAAGTAGGGAAATCGGCTTTACGAGTAATGGAGTTGTTAGATGAGGCGCATACGAATCACTTTGGTGTTCCAGAGCCTGTTCAAATTACACAAAACCACGTAGAAGGTAAGGCAATTGTAGTTACGGGCCATAATTTATTTGCATTAGAAGAACTATTAAAGCAGACAGAAGGAAAAGACATTAATATTTATACACATTCTGAAATGTTACCAGCACACGGTTATCCGCAGCTGAAAAAATATAAGCATTTAAAAGGAAACATCGGTAAGGCATGGTATGATCAACGACGTCTTTTCGAAAAATTTACAGGTGCCATATTAGCGACAACGAATTGTGTTATGCCAATTAAAGGATCATACTCTGATCGATTCTTTTCATATGATATTGCAGGTTTACAGGGTGTACAAAAAATTGAAAATGATGATTTTGCACCATTGATTCAAAAAGCGCTAGAACTCCCAGAAGTACATATGGAGTCAGATGAACAGTTAGTAACAGGTTTCCATCATAATACAGTATTATCATTAGCTCCGGAAATTATTGAGGCAGTAAAAGAAGGGAAGATTAAGCGTTTCTTTGTCATCGCAGGTTGTGATGCACCAGGGAAAGGCGGAGAATATTATCGTGAATTAGCAACGTCACTTCCGCCAGAAACGGTTATTTTAACGACTTCTTGCGGGAAATTCCGCTTTAATGATGTAGATTATGGTGTTGTGCCTGGTACGGAGATTCCTCGATACATCGACTTAGGGCAATGCAATAATTCCATTTCTACAGTGAAAATAGCAGCTGCTTTAGCTGATGCTTTCCAATGTGAAGTGAATGAATTGCCAGTAAGTATTGTCCTATCATGGTTTGAACAAAAAGCGGTTGCTATTTTACTTGGGCTATTTAGTCTTGGAATTCAAGATATTCGCATCGGTCCAAAGGCGCCTGAATTTATTTCACCTGGTGTGCTTGATGTATTACAAGAAACATTCGGTTTAAAACTAATTACAACTGCAGCAGAAGATATGGATATGATGTTATCGTAACGAAAAAATGTTTTTATTTAATTATGGCTGTATAAATCATTTGTATGTGCGTGAGTAAATGTACATACAAATGATTTATCTTATTAATAAAAGGAAGCTGCTATATCTATAAAATTTATGATTTTATAAGGCTTTTAAAGGGTCCCACCACATGCCCATCAACTTAAGATTTGTAAGTATCCACAAAATGAAATTTCCACATGAATATATATAATTTCACCTCTTTTTCATTTGAATTGAAAATATTGAACAAAGCCCAACTCATTTTGATTACACTTTTCAACATGTAGGGCTTTTTTTACTGTAACTAAAAGTTGGGGTACAGGCGCATACCCACCAACCTTTTATTATAAAGTAATCTCTGAACGTATTATATTATTGTTTTTTCTTGACAGACATAAAAATGATTTATTTACCTTGTTGATAATTAGTAAACGATATTATAAAATGTTTATATATACGTAAACTTAATTTATTTACGTTTGGTTTTATTGGGTGTGCAGGAAATGTTAATGACAATAAAATGATGGGTATATCACCTGCAAAAAGAGTGGAACTAATACGGAAAGGATGCGTTTGTTAAAAAATTAAAAAAGTAAGCATTGTTAGCTCTTGAAGAAAAATGAATAAAAAAGTTACAAGCATATGGAGAATAGGTGTATATAAAAAATTCCTAAAGGGGGACGGAATTATGAAACAAAGAAAGTATTTGGTAACACCTCAAGATCGAATGAATTATTTATTAGGTCTTTATTCTGCAGATCAACAAATTAATGCAGTTCTTTATTTTCCTATAGGTATATCAAAGGAAATACTTGAAGAATCAGTAAGGATAACGTTGCAATTGCAGCCAGTTTTGAACAGCCGGTTTGTAGAAAATGATATTCCTTACTGGGAGGAACATTCATCTGGCACTAAATCACCCATTTTCTTTTTTGCAGAAGGAAATAATCAAGAACTTGAAATAATGGCAATGGATTTTATTAAGAAACCTGGTGATCGTATTCATGGACCTATGGTTCAAACAAAATTATTACGAGGCACTACAATAGATATGTTAGTTGTGAAATTATCTCATCTATGTTCAGATGGTACAGGAGTCAAGGAATATATTAATTTACTTGGAACAATTTATACTCAACTTTCCTTGGGACGATCTAAGAATCAAATTATAAAGGAATTTGGTGAGGAAAATGAGAGTTTTCGAGATCAATCACATGTATTCAAATATGCTGGAATATCGGACATAAAAAGTGCGTATCGTCCTAACCAAGAACAACAGGCATCGTTATGGTCTTTTCCATCTAAACCTAATAAAAATAAATTCCCCCAAATGTCGGTACGACGGTTGAGCCATGAGCAAACTCTACGTCTAACCCAATGGGCAAAAGGACAACAGGCTACCTTGAATGATGTAATCATGGCTGCATACTTCCGAGCTTTATCACATTTCACTGTGTATGCAGAACCTCGCACCGCAGAAAAAATGATTGGTTTGACAATTGATTTACGTCGATATCTGCCTAATAATACAACTGGTGCTATTTGTAACTTATCCGGTATGGAAATGCCAGTGATTAAATTGGAAGAAGATGAAACATTTAATCAGACTCTTGTTCGAGTTAAACAATCAATGGATAAAATAAAGTCTCAAAATCCAGGTCTTTCTTCAGCAGCAGGAATGGAGCTACTGGCAGAAATGAAGCTATCTACAGTGAAAGAAATGTATAATCAGCAATACGAACAGGCTGTACAGATGGGGATGGCGTTGCCATTACTGACAAATTTGGGAGTAATCGCTGATGAAGCTATTCAGTTTGGTCAAATTCAAGCTGAAGACGGGTATATGACATCGCCTATTATGTATGCACCATTCTTTTCAATGGGAGCAAGCTCTTATAATGGAATACTTACATTTACGATTGGTTATCATGCGCCGGATACATCAAAAGAAAAGGTAGAAGAATTTTTAGATAGTGTTGTGAATCAACTATCAGAAATAAAATAAAAGAGAATATAGAGAAAAAATTTCTAGCAGAGTTGTATTTTAGGGGCTCGTATCATGTACGGCTAATCTCTGGAAATTTTCTCTGATCACACTTGTCTTTATGCTTTATATACAAGGGGAATCGTAGTGAGAAACAATTTGTATCGTGAAAAAACAAGATATATCGGTATAAAAACAATAAAACAGAGCAGATTTAAATTACCCTTTGAATCAGCTCTGTTTTGCTAGTTTGATGGCCCTTACAACAAAAAATGTATATGTTTTTGTTGTAGAGCATTCTTTAACTTACTAGTTATATGGATAGTTCAACATAAAAAAGTAGCCTGTATCCGATTGGGATATAGCGGATTTTAAATTTTTTTGAAAATAAAGTTGACATTCTCTCTACTCAGTCATACAATGTAGTTGTAATAAGTAATACTGAATAGCGTGATTTTAATCAAAAGCTATTCAGTAAAAATTCGCCTTAGTACTCTGTGATACTGAATATAAGTCAGACAGAATAGGGGGTAAAGGAGGATCAGGACATGGAAAATTTAACTGAAATGCTGAAAGGTTCACTGGAAGGGTGTGTACTGGAAATCATTAGCCGCCGTGAAACATACGGCTATGAGATTACCCGCCACCTGAATGATCTTGGGTTTACCGAAGTTGTGGAAGGGACGGTTTATACTATCCTCGTAAGATTAGAAAAGAAAAAGCTTGTGAATATTGAAAAGAAGCCATCAGATATGGGGCCGCCTCGTAAGTTTTATTCATTAAATGAGGATGGCCGTCAGGAGCTTGAACTGTTTTGGAAAAAATGGGATTTTGTATCTTCAAAAATTAACGTCTTGAAGTCAAACTAGCCTCATAATATAAAATGTTCCGGCTCATATTTGGAGAGTTTCTTGTTCTGCTTTATAAAAAAGGAGGAAAATAAGATGTTGGAAATGTTTAAAAAATTAATTGGTGATAAAAAAGAGTACAAAATGATGATGGCACGTGTTGAAGCACTGCCAGAGGATTATCAGTTTGTGTTTAAGAAAATTCAAAACTACATGTGGAATTTCTCAGCGGGTAATGGGATGGATATGCTGCACATACAGTATGAATTAATCGATTTGTTTGAAGCTGGTGCAGCGGAAGGCAGACAAGTGCTTGACATTACTGGGGAGGACGTAGCATCCTTTGCTGATGAACTAGTGGCAAACGCTAAAACGTATGTCTCCAAGTATCGTGAAGATTTGAATGAAAGTATCATGAAGAAATTGAGAAAAAAATAAATGTAATACGTAATACCGACTGATTAGCTGGTTACAAATGTGCACTGCCGCCATCGCTATTCAGTTATATTTTTAAACCAGTACTAAGTAATACAGATTATCAGTGATACTAAATAGAGGGTGTATGTAATCTAATTTTATAAGGGGGAAAAAGTATGAGTAATGCAGCGATTTCTGTAAAAGGGTTAAAAAAATCTTTTAAAGATAAAGAAGTCTTAAAGGGAGTGAATTTTGATGTGCAGCGTGGCGAAATTTTCGCGCTGCTAGGATCAAATGGAGCGGGAAAGACAACAACGGTCAATATCCTTTCGACACTAATGAAACAAGATGGTGGTGAAGCAAGTATTTGCGGATTTGATATTCAGCGTCAACCAGATCATGTTCGGCAAAAAATCAGTTTGACAGGACAGTTCGCAGCTTTAGACGGTATGCTCACTGGGAGGGAAAACTTGATAATGATCGCCAAGTTACGTGGTGTTTCCAATCCTGCCCAAGTCGCTGACAGTCTACTTGCAAGATTTAGTCTAACTGATGCGGCAAACCAAAGGGCAGATCAGTATTCAGGCGGGATGAAGCGCCGGCTTGATATCGCGATGAGTTTAATTGGGGCGCCAGCAGTTATTTTTCTTGACGAACCAACGACTGGACTTGATCCGGAAGCGCGGATCGAAGTGTGGGATACAGTGAAGGAACTTGCCGGCAGCGGTACAACTATCTTGCTCACAACTCAGTACTTGGAGGAAGCAGAACAACTGGCTGACCGTATCGCTATTTTACATGGTGGAAAAATTATTACGACAGGTACTCTTACTGAACTGAAAGAGATGTTCCCGCCAACAAAAGTGGAGTATATCGAGAAGCAGCCAACATTGGAAGAAATTTTCCTTGCGATTATCGGTAAAAAGGGGGAGATGTAAATGAAAAGCAAAACAGGGGTATTACTAGGGCGCTTAATGCGCAATATTATGCGTAGTCCAGATACAATTATTACTGTAGCGATTACACCGATTATGATGATGCTATTGTTTGTTTACGTATTTGGCGGGGCTATAAAGACAGGAACGGATAACTACGTCAATTATTTATTGCCGGGAATTTTGCTAATGGCTATCGCATCCGGTGTGGCTTACACTTCTGTGCGATTATTTACGGATGTAAAGAGTGGGCTGATGGCACGTTTCATTACAATGCCTATTAAGCGCTCATCAATATTGTGGGCTCACGTTTTAACTTCTCTTGTTGCTAATGTACTTACTATCGTGGTGGTTATTCTTGTTGCGCTCTTAATGGGCTTTCGTTCTAGTGCTAATATGCTAGATTGGCTTGCAGTTGCTGGAATACTGGGGATGTTTACGTTAGCGCTAACATGGCTAGCTATCATTCCAGGGCTGAAAGCGAAGTCTATGGAAGGGGCGACAGCATACTCATACCCACTAGTTTTTCTTCCATTTATTAGTTCAGCCTTCGTACCTACTGAAACGATGCCTAAAATTGTCCGTATGTTTGCTGAGAATCAGCCTGTAACTTCAATCGTGAATGCGATTCGTGCCCTATTATATGAAGGGACTGTTGGCAATGATATTTGGACTGCACTCGCTTGGTGCGTGGGTATCATGATCATCTCTTACTTTTTCGCAAGTAAAGCATTTAAACGTCAGTTAGGGTAAGTGAATTAAGTCATCCGAAATTATATATATATTTGAAAAAGCACGGGAGGTTTTCCGTGCTTTAATAATACATTCATACTTCGCTTAATTGTAGTAGTTTTAAAGTAAATAGGAGAATAATAAATCAAATACACATACCTTAAAGTATAGTATGTTAGCATTTAACTAAAATAACTCGGAAATAAACAGAATATTCTATATGAAAATAGAGAGTAAAGATATTATATGCTATATTTATACTTATAAGGTATAAAATGTATGAAAAAATCATTTAGGGGATGGAAAAGGGAGAGATTCAAATGAAATGGTATTTATATGCTCTCAAAAACTATGCGAAATTTAGTGGGAGAGCTACGAGAAAAGAGTACTGGATTTTTACTTTATTTAATAAGGTTACGTTTTGGTCATTAATATATTTGGCCTCTTATTCTTCGTCTGCCTTTTACTTAAGAGCCAATATTACTTTGCTATTTATTGCAATTTTTATTGTTCCTACTCTGGCAGTGGGAGCTCGTCGATTACATGATAGTGGAAAAACGGGATGGTGGCAGCTATTAAATTTGGTGCCATTTGGAGGAGCGGTTCTACTTGTGTTTTGTATCATTGAAAGTGATGAAGATGAGAATAAGTATGGACCAAATCCACATTCAAATCTTAAACAAGCAATTTAATGTGTTTATAGTAAACTCTAATATAAAAAGGTGTGAACTAAAAGCTAGTTCACACCTTTTTTATTGTATTATTCCTAGAAGCTTCATTCAGCGGTGATAGCAAATACAATGTTTTCCCTAGGTATTAGAAAAATATAGACAACTGGTAATGAATTAAACTCAATATTTTGGGGTTACACAAATCAATGCTTATGGGGAGTATAAACATAATCGCTCTTGTAATCCTTTTAATATTTCTTCAGGTATTTCCCTGATTGTAATATCCTTCCCTAGGAAAAGCACCCAATTTGTTACTTCCGTCACTTCATCGGAATTGTTAACATCAATAAATGTTTTTAAAATGGCTGTGGATTGGTAAGGATTTGTATAAGAAATAGAAACTTTGAAAGGGTGGTATTTTTTGAACTGGGCAATCGCTTTCGGACCAAGTTCAAGTACAAGATTAATTATTTCGTCCTTCCTACTTAGTTTTTCTAAAATCTTTTTCTTATTTAATCTCTTTTTCGTCATGTACGGTTCAATATTGATGAGGTCATCGACAGGAAATATCATCTTCTTTTCTTCATTTAAGTCAAATCCTTCAATAATCCAATGGCTTTTTTCTTGATAAAGGTGTAATAGATAAATTGGATAAGACTTGATTTCCTCTTCTTCTTTGACGGTAATCAATATATGTCTATCCAATAGAAGGATTTGGATGAGTTTTTCTAACATAGGGTGGGGGAGGTCAGAAAGCTCAAGTAAATCGGGGTTATGAGGATTAGTTCCTTCAAAAAGCAAGAGTTGATTTAAAAGAACAAGGTCATCTTGTTGAGTTTCTGAGATGAGTCCTAGTAGTTTTTCGGCTAAAGATTGGCGACTTTTTAAATAGGGAAGTTGTTGATTTCTTGTAGCCATAAATGCAATAAAAAGAGCTTTCACTTCGTTATCAGTAAAGCGAACAACGGACAGGATAGAGTTATGCATGACAAAATATCCCCCAGTCCTCCCGACTTCAGCGACAAGTGGCATGCCCATAGCTTCAATTTCTCTAATGTCTCTAATTGCTGTTGATCGTGATATATTAAATTCTCGTATGATTTCAGTAATCGTAAAGTGGGAGCGATTGTTGATATACCGCATAATTGTATTAATCCGTTCAACTTTTTTCATGGGAGTCTCCTAAACAGTATCATTTTTTGACATGATTTAAAGATATTATAAACTTATCAGATGAAAAGATAAATCATTTGATTCATTTTAAAAAAAGGAAGGTATTGAATATGAAAAATTATACGATTGAAGAAAAAGATAGCTTTATTGTGTTAGGTATTGGAACTGAAATTAAGAGTGACTATACAGACTTTGCTGGAATAAATAAAGAAAAGGAAGACTTTTGGTCGGCTGTTAAAGAAGATGGAAGGCTAGATACTTTAAAAGCTTTAGCTACAAACGAATACATTTTTGCTGTGAGCGAAGCGGTGAATAATAAGATGATGTATTATGCTGGTGTCATGACAGAAGCGCAAATAGAAGAAGCATCTAGAGTGATTCAGTTTCCGAAGGGAGAATACTTAGTAGTGAAAGGGGAAGACAAAACAGCTGAAGAGTTAAGTAATAAGCTTACTGGCATCGCCTTCGGTCAGGCCTTACGAGAAGCAACAGATTTTGCTTATGTCGGTGGGCCAAATACAACGGTTGAGATGGGGGAAAGAAACGGTTTAGTATTTGGTGAAATGTGGATTCCGGTTGTTAGGAAGTAAAAAGATAAATTATAACTATAATTGTTTATTGATTTCGATATATTTCCAGTCAAGTATAGCCATTTTAGTATGATTTATTTTTTTAGTAAAGGAAGAGTTAATATTGAAAATATTAAAGGGTATAATGTTATTAGCTTGTTGTTTATTAATTGTCAGTGGATGTTCTTCTAGAGAAGGAAAAGTTGTTGGTGGAAAAGTAAAAAGTTCTTCAAATAGAATATTAGGAGATTATAGAGAGTTTACTGGTTCCGCAAGTCGTGATATGGAAG
This sequence comes from Bacillus cereus group sp. MG4, assembly GCF_040460055.1. Taxonomy (NCBI): domain Bacteria; kingdom Bacillati; phylum Bacillota; class Bacilli; order Caryophanales; family Bacillaceae; genus Bacillus; species Bacillus cereus group sp. MG4. The sequence continues at coordinate 1,382,032 of NZ_JARVGZ010000001.1, read as the reverse complement.
TCAAAAAAGGAGAGAATTGGGTGTTTTCTTTTGATGAAACAACAAAGAAAGGAACTGTAGTTGCTTATATTGTGGATTCAAATGATAATACGATATTAGAATTTAATAATGGTAAAGATGATAAAAGCCTTAAAGTGCCTAAGGACGATAGATATAAAGTGAAAATTAAAACAGAAGAACATGGTGGGAAATTTTTAATAGAGTGGAAAAAATCATCTTAAATTGAAGAGGAAAATTAATGACGAAAATGGTTAGGTATCCAGACATGAAAATCAATTTAGGAATGGTCACTTATTTATTGGTCTTTTTGTTATTTGAAAAGGAGTATATGGTCTGGGAGTAAGAATCTATTCGCTTGTTAAATTTTAAAAGGCCGCATTAAGGAATGTAAAGGCTAACAATCTTGAATTGTTGGCCTTTTTGACATGAATATAATATTCATAAGCTACTACACATTATGTTCTGATAAAATGGAATAAAAGGAAATTATTGTGAGGTGGTGGTGGAGTGAATAAAAAAAGACTATTTGAGCTATTTATAGTAACGTTTGTTTTTCTATTCCTTCATGTAAGCACATTTACTAATGAAAAATTTAATGATAAATTGGGTTCCTTTACTTTCTTTGTGCTATTTCTTATGGTTTATATCCATGCTAAATTTATAGACCGGTATTTTGATGATATACAAAAGTGGATTCGAAATATCACATTTTGTTTTGCTTTGTTAGTTGTTATTGGATTATCACTATGGATCGGTTACTTTTAATCCTTACTTAAGAGAATGAGAAGTATGTGATTACAATACATTTAACCCGATAATATTCCTTAGCTACATCGGCTTATATTAATCTTTTCTCTCCTCACTCATGATAAAATGTACAATAGGAAATTTTATGTAAGATAAAGGGGGAAGGTTTATGGTCAACTTGAGTACTTTGATAGCTTTTGCAATTGTTTCGCTTAGCATGGTTTGTTCACCGGGGCCTAATATGATTTATCTCATTTCCCGTTCCATTACGCAGGGACGTATGGCAGGATTTATTTCTTTATTGGGCATCATGCTTGGTTTCGTAATCTATATAATCGCAACAATGTTCGGACTTACAGTTCTTTTCCTTGCCGTTCCCGCTGTCTATGAAGCAGTCAAATGGGCAGGTGCCGCTTACTTGCTCTGGCTAGCTTGGAATTCGATTAAACCTGGTGCTACATCTATTATGGAGCCTAGTACGATTTCTAATGAGCCGCCACGGAAATTATTTTTGATGGGACTCATGACCAATCTTCTGAATCCAAAGATTGCTATTTTGTATGTATCACTTCTACCTCAATTTGAAGATCCTGAGAAGGGATCGTTGCTTCTACAAGGTGCAGTTTTGGGTCTTACGCAAATCACTGTTAGTTTTATAGTCAACCTCCTAATTGTGTTGACAGCAAGTCGGATTGCGAAATGGTTTGGCACACGCCCAACGTGGCTACGAGTGCAGCGTTGGCTTATGGCAAGTGTTTTAACGGGGCTTGCAGTACGTCTTGCTTTTGAACGTCGACAGTAGGCGTATCTAAAAAATTGAAGGTCTTTTTTAATGGTACGGCAGGAATGTCGTATTTTTTTATTTTAAGGGAATTTTATTTTGTATTGCTTGATAGCACTATAAAACCTAAAGCAATATGCTTATATTGTTTTAAGTACTTTTTTTATAATATGATCATATTATAAAAAAGGAGGGAGATGAATGCCTAAAATAGTTGATCAAATACAAAGAAAGAATCAAATCGCCACTGCTACTTGGCGTGTAATATTAGAAAAAGGCATTGATAAAGCTTCCATACAGCAAATCGCTGATGAAGCAAATATTTCGGTCGGGCTTGTTCAGCATCATTTTTCGTCTAAAAATGAATTAATTCATTATGCGATGAATTTAGTGTTGAATCGAATGAAAGAACGAGCAAATACTCGTACAAATGAATTTAAAGGAACGAAAGAAGAAGCACTTAGAAGATTAATGAAGTTTATTATTCCTATTAATAAAGAAGAAATGTTGGAAGGAAAGGTTTGGATTACATTTCTGGGTGTATCCTTTAGTTCCCCAGAGCTTATTGAACTTCGGAAGAAAATGGATGACCATACGAGGTATCTTATGGGAATGATCCTAGATGTAATGGAGGAACTAGGCTACGTCAAACCAGGCTATAATAGAGAGTTTGAATTGGAGATACTGTACGGATTTATCGATGGGCTAGTAATTCATGTCCTTCAAACACCAGAATCATATTCAGAAGAAAAAGTAAATCAGCTTATTAAGTATTACTTAAAAGGAAAAAAGAGGGATTGATCGCATGAATAAAGTTTTTATTATTATTCTTGTAGTCGTTATTATATTGATCATTAGGCAGCTTATCCCTAAGAAGGTAGATAGTTTTGATCTTCTTGCTATACCCATCATGGCTATAATTTGAACTTATATGGGTCTTCCAAATAGATTCGATTTTATTATTACAATTGAATTAATTAGTTTGCTTATATTAGGAGCGAATGAAGAAAAGTACATTAGAAAATGTTTAGATTCAATTGCAAAGGCATCAGAGGCATATAAAGAGCAAACGGAAGTTATAGTTGTTTTAAATCGTTGCAAAGATAAAACAGAGGAAATAGCAAAATCTTATAATTGTATTACATTGAAAAATAACGATAAAAACTTATCTAAAATCCGAAATGCAGGGGCAGAAATAGCTAGTGGAGAAATAATCGTTACTATAGACGCTGATACTATAATGACAGAGTCCGTGTTGTCTAATGTAGATAAATATTTATCTTCAGGTAAATACATTGGTGGTGGGGTGAATGGGAAGTTTGAAAGAATATCTTTAGGAATATTCTTTTCTGCAATGTTAATAATAATCCCCTTACTTTTTAAGTATGGAGCTATATCTGTAGGGATTTTTTTGTGCTATAAAAAAGATTTTATGGCAATTAACGGATTTAATGAAAACATGCTTATGGCAGAAGATGCAGATTTTGCTAAACGATTAAAAGAATGGGGAAAGCGAAATAATAAGAAATTCGGTACCATTAAAAATGGAATGATAACTTCATGCAGAAGATTTGATACATATGGAGACTGGGACTTATTTAAAAATCCAAAAGTAATATTAGCTTATATAAAAGGAAATGATCAAAAATATGCAGATAAGACATATTATGATAATCAAGAAAGGTAACGTTGGAGAAAATCGGCAGGAAATAGTGTGAACAGCTGATTTTCTTATATATAATAGGGCACAACTTAATTTAATAGATACTACAAATAACCATCAATTTGATTTGCTCTTCTTCAAATTAATGGTTTTTATTTTTAAAATAAATATCTATTTTTTATAAAAAATATTTTTTGACCCCCATAAAACTATGTATTCCTCCGAATATATATAGTGAAGAAAAATGGTCATGAAACAACATTGAAGCAGTAATAAAATTGCTAGATAAATTTAGGAATCTGAAATAAAAGGTTGAAATTACCAATGATATAGAGAAGAGTTATTTAAGGATTGCAGATAAAATAGAAAAAGAGCAAGAGAAACAAGAGGAAGAAAATAAGAGGAAGAAAATAAGAAAGTACATTAAAATACAAATTTAACTTTAGTGCCGAGAGAAAAGGAAAATCATTAAGAAAAAGGTGGAAAAAGTTAAATTCGAAAAATATAACTAATAGCAAGAAGACAAGCCCAAAGAAAAGTACGAAGAAAATCTGGTTAAATGGTCACTTGTTTAGTGACCATTTTTCTATTTGAAGGAGGCTGGGAGATTACAAGTGTTGAGTTTAGTAATGAAGATCTTAAGAAAACCAAAAATAGAAGATATCGTATGTAACATACAAAACAACGGAGAAGATAAGGAAGCCTTTATCGTACAGTATCAGCCGTTTATTAGAAAATCAATCTCGTCTGTCTGCCACCGATATATTACAGAACAGGATGATGAATATAGTATTGGACTGTTTGCGTTTAACGAAGCAATTGAACAGTATTCATATAAAAAAGGAAAATCTTTTCTAGCGTTTGCTGATCTTCTTATAAAAAGAGATGTAATTGACTATATACGCAAGGAGTCTAAACATAATCGTGTCTTTTTAAAAGAAGATGAGCAAGAGGAAATGTTAGAAATGCAAGTATCGCTTACGGAGTATATGAAGGAAATAGAGAATAGTAATCGTAAGGAGGAAATTCTTCATTTTCAAAGTGTGTTAGCTGAGTTTAAAATCACATTTTCAGAGCTTGCGAAAGAATCTCCTAAGCATCGTGACACGCGTGAGCATTTAATAGAAATTGTGAAGATTATTATAAAAGAAGAGGAAATGATGGAGGAGCTGTTCCGAAAGAAAAAGTTACCGCTTAAACATATTGAACCGCGTGTTAGGGTAAGTCGTAAAACGTTGGAACGGCATAGAAAATATATCATTGCAATGTGTATTATCTTCGCAAACAACTATACATACATTCTTGATTATATAAGGGGAGGGAAGCATGATGAATAAAGGAATTGTGATGGATATAAAACAACATAGCGTAGTTGTTTTAACACCAAATGGAGAGTTTATTACGTGTAAAAGAAAAGGGGATTCTTGCATGATTGGAGAGGAAATTTCATTTGATGAGCAAGAACAAAAAGCATCGCGTTTTTCAATCCCTTATTTCTTAAAGCCAGCATCATTACTTGTTGTTTGTTTTCTATGTGCGCTGTTATTTTTCTACAACCAACCGGAAGAAAAAGTATTTGCTTACGTCTCAGTTGACATAAATCCAAGTTTAGAGGTGAGCGTAACGAAGGACCTTCGCGTTATAGATTTGCAAGCGTGTAATGATGATGGAAGGCGTATTTTAAAAGAATTGAAGCAATGGGAAAATAAACAATTGCAAGACGTAATACGGACTATTATAAAGCAAAGTCAAGAGGATAAGTACTTAACCAATGATAAGCAAGTCATGCTAACAGCTGTTGCAAAGGACAAGTCGCTAGAACCACAGTTGGAAAAGGCTATGCAGGAATTAAAGAAAGAATATGAGATAAAACATGTTACAGTCGAATATCAAAGCAGTACGATGCAAATACGGGAGGATGCCAAGAAAGAAGGAGTTGGAACGGGCGTTTATATAAAACAAGAGAATGAGAAGAAAAAATCGCTTACTCCATCTGAAACGCCGTCTAATCAAGAGCAACAAAAGTCGTCTTCTGATGCATCATCGGACGCATCTCCTGTAAAAGAAGAAAGCAACGAGAAGAAAGAGTATATAGAACAAAAGCAATCTAAGGAACAACAATCGGAGCAAATAAAAGAAAAGAATAGAAATCAGCAAGAGAACAATGGAAGAGGATCGCAAGGGAATAGTGGACATCAGCAGGATAACAACGGAAGCGGATCGCAAGAAAATAGTGGACATCAGCAAGGGAACAACGGAAGAGGGTCTCAAGGGAATAATGGGTACCAGCAAGGGAACAACGGAAGAGGATCGCAAGGGAATAGTGGACATCAGCAGGATAGCAACGGAAGAGGATCGCAAGAAAATAGTGGCCATCAGCAAGAGAACAACGGAAGAGGGTCCCAAGGAAATAATGGCCATCAGCAAGAGAACAACGGAAGAGGGTCCCAAGGAAATAATGGAAATCAGCAAGGGAACAAAGGAAGGGGATCGCAAGAAAATAGTGGCCATCAGCAAGAGAACAACGGAAGAGGGTCTCAAGGGAATAATGGAAATCAGCAAGGGAACAACGGAAGAGGGTCCCAAGGGAATAGTGGATATCAGCAAGAGAACAATGGAAGAGGATCGCAAGGAAATAATGGGCACCAGCAAGAGAACAATGGAAGAGGGTCTCAGTAAAGAAAGTTCCTATCACATAATATAGAGTGAAAGAAAAATCTATAGAAAAGGGAGGATTCTTTCACTCTGAAGAGATTTTTTAATGTTTTTTTAAAATGACGGACACAAAATCGTATATCCTTTCGAATTATATATATGGATATCGTTAATATTTATATAAAAGGGGAGAAAAAATATGAAAGAAATGTATGAAGAAATCACTGAAGTATTGAAGGTATTAGCACATCCTGTGCGTTTATCATTAGTAAAAATAATGCTTGCAAAAGGTCCTATTAACGTAACGACAATGTATGAAACATTACAAATGCCTCAAAGTACAATTAGTCAACATTTATCTAAACTAAAAGCTACTAAAGTCGTTACAGGTACTCGGAAAGGATTAGAAATTTATTATGAAGTAACGGATAAGCGTACAAAATCAATATTAGCATGTTTAGTTTAAATGCTGATTGTTTAGAGATTAAGAGGAGGATGCTAAAGTAATTCTGTGACTGCAATTTTTAAGATTTTATACAAAAGTAATATGTATAAGTGTATGTGATTTTCTTACTAACATAAGTTGTATGTAGACTGGTTATTAATTTGTTATACTTCTTAATTAGATTATTTTATTTATTTATTTATTTAATAATATTGTATAATCTTCACCTTGTTAAATTTAATATTATTTTATTAAAATTAGTAAGGTGAAGGGTTATTTATGTGCACATGAAATATTTTATAAAGAGTACGACTTTACTCCAAAGTTACATTTTTAGTTTTTTATCTATAGATTTAATACTAAAGGGAAAATAACTGAAATATAAATGTAATTGAAAGGAGTGGAGTAATAATGGAGGTAAGCCTTTTTTTAGGATTTTTTTGGGGTTGGATAACGGTTATCATCTCAGGGATACTTTTTGTGCGACCATCTATACTACGTGAACTGAAAAAATTAGTGGTAGAAGACAGAGGATTTGGAATTATGTATGGCTTTCTATCAATTTTCCTCGGGTTAGGTACTGTTATCCTACATAATGTTTGGACACTTAATTGGCAGGGACTCATTACACTTATTGCATGGCTTGCACTATTAAAAGGGATTTATGTAATTGCATATCCTGAACCATCCAAGAAAACCGATTTTGAAGTAAGGGTACTATCTACTCGTATAGTGCTTGCTATCCTTTGTTCTTTATCTTTATGGATGCTTATCATACTTTATATGAAATAGAGACAAATATTTTTGATCATGAGAGTATGTAGGTGGGGAGTTTTGGGTAGTCCTTTGGAACGGGATTTTATAGTTAACTGTAAATGTAGTGTTTCTTCCCTTGTAGATATGTTTTTATAAATAGTGAGATGGGCAAAACGAAGAGAGTCCTAAATAAATAGGATTCTTTTCGTTTTATAAAAGTGAATTTATCTTGTATCACTAATACAATGGATAATCATTTTTCTGGACTATTCGCAGTTATCTACCTTGTTATACTCAATGTCGGCTATGTGACCATCCGGTCGAATCAAAACGGTATCTATATTTTTCAACTTGGAATCTTGTATTTCTCCTACTATCACCTTTATGTGTGAATCAATATTTATTTTATTTATCTTATCTATATAAGAAGGGTGTATTAATAAGATAAATTTACCATCCTGCATTAATTCAAAGAGTTTATAAATTTTCTTATTTAGAGAAGAAATAGTGAGATTTGTACATCTTTTTCCTATTAATGGATGCCTTTCTGTATCGTGCATCGACGAATACCTAACCCCTAAACCACTTACTCTTTCAGATAAATCGTTATTTATCTCGGGGTATGTAAGTAAGTGCGAAAATAACGCCCTTAATTCCATTCCTGCGTTTGAAAAGTTTATCATTAATTGTTCTTGCGCTTGTACTTCTTTGAAAAATTGTTTTCCCACAGCATGTCGTTCAATATGATAACTTTTTAATAGACTTTCATATTTTTTTTGTTTTATTGCGAGTCCTAATTTCCATCCTATATTAAAAGCATCTTGTAGACCTACATTCAAGCCTTGTCCTCCAGCAGGGAAATGAATATGTGCTGCATCGCCTGCTAAGAATACACGCTTATGTTGATAAGCATTTGCTAGTTTGGTTGCATTGCCAAAACGAGAAAGCCATATTGTGCTCTTAATTTGAATGTATTCACCTGTAATACTATAAATACTATCTATAAATTCCTTTTCTGTAACAGCTACATGAACAGGTATTGTCTGATTCTTAGGATCAACAATTGCAAAACGAAATACATCAGTTGTAATAGGTACCATCATTAATATCCCATTTATATTAGAAGTAGATAAAAATGGAGTATCTGGTATATCTTCTAAAATAACATCACCTAATATAGCAGTAGTTGTTGTGTTTGTTCCATTAAACGGTATATTTGATAATTCACGAACTACACTTCTTGCTCCGTCAGCTCCTATTACATATGGAACTTCTATTTTATATATTGTGTCTCTTTGTTCTATTTCTAGTTGTACGAATGTTTCATACTGTTTTAAGTCTTTTAGAGTATGCCCACGTTTAATGTCTACACCTAATTCTAATGCACGTTCTTCTAATATTTCTTCTGTAATAGATTGGGGAATAAAAAGTGTATATGGAAAATCAGTATTTAAATTTTTAAAGTTTAATCTTGTATCTAAGGCAGCAAAATGACTTGTATTTAATTTCTTTCCTCTAGATAAAAATCGATCTGCAATACCTCTCATAGCCATCAATTCTAAGGAGCGGGGGTGTAGTGTGAGTGCTCTAGAATTTCGTACCCGGTCTAATCTTCTCTCTAAAACAACAACTTTTACGCCTTGGATAGCTAATTCACATGCTGCCATAAGTCCAACTGGACCACCACCAACTACCGCTACATCATAATAATTGTCCATATCATGCCCTCCATCTATTTAATTGTTTAAGAGATAATGTGAAAAATTGTAAATAGATTTATAAATGCTATCTATTGTACATATATAATTATACTTCATTTTAGTTTCCTTGGAAACTAAAATGAAGTTCCTATGAGAAGTCTACATAGTAAGTGTGTAGTTAAAGCTATATAGCGTGTCTGCTGCAGTAGCCATTGGGTAGCATTGATATGTAATGGCGTTTGCATTAAAGGCTGCAGCTTCTTCTGCTTGTGCTATTTTTGCTAAAAATGCTACTGCTATAGTTCCATGTGGGAGTTGTAAAGGTCTTTCCGCTATTCGTAGTTTTATTGAAGTAGTAGTGGTTTTAACTCGACTTCAAATAATTCGCTTTCAATTTCATTAAGTGCATACATTGATACAGGATGTGGAGAGGTATTAGATAAGACTTTTGATGAAAGAAGTTCTCCTGATGATGAGTAAAATGTAACAAACACTTGTGAAAATGGAGGGACCATAATGGTTACACGGTCAGTTTTTTGTAACGTATTAACCAACTCCAAAATAATATAGTTTTATAAAAATCAAAAAACAATAGATAAATATAAAGATGTTATTATGGGTACTTTTCCGATAGTGAATTAATAAATTCTTTATTTCATTGTAAACAGTCTAAGAGCACACATATATGCGTGCTCTTAGATTAGAAAGGTAGTTTTCTATGAGTAGGGATTCCCTATATAATAAAATATGCTTGTCCAATTTAAATGTGAGAAGTTTTTTAATAAAAACGCCATTTGGTAAATATATGTAAAAAAACGCCGTGTACAGGCACTCTTTGCAAAGTGTTTTGTCTACTGTAGTAATTTTAAAAAAGCGATGGAAGTTGTTATCCGACTTATAAAACTAGGCAGTAAGCTCCCAAAAAAAGAAACTCCATCGCCCAGTTACTAGGGTGACAGTTAAGACAAAGAGTAGTATTAAAATAATCATTATTAAAGATGTTACTTTATATGAAGTGAATCCCGAAAACAGGACACATATCAAAAAACCTAAACCATCTATTCCCTAAATTCTTTAGGGGATAGGTGGTTTAGGTTTTCTTGAATTCGCACACGAGTGGAGTCCCTTTATCGCCTATGATTACGGCTAATTATATGGAGCATGTAGAACTAGGATTGAAGAAAGCCTCGATATTTGTGCACATTCCCCTTCAGATTATTATACCGGTAATTTTTATTTGTTGTTGCTATAATTCGCAAAAGGATACATCCATAGGGGGATATTTTAAAAGATTAGCGATGATCAATAAAAGTGTCTGAATTAAATATCAGGTAAAAAGTATAGGATACTTTTGTTATAAAGAGTATTTATAGATGAATGTTATTGTTTTTTACTTCTGAAAGATTTGGGGTTCTAAATTACGAGTTGTTGGAGTCCCTCTAATATAAAATTTCAGTAGAAATATTGAACTACTAATATGAATGTAGAAGATTTAATAAAGACGGTAATGTTCTTTTAGTCATGTAATCTTTTGATCTGATGACCTTTTCCCCATTCAAATAGTTCATTCATAATTTTCATTAAAGATTTTCCGTGCTCACTTAGTGTGTACTCAACCTTTGGTGGTACTTCTTGATATACAGTACGATGGATAATCCCATCAGCTTCAAGTTGCCTAAGTTGTTGTGTAAGAACTTTTTGTGTAAGGTTTGGAATTTCTCGTTTAATTTCATTTGTTCGCATTTTTCCATCCATCAAAACACATAAAATATAAACTTTCCATTTTCCGCCGATAACATCGAGTGTCGTTGCAATTGGGCAGTCATCATTTTGATTCATATAACACCTCCACAGGTACTTTAAGGTTCCTATAGCACTTTAAAGTACGTACTTTTCAATTATATGTGACTCATTCATACTAATACGTAAAGGATTGAATAATTTATAAAGGGGATGGAAGATGATGAAAACACTTGTAATTGTAGCACACCCTCATATTGAAAAATCAAAAATTAATAAAAGATGGATTGAAGAACTTGAGAAACATTCAGATGAAATTACGGTGCATGAATTATATAAAGTGGCACCGAATTGGGAGTTTAATATTGAGGAAGAGCAAAAACTATTAGTAGAACATGACAGATATATATTTCAATTTCCGCTCTATTGGTACAGCACACCACCATTATTAAAAAAATGGTTTGACGATGTATTAACATATGGATTTGCGTACGGATCAAAAGGAGATAAAGTGAAAGGGAAAGAATTTGGTCTAGCTATTTCTATCGGTGGATTAGAAAAAGACTATGAAAATAGCGGAATTACGATGGATGAGTTGACGAAACCATTTCAAGCTACGTGCTTATATACAGACATGAAATTTATACCTTCGTTTTATTTATATGGTGCAGAATATAAACTAAGTGATGAAGAGATTGATAAAAGTGCACCTGAGTATGTACGATATGTGATGAATAAGCAGTATTCGAATATATAAGAGGAAATAGCCATTTACTTGTTAAGTAGATGGCTATTTTTATGAATTTTATATTCACTAAGTGTAATCTTTAGTAAATTAATAGTTAATCTGGTAAAATAAAAAACCTAATATATATAAAGGGGAGTTTTACTTGAGAACGATGCAAAAATTATTACAAAAAAGAGCAATGCAATCACCAAATTTGGAAGCGCTTGTAGGGGGAGAGAAAAGGTATTCGTTTCAGCAGTATAATGAACGAGTAAATCAGCTTGCACACTATTTGTTACATAACGGTGTACAAAGAGGAGACCGTATTGGAATACTATGCAAAAATAATCATCCGTTTCCAAGCGTTATGATGGCAAGTTTAAAAATTGGAGCTGTATTTATTCCGCTAAATCATCAGCTTACTGCTTATGAATTAGAAACGATTGTAAAAGAAGCAAAATTAAAAGTGTTAGTTATTGATGAAAAATTTAATGAAGTTTTATTAAAGATTGATGCTGTTAAAGAAATTCCATATGTAATTGAAACGACAGAAGAAGGTTTTGGTTCATTTGAATTAACATTGCAAGAACAGCCAAGTACAGAACCGAATGTAGAAGTTCATGAAGAGGATGATGCGATTTACTTATTTACTTCAGGAACGACTGGGCAGGCAAAAGCATGTGTAATTGGACATAAAAACTTACATCATTATTTTGCTGAGATTGCGGGCCAAAGAGAATTTCCAGCAGGTGAACGCTTTTTATCCGTGCATCCATTGTTCCATATGAGTGGCGTGCTTTCTATTTTAAATTGCATTTATCATGGCGTTACGATGATTTTCTTAGCTGATTCGAATTCTAATCTCATTTGGGATAAGATTGAAGAAGAGAAAATTACGACGATGCTTGCGTTCCCAGCTGTTTATAGCTACATGCTTGAGGAGCTTAATAAAAAGGAACGAAACATTTCAACTTTTAAAGTAGCACAAAGCGGTGGTACAAAAGTACCAGAAACACTTATTCAAAAATATATGGAAAAAGGGATATATATGGTGCAAGGCTATGGGAGTACAGAAGGTTGGGTTGTAACTTCATGGCATCCAATGATGGGAAAAGAAAAGATGTCTTCTGTAGGAAAAACTCTTAAACATGTAGAATTAAAAATTGTTCATCCAGAAACAGGTGATGAACTAACAACAAATGAAGTCGGAGAAATTCATGTAAGAAGTCCATACATGTTTAAAGGGTATTGGAATAATGAAAAGGCGACAAAGAAGGTAGTAAAAGATAGTTGGTTTAACATGGGCGATGCTGGCATGATAGATAACGACGGATTCCTGCATATTATGGGAAGATATAAAGATGTTATCATACGCGGTGGTGACAACGTATATCCAGATCAAGTAGAAGATGTTATTCATGAAATACACGGTGTTTTAGAAGTTGCAGTAGTTGGAGTTTCAGATGACTTTTGGGGTGAGGTTCCGACAGCGTATATTGTAAAAGATATGCAAACGCCTTTAACGGAAGAAGAAATTATAAAGCATTGTAAAGAAAAACTGGCAAGTTATAAAATACCAGAAGTTGTATTTATGAAAGAATTACCGAAAAACGCTTTAGGGAAAGTGCTGAAGAGGGAATTAAGAGAAGTTGTACTTGTAAAATAAAAAGCGATTAGATGATGAGGAATCCAGTTATGTATAAAGCATAACTGGATTTTTTGTTTAGAACATAATAATTTACTAGATTTTGTATTTTGTGTAAGATAATAAAGAATATTCAATCATTAATTAAAGGAAGAGATATAAATGAAGTTGCCGCCATTACAAATAGAGACAGAGAGACTTATGATTCGTCCGTTTCAAAATGATGATTATGAAAGTTGGTTCGATGGATTTCATAAGAGGCTACCATCGCAGTATAAATATGACGATGGCTATCAAGTTATGGCATCATCAACGAAAGAATGGTTCACGGAATGGATTAGAGGGTTTGATGAAGCAGCACATCGAGATGAGATGTATGTATTAGGTATTTTTCGTAAAGAAGGCGGAGCTAATATTGGAAAGCTAGAGCTTATAAAAATTTTACGTATGGACTATCATTGGGCGATGATGGGGTATGCCATACATAATCAACACTGGAAAAATGGGTACGGTGTTGAAAGTGTGAAAGCTGCATTATCGTTATTTTTTAATCGTCTTCATTTTCATAGAATTGAATTACATATACGTGTTGGTAATGAGCCATCCGTTCGTCTCGCGGAAAGAGCGGGTTTTTCTTTTGAATGCAAGAGAAAGGCGTTTTCTTTAGAGAATGGGAAGTGGATGGATTTTCTTATTTATTTTAAAAATAAGGAGATGGATATATGAGAGTGTTTATTACAGGTGGAAATCGCGGATTAGGGTTACAGTTAGTGAAAGTATTTCATGAAAATGGGCATATTGTTTATCCGTTAGTTAGAACTGAGGCTGCGGTAACACAATTGAAGCAAATGTTTAGTAGTAGATGTTTTCCTATATTGGCAGACTTATCGATTGAGGAGAGTACGGAGCAAATTAAGAACCAGCTCGAAGAATATACAGAGTATTTGGATCTAGTTATAAATAACGCTGGCATTACTGGAAAGGAGACTGAGGTTTTACATACGAATTCAGAAGAGTTAACGGACTTATTTAATATTCATTGTTTAGGTGTAATTCGAGCTGTAAAAGGTACATATGTAGCTTTAGTTAAATCGGATCATCCGAGAATAATAAATGTGTCCTCTCGATTAGGATCATTACATAAAATGGCGAACAAAGAGTTTCCACAAGGTCAGTTCTCCTATTCCTATCGAATTGCTAAAGCTGCACAAAATATGTTAACGCTCTGCTTACAACAAGAGTTTGAGAATAAAGGAATTCGTGTAACTGCCATTCACCCTGGAAAATTAAAGACTGACATTGGTGCCTTTGATGCGAATATGACTCCGGCAGAAGGAGCAAAAAATATATATGATTGGGTAATTGATTCAAATGAGGATGTTTCAGGGAAGTTTATTGAGCCTGGGATAGGAGAATTAAAGTGGTGAAGTACGATCTTACAGTTGTTCAAAGTTTATTTGGTCCTTCGAATAAAGTATTAAATGGTTTACCAAATGCAGTAACGATTGAAGAGATAGAAGAAGATGCCTTTTATAACGTACAAACTTATAAAGAAAAGATAAGTAGATTTGAAGAAATTTGTTTTAACTGGGAGTTAAAAAGAGCGAGTATTGTATTAAATAAAAGGTTTAGTAGTTATAACTCAAATGCGAGAGTGTTACTTGATGCGGATTTTTCTTTACATGCAGCAAAGATAGAAGTGTGTAGGGAGTTAGACGATGTAGAGGCGCTTGAAAAACAATTTACATACCGTTCAATAGAAGAAAGATTATCAGAAAAAGAATTTAAACGCATTTGGGAGCAGTGTATGTTGAATTCAGGAAATCAAACTTCCAATTTAACTATTGATGAGCATTTTTATTCAGTGCAAACAGAGTTAGGTAAAGGTTGGGAGAAGTCATGCATTGTTTTTTATGATAAAAATGAGCCAATTGGTTTGTCCATACCGCATATAGAGCATGGAACAGAAAGTGAAGGACGATTATTTTACTTTGGGGTAATGCCTCATTATCGAGGGAAAGGAATCTCTTCTCAACTGCATCTTCAATCTTTACATATATTAAAAGAAATGGGCGCTACTTATTATATCGGAAGCACACATACTTCAAATGAAAAGATGCAGAAGGTATTTTGGAGAAATCATTGTTCGGTGAAAACGGAGCTAGAGCTTTATTATAAAAATTTTAAAGAAAGTTAGGAGAAAAGAAAATGAAGACTATAAACGTATTTCATTATGACGCATTCACGAATAAACCGAATATGGGAAATCCAGCAGGTGTTGTATTAGAAGCGGATGGATTAACAGAAGGGGAGATGCAGCGTATTGCTGAAAAAGTTGGGTTTAACGAAACGTCTTTCGTTCTTTGTTCAGAAGTAGCAGATATAAAAATTCGCTATTTTACTCCCGGTCATGAAATGGATTTATGTGGTCATGCGACAATAGGGACTATATATGCACTTCATGAAAGGGGATTATTAGAAGGGAATCATAATTTAACAATTGAAACGAAGGCAGGGATTTTACCGATACATATAGGTGCGAATGAAAGTGGAGAGACAGTTATTAAAATGAGACAAGCAACACCCCAGTTTCAAGGTTTTACAGGTTCTCAAGAGGCATTAGCACATAGTATTGGTCTTGAAGTAAATGATTTAGATGGAAAATTACCAATTGTCTATGGAAGTACTGGTATTTGGACTGTAATTGTACCTGTTAAAAATCTAGAAGCATGTGAGAAAATGAAACCTAATAATAATGAATTTCCATGTGTGTTAAAAGAAATACCGAATGCCTCTATTCATCCGCTTTGCATAGAAACATATAATGCAGAAGCAAAAATGCACGGTCGTCATTTTTCATCACCTTATTCTGGAACAATAGAAGATCCAGTGACAGGAACAGCTTCTGGTGTAATGGGAGCGTACTATGCGACGTATTTGAAGAAAGATTTCGATCATGAAATGGAATTAATCGTTGAACAAGGACAGGAAATGAATAAAGATGGTCGTGTAACGGTATATGTAACGAAAGATGTAGAAAATGAGAAGTTAAAAATAGATATTGCTGGAACAGCGGTGTATGTGAAAGAGTTTGAAGTTTCGATATAAAAAAGAAAGCCCGGAATACATCCGGACTTTCATTATCTGTTCAACACTTCAATATACGAAGCGTCTCCAGTTGTTCTTAAAGCAGAGCGGAAATTGTTGTTTTCTAACGTTTTAGCGACTTGCTGTAACTGCTGTGCATCATCATGATGGATAAGTAAGCTATCAGCGCCGCTTTCTTCTATATGAATGTGCTCAACATTTCCAATAGCATCATGTACCGCTTTTAAAAATTCAGGTTTCATAGTGACCTCCTATATGTATGTAGCGTTATTGTTATTATCTCCCTATTTTTGAAATATATAAGTAAATGAATTTTTGTTATATTAAGATTTTGGAAGGGGTTTCCTATTTGTTTGTCAAATAATAGTAAAGTTGTCTTTTAAATTAAGGGAATCTTCGGAATTAAAGGATGAGGGAATGGACATTTCAATAATTGCTACACAACTCGTTAAGGAGAAAGTTATTTCACATGATCCAAATAGCATAAAAGCGTTGAACGGAGGAACGACAAGTACTGTGTATTTGTTGGATGAAAAATATGTAGTAAAGCTGAATGAACCGGACGTAATACGTGAAGAAGCTAATTTTCTCTCGTTTTATGGGGGGAATACTTTATTTTCAAAGCTTTTGTATAAGGAACCTTTCCATACATATTTCGTATATTCTTTCCTTGAAGGTAATACTTCGTGCGAACAAGGATATAAAAGAAGTACGCTTCGTACACTTGTAAAAGAAGTGATCAATAAGTATAAAATTGTTCCGGAGGCAGATGGCTGGGGATGGAAAGAAAGTCCGGTTCAATCTTGGAATGAATTTTTAACGGGAAATGTGAAGACAGCTTATGAAAATGTAAAACGTTACATAAGTGAGGAAGAGTATAGAAAAGTTCTTAAACTAGCAAATAGGGATGCCGGAGTAAATCAGCCATTTTTAATACATGGTGATTGCGGATTTCATAATTTTATATTCCGGCAGAATAAGTTACATGGAGTAATTGATCCGTTACCAGTTCTCGGAGATCCTTTGCATGACTTAATTTATGCGTTCTGTTCAACTCCTGAAGATTTAACGAAAGAAACGATTAATTATGTGATGAAACAATGTGTATTTCAGAAAAAAGAGCGGGATTTGTACGACGAAATAGTCATAGGATTATATTTGCGTATAGATACATGTTTGAGACACCACCCGAAAGATTTAGAAGATTATTTACTAGCTTGGCGTTATTGGATGGGCGAAATTAAGCCGGCTTTATAGTACAAATAGTTTTGGGGAGGTAGTGAAATGAACATTTCAGAAGCAAAAAGAGATTTAGCACAAAGAACGAAAAGAGGATTTCCAGTTATAATAGCTGGTATTTTATTTTGGATTGTAGCAAGTATAACGGGTGTTCTTCTTTCAGAAAAGCAAGTTGTATGGGTGTATTTAATTGGTATGGGTTGTGTATTTCCTTTCGGCTTAATGATAGCTGCTATATTGAAAATTGATATGTTTGCGAAAGGAAATCCGCTAGGGACTTTAGCTGGATTAATTGGCGGGATAAATGT
The DNA here is from genome assembly GCF_040460055.1 of Bacillus cereus group sp. MG4. Taxonomy (NCBI): domain Bacteria; kingdom Bacillati; phylum Bacillota; class Bacilli; order Caryophanales; family Bacillaceae; genus Bacillus; species Bacillus cereus group sp. MG4. The sequence continues at coordinate 1,364,518 of NZ_JARVGZ010000001.1, read as the reverse complement.
ATTAAATATTCCGTTTGTATTACTTGCCTATTTTCAATTTCCAGAGTGGCTACCTTTTGTAGTAGCAATGTTAATAGGAGTTCATTTCGTACCGTACGTATGGATTTATGAAAGTACAAGTTATGGTTTATTGGCAGTAGGGACTGTATTCGTAACGTCAGCTTGCGGGATTCTTTTTGCAGACAATGGATTTACTGTCATTCCATTGTCAGTTACAGTTGTCTATTTACTCAGTCTAATTGGTTTATTAATTGAAAATAAAAAATTAGATCAGTATCAACAAAAATCAGTTTCATAAAAATATCGGGGTAGGGGGAATTATGATGAAAAATTTCGTTTGTACAACGTGTGGCGTACAGTATGCAGCGAGTGTAGAAGAACCGGTAAGTTGTGTTATTTGTGATGAGGAGAGACAATATGTGAATCCGAAAGGGCAGTCTTGGACGACTCTAGAAAACTTGCGAACGAGTGATACATATAAAAATGAAGTGATAGAAGAAGAGTATGGACTTTATAGCATTACGACAAAACCGAAATTTGCGATCGGTCAAACGGCATTTGTCATAAAAACGGATGCCTATCGTTTATTATGGGATTGTATTACTTATTTAGATGAAACGACAATTGAGCAGATAAAAGAGTGGGGCGGGTTAGATGCGATTGCACTGTCTCATCCTCATTATTATTCAACGCAAATCGAATGGGCAGAAACGTTGGATGTACCAATTTATATACATGAAGACGATAAGGAATGGGTAGTACGCGCGAGTAGTCGTATTATTTACTGGTCTGGCGAGTCTTTACAATTAGCGGATGGAATTACTATTCATCGTCTTGGAGGACATTTTAGCGGCGGTTCTGTATTACATTGGGAAGAAGGAAATGATGGGAAAGGTATTTTATTAACAGGTGATATTATTCAAGTCGTAGCGGATAGGCAGTGGGTGAGCTTCATGTACAGCTATCCGAACTTAATTCCATTACCAGCGAGAAAAGTGGAGAAAATGGCGAATCGAGTGAAGCCGTTACAGTTTAATCGTTTATATAATGCGTTTCACGGAGTAGTGAAAGAGAATGCAAATGAGGCAGTGGAACGTTCTGCCGAAAGATATATTAAAGCGGTAGAAGGAAAGTTATTTCATACGTAAAAGAAGAGTTAGTTTTTATGAATACGTTAGTATGCTTCGGTGATAGTATTACAGCTGATGAAAAACGCCAGCATAATAGAACCAATAAAGTAATTGGTCAGTATGCAGACGTAGTAGAGGAAGTGGCGAAGGAAACAGGAAGTTATTTTCTGAATTTATATGCTGAGATGATTCAAGAACAGAGTTATAAAAGATTTGTAGAAGATGATGAAAAAGACGGTTTACATTTTGGCCGACAAGGTTATGAATATGTAGCGGAGTTAATTGGTAAAAAGTTAAAAGGGATTTTGTAAGAAGCAAAGTGTGCGCGCTTTGCTTTTTTGTTCGCGTATTTCCTCCTACAAAGTTGCTGTGTTCAATGCAGTAGCTTTTATTATGCTAAACATGTAGGAAAGAAATGAATAAAGTGGAATATAATTTGTTTCGCTAATGGAATGCATCCAAGACTTAACAGTTGATTAATTGAACTGTAAAGTTTAAAATTACAGTATGGTTTTTAGAAGTGAGTTGCCATCGTTTGTAAAAAATAGATAAATTAAATATATTTTGAATAAATAATATAACGTGTATTTCATTCTAAAATGTAATTTTTTTAAATACATTTCAATAATCTATATAATAATTTAAAAAGTAAAGGAGTGTGTAAAATATGGTGATTTTATATACGACAGCAAGCTGTAGTTCATGCCGAAAAGCAAAAGCATGGCTTGAAGAGAATCAAATTGATTATACCGAAAAAAATATCGTATCCAATTCTCTTACAGTCGATGAACTTAAATCAATTCTTCGTTTAACTGAAGATGGTGCTACTGAAATTATTTCAACTAGATCTAAAACTTTTCAGGAATTAAATATAAATATTGAGGCGCTTTCGCTTAATGAATTTTATAAATTAATAATTGAGTATCCTCAAATGTTACGTCGTCCCATTATGCTGGATGAAAAAAGATTACAGGTTGGTTTTAACGAGGAAGAAATTCGTAAATTTTTACCGCGTAGCGTTCGAACATTTTTGAATATTGAATTGCAAAAAATGGCTAATTAATAAGTAATATATTGAAAGGAGGAAACAAAAGTGATTGAAGTATGTGTCACAGTTAATTATAAAGATAGAAACTATCACACAAATGTTATTGTGAGTAAAGATACGATTTGGACAAAAATTAAACAATTGGCAGAAGAACAAGTTAAGAAACAGTGGACTTTTTAAATTTATTTGCAACTTAAAAAGCTAAATGAAGTTAGGAGATATAGGGGAGTTCTGATAGAATATAAAGGAATTTATTTTTTCATGCTAAGCATGCTTCTTTTATATTTTAACGTTTGACTAACCTATCTGTAATATTTATGGCTACAGTATGTTACGAAGCGAGAAATCATATTTTTTATCGTAGGAGGACAACAATGAACAGCGACTTTACCTTGGCCATTCACAGTTTAACTTATTTAGCTTTACAGCCAGATCGGATGTCAACAAGTAATGCTATTTCCGAAAGTGCAGGTGTTCATCCAGTACGCATTCGCAAAGTGCTAAGTTTGTTAAAAAAACATAAGTTTATACAATCAAAAGAGGGAACGGGTGGAGGTTTTATTTTTGCCCGAGATTTAAGTGAAATTAATCTTTGGAATATGTATCAAATAACCTCTGAAGGGGCATTACAGCCGAAGTGTCCAGAATCAAATGATCAGTGTATTGTAGGTTCGAACATGCGGAAAGTTCTTTTTGCTATTTTCTTAGGTGCGGAAGAACATCTAGGTGAATATTTAAAGAATTATACAATGAAAGAAGTTGTTGACCTTATTAATCAAGAACATTAAGCGGCCTAATTATTATGTAGCCGTGAGTTCTTAAAAAATAACTGTAATGAAAAATATTGCAGTTTAAGTTAGTTTTTATATCTTTTTTATCGTTACAAAAAATATGTATAAGAAGGTGAAAAAGTATGATGTCAAATAATAATCATGTTTTAAAAGTGGGAGATTGGATTCGTGGAATATCAAATGAGGGTGAATTCATAGTTGGTTACATTGTATCACTTGATGAAGTGGAAGATGTAGTTACGGTTAGCATTGTGAAACGTGACGACAAGTACACAATGAACGAAGCGATTTTACTCTTTAGTAAACACGTTAACAAACTCCCTGAATCAAAGGTAATAAATAAGGAGCAAATCCTTTATCTTATAGACCTTGCATTATTAACAGGGGATGAAGAATGGTTTATTGAGCTTTCTGCAAAATTAAACTTGATAAAAGAGCTAGTTAATGAGGGGTTTTAATAGAACCAATAAGCAAAGAAGTTGAAAAATATTATAAGGAACCGAAGCTTTGGTATCGAGGTTCTGAAAAAATAGTTGAAATAACAAAAGACGAAGCAAATTATATTTTCTATGTAACTGTGCAAATTCAAACTTTTGAAGGGGCACACAATCCGCCTTATGGAGAGGGCACAATTACTTTTCGTATAAAAGGAAATGAAATAAAACCCATTCAAAACAAACATAGAAGTATCCCTGAAGAAGAGCTGAAAAAACTAAAATTAAGATGACATTGAAGTGATTCGTTTGCCCACTCCTAACAATGATAATGATGTAAATAAGCTGTCCATATGGGCAGCTTATTTTATTTTTTCGTTTAGCGAAGATTTTTGCGAAATGTTAGCGGTTCTCTTATTGTCATCAAGTTAAAATATGTATTTCCCTAAAAATGTATATGAATGCAATGTTGATAATATATAACCTAAAAATTGGTTTATGCATTTAAAAAGAAATTTCTTTTTAACCACGTTAATTATTTATTAGAATATCTTTTTTAAATCAAAATAAAATTTTTATATAAAGAAGAATATAAATATTTTTAAAATGAGTAGCTTAAATAAACAATATTTTACTGTATTTTATGCTGATTAATTTCGTTATAAGTGATAGGGACAAGGGTTACATGCTAACTGTAAAATATTATCCATGTAAAATTATATCCATTTAATATTTCAGAAAATATAAAAATATTAATTTTATAAATATACACGTTATAATGAGGGCGTCGAGAGAAATTATATTATCTCTGGAGAAAATATAAAAAATGCGATTACTAGTCAGAAAGGTGTGTGGTTAGAGGCGAAATGTATGTAAAGTGCTTCAGTGGCTTGTGTAATCAATACCATAAATGCTGCCGAAGCTATTAAAGTGATGTATAGAATTGAGAAAGAAATGCCTCATAAATGAAGAGAGGCCGGTTTAACTAAAATTACTGTTACAAGTAATTCAGAGAAACCATTAAAGTAATACATTGTTATTAGAAATGTTGCAACGTATTTATGAAGTCTATTCAATATTGTTCTCTTAAGCGGTCTTTATATAAAGAGCGGATAGTACGAGTAAACTTTTTTGTGAACGCTAACATTTATGTTAGGACGCTAACTAGAGAATGTTTCAATTTGGATTCATTATGATGAAGGACATACAATGTGGGGCAACTTGTAAGGAATTCATTATCCAAAAAGGTAAATATTTGTTAGCTATAAAGAGAGACGTAGGAATAGATACAAGGGGGAGTTATTATATGAACGGGAATACTGCAAAGAAAATAGAAGTTCAAGCTGAAAATATCGCACTAGAAAATGAGCAATATGCAGATCCGAAAAAGTGGCATAAGCAGGATACTACATGGGCATTGAGCCTATTTGGAACTGCAATTGGAGCAGGGGTGCTCTTTTTACCGATTAATGCAGATTCAGGTGGTTTATTATCATTACTACTAATTACATTGCTTGCATATCCAGTTATGTATTACTCACATAGGGCACTTGCTAAAATGATATACGCTTCTAATTCTGCTGATGAGGGGATCACAGGTACAATTAGAGAGTATTTCGGAAATAAAGCAAGTATCATTTTTAACATCGTATATTTCGGTTCAATTTATACAATCGTACTAATGTATTCGGTTGCGCTTACAAATACTGCAAGTAGTTTTATCGTGCATCAATTGCACATGCCAGAGCCTCCAAGGGCTATTTTATCACTTGTATTAGTTCTTGGTCTTATCGCTATACTGAATTTTGGTCAAGATATTACTGTAAAGATCATGAGTATGCTAGTGTATCCTTTCATAGCTTCTCTACTGTTTATCGCAATATCTTTAATTCCACAGTGGAATACGTCAATGCTTAGCTTTTCAGCTGTTTCTACTGCTTCAACAGGAACAGGATATTTTGGAACGATACTGTTGATTCTACCAATCATCGTATTCTCATTTAATCATTCACCTATGATTTCATCATTTGTTGTGAAACAGAGAGCTACGTATGGAATAGAAGCTACTGATGCTAAATGTGCGCAAATACAAAAAGTTTGTTATATCATGACATTCGCTGTAGTTATGTTCTTCGTTTGGAGTAGTACATTAAGCTTGACTCCAGAGGATTTAAAAATGGCAAAAGAGCAAAACTTATCAATCCTTTCATATCTTGCTAATGAGCTTAATTCACCTGTAATCACGATTGCAGCTCCAATCATTGCTTTTGTGGCTATTACAAAATCTTTCCTTGGCCATTATATCGGAGCATTTGAAGTAATGCGTGACATGATTATTAAGTTCGGTAAATCACGTGGAAAAGTAATTGAAGAAAAAACAATTAAGACAATCGTCCTTACTTTTGTTGTATTATCATGCTGGTTTGTTGCTTATACAAATCCAAGTATTCTTGGACTTATTGATTCTCTAAGTGGTCCATTAGTTGCTGCTATCTTATGTCTATTACCGATGTATGCGATTCAAAAAGTACCAGCACTAGCTAAATACAAAGGAAAAATGAGTAACGTATTTGTTATTATTGTAGGTGTACTTACTGTTTTAGCAAGTATTAAGTCATTATTCTAATTCACGATTGTTAGTTCTAATATTAAATAGAATGATTTTGGGACAGGCTTCTCCGTTTGGAGGGTCTGTCCCTTTTTAATGCGTTACAGTTTTATCTTATTGATTTTCTGAGATACTTCCGCATAATTGTAGTTAAGGGAGATGATTTCAGGTTGAGTAAACAGAATATTAGTATAACGGTTTCGGGATATATAATTGTTACCCATCTTATTGGCAAGATTAAAACAGATGATGTGTATGAATGGTTTAATGGTTTCGAGCGAGTTTGTCAGCAATTCATTTCCGAGGAGCGGAAATACAAATTGCTGGTGGATAGAAAAGGATACACGCCAGATCATTTTTCTGTTCAAAAATTATGGAAAGATAAGTTTTTCAATGAAACGATTTTGAATCACAGTAAGGCAATTGCTTTTCTCCTTGAAGAAGGAGAGATACTGAATTATTTACAACAATCCAATATAAAAGAATCTGTGAAATTTTTTGATAATTATGAACAATCATTCCTTTGGTTAAATGCATATCCTATATAAAACTTTTAGTGAACCAGTTGCTTAAGCAACTGGTTTTTTTATGTTTGCAAGTAGTATCCGGAAGAAAACTTCTATACGAAATGTTTAGCATTAGAGGACATACATTTTTAGTGTGTTAAATATAATTCATAATAGCACCAGGAAGAAGAGTATACGCTTTACAGTAGAAAGGTCGTCCGATAGAGCCATAGAAATTCAAAAATATCAATGTGGCATAAAGTGAGTAAGGGGGATAAACATATGAGTACTTTAAATTTGAATGAAATCAGTAAACAAATTTTAATAGAGGAGGAAACACTTCAATTTTCCTCTTTTACAAATGAAGATGCTTTGCAAATAGGTTTATTTATCGTTGAAACAGCGAGGAAAGAAGGGAAATTGATTGCTGTTGATATAGCGAAAAATGGTGTGCAACTATTTCATTTCAAGATGACAGGGACAACTGCGGAAAATACACAATGGATTGAGCGTAAAAAACGAGTTGTTTCTTTGCATAATCATAGCTCGTATTATATGCAGATACAAAGTGAAATAACGGGCATTCCATATAATGAAAAGTATCTTTTAGATAGTTCGGATTATGCTGCGTTTGGTGGCTGCGTTCCTGTCCAAATAAAAGATGTAGGGGTTATTGGAATGATAACAGTTTCAGGATTACCACCAGAAGAGGATCATGAATTAGTTATAAGGGCAGTTAAAAATCATTTGAAACAATAATAAAAAGGCAAAACCAAACAAGAATATGTTCGGTTTTGCCTTTTTATTATTCAGTTCATGAACATATTTCTAATAAGATGTTACGGAATAAAAATCTTTAATTCGAGACACTTTTCTTGACGATTATAATCTATGTAGTTAATATGGTAGACATAACGTAATTAAATTACTAAAAGTAATTAAGTTATTTTATATAAGTTAAGGTAGGTAAGTAGCATGTGGTAAAAATGCTTTGAATTGCCAATATTAATATTGGGGACAATTAGAAAGCGACAAATATAAAAAATTAGAAGTTAAGAAGTAAGATTGGATCAACAATAGTAGTAGCTTCTGTACAATGCATTTTTACTAAGGTGACAATGACTATACATCACGAGGGGGACTGAAATTGGAATCAATGACCTTTGTTTTATTTGGAGCGACAGGGGATTTAGCTAAAAGGAAAATTTACCCCGCGCTATATAACTTATATAGAGATCAAAAGCTTCCAAAGCCAATATCCGTTATTGGGCTTGGAAGACGTGAAGTATCTCATTTAGATTTTCAAAAAAGAATAAAAGAGTCCATAGAAACTTTTTCGCGTCGCAGAGAAGAAGGTACTCCGAAAATAGAAGATTTTTTAGAGTATTTTCGTTATTGTCCGTTAGATGTAAATAAGCCAGAAGATTATAAAAGGTTATTACAAGTAGTTCGTGAAAGGGAAGAAGAACAAAACATACAAGGGAATAGAATGTTCTACCTTTCAGTTACTCCTGACTTCTTTGAGACAATTGCTTTAAATATTAAAGAAAGTGGACTGGATAAAACGGATGGATGGAAGCGCCTGATGATTGAGAAACCGTTTGGTCATGATCTTACATCTGCTCGAGAGCTGAATGATAGGCTTAGTCGAACGTTTGAAGAAGACGAAATATACCGTATTGATCATTATTTAGGTAAACCGATGATTCAAAACATTGAAGCACTTGAATTTGCAAATCCTGTTCTTCAATCGATTTGGAATAAAGAACATATTGCGAATGTACAAATAACAGCTAGTGAAACGGTTGGGGTAGAAGAAAGGGCAGCATATTATGATCATGCAGGAGCCATTCGCGATATGGTTCAAAATCATATGTTGCAAATATTAATGATGACTGCTATGAATCTGCCCGAAAAGATAAATGCATGTGAAATTCGTGAGGAAAAACGAAAGGTAATGGAAACTCTTCGTAAAGTGAAAAAAGAAGACGTTCAGAACCATATCATTCGCGGACAATATGCTTCAGGGGAGATAAAAGGACAAGAAGTTGTAGCGTATAGAGAGGAGCCAGGAGTAAATCCTTCTTCTCAAACAGATACATATGTTGCGGCTCGCTTATGGATTGATAACCCATTTTGGACGGATGTTCCTTTTTATATACGAACAGGAAAAAGAATGAAAGAAAAGTCTACTCGTATTGTAATTGAATTTAAAAATACGTTAAAACAGCAATATCAAGATAGTAATCCTAATGCAGAGCCTAATTTGTTAATCATTGAAATTAGCCCAAATGAAAATGTTTCACTCCAATTAAATAGTAAAAATCCATTGAACAATGGAGAGCTTGAACCGATCCGTATTCATTTTACTTGTGAGCAAACAGGAGTGGGAATACCGGAAGCTTATGAAAGACTCATTTATGATGCTATATGTGGAGATTCTACATTCTTTGCTCACTGGAGAGAAGTTGAATTGTCATGGGAATGGGTACAGCCAATACTTGAAGCATTCGAAGAAAACTTGTTACCACTTCATGAATATGAGTCTGGCTCGTATGGTCCGGATGCTGCTCATGCTCTATTACAAGAAAGTGAATTTAAATGGTGGTTAGATGAAGGATTGAAAAAATAAGTACATCCTTATAAGTAAAGAAATATGACAAAAAGATATTCATAATTTTATTAATGTGTATTTATGATGAAAGGTAATTCAAGGAGGAATTATATTATGAGAGTAGGATTAATTGGTTTAGGTAAAATGGGATTAAATTTAGGGAAGAATTTAATTGATCATAAACATGAAGTAGCGGCATTTGATTTAAATACGAGTGCGGTGGAAGAAATGAAAGAGTACGGTGCTTCAGGTACATCTAGTTTAAACGAACTTGTTCAATCATTAGAGTCACCAAGAATTCTTTGGGTAATGGTTCCGCACGCTGTTGTTGATTCTGTTATTAATGAGATTACTCCGCTTTTATCAAAAGGGGATATTTTAATTGAAGCTGGTAATTCACATTATAAAGAGTCTATTCGCCGATATGAGCAATTAAAGAAAGATGGTATTCACTTTATGGATGCAGGAACTTCTGGCGGAATGGAAGGTGCTCGTAATGGTGCTTGTTACATGATCGGAGGAGATCAAGAAGCTTGGGACATCGTTGAACCTATCTTCCGTGATACAGCTGTAGAAAATGGATTCTTATATGCAGGAAAAGCTGGTAGTGGTCACTTCTTAAAAATGATTCATAACGGAATTGAATACGGAATGATGGCTGCTATTGGTGAAGGATTTGAGGTTTTAGAGAAGAGTGAATTTGATTACGATTATGAAAAAGTATCAAGAGTATGGAACAACGGTTCAGTTATTCGTTCATGGTTAATGGAATTGACTGAAAACGCATTTTCTAAAGATGCAAAACTGGATGAAATTAAGGGCGTTATGCATTCTTCTGGTGAAGGGAAATGGACAGTAGAAACAGCATTAGACCTTCAAACAGCAACTCCTGTTATCGCAATGTCTCTATTAATGCGCTACCGCTCATTAGACAATGATACATTTACAGGGAAAGTTGTAGCAGCACTGCGCAATGAATTTGGTGGACATGCGGTAGAAAAGAAATAATATAACTCGTTAACGTTAAAAAATGGAGGGAATAAATCATGAAGTTTTTTATTGATACTGCAAATCTTGAAGACATAAAAAAGGCATATAAACTAGGTGTCTTAGCTGGCGTTACAACGAATCCTTCTTTAGTAGCGAAAGAGGGCATTAAGTTTGAAGACCGTATTACAGAAATTTGTCAGGCAGTGCCTAACGTTGAATCTGTTTCGGCAGAAGTAACGCCAGATGCTGTTACAGCCGAAGAGATGATCGCTCAAGCAGAAGAACTGATTAAAATTAACGGTGGCGATGAAAAAGTTACGATAAAACTGCCGATGACACTAGCAGGATTAGAAGCTTGTCGTTACCTTACTGAAAAAGGTGTGAAAACGAACGTTACGCTTATTTTCACTGTGAACCAAGCTCTTTTAGCTGCTCGAGCAGGTGCAACGTACGTTTCTCCATTTTTAGGCCGTTTGGATGATATTTCTGAAGATGGCGTACTATTAGTTGCTAAAATTGCTGAATTATTCGATATTCATCTATTAGATACACAAATTATTGCGGCTTCTGTTAGACACCCAGACCATGTAACTCGTGTAGCGATGGCAGGTGCACATATTGCTACAATTCCTTATAAAGTCATTGAACAACTTGCTATGCACCCACTAACCGATCAAGGTATTGAAAAGTTTGCTGCGGATTGGGCGAAAGCGCCTAAGTTATAAGGAAGTAAAGTTTTCACAAATTGCTTTTTCACGAGAGGACCAATCTCTATGTAACTTCATCCTGTAAAATAAATCTCGAGTTTGGCACCTTATAACGTGAAAGCAGAAATATGAAAAGACACCATGCATTTTCAAAACAGCACAATGGTTATAAAAAGGAGCCCCTTATGCGAGTGAAGTTTATGAAAACATAGCTCTCATAAGGGAGCGTCTTTTTGTATACATCATGGTGCTCTTTTGTTATAGGAATAATTTGAAAGGGGTTACATAGTGAGCTCGAAATATATGATTGGTGTAGATATTGGGACAACTAGTACAAAATCAGTTTTGTTTTCGATCGATGGATCTGTTATTGCAAGCCATGGGATTGAATATCCTTTGTATTCACCCGCGCAAGAAACAGCAGAACAAGATCCAGAAGAGATTTTTCAAGCGGCCATACATACGATTAAAGAAACTATACAATCAAGTAATGTGCAGCCAGTTGATATTCTTTGTGTTTCTTTTAGTTCGGCAATGCATAGTGTCATTGCTGTAGACGAAGCAGGGAAGCCGTTAACGAGATGTATTACTTGGGCAGATAATAGAAGTGCAAGCTGGGCAGAAAAAATAAAAAATGATATGAATGGTCATGAAATTTACCTTCGTACTGGAACACCAATCCATCCTATGTCACCGCTTTCAAAATTAGTTTGGCTTAAAAATGAACATGCTGAGTTGTTTGCAAAGAGCTATAAATTCATCTCTATTAAAGAGTATGTTTTCTATAAGTTATTTAAGGAATATGTAATTGATTATTCTATAGCATCAGCAACAGGAATGTTTAATTTGAAATCTTTAAAATGGGATGAGGAAGCTCTTCGTGTTGCAGGGATTTCTGATGAAAAGCTTTCTAAACTTGTTCCAACGACGCACAGCTTAATAGGATTAGATGAAGAACTTGCAAAAGAGATGAATGTACTTGTTTCTACACCTTTTGTAGTAGGAGCGAGTGATGGAGTACTATCGAATTTAGGTGTGAATGCAATAAAACCTGGGGTTGTTGCTATTACAATTGGTACGAGCGGTGCAGTACGAGTTGTAACAAATCAGCCTGTAACGGATCCGAAAGGTAGGACTTTTTGTTACGCGTTAACTGAGGACCTTTGGGTAATTGGTGGACCGGTTAATAATGGTGGCATGATTTTTAGGTGGGTTCGCGACCAATTATGTGCGTTAGAAGTTGAGGATGGGAAGCGTTTAGGGAAAGATCCTTATGAATTGCTTACGGAAATAGCAGCAAAAGTGAATCCTGGATCGGATGGTTTGTTATTTCATCCATATTTAGCAGGGGAAAGAGCACCTTTATGGAATGCGAATGCGCGGGGATCTTTCTTTGGACTTGGACTACATCACAAGAAAGAGCATCTTATCCGTGCTGTTTTAGAGGGAATCATTTATAACTTGTATACAGTTCTTCTTGCTTTAAAAGAGCTAATTGGTGAACCGAAAAAAATTCAAGCGACAGGCGGTTTTGCAAGATCGGAACTTTGGAGACAGATGATGGCAGATATTTTTCATCAAGACGTATATGTTCCGGAAAGTTTTGAAAGCTCTTGCTTAGGAGCTGCGATCCTCGGTTTATATAGTTTAGGTGAAGTTGATACGTTACATGTAGTTTCTGAAATGGTAGGTGCAAATTTTTATCATGAGCCAAACATGGAAAGTGTGGAAAAATATAAAGATTTAACACCAATCTATATTCGTCTGTCCCGTCAATTGGAAGAAGAATATGAAAGTATAGCAGCGTATCAAAAAAAGTGGGTTTAAAGGCTATTTAGCAGGGAAATATGGTAACGTATAAAGAGGTACTCCAATTTTTTAGGATACTCTTTCAACATAAAATATTTTAAGAAGTATGATGAACAATATAGGGAGAGAGGGTTATGAAAATGAAAGATAACAAAGAGTTTATTGGATATGTTGGAACGTACACGAAAGAAAATAGCGAAGGAATATATACGTTTACTTTAAATACGGAAGCAAAGAAAATTAGTAACGTAACACTTGCGGCCAAGCTTGATAACCCTACATATGTAACGATTAATCGAAATAATGAATATCTCTATTCTGTTGTTAAGGAAGGCGAAGCTGGTGGTGTAGCTGCTTATTCGATTAATAGTAAAACTGGAGAGCTAAAGGCAGAAAATAGACAAGTAGTAGAAGGGGCTTCTCCTTGTCATATTAGTGTTGATAGTGGAAATCATACAGTAGTTACAGCGAATTACCATAAAGGAACGATTGAGTCTTTCTTAGTAAATGAAAAAAATGGAACTGTAAATCCTGCCGCCTCTATTATGGCACATGAAGGTTCAGGTCCAAATAAAGAAAGACAAGAAAAACCACATGCACATTACGCGGGATATACTCCTGATGAAAAATATGTGGTGGGTGTTGATTTAGGGATAGATAAATTAATTACGTATGAAATAAAAGATAGTGTATTAAAAGAAGTGAATAGCTTATCTGTAAACCCAGGAAGTGGTCCGAGACATATTACTTTTCATCCAAATGGAAAGTATGCGTATGTGATGACGGAGATTAGTTCAGAGGTTATTGTGTTAACATATAATCCGGCAGAAGGATCCTTTACAGAATTACAGTATATTTCTACTGTTCCTAAAGCATTTGATGAAAATAATCAAGGAAGTGCGATTCATATTTCTTCTGATGGCAGTTTTGTATATGCAGGCAATCGCGGTCATAATAGTATCGCTGTTTTCAGCGTGGATCAAAACTCAGGCCAGCTTACATTTGTTGAACATACATCTACAGAAGGAAATTGGTCGAGGGACTTTGTATTAGATCCTACTGAAAAGTTCCTTGTTGCTACAAATGAAAAGTCGCATAATCTTGTACTATTTTCAAGACATGAATCTACAGGTAAGTTAACACTTATCCAATCTGATGTTGTTGTGCCAGAGCCTGTTTGTGTTAAATTTTTAAATATTTAAGTTGTGTTGAAGCTGAATGGGTATAGAGATGTCGTTATTTGTCAGTAAGTCGATATCCTTTGTCGAAACGTCGATATATTGAAAAAATCGTTGATATATTTGAAGTTGTGTTCGATATATTTGAAAAATCGTTGATATAATTTCAGCTGTCTAAAAAAGCAAAGCGATATCGCTTTGCTTTTTACTATTTCTTTTTCGGTCTACGTACTAACTCGCCGCCGCAGTTTGGGCAAACGTTTTGTCTTTCTTCTGTACACGGTGCACAAAATGTACATTCATACACACAAATGTAAGCTTCAGAATCTTGTTCGAGAGATTGATCGCAAATTTGACAGTTTGTTTTCATTTGTAGTGCCATAGTAATTCTCCTTTTAGTTTGAATTTTTATAATTTAATTATAATTCATTAGATAGAGACTGTCTTTTTCAATTGAAAGGAAATCGAATGATAAAGTTGTGATTTGAAATGAAAGATGCCAATTTATTTTAAAATTGATTATTTAGTGCAGTTGGAATATTATGAAATAGTCAAAAGACAACAGGGGGTATACATTTTGACTAATCATAACGATCATTTAAAAGCAAACTGCGAAAAATGCTTCGGTTTATGTTGTGTAGCGTTACCGTTCGCAGCATCGGTAGATTTTGCAGTGAATAAAGATGGTGGTAAACCATGTGCCAATTTACAATCAGATTTTAAATGTAGTATACATAAAAATCTTAGAGGAAATGGCTATAAAGGCTGTACAGTATTTGAATGTTTCGGTGCTGGACAAAAGATTTCTCAAGTTACGTTTAAAGGGATTGATTGGCGGAAAGATGCCGGGCATGCAAGAAAAATGTATGATGCTTTTCCGGTTATGCATCAGCTCCATGAAATGCTTTGGTATTTGAATGAAGCTATTCTTTTAAAGGCGACACAATCGATTCATAAAGAACTAAGTAAAGCGATTGAAGAGACAGAGCGACTTTCGAATTTAACTGCGGACGAGTTAATGAAAATACATATTCCATTACACCGTGCAGAAGTGAATGTTTTACTTTTAGAAACGAGTGAGCTAGTTTGGAAGGAAATGAATGCAGCGCGTAAGAAACGAATTAGTCACCGCGGAGCAGACCTTATGGGAGCAAATCTGAAAAAGAAAAATTTACAAGGGGCGAATTTAAGAGGAGCTTACTTAATTGCGGCTAACTTAAATGGAGCAAACTTAAGAGGAGCAGATCTCATCGGAGCAGATTTACGGGATGCAGATATTCGCGGGGCCGATTTTACAAATAGTATTTTTCTGACGCAAGTTCAAATTAATGCGGCGAGAGGGGATACACATACGAAATTGCCGGAATTGTTGTCCCGTCCATCGCATTGGAGTGCGTAAAGAGTATATACGAACAGGCAGAGATTAAAAATCTCTGCCTGTTTTTTCATTTCTTTTCAAACGTAGTAATGAAAACACTACATATAATAAGAATACCACCAATAAAAAAGTTGATATTTAATGTTTCATTTAAGAGTAGCCAACCAAGCAATGATCCGACGATAGGTTGGAAGAAGAAAAATAATGAACCGATGCTAGCATCTATTAATTCTAATCCTTTATTCCAAAGGAAAAAGGCACCTGCTGTTGAGATGATTCCTAAATATAGTACGCCTAATACTACATACATGTTCAAATCTTCAATCGGGTTTGTTTGAAATTCCCATACCATAAAAGGTGTAATAAAAAAGAGTGAAAAGAATATTGCGTACGTTGTAATAACTAAAGATGAAAATTTGGCTGAAGCAATCTTCACATAAATGGATAGTAAAGCCCACGTAATAGCGGCCCCGACTAATATGATTGTTCCGATAAAATAGGAGCCAATTTCAATATCCCATCCGATTACGATAATGACACCGATTGTCGCTACGATAGTAGATAACAATCTACGAGCGGTTAGTTTTTCTTTTAAAATAAGCGCTGCAAATATAACCATAAATGCAGGTGTAGCTGATGTTACTAAAGAGCCTGTATGAGCGTCGGATAATTTTGTTCCGATGAATTGACATGTGATCGAAATGAAATATCCGATAAATCCAATCCAAGCGAATAAAAGCCAGTCTTTTTTGCGAATGGTTACTTTTTTCTTTTGCTTTTTCTCAGCTATTTTCAAAATGAAATATAAAACAACGAAAGCGATAATAAAACGTAGCCAAACGAGTGTTAGTGGTGGAATAAAGTCGAGTACATATTTGCTAACAACGTACATACCGCCCCATATACTTGCTGCGAGTGATAAACATATAGCTCCTAAAATTGTTTGTTTCATGTTAAAGTACCTCCGTCTATTTTTAGGGTAATAGTAGTTCCCTAAGACGAGGCATAGTGTATGTGTTATATGATTGCCCGTCTTAGTTTATAGACGGCCTACAGGTTGATCGTTTTCGAATGAAGTGTTGTAGTACATGCGTGCATTCCCCCTTCATATTTTATAATGATATTATAACTTAATTTTCAGTTTATTGGGATGATTATTATACGGAGTGGATTCTTTAGAAAATGGTGGTTGTTTAAGAAAGTATAGTATATAGAAGCTAATTCTTTAATTTGTACAGATTGACTAGAAGCGATATTGATTGTGCCAGTAACGTCGTGTTCTAATACTGTTACGAGAGCATCAGTGACGTCATCCACATGGAGAAAATCTCTCGATTGTTTTCCAAGTGTACAAAATCCACCGGCAAGAATAAAAGCTTTCATTTTTTCCTCTCAATTAAAAAGAATTTGATATCGATGTTATTATGATATGTATTTAAATTAGAAAGGAACGGGCAATTTCATAGTTATATTTTGTTCGTTTTGGTTTTTTGAATTTGAGTATTTTGCTATATAGTTAAATTAATAAGTTAGGTCATATAAGATAAGGCGATAAATTTTGTATAAATTATGAATAATAAACCGTCACGTTTGACTGTACAGTTTATGTATTGTATGATGTTAGTAATATAAACAAGGGGGGAAGATCGTTGGGAAGGTGTATCGAATCGGACAGTTGGCTCTCATGGCTCACGTGTCGAAACGCACGATTGATTATTATACGAATCTAGGAATCTTAAAAGCGGAGCGATCTCAATCTAATTATCGCTATTACGATGAAACAGCATTTGAGACATTACAATTTATTGAGAAGTGCAAAGAAATGCATATGCCGCTTTGTGAGATTAAAGAGAAAATCGAGGAGAAGAAGAAGCTGCTCGGTATCAATGAACACGTTTCGAAACAAGTGAATGAAGTGACAGACCATATTCATCGATTAGAAGCAGAGTTAACGGAGTTAAAGCCGCTTTTAGATGGATTGACTGATTCACAACGTGAAAAAATATCGAAATCTTTATCTGGTCAAACGACAGCTTTAATACAGACACTTGTTCTATTATTATAGAAAAAAGTGAAATCCGACCTCTTTAATTTTTGTATCGGGCTATGTTTTCTAATGAACAAATAAGAAAACATTATAGTATACAGGAGGTGGACACCTTAGTTTTTTAAACTAAGGGGATTCATTGGAAATATTTAATTTAGTCATGGTTGCGATTTTAATCGCATTTACTGGATTTTTCGTAGCAGCAGAGTTTGCGATTGTAAAGGTACGTTCAAGTCGTATTGATCAGCTTGTTGCGGAAGGGAAACGCGGTGCTTTAGCAGCGAAAAAGGTAACAACAAATTTAGATGAATATTTATCTGCTTGTCAATTAGGTATTACAGTTACAGCTATGGGATTAGGTTGGTTAGGTGAACCGACAATTGAAAAGTTATTACACCCGTTATTTGAGAAATGGAACATAAATCCTTCTATCTCATCAGTATTAACATTTGGTCTTGCTTTTATGCTAATGACGTATTTACACGTTGTAGTAGGGGAATTAGCTCCGAAGACGATGGCAATTCAAAAGGCTGAACAAGTAACGTTGTTATTGGCAGGTCCGTTAATGATGTTTTATAAAGTCATGTATCCATTTATTTGGGTATTAAACGGTTCAGCTCGTGTTGTAACTGGCTTATTCGGTTTAAAACCAGCTTCAGAACATGAAGTAGCTCATACAGAGGAAGAATTACGCCTTATCCTTTCAGATAGCTATGAAAGTGGTGAAATTAATCAGGCTGAATACAAGTATGTAAATAACATTTTTGAATTTGATAATCGTATTGCAAAAGAGATTATGGTACCGCGAACAGAAATCATTGGTTTCTACCTGGAAGATTCAGTAGAAGAACACATGAAAGTAATCCAAAATGAACGATACACACGTTATCCGATTTTTGGAGAAGATAAAGATGATATTATCGGTATGGTCAATGTAAAAGATTTCTTTATTCGATATATGAACAACGATAAAGAAGATTTATCATCGATTCGCACGTATATGCGTCCGATTATTGAAGTGATGGAAACAACTCCAATTCACGATTTATTACTTCAAATGCAGAAGAAGCGAATTCCGATGGCTGTTTTATATGATGAGTACGGAGGAACAGCTGGAATTGTAACGCTTGAAGATATCTTGGAGGAAATCGTCGGCGAAATTCGTGACGAATATGATGAAGATGAAGCACCACCAATTCAGCATGTGAATGAGCACCATAAAATCGTTGATGGAAAAGTGCTTATCTCCGAAGTGAAAGATTTATTTGGATTACACATTGAAGAAGATGATGTGGATACAATCGGTGGCTGGATTATGATGCAAAATCATGAAATTGAAGAAGGACAACATGTTGAGGCGGAAGGTTATGAATTTAAAGTGTTAGAAAAAGACGCTTACCAAATTAAACGTGTTGAAATTCGTAAGATGGAGCAAGAACAAGAAGAAGAGAAAGCAGCAACTGTGTAAGTTGCTGCTTTTCTTCTAAAGTATAAAAAATGCGAAATTAGGAGCGGATATTTTGATTCAAGCAGCCTTACGTGTATATCGATTACAATTGTATGCGATCTTTAGTGGTTTACTACTTATGTGGACGATTACTCCGTTTGGAAAACAAGTAACAGGGTTTGGTATCGGATTAGCTGTAAGTGCATATTGCCTTTGGTTATTAGCTCGCAGAGTGGAGAAACTTGGGAAAAGTATCGTCATGAAAGAAAAGGCTCCTGGATTAGGAGTTCTAAACCGATTTGCAGCAGCCATTTTAGGGGCTATTATTATGTATGAAATTGAGCATGAAATGGAAATGTGGGCATTCGGTACAGGTATTTTAGGTGGTCACTTTTTAATGATTGCGAATTTAGCTTATGCAAATGTGCAGTTAGTGAAAGAAGAAGAGAAGCAAAGAGAACAGGCTTCGAAAAACATAGGGCTATGATGAAAGGGACCTAGTGGGGTTCCTTTTTTGAGTTTAAGCAAGCTAATGAAGGGAATCAAATTAACGACAAATATAATACGCTTCTTTTTTGCGTTTTTCAATAGTATGAAAAATAATGTAAAAAAATTTAAAAACCCATCGATTTCTAAAGGTTATGTATGTTATTATGACAAAAGACTTTTTGAAAGAGGTGGATACCAATGTTACAAGCGTTACTTATTTTTGTGCTTCAAATTATTTACGTTCCAATTTTAACAATCCGTACGATTTTGCTTGTAAAGAATCAAACAAGATCCGCTGCTGGTGTTGGATTGTTAGAAGGAGCTATTTACATTGTCAGTTTAGGTATTGTGTTTCAAGATTTATCAAATTGGATGAACATCATTGCCTATGTCATTGGCTTTAGTACGGGACTATTATTAGGCGGTTATATAGAGAATAAATTAGCAATTGGATATATTACGTATCAAGTTAGTTTGCTAGACCGTTGTAATGAATTAGTAGATGAACTACGTCACTCTGGATTTGGTGTTACAGTATTTGAAGGCGAAGGAATTAATTCAATACGTTATCGCTTAGATATCGTTGCAAAGCGTTCTAGAGAAAAAGAACTGTTAGAAATTATTAATGAAATTGCACCGAAAGCGTTTATGTCTTCTTATGAAATCCGTTCATTTAAAGGCGGATATTTAACGAAGGCGATGAAGAAAAGAGCATTAATGAAGAAGAAAGATGAACATGTATCGTAAAGAAAAGGGAGTTATGCAGCTTTAAAAGCACGGCATAATCCCCATATAAAAAAGAGAGGAATCTATATTGAAAAAGATTCCTCTCTTTTTTCTGCGTTATTTTTTTCTACTTTTTCTCAGATTAACAAGTAACCATACAACCTGAATAATTAGTGGTAATATAAATGCAATTAATAAAACGATAAAGGCTATTAATTTCAGCTTAGGTGTTTGAGTAACACCAGTCCCATCAACCTCTCTTAGCCAAATGATAGCTGTCAATATCCCGAAAGTTATAATCCAAAATATGTTACCAATCCACCAATAAATCCATCTTCTTTTCATGCTAGCACCCCTTACATTTACCCTCTGTTAAAAGTAAATTTTCGTTCGTTACATTTATAATGAAATACCTATAAAATTAATTTTTTTTAACTGTATATCTAACTTGTTTAAACGTTACCATTTCTCCGTCTTTATCATCATCCTTATTCTGTAAAAGTTGAACTCGTGGCTTGTAGTCTGTCCTATGAGCATCCTCGATATCTGTAATATCAAGTTTGTAGGATTCACCATTCTTTATTTTTTGTTCGAATACTTTTTTATTGGCAACATAAATAAAAGTTACTTTATTTTCATCAATGCCTTCAGTCTTAAATTCTAATTCGTTATCTTTTGTTGTAATCGTCGGTGTTAATAATTCAATACTGCCATTTTCAGTTTCTAAAGAATTTTCTACTATAGTTGAACATCCGGATAATGTGATTCAGAAGAATAGAAAAGCACTTAATTTCTTTCTCATAACATCCCCCAATTTCAAGTGATTTTTGATTTTGGCATTGCTAGACTGCTAGTGCGAAACGTAAATGTTTAGTTAGCACTCTTCTTAATTGTACCATAATATGTAAATTAAAATAGTCTGTATATCCAATTTAAGGGGTTTGAACAGTTTACTTATTGTTTTAAATCAGTATCTTTACAGTAGAGTAGGTATATATTTTCTGTAGAAAGGCGAAAGAACTTATTTTTATGGAAATTACAATTTTTTCATATTAAAATAACGATATGGAATAGATGAATTCATTCACTTCGGAGGTAGTTATTTGAATATTAACGAGAAGGCAATTGAAATGTTTGAACAAAATGAATATGAGAAAGCAATGGAACTGTTTCACCAAGCAGTACAGGAATCTAGAGGTGTACAATCTCTCAATAATCTTGCTTGGATGTACTTTTATGAGGAAGAGAATGTTGATAAAGCTCTGGAATTAATAAAGGAAGTTATTAAGTTGAATCCTTCCTCATACTTTCCTTATAACATCTTAGGGGACATTTACTTGAAACAAGAAAAGTGGGCAGAAGCGAAAGAAGTATTACAAAATTCTATTTCGATGCAACCATCCGATGAAGCATATCACAATGTAGCTGTAGCTCATTATAACCTTGGAGAGCTGGAAGGAGCTTCGGAATTTTTCTTGCGAGTTGCAGGGGATTCGGACTATATAATGTATAGCTATGTAAAATGTTTAATTGATTTAGGGCGAACGACAGAAGCGAAAGAGAAGTTAGATGCTTTTAACAGGAAATCTGATAATTTTTTAGGAGAAATTAATGTAGCAGATTTATATGTTGAGTTGCATTGCTATAAAGAAGCAATTGAATGGTTCGAAAAGGGATACAAAGAATGCTGGAAAAGTCCCAATTGGATTAGTAGATTTGTGTATGCTCTATATAAAGCTAATAATTACTCCCGTATGAATGAAGTTATACGGGAATCTATTGAAGCGAAAACAGAAGAAATAGAAGACGTTCAGAATGAAGAAGTAGAAGAAAACTGGACAGAAAAAGATAAGAAAGAGTTAATTGAGGAATATACAGAAGAGAATAATTGTTATAAAACAATGATAGAACGTATCAAATCTGGATACGTTCCAGGGTTAGAATTTGAAACGGATTATATAGGGGGGTGCTATTTATTTGGCTGTAAAAGACATAATCATCTTGAATATGAAGAATAAAAAAATCGGCTGTCAAATATGACGGTCGAATTTTTTTATTATAGGCCGGTTGTCTAAAGGTACCATCTCAATTGTAATGTGTTAAAGCTGTTTCGTATTATTACATAGGTATATATCTTCTTTAGGTAATCCTTTTTTAATATTTAAAATATGTAGTGAAATAAAACCAATAAGTCCTATTCCACCGAAAATAAGCCATGGTGTATACATTCCGCCTAAGTTGGATGTAAAAGATGTACCGGTATAATTACCGATGATAAAACCAAATGCGAGTGATAGTTGATAAAATCCGAAGTAAGTAGCTGTATATGATTCGTTACTGTAATTTGCAATAGCAATATCAGCGTTAGGTAATACGAGTGTTTCGCCAATTGTAAATAAAATTACACAAATAAATAGCCAATACGGGTGTTGAAATAAAGGAATGAGTAAAAAGGAAATACTCATTAATAAAACACCGTATTTAATAATCGAAAGTGTATTGTATTTATGAAATAGTTTTTGAAATAATACCATAAATATGACGCCTGTTATTGCATTTATCGTAATAACTAGTGTAGCAAGCTGGTTGCTATTACTAATGTTTTTCATATGAAGTGGAAGTGCGACAGTAAGCTGAGTAAACATAATATAGAAGAAAATCATAATAAATGAAAACAAAAGGAAAGATTTGTTTTGTAAGAGAGCCTGTAGCCCTAATGTAATAGACGTATTTTCAGTAGTGACTTGGAAGTGATTTTTAAGTAAGTAAAAGATAAAAGCAAATAACAGCATAAGAGATCCTGTTAGAGAAAAAGCATAGATTGGATCGAGTAAGAGTAAGAACCCTCCTGCAATTGGTCCAATTATTGCACCGCAATTAAAACTAAGGTTTAAATATGTAAATAAATTTTTTCTCATATGAGCTGGTTGTGAGCCGAATATGGCGCGCGCAGCAGGTTCGTAAAATGCGGTTCCGAAGCCAATAAGTGCAGAAGAAATAGAAATTGTATAGAAATCAGAGCATATTCCTAAAGCGATAAATCCGATTCCTCTTAAAAATAATCCGGCTATCATCATAATGATATAGCCTATTTTGTCAGCAATTAATCCTGAGAATAATGGGACAACTCGTGATGTGATTGTCATAACCGTCAACACTGTTCCTACTTGAACAGCAGAAAAATGAAGAAAGCTTAATAGATAAATAGCTAAAAATGCGTATACTGCAAAATACCCAAAAGACATAAAAAATGAAGAAATAAGCATGAAACGTATCGGTATTGAGAAACTTTTCATAGAACTCCTCCTAATATTGTAACCAGTAAAATTATTTAATGGTTAACTATTTTATATTATAATTATACATAAAGTCAGAAAAAAGTAAATTTTAAGAAGAAGGTGGATGGAATTGAATCAAAACGCACCAAATGAATTAGAATATATTCGGGAATTTTTAAATACATGGAAAATACCAAACGATACGAGAGAGCCAATTGATATGCTGCAAACAGAAGAGGATATAAGGCTCTTTATGAAAAAATATTTTCATGAAGAGGTTCCATTTCATACGATAGAGGAATTAAAAAGTTTTCGAGAAGATATTCGGTTAACCGTTGAAGGCGAAGGATCATTGCAAAAGTGGTTAGAGAAATACCCATTTCATGTACATGTAAAAGAAGATATGAAAGGTATTACATATGAGCCTGTGCACGAAGAGAATGTATATACAAAAGTATTAAGCATTGTGTTAATGTCAATTCAAGAAAATTTGTGGGGGAGGTTAAAAGCATGCCCAGATTGTCGCTGGGTATTTTATGATCATTCGCGAAATGGAAGTAAAAGATGGTGCGGTATGTATGCTGTAGAAACAGGAGGAAGAGCGTGCGGTACGATTGCGAAAGTGAAAAATTACCGGGCGAAGAGAAAAGGGAGATCGGGTTATAATGTGTAATTTATATTAGGGGAAGAAAATTGGATGGGGGAATGTAGAATATGAAAGGTACACAAATGCTAGCTTTAAATAAAAAGTGCTGGGATACAGTTGCACCTTATTTCTTTCAAGTGGATTGTTTACCGAAATATGGTCCGTATACAGCGTCTGAAGATGAGATTCATTTGTTCGATTCAATCAGAAATAAGAAGGTTCTTGATATTGGATGTGGAAGTGGGCATTCGTTGCAATATATGGCAGAACACGGGGCAGAGGAAGTGTGGGGTCTTGATCTTTCAAGTGAGCAAATTAAAACAGCGAATGAAACGTTAAAGAGTTGGAATCCAAAGTTAATATGCGGAGCAATGGAAGAGGAAGGGGATATTCCGAAAGGGTATTTTGATATTGTATATTCCATTTATGCATTAGGTTGGACTTCGAATTTAAGAAAAACGTTGGAACTAATTTATTCATATGTAAAGCCAGGGGGAAGTTTTATTTTTAGCTGGGAGCACCCAGTATATTCAAATTTACAGTATGGTACAGAAGAAATTGCTTTTAAGTCTTCTTATCATGAGGAAACCCCTATTACGTTTGAAACATTTAAGGGAGAAAACGTAGAAGCAACATTATATAAGAGAAAAATAAGTACATACATAAATGAGTTAAATAGAGCGGGATTTACAATTGAGAGAATAGAAGAGCCTGAACCATCGAGCTCATTTGCTGAAGAACGAGCTGAACCTTCTACGAAGTATTATTCTTTATATAAAGCGAGAATGGTGCCGACTACTTTTATTATTAAGGCGAGGAAGTAAATTGTTTTATAAAAAGAAGCCTATCATTTCAAATAATTGAAATGATAGGCTTCTTTATTTTTTGAAAAATGAGGTCAGAGGTGTACTTTTCTTATAAAAATGCATTTCATATAAAAGGTGTAATTATTTTGGGGAAGGGGGATTGTTGTGCGTCATCATAGAAAGTGCAAAAAATTTGGAGTGGCACTGCCTCTTCCGCTTATAGGAGCAACTGGCCCTACTGGTAATAGTGGTTCAACTGGTCCAACTGGAGGGCATGAAGGTCCAGTCGGGCCTCCTGGAATCACTGGATCTAGAGGAGCAACGGGTCCACAAGGTCCTCAAGGTATTCAAGGCATACAAGACCTGCGAGGGACAACGGGAGTTCAAGGAATACAAGGTGCCATAGGTGATACTGGAGAGCAAGGGATTACTGGTCCAGTTGGCTTACAAGGTCCTCAAGGAGTAATTGGAAATCAAGGGCCAACGGGTGATATTGGAGTACAAGGATTAGAAGGGGTACAAGGAGCAATTGGCCCTGCCGGTAGTCAAGGAATACAAGGCGTCCAAGGAATACAAGGAGAGATAGGCGAACGAGGGCAAACGGGCGCGCAAGGGATGCAGGGAGAAATAGGTGTAACCGGGATAACAGGTGTAACAGGTCCCCAAGGCCGCCAAGGGGCGCAAGGAATACAAGGAGAGGACGGAACTACAGGTATACAAGGAGAAGAAGGTCCACGAGGAATACAAGGAATTACTGGAGAGCAAGGACACCAAGGTGATCAAGGGATACAAGGTATAACTGGCCCAACTGGCTCTACTGGAATACAAGGAACTCAAGGGATAAGTGGAATAAAGGGGATAACAGGTGTAATAGGTCCTCAAGGTCCACAAGGTGTTCAAGGAATACAAGGAACAAACGGATCCACAGGTTTTCAAGGAGCAAAAGGAGTACGAGGGATAACAGGAGCAACTGGAAGTATTGGTACACAGGGCCCAGAAGGACCACCCGGTGGTCCGACGGGAATAACTGGTCCAATTGGTCCATCTAGTGGAGTGACTGGTCCATCTGGCCCACCCGGTCCACCTGGGGGACCAACAGGTCCAACGGGTGTAACTGGTGCGCGGGGTGTAACAGGGGGGACTGGTGCAATAGGAGTGCAAGGGTTACAAGGTATAACTGGTCCCACTGGCGCTCAAGGTGTAAGGGGAGCACAAGGTTCTCAAGGGGTAATTGGTGTAGTTGGCGTACAAGGTGCACAAGGTTCTCAAGGTAACCAAGGAATAACAGGAGCAACCGGTGCAGAAGGTCCAATAGGAATACAAGGTCTGCGGGGAGAAATTGGTCCAACTGGTGCAGAAGGTCCTAAAGGTATACAAGGAATGCAAGGAGTAACAGGTCCAACAGGAGCGCAAGGCATACAAGGGTTACAAGGAATAATAGGTCCCACAGGCACAACGGGAGCGGCAGGAGTTCAAGGTGCACAAGGAATACAAGGAGCAACCGGTCCAGCAGGAGCACAAGGCATACAAGGTACACAAGGAATCCGAGGAGAAACAGGGGCAGCTGGAGTACAAGGAATACAAGGAGTTCAAGGGATACAAGGGATAACGGGATTGACAGGTCAGCAAGGTGCACAAGGTCCTCAAGGAGTGCTAGGAATAATAGGGCCGACTGGAGCTATTGGTTTGCAAGGAACTCAAGGAATACAAGGTATAGTAGGCCCAACAGGAGCGCAAGGCTCTCAAGGTATGCAAGGAATACAAGGAATAACAGGGCAGGCAGGTGCACAAGGAATTAGAGGTCCCCAAGGGAATCTTGGAGAAAACGGGATAACAGGTCCTCAAGGGGTGCAAGGTGCACAAGGTATTCAAGGACCCGAAGGACCACAAGGAAATGTTGGAATTACGGGTGTAACTGGAGAAACAGGAGCGACTGGAGCAACAGGGGCGACCGGAGTACAAGGTATACAAGGCGTTCAAGGGATTATGGGGATACAAGGAAGTACAGGAAGTACAGGACCTACCGGAGCAACCGGAGTAACTGGAATACAAGGTGCTCAAGGTATTCAAGGTTTGCAAGGCCCAACTGGAGTAAGTGGAATGACAGGGGCTAGTGGTAGTCAAGGGCTGATTGGAGCTGTGGGACCTACCGGAGCCACTGGTAGTATAGGGGCTATAGGTTCCTTAGGAATAGTAGGTGCAACAGGGGCAACTGGCTTGCCTAGCGGGGGCGGCTATTTCTTTTCTACTTCAACGAGTGCAATTGCAGCGAATGCACTAATACCAATCAATTCAGGATCTACAATTTTTGGTTCTGGTGTTAGTTTGACAAATGCAACAACTGTAACGTTAAGTACGCCGGGAATATATTTAGTAAGTTATTATTTTCAGGGGGATCCGACTGGGGGGAATGAAACGATTTCCGTAAGGCTTACTTTAAATGGAACGCAAGTCGCAGGGAGTTTTATTTATTATGTTACAGGAGGTACCTTTGTATTAGAACCAGCGATTTCTAATACGATGGTCATTAATGTTGCTTCTTCAAATGCTACTTTATCTTTGCAAAATGGTCCATTAGCTATTGGGCATGTAACGACATTATCTGGAGTGATAACAGCTAGTTTAAATGTATTAAAAATAGTTTGACACGTTAGTTATAACGGGGGAGATGCTTGTGAAGGATCAAGATAAGTGTAGTAAGTTTCAAGCACCTATTCCTTTTCCGGCGTCAGGTATTACGGGACCAACTGGTCCAACGGGTCCGACAGGAATTCAAGGAGTGCAAGGGGTGCAGGGAGAGATTGGTCCACCTGGTCCAACTGGCTTAACAGGACCACAAGGTGCTCAAGGTAGTCAAGGTCCGATGGGAGAACAAGGTCCACAGGGAATTCAAGGTGTTCAAGGTATTCAAGGCGAAAGGGGTCCGACTGGTCCAACAGGTATTCAAGGGATACAAGGAATACCTGGACCAATGGGAGAAACAGGTCCAACCGGAATACAAGGTATACAAGGAGTGCAAGGAGAAATTGGTCTAACCGGCCCAACCGGAATACAAGGTATACAAGGAGTGCAAGGAGAAATCGGTCCAACTGGAAATACGGGTATACAAGGTGTTCAAGGTAATTTAGGGAGTAGTGGTTTACAAGGGGTAACAGGAATACAAGGCATTCAAGGGCCGATTGGTCCAACTGGTCCAACAGGTTCTCAAGGAATTCAAGGTCCACAAGGGCCAATGGGATCAACAGGGGCAACTGGCGTTCAAGGTTTACAAGGTCCACAAGGTGAGATGGGTCTAACAGGTCCAACAGGTTCTCAGGGGATACAAGGAGTGCAAGGAGTAATAGGACCAACAGGGGCAACTGGCTTGCAAGGGGATCCAGGTTCAACAGGCTCGACAGGTCAGGCGGGAGTAACTGGTCCAACTGGATCTGCAACCGGTCCAACAGGAGCAACTGGTCCAACCGGTCCGCCAGGAGGCCCAACCGGTCCAACCGGACCAGCAGGATCACCGGGGGGTCCAACCGGTCCGACTGGAGCAACTGGGGCAACAGGGGCGACCGGAGCAACAGGAGCGACTGGAATTCAAGGAGTGCAAGGAATACAGGGACCGACAGGGGCAACCGGTTTAACAGGTTTGCAAGGAGTACAGGGACCGATGGGGGCAACTGGTCCAACGGGTGACCAAGGAATTCAAGGTCCACAAGGAGTAATGGGAGCAACCGGTCCAACCGGATTACAGGGTTTACAAGGAGTACAAGGACCGATAGGAGCAACTGGCCCGACCGGTCAACAAGGAGTGCAAGGGGCACAAGGTCCAATTGGGCAGGCAGGCCCGCAAGGAATACAAGGAATACAAGGTGAGCAAGGAGTAATGGGAGCAACTGGACCAACAGGCTTACAAGGTCTGCAAGGAATCCAAGGTCCAATCGGGCAGGCCGGTCCTCAAGGTTTACAAGGAGTGCAAGGGATAAGTGGTATAACAGGTCCAACTGGTCCTCAAGGAATCCAAGGAATTCAAGGTCCACAAGGAGATATAGGTCCAACCGGTGCGACTGGAATACAAGGAGTGCAAGGTCCAGAGGGGCCAACTGGTCCAACGGGTGCAACAGGCCCGCAAGGAATTCAGGGAATACAAGGAATCCAGGGGCCAACTGGTCCACAGGGCATTCAAGGTCTGCAAGGAATACAAGGTCCGATTGGGCAGGCAGGCCCAACTGGACCTCAAGGAATACAAGGAATAACCGGATCAACAGGTCCAACCGGTCTAACAGGGGCAACAGGACCGACGGGAGCAACTGGTCCACAAGGAATCCAAGGAATTCAAGGTCCACAAGGGGTAACGGGGCAGGCGGGAGCAACAGGACCGACGGGAGCAACTGGTCCACAAGGGGTGCAAGGAATCCAAGGTCCACAAGGGATAACGGGGCAGGCGGGAGCGACCGGACCGACGGGAATAACAGGCCCACAAGGAATACAAGGAATCCAAGGTCCACAAGGTGTGACGGGGGCAACCGGCGCAACAGGAGCGACGGGAGTGACTGGTGCGACCGGCCCGACAGGGTTACAAGGGATAAGAGGAGCAACCGGTGCGACTGGTCAGGCGGGAGTGACAGGTCCAACCGGTCCGACGGGAGCAACCGGCGCAACAGGTCCTACTGGATCGTCTGCCATATCAACAGGTGGTGGCTATTTCTTCTCTACCTCAACAAGTACAATTGCAGCAAATGCCAACATCCCAATTAATTCTGGATCAACTGTATATGGAACAGGTGTATCTTTAACTAGTGCTACAACTGTCACAGTATCCACACCAGGAATATATTTAGTAAGCTACTATTTCCAAGGGGACGCGACTGGTGGGAATGAGACAGTATCCGTTAGGTTGCTATTAAATGGAACACAAGTAACAGGGAGTTTCATACAAAATGTGACGACATCAACGGTAGTAATCGAACCAGCCATTTCAAATACACTTCTTGTGAATGTAACGAGTGCCAATTCAACATTAATATTACAAAATGGCCCGTTAGGTGTAGGGCATGTGACGACTATAGCAGGTGCGATTACGGCAAGTTTAAATGTAGTGAGAATACTATAAGGAATATAAAAAACACAAGGAATGTCTGTATAGACACACCTTGTGTTTTTTTCTTTATCTTTTCAGTTGAAAAATATGTTGAAAGAAGTATTTGTGATGTAAGTTATCTACAACTTTATTAGCTTGATATGTGCGATGTTGTTCGAGTCGAAGTCTTTGCTCCATCATTTTTATTGCGTGATCAGATAAACGTAACATTATACATGTCTCCTTTTCTATAAATATAGGTGTCTATTGGTATCGATCCCATATTTATAATTAAGGAGGTACACTGTGTAACATAGGCAAAAAGCACCTTCCTCTCCCATTACGCTTACGAGGTTAGCTGTCGGACTCGGGAAGTGAGAGTTTCCCTACTTAAATAAGATTCGCCCCAAGTAGCATGGCTACAAAAATGGTTCCCCCGCTCCAAAATTTGGACTCAGCAAAAGGATTTATAAAGTAAAGGATAACATAAATAAATTGATGAGTCAAACTATTTTATGTTTTCTGATTTTTTGAGTGAGGTTAAAACCACTCCATCGGGTAATATAATATCATTTATTTTAATAAATCCATGTTTTTTATATAAAGACAGAGCAGGTGTATTTTCTTTCCCTGTTTGTACAATATATGTTTGTGAAGGGGAGAACATGTCAAATACATAAAGGAGTAGTTTTGTGGCGATGCCTTTATGAAAATGATCGGGGGATACTACTAAACGATGAATATCAACTTCCTCTTCATCCATTTTAAAAGAAATAAACCCAGCAAGTGTATCTTCATAAAAATAGCCGTAAAAAATTTCATCACATAATTGAATATCGGCTACAGTATCATAAAGACGAGGAATAGCCGTACTATTTATATATTTTGCTTCAATTTCATAAGCGGGTATTTGAATGTTTAAAATAGAAGTAGCGGTGTTGTGAGAAGTTGTTACTAATTTTTGAATCATAGGGTAAAATCTCCTTGTAAGCTTTATTTTCATAGATTTGACAAGATTTTTCTTTATTGGATATAATAATTATAATAGTTACATAACAATTTAGTATCAAAAAGAAATACACTATAATAGAAATGGAGGACTAAAAATGGGATGGATTATCACATTAATAGTTGGTGCTATTATAGGTGCAATTGCAGGTTCTATAACGGGTAAAAATTTTCCGGGTGGTATGTTTGGAAATATTATCGCAGGTTTGTTAGGTGCTTCATTAGGTGGTAGATTATTTGGATCTTTTGGGCCATCATTTGGTGGGATTCATGTCGTGCCAGCATTATTAGGTGCAATCGTATTAATTCTTATTGTATCATTTGTAGTGAAAGCTGCAAGAAAATAAAGATATAGATAATGATGAAAAGCCCTGAATAAGGGCTTTTCATCATTCGAAGAGGTGGTTTCATTGGAGAAATTAAATATTAGAAAAAGAGATAAGTTGAAAAAGTTTTTTAGAGAACAAAATTATTTAGCGGTGTTACTCGGCTTTGCGTTATTGTTTATTAACATATTACTGCTAACGAAAATTTCTTTTGTGTTTACTCCGTTTATCGTCTTTTTAAAAACAATTTTCTTCCCTGTATTATTAGCGGGTATGCTATTTTATATATTGCATCCATTCGTTTCGCTTTTAGAAAAGAAAGGTGTTTCAAGAATCGTATCAATCGCTTCTATATATATAATAGTACTAGGATTATTTGTATTTTTAGTTGTAACAGTAATCCCGATTATTAAAGATCAAATTGATGCATTAATAGATAACTTACCGTATTTCGGTCATGAAGTTGAACGAGCAGCACGTAGATTCGGGGAAAGTAATTTACTAGGCAAAATTCAAGAGAATTTAAATATTGATGTAGCGAGTATGGTAAAAGACTATACAGTTGATTTTACGAAGTCGCTATCATCAGTAACTGGAAATGTAACTGGATTTTTAAGTACTGTTACAGAGGTCGTTTTAACGTTTGTAATGGTTCCGTTTATATTGTTCTATCTTTTAAAAGATGGTGAACAATTACCGAACCACTTTTTAAAGTTTATTTCAGAGCAAAGACAACCAGCAGCGATGAGAATACTAGATGATATGCATTATGCGATTAGCTCGTATATTAGAGGACAAATTATCGTTAGCTTGTTTATCGGTATTATGCTATTAATCGGTTACCTTATTATTGGTATTAAATATGCGGTATTACTCGCTATTTTGGCAATGATTGTAAATATCGTTCCGTACGTAGGACCAATCATTGCAATTACACCAGCATTAATTATCGCATTTATTGACTCGCCATCAATGGTGTTAAAAGTAATTATTGTAATGATGGTCGTACAATTAGCAGAAGGTAAATTTATTTCTCCGCAAGTTATGGGGAAAAAGCTAGATATTCACCCGATTACTATCATTTTTATTATTTTAACTGCCGGAAATTTATTTGGAATTATGGGGATTATTTTAGCAATTCCAGGATATGCGATATTAAAAGTGTTGGTAACGCATAGTTATAGATTTGTTAAGTTAAATACGTAGGAAAAAGAGTTAAAACAGATAAAACTGTTTTAGCTCTTTTTTATTTATACTCTTGTTATAGTAAACAAATTCACCTTATGCGTAGGCTTTTAATTCAATAATAGGTAGATTGCTTTCCTTTAGTTTGTAGTCAAATATTAAATCGTCCATTCGAAAATTAGCATCTACTTCAAGAGAAATGAAGGTACCCCCGATTTCTACTTGATTTCCGTTCTCATTTTCAAAAGTGAGCGCACCGTCAAATGTTTCTATGTACTCATCGCAGGTGTATAAATATATAGCGATAGGTGTGAAATGTATAATTACCCCTAAAGTATCATCGTTCTTAAATACATCAATCTTAAACGTATCATCCTTTTTAGTAAACCAACCCATGACATCACCTCGTTTTTGTATTACAAATCGATTCTATATATATTGATTATATATCGTTCGGAATAAATTGGTAATAACTATTGTTAAAACTTAATAAAAATAGAAAATTCAGTTTTGAGAGAACGGGAAATGTGATAAACTGTAAAAAATAAAGAAAAGCAATGAAAGAGAAGAGTACATATTCGAAACTTTGCAGAGAGCTGATGCGTGGTGGAAATCAGTAAGGGATGAATATGGAATGGGCTCCGGAGCTTCTAGCTGAAATGAGTAGGCAAAGACGGTTACTTCACGTTAAGAAGTTGAAGTGAGCTATAATGATAGCTAATGAAGGTGGTACCGCGGGAGTCTCTCGTCCTTTTTATAGGATGAGGGGCTCTTTTTATTTTAAGGAAGGAGGAGTTAGGGTGAGCGAAAAAATAATGTTAACAGGAATTAAGCCGACAGGTTATCCTCATTTAGGAAATTATATTGGTGCGATTAAACCTGCATTACAAATGTCAAAAAAGAATGAAGGAAAAGCACTATATTTTATAGCGGATTATCATGCATTAAATGCTGTACATGATCCAGAAAAGTTCAGTAGTTATACGAAAGAGGTAGCAGCCACTTGGTTATCACTTGGACTTGGAGAAGATGTTATTTTTTACCGACAAACAGAAGTGCCGGAGATTCTAGAATTAGCTTGGATATTAGCTTGTCTAACTCCGAAAGGGATTATGAACCGTGCCCATGCATATAAGGCGAAGGTGGAGCAAAATAAAGAAGCAGGTTTAGAGGTAGATGCAGGCGTGAATATGGGATTATATACGTATCCTATTTTAATGGCAGCTGACATATTACTATTTCAAGCTACTCATGTACCTGTCGGAAAAGACCAAATTCAGCATATTGAAATCGCGCGTGATATTGCGACGTATTTTAATCATACATTTGGTATGACATTTACGCTTCCGGAGTATGTCATACAAGAAGAAGGTGCCATTTTACCTGGTCTTGATGGAAGGAAGATGAGTAAAAGTTACGGGAATGTAATCCCATTATTTGCAGAACAAGAAAAACTACGAAAATTAATATTTAAAATCAAAACAGATTCTTCACTTCCAAATGAACCGAAAGAACTAGAAACATTATTTATGATATATAAAGAATTAGCGACAGAAGATGAAATTCAGTCATTACGTGAAAAATATAGGACTGGAATAGGATGGGGCGATGTGAAAAAAGAGTTATTCCGCGTTGTAGACCGTGAGTTAGCAGTACCTCGGGAGAAATATGCAATGTATATGCAGGAGCCAAATTTATTATATGAAGCGTTAGAAAAAGGTGCTGAGCGGGCGCGTGCTATTGCGAAGGTAAATTTAGCGGGAATTAAAAAACGGATTGGGTTTGAGAGGGGACGCTGAGCGTTCCCTTATTTTCCAATATAAATTTTAATTATTTCTTCGTCATTTCGTTAGGTGAAGTAAGTAGTTCACATTTCCTTTCAAAACTTATTAGTTGCACATATTAAAAAGTATGCTAATATAGGGATACTTATTAAATGTGTTTAATAAGTAGGGCTCATTCGATAACAAAGGAGATGATTATATGAAAACAGAGAAAGAAAAGATGTTAGCGGGAGAAATGTATATTGCGGATGATGAAGAATTAGTGGCTGATAGGGTGGAGGCAAAACGTTTAACACGCCTTTATAACGAGGCGATGGAGACAGGAGATGAAAGCCGATTTACCTTGTTAGAGCAGCTTTTAGGTTCTTCAGCTGACGGAAAAACCCACATTAATCCTGATTTTCGTTGTGATTACGGCTACAATATCCATGTTGGAAAGAGCTTTTTCGCAAATTTTAATTGTGTAATTTTAGACGTTTGTGAAGTTCGAATCGGTGATAATTGTATGTTTGCACCTGGTGTCCATATTTATACGGCCACTCATCCTTTACACCCGGTAGAGCGGAATTCTGGCAAAGAATATGGAAAGGCTGTAAAGATTGGTAACAATGTTTGGGTTGGCGGGGGCGCTATTATTAACCCTGGTATTTCAATTGGTGATAATGCTGTAATTGCCTCAGGGGCAGTTGTGACAAAAGATGTACCTAATAATGTAGTTGTTGGTGGTAATCCAGCTAAAGTTATTAAAGCGATAGACGAAACGCGGAGCTAAATAAGGATTGCATGCAGCGGAACTATATCATCTCTATTGCTTTAGAAAATGATGTATGATATATTGTCAACGCAACTTATTAAAAGGGTTTAATAAGTATGCTGATTAAGGTGGTGAGCGATTTGAGTGAACAATTTGCTACTCAAAAATCGATTAAAGAGACGATCCTTCGCGGCATTCGTACAGCTTTACTAGAGCGAGGTAGTGCAACGAAAGTTGAACTTAGTAATACATTAGAAATTAGTTTTCCAACGATAAGTAAATTTATAGAGAGTATGAAACAAGATGGTGAAGTCACTTTAGTCGGTTTAGATGATTCAAGTGGCGGAAGAAGAGCGAAACGATATGCGTATAATCCGGAATATATGTTAGGATTAGCGATATTTTTAGAGAAAAATGAAACAAACTATACCATTTTTAACTGTTTAGGGGAAGTAAAAGAACAAGGAAGTACTTCAAGTGTATTAATGGATACTGGCGTGAATCTATTATCAAAACATATTGAAAATCTTATCGCTACATTCCCGAAAATAAGCTCTATATCAATTGGTGTGCCCGGTTCGGTTGATAATGGTCGTATTTTCTATATTCCTGGATATGAAAAGTTCCAAAATTTCAATTTGAAAGGTCACTTGGAGGATCTGTTTTCAATACCTGTAGTAATAGAAAATGATATGAATGCCGCAGCGCTTGGTTATTATAAAGGCACTGGAAATAACGACAATTCATCTCTTGTATATTTGTATTCAGGTCAAAATGGCCCAGGGGCAGGGATTATGATAAATGGAGATGTAGTGCGAGGAAGCACCTTTTTCTCAGGAGAGATATCTTTCGTTCCGCAGTATGATAATAAAAATTTCTTACAAGCTTTGAGAAGTGAAGATTCGAATAATCCAGAGGAATATAATATAGATGCTATTACTCGTTTAATAGCTACATGTATAGCTATTATTAACCCTCATGCCTTTATCTTCTGTGATGATGAAGTGAATCAATTCGTAATAGAGCAAATTGTAAAAAGTTGTCCGCAGTACATTCCAGCGGAACATATTCCGAAAATAACAGTGAGTAATTGGAAAGAAGATTATTTATTTGGATTGAAAAGCCTTGGACTTGATCTGATGATAACAAGAACAAGCAAAGAAAATTAAATATCAAATTGTTGGTTGAATACTGTAAAAGAAAAGGTGTCGATTATGAAAATTGAGCATGTAGCAATTTGGGTAAATGATTTAGAAGGTATGCGTGATTTCTATAAACAGTACTTTGGTGGTGAAGAAAATAGCTTATATCACAATCCGAAAAAACAGTTTAAATCTTATTTTATAACTTTTGAAGGTGGAGCACGTCTAGAACTTATGAGGCAAGTAGGGATAGACGATAATACACAAACACAAACAATAGGATATGCGCATATTGCTTTTTCTGTAGGTAGTAAAGAAAAAGTGAATGAATTAACCAATACATTAAGAGAAGCAGGATACCCTGTGTTAAACGGCCCACGTACTACAGGGGACGGTTACTATGAAAGTGTAGTAAGTGACCCGGAAGGAAATCAGATTGAGATAACAATCTAACTATTAAGGGGATAATTAGGATTTACAGTGAAATAAAACAATCTCATTTCGCGTTATAATAACGGGAAATGAGGTTGTTTTATTATGTAATGTTTTTTAATTGGAGTGCTGAAACTCCTTAATAATTCTCTCAATAACAGGAGGAAGATTACTAGGTAACTTATCAAGTGAAAAGAAGCGTAATTCTTTCGATTCCGTTTGGTCGCATACAAGCTCACCATCGAATTCTCGGCAAATATAAACAACGAGTACACCGTGTACTTGATCGCCATTTGGATAGATTTGAAAGAAATCTGGTCCTGAGTATGTACGGAATAGTTCTGGATTTTTGATGAAAAGTCCAGTTTCCTCATATACTTCTCGCTTTAAAGCGTCTTCTAACGTTTCGTTATATTCTAAGGCGCCGCCAATAATACCCCAGCGCTTAAAATCTGTACGTAGCTGCAGTAATATTTCATTTTTCTCATTTAATATAATGGCGTGTGAACCTATTAAAATAATTGGATGATTTCCTACTAAATTTCTCATGTCTTCAATATAACCCATGTTATTTCTCCTTGCTTTTAATAATAGTTAGGAAGCTCTTTTAACGTTCTTTCTGTTTTACGTGCTGTATAGGCTAAGTTATGATCATCTTTCGTTCTGAAAAATAATGTGCGTAAAAAGGTTTTAATGTTGGCACATAATATACAATACTCATTAAGCGAAAGGCGTTTTCTAATTTGAGGAAGCCTTTTTATTTTTTTATAAATAATTGAAATTAACTCATCTTGCGGAAAATCATGATATAGCATTGATAGTAACGGTGTAACAATTCGTTCATCTTCATTATTATGAAATAGATCCGATGGGATAAAAATTTTATTTAATAAACAATGAATTAATTCTTCATACCACTCAAAAGTCGTATAGGAATTGTGAACAATTTCAGTAAAGGCATCAGATACGTGGGCAAGACAATGAGCCCATCCTTTATTTTCAATATAGCCTCGAAAATCCGTTTCTAAGTTTGTGTATGTAATGAGTTTGTTTTTTATTTCTTCGATATCCTCTTCTGTAAAAAAATAGTGCGAGTTAGCGAATTGTAGTATTAACGCAAGTAACGAAACCGTGTAAGAACGTGTGAAAACCCCATCTGTATGCGGTGTGTAAATGTCACAATATAAATACTCATCACTTAAACAAGTTTGTAGAAGTAATTTTAGCTGATCATTCATAAGAAATTCATGATGAATGAAATGCGCAAAACATTTATAAATAAGTTGGTAACGAACGTAACTATCAGTCGTTCCGATATACTGAAGCATGTTCAAAGTTAACTCATTTATATTTATATGATGCAGTTGCGTATAGTCATTTTGTTGTATAAGCTCTAACTGTTGTTGCAATGCTGTAATATCCAATGGAGAACCTCCTCCGCACTTTAAAGATGCGATGTTTTCTAGTATTCTATATATTCAAGGACAATCCTGCTCATGCAAGGAGAACAAGTAGAAATTCGAGTATGACATAGATGAGGGAAGTATATGATGACTATAGAACAGTTAGAAAAACATTTTAAAATAAGAAGAAATGCTTCTTCTATAATAATAAAAGAAAATAATGCAGAGCCTTTTACAGAAGAGGAATTAAAGGAAATCATGCAATATTGTGTTGCTGAGGCTGAAAAAGAGGGAATAGAAAACTTACATTTTGAAATTTCTTCAAAAAGCCCAAACTATGATGTGTATAAGAAATGTTTCGAAACGTATTCATTTGAATATGCTACTGAAAACATAATTGTGTTTAAGGATATATATGAAGTAGAGGATGTAGAAAGTGAAATTGATTTTAAGCTTATTGAAGAGATAGGCGAAGACGTTTTTTATTCACTGTGGAATGAAGTGACGGGAGAACAAATCGATTATGATCACTTTGTACATATGATGCTACAAGAAATTGGTGAGCAATGGAAAGAGCATTGTTTAACAGCGAGTGTAGGTGAAGAGCCGATAGGAATTGTAATCCCGCATATTGAGAGTGGTACGTTAGAAGAAGGAAAACTAATGTATTTCGCAGTTGCTCCAAATATGCGAAATAAAGGGTATGAAGCAGCGTTCTTTACAGGGGCAATGTTTGTCTTAAAAGAAATAGGCGCATCTTATTATATTGGCGAGACAAATGTACAAAATGAGTGGATGAAGGATGTTTTTGAAAAGAACGGATGTCAGTTGTTAAGTTGTACTGAGCGATATGTGAGGAAGTGTTAGGATATACTCTGACAATCATCTAGTGAGAATCCATGTGCAAATTTTGAACAAGTAAAAGAACTTTTTGCCTGTTTGTAAGATAAAAAGAAAAATGAGAACGACAAAATAGATATTCCTATAATACAATAGAGAAAGATTCGATTATACGAGAAAGCGTTGGTGAAAGAATGGAGCAGCAAAGAAATTGGTTACAAGCAACTGTAGAAAGAAATGAAGATCATACGTTACAAATAAAGTGGGAAAATAATATAGAAAAAGTTCGCATTTATTGGAGTACTTCACCAGATCATATTGAAGAAAATGGAGAATTACTTGCAACGGTAAATGGAGAATCATCATATACAATTGAAAACCCGAGCGAAAATGAGCGCCCATATTTTAGACTAGTAGGTAGTAATGGACAAGCAGTGACAGTAGCTGAGCGTAGATTGCCATTACAAGGCGCGTTTAACTTCCGTGATATGGGCGGATATGAAACGACTGAAGGCCGTAAAGTAAAATGGGGCAAGTTGTACCGTTCTGAAGAATTAGCAGGACTAACAGAATGGGACATCGACTATTTACAAAAGTCTGGCTTAAAGTTAATTTGTGACTACCGTACAGACTTTGAAGTGAAGCATAAGCCGAATCCAGAGATTACGGGTGCTCGTCAAGTATGCTTACCAGTTATGCAAGACTTGGCGAAAGACTTGAACATAAATGAATTTTTCCAAGTTGGTGATCTTTCTATGTTAGGGAAACCAGGCGAGTATCTTGTGAAAATGAATCAAGATTTCGTAAGTGGT
Organism: Bacillus cereus group sp. MG4; assembly: GCF_040460055.1. Lineage (NCBI taxonomy): Bacteria > Bacillati > Bacillota > Bacilli > Caryophanales > Bacillaceae > Bacillus > Bacillus cereus group sp. MG4. The sequence continues at coordinate 1,325,135 of NZ_JARVGZ010000001.1, read as the reverse complement.
AATGAAGCATTCGTGAGCTTCTTAAACTTAGCGCAAAACCCAGAAAACTTACCGTTAGTAAACCACTGTACAGCTGGAAAAGACCGCACTGGATTCGGATCAGCACTATTATTACTTTTACTAGGTGTACCGGAAAAAACAGTAATGGAAGACTATTTACTAAGTAACGGTTTCCGTGAAAAGCTAAATGAAAAAATGATGGCCTTTTTAGGTGCAAAACTACAAAACGATGAAAGTAGAGCAATATTAGGCGCAATGTTTGAAGCGCGCGCTGAATATTTACAAGCTGCGATTGATGAAGTGAAAAAGCAATACGGTTCAGTTGAAGCGTATGCTGAAAAAGCACTTGGCTTTACGAAAGAGTCGTTAGAAGAAATGAAAGTGTTATTGCTAGAGGATAAATAATGAGGAGGGAGGCTAATTGGATTAGCCTCCTGCTTCTATTATGAAATTTTTCGTTGCCTTATGATTCCTATGACAATTGGAATAACTGTACCAATTAACAATATCGGTAAAAATAATTTTCCAAAACCGCCGCTCCAATTTAAAGCGATTGAAATTGTTTCAAATTGGATGAAAGCAAAAATAAGTAAACAGACATTTTTTAATTGATTAAGCATTTTTCTGCTATTTAAATAAAACAGCGGAGCATTCGATTCATTCAGTCTTTGTGGGTAGTTATGAACTTCTGGAAACTTTTCTAAAGTTTGCATTAAAAGGAGTATGAATGCCCCAATTCCTGGTAGAAGCAAAAGTTGCCACTTTGATCCCCAGCGATCTACAGCCCCATATGCGTTATAATGTGTGGGTACTTCCTCGGGTAATCTTCCCCAAATGATAATCAAAAACATGATTGATCCAAAGAATAATGAATATCCAATGATATCTCCAACCCATTCACTTTTTGTTTTTGGGATTTGTATTTTAGGTCTTCCCCATGAATTTACTATGTCTTTCCGCCCCTTTCTATTCCTGTATTCCCTTTTTAAAAATTGAATTCATTATCCAAATTATCTCAAATTTATAGTATTTTCACAATTAATTATTTTTGAATAACATAATTCGTGTACCTTAAACAACTTTAAGATTGCTGTACATCTACGATTCGTAAAGGGAAAAAGTTCGACTTAAGAGACGATTAATGAGAAAATACAAGTTGTAAATAACGTACTAGTTGAGGAGAGCATTATGAAATATAAAGTTATATTATTCGACGTAGATGATACATTATTAGATTTTCCTGAAACGGAAAGAAACGCATTACATAACGCGTTTGTACAGTTTGGGATGCCTACAGGGTATGATGATTATCTTGCAAGTTATAAAGAGATTAGTAATGGATTATGGAGAGATTTAGAAAATAAAATGATTACGCTAAGTGAATTAGCAGTAGATCGATTTAGACAGTTATTTGCACTTCATAATATAGAAGTAGATGCGCAGCAATTTAGTGATAGATACCTTGAAAACTTAGGAAAAGAAGTACACCTTATAGAAGGTGCAGTGCAATTATGTGAAAATCTACAAGATTGCAAGCTAGGTATTATTACGAATGGATATACGAAGGTGCAACAATCTAGAATCGGAAATTCACCTTTAAGTAACTTCTTTGAACATATTATTATTTCAGAAGAAGTCGGCCATCAAAAACCAGCACGTGAGATTTTTGATTATGCGTTTGAAAAGTTTGGGATTACGGATAAATCAAGCGTACTAATGGTTGGAGATTCCTTAACTTCTGATATGAAAGGCGGAGAAGATTACGGTATTGATACGTGTTGGTATAATCCGAGTTTGAAAGAAAATAAGACAGGTGTTAAGCCGACTTATGAAGTGGAGAGCCTGCTACAAATTTTAGAAATTGTGGAAGTGGCGGAAGAAAAGGTAGTTTCATTTTAATCGTGTTGATATTTGTCGATAAGTCGATATAATTTGAGTTACGATAGATATATCGAAAAAATCGTTGATATATTTTAAGTTACGATAGATATATTTGAAAAATCGTTGATATATTTTAAATTGCTCCGGTCAATATAGGAAAGAGCTGTGTAACAACTAGAGGTGAATAAAGAATGTTAACATTTTTATTTGAGTTAGAAAAAAGTCTCCCGAAGAAGGATGAGCCACGGTATGATGCTTATTCAAAGGGCTTTATCGAAGGAGATGTAACGATTCGCGCGAGTGACAGCGTATTTTTCCAGAAGTCGTGTATGAAGGTCGCGGAGCTCGGTATTTATTTAGGACAATGGATGGAACAAGTGCAACACGGGCAGAATGTACATATGAATTATGAAACGACTGACCGTGATGAAATAATTCTTGGTTTCTCCTATGATGAGGACAATCAGTGGAGGATTTCTTCCAGTTGGCAACAATTTGCACTTCAAGAGCGTATATCCACTACAGCATTAGTAGAGAGCGTTGGGCGTTATTTATATGAGCTAAATAAGGAACTGCGCGCGATAGAATATCCGGTTACGTTTGATCAGTACTTAAGAGGAGAGCGAATGATGCAGCTTTCTTATAAACGACTGTGTGATAGTAAAGCGGATACGACTTCAATAGAGGTTTACAATGGAAGCGAAGAAGTAGGCGCGGTACGGGGTTATTATAAAAATGCGTTGATGAAAGTGCTAGACTTCATTCCGAAAGTCGGTAGTAATATCATTTATGAAATAAAGGATAGTAAGGACAATATTCGCGTCATTGCAAAGGATGTAAGTAGGCAGCGTCAAAGAAGGATTTTAGTAACGTACAAAGATAATCATGATGCAGAGCATGAAATACTTGTATGTGATGGAAAGTTATTAGATGCAAATTTCTTATTTACCTTTACATATAAGGGAGAAGAATTTGTTGTTCACAAAACTTCTTTTGGAATGGGAAAGTTATTACGAAACGGCTATGTAATCGCAGATTGGAATATTCGTCTTGAGGAAGATATGTATTGTATCGAAATGGATGTATATGATGAAGATTATATAGAGGATCAATACTTACTGTTAGGCGTATTTCATGCTGTTTTGTATGGGTGATAAATGAGTAGTACCGGTATTCTTCATGGAAAGAATGCCGGTATTTTTATATGATTTTTTGTCTTCAATTAATCCTCGAAAATAAAAACCTCATCAATTGTACTATGAAGTGCCTTCGCAATATCGTGAGCGAGTTGTAAGGAAGGATTATATTTTCCTTTTTCGAGATGGCTTATCGTTTCACGACGTACACCAACAGTTTTCGCTAAATCTTCTTGTGTCATATTCAATTTGGCGCGGTATTCTTTTATTTTCGTTACGAACGCCATGGTGCATCTTCCATTTCATCAACGGGTTTATCGTAAAAGAACATAGAGAAGCCGAACGTAAGAATGAGTGTGCCGAAAAGAAGAGCGATATCAATCTCTTGTAGCGCCGGGTTTGGAAATAACATTTCAATAAACATAATGATAGCGGTCGTTAGTAATGTAACGATAAATGCATTGCGGCACGATTTATTGACGATTTGTTCAAACAGTTCATCGTGTTGAACTGTTCTATACGATGTGAAAAAGGAGAAGAAACAGAACATAGTAAACAACCCTTTTTCATAAAAAAAGCCGAGGAAACCGAAGAAACCGAGAAAGCCTAAATATTTTATCCAAGTTGTTTTCATAATAGGTCCTCCTTACAATGTTAGAAATAATTCACGTTATGTTATAAATATATCACATATGAAAATGTATAGTAATAATAGTTTTCCAATCCTTTTCATAATAATAGTAAAAAGAGGAAATATACTGCGAAATAAAGAGGATAATATTGTAAAATGGTTGTAAGGAGGGGGAGGAAGGAATGTTAACTTGGATCATGATCGTTGTATTACTTGTAGTGATTACTGTAGTGGCGACGGTGTTAATTGGGCGAAATGGTGATGCGAATTATAGTAAAGCGACAAAAGGGAATATTAAACGGCTGACGATGATTTATATTATATTAGCTGTCGTTTTAATCGTTGGATTAGGCGTTTATATTTATTTTAAAGGTTAAAAAACTGAAAAAATATAAAAATCTAAAAATAGAAGTATGCTATAATATCAATATAGTTATTTGGTAATTAAGGAAAGGATTGGATGGAATGATTGAAATTACGAATGTGTCAAAAAGTTATAATGGGTCTACTTATGCAGTAAAAGATTTAAGTTTATCTGTGCCTAGCGGAGAAATCTTTGGGTTTTTAGGACCGAATGGTGCGGGTAAATCAACGACAATTAAAATGATTACTGGTATTCATGGGGTGGACAAAGGGACGATTACGATTAACGGTAAAGATATTATGAAAAATCCGATGGAAGCGAAAAAGACGTTTGGTTATGTTCCAGATAGCCCAGATATGTTTTTGCGATTAAAGGGAATTGAATATTTAAACTTTATGGCAGATATGTATGAAGTGCCGAAAGAAGTACGTCAAGAACGAATCGAGTCTTTAGCGAAGAAATTTGATCTTTACAATGCGTTATCGGATCAAATTCAAAGTTACTCGCACGGTATGAGACAAAAAATCGTTATTATTGGTGTGCTCGTGCATGAGCCAGATGTATGGATTTTAGATGAACCGTTAACGGGGCTTGATCCGAAATCTGCATATATTTTAAAAGAAATGATGAGAGAACATGCGGATAAAGGAAAGATTGTATTTTTCTCTACACACGTATTAGAAGTAGCGGAAAAAATATGTGACCGCGTTGCGATTATTAATAAGGGAAATCTTCAGTTTAAAGGGAATTTAGATGAAATGAGAGATCATTTTAAATCCAATGAATCACTTGAAAAAATGTTCTTGGAGATGACGGGCAATGAGTAAAATTTGGACGTTAACGAAAGTATTATTGAAATTAAATTATGCAGATTTCATAACAGATAAGAAGAAGCGATGGGCATATGTATTTTCATTTGCAGCTATTTTATTTGTTGGGTTTTTAATATTTGGTTCGATAACGCACGGAATGTATGAGGGTATGAAACAATTAGGGCAAGACCCAGGAATGATTATCGCAATGGGACTTGCGATTGCGAGTATATGGGTATTTTTAATGAGTATTACGAACATTTTAACTGTATTTTACTACAGTAACGACATTGAAATGTTGCTACCATTACCATTAAAACCAGCGCAAATTATTTCGGCAAAATTTTTAACAGTATTAATTACACAATACGTAATGAGTTCATTCATTTTATTACCAATCTTCATTACGTACGGATTAAAAAGTGGCGCATTTATTACATATTACATATATATGATTTTTATTTACTTACTTTTCCCGATTGTGCCGTTAGTATTAGCTTCATTACTGATGACAGTTATTATGAGGTATACGAATATAGCGAAAAATAAAGATCGCGGAAATATATTTATCGGAATCGTAAGTATACTATTTATTGTAGGAATTAATGTATTTTTACAGTGGAAAAATAAAAGTTCGTTTTCTGAAGATGCACTTACGAATTATCTTGCGAACAACGAATCTTCTCTTCTAGTACAAATGACTAATTATTTTCCAACTACATATTTTGGAGCAGTGGCATTAGTAGAAAATGCAAATTGGAAGGGTCCTTTATACGTAATCATCTTTGCACTTATTTCATTTGTGTTCTTTGTGTTGTTTTATTACATTGCAGAGCGTACATATTTAAAAGGGGTAATTGGTCTTTCAACGAGTACAGCAAAAAAAGAGGTTATTTCAGCAGAAGGTTTACAGAAATCAACAGTACAAAGTTCACATTTAAAAGCGTATGTGAAAAAAGAGTTTAAAACGTTATTCCGTACACCGCAGTTTTTCTTAAATTGTATCGTACAAACTTTCGTTATGCCGATTATGTTATTCTTTGTTTTATTCGTGCAAGATGGGAATTTAAAGTGGATTACAGGGTATATTGATAACCCAAAATCAGCAGGACTTGCAATTGGTGTTGGTCTTTGTGCCTCTCTATTTTTAATGGGAAGTAACGTCATCGCAACAACATCATTTTCACGAGATGGAAGTTCATGGTTTGTGAATCGTTATTTACCTGTAAAAGCTTCGGATATCTTTTTTGCAAAAGCGATCACTGCTTGGTTAATTAATGTAATTATTTTAGCGGTATTCGGTATTACGATGGCAGTTGTAGCAGGGATTTCTCCTGTTTTCATGTTACTGTGGTTTTTACTAAGTGCGAACGGATTATTGTTAATTAATTTAATCGGTACACGTTGGGATGCACAAACTGCAGATATACATTGGGATACAGAACAGAAATTATTTAAGAGCCGCTATACAACATTGTGGAATTTTTTAGCTAATATTTTAATAGCTTTAGTTATTGTAGCAGGGGTAAGTTTATTATACTTCTTCCTTCAAGTAGGGCTGTGGGTTATGTTTATTGTTTTATTTGTAATGTTTACGATTGTAAATTATATCTTCATTAAAATTTTAAAATTAGGTGCAGAACGTATACTGTCAAATATTGAATAAAAAGATAGATCCTCTGTATTCGTGCAGGGGATTTATCAATAGATGGAGGAGAAAAGGTGAAGAAAATAGCAATTGTAACAGGGGCAACTCGTCTGAATGGAATTGGTGCAGCTGTATGCAAGGTGCTTGCTCAAAAAGGGATAGACATTTTTTTCACGTACTGGTCTCAGTATGATAAAGCGATGCCGTGGGGAATGCATGACAAAGAGCCCTTTTTGTTGAAAGAGGAGATTGAAAGTTTAGGTGTTCGATGTGAAATGGCAGAAATCAATTTATCGCAGTCGTATTCGCCAAATCGTTTATTTTATATGGTCTCAGAACGTTTAGGTGATCCATCTATTTTAATTAATAATGCAGCGTATGCTGATCATACGGGAATTGAGAAATTAAATGTAGAACAGTTAGATAAACATTATACGGTAAATGTTAGGGCTACTATGTTATTAAGCTCATTATTTATAAAACATTATGCACTGAAAACGAGTGGCAGTATTATTAATCTTACTTCAGGGCAATCATTAGGGCCAATGCCTGATGAACTGGCATACGTAGCGACGAAAGGAGCAATTGAAGCATTTACAAAATCAGTAGCACCAGTTGCGATGGAGAAGGGGATTACAGTGAATGCTGTTGATCCAGGACCGACGAATACAGGATGGATTACAGAGGAGCTGAAGCATCATTTAGTGTGGAAGTTCCCGCAAGGTAAAGTAGGAGAACCGTCAGATGCAGCACGCTTAATTTCTTTTTTAGTAAGTGAAGAAGCAAAATGGATTACGGGGCAAGTCATTCATTCGAACGGTGGTTGCTCATAAATATATTATGTTAACAAATGTTGAGAAACAAAAAAATAAAAGAAAATTTTATTTTTTTGTTTAAATAAAATGTCAAGAAAGATAAAAATTTGATAGGAGAGTATATCGTTATATGAAGATAGTAATTCCTTATGTGACAATATACTCTTTTTCTTTTACTACAGAGAAGAAAAATGAAGTAGAAGAAACTCGAATATTCAAATGGGTTTATCAGTTTTTGTACGTATTATTATGAAGATTACTGTCGGAAAGATGGTAATTCATGTGAAAAGGGATTTTTTAAGGGGAAATCGAATCGTAAAGGGGAGGATAAATAAAGTAAACATAGGGGGATTTATATGAAAATGAAAAAGGTCGCTATCGCATCGATAACAATTGGTACAATGCTTACTATGGCAGCTTGTAGTCCTTCAGCAGATAAAGAGACAGAAAAGAAAGAGCAAGTAACAGCGCAAAATGAAGGAGAAGCAAAAACGACAAGTGCAGATGAAGCGTCAAAAACAACGAAAGATACTGAAAAAGAAACAAATACTTCTTCAAACGAAAAAACAGATAAAGATACAAAAAACACGAAAGAATCATCAGGAACAGAAAGTAACGGTAAAACATCAACTCAAAACGAGAATGTAAAAACAAAAGAAAAAGAGACGACAGGAAAAACGAATGATCAAACGACTAGCGGGAAAACAACAGATCAAAGTACAAGTACAAACTCAGACGGAAAAACAACGAAAGATCCGAAGAAAAACGTAGCTGTCAAAACAAATGTAAAAGAAGTTGCTGCATTAGTTGATAGCTTAGACAAGCAATTAGCTGCTAATCCGAAATTAGATACAGTAAATAAACTTGGAAAACAAATTAATGAAAAGTGGGATGTAATCGAGAAAGAGTTAGAAGCATCACATCCAGCTGAATATAAAACAATCGGGCAAAGTATGTATCCGTTAATTGTGGGAGCGGAGAAAGAAAAGATAGATATTAATAAAATGAAATCATTAACGACGAAAACGAAAAAAGATTTAAATCAGTTATTAACGAAACTTTCGTAGTTTTAAAAGCCTACTTGTATGAGTAGGCTTTTTTGTGTTGAGAGTGTAAGTAAAGTTTATGGGAATCCTAACGAAAAAGGATGGTGATAAAAATGACAATCGATCGTGTTTGTACAATTGGGCCAGCAAGTAATAATAAAGAAATGTTAGCGCAGTTAATAAGCAATGGTATGAAAATAGTACGGTTAAATTTATCACATGGCACGCATGAAAGTCATAAAGATATTATTCGTTTAGTCAAATCGCTAGATGATTCTATTAAAATTTTAGGCGATGTACAAGGTCCTAAAATAAGGTTAGGTGAAGTAAAAGGAGAACAAATTACACTTCAGGCGGGAGATTCTTTTATTTTACATACGCAACCAGTTACAGGGAGCAATAGAGAAGCAAGTGTGGATTATGAAGGAATCGCGAATGATGTGAAAGTTGGCAGTAGAATTTTAATTAATGATGGCGAAGTTGAGTTGATCGTTGAAACAGTAAGTGCGGATAAAATAGAAACAAAGGTCAAAACAGGTGGTAACATCTCATCTCATAAAGGGGTGAACTTACCAGGGGCAATCGTTGGTTTACCAGCTATTACAGAGAAAGATAAAAAAGATATTCAGTTTCTTTTAGAAGAGGATGTTGATTTTATTGCATGTTCTTTCGTAAGAAAACCTAGTCATATAAAAGAAATACGAGATTTTATACAACAATATAAAGAAACATCACCTAATTTAATTGCAAAAATAGAAACGATGGAAGCAATCGAGAATTTTCAAGATATATGTAAAGAAGCAGACGGAATTATGATTGCAAGGGGTGATTTAGGAGTAGAGTTGCCGTATCAATTTATTCCGCTCTTGCAGAAAATGATGATTCAGGAATGTAATCGAACGAATACATATGTTATTACAGCGACACAAATGCTGCAATCTATGGTAGAACATTCTATTCCAACAAGGGCTGAGGTAACTGATGTGTTTCAAGCTGTACTGGACGGAACGAATGCTGTTATGCTTTCTGCTGAAAGTGCATCAGGCGAGCATCCGGTTGAGAGTGTAAAAACATTACGTCTCGTTTCTAAATTCGCTGAGCATGTGAAGAAAGATGGTCCGTTTGTGATGAAAGATGTACTAGAATTGTTGCATAAGTCTTTGGATGCGTGATAAATAAAAAGAGGGCGGATATGCATCCACCCTCGTGTTTTTCATTCTTATTATTCTTGCTCTTGCTCGTCCAAAATTTTATCAAAAGCAGCAGATACTTTATCAAACTCTTCATCATTTTCAATGTATGAAAACTCATTATCTTCTTCTACTTTTAAAAAGAAAATATCAATGTCTTCCTCAGATTCTGTTTGAATGTCTTCTACGAAGGCAACTGCAATATATTCTGCGCCTTCGACATCCATTGCTCCAAGTACTTCTACTTCCTGATCCTCATTATTCTCATCACTGAGAGTAAACACTTCGCCAACTTCAATATCAGACATATCCATTCTCCTCCTGTTCGACTCTAAAAAATAGAGCGCTCAAACTGTATACATACTAACATATCTTTCCATGAAAAATCAATTTCATACATTGGAAAAACAACTGAGTCTTCTTTAGACTACGTATATAGCTATAAGGAGTTTTATTTGTGAGTGCTATATTATGAAATTCATTCTGTTCTTAGCTTGTCTCGTTATATCTCACAGTAACTGCTCAATTGGTGGGTATCAATCACTTGTTCACAAATTCTAATCAACTATTTCCCAAAATAGAGTTGCTGCTGTGGAGATTCGTTGGTTTTTTAATTTTACTATTACAGGCTCTAGATGGAAATCAAATTGTTCCAATTCCAAAAGCGCTGTATGTGTTAAAAATGGTGATGTGTAATCCATTTTTGGAATAATGGATAAGCCTAGCCCTTTACTAACAAGTGCTATAACCATATTTATATCTTTACACTCGATAATGATATTTGGCTGGACTTCATATGTATCAAACGCTTTGAGTAGGTTTTCATTGAAGGAGAGTCCTTCCATTGCTCCGAGCATAATGAATGGGAACTGCGTAATCTTTTTAATTGTCACATGTTGTGATGGAAATGATGGTGCCCAACTTTCAGGGATAATTACAGCGATTGGTTGTTTTTTTAATAATTTCAGCTCATAGTGTTCACTAGTTCCTAATCGTAAAAGTAGGGCAATATCAATTTCTCTTTGTTCTAGTTTTTTTAATAATTCTTCTGAATTTCCTGTTACTATATTTATTTTAACATTAGGGTATTGTGTTCTAAACGTACTAACATAGTCAACGAGCATATTCGAACATGTAGAAGAGACACCGATATTTACAGTTCCGCCTATACCTTGTTCAATTTCTTGAATTTGCTGCTTTACATCTTGAACTTGCATTAGCATTTGTGTGGCATATTCGTATAGTATTTCACCGGTTTCTGTAAGCTCCCATTTTTGACGATATCGATGAATTAAAGTTGTGCCAAGATCAGTTTCGAGCTTTTTTAATAATTGACTAAGTGGTGGTTGCGCGATATGGAGCACTTCTGCTGCTTTCGAAATACTTCCTTGTTTCACAATTTCTTTAAAGTAATATAATTGCCTGAAATCCATTGTATCTCTCCGTTATATGTTTTTTCATATGATTAGTTTATCATATATATATTTTTCATATGTTGAAATTGACGTTATATTTAATTGTATAGCTATAGTCTTTATATTAATAATGTCAACTAGGAGTGAGAGATAGTATGAATTATTGGAACAGAACCTTGAGGCGCATCCTCATGTATGTGCTCGGGTTATTTTTTATGTCGATTGGCATTAGCATGTCAATTCAAGCAGGGTTTGGTGTATCGCCTGTATCATCATTAGCATATGCAAGTACGCTAACAGCTGGATTATCGGTTGGTTTGACAATGGCGCTTGCAAATGTTTTATACATTATTATTCAAGTCATATTAAGTAAACGAATGGAGTTCAATGAATTTGTGAGTCAATTCATTATTTCGTTTTTATTTGGATTCTTCATGGATGCAACGCTCTTCCTCGTACAACTTTTCCCTACACCTGAAACGATCTTTGCTCGAAGTGTATATTTGATTGTTAGTTTATTTGTTATAGCAATCGGTTTAATGGGCTATACAACAGCGAAATTACCATTAATGCCGTATGATGCGTTAACTTATACAATTAGTGAAAAATTTAATTTGAAATTTGGTAAAGCAAAAATTTTGAGCGATTTAATAAATGTTTGTGTAGCTGTTACAATTTGTATAGTTTTCATTCAATCTTTAGGATCAATCGGAATTGGTACACTCATTGCTGCCTACTTTATCGGCAAAATTTTAGGGTGGATGATACCGTATTATCAACCGACACTTCATCGATGGGTATTTAAAACAGAGAAGGCTGCTTAGGCTATATACTTCAAATTTCTAAAAGGTGATATTGATAAATCTATGATCTTATCAATGCAAAAACGCAACTCTTTCTGTAAAATCATAGGAAAGAATTGCGTTATATCTTATCGTTGTAATAAAGAAGAGCGATTTGTTGAAAAACATGTACTTCTAATTTTTATCTCGCTATGAATCACAAACTTCTTTTTTATTTGTGGAAACAGCGTCTAATAAAAGGAAAAAGGCTGCTATAAAATGTAGAACGATTTCTATATAAGGAAAGAAGGCAACTAGGGTAACGATAATACCGATATAATGAGGGGACGTATTCATGCCTGCTTTTTTAGCTAATAAAATAGTAGTGAGATGTAAAGCGATCAATAGTAGTAAAGGTATCCCATAAAGGTTAACAAGACTTGGAAATAAATAATAACAAGGAAGTAATAAAAGGTGATAGATACCTGTAGACCACTTTAGTGCTTGTATGTAAGTTTTCAAAATAAATCCTCCAAAAACAATTTATATCTATATATTACCAAAAATAATGGGTAACTGGATATTGTTTGTTTGTAGTTTTTAATAGATTATAATAATTTTATGTAAACTAATTGTTAGGTATCTATAAAATAGAAAAACCACCCAAACGAGGGTGGTTCGTATTATAAATAATTACTTAAAGAAGAAAGGGGAACCTTCACCTTACTACCTTCCTTCATATTCCGCAGCATAACGGTTTCTGTACTAAGTTCTTCTTCACCAATAATAAGCACATAAGGGATATTCTCTTTATTTGCGTAATTAAGGGCACGTTTTAATTTGCGTCCTGCTAGTTCGAGTTCGACTTTTAAGGAAGTGGTAGAACGTAATTGCTGGGCAATTTGTAAGCATTGTAATTCTGTCCCGAGTGGGATGATAAATACATCCGCTGTAGATGATATTGTTTCTTTCTGTGATAGTGCTGTATAAATAACGTCTAAACCGAATGAAATACCGACTGTGGGATAGTTCATATTATCACCACGGAATGCCCCGATAATATTATCGTATCGACCCCCGCTACCAATGCTGGATGTAATTGAGCCGTCTTTTAGAAAGATTTCATATACGGTGCCTGTGTACATTGTAAGTCCTCGTGCTAAAAATGGATTGAATATAGCATTCTCATTTATTCCGAGGGCGATTAAATATTGCTGTAATTGTTGTAGTTCGTTTACTCCGTCGGCAACGAGTTGGTTATTGAAAGCTTCTTTAAAGTCAGCAATTGTAAGCTTTAGACAAGATAATACGGTATTACATATCGTATCAGCCATTTCTTCAGAAATTCCGCGCTCTAATACATCTTTTCGTACACCATCAATCCCAATCTTTTCGATTTTGTCTAATGATAAAATAACGTCACTCGTTAGTTCAGTAGGGATGTTAATGGACTCAAGAATACCGTTTAACAATTTTCGGTTATTATATTGGATCGTTACTTCTAAGTTTAACATTCGGAACAGTTCAAACGCCATACTCATAAGTTCCGCTTCTGCCATGACTGATTCTACACCGACTATATCAACGTCACATTGAATGAACTCACGAAATCTCCCTTGTTTAATTGGTCCATCTCGAAATACTTTCCCAATTTCATAACGTTTAAAAGGAAGACGAATGTTCGGATTCATTGCCACGACTTTTGCGAATGGAATTGTTAAATCGTAGCGTAAGGCAAGCTCACGTTTTCCTTGATCTTGAAGCGTATATATTTCTTTTAATATTTCATCACCACCGCCGTACTTATATGACATAAGCTCATACATATTTAACGTTGGTGTTTCTAACGGTTTACATCCGTATCGTTCAAACGTGTCTTCACACGCTCTTTTAATTTTGTTTCGCAGTACTTGTTCCTCTGATAAATAGTCCTTTGTTCCTTTTACGTTTTTCATTTCCATCTTAATCACTCCTTTTTTAAATTAAAAAAAGCTATGTGGGTATAAAAATACCCACATAGCTTTATGAACGCTTCGTGGGTCAACAGGAAAAGCCCTGTACCCACGAAGAAAAATTTTTCTTCGGATACACGGCGTTACGTATGATGATGAAGTTGGAAAGACGTATTCAAATTTTGCATTAGAAATCTCTCCTTAACATAAGTTTTTTCAAATTATATCAGATGATTTTCGAATTATCAATATTTTTAGTTTTGAAATATACGTGAAGTTATGTAGGAGGAATGGAAAAAGGTGTATAATAAAACTTAATAATATGAAATAACCTTTTAAGGAGAAACCCATGAAAAAAGATAAAACAAATGCGATGCGAATATTAGATAAAGAAAAAATTGAATATTCGATGATGTCATATGATACAGATGATGGGAAAATTGATGGGGTATCAGTGGCCGAGAAAATTGGACGAGAAGTGAGAGAAGTATATAAAACGTTAATCGCTCAAGGGAATAGTAAAAATTATCATGTGTTTATTATCCCGGTAGATGAGGAACTGAATTTAAAAGCTGCGGCAAAATCAGTTGGTGAAAAGAAAATTGAAATGATTCCTGTAAAAGATATTACGAAAGTGTCAGGATACATTCGCGGCGGTTGTTCACCAGTCGGAATGAAGAAGTTATTTTCTACATGTATTGATGAGAGTGCTCAATCGCTTGAAACGATCATTGTAAGCGGCGGGAAAATCGGTATCCAAATTGAGCTGAAAGTGGATGACTTAGCGAAAGTAACGAGAGCGCAGTTTGGTGAGGTAACGAAGTAATGATACATAGGGAAAGAAGTTCTAGTTTTATTAAACTTAGATAAAGATTTATAGGATAATTAGTCCATTATGATGGCGGATTATCCTGTTTTATTTACATAATGAATGAAATGAAAAAAGATTGCATTTGTAGTTTGATCAAAAAAATATGGATGTGTAATTTGAATCGTTTGTTTGGCTATAGGAGGAGTACAATGCCTCGTTGCAAGAACTGTAAATAAACAAGCTGAGTTACTCTTAAAGATAGACAAAGGATGGGAGGGGGGAATGAGGGTTCAAGAAATACCCATAAGAAAGCACATATTGGGGGGGGCCAGTATTTTTGAACCCCCCCATACTAAGAGTATGCAAGATTTTATACAGTTTTTCGGCTAATCCAGTAACAAACAAGAACCCTGAAACCCACGCCAGGATAGGAATGTATAAGAAATGAATAGAGTCATAGAATAAGAAAAAGGCGGATTCCTTGTAAAAGTAGAAATCAGCCTTTTTTTCTACCAATAATAAGATGTTATGTTAACCAAACGTGAATACGGTATACAATCTTTCTACAATAAAAAAGAGCTAATAAAGTAGCTCTTTTACTAGAATGTTGAGAAACAGGATCTAGAAGACTATTGTTTTTTGTTATTTTTTCTTCTTCCAATGTAATGATAATAAAGTTGTTTAATTTACAATAAAGTCATTAAACAAATAATATAGTTGTTAAAAAATCCTTCTTCTACTAACGAGGCAGGTTAGTGGAAGAAATAGCAAATGGGTTTAACTAGGATATCGATAAATTAAGATTTATTTACTTAACATTATACTTATTTTCGGACCGAGGCATCTAATCGGTGAGTATATACAAACCAAGTAATGCTTGCTGTTAATAATGTTGACGAAATTAAAGCTGTAAGAACACTATATGTTTGCCAAATAAGTATCGTTGACCAATCGAAGGCAAAAAACATTATACACTGGGCAATCGTAGCGATTAGGAAAATAATTGTTACGATTGTTCTCTTTTTTGTCATTGGCTGCTGCTCATTCGTTTTCCTTTTTCTTAATCCTAAGAAAAATAACAGAACGGCTAATAGGCAAAGAATAATTGTGGTAGACGACAAAATGATGTCCAAAAGCTGTGTGCCACTTATCTCATATGACTGAGTTAGATTGCCGTTTAATATATTTTTAACTTGTAGTACCAGGTTTATATTGGTATTTGCGCCGTTGCTCAGTAAGCAGATGGCTGTTCTTTCATTTGGCAGTATGGCTACTTTGGTACTAAAATTTGGATTACCCCCAGTGTGTTCTATAAACGTTTGTTCGGCGTTTACCGACCAACCTGCCGCATAATACATATCATTGACAGCCGAAACAGACATATCACCTCTATGTGATTTTTCGATGGCCCTGTGAAATATTTCGGGTATGTCCTGCACGATACCCATCTGTATGCCCATCCAACGCACCATATCTTTTGTATTAGAAATGATATAGCCGGCAGGTTTATTCCCAGCATAATCCGGAGCGTTAAATGGAGTTGTTATAAAAAAGGAAGAACGGTAGCCCTGTGCTAACTGTCCAGTGGCTTGAGCATCTTCTTTATAAACATACGTCTGGTGAAGACCTAAGGGTAGAAATACCTGTTCCTTCATAAAGTCTTCATAGCTTTGTCGTGATACAATCTCAATAACCAAACCCAATACGTCATAATTAACGGTTCCATAGTTATATTGTTCACCGGGAGAGAACGCCAATTCTGCATCTACCAGCGTTTCCACAGTCTTTTGCAACATATCAGGCGTATTACCTTGTGGAATATTTTGAAGATGTCTAATATTTGTTAGGCCGCTGGTATGGTGAAGAAAGTTATTTAGTGTAAGGTTTTGCATATCAACAGGTTTACCTTGATACTTTAACGTAAACCAAGGTAAATATTTTTGGATAGGGTCAGTCATTGATAGCAGCCCTTGCTCTTCCAATAGCAAAATCCCCATACCAGTAAAAGCTTTACTCACCGAGGCCAACTCATAGAGTGTATTTTCACTTGCAGACAGTCCCTTTTCAAGATCTGCATACCCAGAAGAAAAGTAGAACACTTCACCATCAGCAAGTATTGAGAGTGACATTCCAGGCACACCTGACGTACGACAGGCATCATCTAGCAATGCTTGTATTGCCACAGATTTCGAATCTGACAACGCATAACTTTGTGTTGCAAATCCTGAGAATAATATAAATATCGTTAATACAAAAACAATAGTTTTTTTCATACACTCTCCTTTTTGAAGAATTATAAGGGTGTAAATAACTTATTTTTATAACTATAAACCAAATTCTAATTTATCTTTCTATTTATCTATATAATATCAAATAATTGTGAAGAGTTACACTTAAACTAACGGGGGCGTTAGTTCAATAAGAAGTAAACAACTTTATTATCCATTTTTTAAGCATCACATAAGCAGATGGATATAATTTGAAACAACTTTAAAGAGCCTTGCTGCATATAGAATGTAGTAAGGCTCTTATCTTTTTTAATCAAAATTCAATAACTTTATTATCACTATACATACAAAACGATAAATTAAATTCTGAAATCATTGGTCATGATACGCTAGTTTTAATTGTAAGTACAAACCATCCATTAGCTAAAATAAGTAATTTTATTGATTTTCATGAATTAAAAAAACATCGATTCATTATCCGAGAAGAAGGGTCTAACACAAGAAATCATTTTGAAAAATGGTGTGAAACATACAATTTTCAACCTAAATATATCATTGAAATGGATCAATCAGAAGCAATTAAAATTGCAGTATCAAACAATTTAGGTGTTGCAGTTATGTCTAAATTCATCATTGATAACGACCCTAGATCCGAAAAATTTAAAATATTGAATGTAAAAGGGATGCCAATACACCGACCGATTCGAGTTTTTATGTTGGCTAATCAAAAAGATAATCTACTAAAGAAATCATTTATTAGTTTTTTGAAAAAACAAATGGCTACTTAGAGACTCACACCTACTAATTTATCTTTGAGATATCGCCACCTGCCTATCAAGTTAAGAATTTTATAGCACCCCTAGGTTGAAAATTCTGTGTGTTTATGACAGAAAACAGCTTATTTTTTCGTTTTGGGGGTATTTGCTTTTCTTAGCTTGATAGCGATGTGGTGCTACCCCTGTTAGTAGTAATTTTAATATCACTATGGATAAATTACTTTTAAAACTTTACTTCTGAGAACGAGAATTATGTAAATAAACTGTTAACTGGATTCCCATAGAAAACTGTGGTGAGATTAAATTTTTGATTTTGAAGTACTTCAAAATCCTAGCTAGATGGCTATGTATCGGTACCCCACAATAAAAAGGCAGGAACATATCAAATATGTTCCTGCCTTTGATTTTAGAGAGATGTTTCCTAACGGTTGATTTTGTTAACGAAAGTTGACTTCAAATCCATATTTTGTGTGAAATAAAAGCATATAATAAAAGTATGAGGTGATGATGTGAAGGAGATAAATATTCATAAAATAATTGCGGATAAGAGAAAAGAAAAGGGGATTACGCAGGAAGAGTTAGCGGCGTATATAGGTATTACAAAGGCATCTGTTTCCAAATGGGAGACGGGGCAGAGTTATCCGGATATTACATTTTTACCACTGTTAGCATCGTACTTTAATATAAGTATAGATGAACTAATCTGTTATACACCGCAAATGGAACAGGAAGATATTAAAAATTTATATCATAGACTAGCGGAAGCTTTTAGTGAAGAACCGTTTGATGAAGTAATGATAGAGTGCAGGGGAATTATAAAAAAATATTATTCTTGTTTTCCGTTATTACTTCAAATGGGACTACTTTTTATTAACCACCATATGTTAACAGAGGATACGGATAGAAGAATTGAAATTTTAGAAGAGGCAATGTCTCTCTTTAGCAGGGTGCAGGAAGAAAGTGATGATGTTTCTCTTGTGAAAGAGGCGGTATTGTTTCAAGCAACTTGCTATCTTATACTCAATAAACCAAATGAAGTATTGCAATTGCTTGGCGAAACGATACGTCCTAACTTTCCAGAGGAAGATCTAATCGCACAGGCGTATCAAATGCTTGGAAATGCTGAAAAGGCAAATGAAGTGATGCAAATTAGTATGTATCAACATTTAATACAACTCGTTGCGACAATACCGAATTATGTAGTAGTAAATGCCTCAAACGCTGAAAAGGTAGAGGTAATTTTAAATAGAGCTTTCATGTTAATAGACATATATGAAATAGAAAAACTGCATCCTAATATGACTTTAAAAGTATACTATGCTGCTGCGCAAGTGTATTGCATGCAAGGGAATTTTGAAAAGGTATTAGAAATGTTAAGTAAATATGTAGCAGTTTGTGCAGCTAGTTTTACAGTAAATAGTCTGCATTTACACGGTGATTCCTATTTTGATGCGATTGATGGATGGTTTGAAGAGTTTCCGCTTGGCGCTAAAACGGTTAGAAATGAAGAAATTATAAAAAAGAGCATGCTACAAAGTATTGCAGAGAATCCAGTTTTTGCACCGATGAAAGATGTAAGAGAGTACAAAAATATAATAGCGAGTTTGAAATTTAAATTGGATATAAAAGAATAGTGGGAGGACAAATATGATGACCTTTGACGAATATGAAGTAGCGATAAATAGTGAATTTACGTTGCAAGGTACGATTACTAAACCAAAAGCTGACGGGAAGTATGCTGCTGTTGTCATTATCGCTGGATCTGGAGAAGTTGATCGTGATGGAACGATAGTACCGCTGAAGCTTGAGTCGAACATATATAAAGATTTAGCACATGTAGTGGCGAGGCTTGGAGTAGTGACCCTCCGCTTTGATAAGCGCGGAGTAGGAAAGAGTGAGGGAGAATTTCAGAAGACTGGAATGTGGGATTTAGTTAGCGACATAGAGGCTATGATTGCGTATTTGAAAGAACAACCATTTGTTGATCCGGAAAATATCATTTTAGCTGGTCATAGTGAAGGGTGTATGTTAGCAACTGTAGTAAACGCAAGAACACCAGTTAATGGACTCATACTTCTTACAGGAGCTGCGGAATCATTAGAAGAGGCTACGAAAAGACAAAGAGAGATTGCTTATAAAGAACTAAAAGAGCAGAAAGGGATAAAAGGAAAACTAATGCGCCTTCTCAATGTGGAGAAACGTGGAGAGAAGCAGATGGAAAAAATAAAAGAGAAAATGATGAACACAGAAAAAGATACGATTAAAGTTGGTTTTAAACCGATGAATGCAAAGTGGTTTAGAGAGCATTTTCAGCATGATATTTATAAAGATTTACAACGAGTAACATGTCCAGTGCTAGCGATTGCTGGTGATAAAGACATTCAGGCGGATCCAGAAAAGGCGAAGCGTATTGGTGATTATGTGAAAGGTGATGCTAAAGTACATGTAATAAAAAATATGGATCATAGTTTGAAAAGTTTTGAAGGGGAGTTTAAAGTATTAGAGCTTCAAAAAAACTATAAAGAAGGAGCGGGAAAGCCACTTCACCCGATGCTGGAAGAAATAATTGTGAATTGGATAAGTTCGAATTTTATCTCGCATAAGATCCCTGCAGTAACATTAAGTGAATAAGAGGGAGATGGAAAGAAAAGTAACTACCTGTAAAAGACGGATTGCTTTAGATTAAAAATAGGTATAAGTTGTTTTGTAGTTTCAAGCATATCTTCCTAATCGTACATTCTATAATGATTTTAATGAGATAATAAACTTTTATTATTAGATTGCTATAGTAAATCCTCTTAATCAATCTGATATACTACTAAATTCTGTAGAGGGGTGTTTGTATAAAATTCGAAGTATAGATTCATATTCCGCTTCAAAAATATTATCTAAATTAATATAGGTGTAGGCTTAAAATAAAGTTAGAACAATTATACAACACCCTATAAATAATCCAGGCTATTTATTATTAGGAGGAGGCCAACTATACACATAATCCATGACAGAGCCGATCCTGAATGATTAGCGATTTTCATTCGGAGCCTCTCAAGAGGTTTTTGCATCCACCGACCAAACAGGAGATAGAAGAGAAACAGCACGAGAGAGGGCAATACCATGATAAAGTTGTATCCCGCTAAAATAGAAGACCATTCTATCCATGATAGATTAGAAGTAGTCAGTATACCAATTGCTGCAAAATAAGGAAATGCAGTGCCCGCTTCAATTAATGTAGTAGTGCATCCTAGCGCAATCATTGAAAAAATGCTTTTTGATTTTGGTGAAGGGAGCTCTGAATTTTTCTTAGGTGGAATATAAAAGCTTGCGATGAATAATATGACTCCAATAATAAAGAACGACCAGCTTACGATTCGGTTTTGAAATACGCCAGAAATAATCTCAAACAAAATATCTAATCCTAACATGAGTGAAACTCCAACTGCAAAATAACATCCTGCTACCGTCAATAAATAAACGAATAAACGTTTCATAAGATTCTCTTTATCTGTTAAAAGTAGATATATTGTTACTCCTATTGTAGTAGGGCTTAGCGTGTCCAATATGGCTAATCCGCCTATTAGGAGAAATTGTTCTGTGCCCATCGCTCGTGCCCCCTCATTTCGGCTTAGGATTATTCTTTTCAGCCATGAAAATGGCATATGCCTCGTTCATAAACTGAAGCACATCTTGGTCGATTGGATATAAACTGAGTTTCTCTGATTGTTTTGGAGACATCCTTATCTCCCAAAGCTTATTTAAAAATTCATCCTCATCTTCAAATTCTTCTAAGCGTTTTTCATCCATTCTTCTCATGATATTTTGGACTTTCGTTGCTTTTGGGCCATCCTTCATATAACGCTTTAACTGGCCGATGAGAGCAATCCATTCAAGTGAATCAGAACAGTCACTTGCCATTTTAGGAACCTTTTCCAATAGCTTTATTTCTTTTTCTTTGAATACAGATTCACGATAATACTGTTGTATTTCTTTATCTTTGCTAGATAATTGCATAATCTTCTGAATCGCAATCCAGCTTTCTTCTCCTTCTATCGCAATTCCATTTATCATTTCCCGTAAGGATAATTCTATTTTCTTTAAATTTTCCTGCTCTTTTATTACATAAGATAATTGACTCTGTAAACTATCTGACCAATCCCACTCATTGAAGTCGAGCATATGTTTAATCTCTTGTAACGGAAATCCAACCTTTTTTAAAAATTGAACTTGCTGAAGTTTTTTGATTTCTTCATTTGTATATAAACGATGGCCACCCTCTGTTTTGGATGCGGGTTTTAATAATCCAATTTTATCGTAATAACGCAGTGTCCTTACTGTAACACCTGTCAGTTCTCCAACTTTATTAAAGTGTATCAACTAATAAACCTACCTTTCTGTATGTTAAGATTTTAACGTTAATGATTATTTTCTTCAAACTACATCTATTTTTCTTTACTAAAAAGGTTTTTAAGTAAGTAGCCTGTTCCTAATCCAATTAGTACACCAGGAAATGCATGATCCAATGTCAGTCCGATCCCTGCACCTATAATGACACATCCATAAATAATAATATCGCCCTGTTTCATCTGAAAACCTCCTATTTTTCTAATTTCTTTTATGAAAATGCGAAATAGTAGCTACTTAACAGTATATAAAATGACCCAACGTCAACTTCAAGTGTTTTTGTTTTTTTATTAATAAATTTATCCCGCTATTTGCCGGGCGGTAAGATTTCTGCATCAAAATTAGGCGGATTTGGGGAAAGTGGAAAGGAAAAAGGAGAGGGATGACCTGCAGAAGACCTGTGGGTTAATAATGGATGTGGAAATGTATTAACATCAATGAGACATTATGTTAACTTATTACGAATAACATATACAACCGAAAGTACACAACATATCACTTCTTCTAAATGGTATAATAAGGAAAAAAGGGGTCTGAATAATGTTTTTAGGAACCAGTATTTATTACGCTATTACTGCATTGATTATCGGTGTATTGTTGGGTGGAATTATACGTATAATTTTGCATACTAGTAATCGCAAAAAGCAAGATACAGTTGAGCAAAAGTTAGATAGGATTATTCAATTGTTAGAAAAACAAAATAAGGATTGACTCTCTCCAAACGGAGGGGTTTGCTGTTTTATCGGCAGATGGGTGAAGTATAGGATACTTCACTGCAATCCAATTAAAGTTTTACTTTCTCCATAATGCGGGTTTTATATAATATGAAAGTCAACGGCTATAACTACTTAAAATATAGCCGTTTCTTTTTTGTGAATAGAAAGGAAATGAAATCATGGAAAAATTAATAAAAAGTGAATTAATTGGAATGTTTATCTTTAATGAAACTTTTCATACATATGAACAAAACGAAGGAAAAGTACATTGGGGATTGGATATTGGAAAAGAGCTTGTACATGTACATGAAATGATGAAAAGAGCAGAAAAGCTTTATGTATGTTTAGAAGAATTTGATAAAAAGGCTAAGGTCGCTATAGCGGAAGAATTAATAGAGTATAAAAATGATTTTTGGCCTGAATATGATGAGAATGATGAACATTTAGATTGGGATGCTGTAGATGCAGGAGAATATGATATGGCGAAAGAAACATTTGAGCAGTCTATTACTCTTATGGACATTGTAATTAGAGAAAATGATATATATTGTGAATATAATGATGGAGATTTATTTGGTGGACATAGAATCCATGTTTCTTTTGACAATGAGTACAATTTATTAGCTGCGGAGATTTAGTTTTGAGCGATGAAAATGAAAAGGATTGATTACTATAATCAATCCTTTTTGTCATTATTATAAGATAACGGTGAAATACTAGGTAGAGAGTTGCATAGTTTTAACGTATTATCCGAAAGAAATCTCCTTCATGGGGCGTGTGAAAGGCGATAGTCTAGCGGTAGGTGGGAGATTTCTTTCGGTTTGGCGTAGCCAAACATTGGGTTTTCCTATTTATTTCGCCCCTAATATAATCATTCTTATAAGGGGTAAAGTTTAGTATAACAATGAAAGTAGATAATAATTGTGTAATGTTCAGGTTGTGTGATCACCGTCATAGCTTATGGGAAATGAATTGGAAAATAAGGTGAACGGATATGATAAAGCATAATAAGGCGTACAAATTCCGTTTGTATCCAACAGAAGAACAAGCACATCTCATACGTAAAACGTTCGGATTTGTACGCTTTGTTTATAATAAAATGCTGGCTGAAAGAACAGAAGTAGAAACAGTTGTTGGGTTAGACTTCCCAATGGCTGAATTGTACGTGAGTAGCGAAGATGAGAAAGCCAATTATCCTCGCTTTTATCGTCAGAAGTTAGACAGATTAGCAAAAGCGCAACGAGTATCAGCAAGTCGCGTAAAAGATTCAGCTCGCTGGAAGAAATAATTGTGCAGTGGATAGAGGCACATTGTATCTCGCAATACGAGGGGAAAAAGACTTCCAGCTCGATATAAGGGGGAAGTAAGAAAGCTTAATTGTTTGTAAAAGCTCGGTTGTTGTAGGTGGATTTAGTTCAGTATTCAGAATATAAGTTTTTAACGGTATTTTTCGTTTAAAAATGGATTGAAAAATTAATTTATTATTTAAAAACGAACATTAAAAATTATTTCAATCTAAATGTTCACATTTAGATTGCATGCACACTAAAAGTTTGATATATTACCAATATAATAATTTTACACATCATCACTCGTATATACTCGGTAATATGGTCCGAGCGTTTCTACCTAGTTCCCAATGAAAGAACTGGACTACGGGTTAAAGTGTTCGGCCGTGCTGTTCAATGAGCGCTACCGATCTATAATTTGGCATTTGTTTTATCTTTTGCTTAATTAACTTTGACTACCGTAGTTCTAGAAAGTAGAGATTCTTCTACAATTTCTAGAACTTTTTTGTTTGGACCAAAAGCATCGAGTATAGAAAACAACAAGAGAAAGAGGAGATTATTTATGAAGAAGAATACGTTGAAAAAATGTGCTGCCCTAGTAACTACTGTTGCATTTTCATTCTCGATACTTGCGGGATGTAATGCGAGTCCGAAACAAGTTGAGGCAAAAAACAATCAAAAACCAATCTTAATTCAAGGGCCAATGCCGATAGAAGCTGAAAAGTTTGCAAAAAGGTTAAAAAATGTGAAGGAAGAAAAGTCTGGAACATTTGTATTTTATAAAGGAACTGTCGACAATTATCCTGTAATTGTTGCGAAAACAGGTAAAGGAATGGAAAATACAGCAGCGGCTACAGCAGTGGCTATTGAAAAATATAAGCCTATAGCGATTATTAACCAAGGAACATCAGGTGGACATGATCCGAATTTACATGTATTTGATATTGTTTTAGGGAAAAAAGTCGCGAATATAGGTTCATTAAAAACAACAAATATGGATGAGAATCAAGGGATTGAACCGACAAAATGGATTTCAATGGACTTAATGGCTTCGGAAGGAAGTGCAGGAGAAGATCCAAATGCTGAGAAAATCCGATACTACGAGGGAGATAAGGATTTACTTGCAGCAGCTAATGCGGTAAAAGATAAATATACAAAAGGTAAAGTAGTGGAAGGTACAATTGGTTCAGCAGATCTTTGGAATAATGAAGTAGATAGAATTAAGTGGTTCCATACAAAATACGGTACATCTGTAGAAGAAATGGAAGGTGCTGCAGCAGCGCAAATTGCAAAAGCTTATGACGTACCATTTTTAGGGATTCGAGTATTATCAAACAATAAAACAAACGGCGGAAAATACAATCCAAATACAGCGGCGGCAAATCAAGAATATGTATATGAAGTAGTTAAAAAGTATATAGATTCGATACCAAATAAATAGTAGTAGTTCTGTCCCAATATAAAAATGTAATCATTACTGAACAATGTGTTGTGAACTCAGAATTAACAAAGTTTCTTTCATTAAAATAGGTTGGTGCCTTACATGGTATCCAATCTGTTTTTGTACTTATTCTACAGAGGAAGAAGGGTTTTACACAAAAAATAAAGACAGTTATAGAAAAAAAGAAAAGTCGAACGATTTATCAAATATGCATAATTGCATAAAAAAATTGAAATTTATAAGTTAACATTAAACTACTTTAAAATTGTAAAGAATATTTTAATAATCTTTACTAGAGAAGGATATTCCTTGTGAAAAGTAGATAAACAAAAAGCGTGGAAATAATACAGACTCAATAGAGTTTTGTATTAAATAAAAAGAAAAGGATGGGCATGGCTTTCTAAAAGTTTTTGGGGGTTAGAAAGCATTTTTTAGTTAATAGCTTCAAATTATATGTTAAAGGGGAAATGGGCATATGAAGTTTCGAAATACAAAGCTTGCTATGATTACACTATCTTCATTTTTTATTTTAAGTACTGCATCTCTTTCATTCACAAATATCATACACGGTGAAGTAGCTTCTGCATCACTACAAGAGATTACTGTAAAAAGCTATGATGATACATATTATAATAATGCAATAGGAAAAACGGGTTTAGAATTAAAGAAGGAACTTCATAATATTATTGATGATCATACAAAGTTATCATACAGTGCGGTTTGGGAAGCACTAAGAGATACTGATGAAGATCCAAATAATAAAAACAATGTGATACTCTTATATACTGGGCGTTCGCAAGGGAAACTTACGAATGGTTCAGGAGTTGATAATTGGAACCGAGAGCATGTTTGGGCAAAATCTCACGGTGATTTTGGAACGACTGCAGGAGCTGGAACAGATTTGCATCATTTAAGAGCGACGGATGTATCTGTAAATAGCTCACGTGGAAATCTGGATTTTGATAGTGGTGGTGTGAATCATTCGGAAGCGACAGAATGTAAATACGATAGTGATTCTTGGGAACCTCGTGATAGTGTAAAAGGAGATATCGCTAGAATGCTATTTTACATGGCTGTTCGTTATGAAGGAGACAACGGTGAAATAGACTTAGAACTAAATGAAAAGGTGAATAACAATAAAGACCCATACATGGGCAAACTATCCGTTTTACTAAAATGGAATGAACAAGACCCGGTCGATGATTTAGAGAGAAAGCGTAATGAAGTGATTTTTACGAAATATCAACATAATCGTAATCCTTTTATTGATCATCCGGAATGGGTAAATAAAATTTGGAACTAAAATACTTAAAGGTATTTTACTTTGAGAGAAGGGATTGATCACTATGATCAATCCCTATTTATATCTATACTAGAATAAATGATTTTTATAGGGTTGGAGAGGAGAATAGGATAGGATAGATATTTTATCAAGTTAAGTATAATAAGAGTCTTTTAATACGGTCCCCATTCAATATTCACACCAACAATAAGAAAAATAAGTCCAATGATAAACCAAATGAATGCAAGTGGAGCCATGAATCGAATCCATTTTCCGTAAGAAATGCCGCTCGCTGCGAGAACGCCCATTAAAACACCGGAAGTTGGATTTAAGCAGTTCACGACACCTTCGCCGAGCATAACGGCTTGTACTGTAACTTGGCGTGTAATGTGCATGAAATCAGCCAATGGAGCTAATATCGGAATGAAAATAACAGATTCACCTGTCCCGGATGAAATGAGGAAATGTAATGCGGCACTACTTACATACATACCGATAACGCCAAATACAGGGCTTTGTCCTTCGAGAGACTGTGCGAGTTGGTTAACGATTGTATCAAGCAATTTGCCTTGTTCTAAAATGACTGAAATACAACGAGCCATTCCGACGATCAAAGCACCGTATATGAGATTTTGGCAGCCTGCTAGAAAAGTAGAAGCGATATCGTTTGCTTTCATGCCGCCTATTATTCCCGCTGTAATTGCTATGAAAATAAAAGTAGCGGTCATTTCAGCGTCTGTCCAATGTAGACGAAAAGCGCCTATTAAAAATACAATTAATGATAAAGCCGAAACGAGTAAAATTAATTTATGACGTATTGTCCAAGGAACTTCTGTTTTCTCAGTTTCTTTCTCACTTGAAAGAGCGTTACTTGGAAACCAGTTGTCACCGAGAATGCTTCCTTTATTCGATTTCTTCAAACGTTTTACGTACCAATTAATATATAAAATGGTAGCAATTAAAAAAGAGATATAAATTGCCGTGCGTAAACCAATCCCCGAAAACATCGGAAGTTCTGCAATTTTTTGTGAAATGCCTAAAGGTGAGGGAGATAGAATAGTAGCATTAAAACCGGCATAAGTGCCTAAATAAATAATTGCTACGCCGACGATAGCGTCCCATTTTAATGTACGTGCAACGATGATGCCGATGGGGATAAAGCCAATAACTGAGTTAACGATAATACCAGTCGTTCCGAGAATAGAAAAGAGTGCGGCGACAATGCAAATGAAAAGTAATTGCTGATTACGAAATTTGTTAATAACATGATAGATTAAACCGTCAAGAGCGCCTGTTTTTTCAAGAATCGCAATAGCTCCACCTGTAAATAAAATTAAAAAGATGATAGGAGCAGCAAGTGTCATTCCTTTTTCAATAGCGGTAAAAAAAGAAACAAATCCTACCGGCGATTGTGGAACAGAATGATAACTTCCTGGTATTGTCGTTGTAACAGTACCGTTTGTAACTCTTTTAAACTCTCCAGCAGGAACGAAATAGGTAGCAATGGCACAAAGTAAGGCAATAAAAAATAGTAGTACGTACGCGTCAGGCATTTTAAACTTTCGTTTACTCGGTTGCTTTTTTACCTCAGTATGTAATTGCATAAAACCCCTCCTTTTTCACTTGGTTAATTTTTAATATTCTGAAATTTATCCGTGAAATCGATTATAATAAAGGTGGCTTCTTAAGGCAATAGTTTTTCTATCCTTTTTCTGCACATACAAATTCTTGCAACATTAGACAGGGAAACGAAAATAATCCAAGAATATGTTATATAGAAAGAATAAGGAAAAGAGGGAAAAAGATGTGGAAAACTACGGATTTATGTGATGAGTTTGAAAAGGAATTACAAATATGTCGCCAGTCTTTTCGATCTTTTGGGAAGAAAGAACAATTTCACGGGAAAATTGCAACGGTAAAAGTGAAGGATGATAATGTACTAGTGAAGGAAGGATTGCAAAGACTACCAGAAGGAACGGTATTAGTTGTTGATGGCGGAGCATCTACGAATTGTGCGTTACTTGGTGATAATTTGGCAGCTATTGCGGAGGAAAGAAAGCTAGCAGGGATTATTGTAAATGGATATGTTCGTGATTCTAGTGAACTAAAGAATATTGATATTGGTATTTTAGCGTTAGGGACGATGCCAAATAGAAGTGTAAAAGAGGGAAAAGGAGAGCGTGATATTTCATTGCAATTTGGACAAGTAGAATGGAAGCCGAATGAATATGTGTATGCGGATGAAGATGGCGTCATTATTAGTGAGAAGAGTTTGCATCGTTAAAGGATAGTAAACTACTATTCTTAGAAAATAAATCCGATAAAGCATGGACAAAATTCTTTGTCAATAGTAAAATAATACAGAAATTTATAATTAACAGAATGTATAGGTTTATCGTTTTACGATAACTGAAATGGAAGTAAGTAGTGCCTAGAAAAGTGAATGGTATCACAATGATACGTTCATAAACAAAATTATTTTTCCTATACAAATATAGCCGCGCATGATGCGGGTAGGAGGTGTTGCACAGTTTGTTCGACACTTACAAAAAAAGAGTGTCAATTGCACGCCCTTGAAGGGCCTTTTTTTGTGTGAATAGTAGTAAGGGAGGAAATTTTGGGATGGCAATGTTAAAAAAATGGCTGCTTACGTCGTTAATGGCAGTTACACTTGTATTTGTTTCTTTTGCGAATACAGTACATATTACGTTTGCTGAAGGAAATACAGCAAAACTTGCAATTATTGGTGAATCACAAAAAGGCATTATGTTATGTCCGAAAGAAGAGCAAATTACAGATGGGGAAACAGCTTTAAGTTTGCTGCAAAAAGTCATGGGGGACAAAGTAACAGCAGAGACGATGTCGTTTGGAACGTATGTTAAAGGCATTGACGGCTTAATGGCTGGGGACACAAGCGGCTGGTTGTATGATGTAAATGATAAATCTGCAGAAGTTGGAGCAGATAGTTATAAATTAAAGTCTGGAGATGTTGTTGTCTTTCGTTTTGTTGTAGACTGGAGCAATATGAGCCAGGAAACATTACAGCAAACATTAGATAAATTTGGTACTTGTAAAACTGTAGAAGAACCAAAGACAGATGACCCAAAAACAGATGATCCAAAAACGGATGATCCAAAACAAGAAAAACCAGAAGAACCAAAGACAGATGATCCAAAACCAGAAGAACCAAAAACAAATGATGAAAAGATAGAACAACCAAAGCAAGAGAACATTCAAGTTCCAGCAGCGAAAGTAAATGACGCGATCTCTAAGACATCTGAAAAGATGTTACAAGATGGAATTGAAAGTGATTGGGTAGCTTTAGGCCTTTCTCTTTCTGGAAAGAATGTTCCAATTGAGGCGAAATTAAATTATGTTAAGTCAGTAACTGAAAAAGTAGAAAAGCGCATTAACCGTTTTTCAGCGACAGATTTAGCTAGAACGATTATTATGATGAATGCAATGCAAGCAGACCCTACAAAGGTTGGCGAACATAATTTAGTTCAAAAATTGTATGAATCAGATAAAGTAAATTCTGTTACAGGTTATACATTTGCTTTACTTGCATTTGATACGAAGAAATATGAAGTGCCAGTGAATTCAAAATGGAATCGAGTTGCTTTAGTAGATGCGCTTTTAAACTCACAGCATACAGATGGCGGCTGGACTTACGATAGCGCAAGTAGTAAAGACAGTGCTAGTAGCGTTGATGTAACAGGTATGGTTTTATCAGCATTAGCTCCATATCAAGATCGACCAGATGTGAAGACAGCTGTAGAAAAAGCTGTTGCCTATTTATATAAAGAGCAACTAGAAAATGGTGGTTTTTCTGCTGATGGACAAGAAAACTCTAATAGTGTTGCGCAAGCAATTATTGGACTATCACTTGTGAAAGATGTAGATCAAAACCGTCTACATAAGGCAGTGCAAAATCTACTGTCATATCAACTTCCAAATGGTGAATTCAAATGGTTACCAAGTGATCAAAACGGTAGCGGAATGGCTACAGAGCAAGCGTTATTAGCACTACTTCAGTTTAAAGATGTTGAAAAATCGATTTATGACTGGTCAAATGTATCTGTTCCTGAAATCGATAAGAAACCAAATGTGGATTCAGAAAATGTTGTAGTAGAAAAAGAAGTTACTGAACAACCAGAAGAACAAAAACAAGTACAAGAAGAAACGAAAGATGACACTCTAAAAGTTGTTGTCGATAACGAAACAGTTAAAAATGAAAAATCTGGAAACGGTAGCACGTTACCAAAAACAGGAGCATCTTCTCATAGTGCAGCTACAGAATTAGGTATGGGTGTATTATGTATTGCTTCTGCATATGTATTATGGAGACGTAAAGCAGCTTAACAAAAATTAGGAGCAATCATTTGCTCCTAATTTTATTATGAAAGGTGAGAGGCAATATGAGTAAGATGAAATGGTTTATTTCTTTAATGCTTTCACTTGGGCTACTTGCTGGATGTGAAGAGGCAGCTGTAAAGCCTGAGAAAAAAGTAGAACCAAAGCAAGAAGAGGTAGCAAAACAAGAAGAGAAAAAAGATGAAGCGAAACCGGAAGAAAAGCCGGAGGAAAAACAAGCTGAACAAGAGCAAAATAAGCAAGACGAACAGAAAGAGAAACAAGAACAAAAAGTAGAAGAGAAGCCGAAAGAAGAAAAGCCACAGGCACAACCGGAAGTAAAGAAAGAAGAAAAACCTCAGGAACAGCCTGCCGCTGCTAAGCAACCAGAACAACAAAAAGCACAAGAAGAGAAGCAACAACAACCGAAAGCGCAAGAAGTAAAAGAAGAAGCGAAGGTTGTGAATCAGCCGAAAGAAACACCGAAGCAGGAGCAGAAGGTTGATCCGAATAAAGAGGAGAAAACGATACCGACTCCGACCGTTCCAACTCCTGAACCGAAAAAACCAGATCCAGTACCAGAACCTAAAGCAAAACAAGTTACGATCTCGGTTAAAGGTGATAAAGGTTACTTATTAGGTGCGAAAAAAATGGATGTACAAGAAGGCGATACAGTATATAAAGTATTACAACGCACAGGTTTAGATGTGGATGCGAGTGGGTCTAAAGGCGATGTTTATGTAAAAGGTATTAATGATTTATATGAAAAAGATATTACAGCTACTAGTGGATGGAAATATCGTGTGAACGGTGCGTTTCCAAACCATAGTGCAGGTGTAGTAACAGTTAAACCAGGAGATACAATCGAGTGGGTGTATGTATTAAAATAAGAAAGGCATTCGGTAAAGGACTATGAAAATAAGTTTTTCTTCTTTACATCCTTTTGTGAATTTTTTCTATTATATCGGGGTGATGATACTATGTATGATGTGTCTTCATCCTCTTTTTTTAATTGGAGCAATACTATTAATCGTCATAATAAATATGATGCAAGGGAATAGCGAAAAGATAAGAAAGATGTTACCGAGCACAATTGTTTTCTTTTTTATGGTAATTTTATTTAATGCATTATTAACGCATAGAGGCCGAACTACGTTATTTTGGTTAGGTGATAGCCGTATTAAGCTTGAGGCAATTATGTTTGGAGTAGTAATGGGGTTATTATTAGTTGCGATTATGTTTACGTTTGCTTCGTATAATGATATTATTTCAAGTCATAAATTTTTATATTTGTTTTCTAGAATTTCACCGAAAGTAGCGTTGTTAACGATGATTACAGTGAGGTTTGTTCCTTTGTTTATGAGGCGATTACAGAAAATAACACTCGTCCAAAAAACGAAAGGCGTACAAGTAGATGCAGGTTCAATTGTGGAACGAGTGAAAAACGGTATGCAATTGCTGCAAGTATTATTAATTTGTTCGTTAGAAGATGCGCTGCAAACAGCAGATTCTATGCAAGCTCGTGGGTTTGGTGTAACGAAGCGTACGACATATATTCGGTATAGAATGGAAAGACGCGATTGGTACACGCTTAGTTATTTAAGTATTCTACTTATCATTGCTATTATATGTAGCAATTATGGCGGAGGAAAGTTAATCATTTATCCGAAAGTCGAATCTATTCTATTTCAGCAATACGATGGAATGATGTTTGGAGTATTAACGATGTTTATTAGTTTACCAATTATAATGGAAGGAAGAGAATGGATATGGTGGCGCATGCAGAAATAAACAATTTATCATTTGTATATGCTGATGAAAACGAATACGCGTTACAGCATATTTTTCTTTCTATTCAAAAAGGAGAGTTTATTGCACTTGCCGGCGGATCGGGCTCTGGGAAGACGACTTTATTGAAACATTTTAAAAAGGAATTACTTCCAATCGGTAAGCGTACTGGAGATACATATTATGATGGTACTTTATTAGGAAATGTACCTGATTTATTATCTGCACAAGAAATTGGTATGGTATTTCAAAATCCAGAGAATCAGCTCGTAATGGATACGGTCATTCAAGAATTAGCATTTTCTTTAGAAAATATCGGGTTACCATCACAGATTATTCAAAAACGAATAGCAGAGCTTATTAGCTTCTTAGGATTTCAAGATTTATTGCACCAATCTGTTCATACGTTATCTGGCGGGCAAAAGCAGCTCGTCAATTTAGCTGCGGTATTAGTTATGCAACCAAAACTATTATTATTAGATGAACCGACGGCGCAGTTAGATCCAATTGCAGCGAAAGAGTTTTTAGGATTGTTAAAACGTATTAACGAAGAACTTGGCATTACGATTGTTTTAAGTGAACATCGTTTAGATGAAGTGATACCACTTGCAACACGCGTTATTTGTATGGATAACGGCCGAATCGTTTATGATGGCAGCCCTAAAACGGTTATAGCGAACATGTGGGAAGTTGAAAAGTTCCGTCCATTTATTCCGCAAATTCCAAGATTGTTTTTAGAATGGAATGTAGAAGATATTCCGTTTACAGTGCGAGAAGCGCAAATGAAACTGAATAACTTTTCAGAGATATCATATGTGAATGAGCCAGTAGCAAAAAGTGAAAAGCGAGAAGTCATTTTAAGTGCAGAGCATATATCTTTTCAATATGAAAAAAATAGTCCACTTATTTTACGAGATTTAACAGTATCGATTGAAAAAGGAAAATGGGTAGCACTCGTTGGGAAAAATGGGACAGGGAAGTCTACACTGTTAACGATTTTAGCGGGATTGCAAAAAGCGAGAAGAGGGAAAGTAAAGTGGAATGGGAAAGTGATACATAAAATTGATTCGAAAGAACGATTTAAAAGGATCGGGTATGTATCACAGCATCCGTATTATCATTTTACATTTGATACAGTGTGGGAAGAAGTGTATGAACGTGCACGCGAGTTATACGGAGAACAAGGAAAAGAAATAGCAGAAGATATGTTGAAGAAGTTTTGGTTGTACTCGCTTAAAGAACGCCATCCGCATGATTGTAGCGGGGGAGAGCAACAACTACTTGCGTTATGTACAACGTTATTATCAAAGCCGACTTTATTATTACTTGATGAACCGACAAAGGGATTAGATCCGTGGAAAAAAGAAAGAGTAGGAGAGCTATTTAGAAAGCTGCAAAAAGAAGGTACAACAATTGTAATGGCAACGCATGATATTGAGTTTGCAGCGAAATACGTTGATCAATGCATGATGTTATTTGACGGAGCAGTTATTATGAATGATGCACCGAAAGAATTTTTTAGTGGAAACTTCTTTTATACAACATCTATCAATCGATTCATTCGAAAAGAGTTGCCACATGCATTAACGTGGGAGGATGTGTACGAAGCGTGTCCAAACGATATGTTGCATTCATAATATGTATTTTTGCAGTAATAATAGGCACATTACTCTTTACTACACTTATCATGGACGGTTATTACATGTTAAGTAGTTTGTTTTTATTAGTTGTTATTATGTTACCGTTCTATATCCGCTTTGAAAGAAAGGCTTTTGTTTCACGTGAAATTGTGCTCGTTGCTGTGTTAGCGGCAATTGCAGCAGTTAGTCGTGTACCATTTTCTATTTTACCAAGTGTACAACCAACTTCATTTGTCATTATCGTTTCTGCAATTGTGTTTGGAAGTGAAACTGGCTTTATGATCGGTGCTACAGCGGCTATCGTATCTAACATCTTTTTAGGACAAGGTCCGTGGACACCGTGGCAAATGTTTTCGTGGGGTATGATTGGTTTTATAGCTGGATTACTACGTAATACATTTTTAATGAGAAAGCTATGGGGAAGACTTCTATACGGATTGTTTGTTGGATTTTTATTTGGCTGGATTATGAACTTCTGGGGGCTTCTCGGTTTCATACGTGAGGCAACGTGGGAAGCTGTCATTTCGTATTATATCGCAAGTTTTTATTTCGATTTGAGCCATGCGATTTCAAATGTTGTTTTCTTACTATTATTTAGTACGTCTTGGATTACGATTCTTACAAGATTTAAAAAGAAATATGGCGTATTAGATAAGCATAACACGGCATAGAAAAGCATACTCATATAAGGTAGGGTCGCGACTTACATATTCGTTTGCCTCTTTCATGCTTCTTACATATTGTAAGGAGCATTTTTTATTGTCAAAAAATAGATTCAATATATACCCGTTATTATATAAATTTATTTGTATAATAGTAGGTGAGAACTATTTTCATAAGGGAGGTGTATAGTTAATGAAGTTAGTTATTCCGAAGCAACATGGTGCATGGGCCATGCTCGTTATACCATTTCTATTAAGTGTCATACTTGGGAAACCTACTATGTATCATATTCCATTGTTTTTAGCTTGGTTCTTTATCTATTTAGCTACGTATCCATTTCTTACGTACATAAAGCAAAAACGAAAAAAAGAGTACTTACATGCTGCAATTGTATATTTTATCATCGCGTTCGTATTTGGAATGATTTCTCTATTATATGAATGGCGCATTCTTTTATTCGTAGTATTCATGATTCCATTATTTATTGTAAATATGTATTACGCTCGTCAAAAAAATGAAAGAGCATTACTAAATGATATTAGTGCGATTATTGTTTTCTGTATTGGTGGTTTAGTTAGTTATTATTTTTCAATGAAACTTATAGATAAAACAGCATTATTTATTGCGCTTATTTCATTTTTATATTTTTTAGGAAGTACATTTTATGTAAAAACGATGATTCGCGAGAAAAATAACCCGAAGTATCGTCTTATATCATGGGGGTATCATATTGTATTAACAGTCATTGTCTTTGCTATCAATCCGTGGTGTTCTCTTATTTTTATACCGAGTGTCATTCGAGCAATTATGTTATATGGCAAAAAAATTTCTATTATAAAAGTAGGGGTTTTAGAAATTGCTAATTCTGTATATTTTTTAATTATAACGGTAATAATTATGAAGTATGCCATTTGAAAAAACTTCCCACCTTATGATGGGAAGTTTTTTCAATCTTGTTCTAAAATATGAACCGTGTAATCACAGCGTTGAATAGCTTGTTCGATCGCATAAAGTGATTGTTCAATACGAGCGCGATTAAAATCTTTTTCAACAGTCTGTAGCGCTTCTTCTAAACAATGTTTTGCTTCTTGTAATGATTGAAAAGAATTTTGGACATATCCGCGAGCATTTTCGTGCATTTCATAATCCTCCTTGCATATTTATATGTGTATAGTATGAACAGTAAGGAACAAAATATAATTTGTTATATTTGTTTGACAATTAGAATGAAATTACGTATAGTAAGAATTAAGTGAATATTTTCTTATCCAGAGAGGTGGAGGGACTGGCCCGATGAAACCCAGCAACCGCGATGCAGGTGCTAATTCCAGCAGAACATATTTGTTCTGGGAGATAAGACGAAGATATATACGTAACTTCTTCTTATCGGAGAGGTTTTTTTGTTGCAAAAAAACCGATTACGAAAATTTATATTAAGAAGAAAGGGGTTGCGAAGTACTGTGACACTCGAAAAATACGTAAAACTGCGTAGTACAGTTTATGAATATATGATAGAGCAAGATAAGCCAATATCATTGTTAGATATTCAAGAACATATCGTTTCGCATCATGAAGGAAAATTCACGAAAAAGATGTTACATCAATTTTATTTATCAAGACTATTAGATGAACTGAAACTGGATGGGAAAATTACATTAGCTGATGAATATCTCTATACTGAAAAAGGGGTATTTTATAAGGCGGGAAAAGGGAGCTAAGCTCTCTTTTTTTTGAAGTATGTAGAGTAAAAGACTGCTTAAGCAGCCTGATACAAGGGAATGGTGTTGAGTGTGTAGTGTCAAAGATTGAATGTGCCTGAAAGAGGCACTTCATATCGGCTGCAAATGAAAAGAGACACCTCCGCCGAATAGGTGTCAGTCGTTTTGTCATATAGACTTGCTATTTGACAGTTATTAGAATAACATGCAGGGGTTGTGGAAGTCAAAAGGGAATTAAAGGGAGAGGTGTTGTTATGTACGCTTATTTAATAAAAGAACTATATACGCATATTCCGAAATATATTATTGATAGAGGATATGAATATTATGAAGAAGGACATGTAGAAGATGTTGAAATACATAATAATAAAGTATTTGCGTTTGTGACTGGTAATGCAGGGAATTATGAAGTAGTGATTGAACTGGAGGATTTTTCGGAAAGTAGCTGTGAATGCCCATATGAAAACTATTGTAAGCATATGGCGGCAGTTGTTTATGATATTCAAGGTGCTGGTGAAAGTACGGTAAAAGAGAAACTGAAAGATTTAGAAAAGGAAGAGTTACTTACAGTATTAAATCGTTTATTACAAAGTTCGAAAAACGTACAAATTGTAGAGAAGATGTTAAAGAAGGGGACACTTTAACCTATAGAGGGAGTTGTTTTGTAGTGAATGTACTAATTGTATACGCTCATCCTAGTCCTTCCAGTTTTAATGCGGCGATATTAAAGCATGTGCAAAAAGGATTACAAGAAACAGATCATTCGGTTACGGTACTTGATTTATATAAGGAACAATTTGATCCAGTCCTTGTATTTAATGAAGAGAAGAAAAGACGTGATTTAGTAAATGAGGAAGAGACAGCGCGATATAGAAAATTAGTGGAAGAGGCAGATACGCTTCTCTTTATATATCCGATATGGTGGTGGGGGATGCCTGCTATTTTAAAAGGATTTATTGATCGCATTTTCGTAGCTGGATTTGCTTATAAATATGAAGGTGCCCTGCCGAAAGGATTATTGAACGGAAAGAAAGCGTGGGTTATTAATACGTTGGACTCGCCTTTATGGTACGTCGCATTATTATACCGATCAGCAGATTGGATTATGATGAAGAGAGGCGTTTTACGTTTTTGCGGTATTCGCGATATAAAACGGTCAGTTTTCCAATCAGTGAAAACGAGTAAACTAGAGAAGCGGGAAAAATGGTTAGTACAAATAGAAGAAAAGGCTCGTACATTATGAATGAAATCGATCGTATTCTAAACTGTTGTGGGTATGATAAAGAACTTTTGCGAACGTATATTACATGTTTACTTCAATTGAAAAAATGTAGCGAAACATTTCAACAAATGACGATTCAATTAAGAAATGATTATCTAATAAGAGGGATTTGTGAAAGAGAAGTTGATGAGGTGGTAAGAGGAAGTAAAGAATATGAAACATATTTTCTTCCTAAAGCGTTACAGTGGAATTTCCTTAAGAAAAATCCACATTTAATTGAAAAAGTATGTGAAGACTTTTTTGCATTTGAGGCATTACATCTTACGGATATAGAGTGGGAGACCGTGATAAATTGCACGGGAAATAAGTGATTTATTGTGTAAAAAAGCTAGTATAAAACTAGCTTTTCGTTTAAATAAATAAGAAACATAGACTAATGATGAATCCTGCATATAGTAAGTTCACAACGCAAAATCCCATAATATCACGAGCGCCTAAACCAGCTATCGCTAATGCCGGTAATGCCCAGAAAGGTTGAATTAAATTCGTCCAAGCATCACCCCACGCAATTGCCATTGCTGTTTTTGCAGCAGGGACACCAAGTTCAGCACCAGCTGGAATCATAATGGGTGCTTGCACAGCCCATTGACCGCCGCCAGACGGAACGAAAATATTAACGATGCCAGCACTTAAAAAAGTAAAGAGCGGGAAAGTCGTTTCGTTTGAAATGCTAATAAAGAAATTCGAAATAGCTCCTCCAAGTGAAAGTCCTTCACTATTAGCTCCAATCATCATTCCCATAATTCCTGCATAAAACGGAAATTGAAGTAAAATACCAGAAGCACTTTTCGTAGAATCTGAAAAAGCGCGTATATATTGAATCGGTGTACGGTGGAAAATAAGTCCAGCAATTAATAACATAAAAATAACGATGTCTAGCGTAAGGTTAAAGCCTTTCGTATAAAAGTAATTGAAAATATAAATGAGACCTAACAATCCAACGCAAAGTGTAATAATGATGCTATTTTCCATTTTTTCAGCGAACGTATTGTTTCCTACTTCTTGAGCGGCAGCTTCTTCATGGAATACGCTAGGATCTACCGTTATCGTATGTTTTTCATCTGGATGCATCGCTTTATTAATGAGAGGCATCGTAACGAGAAAAATAATAACTGGAACGAGAGCGTATGGTGAGAATAATGTTTCTGTTATTGGAATCGCTTCTTTAATACTTCCCGCTGTCGTTTTAATTAACGTTTCGCCGCCAGTTGCTAACGTAAGAGGAATAGAAGCAGAAAGCCCCGCATGCCAAATGAGAAATCCAGAGTAAGAAGAAGCAATTGCTAGTCTATAATCTAATCCTTCAAGATGCCTGGCCACTTCTTTTGCATATAAAACAGATACAACAATACCAAATCCCCAGTTTATGTATGCTCCAAGTAAACTTACGATTGAAATGGCAATAATACCTTGTCCATTCGTTTTCGGTAGTTTTGCCGCTTTCGTTAATCCTTTTTTAATGAGAGGCGCGTTTGCTAAAGCAGATCCTGTCACGAGTACAAGTGCCATTTGCATAGAAAAGGCGAGTAGTCCCCAAATGCCATTACCCCAGTGATTAATCATTTCCACAGGTGTTTGGTGCGTTGCAAACATGCCGAAGAAGATAACAAAAACAGTTAATAAACATGATAAAATAAACGGTTCTGGTAAGAAACGTTGCACTAAGGCGACGCAACCATTAGTAAAAGAACGAAACAAAATAGATCAACCTCCTTATGTATGTTTATTACAATTATTCGAGGTTGATTTGGGAATAACCTTTAATAAACTGAAAATTCAGGAAGTAGTATAAGTAGAGAAAATAAGAGCAAAATTATTGCGAATGTACTACTATAGTATATAAATATCTAGCTTTTACACTAAAAAAAACAAAGGGAATTCAAAATAACTATTGATTTGAAACAATATCGATTGCAAAATGGTGGTTAATATTCTTTATTTTGGAAAAAGGGTGTTGTAATGAACAAAACGAAATTGTTTATTGGATCTTCTTTAATTGCTTCGTTAAGTACTTCAGCTTTTCCAAATTCTTTAGTTACAATCACAAGACAATACAAAGAGAATTTAGTGTGTACGAATGGTTGGTAATAGATAAGCGAGAAGATGTGGAATACTCATATTGGTTTTGTTTTTTATTTTGAGTGCTTGTTCTAGTAAAAATAATAATAATAATACTTTTAAACAAGCAGATATTGAAAAGGGAATAGTGTATGAATTACTTTCTAAAAATACAAATACGAACACTGAAATATCTTATAAAATAAAAATGACGAATAATACCGATTATGTTATTGCGCAAAATAATGTTATGTTTTCACTTCCTAAATCCCCAACAAAATCTGGTCAAACAACTAATCCATTTAAAGTGTTAGCTAAAGGTAATAAATTAAATGTTAAATCTAGGGATAGTGTTGTTTTAGAAATATCATTTTCTCCTGATTTTTATTCTGAATTTAAAAATACAGAAGTGTCTAAAGAGAATTTGTATATAACGGGTTATATCGATAAATTAGCTGATGAAAATCATTTTGATTTTATTAAAAGTATTAATTTAGATTGAAAAAGTGAGCTATTTAACATGTTAGTGTTGAGTAGCTCACTTTTTTTATTTAGAAGAGTGGATAGGCTACACTAAGTTGGATAGATAAAATACGGGTATGTAGTTCACGTTTCTGGAATAATTGTAATAGCAACGGTCCGAACTGGAGCCTCTATTTCATCTTTACTTTGGCTATTGTAGTATTTAATCATTAATTCGTTAAGTTCGCTTTGAAACTTTCCAAAGTGTTCTTCATCTAGCTTTAATTCTACTACAGAAAAAGTAGCCTTATCTTCTTGACTGTTTTGTTCCTCTAATTTTTTAAGGTAACTTTGATATTGTGTCATAAGTGATAATTGGTAATAGGAAATATAATTTAACTTTTCCTCATCACATAATCCTTTCCACTCACTTCCTTCAATTTTTGCATCTTCTTCATTGATTGCGTAATATTTTTCAGAAACAGATTTTACCTTTTTTTCTTTAATTACATGGACGATACCAGAATCAACCATAGTTTGTAGCTGTCTATATAGTGTTGCTTGTGGTACATTTTTAATGATTTTTACCATTTCTAATGGTGTTAGCCCATCTACCTTATTTCTCATTAACACTTGGCAAATTTTCATTCTTACCGGATGCATTAAAATTTCAACTTTATTACTCATTATATCACCTTATGTATTGTTTTTTATTCTCATTATAAATAATGAGAATAATGATTGCAATCCATCCGTTTTTATTTTATCATTATCAATAATGATAATGAGATTTGAAAGGAGTGATGACAATGAAAATACATTATGGATTGAATGATCTTAAAGACATTGATATTATGGCTTTTTTACCCATTATATTTCCAGTTATTGCAGTGGGGGCACTTTTAGTTTTAATTGCATTCATTGATTTATATCGTCATAGGAAAACAAGAAAAAATGTACTTGTATGGATGTTAATTATCCTTTTCGTTAATATATTGGGACCTATTTTGTACTTTGTTATAGGAAGAAAGGACAGTGAGAAATTATGAAATTAGAGATTAAAAATGTAACAAAATCATTTAAAGGAAAAACTGCTGTCAATAATTTCTCGATGGAACTGCAAGCGGGGGAATGCGTCGGATTAATTGGACCAAACGGAGCAGGGAAATCCACATTAATAAAAGTAATTTCGGATATTACTAATCCAACTGCTGGTGAAGTTTTATTGAATGGGATAAAAATATCAAAAATGAAAAGAGAAATTGGTTATCTACCTCAATATCCTAATTTTTTTCATTGGATGACAGCGAGAGAAACGCTTACGTTTATGGGCCAACTTTCGGGATTGAAAAAAGAAGAATTGTCAAAGTCAATTCCAAAAATGTTGGAGAAAGTTGGACTAAAGGGCGAAGAAAATGCAAAGGTTAGTACATTTTCTGGTGGAATGAAACAACGGCTTGGTATTGCACAAGCATTATTGCATAAACCGGCGCTTATTGTCATGGATGAACCAGTATCTGCATTAGATCCAATCGGGAGAAGGGAAGTATTAAATCTCATTGAAGAAATAAAAAAAGATACGACTATTTTATTATCAACCCATATATTAAGTGATGCAGAAGAAATCTGTGAACGATTTGTCATGATTAAAGATGGAATAAAGATAGAAGATACAACAATTACTGAGCTTTTGCACCGCAATAGCGAAAATAAATTAATCATTGAAATCACAGCTAAAGATCGAGAGTGGATTGATGTTGTAAAAAAGTTGCCCTA
This sequence comes from Bacillus cereus group sp. MG4, assembly GCF_040460055.1. Lineage (NCBI taxonomy): Bacteria > Bacillati > Bacillota > Bacilli > Caryophanales > Bacillaceae > Bacillus > Bacillus cereus group sp. MG4. Next base: position 1,282,782 of record NZ_JARVGZ010000001.1, on the reverse strand, counting down.
TGTGAAGGACGTAGAAGTAATTGGGCTTAAAATCAAAGTGAAGGTTGAAAGTATCGAAATAAACAAAAATATGTTACTGCAAAATGCACTCGAACATAAAGTGAACGTCGTTAAATTTGAAATAAACAACGATACTTTAGAAGAAATTTTCTTGAAATTGGTGGTGCAAAAATGAATAATCTAATGGTATTGATAAAAAAAGAATGTGTTCAAATGTTACGTGATTTTAAGGTGATTTGGCTACCAATTGTTTTTATATTTTTAGGGGCAACACAGCCAATAGTAACGCATTACTTACCATCAATTTTGGGGGCATTAGGTGGAGGTCAGGGAATTACCATCGATCCGAGTATGACAGCACAAAAAGGAGGTGAAGTACTGGCGAGTACTTTGGGTTCTCAGTTTGATCAGCTCGGCCTTATGATTTTAGTAATCTCTATGATGGGTGCCATTCAAACAGACAAAGCTAACGGTATGTTAGCCTTTATTTTAACGAGACCTGTTACGGTTACTTCATATGTAGCTGGGAAAATAGTATCAAATTATGTAATCGTAGCGCTTAGTGTAATGATTGGATACTTTACCTCTTATCTATATACAAACTATCTTTTTACTGTTGTTCCGTTTTCGTACATGATTACTGGATTACTATTGTATTTAATTTGGGTTCTTTTTATCGTATCTTTCACAACTATGATAAGTGCTATTTTTCACAGTCAAGGTATGATTGCGCTAATTTCAATTGTTTTTCTTTTAGCTTGTAGAATAATCGTCGGTTTGAATCCAATAATAGATCAGGTTAATCCAGCCAGTATGAGTAAACACGCAATAGAAACGTTAGTCACGGGGGGAGTAAATTCAAACACAATAATTAATGGATTACTAACTATAGTTTGGATTTTATTGACACTCTTCGTAACAAATTATTGGATTGCTAATAAAAAGTTTAATGATGAATAACTTTGATGAGGATAGTGGCTTCAAATAAAACACCTTAATAAGAAAAAGCTTCCACTACTGTGGAAGCTTCTCTAACTGAAAGTGTTGGAAGTACTACGAGAACAGTGGTGCCTTATGAATAAGGGACAATAAAAAAATTCTGGATGCAAGAGGATTTTTTTATTGGGAATAGTAAGGATGAGGGGAGGTGCATTACATATGGGAAAAGGTAGAAGTAATAATGCTGGTAAAAAGCAACCAAATTTCGATGATTCATCTAATTTCGCTAAACAAAGTCAACCGACAGAAAAGAAGAAGAAATAAAAAAAGGAGCTCTCTTTATCAAGAGAGCTCCTTTTTTAGATATATTGATGTTTCAACACAACAGATCGTGTGTTCAATCAAATAGTCATAAATGTAAGGTTTAAACTCCTGCTTCCACTACTGTGGAAGCTTCTCTAAATGATGTGCAATATCAATATACATATTTGAGTAAACTGAATGGATGTCATTACTTGGTGTAGCGTTAGAAGAGAAATGGACAATGACCATATTCGCTTTCGGATCGATGTAAAGTGTTTGTCCGTAACTACCTAACACTTCAAAAGCACCTTGTTCATTGTGCGGAATCCACCATTGATTATGATAAGAAATGGAAGCTCCAGGGCCAACTGCCAGTTCACCTTCTTGGACATTTTTTATATCTTCAGTAATAGAAGAAGGGAGAATTTGTTTTCCATTATATTCCCCGTTATTTAGTAGTAGTAGCCCGAATCTCGCCATATCTCTAGCAGTTGCATTTAAACCAGCGCTAGCTTGTTCAACTTTTGTTTCATCGGTGACATAATAAGCATTTTCTTCCATACCAATTTGAGACCATATGCGCTCGCTAACATTTTCAGCTAATGATTTACCAGTGATCTTTCGAATCACCCAAGCGAGTGTTTCGGCTGATCCGTTATCGTAAGAAAAATCGGAACCAGGCGGTGCAGTTTCTTCTGCTTCTCGTAACATATCATAAATTTTCATCGGACCGTCGTAGTTTTTACCTCTAGGTAAAATATTGCTCGCTAAATATAGTTGTGCATCTTGATTTTCTAACGCTGGATGTTCGTATCCGTGAGTAGGGTATTCTACAGAAACTTGCATATCCAATAATTGCTGAAGCGAGGCATTACCGAACGGTGTATTTTTTAATTCTTTTATATATGCGTCAGCTGTTTTTTCTAAGTCAATACGATTTTCTTCAGCGAGAGATTGTATAATTGCACCGGTAAAAACCTTTGCTAATGATGCCATGCCATGAGGTTCACTCTCGTTATATCCATTGAAATATCGTTCATAAACAAGTTGTCCATTATGTACAACGACAAAAGCATCCGTTTTATTATCGTCTAAAAGTTTTTTTAGAGGAGTTGTATGTCCAAATCTACGCTCCACAGCAAAATCGTCTAAGTTTTGTGATGCGGTAGAGAAGTGGGAAACGTGATCCGGGTTATTATTTACCTCGTTAATTAAAGTGAATTCTTTCATATGTGTGTACGACCAACGTAAGTAAGGATCATCTAACCAATTTTTCTTCGTCACGTTATTTTTCGATGGGATTGTTTTATTATGTTTGAAGTATGTAAAACCGAGCCCTGTAATTACAAATATAAATGTGATTATGAGTAAGAGTAGGGGAGATTTTTTAAGTTTCATATCGGTCCCTCCTTTTTTATTTCTATTATAAGTATACGCTTCTATTAAAAGAAATACAAAATAAGGAAAGTAAACGGGGAAGTTTACTTTCCTTATTCATGTTAAGCGGAAACTTTTCCATCTGTATGCTGTTTCTTGAATTTTTGTTTTCGTCCGTGTAATCCATAATATAGAAGCAAAGTGAAGGCAACGATAATAGCTGCGATAAAATACATATTATGGTAACTGGATTTCGCTGCGACGATACCTAAAATGAAAGAACCAAAGCCAATACCACTATCAAAGAATGAGAAGTAAGTAGCTGTCGCAGAACCACGTCGGTGGTTTGGAGCGGCAGAAATTGCAATCGTTTGGAAGCTAGGAATTAATGTCCCGTAGCCTAAACCGATTAGCATACCTGCGCCAAGGAACCAAAATGAAGTTTGTGCTTGACTTAAAATGAACATCCCAATTGTGAAAATAATGATAGCTGGGTAAACAAGTACATTTTCACCGAAGCGATCAAAAATCTTACCTGTAAATGGACGAGAAATTACAACAACAAGTGCGTATAAAATAAAGAAGTAACTTGCAATGTCAGCTAAACCGAGCTCTTTTGCATAAATAGGAATAAAGGATAAAATGCCACTATAAGAAAAGGCTAAAACAAATCCTGTAAGAGCGATCGGAATAGAAGATGGTTCAAGTAAGTCTTTCCATTTCATTTTTTCTTGTCTTTGTTTCTTTATTGGTGCTTCATGCGGAATATTTACAAGTAGTCCTAATAAAAATGCAAGTAATGAAAATACGGAACAAACGATAAATAATACAGTAAATGAAAAATGAGAAATAATTGTTAAACCTAAAAAAGGACCAATTACCATCGGCAGACTCATGAATACGCCGAAATAGGCAAGTGCTTCACCCCGTCTATGAGCTGGCGCAACATCAGTTACAATCGTACCAGTTGCAGTTGTTGCCATACCGAACCCAATACCATGTAAGAAGCGGAGGGAAAGTAATAAAAATAAACTTTGCGCACCGAAATACATAACAGTAGCGGCTAAAAATAATGAAAGTGAAATAAATAATATTTTCTTTCTTCCTAAATCATCGAGCCATTTTCCTGTAAATGGTCGACATAAAACAGATGAAATAAGAAATACAGTTGCAACTAAACCAATTTCCTCAGGTTTTCCTTTTAGGTTGTCTATAACGTAGACAGGCAAAGTAGTCATAAGCATATAAAATGTTAAGAAGAGAAATAGACTACTAAAACAAGTTCCGAGGAAATCCTTCGTCCAAAGTTTCTCACTTTGCATCGTCATCCCTCCAATTTAATCTAAATTTTTAATGATTTTTTGTAACACTTCAAATGCTTGATGTAAATCATCTTCGTTAATATCTTCTAGTGTTTTTTCTTCGAAAGTATCAACTTCTTCTTGCCATACCGGAATCATTTTTATCGCTGTCTCTGATAAAGAAATAAGCTTTTCACGGCGATCTTTTCCTTCTGTACGAATAATCCAGCCCATCGTTTCCATACGTGTTAACGTACGAGTCATCGTTGGTGATTCAACATTTAAATACTGACATAATTCTGTTTGCGTACAAGAACCAGTTTGATTGATGCGGAAAATAACAGCCCATTGCGCACTAAATAACCCAGTTGGAGATACGCGTTCATTAAATTTCTTTGTGAATTTTCGAGAAGTCTGGCTGACAATGTGAAAAAAATGTTGTTTTTCGTCCATGTATTTTGATCCTTTCAAATTAGTTACCTAGCTAACTATATACTTTTTCATTATAATTGTCTAGTAATAGACATGTTGATTTATGTAAAAAATTCGTATAGGTTTTATGTTGCGAACGTATATTCTGTATGCTATTCTTTAAGTAAGTAAAGAATTTTCTTTCTATTAAATAGAATGGGGGAACTTGTGATGATTAAGCCTGCAACAATGGAGTTTGTTTCACTATCGAATGGAGAAACGATTGCGTATCAGGAAGTTGGAAGGCAAAATGCAGAAATTCTTGTACTCATTCACGGAAACATGACATCGTCACAACACTTTGATTTAGTAATTGAAAAGCTGCAAGATCAATACCATATTTACGCTCTTGATTTAAGAGGATTTGGCCAATCAACGTATAATCAATCGATAGATTCATTACAAGACTTTGCGGTTGATGTAAAACTATTTATTGATCAATTAAAACTAGAGAAATTTTCATTAATGGGCTGGTCAATGGGCGGTGGTGTTGCGATGCAATTTACAGCGAATCATCCAACGTTTGTCGAAAAGTTAATTTTAGTAGAATCAGTGGGCATGAAGGGATATCCAATTTTTAAAAAAGATATTAACGGGCAGCCGATCGTATCAAGTTTAGTAAAGACGAAAGAAGAGATCGCACAAGATCCCGTACAAATTGCTCCAGTACTAGACGCGATAAAAAGTATGAATAAATTATATTACCGTACAATATGGAATTTATTAATATATACACATAATCAACCTGAACCGGATCGTTACGAAAAGTATTTAGATGATATGTTAACACAGCGTAATTTCGTAGATGTAAATTATGCGCTCATTACATTTAATATTTCGGATGAACATAACGGGGTTGTAGAGGGGAATAAGCAAATGCATCGTATTAAAGCGCCGACACTCGTCATACAAGGTGACAGAGATTACGTCGTACCGCAAGTAGTCGGTGAGGAATTAGCAAAACATTTGCCGAATGCAGAGTTGAAAGTGTTAGAGGATTGCGGTCATTCGCCGTTTATTGATTGTTTAGATGTATTTATAAAACATGTGGAGGATTGGTTAGAAGAGAAATAATCCCCAAAATGAGAAATGTTGCATATACTATAACATTTGTATGTAAAAGGGGAGAGTATTATTGCATAAACCATCCTTAATCGCTTATTCGCCATATAATCATCATATATATACAAAAATAATGATAGCTCCGATGTATATGCAAGTTTCACCATCTGTAGTTCCATTACAAATGCAATACCCGCATCCACCAATTGTTAGCGCACAGCAATACTTATATGGATCATCATTTTATGGAAACCCATATTTCAAGCACTTTCACCACAATGTGAAAGCGCAAGTATGGGACGGGTAAGAAGCTAAAAGATTCATTCTTTTAGCTTCTTTTTTATTCATAATATTCGTACACGCATTTGAAGAAACAGTTTATAATGAAAGGTGGACAGCGTGAGAAGGAGAGGGAAAGAGGATGTCGATGCGTTTTACTTTTTGGATTATGGTTGGGATTGTGGCAATCTCTGGTTTGTCACAAGGTATGCTCTTACCGGCCATTGCAATGATTTTTGAACAAGAAGGGGTTAGTTCAAGTATTAACGGTATTCATGCGACGGCATTATACATTGGGATATTAGTTATTTCACCGTTTCTGGAAAAACCGATGCAAAAGTTTGGAATGAAGCCAATTATCGTTATTGGTGGGTTTCTCGTTATTATTTCATTATTCTTTTTTACACAAACCTTTTCATTTTGGGTATGGTTTATTCTTAGATTTCTAGTTGGAGTCGGAGACCATATGCTTCATGTCGGAACACAAACATGGATTACGACAACATCAGATCCGAGTAAAATAGGGAGACAAGTATCGATATACGGTGTATTCTTCGGTATTGGTTTTGCCGTCGGCCCGTATTTAGCAAGCACTGTGCAGTATGGTCTTGCAACGCCGTTTATTATATCTACTATACTTTGTTTAATAGGTTGGCTCCTATTACTTCCAACGAAAAATGCATTCCCAGCGCAAGATGAAAGAGAAGTGAAGAGCGAATCATCATTTTCTCGTTATAAACAAGTTGTTGGATTAGGATGGATTGCGCTACTGGGACCACTTGCATATGGCGTACTGGAAGCGATGTTAAACAGTAACTTACCAGTATACGCGCTTCGTAAAGGATGGTCTGTTTCAGAAGTATCCTTCTTATTACCAGCATTTGCAGTTGGGGGCATTATTACACAAATTCCGCTCGGGATATTGAGTGATAAATACGGAAGGGACCGTATTTTAACGTGGACGTTCAGCATAAGTACGGGCATTTTCTTGCTGGCAGCCGTATTTGATCAATATTACTGGATCGTCTTTGTCTGCATGTTGTTAGCGGGTATGGTCATTGGATCGTGCTTCTCTTTAGGGCTTGGATTTATGACAGATTTATTACCGAGACACTTATTGCCAGCAGGTAATATATTATCTGGAATCGCCTTTAGTTTAGGAAGTATACTGGGACCTGTATTAGGAGGCGTATTTATAGAAAAAATACAGTATACAAGCTTTTTTATTGCGGTTATGATTATAATAGGAATTCTCGCAATGGTATATATGGTCTACATGAAGAATCAATTCGCATCAAGAAAAATAGAAAGTAGGTTAGGGCATGACAAAACAACCTAATAAAAAGAAATTTGAAGTACTCGAAAACGAAACAATTACAGACTGCTTAGCACGCATGGAACAAGAAGGCTACGCACCGTCTCGTCGTATGGAAGAGCCAATCTTTCATGAAGTGAAGAAAGATGGCAAAACAGAAGTTGAACCGTGCGGTAGGAAGATTGTTTTTGAAGGGAAATTGAAGTAATCCGAATAGCAAATTCTCTTTATGGTATAGAGCCACCCAATTCATTTGAGTTGGGTGGCTTTTTTTAACTGACTAATGAAAGACTAGGCTAAACGATCTTCATTTGTAAAGGTAGTATAGATAGGAATTAACTACATAAAATTGAAGAAAAATGCGAAAGCTTTTTATAAAATATGGAAATGTTAAAACCCCTTTGATAAAATAGCAATATGAAAAAATAATTATTTATAAATTCTCAATGTAATGAATATTCATGTTTAAATATACGAATTTAACTACATAGTTATTGTAATAAAGGGGGAGAAAGATGTTAGATGAATTGTATAATGCTTTTTTAAATGCATCGGGTTTTACAGAAAGCGCGAGGAAACGAGACCAGTATGATAAATTACATGATTATTTAAAAGATCAAGAAAGAGAGTTAAAACGATTCATTCAAGAGGCTGAATCAGCGAAGAGAGATTATGAGAGTAAAAGTAATGGTTTAGAAGCTAATAAAATTCCGGCAGTTGAATTTGAACAAAAACGTCATGAAAAGGATGAAGAATTAAATACAGTATTATCCTATTTTAAAAGTGAATTAAGCAATGTTGAATCTGCGATAGGTACAGCTTATGCAAAGTATTTGGAATATAAAGCGAAAGCAGAAGCGGAGAAAGCGTCAGCATACGTTGCAGCGACCAAGGCTTTTGAAGAAAAGAAAAAGGAAATTGAAAAACTTATCCATTAAGCATACAAAGAATGGAGGGATCAACATGAGTGGTAAAGAGGTTGAAATTATAGGAAGTAACACTGCAAGTGCCATTTCTTATGCACAAAACATAGAGAACGGTATGAAGGATTCTTTAAATCAAGCGAAAAACTTAAAAGCATACGTTACATGTGCGAAATGGAATGGAAAAACGAGAGATGCCTTTTTAAGTTATCTTGATTTAATCATTCAATATAACTCAGAAATGGTAGAGGCATTTGAAGGACATACGAAAGCTTTAAAAGAGTTAGAGAAAAGTATTCAAACGTATGGCGATATATCGGAAGTAAGGGCGATAAAAAAATTGTGATGGAGAAATGAGGGATAAAAGAATGGGGAAAGAAATGATTTTTGCACCTGCTGAATTATATGTTCTCGCAGGTGCAGCTGGGGTTACCGATATATTTGGATTGCCAAACCGTGACGTAATTATTTTACTTGATGAAGAATGTGTGACAAAAGCAACTACGAGTTTAATAGAAAAAGGCCTACTTACAAGTGAAAACGGAATTACCCCTGCAGCTTTTCAAATGATTGAGCTATTAAAAGAATATGAAAATTGTCATGAATACACGAGAATGAATAATGTATTAATTGGCTTTTTGAAAGAGGATAAAGACCGAGTGGCTGTATTAACGGAAATAGAGCCAAATAAAAAATACGAAATCGACTACATCCCAAAGCCAGACGTATATTTTTCCTTATTAACACGCATCCCTTTCTTATTGAGAGAACCGAGGGAAATAGAAGATACATTTTTCTCAAAGAGAATGACAGAAGAAGAACAACGAACATTTGAGGAAAAAGATTTATCAAATAAAGATGTTATAGCGATAGAAACGTATACGAGGCCTCTGAGTAATAGAGGAGGAAAATGGGAATGTTTCTTATATTTCACTGAAGGAGAAGATTTTGTTCAAATTGATGTAGAACGTAATCGATATGACTGGGTGAGTCTCTATGCGGTAAATAAGAAATTGTATGACGTGTTAAAAATGCCGTATAAAAAATTAATTGACCCGAGACAATTTTCGTTAGGAGGGATTGAATAATGCAAGTATCCATGGGAGATGGTGGTTCTGGTGGTGGAGAAGAAGTATTAGTTAATTTTCAAGAACTACTTGATATAGTAATGAAATTAGAAGATATATATATAATCCATGTAGACGTCATTGGAACGAATATTGAGAGTTTATTAAGCAGTGATTTTTATCAAAAAGGTGAAGCGATGAGAGTAATTGAAAAATACCCTGATATATTACACAAAACACTTGAATTGTCTGAACACTATTTGAGGTCGGCGAAAGTTGTAGGAAATGTATGCGTGGAAATGCTTGAAAAGGACGAACAATTACGTGAAAGATTAAGTAAGTTGTAGAAATCACCATACGGCTGGGGGATGAAAACGAAATGGATGTGAAATATAGACCTGAACCATGGCAAAACATGGGGGATGGTATGAATCGAATTACAAAAGATGCACTCATAAAATTAGGGGACGCAAATGAATCATTAAAAAAAATTGATGGAAGAATACGAGATTTAGACTCAGATGGTAGTATACATTTTAACCCAAAAGATCAATCGCGAAAAATCGGGGAGTTACTCGATAGCTATTTGACATTACAAAGATATTGCGGAGAAGCAGGGCGATTGGTGTCTGAACATATAGATAAACCTTTTTTAGTAGAAATGGATAAATTCGCTCAAAAAATGAGAGATACATCTATTCTTAGTTTCGAAACAAATAACCGAATTGGCTCTACAACAACGACAGTATTACCAGATGCGCACGCGGGATACGGAAGTGTACCGCAAACAATAAAAACAAAAAAAGATAAAATAACTGTAGAAGATATTTTTAAAGATTCACCTGCATTTGATAACGTACTGAGAGGGGAATACAAAGAACTAAAAAAACAAAATCCAGATGCAAAACTAAATTATGAAGAATACAAGAAAGTAGTCCCATCCACACGAGGATTTGAATACAAATCGATAGAAGATGAACAGAAAAAACTAGAAATGGTGCGAGACATAGGAATAGGCGTAGGAATCATCATCACAACAATCCTTTGCCCACCACTCGGGGCCGCTGCCGCAGTAGTATACGGAGGTGTACAAATAAAAAGCGGTATCGACGGAGAAGACTGGGGAACACATAGGAAATTGAGCCAAGAAGAGCGGGTAGGAAACATCATTTTTGGCGGATTAGATGCAATCCCAGTTGTTGGAGCAGTAGGAAAAGGAGTAAAAGCATTCAAAGGCACGAGTGAATTAGCTGATTTAGCGAAATTATTAAAATTCAAAGACGGAATGCCTGGTTTTAATCCAAATTTGGGTGGAAATGTGGTACAATCGCTTAAGGAAAATAATCTATTAAAAAATTTAAAAATACAAGGCTGGAAAACCGTAGATAAGATTAATGATGCGGACTACTTCATTAAAGGTTTAGTGGCAAAAGGTGTGGACGAAACAACCGCCTTCATTAGAGGTGAAGAAGTATTACTTGATGGAAGCGTACGTAGATACGGTGGAACGAACTTCAGTGAAAGCGTAAAAGAAGCCCATGATGCCTCAAAGGCGAGTATTCAGAGTAGGATCTCGAATTTGGAGAGTGGTGGGGTTAAGGGTACGGGTGAAGTTTCTAATAGTAGTGAAAAATTAAGTAGAATAGAATACTTGCGTAATAAATATGGTCGATTTACTCCACAAGAATTAAATCATAGAATTAATTTGCGTGGTGCTGTAGAAAAAGAGGTTGAAAGATTAAATACATTAGGGCTAACCAAAAACGAAATGGGTCCAGCGGTTGCAGGAACATTTGATAAAAGTACTGGAAAATATTATTTTGGAATTAACAATACTGACGGTGATATTCCAGTTACATTGCACCAAATTATTAGGGATCGGATAGAGAACATGCCTAGTAGTGTTAGAGATGGTTATAAATTTACGTATGGAGCAGGTTCCCACGCAGAGGTATACTCCTTGAATCAGGCATTACTTGCGAATCCCAATGCACAGCCAACAGATTTTATTACCCACGTCGTAAGATCTGGTAAGAAATTGAAACCGGCTGGTATGATGATGCCAACCTGTCCACATTGTAATTTTATTACTGAAGGATTTGAATTTAGTTCAGAGGTGAAAAAAATTGGAAAATAAGATGGATGTATTAAGTAAAGAATATGTATTAGAACAGGGTATAGATTTTGATGAGGAACTATGGTTTACCTCTTACAGCGATGAAGTGCTGGATAACCCAGAAGATGAAGATGGAAAACCTTTTACTGGATTAGCTTATGAGTTATATGAAAATGGGAATCTAGCGTATTACTGTTATTATAAGAATGGTTTTAAAGAAGGTAATTATGTTAAATTTCACCATAATGGGAAAGTTAAATCTATAGATTACATGATAAAAGGACAAACAAGAGGTATAAGAAAAATTTGGTATGAAAGCGAAGAACTCAAATATGAAGGAACGTTTAAGTTTGGCGTTTGTTTAAAATATACTGAATGGGATAAACAAGGGAATATAATTAGGCAAAAAGTTGCTCCAACAAAAGAGGAGTTAGGACTAATTACCCGATTATCTGATTGTGATGATAATGAATAATTTTGATGAAAAGAAATTAATACAAGAGTTTTCAAAAATCCAAAGTGAATTATCACCTAGAATTAAATTAGAAAATAATTTTCAAATAGAAGAGATACAATTTATCGCAGGGGTAGATTTGGCTTATTGGGATGTGAATAAAACTAAGTATGGTACATGTTGTATTGTAATCATTGATTATGGTACAAAGGAAGTTGTTGAAAAAGTATACAGTTATGGAGAAATACCAATCCCTTATATTCCAGGTTTCCTTGCATTTAGAGAGTTACCTTTAATAATAGAGGCAGTTAAAAAGCTAACGAAGCAACCAGATATATATATTTTTGATGGTAATGGATATTTACATTATCGTCACATGGGTATTGCTACTCATGCTTCCTTTCTTCTAAATAAACCAACCATTGGTGTAGCAAAAAGTTATCTTAAAATTCGAGATGTAGATTTTATTATGCCAGAGAATCTAAAAGGATCTTACACTGATATTGTAATAAATAATGAAGTCTATGGTCGAACTTTAAGAACGACCAAAAATGTTAAACCTATTTTTGTTTCTTGTGGGAACTGGATTGATTTAGATACAAGTACTGAAATTGTTATGAACTGTATTAATAATGAGAGTCGTTTACCTATTCCTGTTAGATTAGCAGATTTAGAAACACATAAAATGAGGAAGAAGTTAATGGAAGGATAAAATAGTGTATTCTATACGTATTAGGATACAACTATAATGACATGTGGAAGATAATAAACTAACGAACTCGTACAAGCTTCTATGTTAAAATACATTACATTTCAAAGCGTATAAGAGGTGTCATACTTTCACTATAAATTTATAAAACTTACAAACTTAAAGAGATTTATACATTTAGAAAACATATAAGTTTAAAGCACTTGATTGTCAATTAAAGGCAACGAGTGCTTTTTTAATAGATAGACATACTATAAATTTTTAGAAAATATTTTGTATGAATTCAGGCTAATGAATATTACTAGTATTATATAATTGAAAATACATTAGCAAAAGGTGTGGACTCCGTAACGCCATTCGTTAAAGGTGTAGAAATAATGCCAGATGGAAGTGTCGTTAGATCTGGAACGAACTATAGCGGGAAATTCCAAGAAGCCCATGATGCCTCAAAGGCGAGTATTCAGAGTAGGATCTCGAATTTGGAGAGTGGTGGGGTTAAGGGTACGGGTGAAGGTGAAAAGCTTCAAAGAGGAAAATATGCAAATCGCTTGGATAAACTGCATGATAAATTTGGTAAGTTAACACCTGGACAAATTAATGAACGAATTAATTTACGTGCTAAAACAAAGAGTGAATTGGAAAGGCTTAAGCAAATATATAATGGTCGTCCTAATTTTGGAAGAGATAAAATGGGACCAGCTCTTGCGGGGGTTTATGACAAAACAACTGGGGAATATTACTATGCCATAAATACAATAGATGGAGCAGTTCCAGAGCTAGTGCCTTTACTCCAAAATCGACTCAATAACATGCCAAAAGAAGTATTTGATTCTTATAGTTAACTAAGTAAGGGGCTGCTGGCTCGCATGCTGAGGTTTTAGCTGTAAATGAAGCGCTAAAGAGGAATTCTAATGCTCGAATAGAAGATTTAACTGTGAATGTTATAAGAACAGGAATTAATAAGAATAAGCCTGGTGGACTTATGTTCAAGTGTTGTCCACATTGTTCATATTTATTGAAGGAATTTGAAGTGATATCGGAGGTTTCTAAATTTGGAAGATAAAATATTAAATGAAGAATACGTTATGAATAATGGCAAGAAGTTTGGAGAGGATTTTGGATATGGAGGAGATGAATACGATTCTTTTATAGTAGAATATGATCAAGATAATAATGAGCATATTTTTACTGGGATCATTTATGATTGTTATGAGAATGGTAATTTAGCAAATTACTATATGGTTAAGGATGGAATTAAAAATGGAGAAATGGTTAATTTTTATCCAAATGGACAAGTTAAAGAAATTAAACATATAGAGAATAATACTTTAGAAGGTATACAAAAAGAATTTTATGAAAATGGTGTTATAAGATTAATGGAACATAGAGTTTTAGGTAGATTAGTGAGTTTTAAAAAATATGATGAACAAGGAAAAATAGTAGAAGAAATGAAGGAAGCAAACAATGAAATCTAATCAAATTTGTGTTAATGAAATGAGTGAAAAATGAGAAAAGCGCAGGAGTTTTGGGAAATGACCAAAATATGCTGAACTATTAAAAAAGTAAGGGTGATTATTTTGGTAATGAAGGATGCTATGAGCAAATATTTTAATTTAAGAAAAGAATATTTTGATAAAGGGTTAGATTTTTTATTTAAAACGCCATATAATGAAGAAGTGGATTCATTTATATATATAGGTGAAATGGATGATGAAGAAGAAATTTCATGGAAACCTATTGAAAAAAATAATAAGAATGATTTAACGACGATTGAGGAAAAATTTGAAATTAAATTGCACACTTCAATTGATGATTATTTTAATTCTTATTGGTTTGCTGATTTAGATGGATTTATTGGTAATCATTATATTAGGTTAGAACCTGTATTACCAGATATTGAATTGGATTCCTTCGAAAGTAATTTAGAAGGGTATAAAAACAATCATAATAAGGTTGATAAGACTCCAATAGGTGTAGAAGGGAACGGTTTGATAGTTGTGTTAGATAATGTAAGTGGTAAGGTTGAATTGGAGAATTTTGAACGAGGTTCGTTTGAAGCACTTTCGGATAGTCTAGATGAGTTAATTTCTAATTTAAAGTTACAAAAATAATATACTAAGAACATTTATCCCGCTTTAATGGGCAGTAAGACCCCCACCTCAAAATTTAGCGAAAGCAAAGAAGTTAGGTGGGGGATCAACTGCCCATAAAAGTCCGATTGGTTCAACTAATAATCAGTGGGGGATGAAGAAAACCCCCACTGATTAAAGTTTCACTTTATATGAAAAATGTCTGATATGAAGTGTAGACCGAGTGTTAGATACAATTGGACTGCAGTATTTTATAGAAAGATATGATTAAAATCAAGCTAAGACCTACAAAATTTATGCTATTTAAAAAACATATGAAATTAATGCACTTGATTGTCTACGAAAGGCAACAAGTGCTTTTTTTATACATAGGCATGTTATAATTTTATTAGGAGATTATTTATAGACTATATAAATAATTTGAATTCAATTAATAGAAACGATAGATAACATCATAGCAGGATTTGAAAATGTAGAAACTACCTAATCTCAACAGACAGATCTTTATGATCCTAATGAAGAAAAAAATATATATGAGTACATTGTAGATTATTGCAATAGACATATATAGAATAGGAGAAAATATGGCAGTTATAGATTTGGACCAGATAGATGCAATTGGAGTAGAAGGTAAAAACCTAAAGTTGTTAATAATAGACTATCTAGACTGGGAATATGAAGACATGCATCTAGACGTACTACAAGAAAAAATTAATAATTACTTAATATATATTGAAGATAAGCAGTACTTTAAAGATTACGGAGACAACTTTGAGAAAAAAATAATTGATATACATTTCCAACATAGTGTTTCGGAAAATGGATTAAAATTCCTGGATGTAGTTTCCAGTCAGCTAAGTAATACTGACATTTTCATCGATATTCACTTACCAGAAGAATAATTCTTTATTGAGGAGTAATTTCTAATATGAAAGAGGTTATGAAAGACTATTTCGGAAGATTTATAGATAAATGGATGGAGTACAACAACTCATTACCGCAAATAGCATGGAATGAAGATGTAGATGAATTTATATATTTGGGTGAAGAAGATGAAAATGGATATATTTGTTGGAAACCAATGGAGAAGGGAGTGGAATTTTCCTTTGATGAAATTGAAAGTCAATACAACGTTCAGTTACATGATTCGGTGAAGCAGTATTTCACTTCGTATTGGTTTTTAGAATTAACAGGATGGATTTCTTCTTATAATATTAATTTGCATCCTGTTATTCCAAGGATTGAACCAGATTATTTTATTTCACTTGTCAAAGACTATGCGGAATCTAAAAATGATATTTTTAAGTATATCCCAATTGGTTATGAATCAAATGGGATGTTAATAGTGCTAGACAACAATACAGGTGAAATTTTAGTTGAGGATTTTGAATTAAATGAGTATAAACAAATTACAAACAGCTTAGAAAACCTCATTTCACAATTTAAATTTAGGTGTGAAAAATAGAAATGCATACCAATAGGCAGCAAGAAAAAGAGCATTAAGAGATAAAATTGATAAGCTATTTGAACAAGGGTTAACACTTAAAGAAGCGAATGAAAACTCAAACAGTCTTACATAATTTAGATCAAGTTGCCGGGGAGATTTAGTATTTATGTTCTTAATCAAGGTATTGAATAAAGTGAAACTGGGGGTTTTGTTCATCCCCATTGATTATCATCCCTCACCAATTGGGCTTTTACGGGCAGTTGATCCCCCACTTAATTTCATTGCTTTCTTTGAAAAATATCTTCGAGCATGAATGAAGAACAACTAAAAAATACTTATTTGAATGTAAAGTTAATACATTAAAGGAGGAGTTTAAATGGAGCAATATTTAAAAGATTTTAAGTTACATAATAAAGTACCGAGTGAACTCATTGAAAAGTATAAACACGTAGTACCAAATGAAATAATAAATTTTTGGAGTAATTATGGATTTGGTACATTTATGCAAGGATATTTTAAAAGTGTAAATCCAGAGGAATTTAAAGAGATTTTGGAGGAGAGTAGTCAAAGATATAAGGATTCAATAGTATTGTTTGCTACAGGTATGGGAGACTTGGTTATTTGGTCAGATGGATATGTTAGATTACTTAATTACAGGTATGGTATAGTAAAGACCATTATGTTTACATTTAAATTTTTCTTTCAAAATATTGCTGATTTAGAATTCAGGGATGAAGATTTATCTTGGCAGCCTTATCCCGAAGCACTTAAACAATACAATGAGTTAGAGTATGATGAGTGTTTTGGTTATACACCTCTATTAGGGTTAGGTGGAGCAGAAAAAGTAGAGAACTTAAAAAAGGTCAAATTGAAGGAACATATTCTTATTATTACTGCTTTTATGGGGCCAGTAGAGGTATAAGGTTCGTTCTAATGAATTAGACTTACTACTTATTTTCTATTTTACAAGTACATATGAAATTAAAGCACTTGGTTGTCTACTTAAGGCAACCAAGTGCTTTTTTTATTAGTGCATGCAATGCTATAAAATTATTTTATATGAATTCAAGTTAACAAAATTTGCTAATATTATATAATTGAAAATATATTAGCAAAAGAAATGGACAATACCCCATTCTTCATAAAAAATCAAGAAACATTACTTAATGGAAGTGCACGTAAATAGGGTGGAACGAACTTCGGTAGAAAGAGTAAACAATAAAGGAGATATGTAATGAAAATAAATGATGCGGATTTTGGCGAACTTGAGTTTAATAATTATGATTGGATTGGATATAAAAACATTGCTTTTTTTGGGAACGAAGTTAAGGTGATGTTAATAGTTAGGGGAGAAGATGATGGTCATTTTGAGAAAGAACAATATACGGCATATAACTTTTTAATAGATAGATGGCTACAATTACAACAAAGTATTTTAGAGTCTATATTAGATTATTATAAACAAAAAAGATATGAACTTGGTTACGATGTTGAGCCTAACGAAAGTTATCCTTTAATAGAAACAGCTACTCAAGTTCTTGAAAAAATAACCTTAGTTGGAATTTTTATTCCGGATAATGATCTTATCGATTTTCTTGATATTGGACTTACATTTGACTGTACGTGGGATATGGAAAATGGATTAGGCCTTTGTCTTATGAAAGGTGAAGTAACAGAGGTAGGTTATCAGGATGTTGTACTTTAAATTTTGAAGCCTATTTTTATAGAGACAATAATATTGTTTTATTATTCATTCGTAATATATGAGCTGCAGCTTTAAAAGAAAAACCACCAAAAGAAGTAACAGTTAAGGTTGATGTAATATACTTTGGGAATGATATGAGTCTATACAAATTTATAGTTACTTACAATATAGATGGTAAGCCAGGTAATGCAAAATTAAAAATTTTATAAAAGGAGGGAAATGTAGTATGAAAGAGTTTGAAGATAGATTTAGTGAATTGCAAACTGATATGGTATCCATATGCATGGAATATGTTAAAGATAGAGCTGATAAAGTATATATTTACGCTTCATGTGAAGTTACCAACATAGGAGCTAGTTAATACAAAATAACTAGGAGGATTCAAATAATAGAACTGAATTTTTAACTATAGGCAAAAAGTATGTATTAAATGACGATCCTATTACTAATAATGATGAGAAGAAAGTTTAATAAATAGTTTGTAGATTTATGTATAAAAGAATGTGTGAATAGAAAGGTAGTAGAATTATGAAAGAGAAAGTATCCATATGGGTTGGAAATTTTGAGAGTAAGGATGAATTTTTGAATTATACAAATAATAAATATACAGAAGATGGAGATAGTATATCTTCTAATTTCGAAAAGGACTTTAATTTGATTTATTATGATCGTGATTTAGTTGAAAAGGAATGGGTTAGTCGATCAAAAAATAATATAAAGGATTTATTGAAAGGTTTTTCTTACGTTGATCAATTTATTCAACGATTTAAGTATACAAACTGTGAAAAGAAATTTAACGCAGCCATTTTAATTTACAATATGGAATACAATGCTAAGCAAAGAAAGGTTAAATATAAAAGTAACGAATTAGAATTTGTTGGAATTTATCAATATAGTATACCTATTGATGATAGATGGTAAATTTAAAGTTGGCTATAATTATGAGTATCTTCCAGAGGTAAATTCGTATGAATGACAATATGGGAATATACAATTTAACCTCATACCTAAATCTAATTTCAAAAAGAAATATTTGGACATTCATGAAGGGAAGAAAGTTTGAGTACAGTGGATTGTACTAGTACTGGATTGAGCATATTAAAACTTATAGTAGATTAATACAAATTCATATTAGTGTAAATGTCAAGATGATCATGTACATTTTCACTTGTTTAAGCATGTACAAATTTAATCGTTTTCTTTACTGAAATGATCTTTAATTCGGTATGATTGTCCTACAATGCTAACAACGGTAGCGTGATGTAATACACGATCTAGTATGGCATTAGCTATTTTAGGGTCCTGAAAGATTTCATCCCATGATTTGAAATTTACATTTGTAGTTAAAATCGTACTACGTTTTTCATAACGCATATCAATGAGTTGGAAAAATAATTTTGCATCCTCCGGATCAATTGGTAAATACCCAATTTCATCGATGATAAGCAATTTATACTTTGTGTAGTGTTTTAATCTTGATTCTAGACGATTCTCAAGCTTTGCACGCTTCAAATTTTGAAGTAAATCATGACACTTAATAAAATAAGTGCTTGTTCGTTTTTTAGCTGCTGCTATACCTACCGATGTCGCTAAATGGGTTTTACCAACACCACTAGGTCCTAAAAATACTATGTTTTCTTGTTGTTCTAGGAAACGTAGAGAAATAAAATCTAAGATTTGTTGTTTATTAATACTTGGCTGGAATTCAAAATCAAATGCATCAATCTCCTTTCTATGAGGGAATGCGCCCATTTTTACCATAGAGTGAATCATATTTTGTTCTCTTACATCAATTTCATAGTTTGTCAGCTTAACCAGTGCTTCCACGAATGACAATTGATTATTAATACTAAAATCAACGACTTCCCCTAAATGTTGTGTCATTTGTTTTAATTTTAAATACTCTAGGTTTGTGGTTAACTGTTGATAGCTATTCTTCATTTCTATATACCTCACCAATTACTGATAAATTTTGTTTCGCCAAATTGTCAATGTTCGGATATTTTGGTAGTGACTTAGCCAATGCGTTTTTATAATGTTCTTCTTTATAATTAAGCTTAGATTGACTGATTTTATGTTGTACAATTAACTTCATGTTATGATAAACATATATTTGATTATCATAGACTTGTAGACCAACGGTCTTACCTTGATACTCAGCTGGCACTGAGTATTGATTTGATTTGTAAGATATCATTCCTGACGCATTTACTTTTACAAGCTTATGTTTAATCTTATAGGAATCTCTTATTGTACTCGTAGGGAGTGGCTGTAAGAGATTCTTTTCTTGTTTTAAGGCAAACACCGGAATCTTACCAGTTCCCTGATGAAACGTTTGATTAATTCTTTTACATAACCTTTGTACAAATTCATGCAATTCTTCAAAAGTAAACTTGCCTTGATAAGCATGAATTTCATCTAGAAGTTTCATTGGAGCTTCTATTTTTCCTTTTGTATTTGGACGTCCTGCAATACAAGGTTGTACCTTAAATCCGAAATCCTGGGCAAATTGTGCAAACTTATTATTAATTGTTCCTGAAAAATGTTCTGTTCGAGCCTCATCCATTACAGTTTTCATATTATCTGTAACGATTACCTTCGGTACGCCACCAAACGCTTCAAATGCCTCTGTCATAAATGACAGTAATACACTTTGGGATTTTGAAATATTCAAGTGGAAAACTCTAAAGCGTGAATAAGATAGTAGAAGTACAGCCACATTTACAAATATCGTTTCACCATCTTTCGTTTCAAACTTTATGCTTTCTTTCCAATCTAATTGCGCTTGTTCAGCAGGAGGTGTTTCATAACGAACCTTTCCTGGTAAGTTTGAAGCAATACGTTTACCATCCTTAAAATATTTTTTGAATTCAGGTTTCCTATTGATATAGGCACGAAAAGTAGACTGGGAACATTGCAAACCATGATTATCCGTTAGATATTGCCATAGAACCCGCATATAGTAAAAAGTTTGTTTAGATTCATCTGATAAAAGATCTACAATCACTTCATAATAGGCATCGATTTTTGATGTTCTATTTTTGGTTCCTTTTGGTATAAAGCCATTCATGTATTTATCAATGGTACGTCGATCAACCTTCAATTCTCGCGCTAGTTGACTTTTATTTATTTTCATCTTTAAGTTCTCCATTAAATTTTTAAAATTAGACAAGTCTGTAAGACTTTTAATTGTAAATTCCGTTGGAATATCTAGTTTGATATACACACTAACCACCTCAAAGTCAGTATGTAGAATCCTGTTGAAAATGTACATGCTTATTCAAGTGTTAATGTGTACATTTAAACTAGCATTTATATATTAGTTTAATAATCAATGTAAAAAGATGATGTAATACATATACTATTAGAATGAAAGCATGAGGAGAGGCAATTTATGATAATAATGAATAATTACTCCAAGGTAGGAACATATATCATGTTAGAAACTAGCGGATATTCAATAGTAGAAAAGAACAAGGTAGAGTTGGTTAGACAAGGTGTTGGAGGATTTAGTGAAGATGGACAGGTAGTTGG
Source organism: Bacillus cereus group sp. MG4 (assembly GCF_040460055.1). Lineage (NCBI taxonomy): Bacteria > Bacillati > Bacillota > Bacilli > Caryophanales > Bacillaceae > Bacillus > Bacillus cereus group sp. MG4. Next base: position 1,261,690 of record NZ_JARVGZ010000001.1, on the reverse strand, counting down.
TATATATATTAAAAATAACAAATTATATTTTTTCTATAATGAACTTTCATTTGAAACATTGATAGGTAATTTAATTTGTGTAAATAGGTATATTTCCAAATTTGAAAGATGTTTTAGTGTAATAATAGCAGGCCGAAATATCTGCCATATAGTTTACGAGCCTTTTATTGATCCAGGAATGATCTATTATGATGCAGATCCTGAAGAGTTTGATGTGTTACTATACTTAAGTAAATTATTGAAGAACGAGGATTCTATTAAGAGATTTTTGTACGGAATGGAAATGCTAAAAGAGCAGCATAAAGAATAGTGTTTTGGGTGTGGATACATTGAACTTTAAAATGTAGTACCATTACGAGTTAATTTGAATAACGCTATAAAAAATTATCGGCATCTTTACGGAGAAAAAAAGAAGTTGAGATAAGGGGATTAATATGCAAAATATTCAACTAGCTAAAGAAATTCGTACAGCCATTAAGCAAAATAATGTTAAAGGTGTAGTTGAGTTAATTGGTTCAGATACTGAGCTCTTGAATATGTCGATGAGACCGTTTGGAACTTTTCTTCATGTTGCAGCCACACATGGAAAGCTTGAAATAGTCAAGCGACTTATAGAATTAGGTGCTGATATAAATAAGCGCGGTGATGTATATGGTGGTGGGGCACTTAACCAAGCGGCTTCAAAAGGACAGTTTGAAATTGTTAGGTATCTATTGACTTGTGGAGCTGAAATGGATACGAGTGAACCGGAAAGGAATCCTTTGTTTGGTGCTATTCAGGGTGGATATATAGATATTGTAAAACTTCTGATTGAAAATGGAATTGACATTCACGTTAAGTACACGGGAGAATATATGAAAAATATGAATGCGTTAGCATTTGCACATGAACAAGGGCAAATAGAAATAGCGAATTTATTGGATGCTACTAAAAAAGGGGCATATAAAGATACTGGGGAAAATGAAAAAACTGAGATTTTAGATTATATAACAGAACAATTCGGCCCCATTGAGGATACTATCAGTGAAATCATACCCGGTAGTAAGGTATCAATTGATATTCAAATTATATTGCCATCAAAAAAACATGATTTTATAACTCTTGTGACTACTGGGATGAGTGATTTTGCAATGGATGATTCGGAAGACAGTAAGGGATTTAAGTATGCTGAATTAGTATTAAAGTTGCCTGCAAATTGGCCAATAAACAAAACAGAATTGACGTACAAAGATAATTATTGGCCTTTGAAGTGGTTGAGAATGGCTGCTCACATACCTCATAAATATGATGGTTGGTTAGAGGAAGGGGTCATTCTTCCAAATGGAGAACCTCCAATGCCATTTGCTTCTAATACAGAATTATCATGTATTTTAATCGGTAGATCTAAAGAGGTAAGAAGTTTTGTAGATTCAGAAAATAGAATGATTAATTTTTATACTTTAATACCTATTTATACAGAAGAAAGAATCAAAGCTTTACAAAAAGGACATGAATATTTAATAGGAAAATTTGATGAATGTGGTGTTTCAGATGTACTTGATATTAAAAGAGAAAACATTGGGTTAAAAGAACAAGACTAGAGGTATTACATTTACTTGTTATAATATGTTTGATACGTAAGAATATTATGCCAGTATCCATTGACCATGGATGCTGGTTTTTTAACAGATATAAAAAATTGTAAGATTGAGTATATGTTTTTGAATGAAATTGCTTTAAAACTGGGGTATGCTGTAAATATTACTGGTAAAATTATATCATTTAGATAACTAGATACATGTGATAGTTGTAGCAAAGTAATAGCTGAATTTGCTAATAAATATAAGAATATTGAATTGGAAGTTATTCGCAATAACGATGAAAGACTTAAACTATAAAAGAGGAGTGATATCATGGAAGACTGGGAATATAATGAAATATTTGAGGTGATTAACGAAGACTATAATAATTATTTAAAATTAAATAGGGGACATGATTATGCAATAGCAAGAACTGTTAATGAATATATAAATCTTGGAAAGGTAGAAGACTTTATTGTTGATACTGCTGTAGGTGAAATATGGTTATCCAAAAATAAGGTCTTTATTGGGTATGTCGAAGGGATAACAAAGAGATTAAGTATGTTTAAAGATTTAGATGTTACAAACGAACTGACACATGAAGAAATAGCAGACTTGACTAATAGGGTAGAGAAAGTACTAGATGGTCTTAGTAAGGTTGAGATAAATTATAACCTTTATTTCGAGTAGTTATTTGCGAAATTGAACAAGAATATTTTTAAATTATGAATTAATGATTTGTTTTTTATGGATATTTACTTTGGACAACATGAATGATGATATGCTGAAATTCAGAGCCCATGAAGGTAGTACCATCATGGAGTACAATGTGCGATGATAGAATAGAAAACAAAGTACGAGCTTAGGCAAAATGAAATTTTACATAGTGGTGAATATCAACACATGGAATGGGCATGAAACCAATAAACTCGTAAGTTTTTACGTAGTAGTTGTCAATACATATAAAAGGTGCCATAGTACTCTAAAACTTACAAAATTAATGCTATTTAAAAGAGATGAACTTTGAGTACTTGATTGTCAGCTAAAGACAACAAGTGCTTTTTATTTTAAGATTACAACATAGGGTACGGGTAATGTACCTAAAGGCTATTATCAATCAAGATGCAAATGGAAAAAGGCATCGACCTAATGAGGAATATGCCTGGGAAAGGCTCCAATACGGGTAGAGAAGTAAATGGAAAGAATGGGAAATTCAATTTCATCGAAAATCCATACAAAACGTGATGCTGAAATAGAATTTATGGCAAGTGATAATAAATGGTATCCTCTAGATCAAGCAGATATGGCTCATTTAACTGATTCAGTTTCATGGTGGAATAGTACATACAGGTAGATATTATGGAGCGGAGTCCCCAAAGGTTAGAGAATGGATGTTAGACTCCAATAATTATGTATTAGATCATGATAGTTTAAATCGATTCGCAGGTACAAAGTTAAATGAAAATTACTTGCCACCAAATAAATAATTATTGGGAGGATTTATATTGGAACTCAACGATCAAGTGTATGACCAAATTGTGAGATTATGTAACGAAGGAGATGCTTTTGTTGAAAAAGGAAAAGATGATAAAGCAATAGAGAGCTATATTGCTGCTCTGGATTTGGTTCCGTTGCCGAAGACCGATTGGGAAACAAGTACATGGATTTATACAGCATTAGGAGATACTTATTTTTTAAATCGTGAGTATGAGAAAGCAAAAAGTAATTTATATAATGCGCTAAACTGTCCGGATGGTATTGCAAATCCATTTATTTTACTGAGACTTGGAGAGAGTATATTCGAGTGTGGGGAGCTTGATAAAGCTAAGGAGTATCTGTTAAGAGCTTACATTTTAGACGGCTATAAACTCTTTTTTAAGGAGGATGATAAGTATTTTGAATTGATTAAGGATATGATTTGAGGAGGGTAAATATGGCTATTTTACAATCACCTATAAAAGAAGAATTTGAAAGTCTTTTGGAAAAAAGCAATGAACAATTTCATAATGGTAACTATAATGATTCTATTGTGTTACTAGAAGAGGCATGGGATATAATACCTAATCCTAAAGGTATTTATTGTGAAGAAAGTTACCATTTAGCTAAGGATGTTATCTCTACTTGTTTTATGGTAAATGATTTAAAAAAAGCAAAGGAGTGGGCAGATAAAATATTTTTAACTGGATTTGCGCGTATAGATTCCGGTGATAAGGAATTTATTGCAGGAAAAGTTTCTTTTGAACTAGGTGATTTAGAAACCGCAAAAGAATTTTTTAGTATTGCCAATAAAAAATCAGAAGGTAGATGTTTTGGGAATCCGAAGAATACTAAGTATCTGAAAGTTTTAAAAAGTTAAATGTTTAGCTGCGTAAAAAGAATTTAAGAAGCTGATTACATTATATCTGAAACAGTATGCCTGATTTATTACCATTAGAACATAGAAAAATTGGAAAGGAGGATTAATATGGAAAGTCCAGGAGCTGTTTCTCTTTGGTTTGGAAATGGTACTAGCAAAATGGTGTTAAGAAAGTATGTAGAAATAAAATATGATAATGAGGGGAACAGAATTCCTTCGCGTTTTATGACTGATTTTCAAATAGATTTCATTGAGTATAACCAAGACTTATTAGAATGTACATATAATGAACATGTTACATCTTCTTTGCCTGAATTACTACAGAATGCTTCGTATTCTGAATCAATCATAAGTGAACTGATAGACTTTTATGGTGAAAATTTAGAAGAACAATACAATACTGTCATTAGGTTATATGATTTTGAGTATGAAGAACTTGTTGAAGAAGCAAAACTGGATGGTGGAAACCTGAAGTATATGGGATCGGTAATTTATGAAGATTAGAAGTTTAATGTAATAATAGGGATGGAGTAAAAATGACAATGATACAATTTAATTCTTATCATCAAAAAGTAGAGATAAAGAGAAATTTAGAACTTATTAACTTAGAACATAAAAAAATTAGAGAGTATGTAAATTTTGATGTATGTTCTTTTGAGCAATTAGATGAATTTCAAGTAGGATACAGCATTGACACCGATGGAAACTCCCTTGTAACCGATGAGGAAGATACTTGGGACGCAAATTGGATTGTTATTGCATATGAAACTATGTGTGGAGATCCAATTATTATTGATTTAAGTGAGGAAAGATACCCTATATCTTCACTCATGCACGGAATGGACAGTTGGAGTGGTGGCGATTTTCTTGCAGATTCCATGGAATCATTTATTAATTTTATGAAAGATATAGGTGATTTTCTAACTGAGAAACAAGTGTTAGAAGGTAAAATAATGATACAAACTAAAGAATTGGAAATATTGCTAAATGAGTTTTTGGAAAGAAATAAATTTACTGATTTTGAAATATGGCACTCTTTATTAAGTCCATTATTTGATATTGCAGAAGAATATGAGCAAACAATGGAGATAAAAGTAAAAAAGATGAAGGAAGAAGGAAAGAAAATAACGGAGATTGCTCACATGCTTAATATAAAGCCTAAAGAAGTGTATGAGTATATTAAAAAAGTTTAATAGAAACTCTTCACTTTTAAGAGAATAATCAAGCACGATGAATGGAGCAATACAGGCAGAAAATGCTTGGATTTTTTATAAAGCCGAAACAAAAAATCTGCTGAAGAAGAATCCATTTTGATCAATCTTTTTTTCAAAATGGATTCTTTTTATTTATTGTAAAACCTAGGATTAAGAGTTGTTTTTGATTAGACTTTATTTCTATTGATCATATAAATATTCTTGAAGAAGTAGAAAGAGACCTTGAGATGTGTGCACTAAATCGTTTAGTAAATGGAAAAGTGGATAATTTTTATGAAAAGGTATTTAAAGTGTATAAAATGGGAGGATGGCCTTGTGGATGGAAAGGTGAGTACATGAAAGGGAAAATGATTGTCTACTTACCAAATGAAAAATGAAGGCTTACATACCGACATACTTTATGAATTTCATGAAATCTATTGCGAAACGATTATAGAGAGAGGACAGGCGATACGTTTAAATATCTTAATAGTTTAGGAGGGATTATTAAATGATTAATTTATTTAATATTCCAGATTTGATAGAAAAGTCAGCAGCGAGTGATATTGAAATTCAAGCAGTAGAAAATCGCATGAATGTTACATTACCTAATGTATATAAGGAATTATTGAGATGTACAAATGGCTTTTCAATCGGTGGTGGGTTACTTATTTATGGTACGGAGCATATTGCAGAAAGGAACGAGGTTTGGGAAGTAGATGAGTATGCAAGGGGGTATGTCTCAATTGGTGATGACGGTGGGGGTAACGTATTTTTAATGGCTCAACATGCAGAGGGAAAAGAGGTGGTAGTAATTGATTCTGGGGACATGAATCCAAGCCATGCTACTGTAATTACCACTGATTTTAAAAAATGGGTGAATAGTGGTTGTGTAAGTGAAATAGAACAGAAAACAATACATAAGTCATCTGATATTTGTAATATAGTGTTAGTGAAAACTCCTAGTGAAGGTTTGAAAGGTTTAATAAGAATAAAGAACGTATTAGGGCTTGAGATTTCCGCAATTGATTTGCTAAAGGGTTCAAAAAATCTTCCTTATATATTAGTAGAGAGATTTCCATACGGTAAGGCGAAAAAACTCATTGAAAAATTAGCAATTGATAGTACTATACTGAGTATAGAAGTGGCTGGAAAAAACAGTTAATATTAGAGGGTAACTTTCATATGATTAGAGAAATCGATATGGATCCAAGAGAGTAAACAGGGAGAGTTAAAAATGATAATAAATGATGCAGTTTTTGGTGAGATTGAGTATACATATGGATGGATTAAGGACATTACCGTTGAATTTTGTGGAAAAGAAGTTGAAATAGCATTGATAGTGAAAGGTGAAAAAGACAGTAAGTTTGATGAAGAACAATATACTGCTTATAATTCATTATTGCAAAATTGGGAACAACTGCAGCACGTTTTTTTACAAGCGATTTTAGACTATTACAAGCAAGAGCGTCAACAATTAGGGTATGATATTGGATTTAATGAAAATTATCCGTATATCGAAACAATTGACCAATTACTTAGGAGGATCACTTTAGTTGGAATTGTAGTCCCATATGGAGATATTCATGAAGAGCGAGATATTGGGATAACTTTCGATTGTACGTGGGATACAGAGAATGGATTAGGAATACGTTTACTAAATGAAAAAGTAATTGAAGTGGGGTATCAAGACGTTGCTATTTGAATTTTTATAGGAGGTAAAAATTTTCGTTTGTAAGGTGATTTTCATTTGGGAGTAGATTATAGGAGGCAGAATTATATGGGAAATATAGAATGGAAGTATGCGGATGACTCGGTTACTGAAGAATTTGTTACAAAAATAGGAGGATTAATGGGAATCAAGTTTCCAAAAGACTATATTGATTGTGCAAAGGAAAATCATGGTGCTAATGTAATGCCATATTGTATGGATGTTGAAGGAATAGAAAGAGTTTTTGGTTCATTACTTTCATTTGATAAGGAGAGTAGTGATTATATTGTAAACGATTACTATAATTATCGTGCCACTTTGCCTAATGGTGTAGTTCCTTTTGGGGTTGATCCAGCAGGAAATTTAATTTGTTTTGATTATAAGGAACATGAAGAAAATCCAATTGTCGTCTTTTGGGAACATGAAGGTGCGTGGGAAAAAGAAGCATTGATGAAAAGCGAAGGAATCACGGCAGAAGAAGCAGAGGAAGTAGCAAGAGAAAATCTGTTTTATATTGCTGATAATTTCACTGAGTTTTTAAATAAATTACATGATTAATAGAGAATAAAAACCAAAAGATTATCTTATAAGTGTTTTTTTTCCTTGCTAGCAAAGTTAAGGAGGCAGTACTTTAGTTGTTGTAACAAGAGGAAAACTAACTAAAGTTTTGCTTTATTTTAAACTTACAATCATCAAGTGGTTGATCGCTTTATGTCACAACGAATTATTGGTAAAACCTTATAATCAAAATTTAAAAAAATTAAATAAAATGTTAAAGTATGTAATTATTTGTTTTATAATGGAATTGTATTTTGGTAAGAATATTTTAAATGTTTGCAATGTAAATCAAACAGGAGGTTGTAAATATGGGGAGGAAATATGTAATTAGGATTCTAGCTTTACTCTCTGTCATATCTCTTTTCTTTAACTTAATGTTACCAAAGGCTAGCGCAGAAATTGAAAAGATTCCATCATTGAAAACAACAGCTACAAACAAAGCTGATGGCGGAAAAGAGATGCATGCAAAGGAGTCTATCACGATCCAAGACAAAGTAGAGTACACTAACTTAGTTGTTGGTAAAGAGTACACTGTAAAAGGTAAACTAATGAACAAAGTTATAAATAAGCCATTATTAATTGATGGAAAAGAAGTAACAGCAGAGACTAAGTTTACTGCAAAAGAAACGAATGGTTTTGTAACATTAGACTTTCCTTTCGTTGGTGCAGAGCAGCAAGGAAGAGAAGTGGTAGTGTTTGAAGAACTATATGAAGATGGTGTTTTAGTGGCAACTCATGCTGACATTAATGATGTAGGGCAAACGGTTCGATTCGTAGAACCAACAATCAAGACAACAGCAACAAATAAAGCGGATGGTGGAAAAGAGATGCATGCAAAAGATTCCATCACGATTCAAGATAAAGTGGAATACAAAGATTTAATCGTAGGGAAAGAATATGTTGTAAAAGGTAAACTAATGAACAAAGTTACGAACAAACCATTATTAATAGATGGAAAGGAAGTAACAGCAGAGACTAAGTTTACAGCAAAAGAAAAGAACGGTTTTGTAACATTAGATTTTCCTTTCGTTGGTGCAGAGCAGCAAGGAAGAGAAGTGGTAGTGTTTGAAGAGGTATATCAAGACGGTGTATTAGTGGCAATTCAATCTGACATTAACGATGTGGGGCAAACGGTTCGATTTGTAGAACCAACAATCAAGACAACAGCGACAAACAAAGCAGACGGTGGAAAAGAGATGCATGCAAAAGATTCCATCACGATCCAAGATAAAGTGGAATATAAAGATTTTATTGTAGGTAAAGAATATGTTGTAAAAGGTAAATTAATGAACAAAGTAATGAACAAACCATTATTAATAGATGGAAAGGAAGTAACAGCTGAGACTAAGTTTACAGCAAAAGAAAAGAACGGTTTTGTAACACTAGACTTTCCTTTCGTTGGTGCAGAACTACAAGGAACAGAAGTAGTAGTGTTTGAAGAGGTATATGAAGACGGTGTTTTAGTGGCAATTCAATCTGACATTAACGATGTAGGGCAAACAGTCCGATTCGTAGAACCAACAATCAAAACAACCGCAACAAACAAAGCAGACGGTGGAAAAGAGATGTATGCAAACGAATCTGTCACGATCCAAGATAAAGTGGAATACAAAGACTTAATCGTAGGAAAAGAATATGTTGCAAAAGGTAAACTAATGGATAAAGCAACAAAGAAACCTTTACTAGTAAATGGTAAAGAAGTAGCAGTAGAATCTAAGTTTACGGCAAAAGAGAAGAATGGTTCTATCATACTTGATTTCACATTTAATGCTTCTAAACTACAAGGTAAAGAAGTAGTAGTATTTGAAAAACTATATCAAGATGATATTTTAGTAGCAATCAACGTTGATATTGAAGATGCGGGCCATACAGTGAAGTTCAAAGCGGAAAAATTAGGAAAACCGCAGCAGGAAAAGCCGCAATTAGAACAACCTAAAACAGGAAAAACGTCAAAAGCTGGAACATTACCAGCTACAGGTGGAAATACGTCCTTTATGTGGTTCTCAGTCGGAGCCGGTCTTTTGTTATTAACTCTTGGAGCAATATTATTTATGAAACGTAGAAATGCATAATAATTAATTAGTCTTTTAGACAGAAGGTATGGATAGGAAATATAGTCATAAAGAAGGGCTCTCTTTTGATTCGTTTTTTCAAAAGAGGGTCTTTTCTTAGTAACATGCTGGTTGGTAAACGAAATGTTACTAAGGAATATATGTATAGAACTAGATACAAGTAATAGTTGAGAAAAAAACATTGTTATTTTACTAATGGGCTTGATGTATGATTACAAAAATTAATGAAAAATGGCGTTGAAGCAGCATTTGACTTTAATCGAGAGAATACTTGTAAATAAAATAGAATTCAGCCTTTTTTCTAGTATAGGGGGGATAGTTTGTGGAAAAAGATGAAATTGCAAACTTATTAGACAGTATGTTAGATAAAGAATTAGAGGATTTAGATTCCCCTTCAGATAATGATTGGAGGGAACTGGAGAAAAAATTTGGATGTCAATTTCCTAAAGAATTTAAATGCTTTATTGAACTAATGTCTGAATATGTATTTCCAGGGGATATTTTAAATGCTTCTAGTGGTAAGACGAACGGAAATGATACTATTGAATTTATTTATGATTATGAAATGAAAGAAGGTTTTTGGAAAAACGAATTAATCCCTTTTTATAGTATAGGTAATGGAGATTACTTTTGTCTTCATTCAAAAGAGGGCCAGCAAACGGGAGTTTATTTTTATTTTCATGAAGAGAATTGTGTAACTAAGGAAGCGGATAATTTTGAAGAATGGTTAAATCAATTACCAATTTATTTGAATTAATAACTAAAGATAGATTTGTATTCTAGAAGTTAATTCTTTTATTAAACTATAAATTTTTTGAAACCCTTCAATAAACTCTACTCAAAGTATGGAGGGAAATAAATGTCATTAGAAAAAAAGATATTTATTTTAAAAAGAATACGTTTTCTGGATCATGAAGATGATAGTATTGAGCTATTTGAGGAAATCTTAAATGAAATATTGCAAATGGCAGATAATAAAGTAATTATTGATTTGTGCAGTGTATTTCATGATGAAATAGATGAACCTTCGATTGTTGGTGATTTAATTGAATCGATTTTTTATATAATCGAAAAAAATGGAGTTGAAGATGGTTTAAGTAAACTGATTGAAGGGATAAGCATTGTTTTGCCACAAGCTAAATATTGTGCTAAAAGATTCTATAGAAGTCTTCTAACTTCAGATGATTTTATTATTCCATTTATTAATGTATTGAAGAAGGCTAAAACTACAAATAAAGAAGACGTTATTAAAATTTTGAAAGAAATAAGTGAGAAACAACCAAAACAATATTTTGAAAAAGTTGATTTGATAATGGTGCAATATTAGATGTTAGTGACCCAAATAGAAATCCTCTATTCTCAGCGATTTATGGTGGGCATCTTAATATTGTAAAGTATCTTGTTCAGAATGGTATTGATAGTACTGTAAAGTATACAGGGGATACTATGAAAGAGATGGGAGCTTACGAATTTGCTATTGAAAGAGGAGAAGTGGAAATTGCTGAATATTTAAAAATATAAACTTGAGATGGAAGCTATATATTGATGTAATAGAAAAGTTGAAAACTAATGATCATATTAATTTAATTATCCAATTCATTTAAAAGGGGAAATTTATATGGACTATCAATCTGAGGTTAAGAGATTATATAGTTGTAGATTTTTAAAAAATCAATCGGAATGTGAAGAGTTTGACAGTGTATTAGAAAACTTAGCAGATTGTGATGATGAGAAGCTTATTAAAGAGTTGTGTATAGTATTTGAGGATGAAACACAAGAGGAAGAAGTTATGTTTGGTCTAGTTCATTTTATTGAAGATTTTGAAATGGGAAAATATCTAACAGAGATGCCTAGAGCTTTACCAAAAATGGTTGAGAGTGCAAAAGAGTGGGCAATGCTACTAAACATAAGAATTTTAAATAATGATTTATATAGAAGTGAGTATGCTAAAGTACTTGTAGGAATGAATCATGATATACAACTAACGATAATTAATTTACTTAATGAAATTATTGCTGATAACCCTAAAAGATTTGAGAGGACTGCCAATGAGGTTCTTAGTCAATTACAAGGAGTTCATAAAAATAAATAAGAATTGTAGAACTACTGTATTATAGATAAAACTAAGAACACCCTAGCGAAGAGCTAGGGTGTTTGTGTTATATAGTTTCACCATATGCTTCCGAATTAGGAGCAGGAGTAATCAACGAACCTTTTGTAGCGTTTCCTATAATAGAATGAAAGTGTTTAACGTTTAAATATAGTAAGAAAAACAATTAAGCTTTTATTTTATTTAAAATGGTTACTCTATTAGTAGTGAATAATAAATAATTTTGTTTTACTGTCTTAATTAAAATACGATCAGTTGTACCATATGCTGTTCCAATTCGGATTGCGCTTTTTTCTTCAACACCAGCATATGTATTATCTTCCGTTACCTCAGTGATTTCACATAATGGAATATGAATTTTAGAGAATTGCCATGAAATAATTAGTTCATCTTTTGTTTTTTCAACATGAATACCTAACATATTACCAGAACCTTTCTATAATAAAATTTTACTCGTACTATTTTATTATACAAATTTATAAATTTTATTTCTATTTTTTTACAGAGAGTATACAATTAACAACGAGAAAATGTACATTATTACTTTCATTCCTATTATAACGAATTCTACAATAGAAAACAGAACGTATATTTGGTATAATCGAAATATACTTTATGAAACGATGTACATGAGTTTGAGATTTATGAAAAAAGTAAGTAATACATAATAATACATACGCTATAGGATTCAGTTCATGTTATACAAATCAATCGTTAGAAAGGAAAAGAAGTATGAATCAAATTTCATTCGAAGATTTATTTGAAGAAGAAAACAAACCAGAAAAGGTGGAGGTAGCTGAGATTCCCGTACCTTTATCGCCCTTACAAAAGGATATTTTAGAGTTAATTAATTCTGAAGAAATAAGTGCACTTGAGTTATGCGAACAATTAATACGAGCTGGTAAAGTATCAGATGAAAGATTCACAACGAATAAGCCTAAAGCATATGGGCAAGTATGCTTACTATTAGAAGGGTTTGTTAAAGAAGAAAAGCTTATTTTTGTCAAAAGTGATGAGAAAAGAGATAGAGTATATAAATTGAAAGACGAAGATTCTAACGAATAAAATGTATAAAGTATAGAAATGAAATAAGGAAGTCCTCATATTTGTGTTGAAAGATTATTTTTACATAAGCGTGGGGATTTTTTTGAGGGAGGATGTATGAAAGATTGGGAGTATAACGAATTATTTCATGCAATTCGGGAGGCGTATGAAGAGTTATTAGATGAAGAGAGAGGGTATCGATATGCTATAGCAAAACTAGCGGATGAATTTGATAATTTAGGAAAGATTGAAGATGTTATCGTTGATACTGCCATAGGAGAACAAAAGAGTAATCGTAAAGACTACTCTTGGATTTTTTTCTTTTCTTTCTTTTCAATTTCAGAAACGGACTTTTCAGGGTCTTTTATAAGTTTTCCCAGTTCTCCAGAACGCCCAAAATCATCTTCAAAATTCTTTGTAGTACTAATATGAGCTATAAACCATAAATTTTCATCTTTATTTATATACCCTTTCAATTTAGGAACACCCATTGGACTTACATCCTGTTTTGTAAATGTAATCGATTTTACATCTTTAATATTATAATGAATATACTTCGTTACTCTTGCTTCTTGTATTTTCCAAAACTTTTCTTCTTGTTCTTTATGTTTTAAGTATTCCAAAGTAAAAAAACCTCCTGCTATGAGCAACAAAGCAGATACGACCAAAATAAATACTTTCTTCATTGGAAATCTCCTTATGAAAAATTTACGATTGCATTCTTTTTAAAAAAGGATAGGGAAGACAAAAATAGGGTAAAGACTATTCTTATTTCTGTTCGTTCTCTTCCTTTTCAATTTCGGATACGGATTTTTCAGGATCTTTTATGAGTTTTCCTAATTTTCCAGAACGCGTAAATTGGTCTTCAAAGTTTTCAGTAGTACTAATACGAGCTATGAAATCTAATTCTTTATTATTATTTATATACCCTTTTAATCTAGGAACACCCATAGGACTTACACTCTTCTCTGTAAACGTAATAGATTTTACGTCCTGAATATTATAACGAATATACTTTTCTACTCGTACTTCTTGTACTTTCCAAAACTTTTCCTCTTCTTCTTTTTGTTTTAAGTATTCCATAGTAAAATATCCTCCTGCTATAATACAAATAATGGATAAAATAATTACCAATTTCTTTTTCATTTAAAATCCCCTTGTATTTGAATATAGTTAAAATATACCATTAAATGAGTTTAGATGTATGAAGGAAAGCATAGAAATTTTAAACGATGATGAAATAACAGCCACATTACATAAATCAGTAGGTCTTTAGTGTGTTGGATAATTACGGGTAAATATCAAATTATAGTAAAATGATACCGTATTCTAAATTTATCAAGTATATAGATGTAATTATAAAGTTGAAGGAAGGTACCTTATCAAAAGATAGTTCTCCCATTATAGAAGACAAAAAAGAACAAATTCCCTACATGAGAACTTGCTCTTTTTTATACTTAATGATTTAAATTACATTTATTATTTAGCGGAGCTACTTGTAAGATTTCTTAGTTTTTAACATTTGAAGGCTTTCTTTTTTCTTCCTCTTCAATTTCAGATACGGATCTTTCAGGTTTTTTAACATAGTTATCATATAGTTCCCCAGAACATCCAAAATCATCTTCAAAATTCTCTGTAGTACTAATATGAGCTACAAACCATAAATTTTCATCTTTATTGATATACCCTTTTAATTTAGGAACACCCATAGGACTTACATCCTGTTTTGTAAATGTAATAGATTTTACATTTTTAACATTATAATGAATATACTTTGTTACTCATGCCTCTTGTGCTTTCCAAAAAATTTCTTTTTTTTCTTTATGTTTTAAGTATTCCATTGTAAAATACCCACCTGCCATGAGTAACAAAGCAGATACGACCAAAATAATTACTTTCTTCATTGGAAATCTCCTTATGAAAAATGTACGACTGTATTCTTCTTAAAATGGGATAGGGAAGACAAGAGTAGTGCAGAGACTATTGTTTTTTCTTCTCTTCCTCTTCAATTTCGGATACTGATTTTTTCGGTTTTTTAACATAGTTATCGTATAGTTCTCCAGAACATCCAAAATCATCTTCAAAATTCTCTGTAGTACTAATATGAGCTACAAACCATAAATTTTCATCTTTATTTATATACCCTTTTAATTTAGGAACACCCATTGGACTTACACTGTCTTCTTTAAATGTAATGGATTCAACATCTTGAATATTGTAATGAATATACTTTTCTACCCGTGCCTTTTGTGCCTTCCAAAAAATTTCTTTTTGTTTTAAGTATTCCATTGTAAAATCCCCTTATAAAAAACTTACCAATGCATTCTTCTTAAAATGAGACGAAGAAGAAAATAGTAGTACAAAGACTACTATTGTTTTTTTTCCTTCTCTTCTTTTTCAATTTCAGATACTGATTTTTCAGGGTCTTTTATTAGTTTTCCAAGTTCTCCAGAACGCGAGAATTTATCTTCAAAGTTTTCTGTAGTACTTATACTAGCATTAAACCACAATTCCTTATCATCATTTATATATCCTTTTATATAAGGAATACCCATTGGATTTACTTTATGTTCTGTAAATGTGATAGATTTTACATCCTGAATATTATAACGAATATACTTTTCTACTCGTACTTCTTGTACTTTCCAAAACTTTTCCTCTTCTTCTTTTTGTTTTAAGTATTCCATAGTAAAATATCCTCCTGCTATAATACAAATAATGGATAAAATAATTACCAATTTCTTTTTCATTTAAAATCCCCTTGTATTTGAATATAGTTAAAATATACCATGAAACGAGTTGAAACATATGAGTGAATTCAAAAAAAATCCAATTGCGACAGATGAAGATTATTTCGAGTTATCAAGTAACGTTTATGACGATGATTCTTTACACAAAGGAGCGGAAATAAAAGGGGTCGATGGTAAGAAATGGGTAGTTATAGAATCAATTGATGCAGATTGTCAAAAAGTAAAAAATGGATTAGAAGCTATTGCAGTAGTACCGAAAAAAGATTACAAAGAAAATGCAACACATTATGATGATATAATCCTAGCATTTCGTGGAACAGAGCCTACGCAATTAGCAGATTTCGAAACAGATATCGATCAGATTACGTTTGGAATTAAAACACATTCTAAAGTAATTACTCCAAGTAACAGTCAAACTATAAAACCTGATTCTGAAACATCATTTTTTACTGGATTAGAATGGGCTAAAAATGACATCGTAGCAAAATATAACCCTTCTTCTCTTCATACTACTGGACATAGTAAAGGTGGTGCAGAAGCGGACCTTATCGCTGCAGAATTAGAATGTTATGCAACTACATGGGCTGCACCGAATCCCTATGGTGTACTAAGTCCTGAAGCAAAAAAACGAGTAAATGAAGGGAAAATGGAAAATAAAGCAACTGATTATACACATGAAAATGACCCGATTGGTAACCACACTCAATTCGGTGCACCTCTAATTGGTAAGCAATACACAGTGAGACAGAACGATACAAAACAAGGACTTTTTACACGTTTAACTATGGACGGACACGGCAGAGATACATTTATGGGATCCTTTCATTCAAATGGAAGTCCCCTATTAAAATTAGAACCTGAAGATATTATAAGACAAGCACAAAAAATTCAAATGCTCAGTAATCGATTATCAGATATAGCAAAAAATATAGAAGAGTTTCAAAGAAGAGAAGCTGAAGCGGTTCAAAAGTTGAAAAGTCAATTAAAATATGAAACAGGGCCAGGTGGGAAATATAATCTATTAGAAGCATACGAAATAGATGAAGCCATCTCACGAATTGCTAAAACGAAAGAAGGTGGGAATGACTATTTTCACGATGTACACATGGCAGAAGAATTAATTCATCTTTTAAGAAAAGAACAAAAAAGTTTAAGTAGATTTGGGGACGAAATTAGTGATGCAGCAAATTCACTTAGGGATAAAGATAATCAATTAGCGGGGAATTTTCAGTTTAGATAAGGAGAGAATTATATGATGGATTTTATGGGGGAAATTAAAAAGATAGAAAAGCAAATCGAAAGTGTTACAGGAGATTTAGCGGATCAGGTAGTTGAGGAGTTACAAGCTGCTAAAAAACAGATTGAAAGAGAAATGCAGCGTATGATGTTAAAAACAGAAGTAGGGTTTAAATCAATAGACATTATAAAAGAAGATACATATGCTCTTCAAAAAAACATAGGGGCATTTCATGAATTACAAACAAGTCTAAGAGATATAGCAGCAGAATTAGAGAAAAGTTTTGAAAGTAAAACTGGCAGTAAAATCAATGAAGAATTAAAGAAATATGAAAAACAAATTAACAACAACATTTTTAATGAACATGTTCACTTAGCAAACAGTTGTGGGAAAAAATAAGAGAAGAAGAAAAACTAAAGATAGTTTCTATTGCTTTAATTTACTGAAAGAGATGCACTGTGTAAATGCGAGGTTTGGATTGAACAGAAAAGTGTGTCTGGTGATAAGTTATATGAATGGATAAATAATACAAATTGTATAGAAATATATGAGTTCGTTGAAGGTGAGAGTGAATTAATGGGAAAGGCTAGAGTAGGAAATTTTGAAAAAGCATATTTGGGAAATGTAAATTTAACAGGAGCGATCCTTTTAAATGGGGATTTTACGGATGCGAATTTCACTGGTGCTAAACTTGACGGTACAGTTTGGAAGGGAGCAAAGATAGAAGGAGCCAAGTTTGAAGGAAGTATGAAAAAGCAAATATGAAATATGGTGAGAAGTAAATGAATTTTGAACATTTAAAGGCCTATGATGGATAGCATACGTTATAAACGAATATTAGAAAATATCTCTCATTGTATATAGAAATTACATAATAAAAATAGAAGTATATTACGATAAAAACTTACTTTTACAAACAAGCTTATCCATTAGCTAATATTGTAAAGGAGGATTGAAAATGTTAATTGATGTGTTAACGAAGGAGTACATAATACAGAATGGCCTTGAGTTTGAAGAGTGTTTAGAATATGGGGGACCTTATGGGTTAGGAATAGTAGAGTGTGCGGATGATGATAAAGAAAAATTGTTTACTGGCTTAGCTTATGATGTTTATGAGAATGGAAATATAGAATGTTATTTCTATGTAGAAAATGGTGTTAAACAAGGAGAGTATGTGGAGTTGTATATGGATGGAAATATAAAAAGAATCAGCAATATGAATAGAAGCACGGTTGAAGGCTACCATGTTGAATTTTTTCAAAACGGAATGAAGAAGCATGAGTCTGAATGTATTGCGGGACGTGAAATGACTTTTAAAAAGTATGATGAACAAGGGAATATTGTAGAACAAAAAATAGAACCAACTGAATTCGATATATTATATGCGAAAAAATTCAGTAGCGGTTTAAACAAGTAAGAAGCACTATATTAAAAATATTGAAGATTAATAAAATAACGAATTATAATTCGATTGAGAGATAGTCGTAGAAAGATATATAGGAAATGTGAAGAGGTATCGAAATATAGAAGTATGTTTATGGTGCGAACAAACAATTATAAATGAGAAAAAAGACTTGAGGACATTCAGTGGGGGCAAGAGATGAGTAAATTAGAATGGAGATCACCAGATAAGCCTTTATTGCGAGAAAATGTAAAGAATGTGGAAAAGGAGTTGGGCATTCATTTTCCTTTAGATTATATAGAATGTGTAATGAAGAATAACGGAGCACATGTTAGCCCAGAAGTATTTGAAGTTGAGGGGAAGAGAAAAGTTTTTGATACATTACTAACTTATGATATGGATGATGATGAAAATATTATTGAGGTATTCAATGACTACAATGACACATTACCGAGTGCATTAGTGCCATTCGCATTTGATCCAGCAGGAAATTTAATCTGCTTTGATTATAAAAATCATGAAGAAGATCCAATTGTCGTTTTTGGGAACATGAGGGGGCATGGGAAAAGAAAACATTGATGGAAAGCGAAGGGATTACGGCTAAGGAGGCAGAGGAAGTAGCGAGAGAAAATGTATTCTATATTGCTAATAATTTTACGGAGTTTTTAAATAAGTTACATGATTAATAGTGGGAAAGGGATTTAAACTTATTTGGCTGTGATAAAGCAAATAAAAGGAGTAGTAAAATGAAACCGAATTATTTTATAATCGCAATGTATCCGACTGTAGCATTTAACGAAGAAGAGATATTAAATCGTCTTCTAGATGTATTTGAGTCAAATGAAAATTTTGCTCCTACTCATTGGGGGAACTGTGAAACAGTGAAGGTAGAATATAACCGTCAGGAAATTATAGAAAAAGTAATTTCGGAGCGTAGAGTATCTGAAGTTCACCTGTATCGTGATAAAACAGTGCACTAGTAACTCTAAAATCAACCATTATGTATATTTTGGAGTTACTTGACGTTAACTCTACATCAGTAGAGTTAATAAATTATTTAAATAAAAAACTGTTAATATACAACTAGAATTAATGACGGGTTATATTCACTTAAGAATATAACCCTATTTATTAGAACCAGTAGTATATAAGGAGATTATCCCACGGGTTATTTGCAAATATTAGACGAGGAATATTTGACGCTGTAAAAGAAAAAACATTGACTCTTATATCATTATTGATGTTGTCCTCAATTTTCCTCATGTAGCACTTGAAAATCAGTAACGAGTGAAACGATTTTTCCTGCTTCATCGATTCCCCAATAGGAAGGGTAAAATCCATCTCCATAACCTGAACGGAATATAATGATATTACTTCCTGTTTCCTCACACACCACACAATTTCCCCAATCTTCATCATGTTCTGTTAGTATGTCATCTATAAGATCATCATACAAACTAGTAAATTCTTCTCCTAGTTCTTGTTGTAACCTGTCTTCTATTTCTTCTAACTTACCAATTGCTTCAACATCTGCAAAGCACCCTAAGCCTGTATCAACTGGGTAACCAAAAATATATCCGTCTTCCAGTTCACTGACATTTTGTCCTGGTTTTGTTGCCATCTTCCATCCTACCGCTTTTGACTCCGACAATTTCAATTCAGCACCAGCAATGACTCCATCTTCCTTATGCCACCAAGCAACAATTGGATATGTACCTGGCTGAATTGTTTGTTCGAAGTGATTTTCATTAAAAATAAGAGGATCACAAGCAACAATTTTACCTGAAGTAACTTTCAACTGTTCTAGTGATTCGGAACGCAGGGCCTCACTATCCGGTTTAGATAATTCACGTAATAACTTTGACATAATGTTTCTCTCCCTTTCCTTTTAAAATATTTGTTGGTGCTGCCTCCCATATATTTTTACATGAGTTACATTTGTGTTCTATGGTATTTCTAGCGCCTTTATATGTTCCTATAACTTTGATATTATCGCCATGAACTTCTAAAACCTCTGCGGCATATCGTACCCGCGTTTTCTAATAGTTCCGCAACATATTCTTCATGCGTTTTACGTTTTCGGATATGTTGCTCCCCCGTACAAGTGTAGATAGAACAAACCTTTATTCATTGAAAAATATAACAAATGAATTTGACTTTAAAATTAGAACCAGTTTTGAGGATGTAAATAATAATCTACCCGTTGATTATATTATTTTAAGGGTAAAAATGCATTAATTAAAAATTCAATAAAAGAAGATCGAACTAGATAGTCTTTCTAGATTGATCTTCTTATTTTATATTCTCAAAGGATATTCCCCTTCACTGCAACTCATTGCAATATGTCTACTTCTGTGACACATTACACAATTGTACAGAGATAATGAAGTAATATGAAAAATAATATAAAGATTTTAATTTAATCCTATATATTTTTTATAAATTCTAAAAGTAAATCCCTTATTTTTGGTATGATTGACAGAGATTATTTAATTTCTTATGAATATTCTTGAAAAGGGAGTGATGCTGTATGAAATCAATAAATGTAAATGGGAATATATATCATATTGAATCTGTTCCTTTTGAAGATAAGAGTGAGCAGGATGAAGAAGGATACTACGAATATTTTTACAAAGGAGTCAATTTATCGTTTCACTCGGACAAAGAAATAATTAAAGCCCGAATTTATGACGACGAAGAAATAATATATTTCTTAAAAAATCCATTTCTTGCTTTTGGTAAAGATTTTGAAGCTATAAAAGTATATATAATTAAAGAATATAATGTAAATAAATTTAAAATTCCAGGTGAAAAAAAAGCCTATATAGAATTATAGCTATAATTCTATATAGGCGTTACCATGACCAATTATAATAAAACAGGAAAACTCACAAAGTACTTATGCCTGTGGGCTATGAAAGGAATGTATTCGAAATTGAGTAAATCAAGTGAAATAAGTAGATTTGAAAATAGATTCTCAGAAAATGTGATTGAAATAGCAGCTGTCACAGGGGTATTAGGAATCGGTGCATCAAAAGGCGGTGACAACATTTTGTGGACTGCGTCAATTGATTTGATTGCGTGGAAAGACTTACATAACAATGAAACGATTACAAAAGAAGACATACGACTCGCATGGTTGGTTGATGATGCAATAAGTTATTTCGGATAAACGTGATGTGATTTGTTAGGAGGTGAAGTTAAATGAGAAATGACTTAACATGGCCAGTACCGGATGAGCCAGTTTCAGCAGAATATATAAACAATGTGGGAAAAGAGATAAGGTATATATTTCCAAGTGACTATGTAGAATGTGCTACAAATAATAATGGTTCAGCTGTGTTACCTTATAAATTTGAAATAGGCACGATAACAAAGGTATTTGGAACTTTACTTTCTTATGATGTAGATAGTAGAGAATATATCGTTAAAGTATATAACCAGTATATTTCTACTCTGCCAAATGAATTGGTGCCATTCGCATTTGATCCAGCAGGAAATTTAATTTGCTTTGATTATAAAAATCATGAAGAAGATCCAATTGTCGTCTTTTGGGAACATGAAGGGGCATGGGAAAAGGAAACATTGATGGAAAGTGAAGGGATTACGGCTGAAGAAGTAGAGGAAGTAGCAAGAGAAAATGTATTCTATATTGCTAATAATTTTACGGAGTTTTTAAATAAGTTACATGATTAATAATACTATCCATATAAAATGGTTCGTATAAATGTAAGCAGCAATAAAAGGCGGGAGAATGATGGATTTAGAGCATTTAAAAAAAGATATTTGGTATGGAAAAGTTTCTAATCATACAATTGAAACTCTTAAGTCTAACTTAAGGGATAGTTTAACAGAGACAGAATGCTGTATTTTAATTAACGAATTGTTAAAGTTAGGTGATTTCTCCGTAAAGGGGTTACTAATTGAACTTATGAATAGTACTGGAAATGAGCTTGTTTTACATTTATGTACTAGACTATTTTGTTCAGTAGCTACTCACGATGATTTATTAGAAACGACTAATTTGAAATTCCTTTCAAGTGCTTCAGAGGATGGAGTTCATAATTTTGTAGTAAGTGCTGGTGAAACTCTTTCATATCATGTAGTACCATATCTTTTAGCGTTACTAGAAGAGTGGGAAGATACCTTTGTTGAAAAAGCTATAAGAAATGAACTTTCATGGATGCTTGGAATTGAGGACGAGTATTATGAAGTATCGTTAGAAGAATTTAATGAAGCTTATTCTGGTTTTATCGAAAATAACGATACGCAAGAATACTATTATCGTAATAGACTATCTTTTCCTGGAGATTTGGCAAAGGAGTTAGTTTCGAAAGTTATGAGTTCTTTAAGAGATAGAACTACTTATAATGTTGTTACTATACCTTTTGTTTTATCAATTTGGAGTGGAATCAAATGTCCTATTCAATACGATACGATAATAACAAATGAAAAAAATAGAGAGTTGATGTCATATATCGATGTTCTAACAAAGAAAGAATGGAAGATTGGTAAAAAGTATTTTTATGGACATGTAGTCGTATAAGAAAACGATATATGTGATGAATATAAAACCATTCTATGGCACTCTGTTAAGGAGTGATTTTTACTATAACGGAAAGCTTTGATGGATGGTATGTTTTATGGAGGAAAATAAAAAAACAACTAGTAGCTCGGCTAAATGTAAAAAGACATAAACACATCAAGAAGGTGAAAGAATGATACTACCAGAGGATTTTCGAGAGAAATGGGATGTTAATAAAGATGGCCCACCCATTACATTTCCTGAAAAAGAATTAATAAACAAAAACTTTTCAGCTGAAGTGAAACGATTTTTGTCTATAGGAGGCTTGCCGGAAACACCGCCACCATATTTAGAATTTACTTCATCTCAGTCTTTCGTAAGGTCTATTATAAATGTATTTCATATGCCAGAAGAGTTTCGGAAATATTGGTATTTAGGAACAACAAGTTCTGGAGATCCAATTTGTATAATTGAAAAACAAGAAAAAATAGTATTTCTAAATAATAGTGATGCGTATAAAGAAGTGTTTATGAATTCTTCTATACAACAATTTGCAGCATGTTTATTAGTATATTCAAAAATGATTGATAAGGCAGTAGAGATAAATGGTGAGGATGCCTTTATCGCTAATAATATACCAGGGTGTACAATAAGTTGGTTGAAGGAAGAATTGAAAAAAATTGATGATAAGTGTATGGAAAAGGGTTCTTTTTGGTTTATTGAAATTGAGAGCTTATATGAATAATTGGAAGTGAAAAAGGGATATCCCGGTATTTTTATAGTTGTAAAAAGTTATTCTAAAAGGGGGAAGTTGGGTGAATCATAGACGCAAGAAAAAGAAGCCGAAACAAATAAGAAAAGAAGCTGTTCAGATAAAACCGATAGTAGAAGAAGAAAAAACACTAAAGAAGAGTAGCAACAAGTTGGTCGATATTCTCCTAGGTATTCTTCTTTTTCCAATTCTTATATGGGCTGTCTTGGAAGGTTGTACAACACAATTAAGCAAAGGGAAGACTTTCCTTATTATCGTTTTCTTTCTCTTAATTGCAGTAGGGTTATCTATGATAGGAAACAAATAAGGGGGAGTTTAGATGTTTAAGAAGAAGGAGAAAAAAAACATTTACGTTAGACTTGTAAACACACAAGGGGAAATCATTCGAGAGTTTGATTGTACAGAAAAAGACTTGCGGAAAGTAAAAGAAAATGGTGCTGAAATTCGTGTGGTTGGAGATAACTCATATGAGATGGTAGCAACCGATGAACAACTAGAAAAATTAGCAAGAGCCGAAGCGGAAATCGAAGCAGAAATTAAGGCGTGGGAAGACGCTTTAAATGAGAGTTTGGATGAACGCGAAGAAAGAGAAGCAAGACAAAAGGAATTGAAAGAAAAGAATAAATGGAGTACAAAGAAGAAAGTGACCGTATTTGGGCTAATATTCTTTGTATTTATTGGATTACCTATTATCGAAGGGTATCAAAATAGTAAATTAGTTGAAGAAGGTACATCATTACATGCAGAAATAGTAGGTAGGCATGTAGAGGAGGAATTCATATTTACACACCCAACATTAGTAGTTGAGGTAGATGGTAAAAAGCATAATGTATGGGTAAGTGAAGAGACATATAACGGAGCAGAGTGGTTAGGTAGACTAAAAGTCATCAAAACAAAAGATGGTAAAGTGGAGAAAGACCCTAGATATGAAGGCGAAGACTTAATCACGAGTTATTAAGGGACTAGATAAGGGTAGAAGGAAATGGTTCACTAGTTGTTTTAAATAATGTAAGTGGAAAGACTCAATTTGAGGAATTTGAACTCGGGTCGTTTACAGAGGTTTCGAATAGTTTAAATGAGTTAATTTCTAGTTTGAGGTTACAAAAATAGTAAAGTGAAGAATGTTTATATGAATTATAGACCGGCTAGATGGGGTGGGAAAGTGGAATATAGTGGAATGGTTTCAGTTTGGTTTGGAATTTCTAAATCACTCCAAAATCTTGAGGATTATGTCGATATAGATTACACGATAGATGGTGATTCAGTTCATTCAAAGTTTGGGACGAGCTTTGAATTCGGTTATTATGATGAGGATAATATTGAAATTTGTTTTTATGAGAATAATAAAAGGGAAGTTGAACATATTTTAAGTGATTTTTCTTATAGTGAACGAATTATTCCTAAAATAAAAAAGCTAGTAAATGGAGATAGTTTAGCGAACGATATTAACTTTGTTATTGTTCTTTATGATTTTAAATATAATGAAGCGAAAAGAGAAGATATGTTTGATGGTTTAGAGGTTACATTTATTGGTTCTATGCCGTACAGGTAGTTTGCAGGGAGCTGCAAATTCATTTCATAAACACATAGATAAACCTTGTAAAGGAGGGATACAAATGCATGCTTTGCCAAATCGTTTAGAAGAAGTTTTGGAAGAAGATATATATAAACGGGAAGATAAAGATCAGGTGAATGAAGTAATGAATAGATTAGATGTAAAAGTGTCTAATACATTTAGAGAGTTTTATTATCGATTTGCAGGACCATTTTGGGAAGAGCACGTTCTTTATGAACTACTTGATATTATAGATGAAGAGAATAATATTGAATACTACACAATTATTGCTCGAAAGAAACATGGATTTCCTAATAAGTATTTAGTATTAACGGAAATGACAGCAAATGCTGCATTGGTCCTTGATAGTGTAACTGATAAAGTTTACTCAGTAAATTTTGAAGGTGGAGATGAATTACTTTTAAATGGAGAATTAAAGGAGAGTTGGCCAACGTTTTATAAGTTTTTGAAAGAATATTTCAAATGTTAAATGTTGATGGGAGTTAACAATAAGCAGGGACACCTTAGTAATAAGTGCGAGAGGAATGACGGATAAATGAGAGTGAACGATTCAGTTTTTGGAGAAATTGAATATAATTATGCTTGGGCTAAGTGTATGCCTATAACTTTTATAGGTAATGTAACTGAGATTGATTTGATGATAGATGGTGAAGAAGATGGGATGTTTGATGAAGGGCAGTATGTAGCGTATCAATCATTAATAAAAAATTGGGAAGAGGTACAAATAAGTTTATTGCAGTCTATATTAGACTATTACAAACAAAGGCGATGTGAATTAGGATATGATATTGGAGTGCGAGAAAATTATCAATTAGTTGAAACAACTGATCAAATACTAGAGATGGTCAGTTTAGATGGTATTGTTGTTCCGTATGCAAATATTACGGAAGGACGAGAGGTTGGAATTACATTTAATTGTACGTGGGATATAGAAAATGGTGTAGGAGTTCGTTTATTAAATGAAAAGGTAATGGAAGTAGGTTATCAGGATATTATTTTTTAATATAAGTTAGGGGATATATAACCTGAATGAAAAAGGTGTCAATCTTTATCGAATTGACACCCAGATACGAATTTGTTTAACACCTTACATATTTACGCTTAAAACCAAGTCTTCCTCTATCAAGTTCTTTCTGAATACTTTCGGAAGCATTTAACAAACTGCTTTTTTTCTTATCACGTTTCACTTCAACTATACCAACTTCTTTTGCAGTCTCGACTGCTTTTTCATGTAGTGGTACATATGAAATTGCCACGGTGTTTAGGAAATTATTCATAGCAGATTTTGTTCGTTCTGGAGAATGATGAATTGTATCTTTCACCATTTCAAGCATATCGGAAATTTTACTTTCGGAAAATTCATTGTCTTTGCGATTTCCTAAAAGCCAACAGTAGCAACTCCAGCCGGCAGACATTTTAAGCTCGTCCCCACTTGCAATCCATTGATCAGCAACGTCTTGTGCAAGATTTGACTCCGATAAAGTTACTGCTACTACATAATCAGATAGCATATAAAAATAAGCTCCATCTATCCAACGATTAAAATCCGATTCACTCATAGCTTTTGGGTCGGCAATAATGCCTGCAAAGTACATAGCATCGTAGTTGCCTGTGGCATAAAGTTCTTCAGCTAATTCTTGATTTAATTTTATTTTTTTAGCGATTGGTTTCATGGCACCTGTAGCTACGCCAAAAACTGGCTCATGCGCACCGTTAGATATGTATATTTTTTTCGTTCGTTCCTTACCTAGAGCTTCAAGTTCTTGCATAACTGTTTTAAAATCCATAGCTGTGCACTTCCTTCCTTCATGTAAGAGCCTTTTTCAGTCTTTCATATTTCTTATGTTAATACTAATTGTATTCAAGAGGTATGTCCACTTTCTAAAGGTATCGAAACCAGTTAGTAATTGTGAAGGTTTTAATTTTGTAACCGCAACAAGCTATCTATGATGGTAAGAAGGTCACTGTAAGGTAAGGAAGAATGAAAAGTATGTATAGTTTTTCCAATGAATATTTGGTATGATGGTGAATGGGAAAAATATACAAGTTGTTAGTGGCTCATAAAAGGGGGATTGAATTGAAAAGAACGCTTGAATTCGTACTAGGTTTAATTGGTGGCATTATAGGAATTATTATTTCCATACTATTAATAGTTGTAGCGTTTAATATTATGGAAGGTTTTGATTATGAACTTTTAGCTTATTATTCTATTATTTTAACGGTTCAAATAGGGTTGCTTATTTTATCATGTTTAGTAAACAAGGTTAATAATAAAGTTTATGGAGTTTGTATGATTGTGATTCCTATAGTTATGTTATTTATGTCATTATTCTTTTTACTTATTCCAACAATATTACAAATTATGTCTGGTTCATTTGCATTTAGAACACTAAAGTTAGAATCGAATGTAGGATAAATGTAATTGTTTGCGTCTGAATATTCGGTTTATTTAATGTTTTCGTTTGCAGTTCAAATTAACATAAGGTACAAAGTGGTGCGCTTTAGGAGGAGAAATAGATGGTTATTTGGTCTGGTTGGGGTTTTTTAGTCGCAATTATTGTAATTATTAATACTCTTTTGGGTAAGGTTATCTTTGGATCTATAACGGGGGACGCTACATATTTTCAAGACCATAGTTGGCCAATGGCGGTAATGTTTATTATATCAGGGGTTATGTCTTGGTATTTAGGAAAATATATTAATAAGCCAAATGGGAAAGTTTATATAGATGCCGAAACTGGTGAAAAAGTTATGTTTAACAAAAAGCACTCACTATTTTTTATAAAAATGGAATATTGGGGACCGATTTTAGGAGTTATTGCGATTGTAACTTTAATTACAAGATAAAAAAAGAGGATGGATATAGTAAGAGTAACTTATTCAAGTAAAAGGAGAAATCAGTCATGAATGCAAAGAAATTACTAGGGGTAGCAGTTCCGGTCATGTTGTTATTTGGTTGTGGAGTGTCTGAGAAAACGAATACTTCTAAACAGGAGAAAACGGAAGAGTCTAAAGTAAAAGAATCGAAGTCTAATAGTAAGAAAGAAAAAGTTTCAAAGGAAGACTATCCTAATAAAGTGTATAAATTAGGGGTAGAGTTTGATAAGTTGTTTGCGGAGCATAACAATATTACAAGAGAGGTTTTTGACGGTAAGAAAAAGAAATCAGATGTAGTAGATAGTGTGAAAGAATTAAATAAAATGTTAGATAAATTCGAGTCGATAGATCCCCCTGCAGAGTATGTAAATCAACAAAAGGATTTTGAAAAAGCAATTGGTTATTTTAGAGAGTCTTTTTCTTTAATAAATGAAGTATTCACCCGAAAAGAAAAAAGAGAAAAAGGCGATAAAACTGATAAAGAGTTAATCGAGAAATCCGAAAAGTTAGTGAAAGAAGGAGATATTTACTGGCTTAAGGCATTCAAAGATCTTGAAGGGGATATTAAAATCGGTGACGGTACAGTATCTGTGAAAGATTTGAAAGAGTTAGATAAGAAAGCTGGAATTAATACGGATAATGTTATGAAGAATGTGAAAGATGGTACGGAATTAATCGGTAATTGGGGATTCAAAGGAACAGACGGTTTCATTATGTCACTCATTCTAAAAGGTGATAAGACATTTGAAACGTATGGTAAAGGTGAGTATCCAAATAAAAAGAATTATATTGAAGGAACTTGGGAATATGATAAGGAAGCTTTTACAATCTATTTACATCTCAATAAACGTTTAGTAGACGGTGTAGAAGATAAAATTCAAAAAAAGAAAATAGCATATAAAGTTCAAGATTATGATGGGGAAAACTTACGATTATTTAATGAGACTTCATTCAATACAATTAAGTATGTGAAGCAAAGGTAAAGTTATGTAGGACTAGGTTTAAATGGCCTGGTCCTTAATTAAATTGTGGGAATGCAGCGAATATTTTATCGTTGGCTTTGCCTATTTTATATCATGTTATGTTTTAATAAATTGATAAACGGAATTTAAATGTAAGTATGAGGAGTTGCTTATAAATGATAAAGAAATTTACTAGAGTAGTACTAACTACGGTGATGCCAATTAGTCTTATCATGGGTTGTGGGAACGCTGAAAAAACTAAAGCAGAAGAGACGAAAGCGGTACTATCTGAGAAGAAGGACTATATGGATTATTCATATGGTAGCAAAGGTATATTAGTAAGCGGCAAAGCGAAAGAACGTCAACAATACGAGGTTGGGTATATAGATGACAACAAGTTAATTGGGGTTGATGAAAATATTGAGGACTGTATGATTTTAGATAATAAAGATGAAGCAAGTCTCGTTTGGAAACAAATAGAGCGTGGATCCATTATTGAAGTACAATATGGTAAGGACCGCAATGATATTGTAGGCGTACAATTAGTAGGAGATCGTGAGTCATACGAAATTAGTGATAAGTTTGATCGAAATACGATAAATGAGATTGTTGAAAACGTTAAAGGAAATTTGTAATAGATGTATTTCGATAGTAGGGGGTCCCTTATCATGAAATTGTGAATCAACGGCATTTTTTATATGAAAATGCCGTTGATTTGTGTTAAAAAATAAGTGCTACTCTATAGTCTTGTAGAAAAACACGCATTAAACATAAATGAATTATTCTTCGTTCAGCTGTGATGATCGCCGTAATGTTATTATCCAAAATAAAAGAGCACAAGTACTAACAGATACACCTAATATGCATACTCCATCCCAACCATGTTTTGCATACGTATTTGTTGAAAGAATTGCACCTGTTGCACTACCGATAGAATAAAAAATCATGTAACTGGCAGTGAGTCGACTTCTTGCTTCGGGACGCACTGTGAACAGCATACTTTGATTGGTGACATGTACAGCTTGCACGGCTAAATCTAGAAGGATAATGCCGAAAACTAGTAACAATAGAGAGTGGTTAATAGATTTAATTAGAAGCCATGAAAGTACTAATAATAATAAGGCTATGCCAGTTGTTCTTTGGCCTAATCCTTTATCAGCTAATCGTCCAGCTTTAGTAGCAGCTAATGCACCCGCCACTCCAGCAAGACCGAACGCACCAATAGCTGTATGTGAAAGATTATGTGGTGTAGCACTTAGGGGCAATACTAAAGAAGTCCATAAAATACTGAATGAAGTGAAAATAAGCAATGCTAATATTCCGCGAATGCGTAAAAGTCGTTCTTCTATAAATAATAAGAAAACAGAGTATATTAATTTTCGGTAAGATAGAGTTGTCACTTTTTTATGTTCAAAAGTAGGTAAATTTCGGTGTAACAAAAAAGTTACGCAGAGTAAAAGGATAGCAGAGGTGAGATAAACGGACCGCCATCCAGCTAAATCCGTTAATAAACCTGCAAATGTACGAGCAAGAAGAATACCTATTACAACGCCACTTGTAACGAAACCTACTATGCGTCCACGTTCTGCTGGATTAGCTAAAATTGATGCATATGCGACAAGTGTTTGCGTAACAGTTGCAAGAATTCCTACTAAGGCCATACCTATAAAAAGTACGATGGTTGAGGGGGCAACTCCAATTATAATTAAAGCGATAACGGATAAAAGCATTTGGACAATTATTATTTTCTTTTGGTTTAATAAGTCACCAAGTGGAACGAATAAAAGTAATCCAAGTGCATAACAAACTTGAGTAATAGTAATTACAATACCGATAGTTGAATGACTAATCTTAAATTCATTTGATAAAGAATCAAGAAGTGGATGAGCGAAATATATATTTGCCACCGCCATTCCGCAAGCTATTGCGAATAATAGAGTCATATAACGAGAAATTGTTGCATGAACAGGTGAATGTATATGAGTGTGAGTATGTTTTCGAATGGTCATCATTTTTTCTTTACTATTCATAAAATCAGCTCCTTTTTGTATTGTTAAAAATAACGTACCGAACGGTATGTTATTTTGTAAGTAAAATATAATCTTGAAGAAACATATATGTCAAGTTTATTTTGAATTTAATGTGATTTTTTGACACATCGTTTATAATTTAATACGATATATACTATACTGATTGGTACACAAATGGTGATGTGTAATCTTAATAACTAGATGTAGAAAGGAGATTGTTTTAAATGGCACGACTACGCGAATTTGATGAAGAAAAAGCTTTGGATGCTGCTATGCAACTCTTTTGGGAGAAGGGATACGCAGCTACCTCGTTAAGCGATTTAACTGCTAAAATGGAAATACAAAAGCCTAGTTTATATTCAGCCTTTGGTGATAAAGAGGGATTATTTGAAGCGGCATTAAGGAGATACACAAATTTACATGCGGCTAATATACGAACAAAACTTCAAAATAAACAGTCTGTAAAAGAAGCTATTCGGACATTTTTTGACAATATGGTGGAAGAGGAATATAAAAAAGATTTCAGTAAAGGTTGTTTTTGTATTAACACAATGGTCGAACTTGCTCCTCATAATGAAAAATTTGAAGTACTTACTAGAGAACATCAAATGTATCTTGCAGTTATTTTTCAAGAATTAATTACGAAAGGAATTCGATCAGGAGAACTGCAAAATGATTTGAACGCTAAAGCAGTAGCGCAAACATTAGTCACATCCTTAATTGGATTAACAGTGTTAATGAAATCACGTCCAGAACGTTCTGTTATAGATAATTCGGTATCAATAATAGTATCGTTAGTGAAATGATCTTTGGGTGAAGTGTTAATCAGCAAATTAGATATTAAGAAAGTCGATTCCTTATTAACATAAGAAATCGACTTGTTATAATTACTTATTTTGTAAGTTGTCTTTCCAAAAATTATAGCTATTATCAATAACTTCTTTTAATTTGAAATAGTTTTCCCAAGTATCTTTCACGTGGTAGAGAGTTTCTTGATCTATAAAAACGTCTGAGTAATCAATTATATACTTCCATTCCTCATCATTATTAAAGTAATACATGGCGAATTGGTTGCCCTCATCATTTAACATGTCGTCTGCCAAAACACCATCCCAATTCATATAAATTTCTGTGCCAGTCATTTGTCTAAGTTTAAACTGGTTAATTTCGTCTTGAGACTCTTCTTCAAATTCTTTACTACATAAATGATGTTCAATTATCCATCCTAAAAACATACCAGTATGTACAAAAGCTTGATCGATTGGTAAGTCCTCAGGAAAATTACCTTCATAATGGTACTTCGCTTTATCATAAACCATCGTATGTAACAATCAGTTCATCCCCTTTAACGTATTATCTCATAAATTCGTACTATTTGTTTTAATATTTTAACTATTTTTCAAGCCATTAGATTATTCGAGTTTGAATATATCATTGAGATTGTGAAGGTTATTTCCTTAAACTGAAGGGCAATAATGATCAATTAAAAAGAAAGGTAAAGTTAGCGAAAAGAACAAGGGTTGAAGAACGTATGGATTCATTCATTCATTGTAATCCATTATAAGGTGTTACGTGGCGTGTTATTTGAGAAGTAAGAATGATTTCATCAAAAAAATCCATTGGAGTTCCAATGGATTTATACATTACAATTTTATCGAGACCTCATTCAACATCATAACAAATTATAAATAAACAGTCTATATTTTGGGTTGGATTTTTTATATAGTTTGGTTGACAGCAAAACTATATAAAAGGGGGTGTTATTCATTGGGAAACACTTGTCACCTTGATCAATCTGATTTACAGGAGTATATGCAAAAGGTATTTGGTACCAGTTATTTGGTTTCTAATGTAACGAAAATGCATGGCGGTGCACAAAAGGTAGTCTATAAGATTGACTGCAGCAATGGATTTTCCAGCGTTCTGTATGTGTGGGATCTTACCATGAATTATTTTCAAGAAGAAATAGCAAACGGAGATATACATGAACAATCCTATAGTAGTGATTTATTTGAATTAAATAACAAGTATTTAATTCAACAGGGAATTCAAACCCCCATTCTATATGATCTGAATAAGGAAAGAAACCGTTATCCTTATGATTATGCTCTCGTTGAATATGTAAATGGACAAAAGGCAGAAGTGTATTTTCAAAATTCCGATTCATATGTAAAAGATAAATTGTTTCAGCGGTTAGGAGATATGCTGACAGGCATGCATGCCAATGAGAGAAATACTCATGGGAAAGTGAATCAAAGTGGAATCAACACGAAAAAATGTCATCACTTGCAAATGAAGCATACAAAAAAAGATTTAGATTACGCATCCCAACATATTGACAGCATCAAGGCAAGTCATAGCAAGCTACTCGATACATTGTACGAGCTTGAATCAAAAATTGAGCCAAGAAATCGATATGGATTTATACATGGGGAACTAGGCCCTGATCATGTATTAATTAATGACGAACTAGAACCTTATTTGATTGATATCGAAGGAGCAAAGTTCTTTGATATTGAGCATGAGCATAGTTTTTTACAGTTTCGATTTGGGGATTATTATCGATATTTAAAGAATGATACTCTTGATCCCAACAGGATGTTATTTTATCGGTTACATCATCATATAGCCTTAACTTCAGGCGGCTTGAGATTGCTTCACAGAGGGTTTCCAAATCAACAATTTGCAAAAGATCTAACCGATTACCATTCCCATTGTACACTGCGTTTTATTGAAGGGTGATGTCTTTAAGTTAAATATTATCTTTCCTTATAACGACAAAACTACCATGATAGTAGTTATGAAAAATTATAAAGATTCTTCTTGTTGAAGAAAAGCAGTAAAAGGTATCCTCATCTATTTTTGAGAAGTAGTAGTGTGTATGAGGGTAAGTGCTTTTGACGGCAATTGCAATTGGTTATAAAATAATGTCTGTTAAGGGATTTTATAGAAACTATCATTCACCTGCTGGGGATAAAATGAAAGTATTTATTAAAGGGTGGAATAAACATAGTTTTATACATACATAGTAGATTTATAGTTTTTCACGAATGAGAAAATAAAGGGAGGTTAGGATGCTTACACGAACTGTGTAGGTATTTCATACAGCAATGAATATTAAAAAACGAGTAATCACACTATCAACAAGTTTAGTAATGTTAGGGAGCACTCCTTTAGCAATATCAGCAGAAGAGAGTAAAAAAACCTCAAACTGATCAACTTCGTATCGCACAAGGAGAACGTGGAACGAGTGGGTTAAGTTATTCTAATTTCAATCTAGAAACTCCAGATCACATGCAAATTAACGAAGCGGAAGTATCAGAGAATGAGAAAATTCTTTTAGAACAATATAAACATAAACATGATGAAACAGAAGAGTTACATAAAATGAAAGAAGCAAAAAAAGGTTAAGTAGCGGAAGATGAAGCTATTTCAAACATTGAATAGGCATTTGAACATGTAGACGGTCGAAATGATGGTTCTACTCGCGAAATGAAGCCGGTTGAAAAGCCAAGAGCTATTCAATATAGTGCGTCGATGACTATAAAGAAATATGGAACACTTTACAAATCAACATTTAATCACATACAAACAGCATGTTCAACGATTATGCAGCTTACAGGTAGTTACTGGTGTTGGAAATAATGAGTTTAATTCTAAAGGTACAACAGCTGCCTTTTTAGTGAAGATGTTAGACTCTATGCAGAAATAAATGAATGGTATGTAGAAGGTTGTATTGATGCAAGAAAAAATAATAAAGACTTTAAAGGAGCTATCCAAAATGAAAATTTGGAACAGCTCCTTTTTTATTTTAGCCCCTATGAAGCCCCTTCCAAGCCCCTCATAAGCACCTACCAAGTAATAAATCACTAAGAAAAAACAAAACAAAAACAACTACAAGAACAAAAAAGCGCGAAAAAATAAAACCGGCGTTGTAGTAGTTAAAAAAATTTGGAATTCAAATGCAAAAACAAAGCGCTCATTCCTATATGTATATTGAAGGGTTGAATTCTGTCTTTTTATGAATAAAAGGAGGGGGTAAACATATGGCGGTGTACCGTAATGTGCAGGTGAACTTTTGGCAAGATGAATTCATATTAGATTTAACGCCAGAGGAGCGTTATTTTTACATATACTTGTTAACTGGTACGAAAACGAAGCAATGTGGAATTTACGTATTACCGAAGCGTGTGGCAGAACTGGAAACAGGCTACAGTATGGAAACTGTTGAGAAGTTGTTAAATAGATTTGTTGCATATGGAAAGATTTTATACGATGCGGAAACGAAAGAGTTATACATACTAAATTGGCTACACTATAACCCTATTTTAAATACGAATGTAGAAAAGTGTGTGTTACGGGAATTAAAGACTGTGAAAAATAAAGAGTTCATACATACGTTTTTACGTAAATGTCTTGAAGAAGAATGGAAGATTCCATTGTTATTGCAGCATTTTGGTATGCCGGCAGAAGAGGACAATAGTAGTTTACAAGAAGTTACTGAGGAGAAGGAAGAAGAGATAGAAGAGGATACTTCGCATAGTGAAGTTTATAAGTTTTACGAACAACATATAAGTAGTCTATCTCCGTATATCGTGAAGGAATTGAAAGAGTGGATACAAAAAGTTTCAGGAAAGACAGTAATAGAGGGGCTTAAAATTGCATTTGAACATAATAAGCGAACGCTTGCTTATGTGAAGGGGATTTTAAGGAATTGGTATAAGAAAGGACGAGTAGATTTCATTGAAGGAAAGGAAGGTTTACATAAGAGAGCAGTATGTAGTTTGTATGATCCATAGTATGAGAAAGTATGGGTTTTCAACTTTTCTAAAAGGTGCTTCCTTAAATAGAAGCGAATAGTTTGAGAAAGGAGGGGTTATATGGAAGTTCTCATAAAGAAGAAACGAACTAGAGGTAAGAGAATTTTTATTTGGTCTAGTAGTATCGTTCTTTTGTTATTTATTTGTACAGTGATTTTTTTGAACATATATACGCTAAGTTCTGTGCCAAAGATAGATGGGACGATAAAGCTAGAGGATTTACAACATGCTGTTCAGGTAAAACGGGATAGTAAAGGGGTACCGCATATTAAAGCGGAAAATGCACATGATTTATATTTTTCGCAAGGGTATGTACAAGCGCAAGATCGTTTGTTTCAAATGGATTTAAGTAGAAGGCAAGCTTCTGGGATGTTGAGTGAAGTTGTAGGGGAAGCAGCTGTTGATCGAGATAAGTTGTTTCGAACGCTCGGTTTACGGCGAGCAGCCGAAGCGTCTGTTAGTCAATATGACGGGGAAGCGAAATATGCCCTGCAGTCATTTGCTGATGGGGTGAACGCTTTTATACGCGAGGCGAAAGAGGAAAAGAAATTGCCGGTTGAGTTTACTATATTAGGATATGAGCCTACTGAATGGTCCATTGTTGATACGTTAACGATTGGAAAGTATATGGCGTTTGACTTAGGCGGACATTGGCACGGACAGGTATTTCGATATTGGGCGCTGAAAAATTTACCGAAAGAGCAAGCAAATGAGCTATTTCCTACATATCCGAAAGATGCACCTAGATTGCTAGCTGAACTGAAGAATACAAATGTGGACGTAGCACAAAGTTTTGCAAAAACGATCATTCCGCCAGAGTTTAATGGTAGCAATAACTGGGTCATAAGCGGTGAGAAGAGTGTGTCTGGTAAGCCAATTTTAGCGGATGATCCTCATTTATCTCTTGCAACGCCTTCTATTTGGTATCAATCGAAACTTGAAATGAAAGATTTACATGTGAGTGGTGTTATTTTCGCTGGAGTACCGGGTGTTATATTAGGTCACAATGACAAAATAGCATGGGGCGTTACGAATACAGGTCCTGATGTACAAGATTTATATATTGAGAAGCGAAATCCTAATAATGAAAATGAATTTTTATATAACGATAAATGGGGAAAAGCTACAGTTGTTGATGAATCTATTAAAGTAAAAGGCGGGAAAACAATTCCGTATAATGTGACGGTTACGAGGCATGGTCCAGTCATTTCAGAGTTTGCGGATAAAGGAAAAGAGAAAACGAAAACAGTATTCGCTTTGAAATGGACTGCTTTGGAGCCTTCTGCTGAATTAAAGGCTGTATTAAATATGAATAAAGCGAAAGATTGGAATGAGTTTGAAACGGCAATTCAAGATTTTCATACACCAACTCAAAACTTTGTATTTGCATCAAATGACGGCACAATTGCGTATAAAGCAAATGGAAATATACCAGTGCGTAAAAAAGGTGATGGGAGTTTGCCAGTGCCAGGGTGGACAGATGAATATGAATGGGAAGGGTATATCCCATATGATCAACTGCCAAAAGTAATAAATCCAAAACAAGGGTTTATTTCAACTGCGAATAATAAAATTGTGGATGATCATTATCCGTACCATATTAGTAATACGTGGGCACAGCCATATAGACAAATGCGTATTCAAGAATTTTTACAAGAGAAAGAAAAGTATACGGTGAAAGATTTAGAAGAGTTACAGATGGATCAAAAAAATTTATACGGGAAAGAATTTGCCCCTATATTTTTAAAAGAGTTAAATAAAGCATCGTTAAATGAAGTAGAGAAAGAAGGCGTAAAACAATTAACAAAGTGGAATTTTTACGATAGTAAAGATGAAGCAGCACCATTAATATTCCATTTGTTAATGAAAGAGATTTCAAATACGTTATTTTCAAAAGAAATACCGAAAGATGTGATTGAGTTATTTGAAGGGAAGTCACAAGTTGTTGATGAATTGATTCGAAAAGAAGTAGCGGGAGAAAATAGCGCTTGGTTTACGAAGTACGGAGGCTTCACGAAAGTTGTGCATACATCGTACGAAAATGTAATGAAGAAACTACAGAAGGAATATGGCCCTGATGTTGCGGAGTGGAAGTGGGGCGATTACCATCAACTGGCGTTCACACATCCAATTTCAAAATCATCTAGTATGTTAGCGTTACTTGCATTTAATCGTGAAAAACCAGTTCCAATTGGCGGAAGCCAAGTTACCGTTCAAGCAGCGAGTTACGGAGATAACGGTATTGTCAATCATGGAGCTTCTTGGCGATTCGTGATTGATACGAAAGATATGTCAAACGGTTATCATATCGTAGGGCCAGGACAATCAGGACATTTTAGAAGCGATTGGTATCATGATCAAATAGATGATTGGGTAAACGGAACGTATCATACGACTACATTGAATACGGATGAAATAGAAGGGAAAGTGTTAACTTTACAACCGAAATAATGTTCGAAGAGGCTCTTACTATAGGTAAGGGTCTCTTTTTTGTCGTGTGACAAAATTTGACAAAAAATTCTGTAGAACTTTGTTATAATTTTTTTGGAATATTTTGTTTAAGGTTTTACAGCAATAGTGATACATGTATTCTAAATTAAAGGGTTTTATAGGGGGATAAATACAAGAATGAACGACATGGAGAAATATCGAGAGAAAATTAAAGTGATTTCTTTTGATAGAGAAAAAAATCAAATGGTTGAAGTGGAAGAGAGTAAAATAACTTTTGATGATGTTGGCGGAATGGAAGATATTAAAAAGAAAATCAATATGGATTTTATTATGCCGATTAACAATCCAGAGTATTTTCAAGCTTTCGGTAAGAAAGTAGGAGGCAGTTTATTATTTTATGGGCCGCCTGGATGTGGTAAGACATTTTTAGCGAGAGCAGTTGCAGGTGAGATAAACGCTAATTTTATTCATTTAGAGTTGCAAGCAATACTATCGATGTGGTCAGGAGAAGCAGAGAAAAATTTACATGAAGTGTTCGAAGAGGCAAGAAAAACAAAGCCTTGTATTTTATTTATAGATGAGTTAGACGCATATGGCGGGAATAGACAGAAGATGGGTGCTCATCATCAAAGAACGTTAGTTAATCAATTGCTAGTGGAGATGGACGGAAGCAATTCTTTTAATGAAGGTGTTTACATAATTGGGGCAACAAATACACCATGGTATATTGACCCAGCGTTACGACGACCAGGCCGTTTTAATTCACTTGTTTTTGTGGCACCACCAAATAACGAGGAAAGACTGACAATACTGGAGTTGAAAACAAAGGATAAACCGAGAATGGAATTGCAGTTAGATTTTGTTTCGAAGTATGCAGAGCATTTTTCAGGAGCAGATTTAACATATTTAGTGGAAGATGCTATTAATGAAGCTATTCAACGTTCATTTGAAACGGGACAGTTACAACCCTTATCCAATGAAGATTTATTAAAAGCAATGAAAAAACGGCAACCGACAACTTTAGACTGGTTCTCAACCGCAAAAAATTATGCAACGTTTAGTGATGTAAATAAAGATTTTGACAAAGTATTAGAGTATATGGAAGAACACCAATTGAAATAAATGATATTAGATTGGAGGGAAAGGAATAGATGGAGGAGCAACTTAGGAGAATCTCGCACTTATTGAAGCTTGGTGATGTTGAGCTTGCAAAAGAAGAAGCGGAATGGATGATTAAAGAAGATCCAGAAGATGCTACTGGTTATATTTGTTTAAGTCATGTGTACTACTTTGGATTTCGACAAATTGATGAAGCAAGTAAATATTTAGAAGA
This sequence comes from Bacillus cereus group sp. MG4, assembly GCF_040460055.1. Taxonomy (NCBI): domain Bacteria; kingdom Bacillati; phylum Bacillota; class Bacilli; order Caryophanales; family Bacillaceae; genus Bacillus; species Bacillus cereus group sp. MG4. Next base: position 1,222,352 of record NZ_JARVGZ010000001.1, on the reverse strand, counting down.
TGCACTAAAAATAGATCACTTAGATGAAAATGTTTTGTTAACAGCGTTAGATATTTTTTATGCGCAAGAAAATTTTGAGAGATTAAAAGAGATAGCAGAAATAGGGATAAAAAATTATCCGGAAGAAGGCGTATATTACTTTTATGTGGGTGAGGCAAAAGTACATATAGAATCGCTTAATAAAGGTGAGGGTGTTGCAAAACTCATAAATATTCAAAAATAAATGCATAAAAAAATCCGTTTTCCTGGAAGAATGATAGTACCCTAAACTATCTCCAGAAAGGACGGATTTACTAGTATGATAACCAATTTTGATCACAATCAATCCATTTTACACATTTTATTTGCCTACGTAGACAGTTTAACCATTGGAGGCGTTCCGCCTATTACAGGCCGCCCACCTATCTGTAGAAAAGCTTTACTCAAATGTTTTTTTGTGAAAACGGTATTCCAAATCAATTCATTACGTAAGTTAACTCGCTTTTTGCATCAATATCCTTCATTTCGTGTATCTTGTGGTCTTTCCTTTGTTCCTCATATATCCACTTTCTCACGTGTAGGAACTTGGTTTCGCAATGAAGGTATTCCGTTGATTCATAAACAAACTCTTGAAGAAATGAATTTAGGATTAATTCCGTGTGTTTTAATTGATAGCACTGCCTTACGGAGTAGTTTATATGATTCCCAAGCAAAATGGGGGAAATCTACTCGTTATGGTTGGTATAAGGGATATAAAGCTCATGTCTGTTCTACACCAGAAGGTGTTGTATTGTCGTATGCATTTACAACAGCGAACGTACATGATAGCAAAATGGCTCCTGTATTGCTTCAAGATATACAAAATCAAAATGTGTTATTTTCCATTGCAGATGCTGCTTATGATAGTCAGCGCATTTATGAAATTGCAAAAACATGTGATATTTTTGCGGTGAATCCAATTAACCCACGTAATGGCGAACAAAGCAAAAGTACACATCGCCGTGTATTATCTCATTTTGCACAAACCATCTTTGGCAAACAGTTGATGAAAGAGCGTGGGAAAATTGAACAACAGTTTGGTCATCTCAAAGATAAAGGGCTGGAACAGCCACGTTGGTATGGTCAAAATCGCTATTTATTACATGTTCAGCTAGTTTTTCTGATTCATAACATTGCATATTTATTTTAGTTTTGCAACACCCTCAAAGGTATTACATACTATAACAAAGCGATAGAGTTAGAACCTGAAAATGATATGTATGTAGGAAGATATGCTTTTATTCTTTTAAGTTATTATCCGAAACGAATAGAAGAGGGTATAAAGGCGGAAAAACGTGCGTTAGAGCTAAATCCAGAAAATGTAACAAATCTAGTCTCTTTTGCAAATGTAGCAAAAGAAAAAGGGAATTTTAAAAAAGCAAGAATGCTAGCTGAAACTGCAATACGATTAGAGCCGAATCATGAAGGTGCCTACAAAATTTATAGAGATACAATTGGAACGAAAAATAAGTATTGTGCTTTTATGGCAAGTTTTACGTATACATTTTGGAAGTCATTTTCTAAGTTTTGTAAAATATTTTCGTTTACAAGTAAGAAGAGTCTTAAATTATATTATATTTTAGTTGTTTTAAGCCTTTTAGGATGGATAATCCTCCCTGTATATTTAACAGGTTGGTATGCCGGTTCCGTGTATATAGTTATTTTTATGATGTATATCATTTCATCTATTATAAAAGGGCGGATTCATAAAGAAGTAGGACTAGGAACACGCTTTGATGCTGAATACAATGTGAAAAAAAATAAAATCATTCGAAATCGTGAAATTTCCAATATGGAAAGTACAGTTAAAAAAGGAGAAGCTACTACTATTCCAGCTGCGAAACTATCAAAAGAAGAACTGGAAGCACAGCTAGAGGGCTTTTGGAGTAAAGGAACTGTGTATGAGGGGCAGCAAGAGGTTGCTGCAGCAGTGAAAGAACCAGCTTTATCATCAGCTGAACATAAAAAGATTCAATCCTATTCAGATATTGAATCACCAAAATATAATAAATGGTATATTTGTTTAATTGTCGTTTTATCGATCTCCTTTATATTTAAAGTTGGGAAATTGTATAACTTAAATAATACAAATGCGGTGAATACGACGCCACAAATGAGTCAAGAAACGAAGGATATTATTGTAGAGCAACAAGATAAAGCGCTCAAAGATAAAAAAGAATCGTTCGATAAGTTAGAAGTAGTAACTGTTTTATACGTATTAAGAAAAGGTGATTGGAATGGAAGTACAATCGAGGGAGCTATAGAGAAAAGTTATGTACCGGTTATGTTAGAAAAAGTAGGACAACCAGCCGGGGAGAAGTTAAAAAAAGCAACTCCTATGAAAATATATAAAGAGGATACAAGAACGTATGTATTACTTCAAAATGGAGATAGCTCTTTTATCATTGAAATAACAGCAAGAAAGTTAACTCATATTTACGGTGAGAACTGGAATAATGCGCAAGAAGAGATGCAAAAATATGAAGAGCTACTAGGGAAAATAGAGTCACAAGGCGTTGAAGCAGGGGGGATTTAGCATGAGTATTAAAGTAGTAAGGGCAACGGGGATGATGGGAGGAGCAGCAAGAGTCGCTGTAAAGGTAGATAATGAAGTAGTAATGAAACTTGAAAATAATGAAGAATATACGCTTCCTTTTGAGGGAGATGAAGCAAATATAAAAGTAAAACAATTCTTTTTTGGGAGTAAAGAAAAGAAAGTAAAGGATGGCGATATAGTAGAAATTAAGATTAATAGTATCGCCATTTTATTCATGATTGTGTCAATAATGGCTGTTGTATTTGGTTCTTCAATGGGTATAAATATAGTTGTTTTTGGTGTTATAGGAGCGTTAGTTACGTTAGTATATGGATGGAATAACTGGTTTAGTTTAGAAGTTAAATAAGTATTGTATCTGTTTTGTGTTAATTCATTTCATTTACTATACATAAAGTGTAATTATTTTTAATAGAGGACGGGGAGAATCATTATGAAGAAAATAATTGTAGCATCTAGTTTGGCGTTAATAGTAGGTTTGACAACTGGTTGTAGTAGTGAAAAAACAAGTGGGCCTAAAACTACATCTGTACAAAAAGAAAAAGAGTTAGTAGCGAAAGACATTTTTAAAAAAGCGGGTGATAAATTAAAACAAGAAGAATATCTCACTTTAACGTCTCTTATGTCAATGAAGGGGAACAGCCAATCAGAAGAGATTAAAATGAACATTCAAATGGAGCCAAAACGAAAGAATTCTAGAACGGAAATGAAAATAAGTGGAACAGATATTGTAACGTACGAAGTAGATGGAAAGGTCGCTGTTCAAGTGAAAGACCCTGGTACAGGAGAGTTAGTTACGATACCTAATGATCAATTTAATGTTGATGACGTAATGGTAAGTAAAAATTTACTTAATGAGTTAGATTTACCGGAAGATTTAGCTAAAAAAATGAAAGCAAAGAAGGAGGGAGATACATATAAGCTTACACTTGACTTAAAGGGGAAAGAAGCAGTAGATACATTACAGAAAATTAATGGAGATATGAAAAAATTAACGGACGGATTTAATATGGATGCGTTCACTGTTGAATATATCATAACGAAAGATTATAAATTTGAAGAGATGCGTACAATTATAAATGTAAGTGAACGTAATACAGATAAGAAATCTAGTGCGGATAAAGAAAAATTGGATACAGTTGTGAGTATAAAAATTGATTCATTTGAAAAATTTGATCCAATTAAGTTGCCTGAAGGAAGTCAATAAATTCAATCATATAAAGGTAAAAAAGGAGCGGAAATACGCTCCTTTTTTTATTTACCTTACTATTTTTAGGAGGTTAGTATGAATAAGGTGCGGATAAAGGGTGAATAGCATTTTTATTGATGAAATTTCATTAAATATTCTTGTGGAATATATGTGAAACATTGTATAGAATAAGCAAGAATGCCAAAAATTATAGGAGGAAAGTTGTGAAGAAAAATAAGAGTTTAGTAAGTTTTTTAGGGGTGTTTATTATGTTGTTTTCTTTTTGTTTTCAAGGAAATGTACAGGCAGATGTAAATACTGTCCAATCTGGAAAAATCAAATCAGGAAATGTAACGGTATGGGAAGTTGGAAATGTAGCGAAAGTTTTAGCTGATGTAGAGCGTTTAAATTTAAATACAGTAAATGTACCAATTCAAGTAGATATTCCGAATGTAACTTCTACGAACATGGTAATTAATCAAGCGCAAAAGCAACAGGCTATTCTTTTAATTCAAGAATTATTAAAGCGTAATATTCAAGTTATTGTGGAACCGTTCCCATATATTCAGCAAGGAAATGTTGGGGAAACGGAATGGAATCCGAGTAATATTAATGATTTCTTCTGGAATTGGAAGACGGTTATTCTACAAGACATCTTTAATTCAATTACAAGTAAATACAATGTGTACGGGCTCAAGATTGCTTCTAATTTTGTGAATATGGAATATGCAGAAGGATATTGGAGCGATACGATTGATTTCGTCCGTCAGCAGTATAAAGGAAATGTTTTGTATCAAATGAATTGGTGGTTAACAGCAAGCTTTGATCCTTCTTATGAAGCGAAGTTTAAAGAGAAAATCAATCGTCCGTATTTAAAAAAGGTGGATATTGTAAGTATTGATAGTTGGTTTGAAGTTTCAGGAAAAAGAAATCCAACATATGAAGAAGTAAAGAAAAGTTTATTTGCGACGACAGTGTATAATCGTGGGCAAAATGTTGTGCAGCAGTTAGAACAATTACATAATGCAACAGGAAAACCGGTTTATTTTGGTGGATTTAACGTTCCGGCGCGTGAACTTGGACTACAAAATCCGTGGAATCCAGATGTATCTAATGTGTTTTCAAAGGACGTACAATTAAACGGATGGCGTGCTTACCGAGATGTATTAGAAACGAAACCGTATTTTAAAGGTTTTTCAATTTGGTTTATTGGCTCTCATAATAGTACGCATGCGTATCAAATACATAGTAAAGAAGCAGAGGCAGTTATTAACGGCTGGTACCGAAAATAATTTTTATAAAGTAGGTAAGTTTTGAATTTTACCACATATATTTCTAGTGAAAGGCCTTTCACCATCTTATCACCTAGGGGGCAATCATAATGAAATTTTTGTCTTACCTTACAGTAATTTTGGTGATTCTTGGCGGTTTGAATTGGTTGTTTGTAGCGTTAGATTACAATGTAGTTGAGAAATGGTTTGGTTCTATGCCGGCGCTTGTGGACACTATTTATTGGCTCATTGGTCTTTCTGCTATTTATCAAATTTTTGATCGGTTCTTCACGGACAATTAGCAATTATACTTTATTACTAGAGTGTTAAGTACGATTATGTACTTAACACTTTTGTATGTTTATAAAAAGTAGTTTGCAGATGCAAGCGATTCCATTGCTTCTTACGCCGTAATAATAGAAAACAAATTGACCACGTATTATATTTTAGGTTATAATTCAGAAAGTTTAAAAATTAATAAAAATAAGAAATAGGGAGGTTATTAGGGTGATGGAGAGAGTATATAATTTTTCAGCTGGACCATCAATACTCCCTTTGCCAGTTTTAGAGAAAGTGCAAAAGGAGCTTGTAAATTATAACGGGACAGGCATGTCTATTATGGAAATGAGTCATCGATCTTCTTATTTTCAAAGTATTATAGATGAAGCGAGTAGCCTAATTCGTGAATTAATGAACATTCCTGATGAGTATGAAGTACTGTTTTTACAAGGCGGTGCGTCATTACAATTCTCTATGATACCGCTGAATGTAATGAATACGTACAAAAAAGCAGGGTACGTATTAACTGGCTCATGGTCTAAAAAGGCGATGCAAGAAGCTGAAAAAATAGGGGAAGTACAAGTGCTTGCTTCTTCTGAAAAAGAGAAGTTTACTACAATTCCTAAACTGGATGGTTTACCGAATGATGAAAAACTAGATTATGTACATATAACAACGAACAATACAATCGAGGGGACGAAATATGTGGACATTCCACATTTAGATAAAGTACCGCTCGTTGCGGATATGTCCTCAAATATTTTATCAGAACGATATGATGTTTCAAAGTTTGGTCTTATATATGCGGGAGCACAAAAGAATTTAGGGCCAGCGGGCTTAACAATTGCTATTATAAAAAGAGATTTAATTGGGGGAGCAGATCGCTCTTGTCCTACGATGTTAAACTATGAAACTTACAGCAAAAATAACTCCTTATATAATACACCGCCATCCTTTAGTATTTACGTAACGAAACTTGTACTAGAGTGGTTGAAAGAGCAAGGCGGGGTATCTGCGATTGAAGAACAGAATAGAATGAAATCTTCACTTCTTTACAATTTCTTAGATGAATCAAAATTGTTTACTTCACCAGTTGATCCTACGTATCGATCACTTATGAACATTCCGTTTACAACACCGTCAGAAGAGCTGAACAATCAGTTTTTACAAAGAGCGAAAGAACGCGGTCTCGTTACGCTAAAAGGACATCGTTCAGTCGGTGGTATGCGTGCAAGTATTTACAATGCGATGCCAGTACACGGTGTACAGCAATTAGTAAATTATATGAAGGAATTTGAACTTGAGAATAGATAGGGAGATGGGGTTATGTTTCGTGTTCAAACGTTAAATCAAATTGCGGAAAAGGGTTTGCAAGTCCTTGATGGAGAGCGTTATGAAGTAGGGGATAGAATGGATCACCCAGACGGTATTTTACTTCGCAGCTATTCTTTACATCAAGAAGAATTTTCAAAAGACTTAAAGGCGATTGCAAGAGCTGGTGCTGGTGTAAATAATATTCCTGTCGAGCGATGTACAGAAAAAGGGATTGTCGTATTTAATACGCCAGGAGCTAATGCCAATGCAGTAAAGGAACTCATTATCGCCAGCCTTATTATGTCTTCACGTAACATTATTAATGGAGTAAGCTGGACGAAAAATTTAGAGGGTGAAGAAGTACCGCAGCTTGTTGAATCAGGAAAAAAACAATTCGTTGGATCAGAAATTGCAGGGAAACGTCTAGGCGTTATCGGCCTTGGCGCAATCGGTGCTTTAGTCGCGAACGATGCGTTAGCTTTAGGGATGGACGTTGTCGGATATGATCCTTACATTTCAGTTGAAACAGCATGGCGCCTTTCTACACATGTACAAAGAGCATTTAGTTTAGATGAAATTTTCGCAACATGTGATTATATTACACTTCATATTCCTCTTACGAATCAAACGAAGGGGATTATTGGTGAACATGCTGTAGAGAAGATGAAAAAAGGAATGCGTTTATTCAATTTCTCTAGAGGAGAACTTGTAGATGAAAAGGTTCTTCAAACAGCGTTAGAAGAAGAGGTTATTGCGCATTACGTAACGGACTTCCCGAATGAGAATGTGATAAAGATGAAAAATGTAACTGCGACTCCTCACCTTGGTGCATCTACATCTGAATCAGAAGAAAATTGTGCGGTCATGGCAGCACGTCAAATACGAGAATATTTGGAGACAGGAAATATTCGTAATTCAGTAAACTATCCAAACGTAGAACTGCCGTATATTGGAAAGAAACGAATTACAATTATGCATCAAAATGTTCCGAACATGGTAGGACAAATTACAGGATGTTTAGCAGAGCATCATATTAATATTGCAGATATGATTAATCGTAGTAAACATTCTTGGGCATACACAATGATTGATATTGATAACGGAATTGATGATATAATAAAAGAGAATATAGTGGAAAATATAAGCAAAATTACAGGTGTTGTAGCCGTTCGAATGATTGTGTAAAGGAGTGAGGAAAACTTGGCAAAAATCCGACCGTTTCGGGCCATTCGTCCAGTAGAAGAAAAAGCAGCAGAAGTTGCAGCTTTACCGTATGACGTATTAAATAGTGAAGAAGCAAGAGAGGTTGTAAAAGGGAATCCATTTTCTTTCTTACACGTTGATAAAGCAGAAATTGATTTAGACCCAGCACTTTCACCGTACGATGATCGTGTATATGAAAAAGCGGATGAAAATTTAAATCAATTTATACGAGAAGAAGTATTCATTCAAGACGAAGAGCCAGCATTATACATTTATGAACTGACGATGCAAGGAAGAACGCAGTCAGGTCTTGTCGTTTGTACATCTATCGATGAGTATGAAGATGATACAATTAAAAAACATGAAAGAACGCGTCATGAAAAAGAACTAGATCGCATTCGCCACGTAGATGTGTGTGATGCAAATACGGGTCCTATCTTTTTAACATATCGTACAAAAGAAGAAATAAAGCGTTTCATCGCCAGCTGGAAAGAAGAGCATGCGCCAATCTATACATTTACAGCAGAAGACGGCGTTAGGCACGTTGCTTGGAAAATAGCTGATGAAGAAGTAATTGCTACTTTAGTAAACGCATTTGAAGATATTCCTAGTCTTTACATTGCAGATGGGCATCATCGCTCAGCATCAGCAGCAAAAGTAGGGCTCATGCGAAGAGAACAATATCCGAATTACACAGGAGAAGAAGAGTTTAATTTCTTCCTATCTGTATTATTCCCTCACGATGAATTATCCATTTGGGACTATAACCGAGTTGTGAAAGATTTAAACGGCTTATCAGAAGAACAGTTTTTAAATCAAATCACGCAATACTTTTATGTAGAAGAAGCAGCTGTTTCTCCGTATAAACCAAATGAGCCAAAAACTTTTGGAATGTATGTAAATGAGAAGTGGTATAAGCTTACAGTGAAAGAGGAAACGTTTGATGCGAACGATCTCGTTAAAGGTTTAGATGTATCTATTCTGCAAGATCATTTATTAAGCCAAGTACTTGAAATACACGATCCGCGATCTGATTCACGCATCGATTTTGTCGGAGGAATCCGCGGATTAGAAGAACTAGAACGCCTTGTAAATAGCGGTGAATATAAAGCAGCGTTTTCATTATATCCGACATCAATGGAAGCTTTATTATCAATCGCAGACGCTGGAGAAATTATGCCGCCGAAGTCAACGTGGTTTGAACCGAAACTGCGTAGTGGGTTGTTTATACATTCTTTAAAGTAAATATAGACTTCTTTAGATTGAAAAACCGAAATGATTATAGTTTCGGTTTTTCTTATTTTGGCTCAGTTAACGTTACATGTTGATTTTCATGTTAAGATTGAAATATGTAACGACAGGTCGCTACAAAAAACGGAGGAAATACGATGAAAATGCAACTGCAAGAAAGTTTTTATGTTGAGTTAAAAAATGCAATTCGTTGTCATTATAACGAAATTATAGCTAGGTGCGGTGTTGACACAATATATGGGTACTCCATATTAACAGACGATTGTGTCAATAGCATTGGACCAGTGGCTAATAAAGAAAGACTAATCAAAGTTAATAAGTCGGACCCTTTATACAATTATTATAGATACGGAGCTGTTGAGTGGAGCGAATGGGACGATTTTGAAATGTTTGATGAAGTGCACAAAATTATCAAGAAATATCATGATATCGTCGAAGATGACTTTAACATACGAGTAAATACACTGTTGAAAGAAACGTTAAATGTGTTAATGGAACTTGAATCAGAAGGCTTGTTTGGAGACAGAGATGATAATCGATTTATTGTCATTTGTGTAACTGATTCATCGAACGAAATCATGATTGAATCAGCTCGATTGCTTAATACATTAAAGACATACGAAGAATATGCTTCAGAATTTGCATAAGAATGAATATAAGTAAAACTGCGCTCTATAAGAGGCGATTTTCATTTAATCAAAAGTCACAAATTAATAGTAACAATTCGTTGTGACGTAACCATTGAACAATTTGAGCCCGATGAAAAAAATCATACAAAAATTATAGCGATATTTACATGTAGGAATCAACTTGAAAAGGAAGTTATGAAGGGGAGTTTTTCGGGGATTATTCTTTAATTGATAGGAAAAGTAATGAATAAGCCCGTCAACAAAAAGGACATTCCTAGTATTACAAGAAATGTCCTTTCCACTAAATTATAGGGTATTTTGCTAAAATTCAAACTCTAAAATCAGTTTACTAGTTTGACCTGTAAACTGATAATGATAGGACCCCCGCAGATTTTCTAAGTTACCGGTAGCTTTAATAATTGTTCCTGGGGAATCTAAATTTCCTTTATCGAATATTCCTTGCTCTATAGCTGTAAATGTCCCTTGTTGCCCCTTATAAATTCCTTCAAAGTGTAAAAATCCAGAAATTTTAGCAGTAGCCAAGTGACCATCATTTATATTTGAGTCTAAATAATATAATAAGTATTCAACAAAAGCTTTTCCTTTTAATTCACCATCAATATCATATTCAACATGGGCAATATTAATAGGGAAATCTTTTCTAGTATCATCGATTGGTTTTTCATCCCATTTACTTACTGTAAATGTTACTTCCATAAACGTAATCTCCCTCCAATTATATACTTTTAAAAAGTATCAATTCACAGTCATATCTCATAGGAGTGTTTTTATTTATTCCACGCCACTCTCTAAAATAGAAAAGGATACATTTTCACAATCAATTTCTGCCATCGCGCCGTATGGTAAAATAAACTTCGGCTCGGTATGGCCAAAATTTAAATTATAAAGAATCGGCAAATCTTCTAAATTATGTTCTTTCATTACTTGCAGTATTTCGTGTTTATATTCTTCATAATACATTTCGTCTTTTGGTTTACCAAAAATGATGCCCTTTGCTTTTTGCAGAATGCCTTGTGCTGCATAATTTCGTAACCAATACTTTATATAGCTTGGTTCTGGATGGTCTTCAGAAGTTTCAAAGAAAAGGATACGATTCTCCCAATATTTTTTCTCAGGCCAAAGCTCCGTTCCTTTTGCAAATTCCAATACTTCTATACAACCACCAATTAAGCGTCCTTGTACGGTAGTAGAGCCTTGAAGTAGTTCATAGCCATTGTTTTGTTGCATCGTACGCCTTGTATCTTTATTTACCTCTATCCATTCTAAACGCTCACTTGTCCATTCATGAGCTGGTTGAATCTCGCCAATTGTCTCATTTGAAAAGAGAGTCCGATTTACCATTTCAACTGTATATGGATCCATCTCTATATTTTCGGAAAAATCGGTCAAAATTGCTGGACCGTATAAAGAGGAAAGACCTGCTTTATGGCAAAATAAATGTGAAATAGTAACGTCAGAGTATCCCATAAAAATTTTCGGGTTTTCACGTATTACATTAAAATCTATATAAGGAAGTAAGCGAATGCTATCTTCACCGCCAATATTCGCAATAATTGCTTTCACGCGCGTATTTTTAAATGCTGTCATTAAATCTTCCGCACGAGCCTCTGGGTTGTTATAAAGGTATTCGCTACCTTTTAAGCTATTTGGCATTGGAATAACCGTAAGACCAAAATCTTCTTCTAATCTTTTTACTCCTTGCTCATATCGCCATCTTATTTCAGAATCGCCTGCGCCTCCCCATGAAGGGCTTACTGTTGCTACGATATCTCCTGCCTGTAACCTCTTTGGTTTTATTAACATGTTAACACCGCTCCTACATAATGTAATGGACTACGATTATACAAACTGTATCATTGAAAAAACATGATGCATGACATTAGTTTCTTCATCATCAATCCGTTTACCTGCTGATATGCAAGAATTTAGCATTCGTGATGAATATAGGAATAATCGATTTAAATTTAAAAATCACAGTATGCAACATTGCATAAGAAAGATGGTTGCTATTTTCTACAACCTGTAACTATAATAGTTACAGGTTGGTCGTATCCAATCGAAAATAAAATCATCATGAATGGAGATGTTACATATGGGTATGAAAAAATTAATTTTAGCAGGTGCTTTAGGTATCGCAGCATTATCAGGAACGAATTTACCAGGATTAGAAGTAACAAAAGCGAGTGCGGCTTCAATTGAATCGAATTTCTCGACGTTAGAAGGACGAGTAGTAGAAGTAGATAACGGTGTGATTGTCGTAAAATCTAAGCAATACGAAGAACCTGTTAGTGTATATATGGATTCACTTTCAAACGTGAAAGTAGGAGATGAAGTAAAAGCTACTGGATCTATGATGCGTAATTTTACAGAATATATGGTTGCAACTGCAGTTGAAAATACAACAAATAAGTTAGGCATGCATATGAAAGAAGATGGTTCTCCTGATTATGTGATTGGGGAAGTATCAAAAGTAGGAACGAGGGAAGAGGAAGGAGAAAGTTCTACTAAATATGTCGTAGTTGAGTATCCATCACTAAACGGGAAGAAAGTTATTATTGATGTTTTCTTAACGAAGGGACAAGTATTTCATACGGGCGAGAAAGTAAAAATTGATATGAAGTTTGTAGGCTGGGGTGGAAGTTCTATTAACTGGAACACAACGGATCATATTGAAAAAGTTCATGATGTAAAGAGCGACGTTGAAAATAATGATGATGTTTGGATTTGGTCTTAATTAGACGCTTGTAAATAACAAATGTATCATGCAGTACCCATCGAATCATCATATGTATGATAATTCGATGGGTACTTTTATGTTTTTTTGAGAATAACGGATTTCTGATTAGAATATGATGTTAACACTGGAGCGAAGGTGAAAAAAACAATATGGAAAGAGGTGTTTAAGGGTGGAGCAAGATGAGGTTTATTTACGAGCTAAAAAAAGAATGGAGAATTTAAAAGCATTTTACATTCACTTAACGGTTTATATACTAGTGAACTTAATGCTTTTTATTATAAATATAAGTTCTGATTCAAGTAAATTATGGTTTTTATATCCACTTGCAGGTTGGGGGATCGGTATCGTTATACACGGATTGACAACTTTTCCATTTGGGATATTCGGAAAAGAGTGGGAAGAACGAAAGATTAAAGAATATATGGAGAAAGATAAGTAAATTTATTTCCGGAAATTATGAATATAAAATCTCATATGAATCTCTATGATCACACGCTTGATGCGAAGTCTATTTTATAGCTTCGCCTATTTGTTTTGTATTCGAAGTTAGTGCGAGTGAGTGTTCATATTCATTTCAAGCATCAATTGTATGTGAAATCAAAACTTTATTTGTAGTACATAATAAATACAGTTGTTTTACTTTTTTAATTACTTGTGGATGTAGGATGAAGTTGATTTATTACCCTATATTAAAATAAAAATAAACCACTGTTCGATTTGAATATTCCACGATATAATGATGAGAGTTTATGACAGAATAAATATTTACATAAGAAGTGAGGTACTGTATGAAAAAAAGAACGACAGACATTATTTTTATTATTATCGGTGCATTTCTTTTTGCGTTAGGTGTCAATTTGTTTGTTATCCCGAATGAGTTTGGTGAGGGTGGAGTAACTGGTATCACGATTATTACGTACTATTTATTTGAATGGTCACCGGGCTTAGTTAACTTAATTTTAAATGCGATTTTGTTAATAGCTGGTTATAAATTTTTGAATAAGATTACAACAATTTATACGATTATCGCTGTAGTTACGAACTCGCTATTTCTTCATTTGACAGAAGGTTGGACGATTGCTTCGGATGAAATGCTCGTAAATGCCATTTTCGGTGGAATATTTATTGGATGCGGGATTGGTCTTATTATTCGCGTTGGTGGAACAACTGCAGGTACTACCATCTTAGCAAGGATGACGCATAAATATTTAGGATGGAGCATTAGCTATGGTTTACTGTTCTTCGATTTAATTGTTGCGTTTTCATCTTATTTCATCATTGGTGCAGAAAAACTGATGATAACAATTATTATGCTATATGTAGCAACGAAAGTGATGGAGTTTGTAATTGAAGGTTTAAATCCGAAGAAAGCCATTACGATTATTTCTGATAACCCGAATGAAATAGCTGGGAAGGTAACTACGTTAATGGGCAGAGGGGTTACGGTGTACTCAGGTCATGGCTATTACACGAAAACTCCGAAGGAAATTCTTTATGTTGTTATTAATAAGCAAGAAGTAGTGAAGCTAAAACGAATTGTTCAAACTACGGATCCAGCTGCGTTCATCGCTATCCACGATGTTCGTGACGTATTTGGAGAAGGATTCGTTGATATTTCTAAAGCTTAGAAATTATTTTTTATTAAAATAATCTTAATACTAAAACGTAAGAATCTATTTTGAATAATCTTTTTTCAAAATAGATTCTTTTTATTTATCTTAAAATGTTGGTTTGTTTTTCTTTTTCTTGCAAAAAATCTAATTGTTTCTTAAGGTAAGGATGTAGAAGGATGAACAAGAGAGGGTTTAATGAAGATGATACATATTTTATTAGCTGATGATGATAAGCATATTAGAGAGTTGTTACATTACCATTTACAAAAAGAGGGGTTTAAAGTTTTTGAAGCAGAAGATGGAAAGGTAGCGCAAGGCGTATTAGAGAAGGAAAATATTCATCTTGCGATAGTAGACATAATGATGCCGTTTGTTGATGGTTATACGTTATGTGAAGAAATCCGGAAGTATCATGATATACCGGTTATTTTATTAACTGCGAAAGATCAGTTAGTTGATAAAGAAAAAGGATTCATTTCTGGTACGGACGATTATATTGTAAAACCATTTGAGCCAGCTGAAGTCATTTTCCGTATGAAAGCTTTATTGCGCCGTTATCAAATGCTGAGTGCAGACATTATTACACTTCACGGGACGACAATTGATCGTAAAGGTGTTGAAGTAAAGTGTAACGGGCAGACGATTTTGCTTCCGCTAAAGGAATTTGAATTATTATCACAATTAGCTAGTTATCCTGGGAGAACATTTTCAAGAGAAGAGCTAATTGAATTAGTATGGGGAATGGATTTTGAAGGAGACGAACGAACGGTTGACGTTCATGTGAAGCGACTGAGAGATCGTTTCTCAAAACGAACTGATGATTTTCAAATTACGACAGTGCGCGGACTCGGTTATAAGTTGGAGCTGAAATAAGATGAAATCACTATATTCTAGATTTGTTTTTATGACAGTTGGGATCATGCTTCTTAGTAGTATTATCGGTTTTTTATTAACGAACGTATATTATCAAGTGAAGTTAAAACCGTATAATAGTGAAAAGATTTTAACGTATGCGAAAGAAGTTAAGTCATTATATGAAAAGCAAAGTGATGGAAATCAAGAGGCGTACTTGCATTCTATTGCGAAATTAGGATATGAAATTTATATTGTCGACGACAAAAAGAATGGAAAACGTATCGGTAATGCGTTTCGTAAGACGACAATAAGTGATGATACCGTTCATAAAGTATTGAATGGCGAAACGTTTAATGGTGTTTCTACATATCCGACTCGCCTATTTATTACCGGTTTTTTCGATAATGAATTAATAAATAGTGTCGGTGTACCAGTGCAACACGGTGATAAACAATATGCTTTATTTATTCGTCCTGACATTCAGAACCAATTTGGTGAGATGCGAATTTTCTTAGCGGTATTGCTTGGGTTTATCGTTGTATTAAGTATTATTTTTATTGCGATTGCAGCAGGTTACATCGTTCGTCCTATTCGTAAATTTACGAAGGCTACGCAAAAAATTGCGAGTGGCGAATATGAAATTGAACTAGACGTAAAGCGAAAAGATGAAATAGGAACGTTATCTACAAGCTTCCAAAAGATGACAAAAAGTATAAAAGAACTAGATGAAATGAGACAAGAATTCGTTTCGAACGTTTCACATGAATTCCAGTCACCGCTTTCTTCTATACAAGGCTTCTCGAAAACATTGCAAACAGAAAAGATGAGTGAAGAAGAAAGAAACCATTACTTACGAATTATTGAGGGTGAAAGTAAGCGAATGTCTAGTTTATGTAAACAGTTACTTACGCTTGCTTCATTAGATAAAGAAGAGAAAGTGTTGCAAATAAAAGAATTTAATCTACAGAAGCAAATTAAAGACGTTATTTTTATGCTCGAATGGAAATGGCGGGAGAAAGATATCGCCGTTGAATTTGATGTACCAGACATTACAATACAAGGTGATGAAAACTTACTTCATCAAGTATGGAGTAATGTTTTCACGAATAGTATTAAGTTTTCAAACGATGGTGGAACAATTGAATTTGTTGTAGAAGAATTAGAATCAAGTGTGATGATCTCTATATCAGACAACGGAATCGGTATGGAAAGAGAAGAGATGGATCGTATATTTGATCGTTTTTACAAAGTAGATACGGCAAGGGCAAGAAACGTAGAAGGTAGCGGTTTAGGATTATCGATTGTGCAAAAGATTGTGGAACTGCATAACGGAAACGTTTCAGTGTATAGTACGAAAGGGGAAGGGACGACTGTTCAGGTGGAGCTTCCGAAATAGATAAAAGAGGCTGTTTGGGAACAGCCTCTTTTATGTCGTTTTTTGTCGATAAGTCGATATAATCGAAAAATCGTTGATATATTTTGAGTTGCGTCGATATATTGTGAAAATCGCTGATATAAATTTCACGTACTCCTATTTCTGCTATAAAGCAGTACCTTTCCCACGCTCTTCCTTAAACCGAACTCCAAAAGTATCCGCTGTAATCTCATCAGCTTTCGGCAATGCCCGTAATTTCGGATGAAGCAGCCATACGAGAGAAATAAATAAAATCCCGATGCTAGCGAGCGCGAAAATGAGTTGGCTACTAAATATATTTGCAGTGTATCCGCCAATTAAAGAACCGAACGGCATAGCAATTGTGCCCATACTTCGCACGACTGAATTGATCCGTCCAATATATTGATTTGGAATTACAATTTGGCTAATTGTCGCGAATAAGATGTTCGTGGCTCCAATTGGAATCCAAGCTAGCCCGAATAAGAGAATAGACAGCCATTGAAACGGTACGATCGTAGAGAGAAACCAAAAGAAAGCGCCAGCCGCAAAGCTAATAATAGAGACACGGCCAACATGACGTTTGCCAACCCATGAACTGAATAATGCACCGATGAGACTACCTGCTGATATAGCAGCTAGGAAGAAGCCATATGATTTCACGCCTCCTAAAGAATCAGCGAAAGAGGGGAGTATCGCCATCGTCATACCGATAGAAAAATTAGCGACAACCGAACCGATTAAGAATACGCCCATTAATGAACGGAAGACGATCGAAAAACCTTCTTTTAAATCAGAGAAATATTGTTTAGTCGAAAGTGTTGTACCCGTTTCGGTTTGCGTTGGCATTTTTAGTGAAAAGAACAAAAGGGCAGTAATCGCGAATGTAAAAGAGTCGATTACATATAAAGTAATTGCGCCAAATAGTGCTACTAATATTCCAGAAAGAGTCGTGCAAATTAAATCAATGCCTTGATACGCAAATGAAAAGAGTGAATTTCCTTTTAATAATTGTGTTTTATGCAGTAGAAGTGGTAAAGCTTTTGATTGTGCGGGATAGGCGAATTGTTCGATAAAGGATACGATGGGCATGATGATAAGTAGTAGTTGAACAGTTAATAGGTCGAAGTAGTGTGTAATAGGAATGATTAATATAAGAATACATTGCAAAACTTGTGTAATGACGAGGGTGTTTTTGATTGACCATCTATCAACGAATGGACCGGTAAGAAATTGAAGTGCAGAAGGTAATAATGTAAGGAAACCAGCCAATCCAGAATAAAAAGGATTACCACTCAGTTTATATACGAGCCACATCGCCGCTACATAGTACAAGCTATCTCCTATGTTTGTGAAAATTCTCCCTAAAAACAGTAAGAGGAAATTCCGGTTTTTTAATATGTCCATTTTATCTACTCCTTTATAAAAATTTTATTCGGTAAAATAAATTTGACCGTTTACGTAAAAAAAATCGTATTACGATTTTTCTTCTTTTTTCACAAAGCGCTGCATCGCTCGTTCGTCGATTTGTAGTGCAGTAGTAGAAATGTAATAAGATTTACTATTTGGATCTTTATCTGCGTCTTTTGCGATATCATTTAATTCAGCCATTAATTCATGAAATTTTTTCACCCACACTTGAAATTGTTCTGGCGTGGCATCAAACTCCCAGCAAGATGAAACGTAATTCCACTCTGCTGGGTCTTCGCTTACTTTTCGTAATGTAAAAGCTTCTTCTGGTGCAGCGAGAATATGGCTTTTCGTTCTTTCTGTCATTTGTAAAAAGATTTGGCGACCTGATTCGCTTAATATTTCTAAATGAGGTAATAGTTCCGCGGCAGGGGTGAAGCCTCTAGCGACAGATTGATAAAACTTTTGAATGATGCCATTCTTTTCTTCTGTATAAACAATTTCTATAAAACCATTCTTTTCTAATTCTTTTAAATGATAATGAATTTTAGCCCTTGGAATGCCGAATTTATCAGATAGTAGTTGTCCTGTATAAGGACGTTCGCATAGACGCATCATCATTTCGACACGAAGTGGATCGCTTATTGCTTTTAGTTGGCTATAAGTAGTTAGTGTTAACATGGGCTTCAACAAGATCAACTCCTCAAATAAAATTACTCGGTCAAGATTATTTGACTGAATTGTATCAAGGATTCTGATTATTTTCAATACTTTTCGAAAATTAAATCTTCTCCTCTGTAATCTTCTGTTCATATTCCGTTCATATTTCTTTTTTATGATAAGTGCATAGAAAGAAAGAGGAAGGAGCGAGCGAAATGTTTTTAGCTCTGCGTGAATTAAAACAATCAAAATTAAGATACGGATTAATCGGACTGATTATGGTGTTATTATCATTTTTAGTTCTTGTTATTTCAGGATTAGCAAATGGATTATCATATGATAATGCTTCATCGATTCAAAATATGGAGGCAAATAAGTTCGTTTTAGCAGATGATGCGGAAAATAAATTACTTCGTTCACAAATTAAGAAAGAAGATGTAGATAACGTAGTCAATCAAGTAGGCGACAAAGAGGCCGTTCCGTTTCGTGTGAAAGTTTCAACGTATGAAAAGAAAGATAGTTCGAAAAAAGTGGATGTTGCTATTTTCTCAAGTGAACGTGATTCATTTTTAGAACCGAACATTGTAAAAGGTAAGAAATTAAGTACAGCAAATAACGAAATGGTTGCTGACGAATCTATTAAAGAAAAAGGAATCGATATTGGCGATACAATTATTGATCCTGTTTCAAAGAAAGAATTTACAATCGTTGGATTTACGAAAGACCAAATGTTTAGTCATACACCAGTCGTGTATGTAAATGAAGACGTATGGGGCGCTATTTCACAACCAAACCAAAAAGATTATAGTGCAATTGCGCTGAATACAGATAAAGAAATTAAAAATGAACATGTTATCGACAAAAAAGAAGTACTACAAAGCATTCCAGGATTTAAAGAGGAGCAAGGAACATTAACGATGATCATTGCATTCTTACTTGTTATCGCTGCGTTACTAATCGGTGTATTTTTCTACGTCATTACATTGCAAAAAACACAGCAATTAGGTGTATTAAAAGCAATCGGTACGAAGAACTCTTATTTAGCAAATAGTTTAGTCGTGCAGGCGTTATTCTTATCAGTCGTTGCGATGGTAATCAGTATTGTTCTTGTACAAGGATTAGAACAAATTTTACCAGCGGGTATGCCGTTCTTATTAACAACACCGATGATTGCACAATATGCAGCAATCTTTATCGTAATTAGTATTTTAGGAACACTTATTTCGTTATATCAAGTATTAAAAGTTGATGCATTAGAAGCAATTGGAGGCGGGATGTAATGACTTCATTATTAAAATTAGACAAAATAAGTAAAGTGTACGGAGAAGGGAATACGGAAGTAACAGCCCTTCATCCGATGTCACTTAATGTGAAAGCTGGAGAATTTATCGGAATCGTTGGTCCTTCTGGATCAGGGAAAAGTACATTATTATCAATCGCGGGTGCTTTATTATCACCGTCAAAAGGGGATATTTACATTCGTGAGCAAAATATTACGAAGTTATCGGAAAAGGAAATGACAGACATTCGCTTGAAAAAAATCGGCTTCATTTTCCAATTCGCAAATCTTGTTCCATATTTAAATGTAAAAGAACAATTACTTTACATTGCAAAGCTTAAAAAAGAAAGTAAACAAGACTCAGAAAAGCGTGCGGATCATTTATTAGCGGCATTTGGATTAGGAGAAAGAAAAAGTCATTATCCAAATCAACTATCTGGTGGGGAAAAACAAAGGGTAGCAATCGCTCGCGCGTTCATGAACAACCCAGATTTAATATTAGCGGATGAACCAACTGCAAGCTTAGACTCAAAACGTGCACGTGAAGTCGTTGAAATGATGAAACGTGAAGTGAAAGAGAGCCAAAAAGCAGCAATTATGATTACACATGATGAAAGAATGCTTGATGTATGTGATCGAATATTGACACTTCGAGATGGGAAGTTAATATAAAGAAAAAAGACAATCGCACAAGTGTGCGGTTGTCTTTTGTATAAGTGCTTTATTTTGAGAATAACGCTTTAATTTTATTTCGTGTTACTAATAAAACGCCACCTAATACAGATAACATACCTAAAGCCATATTGTTTGATTGCTCACTACCAGCGTTAGGGAGTTCTCTAGCATTGTTGTTTGCATTTGTAGTACCAGTCTTTGTTTCTGTTTGTTTCGATTGAGATACTTCATTAATTTTGTTATCTACATTTTGCTTCGTTGTATGTACCTCAGCTAATTTGTCATCAATTTTTTTCTCAGTATGTTTAAAGTCGTTGATTTTAATATCTAAGTCTTGTTTTTTCTTTGTTAAGTCATCTGAAACAGTTTGTTTCGCTTGTTTCATTTCGTTAAGTTTATTTAGTAAATCTTCTCTAGCTTTTTGTAATTCAGCTAGTTTGTTTTTTACATCTTGTTTAGCTAGTTCTAAGTTAGCGGAAAGACTATCTAAATTGCCTTTAATTTTCTTAAGTTCCTCTAACGTGTTCCCAGTATTCGGCTTATTTTCTTTTAGCTCAGCAAGTTTGTCCTCAGCAGTTTGTTTCGCTTTCTTTAACTCAGCTAATTTTTCATCTACTTGTTTTTTAACTTCCTTAAGTTCATTAACCTTTTGATCAATGTTCTCTTTATGTTGCTTAATTTCATTCACTTTTTCATCGACAGTTTGCTTATGTTCTTTAATCTCATTCACTTTGTTATCGATATTTTGCTTATGTTCTTTAACTTCAGCAACTTTGTCTTCTACTTGTTTTTTATGCTCTTTAATTTCAGCGATTTTATCTTCGGCGATTTGCTTATCTTGCTGAAGTTTTGCATCTAACTCTTGTTTACGTTGTTTCATTTCGTTAATTTTTTCATCAGCAACTTGTTTACGCTCATGTAGTTCATTAACCTTCGTATCAACATTTTCCTTAACTTGGTTAAGTTCATTCAATGTTTGATCCACGTTTTCTTTGTGCTGCTGCAATTTCGCATCTAATTCTTGTTTATGTTGCTTAATTTCAGCTAATCGATCTCCCGTACTTTGCTGAGGAGTAGCATCAGTTACTTCCGCATGAGCAGAGTTTGCGCCAGCAATCATTGCTAAAGCTAGTGTAGACGCAGCAATTGTTTGTTTTGTTTTCATATTTTTGTACCTCTTTTCTTTCATATGCATGAGCTGTTTTGTGTAAAATTGAGCATATAGAAGTAGATTATCTTATCATTATATACCATGTTCGGCGCTTAGAGGAAGGATTTGCATAATAATCTATGATTATGTAATTTTTAAATTCTCTTATTTTGGGGTAGGGGAGAGATCTTTAGCTAGATGAACAATTTCTTCTATAGTAGAGTTTACATCCTTACAATTACGAATAACAAACAAATAATCAGCCTCGTTTTCTATCGGATCTACGACATCTTCGTGAAGTGACTCGGCCTGTTGGCGATTCAGAACTTCTTTGAAACTAGAATAACTACCTCTAAAAATATTGGTACTTCGCGTGCTTCGAGCTACTCTTTCATAAAGTACATCATCTGGGACGTCAAAATGAACGAGTATACGTACATATTCATTTTGTGGAAATAATTCGTTTAGTAAATATAACCTTCCGTTTTTACTGCGATTGGAGTTACTAATAATAAGGTGTAAATTTGTATGTTCTTTCGCATAATCAACAATGAATTTCGAAAGACCGTGTTTAAATGTATTTGAGCCTTCGTCCGGCTGTAATTTTTCATAATGCGTGTTAATGAATTCAGCTTGGTTATCTTGATCCATAACGAAAGAGTGGGGTAACTTTTTTTCTAGTTCTTTAGCAAATGTAGTTTTTCCACTGTGTGTTTTTCCTACTGTAATGATTACTAATCGTTTCATATTGGCCTCCATATGTATTGTTATCATTTGGGGTATTCGGTGTGAATCGACAATTTTCCTGCTAGAGAATATACAAAGTTTCGGAGTGCTAGTAGGCTGAAAACTTGACAAAAAAACTTATTTATGCTATAATTTACCAATATAAAAATAAAGTGTATAATAGGGTTCTCCTGGCCAGGGGAACCCTATTTTTGTTGTGAAAATGAAGGAGTGTATGTGCGTGAAAAAAGGTGAAGCGAGTGTAACGTCGCTAGTATCAGCTTTCGGAAGGGCGTATCATAGTGAATTTGATCGTCCTAAAATCTTTGATGATTATGTAGCTAAAGATTTTATTTCACAAAAAGAACGTAACGATATTGAAACGAATATGGTTCAAGGGATCCATTTTTTCAATACAGACATTGCACAAAAGTTTCAAAATAATCCACAAGAAATATTAAAATGGATTACACAAGTACAGTTATCACCAACACCTTTGGCACGCGCAGCATATTGTGAAAGAGTATTACTACATGAAATTGCATTAGGCGCAAAGCAATACGTCATACTCGGTGCGGGCTTAGACACATTTAGTTTTAGACATCGAGAATTAGAGAATGAAATAGAAATATTTGAAGTGGATCATCCTTCTACGCAGCAGTTTAAGAAGGAGAGAATAGAAGAAGCAGAGTTTGAAATTCCAAACAACCTTCATTTTGTTTCGATGGATTTCACGAAAGGATTTTCCTATGAGCAGTTACGGAATGAAGGATTTGAAAATAAAAAGACGTTCTTTAGTCTATTAGGTGTAACATACTATTTAACGAAAGAGGAACTTTCTAGTTTAATAGAATGTCTATTTGCGATGGTTCCAGAAGGAAGTTCTATCGTATTCGATTATCCAGATGAAAACTTATTTACGGAAAAAGGATTGTCCAATCGAGTTGAAAATATGGTAAAAATGGCTGCAGTAGGCGGGGAAACGATGAAATCGTGTTTTTCTTATACGGAAATGGAAGCACTGTTAGAGAAGGCGGGCTTACTCATTTATGAGCATTTATCACCAGAAGACATAAATAAATTATATTTCGAAGGACGAAACGATTATTTAAAAGCTTTTGAGACGGTGCATTATGTGCATGCGGTGAAGAAGTAGGAATTAGTAGGCATGGGGAGAGATCTCTGTGTCTTTTTTTGTGGAAAAAGGAGATGGGGAGCAATTGGAAGGGAAATTCGATAATTTGCAGAATATGCAATATGAATGTAAAAGTTTAAGTAGCGATGTTAAAGGAGAACGTAATGTACACAATTGGACAGGTTGCAAAATTTTTAGATGTATCTAGAGATACTTTGAAGTATTATGAGGAAAAAGGTTTGGTCAAGCCGAAGCAAAATATTGAGAATGGGTATAGAAAATATAATCATTTTGATATATATGATATAACAACGGTCAATTTCTATAGGGAAATGGATATCGAAATAAAAAAAATCCAGGAATTAAGAAAAAGTAAGAGTATAGAGGGAATAAAATCATTGTTAGAAGAGAAAGAACAAGAAGTTTTAGAGGAGATAGAATATAAAAAACTTCTTTTAAAAAAGCTTCAAATTGTAAAAGAAGATTGCGAAAAAACAACGCAATTCTTAGGGGAATACGTAGTAAAAGAAATGAAGCCATTAGAAGTAAACGGAGAAATAGAGCATTTTACTGCGTATGATGAATATGAATCTTTGAAAAAGAATACGGATAGTTTAAAAAAAGCAGTTACTTTAATATCTTTACGAAGAGTTATAAATTTCAACGAAGAAGGTATTATAGAAGATAAATTTATAATTGTAAGAAAGGTAGAGGACTTTGATAAAGAATTAGAAGGGGAAATTCTATCGCATCCAAAATGTATTTATACAGTTATTGAAAATGGAAGATGGGCAACTGGTGGGAAAAGTATTGATCATAATGTGGAATCCAGTTTAAGAAAAGCAGCAATAGAACAAGGGCATGAACTTTTGGGGATAGTGTATATAAATATATTACTTACCACATATGAAGAGGAACTTGAGCGTATATTTTTAGAAATTTATGCACCTGTAAAATAATGCTGACATGTATTGACCTGTGAGTAACCCCCAGGTTTAAGCTGAAAGTATCTGTAAATATAAATACTATTATGTTTACGAAATACTTAGTTTGAAATGGGGATTGTGCATGAATAGGGAAAAGAAACTCAAAAGACCAGTAGTGAGTTTTATCGTACTAACCAATATCATTTTTCTGCCACTTTTTTTGCTTGTAGGAGCTATAAGTATGCTAGGATTCCCAGCATGGTTTTTTGATGTAATGTTTTGTATATCGTCTTGGTCCTCAACTTTTGCTTTTGCCGTGTTATTTAAAAAAATCTATCCGGGGCAGAGCTTTATACAGTTTGTAAAAGACAAGTTCAAGAATAAACTTAAAGTTTCTGTAATTCTTATTGTGAGTATGATTCAAACTTTCATATTTTTAATGATTTTGTTTGTTGTGTCTAAAAATAGTGAAGTAGATTCTATTTTTACTGTCACTTCACGGGGAATGCTAATCTATTTCTTTGTTAAAAACTTTCTTGCGGGGCCATTGGGAGAAGAGATAGGATGGAGAGGTTTTGCGCAAATTGAACTCCAAAAGAGGCATTCACCATTAATAGCTTCGCTAATTATAGGGTTTTGGTGGGGAATGTGGCACCTACCTATTTGGTTTACTACAGGATTTGTAGGCATGGACCTAATTAAATATATTCTATTTTTTATGATCTCTATCATATCTATAAAAATCGTTATGACTGCATTTTATAATTTAAATCAGAATTTAATTATCCCAATCATCATTCATCAATTTTTTAATTTCTTTATTGGTATTATAAAAGGAAACTTAATCGATTTAATTATGTATAACGCGATTTTTTATTTAGTAGTTGCAGTTTTTCTAATTATTATAAATCCAAAGAGGGCTCTGTATGGAGTGGAAGATATAAATAGCAGGTATGGAAAGTATTATAGGGCATAGTGATGCATTTATGAAAGACAAGGAAAGCAAATTTAGTGATGGTAGATATGTTTGTTTTATGCAGTATCACTTAAAGCTCCGCCAATTTAATTATATAAATTATTTTTTTATGGAAACAAAAAGGGACAAGAAGATGTTGAAATGAGTTGTATGTACACTCCATATGTGTATATTTGCTGCTCAATAAACTACCATCTCACGTAAATTTATACCACATTTTCACTTTTATTTACAAAAAATACTATTAAATATTTTCGGATAATTGTTATAATATAATTAAATTGATATAAAAATTTTTTTCTAGATTGTGTATTTGAAGAATTCTCATGCAAAAAGAGCAAGTTCTCAAGTAGAGAGCTTGCTCTTTTTTGAAGAGAAATATGATTAGAAGTACATAAGGGGATAGCAGGATTTTATAAAAATACTTTCTGTATGTATCCACAACAATGTTTAGATGTAAAGGATTTTTAAATTTATAAAAAGATTAAGAGGCGATAGAGAATGAAAAGATATATTAGTATAAAAGGAATTGGAACATATCTTCCGAAAAGAAAGGTAGAATCTTTTGAAATAGATCGCATGCTACATGTGCCAGAAGGCTGGACATTAAAAAAAGCTGGGGTAAAAACAAGATATTTTGTTGATGGAGAAACGTCTTCTTATATGGGTGCAGAAGCTGCAAAAAAAGCTGTAGAAGATGCGAAGTTAACTTGGGACGATATCGATTGTATTATTTGTGGAAGCGGAACGATTCAACAGGCGATCCCTTCAACTGCATCACTTATTCAAGAACAGCTCGGGCTACAGCATTCTGGTATTCCATGTTTTGATATCAATTCAACATGTCTAAGTTTCATAACAGCACTTGATACAATTTCGTACGCAATGGAATGCGGGAGATACAAAAATGTTGTTATCATTTCTTCTGAAATTTCTTCTGTCGGATTAAATTGGGGACAAAATGAAAGCAGCATTTTATTCGGTGACGGTGCGGCAGCTGTTGTCATAACAAAAGGCGATCATACATCTTCTATTATTGCTTCCCATATGGAAACATATAGCTCTGGTGCGCATTTATCAGAAATTCGTGGCGGTGGAACGATGATTCATCCTCGCGAGTATAGTGAGGAACGAAAAGAAGACTTCTTGTTCGATATGAATGGAAGAGCCATTTTTAAACTATCTTCTAAGTATTTGTTGAAGTTTATTGACAAGCTACTTATGGATACTGGTTATACTCTAGCCGATATTGATTTAATTGTTCCTCACCAAGCAAGTGGACCAGCTATGAGACTCATTCGTAAAAAATTAGGTGTTGATGAAGAGCGCTTTATGACCATTTTTGAAGACTACGGTAATATGATTTCCGCATCTATTCCAGTCGCTCTTTTCGAGGCGATTAAGCAAAAGAAAGTGCAACGTGGAAATAAAATACTACTATTAGGTACTTCTGCAGGACTTTCAATCGGGGGCATCCTTCTTGAATACTAAGAAAACAGTATTAATTACAGGGGCACGTGCACCAGCAACTCTGCATGTATGCAGACTGTTTAATAACGCTGGACATACCGTTATTATTGCAGATAGTATTCCGTATCCATTAAGTAAAGTTTCAAAGAGTACGGATTACTTTTATGAAATTCCTTCTCCAAAGTGGAAAACAAAAGAAAGTATCCGTGCGCTACTATCCATTATTAAACGTCACAATGTGGATTTGCTTATTCCTACTTGTGAAGAAGTGTTTTATATATCTAAATATAGAGAAGAATTAAGCGCATTTTGCCATGTATTAGTAGATGATTTTCAAAAGCTATCATTACTGCATAATAAGTGGGAATTTATTCAGTTCGTAGCGAATTTAGGGTGGAAAGTACCTGCAACATATAGAATAGATGATGAAGAAGCGATACGTTCAATGATGCATAAAACGCCAGCTCATACTCCTTTTGTACGAAAACCGATTTTTTCCCGGTTTTCTGATAAAGTGGAATTTATTACAAAAGAGGATGCTCTAAAAGAAAGCATGATAGATAAGTCGAATTATATTATGCAAGAGTTTATAGGAGGGACGCAGCATTGTTCTTACAGTATCGCACAATCTGGGGAAGTATTAGCTCACGCTACGTATAAAACGGAATTTACGGCAGGCTTAGGTGCTACCATTGCGTTTCAGCATATGAATCAACCTAAAATTGATCAGTTTGTGAGACATATTGTAAAAGAGCTAAATTTCTCAGGACAAATTGCTTTTGATTTTATCGTTACAGAGGCTGGAGATGTGATTCCGATTGAATGTAATCCACGTACTACAAGTGGATTACATTTATTCGATGAGGAAATATTGCCGGCCTTCTTTCATGAAATGGTAAACAATACACTCATTCCAAAACAAAATTCGGAGTGTGCAATTCGGTTAGCAATGCTTTTATATGGATCTCCTTATTTAAAAAGTAAACAAAAACGTAAGCAATGGTTAAAAGTTTTATGCTCTTATCCAGATATCGTTTATCGTCACAATGATTGGAAACCATTTTTTTATCAGTTTTTTAGCATGTATAAATTGTGGCGTGAAAGTTATAAACAGGAACGGACTATTTTAGAGCAAACAACATATGACATATCGTGGGATGGTGAAGATTTATGAAAATGCTAGTAACTGGTGGAACGGGATTTCTAGGACAAAAACTCGCCTTTCGACTGAAAAATATGGGCCATGAAGTAACGGCAACGGGGAGAAATAAAACAATTGGTAAGGTATTAGAACAAAATGGAATTGAGTTTGTTCATTGTCCTCTTGAAGACAGGGATCGTGTGCTACAAGTTTGTAAAGGTAAAGATTACATCTTTCATAGCGGCGCACTTTCTTCCCCTTGGGGCAAATATGAAGATTTTTATAATGCGAATGTGTTAGGAACGAAACATATTATCGAGGGATGTCAAAAGTACGGTATAAAACGCCTGATCCACGTATCAACACCAAGTATTTATTTCTATTATGATGAGCGACAAAATGTAGTTGAAAACGCGAAACTTCCTGATACATTTGTAAATCATTATGCAACAACGAAGCACATGGCTGAACAAGCTATTGATCAAGCTTTCGCGCATGGTTTACCAGTTATCACAATACGCCCGCGCGCTTTATTCGGACCAGGAGATAATGCGATTCTTCCGCGTCTTATTAAAGTATGTGAAAAGGGTGCTTTACCGAGAATTGGTACTGAAGATGTTCTTGTTGATATTACGTATGTTGAGAATGTTGTAGATGCTTTACTTCTTTGTATGCATTCCCCAAAACATACATTAGGGCAAAAGTACAATATAACAAATGACGAGCGTGTAAATTTATATGAGGTTATAGAAAATGTAATGAAGCGTCTTGATAAGGAAGTAAAATATAAAAAAATTTCCTACAAAACCGCTTTTTCACTAGCTGCTATACTAGAAGGAATCTCAAAAACTATTTTATTCGGAAAAGAACCTATTCTCACAAAATATACTGTTAGTGTCCTTTCAAAAAGCCAGACATTAAATATTGATAAAGCTAAAGAAGAACTAGGATATGCTCCAAAGATCAGTATAGAAGAAGGAATTACAAAATTTGTAGACTGGTGGAAAATACAATGAAAATCAAATCTTTAAAGCTATATGATACAGGATATTGCACACATCCAGAAAAAATTGCATACTCCAAGGGCAGTTGGAAACAAATATGCTTTCCTGCTACAGTAGGGTTACTCGAGCATCCAGTATTAGGATATATTTTATTTGATACTGGATATGCGGGACATTTTAAAGAGGCGACAAAAAAATTCCCTTACTCTGTATATGCAAAACTTACGCCTGTTCATTTCACGGAAGAGCAATCTATTAAAGAGCAACTTTTTCTTGATGGTATTCAGCCAGAAGAAATTAAATATATTATTCTATCTCATTTTCATGGCGATCATACAGCTGGTTTACCTGACTTTCCAAAAGCGAAAATATTAACCTTCGCAAAAGCTTATGAGGATATTAAAAAGAGAAGTAAATTTGGTGCTCTATTAAAAGGGTGTCTAAAAGATACACTGCCGATGGATTTAGAGAAAAGAATGTCATTCATTGATCAAACTCCATCCCTTAACTTACCTTCTACATATGGAAAGTTTGAAGAGGGGTATGATGTATTTGATGATGGCTCATTATTTGCTGTTGACTTAACAGGACATGCAACGGGACAATTTGGTATATTCGTCCATTTACAGAGTGGAAAAATTGTCTTTCTTTGTGCAGACGCAGTGTGGCTAAGTAAAACGTATCAAAACCTTGTATTTCCTAGTAAGGTTGCCAACCTTTTAACTAGCGATCCAAAATCTTACCGAAAGAATATTGAGAAGTTACACCATTTATCACAAACATCACCTGAGATTGAAATTGTACCAACTCATTGTGAACATACATGGGATAAAATTAAATCAGGGGTGTACTATGAATAAACTACGAATTCTCAAGCAATACTTGAAAACAAAATATGGCTCGAGATTTTCAAATCGTAAACAGTTGGAACAGTTTCATAAACAACAAATAGAAAAACATCTTTTGTTCACGATAGAGGCGTCTCCGTTTTATCGCCAGTTATATACGCCTTTTTTAAATGAAATTCAAAAGGGGGATTTGTCTGCACTCCCTATTATTGATAAAGAAGTAATGATGGAACATTTTGATACATTAAATACAGCCCATATTTCAAAGGAAGAAGCGTTTCATGTAGCATTTGAAGCAGAAAAGACCCGGAATTTCTCCCCAACCATTCGTAATATAACTGTTGGTTTATCATCAGGAACTAGTGGAAATCGTGGGGTTTTTCTCGTTTCTGAGGAAGAACAAACGTTGTGGGCTGGCTCGATTATTGGAAAGGTGCTTCCTTCTAGCATTCTACATAAACACACGATTGCTTTTTTCTTACGTGCAAATAGCAATTTATATGAAGCGACAAAAAATAAGCGAATCTCATTTCATTTTTTGGATTTACTAGATTCGTTTCAGCAACATATCACGCGATTAAATGAAATACAGCCATCTATTTTAATTGCACCTCCGTCTATGTTACGGAAAATCGCTTACTGGCAGCAAGAAGGACTCATTACGATTTGTCCTCAAAAAATTATCTCTGTAGCAGAAGTGCTTGAAGATATTGATAGAGAGTTTATTTGTGCAACTTTTAAGCAGACAGTACACCAAGTTTACCAATGTACAGAAGGTTTTCTTGCTACCACCTGCAAGGAGGGGACGTTACACATTAATGAAGATCTCGTTCATATTGAAAAAGAATACTTAGATCAAGAGAAGGGGATATTCGTTCCTATTATTACTGATTTCATGAGGAAAACACAGCCGATTATACGATATCGTCTCAATGACATATTAATTGAGAAAAAAAAGCCGTGTAGCTGTGGCTCACCATTCTTAGCGTTAGAACGAATTGATGGTCGATGTGACGATATATTTATTGGAATAAGTGAATTGGATAATAAAGAAATATCTATTTTTCCAGATTTCATTAGAAGAGCAATTTTGTTTGCATCTAGTGACATTCAAGAATTTAAAGTAATACAACAAAGCGTAGACAAAATTGAAATTAAACTTAAAGCACTACCTGAAAATCTGGAATTATGTCAATCAAATGTAATGAAAGAGTTACATACACTATGGTCTACTAAAAAGTGTGCGATACCACAGTTCTCCTTTTCACATTACGATATTCAAGTATATGATAAAAAATTAAAAAGAATAGAGAGTCTTGTAAGGCGTGGTGAGCATAAATGATTCAGTTACATGATGTTCATTCCTTGCATAGCATTGATTGGGAATCCAAAAAAGATGGGGCATATGTGCGAGATAGTTTCCTGCCTCTTTTTCAAAAGGGCGTTACAGCATGTATCGAAAATGTTAACACGGAGCTCTTTCTATTAGAAATCGATGATCTCATCTTGCCAGTTACTCTTAATAACGCAGAGTTCGAAAATTCATATGTATGTTCTCCTTATACACATTACGTATCTTATGCGTTAGAAGAGCTATGGGAGTTGAAAAAACCATGGCTAGAGAAGCTATTAACCTATCCGATTCATCTTATGGGAAGTTGGCTACGACGAACGAATATTAATAAAGTAATAGTCGTAAATAATTGGATGCTTTCAACAAACCTTTATCACTCTATCAACGAACAACAAATCGAACAAATAACAAATCTATTTGTTGAGAAATTTCCAGAGCATACAATTCTATTTCGCTCTTTAAATAACGAATTATATCCCGTAACGACAGAAGCACTATCTACAGTAGGTTACAAGAAAATTATGTCTCGTTCTATATACTTATTTGATCCGAAACACTATAAAAAAATGAATCGAAAAAAACGAAAAGACTTATTAAACGATAAAAGCTTATTAGAGAAAAGCAATTATGAAATCATTACGAATGAAGAATTAACAAAGGAGGATATTTTACAAATTTCCCATTTATACAACCAACTATATATCGAAAAATATTCCGCCCATAACCCAATGTTTACACCCGCTTATTTATGGAATGCTCTTCAGCATCGTTTATTTGAGATAAAGGCCATAAAAAAAGGGGATACAATTGATGGTGTTATTGCTTATTTTATTCGGGATGGAGTTATGACAACGCCGATCCTTGGCTATAATACAAACTCTGACCAGCAACAAGGTTTATACCGTATACTTTCTCTCCTTATTACAATGGATTCTATCGAAAAGAATTTAATTTGCCATTGTAGTGCTGGGGCTGGAGAGTTCAAACGAAATCGTGGTGCAACACAGCAGATTGAATACAGTTATGTATATAACGATCATCTACCCCCTAGTCAACAAAAGGTATGGAAAGTATTAATGTTGATATTAAATACATATATAGAACCGATGGCAAAAAAACATCGCTTTTAAACAAAAAAACTTTTAAGATTGCTTGTTACTAGGAACTCTTTATTTAAGTGTAGCTGCAATACCTACGTTATGGAGTTTATATAGTATATTTTTAATAATTTATTTTATATTTATCGTTTGGATGAAAGAGAGAAGTGCTTGAAGAGTAGTTCTCTTTTTTCAGTTTTTGAAACGGAAATGAAAGGGTGAGAGGTGTAGTGAAGCAGAGATTATCGAAATTAGCAGATATACTAGTCAATCATTCTACGAAAGTACAGCCTGGTGATCAAGTGTTGATCCAAAGTGTTACAGAAATAGATCCCGCAGTCGTTCGTGAAATTATTAAGTCCGTAGAAAAAGCAGGTGGATATGCGCATGTATCAATGCGCGATGTGTCTGTAACGAGGCAATTAATTTTGTCAGGATCTGAAGAACAATTTAAGTTGTTAGCAGATGGGGAGTGTTACCGATTAAGTAAGATGCAAGTGTATATTAATCTCCGAAGCCCTAGAAATGCATATGAATTAGCAGATGTACCAGCAGAAAAAATGAAATTATATCAAAAGGTATTTGGAAAAACGCATAGTGAAGCAGTGTATAAAACGAGATGGGTGACAACGCGAATTCCGAATGCAGCATCTGCACAAGAAGCGAATATGAGTACTGAGGCTTATGAAAAATTTTATTTTGATGTATGTACGCTAGATTATAATAAAATGTCCAAAGCAATGGAGCCATTAAAAGAATTAATGGAAAAGACAAAACGAGTGAGGATTATTGGAGAAGGAACGGATTTGGAGTTTTCCATTGAAGGAATAGGCGTTTTAAAGGGGGATGGCACGGATAATATTCCGGATGGCGAAATATATACAGCACCTGTCAAAGATTCTGTAAATGGAGTAATAACATGTAACACAGTATCTGTTCAACAAGGTTATGCATTTCGAAATATAAAGTTACATATGAAGCATGGGAAAATAATAGAGGCATATGCAAATGATACAGAACGAATAAATCGAATTCTTGATACGGATGAGGGAGCAAGATATATTGGAGAATTTGCACTGGCGTTTAATCCCTATATATTACACCCGATGAATAATACGTTATTTGATGAAAAAATAAACGGTAGTTATCATATAGCAATTGGAGATTCGCTACAAGGTGCAGACAACGGGAATAAATCAGCGATACATTGGGATTTAGTAAACATTCAAAGGCCAGAGTATGGCGGCGGTGAAATTTGGTTTGATGATGTACTGATAAGAAAAGATGGACGGTTTATTTTACAAGAGTTGTTCGGATTAAATGAAGAAAATTTGAAGGGGTAAAGTGCTTTATTGAAACGATTGTCACTTTACCTATAAGTGACCGTTTAGGCCATCTTATTCTTCTTGTTACAATGATGTAAAGCAAATTAAAATACAACGCATTGAATTAAGTGATTTTTCGCATAATTTTACATTCAGTTAACATTAATAGGTTAATAGAAAAATTAGTACGAATTGTTATATAAGACGTGTAAAAAAGACAAAACCCCTTAAAAAACTCTTAATTTTTTACCCAATCAACCTTTACAATCCCTCCCTATAATGTGAATTGGACAAGCAACTAAGAGAAAGCAGAACATGTCAGTTTATACATTCAATTATTAGGGGGAGAATTTGTATGAAAAAGGCAGTTGCTTCATTAGCTGTTATGGCGGCATTATTACCGACATTTTCAGCACATGCGGAAGGGAAAGAGCAAACCCGAAAATCAGCTACAACTTTTAATGTTATTAGTGACATTCAAGGGGATTTAGGGGATTTTGATCACGTATTAAAAGATATGGACAAAGTGACACCACTTTCTAGAGCGCTTATTATGAATGGGGATATAACGCCAACTGGACAGCAGTCACAATATGATGATGTAAAGCGTGTGCTAAACAAAAATAAGCATCCAGAGAATGTATGGTCAACTGTTGGGAATCATGAGTTTTACGCTGGTAAATGGACAGCTGATGGGAAGCTCTCTCAAAGTACATGGCCAAATGGTGTAACGGAAGAAACGCTATTTAACCGCTACTTACAATTTAGCGGGCAAGAAAAGGTATATCATAAAAAAGAATTAGACGGTTATCCGCTTTTATTTTTAGGAACTGAAAAATATATGAAATACCACGATTCAAAAATGTGGGATGAAGTATTTATGAGTGATGAGCAATTAGGTTGGTTAAAACAAAATTTAGAAGAATATAGCCAAAAAGATAAAAATAAGCCCATTTTCATTTTCTCTCATCACGTTTTACCGGATACAGTATCTGGATCAAGACAATCACCGTATTTAAATGACTATTTAAACGTGGATAAATTGTACGATATATTAAAAGATTACCCGCAAGTTGTTTTCTTCACGAGTCATACGCATTGGGATTTAAACTTACCGGACTGGGCTGGAAAAAAGAAAATTGCAGGCGGAGATGAAAAAGGATTTACAGTTGTAAATACGGGCGGTATTGAAACTGGATGGATGTCGGCTGGACCAAATGGCGGAGAGAAGACTGCTCCTGATGGCTATTCATTTAAACAAGGGTTACAAGTGAAAGCATATGGTAGCGATGTGATGTTGACAGCCTATGATTACAAACGTGATAAGGAGATAAAAAAATTATTAATTAGTAATGCAAAAGTTGCACAAATGGCACCAAATGTAACCGCTGATGATAGTAAAAATGTAATCGTCGGTGCAACGGAGTATATGGAGTACTCTGTAGAGGGAACGAGTGAGTGGAATACGTATAATCCAGGAAACCCACCAAAATTTGATGGGGACAAAATTGTACACGTACGTCATAAAGGCGAAATGAATTTAGAGCCAGGATTAACACAGCTTCTTCGATTTTCGGCAAATAAGTGATTAGTAAGGGCCTACTTTTGAATGAGTGGGCTCTTTTTGTTTTGTCACTTTTTGTCGGCAAGTCGATATCTCATGTCGAATCGTCGATATATTGAAAAAATCGCTGATATATTTCAAGTTATGAACGATATATTTGAAAAATCGTCGATATAAATTTCATGTACCGTAATTAGGTTAAAATCATTAATGTAATTTCACGTACCGTATTGAAGTTAAAATTATTAATACAATTCCATTCACAAAAAACGAATTCCAATACATTTTTCCACCAGAAAGATGACTTCATCATTTTTACATGTAATAATAGTATCGTTACATACATTGTGAAAGAAGTACAAAAGGAGCGTTATTAATGAATTTAGCTAAATTCCCGAGAAAAAAATATACAGAGTCATATACTCCAATTGAAAAATTAAACAATTTTTCTGAAGCACTTGGTGGGCCGACTATTTATTTTAAACGAGATGATTTACTTGGTTTAACAGCTGGTGGTAATAAGACGAGAAAGTTAGAGTTTCTAGTTGCGGATGCACAGGCAAAAGGTGCAGATACGTTAATTACAGCTGGTAGTATTCAGTCAAATCATTGCCGGCTAACACTTGCAGCTGCGGTAAAAGAAAAAATGAAATGTATTCTTGTATTAGAAGAAGGGCTTGAGCCAG
Organism: Bacillus cereus group sp. MG4; assembly: GCF_040460055.1. Taxonomy (NCBI): domain Bacteria; kingdom Bacillati; phylum Bacillota; class Bacilli; order Caryophanales; family Bacillaceae; genus Bacillus; species Bacillus cereus group sp. MG4. The sequence goes on along the minus strand of NZ_JARVGZ010000001.1, from coordinate 1,186,599 downwards.
AAGAGAAGCCAGACTTTAACGGAAACTATTTCTTATATCATTTACTAGGTGCTGAAAATGTAATTGTTGTACCAAACGGAGCAGATCTTATGGAAGAGATGCATAAAGTAGCGAAAGAAGTAAGTGAAAAAGGTAATACACCATATGTCATACCAGTTGGTGGATCAAATCCTACTGGTGCAATGGGATACGTTGCTTGTGCGCAAGAAATTATGGCACAATCATTTGACCAAGGAATTGATTTCAGTACAGTTGTTTGTGTAAGTGGTAGTGCTGGTATGCACGCTGGTTTAATTACTGGTTTTGCTGGAACACAAAGTCACATTCCTGTAATCGGAATCAACGTAAGTAGAGGAAAAGCAGAACAAGAAGAGAAAGTAGCAAAACTTGTAGAGGAAACGTCAGCTCACGTTGGTATTCCGAACTTTATCCCGCGCGAAGCTGTTACATGCTTTGATGAATATGTAGGACCGGGTTACGCGTTACCAACGCCAGAAATGGTGGAAGCAGTTCAATTACTTGCGAAAACAGAAGGTATTTTACTCGATCCAGTGTATACAGGTAAAGCGGTAGCGGGATTAATCGACTTAATTAAAAAAGGTACATTTAATAAAGAAGACAACATTTTATTCGTACATTCAGGTGGTTCACCAGCGTTATATGCGAATACATCTTTATTTGCGTAAGTGTAAAAAAGCATTGGGTATCCAATGCTTTTTGTTATATACTGGAATTAATGGGAGTGAGAGGATGGAGTATATGAGTTCAAATGTAAAATGGACCATATATACGGTACTTAGCATTTCTATGTTACTAATTTTATTTGTGGCTTATGGAGTTTATTTATATTTCAATTAAGTGAAATGGTAACCAAACCAAAGGAAAAATAAAATAATCGCTGTGTTAAATAGAGTAAAACATAAACCGATAATGGCTAAAATTTTCTTCTCAGCTCGGCTACAAAAAGAGATAACCGCTAATATTATTGCTATAACAGCGGAAGCTAATATGAAATAGGCGAAAGGCACGACATATTCTACTCCAACTCTGTCTAAAATAGGTGAGAAGAGAAAGAGATTAATAGTAACGAATATACTTATAATGAGAAACGTATAACTTTTCCAAGTGTATGTTTGTAACTGCATGGAACGATACTCCTTTCTCATTATTATTTATATTTTTAAGTTTAAATTAATTACCTTTATTTTACAAATTAAAATATTTTGTATTGAAAAGAGGGTATTAATATGAAAATTAGAAATTGGTCTCTAGTCTTTATTGCAATCTGTATACTCATAATAACCGGTTGTTCAAATATAGTAGGAAATGAAGATCAAAGAATCCAAGTGCAAAAACATATTGGTGATAATGAATATAAAGATCTTAAGGTAGTGAAAGATAATAACGAAGTGTTGCAAGTAAAGAAAATATTAAATGATACTACTTTTGAAGATAAAAAAGTGGAAATGTCTCGTCTAGCTGATTATCACTTTATTTTTCAATTTAAAAATCCGAAAATAGAGGCGAAAGCTGTGTTGTATCAAATTTGGGTAAGCCCTAATAAGGATAAAATAGAAATCAAGGCGGGGGATAATCGGTACGCTCAATTAGAAGGGAAACATGCAGCCACTTTGTTTCAGGTTGTTACAGGGGAGAAACTAGTTGAATAAAAGTATATAGGGTTATAGGAACTCAGCTCGTATTTTTCATTTTGGAGATAATTAGTATTCAACAAAAATAGCTATCTTTTTATATTGGAATAAATATTGAGAATCGGATAAAATGAAAATTGGACATTGACCTGATGAGCATGAGGTTCTCCGCTTATAAGCAGATTAATGAACCTTAAGGTTTCCATTAATCCGCTATTGAATAATAATACTAGGAAATATATTGTTTTTACAAAGATTCGATGTTATGTTTAATTTTCTCGATATAATATTTTCCTTATATAGGAGTGGCTATTTGAAGAAGTTAATATTATTAGTTTTATTGGCTACATGCTGTCTCACCATTGCAGGATGTTCTAATAATAGGATTACACCAAAGAATGAGTCTAAAACTTCAACATCTGTAAAGATTAAACGTATCAACAAAGCGTGGTACAAACATATTTAATAGTTTTAAGAAACTTGAAATTGTTGATGATAAAGGTCATAAGGTGAAATTCGTTAGGCTGATAGTAGAGGTTGTGAAATCTGGTGAAAAGCGGGAAGAATAGTTTGCATTTGAATTTATAAAAAATGCGACATTAAAATATTCACAAAAAAGAGTCTACATGTAGTCCTTTTTTTGTGGATATTTTTCATAAATAAAAGACATTCTAATGTGCCTGCCTCTAACTTTAACCTTCTAAAAATTATTTTACTAGGTTAAAATGTTTATAGAGAGTATCGCCCTTCAAAATTCAGTGAATGTGAGGGCTCATAATAACTCGATTGGTGTGGTCTTTTTCACTTTATCTACCATCTTTATATATCTTTCTATTAAAAAATCTAACTTTAATCGATTAAATGGAATAAAACTTGGTTAAAAATAATGAAATTTCAGGAAAAATAAGGTACACTAATCAATGGTTTTGGTTTAAATCAATTGACGTTTATGTATACGGGGGAAAGATTGATGAATAACAATATAGTAAATGAATCTGTTGAAGAAGTTGAGAAAAAACGGGTAAGATCAAAAAAACGTTTTACAAATTGGAAGCTAATCGCAGCGGGTGGCGGTTTCATTGCACTTCTTATTGGAGGAATGAGCTATTATCAAGCAACTCACTTCAATTCGAATGTTACGATTAACGATACAAAAGTCGGTGGTTTGAGCGCTGATCAGGCAATACAGGAATTAAAAACATCTGGACTAGCAAACAAAGTCTATATTGATCAACAACAAATTTTAGATGAACAAGATACAAAAACGGAACTGACGGAAAAAGACTTGCCACAAGTTAAGAAACTATTAAAAAGTCAGTGGACATTTTTCCCTTCCACAAAGGAAAAAGATTATTCATTGCTACCGAAAGAAGCGGATCAGTATCGTAGTGAAACGATGAAAAAACTTGTAGAAGAAAAGCTTGTCTCTATAAATGAAAAATTAAAAGCACCTCAAGATGCTATGGCTAAGCTCGAACAAGGAAAAGTTGTTATTGCGAAGAGCGTTGATGGAAAACAGTATGACGTTACGAATCTATTAAAAGATTACGACAAGCAGAAGCATAAAAGCGAAATTCATCTAAAGTCTGCATACATACAGCCTATTAAAGAAGACAATCCGATTATTAAAAAAGAAGAGGAAGCATTACAAAATCTTCTTACGCAGTCTGTTGATTATAAAGTGCAGGATGAAGTGTATTCATTAAAAGCGAAAGATTTAATTCAAAATGCTACTATGTCAAAGGATATGAAAGTAACAATCGATGCGAGCGACATTAAGAATAAGGTTGCTGAAATTAATAAGGCTAAATCTACATTACATAAAGACTTCGCTTTTAAAACACATTCTGGTTCGGTTATATCAGTAAAAGGACAAGGATACGGCTGGGCACTAGATGTGGAAAAAGAAACAAAACAAGTTCAAGAAGCCTTTGAGAAAGGCGAAAAATCGCTTTCTGCTTCTAATATTCACGGGAATGGTTGGGAGAAGGAAGGAATCGGCTATAAAACAACATCGAATAATGGCATCGGAGACACATATGCAGAAGTTTCCATTGCAAATCAACAAATTTGGATTTATAAAGATGGGAAATTAGTTGTCACAACAAATGTAGTAACTGGTAAACATAGCACGAGTGAAGATACATCACCAGGTGTGTGGTACGTTCTATATAAACGAACACCATACACGCTTAAAGGAAGCGCAGTAGGTAAAGCTGATTATGCAGTTAAAGTAGATTACTGGGTTCCATTCACAAATAGCGGTCAAGGATTCCATGATGCAGGCTGGCGAAAAGACTGGGGAAATAATGCTTATTTAACAGGAGGATCAGGCGGGTGTGTAAACCTTCTTCCTAACGTTGCAAAAACTGTGTATGATAGTTTGAACACATATGATCCAGTTATTGTGTACTAGAAAATAGCTGCGTATCAAGAAATAAATAAAGCAGGAAATCTTACCTGATGGTACATGAAAATACACCTCGTGAAATTGCATACTAAGTGTGCAATTTCAATGGAGGTGTTTTTGTTTGAAAACAAGAGTTCATTGCTTCTAAGAACCAAAGTAGAAAGTGATTGAGATGAAGAAACAAGTATTCAAATAGTCAATAAAATTGACATTGAATATCATTTTCACTTAATATAGAATCGTTGCATTTAATTAGACATGATTTTTTTATTAATATAATAGATTTCTAATAAGGTGTCCCATTTAAGAATTTAAAAGTAGGAAAGGGTAATATAAAAATGAACTGGAAAAAAGGCGGATTATGGATTATTATTTTTTTCATTATAAAAGGTACGATTTCTACACTGTTAATCGTTACAGGTGCTAAATATTTTGATTTATCATTTATGCAACTTTTCGTACTAATACTGATTTTATTACTGATTTCTCTCATAAGCCGAAAATTGCTGCATAGACATAAACAAAACAAAAAGCAAAAAGAGCTAAATATATAATAAAACCCCAGAGACCTTTGGATTTCTGGGGTTTTATTTCGATATTTTTCCATATGCATATCAACTGAACAGAACAGGTTGTCAAAAATGATAAAATCGATGCTGATTAAAATGCATCGGTTACTTTTATATAAGGATTGAAGAGAGCTTTTGAATCAATCTTTATTCTGAAGCTAGGGACACTCATAAATTATTCTCGTTTTTCAATTGGTAGTTTAAATGTAAAAGTACTTCCTTCTCCTAGTTCACTTTCAACCGTAATTTCTCCTCCGTGTAGTTCGACAATCCATTTTACCATCGATAATCCTAAACCTGTGTTTCCGGTGCTTGAAGATGTTCTTGCTGCGTCAACTCGATAGAAGCGGTCCCATATTTTTGTAATATGTTGCTCGCTGATGCCTATGCCATTATCGGAGACTTTACCTATTATGTTGGTTTCATCGCCGAACAATTGCACATGTACAGTTCCGTTCGCTTTACTATAAGCAATCGCATTCGTTAGTAAATTCATTAATAAACGCATCATCAATGTTTGATCTGCTTTCATAAACAGGTCTTCCGCTATATGAGTTGTTATATCAATCGAAGCTTCTTGAACCATTAATGAAAGCTCTTCTACAACGATTTCCGTTAATTCACTCATATTGATACATTCAAATTGGAACGTATTATGCTTACCTTGATCAGCTCTTGCTAATAATAAGAGTTGTGAGAGTAGCGCGGACATTTTACGTGATTGCTTTAAAATCACTTCTAACGATTCTTCCATTTCTTTCGGATTATTCCTCTGCAATAAAGCGTATTCGCATTGCGAAATAATAACAGATGTTGGTGTTCTTAATTCATGAGATGCGTCAGATGTAAATTGTTTTTCACTTTCAAATGATGTTTCCAATCGCTCAAACATTTTGTCAAAGGCTTGTGCTAAATGATACATTTCGTCTTTCGGTGAACCTTTTAAATTAATTCTTTTCGAAAGGTCGTTACCATCACCAATTTTACTAGCTGAATCACTCATTTGTTGCACAGGTCGAAACGCTCTTTGCGTAATAAAATATCCTCCCACTGCCGCAATGAGAATAAGTAATGGAAATGAGATGAGTGTTATCACGATAAGCGTATTCATCGTCGATGATAATTGGTTCATGGTCATTATTCCACGCACCCAGACTTGCTCACCGCCGCCTGCATTATGGAGAAAATCATATACTATCCATTCTTTATGACCGTCTGTAATAGTTTGTATTTCATCGGATTTAAGCGAAATCTTTTTATTAAAGCTTGTTGGACTATTACCTGCCAGCAGCTCACCTTGTTTATTATAAATGATGATATTTACTCCATCTTCAAAGGTTTCAAAATCATCGTCCATCTTTAATTGTCCATGCTTATACTCGATATCTTCCATGCTTTCTTTTACTGTGCTCTTCAATTGATCTTTCATATTAAAAAGCAAAACTTTATCTGAAGAAGTTAAAATAAAAGCTAACACGAGTGCCATAATCATTACAATAAGCCCCGTATACCACAGGGTTACTCTCATTTTGATTGATAGTCTTTTCATGATTCTACTCGCAATACGTAACCAGTTCCTCGTACTGTATGAATTAACTTCGTTTCAAACTGGCTATCAATTTTTTTACGAAGATAGCGGACGTAAACATCAATAATATTCGAGCCACCTGCATAGTCGTAATTCCACACATGTTGCTCAATTTTATCTCGTGTTAACACAACTTCTTTATTACGAATCATATATTCTAAAATAGCAAATTCTTTACTGGAAAGAGTGATAACCTGATCTCCTCTTGTTACTTTATGCATATTACAATCTACCACTAGGTCAGCGATTTCAAACACATTAGATGCGTTTCCTGATTTTCTTCGCATTAACACTCGAATTCTTGCTAACAGTTCGTCAAAAGCAAACGGCTTTACTAAATAATCGTCCGCACCTAAGTCGAGTTCTGTTACGCGATCATCAATTGTATCTTTAGCTGTAAGAAGCAAGACAGGAGTTGTATGATTGTCCGCGCGTAATCTTTGTAATACTTGTAAGCCATCTATTCCGGGAATCATAATGTCAAGTACAATCAAATCGTAGGTAGCCATGTTTATATAATCCAAAGCATCTTCTCCATTCCCACATGCATCGACACTATAATGTTCAGCATTTAATCGTTTTACCAATATATTTTGTAAGTCTTGTTCATCTTCCACAATAAGAACTCGCATTACCATTCTCCTTTTCTTCTTATTAATATGTATCACTATAATTCAAAAACATTAAAGAAAGATTAGAAACTATTTAATTATATCATTTTATTTTTTTGTACATTAATCTTCCTTTAATGTTTGTTCAGTAATATAAAGGCAAGGATAAGGTGCACATGTAAAGGGAGGAAACAGAATGAGAAAGTGGATGTTGATTGGAGCATTCTCTTGTTTATTGTTAACAGCTTGTTCTACTCAAGCTGATAACAATACAGAAGTACAACAACTGAAAGTGGAAAATGATACATTGCAAAAAGAAAGTGCTCAACTACAAAAAGAATCAATCAAAACACAAGCTGCTGCGAATGATACGAAGCAAATACAAGATTTCAAAAACGAAGTCACATCTATCGTTGAAAAGGCAAATAACACAAAACCAGTTGGAGCAAAGGAAGAAAACTTAAATACGTACTTAGCAGCAAAAAAAGAAATTGATCAATTAGATGACAAAATAGATCTATCTGATAATCAGCTAGAAGCAGATTATCATGCTGGAACGATAACTATTGAACAATATAAAGCGCAAGAAAGAGAACACGATATACTGGAAGATCAATTAGAGCAAGCAGAAAATGCGCTTGAAACAAGATTTGGAATAGATGATTAATCATTAAGGAGTGGATGAAAATGTTAAAACATAAAAAGAAAATAATGATAAGTGTAATTGCTATTTTAGTAAGTGGTATTGCTATTGTTGGTGGATATTATGGTATGGGTTACAACTATGCAAAAAAGAACGAAAACTACACAGAGAAACAAGTTCGTGAAATTTCTTTAGCTCATACAAAGGGAGAAATTATTAATGTGAAAAAAGAATTCGAATTAGAAGATGACAACTTAGCACAATCTACATTTGAATATGAAGTGGAAATCAAGACACCGGATAATCTGTTAAATAGTTTAAAAGTTAGTGCTAGAACAGGTGCAATAGAAATCAATAGTGAAGATTAAAAAAATATCGCGTATTTGAAAAAACTCCTAACGAAATTTGTTAGGAGTTTTTTCATGTTTTGTGTTTGGATATTCGCTTTTCTTAGCATGATGGCAATGTAGTTCTACCCCTTATAAATGTTACAAAAATCTTTCAAATAGTTCTAACTTGCACAATGCTTCCCATTAATATAATACGCTGATTCTGTGAAAACCGTAAATACAACCTCTACTTCTGGAAGTCCAAAATCCATTACATATGTAGTAATAGCCTTGGCAAATCGATCACGAATTTCCTGTCCACGCTCGAACCATTTCACTTCAATAAGAGGAAACGCTTCTATTTCTTCTCCATTGAATACAAACGTAGAACTTGGTAGTTCCAACGTAAAATTATCCGTACCACACTCACAAATCTCTGCGAGCTCTTCTACTAATGGCTTGCTTATGCTTTTTAATTGTTCAGTAGTAATTCCACGAAACACCACATGCGGCATATGAATCCCTCCGTTAGATAGCTTTCTATTTGCTCACATCATAACACAATTTATTTTGCTGCACTAACATCTATTGGTACATTTTAATGACATTCTTAAGAATGATTATATGTTATTGAAGCAATACATGTATTGTAACTATTTAAAACATTTGAGAGCTCGGTAATTGGGTAAATAAAAAAAGCCTTATCATTCTCCCTGTAAGGAGGTATGAGGGGGAGGCCTCTATTATGAAAGGGATGGTGCGCTTATATATTTTAAAAAGAAAAGACACCCTAAGGTGCCTTCCTCCGACTTGATAACCACTTTAATTTTAATAACATTGGATTCCCATCCGAATACTATTTTACCACGTTAAATAATGTTGGTCATTGAGAAAGTCAAATACGTAGCGTTCATATATAGTGACCCCTTGGAGGCAAGATTTAATACAGTTTTTTGTTGATTCAACAAAAAAAAGAACCCTAAAACCGTGCCAGGATAGGAATGTATAAAAAAATGCATAGGTCGATAGAACAAAGAAAGGAGGTTCCCTTGTAAGGGGAAGATTCCTCCTTGTCCTTGCTACTGATAATGATGCGTTATGTTAACTCCATATGTATAGAGTATACAGTTAAAAAAGTACAATACATCGCTTCTTCTAAATGGTACAATTAGGGAAAAGGGGTGGAAGAATATGTATGATTACAAATTTGTGAAAGTCGAAATTGATGGATGGAAAGGGCAACCCAAAGAAGATTATAAGCGTATTATTATAGAACATGCTGAGGATGGTTGGGAATTTGTTCAAGTCCTTACGCTAACACTCGCAGGATATACGACTTCTTTGGAGATTATCTTTAAACGAACCATTTGACAAGTATTTAGAGGGAATAAGTGATGTGAACGATATATATTTAAAAGAGATTGAAGACGTTGCTGAAACAATAGGAAAATAGGTAAAATAAACGATATTTGTAGTGCCAAATAAAATGGAAACAAATATAAAAGTGGAAAGAATAGAAAAAGCATTTTAAAACAAAGGGGTATATGTCAATGAAACGTAAGATTTTATCTTTTTTAGTAGTTCCAATGTTAATGTTAACTGGGGTTGGATGTGAGACAAAGGTTAAGAAAGATGAAGCAATGGAAGCTTCTGTTAAACAGAATAAAAAAGAAGACTTCAGTAAAAACCTAGAATATTTAATGAAAGATTTCTCCGAACAATCTAAGGAAATAGACGGTATTGTAAAAAGTAGCAAGTCAATGAAGAAAAAGTCAGAAGAGTTAAAAGAAGTATCTAAACCTTATTTAGAGTTAGTGGAAAAAATAAGTAAGTTAGAGTATAAAGAAAAAGATCACCCAGTACAACATAATGTAGGTGTAGCGATGATTCATGTAAAAGATGGAGTGGCAATCATACAAGAAGGTTTAGATAAGGGTAAAGAAAATGAAGTTGATGCTGGGGTTGAAAGATTAGAGGCTGCTTCTAAGTTAATAGATAAAGCAAACAAAGAATTAAAAAAATCTAAGTAACCTAACTATAGGGGAATGTGTTATATCTACAGGCCATCCTATAATTAATGAATCCTAAAGCTTAATATCATTTAAAATACCGGTTCTAATAAGAACCGGTATTTTAAATGGTGTTATTTTGAAGTACACACTAAATGAAAATTCTCTTTCTCTACAATTAGTTATTTTGAGAATTCAACTCATTTTTTCTTTTTTGGGGGTATTTACTTTTCTTAGCCTGATTGCGATGAGCGGTACCCCATAAAGGCCCCTGATACATAATTGATGTTCTGCCATTTTTAGAAAACAATCCACTTATACCATTTTAACAAGAAGAAATATCTCGTCCATGTTGTAATATTGGCTTACGTTAAGCTTGTGAAAAAAACATATTCATGTATAATGCAATTGATGTATGATACATTAGTTGTAGGAGGGTGACCTTTTTGAAAAGAGAAGATGCTTTAAAACTAAGAACAGATATTAAGAAAATGATTATAATAACTGGGGTTTTTGAATCTCAAAATTTGCCCAATGGACCATTTGAAAAACCTTTACCAACTTCTCAAATGATGGCGTTAGAGGAACTAGAGGTGGAAAAATTAACTGTTTGGCAACTATCCAATAAACTTAGATTAGAGACTTCAACTGTAAGTAGATTGGTAGATAAGTTAGTAAAAAAGGGGCTTATTTATCGTGAAGTAAATGAAAAAAATAGGTAACTACTCAGCCACCTTTTGGTGTCTTTTTTTATTTTACTTGTTTCATATGCCTCCCATTTGTAAATACTGAGTATATCAAACAGGGAGGTGAATAGGATGATCCATCGAAAAATCATTTTAGATGCATATAAAAAAGGACCTGAAGCTGTTATTTCTTTATTTGAAGAAACATTTTCTAAGTTAGAAAAACGTATACAAGAACTAGAAAATGCTTCAAAAAAAAACTCCAAAAATAGTCATAATCCACCTTCTACAGATGGTTTGGGTAAGCCCGTTACAAAAAGTTTGCGCAAACCGTCTCATCGTCAAACCGGTGGCCAGTTGGGCCACAAAGGACATACGCTTTATTTGACAACGACTCCGGACCATACGATTACCTATTCTCCTACACATTGTACTTGTTGTAACACTTCCTTACACCAAGAACCTGTAAAAGGATACCGCATTCGCCAAGTGTATGATTTACCACCTATCCAGATAGAAGTGACAGAACATAAAGTGTCACAAAAAGAATGCCCACATTGCCATTCTATCCAAGAATCACAATTTCCTTCTACTGTCTCTCGTCCTGTTCAATATGGTCCAAATATAAAAAGACTGATTCCCTATTTAACGCATTATCAGTGTCTTTCTTTGAAACGAACGAAAGAATTCTTTCAAGATTATTTTGGGCATTCGATTAGTGAAGGAACGTTAGTCAATCATACAAACAGTTTTTCGGCTCAATTGCAGCCCTTTCTTCAAGAAGTAAAAGACAAGATCCTTCAGTCTTCTGTTGTCCATTTTGATGAAACCGGTATGCGAGTAAAAAATAAAACACAATGGTTACATACCGCTAGTACACCGGAGGTGACCTTGCAACATATTCATCAAAAACGCGGAAAAGAAGCAATGGATGCAGGCGGAATTTTACCGTCTTTTTCTGGAATTGCGATGCATGATGGTTGGAAATCGTATGATGCGTATACAGATTGTCGACATGTATTATGCAATGCCCATCTCTTACGAGATTTGCAAGGAATTATAGATAGTACGGGGCAAAAATGGGCTCAACAGATGCAGAAATTTCTCACGCAAGCTTTAACGCTGAAAAAACAATACAAAGGAAGTCTGCCAAAAGCAAAGCAACAGAATCTGTTTACTGTCTATCAAGCCATATTGAAAGAACAACCAGTCTTTTCTGCAAAATTAAAAAAGAAAGGAAAGCAGACGCCTGCTCAAAATTTATGGAATCGCTTCGTCAAATATGCTGATAGAATTCTAGCATTCTTGGAACATCCAGACATTCCATTTGACAATAATCAAGCGGAACGGGATATTCGAATGACGAAAGTCAAACAGAAAGTGTCTGGGACTTTTCGAAGTAAGAAAGGCGCAGAATCCTTTTGTCAGATACGAAGCTTTATAACTACCATGAAAAAACAAAAACAATCTGTCTTACGAGCAATAGGCCAGGTTATAGAAACCGGAACGGTTCCTTTGAATCGCACAACTTCATAAGAGAAATTCTCTATTTGATCTAGATTCTTTCTCTTATTGGAGTATTTTCTTTTCATGTTTTCGAATCGGAAACATGTATTTGGCCTGTTTTTTTATTTGAAGAAGCTGAGTAGTTACAAAAATAGAAGAGAACTTTTTCTCCACCTCACAGAAAAAGGTCACATAACTGTTAATTGCTTAAGAGAGCAATCCATTACATTTTATCAAAGTATTCTCGATAATTTATCAGAATCAGAACAAAAAATAGTTGTGGATGGTTTTGAATTATTTATTGATTCTATTTCTAAGCCTTTTGATTAGAGTGAGGTAAATCATAACATTTGGAGGGTAAAATGAGTTTGGATTTTGAACGTCCTATTATTGAATTAAAAGAGAAATTTGATGAATTAAAGAAAATTATGAAAGAAAATAATGTAGATTTATCGCCAGAAATTCATGTATTAGAAAAACGTTTAAATAAAATGCAAGATAAAATTTATTCTAATATTACACCTTTTCAACGAGTTCAAATTGCAAGGCTACGTAACCGGCCCACGACATTGGACTATATACCTTTATTGTTTACAAACTTTCTCGAACTTCATGGTGATCGATTATATGGTGATGATAAAGCAATGATAGGTGGTATTGCAAAATTTAAAGGGATGTCCGTTACGGTTATTGGTCATCAAAGAGGTAGAAATACAAAGGAAAGTATAGAAAGAAATTTTGGAATGGCACATCCAGAAGGTTATAGAAAAGCGCTAAGACTTATGAAACAAGCTGATAAATTTAATCGCCCTATTATTACATTTATTGATACAATAGGCGCCTATCCAGGGAAAGGGTCTGAAGAACGTGGAATTTCTGAAGCGATAGCTCGAAATCTATTTGAAATGGCTACACTTAAAGTGCCAATTGTTTGTATTGTAATTGGAGAGGCATCAAGTGGTGGAGCTCTTGGCATTAGTGTCGGTAACCATATCCATATGTTAGAGTATTCATGGTACTCGGTAATTTCGCCAGAAGGAGCAGCATCTATCCTATGGAAGGACGCTAAGTATGCTCCAGAAGCTGCTGAACATATGAAAATTTCAGCAAAAGATTTAAAACATTTAGGAATTATTGATGAAATCATTCCTGAAATTAAAGGTGGAGCACAAAATGATATAAAATCACAGGCAAAAATGATTGAATCTGTAATCGAATCATCTCTAAAAAAATTGATACTATCATCCTCGGAAGAGCTTATACAACAGCGATATGAAAAGTATAGACAAATAGAGAATTATAAATGAAAGTATTTAAAGTCCGTATTACATTTCGGAGGATTATCGCAAAAAAATTCTAAATATTTTGTAAGTAACCTCTTAAACTGGGATATGCTGATACTATTACTCTACAAAAGATGTGTGATCGATATGGAAAAGGAAAATTTGTTCAAATGGAAGCATTATCACATACCCATCAACTTAAGAAATTGATTGTTCCCCAAAACGAAAAAATGAGCTGAATTCTCATAAATAACTGTAAAAAGGTGAAAATTTCGTTATGGGGGGTATCTCAAAAGCTTAGGTTGATGGCAATGGGGTGGGCCCCCTTTTAGCAAAACCGGAGTGGAAATGATGAGTATAAACAATTTTGTGAGATTGATAAAGGACGAATTATTAAAAGAGGTAAGCATTAGAAGTGAGGATGAATTCGAGCCTGTAGTAGTTAAAGATATTCCTAGACTTTGGAAGTGTTTAGGGATAGGTAATTATGCCGCAGTATTTATGCATAAAGGATACAAAAATTGGGTAGTGAAAGTTTACGCACGAGAAGGAGAAGGAATTGAAAAAGAGTCAGAAGTATACCGAAGAATCGGAAATCATCCTTCTTATTCAAAGCTTATATATAAAGGAGAAAATTTCATAGTATTGAAACGTTTAAAAGAAATTACCTTATATGATGCTATTCATAAGGGGATTAAAATTCCTAAGCAGGTGATCTTTGATATCAATGAAGCTTTAGAGTATGCAAGAGAACAAGGATTAACTCCTTGTGATGTTCACGGGAAAAATGTGATGATGGAAAACGGAAGAGGGTATGTAGTCGATGTATCTGACTTCTTAAAAACAAAAGAAGATAGTAAGTGGAGAGACCTAGAAAAGGCATATTTTACATTTTATTTTCCTTTCATTTATAAATTTCCTTTCCCTATTAAAATACCGTATTTTATGTTAAACATTGTTAGACGTTCGTATAGAAAATATAAGAAGCTTAAAAAGAAATTCAAATTGTAAAAAGACCACATACTTATCTTTAAGTTAGATAAGTGAACCACTAGTAAACAAAAGGACCGTGCATTTTAGATATGTCTAATATGTACGGTCCTAATTTGATTACTTCATGAAGTAATCAGTAAGCTTTATATTTCCTTTTTCACACAATTACTTATTTTTTCTTCAAGCCCTCTATACTTTTTACTCTATCTTTTCAATTCTTCTTTCAAGAAAAGCAACGACGTCATTTTGATTGTTCTCGTTTTGTTTAAACCTAGAGCTTTTTCTTGTTTATTTCGCAAGAATTGATGCGTTCTTTGAGCGCTGTATGGTTATACAGCGTGGTTTTACTCACTCCGGCTTCTTTCTGTCACACTCTTGAAGTTAATTATATTTTTCTACGTACTAAATAAAAAGATAAGGACCCCATAATAACAGGTGCAACGAAATCAAAGAAATGGGAAAAATTAAAAGGAAAAAGAAAAAGAAATGGTATAAGTGTATAGATAACTGCTTGTCCTATAAATACAGGAATTCCAAATTGAAATTCTCTACATCGTTTGATTTTTCTGTATAACACTTCCCCAATGAGACAAGCTACAAGAGCCGGTATACTACCATAAGTGACGATTGTTTTAATGAATCCTAATACAACGTTCGGGTGGATAAAGCTAGGATGAGAAATATATGAAATCAAGAACCATCCAAAAATAAAAGCAAACAGACTTGCAGCATAACTAATTACAAATTTTATCAACGTAACCATCCTCACAGTTTTCTAATATTAACTCCATTGTATGACATGAAATCCTATTATTGGTAGCGAGAAAAAAGCGGATCCCTACTCTAAACAGGCATCCACTCATCCTGCTATACTTGTTTTATTTTCTTTGCCCTTGCAAACTTCCAAAAAGCTGCAAGTAGTATGAGAAATGGTATTCCCTGAATGAAGAGAAATCCTCCAAAAAAATAAAGCGCACGACTAACTAGAGGAGGGGCCGTTTCCGACTCACCCGCAAAATAAGCTCCATAATTAGCCGCCACTCCTGCATAATCAGCTATCCCGCCTATAAGAAAAGCCGCTGGACTTATGATTAGATTTATCCCTAAACAGACCATTATCGATGATAGGTTTTTAGCCTTAATTTTTGGTGAAACAGACAAGAAAAATAAGAATATTGCAGTGCCGTTTATAAGAAGTAGTGTTATTACATAATAAATTCCCATAATACCCCTCCATGATTTTAATTGTACCATCAGCAAGGACAACTTTGTGTAAATTTGGATGAATAGGGTCTTCATGTGAGGTTAACATAACGTCTCATTAACAGTAATTAATGATGCATATAATTTTCGTTTTTTGGGGTAGGTGCTTTTCTTAGCTTGATAACGATGGGATGAGTCCTCAATAGTGGCAAATATCCATACTGCTATTAACTGGTTAATTAAAGAAGAATTTGTTCCACAACTCTTAAGTTATTATAATATGAAAAAATGAAATTCTCCTTCTTTAATTCATTCAAATGGTTCAATCCTCGCATCTTATGAATTCCCTGAAAGTGCTAAACTTAAGCAAAATAATTAACCATCCTATGCAAGAAAGTTTAGATGGCTAAAAGCATATGTTTTATTGAAGGGATGTGATTGAATTATGGAACGGCCGAATTGGGGAATTGGAGGATTAGTATTTGTTGGCTGCATGTTTCTTGGCGGAGGAGTGGGATCTATATTAGGCGATACGCATGCTGGATGGCTAATAGGGATGGGGGCTGGATTTATTGGGATGGCTTTAACGAGACTGATCAGAAAGTAATATAACGGGATTCTGCTCCCAGTAAATAAGGAAATATGTATGTAATTCATGGCATAATAGCTTTATAAATTATAGTTAGAACCTTCTCTTTTCTAAATTTCTCCATACATAGATATGATTCTCAAGTCGGAGGATGGCACCTTAGGGTGTTTTTTTGTGCTCTCTAAAAATGCCTTACCATATAATAGACTTCGTTAGATTTCGATAATATTTTTTGTAATAGAATAGATTCATTACCGTTTCAGACCTAAGTATTCATTCATAACCTAACAGTAAAAGGGGGGATGATTAAAGGTATGGCGTTTCATGATGAATTAATTTGTCAACAGTTTGCAAGAATTATCGGTGGCCAAGAAGGGTTCGCCGGTGGAAAATGCGTGGCTACAATAAATCGGGATGAAATACAAGCAACTATCTTAGGAAAACGTTTTAGAGTAACAACTTCCTTCTCATTCGAATCAAGAGATAATAAAACTGGACGGGCATTATGTCTAGGCCGGGTAGCGCTATTGCAAAAAGAAGTCAATGGATTTGTTGCTACAATTATTAAACAAGGAATAATCGTTTCGTCTATACACAATGAGTGGTTATGTGATGATCCGAATTTAATTTACGTTAATATCGAAGACGTAGATGATCCGCTAAGTTTCGCAAGGAAAGTTAGAAGAGCGTTATGCAATTAACCAATTTATTTAGTTAAATGAGCGATATAAAAGGATCTTTAATTGAAAGATCCTTTTATACATAAGATGAAGGTTTTTCTTTGTATTTTATTAATTAAGTTCACTTGACTAGTAAACGAACGTAATTCCTGTGCACGAATCGATATAATAATCTCCGCTTTTATTGTAGTGTCAGTCTTTTAGTAGAAATTAAATATTTACGACAAATTTTGACAAAGAAAGACTTATATTTTTGTTATGCTATGAAAGTTATTAATTTGTAATGTATGTATAGGAGGATTTTTTAATGTTAAAGAAATTGTTATTATGTGTACTTATGAGCTTGTGTGTAATTGCTTTAAGTGCTTGTAAAGGTGATGAAGAAAAATTAAAAGTAGCAGAGGATGAGCAAAAAATAGATGAAGATAAAAAAGTAGCAGAGGAAGAAAAACGTAAACAAGAAGAGCAGCAAAGGGTAGAAGAAGAGAAGCGTAAACAAGAAGAGCAGCAAAGAGTAGAAGAAGAGAAGCGTAAACAAGAAGAGCAGCAAAGAGCAGAGGAAGAAAAACGTAAACAAGAAGAGCAGCAAAGGGTAGAAGAAGAGAAGTGTAAACAAGAAGAGCAGCAAAGAGTAGAAGAAGAGAAGCGTAAACAAGAAGAGCAGCGAAGAGTAGAAGAAGAAAAGCGTAAACAACAAGAGCAGAAGACTCAGCAACAACAGTCTATACAACAAGAGAGAACACAAAAACAAGAAAAAACAACACAAGCAACCGGTGGGAAACCAACAAGATCACAAATTTCAGTTGGTTCACATGTAGTTATTCAATTAGATAATGACTATAGCAAAACTGTAAGTGGTGTTGTGAAAGACATTTTGACACATAGTGAAACACATACATACGGCATTAAAGTTCGATTACAAGATGGACAAATTGGCCGTGTTCAAAGTGTTAACTAGTGAAAAAAGATTTGACTACTTTTCAAATAAATAAAAACTACAAAAAACCGGTTCATTCGTAAAGGAACCGGTTTTTTGTAGCGTTTTGCTTAGTGTACGAAATTTGCGTTTTGTTGATGTCACCACATCTCTATCAAGTTATCACATACAAGGTAATAGATGTTTTTTATAATTTGAAAGGAGAGGAGACGAACTTGGAGGGAGTACTGGAACTATACAATAAATACACTCAGGGGGCATGTTTGAGAAGAGTAAATCAATGAAAAAGGAAATTGTTTTTAAGTTTGGGCTATGGACCTATCCGCCTGTTCTAATTAATTAAAAGAAGAACTTTCCCATACCGATTAGACTACTAAGCATTCCGATTCCATTCATGGTGCCTTTTCCTACTGTCAATAAGTTTCCAAACATTCCTGGTTGACCGTTATTCCCCCACCCCATGGGACTTACCTGTCCTCCCCATTCTAGAGGGTTTCCAAAAACACCCCAGTTATTGGTATTGAAATTAAAAGCTTTGGCTGGCGGCGATAGTAAAGCGGCAAGATGACCTTGTGCGAACATCCCTGTATGATTGAATGGTTGAGCCCAGGGGAAGGGAGGTTTTTGAAAATTAAAACCTGCATGGCCTGGTAATGGAGTCCAATTAGCAGGATGTCCTTGGGGCATCATCCCTGCATAATGGATTGGCTGACCTAAAGAGAAGGGAAGGGGCTCGGGATTGAAACCCGTATAGTTAGCTGGTGAATCCCAACCAAATGGATAGACTCGACAACTCCAATTCTCAGGAGTCTTTAGACCATTCATTCCCTCAGCCTTAGTTATTTGGGGCTGTAAATATAATGATGACATTGCGATTTGGTTATTATATTGCTCTCCATTTCCCTCTGAATTCAAATACCAATATTGGTGCATAAGTTTATTCCCCTCACTTTAAAAATGTAATGTTAGACTTAGCCTATGTAATATTCCTTTTTATGGATGGTTACATAACTAGATTTACAAGCCTGTATTTAAAGGAATAGGTGTATGGTCTTGTTGATTTATCCTACTATTTGTGGGCAATAAGACAACTCCACCTCAAAATTCAGCCTAATTTAATTTCGGTTAACAAACGTGTTTATAAAGGTTTAATCAATAAAAGAGATTTTAAAATGTTATGTTGAGCAAATAGAATTGCTAAAAAGAGAATATCCATTCGAAGAGTTTGGCAAAATACTGCAAGGATAATGTATCCTTGTGCAGATATACAAACGACTTAAACGAATTAATGGAATTTATAATGAAGGGGCAAATGAATATATGAGTGAAACATTACATAAAAGAAAACCACCATATTTAATGCTTGTGATCCTTTTTATTGGAGCATTTGTTTCATTTCTAAATAACTCGCTTTTAAATGTAGCCTTGCCATCAATAATGAAGGATTTAGACATTAAAGATTATTCAACGATTCAGTGGCTTTCTACAGGGTATATGCTTGTAAGTGGTATATTAATTCCGGCCTCAGCATTTTTAATAACCCGCTTCTCCAATAGGAGCTTATTTATTACATCTATGTTGATTTTTATTCTTGGTACGGCTTTAGCGGCTTTAGCACCGAACTTTAGTTTATTACTTACTGGCCGGATGGTTCAAGCAGCAGGTTCTTCAGTCATGGGGCCTTTATTAATGAATATTATGCTAGTAAGCTTTCCAAGAGAAAAAAGGGGAACAGCGATGGGGATTTTTGGATTAGTTATGATTACAGCTCCAGCAATTGGACCGACACTATCGGGTTATATTGTAGAATATTATGACTGGCGTTTGCTTTTTGAAATGATTTTACCGTTAGCAATCATTAGCTTACTGTTAGGGGTTTGGAAATCGGAGAATGTCATGAGACAAAACAAAAATGCAAAACTTGATTATCTCTCATTACTATTATCTTCTGTCGGTTTTGGCGGTTTGTTATATGGATTCAGTTCTGCAAGCTCCGACGGTTGGACGAATAAAGTTGTTTTAACAACCTTAATTATAGGCGCTATTGCCCTAATTACTTTCATTATCCGCCAATTAAAAATGAATGAACCGTTATTGGATTTACGTGTTTACAAGTACCCAATGTTTGCACTTGCGTCTGTAATTGCGATTGTTAACGCAGTGGCCATGTTTTCGGGTATGATTTTAACACCAGCTTATGTACAAAACGTCCGCGGTATTTCACCGCTGAGCTCTGGGCTGATGATGCTTCCAGGTGCGGTAATAATGGGGATTATGTCACCAATTACAGGTAAACTATTTGATAAATATGGCCCTCGTATTCTTGGTATAGTAGGACTTTCCATTACAGCCGTTTCAACTTATATGCTAGCAAACCTGCAACTCGACTCTAGTCACACACATATTATTCTTATTTACACACTGCGGATGTTTGGGATGGCGATGGTGATGATGCCGCTTATGACAAATGGCCTTAATCAATTGCCAACTCGCTTAAATCCGCACGGTACAGCTGTTAATAATACAGCTCAACAAGTGTCCGGTTCAATTGGTACTGCTATTCTTGTTACGATTATGAATTCTGTAACAAAAACAAAAGCTGAAAGTCTAATGGCTGATGTAGATCCAACAACCTTCACAGAAGCTACGAAGGCAATGTTAACTCAGAAGGCTTTATTATCCGGAATTCAATATTCATTCTATGTAGCGCTTGGCATGAATGTTGTTGCACTACTATTAGTTTTTTTCGTTAAACGTGTAGATACAAGCCCGGAAGCTATTGAGAAGTTAAATCGGTAGAGTAAAATAAAACTTTAGATCATGACTCCTATAAGTTTTTACTGTTTAGTTAGACTATGAAGAAATGCAAATTTCTGCTGCTAAGGCGCTGGTATTTAAATCTGGAAAAGAACCAGTGAAATAATTATATATAGTAAAAAGGATCTGATATTTATATCAGATCCTTTTTCATTAACGATACAGTATACGTGCTTATCGTATTTGTTTGAATAGACATTAGAAACTACTGGTTTTCCAAATGCTACAATCTTTAGCTCTCAATTTCTGATGAATATTATAATAATACGCTTTATTTTAATTTAGTATTTTTTCTGCAAGTTATAAATCTAATGTCAACAAACAACTTAGATCACCAACCTTATAAGCAATATCATAATCATGAATAGTTAGGGAAAAGATAAAATAAGGTAATCAATTACATATCTTTATCCCAGGCGATTCATTGCTATCTTCTCTTTATTGAATGGGATATTTTATCCCGAATTAACGAGCAGTAAGACCCCCACCTCAAAATTCAGCGGAAGCAAAGAAGTTAGGCGGGGGATCAACTGCCCGTAAAAGCCCGATTGGTTCAACTAATAATCACTGGGGGATGAACAAAACCCCCACTGATTAAAGTTTCACTTTATTTCATGCTTTTTTGAAAGGGTGTTTTTAATGGAAAAAAAAGTATCTGCCATTCCTCAACCGAAAACATATGGACCGCTGGGGAATCTCCCATTAATCGATAAAGATAAACCGACCTTATCCTTTATCAAGCTAGCGGAAGAGTATGGCCCCATTTTTCGAATTCAAACTTTAAGTGATACCATCATTGTCGTTTCGGGACATGAACTGGTAGCAGAAGTCTGTGACGAAACTCGTTTCGATAAAAGTATAGAGGGTGCTTTAGCAAAGGTTCGTGCCTTTGCTGGAGACGGATTATTTACAAGCGAGACTCACGAACCTAACTGGAAAAAAGCTCATAATATTTTGATGCCTACATTCAGTCAACGGGCAATGAAAGATTACCATGCCATGATGGTCGATATTGCCGTACAACTCGTTCAAAAATGGGCAAGACTGAATCCGAATGAAAATGTGGATGTTCCGGAGGATATGACTCGACTTACATTAGATACAATTGGTCTATGTGGTTTTAATTACCGATTCAATAGCTTTTATCGTGAGACATCTCATCCTTTTATCACTAGCATGACCCGTGCTCTAGACGAGGCGATGCACCAATTACAGCGACTGGATATAGAAGACAAACTCATGTGGAGAACGAAACGTCAATTTCAACATGATATTCAATCCATGTTTTCTTTAGTAGATAATATTATTGCTGAACGTAAAAGTAATGGAAATCAGGAAGAAAATGATTTACTTTCCCGTATGTTAAATGTGCAGGATCCGGAAACTGGTGAAAAATTAGATGATGAAAATATTCGTTTCCAAATTATCACTTTTTTAATAGCTGGGCATGAAACAACAAGTGGATTGTTATCTTTTGCAATTTATTTTTTATTAAAAAATCCGGATAAGTTGAAAAAAGCATATGAAGAAGTAGATCGGGTATTGACAGATCCTACTCCAACATACCAACAAGTTATGGAACTTAAGTATATCCGGATGATTTTAAATGAATCGCTACGTCTATGGCCTACTGCTCCAGCATTTAGTCTCTATGCAAAAGAAGATACAGTGATTGGTGGGAAATACCCAATTAAGAAAGGAGAAGATCGTATTTCTGTTCTTATTCCACAGCTACATAGGGATAAAGATGCATGGGGAGACAATGTGGAAGAATTCAAACCTGAACGATTTGAAGAGCTGGATAAGGTTCCTCATCATGCTTATAAGCCATTTGGAAATGGTCAACGGGCATGTATCGGTATGCAGTTCGCACTTCATGAAGCCACACTCGTAATGGGAATGCTTCTTCAACATTTTGAATTAATCGATTATCAAGACTATCAGCTGGACGTAAAACAAACATTAACGCTAAAGCCCGGTGATTTTAAGATTAGGATTCTACCCCGAAATCAAACTATCAGCCATCCTACTGTTCTTGCACCTATAGAGGAGAAGCTGAAAGAACATGAAATCAAGCAGCAAGTTCAGAAGACTCCTTCTATTATTGGAGCCGATAATCTTTCGCTTCTTGTTCTGTATGGCTCGGATACAGGTGTAGCAGAAGGTATTGCAAGAGAATTAGCAGATACAGCTAGTTTAGAAGGTGTTCAAACGGAAGTGGTAGCTCTTAATGATCGAATTGGAAGTTTGCCAAAAGAAGGAGCGGTTCTTATTGTAACTTCTTCTTATAATGGAAAACCGCCAAGCAATGCAGGGCAGTTTGTGCAATGGTTGGAGGAATTAAAACCGGATGAGCTAAAAGGTGTTCAATACGCAGTTTTTGGTTGTGGAGATCATAATTGGGCTAGTACCTATCAGCGAATTCCAAGATACATTGATGAGCAAATGGCTCAAAAAGGAGCAACAAGATTTTCTACACGTGGAGAAGCGGATGCAAGTGGTGATTTCGAGGAACAGCTCGAGCAATGGAAACAAAGTATGTGGTCTGATGCGATGAAGGCATTTGGATTGGAACTTAACAAAAACATTGAGAAAGAACGCAGTACATTAAGTTTACAATTTGTTAGTCGGCTTGGAGGATCTCCTCTCGCGCGAACATATGAAGCAGTTTATGCATCTATACTAGAAAATCGTGAACTTCAATCATCTAGTAGTGAAAGAAGCACGCGACATATTGAGATATCCCTGCCAGAAGGCGCTACGTATCAAGAAGGAGACCATCTTGGGGTGCTGCCAATTAATAGTGAGAACAATGTCAACCGAATTTTAAAACGCTTTGGATTAAACGGGAAGGATCAAGTCATATTGAGCGCAAGTGGGCGTAGTGTAAATCACATACCTTTAGACAGTCCTGTTCGTTTATTTGACCTTCTTAGTTATAGTGTAGAAGTTCAAGAAGCAGCCACTCGAGCACAAATACGAGAAATGGTGACATTCACAGTATGCCCTCCTCATAAAAAGGAATTGGAATCATTATTGGAAGAAGGAGTTTACCATGAACAAATATTAAAGAAACGTATTTCAATGTTGGATCTTCTTGAAAAGTATGAGGCTTGTGAAATCCGATTTGAACGTTTTTTAGAACTTCTTCCGGCGCTCAAACCGCGTTACTATTCTATTTCAAGTTCTCCACTCGTTGCACAGGATCGTCTGAGCATTACGGTCGGTGTTGTGAATGCGCCTGCATGGAGTGGGGAAGGGACATATGAAGGAGTCGCTTCTAATTATTTAGCTCAGCGTCATAATAAAGATGAGATTATTTGTTTCATTCGAACGCCACAATCAAACTTTCAATTACCTGAAAATCCAGAAACACCAATTATCATGGTTGGACCAGGTACTGGAATTGCACCATTCCGTGGATTCTTACAAGCGCGTCGTGTTCAAAAACAAAAAGGTATTAACTTAGGACAAGCACATCTATATTTTGGTTGTCGTCATCCTGAAAAGGATTATCTCTATCGTACAGAACTAGAAAATGATGAAAGAGATGGATTAATCTCTTTACACACAGCTTTTTCTCGCCTAGAAGGACATCCTAAAACATATGTACAGCATTTAATAAAACAAGATAGAATCAATTTAATTTCGTTATTAGATAATGGAGCTTATCTTTATATATGTGGGGATGGAAGTAAAATGGCCCCTGACGTAGAAGACACCCTTTGTCAAGCATATCAAGAGATTCATGAAGTCAGTGAACAAGAAGCAAGGAATTGGTTGGATCGTGTGCAAGATGAAGGGCGATATGGAAAAGATGTTTGGGCTGGTATATGAATTTTTCTTAATTAGATAAGTAATATGTGACGAATGAACTTCTTTCGAATAAGTGAATAACTCATTTATAAAAATCCCGTATTTTTATTAAATACGGGATTTTCTTATTTTTAATAAGCTGGACTGATATGGAACAAACTTGTTACTTAAGTTGTCTATTAAGTATACGTATAAAACAGGTGTTCATGATAGTTTGCTCATTTTATGAAAAGTGAGACACAAGAAGAATGATATCTTATAAATTCTTTAATTGTATTGGTATGTATAACACCTAGTAAAAACATATATTCTTGAAAGAGGTTGAAAATGGATGATAGTCTTAAACAAGTTTTTTAACATTTTACATTACAAAAAGATGGTACCTGTAGTATTTCTTTCATGTGCAACGCTTATAGGCTGTTCCGATAGTAATACTCAATCTGAATCACCTAAACAAACGAAACAAACAAATCAAATCAAACAAGAAACTACTGGTAATGATTCTTTTGCTAAACTTGAAAAAGAATTTGATGCTAAACTCGGTATTTATGCATTGGACACTGGTACGAATCAAACCGTTACTTATCAATCAGATAAACGGTTTGCATACGCATCTACCCACAAAGCTTTAGCTGTGGGAGTACTTTTACAAAAGAAATCAATAGAAGATCTAAATCAAAGAGTTTTGTATAATCGTGAAGATCTTGTTAATTACAATCCAATTACAGAAAAGTATATTGATGCAGGTATGACTTTGAAAGAGCTTGCAGATGCTTCCCTTCGATATAGTGATAATACTGCACAAAATCTTATTCTTAAACAATTAGGTGGACCTAGTGAATTCAAAAAATCACTGAGAGAAATAGGAGATACCGTTACAAATCCTGAACGATTTGAACCAGAATTAAACGAAGTGCATCCAGGAGACGTACATGATACTAGTACCCCAAAGGCATTAGCTACTAGTCTTCAGGCTTTTGCGCTAGGAGATGTACTTTCAACTGAGAAACGGGATTTATTAATAGATTGGATGAAAAGGAATACTACGGGAGATAACTTAATTCGTGCTGGAGTTCCAGGAGGATGGGAAGTAGCTGATAAGACGGGTTCGGGATCTTATGGAACTAGAAATGATATCGCAATTATTTGGCCACCAAATAAAAAGCCAATTGTTCTTGCGATACTTTCTAATCATGATAAAGAGGATGCTAAATACGATGATAAGCTTATTGCAGAAGCAACCAAAATAGCGTTAGATGCCTTGAAAGCTAAAAATAAATAATAATAGTAATTAGTTATTGAAATTTTCCTGCTTTTCCGTCACAATACTGTGACGGCCTTTTTGTGTACTTTACAAAGAATCGTCTGAAGTAAAGAAAAAAGATAGAAACCATCTCTATTAAGTTTATTAATTAAGTAACAACAAATATATGCTTTATTGGATACTTATTGCATTTAATGTGGAGGAATAAAATGGAGTCGAAAATTCTTATTGTTGATGATGATAAAGAGATTAGAAATCTTATCTCTGTATATCTGGAAAATGAAGGCCTAAAAACTCAAAAGGCAGAAGATGCTATACAAGCTTTACAACTGTTAGAAGAAAAAGAATTTGATTTGATTATTTTAGATATTATGATGCCGAATATGGACGGCATTGAAGCATGTATAAAAATTAGGGAAGATCGCAATATGCCTATCATTATGCTATCTGCAAAATCTGAGGATATAGACAAAATTCAGGGTCTAGCCTCTGGCGCAGACGATTATTTATCAAAGCCGTTTAACCCATTGGAATTAATCGCTAGGGTAAAATCTCAATTAAGAAGATTTAAAAAATACAATTCATCAATAGAACATAATAAAAGCATTCTAGAAATTGGTGACTTAACCGTGAATACAGATACACGTCAAGTATGGGTAAGAGGAAAAGAAACAAGGTTAACTCCAAAAGAGTTTGCTATTCTCGAACTACTTGCCCGCAACAAAGGGATTGTCCTGAGTGTAGCAAAAATATATGAAGCAGTTTGGAAAGAGGTTTTTTATAAATCAGATAATACAGTTATGGTGCATATTACAAAAATAAGAGACAAAATTGAAGAGGATTCAAAACATCCCATTTATATTAAAACTGTTTGGGGAATTGGGTATAAAATATGAAGAAAGTTAGTTTCAGAAATAAGATTATTATAAAACTTCTTGCTGCTGTTGCAGTTAGTTTTTTTATTTCATTTGGCTTAACAATCCTCATTTTGTTATACGTCATAGATCCATTATTTATAAAACACGAAGATTTTGGCATATTTGAATTGAGAATTGTAATGTTGTTCTTATTCACGTTCGCAATCTTCAACTTTATAATAATTTTTTTGATATTGGTTCGAAAGAAACTAGTATATTTGAAGCTCATTTCTGATAATGTGAATGATATTGCCAATGGAAAACTAGGTTTGACTATTGGGATTAACGGGAAGGACGAATTGACCCAACTTGCTCAAAATATCAACTATATGTCCAAGGAATTGGAAAATACATTTGAACAAGAAAGACGATTAGAACGTACAAAAAATGAACTTATCACCAATGTATCTCATGACTTACGCACACCGTTAACATCTATTATTGGCTATATAGATTTATTAAAAAGAGGGCAATACAACAGTAAAACACAATTACAGGAATACCTTGAAACTACTTATTCAAAGTCACAGAGACTGAAATATTTAATTGATGAGCTGTTTGAATATACTCGTTTATCAGGCATAGATGCTAAGTTAAATCTTAATGAAGTTGATTTATCAGGTTTGTTGGAGCAAATAGTTGGAGAATACATTCCTATATTTGAAAAGGAAAGCTTAATCGTTCGAAAATCAATCACACAAGAAACAATACCTATCTTCATAGATGTAGAAAAAATGGTACGTGTATATGAAAATCTCTTTATGAATGCTATAAAGTACAGCATAAAACCATCCGAATTATCCGTATGTCTTGAATTAATGGATAACAAAGCAATTTTGAAAGTATCAAATAAAGTCGAGAAACCGCCTGTCAGCGATCCAAATAAATTGTTTGAAAGGTTTTTTAGGGGTGACAAGGCAAGACAAGATGACCAGGGGAATGGTCTGGGGCTTGCTATCTCAAAAAGAATTGTTGAACTTCATCATGGTAATATATATGCAGAATATAAAGACGGCTGGATGTCCTTTATTGTTGAACATCCAATTAAATAGAATGGCTTATGGAATTATAGTTTCCATAAGCTTTTTTTTATAAAAAACTTAAGAAATCTTAAGAATTTTACGGGGTGTTTCCTAATTTTCATAGTTTATCATGGTTGTATTCAAAGTGATGAGGTGAGTGAAGAAGATAAAATGAAAGTTTTCATTGTAGCTTAAGGGTGGATGCAACATGACTATTTTGTTAGTAGTAAATAAAAATAGTAGCTTAGTGCAATGAAATAGAAAAAAACAAACGTAGGAGGATATATATGATAAAACCAGTTGTAGATGTAAAAAACATTCAAAAATTGTACGGTAAAAAAGGTGAGAATCAATCACACGCCTTAAAAGGTGTATCATTTTCAATTCAAGAGGGGGAGTTTGTCGGTGTTATGGGGCCATCTGGTTCTGGTAAAACAACATTATTAAATGTAATTTCAACGTTAGATAAAGCGACAGGCGGCGTTGTTGAAATTGCAGGTACGGATATAACGAAAATGAAACAAGGTGAGCTTTCTGATTTCCGTTCGCAAAAATTAGGATTCATTTTCCAAGACTTTAACTTATTAGAGAATTTATCTATATATGAAAATATTGCGCTCCCACTTTCGCTTCAAGGTGTTTCATCTCGTAATATTGGAAAGAAAGTAGAAAAAGTAGCTGATATGTTAGGTATTACAGCAATACTTCAAAAGTATCCTTCTGAAGTATCTGGTGGACAAAAGCAACGTTCCGCAGCAGCACGTGCGTTAGTTCATGAACCTGCAATTATTTTAGGAGACGAGCCGACTGGAGCTCTAGATTCTAAAAATGCAACGAGTTTACTTGATGCCATGACAAGCTTAAATAAAGAGCAAGGTGTATCCATTATGATGGTTACGCATGATCCTTACAGCGCAAGTTACTGTCAGCGTATTTTATTCATTCAAGATGGTGAGTTATATAAAGAAATTCATTGCGGTGGTACCCGTGAAGAATTCTATAAAGAAATTTTAGACGTGCTTGCAAACTTAGGCACACAAAAAGCGTAAGAAAGGAAGTTCAATCATGTTATTTAAGCTTTCTATGTCAGGCCTAAAAAGTAAGTTGCAAGATTACATTGTTTTACTTGTTGGTCTTATTGTCTCTATTTCAACTTTTTATATGTTTCAAACGCTAGCATCCAATAAAACATTCCTTGAATCTAACTCTTCTATTAGAGATATTGTGTCTGTATTTAAAATTGGTTCCTTTTTGTTAGCGGTTATCACATTTTTCTATATTATATATGCAAACTCTTTCTTATCAGCTCTTCGTCAAAAAGAATTTGGTATGTATATGATGTTAGGAGCAAAAAAGCATAAAGTTACCTTACTTATGTTTATCGAAACAATCATATTAGGTGCCACATCTCTTTTGATTGGAATTACAATTGGTGTAGGACTTGCAGAAGGTATCGGTCAGCTATTAATGAAACAACTCGAGTTTGCTGGCGAAGGGTATAAAGCATTTTATCTGCCATCTATAGCTATTACTTGCCTCTTCTTCTTTGCACTATTTGTTTTATCGGCAATTATGAATAGTATTAAATTATCTCGTATTTCTGTACTGCAACTTGTACATGCAGATGAACAAACAGAACGTGTTGCCATAAAAGGAAAAATGACAGTTGTAATTGCATTCCTTGGTATTCTTTTATTAGGTATTGGTTATGCATCATTGATCTATATGTCACATGCAAATCCGCTAATTGCTTTGGGATTAATGGCCGTTGGATTAATCACAGCAACCGTTGGTACTTACCTTATATTTGGATCACTTCTCCCAGTTATGATAAACAAGTTAAAGAGTAATAAAAAACGTAGTGAAAGAGGCCTCAATGCTTTTACTTTTGCACAATTAAATTTCCGCATTAATAGTCTAACAAATGTGCTTGCAACAGTAGCGATCTTAGTAGCTCTTGGTGCTGGCGGAATTGCTTGTGGTATGGCATTTAAAAACAACATCTTAAACATGACAGATCAAATGCGAATTTACGATTCAGTCATTCATAATCCAACAGCGGAAGAAAAGACAATTTTGGATGGTATCTTATTTCAAGAAAAACTTGAATATCATTACAAAGTTGATGATAGGTATGTTTATTATCTCAAAGAAGATGTAGAGAAAAATCGCCCTTTCATACAAGGTTTGAAGATAGAAAAAGTTTCAGAGGGATTACCAATTGGTGTATTTTCAATAAAACAGGTTAAAGGAGAAATCGACACAAAACAGTGGATTCAGGCTTTCAGAACGATCCAGCCAAATTATGTGTATCCTGATTATGAAATAGAAATTGTAAATCAAAACATATACGATGGGTTGAAGGGTAAAGAAAGTACTGTGTTTATGGGGAAAACAGATGATTTTGGATCATACATAAAAGAATGGAAAAAACTTGATGAATTACAGATAGCAAAATATAAAAATGTGAAAGCAGAAGAATTGGATAGTAAGTATCAAAAATATATTATGAGTCATGATTTTTCCAGCGGACTAATGTTTATGGGGTTTTTCGTTGGAGTTGCATTTTTAGCAATGATGGCAAGTTGCTTAATGTTTAAAGTTCTGTCGGGAGCATCAAAAGATGTAGCACGTTATCAAATGCTTCGTAAAATTGGTGTCCGCCGAGAATTATTAGCAAAATCAATCTATAAAGAGTTATTCTTCATATTTTTATTTCCAGCAATTGTCGGGATTACTCACATATTAGTTGGTATGAACATGTTTGGATCTCTTTTAATCGATCCGTACTTTCGTATTTGGTTACCACTTGTTATTTTTGTAGTAATTTACTCGATTTATTACTTGATTACAGTTCAATTATATAAAGGAATTGTACTCCCGAAAAAAGATTAATGTAATGATGTTATTTATCCCGCTATTTGCCGGGCAGTAGGACCCCTACATCAAAATTCAGCGGAAGCAAAGAAGTTAGGTGGGGGTCCTACCGCCCGTAAAAGCCCGATTGGTTCAACTAATAATCAGTGGGGGATGAACAAAACCCCCACTAATTAAAGTTTCACTTTATGCGTTCAAGTTACTATCGTTTTGTGATTATTTTACAAATAGGGTGTTTCTCCAATTAGTGCTTGAATAATAATAGCAATATGAATTTAGACATTACTATCATTCGAATCATAATCAGTAAAAGAATGGGAAGGATTTTTATACAAATGAATTCCTGATGAATTTTATATTAAAAATAGGAGTGAGTGAAGATGGCATATTTATTACAAGTTGATTTTCCGTTTGAAGGTCCTTTTGCTGAAGAAATGGAAAAAGGATTTTGGGATTTAGCAAAAAGTATTAACGAAGAAGAAGGATTCCAATGGAAAATATGGACGGAGAATGAAGAAACAAAAGAAGCTGGAGGCATTTATGTATTTGAAGAAAAACAAGATGCTGAAAAATATGCGGAAATGCACAAGGGCAGACTTCAAGAAGCTGGTGTTAAAGATATTAGAGTAAGAATTTTTAACATTAATGAAAAGTTAACTAAACTGAATCGTGGTTATAGTAAATAATGAGGGACACATAATTCAAAAAAAGAAGGGGATAATCTCCTTCTTTTTTTGAATTCTTCTTTTATGTCTTATTATGTTTTATGCAAAAAATCCCTATATAAATAAGGATTCGTGTATCGGCATATAGTTCCTTAGAAAAGGTTGTACTAAGTCTAACATATGAGAGTTCTTATATTTGGGAAATTAAAGTGAAAGTAATGTGAAAAAAGTTGTATTGAAATAATTATTTATAAAAGGGTACGCCCCTTACTGGGAGGTAAGGGGCACAGGAAATGCAAATTTATTTGTAATTTGCTAAGTTGATCATAACACGTATGATCGTCTATACATGTTACAAAAATATGAACATATCTGTTGATTAGTAACTAGAGATAACGAAGGTTGGATGAATTAAGCTGTTTTTAAAGGGTTATAACAGAGAAAATGTAAGAAAAGACCTGATAACAGGTCCGTTTTTGTTATTGTTTTTCAGACTTCGCCTGTTCTAGAATGTATGCTTCTTCTTGTTCCGGTGTCGCTAATTCGTATGCTTTACCAGTGCTGTTATTGTCCCATTCCCATAATAAATTATGCTCCTCAACCGATTGAGAGAAATCGCCTTCATACCAACGAACCAAAATCTTGAGATACTGTTCTTTATGTTGTAAGGTGCCACTATTACTTTCATCAATTACTTGACGTATTTTTTCAATGTTTTCTGGAGTCATTTTAATAAATCCTTGCTTTTCGTGAGATAATACTTTTTGATGAGTCATTTTGTGCATGGCATTGATTATATGACGATCAGAATTGAGGTCAAGTATTACATCTTCCCCTTTAATTCTTTCAGTCTGCTTTTCCTTAACGTCTGAACCTGCATATGTACCGACTTTGTAACCAGTAAAAATACCAACTGCTATAGCAATAACTAAGCTTGATGTGATTTTAATCCACTTTTTCAAAATTCTTCCCCCCTTTTTATTGAAGTGTATCATAACAGAAGAGCTATATACTCCTATCTGTCTGTATGATTTACATAAAGCAGCATTATCAGTAATCAATGATGCATAAAATTTTCGCTCTGGGAGTAATTAAAAGTCTTAGCTTGATGGCGCTAC
Source organism: Bacillus cereus group sp. MG4 (assembly GCF_040460055.1). Taxonomy (NCBI): domain Bacteria; kingdom Bacillati; phylum Bacillota; class Bacilli; order Caryophanales; family Bacillaceae; genus Bacillus; species Bacillus cereus group sp. MG4. The sequence continues at coordinate 1,154,415 of NZ_JARVGZ010000001.1, read as the reverse complement.
CTTATCGCTATTAAGCTAAGCTCATACAACGTCAATTATAGTAGAGTTTGTTTCGTTTTTCTAAAGGCTAGGTGTAGGGAATTGAAAGATTTGCATACGAAATAAACCCTAATGGGGTTCATTTTTTGATTTAAGCCGCTTGATTATTAGACATGGTACAATTGTAAACGACACCCAATATATCAAAGACTGTTTTCTTCTCATACCTATGAGATTTTCGCCCGTTTTGCTGTAGGAGGTTAAACAGACGAAGGAGAGCCTTTGATAATTCTTGGGTGTCTTTCTGTATAGCTTGGAAAAGAAGAAAGTAATCTTTAACCATATACATGGTCTTATATTCACTCAGTTCTCGTTTCTTTTTTACAAGAAGTAATTGCCACATTTACATGCCCATCAAGCTAAGAAAACAGATTAACCCCAAAACAAAAAAATCCTTCGTATAATATGTGAGAGAAAAGGAGAGATAAAGGTATTTTAACCTTATCTCTCTTTTTCTATATTCATTTATTTTCAGGTAAGGAGTTGATTAGTTATTACTATTTATAAGAACGTGAAGAAGTGTTGATGCCGGTTGGAACTGTTGTAAAGGTTGAGGGGGACCCAAGGAAATGTCAGAGATGTGCATGATGATTTGGCGCAGGGTTATGAATCCATCTTCTATGAAATCGTGTGATTATATAAGCATTTATTATCCTGGAGATTATAAAATAAAACCTACCTAATTATAGAAGTGATTTGAACGTAAGGAAATTGTAAGAAATGGATAAGAAAAAAGAAATTTTTATTGTATAGGATACAAATATAGAAAAGCGTAAAAGAGGGAGGGTAAATAGGATACATTTATACGAAAAACAAACTAGTAATAAGAGCATTCTATTGGTGGCAATTACTGAAAGAACAGCAACTAAAACAAATACTCACTACAGTTCCTGCAGGAAAGGGAGGAATCAATGGATATGGTCTAGGAATCTATGAAATTAAACTTCTTAACGTTGTCTCGATATGGGGACATACAGGTGTTATTCCAGGATTTGATACTTTTGCTGGAGGGGCATATGTTGACGGCAATTTGAACAGTATGGATAGAGCCGAGAATACTGGTCTTTTTAAAAGTATTTTACTTGTTGAATATAGACGGTAGGGATAAAGCCAGAATAGTAGTTTATGTGATGTTTGTAATTGAACAAATAAAAGATGAAATCGATCATTTATCTAAGGAGGAATTTTTCTTATGGAAAATAAATTATCTGGAGTGTTAGCCGCTACCTTAGCTCTAACGATGAGCCTACCAACAGGAGCGATAGCGTCTTCTAGCAGTAAGACTCCGGTTGTATCTAGCCAAGAAGTTGCTAGCAAAGATTTGGAGAAGATTGCTGCAGAGAACGCTGCACTGCTCACGGAGTCCTATGAGACGACTAGTGTACAGTATGCGCTGATTGATAATGGTAAACTTATTGTGTCGGGGCAGACAGGTAAGAACGACATAGAAGGGAAACAGCCACTAACCAAAGATACTCTATACGGAATTGGTTCAACCAGTAAAGTATATACAGCTGCGGCTGTTATGAAACTGGTAGACGAAGGAAAAGTTGATTTGGATGCTCCTGTTGCCCGCTATATTCCTGATTTCAAAATGAAAGATAAACGATATAAGCATATTACACCGCGTATGCTGTTGAATCACTCCTCGGGTTTGCAAGGTTCGACGTTCAATAATGCATTTTTATTTAAAGATAATGATGCTTATGCTCATGATATATTGTTGCAACAATTGTCCAACCAAAACTTGAAGGCAGACCCTGGCGCGTTCTCAGTATACTGTAATGACGGTTTTACGTTGGCTGAGATCTTGGTAGAAAGAGTCAGCGGTATGAGTTTTACTGAATTTCTACATCAAAAGTTTACAGAGCCATTAAAACTGAATCATACGATAACATCGCAAGACAAATGGGAAGACGAAAAGCGGGCTGGACTGTATTCTCCGACATACCAGGGGCAGCTACCAAGTGAAATGGTGAATCTAATTGGTACGGGAGGAATCTCTTCTACTGCAGAAGATGTGGTGCGATTCTCACAAATATTTATGGGACAGGGAAAAGAAATTCTCTCTAATAAAGCAGTCAAGGCGATGGAACAAGAAGAATATAAAAAAGGAATGTGGCCGGGAGATAGCGGAAATGTGTTCAACTATGGACTTGGCTGGGATAGTGTGAAACTATACCCATTCAGTGAATATGGGATAAAAGCGTTGACTAAGGGTGGGGATACGATACTGCAACATGCTACATTGGTCGTGCTTCCAGAACAGAAGATGGCAGCAGCTGTATTGTCCTCCGGCGGGAGCAGCATGACAAATCAACTGTTGGCAAATAAATTACTGCTAGCTAGGCTTAAAGAGAAAGGGGCAATTAAGGATATAAAACCAGATAAATCCTTCGGCAAGCCAGTCAAGGCTAAAGTGCCTCAAGACGTGGTAAAAAAAGCAGGATTGTATGGAAATAGCTACAGCGATTTCAAAATAGAAATTACGAAGAAGGGAGAACTGTTTTTACCAACTAAACCAGAAGAAAAATATGTATTGTAAATGTCAAGATGATCATGTACATTTTCACTTGTTTAAGCATGTACAAATTTAATCGTTTTCTTTACTGAAATGATCTTTAATTCGGTATGATTGTCCTACAATGCTAACAACGGTAGCGTGATGTAATACACGATCTAGTATGGCATTAGCTATTTTAGGGTCCTGAAAGATTTCATCCCATGATTTGAAATTTACATTTGTAGTTAAAATCGTACTACGTTTTTCATAACGCATATCAATGAGTTGGAAAAATAATTTTGCATCCTCCGGATCAATTGGTAAATACCCAATTTCATCGATGATAAGCAATTTATACTTTGTGTAGTGTTTTAATCTTGATTCTAGACGATTCTCAAGCTTTGCACGCTTCAAATTTTGAAGTAAATCATGACACTTAATAAAATAAGTGCTTGTTCGTTTTTTAGCTGCTGCTATACCTACCGATGTCGCTAAATGGGTTTTACCAACACCACTAGGTCCTAAAAATACTATGTTTTCTTGTTGTTCTAGGAAACGTAGAGAAATAAAATCTAAGATTTGTTGTTTATTAATACTTGGCTGGAATTCAAAATCAAATGCATCAATCTCCTTTCTATGAGGGAATGCGCCCATTTTTACCATAGAGTGAATCATATTTTGTTCTCTTACATCAATTTCATAGTTTGTCAGCTTAACCAGTGCTTCCACGAATGACAATTGATTATTAATACTAAAATCAACGACTTCCCCTAAATGTTGTGTCATTTGTTTTAATTTTAAATACTCTAGGTTTGTGGTTAACTGTTGATAGCTATTCTTCATTTCTATATACCTCACCAATTACTGATAAATTTTGTTTCGCCAAATTGTCAATGTTCGGATATTTTGGTAGTGACTTAGCCAATGCGTTTTTATAATGTTCTTCTTTATAATTAAGCTTAGATTGACTGATTTTATGTTGTACAATTAACTTCATGTTATGATAAACATATATTTGATTATCATAGACTTGTAGACCAACGGTCTTACCTTGATACTCAGCTGGCACTGAGTATTGATTTGATTTGTAAGATATCATTCCTGACGCATTTACTTTTACAAGCTTATGTTTAATCTTATAGGAATCTCTTATTGTACTCGTAGGGAGTGGCTGTAAGAGATTCTTTTCTTGTTTTAAGGCAAACACCGGAATCTTACCAGTTCCCTGATGAAACGTTTGATTAATTCTTTTACATAACCTTTGTACAAATTCATGCAATTCTTCAAAAGTAAACTTGCCTTGATAAGCATGAATTTCATCTAGAAGTTTCATTGGAGCTTCTATTTTTCCTTTTGTATTTGGACGTCCTGCAATACAAGGTTGTACCTTAAATCCGAAATCCTGGGCAAATTGTGCAAACTTATTATTAATTGTTCCTGAAAAATGTTCTGTTCGAGCCTCATCCATTACAGTTTTCATATTATCTGTAACGATTACCTTCGGTACGCCACCAAACGCTTCAAATGCCTCTGTCATAAATGACAGTAATACACTTTGGGATTTTGAAATATTCAAGTGGAAAACTCTAAAGCGTGAATAAGATAGTAGAAGTACAGCCACATTTACAAATATCGTTTCACCATCTTTCGTTTCAAACTTTATGCTTTCTTTCCAATCTAATTGCGCTTGTTCAGCAGGAGGTGTTTCATAACGAACCTTTCCTGGTAAGTTTGAAGCAATACGTTTACCATCCTTAAAATATTTTTTGAATTCAGGTTTCCTATTGATATAGGCACGAAAAGTAGACTGGGAACATTGCAAACCATGATTATCCGTTAGATATTGCCATAGAACCCGCATATAGTAAAAAGTTTGTTTAGATTCATCTGATAAAAGATCTACAATCACTTCATAATAGGCATCGATTTTTGATGTTCTATTTTTGGTTCCTTTTGGTATAAAGCCATTCATGTATTTATCAATGGTACGTCGATCAACCTTCAATTCTCGCGCTAGTTGACTTTTATTTATTTTCATCTTTAAGTTCTCCATTAAATTTTTAAAATTAGACAAGTCTGTAAGACTTTTAATTGTAAATTCCGTTGGAATATCTAGTTTGATATACACACTAACCACCTCAAAGTCAGTATGTAGAATCCTGTTGAAAATGTACATGCTTATTCAAGTGTTAATGTGTACATTTAAACTAGCATTTATATGTATATACGGCGGATGGAAGCTTTATAAATGAGAAGGGTACTTCCAAGCTTAACTTCGTCACTGAGAAGAATGGAAAAGTTTATTTGAGAGAGAGCACATATGAATTATCACCGGGATTGGGGCAAAATGTGCTGACTCACTATTTAGCCCAGAAATTAGAAAACAATGTGTTACCGAAGAAAACAGCTGCTGCATGGGCGAAGCGCGAGGGTGGCAAATTCTACCTCGTTAACGAAAAATTTAATTCTATGAACTATCTAGGAAAACTAATGCCTCTTAACACACAAATTACGATCAAGGATGGGTATTGGGACGGCAAAAAAATTACAGGTCCGAATACGGCGACGCATCAAATTCAGATTCCTGTGATGAATGGGCGGGATACAAAGGAAGCCCATTTCTATACAGAGGATGGTACTGAATATATGGAGATGTCCAGCTTTTTATACGTCAGTGAATCTAACGTAAAATCCATTGATACAGGTCAATTATCGAAAGTTACATTGCAAAAAAATGGGCATGCGAAATGGTTTACGGTCCCGCAAGAGGCAGCAGGGAAAACGATGAATGTGGAGTTGCCATCAGGAAGTTCATTCGCGGTGTATGATAAGAATGGAGTATGCGTCAATTTTACCGTCGTTAGTGGCAATAACAAAGTGAAGCTACCAGAGAACGGAACGGTTGTATTTGCTGGTGCACCGAACTCCGAATTTACCGTCTCATTGAACTAGCTACAACTCGGGATAGACTTCAATAAAACAATGCGACATGGAAAAGATATTTTATTTGTATCTTAAGTATTCCCTTAAATGATATTACACTTAAATTCTTAGCTTGATAGCGATGTGGCGCTACCCATTAAAAAAGAAATAGGAGAGAACATCCTATTTCATTTTATTAATATAATAAAATGTAATGAATAGATCCAAGGTAATGATAATAATTAGAAGTAACAAGTGTATAAGTGCATTAATTTTCCCATGTTGTAAAGACTTTATAAAGAAATCCCATTCTGTTTCATAGGGAGGCTCTGCCCAATTTCGTTGCAGTCCTAACACCATTCCATTTATGAAATAGAAAATGCTTAATAGAATTCTTCCAATAAATAAGGCAGCTACTTTTATATTCCACTTCTTTATCAAGATTATATAAAGAAGTGGAAATAATATAAGTACCCAAAAAACGATAATAAAAACTGTATTCATCAGTTTCTACTCCTTTTGTGGATTATAAAGTTATGATCCCGCTAATTGTGGGTTGATTAAAGTTTCACTTTATCTCTCCGTCTCAAAAAACTCAATCCATTCTCCATCAGGACCAGCGAAGAATATGTAACGTGTTCCATCTGGTAATGTTTCAATTTCTTCTCCAAGTAAAAAGGTTACTTTTTGTTTCTTTAGTCTTTCGATTTCATCCTCTAATGAATCTACTTTAAAGCAAATGTGATGTACTTTTCCTTCTGCCGGAAGAGAAGAGTTGTAGCCTTCAATTAATTCGAGTATCGTTTCCTTCGATTCTTCCACACCTAAAAAAGCGAGTTTTAAGTCTGGATTCGGGTGACCCATACGTTTAATGAGCTGTAAGCCAACTACTTCTTCATAAAATGAAATAGATGTTTCTAAGTTTGCGACCATAAGACCGATGTGTTCAATTCTTCTAACTGGCATGTAGATCCCTTCTTTCTGAAAATTATATACAATATGTTATTGAAAATTAAGAAAATAAGCAAGATAAAAACCTTACAAATTTTAGCGTGTTATATGGTATAGTGAGAAAGTATGTTTGGGGAGAAGGAAGGAGATTATACGATGAATACACCTACTCAAACTCCTTCATTATCAGCAACGATGAAAGAGTGGCATTATGCATTAGCGTATGAAATTAAACATTGGAAAACGATAGGTGGTAGTAAAATTTCTATCATGAACGGTCGTTTTTTATATACAGATTATGAAAGTACAGTATACGTATTTCAGCTTATTTCGGAAGTAAGCTTACCGGAAGGTTCACCAATTCGAATTGAGTTTGATGGTGAGGAAGCGACAGGAGAAGTATTATCTGTACATGGATTAGAAATAGAACTGAAATTAAATGATTATATACAAGGTGAAATACGAGAAGCTGTTTTATACAGTGAACCGTGGCAATTGTTAGAGCAACTACAAGAGCGATTGAAAGAGGCACATAAAGATAAGCTAAAACGTAATCGTATAAAGCGTCTTGTTGATGGGACGAGCAGTCCGAAACATATTGAGAAGATGAAAAATCCGAAAAATGAATTGGCGTATCGTTCGTTTTACAATCCGACAACGTACGTATGGGGACCACCTGGAACAGGGAAGTCTTACAATTTATCACGTATTATTTCGGCTCATTATCAAAAAGGAAAATCGGTACTTGTGTTAGCTCATAGTAATGCGGCAGTAGACGTATTAATGAGTGAAGTAACGAAGCAAATTGAGAAGAAAAAGAAATGGACACCTGGCGAAATTGTTCGTTACGGTTATAGTCAACATGAACATATAAGAAATCATGAAACATTACTTACGTCGAAGTTAGTTGAAACGACGAACGGATCATGGGGAGAAGAAAGACTCTATTTAGAGGAAACACGACAAGATCTTCGTGAAAAGATTTTATCATATAAAGCGACTTCTGCTGATAAGAAGCGTATACAAGAGATTGAAAGTGATCTTCGAAAGCAAAAAGCGAAAATTAAAGAAGTAGAAAAAGAATACATTGAAAATGCGAAAGTAATCGGCGCAACTTTATCGAAATGTGCCATTGATTCACTTATTTATGAGCGTACATTTGATTTAGTTGTCGTAGATGAAGTGAGTATGGCATATGTTCCGCAAATTGCATTAGCTGCTTCACTTGGAAAACGTATTGTCGTTTGTGGGGACTTTTTACAGTTACCTCCAATTGCGATGGCGAACCATGAACTCGTTCGAAAATGGCTTGGGGAAGATATGTTTTATCATGCTGGGATTGTTGATTCTGTTAATAAATCAGAAGCACATCCGAACCTCTTTATGTTGCAGGAACAAAGGCGTATGCATGCGGATATATCGAAGTTTACAAACTCATTTATTTATAAAAATAGAGTATACGACCATCCGTCTGTTTCAGAGCGTAAGGAACTTGCGCGATTGCAACCGTTCGCAAATGAGGCAAGTGTTTTATTTGATACGAGCTTAATGGGAGCCTTTTCGTTAAAGGACGCTGCTTCTGGTTCTCGATTTAACATTATGTCTGGTTTAGTAGCGATGCAAATGATGTTAATCGGACTGTTAGATGGTGTTCAATCGATCGGTGTTGTTACACCTTACAGGGCACAATCCCGTTTTTTATCAACGTGCATTAGAGAAATGTTGCAGAGAACGAAATATCAAAACATACCAGTTTTAGCGGCGACGGTTCATAAGTTTCAAGGTTCCGAAAGAGATATGATGATATTCGATACAGTCGATAGTTATCCGCAAGAACGTCCTGGCGTGTTATTCTTTGACCACAAAAACCATCGCCTCGTCAACGTGGCAGTGACAAGGGCGAGAGGGAAGTTCATTCAATTATCAGATTGCCATTATATGCGTAAAAACCTTTCGAGAAAACAAGCGTTATCACAATTAACAGCTCATATAGAACGGCATGGAGATGTATATGACCGTACGACATCAAGGCAATTGTGGGAACGAAAAATATCGAAACGATTACGCTGGTTTATGGAAATGAATCTTGAGGAAACGAAAGGGCTATTAAAAGATATTTTAGCTGCAAAACGAAAAATCATAATTTCACTTCCAAGCACAAAGCAAGTAGACAAACGAGTATGGCAAGCGTTAATGCGTACAAATGCGCAAATAACAGTGTATAGTGATGGACCAGTTCCATTGAAAAATGTAAAGTTACAAAGACAAAATAAAGCATTCCCGTTTATCGTAATCGATGATGAAATCTTTTGGGCAGGGGCACCACTCACATCTCAAATGATGTTTGAAGGTAGTACGGAATTTCCGTACGTATGTGCAAGACTGCAAGCACCGGAAACAATTGGTGTATTAAAAGGATTTTTAGATATTCGGTAAATTCGGATAGGAATTCCTTGACTTTTACTCGGGATGAACTTAGAATGAATGTAATTTAATATAATTTTATGAAAATTCTTATCGTGAGAGGTTGAGGGACTGGCCCTATGACACCTCGGCAGCGGATTCTTTATGAATACTGTGCCAATTCCAGCAAGGTAACTTGAAAGATAAGAAAGAAGCTCATTTTGACTGTATATGCAGAAGCCTCTTTCTATCTTTTAGAAAGAGGCTTTTTTATGTGAAAATATAAGGGGGAAGAAAAATGGGAGCAACAGGAGTAACGTCACAAAGAAAAACAATTGAAGAGAGTATTGAAAGAAATAAGGAAAAGTACATAGAAACAAGTCACGATATTCATGCGAATCCGGAGATTGGTAATCAAGAGTTTTACGCATCAAGAACGTTAAGTTTATTGCTGGGAAGTGCAGGATTCCAACTGCAACATAATATAGCTGGACATGAAACAGGTTTTATCGCGCGAAAAAGTTCAGGAAAACAAGGACCAGTCATCGCATTTTTAGCTGAGTATGACGCTTTACCAGGACTCGGTCATGCGTGTGGTCACAATTTGATTGGCACAATTAGCGTTGCGGCAGCGATTGCATTATCAGAAACGCTTGAAGAAATCGGCGGAGAAGTTGTCGTATTCGGAACGCCAGCAGAAGAAGGAGGGCCAAACGGTAGCGCAAAATCGAGTTATGTAAAAGCAGGTTTATTTAAAGATGTTGATGCGGCGCTTATGATTCATCCGAGCGGAAAAACAGCGACAACGAGTCCTTCACTAGCAGTCGATCCACTTGATTTTCATTTTTATGGAAAAACAGCTCACGCCGCAGCTTCACCAGAAGAAGGAATTAACGCATTAGATGCGGTTATTCAGCTGTACAACAGTATTAATGCACTTCGCCAACAACTTCCGTCAGATGTGAGAATTCATGGCGTCATTACAGAGGGCGGAAAAGCACCTAACATTATTCCTGACTACGCCGCAGCAAGGTTCTTCATCCGCGCAGCAACGAGAAAAAAATGTACGGAAGTAACAGAGAAAGTAAGAAATATCGCAGAGGGAGCAGCATTAGCAACAGGTACGAAAATAAAAATCCATCAATTCCAAAATGAAATCGATGAACTACTCGTAATAAAAACATATAACGACGTCGTAGCCGAAGAACTAGAGTTATTAGGTGAAGAAGTAAATCGTAAAGAAAGACTTGGCATCGGCTCAACAGACGCAGGAAACGTCAGTCAAGTCGTACCAACAATTCACCCGTACATTAAAATTGGTCCAGACGATTTAATTGCGCATACGAATGAATTTAGAGAAGCAGCACGTTCAGAACTTGGAGATAAAGCATTAATTACATCGGCAAAAGCACTAGCAAATACAGCGTATCGATTAATTACGGAAGAAGGGCTGTTAGAGAAGGTGAAGGAGGAGTTTAGAGAGGCGCAGAGGAATCAGGGGTAAGGGAATTAAGGTGCATTGTTCGCAGAGCAATCTAATTAATAAGTAGAGATATAAAAAGAACATTGAAAAATCAATGTTCTTTTTTGTTTACTATTCATTAATTTTGTTGGTTTTTCTCATAATGGAAAAACTTTTACTGTTAGCGGAGGATAATACGTATCCCTTTATTAGAATGACAATTTCTCCTCAAACTCACTCTTTAATACAATTAAAGGAGACGATAATCCAAATTGCATTAAAGAGTCTAAAAATGTAGCGAGAGAATCCATCGAATCGCTCATGACCTTCATCATATAATTAAACTCCCCACTAATTCGATATAAATCTGTTACTTCAGGAGCGGCATTACAATATTGGATAAAATCAGAGCATTGGCTCGTTTTAAACATGATGAATGCTTGAATGTTTTTATTAATTTTAGAAGGCTCAAATTTCGTTCGATAAGCCGCTATAACTCCTTGATCTTCAAGTTTGTTAATTCGTTCTTTTACAGCAGGCTGTGTCATGGATATAATCCGTCCGATTTCTGAAACGGAAATTCTCGCATTTTCATATAACAAGTTCATAATTTTATGATCGATTTCATCCAGTTTTACTGCGTTTTGCATTGTGTATCCTCCTTGTTATATTTTCTAAAGTAAATTGCAAATTATAACTATAATATCATAAGTGAACGAACTAAATTACCTATAGATCTATATTTAAAATGATTGGTTTTTGTATGAAAATATAAGTATAGAATTCATCTCACATTAACTGCCCGTAAACGCCCAATTGGTGAGGGCTGATTAAAGTTTCACTTTATTAAACGGAAATTTAGGAAGGATGGGAAAAATGAAAAATCTTGATGGGAAAGTAGCGTTAGTAACAGGAGCGAGTCGCGGCATTGGTCGTGCGATTGCGATGAGATTGGCAAACGACGGTGCATTAGTTGCGATTCACTACGGCCGAAATAAGGCAGCTGTAGATGAAACAATTAGTGAGATTGAATCTAATGGAGGAAAGGCTTTTTTAATTGAAGCTGATCTTAATTCAATTGATGGTGTTAAAAAGCTAGTAGAACAATTGAAGAATGAATTACAAATAAGAGTTGGTACATTAGAGATTGATATTTTAGTAAACAATGCTGGGATAGGTACACAAGGGACGATTGAAAATACAACAGAAGAAGTTTTTGATGAAATTATGGCCGTAAATATTAAGGCGCCATTCTTTTTAATTCAGCAAACATTACCGTTACTACGAGCAGAGGGGCGCGTTATTAACATTTCATCAGCTGAAGTACGACTTGGTTTTACAGGGTCCATTGCATACGGCTTAAGTAAAGGTGCATTAAATACGATGACACTACCTCTAGCTAAACATCTTGGAGAAAGAGGTATAACAGTGAATGCAATTATGCCTGGATATACGAAGACAGATATCAATGCAAAATTGCTAGATGATCCGGAAATACGAAATTTTGCTACAAACTCATCTGTGTTTGGACGAATAGGGCAAGTTGAAGATATTGCAGATGCAGTAGCATTCCTTGCCTCTGGTGATAGTCGCTGGGTAACAGGGCAAATTTTAGATGTTTCTGGAGGGTTTTGTTTATAGGGGCACTACTTCATATCCATCAAGCTAATCTAGTAATTTATAGAAAGGTATGCTTGATAAAGAAGTCTATTAAAACGTGATTTTTTCGCTAGGCAACTTGAATCAGGGGGTATTTCTTTTTCTTAAGTTGATGGGTATGTATGGTGACCCCTATTAGACGATAGTGAATTAACAATTTCGGGGTTCAGTTCAACTTTATTCAAAATAAGATTTTTTTGCAGTAAAATCAATGTTAGTGAAACTTTTTTATCAAACTTTTTTCTAAATTAACATAAATACTTGCAATATTTAAATTAGTACTATATAGTTCTAGTTATGACAAAGGTAAAATTAATGAATCAAAAACGTGTGATTGAAGTAGCTGCAACATTATTTTTAGAAAAAGGGTTTGCTTATACAAGTATGGATGAATTAGTACGTGTAAGCAAAGTTTCAAAGTCTAATGTGTATTATCACTTTTCTAATAAGGAAGTATTATTAGAAGGGGTCGTTGATTATTGGATTGAAATGTATCAATCTGCAATTGATGACGTACTTTCTCAGAACCAATTTTTAGTTGAAGATCGTATCCAACTGTTTTTAAAGCAATTATCACAAGGAGTTCAGTCGAGAGAGTATAAGGGGAGCTGTCCATTTATTACTCTTTATATTCAAAGTCCTAAACAGGCCACGCAAATAAAAGAAAAAATAGGTCTTTTTTTTACAGGATTACAAAAGAAAGTTTCTCTATTACTTAAACAAGGGGTAGAGAATGGAGAATTCAGAAATACGATTAATATTGATGAGGTTGCATCACTTTTTATTACAAATCTTGAAGGAGCGTTATTTATTTCAGAAACATTGAAGGATGCAACTGTAATTACGAAAACAGCAGATCATTTTTTTAAATTGCTTCGATAAAAGAAGCTTTTTTTTTACATCAAATTAGTACTAAATAGTACTAAAAGGGGGATTTTATATGAGAACAGTATTTTTAACTGGTGGAACAGGCTTTATTGGAAAGCAACTAGTGAAAGAATTAGCCAAAGAGGATGTTAAAATTCTTCTTTTAGTAAGGTCGAAAAGTAAAGCAATACGCATTTTTCAAGAAAGAGGCAGCTTAAAAAAGGCAGTTATGCACTTTATTGAAGGTGATTTGACGAAAATAGATTTAGGTCTAAGTGCTGAAGATAAGGAGAGGGTATTGAAAACGGATGTGATTATTCACGCAGGAGGCCCCATGGATATTCAAGCGACAAGTAAAGATGCAGCTTCTGTATTTTTAAATGGCGCCAAACACATTTGTGAATTAGCTAAAAGCATTCATCAATTGAAGGGCTTGCAACAATTTATTCATGTTGTAGGTTATATGAGCCCCTTTGATGATAAAAATAGCAAGATTGCAATTGATGTGTTTAAAGAAGGAAACAATTATTTGAAAATAAAAAATCCATATGAGAGAACAAAATTTTTAGCAGATCTTTATATCCGTCACCAGGCATCAGCAGTAGGTTATCCGCTTTCTGTAATTAATCCGCCAACTGTAGTCGGTAGTAGTAAAACAGGGAGTACAGAGCAGATAGCAGGATTAGGTTTGCTTGTGATGAGTATGCGAAGAGGGCTCATGCCAGTGATTCCTGGAGGTAAGGGATATAGGTTACCTCTTATTTCAAACGATGAGCTTGCGAAGTTTATTGTGCAGGTTTTCAGATTGGAACAACCGACTATTCAAACATATACACTTGTTGAAGACAAACAGCACGATCAGAACATTGCTGAATTATTAAGTATTATGTCGGAAAGTATGAATATGAGGGCACCAAAAATCTCTGTCCCAATGCCACTTATGAAAGCAATTATGAATAGTGGAGTAAGTAAAATAACAAAAATTCCTTCTGATGGACTGAATTTTATTACAAAACGAAAATTTTCAAATGTTTCAGCGAAAAAAATTATGGGAGGAGATTGGTTTAAGAAGACGAGTGTAATGAAATTTTTCCCTGCCGTAGTAGCTGATCTGGATTATCGAATGATGTATCAAAATGGCCAGCATAATCATTTATTTAAACGAACATTATGCGATAATACGACCCTTTACCAATTACAAGGAGAGGGTAAACCGTTTATTTTATTACATGGTTTATTGAGTGATGGAGAGGATTTATTTCCTTTAGCACAAGAGCTTCATGAAAAAACTGGTCAACCTGTATGGATCGTGGATCTTCCAGGTTTGGGACGTTCTCCTTTTAAACAAGAGAAAAATCTTCTAGATATCTATTTGAATGTAGTGAAAAAGTTATTGGAGAAAGCTACTAATGGTGCACATCTAATTGGCCATTCATTCGGTGCGTTTATTCTTTTGGAAGCATTGGTACAAGAGTACATAGATAAGAAGTATTCAATCACTTTACTTCAGCCACCTGTTGCTAAAAAAAATGCTAGATCGCTAAATGTTCCTCAATTTATGAACAAATGGATATTAAAATTGGCAACTACTAATTTGATAGGGCGTTATTTATTAAGTAATGGTTTGTTTGAAAGTATGGAGAGCATCCCTGAACATTATATTGAAAAAATAAGTAACAGTTTTACTTCTCCTAGAATTTTAAATACTACGGTTCAGCTTAACAGTTTACTACTGAAACACGATCAAGGTGATTTTAATGAAGTAACAAAGTATAATCTTCACATTATTTGGGGGGATTATGACAGAGGCTATTCTGCTCCATCGCATCTTGGTAAGGTTGATTTTGTTCCATATGGCCATCATTTTCCTCTTAGCCATCCGAGTGAAACGGCAACATTAGTAATAAAAAATAGTAATACTAGCAGATGAGAGTGTGGGATAAATAAAAAGTGTGTAGTAAGATCGTTGTGTCTTTGCAATAAAATCGTACTGTTTGGGGTCCCACCCCATGTCCATCAACTTAAGAACTTTCTTTAACCCTAAGTTTAAAAATACGCCATCCTTTTCTATGATTCTACAGAAAGAATAGCGTATTTTTTTATTTTAGGGAGTATTTTGTTTTATTAGCTTAATAACATTGGTTTGCCCCCGTAATTCCAAAATCCCCAAAATTTTTTTTAGAATAAGTTTTTTGAACCAGAAATGTATATTTTTAACTATAAAAACTATGGGAAGATTTATCTGTTTTTCCTTTTTACCTACTTGCTAAATTCAGCAAGTAAAATATTTTTAAAAGGATCAGAACGACTAGTTTTATGGCCATTCAAATTGATGGCCAATGTATGCTTGCCTCCAAGTGTGCCTCCAGCAAAATTAGAAAACCCTGGAGAGGCACCTCCGTGTCCCCATATCGAGACACGGTTTGGAAGTTTAGTTTCATAGATTCCAAGACCATATCCATCGATTCCTTCTGTTCCTGTAGGAACTGTAGTAAGCATTTGTTTTAGTTGCTGTTCCTTCAGTAATTTGCCACTGAGTAAGTAAGAGAAGAATTTGTTTAAATCGTCAGCAGTAGAAATCATATCTCCATCCGAGCTACCTGGGTAAGAATAAGTAACGTCTTTTAGCTCACTTTCTCCGTCATAACTTTCATATCCACGGGCATGTTTGGTACCTGGAATAACAGTTGAATTACCAGGTAGGAATGTATTCGACAATTCGAGCGGTTCAACAATCCGATTTTCAACCTCTTCCGCATAGCTGTTTCCAGTTACTTTTTCAATAAGGATACCCAGTATTACGTATCCTGTGTTTGAATAAGACCAGCCCTTACCTGGAGCAAAGTCTGGTGGAAGAGAAATTCCCATCTTTACTAATTCTTCAGCCGTATACAATTTTTTTGTATCCATAATATCATAGTCTTTTGACTTTAAGTATTCAGCAATCCCACTTGTATGATTCAATATCTGCCGAATCGTAATCTGGTTAGCATCATATCCGTTTCCTTGAATGACGCCAGGCAACCATTTTTCGATGGAGTCATCTAGATTCAAGCGGTTCTCTCCAGCCAATTGAAGTAGAACTGTTGCAATGAATGTCTTCGTCGTACTGCCAATGCGAAAGCGAAAATCTGTTTTCATCGGCTTCTTGGTTCTCAGATCCGCTATCCCGGCAGCATATCTCCAATTTTTGCCACCCTTAGAAATTTGAGCGAGTATTCCAGGGTATCCAAGTTGGAGTGAATCCCGCATTGCTTTCTTAACGGAAGTACGATCGCTTTGATTACTTGTTTGTAACGAACTAGATACATTTTGCGTGGGTTCTGCTTTTACAATTGAGGCTGGTGTTATGTATAACAGGGAACTTCCAGCTATTAAAAGTGATAGACTTGCACATGTAATTTTACTGCATGTTTTCATAAAGCATCCTCTCCTTTATTTAAATTGTAAAGTTAGTTGCTTGCTGTTTCGTATTAATTACACAGCTATCATCTCCAAAAATGACAAAAAAGTCAGAATTAAATTCGTAATCATATTCATAATTATTATTTTTACAAAGGCTATTCTGTCTTAACAAACGGTAAATCGCTTTTCTTCCACTTGTATGTTAACCCCAGAAATTACTTCTTTTCCTTGAACCACTCTTGTTACTGGTTTGTTTTTCCTATATAAGTCATATCTGTTCCGCCTTTCACACCTCCTTATATTTTTATCCTACACAATGAAAATCTCTTTTTTCTTACCTATTCCTTACAAATTACTTACGTTCAAAATAGCTTCTATAATAGGATAGAAGGAGCATCTGTACCCGAAAGTTCAAAGTATTTTCCAATAAATATAGTTATCAAAAAGAAAAACAGGGGTTTTTCACTTCTATGTTTCTTTTTTTTCGTTTTGGGGAACAATTAATTCTTAAGTTGATAGCGATGGGGTACCGCCAACAAGACGCGAATTTTGCACGCTAAGCCAAAAAATAATAAGCTGTCCACATGGACAGCTTATTTACATAATTCTCGTTATCGGTAGCAAGTTTTTCATAGAATCCTTGTTTTTACTAAATTTTTTGTCTCTATGTCTATTTATCTCTTATACAAGCTTTTATACATCATTGATATAGCGGGGATTCTAGGGATATTCGCTATTCTTTTTTGCATAAAATCTTGTATAGAAAAGCAGTTAGACTAGTGTGTTTTACTTCGGTTCATTTCAAAATGTAATTGAAAATTCATCTTTAAATTAAAAAAAGAAGGTGTTATCTTTATATATTAATAACTTCGAAATATTGTATAACAGATAACTTTTATGCATTATTGATTAGCATTGCTTATTGTGCTAACGAATCAGGATAGTGTGGCGACCGACCAACTAAATAGTTGTTTATCCTCAATTATGAGAAGGAAAGTTCTGTCATTTCGCGAATTTATTAGACATATACGAGTGCTATAATTTTCTATATCTATACATATAAGAGGTGACTTCGCATGAATCATAGACCGTCAGAAGAAGAATACGCTGGGAACTCCGGCGAATATATCCGTTTGGTACCGGACGGTAACATCATCGATATTCTGCTCACCCAGGAAAAGCAAATGACCGAGCTCCTGGCATCGTTGACCGAAAGTCAGTACGCGTATCGGTGTGCGGAAGGAAAATGGACGTTGAAAGAAGTCGTGGGCCACATTGCAGACGCAGAACGCGTCATGACCTACCGCCTGCTCCGGTTCGCAAGAGGGGACCAGACGCCTCTGACTGGTTTCGATCAGGAATTGTTCATGCCTCCTTTCGGAAGCTGGACAACCGCACAATTGGCCGAAGACTACCGGGCCGTACGGCAATCAACGATCACATTGCTGCGCGGGCTACCGGCTGAGGCGTGGACCCGCAAGGGCACAGCCAACAACCTAAGCATTACGGCGCGCGCCCTCGCGTACGGCATCGCAGGACACGAACTTCATCACATGGGGGTTATCCGAAATCGGTACTTGAGTTAATCGTCGGCTGAGGCCTTTTGAATGGAACTAACACCTTTCATACAATCTTAGATACCGTTCTTATTGGGTCCAGCTCCACAACCATCAACTTAAGGATTTAGACTATTTTTGAAATTAAAAGCACGGTACTATTCTCTTATGTTAATGAGAAAGGGTGACGTGCTTTTTATGAATATGCACCAAAAACAAGAGTTCTCTTTATTTGCCGAAGAGTTATATCAATCTTTTCATTTTGGGGTATTTGTTTTTTTAGCTTGATGGTGATGGGCACTACTCTATAATGGTCAAATTAAAATTTAAAACAGTTATAGAGACTCCATTCCTCCGAAATATTGTAACTATTATGTTGTAAAAAGGTATGATGCGAGGAAGCTTTTTTAATTAATCAAAAAAAATTGATTAACTAGTTGCATAAAGAACTCACCAGCGTATATACTACAAATATCAAAAAAAGTTGATGAAGGGAAGTGAACTACAGTGGCACAAGATTTTCAGCTCTATGAGAAAAAATTTAAAGCGTTGGCGGATCAGAAGCGCTTAGAAATCATGTATGAACTGTGCCAGCGAGGCCAGACGTGTGTATGTGATTTAACAGAGATTTTTGAAATGACGCAATCTAAGTTGTCCTATCATTTGAAGATTTTATTAGACGCAGGTTTAATTATAAAAGAAACAAAAGGTACGTGGAGTTATTATGATTTAAATGATACGGAAGTGAATAATTTATTATCAGAAGAATTGTGTTGTATCTTTAGAAAAACAGGCAAAGGAAGCTGTTGTTAAAATTTTGCACTATTAATCAAAAAAAATTGATTAATAACATGTAAAGAGGAGGAATAAGGTATGAGATATGTTCACGTTGGTATAAATGTTACGAATTTAGAGAAGTCTATTGAATTTTACGAAAAGGTATTTGGTGTATCGCCAGTTAAGGTGAAAACGGATTATGCAAAATTTTTATTAGAGACGCCAGGACTTAATTTTACGCTGAACGTACGAGATGAAGTGAAAGGAAATCAGGTGAATCATTTCGGTTTCCAAGTGGATACAGCTGAAGAAATCGCATTACATAAAGAGCGATTAGAAAAAGAGGGTTTCTTTGCGCGTGATGAGATGGAAACAACTTGCTGCTATGCGGTTCAAGATAAGTTTTGGGTAACGGATCCTGATGGGAATGAGTGGGAGTTCTTTTATACAAAAGCACATAGTGATGTTCATAAAATAGAAGATCTATCTTGTTGCACGACTTCTAACGTAGTAGAAAAAAATTCTTGTTGTTAATAGGAGATGGAAAATAAAATGAAACGTTTATCTTTTCTAGACCGATATTTAACACTATGGATTTTTCTAGCGATGGCTGTTGGGATTGGTTTGGGGTTTGTGTTTCCTAGTGTAGTAGACGGACTGAATACATTACAAGTAGGAACAACGTCTATCCCGCTTGCTGTTGGTTTAATTGTAATGATGTATCCACCATTAGCGAAAGTTCGCTACGAGGAAATGGGCCGGGTATTTAAAGATGTAAAAGTGTTGGTTTTATCTTTAGTACAAAACTGGATTATTGGACCTGTACTTATGTTTGTTTTAGCAATTATTTTTCTTCCAGATAAGCCAGAGTACATGGTTGGTCTCATTATGATTGGGTTAGCACGTTGCATTGCAATGGTCATTGTTTGGAACGATCTTGCTGATGGGGATAAAGAGTATGCGGCAGGTTTAGTGGCTTTTAACTCGGTATTTCAAATGTTATTCTTCTCGGTTTATGCATACGTGTTTGTAACCGTAATTCCAGAATGGTTAGGGATTGAAGGTGCTATTGTCGATATTACAATGATAGAAGTAGCAAAATCAGTATTTATCTATTTAGGAATTCCTTTTATATCAGGTATGTTGACACGCTTTGTACTAGTTAAGTTAAAAGGAAGACAGTGGTATGAAAAGGTGTTTATACCTAAGATTAGTCCACTTACATTGATTGCATTGCTATTTACAATCATCATTATGTTCTCTTTAAAAGGGGAGATGATTGTTAGCGTGCCACTAGATGTAGTAAGAATAGCGATTCCGTTATTCATCTATTTTATTGTGATGTTTTTTGTTTCTTTCTTTATGGGAAGAAAAATTGGTGCAAACTATCCGGTAACAACAACGTTAGCATTTACAGCAGGTAGTAATAACTTTGAGTTAGCGATTGCTGTAGCAGTTGGTGTGTTTGGTATTCATTCGGGCGCAGCATTTGCAGCTGTTATCGGACCGTTAGTGGAAGTACCTGTCATGATTGCACTTGTAAACGTCGCTTTTTGGTTTAAACGTAAATATTTTAATGATCAACCAGTCTAAATTTAAAAACAAAGGCGGAAAACAACATGGAAAATAAAAAGACAATCTATTTCTTATGTACAGGAAATTCATGCAGAAGCCAAATGGCAGAAGCATGGGGTAAACAATATTTAGGAGATAAGTGGAATGTTTATTCTGCAGGAATCGAGGCACATGGAGTAAATCCAAACGCAATTAAAGCAATGAACGAAGTAAATATCGACATAACAAATCAAACATCGGATATAATTGATGCAAACATTTTAAATAGTGCTGATTTAGTCGTTACGCTTTGTAGTCATGCAGATGCTGTCTGTCCATCTACTCCGCCGCATGTGAATCGTGTTCACTGGGGATTTGATGATCCAGCAGGAAAAGAATGGTCTGAATTTCAACGTGTGCGTGATGAAATTGGTGAACGTATAAAGTGCTTTTCTGAAACAGGGGAGTAAATAAAGAAAAGAGTCAATCTTCTATTGCATAGGAGATTGGCTTTTTTTATACATAAAGCCGACTACATTGATTTACAAAAAATACTAAATTAAATAGAGAATATTCTGATGAAATGATAAAGTTAGAATAGATTGGTTTCGGAAAGGTGGTTTAACTTATGATTTCTGAATTAAGTAAGAATGATTTTTATAAATGTAGCAGTTTAATAAATGAACACGGTCAATTAGAAGTCAAAGCTGTAATTACGGGAGTGAATCCTGGTCGAATATTTGTAGATAACGAGACTTCTCCTAATTCGGGACTCATTTGGTTAGGTAATAATGATGGCTTCTTCTTTATTGGAAATGCTGAAAATGAAGAGTTTAATAAAGAAATGAATCGTTTTATTAATCATGTAATAGTACCTGAGGCGAGGACAGCAGGACTAGATTGCTTTGAAGGAATCGGGAATCATTCAAAGTGGAATAAAACAATCGAAAGAATATTTCAGCACCGTAACTTAAAGCGTTGGAATCAAAGAGTGTATATGCTAAGAAAAGAGGATTATGAAAATCATCATGAGCCTAAATTTGAACAGGGATATACTGTGCTGAAAATGTGTAAAGCTCTCTATGAAAATAATAAAAAGACATTTAAGAACATTGATTTTTTACAATCAAAAATTTTAGAGTTTTGGTCTTCACCGGATTGTTTTTTCAATGAAGGAATCGGTTATTGCATTGTTTATGGTGATCTAATTGTGAGTGTTTGTTTTTCAGGATTTGTATTTGAAAATATACACTGTATAGATATTGAAACAATAGAGGAGCATCAGGGGAGAAAATTAGCTCAAACGATAGCTCATAGTTTCGTAAAAGAGTGTTTGGAGAATAATATCATTCCATATTGGGACTGTATGGAATTAAATAAACCTTCTGTGGCCGTCGTAGAAAATGTAGGCTTTACAAATGTGTTTAATTACGTAGGATATTATTTTTCTTTTGATTAAATTAAGTGTATTTTACAAACCTATCATCGAGGGTTGTTACATGTAAGGAGAATAGAATGAAACACATAATAAAAGACATATTAATAAATTATTTTGAAGAAATTCATTCACTAGCAGTGGAAGAAGAATTACATAATGATAGTTGGAATCCAGATTTACACTATAAAATTAGGGTGAATGGAAAGCGGTATTCCGCAAGGTTTATAAATAGCAAGCGAACAATCAATCCGGCTTTTGGGGCGTTACCAAACGAACAACTAATAGAGCAAGTACGGTATACGTATTATTTATGCGAGCAGGGAATTCCTTTTATGCAAATGAACAAGAATAGGGCAGGAGATTCATTTACGATTGTCAATTGGAATGATGAACAATACCGATTTGTATTGTCTAATTGGATTGAAGGAGAACATATTACACATTGTACAGAAGCTATCGCAAAAGCCTTCGGAAAGGAAGCAAGAAAGATCCATGATATTTCTTGCGCATTTCAAAGCTCGATTTTTCAAAAGAAATCTCATTTGGATGGGTATGCCCAGTTTATTCATATGTTAGAAAGTAAGGCAAGCGCATGTAAAGAATTACGGGAGTATATAGATCTTGCTAAATATCATATAAAGTGCGCATATACGATTGAATTAGAGTTTATCGTACAAACAGATTTAAATCCTTTGAATGTTTTATGGGACTCAAATCAACAGGTAAAAGGAATTGTAGATTTTGAGTCTATTAGTTATGTAGACCGCATTGAAGGATTGTCCTTTTTAATAAAATGGTATTCTCGAACAGAAGGAATACATTCGCATGAAGTATGTTCAAGTGTTGCTAGTGCATTTTTAGAAGGGTATAAGGCTCATAATATTGTAACATCAAATGATTACAAAAGACTTTCTTCGTTACTATGGCTATCCGGTAGTTAGAATTGGAATTTTGTGAAGAAAACGCTAAGTGTAATAAGTGATGAGAGGGAATTAGAAAAACATTTGGAAGTTTATAGAACTAGGGGAGAAAGACTATCTTCATTATTAATTTGTACATAACATGTATTCTCCTAATTTGGGATTCAAATAAGAAACCATAGGAGGTTTTCTAAAAATGAAAATACAAATAGTATTGTTTGATGGTTTCGGAGAGCTCGTCTCCTTTGCACCTTTTGAAGTATTAAATAGAGCGATAGAAGAAGGAGCTCCATTTACAGTTGAACTTGTATCAAGTGAACAAAAACAAGAAGTTACTACTTCGTTTGGAGTTACAGTTAAATTACATGATTTTTTACGAATGAATAATCGTCCAGATTTGTTAATTGTACCTGGTGGTGGCTGGAATCATAAAGCAAAACACGGGGCACGCAAGCAAGCTGAGGTTGGTACTTTGACTAAAATAATTAGAGAGATGCACAATAAAGGAACGATTGTTGCTGGAGTTTGTACTGGAGGTATGTTACTAGCTGCATCCGGTATATTGAATGATAAAAAGGTAACAATGCATCATTTGGCGCAGAGTGAAATTCCTACATATGGGGCAGAATTTCTTCCTTACAGAATTGTGGATCAAGGCGATAGTATTACCGCAAGAGGAGTTACTTCAGGGCTTGATTTAGGTCTTTGGATAACGGAAAGGTTCGCAGGTCCCAAAATTGCAGCTGCTGTTGAATATAGAATGGAATATGAGCGGCGAGGTGTTGTTTGGAAGTAATTTGACCGTAATCATAGTTTTTTGTTGTAGAACGTTTTAGATATTTTAAAAGAGAAAGAGCCAACTTATACGAGCAGGCTCTTTTTTTATGTATTCATTTTTTATGTTTAATAATTGGGCTGAATATAACCTAATTTTATTCCCTTCGTGACAACTTCTAAAATGAGGGAAGTTCAACATAATGGACATAAACGTTGCTTATACATGTAAAGTAAGATGTCATAAAATGAATAAAGACTGCTAATTTTTGTGCACTTTGATTATGTAGAAATAGGGGGGATGACATGAAAGACAATACGCCTAAGAAAATCTTATTTATTCAATCAGGAATTCCTTTTTATTACCCAATGATCGAAGCAGCAATTTTGAATAGTTTACAAAAGGTAAACAGCGATACAAGTATGGTGAGTCCGGAAAAAGCTATAAAAACCGCGTTAAAAGTGAAACCAGATTTTATTTTGGTACTAAGCGGTTTAAGTGAAGAATTTTATCACATTATGCCATTCTTAAAAAAGGCAGGGTTTACTACTGGGCTTTGGCTAACAGATGATCCTTATTATACGGATGTAACACAAAATCTTGTTCCGTATTATGATTACATATTTACGCAAGATTTAAATTGTATCAAGTTTTATAGGGGGATAGGATGTAATAATGTGTTTCATCTCCCTTTAGCAGCAAATCAAGATGTGTTTAAGCCTTCTCAGAAAGAAGATACATATAAGTATGATCTTAGTTTTATAGGCACAGCATTTGAAAATAGAATTAACTTTATTGATTCTATTTCAGAGTATTTAGCAGAAAAAAACATAAAAATTGTGGGGTTCGGTTGGGAGAAGTTAAAGAATTATGAAAGATTAAAGGATAAAATACAACTCTTACCACTTGCAAAGTATGAAGATGCGTTACAATTTTACGTATCGACTAAAATCAATATAAATTTACACCGTTCACCAAATGATCAGGAATTGAATTGTAATGCTGCAAATATCCAAGCCTATTCAGTAAATAATAGGACGTTTGAAATTAATGCCGTAGGTTCTTTTCAATTAACTGATATACGCCCAGATATATCAAAGCATTACATACCAGGTGTTGAAATAGAAACTTTTAATAGTGCACCAGATTTTATACAAAAAGCAGAGTATTATTTGGAACATGTACAAGAAAGAAAACAAATAGCGAAAAATGGACTGGATAGGACTTTGAAACATCACACATATGATAGGCGTGTATTACAATTATTAAACTATATTAATTTCATGGGTGTGAAGATGTAGTCTAACTATTAGCATCGGTAAACATGAAGTTAAGCATTTGGTGCTTTTAACTAGATTTAACTCTCGCATTCTATAAGAAGCATTTACGAAAAAGGGATTTGGATAATTTTATTGAATTTATTTATTATGAAAAAACAATTTCGCATTGGAACTAATATATATATGATGGTTAGAGGAGATTAAAAATGAATCACTTTTTTGTAGAATTTGGCGAATATGAAGCAAGTGTTTGTGAATGGGGAGATAAAAGTAATCCTCAAATCATTTGTTTTCATGGTTTAGGAAGTACAAAATTAAGTTTTATGGAAATGGCGGAATTGTTAAAAGATAAATATCATGTTGTATCGTTTGATCTACCGGGACATGGGAAAACACCAAATTTTGAGAAGGATGAAGATTACGGTGCATCCCATTTAACAAATTGGGTAGTAGCATTACTTGAGCAGATAGGAAAAGAAACATTTCATATATTAGCACATTCATGGGGAGCAAGTGTTGCGCTTCACTACGCAGCAGAATGTCCAGAAAAAGTGAATAAAATGGTTTTGTTAGATGGTGGTTATCATCATGGCAAAATGAATGCAAATTATTTTGCGGAGCTATATAAAGGTGTGAAAGAAGGAGAGTGCCCACCGCGGTCATTAGAAGAAGAAATCACCCATTACGAAAAAGATTTTGATGAATATATTTTTGACAGTAAAGAAGCATTCATCCAATCAGAAAAAATGGCTTACAGTAGATGGTCACCATTAATAGAGCGTGCGGTTTATGATTTAATGCGAGAAGAAGATAGTAAAGTGAAATGGCATGCTAATGGCGATACCGCTAGAAGGGTAATTAAGTTTCAATATACAGTGTATAAAACGTTGAAATCAGATAAAATTAAAAGCGATATTTTATTATTGTATTGTGATCTCCCACATAATTATTTAGAAATAAGAGAATTACAGATTGAGGAATTTAAAAAGCATATTGATATTACGACTAAGCTTTATATAGATACAGGGCACCTAATGCATTGGGATAGACCAGAAGAGATTGCTGAGGATGTTTTAAATTGGTTCATATAAAGAAGGTCCGTTGTTCGAATTTGAGCAACGGATTTTCTTTTGAAAAACTTAATGTAGTTGTCATAATCAGCTCCTTGTAAATAGAGATAATAAAGCTAGCTATAAGTCCAAACGGTTGTAAGCCTAATACCCAAAATTTCATGTATCTCAACTGTACCCCATATTAGAAAAAACGATATTTTGATGCAAAGTTATCGTGCGAGCAAGAACGATTTTTGGCTTTTTATTATCGGCAGGATTATTAATCAGTTACTTGTTTTAAATAAAAAATATTATTATGTGAGTAAACCCTTATTTATAGATTTTTATATAGATATATTAGAGTTTTGTTTTTATAGCGTGTATTTTCCCTTTTAATCAAAAGCAAACTTTAAAAACAAATAAAAATATCAAGCATCAAGAACGAAAGTGCATGGAATATACATTGTTAGCTTGTTGGGTATGTGGCGCTACCCCATCGCTATCAAGCTAAGCTTATGCAAAGTCAATTTTAGGCTTGATTGTTTCTTTTTTCTAAAGGGCAAGTGTAGGTGATTGAAAGATTTGCATACGAAATAAACCCTAACGGGTTTCACTTTTTTGAATTAAGCGGCTTGATTGTCCGACATAGTACAATTGTAAACGACACCTAATATATCAAAGACCGTTTTCTTCTCATATCGATGAGATTTCCGCCCGTTTTGCTGTAGGAGATTGAACAGACGAAGTAACACCTTTGATAGCTCTTGGGTGTTTTTTTGTATAGTTTGGAATAGAAGAAGAAAATAGTTTTTAATCATATATATGGCTTTATACTCACTAAGCTCTCATTTTTTCTTCATGAGGAGCAATTGGCGCATTTGAAACATGATAGAAGAACAGAGTAGAATGGCAATCAATTGACCATATAAATGGCACTCCAATCGTTCGGGTTTTATCTTTTTACAATGATGGATTTGAAAGAATGACTTCCACGTTTTAAATAAAATTTCGATTTGCCAACGCAAAGAATACCAGTCATGTACCTGTCCCATCGGGACAATATCTGTAGAGGTGTTTGTCATATATACATTGATACCACTGAGTCGTTTACTACGAGGAGAATACTTCATTCCTTTCTTTTTTTCTCTTACAGCTTGATCTTGTAATCGTTTTTGTTGCTGTTGTTTTGTTAATCGATGAACAATTACACGAGCTGGCACTTTATCAATCATTCCTACATAAGCATCAGCTATTTCACATGTTTGTCCTGGTTGAAGGGAGTTCATTAACGTCTCCATATCTATCTGTATATACTCTGTACCTTTCTTAATTCTTCCATCTTGAAAATAATCAGGGTTAGGATTCTTTTGATAAATAAGTGTATTCGACTTGATACGAGAGATATAGTAGGCCTCCTTATCTTGCATATACTGAAGGTCTTTTAAATGAAAATAACCTAAATCTCGGATACATAAATCATTCGCTGTCACAGTTGGGGCACACAGAGAGCCGTAAGTGCGATCATGTTGTTTACCTGGACCTGTATGAATATGTAGGAACTGTCCACTTAACAAATCATACTCAAGTTGAATTTTTATCCCAGCTGTATGGCTGCATCCTCCTGCACCTGGATAAACCGATGAAAATACATCCGGGAGTTGAAATGCAGTTGAATCTAAAATACGAATACGCTTGAAAACAGAAGTGTATGGAGAAGAAATTGGCATAGATGCGGCCAATTTTTTGCTTAGTAGTTCGGCTAGTAGACGTTGTAAAAGTTGGACGGCCGCCTCATTAAATCGTTGATTCAGTCCCTCAGGACTGATAAGCACTGCTGTTGATGCTTCTAAACAGCTAGATAACTGAGTTAAAGAAGTCATAGCTATATTTTGGCTCAGCCATACACATAAAGCGACTAAATCTTTTGCTTGGTACTTACTGGTTCGTTGTACAAAACCAACATCTCTGGCAAGATTCCGTAAGGTATTTGGAGATAAAAAGCTTTGAACCTCTTGAGCAAATAGTTGTAATTCGTCAGACACAGAAACAGACATAAAAAACGCCATCCTTTCCTATGATTCTACAGAAAGAATAGCGTATTTTTTCATTTTAAGGAAATTTAGTTTTATTAGCTTGGTAGTACCACACATCCATCAACTTAAAGGACTATTTTTGAACTTGATTTTTATGAAATATGCACCCGAAAATTTATAGTAATAATTCTTATGTTACCTTTCTAGTTATTAGGATATTTTTTCTTAATATATGCATACTAAACATACTATAAAAGGTACATAGAAAGTGAGGGAATCATGGCTAAATTTTTGAGGCGTTTAAAATATAGAGATAATCCTAAGTCATTTCCAATACGAGACAATACTCATTTTCAGGAAAAAAATATTGAGGACTCCCTCTTAGACGCTGATTTATCAAAAAACATAGCTGATATTCAAAATATATTTCGTCAAGCACCTGATTTAGTGATTCGGCGGTTTCAAATAACAGTAGATGGATTAGAAGCAGCTTTAGTATATTTGTCTGGATTAACAGATAAAGAATTGATTCAAAATCATGTTCTAAGTCCTTTGATGAATAGTGATTTTGATACCAAGAAAGAACTTCCAATTCCATTAGGACAAATTAAACTTATTAATACATTGAGTCAGATTGAAAATGCTATTTTGGGGGGAGATAGTGTTTTATTAATCCACAGTCGAACAACAGCACATCAATTGGATACGAAAGGATGGCCACAAAGAAATGTTGAAGACGCTCATAATGAAATAGCTCTTAAAGGTGCGCATCAAGCATTCATAGAAACGGGAAGTCAAAATATCGCAATGATTCGAAGATATATTCCTCATCGTGAATTAATGATAAAAGAAATAGTAATTGGTGTAAGAAGCAAAACAAGAATTTCTATTTTATATTTGAAAGATGTAGCTTCGGAAGATGTGCTGAAGGAATTAGAAACAAGAATTCAAAATATTACAGTCGACGCTGTTGCTAGTAATGGCGAACTTATAGAATTCATTGAAGATAATCCTTACTCACCGTTTCCGCAATTTATATTAACTGAAAGACCTGATTTGGCAGTATCTCACATTCTACAGGGCAGATTTGTAACTGTAATGGATCATTCGCCTAATGTGTTAATTACTCCAACAAATTTTATTTCCTTTTTTCAAGGAGTGGATGATTACGGTACAAGGTGGTTAGTTGCGTCATCTATTCGGGTGCTTCGTTTTATCGCCTTTATGGTTGCTTTATTTTTGCCTGCGAGTTATGTTGCGTTTATTTCTTTTAATTTTGAAGTTATTCCTGTAGAGCTGTATTTATCTATTGCAGAATCAAGAACGCGCGTACCCTTTTCTCCAGTTTTGGAAGCATTACTTATGGAATTAACATTGGAAACGATGAGAGAAGGGGCTTTACGGATACCTACTCCAATCGGTCAGACAGTTGGAATTGTAGGTGGTATTGTCATTGGACAGGCGGCTGTTCAGGCAGGAATTGTAAGCAACATTATGATTATTGTTGTTGCTGTTACAGCCATCTCTTCTTTTGTTATCCCTAATTATGATATGGGAGCGGCAGTAAGACTTTTACGCTTTCCGATGATGCTAGCAGCTGCCTTATTTGGAATTGTTGGACTTGTTATCGGGTGGATGACTTTAATTGGACATCTAAGCAGTCTTAAATCGCTAGGTACTTCTTACGGAACGCCATTAGCACCGTTCCGCTTTGCAGATATGAAAGATGCTTTTGTACGCTTTCCTTTATGGACATTAAGAAGGCGTCCTAAGGGTAATGGAACCATTCAATCTATTCGACAAGGAAAGAATCATAATAAAAGGTGAAACTATGAAAAAGTATGCCTATAATGAAATCACTCTTATGCAGTATATTATTTTAATCAATGGGGTGCAGGTGGGCACTGGCGTTTTATCGCTTCCACGTGTACTTGCAGAAAAAGCTGGAACAGATGGATGGATAGCAATATTGATTGGTTGGATATTCTCCACAATATCAGGTGTATTTATAGTGAAAACTGCTGCAAGATATCCTGAGGACACGATTTATGACATTCTTATACGATTGTTTGGAAAAATAGTAGGAAAAGCATTCGTTATTATTTACATGATGTACTTCGCTTTTTATTCTTGTATCGTTCTTGTAAACGCTATGCTTTACCTTAAGGGATGGCTTCTCCCGAAAACGCCTGACTATATCGTTATCTTTTTGTTTTCGATTCCTACCTATTTTGTTGCACGTAACGGTCCTAGCGTTCTAGGACGATACTCCGAACTTTTTTTTTATATGGCGCTTTGGATTCCGATATTTTTTTTGATCCCCCTTAAAGGTGACGGAAGTTGGATGCCCTTCTTTCCGCTCTTAAAAGAAGGGTGGAAACCTATATTAACGGCTGTACCAACCACTGTTTTTGCTTATTTAGGGTTTGATATTGCTTTCTTTTTATATCCATTTTTACAAAAAAAACAGTATGCAGTCCATGGAATGGTTATAGCAAACACTTTAACAATGTTATTTTATTTATTTGCTACTATAGTTTGCTTTGCTTATTTTAGCCCTGATAGCATTACGCAATATAATCAACCGGTACTAAATTTACTGAAAGTAATTGAATTTCGTTTTTTAGAACGTTTTGACATGATTTTATTGGCTGTTTACTTAACCATTGTTTCTACATCATGGATTCCTGCTTTATACTGTTCTGTATTTTGTTCAAGCCAATTACTTGGAAAACAAGATCACAGCTCTCATGTAGTTGTTCTCTTATTACTTATCATCGGATTTACATTTTGGACTCATCCTAGTTGGAATGAAGCCGAAATGTGGCAACAGATATTATCGAATGCTGGATTAGGATTAACCTATATATCGCCTGTGATTTTATGGCTGTATTGCTATCTATATAAGAAGTTTCGCCAGGGGGGGATACATTGAAAAGAAAAGTACTATGTTGTATTTTGTTATCGGTGTTCATGTTGACTGGCTGCTTTGATCAAAGAAATGTTGAAGATGTTTCTCTTACTCTTGTTCTTGGTATCGATTTAGATCGTAATGATAATTTATTAGTGTATATATCAAGTCCGGTTTTCAATAAAGAAGCAAAGATAAAAGAAGAAACTACTGGTGTAAAATCTGCTACGGTTCGAAAAGCTAGAGACCAATTTGATGCTACTGTTATGGCGCTTACCGCGGGAAGTAAAACACAGGTTATTTTAGTTGGAAAAAGGCTACTGAAACGAAAAAACTGGGAAAAATACCTCGATCCATTTTACCGAGATCCCAAAAATACAGTTACCGCAAGGGTTGTCGCTGTAGATGGACCTGTTTCAGACGTCATCTTCTATAGCCAAAAAGATAAGCCGCGGCTTCCGATATATTTAACAAAACTAGTTGATACAGCTTCTTTAAGAAATATCACAGTGAAAACAACTCTTCAAGAACTATATGAACAAAGAGCAGACAAAGGTGTAACAGCACATATTACTGAGATGAAAAAAAAGAATAAAATATGGGTGACAGGTACAGCTTTATTGGATGAAAAAGGAAGGTATAAATTAACGCTAAAATCTGATGAAAACAAACTATTACGCATTTTGCAACAGGCAACTGCAGGTGAGTTTCCATTTACAGTTCCAATTAAGCTAAATTCGGATAGCCAAGATAAAGATTTGATAAGTTTTGCTGTCAATGGTATTAATGTAAAGACAAAGGCGAGATATGATGATCATTTTATATTTAATGTAGATGTAAAGATGAGAATCGGTATTACAGAACGGCTATTTTCGTTTAATACAAGAAAGGACGCAGCAAAATTACAAAAGGCGATTGAAACTAAGCTGGAAGCTGATTTCAAGCAATTAATAAAAAAAATACAAACTGCCAAAATCGATCCTATTGGGCTTGGAGAATATGCAAGAACTTACACATATCCAGAATGGAAAAAAGTCCAAAATAAATGGAATAACGAATTAGCAAAAGGCGATGTAAACGTCAAGGTTAATATTAAAATTAGCGGGATGGGAACGATTAAGTAACATGAATTCAACTGTAATTCGTAATAAAATTGCAAGTACTGTCTACTTTAGAAGGAGAAATGCCTTAAATAGGGGCACCGCCACATCGCTATCAACCTAAAATTTTATAGTACCCCCAGACCGAAATTTTGTGTTAACTTGTAACAAAAACGCTCATTTTTTCGTTTTGGGGTAATTCTGAATTCTTAAGTTGATGGGCATGGGGTAGCACCAACATTACGCGAATTTCGTACGCTTAGATGTAAAATGACAATAAAGTTATTTAATTTTACAAGTTCAAACTACCATAACCCCGTTCTAAATTTAGGACGGGGTTAAAGGTATAGTTGTTTATTTTTTATTAAGATAATCCTTTACCTTATTTGCTTCTTCATAAGGATATTGATACTCTAGAATATCAGCAACTTCAATAGCTACTTGTTCAAATAAACGAATCATTTCAAAAAGGGAATTCCATACTTGTTTATACTCTCCATTAGGGTACGTCTTCAATAAACTTTCCCATATGTTCTTATTAACATAGCGCTCTAGGTACTTACTGTTTTTCCCTACACTCAATGAAAAATTGGTTTCTATGCCAACTTTCCACTCAAGCATTGTTAATAGCATTTCTCTTACACTATTTAAGTGTTCATAAGAGTAAAGTATTTCTTCTCTCCATAACCCTTTAGCTACATTAGTCGAAATCCACCAAAATTCATTACAACAATCAGCAAAAAAAACAGCGGATGGTTTTTTAACCCAATATCCTTCATCAGTTGGCTCATCTAGTATAGGCATTTTTTTATCTTTATCTAACAGAATAATTGTTAATCCATCTTCAGAACAATACTCATTTTTTTCCTCAATAGGAATAAGCATTAAATCAATTCTATTCCTATCCTCAAATAACATTAGGTATGTGAATCTTCCATCCAATTCAGGTGGAATTAACTCCATATCCTCGGGTGTTTGCATTATTATTCTTTTCCCAAAAACATCTACCCAATCAGGATTATTTAGAAATGATTGGAAATCTGATACAAGATAAACGATATCGTAATCCCTAAAATTATCTTTTGGTACTTTAGAGTTTGCTCTAGAACCATTCATTCCAACAGCTCTTACCCTATCATCTTCATTAGAAACTCTTAATATTAATTCCATCATTTCTTTTTCTGTACGCATTCTTTATTCCTCCTAAAAATGTAAATAATATTAATAAATTTTTATAAACATTTCTAAAAGGCGGACCTCTAATTAGGATTGTATAACGTTA
Organism: Bacillus cereus group sp. MG4; assembly: GCF_040460055.1. Lineage (NCBI taxonomy): Bacteria > Bacillati > Bacillota > Bacilli > Caryophanales > Bacillaceae > Bacillus > Bacillus cereus group sp. MG4. Next base: position 1,121,526 of record NZ_JARVGZ010000001.1, on the reverse strand, counting down.
TATAAAGTGCTCCATCATTAACATCCTAAATCCTCCATTTTCTAGATCGAAATTTATTCAGTGAATAAAATGTTATTTTTAATAGAATATCACAATATTTTTTAAATGCCTATTTTAGTTTAAAAGGACTTTATTCACTAGTTGGTTATAGAAACCTTATTGCTATTGAGATGGACTAACCAGTACCGATAGTCCACCTAGTCCCTAAAACGTTCGTTTTTGACACTTGGGTGTTTACATGAATTCACTAAATAGCTCACCTTCCATTTGTTATGGTTTTCAAAATAACTATTTACATATAATTTACATTAGTGTACTATTTGTCTAGTACACTAATACAGAGGAGGAAAGAAATGAAAACTGATTTTTCTCCTAATATCCCTATTTATGTTCAGGTAATGGAATACATCAAAAAAGAAATTGTAACAGGACGTTTGGCGCCAGGTAAAAAAATTCCTGCTGTACGTGAATTAGCTGGTGAATTACAAGTGAATCCAAATACAATTCAACGTACGTTTCAAGAGCTAGAACGGGAAGGTATTGCTGAGACACGTAGAGGAACAGGAAGATTTGTAACCATGAATGAAGAAAAAATTACAGAGCTACGCAAAGAAATGGCAAAAGAATTGCTTAATAATTTTATAAATGGAATGAGTAACTTAGGATTTATGGAAGAAGAGGTTCTCTCAATACTCCGTTCTTCTTTGGAAAAGAAAAAGGAGGGAAATGAATGAAAGAATTATTGAAAGTTGAAAATCTGTCGAAAAGATATAATTTAAAAACAGTGATTCAAGATGTAAGCCTAACAATCTCAGAAGGAAAAATTATCGGTCTTATTGGTGAAAATGGTAGTGGGAAAACGACATTATTAAAAATGATTTCGGGTTTACGATTTCCTTCCAAAGGAAGTATTACAATTAAAGATAAAAAGGTGGGATTAGAAACGAAAAAAATTGTTTCATTTATGCCCGATAGTCCTGTTTTTGAAAAATGGATGACCGTAAAAGATGCTTTGTTGTTCTATCGAGATATGTATGCTGATTTTAATCTACAACAAGCAATAGATTTGATAGCTAACTTTAAAATCCCGCTAGAGGAGAATATAAGCATCTTATCAAAAGGGAAAACAGGGATATTACAGCTAATATTAACTTTTTCAAGGAAAGCAACAGTATATGTATTAGACGAGCCATTAGGTGGAATTGATCTTGTTTCTAGAAAGCATATAGTAGATTTAATTCTTAACTTTTATCGTGAAGATAGTACCATTCTTATTTCGACTCATTTAATAGAGGAAATCGAAAATATATTTGATGAGGTAATCTTTTTAAAAGACGGGAGTATTGTATTGCATGAAAATGTAGAAGAAATTCGTTTTCACCATGGAAAAGCAATACATGAGTTATTTAAGGAGGTTTTTGAGAAATGAATCCACTTTTTCGCTATTTATTTAATTGTAATAGAAAAAAGATAGCCATCCTTTATTTTGGATTTATTACTATTTCGTTACTTCTTTTATTTAATATGATTGGACTATCAAAGCTAACAAATCAGCTTACAAAGGATATAACATTGGGTATATATGTATTAATTATAGGTATCACTGCATTTTTACTGCTTTTAATAGCTTTGCCTTCTTTCAATAAAATGCTAAAAAATACTATGATACGTTATACAGCCATCTCAGGAAAAAAATATATATATGCAAATTTATTCTTTTTCACGTTAATGTTTATTCTTTTACTAGTAATAGGCTTAATTTTTCTATACTATTTCTCACAAAGTACCTACGGAGGAAAAGTAATCAGGGGATACCAACAAGAATTTCATAAGTTATATGCATATGGATTTCTTCATCACATACTTTCTGCTTTATTATGGGGAATCGATTTCATGAGTATATTAATCTCCTGCTATTTCGTCATGGTAATTACAAAACTGATTCCTATAAAGTCATCAATGAGTAAGATGGTTTTATCAGTTGTTTTCCTTGCAGTATGTTTGACAATCCAAACATTTGTACTGGATGTTTTAAGTAAATTAGAGAAATATGTAATCACCATAAAGAGTACGGGGTTCATAGATAAAAATGGTTTTATTGACACATCACTGTATCCTAGTGAAGGGTTTACTATTTTAGATATTTGTTTTACTTGCTTATTTATTATTGTCCTAACAGCTATTACAGGTCGTATTATTGATAAAAAATTAGAAATATAAAGCTTCATTTTAAAGGTAGAGTGTATTTAGGAGGAAAAAATGAGAACAACTAATCCAATATTAAAAAAAGAAAAATTTCATAAAGAGAATACAAATGCTTCTACGATGACTATTGGCGGAACGATAGCAAAAACATTCATTTTGCTTATCTTACTTCTTGCAGCGTCTGTCTATTCATACGTACAGATGACACAAGGGACAATGAAAATACCTGTGTTAATTGGTATTATAATAGTTACTCTAATTTTCGCATTTGTAGTTATATTCATTCCTCGTATATCACCAATCTGCGCACCGATTTACGCAGTATTACAAGGAATTTTATTAGGAAGTATTTCAGCGTATTATACAATGCGATTTGGTGATTCTATCGCTTTAACTGCTGTATTACTAACAATTTCGATTTTATTTGCCATGCTAGTGTTATACGCAACTCGAATAGTAAAAGTAACTAAAAAGTTTCGTGCGGTTGTAACGGTTGCAACACTTGGAATTCTTATTATGTATTTTATTGTTTTCTTACTGGGCATCTTAGGGGTGACTGTTCCATATATTCACCAAGGTGGGGCAATTAGTATCATCATAAGTACAATTGTAATTATTGTTGCTGCATTAGATTTATTACTCGATTTTGATTCCATAGAAAATGGTACTCAGAGTGGAGCACCTAAGTATATGGAATGGTACAGCGCAGTAGGGCTTATGATGACATTAGTATGGTTATACTTAGAGATCCTTCGTTTGGTTTCTTACATTATGAAAAATAAAGACTAGAAAACATCCTGCATGATTCAAACATGCAGGATGTTTTTTGTATCTCATATTTTCAATTAAATTAATATAGGTAGTAACGAATGTATGATGTTGCTGTATAAAAAGTCCAACCAATGCTTATAAGGTTACAGCTCTCCCTCTGTAACCTTCCTTCGATTACTACAAACAATTAACTGTAAAAAACGATTAATCCTTAGCGTACGAAATTCGCGTTTTGTTGGTGCTACCCCATGCCCATCAAGCTAAGGTTATGCAAGTTTAATCTCATATGAGATTTTTTCTTTTTTCTAAAAATCCAGTGTAAGCTCTTTAAAGATTTTCATACCAAATAAACCCTATCGGGTTTCAATTTTTGAATTACGCTACATGATTGTGAGACAGGGAAAAGTCATAGACGACGCCTAAGATATCAAAAATTGTTTTCTTCTCATACCTATGGGATTTTCGTCCGTTTTTCTGTAAAAGATTGAACAGACGAAACAATATCTTTGTTAATTCTTGGGTGTCTTTTTGCAAAGATTGATAAATAAGTGAAAAATAATCTTTTATGATATAAGTTGCTTTATATTCGCTTAATTCTCGCTTCTTCTTGATGAGGAGTAGTTGGCGCATTTGAAACATGGTAGAGGAACAAAGAAGGATACTTATTAATTGCCCGTATAAGTGACATTCTAGTCTTTCTAATTTTACAGAACTACATTGATGAATACGAAAAAATGATTTCCATGTTTTAAAAATAAGCTCAATTTGCCATCGTAAGGAGTAAAAATCGTATACTTGCTCTTTTGGCAGATATTCCAATGGAATATTTGTAACGTAAAAGTTAATTGCACTAAGCCGCTTACTGCGTTCTTTATAGGTTATTTGCTGCTTATGTTCTTTAGATGCTAAATCCTTTTGTCTTCGCTTCATTTGTGTTTCAGTTAATTTATACAGAATAAGTCTTGCAGGAAGCTTTTGATACATTCCAATATAGATTTCAGGAATTTCATATGTTTCACCGGACTGTAATTGGTCAATAAATTGTTCCATATCTAATTGGATGTACTCAGATTGCTTTTTTATGGTTCCATTTTGAAAGTATTCAGGTTCTTTATTCTTCTGATATATACGTGTATTAAGCTTTAATCGTGAAATAAAATAAGCACCACACTCGCTTATAGTATGTAAATCTTTTAAGTCGAAATATCCTAAATCACGTATACATACATCGTTCGGTTGAAGGGATGTTAAACAAGTAGAAGCATAAGTTTTATCATTGTGTTTTCCTGATCCTACATGAACATGAAGAAATTGACCACTTAGTAAATCATACTCTAGTTGAATTTTTACTCCAGCACTTTGACCGCTACCACCTGAACCTTGATATGTAGAAGTGAATTTATCTGGAATTTGAAAATGTGTAGAATCCAATATACGGATACGTCGAAAATAGTTTGTATACAAAGTTGGAATCTTGCTAGAAGAACAAAATTGTTGGTGAAGTAAATGTGCTAAGAGTTGTTGTAAAAACTTAACAGCCTGAGGGTTAAAACGTTGATTGATTCCCTCAGGACTCATGGAAATACCGGTGTTAGCTTCTAATCGACTACATAATTGTGTCAATGAAGAACGAGCCACATTTTGACTTAACCAGACACACAAAGCTACTAAATCTTGTGCTCGATATTTACTTTTTCGTTTAACAAATCCTATATTTTTAGCTAATTGCTCTAAAGCATCAGGTAACATATATCGTTGTAACTCTTGGGAATACAATTGCAGCTCATCTTGAATTGAAAAGCACATTATAAAAACATCCTTTCTTTTGATTCTAAAGAAAGGTTAACGCTTTTTCCGTTTTTATAACAGGGTTTTTCGAAGGTTTTAATTTAATCCTAATTATATTTTTTATAAATTCTAAAGCACATTCCCTATTTTTGGTATGATAGACAGGAACTATTTTTTTAGAACAGGAGACAATAAATGAAAACAATCATATTAGGATTATTAGTTATATTTCTATTTATATTTATGTACATGTCTTTAGTAGGAGATGAGAATAAGAGTTCTTTAACTCCTAATCTGATTTCAAAGATAAAATACTTAGAGACTGATTCTGTTGCTGGAGGTATATTTAGAGATTATGGCCAAGAAGCAAAATCAGTGTTTGAAAAACTAAGTAGTCAGAAAGATATTGTAACAAAAAAAGATTTTTGGAAGAAGAAGTTTTTTGAGGAATCTTCTCAACGTAACATTGACTTTGTATTAGATGATGGTAAAAAAATCAAATTCAAAGTATTATTTTTTAGTGTGAAACCATACTTTGATGAAGCGTATGTTCAACGTATAGGAGATGATTCCATTTACCACTTAAATAAAGAAGATGCAACAGATATAGCAACCCAATTTGCAAATCGTTAATACTTTTCTTGAAAATTTATGTTTTATATCTATCAATTATAAAATAAGAACATCCCCAAACGAATTTTTTCGTTTTGGGGATTATTTATTGTATTAGGTTGATGGGCATGTGGTGCTACCCCATACCCATCAACTTAAGAATTTTATAACACCCCCAGGATGAAAATTTCGTGTATTTTTAATAGAAAACGGCTTATTTTTTCGTTTAGGGGGTATTTGCTTTTATAAGCTTGATAGTGATGTGGCGGTACCCCACATTCATCAACTTAAGAAAAAGTAACACCCAAAAAACAAAAAATGAGATGACTTCTCAAAATAACTACCTGTAGAGAAAAAAAAATTTCATTTAGTGGGTACTTCAAAACCTTACCTTGATGGCGATGGGTTCACCATATCAAAAAAGAAAACTGTGCGTATAGACATATTTTTCAACCGCTTCCTGTATGTTAAGTGACTCGTTATTTTTTTTACAATTTTTTATTATGAAATTCTAAATAACTAATTATAATAGATGAAAAAAACGATCAACAGTTGTGTTACGGAAAGGATTCAAATTTACATTCTTTCTCAATACATATTATGGATAAATAAAGTAAAATATGGGTTGGGGTTATGTCTCATGTTGTGTTAATACTAACAATAACTAAGGGTACATAGTATGCTTTCATATCTTTGAATAATTTTGTTATAGGAGAGATGGAGATTTAAATGGCTCAAATTGTTGGTATTGATAGATACCATTTGTAATGGGGCTTTAATCTATATGCGTGAAGGCCTTTCCCTAAGTCTTGTCAGGAAGTAAGGAACAGTAAGCAAACACTTATACAATATGAATAGAGGAGAGGAATGCCTTATGAAAATACGTAGTCAAATTACATGTGCAAGTCTGGCCCTTTTAATAGCTGGAAGTTCCCTGTTATATACAACACCAAATTCAATTGTAAAAGCAGAGCTCACTCAAAATGTATCTAGTTCGTTACAAACAAATACTCAACGAGATCGTACTTCCGTCAAGCAAGCAATGCGGGATACATTGCAACTTGGATACCCGGGGATACTTGCTAAAACTTCTGAGGGTGGAAAAACGTGGGGGTATGCCGCTGGAATAGCGAATCTGAGAACCAAGAAACCAATGAAAACAGATTTTCGCTTTCGCATTGGGAGTGTGACGAAGACGTTCACCGCAACAGTTGTACTTCAATTAGCTGGAGAGAATCGCCTGAATCTAGACGACTACATCGAAGACTGGTTGCCTGGTGTCATTCAAGGAAATGGATATGATGGTAACAAGATTACTATCCGGCATATATTGAACCATACAAGTGGTATCGCTGAATACTCAAGGTCAAAAGACGCTGATTTTACGGATACAAAAAAATCGTATACGGCTGAAGAGTTAGTGAAGATGGGGGTTTCTCTGCCTCCAGACTTTGCCCCAGGAGAGGGCTGGTCTTATTCAAACACAGGATACGTATTACTGGGCATTCTCATTGAAAAAGTAACCAGAAACAGCTATGCGGAAGAGATTGAAAATCGGATTATTGAACCACTTGAATTGTCGAATACATTCCTACCAGGCAATTCAAGTGTTATTCCAGGCACTAACCATGCCCGTGGATACATCCAACCAGACGGAGCAAGTGAGCTAAAAGACGTTACTTATTATAACCCAAGTGCAGGTAGCTCTGCTGGAGATATGATTTCTACTGCTGACGACTTAAACAAATTCTTCTCTTACTTGCTCGGTGGCAAATTACTGAAGGAACAGCAACTAAAACAAATGCTTACTACAGTTCCTACAGGAAAAGAAGGAATCGATGGATATGGTCTTGGAATCTATGAAACTAAGCTTCCGAACGGTGTCTCGATATGGGGACACACAGGTGGCATTCTAGGGTTTACTACTCTTGTTGGAGGTAAACTTGGAGGCAAGCATACGGTGGTCGTCAATTGGAACAGTTTGGGTAGAGCTGACAGTCCTAATCCTTTTAAAAATATTTTACTTGCTGAATTTAGCAAGTAGGAAAAAAGGAAAAATTCATCGTAGTTTTCATAGTTAAAAATATACTTTTCTGGTTCAAAAGCCCCAACTTATTTTCAAGAAAAATTTGGGGCTTTTTTTGTTTTGGTGGCGTTTATTCTTCTTAAGTTGATGGATGTGTGGCGCTACCCCTATGCCAATCAAGCTAACATTTTGAAATGCCCCAAAAACGAAAATTTCATCTTTTCATAGGTGTCCATGAGAGTTGAACTCATTTTTTCGTTTTGGGGTAATTTTGAATTCTTGAATTGCTGGCAATATGGTGAGAACCTTTAATCGTAATCAGCATTATGATAATCGTTATTTAAGCTGGGCACTCTTCCATGGGGACGATATTCTATGTGAAAGGTATTATGTTATTACTTGTACTGAGGCTCTTCATGTTCAATTTGTTGAAGACGAGGATTTAAAGATTCAATAATTTCTTGAGTTTGTTGTGCTGCACCTTTATATAATTGTTTTGCTTGCTTGTTATCAGTATCAAGAACAAATCCTTCTAGGCATGCTTGAGCACTCTTTAATCCAGCGATAGTTTGTTTAAGTTTAGTACTTATTGTCATGTAGTATTCCTCCTTGTAAATGTACTTCAAAATATAGAGTGCCTATTTTGTTATCATCGTACGACTTCCAATTTTAGGGTTATGCGAATGAGAAATTTTATAGTTAATCATTCAAAGAAGGGTTTTTTAAGCTAATAGATGCATGGAATAGTTTTGTCCCAATAACAAAAACTAACAGAAATAAAACGATAATATATAAAGGAGATTAAATATGCTGAAAAAGATAGGAAGAATTTTCCGAGTATTCCTCTTTTTATTTATCGGTGGATGTTTAGTTCTGTTTGTTTGGGGTGAAATTGACAGAACGATAGCCGAAAAAAATGGGGTATTTAGCCAGAATTCTAGTCAATACCCTATGCGTCAAAGTGATATTACTTTGTATACAGATGGGAAACAGTTAAACAATCAACTATTCTCAGATATAGAGAAAGCAAAGTATTACGTGCATGTTAACTTTTTTTCTATTGCTGATGATAAAGTAAGCCATCAGTTTCTAGACTTATTGCGGAAAAAAAGTCAAGAAGGTGTAGAAGTATACTATGCTTTGGACAGGTTAGGTGGAATTTTACTAAAGAAAAAGGAAAGAGAATTATTAGTTAAAAAAGGAGTTCATTTTACATATTACAATAAACCTGCTTTCCCTTATCTTTTTTCTTCTTTGGATCATCGGAATCATCGTCGTATTTCAGTTATTGATGGAAAGGTTGGTTACATTGGTGGATTCAACATCGGAAAGAAGTATTTGGGGGAAAAAGAAAAACTTGGTTATTGGAGAGATTATCATCTTCAAATACGAGGAGAAGGAGTTCAAGATTTAGAACAACAATTTGTATTAGACTGGAAGAGAAACTCAGAGAAACCGATTCCGATACACAGTGCGGTAAAGGAAAAGGGAGCAACCTCGCAACGATTTACTGCATATTATAGTGGAGAAAAACTTGGGCAAGATTATAAAATGCTGTTTCAACAAGCAAAAGAATCCATTATTATATTAACACCTTATTTTATACCAAAAGACAGAACTATTTGGAACGCATTAGTAGATGCAAGAAAGAGGGGAGTCCGTGTCAAAATTCTATTCTCACCTCATTCGGATGCACTATTAGTTAAAGAAGCAGCATATCCATATATCCGAAAAGCATTAAAACAAGGGATGGAAGTATATGGTTACAAAAATGGGGTGTTACACGGTAAAGTATTTTTGATTGATGAAAAAGTATTGATGGTTGGGACCGTGAATTTTGATTCACGCTCGTTTCATTTAAATGAAGAAATGAACTGTTATATTCATGACCCTATCTATATTTCGAGAATAAAACCAGTGATTAATGCAGACTTACAAAATTCAAAGCAAGTAACATCCTCTGACGTCAACCAATTATCTATAAAAGAAAAAATAAAAGAAAAGGTTGCAAAAATATTTGAGTATTATTTGTAAAGACAATGTATTTTTATACTTGGATAACAGGGGCTATATGCTTAGTGATTTTACATATTTTTCATGGAATCAGCTGGGCAGTTGCTACAAGTTCGATAGAAAAGGCTGTGATTGATGTATTTCACGATCTCGTCGTGGAGAAGCAATGGTATGGCTTTTTAGATCTTTGGGTAATCTTAGGTTGATGGCGGTACCCCATCAACCTAAGAAAACAGGTCACCCCCAAAACGATAAATAGGCTTTTTTCACAATAAAACCTAAAAAATTCGTTTTGGGGGTGTTATAAAACTTTATCTTGATAGAAATGGGGTGGTTACCCCTGGTTTTAAGTTAAAAAAACCCCCGGAAATAAACCTTTTATAAATATGATTATTTTATTTCGAGGGGCTCCTTATAAATCTTAGCTATATATTTTACGAAATCAATGACGGGATAGTGTATGAGTGAACGGTGCTGCGTAAAACGGATCCCTTCTTTTTCCATTTTTGAAATGAGTTGTTCAATTTCCAACTCTTTTTGTTGTATCCTATTATAATTTTGATATACAATGTTTTTCCATTGATAGGAAGAACCGTGAAAAAAATTCTCCCCTTTTACCCTGTGACTAAATATAATTTCTATTTTTTCTCTACGTTGTTTTTCCTTCATATGCACTTCCGTTGACTGCATGTTTATCGCCTCGTCCCTTTTGTTGTATACTGTTTCAAACTCATCATAGCCAATGTGCATGAAGCTTGTTGGGAATTGTCGTTTAAGGCTATCTCATCAACTGTATTTTTTTCAAGCGCTTAATCTAATATATTGGATTATAATCTTACGTCTAAATAAGTTGATAGTGTATATAAAACACTATCAATCTTTATTATAAAACGATTCTTTATAGGCATGCACCTTTTTACACTCACCAAAATTTACAACATGACGAGTATCTTTATCCATGAATGTTATTCTGTATTTACTGAGGTTAGTTTTTTATTTTGACTAACTAACATATTGTTTGCCTCAATATCTATTTTATAAAAAAGAAAATAGATGTAACGGTCCCTCTTTTGATAAAAAAATCCTATGAAAATATAGCACTCTTAAAGAGTTTTGTTACAAGTTTGTTATGTTTGATTTAAAAAAAGGAAAGTAATATTTATTTGTAGAAAATTTTAAAAGATAAAAATAAGCTGAATATCCATGGTAAGAAAAGGGGGCACTTATATGCTAACAAATGATTTAGATTTCCGATTAGAACCACGTTTAAAAGAACTGTATGAACAACATAAAATAAGAGCGCAAAAGATAGACTGGGGTTATCATGAGTTTTTACCATGGGATAAGGGAATGGACTTTAAAAGAGTTCCTTGGGATGAAAGTCAAGTTACTCTCCCTTCTGGTGTAATTACGGCCATTGAAACAGCTTTATTAACAGAAGTGAATTTACCATGGTTTACAACGTATTTATCTGCGACTTTTAAAGGTTCCCTTTCTGTTATTACAGACTTTATTCATACTTGGACCTCAGAAGAGGATCAACATTCGAATTTATTAGAGACATATTTACTACTCACTCGAAGTGTAAACCCTAAACGTATACATGAATTAAGAAAATCAGTCGTTGAGTGTGGATTTGAGCCTGATTTTCATACACCAATCGAAGCCATGACGTATACGACGCTACAAGAACTTGCAACAATGGTGTTTTACAATAATGTAGCTAAGGTGGCAAGTAAGCATGATCCAGATCTTGCTACATTATTACGCCGTCTTGCAAAAGATGAAACACTTCATTATGCGTTTTATCGAGATGTTATTCGAACACATTTAGAATTGGAACCAAATTATTGCTACCATATTGCCAATGTGATTAGGAATTTTAAAATGCCAGGTGCCGTCATGCCTGATTTTGAAAATAGAATGGCTGTGATTGCAAAAGAAGCAAACTATGGGCCACTACAATATTTTGATCAAGTACTTGATGTAGTGGTTGAGTATTGGGGGTTAAAAGACTTACGACCACTTGCCCCTCTAGCAGAAAAAGCAAGAATTGAGATTTTGGAGTATCATATAAGATTGAAAAAAATACGGGATCGATTTGGCCGTTTTCAAGGAAAAACTGATCTACGTTAATGAGTAGAGATTTCAGAATATACGCGTGGGAATTCCCTTTTCTTTTATTTGAAATCTAGAACGCTCTCTATTATTTTGCGGCTGTTTTACTTAATTTAACTTCCGAAGAAAAAAGTGATTGACACCAAAAATAAACTCATGATATTATTGAATATTTGATGAAAAACAACATATGTGTTAAGCTTGAGAAGGTTACCACATATGGAGGTGGGTTATATGTTTCAAATTGGCGATAACATTGTTTATCCAATGCACGGAGCAGGTATAATTGAAGCCATAGAAGAAAAAGAGTTTTCAGGGAAAAAGCAACTTTATTATGTCATAAAAATGTCCCTTAGTAATATGCAAATCATGATTCCTAAGGGCAAAATATTGAGTTCGAATATACGCCCAGTTATTGATATACTTACATTAACGCGCATTATACACATTTTTCAGCATGGAGAATCAGGTGAATTAATGCCGTGGAAACAAAGGCATAAAGTAAACACAGATAAAATAAAAACGGGTGAAATACAAGAAGGTGCTGAAGTTATACGTGATTTAATCCGTATAAAGAAGGAAAAAGCACTGAATACAAGCGAAAAAAAATTGTTGGATGATGCATATAAATTTTTGGTCAGTGAGCTAGAATTAATTAAAGGAATCACTGAAAAACAAATAAAAAGTTTCTGTTGAGATTTATTATAAATACTGTATGACATCCCTCGGGAATATCCTGAATTTTCTGGGTGTATAATGATTATTAAAAGGAAAGTATTTCAAAGATATTCAATTTCTTCAACTCACTTTTAGAGTAGATACCTCTTTTGTTATTACTTCAATCTAATCCATTTTTATTTTTAAATTTCTTTTAAGAACGTTTGAAGTTTCATCAAATAACTCGATTAAATAGTCACTTGATTTTTACAATCCTGATTCAAACTGGCACGGACAAGGAGCCGTAAGGATGAAAGAGAGGTAGGGCTTTCATTGTTTTAGGTAATATACTATCTAAGTCATTATTTCTAGAAGAAAAAACAATCAATCTCACCACTATCTTTAAGAGTGCCTTATATGTACTGAGACGGTGAATAGTAATTGTTTATCTTCTTTACGTAAAATTGATAAACGAACTGGTAACACCATATGGTCAACTACAAAAAATTGGTTTCCAGACCAGGAAACCAATTTAAATTTTATTTACATACCACTAGTAAATTAAGCAGTAAGAAGGAGTACACACATGAAAAAAATGTTAACAAAAGAATTAAGTGATGAATTAAAGAAGCGAGAAGGGATCATCTCTATTACAGTTGAGTCTTATGAAAAAATCGAAGTTGGTGGAATTCGTGTAGATGGATCAGCTATTATTCTAATTAATCAAGAATAGGTAAAAATAGTTGCATACAAGGAGAAAAGGATCGGCCTTTAAGAGAAGGGGGGATCCTTTTTTGCTTGTTGCAGCTAATATGGGATATAGATAACTTTTATCTGATATGTTGGGATTAAAAGGAAGGAGGTGGTCGGGATTATCATGGTGGAGAGCTTAATATTGGTAGGATTTCTTTTTACGTTATATAAAGTAGTTGATAAAAAACAAACTAATTATTTAAAACGATAGATTGTTTCCTTTTTAAGGGCTAGATTTATTTGAGAGTAAAATGAATTATTTAAAGGAGGAATTTAGATGGATGCAAGGAAAGAACGCATAAAATACGAGAAGATGTCAAAGAATTATGATCGTATTTATTTAGTTTCGTTTATCCTATTAATTGTACTTGTTTGTAGTAGTGTGATTATCATAGGAGCTACAGGGGGAAAATATGGAGTGTTTTTATTGTTAGCAATTTTACTTAACGCACGTATTACGAAAGAATCTCAAAAAAAGTATGAGTACTATTCTAATAAAGGGCGTATTTAAAATGATACATATCCTAAAAGGAACAACCTAGATGTACATTCAAAATATCCCTATATCATCACCTATTAACTAGTAAAAGTAACTTTATATAAATAATTTTTTAGCAATTTAGGAATAGGAACCGTATCTTATTAAAATGTTATTTCCGTTCATATAATGAATTATCCTTCTAGCATATTTATAAGATTTACATCATATATTAGGAGAAAGAATGCGAGTTAGAAAGGAGTCTTATAGAATGAGTTATTTGGAGGGAAATGACTTTAGTAAACAAAATATGGTAAGTGTGCCTAACCCCTATGTATATCAGACATTACAATCAGTAATTGGTAAACATGTGGTTATTGAAACTGTAAGAGGAAATATAAGAGGTAAATTAAAGGATGTGAAACCCGATCATTTGCTCATTGAAGATACGGTGCCATATATTGTACGCATTCAACAAATTGTATGGATTATGCCAAAACAATAATCAAATTACATGTGATTTGATTTATAATAGATTAGCGTCATAGAGCATCAAATAAAAACACAGGGTTTTATCTCTGTGTTTCTTCAAATTTTCGTTTTTGGATATATGCTTGAGCATGGATAATTTCTTTCTGAAGTTCTTTTAATTCTTTCGTAGATCCAGATTCAATCCTCATGTACGTAGTAACTAGACTAATCATCATATCCAACTTCTCTACTATATTTTGAATGACCTGTTCAGATTGCTCTTTTTTAGGGTGTTGTATTGCTATTAAAGCATTTTCTATATAATTATTCTTTCGTTGCTGGATATCATAAATAAACTGTTTTGTGTTTGAGTTCATTTGTTATTCCTCCGTTTTGGATATACTTCTATTCTATCATATTTGAATGGGAAATATTAGATTACCTAAATTCACACTTGTCTCGTACATCTCCTCAAATATACAACCTAATCTCTTAACGTACAGGGAACTAATCAAAATGTGTCAATTTTGTGTCTAAACGTATAATTTTTTGACATAGTGCCCCCTTGATGCAAGATGTAGCTGCAGCACCGTTCTATCAAATGGACCGTTTTTACTTGTAACTATTCATCCATAGCTTACCTAAATGACGTGTATTATAAGAAAAAGGGTTACTGCGGTAACCCTTTTTCTTATGGCATTGATTTCAACAATATAAAAATTCGGTTTCTTAGCGTACAAAACTCACGTTTTGTTCTTGCGATCCCGAGGTGAAATGGGAGGGAATGTTTTTGGGCAGAATATTTTTAAAGTTATTTTTTAAAGCAATCCTATTTGTTTTCTTATGCGATATTGTTGTTTATTCTATATTTCAGATTATTTTTGTCTGGAGTGTTTCGACAGGATTAGGAAGAGATGATATAGTCGGGTTTTCTGATAATAAGTATGTAATTGGTCGTCCACCTGTTAGCTATAATTTATATAAAAAAGATAGTGGGGAAACTATATTAGATAATGTTATTGGTTATAAAAAAGGAAAAACTAAAAGCTATATTCGGAATGAAATTGAATTTGTAGTGATAAATGAGACAAAGGGTAGTTATGAATTGTATAAAATAGAAAAGGCTTCAGAAAAGGATATAGAACGGCTGAAAGAAATGAAGAAATTAGAATAAAAGAGACTATCTGAAAGGTAAAAATGTACACTTGCTATTGTTAGATATAAAAAATGGTTTAGACTGATAACGGAGTTTTATTTCATGAAAAGAGTCATTATTAAAATAAAGTATTAGGAGGGCAGTCCCATCGCCATCAAGCTAATATTTTGAAGCACCACCAAAACAAAAATTTTATCTCTCGACAGTTATATATGAGAATTAAGCTCATTTTTTCGTTTTGGGGTGAATCTGTTTTCTTAAGTTGATAGGCATGCGGCTGTACCCCATATTAGAAAAAACGATCTTTTGATGCAAAGTTATCGTGCAAGCAAAAGCATTAAAGTTCTATCGCCAATTCTTTTTTTGCTATAATAGATGCGTGGCAGAAAATAGATAGAAAGATACTGCTAGTAATTTATACTTAAATGTAGGGAGCTTGAACAGGATTATGGGGAATGAAAAAGAAATTAGTTCCGCTAAATTAATATGGAAGATGACGCGCCCGCATACGTTAACGGCGACGTTTTCTCCTGTAATTTTAGGAACAGTGGCATCACTTTATGTTACAGAAATTCATTGGCTTTTATTTATTGCGATGATGAGTGCATGTTTAGCATTGCAAATCGCAACGAACTTATTTAATGAGTACTATGATTTCAAACGCGGATTAGATACCGCTGATTCTGTTGGCATTGGTGGTGGAATTGTCCGTCATGGATTGAAACCAAAAAATGTGTTAACAGTTGCGCTTTTATTGTATGTAGTAGCAGCAATTATTGGAGTTTATATTTGTATGAATAGCAGCTGGTGGTTAGTCGTTATTGGTTTAATTGGGATGGCGGTCGGCTATTTATATACAGGTGGTCCATTACCAATTGCATACACTCCATTTGGAGAATTAGTTTCTGGATTGTTAATGGGGACATGTTTTGTACTCATCGCTTTCTTTATTCAAACGAATACGATAACGATTGAAAGTGTATTGATTTCCATTCCAATTGGAATTTTAGTAGGTGCAATCAACATGTCAAATAACATCCGAGATATCGAAGAAGATATTAAAGGTGGAAGAAAGACATTAGTAATCCTCCTTGGGAGAGAGAAAGCTGTAGTAACACTAGCTGTAGCCTTTTTCATTGCTTATTTATGGATCGCGGTGATTGTATTGATGGGTTATATAAGCCCTTGGGCATTAGTTATGTTCCTAGGTTTGAGAAAGCCAATCTCTGCAATTCAAAGTTTCCAAAAAGGAGAAAAGGATCCCGGATATATGCGCATCGCCATGAAATCAACAGCGATGACAAATACGGTTTTTGGCTTCTTATTATCAGCGGGGTTATTAATCAGTTACTTGTTTTAAATAAAAAATATTGTTAAATAACTTAACCCCAATTTCTCAATTTTAATATGGAGAGATTGGGGTTTTATTTTGAGTTTTTTAACGTAATAAACTATTCTTGTTTGAAATGCAAATACCAATAAATTGCAACTTCATCATTTTCAATATCCAAACCTTTATAAACAAGAAAATCAAACCCACCAATTACAAATCCACATTTTTCATAAAATTTACATGCTGCGACATTATTATTTTGCGTTTCAAGCATAATACCTGGCATATTACCTTCTTTTGCCCATTGCTTTGCTTGGTCAACTAATCTTTTACCAACTCCGAGTGTACGATATTTTTTATCCACCGTTATATCTTCTATGTAAGCATAGTGATTCCAATTCTTTTTCAATACTATGAATCCAATGATTTGGTTATGTAACAGTGCGATGTAAATTACTTGATTAGGCTTATTAATATATTCATTGTACGCCAGTTCTTCATTATCATTTTGTAAATAACTTTTTTCATAACTCGGAACGTCTTCTACTGTATATTCTATGCGTCTATTTATTTTTGAAAGAGAAAGAATTAACCGAGCATTCACTATAAAACTGTCATCAATTTCTGGGAGATTGTCTAAATCATTTGTTTCTAACTCTCTAATTAAAAGGCTCATCGTGATACCTCCAAATAATAGTATTTCTTCTGTGATTCAAATTCATTCCAATTACAAAATTATAATAGCATTTCAATAGTAAGGCTATCTCTGCATTTTATCTTTATACCGTCATGCTATTATCTTGATATAACTATGTCGTATGTAGTAGTGACGGAAATAGTGAAAGATTTCTAATTGGTTAACATATAAAATGAACTATTTCTTCCTAATAATAAAATAAATCGTGGAGAAGATAAAAGATGCAAAGAACAATATTAATTGTAGAAGCTGAAGATATTTTACGTGAAATTATGAAGGATTACTTATTAAACGAAGGATATAACGTCTTAGAGGCGATTGATGGGAAAGAAGCGTTATCTATATTTGAAGAGCATGAGGTGCATTTAATTATTTTAGATATTATGTTACCAGAATTAGATGGCTGGAAAGTCTGTCGGCGAATTCGGAAGAAATCTAATGTAACTATTATTATGCTAACGGCTCGGGTGGATGAGGATGATCGCACTGTTAATAGTCATATTCGTAATTTGTGTCATAAATTAGGACAAAAAGCAGCTTGTATTGTAACTGTTGTACGAGCTGGTTATAAATTTGAGGGACAAGTATGAAAAAAGGAATTGTATTAAAATTATTTATATTAACAACAGCATTATGCACACTTATTTTAGTAACTATTTTTATTGGACAAACTATATTTTTTAAGCAATACTATGCAAATCGAAAAGTGAATGATATTAAAACAAATATTCAATCCTTTGAAAAAGCATATGTAAAAGCTGGAGATGATGCGACAGCAATTCAAGAATTGGAACAAAATTTCTATCAAGAGAATGCGACATGGATTACAACGTTAGATCGTGCAGGTAATATAAAATATGCAAATGATTTTTCTATAGAAATTCAATTAGACCTTAACGAAAATAAGAGTTTTTCTGAACGTTCCATTCACATACCGTTGTATAGTTTTATCAATTTAGAAGATATACAAAGGATGAAATATAGTTTAGAAACAGGGAGTCATATTATTATCGATGGAGTACAGAAGGGGGATATAGTAGTCCCTGCGATGTTAACAATAAAAGAGAAGAATGTTGGGCTAGAGAACAAGCAACTGTCAGAAAGATTGTATGGACCAAAAGCTGTATCTTCAAAAGAATTTTCACAATTATATTTAGCAGGAATCATTCAAAACGTGCAATTACCAGAGGGGACTGTAGGAACGAATTTTATATATGGAAATCGTGTGCTTATAGATAGAATAAAACAATTTCAGGTTGATTTATTATTGGATCAAAAATTTAATGATGTTACTTCTATAGAAATAAGGGATTACGAAGAAAATGATATTAAATATAAACTATTAATCAAGCCGACAAAAGACGCAGAGGGTAAGATAAACTATATATTTGCTATGACATCATTGCAACCAGTGGATGAAGCGGTACAAATGATAAAGGATTATTATGTATATTTAATTATCTTTGTATTGATTTTAATTGTTTTGATATCGTTCTATTACTCAAAAAAAATCGCCAAGCCATTATTACAAATAAATGATACTACAAAAAAAATCGCGGGTTTAGATTTCTCTGAGATGATACCTATTACGACAAAGGATGAAATAGGTGATTTATCACAAAATATTAATACACTTTCTAAAGCTTTGCATTCGTATATTCATCAATTGCAGCAAGATATAGAAAAAGAAAAGCAATTAGAAAATACACGTAAAGAATTTATCGCTGGTGTTTCACATGAGTTAAAAACGCCTTTAAGTATTATGAAGAGCTGTATTTCAATTTTGGAGGATGGGGTTGCTAGTAATAAAAAGGAGTATTACTTTAAAGCAATGTCAAAAGAAGTAGATAAAATGGATATGCTCATTATTGATATGCTCGAGTTAGCGAAATTCGAATCTGGTACATATAAAATGGAAAGGGATGTTTTCCATATTGATGAGATGATCGATTACATATGTGAGCAATTAACCTCGGATATATCAGCTAAGCAATTACATGTTCATAAACAACTTTCTAAAATTGAAGTTGTTGCAAACCAGCATCGCATAGAACAAGTTATAACGAACTTTATTACGAATGCGATTCGTTACACACCAGAACAGGAGAATATTATTATTTCTACAATAGAAGAGAATGAACGTGTAAAAGTATGTGTAGAAAATAAAGGGGCTCATATTGCACCCGAACATTTAGAGAAAATATGGGATCGTTTTTATAGAGGGGATACGTCTCGTCAACGCTCCAAAGGTGGAACAGGATTGGGCCTTGCTATTTCAAAAAATATATTAGAGCTGCATGGCGCGGAATATGGTGTTTTGAATACAGAAGATGGAGTATTATTTTTCTTCTATTTAAATAAAAACGTGTAGAATTTCCGTTCTACACGTTTTTATCATTTTTAAACGAAATCGACATTATCTGCATTTTATCTTTATCAGCATTCATTACTATTTTCATTAGAAACAGAATGAAAAGTTGATAAGGAGATTGTTAAAATGAAAAAAAGAGCGATATTGCTTTTGTTTATTATATTAATAATGGGTACAGGCGTTAGTTTCATACATGCTAAGGGGTACAAAAATATATCAACAGAGGATTTACGATTAAGAGGAAAAACAATTGTAATTGATCCAGGGCACGGTGGAGGAGATAGAGGGACGAAAGGAAAGAAATTTGGAACGATTGAAAAAGAGCTTAATTTAAAAGTAGCACAAAATATAAAGAAAGAATTAGAAGAAAGAACGGATGCAAAAGTTATACTGACACGTGAAAAAGATGCGAGTTTACTTCCAGAAACAAAACAAAAGGAAGAATTGCAAGCGCGTGTTAAAGTAGCGAAAGACCATACGGCGGATCTTTATATTAGCATTCACCATGATGCTTTTGAGGATACCGATGTAAAGGGAATAACAACTCATTATGGATCTAATAAAAGGAAAGATAAAAAATTAGCTAAGAGCGTACAAGAAGCTATTTTTGATCAAAATATAGACAGCCGTGATAGAGGCATTCATGGAAGTGATTTTCTTGTCTTACGAGAAAATCCTTCTCCGGCTATCCTAATAGAATTAGGGTTTACATCTAATGCGAGTGATGAAAAAAGAATGAATTCAGAAGAATTCCAAGCAAAATCGCAAAAAGGTATTGTGGATGGCATTATTAATTATTTTATTATGTAATAAAATAGGCAAGTAGAAAAATACTATTCTTTCTAAATCTTAATTAGGAAGAGTAGTATTTTTTTATTTTGGGTGTATATCCAGTTTTCAAATTAGAAACAAATATTTTTCTAAAGAGTAGATGCAATACGCTATTCTTTAACTGATTTCGACATTATCTGCATTTTATCTTTATCCATCTCTATTAATCTATTTATTGTAAACACCGGTTGAAACTGAAAGATTCAACTTTATAAATAATGAATAGGGAAAGGATCGAAAAATAATGAAAGAATCACAAAGTAAGAAAAAAACAAGTCGATTAACTAAGGTAATAATATCTCTAGGAGTTGTTTTAGCAACGACCTTTTTCACATTCTTTTTAATAGGGGAATGGAACTCTATCCCAGCGAAGGGAGTAGCTAATGAAAGTAGTAAACAAGTTAATACGCAACAACAAGAAAAGAAAAAGGAAACACCACCGGCAAAACAGAAAAGACCTGATGGAAAGCCAGTAGGAAAAGTTGTGTATTTAACATTTGATGATGGTCCTAGCGAATTAACTGGGAAATTTTTGGATGTACTAAAAGAGCAAAATGTTGCTTCAACATTTTTTATGCAAGGTAGTAATTTACAAAATACAGGTTTTCAGGAAAACGTAAAACGAGCAGTAAAAGAAGGACATTATATTGGTGCACATAGTATGACACATAATAGTGATAAGCTATACAAAAAGGGACAATTTGTACCGGAGATGAAAGAAACGTTAGCTCTTATCCATAATATTACGGGTACAACTCCTAAACTAGTCCGTCCGCCATATGGATCTGCACCAGGATTAAAGGGTGAGGAAATTCGTAATCAAATTGTAGAAGCAGCAATAAAAGTTTGGGATTGGACAATAGACTCAAATGATTGGAAATTAAAAGATAATCCAACTCAGATTATCGAAAATGTAAAGAAACAGACAACAGAAGAAGTAGAAGTTGTTTTAATGCATGAAAAGGCGCAAACATTACAAGCTCTTCCTGAAATTATTAAATTTTATAAAGAGCAAGGGTATGAATTTGGGGTATATAAAGATGAGGATCATTTTCGTCTAAACTTCCAGAAAGATCAACGTCTATAGTATAAACATAGTTATTTTAAAAAGGTGTTTTTATTACTAAATCAATAATTAAGCAAAAAGTCGATTTCCTATACGATAAAGAAATCGGCTTTTTCTTTATAAACTTTTACTTCGTGTATGAATCCCGCGTTTTAGGATGAATAGATTGAACTTATTTTAAAACGGCATTTGAGGGCTTGTATTATTTTTTCTAAACTTATTAGTTAAGATTATTCGACAATCCTATTAATAATAATTAAAGTATAAAATGTATACATCTTAGGGAGGTCATCTTTGTGAAGAAATGGATAAAAATTACGCTGTACTCTTTACTAGCTATTTTAATTATAGGAAGTATTACGTTTTTGACTTGGTCTCAGTTTACTTATAAACCAACGAAAGAGGCTTTGTCGTTAGTAGATGATAAAAAAGATGAAGATCATATCGTCTTTGGAGAGAAAGAGGCTAAAATAGGGATTATTTTTTATCAAGGAGCTAAAGTAGAAGCTGAGGCTTATAGTTACTTAGGAGAAGCACTTGCGAAAGATGGGTATTTTGTAGTAATGCCTAAGTTACCATTAAACTTAGCGATACTTGGAATAAATGTGGTAGACAGTGTAATGGAACAGTATCCTGAAGTTCAAAAATGGTATGTTGCGGGGCATTCAATGGGGGGAGCCATGATTTCTAAGTATGCCTTTCAACATGAAGACAAGGTAGACGGGATCATTTTCTTAGGTTCGTATCCTGCAGATGATTTTTCTACTAAATCGATTCCGATGTTATCTATTTACGGAGAAGTAGATGCTTTAGCAACTGTAGAAAAAATAGAGAACAATAAAAAGTTTATGTCAAAGAATACAACTATGCACATGATAAAAGGCGGAAACCATGCTAATTTTGGCATGTATGGTGAGCAAAAGGGTGATAATGCGAGTTTAATTACTTCAAAAGCACAACGAGATGAAACAGTGAAAGTAATTGAAGAATGGTTATTAAAACAGTGATAACGAATTTAATAAATTGACCGAAAGGATTCTCTTTCCTAAAGGGTTTCCCAACACTTTGAAAAAATAAGCTGATTAAATCAGCTTATTTTTTATTTGTTTACTATCTTCAAGTGCCCTCTTATTTTCATCTATAAATACCTTTATTTAATTAGGACGTCAATCCCAAAAGGATAGGAATCAACAGGAATAGTATCAATAACAGAGTTAGTATCCGGATCAATGACAGACACAGTATTACTGCCAGTGTTAGTCACATAAATAAGATTTGTTTTGGGGTTTACTGTAACTTCTACAGGATCTGAACCGACAGGAATGGTAGTAATAACAGAATTCGTATTAGCATCAATTACGGACACATTGTTACTAGTATTGTTAACAACATAAATAAGATTGGAATTAGAATTCACCACAACACCATAAGGAGCTGAGCCGACAGGAATGGTAGCAATAACAGAATTCGTATTTGGATCAATGACAGACACAGTATTATTACTTTGATTAGTTACATAAACAAGATTTGTTTTGGGGTTTAATGCAATTTCTGCAGGGTTTAATCCAACAGGGATGGTAGCAACAACAAGGTTAGTATTCGAATCAATAACGGATACATTATTACTGTTCGTATTAACAACATAAACAAGGTTCGTATTGGGATTCACTGTAATTCCTATAGGTGTAGAGCCGACAGGAATGGTAGTAATGACAGAATTCGTATTGCCATTAATGACAGACACATTATTACTAATTGGATTGGTTACATAAACAAGATTCGTATTGAAATTTAATGCAACCTCTGTAGGATTTAATCCAACAGGAATGTTAGCAATAACAGAATTCGTAGTAGTATTAATGACAGACACAGTATTACTGCCTTGATTGGCTACATAAACTCGATTTGTATTAGAATTTACAGCTACTCCCACAGGAGCTATCTCAACAGGAATAGTAGTAATAACAGAGTTAGTGTTGGTATTAATGACAGAGACATTATTTGAGTTTCGATTTGCAACAAAAATTGTGTCAGATGATACCCCAGTCGGACCGGTAGCCCCAGTCGGTCCAGTGAAGCCAGTCGGACCAGTCGGACCGGTAGCCCCAGTCGGTCCAGTGAAGCCAGTCGGACCAGTCGGACCAGTCGGACCGGTAGCCCCCGTTGGTCCAGTGAAGCCAGTAGCTCCAGTCAGGCCGGTAGCCCCCGTTGGTCCAGTGAAGCCAGTAGCTCCAGTCAGACCAGTAGTACCCGTTGGTCCAGTTATACCAGTAGGGCCAGTCGGTAGTGTGAATGGTGGAATAGGTGGTAAAGTAGGACCGATTAAACTAGGATTTAGTGCAGCAGAAGATAAAAACTCATTCATCATATTTCACCTCTAAAAAATACGTATTACTAATAGTAAATGTGTATGTCAAACAAGGTGAAATGGACAATTGAGGAATTAGGCGATGAAATTTAAGCTTATATAGAAAGTGTAATTATAGAAAGGACATTGCACACAAAAATGTTGCATATATAATTCATCCAAATAAAAAAGCACATTTACATATGTGCTTTTAGAAAAAAATGAAGTTTAGTTAATTATGTAGTATCCTATGTTGTTTGGAGTAAAGTACTAAACATTCAGGATTATCCTGCGGTTCTTTTGTAAGTAGAAGCCTATTTAACAGAAAGAATCACTTCATAAAATCAGCGGTTGTACTGGTTATCGAAAAACAGTAAGAACTTAGAAGAAGTAGACATAAGTAAGGGAACGCTATATTTACCAGACAGGCCTTACCTTCGATAATAATTTACCTTCATTTTCTTCATAAACAAATTTTGTTAAATCTTCCTTAAGCATTTGCATTCGTTTAGCACCTATTTTTTCAATCCAGCGTTGCTCAATCTCAGCTAGTATCTTCTCTTTTGCTCGCACTACTAACCAACCTCTTTCAGTCAAAACGATAATTTTTCCTCTCTTATCAGTTGGATGAGCTTTACGCGTTACATAACCACTTTTCTCAAGATAATCAACCATTTTACTTACAGCTTGCTTTGTAATTCCTAAATAGTCAGCTAGTTCTATACCTGTTGCTCCATTAGGAGTGATATATTTAAACATAAAACCGTGTATAGGTCTAATATCTCCAAATCCCAATTCACTCAATCTGTTATGTAGTTCATTAATTGATGTACTAAAGGATAATGACAAAAGTGAAGTAAGATCTAATTCACTCAATCCTTGATGATTCATACATAAAACCTCCTCAATTAAAGTCAATTAAGTTGACTTTAATTGTAATACAAGCAACATAATCAATCAAGTTAGCTATGTTTTTTGTATGAAAGAAATATGATTTGTCTAAAGTAACTCATTATTTAAAACATATAAATACTATAAAAAAGTTTTTGGTAAATGAATTTCAATGGTTACTATTAGTAACGTTATTACTTTATGTACCAACCCTTTTGTGGCTTGTTATCAATCATACTAAAAAGAAAATGGTAAGAATAAATAGTGGGAAAAGTGATGTATGATCCAGTTTACTTAGTATTTGATGATTTCTAAATAAAGCATCTTAAATGAAGTCAACTAAGTTGACTTCATTTAAGCTCTATTGTACTATAGGGGTCATAGTCAACTCAGTTGACTATTTTAGGAGTGCAAAAGAGATAAGATTTATCGCAAAAAAATAAATATATTATGGAGGTTTCTCATGGCTAATATCGTTAAAATTAGAGGAAGTGTATTTGCTCCGTATGCTTGGTTAGAGCCTATTAAGGATTCTGTAACAGGAAGAATCTTAGAATATACTGGTGATGCACGTGAATTTACACTACACGCGGTAAACACAATGCGATCACGATTAGAGCAAGAAGTGATTATTGATTTTCATAAAAAAGAAATTTTTACATTTGCAGATGCTTGTATTACAACTGTGAAAATTACAAATTTAGATGGTTCTATTGAGCATGAAAAGGGGAAAACAGATACAAAAAACATTGTATGTACGAATATTGCATGGGGCACTGATGAAGTCTCTTTTGAAATGAGGGCAAGTGCCAGCAACCCTTTAGATACAGCAGCACCTGCGGCTGACTATTTATTAACTATACATGTTAACAAAAGTGGAACTTTGTATATTGAAGGTAAACATGATGGATTCCCTTGCTATGAATTTTATAAACAAACAGATTTTGGTCCATTTGAACGAATTCATACACATGACTTCAGAGAAACTGGTGATACAGCTGAGGCTCTAGGTGGAGATATGGAGTACAGTTTTAAGAAGATATTATAAAAATAATATAATGCCCTTTTTAGTAAATAAATATATAACACATAAGATTGAATAACAGGAGAGACTAAGAATGACAACCGTTTTATTTGTAAAAGCAAACAATCGTCCAGTAGATCAAGCAGTTAGCGTGAAATTATATTATGCTTTTTTAGCAAGCTACAAAGAATCTTTTCCGAATGATACAGTGATAGAGCTTGATTTATATAAGGAAGAACTGCCTTATGTAGGAGTAGATATGATTAATGGCACTTTTAAGGCTAGTAGAGGATTTGATTTAACAGCAGAAGAAGCAAAAGCAGTTGCTGGTGCTGATAAATATTTAGATCAATTCCTTGCAGCTGATAAAGTTGTATTCGGTTTTCCTTTATGGAATTTAACAATTCCGGCTGTACTACACACATATATAGATTACTTAAACCGCGCGGGCAAAACATTTAAATATACGCCAGAAGGTCCAAAAGGTCTAATTGAAAATAAGAAAATTGCATTATTACATGCAAGCGGCGGTGTATATTCTAAAGGTCCCAAAGCGGGAATGGAAATGGCTGTTAAATATGTAGTAAGTATGATGAATTTCTTCGGTGTAAAAGATATGGAGAAAGTAGTGATTGAAGGCCACAATCAATTCCCAGATCAAGCAGAAGATATTATTGCAGAAGGCCTATACAAAGCTGCTAAAGTAGCAAGTACGTTCTAATTAACAAAATACTTTTCATTCAAAAAAGCTGAAGTAAATTACCATACTTTTTTGTTTATAAAACAGTACGATATTTTATTTAACTAATTTTAATAACTACCTATCTATAAATTTGATAGGTAGTTGTTTTATTTTTGGGTACATAATGAAATACTTTTATTATCCTCTCACATATAGGCAACAAAGAGATGCATATAAATTATGTCTTGAGAATAAAGATTTAATTGATTTTTATTGGTTTTTTAACTAAATTATAAGCCTGTAAATGAATTATGAATATATTTTATTTTCAAAAATACTCCTTGATAAATATACAGAATTATTGTAAAGTGATGATAATTAAAATATATATTGCTTGAAAGCGATGAAAGGAAATAGTAACAAGTATTTTTTCTTATAGAGAGTCGGTGGGTGGTGTAAACCGATAGAAGGAACTTGTGAATCCGTCCTTGAGCGAAATGTGGAACACTTTAATGTAAAGTTAGTAATCGTTTCCGGTTAAAAGCCGTTAATAATTTAAGTGGAGAGCGTATCTTTTTACGTTTTCAACTAGGGTGGCAACGCGGGTTAACTCTCGTCCCTTTTATAGGGACGGGAGTTTTTTGTATTTTATCTAGTTAAAGACCTAATTTTAGAAAGAGTAGTTACTTAATTAAGGGGGAGATAAAACATGTTAGATGTAAAAGTATTACGTACAAATTTGGAAGAAGTAAAGAAAAAATTGATTAATCGTGGTGGAGAGTTTCTGGAATTAAATAAATTTGAAGAATTAGATCAAAAGCGTCGTGAACTGTTAGTAGGAGTAGAGGAGTTAAAAAGTAAACGTAATGAAGTATCTGAACGTATTGCGAATTTAAAGTGTGAAAAACAAGATGCTGATGAACTTATTAGTGAAATGCGTGAAGTAGGAGACAATATCAAAACGTTAGATGATGAGTTACGCTATATAGAAGAAGAGTTACATACAATCTTGCTAGCGTTACCAAATATACCTAATGAGACAGTGCCTGTTGGAGCATCAGAAGATGATAATGTCGAAATACGCAAGTGGGGAGAACTAAATGAATTTTCATTTGAAGCAAAACCACATTGGGAAGTTGCTGAAAAATTAGGGTTACTAGATTTTGAGCGTGCAGCAAAAGTAACGGGAAGCCGCTTCGTCTATTATAATGGATTGGGAGCACGTTTGGAGCGAGCGGTAGCTAACTTTATGTTAGATTTACATGTTGAAGAACATGGGTATACAGAAGTAATTCCCCCATTTATCGTAAATAGCGATAGTTTATTAGGAACAGGACAATTCCCAAAATTTAAAGAAGATGTATTTACATTAGATGACACAGATTACTCTTTAATTCCAACAGCTGAAGTACCGTTAGCAAACTATTATCGTGATGAAATTTTAAATGGTGAAGATTTACCTATTAATTTTACAGCACATACTCCATGCTTCCGTTCTGAAGCCGGTAGTGCAGGACGTGATACGAGAGGGTTAATTCGTCAGCACCAATTTAGTAAAGTTGAAATGGTTAAATATACAAAGCCTGAAGATTCATACGATGAGTTAGAAAAATTAACAGTACATGCAGAAAGGGTATTGCAATTATTACAATTACCTTATCGAGTGATTGTATTATGTACAGCTGACATGGCATTTCCTGCTGCAAAAACATATGACATTGAAGTTTGGTTACCAAGCTATGGCGTATATCGTGAAATTTCTTCTTGCTCAAACTGTGAAGATTTCCAGGCGCGCCGTGCAAGTATACGTTTCCGTCGTACACAAGGTGCAAAACCAGAATTGGTACACACATTAAATGGTTCTGGATTAGCTATAGGTCGTACAGTAGCGGCTATTTTAGAGAACTACCAACAAGAAGACGGTTCAGTTATAATCCCAGAAGTATTGCGTCCATACATGAGAGGAATAGAAGTTATTAAATGAGAAAGACATTGATTTGAGACAAAGTTTAATAGTTTATAAAAGTTTTGAGGAATAAATAATTTTACTGTGTAAGTACTTTTCTATAATAAATATAAAAGTTTAAGGAGATGCTCTTAATGTATAATCAATATAGAATAATAGAAAAATTTAATAATAAGGAATTTGAGGGTGTTGCAAAACTAAAATAAATATGCAATGTTATGAATCAGAAAAACTAGCTGAACATGTAATAAATAGCGATTTTGACCATACCAACGTGGCTGTTCCAGCCCTTTATCTTTGAGATGACCAAACTGTTGTTCAATTTTCCCACGCTCTTTCATCAACTGTTTGCCAAAGATGGTTTGTGCAAAATGAGATAATACACGGCGATGTGTACTTTTGCTTTGTTCGCCATTACGTGGGTTAATTGGATTCACCGCAAAAATATCACATGTTTTTGCAATTTCATAAATGCGCTGACTATCATAAGCAGCATCTGCAATGGAAAATAACACATTTTGATTTTGTATATCTTGAAGCAATACAGGAGCCATTTTGCTATCATGTACGTTCGCTGTTGTAAATGCATACGACAATACAACACCTTCTGGTGTAGAACAGACATGAGCTTTATATCCCTTATACCAACCATAACGAGTAGATTTCCCCCATTTTGCTTGGGAATCATATAAACTACTCCGTAAGGCAGTGCTATCAATTAAAACACACGGAATTAATCCTAAATTCATTTCTTCAAGAGTTTGTTTATGAATCAACGGAATACCTTCATTGCGAAACCAAGTTCCTACACGTGAGAAAGTGGATATATGAGGAACAAAGGAAAGACCACAAGATACACGAAATGAAGGATATTGATGCAAAAAGCGAGTTAACTTACGTAATGAATTGATTTGGAATACCGTTTTCACAAAAAAACATTTGAGTAAAGCTTTTCTACAGATAGGTGGGCGGCCTGTAATAGGCGGAACGCCTCCAATGGTTAAACTGTCTACGTAGGCAAATAAAATGTGTAAAATGGATTGATTGTGATCAAAATTGGTTATCATACTAGTAAATCCGTCCTTTCTGGAGATAGTTTAGGGTACTATCATTCTTCCAGGAAAACGGATTTTTTTATGCATTTATTTTTGAATATTTATGAGTTTTGCAACACCCTCGAATTTGATAAAAGTTTAAAATGGTTTTCTCCACCTAAAGATTGGGAGGTTAATAGCAATAAATCGAAGTTAATAATCAAACCGGATAAAGAGACAGATTTCTGGCAAAAAACACATTATGAATTTCAAGTTGATAATGGACATTTTTTATACTATGAACTAAATGGAGACTTTAGATTGATCACGAAAGTAAAATCTAAACCAGCGAATAGATATGATCAAGCAGGTTTAATGGTTCGATTTTCAAAAGATACTTGGTTAAAGACATCGGTTGAGTATATACCTGATGACAATAGTAAATTAGGTGTTGTTGTAACAAAGAATGGATATTCTGATTGGTCTAGTCAGGAGTTTTTTGGAGATTTAAATTCTCTTTATTATCGCATAACAAGAAGGGGAAATAATTACTACGTTGATTATTCATTAGACGGGGATTTATGGAAACAAATAAGAATGGCTCACCTTTTTGAAGAAAAAGATTGCATGAAAGTTGGCATTTATGCTTGCAGTCCACAAGGAGATGGGTATGAAGCAGAGTTTGAATTTATTAAGATTGAAAATATAGATGATAATACAAAAGTTTATTAAAAGTGTAAAGGCTCTTATCCATCATTATTCTACTGCTGAACCTTCTTATGCTGACATTATTTTTATGGCTCTTTATATAAAAATACCGAGTAACCATTCATTCTAAGGATGAGTGGTTACTTGCAGTTTGTTTAAATAGAGAAATTGGGCTTTTCCGTTATAGGTAACATTTTTCAATGCGTAAATAAGAAGGTTCTAGTGTAAAAACTTCAGAGCAATTGCACCAGAATCACTATTGGATCAGTTTAGATCCATAAGAATTAAAAAAAGATATCCTGGAGTGGAAAGTAAAAAATGAAATTGCGAAAGGTGAATTTCAAATAATGCCAATGTTTGATAAAAACATTGTATACGAAGGGATGTACCATTTATGATTGACGAGAAAACAATACAAATTGTGCAGTCAACGGCTCCAGTATTAAAAGAACACAGTATAGAAAAGGAATTGATTCATTATGAATCGTTTAGCCCCGTTGCAATTTTAGGTGAGTAACTAATACCGGATAGGGTTATAGTCATAATAATGTAAGTAAATGGTTTTTTGCGATACTTCAATAGTGAAGTATCGTTTTTCCTTGTATAACTAAACCCAGCTATGGAATCTGATGTAATGTTGAAAAATGATCCCAAGTAATGATTTGTCTGCTGTAATACTAAGTAACTATGATGAAATTGAATCTAAAAAGTATGCTAATAAAATAGTAAAAAATTTTTTAAAAAAGTAAAAAAAATAGAGCTTAGATTTGCAATAATAAATGTTTTTTTATTAGATAATTACTTTACCGATAATCGAGATGTTTGCGGATACATTTATTTTTGGGATACAT
Organism: Bacillus cereus group sp. MG4; assembly: GCF_040460055.1. NCBI lineage: Bacteria > Bacillati > Bacillota > Bacilli > Caryophanales > Bacillaceae > Bacillus > Bacillus cereus group sp. MG4. The sequence continues at coordinate 1,090,677 of NZ_JARVGZ010000001.1, read as the reverse complement.
AATTATATTTAGAGAATACCCAGTTACAGTATTTGAATTTTTAATAAGAAGGGATGCGAAGGAATGAACTCACAGAGACAAGGCTATGCAGGCTGGTGGCAAGGCGGACACGGTGGTTGGCCGGGCGGACACGGTGGTTGGCCGGGCGGACACGGTGGTTGGCAAGGCGGACATGGTGGTTGGCAAGGCGGACACGGTGGTTGGCAAGGCGGACACGGTGGTTGGCCGGGCGGACACGGTGGTTGGCAAGGCGGACATGGTGGTTGGCAAGGCGGACACGGTGGTTGGCAAGGTGGACATAGTGGCTGGCAAGGTGGACATGGTGGTTGGCCGGGTGGACACGGTGGTTGGCAAAGTGGGCATGGATATTAAAACGAGGCTATAAAATCATTTTTTTATGCAAAGTTTGTATATTTAGTATCGTTGTATATTTTCATTTTTATTAGGTTATATGTTTTTAAAAGCACTCTTTGAAAAGGAGTGTTTTTTTATTTTTCTTTTGATTTAATTACCGAAAAAAGTATCTTGTACTCCTTTTGTAACTTTTTCTAAATAGAATTTTTCTATAAAATAAGGGGCGTTCCTTTTAAACAAATCGTTATTTGTAACACTTTTATCAAAGTAAAGTTCTCGTGACATCACTTTGATATTCAAAAACATTAATAACTTATTGTATGAAATTTTTCGAAAATTTAGGTTTAACATCTTTAAAATAGGTGTATTACATATAACATAACAACTAAATAAGAAAATAAAAAATCTAAAGGAGGAAAAATACAATGCACAAGAATGAAAGAAAACCGGTGGTTCATGAATATGATAATGAACATGAAGTAGTTATGAAAGTAAAAGAGCTAGAATTGCAAGGGATTCACCAAGATGACATTTACGTCTTAACACATGAAAAACATATAACAAAAAAGATTGCGGATGATACAAATACAAATACGATTGGAGTAAAAGAACAAGGATTGGGTACAAGTATTATCAACTTTTTCTCCAAAAAAGGGGACGAACTCCGAAATCAAATGGAGGAAATGGGGTTGTCGAAGGACGAAGCTAACTTATATGAAGAAAAACTAGATCAAGGGAGAATTTTACTCCTAGTAACAGCTGAAACACCAACGGCGAGTGATAGGCAGCCGCAAAACTATCATTCTCTCTAATAGATTGCAACATCTAATAAATAGGTAAGGTAATGCTAACTTCCTATTTTAATAAAAATTTAAAATAGACTACATTTTAGGTTGTAGCATGGAAGAAAATAAAAGTAGAGAAGGGTGAGAAAAATGAAACATACAATATTCAAATATGCTGCGATTGGGATTACGACCGGAGTCATGGTCTCCTTATTAAAAAAAGAAAATCGGAAAGCTATACAAACAAAAGGAAAAAGCGTAAAAGACAAACTACAAGAAGGAAATATAAAGGAAACATTAGGGAAGGTAACTGAGACAAGTAAACAATTCTCTGTAACTGCAGCTAATGTTGCAAAACAAACATTACCACAACTGCTTACAGCCACACCAGTTGTCATTTCTACTATTAAAGACTTAACAGAAAACGAAAATAACAAAAAGAAAAAAGATGAAAAGGATTACGAAATAAATGAAAATAGTAAGGACATAGACGGGGAAAAAGCGAAAAATGAAAAGAAATATATGAAAGAAGGGAAAGAAGAGAGTGCCTAGATTTAATTCTAAAAAGAGAAAGTGAGGAAAAAAGTATGAAATCTCTGTATGCAATTGATGTAGGAATTGGCTTTACCAAGCGGGCATATCGACAGGATGTAGATTCTGAGGTGACGATTAAGAGTGAAGCTTCCACACTAGCCCCTGTACCTAATCATGCTGAAAGTGAAGATTTAACAAAGGTAAGTTTTATAGACTTAGAATTTGCATACTACATGGGAAATGAAGCACATCAATCTGACGCTTTATTTCTTCCTCCATTTGACGAAGAAATAGAAAGTTATTATGAAAGCGAACAGTTTAAACAACAAATATTTGGTTGCATTGCAAAGGATTATAAAGAAAATGTCGTGTTACCTTTAGTTGTTACCGGGCTTCCCGTCACTTGTTTTGGTAGTCAGCATGAGCGATTACAAAATGTATTAAAAAAAGAAACTTCCGTGCAAATTGATGGGAAATTTATTAATATTACGGTGGAAAATGCTTTGATTCTTCAGCAACCGGTCGCTTTACATGCCTATTTCTTAAAAGAGGGAATCATTCAGGAACGAGATCGTATCTTAATTATTGATGGTGGATTTCGTACATTAGAAATGACAGATATGAAACAGAATGTCATTTTAAATCATTATGAGACAGAACTAGGATGTAGCAAGCCTTTGAAAAATATTAAGAATATCCTGCAGAATCATGCGGGTGAAAGTAATCAATTGCATATTAACGACATGCCAAAAATATTAGAAAAAGGATATGGAGATCGAGAAGAAAATCATGAGACAAGTCAGGTGGATATTTTAATTCAAAAAGAGTTGGATGCACACTTCCAAGACGTCATGAGTGTATTACAAGAACAATTTAAGTTAGACCAGTATGATACTATTATTTGGACAGGAGGAATAGTAGATATCCACAAAAAACGAATTGAAAAAATGCAAGGTGAAATTTCTTCTTTCCGTATGGTAGACGCTTCGAAAGAGGCTGCACTTCATGGATACTATATGATTGGAAGTCAAGTATTTGAGGACATCACCAATCAATCTGCATATGAATCCAAATTATAATAACGAACGAAATGGATTTCGTTGAATAGAAGTGCCAAATTATATGGCTTCTTTTCCACATATAATAAATTCTTTATAAGAAAAGATAAAAAGTGCTTGTATAGAGGAAATGTTTAAAATTGAAAATAAAAACAACTACTATATAGGGGGTCTTCCTTCTAACAGAAGAAGACCTCCTATGCCATTTAGTTTGTAATTTAGAGGATCTAAAAACTTTTCCTCCAAGACATGAATACCTACATATAAATTTCATATTACGGATATTATTCGATGAAACATAAAACTATTCAGAAAGGAAGAATAATATGGAATGCATAAAAATGCCGAAATGGGATTGGTATCATGTGAAAACTAGTGAACTTGAAAAACTTTCTTCTATAATCCCTCGTGATGTAACATCTTATTTCTCTCAATTTGTAAAAAAAATAAGTTCTCCTTGTGAAAATGGATTATATGTTTATACGTTATCACCAAGTCAAACTTGTGTATATGGTTCGTTTTTATATGATCAAGATAAAAAGGACGCCAAAATTCAAAAATTTCTTCATTATTTCGTAGCTCATGGAATACTGATAACGGTCCAGGAAAAAGAGGAAGAGGATTTCCAAAAATTAATACATAATTTCCCTATGGGTATAAAAAAATGTAATAGTTCCGCTGAAGGATTATGTGCTATCTTATCAATATTTATATCTCACTATTTACGAAAGGTTGACTATTTTGAAAACAATTTTAGAAATGTGTTATGGGATTTTTATCATCATAATAACATAGCAGTTTTAGAAAGAATTTATCATATTCGTCATGAATTATTTATGAACACACATGTGTTTCGCTTAATACAAGAAGTGTTACAAGGCTTGGAGGAAGCTTGGTTAGAAAACCTAACAAACACCCTTTGTTATAAACAAACACACGTAAAATTAGAGCGTGGATTACAACTTGTTAAAGAGTACCAAGAAGAATTAGACACGATGATTCATTTACAAGAAGTTGTTTCTTCTCATCGTGGGAATGAAATTATGAAAGCTCTTACTGTATTAACTGCTGTAAGTACGCCTTTGACGGCCTTAGGAGCATTGTGGGGGATGAATTTTAAATACATGCCTGAACTGGAATGGAAATATAGCTATTTAATCGCTCTCTTATTTATTATTTTCACAACAGGGGGGATGTATTTGTATATGCGAGTCAAAGGATGGACAGGTGATTTATTACGAGTAAAGAAAAAGAAATCTTTTTTTAAATCTAATTAATCCTGTTTATAAAAAATATGATAAATATTAACCTAGATATATGGTTAGTAATATTTATTAATGGGGGTAGTGCCATATCCCCATCAAGTTAAAGTTTTGATGCGGAGTAGTGCACCACTGTAATCAATTTAAAGAATCGAAATCTTCCATAACGAAATTTCTATTCATTTTTAAATATTGATATTGAGATGTTATCTTGAAAAATACTCATTAATTTCGAATTGAATAATCTTCTTAACAGCTAAAATGTATTGGTTAGAGTTTTTTTAGACCTCTTAGATGTATTGCTATATTACTATCAAGATAATATTTTGAATAATCCTCAAAACAAAGAAAAGTTTTGTCAGAAAAAAATAAAATCTTATTAATTTTTATAATTAGTTGAATTTTTATAGAAATAATCCTCTTAATATATTAAAATAACATCGTATTATGTCTGATTTTAATTAGGGGAGAGAAATTTTATGTTGAAAAAAATTATTCCAGTTGCTTTAGCAATAAGTACAGTTACTTTTACTAGTGTATTTGCTGCGCCTTCAGCACAAGCAAGTACAGAACCAAACCGCTACATAGATGTACAAATGCTCGGTATTAACGATTTTCATGGGCAGGTAGACACTGTAAAAAAAATTAACAATAAAGATGCAGGGGGAATTGAGTACTTAGGGGCTTATTTACGTGATCGTGAAAAACAAAATCCAAATACATTAAAGGTACATGCTGGCGATGTTGTTGGAGCAAGTACTCCTGTTTCAGCATTATTACAAGACGAACCTACGATTGAATTTCTAAATGATTTGAAATTCGATGTTGGAACTATAGGAAATCATGAATTTGATGAAGGTGTTGCGGAAATGAACCGCCTTATTTATGGTGGATACCATGAGAAAACAGGGGATTTTAAAGGAGCAAAATTCCCATATGTTGCTGCAAATTTCTATAATAAATCCACTGGTCGTTTATTTTTACCACCATTTACTATAAAAAAGGTACAAGGAGTTCCTGTTGGATTTATCGGAGTCGTAACAACGGATGTTCCTAACCTTGTTATGCCTACTATGCTAAAGAATGTAGAAATTACAGATGAAGTTGAAGCTATTAACAAATCAGTAAAGCAATTAAAAAAACTAGGCGTTAAATCTATCGTTGTTCTTGCGCATAACGGAGGTACAACAGATGGGAACGGCGTAACAAATGGTGATATCGTCCGATTAGCAAATGAGACTGATCCAGAAGTCGATGTTATTTTTGGTGGGCATAGCCACACCTATGTAAATGGAACTGTTAATAATAAACTTGTCGTACAAGCAAATTCTTATGGTATGGCTTTTGCTGATGTTGATGTAAAGATTGATCGTAAAACAAAAGATATTGTTGAGAAAAAAGCAGAAATTGTTACAACTTACCATGAAGGCATGGAGCCTGATAAAAAAATAAAGAAGAAGATGGAGAAATATCAAGCAAAAATCGCACCTCTTGTTAATGAAGTTGTAGGCAAGTCTATTGCTCCACTAGATCGCAAACTCAATACGGCTGGTGAATCTACTCTCGGAAATTTAGTTGCTGATGCCCAGCGTACAACAATGCAATCCCAAATTGCACTTATGAATCCTGGTGGTATTCGTAATGACTTAGATGCTGGTGATATTACATGGGGAGAGATATATGGTATTCAACCATTCGGAAATCAATTAATAAAAGTAAATTTAACAGGCCAAGACATTCGTGATATTTTAAATCAACAATGGCAAAAAGACATAACAAGAATGCTTCAAATTTCAGGGATCCAATACACTTGGGATGCGAACAAGTCTAATGGAGAAAAAGTAACAAGTATTTGCTTAACAAATGGAGAAGAAATCATTCCTTCTAAAACTTACAGCGTCGTTGCTAACGCATTTCTAGCTTCAGGTGGAGATGGATTTGTATCCTTTAAAAACGGTAAAGATGCTGAAACAGGACCAACTGATTTTGAAGCATTAGTAGATTATATAAAAAAATCAAAAGAACCAATTCAGTCTGTTATTGATGGAAGAATTCAAAGAATGAATTAGTTTTTTATTAATCTCAAAAACAAATAGATTACCTGTGCGCTATACTTTTTAGTGTGCAGGTAATCTATTTTTTTGCGCTTTCGGGCACAGATGCTACTTCAATCCTTGCATTATAGAAACGATTTTGAATGTAAGGAATTTGTAAGGGATAGGTAAGGAAAAAGAGATTTTCATTGTGTAGGATAAAAATATAAGGAGGCGTGAAGGGGGGAACAAGTACGGCCTACATATAAAACAAACAATCAGTAACAAGAGTTTTTGTGAAAATAATGAGTACAATGATTGCAAATGCATTGTTGCCTTTTCATCATTGGGAGAATGGATAGCTGTGTGGTTCGTATATGACACTGCTATCAACTATCTATACAATTTTAATAGAAGAGAGGAATTTTTTATGAAAACACGCAGTAAAATTACATGTGCAAGTCTAGCACTTTTAATAGGTGGAAGTTCCCTGTTATACATAACACCAACATCAGTTGTAAAAGCAGAACCCGCGAAAAATGTATCTAGTTCGTTACAAACAAGTACGCAAAGCGATCGTACTTCCGTTAAGAAAGCAATACGAGATGAACTGCAACTTGGATACCCAGGAATACTCGCTCAAATTTCTAAGGGTGGTAAAACTTGGAGTTATACCGCTGGGATAGCGGATCTGAGAACTAAGAAACCAATGAAAGCAGATTTTCGCTTTCGCATTGGCAGTGTGACGAAAACGTTCATTGCAACAGTTCTACTTCAATTATCTGGAGAGAACCGTTTGAATCTAGACGACTCCATTGAAAAATGGTTGCCTGGTGTCATTCAAGGAAACGGATATGATGGTAACCAGATTACGATCCGGCAAATATTGAATCATACAAGTGGTATTGCTGACTATATAAATTCAAAAGACTTTGATATTACGGATATAAAAAAATCGTATACGGCTGAAGAATTTGTAAAGATGGGGATTTCTCTTCCTCCAGACTTTGCTCCAGGGAAGGGTTGGTCTTATTCAAACACAGGATACGTAATACTGGGGATCCTTATCGAAAAAGTAACAGGAAACAGCTATGCGGAAGAGGTTGAAAATCGGATTATTGAACCGCTTGATTTGTCAAATACATTCCTACCTGGCAATTCAAGCGTGATTCCAGGCACCAAGCATGCCCGTGGCTATTTACAACTAGACGGAGCAAGTGAGCTAAAAGACGTTACTTATATTAACCCAGGTAGCTCGGATGGAGATATGATTTCTACTGCTGACGACTTAAACAAATTCTTCTCTTACTTACTCAGTGGCAAATTACTGAAGGAACAGCAACTAAAACAAATGCTTACTACAGTTCCTACAGAAAGAGAGGGAACTAGATATGGCCTTGGAATCTTTGAAATTAAGCTTCCGAACGGTGTCTCGATATGGGAACACAGGGGTGCCGTTCCAGGGTTTTCTACTTTTGCTGGTGGAACACTTGGAGGCAAACATACATTTGCTATCAATTCGAACAGTTTAAACATTAATAATCCGGAATTTTTTAAAAACATTTTACTTGCTGAATTTAGCAAGTAGGCAAAAAGGAAAAACGGATAAATTTTGTCATTTGTCATTTCAATCGGAATGGATTACCGCTTGAAATGAGTATAGAGGGAATTAAGTATCTAGAAACAATCAAACCAATTATGAGAGATAGCTAAGTAAAAGGATTGGTTTATACATTGGCCGATTAAAAGAGCAACAAATATAACAAGTGATTATTATGTATATATACTATTATATTTGTATTGATATTGTCACTAATTGTAAATTTGTATAAAGTGCGAAGTCTAATTTAAGACTTCGCACTTTTGCCGTTTAACAGCTTTTATTATGAAGCTATTAACAATAGAAAAAAGGAGAATGTAACTAGTTATGCGGATGAATCTTGGTACATGCGCTATGTAGGAGATTTTGCTGAAAAAATATACAAGAAAAAAATCAAATTTAGAAGAATATACGAATTAGAGACAAGAAAGCTGAAGTAAATTAAAAATCTTTGCTTTTTTGTTTTGGGAATAGTATTTTATTATCTTCACACATATAAGAAACAAAGAAATTTATATAAATTATGTTTTGATAATAAAGGTTTAATTGGTTTGTTTTAGTAGTTTTATGCTTATGAGTTACTTAAAATTCTAGCAGTTTTGTATACATAGTTTTTCCAGCCTTAATTGATAGCGCACAGATATAACGGTTATTTTAACCAAAATTTTCATGAAAATACCTTTAAAAAGAACACAAGTTCGTATATAATGAGAACGAACGTTCTTTTTGTTAGGAGTGATAACCTTGTATGATTATTCTCTTTTACCGAATCGTATTATTTTATGTGTAGATCTTTTCTGTTACTATTATGTCAACGATATAGAATCGTTGACATTTTTTTACAAGAAAACTGATAGATATAGATTTTTATCTCAGGAGGAATGATAATGAACCAAAATGATACCTTACTTGTAGAAATAGCGAAAGGAGAAAATGAATTACGTTATTTAATCACAGATAATGGAATTCCGATTCCTGAGGTGTCTCTCTGGCTAGATTTAGTTAGCCTAAATAGTTATTTGACAGGGGAACGTTATGCATATGCTTTATTGAAGTATCTTCGTTTTCTGAAAAGCAAAAACATGGATTTTAGAGAGGTTCAGAACAAAGGTACCATTGAAGAGTATGTCAAATATCTAATGGGATTTAGAGAACAAATTATTAACATTGAAGCGCCTTTAACATTTACAGCTATACAAACTAATCTTACCCCCATAAAGCAATTCTATGGTTGGTTAGAAGATGAGCAGGTATTAACTCAAAGTCCCCTACGTTCAAAGATAGAAAGACAAAATTCTTCTTTTAACGTTCATTGGAAAAAAAAGCTATTGTACGGTCAAATATGGTCTTTTAATACAGAAAAAACGATACTCGCAAGAATTAAATATACAAAAAAACATGTACATCTTAAATGGTATACAGAAGATGAAACTAAAGGAATTACTGAGTGCCTTCCTACTATTCGGGACAAAGTTATTTTTCAAATAAGTATAGAAACTGGTATGCGTATTGGTGAAATTTTAGGATTAAAACTAGAACACTTTGATCCAATTGAACAAACATTACAAGTTGTACGTGAACTAAATATTGAAAATAAAGCCAAAGCGAAAACAGAAGCAAGAACAATTGTTATAAATAATAAACTAAGTGATCTAATTCAGGAGTACCTAGTGAATGAGCGAGGATTAGTTGATATAGAATATAGCTCTTATTTATTTTTAAATTATCAAGGTATTTTTAAAGGAAAACCTATGAGGACTAGGAACTTTCTTAGGATTTTGAAAAGTGCAGGAGAAAAAGCTGGAATTAATAAAAAGGAAATTCGTACTCATAGTGGACGTAGTACAAGAGTACAGCAATTAGTTGAACTCATGCGAGATTATCCCCATTTAGGTATCACACAAACCTACATTGATAATGAAATGGGATGGAGAAGTGAGAAAACAATTAGAATATATGAACGAGGATATAGCTTGAGACAAAAGCGATATATTTTAGAGAAAATTAATAGCATTATAGTAAATCAAGGTATACCAAAGGAGGATTGATATATAATGAACCTGGAATTAGAGGTGTGTAACGAAAAAATTCTTAACATTCAAGAAATTATTAGTGTTTTGGAAAATGAGTGTGTAAAAGGAAAAACAATTAAACAACTTAAAACGTTAGAACACTTTTCTGCCTTATCTCACAAGCTCCGTCAAATTTTTAAAGAACTAGATTATCAACTTTATAGGTATGTGATGAATTCATCTTCATTTAAATTAAAAAAAGCGATTGGACAAGCTATAGTACAAGAACTATCGCAAGAATTCATTTATTTTATTGAACAAATGTGTAAACGCCATTATGAATTAGGAAAAGAAATTTCGATAAAAGGTATTTATACCAGTATTCGAGGTTTACAATCTTTCACGTCAGGCCCTGTAATTGAATTATACGAATTAGCATATCATAATTTTTATAATAAAATTAGACAAGAACTTATACAGGCACTTTTAGAATTCAACAAAGAAGCTATCCGCCAGATCTGGTCAAATTTAAGACAGACAATTTTTTTTGAGTTGTTACTTCCAGAAAATGAAGTGTCTCTTATTAATTACTTAAAACAGTGTGGTTATGAAATCATAGAATGTGGTTATACCATTACTTGGCACAAATTATGGCTTCATTCATTTCAGTCAGATATGACTGATGAAAATCATATAATTCGCCCTTCTGGGGGAATTGTTAGTGAGATAAGACCATTCAAAAAATATGGAGATCCTATTCTAACTGTAGTTAGTGAACTAAGAGAAGAACAATTGAATGATATGGACAATAACGTGTTAAATACTAAAGATGATATGTGGAAGTTCGTAGAGATAAATATTGAAGTTCCACGTATTATAAAACTGAATTTTAAAAATATCCCTTTTTTTATTAAACAAGAATTAAAAGATTATTTACATAATTGGTTTGAAAAAGGAGAAAAGGCAAGAAAAATTCAACAACGTTTTTGGAATTTAATGCGTATTATTAATACAATGAAAGAGCTTGATAATATTAATGTTTTTTCTATGTTAGAACTAGATAAGTATCAAGTACAACAAATCTTTTCACATCTTCAAAACCAAAAGAAAAATAGTGATGACGTTAAATATAAAATGGTCACGATTAATGGATCTATGACTGAAGCACGTTTATTTGTAGACTGGTTAATAGAAAGAAATAAAATAGATACCCATTATACTAATCCTTTTCGTGAACTAATACTTCCTAATACACATATAGATAGTGAGAATATACCTTACATTCCAGATGAGATAGTAAAACAGTTGCAAACTGCAATTAAAGAATGTCCATTACATATTCAACATGCTTGGCTTATTATGATGAATACCGGATTACGTATATCCGAAGTGTTAAAACTAGAGAAAAATTGCTTAGAATGGGATATAAAAGAAAAAATCTTTTATCTAAAATATATCCCTCATAAAATATTACGTTATAGAAGAAAGATAGGACTAGATGATTATAATAAAATTCCTATTCTTGATCCCATTGTTGTTAATTATATAAAAAAACAAATTGATAATACTGAATTTCTACGTCAGCAAGCGAATACAAATTATATCTTTATACGTCTGACTGGTACAAAAAGAAAATTACATCAAAGTGCTCAACGTGTAATTGCGTATACTGGTTCTGATATTGAGGCACCTATAAACCGCTTGATTCGAAGGAATAAAATTAAAACCGCGGATGGGGAATTATGGGTGTACTCGCACCATCAATGCCGAAAAACACTCGCTACACGTTTACTCACAGAAGGAGCTTCTATTCAAGAAACATCGCAAATATTAGGTCATTTAACAGAAAGAACCACTCTTCAATATTATGAAGATATTGATAAAATGAAAATTGCTCACTTGGATCGTACTTTATTTGAAGCCTTATTCGATGAGATACAACCAGAGGTTATTCAGGCATATACCAAAGATGAGTTAACTGCACTAAAAGAAGAGATTTTACAAGGTGCCCGTGAAACTCCGGAAGGACATGGTACTTGCCTCAAACATGTTTCTTTTGGGCCATGTAAAAAAAAGTCCTGTGTGGGTTGTTCTCTTTTGTTAACAGGACCTCAAAAATTACCAATGTGGAAAAAGCTATATCATGAACAAAAAGAATATATTGAGCGTTTAGCTACTTATCATAGTGGACAAGGTAATGCTAACTATGGGGAGTATAGGGAATTTCAAGCAGAAAATCATTTGCTAAAAACATATGAAGATACAATAAAGAAGTTAGAATCTTTTATAAAAGAGAGGATGAAACTACATGAATAAAAGAATCGATACTCCGCTTCTTGAAAGTATACCGTACTCCCAAAATATAAAAGAACAATTGAAGCAAAAAACTATGATATATGGAGATTTCTCCTTTGATGATGATACGTGGCATTGCCTAAAAAAAAGAAGAGATACGCGTCATTTGTCAGAGTACACACTGCATTTTAAAAACACCCCACAAAAATACAGAGAACTAGTTAAATATTTTGTCTTGAGTTTATCTGACTCTATTGGTCATATCAGAACTTTGTGCAGAAATCTAATTAAATTTTTCAATTTTCTTGAACAAAACTTTCCCAAAGTGGATCTTAAAATTGTAGACCGATCAATAATAAACAAATATGAATACTGGCTTCGTATGAACACTTTAAGTGATAATGTAAAGCGTTCATGTTATTTAGCAATTCGAAAATTTTTTTCTATATTAAATGAGTTTCCAGAACTACCAGATATAAATCCAACTAAACAACGTAATCCATTTCCAGAGAAAAAAGGTAAGCCTAAAGAACGTTATATTCCTCAGGAAGTCATTGAAAAATGGGATTCTGTTATGAAAACAAATACTGCCATTCCTTTAGAGTTTCGAACATTGTATTGGCTTTTACGTTCTTTTCCAAATCGAATAACTGAAATTCTTAGTATGAAAAGAGAATGTATAAAAAGTTTTTATAGTGAATATACCATTCTCATTCCTACTTTCAAGCAAAATGGCGGCTATAATCGTCCTGAAATCAAAGCTATCCCAGTCATTTACACTGGCCATGGTAAATACGTAATTAATCTAATACGCGAACTTCAAGTACAAACAGGGGCTTTATTATCAAATACTAAATATCAATTTAAGAACAAAGAGTATATAGATTTACTATTTATCGTAAAACACTGGACTTTCTCTTTTGAAAATAAAAATATTAATATTCGTATCAACGATCAAAAAAATTTAACCTTTTGGACACATTCAAAAGTAAACAATTTACTTGAGCAATTAGCTATTGCATTAGATATTAGAGATAAGAATAATAACCTTTTTATTCCTACAACTCACCAGTTTCGACATAACGCAGTAACGGATAGATTATATGTGGTGGGATATACAGCAGAACAAGTTAGAAAACTAACTGGTCACAAGAATGAAAAAATGACAAAATATTATGTACATCAGTTATTAGAAAAGCATAAAGAAATTCATTTGAATATAGAGAATTTAAGAAATGAAAAGGAAAGCCCAGTATCTTTTAGAGGGAAAATAATTAATTTAGATGAACGTACACGGTCACAGCTAGAGAAAGATTCACGTAAATATTTAACATGGGAAGCAAATGGGAAAAAAGGAGTAGGAATTTGTAGTGATATATCGGGCTGCAACCCTAAAGGCACCTCTATCCATTTTGAATGTTATGCATGTGATTGGTTTGTTCCTAAAATTGAATACCTTGACGATTACCAAAAAGAATATAGTTACTGGAAAAAAATCACCGAACAAATTGGAAATAACAAAAAACGTGCAGCACATCTTGAGAATGCTATTCGTAATGTAAGCTACTTAGAGCGTATTATAAATATTTGTGAAATAGGTATTGAAAAGTTCAAACAAGAAACTATCAATGAGCAGATAAATAACAAAAAAGAACGTTATAGGTGGGAATAAAATTGACATTAAATGAGGGATTAAAAGCGATACAAGAAAAGGCTAGACAACAAACTATAGAAGCTGTGACATGGGCTGTTACATTTATTAAAGATACCGAAGGAGTAAACAGTAAAATCACTGCTCAGAAGTTAGCGGAAGTAACCAACTTAAGTAGAGCGGTTTTGTATAAACAACATATACGTGGAATTTGGGATGTTAATTGGCAGCAGTGTAAAAAACATTCCCTAAAACAAAATGATGCAGTTTGTGTTGATAATACTGATCTGCAACTACAAATCGATGAACTCACATATAAATTATCCATAGTCGAAAATAACAACGAAAAGTTAAAAAGAAAATTAGAGCAAGAACAAACACGTTTGCAAATAAATGTGCAGGAGATAAAAGAAATAAAAGAGAAACATCAAAAGCTTTTATATCAATATTTAAAAATATTAAGGGAGCTACATGTTCGTGGTATTAAAATAGAAGATTTAAATATAGAATCTACCATATGTCCAAGATTTAGAGATTACTTGCAATCTATTTAATCTTTTTGCATCAGAACCGTATAGGCCAACTACAGCTTCGCAGTTGGCCTAAAACTATATAGATTTTCTTTATTTATTTCAAAACGATTTTATCTCAACTCGTTATCCAAAGGTACAATGACTTCATCTAATGTCTTTCTCCACTGACGCTTCATTTCTGGTCCGTATTTCAATGGTTTTGCATCTGGATGTACGGCTTTATACTTATCAAATTGTTTGCTGTTGATGATTCCCCCAACATTCGGAATAGGGTCTGTTCCTATCACATATTGAATCGCAGATAAATGCAGCTCATTTTCTTCCACAAACCAAGTATTCGCAAATTCTTTAATCGCTTTATTATAGGATTCAGTGAAGAAGCGTCGTTTCACTACAAAAATATCTTCCTCTGAATCTATTTCTTTGGTATCAATAGCGTTTAAAATCGCACGGTACACATCTTTAACAATTTCTGATTTCTTCAGTTTTTGAAGCGCTTTTTCGATCTCATCACGGATATTCTGATTATTGGCTGAGTACGTTCCTAATAGTCGGTCAATATAGGTTGAGTCAATATCATAGATCTTAATTGTATTTTCTCCATAGAATTCAATGTCTGAGAAATCTGGACTCGGTCCATCTTGGCCCCCTTCATCTACTAGTGAACCCTTAACCGTGTTGTATACGCCAATATATGCTTCTAAGGTATTCACTTGTTCTTGAAGTGCTGTTGATTTCTCCATATCATCGTTGTAATCATCATATGTAACTAAAGCTTCATAGGCATTGTTTAGCCCTTGGAAAGCTTTCACAAATTCAATCCGGGTTTCAAGAGGTGAGTGCTCGTCAATATCGGCTGAATTTGGAACTAACGTTGTTAACACCTTGTGAGCCTTTTTAAAACGTTTCTTCGATTCAGCATAAGTTGGATAAACAAGATTAGATTCCTCTTGTGCTTCAGAATATAACTTCGTGGCATCCTTAACATTTTGTTCCATTGTCGAAGGCTTCCGGAATGTCACAATCAATCCTTTTGTCTTTCCTGGATAGGTACGATTGGTTCGAGAAAAGGCTTGGATCAAATTGGCATAACTTAAATTTCGATCCACAAATAACGTTTGAATCGTTGGTGCATCAAATCCAGTCAATAAGCGGTCTACAACAATGACTAAGTCAATTTGTTTTCCGAATTCTTTGAATTCTGCTTTCTTACGAGCTAAGCGATTGTTGATATCGCCATTATATCGTTCAATATCTTCTATCGACCAAGCAGTGCGATAATAATCGTTATAGTCCTTAATAATGTCTTTCATTTCATCTTGAATTTCTTTGGAAGTATCCTCGTTTTCTTGTATCGAATAGGTAATAGCAATCCGCGGAAAATCTGGATCTTCAATCGTACGCCCCGTTCGAATCGGATGCCCAGCAAATTCTTTCGTCAACCATTCTGGATCTTTAGTCATTTCCTTGATCGCCTGATAGTAGCGTTTCGCCATATCAATAGAATTTGTTGTTAAAATGGCAGACTTTTGAGGACGACCATTTTGAAAATCAAATTTTGTATAGGCATTATCTGGTCGGAAAATCTTACGAATGACTTTTTGAATATGAGTATCCTTTTCGAAAGAAGATGGTTCAAGATATGTTTCCTTTTCCATACTATCCATTTGATCAATAATGTCGTTAATTTTATCATCACTAAAATGAGCGTATTTTTCATTTTGACGCAACTTAGCAAAAATATAATTATTTAATGATGTTGGCTCAACCGTATCCTCGTGCTCAACTTGAAATCCTAAAACAGCCCGATCGTCTAACGCG
Source organism: Bacillus cereus group sp. MG4 (assembly GCF_040460055.1). Classification (NCBI taxonomy): domain Bacteria; kingdom Bacillati; phylum Bacillota; class Bacilli; order Caryophanales; family Bacillaceae; genus Bacillus; species Bacillus cereus group sp. MG4. The sequence goes on along the minus strand of NZ_JARVGZ010000001.1, from coordinate 1,074,739 downwards.
TTTTTAATGGTATAAGTATGTAAGACTTCTCCATATTGATCACGAGTAGTGCGAGCTAATCGACCTTTAGCTTGCTTCTTATTTACATCAAATATCGGCGTACCCGTAAAGCCAAACCATGTAGAATTAGGAAAAAAATTTTTAATCTCTTCCATCCCTTCTGCGCTTAACGCTCGATGGCATTCATCTACGACAAAGACAATATGTTGCCCCAATAGTTTCTTAAAACGTTGGGTTCCTTTTTGTTCCTCTTGTCTTTGGGCATAGCGCAAGGCAGCTTCTAATTTTTGACGAGTGGTAATAATCACTGTATTGGAATTAGCATCAGATAGTAGAGTATTACTTAGCTCTTTCGCACTTCCGGTTCCGACAATCAAGCTATTAGACTTGGCATTACCTGAGGAAATACCGGTATTAAACTCAGAAGCAAATTTGGTGAATTCTGTCGTAGTTTGATTATCTAAGTCTTTTCGGTCAATCAGCATAATTGTACGGTCCACACCTGGTTTACGAGCCAATAACTTTGTAGAAACAAAACTTGTTAACGTTTTTCCTGAACCAGTCGCATGCCAAACATATCCTGATTCATGTTTCATGGCAGATGTAAACAAAGCTTCAATCGCATGAATTTGATAAGGATGTAAGACCATTAAGGCTTTGTTATCTTGATCCTCACTCACAATCGTATAATTGGCAATCAGGCGATGTGCATCTGGAATGTTTAAGACTTGTTTCACAAATTCATAGAGATTGTCTACTTTTCGATTGTCTGTTGTTCGCCAGCTAAAGATAAATTTCTTATGCATGTCTTTTGGCATCGCATTGGCAAAATAGCGAGTCGTTTGTTCGTTGGAAATGACAAATAACTGAAGAGTAGAAAAGATATTATTTCTAAACATCCCTTCTTCTGCGTATTTCTTGATTTGATTATAGGCCTGGAATACGCCGTCTTTGGCACTCACCTGTTTCAATTCAATTTGAACAATTGGCAACCCATTGATTAAGAGTGTCACGTCAAATCGGCGATCACGACCATCAACCTTTGTGTTTTGTTTCGCAATCTGATGAACGACTTCGTAAGTTGAGATTCCGCCACCAATGTCTTGGTTGGAATACAACACCAACGACATCGACCCCAGTGAAACATCTTCACGTTCAATCGTAATACGAGCAATTCCATTCTCTCCTTTAAGCCATCTAGCAGCATCAAAGGGTGTCTGTGTTTTCGATAGTAATTCTGTTTTAATATTGTCAAATTCTTTATCAGAAATTGGATGTTCTCCAATTTCTGATAAGTTATTTTGTGTAATCTTTTGACGCAAGTTCTTCCATAGATCTTCTTCTGATTTTAAATCTGGACGATAATTCCACTGATTATGCCCTTCTCCTAACACTTCAATCAGTCGACGTTCCACTTCAGCTTCATTTTTGTGCGGTATCTTTATCATTTTTCTTCCCCCATCTACTTACTTATACAAACATCTTTTGTAAGAAAGCTTTTTTGGTTTCTTTTAAGGCTTCTAATTCACGTTGATGAAGAGAGATGGTGTCGTCTAGTTGCTTGAAAAAGTTGCCGATTTTGATTTGTTCTACTTCTCCAGGTACACTAATAATCGCTTCTTTTAAATCATTTGAATTGATTGATTCAAATGTAGAACCTGTACTATATTTCGTCCAAAATCCATTGGATTTCATTTTACTTAACGATTGAAAAATAAACTCATTTCCTTTAATCCCAGCAACTCCTCGTCCAAGAACAACATCATATTGTGTTTTTCCAACGTCTCCAACAGGTGCACGAACACTAAGAATAATATCTCCTTTATCCGCAGATTTGGTAACTTGGGTAGTCCAAACACGTGGTGCAACCCAACCATTTTTAATGTCTGCATTACCCTGAACTAAAATATGATCATTAGGATTTTCTGTATAATTTTCTCCATTAGGTGATTGCCCCATAGTAATACTCACAACTTGCCCTAACTTATGCTGTTCCCACGCTCCATTAAATCCTGGGAAACGAATCTCCGGCATGGACGCCCCTTCTTTTGGAAACATTTTTTGCAAGAATCCTTGTTTTGTTTGTTTGAGGGTGGTTAGTTCTTGCTGATGAAGGACGATTGTGTCGTCTAGTTGTTTTAAAAATTTACCGATTTTGGTTTGTTCTTCTAATAACGGGAACATACCCTCAAATTTTAGAAGGTTCGTAACACTAATTCCAAATACCTTCATTCCTGTACCTGTCTTGTAACCATACTTTCTAAAAGTTGGTGAATTAATCAAATAGTAAAGAAACAAAGGATCTACTTGTTTTGGTCTCAAAGCTATTGTATGGAGTCCAGAAACTAGCTTGTAAGGAATATCTATGGTGATTACAGCAGGTGTGGCTATTCCTTGATAATCTTCCGAAGCATCAGCTAATACTAAATCTCCCTTTTCCAGTAGTTCGTAATTTCCAACTTTTATATTCGGCAAATTGCTAGACTCATCTATTACATCTGCAACTTTTGTATGGATGTCACCATAATGAATATACTTGTATCCTGTATATTCATTCGTCTCAACATCACGGGATAAAGAATATGATTTTACTCTATCCACTATTGAATCCAACTTACGCTGCTCCCAATCTTCAATATATCCAAGAAAACGAATTTCTGGTTTCTTGTTATTTTTCACGATTAAACACCTCTAATGCACCCTTGATCCATTCCGCGTTTTCTTCATCAAATTGTAGCGAAGATATCATGTCATATAGACTGGATTCTAGTTCTGCTTTTTCTTTTCGAATGTCTTGAATTGTTGATCCGATTGTAGCCATATCAACAGGCGCTTCTTCTTCAAAGGTATCTACGTATCGAGAAATGTTCAAATTGAAATCATTCTCTTTGATTTCATCGAAGGTAGCAACGTGGGCATATTTCTCCACATCTTCACGCTTCTTATACGTTTCAACAATTTTATCAATATTTTCTTTGGAAAGTTTATTCTGGTTTTTTCCTTTAGTAAACTCATTACTTGCATCAATAAATAACACATCTCGAGTCGTACGATTCTTCTTCAAGATTATGACTGTTGTTGGAATTGATGTCCCAAAGAATAAGTTTGCTGGCATACCAATAACAGCATCAATACTGCCATCTTCTAGTAATTTCTTACGAATCACACCTTCTGCAGCTCCACGGAACAGTACCCCATGCGGTAAGACGATTGCCATTGTTCCCGAATCTTTCAAATGATAGAATCCATGTAAAAGAAAAGCAAAGTCTGCTTTTGATTTTGGAGCTAACTTCCCGTAGCGGTTGAAACGAGAATCATCTAAAAACGTATCATCTGAAGACCATTTTGCAGAGTATGGTGGATTCATAAGGACAGAATCAAAGGTATAAGGCTCATCTGTCGGCCAATCTTTGTTCAACGTATCCCCATTGCGTAAACGCATATCTTCTTTATCAACACCATGCAAAATCAAGTTCATCTTCGCTAGATTATAGGTCGTTGTATTTAGTTCTTGTCCATGATACTTTACACTATCTGGATGGTTAATATAGTTGCGAATATTCAGCATCAAAGAACCAGATCCCATGGTGGGGTCAAATACGCTAAACAATTTTTTGTCTTCTTGACCAATTGCGGCAATATGAGCCATCATGTCAGATACCTCATGAGGTGTATAGAATTCTCCAGCTTTCTTACCAGCTTCTGAGGCAAATTGACTAATCAAGAACTCATAGGCATCTCCAATGACATCGCCATTATGTCCCATCACATCGACATCATTTAGTTTCTTCAGTACTTCTGTAATAGTAATGTTTCGTTGTTGATCATCTGATCCCAGTTTTTTTGATTTCAAATCCACATCATCAAACAATCCATTAAATTGATCATATGTCGTAGACAAATCGATAAAGGCTTTATTCAAGTCATTCAACTGAAACGTGTTTTGTTTAGCTTGATTGGTTAATACATTGAATAAATACTCTGGTTCAATATCATAGCCTAATGTATCCACTAATGTTTCAATCAAGTCATTTTTTATATCTTCATCTGCTAATGATTCTCTATACAATTGAGTTTGTTTTTCTTGTGTATTGTATTCTTCTAGCGATTCATCTGCTATTTCAACTACTTTTTCTAATAGCTTATCAGATAAGTACTTGTAAAAGATCAATCCTAATAAGTAGTTTTTGTATTCTGATGCATCCATTTTGCTTCGCAAATTGTCTGCGGCACTAAATAATTTCGATTTTAATTCAGCCATATTGCGTTCCTCACTTTTTTCTATTATTGGTCTAATTGCTTCAATGCTTTTAAATAAAGTTGCTCTTCAAGTTCTACTTGTTTCTTTGCCAAATCTTGACGCTTTCTCAAAAAGAAATAAGCTTTTCCAATCATCCGTTGTTTCTCAATACTTGGTAACTTGATTTCTAACTCTTTTAAAATCGCTGGAGTTAATTTTGGTACAGTACTTCCTTGCATGGAAATCGCCATTTGCCTTTTCATTGAGTATGATTCATTCAACGCATAACATAAATAGCTACTATCCAAATAATCATGTTCAATAATAAGTTTCGCAAAGTTTTGGTTTATGATCTTCCCTTGGTTTAAGTCACTCACTATCCCAGCTTTTGAACTAACAAAGCTGAAAACAACATCTCCAGCACTGCTCAAATAACTATCTTTATGATTTGAATTTCCACTATAAGAACTAGCTTGTGAGTCTAGAAATAATCCATCTAAATCATTTATTAAATCCTCGTACGAATAAGCAACTAAAGTCAGATTATTTTTCTCGTTTCCTCTAGAAAGGTTTCTTCCTATTCTAACTGTTACGATATCTTCAAGTTTCATATCCCGCCCTCTTCGAAAAAGTATTTCTTTAAAATTACTTAATTATCATTGCGATTAAATCGTATCACTCTGAAAATACTCCGTCAATAATTTGCATGTAATTTTTAAGAATTACATGCAAATTATTGGATGATTATTAATTCCCATCAATAAATAAAAATTTTTATTCATAATTAACGTTTTTAAAAGAACGTAAGTTCATTTGCGATAAGATTGAACCTATGTTCTTTTTTTGCTAGAGGTGTTAATTTGTATGTTTATTCTGTATGTCCAAATTAAATGGTAAACAAATAGTTTACGAGATATTGACAACAGAAGATTTACGTAGCTTTTATGCAAGCGTATCATGTATTAAAAAGGGACTTGATCCACGATATACAAAATTGGCTGTTGTAGGAGATGTAAACCGTAGTGGATCAATCGTATTGGCAGCAACACCGCCATTAAAAGCGCTAGGAATTAAGAAAATGGCACGGTTGTACGAAATACCGAAGCGACCAGATATTATTATTGTGAATCCGATTATGCATACGTATATGAAATGTTCAACTTACATAACAGGTTTAGCTTTACAGTATGTTGCGCCAGAAGATTTTCATCAATATAGTATTGATGAGTTTTTTATGGATATGACCGCGAGTATTCATTTGTTTGCGAGTAATCCGTGCGAGTTCGCATTAAAGTTCAAACAAGAAATATATGAACGTACACGGATTGAAAGTACGATTGGTATTGGACCGAATTTATTATTGAGTAAAGTAGCGATGGATGTGGAAGCGAAAAAGAATAAGGATGGAATAGCGCAGTGGACGTATGACGATATACCCGAGAAGTTATGGAGTATTAGACCGCTCAGTAAATTTTGGGGTATATCGTATAAAACAGAAATGAAATTGAATCGAAAAGGTATACATACAATTGGAGAATTAGCGCAGTACCCATTAAAGTATTTAAAACAATCATTTGGTGTAATAGGAGAGGAATTACACTTGCATAGTAACGGGATTGATTTTAGCAGAATAGCAGAGAAATATGTTCCAGCGACAACATCTATAGCGAAAAGCCAAATATTATTTCGTGATTATTCAATAGAAGAGTTCATCGTTATTTTATTAGAGCATACAGAAGAAGTTTGTTACAGATTGAGACGAGAAAAGAAATACGCGCAAACGATTCATTTTTCAGTCGGATATAGTAGAGAATACGGGGGAGGAATAAAAAAAGCACATACGTTAAACAGAGCAACAAATTTAACGATGGATATTTACAATGTTTGTACATATTTTTTATACGAGCGGCATACAGGAGAGCCGATTCGATCGATAAGTCTTTCTTTAACAAATTTAATCCATGAAGGAGAAGAGCAAATTTCGCTTTTCGATAACATTATTCAAAGAGAAAAAGAAATGAGATTAACGAAAGTTATGGACGAAATTCGAACACGATTTGGTAAGAACAGTATATTACGTGGAATTTCCTACACAAGCGTCGCAACAGCAAGATACAGAAACACATTATTAGGAGGGCACAAATCGTGAAGAATGCTAATATGCCGAAAGGAAGAGGAATGGTAAAGTGGCAACCGTTTGCTAGTATGCCAGAGCAGTTCATCTGTATTAAAGACATGATACAGGAGCAAACAAAAATCCCGCGTCCAATCTTAACGCAAGATGGGGTATGGCAACCAAAAGCGAAATATGGGGCCATATGCAAATATATTCCAATTTATAAAGGGCATGTGAAGAAGTTTTTATTCGCCACATACCCTTTTTGTTAATTAGCTACTTGGTAAATTGGCATATCAAACTGTAAATCCGGTGGCTGTCTATTTGGATCAATTCCATATTTGCCAAACCGATTCACATGAGCTGTGATATATGGACTTAGTTCGCTTAATACTTCTTCGTCCAATTCATTTCCGTCTTGCCGATAAGCATGTAACACTTGTGTTAATGCAAATACATTGTAGAAGATTAAACAATTGGCTATTAAATGATTAAACTTAATCACTTTTCTTTGGTTTTCTCTATTATTTTCAGTAATGACTCCTTCTCCGCCAAAAAATAGCCATTTGGTAAACCCATTAAATGATTCACTCTTATTTGTAGCCGTTTGAATGGTACGTCTCAATTGTTCATCAGCTATGTACTTTAATAAAAACATGGTACGAATCACACGTCCTAATTCACGAAACGCTTGATATAATTTGTTTTTCTTACTATAGGTTCCTAACTTATTTAAGATAGTTGAAGGGGTAATTTTTCCTACTTCAATTGACATGGCTACTCGTAGCATATCTTTATAATGGATTTCAATTAAATCCCAATCAATTTCATCGGTAAAAATATCGTCAATATGCTTAAATCGACTTTCTTTATCTGGACGGAACATTTTTAAATCTTTCCAATTTCGAATTCGTGGCATTAACTCGATTCCCATTAAGGTAGATAATCCAAAAATGGTAGCACTTTGTCCTTGTGTATCAGAATGAATGACTTCTGGTTGAATCTCAGAATTGTTATTCATTAAGACATCTAGTATATAAAGTCCTTCCCATACACCACACGGTATAAAATGACTAAATAATGCAATGTAATTATCAGAAACATGATAATAGCCAATTCCCCCATATCCTCCATAACGGATATGCCTCTCAGATAACAAGTTTTGTTCATATAAGGCCCATATTGTTCCATCAGCAGATGCGCTTTTCCCGTCTCCCCAATACTTAGGTAGGCCGAATTTGTTATAGGAATTAATAATGAATTGGATTGCTTGATCTAGATTTTCTGTCGTAATGTGTCTTTGATTTACCCATGAAATTTGCCTTCGGTCCATATTTCCTAATGATCTTGCAGTTTGAACAGGCCCTAGATTACAACCATAGCAAAACACAGTAGTTAAATAGCGTTCAATCGGATCTTCTAATCGAGCCTCATGTTTTGAAATGGGTTTAAAAAATCGAGTCCAGTTTAACCAATGTTCTGTATCACCTAGCATATCTAAAACATTGATGGGAACTAGATTTTGAGCAATATATTTTTCTAAACTTTTTAATTTAGGAGAAGGTTTTCTTTTCTTTGACTTTCCAATAACAATTTCACCATTCTCAATACGCACTTGTTTATTGTATGGAAAAGAAGCATCTGTTTTCTTTGCTATTTTCATAAACCTTTTCCGTAATTGTTTTACATATTCTTTACCTGTAGAGGGGAGATTGTTTTTATGACAAAAATCCAATAATTTTTGTTCATATTCATTCCAAGTGATAAGTTGTTGTCGATAATCAGCGTATTTTTCACTTCCCTCAATGTAAATATCTCCAGATTTTAAACCCCACATAATTTGGGTAAATACACAAGCTTCAAAGTGACGGCGATTCACTTCTTCTGGATAACACCCAGATTTTCGATTTGGAGCTATCCATCTCCACCATGCATCAGGAATCCACGATAAATCGAGTAGAGGTTTTATTTCCTTTTTCCAGTATCCCTTTTTTTCAATACTTACGATAGAAAGAGACTCTTTTCGGGAATTTTGATGAGTTTTTAAAAACGCAATCGCATCTTCTAATCCTTGATCTTGGTTTGTAGAGCGTAGGGAAACCGTGTTTAAAATTTTAAACAACGTAGAACGACTACTTTTATAATAATCCCAGACAAAGACAAAGTAGTTATCACCACTATAAGCAAGATGTGATTCGCAATCATGTAATATCTCCTCATGTCGGTTTCCTACTACTTGTTCAATCGCTTCCATTTTATCTTGAGATTCATTTCCTGAACGATAAGCAAGAATGACATCATGAAGAGTTGTAATTAACAAATCGGTCCGTTTTTGGTTCTTCATTTGATAGTGTTGTAACTGATCACGACTTTTATTACGGGCGGACATCATTCTCTTAACCATCATTTCTCCAATATTATCTAAAACATGGGCGAGTTGAGATTGGATAAAAGAGAGAGCAAGTGCATATCGTTTTTTAGGTTCCATTTTTTTCATTCGTGCTGCATCGAGCGTTTTGGCTTCCGAGGCCATTTGTCGTACTTTAACAGAAGGAATACTCTTCAGTATAGTAGTATTTACTTTTTGATCCATTAACCATTCCATTTGTGCTACTAATTCCCTGAAATGCTTTATAGTAGGACTTTTGGCATCTTGCTTGAGATGATGCCAGGGAGTATACACCGTACCATCATTCGTTTGAAAGAGAGAATCAATCTTATTTTTATCGTTTTCATGTATCGATTGATATATTTGTTCATACACCACATGGTACGATTGAGATCGCAACCTCTTAGCTGTCTCATTTAAAGTAGAAAAAGTAGGTAATTCAAAACGCTGACGAATTAATTCATCTATTGCAGCATTAATGAAATCGGCTGAGTCGTCTTTTGTTGATGATACTTGATTCATTGTATCAGTCATAATTTTTCTAGCTTGGTCATTGAAGAAATGAATGTTTTTATATTCTCTAATCAAGGCATGGTGACGTTTTTGAGTACCTGAGTTATGATATTTCTGTAAATCATTTCGTGATACAAGAGTAAGATTCATTTTTTGAGCAATATGTATGACAATGTCTTCAGGTATTTCTGTTACAGGAAGAAAATATCCTAATCGTTGAAATGTTTTTAGTAAAACGAATAATCCTAATTTAGCTACATCTCCTTTTACATGTGGCTTCATCCAATGAATTTCTTCAATTGTAGGAGAATATAGCTCTTGTAATTCTTTTTGGGATGGATTACTTTTCAGTCGAGGATAAGCTGTATCTTCAATACTAGGCATAAAAAAACTCCTTATATGAATTTAACTACTAATACAATCTTTTATTAGTCCATGTTTCGATAAAGGGTCATTCTAGATACACCGGCTTTTTCGGCAGCCTCTGTGATACTTGTTCCTTGTTCTATTAAATAAAATGCATAACTTAATTTTTCTTTGTCTACAGATGGTCTACCAGGATATTTGCCTCTTTTTTTTGCTGCCAGAATCCCTTCTTTTGTTCGCTCTGAAGTTAAATCTCGTTCAAATTGAGAAATACCAGCAAAAACAGTAAACAGCATTTTTCCATGTGCAGTTGTTGTATCAAGCCAGGACTCTTTTAAGCTTTTTAAATTCGCTTCTTTTCGAGAAATGATCTCGGCAATCTCAATTAAATCCTTTGTAGAACGTGAAAGTCGAGTCAGGTCTGTTACTACTACTGTATCTCCATTACGCAGAAACTCTAACATTCTATTTAGCTCCAGACGATCTCGTTTGGTTCCTGTTACTTTTTCAAAAAACATACGCTCGCACCCAGCGTCTATTAGTTGCTGTTCCTGGCGGTCTAAATTTTGATCAATGGTAGATACCCGCATATATCCAAACTTCATATAATTCCTCCTTTTCTGTTATATTGTATCAAAAACGATATGAAATAGGTATTGTTACAAAATAATTTTGTTACATATTTTTGTGACAGCGAGATTGCTAGTTCACTTGACTTCAGTTCTTGATCCCCACCCCTGTCACAAAAATGGTCGTTTTTGTGACAACGGGAATTTTCATTATCGGGTTTTCTTTAGAAAAAATAAAAAAGAATCCACTATATTTGTAGATTCTTTTGAACTACCAATCAAGAGTTTAATTGGAATATATTTGCATATGGCCCCATATTTCGCTTTTGGTTGTCATACCCCAAGATGCAAAAGAAAGGATTGAAAATAAGCTGTTAATTTCATATTTAGGTGAGGAAGAGGTTTTACTTACATATTATAAAAATGGCTACTTATATAAAAATTACATAACAGTAGATGATATAAATCCATTAAATGAGACGATTACTTGTACGGATGCTTTTCATAATCAAAGAATGTTTAAGTTTGGTGATGTAATGGAAGTGGACTAAAGTGTGACTGGAATCCATAGAAAGGTTTATGGCCAACCATGAATAAATAGTTGGCCATAATGATCTTAAAGATTCATATCTTTTAATCCGGGACTATGCTCATTTGGCATTTCAGGAAGTTCTGGTACAGGAAAACCTTTTGGTGGGTCAGTTACTGTTAATGTTCCTTTGTTTCTACTTGGAGATTCACCTTGGAATATTTCTCCCATTCTTGTTGGATCTAAGCTGAAATTAAATTGTGCATTATGGAATCCCATGTCTACATACTTTCTACACTCTGGATATTTATTGATATCATAGTTCGGCACAGGGAAGAGTTTTCCCCATTCAACCCCTAATGTCTCTAAAGCTTTTGCAAAAGCATTTTGATGTGCATTATCACGTACAATTAAAAATGCAAGAGTTTCTCTAAATGTTTGATTAGAACTCATTTCATAAATTCTAGTCTTTTGAAGTACACCTGTAGATTCAAGTACGACATTATCTAGTAAATCGCTAATTAAGTTTCCATGACTATATACCCAAGATCCATTCCAAGGATTGCCAGCTGCATCAACAGGCAATGAACTTTGAGCACCTACAATAAAATGGTGAGGGTTTGCATGTTTAACCGCTTCATCAAGCGGTGCTTTGTCAATACCAGCATTTCCTGGCGTAGGTTCACCAGATCCAGTTAATAGCTGATTAATTGTATGTTGTACAAGTTCTACATGGCTTATTTCCTCTAAAAAACACCTCGAAGTAAATCACGATATTGCTTCTCTTTACCTCTAAAATTTGAGCTTTGGAAGAAATATTGCATCATTGTACGCATTTCACCATAATGCCCACCTAATATTTCTTGTAAAACTTTTGCAGCAGCTGGGTCTGGTTTATCCGGCTTAATCATATTAATTATTTCCTCTTTATAATAAAACATGAAGGACACCTCTTTTTAAGTTAGTTAACATTGTTATCGTGTCCGCTAATTGGTTACTTAATACTTTAATTCATTTTTTCACCAATAAATCGTTACCGTAAAATGCAAAGTCTTTTTGAAATAACTATTTTCGATATGAGATGAGAGTGGGGGAATAGCTACTTAGCATGTAATAAAAAAGATAAGATTACGGAGTGTAATCTTATCTTTTCATGAAGAATAATAAATTGTATCTTCAAGGTTTTAAAATGACTTTTATACAATCATCTTCACGATTATTGAAAATTTGATAACCGTAGCTCGCTTCTTCAAGGGGGATTTTGTGTGTAATAATCTCTTTTGGATCGAATTCTTTGTTTATTATTTTTTCAAACAGTTCCGGCATAAAATGAATAACAGGTGCTTGTCCCATTTTAAGATTAATATTTCTAACCCAAAATGCCCCGAGTGGAAAAGCGTTATAATTGCCGCCATAAACACCCGTCATTTGAACCGTTCCGTATTTTCTTACGGCTTTCGTAGCAATTTGAATAGGACCGAGAGTTCCACCTTGTAATTTTAATTTTTGTTCTAAAAATTCTAGTGGTGATTTTTTTCCATCCATGCCCACGCAATCAATGACTACATCGGCACCGCCATGTGTGATTTCCTTTAAATGTTCTCCCATATCAGGAAATTTTGTAAAATCAAATATCTCAACATTGTTAATCTTTTTTGCATAATTCATTCGGTAATCTAAGTAATCGACTGCGATTACGCGCTTAGCTCCTTGCATCCAAGCGAATTTTTGTGTCATTAATCCAACAGGTCCACAACCTAGGACGATAACAGTATCACCTGGCTTAACACCTGCGTTTATTACACTCCAATAGGCTGTTGGCAAAACATCGGATAAAAACAGTAGAGATTCATCTTCAAGTTCGCATGATTCTGGTATAACAAATGGAGTGAAATTTCCAAAAGGAACTTTTAAATATTCTGCTTGTCCACCTGGATGGTTACCGAATTTCTCTGTATAACCAAAGTATCCACCAGAATCATAATGAGGATTGGAGTTATCACATTGACTTTCCATTTCATGTTGGCAATAAAAACAATGTCCACAAGCAACGTTAAAGGGGATAACAACACGATCGCCTTTTTTTACTTTAGTAACATCTGGACCAACTTCTTCAACAATTCCCATTGGCTCATGGCCAATAATATACCCTTGAGGTAACGGCATGTTACCTTGATATAAATGTAAATCAGAACCGCAGATAGCGGTTGAAGTAATTTTTACAATAATATCATCTTTTTTCTCTAACTTTGCATCATCCACCTGTTTAACTTGTACTTGGTTTGGACCTTGATAGGTTACAGCTTTCATAATTTTATATCTCCTTTTGAATCATTTCTCAAAACATACTTTATATGTATCTCTTTGTACAACAGAAACCTTTTTTCCATCCATTAAAATGGGATACACATAGTGTTGTTATGAAAGTATTTTATAGCAACTTTTTTCTCATTTCTTTTAGCTCTATTTTAAGAAGAAGCTCAATATTTATACATAATCTAATTCCCATAAAAAGGATAACTATTATTTCATGATTCGTAGCATATTAAAAACATCGGAGGTGAAACGATATGACAAACAATAATAGTGGAAGTCGTAATGAATTGTTAGTTCGAGGCGCTGGGCAGGCTCTTGATCAAATGAAATATGAAATTGCACAAGAGTTTGGTGTACAACTTGGTGCAGATACAACAGCTCGTTCAAATGGATCTGTTGGTGGTGAAATTACAAAACGTTTAGTAGCAATGGCTGAACAACAACTTGGTGGTAGAGCTAACCGCTAAGTAAATTGAAATACAATGTAGCAGATATGTAAATCAATTTCTTTTGTATATGTATAAAAATAAAACCCTTATAGTAAATGGATTCTCACTCAAAGATTATTGATAATCTTCTTTCATAATCTTTGAGTATTTTATTTGTAAACTACTTTCCTAAACAATAAACACGCGGTGTTGGAAAGGTGTTTTCCATGCATAGTAGAAAATCTTTTGCAGGAAAAAGCATACTTAAAAATTTGATTTCAATATTGAAATCAATATTTATTATGATATTTTCGAAAGCGAGGAATTTAAAAATGGGTATATTAAGTGGAAATCCTCAAAATGAACCGTTACATTACGGAGAAGTATTTGATATTTGGAGTTATCTTCTCGCTGCACAAGGTGCAATTGCAAGCCATCAAGTATTTATAAATCACACAGGTGACGAAGATTTGAAGAAGTTTTTAGAAAGCTTGATTGAAAATGATATAAACTCGGAAATAGAAGAGTTAAAAACTCTTTTAAAGGTTAATGGCGTAGCTTTACCTCCTGCTCCTCCAGAACGACCAGTTGCATCTATCGAAGATATTCCTTCAGGAGCGCGTATTAATGATGCTGAAATAGCAGCAGCTGTTGCTACAGGATTAGCAGCTGGACTTGTGACATGTAGTCAAGTGATGGGAAAATGTCTTCGAGAAGATGTAGGGATGCTATTCGGACAATTTCATATGAAAAAAGCGCAAGCAGGTGTAACTTTGCTGCGTTTAAGTAAGAAAAAAGGGTGGGTAGTTCCACCTCCGTTACATGTAAGAAATTCTGATCAAGCTTAAGAAACAAAAATAAAAAAAGTGGCATTGGCCACTTTTTTATTTTTTAGATGTATCCTCAGGCTTGGATTTATTTATTGTAGAAGAATCCATATATTCATCTGACATTTCCATAGCGTATTTATCATGATGAATATGATTGTGATTTCTTAATTCATCGTCGTTACGCAGTACTAATCTCTTCATATAAATGTGGAAGAAAACCTCTGTTCCGCCAATAATTAATGCGGCTATAAATGAAGACAGGCCAATATTACGAGTAGCATCTAAATTCGTAAATAAGGATGTTAAAAGCCAAATCCCGAAGAAGGTTAGGCCGAAATCTGCCATTGTAGCAATCATATTTCCGTATTTAGGTAAAATGAAGAGATCACCGATTAAATAGGCAGCTCCTGTTAGGAAAAGAGAAATGAGTAATACTCTAGGAATTGAAATGCCTTGAAAGATACCGAGTACCATTAATAATACTGCAGTTATCGCTGTGTATTTAATTAGTAAAGCAACAATATGTTTCATCATTTTCCTCCATTGTTTAAACGTATATGGAATAAAATATTTCATAAAAAACGGGTTATGCTATATAGCGTAACCCGTTATAATTACCCTTTAATGGTAAGAAGTACAACCTGGGTAAGAAGCAGGCTTATACTACGTATAGTATTTGCGGAGTATCAAGTTTTATTCACAAGGTGTAGTTCCATTCTTATAATAGAGATGTTGCCTAAGTACATTGTTTTTATATTAAACTTAATAATTTTTTCTGTTTTGATTTTGTTTCTTAAATATAAGAAGAAAAAATATTTTCATGCTTAATGTATCTTTTTGTCTACATATTTTCCATAATCGGGTATAGCGATTTTATCAAATTCTTGAACGAGTGTTTTGAGGTTTGTTGATAGCAATTCACCTGACATTGGTATCCCATGTCCAGTAATAGCGACCAGAGGCTTTAATTCTTCTAAGTTAATGACTGATTCTTTAGCGGCTTTCCAGTCTGTTGTTAAATAACGAGGGGGGCCGCTTATTTCCTGTTCCTGAGTAAATACTTTATATAGATATTCCTGTTTCACTGTAACAAAAGCATCCCCAGCAATTAAAGTTCGGTCTTTTTCTCGGAATAATGAAATATGACCTGGAGTATGCCCTGGTGTATGAATCCATCTAAACTCTGGCATATGGGGAACTGTTCCATCGGTAGGTAGTACTTTTACGCTATTTCCTAAATCAATCGGTTCATTAGGGAACAGGGGAGACATTTTGGCTACCATACCACCTTCAACTGTTGGATCTGGTTCAGGATAGCTTTGTTGTCCAGTCAAGAACGGTATCTCCAGTTGATGGGCATAGACTGGAACATCCCAATACTTAATGAGTTCAATTATTCCTCCAACATGATCAAAATGCCCATGAGTTAAAATAATTGCTTTTGGGCGGCTATTTGTACCAAATCGCTTCTCAGTGACAGTGATAATTTCATTTGCACATTTAGGCATTCCAGCATCAACTAAAACAAAATCATTGGTATGCGGATTTCCAACAAAACATATGTTGACGATTTGAATCGTGTAACAAAATAAATCAGGCAATACTTCAAGGCCATGACCACTTTCAATTGAAGTTGCTGGAATAAACTTGTAATCACTTCCATAATTCATTTCCTTGTCCACTTTTTATCCCCCTTAATATATTTCAATACGATATTATAGTTCCCTAATTTCTCAAATCCATTTTGAGGCATTTGAAAAAAGAATTAGTGGGGGATTACAAAAAACAAAAATTAAGTCCTAGAATCAAGGTGGAGACATATCAATTTATATAATAGTTTCTACAATTTTTTTGAGGGGGGTGATGGGTTAATAAAATATTTATCTTAATATTTTAATGTGGATTTATACAAAAAACATAACAGTAGTTGATAGAACGCCATTAAATAAGACGATTACTTGTACCGATGCTTTTCATAATCAAAGGATGTTTAAGTTTGGTGATGTAGTTGAAGTGAATTAGAGGGGGGAATATCTCTTCCTAAGTTAATTATATCATGTAAATCAAATTCGAAATAGACTGTTTATTCGTATTTACTCCTGCTACAATCAAGAACACATGCATAGTAAGGAGAGATGTTACATGGGTTCTTTCGTTCTCGATTTTCAGGAAATAGAAAACACGCAGCTTTCACTCGTTGGTGGAAAAGGTTTGAATTTAGGGGAGTTATCAAGCGTTCAAGGGATACAAGTGCCAGAAGGATTTTGTGTTACAACGGTAGGATATGAAAAGGCCATCGAGCAAAATGAAGAGCTTCAAACTTTGTTGCAGCAGCTAACAAAGTTGAAACGTGAAGACCGAACTCAAATTGGTGGAATTAGTAAGAAGATTAGAGAAGTCATTATGGCAGTAGAAATCCCTTCTGAAGTAGTGGAAGCGGTAGCTCATTATCTCTCACGTTTTGGAAATGAACATGCGTATGCCGTGCGTTCTAGTGCTACGGCTGAAGACTTGCCGTATGCCTCGTTTGCTGGTCAACAAGATACGTATTTAAATATTATCGGTAAAGAAGCGATTTTGCAGCATGTAAGAAAGTGCTGGGCTTCTTTATTTACAGAGCGAGCAGTTACGTACCGCATGCAAAATGATTTTGAACATAATCAAGTTTCTATATGTGTTGTCGTTCAAAAAATGGTTTTCCCTGAGGCTTCGGGCATTTTATTTACTGCTGATCCGGTTACTTCTAACCGAAAGGTAGTATCAATTGATGCCAGTTTTGGACTTGGTGAGGCATTAGTATCAGGACTGGTCTCTGCCGATAATTATAAAGTAAAAGAAGGCGAAATTGCCGGAATGATGATAGCGACTAAAAAATTAGCTATTTATGCTTTAAAAGAGGGCGGAACGGAGACGAAACAGATTGATCCGGCTCAGCAAAAAATTCAAACATTGTCTGAACAACAAATTTTACAACTAGCACAGATCGGAAGACAGATTGAAGCTTATTTTGGTTGTCCGCAAGATATTGAATGGTGTTTAGTGAATGATACATTTTATATTGTCCAAAGTCGCCCAATCACGACTTTATATCCAATACCAGAAGTAAATGATGGGGAAAATCATGTGTATGTATCGGTTGGTCACCAGCAAATGATGACCGATCCCTTGAAGCCATTAGGAATGTCTTTATTCCAGTTAACATCTTTTGGACAGAGGTTTCAAGCTGGAGGGAGGTTGTTTGTTGATGTTGCACAAAGATTGGCTTCGCCTACTAGTAGAGAACTTTTATTAAATATGATAGGGAATTCGGAACCGCTTATTAAAGATGCATTAACGACTGTAGTCGAGCGAGATGATTTTATTACATTGTTACGAGATGAAGAAAAAGAAAAGAGTGTTGGTAAAAGTGGACCACCTACAAGTTCGCAACCACAAGTCGAAAACAATCCAGCAATCGTTACGGATTTAATAGAAATGAATCAAGCATCAATTGAAGAGTTAAAACGAAACATGCAAACAAAATCAGGGGTGGATGTACTTGATTTTATTTTGGAAGATATTCAGCAATTAAAGAAAATATTATTTCATCCGCAAAGTATGGATGTCATTATGGCAGGTATGAATGCTTCAACATGGATCAATGAAAAGATGGAGCAATGGCTAGGCGAAAAGAATGCAGCAGACACACTTTCTCAATCCGTACAAAATAATATTACGTCTGAAATGGGGCTAGCATTACTCGATGTTGCTGATGTGATTCGGCCATATCCAGAAGTTATTGCGTATTTACAACATGTAGAAAATGATAACTTTTTAGATGAATTAATTCAATTTAAAGGCGGAGAAAAAGCTCGAGATGCCATTCTAGCTTTTCTAAATAAATACGGAATGAGATGTAGCGGAGAAATCGACATTACGAAAACGCGCTGGAGTGAAAAACCAACAACCATTATCCCGATGATTTTAAATAACATAAGAGACTTTGAAGCTGGTGCTAGTAAGCAGAAGTTTGAAAAAGGGCTGCAGGAAGCTTTGAACAAAGAAGAAGAGTTAGTCGAGCGATTGCAACATTTGCCGGAGGGTAAACAAAAAGTAGAAGAAACGAAGCGAATGATTCGTAACATCCGTAATTGTATCGGTTATCGTGAATATCCAAAATACGGCATGATTAATCGTTATTTCATATATAAACAGGCATTATTAAAAGAAGCCGAGCAACTTGTACAAAGCGGTGTCATTCATAAAATCGATGATATATACTATCTAACCTTTGAAGAGCTTCATGAAGTTGTTCGCACGAATAAGCTAGATTACGAGGTTATTCATAAACAAAAAAATGAGTACAAATTATATGAAAAACTAACGCCTCCCCGCGTTATGACGTCTGATGGAGAAATCATTACAGGTAAATATAAACGAGAAAATCTTCCGGCTGATGCGATTGTTGGTCTGCCTGTTTCTTCTGGAGTAGTTGAGGGAAGAGCTCGCATTATTTTAAACATGGAAGAAGCGAATTTAGAAGAAGGGGATATATTAATTACTGCTTTTACTGATCCTGGCTGGACACCATTGTTTGTGTCTATAAAAGGTTTAGTCACCGAAGTTGGAGGACTTATGACGCACGGAGCAGTGATTGCACGTGAATACGGATTGCCAGCAGTCGTTGGCGTAGAAAATGCTACGAAATTAATAAAAGACGGACAACGAATTCGGGTACATGGAACAGAAGGGTATATTGAAGTGGTGTAATGAAATAAAAGATCATCCGCTATAAATAGTGGATGATCTTTTATTTTGCAACAGCTCATTTCTTTAAACCAGCCGCATAAAAAGGACCATGAACTGCGATTGTTGATAAAATACGAGCAATTTCTTCAGGTGTTTCTTTTTGCCCGTTATTTAACCATTGCTGAATAACACCAATATGAGCAGATGCCATATAAGAAGCTAAGTATTGGCTTGGGACAAGTAAATTCTCCTTATTAATGAGAGGACCATTCGTATCTTCAAATAGTGTTTTCCACATAAAGTCTTTCAGTTTTGTTTGGAAAGATAAATCTCCTTTTGGACTTAATACAGCTTTCATAAAATCACTATTTTTATTTAGAAATTCAAGAATAGAAGTAATAAGTATAAACGGCATTGTTGGGGAAGGGTTTGACCCAAGATCCGCAATCACTTCTGGGAATCTCTTTTTGGCAATGCTAGAAAACTCATACATAATGTCTTCTTGGCATTTCGTCATTAAATCAAATTTATCTTGATAGTGCGCATAGAAAGTACCGCGATTAATGTTTGCCTTCGTTGTAATATCTTTCACTGTAATGGCGTCAAAACCTTTTTCTTCAATTAATTCCACCAATGCATTTCGTATGGCAGTTTTCGTACGAACAACACGTAAATCTAAATTACTATCACGCAAAGTATGTCCCTCCTTCATTTTAGCCAACACATTTCAAGGATGTGTCTTATAACCGACACATTCACGATTTTTGATTATTGTATAAGGTTCAACTCAAACATATAATTCAAAATATAAATAAACAACACGTTGTTGGTTATTATAAATCAAATGATAGGAGGAGAAAAGAAAATGTTTAAAAATAAACTTTTATATGTATCACCGGTTATTGCACTACTTGTTGTTTTTATTTTTTCATTAACGTTATTTCCAACCGTTCAACCTCAGCCGAAAAACTTGCCAATCGCAATTGTAAATGAGGATCAAGGAGGAGAAATTCCGAATCAACCGAAAATGAATATGGGGCAAACGATTGTTGATAATATGAAAAAGACATCGAAATCAGAGGAAGAACCTGCGGTGAAGTGGGTTGAAGTGAAAAATAAAGAAGCAGTTCAAAAAGGCTTAAATAATCAAGAATATTACGCAGCATTAGTTATTCCGAAAGACTTTAGCACAAAACAAGCATCATTACGAACACCACAGCCATCTTCGCCAGAGATAGAAATATTCATAAATCAAGGAATGAATACGGCTGCTTCCACTATGGCAGGGCAAATATTACAGGCGATCGTTGATAATATGAACAATACTGTTCGTACACAACTACTAGAAGGATTGAAAGCAAAAGGAGCTACTTTAACAACAGACCAAGCTGCGAAATTAGTAACACCTATTACAAAGAAAGTGACAAATGTAAATGAAATCGGTAAAAATAGTGCGAACGGTAACTCGCCAATGTCTTTATTCCAACCGTTATGGATTGCAAGTTTAGCGAGCGCAGCAATTATCTTTATTGCGATAAGTAAAATGCCGATTCGTACAAGAAAAGAAAACTTTGTATTAAAACTAAAGCAAATCGTAACAGGCGCAATTGCCACACTTGTAATTGGGTTCGGTCTTACATGGATTGCGGACGGAATGGTAGGATTAAATATTTCAAATTTCACTGATACGGCACTGTTTTTATCTATTACGTCTTTTAGCTTCTTCTTAATGATATCGGCGGTACTTTCATTAGTTGGACTAAAAGGAATCGGTGTATTCGCTCTCTTACTATTCTTCGGGGCACCGTTATTATCATTAGCACCGGAAATGTTGTCGCCATTTTATCAAGACTGGGTTTACTCATGGTTACCAATGAAATTTATGATTGAAGGACTTAGAGAAATCTTCTTCTTCGGAAAAGGGTTAAGCTGGACTACACCTGTTACTGTGCTCGTTTGGATTGGTGCGGTAAGTATAGTTATTATTTTAGCGACTGCTTTCAAACGTAGTGCAATAAAGGAACATAAAACGGAATTAAACGCATAAAATCAAAAAACGTTTCACTAAGAGTGAAGCGTTTTTTTGTGGAATACAAGCTGTAAAATAGGTATCTTGAAGGTGTAGTTATTAATTTTGGTATAAAATGAAAATTAATAAAGAGAAAAGTAAACATATGAGGGGGGAACGACAATATGGAGAGCAATACAATAACGAAAGAATATACAATTCGAACTGCTACTGAAAATGAAAGTGATAGCATTATTACTCTATTAAAAAAAGTAGCAGAGTGGCTACAACATAAAGAAGTGGATCAATGGCAGTACCTTTTAGGAGAGGAATCTACGGCTGAAATACTAGAAGGTATAAAAGAGAAAAATACGTACGTTGTTGTGAAAGAAAGTGAAATTGTCGTACGGTTACAGTATCTCCTAAACAAAATGAATGGGATGAGCGTATTTTTGGTAAAGAGGAAGTTTCAAATTCTTTATATATTCATAGATTTGCGGTGAAACGGAAGTATAAGGGGAATGGAATCGGAGAATGGATTTTACAGTGGGTAGAAGAGAATGTACAACAGGATAAAGAGTTTTTGAGGTTAGATTGTGTTGGGCATAATCTTAAGTTGAATGATTTTTATAAGCGATGTGGTTTTGAATATATCGGTAGTACGGATGGACATAGTAAGTTTCAAATGAAAAGGGGAAAGTGAATGAATTTAATTAACAAAGAGTTAGTTAAAAGATTAGTACAAGAACAGTTTCCTAAATGGGCACATTTAGAGGTGAAGCCTGTAAAGTTTAGTGGACATGATAATAGAACGTTTCACTTAGGAGATGAGATGAGTGTCAGGTTGCCAAGTGATGCAGCATATGCACCACAAGTAGAGAAAGAAAATAAGTGGCTACCTATATTAAGTAAGGAGCTTTCTTTACCGATTTCTACACCACTTGCGAAAGGAACTCCATCTGAATCGTATTCATGGCCTTGGTCTATTAATAAGTGGATAGAAGGAGAAACAGTTACGAAACAAAATGTCCGTGATTTAAGTGAATTTGCGGCGGACTTAGGAGCATTTTTAGTAGAATTGCAATCTATTGATGCGAGTAACGGACCGGTAGCTGGAGCGCATAATTTTTACCGAGGCGGGCTAATATCTGTATACGATGAAGAAGCGAGAAGGGCTATCGAAAATAATAAGGACGCTTTTGATGAAACAGTATTAAAACATCTTTGGGATTTAGCACTTCAGTCAAAGTGGGACCGCAAACCACTTTGGGTTCATGGAGATGTAGCGCCAGGGAACTTACTTGTTAAAGAGGGAAAGCTTTGTGCTGTAATTGATTTTGGTATTTTAGGAGTAGGAGATCCAGCCTGTGATGCAGCGATGGCATGGACGTTTTTTGATCAGGGTAGTAGAAACGTATTTAAAGAAGAATTGCATATAGATGAAGAAACGTGGAATAGAGCGAGAGGATGGGCACTTTGGAAAGCGTTAATTACATATGATGCGAATAAGGAAAGTAATAGGATAGTGGCAGAGGAATCGTATCGTGTGATTCAAGTGATTGTGGATGATTATGAGAGGTAGTAGAAAAAGCCTATTTTAAAATAGGCTTTTTTATATGATTAAATATAGAAATGGAAAGAAGGAATCTAACGTAATTATACAGAACATTTAGATAATAGGAGGTGTCGAATTTTGAGTGAAATTGAATTAAAAAGGAATGTAATTAAGACAGGGAGTGAGAAGGGGACTATTCTTCGGTTTATACTCGCTAGTCTAGTTGGGGTATTTATGTTTTTCGTACCAGTTACGATAAACGGAGCTTCATCCATTATGATTGATCATATCGTATCATGGATTCGGTCTTCGGCTCCGAGCGTCGTACCTTATTACGCTCTACTCGTTATGATAATGGGTGCGATTTATCCATTCTATACGAAAAAATGGAATGCATCTATTGTAGACATTTGTTTTTCTATTTTAAAAGTAATTGGTGTTGTCTTTGGTGTATTATATTGCTTGAAAGTAGGACCAACTTGGTTCTTTGCACCAGATGTAGGGCCGTTTTTGTATGAAAAACTAGTAATATCGGTAAGTTTACTCGTTCCAATCGGCTCAGCTTTTTTAGCATTATTAGTCGGGTATGGATTACTTGAATTTATCGGTACGTTTTGCCGTCCAATTATGAGACCATTATGGAAAACACCAGGGCGATCAGCAATCGATGCAGTTGCGTCCTTTGTGGGGAGTTATTCGCTTGCGCTTCTTATTACAAATCGCGTGTATAAAGAAGGGAAATATACGACAAAAGAAGCAGCCATTATCGCTACAGGTTTTTCTACAGTATCCGCAACATTTATGATCATCATCGCAAAAACATTAGACATTATGCATTTATGGAATGTTTATTTTTGGACTACTCTCGTTGTAACATTCATCGTAACTGCTATCACCGTAAGAATCCCTCCCCTTAGTAGAAAACCAGATACATATGTAACAGAAGAAGGGTTCCCAGAGCCTGTTTATAAAGAAAAAATGCTAGAACGAGCTTGGGAAGATGCGTTAGAAGTATCAAAGTCTGCCCCGAGTATTATGAAAAATATCGCAGTGAATTTAAAAGATGGTTTTATTATGACAATGGGAATTTTACCATCTATTATGTCAGTAGGATTAATTGGTATCGTCTTAGCGAAATTCACGCCAATATTTGATTGGATCAGTTATATTTTCTATCCTTTTACGTGGCTATTACAATTACCAGAAGCAGGCTTAGCTGCTAAAGCGGCATCCGTTGGTATCGCAGAAATGTTTTTACCTTCTCTTTTAGTTGTAAGTGCACCACTTGTGACAAAGTTTGTCATTGCGGTTGTTTCGGTCTCATCTATATTGTTCTTCTCAGCTTCCATTCCTTGTATTTTATCGACAGACATTCCTTTAAAAGTATCGGAACTTATTATTCTCTATGTACAAAGAACGATATTAACGTTACTTATTATTACGCCGATTGCTTACATACTTCTATAAAGAATGAACTCGCTTTAAAGAAAAGCGAGTTTTTTTATGTTTGTTAATTTACGATATATAGATTATAAGATGTTTTTTTGTATGATATAGTTAAAAAAGAGGAGGGGAACAAATGGAAATAATTCATGAAAGAGCAAAGTTACAGTTAATAGATAGTGATGATGTCGAAACTTTGTTTTCGATTGTAGAAGGAAATCGGGATATTTGGGCGTATTTAATTTCTAAAATGGATAGTGTTCAAGATATGCAGCAATATGTTCAAAAAGCGATACAGGGTTATGGGAAGGGGACTCAAATACCTTTCGTTGTAGTGGATCAACAGACGAATGCGATTGTAGGGAGTACACGCTTATATAATATTTCAGTAGAAAATAAGACAGTCGAGTTAGGGCAAACGTGGTATCATCCAAGTGTGCAACGTACGAGTATAAATACAGAGTGTAAGTATATGCTTCTTCAGTATGCTTTTGAAAAATTACGTATGCTGAGAGTACAAATTAAGACGGATGCAAGAAATGAAAAAGCACAACGAGCAATTGAAAGGTTAGGTACAGTAAAAGAGGGTGTGCTTAGAAACGAAAGAAAATTGCCAAGTGGTCATGTGAGAGATGCAGTTGTGTATAGTATTATCGCAAGTGAATGGCCAGTTGTGAAAGCACGTTTATTAGAAAATTTAGAGTTGTATAAAGAAAAGTTATAATTCGTGTTTTGAAAGGTATATTGTTCGTGATGTATGAAAAATATACCTTTTTTCTTACAAAATGCTACTTTATTTTAATTCCTTTTGTTTCATCGTTCCCTTCTGAGAAAAAATTCGTTACAATGTAGTTGTATGGTAATAAACTTATGAATTTAAAACATGTAATGAAAACCGCAAATAAAAATGAATTGATAATCCTCAATTTTAAATGAAAACCCTTTTATACATAAATAACAAGTAAAGTTCCTTCTTTTAAATAAACTCAAACAAAACGATTTGATATAAATGTTTTTTTATAGAAGTATGGATGATGTACGGAGGCAATTACAAATGAAAGAAAATAAGAAGAGTAAGAAAAGACGAATCTTTCAAGTATTTTTACTAATGATTTGTTCTGCTATTTTATATGTAAGTTATGCAGCTTATGATATTTGGAGTTATCGTTTTAAAACAAATGATGGCGTGAAAACGGATGCTGGTATCGTACTAGGAGCAGCTTCGTGGAACGGAAAACCATCTCCTGTATTTAAAGAAAGAATTAATCATGCGATTTCTTTATATAAGAACGGAAATATTAAAAAGATTATTTTTACAGGTGGTACAAAGTTCGAGGCAGAACTTGAGGAAGCCCGTACTGCAAGAGCATATGCAATGAAACAAGGTGTAAAAGAGGAAGATATTTTAATTGAAACAAAATCCCTTTTCACTGAAGAAAATTTAAAGAATGCGAAGGAAGTTGGAATAGAGAACGGAATACGCACATACACGATTGTAAGTGATCCACTTCATATGAAACGCGCAATGAGAATCGCAAAACATATTAATATTGAAGCGTATGCTTCACCAACGCCGACATCAGCATATAAAACGTTAGATACAGAAATACCATTCTTCTTTAAAGAATTATTCTCGTACATTGGATATGTAACCTCGTTGCCATTAAAGGCATTGAAGGGAGACTAATAAGAATAGAACCTATCTTTAAATAGGAACTTTTCTTATTAGTCAAAAACATTGTATTTTTATCGGAATAGTGAAACAATAGAGAGGTAGCTTCATATAATCATAATGACAAAATGAACGGTTTATGAATCGAGCATAAAGGAGATTATAGTATGGCACTCTCATTTGTTGAAACAGAAAAACAATCTTTCATTATTGAACAAATAAATAAATTGATTCCGAAGTTCATGGAAAGGGAGCATCAACTAAGTGAATTAGGATCATTTCCGTATGAAAATATAAATGATTTGAAAGATATCGGATATACGAAATTAACGTTACCGAAGGAATTTGGTGGTAGTGCGATTTCTTTATATGACTTCGTTTTATTTCAAGAGAAAATTGCGGAAGGCTGCGGAGCTACTGCATTATCGATTGGCTGGCATCTTGGTATTGTGAAAGAGCTAGCGGAAAACCGCTCTTGGAATGATGAGATGTTCAAATGGTTTTGCGAGGAAGTGCGTAATGGTGCGCTCTTTAACCGAGCAGCAACAGAGCCGAAAACAGGGAGCCCGACGCGTGGCGGTAAGCCAGAAACAATAGCGGTTCAACAAGGCGAGAAGTGGGTTATAAATGGAAGAAAAACTTTTACAACGATGGCGCCAGTACTTGATTATTTTATTATTTCAGCGAGTATTGAAGGCAAAGAAGAAGTTGGTGAGTTTGTCATTCCAAGAAATACACTCGGTGTATCTATTGAAGAAACGTGGGATAGCGTTGCAATGAGAGGGACTGCTAGTCACGACCTTGTCTTACAAAATGTAGAGATAGAAAGTCGCTTTTTTACAGATATAAAGGGCGGAAAAGTGAAACAAAAGGGTATTGGCTGGTTGCTACATATACCAGCATGTTATTTAGGAATTGCACAAGCAGCAAGAAATTATGCAGTTCAGTTTGCGGGAACATACAAGCCAAATAGTTTAAACCATTCTATTAGTTTATTACCGAATATTAGAAGATTAGTTGGAGAATTAGAACTCGAGCTTATGCAAGCTCGCGTCTTTTTATATCAAATTGCGAAAAAGTACGATGAGGCAGAAAATAAATTATCATTGCAAGCAGAACTAGCAGCAGTGAAATACGCTGTAACAAATGCGGCGATATCCATAGTGGATAAATCAATGCGCATCGTAGGAGCGAAAAGTTTATCAGAAAAAAATCCGCTTCATCGTTACTATTTAAATGTCAGAGCAGGATTACACAATCCGCCGATGGATGATGTAACACTTTCTATGCTGGCGGATGCGGCGTTTCGGTCGTAGTTTTTAAAGCTTATATTTTAGTGTTTATGGATAATATAGTTGTTTTGAAAGCACGTGTTTGATTAGTAATCAAACACGTGCTTTTTATGTGTACAACGTACTTGGTTGAGATGTAGTTTTTTAATATAAATGATTATCATGGTTTTGTAATTGTTTCTTGTTGAAAAATTCTTATTGTAATGCCAGGGGAAGCTTTGTAAACATTTGTTATATTTAATCCCAAATTAAAGGTCTTTCCAAGTTAACCATTCGTAAATATTGTAAAAATTGACCTGCATGGACCGCATCATGATAGGCAATTCGTAATAGCATGTCGCCTAAATATCTTTGATAGCCAACATCGCTTCGATCAATAAGGGTTGAATCTAGCTCAGCTATGCTTATGGATTGAACATATTCTATAAAGTCAGTAAAGTATGATTGTGCCAATTCAATTTCTTTTTTTACACAAGTAATTGGCTCGTCATCATACGGGATATGTATGTCGTTTATTGAGCCGTTGTTTTTTAAAATCATATGATAGTAAAAAGTTGAGCTCCATACGTGACGAATCATTTCACCAAAGGACATAGCCTCATGATCAGGCTTCCAATTAAGAAAATTATCGGGAAGAGAATTCCATAATTTTTCTGAGCGCCTTCGCGTTTCTTTTAAATTTAATATACTAAGATCAATTGCATTCATAATACATTCTCCTTTACTGTTAAACTTAAAATAATTGTATCAATTTAATAGTTAGGGTATCATCGAAATATGAATGTATATCCGAATATCTCATATATAGCTAAACTAATTGCTGAACCTACAAGAGCAATTATCCTAGATTGTTTAATGAACAATCAGGCACTACCTGCTAGCGAATTGGCTTATAAGGCAAAAGTGTCACATCCAACGATTAGTTCTCATCTTTCTAAATTAGTAGAGGGGAATTTACTTACAGTTGAACAACATGGTAGACATCGTTACTATCGACTTGCTAATCAAGAGGTAGCAGAAGTTCTTGAAAAGTTAGGAACAATTGCACCAACAGTCCAAGTTCGGTCTTTAAAACAATCTGATCAGCTAAAACAAATTCGTTATGCTCGAACTTGTTATGATCATCTTGCAGGCAGACTCGGTGTAGAGATAACTGAAAAATTACTACATAGGGAATTTATAATTTTAGAGGAAGGAGAATACATTGTAACGGAACAAGGTAAGCAATGGTTTCTGAATTTTGGAATAAATATTGAAACAGCAGAAATAAAGAGGAGGGTATTTGCAAAACCTTGTCTTGATTGGAGTGAACGACGCTACCATATTTCTGGTTGGTTAGGATCTGCAATAGCAAAACTGTTTTTTGAACAGGAATGGATTACAAAAACGGATAAGACTCGAGCCGTCCATCTTACAAAAAAAGGTATGAAGTTATTGAAAGACCAATTAGGCATTGACATGGAAAATAAAAAAGTACATCAAAATGCAGTGCCTCCTGTCGAGTAAACAGTATTAAATAACCTGAGTTCTATATTTATATAGACTCAGGTTATTTAATTTGTTTTAAAATCTTTGATGATATTTGCATATGGCAACTTTAACCTCATTTGCTTTATGGAAAGAGGTTAAATGAAAACATAGTAGTTTGAGGCAGTTCTATTAAATTAGTAATCATATTCATTGAAAATTAAGCGTAAGAATATAGTAAATGAAGGGAGATATAAAATGAATAAAATTAAACTGAAAGTATTAAATGTAAGATATGTAGTGATATGTATTTTATTCACTATTATATGTATCCTCACTTCATTCTTCATTTCTAGTAATTCCAGCGTATTTAAATCATTTTATATGAATCAGTTGTTAGGAACGAATTCTACTAAAGGTCTTATGTATATGATAGGAAGTGAAAATCGTTATTTTGCAGAAGAATTTCATAAAGAAAAAGGACGAGCGTCTTTGGAATCTTTTTTGCTTTCACTTTCTACAAATATTAATGTAAATGATCTCCGAAGTTTATTAACTCGAGAACTTCCAAATATGAATCAGTTTTATTCGGAAATATTAATTGCTGGGGAAGGAACAGATTATACGAACATTCCTGAAGAATCCAGTATTCCTTTAGAGAATATTAAAGATAAAGGATCTGCTATTAAACGCCCAAAGAGTCAAAAAGAAAACAATTCTACGGGTGAAAATTCAAATACACAAAATAACAGTGAAAATAAGGTTTTTATTTATCATACACATAGTTGGGAGTCGTTTATTCCTCTAATTCCAGGTGCCACTATACCCGATGATGCTTCTAGTACAAATAATGAAGTGAATATTACGTTTGTTGGAAACTATTTAAAACAAAAGTTAGAAGAAAAAGGAATAGGTGTTTCACATGATACGACAAATATGAGGGATTTTCTGCGAAATAAAAATTTAAATTGGGCCCAATCTTACAAAGGATCCCGTCAAATATTACAAGATAAATTAGCACAAGATAAAAATATTATGTTTCCAATGGACCTTCATAGGGACGATGCACGAAAAAATACTACAACAAAAAATATTAACGGAAAGAATTATGCTCGGCTCTATTTTATTTTAGGACGAGAAAATCCTAACTTTGAAAAAAATAAAAAAATAGTAACAGCAATAAATTCATATTTAGATGAAAAATATTACGGTTTAAGCCGAGGGATTTTTATTAAAGATCGTAAGAGCGGGAACGGAGTATATAATCAAGACCTTTCTCCCAATGCATTACTTATTGAAATGGGAGGAGTAGATAATACACCAGAAGAATTGTATGCGTCAGTTGACGCATTAGTAGAAGCGTTTAGCCACTATTATAATGAAGTAACTAAGAAGAACTAAATGTATAGGGGAAATCTAGTGTTTTTGTAAAATAAAAAGGAGTGACACCTAGTCAGAAGTTCTAGGGGTTACTCTTTTTTTAGAATATAAAATCACCAATAAACGTCATCAATTGAAAAAATCTTTCTTTTCATTCTTCTTTTTATAGTTTTAAAGGAGAAATCTAGGTTTCTTATTTTTACTAATGTTATAATAAGAAAAAAGCACGAAAAGAGGTTATCTCATGCTAGAGGTTATTGCAACATGTTTAGAAGATGTGAAACGAATTGAACGAGCTGGCGGGAAGCGAATTGAATTAATTACATCTTATACAGAAGGTGGTTTAACGCCGAGTTATGCATTTATAAAAAAAGCGGTAGAAGCAGTACAAATACCGATTCACGTTATGATTCGTCCGCATGCGAAGTCTTTTACATATACGGAAGAAGAAATTGAAATGATGAAGGAAGACATTGTAGTTGCTCAGGAATTAGGAGTAGCTGGTGTTGTATTAGGTGTATTAAATGAACGAAATGAAGTGGATGAAGAGAAACTAGGGGATTTATTATCTGTGGTAGACGGGATAAATGTCACATATCACCGTGCAATAGATGATATAGAAAATCCAGTAGAAGCGATGAGAACTTTAAAGAAGTTTCATAAAGTGACTCACGTTTTAACTTCAGGTGGACAAGGAAATATAGTAGATAATATTCCGGTGCTTACAGAAATGCAAAAGGTAAGCGATGGTCAAATTCAACTTGTTGCTGGAGCTGGCGTGACGAAAGAAAATATAAAGCGATTGCTTGATGAAACTGGAATTTCGCAAGCTCATGTTGGTACAGCGGTAAGAGAAGGAAAATCATGTTTTTCTGAAATTGATCTTAACTTAGTAAAGGAATTAGTTCAAATCATACAATAAACACGTAAGAAAGAGGAGAAACGATGAAGGAAAATACGAAGAAAGAATTATTCTCATGGGCTAAAACGATAGGATTTACCCTTGTATTAATCGCAATTATTCGCGGTGTTTTATTTACACCTTCATTAGTGCAAGGTGAATCGATGATGCCCACTTTAGAAAATAACGAACGAGTTCTCGTGAATAAGATTGGTTATAGTATAAGTGGATTAGATCGCTTTGATATTATCGTCTTCCACGGAAAAGAAGGATACGATTTAGTAAAACGAGTAATTGGTTTACCAGGCGATACAGTGGAGTATAAAAATGATGTTTTATATGTAAACGGTGAAGCGATGGAAGAACCATATTTAAAAGAATTTAAAGAAAAAGCGGCGGGTCGTGTATTAACTCCAGACTTTACATTAGAACAAATCACAGGGAAAACGAAAGTGCCAGAAGGCCAAGTATTTGTTTTAGGCGATAATCGTGAAGTTTCTAAAGACGGTCGTATGTTCGGATTTATTTCAGAAGATGAAATTGTCGGAAAAGGACAGGCTGTTTTCTGGCCGTTGAAGCAAGTAAGAGCATTATAAAGCAAGTATGGGAGAAATATTCTTCTGGTGGATTTAAATCACATTTTTTGTAAAACTGAATGTTCATTTAAGAAAGACAGAGGTCATTTTGATTATTATTTTTCAAAATGGCCTCTGTTTATTTGAAGATAGTATTGCAAGGAGGGAATTTAAATGATAACGAAAGAAGCAGAAGTTATTTTAAACAGGAAAGGAGCCAGGAAAGTAAACGAAATCCCTAAAGAGGTCTTACAATTACTACAGCAAGGGAAAGTAGAAAGTGTTAATCTAACAGAATGGTTAGCTATAAATCATATTGAACTACTTAAAAACGTCTTACCTTCAATAGGACTCAAGAATAGTTTGGAATGTATAGTAGCTGAATTAGAAAAACAGAACGTTGAAACAGGAATGAAAGTCATACGAATAACAGGAGCTTTATTGGATGAAATTATACTCAAAGAGAATGAAGGGAACAAGGAAGATGTACTGTTAAAATTATCTGATCATATTTCAGATAGTGTACGATGTTGGGCAGCATTTATGAATAAAAAATCAAATAACACATTAAAAGATACATTAACGTACATTCGACCTTTTGCGGCGGATCATCATTTTGGTGTTCGAGAAATCGCTTGGATGTCTATTAGAGAAGATCTTTCACAAAATATAGAAGAAAGTGTGGAATTGTTAGTAGAATGGGCAAAAAGTGAAGATGAGAATATTCGTAGGTTCTCTGTAGAATCTATTCGTCCTCGAGGTGTATGGAGTAAACATATTGAAATATTAAAACAAGAACCTGAAAAAGCACTTCCCATTCTTAATTTACTTAAATCAGATCCATCAAAATATGTACAAGATTCGGTTGGAAACTGGTTAAATGATGCAAGTAAAACGAAACCGGATTGGGTAATGAACCTGTGTGAAGAATGGGCAAAGGATACTGACATAAAATCAACGAGTAGAATTATTAAAAAAGCTAAAAGAACGATTTTGAAAAATAAGTAATATGTAACTAATAGACTTGTTAGTTGTACGAAGGAACAATCAATCATGTTAAAAAAATATTTCGAATAACTATGAGGAGAGCATGTATTAATCAATACATGCTCTTTATATTTTCTTTTATATTAGTGTTATTAATGAAAGGTGATCAAATATTAGTTCAAATCTAAACTTTTGTACTTTTTATTGTAACTTTTATTCTAATAATTTTGTAGCAATGTGAACTTTGGAAATTGAACCGTCGTGATTTCTAAAGTTAATTTTATATTCACTGTCAGGAAGCGAATCACTCCAATATAAATCACATATTATTTGTGTTTTTTTAATAGCGAACAAAATATATCGGATTATGTATGTGAAAAAAATATTGATAGAATTGAAAGAATATTTTATAATTTTAAATTATATGTTTGTTTCGAAAAACGGAATTTAAGTTCCGGAATTCGGAACAAGAGGGAGATAGAATGAGTATAAATAAAACGGCAGTTAAAACAATGGATATTTTAGAGTTGTTTTATGAGCATGACGAGCTCAGTTTAACAGAAATGGTTCAGCTTACGAGTATGCCGAAAACATCTGTTTATCGTTTAATTGGCTCGTTAGAAGAAATGGAGTTTTTACAAAAAAACGAAAAGGGGAAATATCATTTAGGAGTCGTGTTTTTACGGTTCGGTCAACTTGTTTCACAAAGATTATCTGTAAGAAATATTGCGATTCCATATATGAAAGAGCTTAGAAATAATTTAGGGCAGGCAGTTAATTTAATTATTCAAGATGGTAATGACGCGATTTATGTGGAAAAGATGGAAGGCGTTCAGCCTGTACGAGTGTATACGGCGGTTGGAAGAAGAGCACCGCTTTATGCTGGCGCATGTCCGAGAATTTTACTTTCGTATTTCTCTGAGGAAGAGAAACGGAAATACATAGAGGAAACAGATTTAAAACAGTTTGCAGATGGAACAATTGTGGATAAGGAACAATTGCTAGAAGTGTTACAAATGGCCAAAAAGGAAGGACACACAATTAGTTACTCTGAGTTAGAAAATCATACAGCGGCTATAGCAGCGCCCATTTTTGCAAGCGATGGAAGGGTTGTAGCAGGTATTAGTATTTCGGGATTAGCAATTGAGTACAGCGAAAGTAATATTTCATATTTTATTGCGAAGGTGAAGGAAACAGCACATCGCATTTCGAAAGAACTCGGCTTTTTGGCATAGAAAGAGGGAGTGGGATGAAATTTTCTGCGTTAGGGGATCAAGCAATTATTGTTACATTTGGTGAAGAAATCCGGATGGATACTTACGAAAAAGTGCAACGACTATTTCAAGCACTGCAGCAACATCCGTTTGTAGGAATGATTGAATGCGTTCCATCGTTTACTTCATTAGCCGTTTACTACAATTTGTATGAAATATGGAAGGGAAATGATAGAAAGATAAGATCGTATGATTACGTATGCCAATA
Source organism: Bacillus cereus group sp. MG4 (assembly GCF_040460055.1). Classification (NCBI taxonomy): domain Bacteria; kingdom Bacillati; phylum Bacillota; class Bacilli; order Caryophanales; family Bacillaceae; genus Bacillus; species Bacillus cereus group sp. MG4. The sequence goes on along the minus strand of NZ_JARVGZ010000001.1, from coordinate 1,040,953 downwards.
CATAACTGGAATATTAGATACGTATAAGGAAGAGCTGAAACAAGATGTGAAACATATTTCTATACCCGTTTGTTACGGGGGAGAATATGGACCTGATTTAGAAGAGGTGGCACATTATCACGGTTTACAAGTAGAAGATGTGATTCGCATACATAGTGAAACAACATATTTTGTGTATATGTTAGGATTTACACCAGGATTCCCGTATTTAGGAGGACTATCAAAAGAACTAGAAACACCTAGAAAAGAAATACCGCGGTTACAAATTGCTCCTGGTTCGGTAGGTATTGGCGGAAATCAAACGGGTATATATCCGCTTGAAACACCGGGTGGATGGAATATTATCGGCCGAACACCAATCTCCTTATTTAATCCAGAAGAAGAAACACCAACCTATATTCAAAGCGGTATGTATTTACGATTTATCCCGATAACGAAGGAAGAGTACGTATCACTTGAGGGGGCTAAAGAATGGATGTAGAGATTTTGCATGCGGGAATGTTTACAACAGTCCAAGATTTAGGGCGGTCTCATTATCAACAATACGGTGTACCAGTTGGAGGGGCCATGGATCAAAGTGCACTTCGGATGATCAATATGTTAGTCGGTAATGAAGAGAATGAAGCGGGACTCGAAATGACGATCATGGGGCCTAAATTGTTAATAAAGAAAACGACTTTACTTGCGATTGGCGGAGCAGATATGGAGCCGTTATTGAATGGGAAGCGTATTCCATTATGGCGTCCCATTTTAGCGGAAGAAGGTAGCATGCTTTGTTTTGGGAAAGTGAAAAGCGGTTGCAGAGCGTATGTGACTTTTGCAGGTGGTATACAAATTGATCGTACGATGGGAAGCAAAAGTACTTACATACGTGCTGCAATTGGTGGTATTGAAGGAAGAATGCTGAAAAAGGGAGATTATTTTCAAATTGGAACGCACACAGAAATGGCGAGTCAATGCATTCAAAACTTACAAAACGATGAGCGAAACGAAACGAAATGGGCAATTAGCAACAGCATACTGCCAAAGTATAAGAAGTACCCTAAGCTTCGCGTTATAACTGATTTTGAATATGATCAATTTACAGAAGAAAGTATACAGGCATTTTTTACGAAAGAGTATAAAGTATCTAATTACGCTGATCGTATGGGCTATAGAGTTGAAGGAGAAGTTTTAAATAGGATTGAAGAAAAAGAGATTTTATCGAGTCCCGTTACATTCGGAACGATTCAAGTGCCAAACGGTGGACAGCCGATTATATTAATGGCAGATAGACAAACGACAGGTGGCTATCCGAGAATGGGAAATATTATTTCAGTAGATTTACCACTTCTTGCTCAGTTAAAACCGGGGGACTACGTTTCTTTTGAGAAAATTACGCTTGAGGAAGCGGAACAATTGTACATAGAACAAGAAGTAAATATGAATCTATTAAAGAAATTCATCACTTTACGAAGTTGACATTAGGAGGGGAATATCGTGACGACAATCGATTTAAATTGTGATTTAGGAGAAAGTTTTGGAGCTTATAAAATGGGGAATGATGATGAAATTCTTCCGTTCGTTTCCTCCATAAATGTTGCTTGTGGTTTTCATGCGGGTGATCCGACTGTAATGAGGAAAACGGTCGAAAAGGCACTGCAGCATAACGTAGCAATTGGCGCGCATCCTGGTCTTCCTGATTTAATTGGATTTGGAAGAAGAAACATGAATGTTTCAGCAAGTGAAGTATACGATTACGTTTTATATCAAATCGGTGCATTAGACGCTTTTGTGAAAGCAGCTGGCGGGAAAATGCATCATGTAAAACCACACGGTGCCCTATATAATATGGCGGCGACAAATCCGGAAATTGCAGATGCAATCACGAAGGCAATTTATCATAGTAATCCCAATCTATTACTTTACGGATTAGCAAATAGTAAGGCATTTATACAGGCTGCGGAAAAATACAATGTAACTCTTGTACAAGAAGCTTTTGCAGATCGTACGTATAAGCAAGATGGAACGTTGACAAGTCGTACAGAAGAAAATGCGCTCATAAAAAATGAAGACGAAGCGATAAAGCAAGTGCTTCAAATGGTGAAAGAAGGCTATGTAAGAGCGGTGAGCGGAGAGAAAGTAGCAGTTCAAGCACAAACAATTTGTTTACATGGTGATGGAGAGAAAGCAGTCCAATTTGCGGAAAAAATATACAGAACATTCGAACTTAATGGTATTTCTATTTGTGCACCGAAATAAAGTGAAACTTTAATCAGTGGGGCGGTTCATCCCCCGCTGATTATTAGTTGAACCAATCGGGCGTTTACTGCCCGTTAATGCGGGATAAAAAATGGGGGGAAGTGCTGGAATGATTAAATTAATCGGGATATTACTTGTTGCAGTGGGCTTTTTATTTAGATTAAATACACTTTTAGTAGTTATGGTTGCTGGTATTGTTACTGGTATGGTTTCAGGATTAAGCTTTTATGATGTAATCAGTATGTTCGGTAAATTTTTCATAGAAAATAGATATATGTCTATGCCAATTATACTAACTTTACCGGTAATCGGAATTTTAGAGCGTTACGGTTTAAAAGAAAGAGCAGAAGCACTTATAACGAAATCAAAAGGCGCAACAACTGGAAGAGTATTAATGTCATATTTTACAATAAGAGAATCATCAGCAGCACTTGGACTAAACATTGGTGGTCATGCGCAAACAGTAAGACCGCTCGTTGCACCGATGGCAGAAGGGGCTGCGCAAGGTAAATACGGTAAACTTCCTGAAAAATTAAGAGAGAAGATTAAAGCAAACGCAGCGGCTGCGGAAAATACAGCTTGGTTTTTCGGAGAAGACATTTTTATCGCAACTGGTGCCATTTTATTAATGAAAGGATTCTTCGATTCAGTAGGTATGCATGTCGGTGTATGGGATATGGCACTTTGGGGTATTCCAACTGCAATATCTGCACTTATCGTGAGCTGGATTAGGTTTAGAAGGTTTGATAAATATATAGAGAAAACAATGAAGACAGAAGGAAAAGAAGAGAAGGAGGCAATATAATATGAACATCATAACTATGGATACAATCTATTATGTATTAGGTATAATCGTTGCATTTATCGCTGTTCGTATTGCGTTTGATCGTGAACATCCAAATCGATTTGGTTCTAGCTTATTTTGGGCATTGTTTGCAGTTACATTTTTATTTGGAAATGTAATTCCTTCGTTTTACGTTGGTTGTATTGTGCTTGCTATGGTCGTATTAGCTTCATTAAATAAAGTAACAAAGTCTCAGGAAAAGGAAGTCCCAGTGCAAGAACGTGTAAAACATGCGGAGAAATTAAAAAATAAAATTTTTATGCCTGCACTTTTAATCCCTATTTTTACAATTATCGGTACGTTAACGTTAGGCAAAATCAAATGGGGAAATGTTTCCCTTGTTGATCCAGATAAAGTAACGCTAGTAGCATTAGCACTAGGAGCATTACTTGCATTCGTTGCAGCGATGCGTATTACAAAATCGAAAATAACAACGCCTGTTCAAGAAGGAAGCAGATTATTACAAGCTGTCGGCTGGGCTGTTATTTTACCGCAAATGTTAGCGGCACTTGGCGGTATTTTCGCAAAGTCTGGCGTTGGACAAGTCGTTTCTGATTTAGTCGGACAAGTGTTACCGACAGAGTATCCGTTCGTTGCTGTTATGGCGTATTGTTTAGGAATGATGCTCTTTACAGTCGTAATGGGAAATGCTTTCGCAGCGTTTGCCGTAATTACTGGGGGAATTGGATTACCTTTAATTGTACAAATGCACGGCGGAAATCCAGCAATTATGGCAGCGCTCGGTATGTTTGCTGGATATTGCGGAACGCTACTTACGCCAATGGCAGCAAACTTTAATATTGTTCCGGCGATGCTTTTAGAACTAAAAGATAAAAATGCAGTTATTAAAGCACAAGTACCAATTGCTCTTTCAATCTTTATCATAAATATGTTTATTATGTACGGCCTTGTATATCGTTTCTAATTAGGAGGGAAAACTATGAAAACAGTATTACTAACAGGATTTGATCCGTTCGGCGGAGAAAGCATCAACCCAGCTTGGGAAGTAGCAAAAAGTTTACATGAAAAAACAATTGGAGAGTACAAGATTATTAGCAAACAAGTCCTAACGGTATTTCATAAATCAATAAAAGTATTAAAAGAGTATATAGAAGAACTAAACCCTGAAATGATTATATGTATTGGACAAGCTGGAGGCAGACCAGATATTACGATAGAGCGTGTCGCAATTAATATTGATGATGCAAGAATTGCTGACAATGAAGGGAATCAGCCGGTAGATGTACCGGTTGTAGAAGGAGGACCAGCTGCCTATTGGTCTACACTTCCGATGAAAGCAATTGTAAAAAGACTGCAAAAAGAAGGTATACCAGCTTCCGTTTCACAAACAGCAGGTACATTTGTTTGTAATCATTTATTCTACGGTCTCATGCATGAACTAGAGAAACTCGATAAGAAAATAAAAGGCGGATTTATTCATATTCCGTTCTTACCAGAACAAGCGAGTAACTATCCAGGTCAACCGAGTATGTCACTTTCTACTATTCGTAAAGGGATAGAACTGGCGGTTGAGGTAACGACGACAGTTGAGGTCGATATTGTGGAAATTGGGGGCACTACGCATTAAATAAAACGAATCATACAACACCTCCTGTAAACAACTGGTATAATAAGTATAGCAATATACATAGAGGTGATTTTTGTGCAACAATTTGAAGAAGTACGTTTAATTTTAGAAAAAGCGAAGAAAATTACAGTGTTAACAGGCGCTGGTGCAAGTACGGAAAGTGGTATCCCAGATTTCCGTTCAGCAAATGGATTGTATGCTGATGCGAATGTGGAGATGTATTTATCAAGAGGATATTATAATAGAAGTCCGAAAGAATTTTGGAAGCATTATAAAGAAATCTTTCAAATTAATACGTTTCATCAATATAAACCAAATCGTGGCCATCGCTATTTAGCTAAATTAGAAGAACAAGAGAAAGACATTACGATTTTAACGCAAAATATTGACGGTTTACATCAATTAGGCGGTAGTAAGCATGTCATTGATTTACATGGAACACTTCAAACAGCACATTGTCCGAAGTGTAAAGCGGGATATGATTTGCAGTATATGATTGATCATGAAGTGCCTCGCTGCGGGAAGTGTAATTTCATTTTAAATCCAGACGTTGTTTTATACGGAGATACATTGCCGCAATATCAAAATGCGATAACACGTTTATATGAAACAGATGTACTTATCGTTATGGGAACGTCATTAAAAGTACAACCCGTCGCTTCATTCCCGCAAATCGCAAAGAGGGAAATAGGGGCAACGACCATTTTAGTAAATGAAGAGTTAACAGGGCAAGAATATAACTTTGATTTTGTTTTTCAAAATAAGATTGGTGAGTTTGTTGAAGGTGTATCGTCGGTTAAATAAGTTATTATTTTTATGAAAAACTGAGGTGTATAGAGAACACCTCAGTTTTTTTGTTTGAATAAAATTCATGTTATGACGAATTAAGGGGAATGGTAATAAATAGGACATAAAATTAAAAAACTGAAAATTAAATCTTTTATTTCTTTAGTAATTAATATAAAATTCTATATATATCATATAAATAAATTTGATACATAATGGTTCTATGTAGAAATGTTAATAGAATGAAGCGAGGGAGCGAAATGAGACAGAAAAAGGAGCAGAAGAAACAATCGAAAAAGAAAAAGACTCATATTCCTTTTCGATTAAATGTACTATTTTTTATCGTCTTTCTTTTATTTTCAGCTATTATAATTCAATTAGGTAAAGTACAAATCATTGATGGAGAAACGTATAGAAATGAAGTGAACAAAAAGGAAGATGTAACGGTAAGCACACCTGTTCCTAGAGGGAAAATGTTTGATCGGGTAGGTCAAGTGATTGTAAATAACAAACCGCTACGAACCGTTACATATACGAAAATGAAAGGAGTAGATTCGAAAGAAGTTTTACAAGTAGCAAGAAATTTAGCTCAGCTAATTGAAATGTCACCAGAAGATATAAATAAGTTGACAGAAACAGATAAAAAAGATTTTTGGATGCAGTTAAATGAAAAACGAGCAGCAGAAAAAGTGACGAAAGAAGATGAGAGTACATTTAGGAAGCAAGAGATAGAAGGGAAAGAATTAGATAAAAAAGTAGAAGAGTTGCGCCGAGAAAGAATTACGCAAGAAGAATTAAGCGAACTTTCAAAAGAGGATCTAGAAGTACTAGCAATTAAAAGTAGGATGAATGCGGGATATAAAATGACGCCGCAAATTGTTAAAAAAGATGTAAGTCAAAATGAATATGCAATCGTAAGTGAAAGATTGGCAAGTTTGCCAGGAGTGGATACGACAGTGGATTGGGAACGTGAATACCCAAATGATAAAATACTTCGTTCCATACTTGGTAGCGTTTCTACTGAAAATGAGGGCTTGCCGAGAGAACAGTTAGATTATTATTTAGTGCGCGATTATAACCGAAATGATCGCATTGGTAAGAGTTATATCGAGAAACAGTACGAAGATGCATTACATGGAACGAAAGAACAGTCTAAAAATATTACGGATAAAGCGGGAAATATTATTCGGACAGAAAAAGTGACTGAAGGAAAAAGTGGAAATAATTTAATGTTAACAGTAGATATGGAGTTACAGAAAAAAGTAGAGGAAAGTCTTGAAAAGAATTTACGAGCATTTCATTCTGCAGAGCCGATGATGGATCGCGCATTCGTTGTAATGATGAACCCGAAAAACGGCCAAATTTTATCAATGGCAGGAAAGAAAATTATAAATAAAGATGGCGGAATGCAAATAGAAGACTTCGCTTTAGGAACGATGACAAGTTCTTATGAGTTAGGGTCAACTGTGAAAGGGGCTACGTTATTAGCCGGATATCAAACTGAAACAATTAAGCCGTATACGCATTTCTTTGATGCACCAATGTATTTTAAAGGAAGTACTAAGCCAAAGAAATCGTGGAAAGATTTTGGTGATATTGATGATTTAAGAGCTTTACAAGTTTCATCAAACGTTTATATGTTTAATACAGCATTAAAAATGGCAGGTATTAATTATGTGCCAAACAATCCGTTAGATATTAAAAAAGAGACATTTAATAAAATGCGTTACTACTTTAGACAGTTTGGCTTAGGTGTACCAACTGGTATTGACTTGCCGAATGAATCGATTGGTCAAATGGGTAGAACGGATAACATACCTGGCTTTTTACTTGATTATGCGATTGGACAGTACGATACATATACGCCGCTTCAGCTTGCTCAATATATGTCAACAATTGCAAACGGCGGATACCGAATGAAACCACAAATTGTGCAAGAAGTGAGAGAGCAACCACATAGACCAGAGGATGTTGGAAAAGTTGTTCGGTCTATTGAACCAGTTATTTTAAATCGAGTGGATATGGACACTTCATACATTAATCATGTAAAAGAAGGATTTAGAAGAGTTTTTCAAGAAACTGACGGAACAGGTACGGCAACGTTTAAAGGATTACCATATAAACCAGCTGGAAAAACAGGAACAGCTGAAACTGTATACGGTGGAGAAAGTGATATTGGGAGAGATGAAAACAATAACCGAAAAAAATGTTATAATTTAACTCTTGCCGGTTATGCACCATATGATGCTGATCCGGAAGTAGCTTTTTCAGTTGTTGTACCTTGGGTGAATGATGACAAATCAGGAATTAATTCCGCGATTGGTAAAGAGATTTTGGATGCGTATTTTGAATTGAAAACGAAAAGAGCGGGTGGAAATCCAGTCCCAGTAGAACAGCCGAACAAGACCCAGTAAAAATAGTATCACTGCATGGAGACATATTGTGCAGTGATATATTTTTTGAGTTAAAAAGCGTTTAAATAAGGTGGGAATGGATATGAAACAGGAGATTAAAAGAGGCTGGGGGAAATACATACTCTTCGTGTTTGTTTTGGTAGTAGCCTATCATTCTTTTACTTTATGTAAAGTGGAAGGGAAATCGATGCAACCGACTTTATATGAAGAAGACTACGTATTTGTAAATAAAGCAGCAGTACATTTTTCAAATTTAGAGCACGGAGAAATTGTCATTATAAAGGAAGAGGATGAGTCGAAATATTATGTAAAACGAGTAATAGGACTTCCTGGTGACGTAATTAACATAAAGAATGGATCAGTATATGTGAATGATAAAAAGCAAGAAGAACCGTATACAAATAAAGATTTATTTAATAATACGCAAGTGTTTTATAACTTTCAAAAGACGAAAATCCCGCCAAATAAATTATTTGTAATGGGAGATAATCGTGAACTTAGTAGAGATAGTCGAAATGGCTTAGGATATATTGAAGAAGATAATATAATAGGCAAAGTGGAATTTGTATATTATCCTTTTTCAAAAATGAAGATTATAGAATAAGTGGGGTTATATAAAACCCCACTTATTAAAGTTTCACTCTATCTTCTTTAAAAAACCTTTTGGGTTAAATGATATGAAGAACTTATGTTTAGATTCATCAATTATGAAGTTGTTGTTTTTAGCTAAAAACTCTTCTACAGCTTCCATTGGGCCAGGGCCCCAATCGGGAGAAACAGGATTTCCATTAATAGATGTATCCTCTACAATAATATAACTACCAGTAGTAACGATAGATTTATAAAGTAAAAGTTCTTTTGATACATGCTCTTTACTATGATCAGAATCTAAAATTACTAAAATTACATCATCAGGTTTGCGCATATTTAATATAGTTTGAACGGCATGTACAGAAACAGAAGAAGCCGTTACATACGTAATTCGGTCATGGGATGGACGATTTGGTTGAGGGAATATATCAATAGTAACAACGTGACCCTTTCCAATTAAATCTAATATAGAAGCTAAATACAATGCGCTACCACCATAACAAGTGCCACATTCAATAATTAAATCGGGTTTTAATTCGTAAATAATTTCTTGATACAAAAAAAGATCAGAGGGAAGTTTGAAAATGGGGACCCCAAGCCAGTGTGTATCATGTAACCAAACGTTGCTGTCGTAATAAAGTTTTAGAAATTCATTGCTTATAGTATCGATGTTAATTCTCCTTTCTAACAAGGATTCTTTCGCTTTACGTAAAGTGCTTACGTATGAAAGTTGTACTATATATTATGTGATAAGGAATTGTAAGGCGAGTGTTTTTACTTAAAAATAAGCTAAATAACTCATGTGTAAAGGGAAGGAAATGGACGTATGTATAAGTACACAATTTGCTTCATTAGAAAAGGAAATGAAAATGATGTGAAGGAGATAACTTAAATTATGGCATTCAAAAGCGAGGAAGAACTGAATAAAGCTTTCGAGGCAGCTAAAGCGAGCCTAGAAATAGAAGGTATGACCATTACAAAAGAAATGGAAAAAGTTATAAAAGAAAAGTTAGCCGGAAAGATAACACACGAGTAGCTTATTACATTAGCTGATGCGATTACGAGAAGCGAACTTACTTAACGAACTAGAGGGCGCTACAAACTATTTTTAAATAAACGGGGGAAAAGAGATGATAGATCCACCTCTAAGACTGTAGACAAACTATTTTTGGAGAGTTCAGATACTAAAAAAATAGTTTGTCTCTTGCTTTATAGAAAATTCATCCAACAATATATATACGTAGTACGTTCTATGCTACAATTTACTATAAGTGAGGAAGGAAGGTGTCTTATGAAAATATCTGTTTATGTTGCAAGTGCATTTAGCAAGGATCATAAAGGCGGAAATAAAGCAGGAGTAGTATTTATGGAGAATACATTGACCACTACTCAAAAAATGGCAATAGCCAAACAACTGGGCTATGCGGAAACTGCATTTATATCAGAGTCCGAAATTGCTGATTATAAATTTGAGTATTTTACACCAAAAGAGGAAGTTGATTTATGTGGTCATGCCACAATTGGCTCTTTCGCGATACTGATGCATGTAAATAAACTTTTCAAGAATCGCTATACGATTGAAACGAACAGCGGTGTTCTTACTATTACCATAAAAGATGACATCATATTCATGGAACAAAACGAACCGATATTCTATGATGTTATATCTCCAAATGAGTTTATCGACTGCTTTGACATTAAAGATATAGACAATACATACCCAATTCAAATTGTCTCCACGGGCTTAAAAGATATTTTAATTCCTATAAAAAGCGAAACACAATTACATACAATGCAACCTAATTTTGAAAAAATTAAAGAAATCAGCAAGTATTATAATGTTGTCGGGATGCATCTATATACTTTTAATGACAATCGAATGATATGCAGAAACTTTGCTCCGCTATACGACATCAATGAAGAAGCAGCGACTGGAACTTCAAACGGTGCATTAGCTTGCTACCTTTATGAACAGCGCTACTTACAAAAAGAAGTTTATGTATTTGAACAAGGTTATTCTTTACACTCGCCTTCCGAAATATTAGTTAAATTAGCAACCAATAGCAACAATAAAATAGAAAAAGTTTATGTTGGTGGCAAAGGCTATTACTGTGAAACGAAGTGTTTAAATATAGAAAATATTGAGTGAAAATAAAAAAAGAGATGGTAGATCCATCTCTTTTTCATATGCTCCATGATTAACCGTGAATCGCTTTAATCATAAAACGATGTTGCTTCACATCAAAATATCCTTTTTGCAAGATGATCTCATGTATACGATATAATTCCTCATAGTAACCTTCGACAATAAAATCAGGAATTTGCCACGGAACTGCTTTTAAATAATAGACGATAGCGCCAATGTCGTAAAAGCGTTGAAAAGGGAACTCTTCTTTTGCTTCTAAAATAGTAAATCCATTTTCCTCTAACTGACTACATGCCGTTTCAAGCGACCAACTTGCAAATTCGCTATTTAGCGGTGCGCTAAATAGCGAATTTAGTTCCGCACAATCGAGACCACCAACTTGTTGTGTAAGGAAAATTCCATTTGGAGAAAGGATTCTGTTTACCTCAGAGGCAGCATATGATTCATGCTGATTTATGATTAAATCAAACTGACCATCTTGAAATAGTAAAGCAGTATCGTCAATCACTTCTACAACAGTAACGCCTAAAGGCTCTAATTTCTTCCGAGCAATTGGCACGTTTGGAGCGTAGCCCTCAGTAGCATAAATAGTTGACGAGAACGGTTGTAACATAGATAAAAACTCTCCACCGCCAGTACCCATATCGAGCATTGATTCTGTATGCTGCATAAGTTGAAAAGCAGTGCTGCCGTACGACCACGATAAAGGCTCGCTCTTCATTCGACCAGTTTCTGAAATGAAAGAAAAATCCCAGCCGCTAAAATTTGTATTAGCACTTTCTAATAAAGTTAAAAATAATGAATCACGTTTCATAATTATGTCCTCCTATTTTGTAAGTAAATGATATGATGAGAAAAGAAAAAAGGAGGACCTCTTATTAAAATGGAACGGTTTTACGTTTCATGTTCGAATAGATTCATATAAATTCGCTCCTTGTGAGAATGGTTATTTATATATTCGGGATAACCGAGTGGAAATCCTTTGAAGTTATTAGGCAAGGTGAGAGTACAACTAAATTTTGGATGGGGTATATAGTGAAACTGCATTGTGCCAAGATATTTTGTGAAATATGATATTTCACATTTCTGTTACATAACAACAAAGTCTTACTGTTTATAAAAAAATGGAACCGTTCACTCCCTTTAGATTTACTTATCTATGGGGATGTTTTTTATTAATATAAGAAATTGATATATATACTGAATATAAAAATTTTATTCTTTGAAAATATTCCATAATTTAGTATTGTTTATATATGGAATATTTTGTTTGTACGAAAGGGGGAATAAGATGTTTTTACAAAAGTATAAGGGTTTGATTCTAGGAATAGTGGGTGCTGTATTAGGAGTAATATCCTTTGTTTACCTTAAAGATTTGGATTATATATATAAGACGGGCCTTAAGTTATTATCTGTAACATTAATCGTTATAGGATGGGCTATTGCCTGCGATTCGACCCGTTTCTATAAAAAAGAGAATAATAATGTATAGGTGTTATTATTCTCTTTTTTATACAGTCTTTAATTAGCGAACATTTCTTATGCAAGGAAGAGGGCAAGGTGCTATATGAAAAGAATGAAAAATGTAATGTTGCTATTGTTATGTTTCTTATGTTTAAGTGGTTGTAATTATGAAGATGAAGATCAGGTGAAAAAATATGTAAAAAAAAAGCACGGAATGGATGTGATTGTAACAGGTTGGGGTGGTATAAATGAAGGGAATATGGGACATACATATCATACTGTTCAAGCGAAAAATAACAAAAATATTCAATTTAGAGTAGAAGTAGATGGCATCTTATATTCAAGAATAAAAGGTGATGAATATCAATACGGGAAAAAAACATATGAGGAATATAAGAAATTCAAACCAATGCTAGAAGAAATTAAAAAATTAGGTTACGTGGAACCTGAAAATAAAAATGTTTTTCAATATATAGTGGATGATGATTATATAGAGGAGAAACCAACTGATAAGTTATTATTAACTTTAAAAACGAGTGACAAGATTGATTACAGTCAATTTGAATCAAAAGAATTAGATCGTTTATATGCTCTATTCCAATTCATTCAGAAGAGTAATAAAAAGATAACAAAACTTGAAATTGAGGATCATAATGGTGAATCTATAGGCTTACCTTTTGATAATGTGCAAAAAGCTATAACGAAAGAAGAACTGCTTTTAACAATGAAAAACACTGTAAGAGGTTATTGGACATATTTGATTCAAACTGAAACAAAAGTAGGCGAAAGGTTAAATGAAATTCAAAATGATCGTTTTGTAATTGAAGGTATTACTTGTTCACACCCGAAAGACGGCAACTGTCTAGAGTATGAATTGACTTTAGTTTTCAATGACAGTGAGATAAAATATAGAAATGATTCCTATGTAATAGAGGATTTGAGAAAGGTAGTCACTATTCTTAAAGAAGAACTATATAATAAGGAATTTAACATATTTTTAAGGAACAAGGATGGAACAAGTTACTCACTCTGGCTATCATCAGAAAAAATCAAGAAAAATGATAACATAGAAGAGCTAGTAAAATAAAGGTATAAAGAAGAATTTTAAAGTACTTTTTACGTTTATTATTGCTTTATTCAAAAGGAAAAACCGCTTATACTTCATTCTTGAAGCATAAGCGGTTTTGTTTAAAATACTCAAAAAGAAAAATCTTTTGGCAAAGTACCATTTTTAATAACCGTTCGTAACCCATGTTTTATAATCCAAAGGTTAACAGGATGCTGTTTATCGCGTAATTGTTGTAACCATTGAAAAACAAGTTCTTTATCTTCTTTCGTAATATCGTTAATATGATTGGCTACTGATTTTTGGACATATTTAGACGGATCATTCATTAATGGCTCAAGAAGCTGTAAATTGTTCTTAAAGTCACCTTTCAGAGCTCCTATTTTTTTAGCCCAAGGAAGTCTTGGTCTTGTACCTTCGGAAGCTAATCTTCTAATGTGGCTGTTTTCATCATGAATCCACTGTTGTAATATACCTAGTGTGTCTTCATGGTATGTTTCAAGAAAAGGCCGAATGGCATATTCAGCAGTATTCCTTTTTGTTATTTCATACATGGCGTTACATGAGGTTTCAAAATCGTTAAGCCCATATTTTTCAACGTATTTTGCAATAGGCATGTACATATATCCATTTGTAAATGTGCCTACTTCTGTTGTGTTTTCTGGCCCCAATGTTTTCAGTAAAATATGTATTGATGCATTAAAATCTTTTTGTAATGCATCGTGTAATTCATCTGCTATTACTTCTATACGTTGTTTTAACTCTAAATTTTCAACTTTACATGTTACGGAAGATACGAAGTTTCTTTTAGAGAAATTAGGATCGTGTTTACAAATAGAATCAGCCATTTTTTCTGCTAATTCTTCATTAAATAAAAATTTCAACGGAACATATTTACCCATGTTTTCACCTCAATTATCAGCTAAAAACAATTTTTATTTTTTTATCGACAATCCATAAACTAAAGTCTCACTCGGAGTCGTAATACTAAAACCAGTCGTTTTATAATCAAGTTTCACCGTATCACCAGTGTAGTCTTTCGTAAATGAATCCATTTGTACAATAAAATCAGCATCTTCATATACAACATCATCTGCATCATATGTATCCCAAATTAAATCAACATCAACGAAAATACTACAAGAGTTTGTCATTGTTCCTCTAATGCGAATGATTTTTTTGTCTTCACGTTCTAATCTATGTATAGCTGCTTTTGCTTCATCAGTAATGCGAATGTTCATGGTATCCCAACCTTTATTTATATTTCCTTTATTATTGCAAAAACAGGAGCAATAGGGAAGGGAGAAGCATTGGAATAAAAAACGAGCAAACATATTTGTTTGCTCGTTTCACTTTATTTCAATTCACATTTATCAAGTGGAATCACTTTCGTTTTCTTCGTAAATTTATATCCTAACCATAGTACTAAGAAGAGTGGTAAACCGATGTAAGAAACGAGTACACCGTTCCAATCGATTGCTTCGCCCATAAATGCACCGTAGTTTTGTCCTAAAATTACGATGACACAAAGTGCAAATGCGAAGATTGGACCGAACGGGAACCATTTTGCTCTATATGGTAAGTCTTTTAAATCTTTACCTTGAGCGATATATGCTTTACGGAAACGGTAATGACTAATTGCAATTCCGACCCATGCAATAAAGCCAGACATTCCAGATGCGTTTAATAACCAAATGTATACAACACCGTCACCGAATAAGGAAGCAATGAAAGCGATACTACCGACAATTGACGTTACGATTAATGCGTTAACAGGTACACCGCGGCTATCTAATTTACCAAGAAACTTCGGTGCTTTACCTTGGCGAGCTAAGTCCCAAAGCATACGAGTTGATGCGTACATTCCAGAGTTACCAGCAGACAGTACTGCCGTTAAAATAACAGCGTTCATAACAGAAGCAGCAAAGGCAACGCCCGCTTTTTCAAAAATAAGTGTAAACGGACTTACTGTAACATCACTTGCAGCAAGGCTTTCAGTTGTATAAGGAATTAATAAACCGATAACGAGAATCGCAAGGATATAGAATAAAAGAATACGCCAAAAGATTGAACGAATTGCTTTTGGAATGTTACGCTCTGGATCAGCAGTTTCACCAGCAGCTACACCTAATAATTCAGTTCCTTGGAATGAGAACCCAGCAGCCATAAATACACCGATAATTGCCATAATGCCGCCATTAAATGGTGCATCTGCAACAGTGAAGTTTTTAAAGCCAACAGATTCGCCGCCCATAATTCCAAAAATCATCATGAAGCCGACAATTAAAAAGATAATAATAGTAACTACTTTAATAAGTGCGAACCAATATTCAGATTCACCAAACCCTTTAACAGATAAATAGTTTAAAAGGAAAATAATAGCTAAACATAATCCACTCCAAATAAGAGAAGGGGTATCTGGGAACCAAAATTTCATAATTAATGTTACAGCAGCGAGTTCAGCAGCAATTGTAATGGCCCAGTTATACCAATAGTTCCATCCAAGTGCAAAGCCAAGGGACGGATCAACAAATTTTGTTGCATATGTGCTAAAAGATCCGGTAACAGGCATGTAAGCTGCGAGTTCAGCTAAGCTTGTCATTAAAAAGTAAACCATAATTCCAATTGCGGCGTATGCGATTAGTGCACCGCCAGGCCCAGCTGAATGGATGACACCACCGCTGGCAAGAAATAGTCCGGTACCAATTGTACCACCGAGAGAAATCATCGTAAGGTGCCTTGATTTTAAACTACGTTTTAATTCACCTTTTCCATTTGTAGTTTGTGATTCAGAGGTAGTTTGATTCGTTGCGCTATTCATGTTCAACACTCCTTTTCTTGTAAGATAGGAAGGAACGGGGGAGAAAAATACAAAAAACCGCCAAAGGAATTTGGCGGAACGTTTCACAAATAACCACCCCATCATACCCTTCCGTTAAGATAGCACCCCACGTTTACACGGTAATTTTGTAAACGTGACAGTTCTGTTCCTTTCGGAGACAGCCCCAGCTCATATTTCCAGAGAAGAAATATAAACTTCGGCAACTTTTCCTTTCAAACGGAGTTGGTGACATTCTCTGTGTCTCGTCCGTTTTACTCATAAAAGTCGCAACCTCTACCTCATCGGATTGATGAGGATTTGATATATTGCTAAGATTTTTAATATATGACAATTTTAATGAGTTTCTGAATATATTGCAAGATATTTTGTTAGGAAAAGTCAAAAAATATCGGTTATTGTATAGGAAACGCTTGCAAAACTCCACCCGAACCTACTGTTATGTAACAAAAAATAAAGAAAGAAATTGTTATACAAATGTTTCGCAAAAAATATTAAAAAACCCTTTAAAAATAAAAGAAAATTCTGAAAATATAATTCGACATTCATAATAAGGTCATATTTTTTGTTATAATTAGAGTAACGTTTAAGCAAAAAAAGGGGAAATTAACATGAAATTAAAAACAGAAAGGCTCTATATAGTACCGTGTACAGAAGAGAGTATTCACGTTGCTAACGAGCAAGGATATAATAGTGGTCCACATATTGTAGCGCATGTAGAAAATGTAAAAAAAGATGAGAATGTATTACCTTGGGGTGCGTGGTATGTCATTCGCAAAGAAGATGACATCGTTCTAGGTGATATTGGGTTTAAAGGGAAACCAAATGAGGAACATACAGTAGAAATTGGTTACGGATTTATTGAGAAATATTGGAATAAAGGGTATGCGACAGAAGCTGTAAGAGAACTAATAAATTGGGCTTTTCAAACAGGAGAGGTAGAAACGATTATTGCAGAGACACTTCTTGAGAATAATAGCTCGATTCGTGTATTAGAGAAACTACATATGAAGAGAATTGGCACTACAGAAACGATGATTAATTGGAAAATAGAACAATAAAAAATACCGCTCGAAGTATATCGGGCGGTATTTTTATCGTTATGGTAGCATTTGTTTTTGATCATTCGGATATCCAGCTGTCGATGTGTTAGAACGCTTGGAATGATTGCGAACAGCAATGAAAATAGAAATAATAACGACAAGACCAACTGCCACGTAAGAAAGTGAAATAATAGTTGGATCAACTTTAAATGTAGTAAGCAGTGTACGAATGTTTGTAAAGATAATAAGGCCGCCAACTAATACGCCAAGTAAATGAGAAGGAACGATGCGCACTAACCATGCAGCGATCGGTGCCGCAACGATACCACCGAGCATGAGAGAAAATACCCAAACCCAACTTACTTGTTCCCAGCCAAGTGAAATGAAAAATCCGATTGTTGCAGCGAGTGAAACAGGAAATTCGCTCGTATCTACAGATCCGATAACTTTTCTAGCTTCATTTCCTCTTGCTAAAAGCACAGGTGTCGTAATCGGTCCCCAGCCACCACCACCAGTTGAATCAACGAATCCAGCAAATAAGCCAAGCGGAACAAGCTGTTTTGCAGACATACGTTTTTTTGAAGTAACAATTTGTTTTTGAATGAGGAATCGTAATAAAATATAAACCCCTAAAGTAAATAAAAATACGGAAATGTACGGTTTAATTACATCACCAGGTAAATTGCTTAAAAAACATGCCCCAATAAATGCGCCAATTGCTCCTGGTAATGTAAGCCTGGAAACGGTATATTTATCAACGTTTCCAAATTTGATGTGAGATGCACCAGAAGCGGCAGTTGTAACGACTTCAGCTAAATGAACAGATGCGGAAGCTACAGCCGGTGCGATACCAAACATTAATAATAGTGAGGTAGAGGTTACCCCATACGCCATTCCAAGTGCCCCATCAATCAATTGAGCGAAAAATCCAATAATAGCAAAGACAATTAATTTCTGCATAAATAATCCCCCTGTAAATAATAAATGAAAAAGGCACTTTTCCCGTATGAGAAAAGTGCCTTTGGTTTTTCCAATCAGCAATAATTAAATTTGTTTTATTATAATACATATTAATCGTATAAATCAACTGGGTTTTAAAGTTTTTTGAATTGAATGAAAGAAAAATAAAATATACAATAAAAGGATGGAGAGAAAGGGGAGAAAGACATGTTACGATTTGATCATCTCGTACACGCAGTACATGGTACACCGGAGGAAGCGGCAAAACAAATACAGGAGCGTGGATTTCATACTGCAATAGGCGGAGAGCATACGACCTGGGGTACTTGGAATAGTTTATGTTATTTTGATTTATCATATATAGAATTTTTAGCAGTTCGGCATGAAGAAAAAGCGAAGAAAGCAGACAATCCATTAGTACAAGAAACAGTAGTAAAATTACAAGACGGAGAAGGAATGCTACAAATCGCAATTCGAACAGATGCCATTGAAGACCTAGCAAATAATTTTAGTAAGCACGGTTTACATACGATAGGACCATTTGAAGGGAAACGTATGAGAAAAGATGGCCGCCTTTTAGAGTGGAAAATGTTATTTATAAAGCAAGAAGAGAACGGACCGAAATTACCTTTCTTTATACAATGGAATGAAACGAACGAAGAAAGAAGAAACGATTTACGTAACATAGGGACGATCACTGAACATAAAAACAAAGTACAACAAATTGAAACGATTCATTACGCAGTGAACAACGTTCGAGAAACAGTACGGAAATGGAAAGAAGTAATGGGGCTAACTGCAAGCCAGGTCGTTAAAAATGAAGAATGGAATGCAGAGTGTCAAAGTGTATCGTTTGGTGACGTTCATGTACAGTTTTGTGAACCAATAGGAGAAGGGTTAGTACTAGAACGTTTGAAGAATCATGGTGAATATCCATTTGCAGTGGAGTTTAAAGGTGAAAATAAACGAGAGTATGAAGTGTTAGGTAGTTTGTACATATATTGATAGAGGTGAACGTTGTGAAGGAAATACTTAGAGAGATAGAGAGAAAACTAGAATGGCCTCGTATTGTAAAGTGTACAGCTATTTCAAAAGGTTTTTCACATGAAGAGAAATATAAAATTGAATTAAAGAACGAAGAAACTTATTTTGTAAAAGTATGTACTTCACTTTTGGCAGCTGTACTCATTATATGCAGCAATGACATTCCCAGCTGATATCGTATGGACAAACCGAAGCACGCCACATTTAGTAAATGATATGAAAGAGAGATTAAACCGAATTATCGAAGATCATAACAATTTTTCATCCTATATTCCAAAATGGTATCAATCACAACATGAGGATATAATAAACAATAAGTAATGGAGGGATTCATATGGATAAAATAGCGGTAATTTCAGATATTCACGGTAATATTCCAGCTTTAGAAGCTGTGCTGCAAGATATTAAATTAAGAGGAATCGAGCGCATCATTTGTCTTGGGGATTTAGTCGGGAAAGGTCCTCATTCTAGCGAAGTGATTGAAATCATTCGTAAAGAATGTGAAGGAGTTGTAATGGGGAACTGGGATGATTTCATTACAAAACCGACTGAATTTGAGGCATTAAAATGGCATCAAAAACAACTGTTGGAAGAACAAAATGACTATTTAAGAAGCTTACCATTTTCAATCGAATTTTTTATGAGCGGCAAACTCATTCGTATGTTCCACGCTTCACCGAGAAGTTTATATGAAAGAATACAACCACATGCCTCAAGGGAAGAGCGTATTAGTATGTTCGAAAATAGTGAGCTCACAGAGAATATAGAAGGAGAAAGAAAACCAGATGTCGTTTGCTACGGTGACGTTCACCAAGCATTCGTTCAAAATTTCAAAGGGAAAACGTTATGTAATGCTGGTAGTGTAGGCAATCCCCTTGAAATTACACAAGCTTCTTATTTAATATTCGAAGGATCTTACAATGAAAAAGAAGCAGCGAGCTTTTCTATTCAACTCGTACGTGTACCGTATGATATTGAATTAGCTATCAGACTTGCAGAAGAACTCGATATGCCAGAAATTGAAGAATACAAACAAGAATTACGGACTGCATTGTATCGTGGGTTTAAGGAAAAGTAAGCTAATCATAATATATCAACGATTTTTCAAATATATCTATCGTAACTTAAAATATATCAACGATTTTTTTAATATACCGACGATTCGGCAAAAAATATCGATTTACCGACAAATAGTGACATGAAAAGTTAATTATAATTTTGTTATGTAAACTAAATGAAGGGAGAAATATCATGAACCGAAAAAAACGAATCAAAGAAATTGCAGATCATATTTTAAAATTAAATTTAACACATCCAATAAGAGTTGGAGTAAGTGGTATTACAGCTTCAGGAAAAACAACATTTGCAAATGAACTAGCGGAAGAAATAAAAAAACGAGGTTTACCAGTAACACATGCTAGCATTGACGATTTTCATAATCCAAGATTGATTCGTTATGCACAAGGTAAAGAATCTGCAAGAGGGTATTATGAAGATGCACACGATTATATAGCTTTTAAAGAAAGGTTATTAAAGCCTTTAGGACCTAACGGGAATTTACAGTATGAAACGATTTCCCATAATTTAAAAACGGATATCCCTGTACATAATGAGCCGCTATTGGCTCAACCCAATATGGTGGTAATTGTAGATGGAACATTTCTATTCAAAAAAGACGTTGAGCATTTATTCGATTACAAAATTTTGGTAGATACAGATTTTGAGATTGCGAGAAAACGTGGTGCAGAGCGTGAGACGGAGGCTTTTGGAAGTTATGAAGAAGCAGAGAAGATGTTTTTGAATAGGTATCATGCGGCCTGTAAGATGTATATAGATGAGCATAATCCGAAAGAGTGTGCGGATGTTGTATTTCGGAATAATAACTTTGATGATCCAGTAGTTGTATTTAAAGAAATTTAATATTGTTTATACAGCAAAAAGTTT
Source organism: Bacillus cereus group sp. MG4 (assembly GCF_040460055.1). Taxonomy (NCBI): domain Bacteria; kingdom Bacillati; phylum Bacillota; class Bacilli; order Caryophanales; family Bacillaceae; genus Bacillus; species Bacillus cereus group sp. MG4. Next base: position 1,019,983 of record NZ_JARVGZ010000001.1, on the reverse strand, counting down.
GTGAAGGGGATGCTTTGGATGGATAAAAAAGAGAATCCGAACGATTGGCCTGTATGGGCGAATGAGTCAGTAGAGATAGTTAATGCAAATCCTGATTGGCAAGATAAAGGTCGATGTGAAGAGCAGCAATTATATGAACTGCTTGCTCCTCTAGGTATAGGCAAAGTAATACATATAGGAAGTACATCCATACCTGGTTTACCTGCAAAACCTATCATTGATCTAATGGCTGAAATAGACTCATTTGAAAGAGTACTAGAGATTTCAGCTACATTGGCCATATATAATTGGCATTATGTAAGCCCAGAATTAGATGAAAGACCTTGGAGAAGGTTCTTTGTGAAAGTTAAGAATAATAGGCGTGTAGCTCACCTGCATTTGATGATTAAAGGAACTGAGCGATGGGAGCAACAACTTTTATTTCGTAACCGCTTACGAGAAAATCCACAATTAGTTTAAGAGTATTCAAATCTGAAACAAGATTTAGCTAAAAGATATAACCAAGATAGAGAAGCATACACAAAAGCTAAAACAGAATTTATTAAACAAGTTCTAAAATGATTAAATTTTTGATTGTAACTACGTTTGAATACAAAAGAAAAAACATAATTTATTTTATAAATTAAACTTACATGAGATGCATGTAAACAAAGTGAGAGACTGCGATGTTCTAAAGTATTTCCTTTTATTTATCAGGATAAATTATATATAATTGAATCAAGTTCATATAAGGATAGGCAATTACAGGGGATAAGGCGAAAATATGTTAATAAAGTATAAAGGGGATAGGAAATAAAATGAATGAAGTACTAGAATTAAAAGAAGAACTACTACAAATTAAAAATAATAATTATGCTGTACCAGAAGATGTAGATGCATATCCGTATGCACAGTGGATGCTAGATTATATCGGATCACCTGATGCTGAATTACGCGATGATTTAATTTATAGTACGCTTCATACATGGATTACAAATGATGTGTTTAGACAAAAAGAGTTAAGAGGATTAATGTTACAAGCAATTAGTCCTGATTATTTATTTTATAAAATTGGTGAAAAGGGCACAGACTCTGTTTTTAAACGTACATTCTCCGTATTAATTCCACCACTTATTTTATCTGTTCATGAAAGAGAACCGTTGTTATCCGAAGAACAACTGTACAGTGTAGCAGAACAAGTGCTGGAATATGTATATTTAGAAGAAGATGTAAGAGGCTACGTAGAAGGAAAAGGTTGGGCACACTCTACGGCACATGCGGCTGATGCACTAGATGCGTTAGCACGTACAATACAAAATCGTGAGTTTTCATATGCAATACTAGCTGCTGTTCGTCAGAAGGTTCGCTTACATGATTACGTATATATACACTTTGAGGATGAGAGATTAGTAACGCCAATTATGTCGTTACGTAACCAAAATATTTTAACTGGAGAAGAATGGAGCAATTGGCTACATAGTATAGCAACTGTAGAAGATATCCGACATCCGCAGCATGCTATTTTAGTACAAAATATTAGAACTTTCCTAAGAAGTTTTTATTTCAGAGTTTTAGAGGCAGAAGGTAGTACAGCCTTTACAGATGATATATTGGAGACTTTGAAGGGTTTACGTAGGTATTAAAAGTGATTCATCCTTAGAAACAATGAATAGATATTAATTTTGAAAAATTTATTAGAAATTTATTTTTATATTGTACCCTTTCAATATAGGTTGAAAGGGGTGTCAAATGAAAAAATTATTGAAGTCAGTGAAAATAATATTTTTAATGTGTATTAGTATGATTTTCTTTGGAACAGGCGCTGTATTTATATATCATAACTATCAATTAAAAATCGAATCGAAATTAATGAAGAATGAAGGTGAACTTGTTAATTTCGATAATAAAAAAGTGAATATTTATAATGAGGGGAGCGGGGAGGATACGTTTGTATTTATGGCCGGATCTGGAATTGCCGCTCCTGTTTATGAATTGAAAGGCTTATATAGTAAATTTTCAAAAGAAAACAAGATTTCTGTAATTGAGAGAGCGGGTTATGGATACAGTGATGTTTTTCAAGATGATAGAGATATTGATACGATATTAGAACAAACGAGAGAAGCGCTTATTCGAAGTGGAAATAAACCACCTTACATTTTAGTACCACACTCTCTATCGGGAATAGAGGCTATTTATTGGGCACAAAAATATCCAAGTGAAGTAAAAGGGATTATTGCGTTAGATATTGGTTTACCTAAACAGTACGTAACTAATAAAATAGGTATGCTTGATTCATTAAAAATAAAAGGGATGAATATTTTAACGAAATTTGGTTTTCAGAGATTAGCTCCCTCTATTACTTATAATCCCGAAGTCATTCGTCAATCCTTTTTAAACGAACAGGAAAAAGATATTTATAAAGCGCTTACGTATAAGAGGGCTTTTACTGATGATATGAAGCAAGAACTTTTACAAAGCTACAATAACAGTAAAAAATCAAATTCCTTATCGATCCCAAAAGAAACACCAATGTTATTTATAGATGCGATTGCTAGGCAATATAAAGATTCGAAGTATACAAAGCAAAAAAACGAAGATTATAAGGAGTTTGCTAGCAAGTTATTAATAGCTGATGTAAAAATAATTGAAGGTACACATAGCATTTATTTATACGCTCCTGATGAAATATACAAATTTACTATGGACTTTATTAAGAATAAAGTAATGAAGAACTAAGCTATTGTTATTTTAGTGATGAAAGGTCTACATAATGAAAGTATATAACATATTAATTGTTGAAGACGATTTGATTATAGGAGATTTATTACAAAAAATTTTACAGCGCGAGAAGTATAATGTGTGTTGGGAAAAAGAGGGAAGGAAAGTTCTTGATGTAATTCATGAAATAGATTTAGTCATAATGGATGTTATGTTACCAGGCGAAGATGGTTATCAAATTACAAAGAAAATAAAAAATCTAGGATTAAATATTCCAATTATATTTCTATCAGCTAGGAATGATATGGATAGTAAACTAAAAGGTTTGACTATTGGAGAAGAATACATGATAAAACCTTTTGATCCTAGAGAGTTGTTGTTAAGGATTCAGAAAATGTTAGATAATCAATATGGTACATTCACGCAAATTAACCATTTAGTTATAGATGCAGAATATAAAAGAGTTTTCATTAATGATTTGCGTAATGAAGTTGTTTTTACAGCAATCGAACGTAAAATATTCTTCTATTTATATGAAAATAGAGATAGAATTTTATCTAAAGAACACTTCTATGATTACCTATGGCAACTTGAAGATAGAAATCAAAATATCATGAACGTACATATAAAGAAAATCAGGACCAAAATTGATGATAAAACAGGTGATATTATTCAGAACATATATGGAGAAGGGTATAGATTAAATACCTATATGAAGAAATGAACTTAAAGAAAAAATATCAGTTACTATTACTCTCCGCTATTATTAGCGTACCACTGTTATTGTTGTCAATTAGTATCTTTGTATCATTTATTTATAATGTTGTCTTTAAAACTAAAAATAAGAACATTCCTTTTCACGAATCCTATGCATATCCTACGATGTTAATCATATTTTTATTATCACTATTAATATTAGCTTTTGTATTTTCAAAATCGATTAACACAGTATTAAATAAAATTAATGTATTAAATCAAACGATTCGTGATTTAGCTAGTGATAAAAAAATCCCTAATATAATAAATGTTAAAAGTGATGATGAAATGGGAGAGCTGATTAAATCAGTAAATTTGCTTATAGAAAGAACAACTTATCGAGAATTAGAACTACAACAACAGGAACAAATAAAAAAGGAACTATTAAATAAATTACGGCATGATATTAATACACCCTTAACAGCAGTCAGATTACAATTATATTATTTAGAAGGTGAGTACAAGGAACAAGCACCAGTACTTGAATCACTGTATGAGCAGATACAATATATAAGTGATTTAACTAACGAATTTAATATTCAATCTACAGAGACCTTAGAGAATACTTATATTGTGAATGATGAAGTTAATATACATAATTTAATAGAAAATATGGTTAAAAAATGGAGCTATTTGTATAGCATTCATAAAATTGAATTAGTATATAATCTACAAGATAAAGAGTTGATATGGAATAGTAATGAGTTATGGATGCAAAGGTTATTTGATAATATTTTTCAAAATGTCCTTAAACATTCTAAAGCTAAAAAACTCAAAATTATTATAGATGAAGATATTGTTTCCTTTAGAGATAATGGGATTGGGTTTGATATAAATAGTAAAGGTACGGGACTTGGTTTGAAAAATATTGAAGATATATCAAAGATGTTCGATATAAAATACACTTTACAATCAAATAGTGAGGGTACTATGTTTTCATTTGAAAATACTAAAGTTTAGAACAAATTACATAAAACCAATACCTCACAACCATACTAATAAAATGTGTTGGAGGTGAATGTTATGGACGAAAAAGACTTTGAAAAAGTTTACAATGATTACTTACATCAAGGAGAAGAGCAAGCTCAATTTGAAGTTGACCATGAAGTCAATTCAGGAGCAGAACAAATTGTTGCCGTTCGTAAAAATGATGATGGTGATTTAATAGCGTTTAAAACAAGTAGCGGGAGAGAGTTAGATTATATGACTGCTCTTAGTGAAGCGAAATCAGGGAAGTTAGCTCATGTGGACGTATTTCATAAGTATGGTAGAGATATTTTACGTAGTGAACCTGATGGAATAAAGGAAAATAACTTAGATAATTTACCTTCATTTTAAAAGGGTAAACCTCAAGAAGAGAATGTTCATTTCGATATTCTCTTCTTTGTTTTGCGAAGTTTTCCTTGCAAATAGACGGTTCATTTTTAAAGTGCAATCATACTTTTAAAGAGCGCTCTAAATTTCTCTTTATCTTCTGCTGTAAATGGTTTTGGACCTTTTGTGCGTTTGCCGCTTTTTCGAACCATTGCACTTAAATACCGAGTTTGTAACAATTGTTCAATGTTGTCATTCGTATACTTATAGCCTTTATGGTGTAGAACGATACAGCCTTTTGCTAAAGCGAGCGAAGCAAGACCGTAATCTTGCGTTACGATTAAATCTTCTTTTTTGGCTAATTGCATAATTCGGTAATCTGCAGCATCTGCTCCAGAATCAACATAAATTGTTTCCACACCTTTTGGCTGCTTCGCATTAGAATAATGAGAAAAACTAGTAACAAGGGTTACAGGGATTTCTACATTCGTAGCTTCTAAAATAATTACATCTTTTACAGGACATGCATCTGCATCAACGTAGATTTTCATTTTTATCACTCCTAAAAATAGGTTCGAGTTGATGATAATGGTAGATTTTTCTTTTGTCAAACGAGAAAGCTTTATTAAAAGTTATTTTCCACAAACTAAAATAGCCTCACGCAAACGTGAAATACCTTCCTCAATTTGATTAATATTCACTTTTCCATAAGATAAACGAATATAACCATCTTTCGCGCCGAAAATACTACCTGGCATAAATGCGATTTCTTGTTTTAAACTTTGCATAATAAGTTGTTTTTCGTTTATCGGCTCTTTTAATTTCCCCCATATGTATATACCACCAGTAGGATTAGAAAAAGAGATTTTATCGTGAAGTTGCTCATTTAGGGCGCGAACGATAACGTCTCTTTTTTCTGCTAATTGTTTTCGTAACGGTACGATATGAGATTGAAATGGTACAGTTTCAAAAAATTGTTGCATAAGCCACTGCGGGAAAATGCTCATACCTAATTCCATTTGGTGCCTTGCGTCAGATAACCTTTCTACTACAGACTGCGGAGCGACAAGCCAGCCAACTCGTAAGCCTGGTGCAATCATTTTTGATAAGGAATGTACATAAATGACTGTCCCATTTTCATCTATTGATTTCAAAGTAGGGCAAGGTTGTTTCTTTTCTAGTGTAAGTAAACTAGATGGATCATCTTCCACAATCGCAATTCGTAAATCTGCGCAAAGTGATAACAGTTTTTTTCTACGGTTTGGATGCAGCATTGTGCCCGTAGGATTTTGGAAATTTGGATTTAAAAAGATCATTTTAATACGGTGTTTTCTATATAACTCTTGCACATCATCTGGATTAATACCGTGTTCATCGACAGGTAGCGGGAAAATACGAATACCTGCTGATTGGAATAATGGTAAAGAATAACAGTGTGAAGGACTCTCGAAAGCGACTGCATCACCGGGATTTAATAAACATTGAACGATAAGGTGAAGTGCTTGCTGTGCGCCAGATGTAATCATAATCGATTGTTCGGTCGCTTCAACTTTTAAATATTCCTTCATATATTTTACTACCGCTTGTCTTAGCGGGAGATACCCTTGCGGATGATCGTAACTTAATGACTGCGTTAACGGTTGTTCTCGTAAAATTGTTTGTAGTTGATCGTGAGGATAGAGGTTACAACCGAGCTCTCCGTTGGCAAAATCTATTATATTTTCATTTTGTTGTACTTCTGCTCGAATATGGCGAAGTAACGGTAAGTTTGGTAAAAACGTACCACCTTCTACGAAATTTCTCCAGTTCGGCGTTAATGTTGGAGAAACGCCCCACATATGTGTACTTACACGTGTACCTTTACCAGTCGTACTTTCTACAATTCCCATAGCACGTAGTTCATTATAAGCAGTCGTTACTGTACTTCGGTTTACATTTAACTGTGTAGCTAATTTCCGTTCTGAAGGGAGGAAGCTACCTGGAGGAAGTTCTCCGTATGTAATACGTTTTTCAATAAAGTCAACAACTTGCTGATAAATAGGGATTTTACTGTCACTATCTAGCTTCCATTCCATAAAAAATGCCTCCGTATCTTTTCACTACATCAAGTATAACAAATTGGCTGGGTAAAAAAACAGCCAATTGGACGGTGCTATATCCAGCCAATTTTACTATGCTAAATATGGAAGGGGAGATTCGGATGAAAAGATGGCAAATGGAATGGCTCCTAGTATCAGTAGCATTAGTATGGGGAGCGAATTATACAATTGGAAAATATGGCGTGGCATATATGTCATCCATTCAATTTAATAGTTTACGATTTTTAGTAGCATCTCCGGTATTATTACTTATTACATTTTTAATGGAACGCTCATTACGTATTGAAAGAAAAGATTGGTTACGATTAATAGCAGTCGGTATCGTTGGTACGGCAATGTATCAAACGATGTTTATGCTATCTGTGAAATATACTTCAGCAACGAACGCCTCATTATTAATTGCGATGTCACCTATTTTTACAGGGATATTAGCAGTATTGCACAAACAAGAACGTTTTTCGATGAAAGTACAAATTGGTTCAATAATAGCGTTTATTGGTGCAGCATTCGTTTTATTAACAGGACATACAGGAGGAGCTACTTACGAATATGCGTGGCTCGGAAATGTAATTGGATTAGTCGCAGCAATTGCGTGGGGATGGTATCCAATTTTAGCACAACCTCTTATTACAAAATACTCCGCAATGAGAGTTACATCATGGTCTACTTTAATTGGAATTGTACCTCTCGTTATATACTGTTTATTCAACGTAAACACATTAACTTGGCCAGTAGATATGCCAAGCTGGGGTTCATTAGCATATTCAATCATCTTTGCGACCATCTTCGGACTAGCAATGTGGTATGTCGGTATTAGTAAAATCGGTTCAACGAAAGTAATGGTTTATATGTATCTCGTACCATTATTCGCAGTTATCTTTGCGGCAGTAACAATTGGAGAGCAAATTAATATGATGCAACTCGTTGGCGGACTTATTATCTTTATTGGCTTATATGTTGTAAAAAAAGGCGGAATCAAAAAGCCAGCTCTCAATTTGAAAAAAGTAAGCTAACAGTAAAAAAGGATCTCTTTTACATAGAAGGAGATCCTTTTTGCTTTTGTAAAAAAAGCGCTTGTTCAACGGCCCATTTTTGATGATCATGAATGAGAAGCTCTACAGCAAGTAAAGGAGACATCCACCTTAGAACATGATCATCCTCACAGTTTTCAGTTTGTTTCTGCACCATGTTCGCAATATAAAAGAACCCGTCATTTAAATAATATATATCTTCCTTTTCTGCATAAAAATATCGAGCCGCATTACCGATATATTGATCAATTTCAATTGCCCATCCTAATTCCTCTAGTAGTTCACGGTGCAAACACTCTTCTTTTGTTTCATTACCTTCCATACCACCACCAGGTAAAAAGTAACGGTCTCCTTTTTGGATAACAGCAATCATTGAAGAAGATGAATGGAAAATAACTGCATAACAACTAGGTCTTAATACATAATGAACGGTACGCTTTTTCGAGCCAAACGTAAGTTTTGAAATCATAAAACACGACCTTTCCTTGTAAAATACATAAAAGGGATATTAAGGTAAATGCAGAATGATATAAGTATAATCTTAATAGATTGGAGTGGTAACAACATGATAAATCGAAAATGTTCAAGATGTAAAGAAATAACGGGTACAATACATGGGGGTAAAAAAATAAAGGAAGAATTTTTGTGTGAAGATTGTCTGCAAAAAGGAATTGCAAGCGGGGAAATCGAATTATCACAAGTGGAGCAAGAACAAACTTCGTATCTTTCTATAAAAATATTAAAAATAATGAGTGTGATTTATTTAATAGCATCTATTTTTATGGCTTTTTCAACCGGTCCATTTATACATAATATAGGATTTGATGAAATGTCAATTTCAGGCTCAGAATTAGGTCTGATAAGTATTGTTATGTTAGGCTCTATATTCCAGTCTGTTCTTGTATTTTGCGGGATTTGGGTATTCATCCTTTTAGTAGAAACGGTCATTAAAATTTATGGAAAAATGAAGTGAGTGAGAGGGAGAAATATATGCGAGTAAGAAACATACAAGGGGAAGATTATGTAAAGATTCATTCTGTTTTAAATGATTGGTGGGGCGGGAGAGACATAGCTTCCATGTTGCCAAAATTGTTTTTCGTTCACTTTCAAGAAACGAGTTTTATCATTGAAGAAGATGGCGAAACGTTAGGTTTCTTATGCGGATTCTTCTCACAAACGCATAAAGAGGAAGCGTACGTTCATTTTATTGGTGTCAATCCGAAGTATAGAAGAAGAGGAATCGCATCGACATTGTATTCATATTTCTTTGATATTGCTCGTGCAAATAACCGTAAAGTTGTAAAAGCAATCACATCACCAGTTAATAAAAAATCGATACTATTTCATCAGGAAATTGGCTTTCGAATTGAGGCTGGGGATGATGAAATAGAAGGTGTATCCGTACATTCAAATTATGATGGAAACGGCGGTAGTAGAGTTTTATTTTTAAAACATGTGTAAAAGTAGGCTAGCGCGGAGTTAGCCTTTTTGCTGTGAGGAGATAAAAATATGGAGAGTAAACAAAGTAGAAATGAATACTTACGACGTATTTATAAGGTGCAAGATTATATAGAATCACACATAAATGACTCACTTTCAATTGAAGAGTTAGCAGATGTAGCAGGATTTTCAAAGTTTCATTTTCATCGTATTTTTAAAGGAATAGTAGATGAGCCATTATCACGGTATGTAAACCGATTGAAGTTAGAAAGGGCAACAAATCTACTAACATATCGCACAGATATGACGATTACACATATTGCGTATCACTTTGGGTTTACAGATTCAGCAGTTTTCTCCCGCACATTTAAAAATTATTACGGTGTAAGTCCGTCTCAATATCGAAACGACAATAGCAAGAATTGCAAAGACGTAAGTGAATCTTCTCAATACAATGAGTGTAAGAAGGTTCGAGGAAATGTTGAAATTGTAACAGCGGATAATATAAACGTCGCATACATAAGACATATCGGTACATATGAAGAATTAACGATAGCTTTTCAGAAAATGATAGAGAAATTATTTTATTACGCAGCGAAGGAACACTATCATGTATTTGAAGATACGAAAGTATTAACCATTTACCACGATCATCATGAATTTACTGAGGACAATCATTTAAGAACTAGTTTATGTATAACAATTCCGAATGAGTCCGCAGTAGAAACGAGCGACATTGGAATAATGGTAATACCTTCTGGAAAGTATGCGGTAGGTCATTTTGAAATATTCCAAGATGAATATAAAGGAGCATGGGATTTCTTATACGGTGAGTGGCTTCCAAATAGCGGATATAAACCGAGAGATTCGTATCCTTTTGAAATGTATAAAAATGACCCAAGGCAGCACCCGGAAAATAAACATATAGTTGATATATATGTACCTATCGAACCTTTTTAATTGTAGATTAAGGAGGAAGAAAGATGGAAATAGTTAAAAAGTTAGATGATATTATAAAAGAAGAATATAAAAATATTAATGGGGTGTTAGTAGTACAAAAAGGGGATTTTATTTTTGAACAATATTATAACGGCCACGGTCCAGATGATGCATCTCATATAGCGTCAGTCACAAAAACGATTATTTCTGCGTTAATTGGACTATGTGTAGATAAGGGGTATATAAAAAGTGTTGATCAAAGAGTAATAGAATTTTCCCCGGAATATAACGTTAATTCATCTGAAATAACAGTACGACATCTTCTTACGATGACAACTCCATATCCTTTCGTAGACTGGCAGGAACCGTTAGAAGAATTATGTACACAAGAGGATTGGGTACAGTATACACTTAATAGAATGGGGAATGGCGGAGAAATCGGATCTTTTAAATACTCATCTGCAGGAGCTCATTTACTATCAGCGATCATAACGAGTGTAACAGGAAAAAGTGCCCGTGACTTTGCGAATGAGTACTTATTTCAGCCACTCGGCATGAGAGAAATTCCAAACTACAATATGAAAGCATTTGGATTCGATGACTTATTCGGAAAAGATGTAAAGGGATGGGTTCATGATCCAAATGGTATTTCGACAGGCGGCTGGGGACTTACGTTAACAGCTAAAGATATGGCTAAGTTTGGACAGCTGTATTTGAATGAAGGTATTCATAATGGAAAACAAATACTATCAAAATCCTGGATAAAAGAATCGACAACAATGAACCAAAATCAATATGGTTACTTATGGTGGTTACGAGAAGAAGATGGAATCTTTTCATACTGTGCAATGGGCGATGGTGGGAATGTGATTTGTTGTATTCCGGAGAGGGAATTGGTGGTGGTGATTGCCTCTGAAATTATACCAAATGCAGGGGATAGATGGGAATTGATTGTGAAATATATTCTTCCTTGTATACGGTCAAATAAATAATTTTAGTAAAAAGATGGTGTGAATTGGAGATTCATACCATCTTTTTGTTTTATGACGGAAAGTTCAGGGGAATGTAAGGGTTGTGTGAATAAATGTAAATATTAGGAATTATAGATATAAGACTATTTTTTTTATGTATAATGAGGACAAGGCCTGAAAATACTTAAATATTTAAGTGAACATATTAAACAAGGGAGATTGAGTTTATATGAAAAACTTACTTCAAAAAACTTTAGCTACAACAGGGCTAACTGCTTGTTTATTAGGTATGGTTTCTTCTGTTTCATTTGCTTCGATTAGTTGGGATTCTTATGGAAAATGGGATGGAAGCGGAGGGAAAGCTACAGGATACGCCTACACTGCGCAAAAAAATGAACCTCATTTTTACAAGATGACTGTAAGAGCTAGCTTTGATGATGGGTCTTCTAAAGAGGCATCACGGGATAATGCTAAAATTACAGATCGTGTGGACGTTAAAGTTTCATCCAGAGGGCCAATTACCACAGGTTATTCGGGTCATGAATGGATAATGAAAGGTGATAATGCATACACCTCAAAGGAAATGAAAATTAAATAAAAATCAACAAAAACTGTGAAAAAGGATAAATACCTTTTTCGCGGTTTTTAAAATGAGGAGGATATATGAATCTAGTATTAAAAGAAATAGCGGTGAACAAAGCAATATTCATTATGTTATTTATTGGGTTTGTATTGACGATATGGCCGATACTTATAGCAATGTCGACGCGAGATTATTATAATGAGAAATTTTATGATAGTAAAAATGGTTATTTTAATTATTACTACTCCATTCAGCTAACTGGTATGGGAGAATTAAATTTTAAAGAATTTCAAGAGTTAGCAGAATCAAATTTTATAAACTCTAGCGTTATTACAAATGATATTCGTACTACTATTCCAGGTATCGGCCACGTAACAATTAATGGTCTCCTTAATAAAAATTGGTCTCCACCTTTGCTAAAAGGTTCACAGATGGAACAAGATGAAGAAAATAGTGTAATAGTGGGGAAGAAAATTTATAAGGATATGGAAACAATAAAATTATTTAATAAGGAATATACAGTTAAAGGCGTAGCTGGAGCAAGTACTGGATATGAGTATAATATTAAAATTTACATCTCTCTAAATGACATGCCAGATGAAGTGAAACAAATGATACAAAATGAAAATACATTTCAAATGATCGTTCGTTCTAACGAAAACCCTAAAAAGGAGATAGATACCTCCATACAGCATATGAAGCAGAACAATAAAGATATAAATGCCAAAGTGATAAGTGAAAAAGAGAATTTTGAGAAAGACAAAAACTCAAGTAAAGCCGTGAAAGAGTTACTTAGTTTTCCATATAGGCTTTTTTGTATAGCTTTAATTACCAGTATAATAGTAAGTTATTATTGGATTTATACGAAGAAAAAAAGTCTGTCGCTAAGGAAAGCTTTGGGAGCAAGTAATGTAAATCTTTTTATTTTTATATTTAGTCAATTATTCTTATGTGCAATCACTGCATCAGCCTGTGCAATATGCATACAATGGATTTTTAGCACTTTGAGTAAAAATATTATAGAGTCTACAAGCTATAGCATTGGTTTACAGTCTTCTCATATTACAATGTGTGTATTTCTTTCACTTTCTATAGCTTTTTTCCTCTCTATTATACCATTTGTATATGTGCTTAAAAGTGAACCTGCTAAAGCCTTAAAGGAGTAAAAATGATGAGAATAAAAAGTGCGTTCCTAGCATTAAAAAAGAGATTTCTATTTTCAGTACTTCTGCTAATACAAATTACATTTGGATTAGCAACTATAACGAGTTCAATTAATGTATTTTATAATTTACACCATCTAAACGATAAATCCAGCTCTGTATTAAATGTGGATAAAACATATTTAGTTACTTTTGAAAGGACGACAGATAGGTTACAAAGCAATCAATTTAATAAAGAGCAAATTCAAGCGGTTTATAATACAATTCATCAAAATAAAGATGTGATTTCGTATGGTACATACGAGGAGAGTTTAATTGAAATAGAATCAAGTAATAGGCCACTTCAAAACAGTATGATTGATGATTTGAAACATAAAACGTTTCACGATGAAAGACCTACTGTTCAAACAATTGTTGTAGATGAAAATTACTATCAATTGTTACATTTACCTTTAAAACCTGAAGAAGTCTTCTTGCATGAAGACTTTCAAAAAAATAGTGAAGACAAAACAAAGGTATTAATGGGTTCTTACTTTAAGAAATATTTTCAGGTTGGGGATACAATTAATAATCAATATACAATTATAGGCTTTTTGCCAGAGAATAAATTTATCGTAAATAATAATTCAACGAACGTATATTTGAAGTTGGATTACGCAATGATAATGCCTATGTCATCTGATAGATATGAAAACTATGAAGGGATGTTTTTAAGACTACATCAAAGTACAGTTTTACATTTACAAAAAGATGTCGATATAAAGAAACTAGAAGAATCAATTCAACTTAAAGGAAACGGTGGTACGTTTCATTTGAAAAATTTAGGTGATGAAATAAATATAGATGTTACTATTAACAGCTATTCTGAAATACCTCAACTTATAATAGGAATATTATTCATTCTATTCTCGATCGTCGGAATTGTAGTAACAACCATTGTTTCTATTTTGATGAGAAAGAGGGAATTTGGTATAAAAATAGTTTTTGGCGAAAGTAAATTTGGAATGTTTATTCAAATTGTTTTAGAAAACATTATTGTAGCAATAGCTGGCTTAGGAATGTCACTAGTTTACTTTTCATGGAGATATGGGAGGCTGTTGCAAATGTCAAAGGATTTTAAAGTAGCATCGGTATTAGACTTTGAATTGAATATGCCTATAATATTTTTAGTATTTCTTTTCTTATTATTGATAATCATTGTCTCGAATTTCATTGTCTTCTTATTTATTAGAAAGCTTGAACCGAAAATATTAATAGGTGGGATGGAATAATGAGTTTAATTGTATTGAAAGACATTAAGAAGGTGTATAGTAACAAGAACCACAATACGTTCGCGTTAAACGGTATAAACTTAACGATAAATAAGGGGGAAATTATAGCGATAATGGGGCGATCAGGCTCAGGAAAAAGTACCCTATTAAATGTTATAGGATTAATTGATATGCCAGATGAGGGTGAATATACGTTAAATGAAAAAACATTAACTGAAATTAGAGCAAATAAAGTTCATAAAACAAGAAATGAAATGATCGGATTTATTTTTCAATATTTCGCATTGTTAAAAGAGCATACTGTACTAGATAACGTAGCACTACCACTCACATATAGAAAGCTAAAGCAACGTGAAAGAGAAAATAAGGCGAAGTTCTATTTAGAAAAAGTAGGGTTAAAAGAACATATGCATAAAACACCGGACGAGCTATCAGGTGGACAACAACAGCGAGTCGCTATTGCAAGAGCATTAGTAGGCGAACCAGAATTAATATTGGCAGATGAACCGACCGGAAATTTAGATAGAAAAACAGGAGAAGAAATTATGGATCTACTATTACAACTGAATGAAGAAGGACGAACGATTATTATTGTAACGCATGATATTGAAGTAGCGAATCAGTGTAATAGAATTATTGAGTTAGTTGATGGGGAAGTTGTGCGGAGTTAAAAATTCAACTAAGATACATCAAAACAATTGTTTTTTATTTAAGAATCCATGTTGATTTATTTTTCAAAATGGATTCTATTTTTGTTTGTAGAATTAAAATAAAAAACAAATCCACCGTAACTTTTCACACTAAAAAATCGTTAAACATATAGAAAAGATTTTTAATCATGAATGGGGGAGAACTATGAAGATTCTAATACTAGGTGGTACACGTTTTTTAGGAAGAGCTTATGTAGAAGAGGCGTTGAAAAGGGGACATGACGTTACATTATTCAATCGCGGAACAAACAATGAACTTTTCCCTGAAGTGGAGCAGTTAATCGGTGACAGAAATGATGATGTTTCAAGTTTAGTAAATCGAAAATGGGACGCGGTAGTCGACACATGTGGATTTTCTCCGCATCACATTAGAAATGTTGGAGAAGTCTTACAGGATAATATAAAGCATTATATATTTATCTCAAGTCTATCCGTGTATAAAGATTGGATTCCGCATCATATAAAAGAAGATTATATATTACAACCCGAACCAACGGGTGATCAAATAAAGGCTGTGGAGAATGGTGAAGTTTCTCCTTATGAGTATTACGGTGCGCTGAAAGTATTGTGTGAAAAAGAAGCAGAGAAGTATTGGCCGGGGCGTGTTTTACACGTAAGAGCAGGACTTCTTTCAGGGATATTTGATTATACAGATCGGCTTCCATACTGGATTGGGCGTGTAGCAAAGGGAGGAGAAGTGTTAGTTCCAGGAAGAAAAGAGCGTCCAGTACAGATAGTTGATATAAAAGACGTCGCAAACTGGGGACTAAACATGGCAGGAAATAATAAAGTAGGTACATTCAATGTTACAGGTCCGAATTATGAATTGACAATGGAAGAGCTATTAAATACGTGTAAAAAGGTTACGAATAGTGATGCTGCATTCGTTTGGGTAGATGAATCATTTATGAATGAACATAAAGTACAGCCTTGGACAGAGATGCCACTATGGCTTCCAGAAACTTTTTCATTAGAAGGTGAGACGAAGCCGTGGAACGGTGGTTTTTCTATTAGTATTGAGAGTGCTGTTAAAGAAGGACTTACTTTTAGAAGGTTAGAACATACAGTTACAGACGTGTATGAGTGGATGAAGAGTGTGGATGAATGGGAATTTAAAGCAGGTATTTCAGGCGAGAGGGAGAAGAGGTTGTTAGAAAAGTGGTATCAATAAATTTAGATGAGCCCTTTGAATATACTTGATTGCACATAAGGAGGAGAAAAGGTGATGTGGAAAAACACCATTCACAGTATCTCACAAAACTTAAGTTTGAAAAAACCAGCTACGAAGGATGAACTCGCTGAAGTTCACAAAAATTTGCAGGTGGAGTTACCAAATGATTTAAATCAATTATTACAGGAAACAAACGGTGTAGAAGGTGAATACGGGGACTTTATATGGTCTGCTTCAAAAATTAAAACTGAAAATATGAATATGAGAAATATAGTTGATTTCAAGGATTTATATATGCCTTTTGACTGTTTATTATTTTTTGCTGATGGCGGAAATGGTGATTTGTTTGGTTATTCCATTTTGAACGGAATCGTGCAAAGAGATGATATATATGTATGGAATCATGAAAATGATAGTAGAACTTGGGTTGCTCCTTCGTTAGAAACGTTTATGAAGTGGTGGGAAAGTGGGAAGATAAAAATTTGAATATAGCATCATGAAAAACGCCTTGTTATTAAAGAAACAAGGCGTTTTTCGTGTGTACTGTTATTGTAATATATGTATATGTATATGTATTGTTGATGATGAAAGGATTCGTAAAATTAAAAAACATTGAATAAACTAGAAAAAAATGGTAATCTTATTTGTGCGATAAATAATAGTTTTATAGCGATTTTTAAATAAAGTATAGGGGCGATTGGTGGGATCTTACGTTCAAAGTTGAGGAAACATGTTTTAACTACCGCGCCGGAGCAATTTGTAAACATGATAATAAAATACTTATTCCGCAAGGTGACGGTGAAGATTTTTGGTACGTACTGGGCGGTCGAGTGAAAATGCTAGAAAATAGTGAAGACGCGTTAAAACGTGAGCTTGCAGAAGAACTAGCCGTTCCTATTAAAGGAATGAGATTAATATGGTCAGTAGAAAATTTCTTTACACTTTCTGAGCGGAAGTTTCATGAGATTAGTTTTTATTACGAAGTAGAGCTGCATGAATTGCCTGCAAATGGAGCGGATCAATATATTTTAGAAGAAGAGGGTAGAACGTATTTGTTTAAGTGGGTGCCGGTAGAAGAGTTGTATACTTATAACTTACAGCCAGCGTTTATAGAAGAGAAAGTAAAGGATATAACAGTCCATACAGAACATATCGTTTTACAAAAGTAAATGTATTCGGAGGGGAAGACGGTGAAGGGGACTAAAAAAGAGATTCATATAGACGGAAAAGTAATTCCATATACACATATTGAAAAAGGTTCTAATACAATTTGCTTTATGTTTTCAGGTTCAGGATACAATTATGATAAGCCGTTATTTTATTACGCGACGATGCTTATGTTTGAACATAAAATAGATGTAGTACATATTCATTATTCTTATGACAAACAAGTAATGAATAAACCGATGGAAGAAGTAACAAAAATAATGATGGATGATATTAATCCTGTAATGAAGGAAGTATTAAAAGGTGAGCAATACAATCATACGATGTTTTTAGGGAAGTCACTCGGAACAATTCCGATTGCAAATGATTTAATGAAGAGAGAAGAGTTTTTACAGTCAAAAATGATAGTACTTACACCTTTACTAACTTTTGATTCCATTTTCGATTCCATCTTACATAGTCAACACGAAGGGCTTTTAATAATTGGGGATAAAGATCACCAATACGATGCAGATCAAATTGATCAGTTGTATAAAATGAATTTAAAAATCGATGTTGTTAAAAACGCAAATCATTCTTTAAATGTTGGAGAATATGAAACCGAAAATTCAATTGAAGCGATAGCAAAAATAATAGAAAAGCTTAAAGAAATTGTTAGGGAAAACTAACTTATCAATACATGCAAAAAGAGGTGCAATTTGCACCTCTTTTTTTTACTTAATAAGCCTTCAACACATGAAGCAAATAATCTTTCCGGTTCAGCGGATTATTATCAACACGTTTTCGAGTAGGGAAGGGAGCCTTCAGTTTTTTGTAACCAGATGGCTTAGTTGTAAAAATGCCTTCTCCTTCAGTGAATGAATGAAGCATTCGCTTAAAGTTCTCCGTTTTCGCAACAGGTAACGATCCTGTTAAATGGTAGGAGTCATTATTGAATATAGGCTCGCTAAAAGTTGCTGGAATAGCAGCTAATTTATACATTGCGGTACTAATTGCGTGCTCCGGTACAGTTAATTCAAACTCGTTTACTGGTTCAAATGCACATGTTTCAGCGTGCTTTAAAGCATCCATTAATACGAGTGGTGTTAAGTTTCTAAAGTCACTCGCTGTAGTAACAGGACTAGCATAACCAGTATGAGTTAACGTAACGATAATATCCGTAACTCCCCATCCGTACAAACCTTGTTTTAATGTTTGGAATACAGTATCTTCAATCGCTTTATGAAATGCTAAAGGTAGTGATCCGAGTTCAACACCTAACTTATATGTTATGCCAGAATTCAGTTCACCGCGCTCAATTTTAAAACCAATTGTTGCGTAAAATGGATTCGTTTTTTCTCCCATTACTTCAACGGAATTCCCAATGCCAATTGGTTTCTCAATACAGACAACTCGTGTATTTGAGAAAGTAACCTGTAAATTATATTTCTCATAAAGTGTTGTTTCAATAACCTCTTTTTGTACTTCACCGAAAAGACGAATGTATAGTTCATTATGAACATCGTCTTTCCACACTTTAATGAGTGGATCTTCTTCACATAGTTCCATAAGAGCAGCGTATAAATCATGAATTCGTTCCTTAGGTACTGCTTCAATAGCAGCTTCCATTTGTGGTTCGGCAAAGTGAATGTTTTTTATAGAATCCGCCCGTTCACCGATAATATCACCAATTTTTATATCATTCAGTCCCCATACTTTACAAAATTCACCGCTAGGAACGGTAGAAGTTTGAACGTCATCTCCATTATGAAACATGCACATTCTTTTAATCTTTTCCTTATGTGGTAGAGACTCATCGCGCTGTATATCAACATATTTTCTAACGTGTAAGTTACCAGAAAAAACTCTTACATATGCAATCTTTTCTCCAGAAGGTTCACGCTCAATTTTAAAAACAACACCGGATAAAGTTTCATCTTGTGCGGATGTATGAGCTCGAATGAGGGCCGGAAGTTTTTCAAGTAGTTCTGTTACTCCTATACCTGTCATTGCTGAACCGAAAAAGATTGGATACACATTTGCTTGCTGTATTTGTTTTTCTAGTTCTTTTCTTAATAGTGCGTCCGGAATTATTTCGTTATTTACATATGATGCAAGCAATGTTTCATTGTACGATGCTAACAGTACCATACAATCGTCATATGATTTGTATTCAATGATCCGGGCTTCTTTCGTTCCTTCGTTTTGGGCAGAGTAGAAGGGGAATGCTTCATTTGAAAGAATCTCTTTTATTTGCTTTACAACTTTTTCAGTATTTGCGCCACTACGATCAATTTTATTAACAAATAAAATAGTCGGTATGTCTAGTTTCTGTAATGTTCGCATTAAAATTTTTGTTTGTGCTTGCACACCTTCAACGGCAGAGATAACTAAAATCGCACCGTCTAAAACGCGGAATGATCGCTCCACTTCAGCGATAAAATCAGCGTGTCCAGGTGTATCAATGACATTTACTTTTACATCATCAATAAAGAAAGAAACGACAGATGCTTTAATCGTAATGCCGCGTTGTCTTTCTAATTCCATTGAGTCAGTTTGCGTACTTCCACTATCAACTCGGCCAATTTCTTTAATCACATTCGTTTCATAAAGAATACGCTCAGTCAAACTCGTCTTGCCAGCGTCTACGTGCGCGACAATCCCTATATTTATTGTTGTCATATGTGAATATCCTCATTTCATTTTCCATTTTTATTTCCTCATTTCTATTTGTGTATTGCCGCATTACAATCACTCTCCAGTCATTTAAATTAGTACTATTATAGTGCAATTAACATTATTTGTAACGCGACAAAGCGCCTTAATTTGGAAAAATATAAATGAAAACAAAATGCTTGCATTCTAAATCGATATAGATTATATTAATTGACATATCAACTATTGATACATCAAACGATTTTGATTTGGATGTAAAGGAGGGTTAATATGACAAGTTCATGCTCAAAAGAAGCGATTATTTTATATAAATTACACTTTCTAAATAAAGAAGTAAGTTCGAAGTTTGAAGGGTGTACGGGTATGAGCCAGTCTCGATTAGAGCTTATACTTCAGTTATATGAAGTAGGTGAAATTAGTCAAAAAGCACTTCAGCAAGAAGTGAATATTGATAATGCTGCGATAACGAGGCATTTAAAGCAGCTTGAGGCAAATGAAATGATAGTAAGGCGTAAAAATCCAGATGATAACAGAATTACGTTAGTTTCTCTTACAGAAGAGGGACGAAATAAAATTCAGGCGTTTCAAGAGGAAAAAGAACGTTTTGCAGCATCTGCATTTAAAGGATTAAGTGAGGAAGAACGCGATAATCTTTTAAATATGTTAAATCACATTCAAGAAAATATAAAAGAATTATAAAAAAGGGAGACTTCAACTATGACTAACTCAGTAAAAACAAATAACTTTAACGAAATTTTAACAGGCCGCCGTTCAATTCGTAAGTACGATCCTTCAGTGAAAATTAGCAAAGAAGAAATGACTGAAATTCTTACAGAAGCAACACTTGCACCATCTTCAGTAAATATGCAGCCATGGAGATTCCTTGTGATTGAAAGTGACGAAGCAAAAGCAACACTTGCTCCACTTGCGAAATTTAATCAATCTCAAGTAGAAACATCTTCAGCTATGATCGCTGTATTCGGTGATTTAAACAACTTTGATAACGCAGAAGAAATTTACGGTACAGCAGTAGAGCGCGGACTTATGCCAGCAGAAGTAAAAGAAGATCAAATGAAAAAACTTTCAGGTTACTTCTCAATGGTTACACCAGAAGTAATGAAAGATACAGTACTAATTGACGGTGGTCTTGTAGCAATGCAATTTATGTTAGCAGCACGTGCTCACGGATATGACACTTGTCCAATTGGTGGATTTGAAAAAGACCAAATCGCAGAAGCATTCGGATTAGATAAAGAACGTCACGTACCAGTTATGTTAATTTCAATCGGAAAAGCTGCTGATAGTGGTTACCAATCAGTACGTCTTCCAGTTGAAAAAGTTGCCGAGTGGAAGTAATTTTATAAATACAGAAATAAGTGAGATATGAGAGGGGAAACACCATGATTATTATTCACGCAATATTTCAAGTAGATCCAGCGAAACAACAAACATTTTTAGAAGAAATTCAGCCACTCATTCACGGTTCAAGAGAAGAAAGTGGAAATGTATCTTATGACTTATATAAAGATACAGAAAAAGAAAGTGTTTATACGATGGTAGAAGTATGGAAAGATGAAGAGGCAGTTGCGAGTCATAATACGAGTGAACACTTTACATCTTTCGTTAGTAAAGCAGCACAGTTTTTAACTGCTCCACTTAATATAAAAGCTTATAATGGAGAGTTAGTGAAATAATAAGGTAGAAAAAGATGACTTTAGCGTATAGCTGAGGTCATCTTTTTTGTATAAGTAGAACCTACTTCCGACACAGTTATGTTGAAAGATAAGTGTTGTTCTTACCTTTAGTAACGGTGATTAATTATGTGTTAAATTCGAACATTCGGTTTATTGGAATATTTTTCCGTGGTATAATTTCCTTGTAAATAAATGGTAGAGAGGAGTAAGTGATGGGAGAATTTCAGAGTAATTTGCATACGGCAACGCAACTTGCAACGAAAATGAGAAATGCTTCAGATAGAATGCAAAGTGCTACTAATCGCTCTATAAATAAGGCAACGCGTACTACGCTGTCTGTGAACTTTAAAGCACAAGAAGCAAATCAACAAAATTTACAGATCACGAAACAATTTTGCGCAGCTTTTCAACAAACGATTGATAATATCCATTCCGTAGCAAATGAATTTGAGAAAATGGATACCGGACTTCAAAAGACTTTTCAATAATGTAACAGCCTACGTAAAGGGGAAAAGGTAGGGAGAAAAGATGAGTCAAGAAATTGAAACGAGAATGAGTCAATGTAATCAAAAATTACGAATTATATTTGAAGAACAAAATGAAAACCGAATGGCGCTGCAAAATCAAGAACGAGCTGAAGCTAGTTTTCATGAATGGAAAAATAGAAGTAATCGTTTATTTAACCGAATACTAGAAACTTGGTATGGTGACAAAGAAGCATATAACCTTTTTACGAATATGCGGCAAGAGATCGGACAGTATGAAAGAAAAATTACATTCGAATTAGAAAACGAAAAAGAGACGTTGCTTAAAGAAAAACGGCATCTCAGTGAGAAAGAAAACGACCTTTCCTATGAACAGCAGCAACTACAAAGGGAGGCCAATACATGAGTTTAAACATGTATTTGGGAGAAGTACAAAGTCAAACTCAAAGTATGAACGCTATATGTAATGCTACGATTCAAAGTATGGAACAAGCCATTCAATCTATTGATGCATTTGCGATAGATACAGTATTACAAGGACAAACATACAGTAGTGCAAAAGCCTACCTTGTCCAAACATTTCGGCCATTAGCGCAAGGAATCATATGCTTATGTGAAGAATTAATTCGCCAAAACGAAGCATTTCCAAATGATTTTCAAGCAAAAGTTGCTTCAACAGATGTTATCGAACATGAAATAAGACAACAAATACAGGAAATCAATCAATCAATTGCAAGTATAGAAGCAATCGAAGTACTTACACCAATGCCTGGAGTAGACGCAATTATTGCAGTCTTAATTGCAATGAGAAAAAAACTAGAAGAAAAACTAGAGCGTTTACGAGAATTCGATCATTCGTCCAGTAACAACTACAGCACCGCTCTCCAATTAGCGGCTAGCATCACAGCCGGACTCGCTGAAGTGCAAAGCGGGAAAGGATTTAGTCCTGTGAGTGGGACGTTTCATAGTGAAAAGTTAAATATGGAATGGGCAAAGCAAATTCAAATAATTATAGAAGAGAAAATACGGAAATCTGACAATGGTATTGGAAAAAGTGTAGATTTAGAGCACAATGTGTATAACGACATTGAAGGAATAAGTAGCGAAAATCAATCTATCAATAATAGATTTACAAAAGAAGAGATACAAGCGACACAAAAATACCTTGAAGGAATTAAAAATGGTACAATAAAAGGGAATATAGGTGAGGATTTCCAAGTTGAAACCGATGATTATGAAATGGAGCATAACATTTTTGGCCAGCCAGTCGGTGGTAAAAGACCAGTACTCGATCCTTTTTTAATCGGTGTGGCGAAGTTTGGATTCGATTTTCTCTTTGGTGATCTTTTCACACTCTTTGACCCAGAAGCTACCTATGGTGAAAAGCTCCTAGCAGTTGGGATGATGACTCCATATGGGAAAGGTGTAAAAATAGTTGATAAACTTCATGATTTAAAAAAGGTTGGAGATGTGAAGAAAGCAACGTCTGGGAGTGCGGGGGTTGCTAAGGGTACGGGTGATACTAGATTTACTTATAAGAATAATCCTATGGATAATCCAAAAGCGGCAAAAGATATACATGAAAATCCCGATGCAGTTTATGGGTTTTCTCCAAATCCAAAATCGGAGAGTATAGGTGGATTTGCTGATGCACTAGACTGGACAAATCCAGAACAAGTGGCTCAGGCAACTGTAAGAAGGCAGAGTTATCATGATAAAAATGATAATATTATAGAACTAGTTAATAAAATGAAGAATGAGGGAAATTCAATTGAAGAAATTGCAAGAGCGGTAAATAATCAAAGAAATCAGAATCGATTAAATGATTATATAGATGATCCAAAAGGGCTAGAGCGTGTAATGGCTAGAAATGAGGTTAAATATGGTAATCCACATGGTCCAACGGCAGATTCTTCATTTAATAAGTATGGTTCATGGGAAAAAGTGATCGAAAAGTCAATGAGCGCAAACCCAGGAATGGACGCATGTTGTGGTTTATATGATAAATATTATCATTTATATAGAATCGGGAGTAAGTAATAATTTATTGTATGGTTAAAAATGATAATCTAGTAATTTATACTACTTGGGAAGGTGTGCAAGAATGAATGATACTAAAATAAATATTATTTATGAAGACTTTGATAAAGATAACATAATTATTTTTTTTGAAAAAAAAGGAAGAAACATGTGCCTTACTTTTGGATTATATGAGTTTGAAAATGAGATGGAGTATTGGGATATGCCAACTAAATTAAAAAAATATAATGGAAAAATGGGATTTATTTTTGATAAAAATATTAATAGAATTGATTTAGAAATGGAAGTAGCTCGATTTATAAAACATAATGATTTAAATAAACTAGATTTTTAATGTGTTTTCAGGAGAAAAATAAGGTAACTATTCAGCTGCCAAATTGATTTAGTTATTTAATATTTTTATTTACATCCGAAAATAATTATACAAATCGGGATGTCTGTTTGATGAAGCGTAATAGATATGATGTTTTATTTTTAGGTAAAAGAGAATCTGAAATTACAATTTATAGTGATTAGTAGATAAATATAAATAACTAGAATGGGTATAAAACCAACGAACTCGTACAAACTCGTAAGGTTTAACGTAGTAATTGTCATAACATAAAAAAGGTATCATGACAACTACTACAAAACTTGCAAATTTATGCTACTTAAAAACATATGAACTTAAAGCGCTTGATTGTCTACGAAAGACAACAAGCGCTTTTTTATTAGATAGGCATGTTATAAATGTTTAAAAATTATTTTTATGAATTAAGGTTAACAGAAATTACTAGTATTATATAATTGAAAATACATTAGCAAAAGAAATACAAGAATTGACGGAAAAAATGTTTGATGCTGCGAATGTATCACGTTTAGCTAGACAAGAGTATTATAGGGCCTTTAATCAATATAATTTTAGGGAGTAATTTAGATGGAAAATATTAATCAGTTGATTAAAAAAGTAAAATCATTACCTAATTGTCGAGTACAGGAGCCTACAGAATTACCGATAATTGATAAGGATAAGCATATGCTACCAGGTGATTTAAAAGAATTTTATAGTCTTTGTGGTGGCCTAACTTTATTTGAAAATGAGGAATATCCTATTCGTATTGTTACCCCAGAGGAGTTTATTTTGGCTAATCCCGTAATTGTAGGAGAATTATGTGAAGAAGATATTTCATCAAATTGGTATATTATATGCAATGATGGTAAGGATGAATATTTAACAATAGATCTTAGTGAAGAGAGATTAGGTAGATGTTATGATAGTTTCTTTGATCGACATGGAATAGTTGGGGAGACGGAAATTATCGCAACTTCATTCACTGACTTACTTGAAAAACTTATTAAGAACAATGGACAATATTGGTATTGGCTAAAAAGTGAATTTGAATCACTTGGAGATGCTTATGATGATCAAGAGTGAAAAAGAGAGTCTTTAAGTGGGATAAGAAAGTGAAAGGGTGTTTGAAAGTACGTACTCTATGATGGTTGAACCATCATGGAGTACAATGTGCAATGATAGAAAAGAAAAAGAAGTACGAGCTTAGGCAAGATGATATTTTACTGGGGGATAAATATAAACAGATGGAATGTATATTAAACTAATGAACTCGTACAAACTCGTAAGTTTTAACGTAGTAGTTGGCACGACATAGAAAAGGTGTCATACTGTTACTACAAAACTTACAAATTTATGCTACTTAAAAATAGATGAACTTAAAGTACTTGGTTACCTATTTGAGGCAATAAGTGCTTTTTATTTTAAGATTAGGTGATCTCGGAATATCTAAAATAACTCAAAATTCGTCTGAAAATGTTATTTTTAGTGAATTGGATAATCTAGGTCGACTAACCAGAGTAAAAGCAACGATCACACAGGACATGTTTCGTACTGGTAGCAGAACTAGCCAATCAATTTCGATCTACGGGAGCAATAATTTAATGCATAAAGGTGTTACGTTAAAGGCAAGAAGAACAAATGATTTTTTTTAGATGTTACAATAGTAAATAAAAAATAGGAGTCGATTTATTTGGATAAATTAATTAAAATACTCCTTCCTCCAAAATTGCCACAAAAAACAGGGGGTAAAGAACAATGGGGAAATTTTTTCGGCACTCTTGGTACGGAATTGCCTACAGACTATGTAAAATTTATTGAAACTTATGGTACAGGTGGTATTGACAATTTCTTGTGGATATTAACTCCTTTTGTAAACGATGAAAATGTAAATTATCTTGGTAGGCAGAAGGAAATGATGAATTCATATATACAATCTAAGAAAAGTTTTCCACAATATTATAAACATGATGTTTACCCTTCAAGTGGGGGGATACTTCCATGGGCATACACTGATAATGGTGACGAATTGTACTGGTTAACAGATGGAAAACCTGATGAATGGAAAATTGTGATATATGAATCGAAATCACCAGAGAATTATACTTACTCACTTACGATGGTAGAATTTTTATATCAAATAATAACGAAAAAATTAATATGCAATGCATTTCCTGATGATTTTCCAAGTGATGCAACTACATTTGTTTCAGTAAATGTTGAGTAGTTATTTAACCTTGATTGGCTATGTGCCTTTCAAGGTTTTTTAGTAAACTAAAAGGTTTTACGCTTTGAAAAATTTCACATGTGAATCAAAAGTTTATGATAGTAAATTGATATTCAAATATAGCGACAAACCTTACAGGAAAATAGTTATCTGTTAAAAGAAATCACAATTCATAAGTGTTGATTTCTTTTTATGGATTTGAATAACAAATAGTATATCTCTCCTTGGATCAAGGCAAATAGCTACTTCATTATTGGATGATAAGGCACTAAATAAAGTAGGCCATATCGCAAAAGGAGCAAAAGCATCAAGTGGAGTAAGTACATTTGCTAATGCAGTAAAACTAGTAAAAGAATTGAAGCCTACGCTTGAAATGTTACAATCATTTAAGAGAGAGGCTTCCTATGCAGTCTCTAGTGTTGGTGGAACTATTGTAACCAAAATACCTCAGGGCGAATTAATAGAAGCTTATTATAAGTTTGCGAAGTCTAAAGATGGTGGTAAGGGTACGGGTGATGTTTTAGATGATGGTACAGTGTGGGGAAACATAAAAATTACTCAACCAGTTTATGAAGGTACAAAAATACCAAAATCATTTGAATTAGCAGTAGATGGTGAAAAATATTGGGTACATCCAAATGGAACAAAACATATGGTAGAGTATATAACAAGAAATGTGACTACACATGGTATGCCGATAAATAGTCAAACTTTATTGTCAAGTTTCGAAAGTTCTGTTAAGAAAGCTGTTAATGAAGGTGTCAAATATGAAGAAATTATGAACGTAGGCAATTGGGAGTTAATATTTAGTAAACCTCGTGGAGACGGATTACTACCAGTAATAAAGCACGCTGTATATAGACCATAGAAGGAGACATGATTATGTTAAAAGTAACAGAATATAAAGAAAGTCAGTCTATAAATATTGAATATGATGTTTATACACCGATTAATATAGAATTCAGTACTTGGAATATATCAAAGGAACAAACGATATATTGGCGAACTGGGGATTTCAAGAAATCTTTGATTGAAATAGGAGTAGGAAAATATACAGGGAATATTCGTTCTATTACATTAACTTTGAGTGAAAACGTACACAAGATGGAAAATTTGAACTTGGATATGGAAAATATAACTTTTATTATAGGCATACCTATTTTTCAAGTTGAAGAATATGATAAGACGTATATAGATGAAAATAGTAAATTTAATGTATATATAGGGATTGATAAGGTATTAATATCATTTTCGGAAAATGATATTGTGTCAATTGTACAAAATGAAAATGTGGGATTTGCTTTAGATATAAATAAAATGGTTTGTGGCGTTATAGTAAGTGGTATGTTAAAACATGAAAAAAATATATTAGAAGAAGCATTAAAATAAAGTGTTATGAAATATAAAAACATAGAAAAACCTTGATTGGCTTATATGCCTTTCAAGGTTTTTCTATGCTTTTAACACCTGTGTTCATTAGACGTACGAAATTGGTTGCAGTAATAAGAGCCAGATGAGAGTGTGGGTGTACTTATTAGGGTACAGGTAATTTTGTTAAAGTTAATAATGAAACTATAATAAATACTGCAACTTCTCCTAAAAAGGGTGGAGAGACTATTGTAGGTCCTGCTTTACAAAACATGCAGGAAGAAATCCAGATATTTGGGGGGAGGTTAAAAGTGGCCCTGACCAAATAAATCAAACTGCATTGAAACACCTTAAAGAAATAATTGGTGGACTAGGAGGATTTATAAAAATTAAAAGCCCTAAAGGAATAGAGTTTTTGGAGAAAAAACTCCAGATGGACGTGGAGTTCGATTGAACCTTGATGGAACTTTTAAAGGGTTTATTGATCAGTGAAAGAGGGGGATTGTAAGTGGAAAATTTAGAGATTATATTAAGAGATTTTAATAAGAGAAGTATTGATAAGTTAATTTACGACGAACTTAAATTAAATATATTAAAAATTAAATCATCACATTTTTATGATAATATTTTAGAAAAAGATTTGGATTTTTCTCAAGTGAAAAAAATGGAAGAGATTTTAACACCGAAAGGCACAGGAAATGTATGTTTAGAAGAATTACAACTAGGTATTTCATTAAAAAATGTAGTAATAGTATTTTCATTTGATGAACAGGATGGTGATATTGTATTTAACTTTCCTGAAAATGAAATATTAAAGGATGAGAGGAATGATAATAAGTTAAGGTTAAAAAAGTTAGTGCATTATCTAGTTAATTTGAAAAAAGAGTATGATATTCCAAACGTAATAATTGGTTATGAACCTGCAACTGATGAGGATACTTTGCTAATAGAAATTAATGATAAAGTAAAAAATTATGACAAAAAAATAGAGGGAATATTTTCTTGATTTATGAACCTTAAGGTATATGCCTTGGGGTTTTTTTAGTAACTTTGAATAAATTAGAAAATGAAGGTTTAACTGTACTGGAAGATAATTAACTCGTATGAACTTAAAGCAATTGATTGCTGATAAAAAGAAATAAGTACTTTTTATTTTGAGATTACAATATTTAGTAAGATGAATTATATATCCAAAAATATCAAAACAAAAGTTTCGAATGATGAAGTGTTTCCACAATTCTCTTTCATGATATGAAGAAGTTTTTAATGAATGGGGATTATCGCAAAAAAAGCAACAGCATCAAGTGGAGTAAGTACATTTGCTAATGCAGTAAAACTAGCAAAAGAATTGAAGCCTACGCTTGAAATGTTACAATCATTTAAGAGAGAGGCTTCCTATGCATTCTCTAGTGTTGGTGGAACTATCATAACCAAAATACCTCAAGGTGAATTGATAGAAGCTTATTATAAGTTTGCGAAGTCTAAAGATGGTGGTAAGGGTACGGGTGAAACACTATCTAAACAGAAATCAATACCCGACTTTGTGAAAAAGCAATGGGAAGCAGGGAATAGATTTAATAAGGAAAATCGTCCTCGATATCCTTATAATGAAGTAGAGTTAGAGGCAAAGGAAATCAATGGGAAGAAATATGTTGTGGATTCTTATATTCCGGGTGAAGAAATTGTCTCGAGGAAATTTACCCAATTGGCTGAAGTAAAAGAAAAGACGGCATTAAGTTATTTAAGTGAGTTTACTAAAAAGTATTCTTCCGGTTCAGAAATTTCTTCAGGTAAATTTAATCCTAATGCTTTAAAAGGTGGTCGACTAGATGTTGAGTTAATTTTGGAAATCCCTGTACAAACAAAGCCAGTTCCACAAAAAATTATTGAAGAGGCGAATGAGAAAGGGATTATTATTCGTGATATTAATGGGAAGGTGTATAATTAATGGAAATTTATTATTGTGATAAGTGGTCTAATATAAAAAAGAAGCCTTGGAATATTATTGATGAGAATGCAGCCAAGACACTTCATGAAAATCGTCATTCTTATACTGCTGTTCTTAGTGATGGAGAGCAGCCAAAGTATTTAGTAAATGTCACTGAGAAATGGGTATCGGTAAGTTTTTTGGATGATTTTCTTCGTAAATATTTACACTACGATTTTATTGTTAAAGAAGATAATAGACTATTCCTAAGGACGATAATGTATTGGAAATATGACGGGGATACACAGTTGAAAAGTATGATTTTGGGGTATCAAGAAAATGGTCATATTGCTATGGAGCAAAAAGATTCTAAAACTGGAGAAGTAGAAGAGCGAGAGACAAAAGATGATGTATCTAGAAATTGGGATACATTCCCTGAGTTTGGCCAATACTTATATTTGTGCAAAGAAGAGAGGTAATTCTTTTGAATATAAGAACAATAACTAGGCGAGATAGCTATTAGTGGGCTAAGAATATAAATAAATGGAATAAACATGAAACTAATGAATTCGTAAGTTTTAAAGATATTGTAAAGTTAATTGAAAATTCCCCGAAATAATCCTACTTAATAAACAGATGAACTTAAAGCACTTGTCGCCTAGGGGAAACAAGTGCTTTTTATTTTAAGATTACGAGGTAAGGGTAATGGCTTACCCTTACCTTCTTATGAGAAAAGAAGTCCATACCTATAGGGATTTACAGAGAAGTACATGGATTTCCAGTTAAAGTACAGTCAGGTGCTCAAGAGAAGCATATTCCCGATACACCGAACTATAAACAAGAATTAGCAAATGGAAAAAATAAGAGCATTTTCTATGGTGATAATAAAATAGCACAAGAATTGCTTGATAAGTTTGCCGGGAGAGGTGAACTATTAAAAAACGGTAGAGAAAGAGTAGACTTTGGTGAGCCAATAGGAAAATATTATGACCGCAATACTGGTGAATACTATGAGACTACTAAAGGGTTGATTCATTATGGAAAAGATGGCGCTCATATAGTATCATCAAGACCATAAAAATCATAAGAAAAGAGGATGCAAATGGGGTATGATTCTTTAATTGGAACATTAATAAATTATGAACATAGTGACATGATACTAGAATGGAAAAGTGGATTAAGGATTATTGGCGAACTAGATACAGTTTTTGAAACAGACAATGGACTAGATGAGGATGATATAAATTATACAGAATATGATGTAGCTGTATTTAGAGTAAATAATATTTTATCTCAACCTAATACTAACGAAGGTACTGTATATAATTGGTTAAAACAAGAAAAAAGTTCATTGGTTGAAATTTCTCTCTATGATGATCCGCCAAGTGCAGTGTTTTTAACTGACGGAAAAAGAGTATGGGAAAGTGAAATGTGTAAATAATAGGTGGTATTTAAACTGAGACCTTGATTGGCATATGCCAATCAAGGTTTTTCTATGTTTTTACATCTGTAAAGGGTGTTCATCGATGGTATAAAATTGGCTATAAGAAAAAGAGACGGATGAGAGTATGAGTGTACTTAGGATATCTAATAAGAAATCTCAATGCCGATTTTGTGAAAAAACAATGAGAAGAACTTAGGGGATTATAGAAGAAACAGCCTGAAAAACCGAGATGAAAGAAATTATTTTGCAAAAACAACAATTTAACTTACAAGAGCAGGAAGACAATAGATCATGGCATGAAAAAACAGCCCTTTATGCGCAATCATTTTTGCATGGAGTTATCGAATTTTTTCAAGGTGCTGGTGATGCAGCACTAGAAAACTTTTTTGGACTACAACCACATGAGAATGATAAATTAGAAAGTAAGACAACTTACCAAGCTGGAAGGTTGGCTGGAAATGTTATATCAATAGTCGGGTCCAGTGTAGAAATGTTTGAAGGTATTTCGCTCATAGGCGGATCTAATTTCTTAACTATCGTCGCAGAAGTAGGAACTGGCGGATTAGCGTCACCAATTGTTATTCCATTAGATATAGCAGCAACAGCTGCTGGAGCTAGTCTTTTTGTACATGGTGGATTTGTTTGGAATAAATCGATTCAAAATGCTAAGGATACTATTCGGAAAATTCAGTCTCCTGGTGGAGGTAGGGGTGATGTTGGTAAGGGAGCCAGTGTAGCAGGGAACATTGGAAAAAATGATAAACTAGCAAGTCAAGGACATGTTGATGCTGGCGTTTCAGGTGCTCCAAAAGTTGATGCAGGAAAACAGGGTAAACATGTTCCTGGTCATGGGAATAATGTCTCAACCAAATCGCAGTGGGGAGCAGGGAAAAATGGAGTAGTAGAGACACAAGAAGCATGGGTGAAAGGAACACCAGTAAAGCCAGACGGAAGTGTTAGAGTGCATGATTTTGGAAAGCCAATAGGTCCAAATGGAGAAACGAGGGTAAAGGTTCATATGGATGGTAAAGGAAATATACATGGGTACCCTGTACAATAAAGGAGAATAATTATGAGTGATGAGATACTAAAAGTTGTTAATAAATTATATAAACAAGGTGATTTCCAATATGTTTTGGGGAAATTTGTTGATAAACATTTTTGGGATGGAGAAATTAATAAAATATCAAATATAAACGTTGATAATATTACTGATTTTAGTTATTCAACATGTTTTTCTTACATTCTTCTACCACTAGATGTGAAATTTCGTTTTGGTAGTGTAGAATTCAGTGAGTACGTTCGGAAGCAATCAGAAATTAATTGTGTAATGCTAATGATTTCGGCAATCGCGCCATATGCAGTGGTTAAATATTTAAGATATAGATATACTAATGGTACAATCGAGCTAGTTGAAGAGTCCTCGCCATACAATGATGAATCTAAGAAAATAGGAAGTAGTATTTTAAAATTATTAGATAGTAACGGAATAAAGAATCTTGATAAAGAAACGTTAAGTATTGAAGTGGAGGATGTTTCGTTAGAGTTAAAGGAAACAGGTGTTACTATATATAATTGTCTATTTGAAGATGAGTATTAAAAAGGAACATTAATGATTGTGCAGAAACCAAAGAAGGGATATAAATAATAGAGGTAGATTAGTAGTTGTTAAGAAGTGATTACAGTTCGAAAATGTAGTCTCATTAAAAAGAGTGACCCTCTTTAGAAAACTTTTATGAGTGTACTCCATAGGGTAAATGTCCGAATAATTCTATTTAACTAATTAAAAGACAGAAAAAATAATAGGGAGTTTGGTTTTAATGATAATTAGGCGAGATGTTATTTTGTATGACAAGGGTAGTTATGACATGGCATAGCTAACAAACAAACGAGAATGACAAAGCTCATGATGAAAAATAATGATAACGTAAATAGATGTTCGTATTTTGCGTTGGCTAAATAAATTATTAGTTGTATTTTACCTAGAGTAGGTCGTATAATACTCGCTATTCGTTAAAAAGCGTTACGAAAATTACAATTTATGTAATAGGAAGATGAAAGTTAAAAATTTCTAGGGATAAACGAGTTTCAACACTAGGGCAAGTTAAAGGTGGATGTAGCTTCAAATATTAAAAAGATGAAATTAAAGTATACTGTGAAGAACAAGGATTGTACTCGATGCATATTTTTAGAGATAAAGAAATTAATTGCGCAAAAATGAATGAAGAAGCATCAGAAATAGACAGGGTGGGCTTGCGAGAAATGTGGGCTCACCTTTCGTCTGTTCAAATTGATTATGTGGTGGTGCTAAACTAAGTAAAACTAAAGATGGACGACAAATGTCAAATGATTGGTTGAATGGTGCGAAAACCAAAAAAAGTAGAATATTTAAAGCTGTTGATGGAGATAAGAAATTGGCAGATAAGATTAAAAGAGCGCCGGAAAGAAATCAAGTAGAAAGAGTACTATCACAAGTCGATAGTACCGGAAAAGTAAAAACATATAGGTTAGATGCAAAGGGAAATATTATTGGAGAATGACCATAATTTAGAAGCTAGGAGGAATCAAATAGAATGAGAGATCCTTTATGTATAGAAGAAAAATGTAGAGAAGGAATAAAATATAATAAAGAGTTTATTGAGGAAAATAGAGAGGAGATTAAAAGTTTTGAAGAAGATGAAAGGAATGGTATTCAAAGAAAGCCTAATGATAATAAAAGTCTTATAGAAGGAAGATATCTATTAAATTTTAATTATGAGTTAGAGGATATTAACGCAAAATACTCCATAGGAGAAGCTATTCATACAATAGAAGGAGATTTTGACAACGCTCTTATTGATTTGGGGCAAATAGGGGAAAGAGAAGTTGGATATTTAAATCTAATTTGGATGATATCTCTAGGAATTTTATTAGAGACGGAGAAAAAGAATCTTTTAAGTTTAGCTAAGCTAGTTGAGAAGGAAAATATGAATGATGCAGTAATCGATTTCCTCTTATGCGCTAGTGATATCGGATACACAAACATGACGAATAGATATTATAAAGAAAATCCATATGCAAAAACGAGAGAGATTATAGAACTTGCACAAACAGATAAAAAAGAAGCGTCTAAAAGATTACAAACGTATATGGAGAAAGAATGGTTTAAAGGCCATTATGATTATGAATGGAAAAATGCGCATAAAGAACCTGGATATGTAGGGTATTGGAGCTTTGAAACGGCAGCGCTTGCGAAAATTTTGGAACTTGACGATACATGTTTAAAAGATAATAATTACTATCCTTATGATTTGGCGCATTATAAAAATGAAATGAAATTTAAGCATATAGACCTAAGTGAATATCACTATGAAGATGAGACAGAAGAAATTGAGGAAATAGTAGAAGGAATTGAACATAATCCTGCATTGGAAAACATTATTCCGCCAAAATGGCATTCATTGGTCAATGAATTAATACATGATTATAAGAATATGGACGATAGTAGTTTTTATGAGAAATACAAAAAAACAATAGGAATAGGTCAAGTTTGGTACTTACCACAAGAGTATGAAGAAGAAAATGAGCAAAAGGATCTATTAGGAAGTTTAATTGTGTTTGCCCTGACGGTAAGAGATTATATATTACAATTGGATTATAAAGAGGATTTAGAGGACTACATTGATAATCTTAAAAATTTCTGGAATGGATCAGAAACAAAGTTAATTCAATTTATTTTAGAGAATGATCAAGACTATTATGCATGGGTACCGAGAGAGGCGAATATCCCAAATATGTATGAAGTGAAGATAGAGAGTGTCGATGTAGAGGAAGTTCTATAACGAACAAATTGAAATTGTTGTCATCATATGTAATGTTAGAATACATTTTACTAGTTAATTGAAAACACGTCGTGCGTTGGAGAAAAAAGGACGTATAGTTACTCAAAAAGTAGATAGAAAGAAGGCTGTTGGATTGAGATTAGCAGATTTTATTAAATTAGATAAAAATGAAGTAAATCACTTTGATTTTAAAAATATTTCACCATCATTTAAAGTACAAAAAGAATTACACCCTGTAAAAAAATTTATTTTGTACAAAAAAGATTATCAAGAAAGACTTTTAAATAGAGTAAAAGAAAAATTTGATTGTGATAGATGTGAACTGGTTTTAGAGA
This sequence comes from Bacillus cereus group sp. MG4, assembly GCF_040460055.1. Taxonomy (NCBI): domain Bacteria; kingdom Bacillati; phylum Bacillota; class Bacilli; order Caryophanales; family Bacillaceae; genus Bacillus; species Bacillus cereus group sp. MG4. Next base: position 984,347 of record NZ_JARVGZ010000001.1, on the reverse strand, counting down.
TATATTCTAAAATATACTCAAATAAGGACTTGAACAATTTAGATTTAGATACTATGAATTCTTTTTATCAAACATACCGGCTTTTATTACTATCAAGTGATAAGTCATTTTGGGAAAATGATTTTAATACATTCTGTAATAATCGCGGTGTGAAGCCTAAAACAATTAAATATAACACCTTAAAGTTGTTAAGATATGAATGGTTATTGTCTGAAAAAGTGTTTAACCATTATGAGGATATCAATAATCATCCGGATGTTATGCGTTTTGCTACAGTAACACATACATTAGGAAATATGACATTATTGCCTAAAGGATTTAACGTTGGGCGTGCTATAGCAACTAGAGATTATTGGGATTTAACATTAATGTCACTACAAAGTTTTTTAGACCGTTCTTTTAATGCTTTCGTAACAGATTATTATATGGAAGACTTTATTGATGATAAGTTAGAGTTATGGGAGGGGCATTGCTTTGAATACCCATTGCCAAATTCTTTTAATAAAAAGGAGGCTCGCACACTATCGGAAATTGAAAAAAATTCTATTATCCAAAGCCGAATTTTTGAATTTATGAAAAATGTCAATGGTAAGATTGAGAATCGTTCTGAACGATTATATAAAGCTTTAATAGTTAAGTTGTAATAAATAAAAATTATAGATGTCATTAAGTTTGAAAAGTTATATTTTGGTACAAATACAAATTGGATAGAGTAGTAATAAAGGATTATTAACACATAAAATGAATATGCGTATTGTTTAGATGTTAGTCATATAAAAAATAATGAGTGTCCAATAATAGCCTGGAATAGATAAGGGGGACTTGATGACTATAGTACAGCAAAGAACTTTAATAAATTTTTATCACAAAGAATAATAGATGCAAAAGAAGTATGGGGAAAAGAGTTTTAATATTGGAAATTTTATTGGTGTTTATAACGAAAGTCTATATAAGGCAAGTTGAGGAATGCATATTGAGTAAGGAAATTCAATAGAAGTGGAGAACGTTTATTTGAAAACAATAATCAAAAATATAGGTAATAAAAATATAAAAGCTAAAGTAGAAGAACCTTTAAGTTTTCATGTAGAAACACTTTTTAATTTATTATCTAAAGTAGAAGATAAATTAATAGATGGATTTTCAATACAAATTGGATGGTCTGTTTTTAGTTTATATAAGTATGAAGAGTATTATCAAATTATCACACGGGATTATACTAAAAACCCTTTTAAAGATACGACGGAAGATTTGACGATTGCATTATGGGTGCAATTAGAACAATTGCATTGCTTACGTCGATTAAATATAGAGGGACAATTAATAAAATTTAACGATAAGATTGTGATAGCGAAAAATGTGTTGCAACAAGAAGAGGTTTATTTACAAAGATCTAGTGGTTTTGATGAAGGTGATTCAGGTTGGTATATAGGTCCTATCAATGAAGAAGTATCAGGAGAATTGGAAATTATATACGCCTATGAATTATTAAAAATGAAACCCGCAATTATTCAAGTGCTAGCCTTACCGTATAATTATTTAGTAGTATTTGATAAGGACGAAATTAAAGCGGTTTTAAATGAATGTGATGTTGATATTTGGAGTGAAATAGAAAAATAATGAATGTATATAAGGTATCAAATGCCCAATATGAAAATCAAGAGAGTTAAGCACTTCATTGTCAACGGACGACAATAGGTGCTTTTTTTACGTGGAGTAAAGAAAAAATATAAGTTTGCTTGTTGCTCTGTTTCAACTTTGTGTCATATGTTATAATTTGGAAAGTATATATTCTTAATTTTTAGAAAATTTAAAGGTGGTAGGTTAATATATGAGTACATTAAAGAAAATCACTAATAATATTTCGAAAGTTATTATAGGAAAAGATGAATCGATTGAACTTGCAGCAATAGCTCTCATAGCAAGAGGGCACATTTTATTAGAAGATGTACCTGGTACGGGAAAAACAACATTAGCGAAAAGTTTGGCTAAAAGCGTGGACGCTAAGTTCCAAAGAATTCAATTCACAGCGGATACTTTGCCTGGAGATGTTATCGGTCTTGAATATTTTGATGTAAAGGAATCGGAATTTAAAACAAGATTAGGCCCTATTTTTGCAAATATAGTATTAGTGGATGAAATTAATCGAGCTGTACCGAGAACACAATCTTCGTTACTTGAAGTTATGGAAGAACGTACTGTTACAATTGCGAAACAGACACATTCATTACCAGAACCTTTTTTAGTTATAGCAACGCAAAATCCACTCGAATCAGCGGGCACATTTCCGTTACCAGATGCTCAGTTAGACCGGTTTTTACTCACAATACGCCAAGGTTATCCTACGAGAGAAGCTGAAAAGGAAATGATGAATCGGTTTCAAATGAATAATCCGTTAGAAACGTTACATTCTATTATTTCAAGTGAAGAAATTATTATGATGCAAAAGCGTGCAAGAGAAGTGTTAGTAGGGAATGATGTGCAAGATTATCTCCTTGAAATTATTGAAGCAACTCGTAACCATGAGTTAATTGAAATTGGTGTAAGCCCTCGGGGAACGTTGGCATTTATGAGAGCGATTCAAGCACGGGCAATATTAAATGAAAGAGATTATTGTACGCCAGATGATATAAAGATACTTGCTGCAGCCGTTTGCGCTCATCGTTTAACGTTAACGATTGAGGGAGAGATGAAAACGACGAAAGAACAAATCATGAAAGAAATTCTTCATACGATTAGTGTGCCAGTGGAGAATGTACGATGAATCAACAGCTTGTGTATACACCTTTAGCGGAGCCTTTCGTAATGGGAGTTATGTCAGTTGTAGCCGTTATTTTAAGTGTATTTTCAAGTAATCTACTCTTATTATCTCTCGTATTTTTGTATGTGATTTTAATAGGTGCTATGTATGTATACATACGTAAAGTATCTCGTGTTGAATGGGAATACAGTCAAGGGAATTCTAATGTTTTTATAGGTGAAACGAATATGTGCAAAATGAAAATTTCAAACAAGTCGTTTTTCCCTATTTTTAATATCGTATTTCGATTTAAATGTGAAAATAAGCTAACTTGGAATCATGAGGAACTAAATAAAAATCATAGTACAGGTTCAAATTATTATATGAATTTAAATTTAAAAGGAGGAGAGTCAGCTTCATTTAATTTACAAGCTGTAGCGTTAAAAAGGGGAATTGCGAAATGGGATGAAGTAGAAATTGTTATTACGGATCCTTTTGGATTCATAACGAACCATATAACATATAAACAAGTTGAAACGCCGTCCTATTTAGTTTTACCAGCAGTTCCAAAAATGGAAGTTCCTGAATTACAAGAATGGTCACGAGGATTTCGAAAAGCGATGTCATCCCCCTTATATGATGAAACGAAAGTAATGGGAGTGAAGTCGTATGAAAATGAAGATTTTCGTTCTATCCACTGGAGTGCAACAGCGAAAACAGGGACGATAACTGCGAAAAAGTACGAGCGAACACAATCAGATAAATATGCGATATATCTCAACTTGCAAAATAAAAGCGGTATTTCTTTGCGAAATGATACAGAGGAACTAATTGAATTAACGGCAGGCATATGTAAACAACTGCTCATGCAAAACTGTTCATTTGAAGTATGGATCAATTGTGTAAAAGATAATGGATTGTTGCATATAAAGAACGGTCATAACCGGAAACATTTGCAAAATGTATTAAAAGTACTTGCCGCAATATCGGACCAAGATACTCCTGTATCTTCTTCTTATTTTTACACAGCAGGCTTTCGTCGTAAAGAACTGGATGCGGTTCCTTTAATTCTTGGTACTTCACCAAAGAAATATAGTAGAACGAATAAATGGGTTGTAATAAAAGAATAAGAAGGGGTTTATGTCATGGCTAATAAAGAGCGACATATGAAAGGGAAGATTTGGAGTGTTAAAGTTTTCATGATACTTTTCTTTACGGTTAGTGCGATAACGTTATCACAAGGTGTTGTGCATGTACAAGACATGGTAAAAGGGCTTTTTTCTAGTAAGACGGAGACAATATCGGAAAGAAATTATGATTTTACTAGTTTAGACGAACAGTTTGATGAACCTGAAAGAATTATAGATGAAGAAACAGGAGTTGTAGATACAAGAACAAAAATAGATAGGAAAATTCCACTTTTTGTACGAAAAAATTCATGGACTGATGTGTTTTCTGTTCTTTCAAATTCATGGGTTAGTGTCGTTTTTTATGTATTTATTGCAGTGGTCATTCTATATGCTTTTTATAAATTAATGAGGAAAAAGGTAACGAAATTAGAAATAGAACAGGATAAACAATCGATAACAAAAGAAAATACGGATAGAACCGAAAAGAACAAGAAAGTGAAGCAACAGTTTGAACAGCCGTTACCTAAAGATACGATAAGGAAAACGTTAGTTGAATGGGAAAGGGCTTTACCATTTCACGAACAGAGAAGGTCCTATGAAACGATGCAACAATGGTTAAGCAGAATTAGTAGAACGAGAAATATTACTTCGTTATATGAGTCTGTTCGTTATGGTGAAAAGACGTATACGGAGTTAGATGTGGAAAAAATAATGAAGTGGGTAGAGGGAGATGGGAAGGTGGATACGTAAATATCCACCTTTACTTTTTGTAGAGAAATTTGATTATCATGAATCATTTTCATATATAAAACTGCCTTTAAATAAGAAGATGGTATTAACTGTAAATTAACTTTATTTACTTATACTTCATTACATGTTAACCTATACTTAATTTTTATAAATTATAATTAATTTTTAAGTTTTTTAAGGGTGTGAAAATGTAATGAAATTGGTATTGAAAAGCATACTTATTTCCTTTGTTTTTTCTGCAGTAGGTATGTGTTGGTTGTTGTTCTTATTATTCAAAGAGGACGGAGACTGGTTATTGTCTTGGGTAGGTGTATTAATGGCATTTTTATCTTTATACACGTTAATAGATTTATATTGTAAGTATACATACGATATAAAGTTAAGTAAATTGTTTATTAAAGCAACAGTTACTACCTTTAGTTTTGCCGTATTGGGAATCACCTTTGGTATTGTACACGAGCTATTACAGCCATGGAGTCTCAGTTTAATGGTTTGGTATTGGTTGTTAGTGTTACTTTTATTTTTAGCGACCATAATATTATTAGGGTGTGTCTAAAAACTGTTGTTCATTGTGTTAATCGAAAAATGGCAGCGATATACACAAAGGCTAAAAAAGAAGATGCCAGCTTATCATAACGTGTTGCGATTCTACGGAAATGCTTGATTTTATTGAAAAAACACTCCACTAAATGGCGTTCTTTATATAAATACCAATCCACATTCCAAGGAGCTTTCGCATTTGACCTGGGTGGAATGGTATAGGTTGCTTCATGATCGGTAATATAGTTACGAATCGTATGAGAACCATAGGCCTTGTCACCAAGAATATTGCTGCCCTTAATCGGTATTTCATCCAAAAGCTCGCAAACAGGAGTGCTATCAAAAATATTTCCGCCAGTCAAATGAAATAAAATGGGGTTGCCTAAACCATCAACAATTGCATGGATTTTGGTAGTTTTTCCACCGCGACTCATGCCAATATGCTGATGACACTCATGATTTACAGCCTTTTTTTTGCACCAGCACTATGTTGATGCGCTTTGATACTGGTTGAATCTATGCTGAGGTTTTCAAGATCCGGTTCAGCATTTAATTCTTGAAAAATAGTCAGTAAGACACCTTCATCACGCCATTTGCAGAAGCGAGCATACACGGTTTTCCATAATCCGTAATGGTCCGGCAAATCACGCCAGGGAGCGCCGCTCCTAGCTATCCATAAAATAGCATTGAACATTTCACGATTACTCCTTTTAGGCGGACGACCAGTAAAATACGGTGGGAAAAAGTCTTTGATTTGTTCCCATTGTTCATTTGTAAGTTCGTAGCGGCGTGGCGTCATAGAAAATACCCCTCTCTAAATGATTTGAGGTAATCCTATCATAGAAATAGTTTTTAGACACACCCTAGTTTTTGTAGTATTTGTTAATCGAAAAAATTATAATATCCCTGGAAGATATAGAATACTTATACTGCTAAATCTATTTCTTACGTTAGCACCAGTGCTGTGGCCATTACTTCTTACTATTATCGGAAATGGTATGAACGCTAGTGCAGGATGGTAAAAGTGAATAAACTAAAAAGTTGATATAGGGTTTTAAGTATGTAAGAGAACGTGTTTTCATAAATTGAAAACACGTTCTTTTTTATTTTCATACATTACTTTTTCCATCTGGTCGTCAAATTTTGAAAGTAAGTATTTCGTAAGGAATGGATAAGAAAAAAGAAAGTTTTATCATTTAGGATTAAGGTATAACTTGAATCAATACGATTTTAAAAGAGGAGAGAACCTTATGAAAAAATGTACTTCAATAAAGTTAGGAAGTTTGGCAGTGTTAATAGCGGGTACTACTCTATTTACACCAGGTTTTACTGTAAAAGCAGAGTCTATTCAAAATATTTCTAATTCGTCAGAATCACATAATCAAAAGAATCGGAATGGATGGAAACAAGTAATGCAGGAAACAATACAAATTGGGGCGCCAGGGGTATTAGCTAAGACGTCTAATAAAGGGAAAATTAATAGTTATACTGCTGGTGTGGCAGATTTAAGTACAAAGAAACCGGTGAAATCGGATTATCGCTTTCGGATTGGTAGTGTGACGAAAACTTTTACCGCCACGACTGTTCTTCAATTAGTAGGAGAAAATCGCATACAACTTGACGATCCAATTGAGAAGTGGCTACCAGGTCTTATTCAAGGAAATGGGTATGATGGTAATCAAATTACGATACGCCAACTTTTGAATCATACGAGTGGTATCGCTGAATATTTAAAGTCAAAAGACGCTGACATAATGAATTCGAAAAAAACGTATACAGCAGAAGAAATAGTGAAAATAGGCCTTTCTCTGCCTCCAGATTTCTCGCCGGGTAAAGACTGGTTGTATTCAAACACAGGATATGTAATATTGGGAATGCTTATTGAAAAAATAACTGGTAATAGTTATGCGGAAGAAATTGAAAAGCGAATTATTGAACCTTTGGACTTGTCAAATACGTTTTTACCAGGAAATTCACCCGTCATCCCAGGAAAGAATCATGCTCGTGGGTATGTGAAAATCGAAGAAACGAGCGAGTTGAAAGACATTACGGATTATAATCCGAGTTTAGCTAATGCAGCTGGAGACATGATATCTAATGCGGACGATTTAAATAAATTCTTTTCATTTTTACTCAGTGGTAAGTTACTGAAGGAACGAGAGCTAAAAGAAATGCTTACTACAGTTCCTGTAGAAGGAAAAGGGGTTGGTGATGCATATGGTCTTGGAATCTATGAGACTAAACTTCCAAATGGTGTTTCAGTTTGGGGTCACGGAGGATCAATTCCTGGGTTTATGACTTTTGCTGGCGGAGTAATTGGAGGCAAGCATACATTTGCTGTCAATGTTAACTCTTTAGGTCCGGTTGATATTCTTACACAGTTTAATAAAATGATGCAAATTGAATTTAAGAAATAGATGAAAAGAATACGAATGGGATCCTGCTGTAAAGGACAGTATTAGTATTCATAGTATAACATCAAGTGTAATTTAATCTTATAGTTTAGTATAAAAAAGGATGTCGGTTACATGACATCCTTTTTTATTGAGAATCAAAGAGTTATATTTTGAAAATTGTTATTTTTGCAATCGTTCCATATAATGAAGGGTATAGGGGTTATACAGGGGAGTTATGAATGGAGAATACTTTAGTTTGTTAATTGTTTTTATTTTAATAAATAATAGTAAATTGATTTGGAGTGAAATTCATTGGGAGAAAATCAGTTTAGATGGAGTAACATACAATTACGAGAACATGTCGAAGTAGTAGATGGTAAGAGAAGCCCGCATATTTTATTAAAGAATGCAACGTATTTAAATTCTTACTTACGTAATTGGTCAGTGGCAAATATTTGGGTATATAGTGACCGAATTGTATACGTAGGGGATAAATTTCCAGATCAATTAACGGATTGTGAAGTCATTGATTGTGACGGAAAGTATGTAGTTCCTAGTTACATAGAACCGCATGCACATCCATATCAATTATATAATCCTGAAACTTTAGCGAATTATGCGATGCAATTTGGGACAACGACATTTATTAATGATAATTTAACTTTATTTTTTACATTACAACGTGAAGAAGCATTTCGTTTATTAGATGAATTTGAAAAGGTTCCAGCAAGTATGTATTGGTGGTGTCGTTTTGATGGACAAACTGAATTGCAAAACGGGGATTCTTTATTTAATCGTGAAGAAATAATAGAATGGCTTAAGCATAAGGCAGTTCTTCAAGGCGGTGAGCTAACAGCGTGGCCAAAGTTATTATATGGCGATGATGAAATGTTACATTGGGTGCAAGAAACAAAACGATTACATAAAAAAGTAGAAGGTCATTTTCCAGGCGCATCTGAAACGACTTTAGCGAAATTAAAACTGCTAGGTACAGATTGTGATCATGAAGCGATGACAGGGCAGGAAGCTTTCACCCGTCTTATGCAAGGTTACACTGTTTCCCTTAGGAATTCTTCAATCCGCCCAGATTTAGAAGTTTTACTGAAAGAATTGTTGGAACTAGGCGTAAAGCAGTTTGATAGATTCATTCTTACTACAGACGGCTCACATCCTTCGTTTTATGAAAGTGGCATGACAAACGTAATGATAGCTACCGCGATAAAACAAGGAGTGCCAATAATAGATGCTTATCATATGGCAAGCTATAATATCGCTCGTTATTATAATATGGAACATGTACATGGATCGATTGCGACAGGTAGAATAGCTAATATGAATATTTTGGAAAGTAAAGAAAACCCGGTTCCAATAAGTGTAATTGCAAAGGGGAAATGGGTGAAGCGTGACGGAGTAAATAAAAATGAATCATTACAAATAGACTGGAGTAAATTTAAAGTAACTCCATTATTATTAAACTGGTCCATAGAAAAAGAGGATATGATTTTTACTGATAAAGTGGGTATACATTTATTGAATAACGTTATAACAAAGCCATATACGAGTGAAATTGATTTAAACCGTGATGAACTTTCTTTAGATCATGATGAGTGTTTTCTTATGATGATTGCTCGTGATGGTACGTGGCGAGTGAACACAGTTGTAAAAGGCTTTGCAAAAAAATTAGGAGGCCTTGCTAGCTCTTATTCTGGTACTGGTGACATCATTCTTATTGGGAAGAATAAAGAAGATATGTTTACAGCTTTTCATAGAGTAAAAGAGCTTGGCGGGGGAATGGTAATAGCTGAAAAGAATGAAGTATTACACGAAATCGCATTACCATTGCTCGGGATTATGTCTAAGTTAAAAATGAATGAATTAATACAGGAAGAGAAACAGTTGGTGAAATTATTGCAAGAGCGTGGCTACGCGTATAATGATCCGGCATTTACCATTTTATTCTTTTCCGCGACGCACTTACCTTTTATACGAGTAACGCCTATAGGGCTATTTGATGTGAAAAGTAGTAAGGTAATGGCTTCACCGGTGAATTTGATAAAGCAATATTAAAATGAAAATCCCTATAAAAGTCTAATTTATAGGGATTTTCACATTGTTAGCATAAGAATATTATAAGCCTCAAATAATATAGCATCTAAATCATTTGAGGTGATATGTAAATATGAAAAAAATATTATACATTTTAAGCATATTTGTTTTGTGTGTATCGATACAACACGTTGTACATTCCCAATCAGATGCACCAGAATTATCGTCGGATTGTCTCGAAGAAAGGAAAGTTCGAGATGAAAAGCATGTGAAGAATATAATGCAGGACATTAAAAACACATTTAATTTAAATATTGATGAACATAGTTTTTGGGAAGTAAGTAAAAGAAATCTGGAGGCTGCCCATTTGATGTATGGTGGAAGAGAAAATGATTCTTATTATAATTCGCTAACTAAAATTTATGATAGTGGTGGATTTAGCGAGCAGCCCAGCTTATTTGTGAGTGCAAAAGAAGCATTTTTACTTTATAAAGAAAAAGATAATATCAATGTAATGAAACACTTAAACCTAGACGTTGAAAAAGGGGAATGGCTCGTTATAAAAACGAAAAAGAAGAAAGGGAAAAAAGTGAAATTCAAGCCGTTGCAATGTGAAAAAGATTATATGAAAAAGAGAAATGAGTACCATAATCTAAAATGAAATAAAGGAAATTTTGAAGGAGAAAAATTTCGTTAATAATTGTAAATAAAGCGATAGAAATCCCTAGTAATCTCGCCCTAAAAAAACGTCATTTTTAATGTTTAAAATGACGTTTTTATTTATTCTTAAAGTCTTTGCATCGCACTCTCAATCCTTCTCACCAAATCAGCTGACACTTTATGAAAATACCCTAAAACGACCTTTCTAATATCATCAGAGATAACATTCAAATCACTAGCTAAGTTTTTAGTAAGATGTTCTTTTTCTATCGGTTTTAACTTCGCATAAAATTCACTAGGCTGCGTAAAGTCATCCTGTTTCGTAATAGAAGTTCTTTCAAGTTGACCTTCAACGTATCTTCCGTCACCGCTCGTTATTTGCTTAGCAGGTGTCCAATTTTGCTGCTTGTTAATCGTTAATTTGCGGAATTCAGGTCCAATTCTTCTTCTTTGAGAATCACTATAAATGTTTGCACGTCCTTGCAACATTTTATCATCTGATAATTCAGCGCCGTCTAGTAAATTAGAAGGGGAGAAAGCGACTTTTTCTACTTCTTCCATATAATTTTCAGGATTTTTATTTAATACCATTTTGCCGACTGGTATAAGAGGATACGACTTTTCATCCCATATTTTTGTATCATCTAAAGGGTCATAAGAAAGATGTGCTTCATCTTTCGGATCCATGAGCTGGACATATAAACCATATTCCGCGGGTTTACCATTTGCAATTGCATCATATAAATCTTTCCCGCTATAATCAGAGTTTTCGGCAGCCAGTTTATTCGCTTCCTCACTAGTAATGTATTGTACACCTTCAAAGGGGTACCAATGATACTTTACATACTTTCGATTACCTTCTGCATTTCTCCATACATATGTATTAACACTATGTCCTGGGATGTGGCGAAGACTTTTGGCCGTACCAGCATCAGAGTATAAATGGACAACGAAATGAATGGATTCAGGTGCGCTAGCGACAAAGCTCCAAAATCTATTAGGGTCTATTAAGTTATTTATAGGGGAAGGTAACAACGCTTGAATCGTTTCAGGGAAACGCATCGGATCACGAACAGAAAAGACAGGAATATGATTACATAAAAGATCGAAAATGCCTTCTTTTGTATAAAACTTTGTAGAAAAACCGCGTACATTTCTAGAAGTGTCAGGTGTTCCTTTCGTACTAACAGCTAAAGAAAATCGAACCATAACAGGAACTTTCTCATTAGAATTTTGTATAAAACTTAACTTTGTATGTTCTGACATCGGATAGATCGTTTGAAAATAACCAAACGCACCAAATCCTTTTACATGAACAGGTCTTTCTAAAATTTTTTCGTGAATAAATTCTTGTAACGTCTCGTGAAGTACACTATCTTGCTCTAGAGCTGGTCCACGTGAACCAACTGTTTGAGAGTGTAGTAAAGCTTGTTCATTACGTTCTCCATTTTCATTAAAGTCATTCCCTAGTAAAGATTGCCTCTGTTTATCATAGTTTTCATCCATCGATATAGCCTCCAAATCTTTTTTGTACATTGTTACTAAATATGATTTCATAGCCTTGATTATGTATGACACGCAAAGTCCAAATGGTAACAGACCGCTAGATGAAAAAAATGCACATGTAGTGGACCTATTGAAATAGAAGAAATTATGGAAAAATGGATATCGGGAAGAAAATTACTATTAAAATATTAATCTGAAAAATGAATTTATACATGACTTTATAGAGAATGAACATAAATAAACAGGGAAAATAACTAGGAGGAATTTAAAATGTTGGATTGGTTTCAATTAGATAAAGAATATATGATGCCTACGTATTGTCGTACGAAGGTTGCGATAGAAAGAGGAGAAGGTTGTAAATTATATGATGTGGATGGTAAAGAGTATGTAGACTTATTTTCTGGTGTCGGAGTGAATGTATTAGGATACAATCACCCAAAAATCGTGCAAACGACAATGGAACAAGTTACGAAATCATTGCATCTTCCATTTCATTTTTTAAATCCAGTTGCGATTGAGTATGCAAAGAAATTAGTTGATTGCTCTTTAAAAAACGGAAAAGTCTTTTTTACAAACTCTGGTACGGAAGCGACAGAAACGACGTTGAAATTAATTGATAAATATAGAGCTAATACGGGTGAGGAACGTGAAGGAATCGTAGTGCTGAAGAATAGTTTCCATGGGCGAACATTAGGAGCACTTCATTTTACGAGACAAGAAAGTGTATATCAAAATTTCCCTAAAACATCGATTCCAGTATATGAAGTAGAGCGCGAGAATATAGAGCAATTAGAAGAAACAATTGCTAAAGAAAATCCGATTGCGATTATGCTAGAACCTGTATTAGGTAGCGGGGGGATATATCCTTTATCAAGTGAATATTTACATGGTGTTCAAAACTTATGTGATAAATATAATGTCATTCTTATCGTTGATGAAGTTCAAAGTGGCATGGGGAGAACTGGTAAACTATTTGCTTATCAAAATTCCAATATTACACCGGATATTATTCAAATTGGTAAGGGAGCAGGAGGCGGGATACCGCTTGGCGGAATTATTGTAGGTGAAAAGTTATGTGATGTATTTGCACCAGGAGATCACGGCACAACGTTTGCTCATTCTTCAATGGGAACCGCTTTAGGGTTAACGGTATTAAACACATTGATTGACGATGGTTTAATGCAAGAAGCGTATAAAACGTCACACTATCTAAATGATAAATTGCAAGAAATTCAGAAAGAAAATTCTTATTATATTCAGGAAGTACGCCATGCTGGTATGATGTTTGGAATTAGTTTGAATGATACGAATGGAAATGTAAAGAAATTACAGGTAGAGCTAATGAAGAAAGGGATGTTAGTTGATGTTACACAAGGGAACATCATCCGTTTACTTCCTCCATATATAATTAAAAAAGAAGAAATTGATGCATTTATTACTCAATTTATTTCTTGTATGGATAAAGTTGCTGCTGTAGTAAGTGCTTAAAAGTTAAAAGCTATATTTTATATAAAGTGCACTCTAATTGTTAGAAATAGTTTTACAATTGGGGTGCATTTTTTATAGTTGAATTTTGTGAAATACAGCTGTTGGTAAATGATAACGAAAAAAATAGAAGGAATTTCATTATATTTGATACATGATTGAATGATATTTTACTGTTGAAGAAAAGAGAAAGTAAATATAAAGATAGTAGATAAAACGAGTGGTACTAACAACGAGTGATAGAACGTTTTGAAAATAATAGCATACGAATATATATATATGATAAGAATGAGGTGATATATTGGAAAATAATGATATTCAATTTACTTCTTTACAAATGCGAACTGATAGATTTGGTTGGGCTGGTATTCAATATGCAAATAAAAAGCAAGCCATCTTATATACTCGAAACGGAGGAGTAGAATGGGATGTTGTTAATCCTCTAAAATCAATTGTATTATTTGCATATCCAATAAATGCTCGAAGCTCTTGGGCATATGGTTTAACAAAAACGAATGACGATCTATTGCCAGCTATATTTTATACAGTTAATAGAGGGGAAAGATGGAGTGAGTTTATTTTACCGGTTGAAGAAGATTGGGAGAAATCGACTGATGTTCAAGTACAATTGCATGCCACGAATATGGATAGTATATGGATTGTATTATCTAGAAAGCTTGCATCAAATAAATTTGAACATAATTTATACTATTTGAAAACGAAAGCGAAAGCTTGGAAAGTAATAAAAAATATAAGTATTAGTGATAGTATTTCAGGGATAACATTTATAAACGATTTAGTCGGATTTATTTCATTACAAAAACAATATGAAACATCAACGGTATTTAAAACAATAAATGGTGGGGAAAATTGGCGAGTTATAAAAGATATTCCAGGTCTTGAAGGAATTAACACTGGGACTGCTATGGCTTATAAAGCAATCTATAAAAATAACCTATTAGTAATACCAACTAAAATGAATGATGATAAATTTTTAATGAATTACTCATTTGATAAGGGGAATTCGTGGCATATTTCAAATAAAACAATAAATACTAGGGTGTGTCTAAAAACTATTTCTATGATAGGATTACCTCAAATCATTTAGAGAGGGGTATTTTCTATGACGCCACGCCGCTACGAACTTACAAATGAACAATGGGAACAAATCAAAGACTTTTTCCCACCGTATTTTACTGGTCGTCCGCCTAAAAGGAGTAATCGTGAAATGTTCAATGCTATTTTATGGATAGCTAGGAGCGGCGCTCCCTGGCGTGATTTGCCGGACCATTACGGATTATGGAAAACCGTGTATGCTCGCTTCTGCAAATGGCGTGATGAAGGTGTCTTACTGACTATTTTTCAAGAATTAAATGCTGAACCGGATCTTGAAAACCTCAGCATAGATTCAACCAGTATCAAAGCGCATCAACATAGTGCTGGTGCAAAAAAAAGGCTGTAAATCATGAGTGTCATCAGCATATTGGCATGAGTCGCGGTGGAAAAACTACCAAAATCCATGCAATTGTTGATGGTTTAGGCAACCCCATTTTATTTCATTTGACTGGCGGAAATATTTTTGATAGCACTCCTGTTTGCGAGCTTTTGGATGAAATACCGATTAAGGGCAGCAATATTCTTGGTGACAAGGCCTATGGTTCTCATACGATTCGTAACTATATTACCGATCATGAAGCAACCTATACCATTCCACCCAGGTCAAATGCGAAAGCTCCTTGGAATGTGGATTGGTATTTATATAAAGAACGCCATTTAGTGGAGTGTTTTTTCAATAAAATCAAGCATTTCCGTAGAATCGCAACACGTTATGATAAGCTGGCATCTTCTTTTTTAGCCTTTGTGTATATCGCTGCCATTTTTCGATTAACACAATGAACAACAGTTTTTAGACACACCCTAGTAAAGTGGCTGTTTCTTTTTTTAGTTCCTATTATGGCTGGGTTATAAATAGTGAAAATGGAAGTGTATATCAAATAATAAAAAAAGGATCAAAATGGATCAAAGTATCAAGTAATCCATTGTTAAAAAATGTATTTTGTTTGCATTTTTTTAATCGGCGTAAAGGTTGGGCGTGTAATAAAAAAGAAATATTTAATACAAAAGATCGCGGTATAACATGGAAAAAGGTAGTATATAAAATTAATAATATTGATAAATTAGTTTAAAAGAGTCCTAAAGAAATTAGGGCTTTTTTTGTTTTTTAATGGGGATTGTTGTAACACACAATGATAAGAGGAAGGAAGCGAGTGTAGAACTTATATTTTCAAAAATAGACGGTTGTTTTTACACAGTATAATTCACTTTTGAATATGTTAATAAAGTAGCAAATTCATAGGAAATGGTAATACTTAATATTTTATGTCACATGATGTGTAAAGGGGGCGTGTAATGAAATCGTTAACGGTTATTATTTTGTATAGTGAAAGAGCACAAATATTAGAAGAGTCAATTCAATCTATATGGAAGCTAAATCCTCTTGAAATTATAATTTTAGTTCCTAACGATAGAAGTAATTTGTATGAAATAGCAAAGAAACATAAATGCCATATTGTTTTGATGGATAAATATAGTACGTATTATGATGGGTATGAAGCTTCTGTAAAGGCAGCAAAAGGAGATGTATTGTTATTTGTAGATAGTAATTCTTTATTATCTTCAAATGAAATGAAGAATTTTATTGAGCCAGTCATTACAAATCAGGCTGATGTAGTATTAAACAAAATAGATAAATTTATAGAAGTTGGTAAATGTCCAAATATGGATATTGTTTGGAGAAAAATGTTAAACGAAATTTTATGTCGACCAGATTTAAAAAGCAATTCAATATTTTCATTACCATATGCACTTACGAAAGAAGTAGTGGTAAATATCGGCTTTGATTATATAAAAGATATCGTTCTAGCTCATATGAACATAGTGAATCAAGGCTGGCGGATTAATGATCAATATGCAATAAAAACGTTATCTGAAGATGAAATGTTAGAAGAAGAAGGGTATTTATTAAAAAAAGAATTATCAGAAAATGAAAAAGAGAAAGTGGAAAAATATTTAATCGGTATTTCTAAATGGATAGAGAAAAAAGGAAGAAGAGTAGGGTTTACTGATGCAGGAAAAAGAAGAGATATTATTCAAAGATTAGGTGAAAGCAAGCAGTATCCTTCGTATCATCGAGGTTGGGGAATGCATTCTTCAATTTATGACGAGAAACAACTATCTGTCATTATACCAGTGCAAAATGAAGAAGAGACTATAGAACAAGTAATACTTGAGGCAAGAAAAATAGAACCGCTAGAAATAATTGTCGTTGTAAATGGTTCGACAGATCAAACGGCCAATATTGCTAAAAGACTTGGTGCTACTATTATTGAATATAACGAACGACTTGGTCATAATGTTGGACGTGCTATTGGAGCGCTTGAAGCTACAGGAGATATTCTTTTATTTATTGATGGTGATTTTAGTGTTTCAGGAAGTAATTTGCATCACTTTACAAAAGCAGTTTCAGCTGGTGTAGACATAGCATTAAATGATTTGAATCCGATGTTAAATCCTCCGTTTTATGTTGTAGACGTCGTAAAGTATATGCTTAATTTGGCATATAATCGTCCAGAATTAAGTAATGGCTCATTAGTAGCGATTCCACATGCTATGAGTAGATCATGTTTAGATGCAATAGGCTGGGAAAGTTTACTATGCCCTAGTCTTGCACAAGTAAAAGCTATATTACAAGGGTATAGAGTAGAATGTGTACATTATGTTGATGTTGTAAAACCGAATAGAATTCGTTTAATGGAGAATGTAAGTCATAATGGACATCCTCCAGCGGTATTAAGAATAATCGGTGATCACGTTGAAGCTCTCTCTTACTTAATAGAACACCTTGAAATAGATGGAAAGGGTGATTAAACTGTTAGACCAATACAAAAAAATTAACATTTCATATGAAGAATTATGGCAAATGGATTTTCAAACTACAGAACCATTTATACTCAAGGTTGATTGGGGTAAAGTAACGTATGAATTTTTAATTCGCATTAAGCCAGGTGCTTCTAACACTATTGTTTTTGGATCCGGAGCAGGTGGATTTCAAGAACAGCCAATTGGTCCACCTATTTTTCATAGACATTCTTGGATGGAAGAGTTTGAAGATACTGTTATATATTATAATGATCCTACATTATATCTTGGAAAATTATCTTTAGGTTGGGGACAAGGGGAGTTAGATAGATTTTACTTACAAGATATAGCAAATATTTTAGAAATATTATTTACAAAGTTAAAAATTGATTCGAAAAATGTGTTGTTTTATGGCAGTTCCGGGGGAGGGTTTATGTCTTTAATTTTAGCTGGATTCGTTAAGGGCTCCACAGTTTTAATTAATAATCCTCAAACAAATTTATTAAAATGGATACCTGTACCAATAAATCTAGTTTTCGATTTGTCTTATCCAGGTTTATCAAGAGAAGAAGTTGAGGAGAAATTTGGCGAAAGAATTAATGTTGTGAAATTTTTTAATCACATTAAATATGTACCGAATATTTATTTTTTGCAAAATTTTGCGTGTGAATTTGATGTGCAAAATCATTTAATACCATTCATTTCTGAATTAGAACAACTGGATAAAGATACAGAAGTAAATCAAATTGTAATAGACTTATATTTCGATAAAAAAGCAGGGCATGCAGCGGTAGGTAAGAGTGAAACAATTGAATATATAAAAAAAGTAAAGCCTAATCAGACTGTAAAAAAAGAACAAAAAGAAGTGGCACTGTCAGTCGTTATAGTTTTAGGAGAAGAAAAATCGAAATTGAATCAAATTTTAAACAAAGTGCACCATATAAAACCATTAGAAATTATCATTGTAGCTGATGATAGAATGAGTGCGATACAATCCATACCTACATTTGTTGAGAGTAACGTTGTTGTTATTGAAGAAAAAAATAAATGGAAAGCACCAGTTTATGGGGTGCAAATCGCTAATGGAGATGTAATTTTATTTTTAAATGGAGAAGATGTTATTTTTTCGGTAGAATTAGAACGATTTATAGAACCACTACTAAAAAAGGAACAGGATGTAATCTTGAATAACATAGACTCTGTATGTTTTGAAAAGATGAGAGTAGAATGGCCAAGCATTGCTATGGTGTATAGAAAAATAGTAAACGATGTATTGGGGCGTATGGATTTAAAATATGATTCGATGTTATCTATGCCATATGCTATTACTAAAAAAGCAATTGAAGACATTGGATATGATATCTTGCAGAACCCTATTCTGTCCCAAGTAACTCTTATTGAGAAAGGGTGGCGACTACAATCCTCGTCAGCCATCACTAACACCTCCTTGAATAATATACCCGCAAACAAAACCTCTTTCTATAAAAATGAATTAACTAAATTAGAAGTATGTGAGATTAAAGAGAATGTAAAAACTTTGGAAAGTTGGTTACAACGAAAAGATGATAGAGGTAACTATACAGATGGAGGAAGAAAAAGAGAGATTATAGAGCAACTAAAAAAACAAAAGAATTATTCAAGTTTTCATAAAGGATGGGGTTTGAATTCATCAATTTATAATGGGAAACAGTTATCAATTATTATACCAGCACAAAATGAAGAAGCGACGATTAAAGAAGTTATTCTTGAGGCAAGAAAAGTTGAACCGAAAGAAATAATTGTTGTCATTAATGGGTCAACAGATCGGACAGAAGTAATTGCTAAGCAATTAGGGGCAACCGTAATTGTTTATCAAGAAGCATTAGGGCATGATGTAGGACGGGCAATTGGTGCACAAGAAGCCGCAGGGGATATACTTCTCTTTATTGATGCTGATTTTGCTATTCCAGCAAAAGATCTTCATCCGTTAACACAGGCTGTTACGGATGGTGTTGATATAGCTTTAAACGATTTAAATTTAAATCTTAGATTTCCCCTATATATTGTAAATTTATATAAATATATGTTGAATATTGCTTGTAACCGTAAAGATTTAGGTGTGGGATCCACAATTGCTGTTCCCCACGCTATTAGTCGAAAATGTTTAGAGGGAATTGGCTGGGATACTCTTTATACAGCGTGTGTTGCGCAAGTAAAGGCAATATTAGAAGGATATAAAGTTGAATGTGTCCATTTTGTAGATGTAATGAAACCAAATCGTATTCGTCCAAATGAGCACTTTGCAACAGTAGGACATCCACCGGCTGTATTGAGAATTACTGGAGATCATGTAGAAGGGCTTTCTTATTTAATAAAGAATAGGGATTTTAAAGATTTATTTTAATTTGGAAGCTACTTTACTAATAAGCGTAGAATAGCAACGGATAGAGTATAAGTTGAGTATTGGAATGAAAACAAAATTTAAAGAAGTTACCATTTTGGTTCAGGTGTAAGCGAAAAGTAAAAACTTCTTAAAATATGAAGTGAACCCCGAAAACGGGACACCAATCAAAACACCTAAACCACTTGTTCCCTAAATTCTTTAGGGGATAGGTGGTTTAATTTTTCTTGAATTCGCACACAATTGTAGTAATGAATGTATTCTAGCACAATCTTTCGCACAGTTGTGTTGGATACTTTTGTTATCTCTTGTGAATAGAAAGCTTCACTTTTCAAATGACCAAAGAAGCTTTCCATGACGGCATTATCATGGCAATTTCCTCTCCGGGACATGCTGGTGATAATGCCGTTTTCTTTGGCATACGCTTGAAATTCTTTTGCTGTATAAATACTTCCTTGATCCGAGTGAAGAAGGACATCTTTTACTCTTCGCCCTCTCATTGCTTGTTTCAATGTCTTCATCGCTAATGCCAGTGTTTGTGATTCGCTGATGACACAACTAATAATTTCACGATTAAAGGCATCCATGATCGTTGATAAATACAAGGTACGCTCTCCAAATAAGAGATACGTCACATCTGTAAACCACTTGTCATTTGGTCTGGATGCATCGAATTCACGCTCCAATCGATGAGGGGCTACCATTGGTTCCGCACCATTGATATATTTCTTTTTCTTTCGACGTACTTTTGAAAGAATGTGATTTTGTCTCATGATTCGTAATACTTTTTTATGATTAACACACAGTCCCATTTTTTGAAGAGTAGCCGTCACTCTTCGATATCCATACCGAAATTTATGCCTAAGACAGACGTCCTTTACTTTCTCTTCTATATCATCTTTCCGATCTTCCGTTCGTTGTAACCAGCGATAAAATGTGGAACGGGGTAATTCTAATACGTTACACAATTCTTTTATCGTTATTTTTGTTTTTACATTTTTCCATAAAGTAACTACAGTTTCTGGTTTCAGCCCCTTTCGATTTCCAGATACTTTCCCCATACAAGTAATTTTGTTTTTAGATGCTTATTTTCTAAACGTAGTTGTTCTAATTCACTGAGCTCTTTTGGTCCTTTTCCATAAGAATATTGTTTTCCTATAGGTTGTTGAAAACGATACGTTTGATCTGTACGATACCATTTCATCCATGTCTTAATTTGGGAAACATTTTTAATTCCGAGTTTCTCCATAATTGTACGATTTGAATAACCATCTTTCTTCATTTCAATTACTTTCCACTTTGTTTCTTCTGGGTAATGAACTCTTGTCGTCATACGAAAAAACACCTCCATTGAATTTGCATACTTAGTATGCGAATTCAGGAGGTGTTTTTTTCATGTACCACTATTCGGGTTCACTTCAATACATGAAGAGGTTTTTACTTTTTTTTTTAACTTATTTTAAGTATATCAAGTAAAAAATAAATAAAGAAGTAACGATAAGTTCTATATAACTTAATATCAGATGCAAGTAAGGAGGGAATACCTTTTCTTACATCAATAAAAGGTGTTTTAATATGTATTTAGAAATTAAGGTCTATCTAAATGTTGGGGCAGAAATATCTCTAAGGTGTAATTATGAATTTTCATCTGATTTTAATGTAATACCATTTACCGCATGTATTTCTATTTCAGTAAAAGATGATCTGAATTTATTTATTAATTAATTTATCTAGTTTAATAATAAATTAAATATATATAAAACTGATAAGAAAATAGTAGCTAATTTATAAAAATTAGTAGGAGAGTCGTGTCTAAATTCGATAAACTGCATATATTGTTAAGAGAAAGGAGGGAGAGTTATGGCATGTACTACGAATAATGTTTGTTTAGATGTGTGTCTTAAAATTACAATTACCCCTGGTAGTGGAATTGATGCAGAAGTGGATTGTGGGGGCACATGTGGGACAAGTCCTACAATTGTAATTAGTCCTAGTGGATCAATTGTTATTACTTTACCATTAGTTGCATGTTTCTCAATTGCACTAAAAGATGATTTAAGTGTTGAATCTTCATTAACAAGCCTCTCTTTTCAAACTTCTTAAGAAAGATACAGAAATGAAAAGCCTGCCTGCTACTTTTCTTTTGATCTAATGTAAAAATAGAAAAGATGGTTACAACCCATCTTTTTTATTCTGTCATATATTAAAAATGAGATAATATATTATTTAGTAGGTAGGATGTATAATTAAAAGCACTCTTTACCTCTTTTTTGTTCGATGAGGTAAGAAATTGCTTCTAAATGATCGCCAATGATTTGTTGTGTTGCTAATGAAAGGGAACTTTCCTCAGAGAAGTGTTTTTCAGGTCGAACACGATTCAATTTATCAACGTCGACAGAATGGACATTTTGTACATGAAAGCCTGCTAAAATTGTTTTAACTTGACTTAAGGTTGGTGAAAGAAGTGAATCAAACCCAATTGTATGAATGCATTTTCGACTAAAAGCATGAGGGACAGCAATTGTGGATCCCATACCTAAATCTTTCCGATTACATGCTAAGTTGATAGCATATTTACATGCGGTGATGATAGAATACGGTAGACGATACATATAGTAGTACTCTAGTTTATTTAAAGCTAAGTCCGTGCCATTTTGGATAGATTGTACAAATGGTAATAAATCATAACTAGAAATTAAGAAATCTCCATCTATAAATAATAGTATTTCACCTTTTGCAAAAAAGGCACCGACAGCACGTCCCGTATCATTTCCAAGTGCTTCTTCGTAACTTATAACTGTTGCACCGCAACCCTTCGCCAATTCCTCTGTTTTATCTGTTGATCCATTAACAATAACGATAATTTCAAAAGGTTTTAATTTCTGTACCTCAAAAATGACAGATTCTATCGTTTTTTCTTCATTTTGAACAGGGATAATAACTGATAATTGCTTATCTCCATAAGTATTTGAATAAAACTCTTTACCTGTAATTATTTTTGGGATGTATTTTGGTTCACCGTTTTGAAGCCCTAAAATAATATCACGCTTTCGATTACAATCGGTATAGTTTCCTCTTTGATCTCGCACTAGATTGATCCAATTTGCAATGGCTGCAAGATGATAATGAATGAGTTGAGTTGAAGGAAAAGAGGGAACTTGAGGGATAGAAATCTTTAATTGATCGCAAATCGGAAATTTATGTTCAATAATTTTCATTTGTGCCAATATTGGATTTGATAAATTATCGGGAGTAATTACTTCAAGTACTTTTTTTGTCATTGCATAGGGAGGAAATAATAAGGAGTTAATATTTAAATCTGGGCAATGAAAAAAATGATTCGTTACTTGCTGCCAAATCATTGCTAAATTGGGCTGTTGTTTTTGATGAAAAAAATCATCTAAATTATTTAATACGACGTCAGCAGATCCATTTAGTAATGGTTGAAGAAATTGTATGAGTAAGGAGGGGGGAACCATGTAATTTTCATCTAAAAATAAGAGATACTCTCCCTTTGCTTTTTTGGCGCCAATTACATAACAATTAGTAGGTTCTATCGGTTCTTCTAGTGTAATAATTTCACAATTGTAGGAATCTGCATTCTCAATTGAATCCTGGATATATCCGTCAATAGTAAGGATAATTTCTAAAGGCTGTAGTTGTTCACATGCTTTCAAAATTTCAGGTAAATTTTTTATTTTATGTTGTATGGGGATAATAATAGAAATTGGATTTTTACACATAAGCAGTCTCCTTTTTAATCAGAGGTAGTTGTTAATAAGATTAGATAAAAGAGGAGATACATTTTCTTTTTGTTATAAGCATAACAATCATTTAGTTTTATCAGACTCACAATTTTCATTACTTGTATTAGAACCTTTATTTATTCCTGAAGCGAGTAAATTATTGAGAACGCTAAGGTCTAATTGCAGAGGGATGGAGTTTTCGGATGGAGTTTTCTCATTTTCTTTTTTTGTAGTTAATATAGTCTTTATATTTTTAATTTCTTTATATTGTTTTAAGGTAATGAAAAATCCAGAAATAATTAAGAGAAAAGAAACAGTAGTAAGTGAAAGTATTATTTCCAACATAAAATAGCCTCCTTTAAAACTATAATAATATTATAGTTGAATGTAATAAAACAGAATTCGAGCTAATGAGTTCACTTTTTAAATATATGCAAATCTTTAGCAAAAGTTACTGGTTTCTAAGTTAGAGGAAGCAATTATAGAAGCGTTATAAATATAAATAAATGAAAGGTTCATTTGTAGTGTAAAGGTATATATTATATAGCTTAAACTGCATTTTATAAAAAGTTAAATAGGGTGTAAATTTATACAAAAAGAGCATTTAATTGGACAAATATTTAATTATGTGAAATAATAATAACAGACAAGGAGATGTTGCTTTTCCTTAAGTGCTTCGAATTAATTTTATTCAATAAGAGAAGGTGCGCTTAAAGAAGTTAAATTAAAAAAGGAGCTGTTTTATTATATGCAACAAAATAATGATTTAAATTTTGAACCTCAAGACGTTAATATTGTCAATCCTAAACAAGCCAGGAAAGCAGTAGTTGCTACTGGTATAGGGAATGCAATGGAGTGGTTTGACTTCGGATTATACGCGTATTTAGCGGTTATCTTAAGTCAATTATTCTTCTCAGGTGTTGATAATAGTGGATTGCAACTTGTACTTACATTTGCTACTTTTGCAGTGGCCTTTCTCGTTCGACCAATCGGAGGTGTATTCTTTGGTAGAATAGGAGATAAGTACGGCCGAAAAATCGTGTTAAGTACTACTATTATTTTAATGGCACTTTCTACATTATTCATCGCATTACTACCAACATATGAACAAATTGGTGTATGGGCACCAATACTACTTTTAGTTGCCCGAATGATTCAAGGCTTCTCTACAGGCGGCGAATATTCAGGAGCAATGGTTTATATCGCAGAATCTTCTCCAGATAAAAAGCGTGGTATACTCGGTAGTGGTCTTGAAATTGGAACACTCTCAGGTTACATTGCTGCATCGGTAATTGTTACCATTTTGACGTTATTGTTAACAGATGAGCAAATGCTCAGCTGGGGCTGGCGTATTCCTTTCTTAATAGCTGCACCAATTGGTTTGGTCGGTTTATATTTACGCCGTCATTTAGATGAATCTCCCATCTTTGAAGAGATGGAAAAAGCACAAGAGGAATCTGAAGACAACGAACAATTTTCATTTATGGATATATTAAAATATCACAAAAAAGACTTCTTATTAAGCACAGTAATTGTCGCCTTCTTTAATATTACGAATTATATGATTCTTTCGTATATTCCTTCTTATCTAACTCAAGTACTTAAAGTCAAAGAAACAACTGGCTTATTAATTATTTCTATTACGATGGCACTTATGATTCCACTGGCCCTTTATTTCGGTAAATTAAGTGATAAAATTGGTAATAAACGTGTCGTGCAAATTGGTTTACTTGGTTTAACAGTATTTGCAATTCCAGCATTTTTACTAATAGGTAACGGACATATTGCAGCTATATTTGCAGGTATTTTCGTATTAGGATTCTTCCTAAGCGTATATGAAGGAACGCTACCTTCATTATTACCATCACTATTTTTCACCGATGTACGTTATCGAGCGCTTTCGATCTCATTTAATATTTCTGTATCGATATTCGGTGGAACAACACCGCTCGTATGTTCATACTTAGTTCATGCAACCGGTAACCCGCTTGCACCGGCATTTTATTTAGCAGGTGTAAGTATTATTGGATTAGTCGTATTTAGTGTATTATTCGTTACAACTTCAGGACGTGCACTAAAAGGTTCATATCCTACAGTAGAATCGAAAAAAGAAGCACACCAGATTGCAAAAGAAGACCCTGAAGAAACACTTTGGTGGCATGAAGAGTCATTAGAAATTGAAGCAGGGAAAAATGCTTCAATTTAAAAAGTAACGTAGAAGTATAAAAGACTCCTATGAAAATAGGAGTCTTTTTGTTGTGTTATTTCTTTCTTTTCTTCAAATTCTTCTGATACAAATAAAGCTTATGAATCTCTTCCTTAAATTCATGCAAAAGTACGGTGTTTTCCTCATTTGAATAACGCACTGTATTATAAGCATTTACAATAATATGACTCTGAATATTTACATCTTCTTCACTATTTATTCTTTCTAACCATGCTTCAACAGTTTCTCCTCGTTTTCTATTTAAAGGAGGAGTTAATTTACTCTCCAGTTTAAAAATTTCTTTTCGAATTTCATTATGTGGCGGTTTGTTTCGTTTAAAATGTTTTAAACTCATTCCTTCTTTATCAGTGATAATAGTAGATTCGAAGGCAGGGATATTTGGTAAACTTAATTGTTTTCGTTTTTTTATTATTTTCCAAACGACGTAAATAGCGATGACTGTACAAACTAATATTGTAATACTATTTATAAGGGTTGGATCAAAAGAACGATGTCCAAATTCATCCTTAATTTGAGGATCTTTTAAATTTCCTTTATTCGACCAAAAATCGTCTGTTTCTTTTGATTCAGCTGCCGAAAATAACGGATTAATGGCGTATCCAAATCCTAAAGCAACTACTTGTACGGCATAAGAAAAAAGAAGCCGAATGTATGGAAAAATAGGAATGAGGAGAGCACTAATTATTCCAATCGTAATAAGAGAAGCGAAACGTAATAACTGCTGATTACGATTTGCCCCGGTTAACCAAAATGTAATCATTATGTGTATAACTAACAGTAACAGTTTCCACAAAGGTGGAAAGGGCGCATAAAATACGGCTGAAATACTAAACCAAACAATACTGCCTAATGATTTTTGAACTGGATATCCTGGTCCGATTACATGTACGATAAAGAAGAAAAGCGGTAACATTATTGTGCCAAATAGAGAGAAAGAGAGAAAGAGAGAACAACCGATTATTTGAGTAATTAACAGTATGACAAAACCTGTTGCTTTTTTCTTCATTAGTTTATGGATAAGAAATACTCCAATATAGCCTATTGCTAAAAATATAGCAATAGCAACTAGTTCATCCCTTTCTGTTAATAACGAAAGGAGGAGCAGCAGAATAAAGTCATTAACGTGATAAAGCCAAGTTTTCAAGCTTTTCCACCATCCCTTCGTTATTAATGAGAAACGTAGGCTGAGAGAGAAGAGGGAGTTCATTTCTCTGTAAACCAATATATATCATTGTAGACGATCGTTCTCTTTTTCTCGTTACATAATGAAGAAATCCTTGTTTCGGAAGTAACGTACTATCATCTGAAATACGCGCTAATTCCTCTAAAGATATTCCGTAATGTGTTTGCCCTTCGTTTAATGGTAAGTGCAGAGGACCACCTTCAGCTAATACACTAATAAATAGTTCAAACGGTATTTGATGCTTCGTTGCGTATTGACAAATGTATGTTGCAAATGAAATAAGGTCTTCTATATTATCTTTCCAACCAAACCCGCGATCAGCAGCTAATGAAAGACAAATCGTCCAACTATAATTTTTTACAGGTTCATATTGCTTCGCCTGTAATGATTGCATTTTAGCAGATGCTTTCCAATGAATAGAACGGAAAGACTCACGTTCATAACGTTTAACACCGATAATAGATGTTTCATCATTGTAAAAAGAAAAATTCGTTCGATAAGATCCGGTTAAAAGTTGCTGAAGTTCTTGCAAACCTGCTACTTCTTTAGGAGAAGGGTACACAATAATTTCAGTCCTCAATTTATCAAAAATGGGCAAATGTACAGTTAAAAGATGAAAAGGATCTTTCAAGACACATTCGAACTGTTCAATTTGAAACACACCACGTTTCGTTGCGGTTAATGTTAAATCCCACTTTTGCGCCGAATGAGCAGGTTGTGAAAACGGGAAAGAGAATAGTGTTTTTGATATTTGTTCAATTCCTTGACCTTTTTGTGGTAGTAGTGACGGATCTAAATGAAAATAACAAACACCGTTAACGAGTGGTATATTTGCTCCATTTTTTAAATGAATGAAAAACTGTCCAGATTCATTAGGGAATAACCGAGTTGTTTGTTTCTCGTTTATCACTTGAAACTTTTTCTCTATGTAAGCGACATATTTATAAATAAAAATCGCAAATAAATAGTAGAAGAAAAAGAAAAACATAATGATTCGTTGTGGCATAAAAAACGTAAATAATATAGCGCCGGGCACAGTTAATTGAATAATATGAAGTTGGAAAAATAAAGGTACAGTTACAACACGCTGTCCATTCATGTTTGCTCAATCTCCACTGGTACGTCAACTTCTTTTAAAATCCTTTGCATAATTTCATTTTTTGTCGTACGTAATGCGCCTTCCATTGATAAGACGATACGGTGATTCCAAACAGAAGGAACTAAAAATTGTATATCTTCAGGAGTGCAATACTCTCTCCCGCGTAAAAAGGCTAATGCTTGAACTGCACGCACTAAAGCGAGTGTGGCACGCGGGCTTACACCATTAGCGATGTAATCATGATTTCTTGTAGCGTGAGCAAGTTTAATGATGTAATGTTCTAACGGTTCTGATACAAAAATTTCTTTTACTCGTTTCTGTGCTTCTAAAATATCATCTAAAGAAATAACAGATGTGACACGTTCTAGTGGTACATCGCTACGAAAACGTCGCATCATTTGTAGTTCATCCTCTGGAGACGGATAACCAATTGAAATCGTCATTAAAAAGCGATCAAGCTGTGCATCTGGAAGAGGAAAAGTTCCTTGTGATTCAATTGGATTTTGCGTCGCAATAACAAAGAACGGTTTCGGAAGAGGAGTAGATTGCTTTTCAAGCGTTACTTGTCGTTCTTCCATCGATTCTAATAAACTAGACTGTGTTCTAGGCATAGCACGGTTAATTTCATCCGCAAGCAAAATATTAGTCATAACTGGCCCAAGTCTTAACTCGAATTCACTCGTTTTCGGATTGAAATATTCAATACCTGTTACATCACTTGGAAGTACATCCGGTGTAAATTGGACACGAGAAAAATTACCACCAATACTTTTTGAAATGGTTTTCGCCAGTAACGTTTTCCCTGTACCAGGCACATCCTCAAGCAGCACATGACCATCAGCAAGCAATGAAACGAGTAATAGATCAATAACATTTTCTTTACCGACAAAAACTAACCCTATGTTTTCTTTCAATTTATTTATCATATGTATCATTCCTTTCAAAATATAAACGGATATTTCTATATTTTAACAAATTTTTCAGAAAATTTATATGATTTTTTAATTCTAAGAAATAAATATTAGGTTATTAAATTATAATCTTGCATATTTTGGAATGTGAATATATAATATCGGTATACGATGTATCGTAAGTTGATATATCTGAAGGCGATGTATCGGAGGTAGTTATAATGAATGTGAAAGCGCAAAAATATATTCCGTTAACTGAAGCGACATATTACATATTGTTGTCATTAGTGAAGCCAATGCACGGTTACGGAATTATGCAAATGGTAGAAGCGATGACAAATGGAGAAGTAAAACTCGGTCCTGGGACTTTGTACGGGAATACGACGAAGTTACTAAAAGAGAAGTTAATAGTTGAAGTCGCCTTTACAGATAGAAAGAAGTGTTATGAGTTAACGCCACTTGGTAGAGAAGTATTAGAGCTAGAGCATAACAGGTTGCAGAGATCGGTAAGAAATGGAAATAGTATATTAGGGGAGTGATTAGAAGGTGGAGACGAAAAGGGTATTCAAATTTTTTACAGCATGGAATTTAGAAAAAGAAGAAGCTTTTTTACGAAAGATGCATCAGCAAGGTTGGGCATTACAAAAATATAATTTAATGTATACGTTTCAGAAAACGGAGCCAAAAGATGTAATATACAAAGCTGATTTTAGATTGGTTTATAGAGATTCGAAAGAACAACAACAAGAGTATTTCGAAATATACGAAATGTCAGGTTGGAAACGCGTAACAAGTTTCGCAAGATGGAATTATTTTTGTAAAGAAGTAGAAGAGGTAAATGAATTGCCTGATATTTACTCAGAAAAGGAGACGAGGATACAAAAACTAAATGAGTTATTAGTATTCTTTGTTATTATGTTAGCAGCTATATTACCATCAATGTATAATCAATTTATAAGCCCGATGGAATCAAGAGTGCCAATTTGGGCGAAAGTTATAACAGGTCTTTCAGGTTGTATGTGGATGTACTTCTTTATAAGACTCACTTGGAAAATCAAGAAATTAAAAAGTGAAATATTATAATAAAGAGTAGAGTGTAAAAGAAGTTGATGAGAGGGGAAATCGGAATCAACTTCTTTTGTCTCTATATAAATGTAATTTATTCACTCTTTTTTACATAATAAAAACTATATAATTACGGTGTAGAAATACCAGTTAACAAACAAAGGTATTAAACTAAAAAAATCATAAATGAACAAGAAATGATTCTCAATAATAACCACCAGTTAAAAATATTAATAAAATCCTATATGTTAAAATTGTTTGATTAATTACCCTTTTATGAACATTAACAAAAGAATGTGAAGTTTAATATATAATAAGGAAGAGATACGTTTTTAATTACCGTATTAAAAGGAAAATCCCTTATAGAGAAATCTATTTCTACAAGGGATAGTAAAGACATTATTAGAAAGATTGATTTTGTGCAGGTTTAATAAATTGTTCTGGATTTTCAACAAGTCCGCATACAGCGCATTGGACTCTGTATGTTGGTCCTTGATAGGACATATGAAAAGCATTCATCGTTTCATTTGTGTATTCTTCTTCTACTTGACCAGTTTGTGGATTTAATTTGACTGGTTTTACTTGTTGCTCAAGAATATTAAAGCGAGTACGGTTCGTTTTACAGCTTGGACATAGCATTGGTTCCATATGTATACACCTCCATTTGTAGCATTTCTTAAACTCTTTAATTTTATGCAAGCAAAAAAACTTTCTCAATATAAATGGGTATTTAAAGTATTCAAAATTCAGAAAAAATAAAATATAATAAAGGTACGAACTGGTTATGTCCAAACCAAATCTCCTGTTTTATGCCAATAAGCTGGGGGGCCGAGAAATCGGCCTCATTTTTTTGTGCTCGTTGCTATAAGGAACAAGGTTTTTATGAGACATTTGTCGAAATTTTAGGGATGGATATAAAGGAGGATGTAAAATGAATTTAAAAATGAAGTACATCATTTTATATGTAGAAAAGTTTGAAGAATGTTTAAGATTTTATAAAGATATTTTACAGTTACCTATAAAAGCAGAGCATGGTACATATATTGAATTTAATACTGGTTCTACAATTTTAGCGCTGAACACAAGGCAAGATGTGAAAGAATTAACAGGACTACCACTTACAGAAGGTGAGTTACAATCTTCTCATTTTGAATTGGGATTCGTTGTTGATCATGTACAAGAAACAATCGAACAATTTAGAGAGCAAGGTATTAAAATCTTAGTTGAACCAATTGTGAAACCGTGGGGACAAACAATTGCATACATTGCCGATCCAGATGGGAATTATATTGAAATTTGCAGTTCATTAGAATAGAAGGAGAAAAAGAGATGGGGTTTCCGAAACTAGAAACAGAACGTTTACAATTAAGAGAACTAACACTGTTAGATGCAGAAACGATGTTCCGTTATTTTTCAAAAGAATCTGTTATACGTTATTTTGGAATGGATTCTTTCGAAAATATTGAGCAAGCGAAAACAACGATTCAAACGTTTAAAAATCGTTATGAAGAAGGAACTGTATTTCGCTGGGGAATTGAGAAAAAGGGTACAGGCCAATTAATCGGAACGTGCGGATTTCATTTAATAAACAAGCATCATAAGCGAGCTGAAATTGGTTATGAACTAGACGATACATATTGGGGACAAGGGTATGCAACGGAAGCGTTACAGGCGATTTTAACTTACGGGTTTGAAACGTTACAACTTATAAGAATTGCAGCTGTTGTATATGTAGAAAATAAAGCTTCTCAAAAATTATTAAGTAAAGCAGGGTTTCAAAAAGAAGGATTACTTCGAAAACATATGATTCAAAATGAAGTTGCTCATGATACAATTTTATACTCGTTATTAAAAGAAGAGTGGAAGAAGTAATGCGTACAAATGAGTTTATAAATGTTATGAAGAAGCATAAAGAAAATAGGTTCATTCTAGGTATTGATGGACTAAGTCGATCGGGTAAAACAACATTTGTAACAAACTTAAAAGAAAATATGAAACAAGAAAGCATCCCGTTTCATATTTTTCATATTGATGATCATATAGTAGAACGTAATAAACGGTATCATACTGGCTATGAAGAATGGTATGAGTATTATTATTTACAATGGGATATTGAATGGCTTCGGCAGAAGTTTTTTCAGAAGTTACAAAATGAAACAAAACTGAAATTACCGTTCTATAATAATGAGACAGATTCATGCGAAATGAAAAACGTACAGATCCCCATAGTAGGCGTAATTGTAATAGAAGGTGTTTTTCTACAGAGAAAAGAATGGAGAGATTTCTTTCATTATATGGTGTATTTAGATTGTCCAAGAGAGACACGTTTTCTTCGGGAGAGTCCGGAAACGCAGAAAAACCTTTCAAAGTTTGAAAATAGGTATTGGAAAGCAGAGGATTATTACTTAGAAAGTGAAACACCACAGAAGAGAGCGAACTTAGTTATATAATGATTAGAAAATAGAAAGGTGAACAGAATGAATATTTTATGGGATTTTGATGGGACGTTATTTGATACGTATCCAGTTTATACAAAAATTCTTTCTCAAGTTTTAGGGAAGGAAATAAGTGGAGAGGAAATCTATACAAAGTTAAAGGTTTCATTTTCTCACGCAATTGATTATTATAAAATATCTAAAAAACAATTAAGTGAAATTGATGTATTAGAGAGTCGCATTATGATAGAAGATATAAAACCATTTGAAAAAGTGGAAGAGGTATTAAAGTTTGCCGATAAAAATGTGATTATGACTCATAAAGATAGAGAAGGGGTGTTATCTATATTAAAACATTACGGCTGGGAAAAATACTTCGTAGACATGGTTACAATTGACGATGGTTTCCCCCGAAAACCGAACGCTTTATCTTATGATCATTTGCATAAAAAGCACAATATTGATTTAGCTATTGGTGATAGAGAATTGGATTTATTACCTGCAAAAGAATTAGGTATTTCAACATGTATGTTTCAAGGGAACTGTGATGTAGCGGATTATTCTTTAGCACATTACTCGGAATTTTTTAAGGTAGTAATTGATAGAGAGGTTATTTTATAAATAATTTAAATAAAACCTCTACTTTTTGCTTGAAAGTAGAGGTTATTTTCTATGCTTTATAAAAATTAATACTATCTAGTACATAGAAAGAGATTAGTATAACAATTTGAATTATATAGTTATAGATAAACCTATAGATAAAAAGATTTCAATAAAGCGAGTGATCCCATGAGTATTTTTATTTTAGAAGATGATGTCATACAAGCACGGCAAATGAAGCGGTTAGTTGAAGAGGTTTGTGAGGAGTATATGTTGCCTTTTGATTTTATAGAGGTAACAAGTAAAAGTGAAAACATTATTACGAACATTCCTAAGGCGAGGTATGTCCCAATCTATTTTTTAGATATAGAGATTAAACGGGAAGAACGGAAAGGTTTACAAGTGGCGCAAGAGATACGAAAGTATGATACGCAAGGAATTATTGTTTTTGTAACGACGCATTCTGAATTTGCACCTATTTCATATCAATACATGGTATCAGCTTTAACTTTTATTGATAAAGGGTTGCCATACGAGGAGAGGCGTAACGTTTTTGAACAATGTTTACTCCAATATGAAGCGCGTAATAAGCATATTATTCCGTCCGATGACTTTATCGTTGAAAATAGTAATGCAACTGTGCGGGTTCCGTTTCATGAAGTTGAATATGTTATGACCGATGAACCGCACCGTTTAGCATTAGTGACGTTAGATCGAATTGTTTATTTTTATGGGACTTTAAAAGAAATTGAATTAGTAGATGAACGTTTATTTCGTTGTCATCAATCATATATCGTGAATACGAAGCAACTGTCTTCTTACGATGCGAAGCAAAAAATGATAGTTTTAAAAAGCGGGAAACGCATTCCAGTATCACGGCGCTTAGTGAGTAAAGTACGTAACATATTAAAGGGTGAGATGTAATGTATATTTATGATTTATTTGCAATACTGCTTACTAGTATGAGCCATACGTTTTTATATATTCAATTAATCCGGTACAATAGATTATCAGTTAGAATGTTAATAGCTTTAAGTGCAGTATTCATTATTTTACTTGCTATTGTCGTAACAGTAACGAGATATCCAGAATTGAATAGTACCATTGTGTTATTTCTAATAAGTTTAGGATTAATGCAAAATGAATTAAAACTTAAGCATAATGTATATTTTGCACTAGTGAGCATGGTGATTATAACGTTAGTAAAAATGTTGCTTTTCGATTTAGGAATGAAAATCTTTATGTTAACGCCATTCAATTTATATTTATGGACAGGAAGCATGATTCACCTTACCGTATCGGCACTTACTTTTATCGGTATTTTTGTAGCCCGTAAAAGAATCCCAAAAATTGCTCAATATATAGTAGGTAGTCCGCTATACTATGTAACTTATATATTATTAATTGCCGGATTTATTATTGAACTAATCTTAACTCAGCCATCTTCTGCGTTATTAGCACAATTAAATCAACAATACAGTGAAGTAAGTTATATTTCAGCGATTATTATATTTTTATTATTACTAATCATTGTGCTAATAAGCTCACACTTATCGAAAGAAAAGTTACGAGAAGAGCACGAAAAACGTTTAGATAAAGAGTTATTAGATTATGTAGAGAAATTAGAGGATATGCACGATGAGCTTGCTAGTTTCCGTCATGATTATATGAATATATTACTATCGTTAGAAGAGGGCATACGTACGAAAAATGTGAAAGAAATTGAGCAAGTGTACTATGATGTTATAGCTCCTACGTTAAAAACAATAAATGATCATGAACTTGATATTGCGAAATTATCTCGCGTACATATCCCTGAAGTGAGAAGTGTATTAAGGGCGAAAGTTAGCACTGCCCAGCACCAACAAATAAAAATAATGCTCGATATACCAGAGAATATTGAAAGTGTTTCGATGACGGTTATTTCATTTATTCGCATCATTTCAGTTTTAGTAGACAATGCAATTGAAGAAGCAGTACATAGTGAGGAAAAGATATTGCAAATCGCATTCTTTGAAATGGATTCACGACAATATTTTATCGTGCGTAATAGTTCAAAGAGTGAAGCGATTGATTTGCAAAAAATTTATGAGAAAAACCATTCAAGTAAAGAGGGGGCTAGAGGATACGGGTTATTCTCATTAAAACGTATCATGAATAAAACAAATAATGCGACGTTAGAAACAACTTATGTACGTCCTTATTTCACGCAAACATTCATATTAAAAGAGATAAAATGACCATCTATGATGAAAATGAAACCGAATAGGAAAGAACTACATACTTTCTTCACTCGTTTTTATACACTTCAAGTAAGAGGTGAAGCGAGATGAATGGACTTATTTTTACAACAATGATTTGCTTTGGTTTACCGCTTGTAGCACTTTTATATGCTGTTTGGAAGAAACGCTATATTCCATATATGTTAGGTGTATTGGCTTTTGTTGTATCGCAAATATTGATCCGCATACCAATACTGAATTATGTAAATGGAACTAGCACAGATTTTCAAATGTTTTCAATAATGCAGCCTGTATTATTTGTACTTTTGCTTAGTTTATCAGCTGGAATTTTTGAAGAGATAGCTCGTTTTATCGCAATGCGTTATTTTATGAAGCAACGAGATTGGCAGTCTGGTTTTTTATTTGGAGCAGGGCATGGTGGTATTGAAGCGGTGTTGATAGTTGGTATCCCGGTAATATCCCTATTATTGTCACAAACAGTCATTCAAAATGGTGACAGTTATTATTTCGGTGGTATTGAGCGCATCTTCGCGATGGTATTGCATATTGGACTTTCCTTCATTATATTACAAGCTGTCGTCCAAAAGAAATTTCGTTATGTTGTCTATGCAATTCTCATCCATGGAACTGCAAATGCATTAGCTGGCATTATATCGCTATATGTACCAGGGAAAAGCGGGATCATAATGTCAGAAGTTTCAATAGCAATTTGTGCTTTACTCGTTTTTAGTTATAGTTTCACTTTAAAAAGAAAGGGTGTATGAAAATGAGAAGAATGTTACTTATTATTATAAGTGCTATCGCGGCGTTCGCGCTTGCAGCATGTACCGGTAATAAAGTAGATGAAAGTACGTCAAAAAAGTTTATTCCAAAGGCGGAAGAAATTGTATCATTACTAAATGAGGCGAAGTATAAAGACGTACACGAAAAATTTGATAGTAAAATGAAAGCTGGATTGCCAGAAGAAAAAATGAAAGATCTTACACCTGTAATTGAGAAAGCCGGTACGTTCGAAAAAATTGAGAAAAAATCGATTGAAGAAAAAGATGGTTCATATACTGTTATTCTTGTAGCCAAATATAGTAAAGAACAACGGACATTCATTATAACTTATAATGATAAAGAAGAAATAGCAGGTTTATATATTAACTAAAAACAGATACAGTGGAAGTTCTCGCTGTATCTGTTTTTTTGTGTTAACCAAATTATGGATATTTGTGCTAATATGAACTCATAGCTATAGAGAAGGGGTGTGTGAGTATGAAAACTGAAATAGTTCCTAAAAAGAAGTACAGCATAATAAGCTACATATCTTTACTCATCGGCATTTTATGTTTTCTATTCGTTTTTATAACGCCAACAAGGATAGCGAATGCAGGTAATATAGTGGGAGATTATATTACAGTCGCACTCACAGTTGCAGGAATTATACTTTCTATCATTACGATGACGAAAAAAGCAGAGAAGAAGGGGATTGCTATTCTTTCATTAATACTGTCCTCATCATTTTTTATATTTTGGATCATCGCAATTATTTTATTGTTTACTGGTCAAATTAGTTTTGCGCCGTAATATGTAATAAAAAGAGTCCTTCTCGTATGAAGGACTCTTTTTATTCGGTATCTTCCGGTTGATATTCTAAAATATCCCCTGGTTGGCATTCTAACGCTTTACAAATAGCATCTAAAGTTGTAATTCTAATTGCTTTCGCTTTTCCATTTTTTAATATAGAAAGGTTAGCCATTGTAATTCCAACCTTCTCTGAAAGTTCAGTTACACTCATTTTTCTTTTCGCTAACATTACATCAATATTAATTATTATTGCCATGTTATTCACCTCAGACCGTTAAATCATTTTCTGATTTTATATCTATCGCATCTTTTAAAAGTCTTTGGAGAACGGCAGCAAAGACTGCGATAACTATTGAAGCAAAGATAAGGATCATGCCAATTATTATAATACCTGGTGCATCATCTCTCTCTGCTACAAGATAGAAAAGCGGCATACCTACTACATATAATACACTAATTGTAATAGCACATTGTTTTATCTTTTTTAAAGCTCTAACAGATAATTTCGAGAAGGCGTTCCCCTTATCAATGTAGCTTACAAGTTTAAAGGCTTGATATAGAGCAAAATAAAAAGGTATCACCGTTGCATATAGATTGATTAAAACAAGATATTTTATATATGCAATATCCGGGTATAAGTCCGCTGCGTAATTCCCAATATTAGGAATTAAAAATATACACAAAGCAAAAACAGGAATACCGATAAGGATAATTGCTGTCTTTAAAAAGAGTGTTGATCCTTGTTTCATATAAAGCACCTCATTTTTAAATTATCATATTAATTTAACATAAATTTTATCGTTTAACAATAAATTCTTATTTATTTCAATCGGATTTTTATTGAGAAACAAATTTTGGTGAAGAGAATGATAAGACGTTTTTATAAAAAAGGTGTGGTCTCTAGTTATTTAAACATAAAAAGCTATGATATGTACCGTTCGTTGCTTTACTAATAAAAGAAAGTAAAGGTAATGATTGTTAGCTTCATGAAAATTGGGGACTAATAAAACATATATAGGTTGTGGAAATCTTTTTGTATATAAATGAATGTGAAACATACGGAGGAACAACAATGTCGAATTTGGGTTTATTGATGAAGAGGTTACTGTTAGTAGGAACAATCACACTAAGTATGTTATGTACGGAAAGCATGATGAATTATCATACGGTGGAAGCTAAGGTGAAACAAGTAGAACGGCAACCGAAAAATGTAATCATAATGGTTATGGATGGAACGAGTTCTTCAGCAACGACATTAGCTCGCTTGTATAAAGGGAAACCACTTGCACTAGATGAAATTGTAACAGGAGGAGTTCGTACCTATTCGGCGGAATCAGCTATAACAGACTCAGCCCCAGCAGCTACAGCTTTAGCGACGGGGAATAAATCGAATTCAGGATATGTAGGTATATTACCTTCTATTGTAAGTTCACCTGGATTAAAATCAATAAAAGAAGAGGACAAGTTACGTCCAGTTGCCAATGTTTTAGAAGGTGCCAAACGCACTGGTCGCGCAACTGGAATTGTTGCTACAGCTGAAATTCAGCATGCTACTCCCGCTGGATTTTCTGCTCACCATATTAACCGTAAGCGTTTTGACGTAATTGCGGAGCAGCAAGTGTATCAAAATATAGATGTCGTATTAGGTGGGGGAAAAGAGGCACTGATACCTATAAAAAGAAAAGATGGTGAAGATTTAGTAAAGGTGATTCAAGACAAAGGATACGACTTTGTTGAAACGAAAGATGCATTATTGAACTCTAAATCTAAGAAAATTTGGGGCTCTTTCTCACATAATGCTCTTGCGTTTGATATGGATCGTGAAGTAACAAATCCGGAGCAACCAACACTTTCTCAAATGACGGAAAAAGCAATTCAAACACTATCAAAAGATAAAGATGGTTTCTTTTTATTTGTAGAGGGAAGTAAGCCAGACTGGGCAGCTCATGTGAACGATCCAATAGGGATGATTAGTGATGTATTAGCATTTGATAACGCAGTTGCAGAAGCATTGGAATTTGCAAAAAAAGATGGTAATACGATGTTAATAGCTGTAACTGATCATGGTAACAGCGGTATTTCTATTGGGAATGCGAATACGACAAAAGGCTATAATATTACGCCGGTCTCTGCATACATTGGTCCATTAAAAAAATCGAAAATGACACTTGAAGGTGCTACAAATAAACTAAAATCTGATTTATCAAATGTAGAAGATGTAGCTAAATTATACGGTTTGGACAATTTAACTTATGATGAAAAAGAAAGAGTAAAAGCAGCAAAAAAGAAATCGGATGTAGGTCCAATACTTACTACATTATTGGCCAATCATGCGAACATAGGCTTCACAACAGGAGGCCATACAGGTGAGGATGTGTTTTTATATTCTTACGGTCCTCAAAAGCCATACGGTTTGATCCAAAACATAGACATTGCGAAGACGATGGCGAAAGCAATGGAATTTAACTTAGAAGAAGTAACAAACAAATTATTTATAGAGAGTGAATCAGCCTTTCAACAAAACGGTGCAACAGTAACAATAGATAATACTGATGCAGAAAACCCGGTGCTCATAGTAAAACGTAATAATGTAAAAGCTCAATTATTTGTAAATAAAAATATAATTCGTATTAAGAATAAAGAATATGAATTAGGTAGTGTCGTTGTAGAAAGCAATGGTAAGTTCTATATACCAGAAGAAGCAATCCGCTTATTCATAAAGCATTCTCGTTAAAAAAATGCCAATTCCTTAGCAAGTACTTAGGAATTGGCATTTTTTGTGTAGATGAAATTTCATTCGAAAACAAGAGTAAAGAGAATCGCTGTTTCTACAAAAATATTCTCTACGTTTATAAGTTATTGTGAATGAGGATTTTGCAATATTAGACCTATTACTATCATATATTTTTCGCCCTGCCTAAAAAAAATTTCTCAACATTTTCTTTGTTGAAAAATATTGAATATTCGTATTATAACGAATATTATGTTGTTATCGGCAAAAAACGATAATTTGCAGACACTGGGGAGGAAATACATTGAAAAAGAAATTAAAACCATTAGCGGTATTAACAACAGCAGCAGTACTAAGTGGTACGTTTGCTTTTGGAGGTCATGCAGCGTATGCTGAGACACCAACATCATCTCTACCAATAGATGAGCACTTAATACCAGAGGAACGTTTGGCAGAAGCGCTGAAACAACGGGGAGTAATTGATCAATCTGCATCACAAGCTGAGACATCAAAGGCTGTCGAAAAATATGTTGAGAAAAAGAAAGGGGAAAACCCTGGAAAAGAAATCTTGACAGGAGATAACCTTACGCAAGAAGCTTCAGATTTTATAAAGAAAGTAAAAGATGCAAAAATGAAGGAGAATGAACAGGCGCAGCAACCAGAAGTAGGACCAGTTGCTGGACAAGATGCAGGATTGAATTCTAGAAAATTAAATGGAAAAGTACCTACTACACCAGCGAAGCAAGCTGAGTACAATGGAACTGTTCGAAAAGATAAAGTACTTGTTTTACTCG
The DNA here is from genome assembly GCF_040460055.1 of Bacillus cereus group sp. MG4. Classification (NCBI taxonomy): domain Bacteria; kingdom Bacillati; phylum Bacillota; class Bacilli; order Caryophanales; family Bacillaceae; genus Bacillus; species Bacillus cereus group sp. MG4. Next base: position 944,193 of record NZ_JARVGZ010000001.1, on the reverse strand, counting down.
TAGAATTTAGCGATTTTAAGCATAATAATATTGATCAAGAACCGGGTTATATGTATTCTAAGGACTTTAATCGTGAACATTATCAAAAAATGTTATTTGGTGATGAGCCATTTACGTTATTTGATGGATCGAAGATTAATACATTTAAACAATATTATGAAGAACAATCTGGCGGAAGCTACACAGTTGATGGAACTGTAACAGAATGGCTTACTGTTCCAGGAAAAGCGTCAGATTATGGTGCGGATGCGGGTACTGGTCATGATAACAAGGGGCCTTTAGGACCAAAAGATTTTGTGAAAGAAGCATTAAAAGCAGCGGTAGCAAAAGGCATTAATTTAGCTGATTATGATCAATTTGATCAATACGATCAAGATGGTGATGGAAATAAAAACGAGCCAGATGGAATTATTGATCATTTAATGGTTGTACATGCGGGCGTAGGTCAAGAAGCTGGCGGCGGCAAATTGAAAGATGATGCGATTTGGTCTCATCGTTCAAAACTAGGCTCAAAGCCATATGCAATTGATGGTACAAAATCTTCAGTTTCAAATTGGGGCGGAAAGATGGCTGCATATGATTATACAATTGAGCCTGAAGACGGAGCAGTTGGTGTGTTTGCACATGAGTACGGTCATGATTTAGGCTTACCAGATGAATATGATACAAAGTATTCAGGGCAAGGTGAACCTGTTGAATCATGGTCCCTTATGAGCGGCGGTAGCTGGGCTGGAAAAATTGCGGGAACAGAGCCAACAAGTTTCTCGCCACAAAATAAAGAGTTTTTCCAAAAGAATATGAAGGGTAACTGGGCGAATATCGTTGAGGTAGATTATGATAAACTGCGCACAGGAATCGGTACTGCAACATTTTTAGATCAAAGTGTTACAAAATCAAAACGACCAGGAATCGTTCGTGTTAACTTGCCAGACAAAGATATAAAAAATATCGAATCAGCATTTGGTAAGAAGTTTTATTACAGCACAAAAGGAAATGATATTCATACAACACTTGAGACACCAGTATTTGACTTAAAGACTGCAACAGATGCTAAGTTTGATTATAAGGCATTTTATGAATTGGAAGCGAAGTATGATTTCCTTGACGTAAATGCGATTGCAGAAGATGGAACGAAGACACGTATTGATAGAATGGGCGAAAAAGATGTAAAAGGCGGCGTAGATACAACAGATGGTAAGTGGGTTGATAAATCATACGATTTAAGCCAATTTAAAGGAAAGAAAGTAAAACTGCAATTTGAGTATGTAACAGATATTGCAGTAGCTTATAAAGGATTTGCGTTAGACAATGCAGCATTAACTGTAGATGGAAAAGTTGTTTTCTCTGATGATGCAGAAGGACAGCCAGCAATGACGCTAAAAGGATTTACTGTGTCTAACGGATTTGAACAGAAAAAACATAACTACTATATCGAGTGGCGAAATTACGCTGGGTCTGACACGGCGCTACAGCATGCACGTGGTCCAGTATTTAATACAGGAATGGTTGTATGGTATGCGGATCAAAGCTTTACAGATAACTGGGTAGGCGTTCATCCAGGCGAAGGATTCCTTGGGGTAGTAGATTCTCATCCAGAGGCAATCGTAGGAACATTAAATGGACAACCAACTGTGAAGAGCAGTACGCGTTATCAAATTGCCGATGCGGCATTCTCATTTGATCAAACGCCAGCATGGAAAGTAAATTCGCCAACCCGCGGTATCTTTGATTATAAAGGATTGCCAGGCGTTGCGAAATTTGATGATTCTAAGCAATACATCAACAGTGTTATTCCAGATGCCGGACGTAAGTTGCCGAAACTTGGATTGAAGTTTGAAGTAGTAGGTCAAGCTGAAGACAAGTCTGCAGGTGCAGTTTGGATCCATCGCTAAAATAAAATGAAAAGGAGCTGCCATAAGTCGGTGAAACCTGACTTATGGCAGCTCTTTTTTTCTTGTGAGAAAAAACTGTTACATAAATACAAATCGAAAAAAATTACCATTTTAAAAAATGAAAAGATGTGCAGAAGTGAAAAAGTCCTCTGCTTTTATATATATTTATTGGAAAAAATAGATGTTTCTTTTATAATTGAAATGCTCCATCAGTCCGATTATATAAGGTTTTTTGACCGTAAGTAATTTGTAAGTAATGAGTAAGAAAAAAGAGATTTTTATATTATATAATATTTATTACAGCTACTTTTAACACCTGATACTAATAGTATGCTATAATGTGAATTAGCAACATAAAGGAAAGGAATTAAACCAATGACATTAGAAAATACTAAAAATTTAAAAAAACAAGTTGTTCCGTATGAAAAATCAACGATTAAAAAAAGTGTGTGGCAACTTATTAACACAATTGTGCCGTTCATTATTTTATGGTACCTTGCTTATAAAAGTTTGTCCGTTTCTTATTGGTTATCGTTAGTTCCATCTCTGTTAGCCGCGGGTTTTATGACACGGATTTTCATTATTTTTCATGATTGTACCCATTATTCATTCTTTAAAAGTCGACCTGCAAATAGAATCGTAGGGACATGTATGGGTGTGTTAACTTTATTCCCGTTTGATCAATGGGGACATGAGCATTCTATTCATCACGCTACAAGTGGTAATTTGGATAAGCGAGGTACAGGAGATATTTGGACGCTTACAGTTGATGAATATTTAGCTGCTCCATTTAGACTGCGTTTAGCATATCGCTTATATCGCAATCCGTTCGTTATGTTTGGATTAGGTCCGATTTATGTTTTCTTACTTAAAAATAGATTTAACCGAAAAGGTGCTAGACAGAAAGAACGTATGAATACGTATTTGACGAATATTATAATCGTTGCTTTAATAGCTATACTTTGCTGGGCAATTGGGTGGCAATCGTTTCTGTTAGTGCATGGTACGATATTCTTAATAGCAGGTTCAGTAGGAATTTGGCTGTTTTACGTACAGCACACATTCGAAGATTCTTATTTTGAAGAGGATAAAGATTGGGAATATGTGAAAGCGGCAGTGGAAGGAAGTTCATTTTATAAACTTCCAAAAATCTTGCAATTTCTAACTGGTAATATTGGATTCCATCATGTTCACCATTTAAGTCCAAGAGTACCTAACTATAAACTAGAAGAGGCACACAATAATACGCTTCCGTTAAAAAATGTACCAACGATTACACTTGCTACAAGCTTACGATCACTCCGTTTTCGTCTTTGGGATGAGAAAAGTAACAATTTTGTTACCTTTAAAGAATTCAAAAAAATAATTAAAAACAATGTTTCTGTTCGAGTGAAATCTGAACTATAATTTCATCGTATATAAAAAACTCTCCTTAATCATTTTCGATTTAAGGGGAGTTTTTGTTTAATTATTATATGATCGATATTGAGGAGGAGGAATGCTTATGTGTAGGTATAAATATAAAGAGACAGTAATTATATTATGCAAACAAAATGAATTATTATAATTTTTATTATAGTAAAGGATATAGTACATATATAATGGAAAGCAGAAGGTGGATGATAGTAATTATAAGAACACATACAACGTAATAAAATAATTCTTTCAAAAGGAAGGGGACATGAAAGATGTTGAAATTACAAGGAAAATACAATGAAGCAAAAGGATTTACGAATAACGTTGATGAGACTGCAACTGGGCAGATTGTTGATCTTTGTAACCAAGAATTCGTAAAGGATAGTCAAATACGTATTATGCCAGATACACATGCAGGAGCAGGTTGTACGATTGGGACAACAATGACAATACAAGATAAAATCGTCCCTAATCTTGTAGGGGTAGACATTGGTTGTGGTATGGAAGTTGTTGTAATTGATAAGAAAAAAGAAGAAATTAATTTCGATTACTTAGACGAAACGATTCGTAAATTTGTTCCAAGTGGTTTTCGTATCCGGGATAAAGAACATCGATTCTCAAAAATGATTGATTTTGATGGTGTGAAGGCCCCATATACATTACAACGAGCTCAAAAAAGTATAGGTACTCTTGGAGGCGGAAATCATTTCATTGAATTAAATGAAGATGATAAAGGAAATGTATATATTGTCATTCATAGCGGTTCTCGTAATTTAGGTAAACAAATAGCAGAGTATTACCAGAACTTCGCGTATGAACAACTAATTCATGTTACATCAATGAAGGATGAGATTATTAAGAGATTAACTAAAGAGGGGAGAGAAAAAGAAATACAAGAAACTTTACGTGGAATTAAGAAGCCACAGATTCGTAAAGAACTAGCTTATTTAGAAGGAGAAGGATTCAAAGATTATATGAATGACATGAATATAGCCCAAAAGTATGCTGCGTTAAATCGTAAAGCAATGATTGATGAAATTGTTACGAAAATGGACTGGAAAATTGCGGATCAATTTACTACAATACATAACTATATTGACATGGAAAATATGATTCTACGAAAAGGTGCTATTTCAGCTCAGAAAGATGAACGAGTAATTATTCCAATTAACATGAGAGATGGTTCAATTATTGCATTTGGTAAAGGTAATCCAGACTGGAACTTTTCTGGTCCGCATGGGGCAGGACGTATCATGAGCCGTAAGAAGGCTAAAGAATTATTGAGTTTAGAGGACTTTCAAAATACAATGACAGAGGTTTGGACTACATCGGTAGTAGAGAGCACAATTGATGAGGCGCCAATGGTATATAAGCCAATGGATGAAATTATCGAAAATACAAAAGAAACAATAGATATAAAGCACATTATTAAGCCATTATATAATTTTAAAGCGAATTAGAAGGGAGAAATAAGCAGCGAGAAAAAACTATTAATCCATATCTTTTGTATGGAGGCAATCTAAGTGATGTTATAGAAAAAGTCGATTTCCAGTGGAGTAAAGAAATCGACTTTTTATTAATTTTGTTGAACGAAAGCAACCGCTAGCGTAATAGTAAAAGATTAAAATCTCTTATTTCTCCCAAAGTTCGATCAATCGACCTTCAGGATCTTTAATCCAAATAAACTTTCCAAATTCACTTATTTCTTCTTTCTTTTCAATGGGTACACCAATATTCTCAAGATGCTGAATAGTCTCGTTTAGATTATGTACTTCGAAATTTAACATCACTTGCTGTTCTATCGGGAAATAATTGTCATTTTCGGTAAAGAAAGAAAAAATAGTTTCATTTCCTAATTGGGGCTTAATTATAGTCCCATTCCAATCTTCTATTTCAATTTTCAACACTTCACTGTACCATTTTTTTATAACATCCATATTTTTAGTTCTCCAAAATATTCCCCCGAAACCTTTAATCATCGTAAATAACTCCTGTCTATTTAAAAATTTTTAAGTATTATACATTCAATATATCAAAACAGTAATAGTAAAGAAAATCATTAACTTATAAACAGTAAAAAATCATAGTTACTAGTATTGTAGCATGTACTGTTGAAATGATACAGATATCATCCTTTGTATAAAGAGGATAGCGATACTGAATCGTCTTCCAAAAGTATCGGAAAATGAATGAAGGAACGACAAAACAAGTGACAGTGATAAATAATAAAAGACCGCACATGAAGTGAAAGCCATGTGCGGTCTTTTATATATAAGTATAGTATTACATAGTCTCGCTAATTTTAGTTTCACTTTGAGTGTTAGTAGAAATTCTTTTCTTAACTTTAAAGTGATAGTAGGTGTAGCAAAAGATGATAAATGGTACAGTGCAATAGATTCCAAGTCGTTGTTCTGGGATAAAAATCAGACTGATTAATATAATGCCATACAATCCAAAACCAAGAATTGGTACAAGTGGATAAAGTGGAGTTTTAAATTTTAAGTCTTCTAATCTTCCACCGTCTGCTAAATAATGTTTACGGAAAAAGAATTGAGAAACACAAATTGACATCCAAACAATGATTGTTATGACCCCCGAAATTGAAATTAACCATAAGTAAACTGTTTCAGCAGCTACAACGCTTGTCAATAGGGAAAAAGCAGAAATAGCAATTGTCAAAATTAAAGCGTTTAAAGGTATTCCTCGTGATGATAATTTCTTTAGAAAGGCCGGAGCCATTTCATTTTTTGATAATGACCAAAGCATGCGAGTTGCGGCGTACAGTCCAGAGTTTGCGACAGAAAGAACAGCAGTAAGAATAACAAAATTCATAATATCAGCTGCATATGGAATACCGATATTATCAAATACCGCAACGAATGGGCTTTTTGTTAATCCGGCTTCTTCCCAAGGAATTAAAGCAACAAGAACAAAGATTGCTAAGACGAAGAAAAACATCGTGCGCCATATAATATTTCTAATAGAACGAGGTAAAGTTTTTGCTGGATCTTCACTTTCACCTGCTGCGATTCCAACAAGTTCTGTACCTTGGAAGGAATAATTGACTGTAACCATTGTTAATAGAATAGCTGCAAGTCCATTTGGAAATAAACCGCCATGATTTACGAAATTTGATAATAACGGGGCTGGTTCGTCGCCTTTTAAATCAATAAAACCGAACATAGCGGCGCCACCAAGGATAATAAAAGCTATAATGGCAGATACTTTTATACTTGAAAACCAAAATTCTGTTTCTGCATAACTACGAGCAGATAATGCGTTAATAGTGAAGATTGTAACGCCAAATATTAAACACCAAACCCATACAGGAATATCAGGAAACCATCTCTGCATTGTAATGCCGGCAGTTGTAAATTCAAGACCGGTCGTATTCGCCCAGCTCAACCAATACAACCATCCGATTGTAAATCCAGCTGCAGGATTGATGAACTTAGTGGCATATTCCTGGAACGAACCTGAAACAGGCATGGCTACAGCAAGTTCACCAAGACAAAGCATAACAAAATACATTAATAATCCACCGGCCATAAAGGCAAGTACGGATCCACCAGGTCCAGCTTGACTTATAATAAAGCCAGATCCGTTAAATAACCCCGTTCCAATTACACCACCGAGTGCAATCATGAATAAGTGTCTACTTTTCATCGTACGTTTTAATTCATTGTTTGTATTGCTTACTTGCGTCATTGTTTTCCTCACTTTCGTAGTTGATAGAATAAAGTTAGATGTTTTTCCGTATTATGGAATGTATTCCGTGATGTGAAATCTTGTTATAATTTTCAGATAATTAAAAAGAAAAGTCAATCTTTTTTTGATTACGCTTTCAAATTATTATCCGTGGCATATTTTTATTTTTAGAAAATTGAATAAATGAATTGATTTCATTTTAGATTTTTGTTAAATTGATAGGTAATTGAGCGTACTAACATATTACAATTCAAGTTGAGGTGAGTTATGGTACAGTCCATTGATCGAGCGATAAGTATTATAAAGGTATTAAATTCTACTAATGAAAAAGAGTATTGGGCTATTTCTGATATAGCGGACAGAACACATCTCCCAGTTAGTACAGTACATAGATTACTTAACTCTTTAATCGAGCATGGGTTAGTTACGCAAATTTCAGAAACGAAACAGTACAAAATTGGGCCAATGTGGATGGAAGTAGGATTACGTCAACTGGAGAAGGTAGACTACAGATCGGTTGCAAGAGAAGTGATGAAGCGGTTAGCCTCTGAAGTGGAAGAAAGTGTTTATTTGAACATTCCAAATGGAACACATTCTATTATCATTGAAAGAATTGATAGTCCTTTAAAAATTCGAGTTATCGATAATTTAGGGGAACAAATTCCTCTTTCGATTGGTGCAGCAAATAAAACGATGCTCGCCAATATGAAAACGAATGAAATGGAACACATTGTAGAACATTTGCTTTCTTCTTTACCAGAACAAAGGCGTATTCTTTTAGAGCAAATAAAGCAAATAAGAAATGAAGGATATGCTGTAAGTTATGGTGAAAAAACAGAAGGGACAGCTTCAGTAGCTGCACCTATTATCGGATTTAATCATAAAGTAGTAGGAGCATTAAGTGTTGGGTTAATTAGTCATCGCATAAATGATGATCGACTATCTTTTCTTATTAGTAAGGTAAAACAAGCAGCTCATGAAATATCAATAAAAATCGGCAGTACATCAGAACTATAATTTTGATAACTGTCGTCATTTTTTATTCATATAATGGAATTCATTTTCATAATGCGGAAAAATAGGGGGATTTATATGTCAAAGTGGCAATCAAAAGAACAATTAATTCAATTATTAAGCAGTCTTGTTGAAATTCCTAGTATTACAGGTACAGAATCGGAAGTAATATTGCCAGACTTTGTTGTGGAACAATTATCTGATTTACAATACTTTAAAGAAAACCCGCATCATTTGCAAAAAAATCCGACGGGGGACGGACGATTTTTTGTTACAGCATTAGTAAAGAAAAGCGATAGTACGAAAAATACAGTAGTTCTAGTTAGTCACTTTGATGTTGTAGATGTACAAGATTACGGAGTGTGGAAAGAAGATGCATTCAATCCTAAAAAGTTAACGTCTATGTTTTATTCTCATAAAGATGAATTACCAGATCAAGTACGTGAAGATATAGAAGAAGGGGATTGGCTATTTGGTAGAGGAACAATGGACATGAAATGCGGCCTCACATTACAAATGGCAATGATTGAGCAAGCCAGTGAAGGCAGATTTGATGGGAATGTTCTTTTATTGGCGGTTCCAGATGAAGAAGTAAACTCTGTAGGGATGAGAGCTGCTGTTCCAAGATTATTAGAGTTAGCAAGAGAATATGACTTGGATTATAAAACGGTACTAAATTCAGAGCCTGTGTTTTCAAGGCATCCTGGTGACCAAAAGAAATATATTTATACTGGTTCTATTGGTAAGGTGTTACCTGGTTTTCTTTGCTACGGAAAAGAGACGCATGTAGGTGAACCTTTTGCAGGCTTAAATGGGAGTTATATGGCTTCTTTAATAACGGCAGAATTAGAGTTGAATACAGAACTTTGTGATATTGTAGAAGGGGAAGCGAGTCCTCCGCCAACTAACTTACTTCAAAGGGACTTAAAGGAAGATTATTCTGTACAAATTCCGCATCGTGCAGTCACATTATTTAATTTGTTTTTATTAGAAAAATCAATGACAGATGTCGTTTCATTGTTACGTCAAAAAGTAACAAAAGTAGCAGAGAAAATAGAAGAATCATACGAGAAGCAAGCATATCGTTTTTCTAAATATAATCCGTTTATACCGCCTAATATGAAAGTAAATGTATTAACGTATGAAGAGCTTATCGCTTACGCAATTGAACAACATGGGCAAGAGAAAATAGATGATATTCAATCTAGCATTATAAAAAATAGAGAAGATAAAGATGATCGTGCGGTAACAATTGATTTAGTAGATAAACTAGCTATTTTATGTAAAGAAAAGGCGCCGATGATTGTACTTTTCTTTGCTCCGCCATATTATCCAGCTGTAAGTTCACGCAACAACTCGTTAATTAAAGAAGTAGTTGCAGAAATGGAAAAGTATGCTCACTACAATCATAACATTACATTTGAAAACCAAAACTATTTTGGAGGAATTTCAGATTTGAGCTATGTAGGCTTACAGAATCCACTAGATTCAATGAGTTCACTTGTAGACAATATGCCATTATGGGATAAAGGTTATTCGATTCCACTTCAGGATTTAGAAGAATTTGACGTTCCAGTATTAAATATGGGGCCGGTAGGAAAAGATGCACATCAATGGACAGAACGTTTAGATGTAAATTACGCATTTGAAACGCTATTAGATATGTTACCGAAATGCATTGAAAAATTATTAGTTTCTAATAAAATTACACAATCATAGTAGGGAATAAGGAAGGGATAAAACTAAAATCTCAAAAGAAGATATAAATGAAATTATTGTAGTATAACCAAAAGAACGGGCAAACTCAAGTATCTATGAGTTTGTCCGTTTATTATTTAGTGAAAACCGGAGGGTATGTAATCCACTATTTTCTAGTTGAACTCATGTAAATTTATAGCTAACGTAATCTCTTTTATAGTTTTAATTTTTCGTTTGCCTAGATAGTTCAACAGACTTTTGCGTACAACGTTGCATAGCGGAAATAATTGCAGTTCGTAAGCCTTTTTCCTCTAATGTTGCTACAGCTTCTATCGTTGTTCCGCCAGGAGAACAAACCATATCTTTCAATTCACCTGGATGTATGCCTGTTTCTAGCACCATTTTTGCAGAGCCTAACACAGCTTGAGCAGCGAATTTATATGCTTGATTTCTTGGCATGCCATCTAGTACAGCAGCATCTGCCATCGCTTCTATAATCATATATACGTATGCTGGTGAAGAACCACTTACAGATGTTACAACATCCATTAATTTTTCACTTACGATCTCTGCTTGACCAAAGCTATTGAAAATGTTTAGCACATCTTCTAAATCTTTTTCTGTCACCATTTCATTAGCACATAATGCAGACATTCCTTCTCCAACAAGAGCAGGGGTATTAGGCATTACTCGTACAACTTTTAATTTCTTATCAAAAGATTCCTCTGTACTTTTGATACTTTTTCCAGCAGCGATCGTTACGATGATAACATCGTTTTTGATTACTTCTTTTATTTCGTTAATGATTGATGCGTATAGGTCTGGTTTAATTGATAAAATTAGAATATCAGCATTTTTAGCTACTTCATTGTTGTCAGTAGTTGTAGTTAGCCCATATTTTTTACTAGCATTTTTTAAATTCGTAGTGTTTAAATCCGAACAAATAATATTATTTGCAGACACTATCTTTTTGTTTAGCATCCCGCCAATGATAGCCATCCCCATATTTCCGCATCCGATGAATCCAATTTGTTTGTCCATAATAATTCAATCTTGCTCCTTTTATAATAAATTATATCATTTTGAAACTGTTATCTTAAAATAACAATAACATCTACATGCAATATAAAGAAACATTCTAAGAGAATATATTCCTTTTTGCAACACCAAAAGATAAAAATCAATTATATTCGACATTCTGTAAATATATACACTATAATTTAAGGTATTATGTTTATGAATATGAGTTAAACTTATATCGATTTGTATTTTCATTCAGTAGGTCAATAATTTCATGCAAGTAACTTGCCGCTCTATTTATTTTTAAAAATACTTCTTGACACCAAATCAAACTATATCGCATAATATAAAAAATTAAACCGAAAATCGTTGAAGGGAAATAGTACATATGTCTTCTTGCGAAAGAGAGTGGAATTCACCGGCTGAAAGATTCCTCGTATAGAATATATCGAACCTATCCCTGAGTCTTAAATGAAAGTTTAGGCGTTCGCCTGCGTTATAGGCGTCAAGTGGATATCTATGTATATCAATTAAGGTGGTACCGCGGAACAATGACCGTTTCGTCCTTTTTATTTTATTAAGGGCGAAGCGGTCATTTTTATTTTGCTCTTAAATAGGCTAGGCGCAGCATTGAAAAGAATAGAATCGCTGCAAGCTATATGAATAGAAGTGTAATTTATAAAAAACTTTGATTTTAGACTTGGGGGATAAAAAAGTGAAAAAACAACGAATTGTTGTAAAGATTGGGAGTAGTTCCTTGGCAGATAGTCACGGAGGCATTTCTAAAGAACAACTTTCAGATCACGTTGCCGCATTGGCTCGATTGAAAGAGGAAGGGCATGAAGTTTTGTTAATTACATCTGGGGCTGTCGCTGCAGGTTTTTCGGCTCTAGGATATCCTACCAGACCTGTGACAATTAAAGGAAAACAGGCTGCTGCGGCTGTCGGACAAAGTTTGTTAATGCAGGCGTACACGGAGGAATTTCGTAAATATGGTATCGTTACTGCGCAACTATTGCTGACGAGAAGTGATTTTTCTAGAAAAGAACAATATAGTAACGCTTACGCTACTTTAGGAGAGTTACTAAACCGTTCTGCTCTTCCAATCATTAATGAAAATGATTCCATCTCTTTAGAGGAGCTGACGTTCGGTGATAATGATATGCTTTCAGCTTTAGTAAGCGGGCTTGTTTCGGCGGATATGCTAATGATTTTTACGGATGTGAACGGTTTATACGACAAAAACCCTCAGAAAAATGAGGATGCGAAAAAATATTATTTCCTTCCTGAAGTTACAGAAGAAATCGCTTCTCTTGCAGGAGATGCTGGCTCAAAACTTGGGACTGGCGGTATGAAATCAAAAATTGATGCTGCAAAGACAGCACTCTCTCTTGGTGTGAGTGTATTTATCGGAACAGGACGTGGACAAGAGAAATTTGTAGATGTTTTGAAGGGCAAAGGTGACGGAACGTATGTCGGAAATGCCCCTCAAAAAGAAATGAAGATGAATAAGCAATGGATTGCTTTGCATTCGGTTGTTAGCGGACAAATTGAAATAGACGCCGGAGCAACTACAGCAATCATTCAGCATGGCAAGAGTCTTCTTCCTGCTGGCGTTACAAATGTGTCAGGATTTTTCAAAGTTGGCGATGTCGTAGAAGTAATGACGCAACAAGGGCGCGTCATCGGAAAAGGACAATGCACATATAGCGCAGAGGAACTAAGAGATGTAAAAGGTATGCAAAGCCAAGATATTCAAGCAAGAGGCGAAAGGCATAATTATGAAGTCATTCATAGAGATTATTGGGTTTCACTTTAAGAATAGTGATGTTAAAAAGGAGGAAATAAAGATGAATGAAGTGTTGGCAAAGGGAAAAAAAGTGAAAGAAATTGCTAGAGAACTTGTACTAAAATCTACAAGTCAAAAAAACGAAGCACTTGCTGCAATTGCGGATCAGTTAATAGTAGAAACAGCTTATATTTTAGAGGAAAACAAACGTGATATCGAAGAAGGGAAGGCAAAAGGATTTTCCGATTCTCTTCTTGATCGTCTTATGCTGAATGAACAGCGTATTGTTGATATGGCAGAGGGGATTAAACAGTTAATTGATTTACGTGATCCTGTTGGAGAATGTGTAAGCAAATGGGAGCGACCAAATGGACTATTTATTCAAGAGATGCGTGTACCACTTGGTGTTGTTGGGATGATTTACGAGGCAAGGCCGAATGTAACGGTAGATGCTGCTACAATTTGTTTGAAAACAGGGAACGCAGTTATATTACGTGGTAGTTCTTCTGCTATCAATTCTAACAAAGCTATCGTTGCTGTTATTCACCGAGCGCTCAAAGAAACGAGCTTGCCTCCAGAGAGTGTACAGCTTATAGAAGATACAACGCGAGATAGCGCAAAGCAGTTGTTTACATTGAATGATTACTTAGATGTTCTTATTCCAAGAGGCGGCAAACAATTAATTGATACCGTAGTGAGAGAAGCATCTGTTCCAGTACTTGAAACGGGTGCAGGAAATTGTCATATTTTCATTGATGAAACAGCGAATAAACAAATGGCAATTGATATTATTATAAATGCAAAAACGCAACGTCCATCTGTATGTAATGCCATTGAAACGATTATACTTCAAGAGAAGTGGGCGCAGCAATTTGGTAGCGAGTTGTTTTCTTCTTTGAAGGAAAGAGGCGTGGAGCTACGTGGTGATCAGAGAGCATTGGCAATGGATTCTTCAATTGTACTTGCTTCAGAAGAAGACTGGGGTACAGAATTTTTATCTCTCACACTGGCAGTTAAAGTAGTTTCTTCTATAGAAGAAGCGATTTATCACATAAATACGTATGGATCTATGCATTCCGAAGCGATTATTACAGAGGACGAGGAAAATGTCAATAAGTTCTTCACATCTGTTGATGCGGCGGCACTTTATCATAATGCATCCACTCGTTTTACTGATGGATCTGAATTCGGTTTCGGTGCAGAGATTGGCATCAGTACACAAAAACTACATGTAAGGGGACCGATGGGACTTCCTGCATTAACTTCTACAAAATATGTGATTCGTGGAAATGGACAAATTCGAAAATAATAATAAAAGACACTCAATTCGATTGGGTGTCTTTTGTTTTAAAAATTATTTACCATACAAATAGCCCAACAAGCATAGCGCTTAATAAGGAAACAGCCATTCCGCTAACAAGAAGCTTCCAAACATTTTGACCAATTATGGCTGATTTTTCTCCGCCAAATAATGAATTGTAAGTTCCGTAAATCATACCTACTGTACTAAAGTTAGCAAAAGAAGCTAGAAATGTTGTTGCAACCGCAATCGTATGTGGTTGTAACGACTTTAAGTTCGATTTTAAATCCATCATGGCAACAAATTCATTCGTCGTTATTTTGATCCCCATTAATTCAGCTACATACATAGCATCATTACCTGATAAGCCGAGTAAGAAAGCAAAGGGACTAAAGATAATGGAGAAGATTTTTTGAATTGTTAAACCTGTTACGAAAAAGCTTAAAATCCCGTTTAAACATGCAGTTAATGCTACATAACCAATTACCATAGCTAAAATAACGATAACCATATTCATCCCGACTAACATACTGTTTGAAATAGTAGAAAAGAAGTCCTTTTTTTCATGTTTGGAAGGTGTATATACGACATCTTCTTCTTTCGTAACTTCCACAGGATTTAATACATTGGCTAAAATTAATGCGTTAATACAGTTTAAAGGGATAGCGCTGAAAATATATGTTGCCGGAACCATTGATAAATAAGCGCCAAGAATGGATCCGCTAACACTACTCATACTCATAATTCCAAAAGTTAATAAACGATTTTCTTTTAAAACAGATAATTGATCACGGACAACCGCAAGTGCTTCGGTGTTTCCTAAAAACATCATTTGAATCGAAAAGAAACTTTCTAACTTTGGTAAACGAGAAATCTTTGAAATAACTGCACCTACTTTATCAATAATCCAAGTTAAGATCCCAAAGTACGAAAGAATATCGAAAAAAGTGATAACGAAAATGATAGGAAGTAATGCACTAAAGAAGAAATCAATGTGTGGACTGTCCATAGCGGAAGGAAAGGCAAACCGAATACCTTCATTCGCACACGATAGTAGCCAACTGAAAAATGACGCGATTTTATTAATGATAATACTGCCGAGCTTCGTGCCTAACATAAACCATGTAATAAAGAGCTCCAATATGATTAGAATAACGATGGGTCTCCATTTGATTTGTTTTTTATTAGGTGAACATAAGAAAACGATTAATATGACAACGAAAATCCCTAACATATTCAATATGAAATGCATCTCAACAACTCCTTGAGAGTTATTATTTGTATATAAAAAAGCTCCTATTCTTCTTAATTTAGAATGAATGTATTTCAACTCATATTTTATTGATTCTAAAAATATAGAAGGATAAATTCGATAAAAATAGAATTTAATACATAGCAAACAAGGAGGAGATAAAATGGAAGTCTTTCACGTAACGAGTAGAAAGCGGGAAACGTACAATGTTCAAATAAAGTATTCGATACTTTTCGAATGCGCACTAGGCATTGCGGCAATTACTCATAAAAGGTTAATTGATACTCTTGAAAAGTCTCAAAGTGAATGGGAAGAAATTAAGGAATCATTAACAGAAGAAATGAGAGAGCACTTACAGTTTGTAGAAGCACATAATACGTGGAAAGCGTTGCTTCAGTTGTTGTATGAAGAGGATTTTCAGGACTTATCGCAGTTTAATTTTAAAATTGATTCACTTTTAGAAGAAGATTTGAAATATATATGTTTACCGTTTTTAGGCGAGAAGTATGAAGAGAAAAGACGTTTAGCAGCAAGGAGAGACGTAACTGCAATACATGAACTAGAGGAATTGACGCATGATCATCAGTTTTTCTCTACTTATATTCGTTTTATATGTGATATTGATGTACAAGTGCTGAAACCTCATTTAATCGCTGTTATGACAGGGTGGTATGAGAGTGTTATTCAGAAAGAGGAAGAGCAAATACGGTCTATATTAAAACGAGATTATGAAGCGAAAAATGAAATGAATAAAAAGATGAAACCAGAAGAGTTTGTTGAGTGGGCTACTGGTGGCGTTAACTATATGCCAGAGCCGAGTGTTCATCACGTATTTCTTATTCCGCAAATGATGTACAGACCGTGGAATATTGAGGCCGATATTGAAGATACGAAAGTATTTCATTACCCAGTTGCAAACGAAAGCATCCATCCTGAAGATCTATATGAACCGAATTATTTTTTAGTTCAAAAACATAAAGCTCTTGGAGATGAAGCGAGGTTACGTATTGTAAAAATGTTGTTTGAAAAAGAACGAACATTGCAGGAAATAACGGAAAGACTGCAACTCGGTAAATCGACTGTACACCATCATTTGAAATTGTTACGTGCAGCGAAGTTAGTGGATATACATGACGGGAAATATGTATTAAGAAAGAAAGCAGTACAGTCGTTAGCGAAAGAATTAGATGCGTTTTTAAATAGATAATATGCAACTAGAATGCACATAAAGGGAGGAATTAAATAGAAAAGTTGGTGTATAAAATTGAAAAATGTGTTGAAAAATCGTTCGTTTTTTTTCATGTGGATTGGTAGCGCGATTTCAGAATTGGGCGGGGCTTTCGGAACGTTATGTAATTCAATTCTTGTTTACGAATTAACAGGGTCAAAAACAGCATTAAGTAGTATGTGGTTACTATACTTTATCCCATCGCTCATACTACAACTAATAAGTGGCCCATTTATTGATAAATGGAGCCGGAAGTGGATTATGATTTTTTCGCAATGGATGCGGGCTTCGGTTTTCTTACTGCCGTTAGCCATGTTACTTACTAGTAGTATAGAAGTTTGGCACGTATATGTCGTACAAATAATAATTGGGCTTATTACGCCGCTGTATACACCTGCAAGTCAAGCAATTACACCGAGCATTGTAAGTGAAGAGCAACTTCAAGATGCAAATGCGTATATTGATGGAATGACTCGCCTTATGATGTTTCTTGCGCCAGTATTAGGCGGAGTAGTCATTCATTTGATTGGAGTAGAATTTACATTATCTTTCGTATGTATTTGTCTATTTGTTAGTGGTGCTTTCTTACTTTATATAAAAGAAAAGAGAACAACACAATCCATTCGGAAAACGTGGCTAGAACAGTTTCTTCACGGTTTTACATATTTTTTCACAAAACCAGTGATCGTTTGGCTCGGTGTCTTTCTTACTTTCGTGCAATTTGGGGTGGGGGTAACGCTGGTTACAAATTTTCCTTATATAAAAGATGAGCTGTCAGCAGGATATGCGGAGTTTGGTTATTTTATGGCTGGTTTCCCGTTTGGTTATGTAATTGGATCTATACTAGTCGGAAAAGTAACATATAAAAGCCGGCGTATACTTATGCTTGGTGGATTGTTTATAGGAGGACTAACATACATTTCTCTAGGGTTCAATCATAGTATAGTAATTGCGGTATTCATTGAAGTAGTTGCAGGCATTTGTATTTCATTTTTCAATGTTCATAACACAACAATATGCCAACAATCAGTCCCAAACAATATGATAGGACAAGTATTTTCAGTGCGTTTATTTTTCATACGATCCGCTAGGCCGTTAGGTGTGTTATTAGGAGGTATACTAAGTGAAATATGGGGAATAAGAGCACTATACTTTATTATCGGTGCGATTATATGTGTTACTTCTTTAATAGGATTATTACTTCCATATTTCAAATTTTTAGATGAAGCGGTTGAAGAAAAAACAGCATAATTCAAAAATTTAAAACTTTATAATTGAAAATAATTATCATAATCAATTATAATAGAAGAATACTAGTATTCGTATTACAAAAAGGGAGTGGATCATATGTTTATTGAAACGAAAACATTTACAGTAAAAGAAGGTACATCAAATATAGTTGTAGAACGTTTCACTGGAGAAGGTATTATTGAAAAATTTGAAGGCTTCATTGACTTAAGTGTTCTTGTGAAGAAAGTAAGACGCGGAGACGAAGAAGTTGTCGTTATGATTCGCTGGGAATCTGAAGAAGCATGGAAAAACTGGGAAACAAATGAAGAACATTTAGCAGGACATAGAGCGAGCCGTGGCAAACCAAAACCAGATCATATCATTAACGTTGATCACGCAGTTTATTATGTAAAATCATCGAAAGCGGCTTATCAACAGTCGTAATATATATGTAAAGGTAGAGGATATTTGTTTATTAATAAACAAATATCCTCTTTTTTTGATTTATAGTAAAATATGGATGTGATATATGTTTAATTGTTTCGTTATAAATGGAGGTAAATGAAGTGAAGAGAATATTACTAATGGCAGCTTTTGCAACGTCATTATTATCAGCGTGTAGTAATAATAATGTGAAAGAAGAAGTATCTAAGAATGAGGAAGAAAAACGTGAAAGCAGTGCAAAAATAGTAGAGCAGAAGGAGTATATTATTCTTGATAAGAATTATAATGAAATATTTCTAAAAGATGATAGCTCAAATAAAGAAGATAGTGTGAAAGTAAGTTTAAATGATTTAAATCCAACAAAATGGAAGGCGCCTAAAAGAAACGGTATCCTAGATATAGGTGATCATATCTCTTTGAAAAAAGAAGAGGGTAAATATACCCCAACATTAGTAAAAGATCTTGTTGGTGAAATAAAATATGATGGCACAATTAAATATAAAATTTTAGAAGCGACTGATAAATCAGTAAAGTGGTTACCGCTAAATAAAGAGAACGATGGAGGTGTTGTTCCACCAGAGATGGTAAAAGTAATGAATGCTTCGAAAATCAAAGGTGGAGATATTGTAACGATTCAAGATCAAACAAAAAGTAGTGAAGACGCAATTGTATATGAACTGACAATTGTTAAATAAGTATATAGATAAAGATATAAGAGAAGTACAATGTTTTTAGGTAACGAATAACGTTATAATAATATGTTTGGAGGTTACAAATGTTAGCAGCACAAATATTTATTAAACATGAACAACATGAAAAATTAGTGCAAACAATAGTAGCGGAAACCTTATCTATGGAAAAGGTACATGGATTCATGCTAATTGGATCTGTCGCAAGAGGCGATTCATATCCTGATTCGGATTTAGATTTCTATATTCTTTTAGAAGAAGGACAAAAGAAAAAATTTCATTCTGAAACGAGAGAAGGTATTTTAGTTGAATATAAGAGTGCAGATTTTAATCAAATTCAAGTAAACTTTAAAAACAATCCGATGGAACTATACTCATTTTCAGAAGGGGAAATTTTGTTTGATAGAAGCAATGAGTTGAAAAAGTTAAAGGAAATAGCTGCATATGAATTTGAAAACTATCGTGTTTCTAGCGACAAAGTGAAGGGCATATCTCATTGGTTGCATAGTTCATTAATTAAAACTCAGTCTGCTTTGAAAGCAAATGATGAGTTAAAAGCTTCATACATAGTTCATACGTCAACTTGGACATTGATAGAAGGGATATGGGCTATTAATAACAAACCTACACCGCCAGCGGGATCTGTTTTAAGGTATATTCAAGTGTTGCCTAATAAACCAATTCAATTGGAGACATTACTTCATAAATTATTTTTAGGGGATACGACAGAGCGTATCTCTTCAGCAATTTTCTTGATTGAGTGGGTTTTACACAATTTGAAAAATAAATAATGTGGCTATTTTATATAGGTAAAATAGTATTTCACGTCGAACGGTTTATGGAATTGCAGTCATAAAAAACGTTCTAGACTATAGAAAAAAGTATTAGACTATAAAGCATAGTCTTAGACGGAACGCTTGAATATCTTTCCTTACATATTTAAATGTTATGAAAATGAGTCTATATACCCTTTGCTTAAAAGGAGATGAGCGAATGAAGTTGAATCACTTGAATCTATGTGTTGATGATTTATCAGAAGCGAGACATTTCTTTGAAACATTTTTTGATTTTCAATTTTTGGAGCAAAAGGGAAAAGCGCTAGTAGTATTGAGTGATGAGAGTGGATTTCTACTTGTGCTAAGCGATCCAAAAGCATTTAAGGGGAATAAGGAAGTGATGTATCCCGAAGCTTTTCATATTGGTTTTTTAGTCGATACTTCAAGTGAAGTTGATCAAGCATATAATCGATTAGTAGCTGGAGGCATTGAAATAGAAAAGGCACCGTATTCTATGAGAGGTAGTAGTTATGGTTTTTATTTTTCAATGTTTAATGGATTGTTAATTGAAGTGTCCTGCCTTGACTATAAAGACGGTAAGAAAGTTCAATAGCGATTAACAAGAGTAATTGTTTCCAGATATAAATCAAGCCCCTTATCCAGTTTGGAAAGGGGCTTGATTATTTTAAGGGACATAAAAGTAAAAATAAACGGATTTTAGTCAGGAAAATGGCTTGTGAGACAGCTTCTTTATTAATCTATCTTAATTTCAAATTCAAACACAGCTTGATCCTTCCGAAACGGCATATTGAGTTCTTTAAATCGTAAGCTTATTCCAGACAAATTATCAGGAAGGGCAGGAGATATAACGAAATGATGACTAAAATGTCCATCAGTGCCACCGCCACCTTCTGACCAGCAGTCATATGTATCATCTATTGATAATTGGAAGAAACTATGAGGCTTATTTTCATTAAAAATTTCATCAGTGGAATCCCAATCGCTATATAAATAAACTACACTAGCATTTGCATATTGCCGAATAAAAGTTACGGTATACATGATACCATTATGTTCATAAGATTTAAAAACAGGTATATGTTTTTTGAATGTAGTTGGTTCGACGCGAGGTTTAAATTCACCTTCGTCCAGCATGGAAGAGAATAATGAATTTAGATAGTCTGGATAAAATCCGTATTGCTTTGCCCATTTATAAATCGCTTCATCATGTGGAAAACCTGGATCACCACCTGAAATTTCTTTCCGTTCTTTTAATAGTGCACAAATTTTTTCATCGACGGTATATAATCTTTCATCGTAATAATCAGTAGGGCGTTCAAAACTCATTCGTTGCATAATCATTCCTCCTTTTCTTTATTTTAACAAAAAAGAAAGGACGATACATTTTTAAATGTAAATCTAAATCTAAAATCATTCATAAATCAAATATTGTAGACTTAAAATGAAGTTTGATAATAAGTTCTATTTTGCAGCGGAATTGCTTATGCATAAAATAACAATAATGTATGCTGATGCAAGAAAATTTAGAGAATCAAGCAGGTTTCCCATATGGTAAAGTACGAAACTATTATAAGTAGTACAGTGATATAACTAGGAGGTTACCGCTATGACAGCTGTATTTAAAGATATGGCGTTCCAGTTAAAAACGGAACGACTCGACCTGAATATGTGGGAGGAATCCGATGCAGTTTGGCTTAGAAAATTAGTTGGTGAACGTGGTGTAGACATGCCATCCCTGGACTCTGTTCGTAGCAGTCTTATCGAAATGCGCAAGAAAGCAACTGAAAATGGTATTTCTCTTCTTACTATACGTAGGCGAGAAGAAGGGGATTTCATCGGATACTGTGGCTTAATTATTGGGCGTGCCACGCTTGAGGAGCCGGAGATTGCATACGAATTGTTCCAAAGTGTTCATCGTAATGGTTATGCGACAGAGGCAGCATCAGCCGTGCTGGAGGCTGCGATTGCTACGGGTCGCCATAGACTTTGGTCTACTGTAGGTGCTTGGAATACGGCGTCTTTCCGGGTATTAGAAAAGATAGGGTTTAAGCGGCATCACAGTACGTTTGGTGAACGTGGTGTGATTGTTTGGAACGTACGTGATCTGTAGAGACCTGACCAAATCTGGAACGAAAAAAGGTAAAAGAAAGCCCCTATGTTAGGTTACTCAGTAATCTAACATAGGGGTTTTTCCTTATAGTAAATATTGATTTTGTATATATTTAAGTGTAAAAGTCTATCTTTTACTTTAATTTTTCACATCATCATATAATTCCAGCGCCTCTTTCACACTCAATCCATTCTTCACAATGCCATGTATCGCTTGAATCATCGCAGCAGGATGTTCAGATTGCCATATGTTTCGGCCCATATCTACGCCGATTGCACCTTCTTGCAGTGCATTGTACGTAATGTTTAATGCGTCTTCAATTGAATCTAGTTTTGGACCACCAGCGATTACGACTGGGGCAGGGCAAGTGCTTGTGATTTTTTCGAATCCTTCGCAGTAATACGTTTTAATAATGTCAGCTCCCATTTCAACGCATACGCGGGAAGCGAGTGCTAGAAAGCGGGCTTCACGTTTTTGTAATTCTTTCGCAACAGCAGTAATGCCAAGTACTGGCAAACCGTAATCGTGAGCTTCTGAAACTACATTTGCGAGATTTGAAACTGTTTGTGTTTCATAATCTGATCCGACGAAAACAGAAACGCCGACGCCAATTGCGTTTTGTTTTACTGCTTCTTTTACAGGTGTAACAATTGTTTCATTCGCTAAATCTTTACCGACGACAGTAGCGCCGCCTGATACACGCATAACCATCGGTGTGCTGCAGTTTTCAGGAATACAGGAGCTAAGTACACCGCGCGTTAAAAAGAGGGAATCCGTATAAGGAAGTAAGTTTTTAACTGTTTCAAGTGGTTGTTCTAGCCCGTGAATTGGGCCTAAAAAGTAGCCGTGATCTATCGCTAACATAACCGCTCTGCCATCAGGTAAAATTGTATTTAATCGATTTTTAAATCCCCAAGTCATTTGAAATCACTCCTTCGTTAATGTTGGATTTTCCGTTTGTACTGTATCTTTATTTGGTAAATGTGGTGACTTAATAAAAACTGCTTTAAAAGGTTTGTCAGAATGGTTAATAAGATAGTGAGATTCATGAGGGCGAACTTGCAGGACATCGCCTTGTTTGATCGGAACTCTTTCATTATTTACATAGAAATCTATTTCACCTTCTAATGCATAAAATACTTCTTCGCACGTCGTATGATAGTGATTTTGAAACTCCTGCCCAGGTTGAATGACAACAAGGCCAAGATCAATATTCGGACCTTGTATTAAATATTTCGGCCCGTTATCACCGAAGCGATAGGAGAAGTCATTTTCATTCGCTTTTAACATACTTTTCACTCCCTTATGTAATCTGTTACAGTGCACCAGGCGCAATCCACATATGTGAGGTGAGCCCTTTATCAGCTAAAGAGAGCTGACTGTCATATACAGTTTTCCATGTTTCATAGAACTCTTTATATAGTTCGTGATTTTCAGTAATTGGCTCGAATGTGTGCTCCCACTGTACAAACTGTTCAGCAGTTTCTTCCATAGATGAATAAATGCCAGCACCAACTCCAGCAGCAATCACAGTTCCTAAAGCAGCTGCTTCTTTCACAACTGGTACTTTTACAGGTATTCCGAGTACGTCTGATAGAATTTGTGGCCATAGTTTCCCTTTAGCAGCACCGCCAGCAAACACGACTTCAGAAGGGAATGTTCCTGTGAGATTTTCTATTAATTTTAAGTTGCCAAGTGTAACAAAGGCGGCATTTTCCTCAATAGCGCGGAACAGTTCTCTTTTTCCACATTTGTCAGCGTCTAAACTTAAGTTTAAAAAAGAAGGTGCGGCATGACGCCAAGAAATGTAGTTCATAACGTTTGAAAAAGTAGGGATAATGCCATGTGAACCGACCGGTACGTCTTTCGCTTGTTCTTCTAATAATGCATAAGCATCTACACCGAGTTTGTCAGCAAGTTTCTTTTCTTCTTGGCAAAAAGCGTCTCGAAACCAGCGCATAACAAGGCCTGGGAAAAAGGCAATCGTTTCATATTGCCATAGATTAGGTACGACATGACAATTTATACGAATCGCAGCATGTGGATCTGTTATCGGTTCTGTAACATTCACTTCTTGTTGCCAAAAACTACCTCCGCATATTAATGTTTGATTAGGTTTCACGACTCCTGTTCCGAGTGAGGCCATTTGAGCATCTCCGCCCCCGGCGACGACAGGAATTCCTTCACATAATCCAGTTAATGCTGCACACTCTTTTGTGACATTGCCAATTACTGTACCCGCTTCATTTACTGTTGTTGAAAATGGTAATGTTAAACCGCACTCGATAGCGATATCGTTATCCCATACTCTATTTTGCAGGTCAAAAATACCGGATGTACATCCGTTTGAGGCATCGACTTGCAGCACGCCGCTTAATTTATATAAAATCCAATCGTTTAACATCGTAAAAGAATGAATATTGCTATAGACGTCTGGTTCATGTTTTTTAATCCAAAGTAGGCGAGGTAAAGCGCCTAGTGAAAAAGTTTGACCAGATCTAGTATATAAATCTTCTTCAAGATGTGACCGTATTTCTTTTAATTCACTAACTTCAGCTGATGCGCGACCATCAACATTTGCGCAAGCCCATATTTCTTGCCCATCTTTATCATATAAAACAAAACCTTCTCGCATACTAGTAGCGCTAATAGCTAGAATAGAAGAGGGCGAGACATTACTTCTTTGTAAAACTTCTTTCGTGCATTGTTGTACTAGCTTCCAATTTTCTATTACATCAAAATTCATAGAACCTGGGTAACGAGGATCGGTTTTATGAACCCATTCTTTTTGACTGACCGCAATCTGAGTACCTAGTAAATCAAAAAGAACAGCTCGAATGCTTCCTGTACCAGCATCAAAAGCTAATAAATGAGACATTAACAATCACCATCCTTTCGTAATAAGGAGAGGGCCGTTTCCTCATCGGTAATTAATGTATGAATGAACTTTCCTTTTAAGGCACCATAAATTGCATCTATCTTTTCTATACCTCCAGCAACACCAACGACATGTTTCATTTTGCGCAGAATCGAGAGCGGCGTACCGATTAGTCGATTATGATGTGGGAGCTTTAATAAATCACCATTCGTATTATAAAACTGCCCTAAAATATCGCCAGCACCGTTTTGACTACGAATATATGTCATCTCACGTAGTGTTAATTTTTCTTCTTTTACAATAGTTGCATCTTGAGATATCCCGCCAATACCAACAACTGCCGTATGAGCAAGTGAAGCGACATGAAGCATATCTTTTACACTCGGTTCTGATAGAATCCTTTGTGCCATTTCGGTTGTAGATGCTAGAAACGGCGTAGGGATAATGTGAAGATCGCCTTGCATGTAGTGTAAATAGTTTTGTTTTCTCGGGAGATAGTGATTTACTCCTCCAGTTAGCGTTACAATTGAAAGATTAATAGAAGTTTCAAAATGAATGTTTTCTAGCATTTTGCTAATCGTTTCACCCCAGCCAATGCCGAGTAAATCGCCTTGTTGGAGCTGAGTTTCTAAATACTGTGCAGCAGCTTTTCCGAGAGAAGCGTGATAATTGTTTATTGGAGTAGGGATAATAAAAGCATCTTTTAAATGGAATTTTTTTATTAGGTCACGCTCAATACTTAAACAGTGTAAACCAGTCCCTTTTACGTGAAATGTAACGATACCTTCACTGCGCGCCTTATCTAATAATCGGACAACTTTATTTCTTGAAATGTGAAGAAGTGAAGCAATTTCCTGTTGTGTTAATTGGTCTTTATAATAGTACCAAGCTACTTTAGTTAATAAATTCTCTTCAAAGTTCAGCTGTGTCATACGCGTCATCCCTTTCAACAATTGACCACTGCTTAAACATATGTGCCATATATTTTGTTTATTCCAGTTGAAACGATTAATAGTACGTAGAAAAAAGTGTTATAGATATTAAAAAAGAATGACGGTGTTAACTTGGGATTCTGATGTGAACCCAAAAGACCGTTCGTTTTATGGGACGTAAAACAACAAGGTGCACTCGCAACGTATGTAGCAAATGAAATAGTAGTAAAAGGGAAGAAGTTAAAAGTAGGGGATAGTTTCGAAGTAAAAGGAATCGGAAAAGTGAAAGTAGAGCCAAACTCCATCCAAGGTTATGCTTATGAAGCAGAAGGAAATGGAATTATCGTATTACCAGAGCGGGTTGTATTTACGAAAGAGAATATTGATAAATATAATTTTTAGTAACAAAAAAACGTCCGAATATATCGGACGTTTTTTATTCCTTCATTAATTATGAACTGTTTCTTTTTCATTTAATCCAAGCGTACGACCTGTAGAAGTGTGAAGGTCTTGGAACAATCTTGGATTTTCTGTTAGTGAAATGCCGTAAGAAGGGATCATTTCTTTGATTTTTTCTTCCCATTCTACCATGCGGCTTGGGAAACATTTTTCTAATACTTCAAGCATGACGTGTACGGCAGTAGATGCACCTGGTGATGCACCTAGTAACGCCGCGATTGATCCATCAGCCGCACTAACAACTTCGGTACCGAATTGAAGTGTACCTTTACCACCAGCATCAGTATCTTTAATTACTTGCACACGTTGCCCAGCAACTACAATATCCCAATCTTCACTTTTCGCGTTCGGAATGAATTCGCGTAATTCTTCCATACGTTTTTCGTGAGATAACATAACTTGCTGAATTAAGTATTTTGTTAATCCCATTTCTTTTACACCAGCAGCTAACATCGTTAAGACATTATTTGGTTTTACAGAACCAATTAAGTCAAGGTTTGAGCCAGTTTTTAAGAACTTAGGAGAGAACCCTGCGAACGGTCCAAATAGTAAAGCTTTTTTATTGTCTATATATCTCGTATCAAGGTGAGGTACAGACATTGGCGGAGCGCCAACTTTAGCTTTACCGTATACTTTCGCATGATGTTGCTCTACAACTTTTTGATTTTTACATACCATAAATAGTCCACTTACTGGGAATCCACCGATATGTTTTGATTCAGGAATACCAGTCTTTTGTAGTAGAGGTAGACTACCGCCACCGCCGCCGATAAAGACGAATTTTGCAGTATGATGTTCAATTTTACCACTATTCATATCGTGTACTTTTACTTCCCACAAACCATTTTTCGTGCGTTTAATATTTTCGACACTATGTTTGTAGTTTAGTTCGATATTTTTCGTTTGTAAGTAATCAAACAACATACGTGTTAATGCACCGAAGTTAACATCTGTTCCAGAGTCAATCTTCGTTGCAGCCATCGGTTCGTTAGGTGTACGTCCTTCCATAATGAGTGGAAGCCATTTTTTTAATGTTTCAGGAGCATCGGAAAATTCCATACCTTGAAACAGTGGATTTTTTGAAAGCGCTTCAAAACGGTTTTTTAGAAACTCAACATTTTTTTCACCTTGTACTAAACTCATATGAGGTAGAGGCATAATGAAATCTTGTGGATTACGAATTAATTTACTTTTTACAAGATATGCCCAAAATTGTCTTGAAAGCTGGAATTGCTCATTCACTTTTACAGCCTTACTAATATCTATAGATCCGTCAGATTTTTCGGAAGTATAGTTCAGTTCGCATAGCGCAGAATGCCCTGTACCTGCATTATTCCATTCATTAGAGCTTTCTTCCCCGGCACTTGCGAGTTTTTCAAAAACTTTAATTTCCCATTCAGGTGCTAATTCTTTTAGTAATGAGCCTAACGTTGCACTCATAATTCCTGCACCAATTAAGATAACGTCTGTTTTTTGCTGCATGTTGCTCATGATAATCTCTCCATCCCCTATATTGGCAAAAAAGAGTAGGTGTTTTCTATGTCTAAGCCGTAAAAGAGAAACACCGCCTAGGCCCCACCTAGGTATTTACCTTTTTTGTCTCAATTGTATAACCATCTCATACTCTATTATAATAATTAATAGACTAAAATATCTAGTGTTATCTGATAATTTTAAACTATTTAACGTTTTATTCGCCAAAAATCTTATTTAACAAGCTCTTTTAAGGTGATAAATAGAAAAAAATTACAGTTTGAAATTATCCCGAAAAAGCTTACGTATCGTAGAATGGGTAGAAAGGATACCTTTTTATGGGATTTTACCCCCTGATAATAGTATGATTATTCTGTAAAATGAAAAGGAGGGATACCAATGCGTACACAAGAACAAATTGCAAACTTATTTCGAAATTTTTCAATAAAGGAATGTAAAGGGTCAAGTGATTTATATGAATACTTATCAATAAAAATTGCTGAAGATGAGGAAGTACTTACACTATCTTCCTACGCTCAAGTAGGCCAACCAATTCCAAACTTATTATTAGGTGCTGTACATTATTTATTACTATCAGGGAAAGAACATCATTTAAAAATGTATTACAGTAGCTTAGTTGAAAATGCTAATACGGATTTAAATCAAGCTTTTGATTATTTTAAAGATTTCTGTAAAACGTATCGAGAAGAAATCATTACCTTATTACAAACGAAACTCGTTCAAACGAATGAAGTAAGGCGATGTGCGTACTTATACCCAAGTTTCTGTTACATATTTAATAAAGTGAAAAAACCAATAGCGTTAATTGAAATTGGGACAAGTTCTGGATTACAACTGTTCTGGGATCAATATAGCTATTCGTATGGAACAGATGTAACATACGGAAATATAAACTCGAATGTGCATGTAACTTCTGAAATAAGAGGAGAGAATGTGCCTCATTTTCTAAAAGAAAGTCCATCTGTCGTAGAAAGAATCGGACTAGATTTACATGTGAATGATTTACATAGTAATGAAGATTATTTGTGGCTACGTGCACTCATTTGGCCAGAGCATAAAGAAAGACTTGAAATGTTTGACCAAGCAGCATCTTTAGTGAAAACTGAATCTGTTCAATTAATAGAAGGTGACGGTGTGGAGCTATTTCCATCTATTATTGAACAAATAAGTGAAGATGCTGTAATCTGTATTTTCCACACACACGTCGCAAATCAAATACCTGAACAAATAAAACATAAGTTAGAAAAACAAATACAAGAAATCGGCGCAAAACGTGATGTATTTCACCTATATAACAACATGTGGGACCGGGACCTTCATATTGATTATTATATTAACGGAAATGAATATCGTGAAACGGTTGGAGAAACAGAAGGGCATGGGAGATGGTTTAGTTGGAAGCTTGGAAATGAGACGCTTATTTAGATTAATAGGGACACTCTCACATTTAAAAGATGAGGAAATAGGTTTAAGCATTGACTAAACGGCTAAGGAATAAATTTATTATTCCTATACAAAAAATGCTTCGGAGAAATCCTAAGCATTTTTTGAATTACATTCAAATCCCATAATGAATCATATACTTTATAACAGCTGAATAGTTGATGATTTTCATGGCGCCATTACTTCTTTATTGGATACGAGCTGGAAAGATAAATTAAAATCTGTTTCTTCAAATTTAGCTTTTGTATAATACTCCTCCAAACTAATTTTCATTTGTTCTTCAGAAAAAAGATAAATTAAATCGTAATTTCAATTTGATTACCTTCAGGATCGCTTATCACACTTTCGTAATAGCCATCTCCAGTGAAACGTGGTCCATTTAATAAAGGATAACCATCATTTTTTAATGTTGTAGTTAATTCATTTACGCGTTCTTCACTACCGACAGAGAAAGCCATATGAGCATAGCCAGTTATGTTAAGGTTAGGCTCGTTTTCTATACCTTTTTTACGCATAATTTCAAGTCTTGCTCCAGATTCGAACGTAATAAAATAAGATTCAAATTGTTTCAATTCATTATGATATAAAGAGTTCGATTTACCATTAAAGTATTTCGTATAGAAAGAACGCATTAATTCTAAATCATTTACCCAAATTGCAATATGTTCTATTTTCATAGTTTTCACCAATCCTAACTTAACTAATTAGGCTGTCACTTTATAAAAATTGTTTTTGCAGTGCAAGAATTTTGATTGGGTGTTGAAGGTGGTATTAATTTTTGGTTATTTATGAGCATACAATGTGTAATTAAGTAAAGGAGCAACATAGTAATTAAAGAAAAAGGTGAATGTAGCATATGAATCCATTTGAGCAAATGATGTACGTTGGTGTCATTATGTCTATTGTATTATCCGTAATTATTTTAGGATCTTTATATTATAATCCTCGTCTTTCGTTAACTGAATATCCGAAAGATATTCAAAAGGTAGTTTTTCCAAAATCGATTCATGAAAAAAAGCAAACAATCTACTTTAACATTGCATATAATGCTATTCTTTTCGGTACTCCTTTCGTTTCTACATATATATTACATAAACATGAAAAATTATTATATATTGATGCCTATTTACATACTTTTGGTATTTTAATGATTTTTAATTTAGTCGATTTGTTTATACTGGATTGGCTAATCTTTTGCTGGATTACCCCAAGATTTGTTGTTATTCCTAGTACAGAAGGCATGAAGGGATATAAAGATTATAAGTTTCATTTAAGAGGGGCTATAGTCGGCACAAAATTTTTAGCAATCGTAAGTTTGTTTTTGGCAGGAATTGTGACAACTATTTAGTAAGAAGAATTTATAGAAGATAGTGAGATTTATAATATATAGAATTAAAAATGAGAATTTGATAGTATTGGAGTAAGGAATTTTAATAGCAGTATATTAAGTCGTATTAATATACTGTTACAAATGCTTTCCTAATTTTATGGAGGCATTTGATAGAATTCAAAAAAATAATGGAGGCTAATATGAAAAAAATAATTGGCGCAGCAACAGCAACAGTTTTTGGATTGGGGGCTTTTACCACAACTGCTATCGCAGAAACGATCGTAACAGCAGATGTACTCAACGTACGTGAAAAACCGACTACGGAATCAAAAGTTGTCGAAAAAGTAAAGGAGGGACAAGAATTAAAAGTCATAAATACCGAAGATGGCTGGTCAAAAATTGAGTTGAATGGTAAAGAAGTATTTGTAAGCTCGGAGTTTACAAAAGATATTTACCATGTAACAGCAGATTTGTTAAATGTACGTTCTGAATCAAACACAGAATCAAAAGTTCTTGGTAGACTGAAAAAAGATGATGTAATTGAATCAACGCATCAAGTAAAAGATGGATGGCTACAATTTGAGTATAAAGGAAAAACAGCTTATGCAAATGTTTCTTTCCTATCAAGTACAGCACCAGTTGAAAAGAAAGCTGAAGAGAAAACGAAGAAAGTAGCGAAAGTACAAAAAACGATTAAAGCTAAGGATGAAGTTAAAGCACAAAAGATAGTAAAAGCAAAAGAAGAAGTGAAAGTACAAGAAGTAGCAAAAAAGCCTAAGGAAGAAGTGAAAGTACAAGAAGTAGCAAAGCCTAAGGAAGAAGTGAAAGTACAAGAAGTAGCAAAGCCTAAGGAAGAAGTGAAAGTACAAGAAGTAGCAAAACCTAAGGAAGAAGTGAAAGTACAAGAAGTAGCAAAACCTAAGGAAGAAGTGAAAGTACAAGAAGTAGCAAAACCTAAGGAAGAAGTGAAAGTACAAGAAGTAGCAAAGCCTAAGGAAGAAACGAAAGTACAAGAAGTAGTAAAGCCTAAGGAAGAAACGAAAGTACAAAAAGTAGTAAAGCCTAAAGAAGACGTGAAAGCCCAAGAAGAAGCAAAAGCTAAAGAAGAAGAGAAAGCAAGAGAAATAGCAAAGGCTAAAGAAGAAGAGAAAGCAAGAGAGATAGCAAAAGCTAAAGAAGAAGAGAAAGCAAGAGAGATAGCAAAAGCTAAAGAAGAAGAGAAAGCAAGAGAAATAGCAAAAGCTAAAGAAGAAGAGAAAGCAAGAGAAATAGCAAAAGCTAAGGAAGAAGCAAAAGCAAAAGAAGAGGCTAAAAATAACATACAGTCTGCTAAACGTGAATTAACGGTAGTAGCGACAGCATATACTGCTGATCCAAGTGAAAATGGTACATATGGTGGACGCGTTTTAACTGCGATGGGGCATGATTTAACGGCTAATCCGAATATGAGAATTATTGCAGTAGATCCAAAAGTAATCCCATTAGGATCTAAAGTATGGGTAGAAGGTTATGGAGAAGCAATTGCTGGTGATACTGGAAGTGCTATTAAAGGAAATCGTATTGATGTTTTAATGGGTTCCAAAAGTAAAGCTATGAATTGGGGAAGACAAACTGTTAAAGTAAAAGTTTTATAATAATTATAGTTATTCAAATAGAAGTCAGTTCTCTTAATCGAGGCTGACTTCTATTGTTTTGATTTAGTGAAATTCATTGCTAAATCTGTACTAGAATGATTAAAGTTGAATTAAGTATAGGATTAGACATAATGTATCCTCCAGCGTGAATGATTATATAGAAAATTTTAACAAATAAACCATGAAAAGTGTATAATTAATATGATAGAAAAAAAAGGTGGGGGCAAGATGGAAGATAAATTTAATAAGGTGCAGCCGATTTGGAAACGGAAATGGTTTCGGTATCTAGGGACATTTATAATTGTTCAATTATTATTTATTATTTGTGAGGTGATTGCATGGGCACCAAACTTTAAACCTAGTGGAGAATTTTTAAATGGAGTTTTACAGTCTCAATTTTTTACGGAATGGTTCACTCCATATAAAATCCCACATTTTAATTTATTTACTGCTCTTTTTGCAATTACATTGTTACCATACGCACTAATAGGTGCAATGAAAGATTTTAAAACAAGAAAAAATATAAATAATTAAAAAGAGGTACTATATGTTATTTCAAAAAGATCATGTATCGGTTCGGTACGTAATAGATGTGGATGCACCAATCATTTCAAAATGGTTAACAGACCCAAAAGTCCTACAGTATTACGAAGGACGAGATAATCCGCAATCTGTAGAAATGGTACTGGATTATTTTATACATAATCCAAATAGTCATGAAAAAAGATGCTTAATAGAGTTTGATGATGTGCCAATTGGTTATATTCAAATGTATCCAGTTGATTCTGAGTGGAAAACATTATATGGCTATGAAGAATCACAACATGTATGGGGAATGGATCAATTTATCGGAGAACCGAATTATTGGGGAAAAGGAATTGGAACGAAACTAGTTCAGGCAGCAATTACATATATTATGGAGAACACGGGAGCAGAAGTAATCGCAATGGACCCGAAAGTAAATAATGAACGCGCGTTAAAATGTTATGAAAAATGCGGATTTAAAAAGGTGAAGATTTTAAAGGAACATGAACTGCATGAGGGGAAATTAGAAGATTGTTGGATGGTGGAATACAAATAAAAGGAGCTGCGGGAAATGAAAAAAGCTTTAATAGTAATTGATGTGCAAGCAGGTATGTATACAGCAGGAATGCCAGTACATAATGGGGAAAAGTTTTTAGAAATATTGCAAGAGCTTATTGGGGAATGTCGTTCAAATGATATTCCAGTTATTTATGTACAACATAACGGACCAAAAGATCATCCGTTAGAAAAAGGTACAGAGGGCTGGAAAGTGCATGAGGCGATTGCTCCGCAAAAAGGGGATCGTATCGTTGAAAAGACGACGCCAGATTCTTTCCATAAGACAAACTTAAACGAAGTATTACAAGAAAAAGGCATTGAACACGTTATTATTTCAGGAATGCAAACAGAGTACTGTGTGGATACGACAACGCGAAGAGCGTTTAGTGAAGGGTATAAAGTAACGTTAGTGAGTGATGCACATAGTACGTTTCATACAGACGTGTTACGTGCGGAAGACATTGTAAAGCATCATAATGTAGTGTTTGGAGCGTTTGCTAATGTTGTCGCGTTAAAAGATTTGAAAGTGACTGCCTCTAAATAAGAGGCAGTTTTTTTATTATAAGAAGTAGAGTTGAATATTGTCGGTAAATCAATATTTTGAAATAATCGTTCACGTAATTTCACGTACCATAATGAAAACATAAAAAAGGAGCACCACATAATTAAAAAGGGCGCTCCTGCATCAAAATGTTATTTCTTCTTATCTTTATCCAATACATTCTGTTCTTCAGCAAATTCCGTACCATATGCAAAGCGGCGATTAATATGAATGTTATCGTTGTTGTGCCTTGTGTGTGAGTTAGAAAAGCGATGAACGATTACTTCAGATAATGTAAAGACAGTAGCGGAAAGGAAACTCCCCCATGCAATTTGCATGTAATTGTCTAATAAAATATTACCGAAAATCCATACGCTTAAATACGTTAGTAAGAAATCCGACATAATGGCACCGGTATTACCTATTCGGTTTAATATGATTTTATCGACGAACATATAGGAAACGATTGTAACAAAGAGACTAAATGAAATAATTTGGACGAACGTTGCAGGGAAAAATAAAGCGAGTCCAATACTAAATGCGATAATGCACGATATAAATTTGATAAGTACTACAGTAAAACCATTCAATATTTACACCTCCGATTTATACATAGTTTTACAATAAATTTAGGAGTTCATACATTGTAACGAATATATTTACATAAAACTTTTTCACGTTCGTTTTTTGTCTAAATATTAAAAAAACAAAGAAAAAATGTTATAGTAAAATGAGAGTATATGACATTTTTAGGTAAGGGGGAATCCATGATGTGGATTACTTCAGAAGTAGAAATTCCAGAGGAGTTAATTGATCATCTTGAACAAGGAAAGTTAGTACTATTTGTTGGAGCGGGAGTTTCTATGAAAGGGAAATCAAACTTACCGAATTTTGATGATCTAGTTGATGAAATTGCGAAAACGTTATATGTAGAAACGCGTGAAATAACAGAACCTCATGATTATTATCTTGGTAAAATTGCGAAAACAAAAGATGT
The DNA here is from genome assembly GCF_040460055.1 of Bacillus cereus group sp. MG4. Lineage (NCBI taxonomy): Bacteria > Bacillati > Bacillota > Bacilli > Caryophanales > Bacillaceae > Bacillus > Bacillus cereus group sp. MG4. Next base: position 909,815 of record NZ_JARVGZ010000001.1, on the reverse strand, counting down.
ACATCAGGTGGCAAGAGATTTAGTTCATACTGAAAAGTCAAAGCCAAATCCGCTTCATTATGCGATTCCAAGGTTGTTTCCTTTAGATACAGAAGTCCGCATTGTAACGACAAATTTTGATCGACATTTTACAACTGCGATGAAAGAAATGAATAGAGAATTTAACGTATATTATGCACCTGCATTACCTACAGGTAGAGCGTTTAAAGGACTCGCCTACATACATGGAAATATAGAACAAGAGAAAGAAGCGTTAATTTTAACAGATGGTGATTTTGGAAGGGCTTACTTGACGGAAGGATGGGCAAGAAGATTTTTAGTTGATTTATTCTCGAATTATACCGTTTTATTCGTTGGATATAGCCATAATGACCCAGTAATGAAATATTTAGCGACTGGTTTACCACCAAGTACAAGGCGTTATGCATTTGTTGCACAAGGGGAAAATACGTACCACTGGGAGCATTTAGGAATACGGCCGATTGTATATCCGAATAAAGGTAATAATCATCAATCTCTTGTTAAAGCAGTGAAGCGATGGGCGGAATTAATGGGAGATAATTATATTACAAAACGAATGCGTATTCGTGACATAGTAACAGTTCCACCATCAGTAGAGCAGGAACAATTATCATACATAAAACAATCAATAAAAAAAATTGAAACAGTCCGCTACTTTGTTGAATTTGCTCATGATTATGAATGGGTGGAATGGCTTGAAGCAGAAGGGAAATTACAAAATTTATTTTTAGTTACATCAAACTATAATGAGGTAGATGAACTACTTGCAGAATGGTTAGTGGAACAATTTCTTTTTAGTCATCAAAAAGAATTATTTCAGTTAATTTTTAAAAATCATTCTAAACTATCTCCGTTATTTTGGAGAACAATTTGTAGCTACTTAAACGAGACGAAAATTGAGATGGATCCGTTGTTGTTTGCAAGATGGACACTTCTTTTACTAGAAACAGCTGAAAAAGATAGTAAATCAATTGAAAAAATTTCTTACTTACTACAAAAATGTTCTTTTCCTGAGCATAAAGAAATTGCATTATTATTACTAACGTTTATTTTGGATGGGAAGCTTAAGTTGAAGCGGGAGAGAAAATGGGGAAATGGTACGCAAGAATCAATAGAACTTGAGGAATCGAGTCGCTTACCAGTGTCTACATTTTCTTATGTGGAGCAAATTTGGAATGAGAAGATGAAACCTCATATTTCCTATTACGCCGTACCAATTATGATGATGGGAATAGAAAAGATGCGAATGCTATCACTACGACAAACGGCATTGAAAAAAAAGGGTAAGGAAAATGTTGAAAAAGAGTTTCAGCAAAATGATCTTGCCTTTTTAATTCAAATTGTAAAAGAGTGTTTAGCTTATTTATGTGAAAATAATGAGAAAAAAGCAAATTATTATATTACAGAAATGATAGAAGCAAACAGCGTGCTTCAGACCCGAATTGCAATTGATGCGATAAATAAAAATATATTCGTTAGCGCCGATGACAAAATGAAATGGTTGTTTCAGGAAGGACTTCTTTTAAATGTCACCTATAAACACGAAGTTTTTCAGCTTATAAAAAATCATTTCGCATCTTCTTTAGAAAAAACAAAAGAAGAAGTCATTCAAATAGTACTGAAGGACCTTGCAGAGGAGAGGGCGTTTGATGTTTGTTTCGTGTTAGATTTATTATTCACTTGTGATTCCAATAGTCCCTCTACAGCGAAAGGTTATGAGGTAATGAAGCAAAAGCATCCTCACTTCCATTCTGATCGATACAGCGTACAAAAGAAAGAAACCACGGAACAAAGTATTACTTGTAACGTAACTGCTGATGGATTATTACAGCTGAAAGACGATGAAATTATGAAGCAAGTTCGTCAATTTTCTCAAGACGGTGTTTTTGAGCAACGTCATTTTTTAGAGATGTTATCGAAAGCATGTAAATTGAATACAGAATGGAGTATTTCATTTGCTTACCAATTAGTTAGCATGCACGAAATAAGTAATGAAGTATGGTTTGTTTGTATTAGAGAGTGGCGAAATAACCGAGGACTGACAAATGAACAAATCCAAAAAGTTATTCCGCTATTGCAGAAATTTGTTAGAAATACTGCTTTTCATTGGTTAATTAGTAGCTTTCTATATGAAATTAGTAATCGATTAGAAGAGTTAGAGGAAAATAGCATACGTAATGTGAAACGGTTTGCTTTTTCGGTATTCCCTCAAGTAATGAAAAGTGATACAGATTTTAAGCTTGGAAAACAAGATTTTTACAATGAATCGATCCAGCATCCTGTTGGGAAAATGACAGCTGTATTATTAAAACTGTTATCATATGATCATTTATACGATCGTAACGTGTATGAATATTTATTTTTATTTGAAGAACAAGTAAGAGTTAGTTCAGAGCGGACAAATTACATGTTAGCGCGTTTAGTAGCAGATATTACATTTCTTTATCATATTGAGAAGCAGTGGTGCCGAAAATATTTGTTACCGTACTTAGATTTAAAGAAGGAAAATGAGATTACGAAATATGCCTGGGCAGGCTTATGTTACACGCAAATCAATTTACCTTTATTTACAGAGATGAAGCGATTTATTAAGTATGCAGTAGAACATTTGGAAGTATTGCATCCGCATACGAGGGAAGCTTTCTTGAAATGGCTTAGTTTTGTATTTATTAAATGTGTACTGTATTGGGAGCAAAAAACAGATTGGTTATACCCGTTGCTTATACAAGAAAATGAAGAAAATAAAATTAAATTTATGCAGTTTTTATGCTATTACGTCAAAACGTTAAGTGCAAAAGAACAACAAAAATTTTGGGTAGCGTGGCTCAGTATATTTTTGCGAGAGCGACCGAAAATGGGTGAAATTACAGCTAGAGAATATGTAATGCTTTTACGTATTATTTTATTTATGGATGAAATAGTAGAAAGAGGATTATCGATAATATGTAAATCATTTTCGGACGTGGGTGGAAAAGGGAATCAAACGGAGTTAAAACAGTTATTTAATGAAATACTTGAAAAGACAGAGCGTATAAAAATGTATAAAGAATTGTATGCAAATGTATTTTTCACTTTACTACAAACGCTTCAGGAAGCCGATTTACTTGAAACGGAAATCATTCAAATAAAAGAAGTATTATCTCGGTATGGAGTAGAAAAAAATGTACTAAATACAATAGATAATGAGATAATTCGCATCGGAATTGTTATGGAGAATTTACAAGAAGAAATGTAGGGCGGAAGTGGAATTTTAAAAAATATATAAAAAGTTGTTGACAGTGTTTTGAAAAGCGTTCTATAATACGAATCATACTTATTCAATTTCAAAAACATTTGAATAAACAAAGTGCAATGAAGAGATCACAGTAGTGGTTAGTCTTACTGTAACAGAGAGCTGGTGGTTGGTGTGAACCAGTACAGGGATAATCATGAATTACAGTCTTGGAGCATCTTTTTCGTAGTAAAGATAGTATTGTCTTTATGAAGAAAAAGCGGTCAATTGATCGTTAACAGTGAAGAGAGGTAGACGGAAAGTTAGTCTACAACTAGGGTGGTACCGCGATAAATATCGTCCCTACTGATTTATTCAGTAGGGACTTTTTGTATTTTAGTGGTCTAACTTGAAAATTAAATATATATGCGTTGAAAGGAAAAGCAGTAGTTGTTGTTTCCCTGTAACAGAGAGCTGGTGGTTGGTGCGAACCAGTACAAAAACAAGAGCGAATTACAGTCCTAGAGCATCTTTTTCGTAGTAAAGATAGTATTGTCTTTATGAAGGGAAAGACGGTCAGATGATCGTTAACAATGAAGAGAGGTAGACGAAATAAGTCTACAACTAGGGTGGTACCGCGATAAATATCGTCCCTACTGATTGGATCAGTAGGGATTTTTTGTACAAAAAAGTGGGTTTTGATTGAGTTGATAGTGTCCTTATAGTAAGTATTCGTTTAAAATAAGAAGAGGTATCGATTCCACTTAAATTTTGTATAATTTATCAGTTCAGAAAATAGAGAATTTTTCATTCTCTTACTATACTTTTTAAACATTAGAGGAGGATTTCCAAATGGCAAATCATGAATTAGATCAATTACGTAAACAGGTAGATGAAATTAACTTACAACTATTACACCTTTTAAACAAACGTGGTGAAATCGTTCAAAAAATTGGGGAGCAAAAGCAAGTACAAGGTACGAAACGTTTTGATCCAGTACGTGAGCGTGAAGTACTTGATATGATTGCAGAGCATAACGAAGGACCATTCGAAACGTCAACAGTTCAACACATTTTCAAAACAATCTTCAAAGCTAGCTTAGAATTACAAGAAGATGATAACCGTAAAGCATTACTAGTATCACGTAAAAAGAAACAAGAAAATACAATCGTTAATGTAAAAGGTGAATTGATTGGAAACGGAACACAAACGTTCATCATGGGACCTTGTGCGGTAGAAAGCTTAGAGCAAGTTCGCCAAGTAGGGCAAGCGATGAAAGACCAAGGCCTAAAATTAATGCGCGGTGGTGCTTTCAAACCGAGAACATCTCCATACGATTTCCAAGGTTTAGGAGTAGAAGGATTACAAATTTTACGTCAAGTAGCAGATGAGTTCGACTTAGCGATCATTAGTGAAATCTTAAATCCGAACGATGTTGAAATGGCGCTAGACTACGTTGATGTAATTCAAGTTGGTGCACGTAACATGCAAAACTTCGATTTATTACGAGCTGTAGGTAAAGTTAACAAGCCAGTATTATTAAAACGTGGATTAGCAGCAACAATTGATGAGTTCATTAACGCAGCTGAGTACATCATTGCACAAGGTAACGACCAAATTATTCTATGTGAGCGTGGTATCCGCACATACGAAAGAGCGACACGTAACACATTAGACATTTCAGCAGTACCGATTTTAAAGAAAGAAACACATTTACCAGTAATCGTTGACGTAACGCATTCAACTGGACGCAGAGATTTATTATTACCAACAGCGAAAGCAGCACTTGCAATTGGTGCAGATGCAGTAATGGCTGAAGTACACCCAGACCCAGCAGTTGCATTATCAGATTCTGCACAACAAATGGATATTCCAGAATTCCATAGATTCATGGATGAGTTAAAAGGTTTCAAAAATAAATTATCTTAATTCCATATCATATATGCGCTGAAGAGGAAACAGTAGTGCTTATCTCACTGTTAAAGAGAGCTGATGGTCGGTGTGAATCAGTACAAAGATAAGTATGAATTACAGCCTTGGAGCATCTTTTCCGCCAACTTTTGGAGGGAAAGACGGTCAAACGATCGTTACAGAAGAAGAGAGGTAGACGCTAGTTGTCTACAACTAGGGTGGTACCGCGATAAACTTCGTCCCTACTGAGCGCTCAGTAGGGACATTTTTGTACAAAAAAATAGTAAAGGGGCAAGAGAAATGAGATACATTACAGCTGGAGAATCACATGGACCGCAGTTAACAGTTATTTTAGAAGGTGTACCAGCAGGTTTAACATTAACAGCGGAACATATTAATAAAGAATTATTAAGAAGACAAAAAGGACACGGACGCGGAAGACGTATGCAAATAGAAACTGATACAGTTGAAATTGTAAGTGGTGTTCGTCATGGGATGACACTTGGCTCACCAATAACGTTAATCGTTAAAAATGATGATTTCAAACATTGGACGAAAGTAATGGGTGCAGAGCCAATTTCGGAAAAAGAAAGTAAAGATATGAAACGTACAATTACAAAACCACGTCCAGGACATGCGGATTTAAACGGCGCAATTAAATATGGACATCGTGATATAAGAAACGTACTAGAGCGCTCATCTGCAAGAGAAACGACAGTTCGTGTAGCTGCTGGTGCAGTTGCAAAACAAATTTTGAAAGAATTAGGCGTAGAAATTGCAGGGCATGTTCTTGAAATTGGTGGGGTACAAGCGAAACGAATTTCAAACTTACCAATAGAAGAAATTCAAACGATTACTGAAAATTCACCAGTTCGATGTTTAGATAAAGAAGTAGAACAAGAGATGATGGATGCGATAGATAACGCAAAAAGTAGCGGAGATTCAATCGGCGGTATTGTTGAAGTCATTGCAGAAGGTATGCCGATTGGCGTCGGTAGTTACGTTCATTACGATCGTAAATTAGATGCAAAACTTGCTGGTGCAATTATGAGTATTAATGCATTTAAAGGTGCTGAAATTGGCGTTGGTTTTGAAGCAGCAAGACAGCCAGGAAGTAAAGTACACGATGAAATATTATGGGATGAAGAAAATGGATACACGAGAAAAACGAATAATGCCGGCGGTTTAGAAGGCGGTATGACAACAGGAATGCCAATTGTCGTAAGAGGTGTTATGAAGCCAATACCTACATTATACAAACCGTTAGCAAGTGTTGACATTGATACGAAAGAAGCATTCCAAGCGAGTATTGAAAGATCTGATAGTTGTGCAGTACCAGCAGCAGGTGTAGTAGCTGAATCTGTTATAGCATGGGAACTTGCACATGCACTAGTCGAACAATTCGGAAAAGATCGTATGGATTTAATTCAGCAAAACATTACGCAACATAATAAATATGCAAAAGAATTTTAATAAAAAGGTGGTTTTAACATGCAAGTGAAAGATCAACTCTCATCATTACAACCATATACACCAGGTAAATCACCTGAACAAATGAAAGAAGTGTACGGAGATCATTCATTTGTGAAATTAGCATCAAATGAAAATCCATTCGGCTGCTCACCACGTGTTTTAGATGAGTTGCAAAAATCGTGGTTGGAACATGCTTTATATCCTGACGGAGGTGCTATAGCGCTTCGTCAAACAATTGCAAATAAGTTACATGTTCAAATGGAACAAATACTTTGCGGTAGTGGTTTAGATGAAGTCATTCAAATAATAAGCCGTGCAGTACTTAAAGTAGGAGATAACATCGTAACGGCTGGTGCAACATTTCCGCAGTACCGTCATCATGCAATTATTGAAGGTTGTGAAGTGAAAGAAATCCCTTTAAATAACGGTGTATACGATTTAGACGAAATTTCGTCAGCAATAAATAATAATACGAAAATCGTATGGATTTGTAATCCGAACAACCCGACAGGAACATATGTGAATGATCGAAAATTGACTCAATTTATTGAAGGTATTAGTGAAAATACGTTAATTGTCATTGATGAAGCGTACTATGAATACGTAACAGCAAAAGGTTTCCCGGAGACATTACCGCTTTTAGAAAAACATAAAAACATTCTTGTACTTAGAACATTTTCTAAAGCGTACGGATTAGCTTCTTTTCGCGTTGGATATGCAATTGGATCGGAAGAGCTAATCGAGAAATTAAATGTCGTACGTTTGCCATTTAACGTATCTTCATTAGCGCAAAAAGCAGCGACGCTTGCTTTTGGTGATGACGAGTTTATTGAGGAAATAGTTCGTGTGAATACAGAGGGATTACAACAATACGAAAGCTTTTGTAAGGAAAATGAAATTCCGTTTTATCCATCGCAAACAAATTTCATCTTCTTGCCAGTTGAGAATGCTGGGGAGATTTATGAAGCTTGTGCACACGCAGGATTTATTATTCGTCCGTTCCCAAATGGTGTCCGTATTACAGTCGGAACAAGGGAGCAAAATGAAGGAGTGATTTCAGTGTTAAAACAACACTTTGAAAATAAAAAAAGAAAGTCTCGAGATGAGGAAAATGCGTAAAAAGGTAGTTTTAATTGGAACTGGTTTAATCGGAGGCTCTCTCGCATTAGCAATTAAGAAAGAGCACGATGTAACGATAACAGGTTATGATATATTTCAAGAACAAGTAGAGCGTGCAAAAGAATTACATGTAGTAGATGAAGTAGCAGTAGATTTACAGCATGCATGTGAAGAGGCGCATTTAATTGTGTTTGCTTCTCCAGTTGAAGAAACGAAGAAGTTATTACACAAATTAGCGTCATTTCGTTTAAGAGAAGATGTTATTGTAACAGATGTTGGTAGCACAAAAGGGACGATCATGAATGAAGCGGAAGCTTTATTTTCAAAGGAAGTTTCTTTCATTGGTGGACATCCGATGGCAGGTTCTCATAAAACGGGAGTTGAAAGTGCAAAAGCACATTTATTTGAAAATGCATTTTATATTTTAACGCCGATGAATCATGTGCCAAATGAACATGTGGAAGAACTAAAGCGTTGGTTACAAGGAACAGGATCTCATTTTCTCGTTCTAAATACAGAGGAACATGATTATGTAACAGGGATCGTTAGTCATTTTCCACATCTTATCGCAGCTGGATTAGTAAAGCAAGTGGAGAAACATGCAGGAGATAATCCGCTCATTCATCAACTAGCTGCCGGAGGGTTTAAAGACATTACACGTATCGCATCTAGTAGCCCAAAAATGTGGAGTGATATTGTTAGACAAAATCGCGAGCATTTAATGGTATTATTAAAAGAGTGGATCTCTGAAATGGAAGATTTATATGATACAGTTTCTACCGGAGATGCAGGCGAGATTCAAAACTATTTTGCAGACGCGAAAGAATATCGTGACTCTTTACCAGTACGAAAGAGAGGGGCAATTCCTGCCTATCACGACTTATACGTTGATGTTTTAGATAAAGTAGGGGCATTGGCTCATATTACGAGTATTTTGGCACGCGAAGAAATTAGTATTACGAACTTGCAAATATTAGAAGCACGTGAAGGGTTGCTTGGGGTATTACGTATTAGCTTCCAAAGAGAAGAAGATCGTATGAAAGCAAAGCTAGCGCTTAAAGAAGAAAAATACCAAACTTATGAAACAATTTAAATGAGAAGGTGAAAACATGAAGGAAAGAACAATAGAACCTGTTAATAACGGATTAAAAGGTATTATTACAATTCCAGGAGATAAATCCATTTCACACCGCGCTGTCATGTTCGGCGCGATTGCAGAAGGAAAAACAACAATTAAAGGTTTCTTGCCCGGCGCAGACTGTTTAAGTACAATTTCTTGTTTTAAAGAAATGGGAGTAGAAATCGTGCAAAATGGTGATGAAGTCACTGTAGTTGGTAAAGGATTAGAAGGCTTACAAGAACCAAAAGCTGTATTAGATGTTGGTAATTCTGGTACAACAATACGTTTAATGTCAGGAATTTTGGCAAATACACCATTTTTCTCTTGCGTACAAGGTGATGCATCTATCGCAAAAAGACCGATGAAACGTGTTACAAATCCATTAAAACAAATGGGTGCAAACATTGATGGCCGCGAAGAAGGGACGTTTACACCGTTAACAATACGTGGTGGAGATTTAAAAGCAATTGAATATACTTCACCTGTAGCAAGTGCGCAAGTAAAGTCAGCTATTTTACTTGCAGGTCTTCGTGCAGAAGGTGTAACAGCTGTTACAGAACCACATATTTCACGCGATCATACGGAAAGAATGCTTGAAGCCTTTGGCGTTAAAGTAATTCGTGAGGGAAAAACAGTGAAACTTGCAGGTGGACAGAAGTTAACAGCGACAGACGTTCAAGTACCAGGTGACGTATCATCAGCAGCATTTTTCTTAGTAGCAGGCGCAATCATTCCAAATAGTAAACTAGTATTACAAAATGTAGGGATGAACCCAACTCGTACAGGTATTATTGATGTTTTAGAGAAAATGGGTGCTACGTTCACTGTAGAGCCAATTAACGAAGGATCATCAGAACCAGCAGCAAACATTACGATCGAAACATCTTCATTAAAAGGAATTGAAATTGGCGGAGATATTATCCCAAGATTAATCGATGAAATTCCTGTTATCGCCTTAGCGGCAACGCAAGCAGAAGGAATTACAGTAATTAAAGATGCGCACGAATTAAAAGTTAAAGAAACGAACCGTATCGATACAGTTGTTGCGGAGTTAACGAAACTAGGAGCTCGCATAGAAGCAACTGATGACGGCATGATTATTTACGGAAAATCAGCACTAAAAGGCAATACAGTAAATAGTTACGGTGATCACCGCATCGGAATGATGCTTGCAATTGCTGGCTGTCTAGCAGAAGGAAAAACAACAATTGAAGACGCAGAAGCAGTAGGCGTATCATATCCTACATTCTTCGAAGAACTTCAAAAGTTAGCAAAATAAAGCAATAAAAAGCAATAAAAAGCAATAAAAAGCAATAAAAAGCAATAAAAAGCAGATACGGGATGTATCTGCTTTTTATATTGGATTCGTGTCGTTAGGTCCATATAATTTCATTCACCGCACTGGAATATTGAGAATTATGGTACAATTCAAACAAGGAATGGAGGAGAAATATATGAACGTTATACAATTAAAAGAAGATATATTTAGAGAAGCATTACGCTTATCGGAATACGCTTTTCAATATAAAGTTGATGAGGAACGATTGCAACAACAACTTACAAAGATGAAAGAAAGTCATGAAATATACGGTATTATGGAAGGTGAAGATGTAGCAGCAAAACTGCATCTTATTCCGTTTCATATATACATAGGCAAAGAGAAATTTAAAATGGGAGGCGTTGCAGGGGTAGCGACGTATCCAGAGTATAGAAGAAGCGGGTATGTAAAAGAATTACTTCAACACTCACTTCAAACGATGAAAAATGACGGATATACAGTATCAATGCTACATCCATTTGCTGTTGCATTTTATCGTAAATTCGGCTGGGAACTTTGTGCGAATCTCCTTGTATGTCATATGACAAAGAGTGATTTAGTTATGAAGAAACAAGTGAATGGTACTGTGAAACGTTTCAATAAAGAAAATCACCCAAAAGAGGTCGAGAAGCTTTATGAAGCATTTGCAGAACGTTTTTCCGGTATGCTAGTTCGCGATGAAAAATGGTGGTTACAAGTTGTTTATGATGACTTAACATTAGCGATTTATTACGATGAAAATAAAATGGCTGCTGGCTACATGTTATATAAAATTGAAAACAACAAAATGACAGTAGAAGAATTTATTCCACTGCATAATGAAGCGCGAAATGGTCTGTGGAACTTTATTTGCCAGCATGATTCTATGATTAAAGAACTTGAAATGACAGTTAGTGAAAACGAACCGTTATTATATACACTCCAAGAGCCACGCGTGAAGGCAGAAATAAAGCCATATTTTATGGGCAGAATTGTAGATGTGGAGCAGTTCTTAAAACAATATGAGTTGAACTGGAACAATGTACAGCAAGAAGTGATCCTACACATTACAGACGCATTTGCTCCGTGGAATAACGTAACAGTGAGACTTGCAAATCATGAAATAACAATTGTAGAAGAAACAATAGATAAAGGAATTAGGCTGGATATAAATGCACTATCTACAATAATGTTCGGCTACAAGCGTCCGTTAGAACTTAATGAATTGGAATTCATTAGCGGAAGTAAAGAGGAAATACAAGCGTTTGAGAATATAGTTCCGGTACGTGAAGCATTTATTTGTGATTTCTTTTAATTAATGCACTGTGCAATGTGTGATTAGAAAAGTACTATAATGAAAAACAGTTATTATAGTACTTTTCTATTAATTAAAGTCAAATCATTATTTTAGGGGGGAAAATAGAATGTATCGAAAGCTTTAAGACATGATGATACAAAGGAATTATTTGAAGGGGTATTTCAAAAGAATATATGACTAAACTAATTGAGTGTCTTCGTTAATAAATGCTACATTAGCTTTGTCACACTCTTGACTTTTAGCGCATCTAATTTATAATTAAAAACGGAATGAATTTTCATTCCTGAAATTTGAGGTGGAAAAATGGCTAAAAACAAACAAGAGGATATTTTTGATGCGGCAATACAACTTTTTGCAGAAAGAGGATATGATGGTACAACAATTCCGATGATTGCTGAAAAAGCAAAAGTAGGGGCAGGTACGATTTACCGCTATTTTGAAAATAAAGAGGCACTAGTTAATTCTTTATTTACGAAAAGTGTTTTACAACTATCGGAATTAATAAAAACCGACTTTCCAGTCAATGCAAATATTCGTGAACAGTTTAGTCATACATACAACCGTTTATTTGAATTTGCGAGACAAAATGCAGATGCTTTTCTTTTTACAAATTCTCACTGTGATAGTTATTTTCTCGATGAAAATAGTAATGAAATATTCGAGGACTTTATGGGTTTCTTTATGGACTTGATTGAAGATGGAATCGAAAAAGGTTTTCTTCGTCCATTACCACCAATTGCTTTAATTATCATTGTATATCAACCGATTGAAAAATTAATTAAAGTAATGGAAACAGGGCAATTAGAATATACAGAAGAGTTAGTAAAAGAATTGGAAGAAAGTTGTTGGAATGCTATTAGAATCATTTGATTCTATAGCGTTATAAGGACAGGAATGAACATTCATTCCGAAAAAATAAAATAATAGGAATGAATTTTCATTCCAATGTGATTTTCATAACGGGAGATGATTAAAATGAGTAAGCTAAAAAATTGGAGAAGTTTATCTTTTCTATTATGGATAGTTATTACTATTACAATGATCGTAACGATGCCTAATATGGATAAATTAGTGAAAGAAAAAGGGCACATTACGATTCCTAATACAGAACAAAGTAGTATTGCTGACAAGATGATAAAAGAGATAGATAAAGACGGGACTGAAAAGTATAATATTATAGCTGTTTTTAATAGTGGAAGTAAAACAGCTTTAACAACTGAGCAAAAAGAGGAGATAATAAAAACAATCCATGCCCTGCAAAATGAAAAAGAGCAATTAGGAGTAAAGGAAGTTGTTTCTCATTTAGATAATAAAGACTTGGAAAAACAGTTGATATCTAAAGATAATACGACCATTTTAACGCAAATCTCAGTAGATAAAAAACATGGTGAAATATCAAAAGTTACAAATAATCTTCATAAAAAAGTGCAAACGAAAGGGGTAAAAACGTACTTAACTGGAAGTGATTTAATAGCGGGTGATTTTCTTACATCCTCTCAAGAGGGAGTGAAAAAGACAGAAGTTATTTCAATCATTTTCATTTTAATTGTATTAATCATTGTATTTCGTTCACCAATTGTTCCGATTATTTCGCTTCTTACAGTTGGTGTTTCATATTTAGTTTCAATGGGGATTATTGCCCATTTAGTAGATCAATTTAATTTTCCGTTTTCTAACTTTACACAAGTGTTTGTAGTTGTTGTCCTGTTTGGGGTTGGAACAGACTATAACATTTTATTATATACAAGGTTTAAGGAAGAATTAAGTAAACAAGAAAATGCATTTTTGGCTACGAAAGAAACGTTTAGATCGGCAGGGAAAACCGTTTTATATAGCGGGATAGCAGTACTAATTGGTTTTGCATCTCTTGCTTTAGCGAGTTTTAAATTATATCAATCTACTTCAGCCGTAGCAATTGGTGTAGCAGTATTATTACTCGTATTAACTACGTTAAATCCATTTTTTATGGTGCTTTTAGGAAAAGGAATGTTTTACCCAGTTAAAACATTTAAAGGTCATGAGGATAGTCGTTTATGGGGATTTCTTGCGAAAAACTCAGTAGTAAGACCGTTCGCAGCTTTAATCATTGTACTTGTGATATCGATTCCTTTCGTAATGAAATACTCTAACACACTAAATTACAATGATTTATTTGAAGTAGATAATAAATATGAGTCGAAAATGGGGATTAACGTAATAGAAGAGAATTTTCCACCAGGTTTTTCTTCACCAAGTACGTTAGTCATTCAATCGGATAACAAGTTAGATGAGGCGAGTTCGTTGCAAACTTTAGACGAACTAACTAATAAGATTTTGAAAGTGAAAGGTGTTTCAGAAGTATATGCACCGACACGTCCAACTGGGGATAAGATAAAAGAATTATATATAAATAAACAAGCGGGAGAACTAAATACAGGATTAGGAGATGCCAATGGTGGCATAAAAGAAATCAATGATGGTTTAACGGATGCTAAAAATAAAATGGGTGGTAATGAGTCAGACGGCCTCGCAAATGTTCAAAAGTTAATTGATGGAACGAACGAGGCGAAAAATGGTGTATCGGCTTTAGGAACAGCGTTGAATCAATTATCGAATGGAATAAACAATGGAGCACAAGGTGCGCAGCAAATTGAGAGTGGATTAACTTCAGTAAATGAAAATATAAATGTTCTATCTAATGCAACGTCACAACTTCATGCTGGTTATTCGCAGTTAGAAAAAGGTTTAAGTTCCTACGATCAATACTTCGGAGGTATTTCTCAAGCGATTGATGGTGCGAAAAAAGGCTATGAACAAATTGAAATATTAATGACCAATTTCATTCAAACGAAACCAGAATTAGCAAATGATCCGAACATACTGCAAACGATAGGGATTGCTAAGGAGGCTCAAAAGCAATTAGGTGGGCTTTCAAATGAATTAAACCAATTAGCAACGCAGCACAAAGCGGCGATGGGTTCATTTAAAGAAGCAAATCAATCGTTATCGAAAGTGGATAACGGCTTAAAAGAAATGAGCGATGGAGTTACTAAGTTACAAAAAGGAGCAGCTGATCTTAAAAATGGATTAAATGAAGGTGCTTCAGGCTCAAAACAAATTGCGAACAAGTCATCTGAGTTACAAACCGGATTAACAAAAATAAATGATGGGCAAGGCCAGTTATTAACCGGGCTGAAAGACTTGCAAGAACAGATGGGGCAATTACAATCAGGATTATCTAAAAGTACAGAAGGGCTTGAAAAGGTAAGTAACGGTCTAGGAGATGCTCAAAAATATTTAGGAGAACTAAATGAATCAAAAAGCTCTGCGAAATTTTATATACCAAAAGAAGTTTTAGAGGGGGAAGATTTCCAAAAAGCATTGAATACGTACATGTCACAAGATAGAAAGACTGCTAAAATGACAATCATTTTAGACGTAAATCCGTATTCAAAAGAAGCAATGCCAATCGTTGAAGAAATTAATAAAACGATAGACGGTACGTTAAATGGTACAGAATTAAAATCGGCGAAAAAAGCAATCGGCGGCACAACAGCTAGAAACGTTGATTTAAAAGAAGTAACAGGCCAAGACTTCTTACGTACAGCTACAATTATGTTAATTGGAATTGCGATTGTATTACTCATTATTACACGGTCATTTTTAAATACGATCTTTATTATTGGATCTTTAATATTAGCTTATTTTGCATCACTTGGCATGAGTGAACAAATTAGTGCACACGTATTAAACGTAGAGTCATTAAGCTGGAATGTGCCATTCTTTAGTTTCATAATGATTGTCGCTTTAGGAGTGGATTATAGTATTTTTGTAATGATGAGATACAATGAGTTAGAAGGGGACCCAGCGACGAAAATTGTAAATGCATCTCGTCACATAGGGGGAGTCGTATTATCAGCGGCACTGATTCTAGTTGGTACATTTGCTGCATTAATCCCTTCAGGTGTATTGACGCTTATACAAGTAGCATCCGTTGTGGGCGTTGCACTATTGCTATTAGCTATCATTGTGATGCCAATATTGTTACCTGCTTTAATAGGGTTAACGAGTAAAATGAAGGATTATACAAAGAAATTAAGCAAAAGAAAATAAAAGAATCACCTTTTAAAAGTATGCCATTTACCACGAAGGAAGGGAAAAAGTAAACAGTAAAAATACCAGCACAATGATTGGGGATTACTGACAAAGTGTTTGATTTAAAAGATATAATTTACTTTAGATAGTTCACTCAAATAAGGGTGGACTATATTTTTTTAAAAGGTAAATGGAAAATTTATGTTAAAATAATTATAGACATTGTGAAAAAATGTTCTTAAACTAATGGTCAGGTTGCTTTAAGAATGATTTTTCAAAGGAAATGGTGAATATCATATTTTGAAGGGGTGATTGCAGTGGAGTAAGTGATTTTTTTAATCTTGGTTAAATACTTTGAAGGAAGGGATTTATAACTATGAATACAAAACTAATAATAGTAGAAGGATTACCTGGATTTGGAAAATCAACCACTGCAAAGCTAATAAATGAAATTCTAAGCCAAAATAAAAGTGAAGTTGAACTATTTCTAGAGGGGAATTTGAACCACCCAGCCGACTATGATGGTGTATCTTGTTTTAATAAATTTGAATTCGATAGATTATTATATAATAGTGGAGATTTTAAAGAAGTGCTTCTTAAAAGAGTTCTAAAAAAAGGAAGCAATTATTTATTACCATACAGAAAGATAAAAAATGAGTTTGGTGACCAATTTTCGGACGAATTATTTCACGATATTTTCAAAAATGATATATATGAATTACCATTCGATAAAAATGTTGAATTAATTGCTGACAAATGGAATGACTTTGCTGAAATTGCTCTAGAAGACAATAAGGTTTATATTTTTGAATGTTGTTTCATACAAAATCCATTAACTATTGGGATGATTAAATATGGTCAACAAAAAGAAAAAATAATAAATTATGTAATGAAAGTTGCAAAAATCATAGAGAATTTAAATCCAATGTTATTGTATGTAGAACAAGATAATCTTGAATTTTCATTTAGGAAGGCATTAAAAGAAAGAACTCCAGAATGGTCCACAGGAATTGTCGACTATTACACTAACCAAGGCTATGGGAAAGAACATAACCATTCAGGTGTAGAAGGAGCAATAAAAGTTCTTGAAGCTAGAAGGAATTTAGAGTTAGAAATATTCGATATGTTAAAAATGAAAAAAGAAAAAATCAATAATACAAAATATGAAATTGACTCATATAGGTCAATGTTAAAAGATAAGTTAACAATACAAATGGTGAAATAGCTTTTTACTTTTTTCTCTTGTTTTGATTCAATAGGTGTTTTTGCATTGTTATTACTACTACATGCAGTTAAGGAAGCAATTGATAAACATAATGCTACAATTATAAATATTTTCTTCAAAATAAATCATCCTTAAAGTGTGAATGTAACTTTAATATAATTAAAAACAAATGTTTTATTCAATTTTGAAAAGAAAGGAATAGCAATCAACCGTTGCTATTCATCCCTTTTCTACTATATAATAGCTATAGTCTACAATAATTGAGTCGTAATATGCGATTTTTTAAGACAATCGGTGAGAAAACGCTGAAATAAGCGGTATTAGTAGGAGGACACAAATGATTACAGTAAGTAACGTTAGTTTGCGTTTCGCGGATCGCAAATTGTTTGAAGATGTTAACATAAAATTCACGCCAGGTAACTGCTACGGTTTAATCGGAGCAAACGGTGCGGGTAAATCAACATTTCTAAAGATTTTATCTGGAGAAATCGAACAATCAACAGGTGATATACATATTACGCCAGGTGAGCGTCTAGCAGTATTAAAACAGAACCACTTTGAATATGAAGAGTTCCCAGTATTAGAAACAGTAATTATGGGGCACACGCAACTTTACAAAGTAATGCAAGAGAAAAATGCCATTTACATGAAAGAAGACTTTAGTGATGAAGATGGTATGCGTGCTGCTGAACTTGAAGGTGAGTTCGCTGAGCTTAACGGTTGGGAAGCAGAATCAGAAGCTGCAATCCTTCTTAAAGGTTTAGGTATTGGTGAAGATGTTCATGATAAGAAATTGTCAGAATTAACTGGGGCAGAGAAAGTAAAAGTATTACTTGCTCAAGCATTATTTGGTAAACCTGACATTCTATTACTAGATGAGCCTACCAACCACTTGGACTTAAAAGCGATTCAATGGTTAGAAAACTTCTTAATGAACTTTGAAAATACAGTAATCGTTGTATCCCATGACCGTCACTTCTTAAATAAAGTTTGTACGCACATGGCTGATCTTGATTTCGGAAAAATTCAACTTTATGTTGGTAACTATGACTTCTGGTATGAGTCAAGCCAATTAGCTTTAAAATTAACACAAGATGCTAATAAGAAAAAAGAAGAGAAAGTAAAAGAGTTACAAAACTTCATTGCACGCTTTAGCTCAAACGCATCTAAAGCGAAACAAGCAACTTCTCGTAAAAAATTATTAGATAAAATTACATTAGATGATATTCGACCATCATCACGTCGTTACCCATTTGTTGGCTTTACACCTGAGCGTGAAATAGGAAATGACTTATTAACTGTTGAAGGTCTTTCTAAAACAATTGATGGTGAAAAAGTGTTAGATAATGTGTACTTCACTTTAAATAAAGGTGATAAAGTTGCATTTATCGGTCGTAACGATATTGCGATGACAACATTATTTAAAATCCTTATGGGTGAAATGGAGCCAGATAGCGGTTCATTCAAATGGGGCGTTACAACATCTCAATCTTACTTCCCAAGAGATAACTCTAAATACTTTGAGAACAGTGACTCCAACTTAGTTGATTGGTTACGCCAATTCTCTCCACAAGATGAATCAGAAAGCTTCTTACGTGGTTTCTTAGGCCGTATGTTATTCTCAGGTGAAGAAGTTAAGAAGAAAGTTTCTGTATTATCTGGAGGCGAAAAAGTTCGTTGTATGCTATCTAAAATGATGTTAAGTGGTGCGAACGTAATCACACTTGACGATCCAACGAACCACTTAGACCTTGAGTCTATCACTGCATTAAACAACGGTTTAATCGCATTTAAAGGTACAATGTTATTTACATCTCATGACCATCAGTTCGTACAAACAATTGCAAACCGCATTATCGAAGTAACGCCAAACGGTGTAATCGATAAAGAGGCTACTTACGATGAGTTCTTAGAAAATGAAGAACTTCAAAAACAAGTAGAAGCAATGTACAAAGGTCAATAATAAATGATGAAAAACCTCGCTCTCTTTATGAGAGCGAGGTTTTTTTATAATCTTTTATTTTATGAATTGTGAATAATTATTCAAAAATAACTTTAGAGAAGGAAAGACATTTTGATGTTACATATAGAGGAATGGCTGAAGTATGAATAAACTTGAAATACATGAAGAGATTTAATATACACTGAAAAAAACAAATGATATCTATTGTGAATTTCATTATATTACATTAATGTTCCAGAACTGGAGACATATTTATTTGCGAAGCAGTGAATAAAGGTTTATAGTATGTGGTGTCATAATTAGTGGATGAGACATGGGAGAAAACAGAAAATGTTACAAATTTATTTTATTAAATAGAAACCAAGGTCAAAATGTCTAGAAAGAAATGGTTGAATAAATACTAGCTTCAAATTATAATTACTAATATTCTTCATTTAGTTAAACAAATAAAATCTATTTGAAGATAAAAAATTGAATAGAGAGACAGACTTATAAAAAAATAAGCCTTGGATGATCAAAAGAGGTGGAGAGATGAAACAATTACTATTAAAGAGTAAACGAGTGTTAAGCAATCACTTTGGATTTTTCGTGTTTGCCATTATTTTATTCTGGTTAAAAACATACGCAGCATATGTGACAGAATTTAATTTAGGGATATCCAACACAATCCAAAAGTTTTTACTGTTTTTCAACCCGTTAAGCTCAGCAGTTTTATTTTTAGGGCTCGCATTATTCGCAAAGGGGAAACGTGCTTACATTTGGTTAATTGTTATTAATTTGTTAATGTCTATACTGTTATACGCAAACGTAGTATATTATCGCTTTTTCAGTGACTTTATTACGTTCCCGACATTAACACAAACGAATAACTTTGGAGATTTAGGTGGTAGTATTTTTGCATTGCTACACGCATATGATCCACTATATTTCTTAGATACAATCATTTTAATCGTTTTAGTTGCAACAAAATTTGCAAATCCAAAACCAATTCGTGTTGCGAAACATAAAGTATCACTAGTATTTGTAGCAGGTATTTTATTATTCAGCATTAACTTAGGTCTTGCAGAATCCGATCGTCCTGAATTATTAACAAGAACATTTGACCGCAATTACATTGTGAAATATTTAGGGGCATACAACTATACGATTTATGATGGCATTCAAAGTGCGAAAGCATCAACAGAACGAGCGTTAGCTGATGGAGATAATATGACAGAGGTTAGAAATTATCTTGCATCAACATATGCAAGTCCAAATCCTGAGTACTTCGGTAAAGGAAAAGGAATGAACGTAATTTATATTCATTTAGAATCATTCCAAAACTTTTTAATTGATTATAAATTAAATGAGCAAGAAGTTACACCGTTTTTAAACTCATTTACAAAAGATGCGAATACGTTATACTTTGATAACTTCTTCCATCAAACAGGACAAGGTAAAACATCTGATGCGGAGTTCATGTTAGAAAACTCAATGTTTGGATTACCGCAAGGATCTGTTTTTACAAATAAAGCTCATAACACGTATCAATCAGCACCAGCTATTTTAGGACAACAAGGATACACATCAGCTGTATTCCACGGTAACTATAAAACATTCTGGAACCGTGATGATATTTATAAATCATTTGGTTTCAATAAATTTTTTGATGCGTCATACTATGATATGAATGAAAAAGATGTAGTAAACTATGGATTAAAAGATAAACCGTTCTTTAATGAATCTATACCATTATTACAAACATTGAAACAACCGTTCTATACGAAGTTCATTACGTTATCGAACCATTTCCCTTATCCGATTGATAAAGAGGAAGCGACGATTGAACCAGCTAAAACAGGCGACTCTTCAGTAGATACGTATTTCCAAACAGCACGTTATTTAGATGAGTCTGTAAAAGGATTCTTGGATTACTTGAAACAATCTGGTTTATACGATAACTCAATTATCGTTATGTACGGTGATCATTACGGTATTTCTGATAATCATGGTGCAGCAATGTCTCAAGTAATGGGTAAAGAAATGAACTCATTTGAAAATGCACAACTGCAACGTGTACCATTAATCATTCGTGTTCCAGGAATGAAGGGTGGCATACAACATCAATACGGCGGAGAAATTGATGTTCTTCCAACGTTATTGCACTTACTAGGTACAGATACAAAAAATTATGTCCAGTTCGGATCAGATTTATTATCACCAGAGCATAAACAAGTTGTTCCATTCCGTAACGGTAACTTCGTAAGTCCAACAGTTACTGCACTGAACGGAAAATACTATGATACAGCGACTGGTGAATCTGTAGAATTAACAGACGAAATAAAACAAAATGAACAAATGGTTCAAAAATCACTGAAATACTCTGACCAAGTCGTAAACGGTGACTTATTACGATTCTATACACCGGAAGGATTTACACCGGTCGATCGTTCGAAGTACAACTATAACCATCGTGACAAAAATAAAACGAAGGTAAAGACGACTGAAGACGGGGAAACGAAATAAATATTAAAGAGCGCTACTCAAATGAGTAGCGCTTTTGTTTGTACATATAACGTTGTCATTATATAGAATTCTCTTTCGTTTTTTGTTTCATCTTTCCAAAGAATACTACACCGACAATGATAATAATGATAAATACCCATTTTATGAAAGGATTACTTTCGAAAAATCCAGCGAACCATTTCTCATCTACAATCATTTTCGCGGCAGTATAAGCTAAAACAGCTGCTCCAATCGTAATGATGACAGGGAACCGGTCCACCCATTTTAAAATTAATGTACTGCCCCATACTACTACTGGAATAGATACTAATAGTCCAATGATGACTAAAGAAAAATTGCCATGCGCAGCTCCTGCAACAGCGAGTACATTATCAATACCCATTAACGCATCAGCAATAATAATGGTTTTTATAGCAGACCAAAATCCTTCTTCTGCCTTAATATCATGATCTTTACCTTCAGCAATTAATTTGTAAGCGATCCATATAAGGAGTACACCACCAATTAGAAGTAGCCCTGGTATTTTTAATAACCAAACGACAACTAAAGTAGCGAGGGCTCTAATCGCGATTGCCCCAATAGTTCCCCATATAATTACTTTC
Organism: Bacillus cereus group sp. MG4; assembly: GCF_040460055.1. Classification (NCBI taxonomy): domain Bacteria; kingdom Bacillati; phylum Bacillota; class Bacilli; order Caryophanales; family Bacillaceae; genus Bacillus; species Bacillus cereus group sp. MG4. Next base: position 887,976 of record NZ_JARVGZ010000001.1, on the reverse strand, counting down.
TTTTGTTGATCTTTCGGTAATCGCCTTGCTGCTAATCCAATTACAATGGCATTATCACCGGCCAACACTAAATCAATTACAATGATGGCAAGTAAGGCAGACAAATATTCGGTTGAAAGAAAATCCATATACACATCACTCCTTAAGAGTAATATGTGCTAAAGTGTTGATAATATAAAAATAGGATTGAATTTGTATACTCAATCCATAATTTCTTACTGTATTTTGATATATATGTTTTAATTCCGTATAAATCGCTTTTGTAATTTTTTTGCTTGTCGTTTCTTTTTCTTAATTTTCGATTCATCTTTTTGATACGGTTTTCTTTTCTATTATCCCAGTTATCACTTCTGATTTCATTAATAGATTTATCTTTCTTAGCACGAAAACGTTTTACTTTTTTACAAAGGAAAGGGGGATTTTGCCGATAACACCTTGTTTTTCTAATGAAGCCTCTTTACCTTTATACCAATCAAGATGAGATAATAAATAGTCGAAGTCGAATATTAATCTGTACTTTTCATCCATAAAGGTAAACCAGTCTTCTACTGTTCGTTTATTTGTTTGATGAAAATACATAGTGCTAGCAGTCATGGCACAACACCAGTAACTAAGATCACTCCATAGTACCCATTCATTCGGCACATCAAGTGCTAAAAATTTGAATTGAATATACGAGAAGTAATACTCAAAAACAATAAAAAAAGACTCAATAACCTACTAGAGGAAATCAAGTCTTTTTCATTACATACGATTATCATGCCAGAAGTTTAATGAGAAGTGTTCGTTCTCACTATAGGCTTCTAATTCATATCCTTTTTCCTTCAGTCCTTTAATAATTCCAGGTACTGCTTTTACTGATTGTGGATGAATGTCGTGCATAAGAATAACTTCTGTTGGTTTATTAGCACCATTTAGAACGTTTTCTACAATTTTAGCTGACGCAGCGTCAACCTGCATTTTGTTATATCTCCAGTCTAATGAATCAATTGTCCAATCCCAAACTTTTAAGCCATTCTCAACAACTTTGTTGCGAAGAGCCTCATTTAATCCTGGCATTGAGCCGTAAGAAGGACGAGTTAATACTGGTGATTTGCCTAGAACGCCAGCAATTAAGCCTTGATCTTCCTTCATTTCATCTACGTAATGACCTTCTGTGTAAAGTTTCTTGTAGTTATGAGTCATACTGTGCATCCCAACGTAGTGGCCTTCAGCATCTTCACGTTTTACAAGGTCAGGGAAAGCTTTTACGTTTGAACCGATTAGGAAGAATGTTGCTTTTGCATTTTCTCTCTTTAACATATCTAAAAGCTCAGCTGTGTATTTTCCAGGACCATCATCAAATGTTAAGTAAGCTACTTTTCTAACTTGCCCATTATATTGTTTTGGAGCTTCTTTCGGTGCAAGAGATGATTGAATTTCACTTACAAGTTGAACAGATTTTGCTTCATCCTCTGTACTTGCTAGAGCAATATGTGCTGATCCTAAAGCTGCTTCGTATGTAAATAAAACCCCCGCGCAAATCAACATAGCCCTTTTTACTAAAGTTGTCATTCGAATTCCATTGTGCATAATTTTCCTTCTCTCTATAAAAGTTCTACTCTACTATATTAGCAATTATAGGGCGGTAATTGCAAAAAAACTTTTTTACAAGCGCAAAAAAGTTTTTTCAAAAATATGCAAGATTTTGTATCAATTGCAGTCTTGAGAAAATAGGATGATTTTAATGTTTATTATGAAAATTTTCAAGAATCAAATTTGGTTCTTCTAATAATGATGTAGGTGGTTTTTAGGGGAATCGATATCAAAATGAAAGGGGACTAATCATACTTTCGTATCATTTCATTTTCGTTCCAATTATTGATTCAAATATTTTTGTTTACTATTAAAATATTGGTATAGAAAAAATTAAATTTTAAAAGGAAGTGGGAATATGGTTAATTATATTTGCACTACATGTGGAGTACAGTATCCCGAAAGTGAAGAAGTGCCTTCTCGTTGTAAAATTTGTAATGAGGAAAGGCAATATGTGAATCCACTTGGGCAATCATGGACAACATTAGAAAGTATGCAAAATAGCAATTTATACAAAAATGAAATAATAAAAGAAGAAAGTGGTTTGTATAGCATAACTACAAAACCTAAATTTGCAATTGGACAAACAGCATTTTTAATGCAAAGTAAAACTCTAAATGTTATGTGGGATTGCATTAGTTATTTAGATGATAAGACGATTCAGAGTATATATGATTTAGGTGGTATTCAAGCAATAGCACTTTCTCATCCACATTATTACTCTACACAAGTAAAATGGGCGGAAACATTCAATGTACCTATCTATATTCATGAAGATGATAAAGAGTGGGTGGTCCGCCCGAGTAAACAAATTAAATTTTGGTCTGGGGAACATTTGATATTATCGAAAGATCTTACATTGCATCGCTTAGGGGGCCATTTTAAGGGCGGGACTGTTATGCATTGGAAAGAAGGTAACGAAGGGAAAGGAATTTTGTTATCAGGTGATATTATACAAGTAGTTTCCAATCAAAAATGGGTAAGTTTTATGTATAGTTATCCAAATCTCATCCCATTACCAGCGAATAAAGTTAGAGATATGGCAGAGAAAGTGAAAAATATCCAATTTAGTCGACTATATAATGCATTTCATGGTGTAGTGGAAGATGCGAATAAGGCTGTACAAAGATCTGCTGATCGGTATATAAAGGCCCTGCAAGGAGACCTTTTTCATACGTAATAAAATATAAGGAAGAACTATTTATTTCATCTCAATATTTATATAACTAATTTTATATGAATTTAATACTAAAGTCCTACTATTTATAAACGAATAGGTCTTTCAACTTAGGCAGTTCTCACACTAATGAGGGATATGAAAGGAAATATATGTAACCTATAATGATTACTATAAAGCTTTGGAAAATGAAAAGGAGGAGATTTGCATGAAGAATTGGGTTCAATTTAGAATTGCAAGACCAACAGATAAATTTGAAGAAGTTATAAGTTTTTATGGGACGGGTCTAGAGCTAAAGCGTATAGGAGAATTTCATAATCATGAAGGATATGATGGGGTTATGTTTGGATTACCGGATGCCGAGTATCATTTGGAGTTTACAACGCACGTTAATGGAAGTCCATGTCCGGCACCGACAAAAGATAATTTACTAGTTTTTTATATGCCTAATAAAGATGAAATTGAAAAAATAGTGAATCGATTAAGTAATATGGGCTATCATGAGGTAGAACCAGAAAATCCGTATTGGATAGAGAAAGGGACCACAATAGAGGATCCAGATGGTTGGAGAATTGTGCTTATGAACGCATTTGAATAAAGAAGCTCTTTTTGTATGAAATGGCACGTTTTTATAATGAAACTGGTATAAAAATAGGAACGTCTGCGGCAGCGAATTTATTAGCTACTAAACAAATTAGAAAAGAAAAAGGTGCGAATTTTAATGTAGTTACAGTTTTTCCGGACGCAGTGTCTATAGAAGAGTGGTCAGATGTAAAGAGCTTACAAAAAATAAAGAGAGAATTAAACAAATAAAAGTTCTTTCATAGTCTATTTCTTACACCATGAGAAATTGATAAAATGAAAACCTGTATATGTAAAATGTACAGGTTTTTAGTGGTTGTTTTAGTTATATATAGCAACTATAAAATTTCACATACCGTATTTAAAAAATACATATAGGAAAACCAAAAAGTAATGTAGAATATATCGTACATACATATGTGAAGTCAACATAAAAGATAAAGAGGTGGGCGTATGTTACTTGAGGAAGTAATGCAGCAATTAGAGGAATATGGAACAGAACAAAATCGTAAAACGTATAAAAATCATGGAGCGAAAGAGCCGCTATTCGGAGTTAGTTTTGCTAATTTAAAATTGCTAAAAAAGAAGATAAAAAAAGATCATGATTTAGCAATTTTATTATGGGAAACAAAAAATATGGATGCAATGACTTTAGCGACGATGATTTTAGATCCGAAGACAGTTACGACAGAACAGCTAAATAAATGGGTACAGGAAGTTGATTATTATTGTTTAATGGACGTTTTGATGACGGCTATTTGTACGTCGCCAATCGCGATAGAAAGAATGGAAGAGTGGACAAAGTCTGATGATGAATGGATTGGAAGAGCTGGCTGGTCTTTATTAGCAAATATAGCGATAAAAAATAAAACGTTACATGATGACTTCTTTTTACCGTATCTAGAAGAGATTAAAATAAATATACAGAATGAAAAAAATAGAAAAAAAGAAGCGATGAATAGTGCTTTAATCGCGATAGGAATTCGTAATGAAGACTTAGAGCAAAAAGCAATTGAAATTGCACGTGAAATTGGAAAGGTACAGGTTGATCACGGGGCAACGTCATGCAAAACACCAGACGCAGAACCTTATATAAAAAAAGCGAGAGAAAGAGCTGAAAAAAAGAAAGTGAAATAAGAATAGGAGAACGGCTATGAAACCAATGGAAGCGGCACAAAGCATCATTACATCACAATTTCCGAATTGTGATGTAGCTTTACTGGGAGGAAGCGTTGTAAGAGGGGAAGCGACAAAAACATCTGATCTGGACATTGTAATAGTTGATCAAAGTTTAACATCTTGTTATAGAGAATCTTTCTATAGTAATGGATGGCCCGTTGAGGTGTTTGTACATAATTTTGAAACGATAAAAAACTTTTTTAAAATGGATTGTGATCGCGGAAGACCTTCGTTGCCACAATTAGTTTCAGAGGGAATTGTATTAAAAGGTGAAAATGAAATTGTTGAGGAACTAAAAAGAGAAGCAAATGATTTACTAAATAAAGGACCAGCTAAATGGACTGAAGAAATGATGAAGCAGAAGCGATATTTTATAACGGATACTTTGGATGACTTTATCGGATCGACAAAAAGAGAAGAAGAATTGTTTATCGCGAATCTATTAGCTGATTTATTACATGAATATGTATTAAGAGTAAATCGTAAATGGCTCGGAAATTCAAAATGGTTTATAAGGGTACTTAGAAGATATGATGAGCAATATACAGATCAATTTGTAGCGGCGTTTGATCATTTTTATACAACGGGAGAGAAAAATAAATTAATTACTTTTGTAGAAAAAACGCTAGAACAGTATGGAGGAAGAATGTTTGAAGGGTTTTCTATAGGAAAATAAAAGGGGATAGCACAATGAATGTACCATTCATTCAACTAAGAGAACTGACACTAGCTGATGTAGAAGATCGATATCAATGGTCATTAGATACAAAAGTAACAAAACATCTAGTTGTACCAGATCAATATCCACCGTTCACTCGTGAAGATACGAAAAAATGGATTGAAGCATGTATAGATCGAAAAAATGGTTATGAACAAAGAGCAATCACTGCAGAAAGCGGCATACATATTGGATGGATAGATCTGAAAAACTTTGATAAAACAAATAAAAATGCAGAACTGGGAATCGCGATTGGTAATAAAGAATACTGGGGTAAAGGGTATGGAATAGCGGCTCTATTTAATATGTTACATCTAGCATTCTTTGAATTTGAATTAGAAAAAGTTTGGCTACGTGTAGATGAAGATAATTTACAAGCTAGAAAAAGTTATGAAAAGGCTGATTTTGTTTGTGAAGGACTAATGAGAAATGATCGATTACGTCAAGGGAAGTTCATTCATCGTTATCGATATAGTATGTTAAGAGAAGAATATGAATCTTTAAATAGTGGTTTATAAAAATATTATGTTAACTTAAAGGGGCTGGAGAAATATGATTCGATTACTTACGAAAGAAGATGCGAAAAAATATTGGGATTTACGTTTACAAGCATTACAAGTAAACCCAGAGGCATTTGTAACAACTTATGAAGAGGCGATTCGCCAGAAAAATCCTATTAAGCGAGTGGAAAGCAATTTAACAGCTACTACTAGTTGTACATTCGGTGCTTTTTATGGGGATCATCAATTAGTTGGAGTTGTCACTTTACTAACAGAAGAGAAAGAGGCGTATAAACATAAAGGTCATATCGTTGCGATGTATGTAGATGCAAGTAATCGAAGAAGTGGCCTTGCACGTGAGTTAATACGTAAGGCAATTGAAAGAGCAAGAGAGATGAGCTTAGAACAATTGAACTTAGGTGTTGTATCTACAAACGAACCAGCAAAAAAATTGTATGAATCAATGGGCTTTAAAACGTATGGGATTGAAAAGAGAGCTATAAAGATGAATGGTGTGTATAGTGATGATGAACATATGGTGTTGTTTTTTTAGAGAGGTAGTTTAATATGAAAGATCTCCATTTAGAAAAAAATATGAACCCGCAAGTAGCGATTTTATATGCAATGGTTACTGATACATTTAAACGACTGCAAAAGTTAGTAGAAGGTATTGATGAGAAAGAACTGTCTTTTGAAAAATCGGAAAATATTGAAAAAAACATTGGGCAACTCCTTCAACATTTAGCAGTTGTTGATTTACATTGGGTGTATCGCTTAAAAGGAGAAGCAGTTCCACTGGCACTTGAAATTGAATATGGACCAATGTTAAATGAAATAGGAGAACTTCCAAGTTTAAGGGAAAAGACGTTGGAACAATTGATGCAAGATTATGAAGCTGTGCAGTATATGCTTTATGAGGAGTGTATGAAACTAACAGAAAATGATTTAACACGGGAAGTTTTTTATGAAAAGGGAGAAAATGCAACTATAAGGTGGGGGATATGGCATATAGCCGATCATAATCGTTACCATCAAGCTCATATTAGTCGGTTGAGAAAACTATATAGAGCTAGAATACATGCGAGATAAAGATTTCAAATTTTAATTATATTTAATTTGTTGTATAGTATAAGAACAAACTAAATAAGGGGTTTTATAATGAAAGCTATTGCAGTAGGGATATTGGCATCATTTTTCTTTGCCTTTACCTTCGTTTTAAACCGGGCGATGGACTTAGAAGGTGGAAGCTGGATTTGGAGTGCATCATTACGGTACTACTTTATGGTTCCAATGCTTTTACTTATTGTCATGTATAGAGGTAACTTAAAGCAACTCTTTCAATATATGAAAAATAATCCGAAAGAATGGTTCGTGTGGAGTATCGTTGGATTTGGCCTCTTTTATGCTCCGCTTAGTTTTGCTGGAGCTTTTGGACCTGGTTGGCTTGTCGCGTCAACATGGCAAATTACGATCGTCGCAGGGATTTTGTTAACACCATTTTTTGCAGTAGATCCACTACATAAAAAACTTCCAATGAAGGAATTAGTTATGTCGGGTATTATTTTAAGTGGTGTTGTACTCATGCAAGTAGAACATGCTTCTTCATTAGGGATTCGTGAAACCGTTTTATGTGTAGTTCCTGTCCTTATTGCAGCGTTTGCGTATCCTCTGGGAAATCGAAAAATGATGCAAGTTTGTAAAGGGGAATTAGATGTATTCCAGCGAGTTCTCGGTATGACATTAGCAAGTTTACCATTTTGGTTTTTACTATCTGGTTATGAAGTATCAACAGGCGGATTACCATCAAGTAGCCAAGTTTTCCAATGTTTTATTGTAGCAGTTAGTTCTGGTTTAATCGCGACAGTACTATTCTTCTTTGCGACAGATCTTGTAAAAGATGATCCACAAAAACTAGCAACAGTGGAAGCGACACAGTCCGGTGAAGTTTTGTTTGCGCTAGTAGGAGAGCTCATCTTGCTATCTGCGCCAATTCCGTCATCTTTATCTTGGATCGGAATGAGTTTTGTTATTGTCGGAATGATACTACATAGTTATGTAGCGGTCGTTGTGAAAAAAGAAGAAAAAATAACAGCGTAATGAGATTAGCTCTTTATAGAAAGAGCTAGTCTTTTTTCATAGAAAGGGATGTAGAAATGAATTTGCAACGCGTGGAACAAATTGAGAAAAATCCAATTTTAAATGTGTTACAGTATGCAGTCGGGCCAAGTGAAACTAGCTTAAAGAAAGCAGTTTTATATTATGAAAGTAATAAAGGGACTTTGTACAGATATGAAGAAGAGGCGTGTATAGGTATTGAAATAATCGGAGCAAATAAAGCGAGAATATGTCATATAGCAGTCGCTCCTCAATATCGTAATAAAGGAATTGCGTTGCAAATGATAAAAGAAGTAGTAAAAATGCTTCAATTAACTTATATAGAAGCAGAGACAGACAATGAGGCAGTAGAATTTTATAAAAAAATTGGTTTTCAGGTTAAAAGTTTAGGAGAAAGATATCCGGGGATTGAAAGATTTCATGTGTATTTTAAAAATAAAACATATTAAAATCATCTTAGAATATAATATCCGGAATAGGATTTGAAGAACTAGTTTGTTTTTCATTTATCCGGCTATTTGGGGGCAGTAAGACTCCCACCTCAAAATTCGGCTGGAGTAAGGAAGCTAGGTGGAAGCCCTGCAGCCCGTAAAAGCCCGATTGGTACGGAATAATAATTAATGGGTGATGAACAAAACTGCCATTGCTTAAAGTTTCACTTTATTTGTTCTAATTTTAATAGTAACTATTTGTTAGTTTTTTACAAAAGCGCAAGAAAGGTCGGAATGGTTAGTTGATGCTAAGGAAGGAAGTAAAATATGAGTAAATCAATAAATAATGGAGCAATTGAGAAGAAGCGTGCAGTCTCATTAGATTTAGCAAGGGGTACTATGTTACTATTAATCGTACTTGCCCATGCACCGCTTTATTTGTATGCTGCAGATCCTGGAATTATGCATAGGGTGGAAAGCGGAAGTTTCTTTGATCAAATTGTAAACCTTTTTGGTATATTCATAATTGATAACCGTGCAAGAGCGATGTTTGCCGTATTATTAGGCTACGGTTTGGTTCTAGCACTCGAAGGGCAAATATCAAAAGGAAAAAATGAAAATCATGCTGTAAAAATAGTAAGAAGACGCTCTTCGTATTTAATACTGTTTGGGATTGTGTTAGCAGTCTTAATTGGAGGGCAAGATATTCTTATGGCCTATGGTGTAGCGGGGCTTCTTGTTAGCCCGCTATTAAAGTGTAAAATGAAAACATTAATTCGAACATTTACGATTATCACTATATTGTATATCATTTTTATTCCAATAATATGGGGATTTAATATGCAAGCAATAGGCGATTACGGTTTTTCACCAGATGTTTCAGCAAAAGACACGTATATTAGTACTACAATGTTGCGATTACTTTTCTTTCCTTTTATACCTGTTCTCATCCATTTTATGTTCCCGATTATTCCTTCTGTAATTCTTGGTTTGTGGATTGCTAGATATCAGTTGTTAATAAAACCAGAGCAACATTTGAAAAAATTATATTTTATAACAATTATAGGATTAGCAATTTCCTTAATAGGTGCTTTGCCTCTATCTTTTATAGGGACTATATGGTATCCAAGTGTATTTACAGCTGGAATAATAAATGGAATCCATATTTTAACTGGAATTGTTGGAGGGTTAGCATATGCAACGGGTTTCGGTATAATAGGGAGTAGATTGAAAAATCTAGGGTACTTTAGCCTTTCATTAATTGCTTTGGGAAAGCGCTCATTAACATTTTTTGTTTTGAATGAGGCACTGCTTGTTATACTTTTATCACCTGTAGCATTTGATTTAGGTGGGTATGTAAGTAACGCTCTTGCTGCATTGATAGCTATAAGTATTTGGATATTGTCTGTCATATTAGCTACAATAATGGAGAAAAACAATCTGAATGGACCATTAGAGATTTTATTGAGACGTTTAATATATATAAATAAAACAATTGAAAGGCGACCCGGATATTAGTTCGTCTTTCAATTTATTATAGTCTATAAATAAAATTATAATCTAATGATAGTTTGTTTTTATTTATAGAATAAAAAGTATAAAATATGCAAATGTGCATATAGGCTTTAGTTTGAAAAAATTAACATATACATTATATAATAAAGTTATATGGAAAAATATAGATAAAAGAAATTAGGTGTATAACACATGAGAATGGATAAAAGTAAATTTATAAAAGTTGCTGCTTCAATAGGAGTATCATCATTTTTATTAACTGGGTGTGGTGATTATGAAGAAGAAACTGCACAGAAAGAAAGTACTGCTGTTAAAACAGATAGTGCAAAGCAAGGCAATGAACAAGAAGCTTTACATTGTGATGATAAAACTCCTACTAATGAAAATGTAGAAAATGATGAGTTATGCAAGGAAATTAATCCATCGTTTTCATCGTATAATGAAAACTCACATTTACCGATACTGCCATTCGTAGCAGGATATTTATTAGCAAGCAGAACTTCAAATATGAATTATACAGCTAAACCCAATGTAATGAAGAAACCGTATGCAAATAATATTATTCCATATCGTGAAAAAGACCAAAGTAGAACTGGTGGCAGCGGTGGTGGTGGATACTACGGTGGAACTAACAGTAACAACAATAATTCTTCCAATAAAGTAGATTTAAACAAACAACAGCCCAATTCCTCAAATAAAGTGACACCAGATACAAATACGCCGAAATCATCTACTACTCAAACGCCGAAAGTGAATTCTGGTTCAAGTGGAATTGGAAACGCAAAAGCGCCAGCCGGATCATAACACGAAAGGATAATAGGATCATGTATACAGAACAAGAGCAGAAAGAGTATATGAAAGTATGGTTTTCACTTGCGGAAGAGGCTGGTCGGAATGGTTTTACATGGCCGAGTCTATTAGAAAATGAAGAATGGAATCAATATATGGCAACAGGTATGTATCGTATGCCAGTAAAAACTTATACTGCTATTTCAAAAGCGACAGAGGAAGTTATGTACGTGTTATATAGAACGTATCAATATATTGTCAATACGACAAAAGATTTTCAAAAACTAGGATTTCCAGCTGAAACGTGGGAAATTGCGAGAATGAAACATACTGGTTTGTTTTCATATTTTACAAGGTTTGACTTTATCGTAAATGGTGAAGATATAAAGTTAATAGAAGTAAATTGTGACACACCAACAGGTTATTTAGAGCCGTCTGTCGCAAATGAAGTGTTATGCCGTTATCATGATGTGAATCACCCAAATCATATAGAAGAGCATATTGTGCAGGCGTGGGAACAAATTAAACATGACTATAATATAGGTCCTGAAGAGACGATATATTTTACTAGTTATGATTGGCACGATGAAGATCATCAAACAGTTCAATTTTTAAGAAGCTATTGCTTAGATCAATCAACGGACTATATAGGAATACAAGATATCGTCGTTGCAGATGATGGTATATATACGCCAAATGGCGAACGAATCCATTATTTATATAGACTATATCCAATTGAATATTTAGTTTCAGATACCGATAAAAATGGAAAAAGAATTGGACTTCAGCTTTTAGATCATATAGCGCAAGGAAGAGTGAAAATTATTAATCCACCTGCTGCTTTTCTTATGCAAAATAAAAGTGTACTCGCATTAATTTGGCAACTGTTCGAAGAGGGATTTTTCTTTGAGAAAGAAGAGCGAGAAATTATTCAGAACTACTTCTTACCAACATATTTTACAAATAAACCGTTTATAGAAAGAAATGAATCATATGTTTCTAAACCTTTATACGGCCGTGAAGGCGGAGGGGTATCTATATACGAAAATGATGAACTATTAGCTGAAGATAAAACGGAGTATTACTTTGAACAACGGAAAATATATCAGCAATACATAGAAATGCCTGACTATACAATTGACACATGGGATGGTCCGTATACTGGTAAACTATTAATTGGTTCACACTGTATTAGCGGGAGAGCCGCAGGGTTATTTTTACGTGTTGGCGAGAAAATAACAGGAAACTTATCGATGTTTACAGGGGTTACAATTGAAGGGTAAATTAAACGGAAGAGCTTATCAGTTGTGATGGGCTCTTTCGTTTATATATAGTATTTGTATTGTTTTGACGTATCACTTTTATGTTTCTTCATAGTGAAAAAACGTATGCAATTAAGCAAATTAGTTCAAATAGTAAAAAATAAAATTTTTTATTTATCTGCTTTTTTATTTGAGATCGATATATTGTCACTTGATTATTATGCATGTGAATATATAACCTTTTTTTGTAGTGACAGAAATGATTAAGTTAAAAATTAAGAAAAATATGATAATATATGTATGTATTAGTTTTAAAAAAATGGGGGAACAATCGTGAAAATGAATGACATAGTGGCAAGTACACAATTGCCAAATACAATCAAAACAATTACAAATGATTTAAGAGAATTAGGGTTAGAAAAAGGAATGACGGTTATTGTGCATTCTTCGCTCAGTTCTATTGGCTGGGTATCTGGCGGAGCCGTTGCGGTAGTAGAGGCGTTAATGAAAGTTATTACGGAAGAGGGAACAATTATTATGCCAACTCAATCTTCGGATTTATCTGATCCGAAACATTGGTCAAGACCACCTGTACCTGAAGAATGGTGGCAAATTATTCGAGATAATGTCCCGGCGTTTGAGCCACATATAACACCAACAAGGGCAATGGGAAAAGTAGTTGAATGTTTTCGTACATACCCGAATGTAGTACGTAGCAACCATCCATTAGGAAGTTTTGCTGCATGGGGAAAACATGCAGAAGAAATAACGATGAATCAGTCGTTATCAATTAGTTTAGGAGAAGAATCTCCATTACGAAAAATATACGATTTAGATGGATACATATTATTAATTGGTGTTGGATATGATTCCAATACGTCTGTACATTTATCTGAAGTACGTACTGGTGCATGTGAGTTAATAAAAGTAGGGGCACCAATTATAGAGAATGGTGCAAGAGTATGGAAAGAGTTTGTTGATATGGATTACGATTCTGATAAGTTTGTAGAAATCGGTGTAGAGTTTGAGCGAAAAGGAAATGTAACAAATGGAAAAATAGGAAATGCAACGTGCCGTCTTATGAAGCAACGAGATATCGTTGACTTTGGAACAGAATGGTTTCGTAAGAAAAATCAGTAAGGGATGGTTACAATGAAGGGGAAAAAGATATTAATTACGAGTGGTGGTTGTTTAGAAAAATGGGACCAAGTGCGTGGTCATACGAATATGGCAAAAGGAACAATTGGTAGAATAATCGCTGAAGAGTTTATAAGTAGAGGAGCACATGTTATATATTTACACGGTTATTTCGCTGAGAAACCGAACGATGTAAACAATCAATTAGAATTACACCCATTTGAAGGAATTGTTGATTTACAAGATAAAATGAAAAGTATAATTACACATGAAAAAATCGATGCGGTCATTATGGCAGCGGCTGGATCAGATTGGGTTGTAGACAAAATTTGTGATCAAGATGGTAATGTTCTTGATATGAATGGGAAAATTTCAAGTGATATAGCACCGATTATACATTTTCAAAAGGCACCGAAAGTATTAAAACAAATAAAAGAGTGGGATTCAGAAACTGTACTCGTTGGCTTTAAACTTGAAAGCGATGTAAATGAAGAAGAACTGTTTGAAAGAGCGAAAAATAGAATGGAAGAAGCGAAGGCGAGTGTAATGATTGCAAATTCACCACATTCTTTATATTCACGCGGAGCGGTGCACTACGTAATTGGACAAGACGGTAAAGGGAAGTTATGTAATGGAAAAGATGAAACAGCGAAAGAAATTGTCAAAAGGTTAGAGTTACTATGTAATCGCATTACTGCTTTATAATTTTAAGTATTTGGATAAGAGTGAATCCGCATAGTATATATGGGTAAGCGAAACTTTAATTTATTGGAATTTTACTTTTACACAAACGTTAACCATTCAAGATGGATACATAGAATAATTGGTGAGGAGTGGATTCTATGGAACATTTATTAAAGCAAGCTATTAAACTAAGAAATGAAAAGAAATATGCGCAATCTAGAGAGATTCTAATGGGGTTAACCAATTTTACGCGGGATGCAGAAGTGCTTTTTCAATGTGCTTGGATACATGATGTAATGGGGCTTGAAACGGAAGCTATGCCTTATTATGAACAGGCAATTGCAAATGGTCTTGATGGGGAGTCACTTTGCGGTGCATATATCGGTCTTGGCAGTACATATCGTTGTATAGGTGAGTATGACAAAGCAATTACTGTTTTAGAAACAGGTTTGCAGCAGTTTCCGGATAATGACGTGATGAAAGTATTTTTGTCATTAGCAAAATATAATGTTAACGATCATGAATCCGCGATGAAATTATTACTTGAAACGGTTATAAAAGTAGAAGAAGTTAAAGAATTTGAACGTGCCATTTCATTTTATAAAGACCATTTAGACGAGATTTTTAAATAGAGGGTGAACGTATGAATGTCGAATTATCACGAAGGCGAAAAGGTATTTGGTTTGGACTAATATCTTTCATTTTGTTATCAAACTATCTATTGTATGCTCTTCCGATTGTACCAGATGCTCCGAAAGAAGTAGTTCTCGGGTCATTATTAGATTGTATGTTTGTAATTCCAATCATCACATATTTCTTTATTATTCGAAAAAGATACTCGTTAACGTACATATTTCCTGTCATAATAGCTGGTTATATATTTGCGAGGTTTATTATTCCGAGTAACTATTTACAAGCTTTTTCATACGTTTCTTATATTATAGTTGCGGGAGAAATTGCATTTGTATGCTTAGAGTTTTTCCTTCTATATAAAATTGTTAGAATGCTTCCTAACATAGTAAAAAGATATAAAGAATATAAAAGTGAGTATTCTTCATTTTCTTATGCAATTGATGCAGCGTTTGATGCTACTATGAAAAGAAGTAAGTTAGTAGATATCATTGTAACAGAGTGTAAGTTAATCTATTATGCATTTTTATCGTGGCGTGAAAAAGTGCCAAAAGGTGAATACGTATATTCATATCACAAAAAGACTGGTGCAATAGGTGTATATATCATGATGATCCATGCGACCTTAATAGAAAGTATTGGTTTTCATTATTTACTTCATCAATGGAATCCAGTTGTAGCATGGATTTTACTTATTTTAAACGTATATGCAATGTTTTATTTTTTAGCTGAAATACAAGCAATGCGTAAAAATCCAATTATTGTTACGGAAGAAAAAGTAATTATTCAAATTGGATTAGGAAAGAAAATTGTTATACCATTTACACAAATTGATACAATTACGTTTTATAAAGGAGAATCATTAAAGAAAGAGAAAGAGGTTCTTGATGCAACTGTGATGGAATTTATTAAGGAACCTCCAACATTTGAAATAACACTAAAAGGGCCAGTGAAAGCTCAATTGTTATATGGATTTTCTAAAACAGTAAGTCGTGTTCATTTAAATGTTGATGAGGAACGGAGATTTTATGATATGGTATCGGAGAAATTGAACCATGAATAATGCTACTAATTTTCATCGTGCGTTATAAAATCATAATGCTATTGGAGTTCCTTCTAATTTAGAAGGAGCTTTTTTGTGGAGTAGCAAATGAGATTATATGAATTTAAAATTTAAAAATAAGAAACCAATGGACTGAACGCTTTCTTAGTGGAAATATAAAAGGATATAATTAAAGAATTAAAATAAAAGGGGAATTAAAAAAATGAGTTACTTATGTACGTTAGGAATTGAAATTATTGAAAGAAAAATCCGATATGATACTACAACTGTAGATCATGCTTGTTTAGTAATAGAAGCGCAGCCAGACAAAGTTATTTTATATCATGAAGTGCAGTACTCTTTTACAATGGCAGTAAACGATACAAAGTTAACGATCCCAAAAGGAAGTTATACAATTGCATACTATTGGGAAGATCGTCCATACAATTTATACGTATGGAGAGATAAGGACGGAAAATATTTAGGCTCTTATTTTAATATTGTAAAAAATACACAAATAACAGATGAAGTAGTTTCCTTTGAAGATTTAATTATCGATATTATGGTACTTCCAAATGGAGAGTTTTTTATATTGGATGAGGATGAATTACCTGAGCCGTTAGAAATCTTTGAAGATGGAAATGTGAAGAAAGCCCTTTATGCATTGACAGGTAATATCCAAGAGTTACTTTCCGCAATTATTTTAGAGACGAATACATTCTTTAAAAATGGGATATGGAAGAAATAGTTAAATTTCAATAAAACCTAGTTGACTTATCGGAAATATTTGTATAATATGTACTTAATTCCATAACGTATTGCTGATTGGAGAAACCAAAGGCATTTTATCTGTTGATAAAATGCCTTTGGTTTTTTTATTGCATAAATACTGAATCTGTTCATTTAGATGAATCATTTCAAGGAGGGGAAGAAGTGACTGTTTCAATTAATGGGGTTTCAAAATGTTTTTCGAAACAAACTGGTACTGTCCAAGTATTAGAGAATATTAATTTTCAATTAGAGAAAGGGGATTTTGTCACAGTAATTGGTCCGAGTGGTTGCGGAAAAAGTACATTATTAAAAATTGTGGCTGGTTTAGACAGCGATTTTGAAGGAGAAATCATCATTGACGGGGAGCACATAACAAAACCAAGTAAGAAACAAGGCTTTATTTTTCAAGAACATCGATTGTTTCCATGGTTAACAGTTGAAGAAAATATTGCAGCTGATTTGTCATTAAAAGATAAGTATGTGAGGGATAAGGTGAGAGAGTGGGTTGAAATCGTTCGGTTAGACGGTTTTGAAAAATCATATCCGAAAGAAATATCAGGCGGGATGTCACAACGTGTTGCGATTGCAAGAGCATTGTTAAGGGATCCAAATGTCTTATTGCTTGATGAACCTTTTGGAGCGCTGGATGCATTTACCCGAAGTCATTTGCAAGAAGTACTGCTCAACATTTGGGAACAAAAAAAGACGACAATGATATTCGTTACACATGATATAGATGAAGCAATATATCTTTCGAACCGAATTATTATCATGGGTGCTAAGCCTGGAAAAGTACATAAAGTGATTGAAAATAATTTACCTTATCCGCGTAGTAAAACTTCGGAGTCATTCCAAGAAATTCGAAAGAAAGTATTACAGCAGTTTGAACATGGGGGACTAATTCAAACAAGTATATAAGGAAAGAGTGGGTATATATGTATAAAAAAATCAAAGTTCTTTCTTTTGCTTTAGCTATTTCTTTATTTTTATTCGGATGTGAAAAAAGCACAGCAAGTAGTAAGAAGGAAGATGTAACAGTACAAATTGGTATTCAGCAAGGATTAAGCCCGCTCTTACTGGCACAGAAAAAGGGTTGGTTTGAAGAGGAGTTTAAAAAAGAAGGGGTTAAAGTGAAATGGACAGAGTTTCAAAGCGGACCTCCCTATTTTGAAGCAATCGCATCAAATCGATTAGACTTTGGTGAAGTTGGGAACTCCCCAGTTATTTCAGCGCAAGCGGCTGGTATTGGATTTACCGAAATTGCCAATACAAGTTATGCGAGGAAAGGAACAGGAATTCTTGTACAAAAAGATAGTAAGATTACAAGTGTAAAAGATTTGAAAGGCAAGAAAATAGCAGTCGCAAAAGGAAGTAGCGCATTTAATTTACTGTATCGAGCACTTGATAAAGAAGGTATCAATGCGAAAGATGTAAATGTCATTCAATTACAACCAGATGAAGCACAGCCTGCATTCGAATCAGGATCAGTAGATGCCTGGGCAATTTGGGATCCTTTCATATCATTACATACGGTAAATAAAGGAGCGAAGGTGATTGCAGATGGTGACACATTGAATGTTTCTTCACCAGAATTTTTAATTGCGAGAACAAAGTTTGCTAAGGAACACCCAGAATTAGTTGAGAAGTTTCTCAAGGTGTATGAAAAAGCACGCGCATGGCAAGATGATAATTTGGATGAAGCAATAAAGATATATACTTCTGCAAAGAAAATAGATGCAGAAATTGTAAAAGAAGTGTTTAATCACGACAAGCCCATTTTAGTTCCAGTTACGAAGGAAATAATAGCTGAACAGCAAAAGACAGCGGATTTTCAATATAAGCTCGGTTCTATAAAGAAAGAAATTAAGACTGAAAAAGTTGTAGATAATTCTTTCGTAGAAACAGCGCTAAAGGCGAAGTGAAAAGAGGTTTTGTAAATTGGAAAATACGAAAGTGGTTATGAAACCAACGAGGATAACGATCGAGAAAAATAATGTAAAGAAAGTGCGAAAGTTAAATTTAAAAGTTTTAGTAAGGGCAATTACTATACCGATTATTATATTAATGATTTGGCAGTTGGCCGGCGCATTTGATCTTGTTTCTAAAACAGTTTTACCAACGCCATTAGATATATTTTTAGCTTTTCAAGAACTTTTAAAAACAGGAGAGTTATTCGGACATTTAAGTATTAGTGTATTTAGGGCAGCAGCTGGTTTCTTTATCGGCGGGAGCTTAGGAATCATTTTAGGAACGATTGTTGGATTTTCAACGAGAAGTGAGCAATATTTAGATCCGTCTGTACAGATGTTAAGAACTGTACCTCATTTAGCAGTTGCGCCGCTTTTCGTATTATGGTTCGGTTTTGGCGAAACATCGAAAGTGTTATTAATTGCGGACGGCGCATTTTTCCCTTTATACGTAAATGCGTTTTTAGGAATACGAGGTGTAGATTCAAAATTATTTGATGTTGCGAGAGTGTTAGAGTTTAGTAAAAGAAAATTAATTACAAAATTAATTTTACCAGCAGCATTGCCGAACCTATTACTAGGAGCAAGATTATCATTAGGAGTTGCATGGGTGAGTTTAGTAGTAGCAGAACTTATGGGATCTACAGAAGGTATCGGTTATATGATTATGGATGCAAGGCAATTTTCAAATACAGATATCGTATTTGTCGGCATTATTATTTTTGCATTCGTTGGGAAGTTTTCTGATTCACTCGTACGTTTACTAGAAGTGAAGTTTTTAAGATGGCGAGATAATTTTAAAGGAGAGACAGGGAATTAACATATAAATTATTAGGGGTAATTTATATAGAGTATGTTAGTATACGTTTCAAAATAAATAAGGGGTGTGTAAAGGTATGGAATTATTATGGTTTATTCCGGCTTATGGAGATGGTCGATATTTAGGAACGACAAAAAGAGGAAGAGCAGCTGAGTATGGTTATTATAAACAAGTTGCAACTGCAGCTGATTATTTAGGATATTCGGGTGTATTACTTCCAACTGGTCAAGGTTGTGAAGATCCATGGGTGTTAGCATCAGCTCTTGCGGCTGAGACAGAGAAATTAAAATTTTTAGTAGCAGTTAGACCAGGGCTAATGTCACCGACAGTTGCAGCGAGGATGGCATCTACATTTGATAGAATTTCAGATGGGAGATTACTTATTAATGTAGTAGCTGGAGGAGATCCTGTTGAATTGCAAGGTGATGGATTGTATCTTGAACATGATGAAAGATATGAAGTTGCAGATGAATTTTTAAAGATTTGGAAGTCAGTATTACAAGGTGAAACAATCTCTTTAGAAGGAAAACATATTAAAGTTACGGATAGTAAAGTTGTATTTCCTCCGGTTCAAACACCGTATCCACCAATTTATTTTGGTGGATCGTCCGCTGCAGGTAAAGAAGTTGCGGCTGAACATAGTGATGTATATTTAACTTGGGGAGAGCCACCAGAGCAAGTGAAAGAGAAAATAGATGAAGTAAAAAAACTTGCAGAAGAGAAGGGGCGTAACGTACGATTTGGTATTAGACTACACGTAATTGTAAGAGAGACAGAAGAAGAAGCATGGGAAGAGGCTAAAAGGTTAATTCAATATGTCGATAATGAAACAATTGAGCTCGCTCAAAAAACATTTGCAAGATATGATTCAGTTGGACAAAAACGAATGACACATTTAAATAAAGGAACGAGAGAGTCGTTAGAGATCAGTCCTAACTTATGGGCTGGAATTGGGCTTGTAAGAGGTGGTGCTGGTACTGCGCTTGTTGGAGATCCGCATACAGTAGCAGCAAGAATAAAAGAATATGAAGCGTTAGGAATTGATACGTTTGTATTATCGGGATACCCCCATTTAGAAGAGGCATATGAAGTGGCAGAACTGTTATTTCCTTTATTGAAAGACGAGAAGAAACAAGAAAATAAAATTGTTGGTGAAATGATAGCTGATGCATATGCATTAAAAAAATAGTGAGAAATAAAGTTGAACCAATCGGCTATTAACAGGCAGTTTCACCTATGTTTTGCTTCATTTTGTTTACTGCCTGTTAATACGGGATAAAAAAACCCGCAAGTATTCCACTTGCGGGTTTTCGTCGTAAACTATTAGAAAATATGGTAAAATTAAATAGTAACTTAAGGTGCGGTTGGTTGTTCAATTATCACTTCTCCAAAGTAGGAGGGGGGTGATAATACGTGAGTGAAATAGCGTTGCTACTGCAGGGTGGACTGTTTCTCGTTGCATTGTTAACGTTCGTCGTCGTTTTAATAGACAAGCTCAAAAAATAACAACCCACCTATGCCAATAGAATGTGGGTTGTTTTGTTTGTAAGAAACAAATAGGATAAATGAACAATCCAATCTGCTAAGTTACGTGGACTAGTGTGTAGCCGCACACTGGTCTTTTTTATTTATTTACAATTAATAATTGGTTTATGTGATTGTATTGTTCTTTTCATACTTATTATAACACAGTGTCTTTTCGTCAAGAAAGGAGACCGTATGTTCTGATTTCGATTAAATAGTAGGTTTTTTTTCTTTAAATAGCCCATCCATATACTGTTTTAAAGTTTGGACATAAAATTCCTGCCTATTTACATCATTTACGCCGACAATTGGAGATGAAAGTTCATATCTCTTTTCTGATAAATGAACGACAATGTCAAATATATCAAATAGACGAATGAAACAGAACAGGCCATCTTTATCACTTAATAAAATAAAGTAATGGTTCTCGCTATTTGTATTTAATGTATTCCATAAAGAACTTTTACTCAAATCACGAACTATACTTTTTTCTTTTAATTCCATAAAATCGGCATTTGATAGAATGTTAGAAATAACAATCGCATCTGGATCTTCAAAATAGCCATCAACAGCTTGTACAGCGAAAGTATAAGCTGTTTTTAATACACTCATTTTGTATTTACGGTTATCTAAAAGTAATTCACGTTGAATAGAGCTAGCTACTTTCGTTACACGTTCTTCTTTCCAAATTTCATTATGTAGTGAAATATCGTGCTTTTTACATAGTTTCATAATTAATGCATTGGAATAAAGTATTTCATCACTTACTTCAACAACATCTGTCTCAGCAGCCGCAAGTTCCTCACCATGTTCATTCGTATAGAGCGGGGAATCAATTTGTTTTTTCATTTGCTCAATCTTAAATTGACTTAATTTATGCCGAATTAAGGGACGATCAATATTTGTTGTCATTTGTTCATGGCAAGTATCACAAATTGAGTTTGTGAAATAATATCCACATAATATTTCGGGGATGACATATTGTTCACTAAGTTCTTTCGTATCTTTTCTGCATATGATGCATTGTGTCATTTTTATCACCTTTACCTGCAAATTTGTATGTAATCTCATTGTAGTGTATTTATTGGTATTTTGGAATATTGTAAAGGAAAATATTATGTGAAATTCTTGCTTATTTTGGTACAATGAAGAGAAGTGCTAGTTTAAAGGAGGACGTTTTTTTGAAATCGAAAGTGCACTTTTGGACATTAGAAGTGCTAATGGTTGTAGCGATCATATTTATTTGCACAAAAATATCGTTTCTATTTCAACCGATTGGTATCTTCATATCAACGTTGTTTTTCCCAATCTTAATCGCGTTATTTTTATACTTCATATTTAACCCATTGTTAGTCTTTTTGGAGAATAAAAAAGTACCTAGAAATTTAGCGATTTTACTGTTATATCTTTTTATTATAACATTAACTGCAGTTGGAGTTGGAGTAGTTGTTCCAACGATCTCACAACAGTTAATGGATTTAGTAAAAAATATGCCCGGTTATATTAAAGAGGGAAAACTATACATACAAGATTTATCCCATCACAGATTATTTGAATGGTTATCTACACAAAACTACGTTTCCATTGAAACAATTGAGAAAAATGCGATTGAATACTTAAAGGATATACCAAACACGATTACGTCGAGTGCAACGGCTTTATTTGGTATTATCACAAACGTTGCATTAGTTATCTTCACAGTACCGTTTATTTTATTTTATATGTTTAAAGATGGACATGCGTTTCCAGGGAAAGCAGTTAGTCTATTACCTGAGTCTTACCGTGAAGAAGGACTTCGTATCATTAAGGAAACGAACGAAACATTATCTGCATATATTCAAGGGCAAGCGCTCGTTTGTATATTTGTAGGTGCTTTTACTTTTATCGGTTATTTAATTATCGATTTACCGTACGCTTTCGTTTTAGGAATTATAGCAGCATTTACAAATATCATTCCTAACTTAGGTCCATTTATCGGTGCAGCACCAGCTGTTATTGTAGGTCTGTTCGTATCTCCGATGCAAGCGTTGTACGTAATTATTATCGTAACAATTGTACAACAGTTTGAAAGTAACATCATTTCACCACGTATTATGAGTTCAAAATTAAATATCCATCCATTAACAATTATTATTTTAATTCTAGGGGTAGGTAACTTTGCGGGAATTATCGGAATGATTTTGGCAGTACCAGTTTATGCAGTAACAAAAACAGTTGTTTCGAACTTAGTGAGACTGTTTAAGACGAAGAGAAGTAATCGGAAATAGTATATGTTGAGAAAGATACACCGCTTTTTAAGTGGTGTATCTTTATTTGTTAATCGTTTTTAAAAAGTGTATGAATGCAATTTTATTATATATTTATTACACATCAAATATAACGGCAAACATGTGTGATATAGGCTCTATAAAACTATGCTCTATAAAACTATGTGGAATCCCTCTGAACTATCCAAATCATTTCCTTACAGCGTGCTAGCAACATCATAATCGACCCCTTTCAAATTTTATATTTTTAAAGGATTATAGATGAGAGCAGTACTTGCTTCTACGATCTCGAATTTCGTCCATAATCTCTTTATATTGTTCTTCTTGTTTTAATTCAGCTTC
The DNA here is from genome assembly GCF_040460055.1 of Bacillus cereus group sp. MG4. NCBI lineage: Bacteria > Bacillati > Bacillota > Bacilli > Caryophanales > Bacillaceae > Bacillus > Bacillus cereus group sp. MG4. The sequence continues at coordinate 864,949 of NZ_JARVGZ010000001.1, read as the reverse complement.
AGAAAGGTTCTTTTTCTGAATTGTAATTGTTAAAAAGAATAGGTGAAACTTCATGATACATTCCTCCTTTCGAAAGGAATTATAGATGGCTACAGTAGTGACTTTGACGTTCTTTTACATCCTCCATAGCTTTATTAATTTGATGGTCATGCAATATCTCACTGTCTGAGAACTTAGTTTTTTGAATCGTAATGGTTAAAAAGAATACTTTAAATTTCATTTGTTTTTTCCCCTTTAAAAGTTATTTAGAAAAGACGGCTGTAATAAGAGGCTTGACGCTCTTTCACTTCGCCCATAATAGTTTGAATGTGTTGCTCACGCAAAATCTCATTCTGTGAAAGCTTACGTTTTTGAATGGTAATCGTTAAAAAGAATGCTGTCAATTTCATTTGGATAATGCTCCTTTAAAAGTTATTTAGAAAAGACGGCTGTAATAAGAAGCTTGACGCTCTTTTACTTGGTCCATAATGTTTTGAACGTGTTGTTCGTGTAAAATCTCATTCTGTGAAAGCTTGCGTTTTTGAATGGTGATTGTTAAAAAGAATGCTTTAAATTTCATGAAGATATTGCTCCTTAAAAATATATTTTTAATACATTTGCGTATAGTATGAACTTTTAATGTCAGTCATTTTATCAGTCAGTTGTTTTAATTGTTGTTTACGAATGATTTCATCTTCAGATAAAGTGTTTTTCTGAAGTACAGTTGTAAAAAAGAAAATATGAAAAGTCATAAATGAATTCCTCCTTTCGAAAAGGAATTACAGGTGATCACAATAAAGCGCTTGGCGCTCCTTAACATCATTCATAGCTTTTTCAATTTGCTCATTATGAAAAATTTCATCTTTGGAAATTGTATTTCTTTGAATCGTAATACTTAAAAACAATACGCTAATAGTCATCGAATGTTGCTCCTTTCTTTAAAAAATAATATAAGAGGCTAAAAAATCGCACAAAAAAGCCACAGGAAGATATAGTTCTCCTATGGCTGGGCGTCAAAAAGCCACAGGAAAGTATACGACCTCCTGTGGCGAATTTATGAATTAATAGAAATAAAGTGCGATTTTCAATTCTCCATTAGGGTGGTCGAATTCATATTTAATTGTCCGAAAAACAAAGGTGCAGTTAACGCTAAAGTTAAAGCATGTAATTGTAATTTCATCATTTCCTTCGACCTCCTTTTAGAATTTTTTCTTACGTTAGTAAGTATATACAATTAATGGATAATTGTAAACATAAAAATTGAAAATTTTTAATTTTGATTAAAATGCGTATACTTTAAAGGGGTTTGAGAAGAAGTATTGTAATGAACGAAATATCGATAAAAATAGGGAATGCTAAATGAAATATATGCATCGTATTGTGGTTGTTATGCTAACAATTTTTTTATTTATTACTGCTTGTTCTAGTGGAGAAAGAATAAAAAAAATATCTGATGTTGAATCTGGTCATTTTAAGAAGTATGCTGGGACATACGTTGGTAATAACTCAGATGTGGTTGCAATTGTTAATCATTTACCCGGTGGTGAAACATTTCAAATTAAAAGTTTAGAGAATGAAAGCATAAAGGTAAACTATGGGGCAAATGGAACTCTGACAGAAGACATGGTTGAGACGTATTGGTTTGATGGCAAGGACACAATGGAGAAGAATTTTCTCTTTAACGTTATTTATCTAGCGATTTTAGTACCAAATGCGAAAAGTTACGAGTTTCAAGTAGAAAATAAAAATTTCACGATAAAAAGAGAAGATATACTATCAATCTTGTATGAAAAATTTGATGATTTTCCAAAAGAAAATGATATATGGGATAAAAAGAAAGGAGTAAAGTTCCTTAACGATAATAACGAAAAAATTACAATGCTTATAAATGATAAAGAGTTTCGGAAAGCTTTATTTGCTAAATATCCGGTGCAGCAGTTGAAATAAAATGAAAAGAATTTGAGAACAAGAGTTGATACTTCAACATTTTAGAAAGAGAGCCATTCTTAAAAGAATGACTCTCTTTTTTTGTGAAAGAAATTTATGGAAATAAATATTTTTATGTGATATGGTTAATTACATAAGTAATGAACCTATGAACCTAAGGTGGTGAAATTGTGAAACCTACTCTGGAACAAAATAAATTAATATACTTACAAATTGCAGAAACGATTGAATCTGATATTTTAAAAGACATATTACTTGAAGAAGAACAAGTTCCATCAACAAATCAATTTGCGAAGATGTTACAAATCAATCCAGCTACTGCAGCAAAAGGGGTAAACGTATTAGTGGATGAAGGGATTCTATATAAAAAGAGAGGGATCGGGATGTTTGTTGCAAAGGGAGCAAAAGAAGTCGTACTAAAAAAAAGACAAAATACTTTTATGACCGAATATTTACCGAAAGTGTGGGAAGAAGCAAAAGTATTAGAAATATCAAAAGATGAATTGATGGATATGATTCAAAAAATTACGAAGGAGGGGAAAGAGGGATGATTGTACTTGAAACGAAAGATGTAACGAAAAGATATAAAAAGAAAGTAGCGGTAAATGAAGTAACGATTTCATTGGAAGAGCATAAAATTTATGGTTTACTCGGCAGAAATGGAGCAGGAAAAACGACACTATTAAATTTATTTGCAGGCCAAATTACTTCAAGTAGTGGTAACGTATCAATATTTGGTGAAAATGTTTTTGAAAATAGTAAAGCGATGCAAAATCTTTGTTTTGTTAGAGTGAAAGAAGAAGCACATTTAAATTTTAAAGTAAAAGAAATTTTTAAGATGTGCAGCATGTTTTATAAAAACTGGGATGGAAAGTATGCTGAAGAACTCGCTGATAAATTTCAGCTTAATATGACAGAGAAATACCATAAACTATCACACGGCATGCAAACAGTCGTCGGCATTATTCAAGGTTTAGCAAGTAGAGCGCCAATTACTATTTTTGATGAACCAACTACCGGTTTAGACGCAGCACATCGTGAGTTATTTTATAATTTACTACTAGAAGATTACGGTGAATATCCACGAACAATTATATTATCAACTCATTTAGTAGAAGAAGTTACTCATGTGATTGAAGATGTAATCATCATAAAAGAAGGAAAACTAGTTGTTCAATCATCAGTGGAAGATCTATTACAACAAGGTCATATTATTTCAGGGAAAAAAGATAAAGTGGATGAGTTTTCAATCAATAAAAAAGTAATAAATCGAGAAGTTTATGGAAATAAGGGGATTGCTGTTATATGGGAAGGACTTTCTAATGAAGATTATTACTCTCTTGAAAAAGAAGGGTTACTGATTGATAGAATTACATTACAAAAACTATTTATACACATAACGGGTGGTGAAGTGAAATGACGATGTTAATGAAGCAGTTGAAGTTACATATAAATTTTCATTATAAAGCAATTATAATATTTTGGATTGTAGCTTTATTAATCAAAGGGGCTTTAAATGCTGCTCATTTAAATGGAGCGAACATTGGTTATTTACCTGAAATTATAAATAACTCTTCAATAGCAATTATGTTATTTATAGTAGGGAGTGTTTTCATTATACAAGATGAGCTATTTCGTTTAGCAGTTTCATTCGGTGTAACGAGAATTCAATATTTCATCGGAGCGATTTGTTATATCGTATTGCAATCCGCAATGTTTTCGTTTCTTCAAGTAATGCTTTTGCAAGATGTAAAATACAATTTAGTAAATGTTAGTTTTGGGGAGCAATCGGTACAACAATTTATTTTGCAATTTTTATTTTATGTTACAACAGCATGTTTCTTCCAAGTGGTAGTAGTTTTTAAGCAACGATTTCAGTGGATTGGTCTTATGATTGGTGGATCCCTTTTCTTATCAACAAATAGTGTGCTTTATGGGGAAGCAGGGGTAACCGGTTTATTATTTACGAGTGATGGATCTTTAGTAGATATTCCATATTTTACTGTTATTTCAATTGGATTAACTGTTCTTTATATCATAACTAGTAGTATATTTATTCGTAAAGTGTCATTCGAAAAAACGATTTAAAATATTATTAGATTACTATAGAGAGAAGGATAGTAAATGGGAGACACATCTTCACTTATTACCGTCTTTTTATGCATTGCACTACTAATATTCTGGCGTCGTTATCGATCTATGTATAAACCTATAAAGGGGACTGGGATACGTATTTTGTGGCCATTACTATTTTTAACACCAGGTATTGTATGGTTTTTTGGTCCCATGCATCCAGCTATCTTAGAAGTTATAATAGCAGCATTCATTGGAATTCTTTTCGCCGTACCACTTATAGTTTTAACAAATTATGAGCGAAGAGATGATGGGAATATTTATACGAAAAAAAGTGCAGCTTTTTTAATTACTTTTATTGGACTTGTCGTTTTGAGATATGGTTCAAGGCAATATATTGTTGACTTAGATCAACAAACGATTGGTTTATTATTTTACATAGTTGCAGTATCGTATATCATTCCCTGGAGAATTGCTTGTTATATAAAGTTTAGAAAAGTTTGGCGGGAAAATAGTAATCATGTTATATGAAAACTTCTCATTTGAGAAGTTTTTTATTTTTACATGTAAGTAAAATAATTTGTTGAAGTGCAAGACAGTTATAGAATATGATACATATTAAAATAAGGGAAAGTAGAGGGGATAAAAATACGTACAATTTTAGTTTTTCTAAATAATATGTCCATCGATAAAATAGAGAATATTAGACAAATACATGATCCTTTATTTGAATTAATTCCACCGCATATAACAATTGTATTTCCGTTTAAGAGTAATATTTCAAATGATGAATTAAGATCTCATATTTTGAATTTAGTAAAAGGGATAGGCAAAATTGAAATTGAGTTTGCAAATTGTATCACTAATGTAGGAAACTATTTGTATTTGGAAGTGGAGAGAGGGAAAGAACAGATAGAAGAATTACACGCTAAATTATATACAGGTCCTTTGCTACAATTTTTGAGAGCAGATATTCTATACATACCGCATGTAACAGTGGGAAGAAAAAGTAGTGAGGAGTTAGCTGCTAAAGTAGCCAAGGATATTCGTAGTTTACCTGAAAAGTTACAATGTGTAATTGATAGAATTAGTGTAGAGCTAATTCGAGAGGGTGGAGAATCAATTATTGAATTTGAAGTACCGTTGCAAAAAAGCTGACAAAAGTCAGCCTTTTTTATTCGTAGCATGAAGTAAAGCACCAATCGCACCGCTATTACCACCATCTTGTAAAAAGATTGGTGTTTTATTTTGATATACTGTGTAGCTACTAATAATATTTTGAAGGTGTACGTTATTACATAGAGTGGAACCAATATAAATAATATGGTCAATTTTTTTTGTTTCGGCGAATTGAAGGCTTAATGCAGTAACAACTTCACCGACAAGTCCTTGCACAGTTGCTAGTATATCAGCACTACTAAAATTTGAATCTGTTTTGGTAGCTTTACCAAAATTGCTTGCAGTTAAGCTATTATCAATAGGTGAGAGAATGCCACCATAAATATCACCAACCGTAATATCTAGTTCTTTTCTAGAACCTGATTTTGTTAAAGGAATTACATCTTCAAAATGATCTATATTTGTTAATATTTTTGAAAGCCCCATAATAGTACCACCGCCAACACCGGTTCCACCAGCTCGAATATATTTGTCATTATAAACGTAATGAATGGAAGTACCTGTACCGATATTTGTTAAAATAAAGTTGTTTATATCATATTGCTCTTCTTTTAATATGTATCGGACACCTACAAGAGTAGCTTCAAATTCGTTTAGTTCTACTATTTTATATGAGTCTGAAAGTAGTTGCTGTAATCGTGTTGCTTTACCACCTGTTATACATATTTGTTTTATACAAGTGTTTTTCTTAAGCCAATCTATTATTTTATCTTGTTCATTTGAATAAAATTTTTCAAAAGCTAATTGCTTTTGTTCGTTCAAATAAGCAATTTTCGTTAATGTTCCTCCAGCATCGATACCGATAGTACTTTCCATTTTCCTGCTCCTAACCAAGTAATTTGTTTACTCTGTTCATGTTGGTGAGACGAATTTGTAGGAGAGAGATATCCTGACGAATTACATCGTCTCTATTCTGCTTGATATATTAATAGCTTTTCTATAGTTACAATCGGCTGATCGTTAATAGTTGCAGTGCCTTTACCGAGAATAAAACCTCGACGATTGCGAGTAAGCTTATAATGTAAATCAAGTTTATCACCGGGATATGCGTTTCCGTGGAATTCAACCCCATCCAACGAAGAGAGGAAGCCTAGACCTTCAGCGTCATTTGTATTTACAAATGCACTAAGCTGAGCAAGTGCTTCTACAATTAACATATGAGGCATATGTTTTTGATTATCATTTATAAACCACTCATTATTTGAAATGAGTTTATATCCCGTAACGGATTCACCATGTTTTACATTTGTTACTTTATCAATCATTAAAAAAGGATAACGATGAGGAAGAGTGTCTTTAATATGCAATGAAAGTACCTCCAATAAATAATACCCCTGCTACAGTTAAGCAGGGGAGTTACCATTAATTTTTGACTAATTCATTTATTTTTTCAAGAGAAAAAATACCGCTATTTCGAATGTTTTCAACAACTTGTTGTAACACTTCTTTATCTTGAACAAGTGCAATACGTACAAATCCTTCACCATGAGGTCCAAATGCGTGACCTGGTGTAACAACGACATTTGCACGATCCATTAATGCATAAGCGAAATCTATAGAAGTCCAGCCTTTCGGAATTTCGGCCCAGACGAACATACTACCAGCTGGTTTATCAACATTCCAGCCAAATGTGCGGAATCCATCAACTAAAGTATCTCTACGTTCTTGATAAATACCGCGATTTTTCTCACAAAACGCAGCGCCATTTCTTAGTGCAGCTGATGCCGCTTTTTGAATTGGTAAAAACACACCATAATCTGTATTGGATTTAAACTGAGTAAGTGCACGAACAATTTCTTCGTTTCCAATCATATATCCAATACGGCTACCTGCTAAACTATAACTTTTTGACAAAGAGTTGATTTCTACGCCAACTTCTTTAGCACCAGGTACAGAGAGGAAGCTAATTGTTTTTTTACCATCAAAATAAAATTCAGCATAAGCAAAATCATGGACAACAATAATATTATGCTTTTTCGCGAATGTGATTACCTCTTTAAAGAAATCTTCATGAGCCATTGCTGGAACGGGATTTCCTGGGAAGTTTAAAATCATCATTTTCGCTTTTTCGGCAATTTCTGCAGGAATTAACTCTAAGTTAGGTAAGAATTCATTTTCTTTCTTTAATGGCATGTGGTAAGATGTTGCACCAGCCATTTGAATTCCAGTTTCATAAGCTGTATACCCTGGATCCGGAACTAATATAATATCTCCCGGATTTGCATAAACCATAGGTAAATGAACAAGTCCGTCTTGTGAACCCATTAATAATAAAACTTCTTTATCGGCATTTAATTTAACGTTATGAGTGTCGTTGTAATATTCAGTTACAGCTTCGTGAAATTCTTGAATACCACTTAATGTGTATCCGTAGCTTTCTTTTTCACTTGCTGTATGTACCATTTCTTCTCTTACGAAGTCAGCAGGCGGCATATCAGGATTCCCGATACTTAAATCAATCATTTTGTGACCTGCTGAAATTTTTTCTTTTTTATAAGCCCCTAATTCACTAAATATAGAAGATTGGAATGCTTTCATTCTAGTTGCTAACGTGTAAGTCATCAAAACCCCTCCTAAAAACAGTGTTTCTTTCTGCGTTTTTAATTATTCTGAAAACACATGTTTACATTTTATCATTTTTTTAAGAAAATTAAAACGATTGACAAATTTAGAGGGAGGATTAGTTTTTTTTGAAAGGGCGTTGTAAATAAGGATTGGTTAACTGAACTGTTTATTCTATCTTTCTATAAGGTTTAGGATATTTTATAGTTTTTATTAAGTATATCCCGCATATTTTGGATGAAAAAGAACACGAAAACGAGGCCTAATATACCACTAAGCCAATAGTATGAATTTCCTGTCGTGAATCTTTCATAAAATGAAAGTGCACTCCATAGGATTAGGGTAATGGAACAGATTGTTGATACAATTAATGAACTTAAACTTCTCAAAAAAAGCACCTCGCATTAAAATATTTTTATTATATAATACTACATTTAAATTTAAAGATTTAAAAGAGGAAAATGTTTTTGGGGAGGTTTTGTAAATTAAAAATAACGCAGAAAATATTTCCTGCGTCATATATGAAGTGTAATCATTTCTTTTTATATGTACATAACTTTTCCACTGCATAAAAGTATACATTTAATTTGCCATCGACAACTTTTACAGTTTGATCCGATGTAAATGAGTTACCATAATCAATGTGATACACATTAGAATCCTTTACAAATGAACCTTTGTATAAATCTTCTTTTTTCTTCGTTGTTTGCATCTCTACTAAGTTTTGAATAATTTTTTCTTTCTTTTCTTCTTTTACAACTGTTTCAAATTTATAAGATGCAGGGCAAAGACCATTTTTGTTGTCAATGACTTCCCAAGAACCGTATATATCATTCTTGCTACATCCGCTAAGTAGAACGATGAATATTGGAATAATTAATAGAATTTTTTTCATTTTGTACTCCTTTCTTTTCATTTTTAATAAACGTGCGAATACGATACGAATATTGTAATAAATAAAGTTTAAATTTTTATAAAGAATTATTTAATTTCATATAAAAATTAAGGGGGAATTGAAAAAGTATGAATCTAGTGTAAAGTCAGATTCATGCCGAGTACGGTAGCCTATGTTATGTCTCTTTTGAGGAAAAATAATGAGGAAAGTAGGATCATTATTCCATTTAAAATATATATAATTGCAACAAAAAAGGCTAGCCCACCTGCGCCAAATCCAGCTTTATCAAATATAGAAGCGAATGCTACGGTAGCAAAAAAAACAATAGGAGTTAGTAGTAAAAAAATGAAACTTGCGATAATTCTTCTTTTAAGGTTATGTCCAGATAAGGAAATTGCTAAAAAGTTTATAATGCTAAACAGAACTAATACAAAAATAAAGATACTAAATAACTGCATACCATCAGACAATTTCGCACCTCCTGTATATATCATGTTAGTATACTGTTACTGTATTCGAAAGCGAAAGAGGGTACTCCTTTAAATAATTATAATAAGCGTAATAAATAAGGCTTTATATAACAAAGACGCATGGATTAATCTAATATGATCCATGCGTCTTTATTTATGTTATAAATTCGCAGATTGCGAAGGTTGTTTTTCATATTGTTTCTGTTTAGATAATGAAATGAAAATAATTAATAATGAAATCACACCGAAAATGAGAACCATATATTGCAATCCAATCGTATCTAAGAAGAAGCCTGTGCCGAGTAAGACAATTTGGAACATAACTCTCTCAAACATATTACGGAATGAGAAGAGACGGCCGTGATAGCTTTTTTCCACTTTCGTTTGGAAAATTGTCGACATAATAGGGAAGAAGCAACCGACACTAAAACCAAACAAACCAAATGATGTAAGAGACATCCACTTTATATCGCTAAAGAACAATGATAGATGTGCAAAAGCGGTACAAACTGCGAAGAAGTATAATAATTTTTCAGGTTTGAAATGGTCAGATAAACGTTTAATAACGAAGGCCCCTAACATAAATGCGACACCTTCAATTGTATATATAAAGCCTTTAATCGTTGGATCATGTTGCATTTCACTAATGTTGATTACCATTAAATTAAATCCAGCTATAAATAATAGAGGGATAATACTTAATATAAGTGCTGTAAAAGCAATAGGAATTCCTTTTAAAATACGAAATACTTCCATAAAGCTATTATCTTTTGCAGCTTGTTTACTTGGTGTTGTTGATTTCTTATCCTCGAATTGTAGGAAGAAAGTTGAGAGGAATAATAAAGCGTATGCTGCCATTGAGAAGGCATACATATACTGTAAACTCATTACAACTAAAAGAATTCCACCTAGTGAAGTACCTGCAATACGAGCGATTGTACCTACATTCATATGTACACCGTTCATCTGTAATAACTCATGCTCACGTACGATGAGTGGAATTACAGATTGTAATGCAGGGAAGTAAAATGCTGCAGAAATTTGAAGAGCAACCATAAATGCAATCATGAAGGCAATGCTTTCAAATTGGATAGCGAAAAACATAAAAATAACACTAATAACGCGACCGAACCCAGCATAAAGAAGAACTTTTTTCTTTTCATACTGATCGATAATACGACCAGCCATAGGACCAACTAGTACACCAGCTAATAGTCCGATAAATAATATAACTGATTTCATGAAATCAGAAGGGACATATTTTTGCATAAATTCAAGGTTGCCAAGAATACCAAGCCATAGCCCTAGACCAGCAATAAACTCCCCAATTAACACAATCCAAACATTTTTATTACGCCACATAATGTAAAACCTCTCCGTCTTTTAAAATGAAAAACTCGTATATAAAACCTCCTTATTTTATGTATAATTTATAACGAACTTTTTTAGAGTCAGAGTCTATATTACGTGTTTCATGAGTGGATTTCAATCTTTTTGATTTGTCAAAAATTTGATGTGTTAATAGATGAAACAAGTAAGTCGAAATGTATAAAATCAATGATTACATATTCAGTGAAAGTAAGGATAAATAACATAAAAGCATCAAGAAAATATCACTATTAAATGATATTTTTCTTGATGCTTTTAATACATCAGGCCGAATATTCTTCTTTACGTACTTCGAAAAATTCATTACGACGTAAGTAATTATAAACTTTCTCGGAAACCTTTTCTTCTTCAGACATTAAGAAACGATGATCAAATGCATAGAATGATTGACCTTTAATTAATTTTACGTAGTATATTTTACACGCCTCCTCTAGCATAATTGGAACTTAATTAATATTATGATGGCCTATATGCTTGTTAATCATACTTGGAGTTTCAAAGGATAGAAACTAAACAAATTACAAAAGATTACAAAACTGTAATGTTGTTGTCACGTTTTCCGATAGTTAAAAATAACCAATCTCTCCTATACTAAAAATAAGTTACATAAAATAAGGGGGTAAAAAGATGGATGAAGTAATTGGAGAAGTTGTAGCAGGTATTTGTGAATTTGTAGTTGAAGTAACGGCAGATGCTGTTGGAAATTTAGTTTCTAGAAATAATGAGGAAAAAGAAACGATATAAAAATATAAAGGTTGATTTCTAAAAGGAAATCAGCCTTTATATTTTTACATTATATTAATATTATTTAAATATTTGTTTGTTAGGATGGAGATGAAACCAATATAGGAGGTGATTAAAATAAATATGCCGAGTTTGGGATTAGATTTATCTAATTCTCGTTTAATTATGGCGAATGTAGACGAAAGGGAATATCATTTTATTATACGTGAACATCCGATTTTAGGGAAAATTATATCGCTACTTGAAAATGGAAAAGAATATGGTTTAATAGATAAACAAATCGCTAATAAAGATAAATTTATAAAATCGGAGCTAATTAAATTAGATTATTTTAACATAGATGTTCTACATCATACACCTGGATGGATATGGATCGGCATGGATCAATTTGGTTTACATGCTCGTGAGGCTACTTATAACGAAGTAGCCGTTATTATGAAGTTGAAAGAGGATTTATATTATATAGATGTATATGAAAAAGTAAAAATGTAATAAATATTTAGTCAGGTTAGGGGACAAGTTCCCGTAGCCTTTTTTGTTTAGTATATTGATGATAGGCCAGCATGATAAGAAGTAAGCTGAAAAGAGGATTTGAAAATACATAAAGAGAACTTTAATTATTATATGAATCCTATATGTAAATAACAATAGAAAGAAGATGATAAAATGAGTAAAGAAGAGCTTGTAAAACAACAGTTTGGTAATAATGCGGAAAAATATGTGAAAAGTAAAATTCATGCTAATGGACCAGACTTACAATATGTGGTTCAACAAGTTGAGTCTTGTCATAATAATCGTCTTCTTGATATTGCTACTGGCGGTGGACATGTTGCGAATATATTAGCTCCATTGTTTAAAGAAGTAGTTGCTTTAGACTTAACAGAAAAAATGTTAGAGAATGCGAAAAACTTTATTATCAGCAATGGACATGAAAATGTATTTTTTGTCGCTGGAAACGCTGAAAGTTTACCGTTTGCCGATAGTTCTTTTGATACGATTACATGCCGAATTGCAGCACATCATTTTACGAATCCAGCTCAGTTTATATGTGAAGTAAATCGTACGTTAGAACATAATGGATTGTTTATTTTAATAGATAATGTTTCACCGGAAAATAATGAATTTGATACATTTTATAATTTTATAGAAAAAAAGCGAGATCCGAGTCATGAACGAGCGATGAAAAAAACAGAATGGATTACCTTATTAGAAAAAAATGGTTTACAAATGCAGTCATGTCTTACTTTTGACAAGAAATTTGAATTTGACTGGTGGTGCGATATGATGAATGTACCTTTGCAGAAACGCGTGAAGTTAACAGAATGTATGATGAAAACATCAGTTGAAATGCAAGAGTTCTTTAACATTCAATATGAAAATAATAAAATTATATCGTTTTATACTGAAATGGCATTGTTTGTATGCAAAAAAAGCGCAACATTAAAAAGATAAATTTCTTGCAGTCTTTTCAAAGTACGTTATACTTAGTACAGAGAAAATGAGAATTGAGGAAAAGTAATAATGATTCGCGTACGTATTGAAGGAACTGAAGAAGAAATGTTTGAATTTATGGAGAAAATGCCAGATATTCCTGGATTTGAAAAAACACATATGAGAGAACCGAGAAAAGGAAATAATCCGAAATACGATTCAAGTAAAAATGTACTAACATATTTATCTTATAAAAAGATTGAAGTCGCCAATAAATAGGCGACTTTTTTAGTTTGCACCGTTTCACAGCCTTGTCTTTTTTACATAATAATAATAGTAGATTATGTTGAAGAGGGGTGAGGATAGTTAATAAGAAAATCATCTTTTTTGGAGACTTTGGTATTGACGATGCGGTGGCGTTAATTTATGCAAATAAAACATGTCAATTGGATATTATAGGTATTGTTGCTGAATATGGGAATGTATCGCGAGAAATTGTAACGGAAAATGTGTATTTTTTAGAAAGATACTATACTACAGAAGTAAAAATCATTGAGGGTGCAGCAAGACCGATGACAGCTGAAGAACCTTTGTTCTTTCCTGAAATTCATGGAGATCACGGTTTAGGGCCAATTATTCCACCTGATATGAGGATTTGTAGACGGGAAAATTTTTGTGAGTTAATTAAATTAATCGAACCTTGTCCAGAAGATATTATTATTGTAGCGACAGGGCGTTTAACAACATTGGCAACGTTATTTTTATTATATCCAAATGTAATGGATAAGGTATGTTCATATTATATTATGGGCGGTGCGTTTTTATTTCCTGGTAACGTTACTCCTGTATCAGAAGCTAATTTTTATGGGGATCCAATCGCCGCAAATATTGTGATGAAGTACGCAAAAAATGCGACTATTTATCCGTTAAATGTAACGCAAGCAGCCCTCATTACTCCTGAAATGGTGGATATTATTAATAAAGAAGGAACAGGGCAAGCGAAGCTTATTAAACCAATGATCGATTTTTATTATGAGAACTTTTATAAAAAAGAATACCCGGGTATTGCTGGAAGTCCAATTCACGATTTACTTCCGTTCATTTCATTTATAAGTGATGATATTTTTGAATACAAAAAATCTGCAGTTTGGATTAGTACGACAAATGACGTAACAAGAGGACAAAGTGTGGCGGATTTTAGAAAAATAGCTGTGCCGACAACGTTTGATAATAGACCAATTCAAAAAATTGCAGTTGGTTTTAACTATCCTGCATTTAAAGAAGAGTTTATGCGGACAATATTAAAGCCTGACTGTCCTTAATATGTGTATTACGAATAATATCAACCTCGAGTCGAAAAACTGGCCGTTCATTATTTTGAAATAAACTAATAGTTAATCTGTATGAATAACTATTGAAAAATGTAACATAACTAATGGTAAGCAATTGTTTCTAATTATATTTTGATTGGTAAACTATAAAGGAGGTTATCATATGATTTGGTCTTTAATCGTCGGTGGTATATTAGGATGGCTTGCGAGCTTAATTACTGGAAAGGACGTACCTGGTGGTGTAATTGGTAATATTATTGCTGGAATTATCGGTTCTTGGATTGGTTCGAAATTACTTGGTAGTTTTGGTCCAGTCATTGGCGGATATGCAATTATTCCCGCTTTAATCGGTGCGATCGTTTTAATTTTCATCGTAAGCTTCTTATTACGAGCAATGCGAAAATGAATGTAAGGACTGTTTACATTTGTAAGCAGTCCTTTTTATATGTTATGCTAGTATTATACAATCAGGAGGTGTCAGCATTGAAAACATTTACAGTAAATTTCCATCAAGAAGATAATGCTAAAGCGACAACAGTACATAAATTAAGTGAAGAGGACTTCAATAAAGCGACAGAAAAAGGCACTCGTCATCTATTTGATTTAGATACAAACGTTGGATTCTTCGTATTCTTTGACGCAGAAGATGCAGAAGGAAACGATCAATATTTAATGTTACAATACGAAGGCGATCATGAAGAGCCAACTGCGTGCTACGGATTTGATTTAAAACTATACTATCAATTTTTAGCACTATACTTAAATGATCTTGAGTTCCAAGGTGAAACAGATGAAGAAGAGGAAGAGTATGGCCCAATTCATCATTTAGCTCACTTACTTTATCATATTGTTGAAGATGGTAAGTCAATCGAAGTGTAAAAATACATATGAAAAGCTGTCCTTTTTGGACAGCTTTTCTTCTTATTATTATGATGAATGTTATGATTTGCAAAATGGTAAATGGATTTCTGATGGTGATAAATGCTTTTTCTGTTTAAGGAAGGATTGCAGTGTAAATGGCGAGAAGGGATATATAAGGAGATGGAAAAAATGATAAACAATACAATTCCAAGTTTTTTAAAATTATGGGAAAGTAACGACGTAGAATTAGCTGTCCTCAATCAATACTTCACTTCGCATCCAGAGATATTTGAAGAATACTTTAAGTATCATTGTCCTAAAACGAAAGAACGTCTTTCTAATGCCATTAACCTATATCCCGCAAAAATAGAAGATATTCGTATCATTGCAGAATCATTACCAATCATTATTCAAGAGGTAACGAATGAATATCATAATAAATTTAAATGTGATGTAAAAATGAAATTCCACTTATTTGTTGGAGGATTTGGCTCTAATGCATTTGTAGAAAGAGAAATTATTGGAGACATGTTTTTTGCGGCAGAAAAATTATCTCCTGATTTAAATCACCTTCGTGTTATTGTCGCTCACGAAATAGGACATATATATCATAATGTTATGTTACAAAATGTTGGAATGGACTGGAGGAAAGCCGAGTGGGCCGATGCGTTAGTTAATTTGTATCGTGAAGGTGTTGCAACATATTTATCAAAGCAAATTATAAAAGACGTAAATGAATCAGTGTACTACTCATATAACAATGATGGTGAACGTTGGTTACAATGCTATATAGAAAATGAAAAACAAATAAAGAATCGTTTTTTGGAAGATTATATAGAAGGATGGACGTTCGAAAAAGAGAAAGAGTGGTTCCGGTTATCGGGAGGACAGTATTTTGGATACAACCGACTCGGTTATTTTTTAGGAACAGCTTTTGTAGAATATGTTGTACAAGCATTGGGAGAGAGTGAAGTATTTATTTTTTGGAACAAACACAATTTGAAAAGTGGTGTCATGGATTGGTTATCAAAAGGAATAAGATTATAATAGGGGGCTGAAATGTATGAAAGTGTATGTAAAGATAGCTATGTTATTTCTCGCTTTTACATGCATATTTGCATTAGTAGCATGTAAAGGGACAGACGAAAAAAAGGAAACAAACCCAACCTCTGAAAATAGTAAAAACGAACAAAATAATTCTTATGAAGAAAAGAAAGAGCCTGAAGCAAAATCAAATAATGAAGGATCAGTAAAACCAAAGACAGATTCAAGCACGAAAGATACAGTAATAAATCAAAAATCAATTAACCACATTAAAGATTTGTTTGAACTAGCGAAAGAAGGAAAAGTACCTAATGTTCCGTTCGCAGCTCATACAGGAGATATTGAAGAAATAGAAAAAGCGTGGGGAAAAGCAGATAAAACGGAACAAGCTGGTAACGGAATGTACGCTACTTTTACAAATGAAAATGTTTCCTTCGGTTTTAATAAAGGATCACAAGTTTTTGATGTACGCTCCTATCATGCAGAGCTAAAATCAATTACATTACAAGAAATAGAGAAAGCATTAGGAAAACCAGCTTCAGTTAAAGTAAATGGGGAAGATAAAATATACGTATATAAAGTAAACAATCAGTTTGAGTTGAAATTCATTATTCCAAAATCAACTGGTAACGTAAATCATATTTCGGTATTTTCACCAGAAGATAGTATTAATAAAATGGCAGGGTAATAAAAAGGATGTCACAATAGTCTCGAGACTTTTGTGACATCCTTCTTTTTATAAAGAAAGCATCCTATAAAATATGAGGGGTATGCTCCGAAATGTCTTTTTTTATTTTATTACGTTCTACACTTTGAACAAACAGCGCTTGCATAATGCCTCCAGCTATTAAGAAACAAGTACAAATATAAAATAGTATACTACCGTTAAGTTTACTTAATAAAACCGCACCAATAACAGGACCGCACGTACGAGATATATCCCAATGTAACCCGTAAATTGAAAAATATAATCCACGCTTATCTGTAGGAGCGATTTCTGAAACGAATCGAAGTAAATGGTTTAAGGCGATACTTTCCCCAATGACTAAAAAGAGCAATGTGAAGAATAGTGACGTGATTGTTGCTGAAATCCCGTAGCCAATTGCAGCTATTGTATAGCAAGTGTAAGAAATAAGAATAATTTTCGCCATAGAAAATCGTTCAGACCATTTCACGAGGGGAATTTGCAGAATGATTTCCATAATAGCCTTGCATGTTGAAATAAAAGCGAGCATGAATACGAAATCTGGAAATATATCTTTAGCGAAAATGCGATAATTTGTCTCGGTTTGTGCATAAAAAAAGCTAATAGGAAGTGTAGAAACCATAAGTCCCAGTACGGCGTAATGTCTGTGTACAAATTTTTTTGGAGATGATACTTCAAGTTTTTGTTTTGGCGTTGTAAGTGCTGGAGCAGTTTCTGGAAGCTGCGTCCATACAACTACTGCATATACCATAAGTGTAATGCTTTGCATTATAAATAAATATTCAGGATGAGTATGATAAAAGATAGCACCAATTATTGGACCGATTACGGAGCCAATTGCAGCCATCGTATGCAGTAGAGCAAAAATTTCTGCTTGTTGTTTTTGTTTTGTTAAATCAGCTATTTGTGCACGTTGAGCGGGAATATATAAGGAACGGCCAATCCCGTTTATGACGTATAGCAAAGCAAATATAAAAACAGATTGAGCAAAGACGAAGCTGCCGATTGCAACGCCTTGTAGCAATAAGCCGAGTAACATAATTTTCTTTCGCCCATATTTATCAGTAATTCCCCCAGCAATAAGTGTAAATACAATGTCTGATAGTGGTTGTAGTCCAAAAATGAGCATAGTTATTATTATATTACCGTTTAACATTTTATTAACGTAAATAATCATAATAAGAGCTAACATGGATTCGGTTGTTCGGGTTAATAATTCACCGCACAGTCTTATAATAATTGGTTTATTATAACGTAGTAAGAGATTGTTCAATATTTATTCCTCCTTTCTATATTGAAATGATAAGATGAAAAGAGAAATGGAAAAAGGGTAGAAACAAAAGGGGTTATTTTTCACCTTTTAGGGGGATTATGATGTTTATTTTAGATCAATATATTGAACTATGGTGTGCCTATGGTAAAGGGAGACAAGAAGGAGAACAATTAGAAGTAACCGTACAAATGATAGCAGAAACATTATTTTGTACGGAGCGTAATAGTAAATTAATAATAAAAAAATTAGAAGAGTTAAATTGGATCGCTTGGTTTCCAGGACGCGGAAGAGGGAATCGTTCTAAATTAATATTTCAAAAGCAACCGATGACATTGATTTTAGACAGAGGAAAAGAACTAACGAAAAAAGGGGATGTGAAAAGTGGAATCTCATTTGTGGAACGCTACAGCTCACAATTTCCATCAGTAAAGAAAGAGTATGAAGCTTGGGTAGATTCAATATTTGGTCATAAAATAGAAAGGACACCTGAAGGAAGAAAAGATGTACTTCGGTTGCAAGTACAAATGAATCTAGACATCGCTTTAGATCCGGTCTACGCTACGATGCGCTCAGAATGTCATATGGTTAAACATATTTTTGATACACTCGTATATGTGAATGAGGAAACAAATTGTATAGAGCCAAGACTTGCTTTTCACTGGCAATATAATGAAGCTGAAAAGGTTTGGACATTTTATTTAAGAAAAGGCGTTCATCTTCATAATAGAAAACGACTTACCGCACATGATGTTATACATTCATTGAATCGATTTATGAAAGCGGAAAACAACCCACACGCATGGATGTTGCAACATGTTGAAAATGTCCGTGCAGTGGATGAATTTGTTGTTGAAATTCAATTACATACGGAAAATAGGATGTTTTTACATATGCTAAGTGCAGAACAGTGTTCTATCGTAAATGAAGATGAAGCAGGAAACTTTATTGGTACAGGACCTTTTATATTACGCGAGAAAAGTGCACAATTATTTGTATTGGAAGTGCATGATTTATATTATCGTGAAAGACCTTTTCTTGACCGAATTGAACTAATGAATGTAGAGAAAAATGTAAATACATATGACGTGTTAGTAAAGGCGCAATATAAAGATAAAGAAAAGCCTAATAAAGAGTTGTCTCGGCTTGAATCGAACGTGACATATGTAACGTGCAATCTTGTAAAAGAAGGACCAATGCAAGATGAGCTGTTTCGAACGGCGTTACATCAGATTATTCATGGCGATAAAATTGTCCAAGAACTCGGCGGAGAACGTGGAGAAGTGGCAAAGAAACTAATATTAGCAAATGAAAGAACAGTAGAGATTAAGGAAGAGATAGAATGTTTAGTGAAAAGGAGCATGTATCATCATGAAGTGCTACAACTGTACACATTTACAGGACAAGATCACGTAGAAGATGCACAATGGATACAGAAAGAGTGTGCGAAGTACGGGATTCGTATAGAAAATAATTTTCTTGAAGTTGAAGAGTTATTGGAAATCAGTACGATACAAAAGGCTGATATGATGCATGATAGTGCAACAATTAGCGAACGAATAGAAGATAGTCTGCTATATATGTTTCTTAAAAAAAACAGTTTTATTCATGGGCAAAGCAACATGGATTTTCATAAAATGTTGTCCCCTTATTTTAAACAAGAACAAGTAGAGAAAAGAGTTACACTGTTACGCGATATTGAGGAGACTTTGTTACGTCAAATTCAAGTTATTCCTTTATACCGTAATAAACAACAAGTAACTTCTCACGAAAAAGTACAAAATATAATGATTAATTCACAAGGGTGGATTGATTTTTATGAAATATGGTTTACATGTTGATAAATAAGGGTTTTTACGCATTTTACATAATGTGTAAGAGCCTTTTTTTCGTGTGTGAAACAGGTTTGTTTTACACATTGTTACGCTACTTACGATAAAAGTTCATTTACAACGTAACAGTGTTATGTTACATTGTTATCAGGAAGGAGTGTTATACAGTTGAGTACAGATTTAATTTCAAAAAAAGATTTATTAGAACTAACTGGTATTTCATACGGACAGTTATATAGGTGGAAAAGAAAAAATTTAATACCGGAAGATTGGTTTGTACGAAAGTCAACATTCACGGGTCAAGAGACATTTTTTCCGAAAGAAAAGATATTAGAGCGTATTGATAAAATCCAAACGATGAAAGAAGATTTATCACTTGATGAACTAGCAAATATGTTTTCACCTAGTGTGAGCGAAATTCTTTTAACTAAGGAAGACGTCTTACGTAAAGGGATTGCATCAGAGCCAGTTTTACAATTCTTCATAGAACAAATGAATAAAACAACAGAGTTTCAATTTGTAGATATTCTTTATGTGTATATGTTAGAAGAGTTACTACAATCGGGAGAGATTAGTTTAGAAGAAGGAAAAATGGTCTTGCAAGTTTTACGTGAAAATTATGAAGCGATTAAGCATAAAACTTGTGACTTAATCATCGTCCGAAAGTTAGGGATTTCTACATGTTTCTTAGTTTCAAACGTGGACGATTTAATTTTTGAAAAAGGTACCAAAATTGTTTTACGCGAAGCGATTATGAAATATACCGAAGCATTAAAAACGAAACTGTTGTAGTGGAGGAGAAAGTATGCGTACAGATAATTTAATTATAAATGGTTACGGTTCATCGAATGGCGGCGAGTTTCATAAAGTGCAATTAAATGGAAAAGGGACTGTTAATGGAAATATTGAATGTGATCAATTTGAATGTAACGGTTACGGTGCTGTTACTGGAAATTTGAAAAGTAGCAATGCAAGAATTAGTGGATCAGGTAAAGTTGATGGTACAGTTATTGCGGAAACGATGCGAATTGATGGGAAAGCAACAATTACGCAAGATGTGAAGGCGAGCAGTTTGAAAATTGCAGGAAAAGGTACAGTAGGTGGAAATGTAACTGGTGAAGAATTTAAAGTCAATGGTCAAGCGACGATTGATGGGAATTGTGAAGTGGATACTTTTTCTTCAGAAGGACAATTTACAATTGGTGGATTATTAAGCGCCGATGAAATAAATATTAATATTCACGGTACATGTCGAGCGAAAGAAATTGGTGGTCAAACGATTAAAGTAAAACATAGACTAAGTACTTTTAGTAGACTGTTTAAATCAGTATTTGGTATGCAATTAGAGGCTGAACTATTAGAAGGTGACAATATCGATATTGATTATGCTCACATAAAAACGGTAAGAGGAAACAATGTTACAGTAGGAGCGAACTGTGAGATTGAACTGATCGAATATACGGGTGTTCTTACTGTTGATAAAAGCGCAAATGTAAAAGAAATGAAGCAGATTTAATGGAAGGGAGAAAGTAATATGGGAGATCAACATAGTCTTACTGTTAATGGTTCTAGTAGTTCAGCAGGCGGGGATTATAACAAAGTTAAGATTCGCGGTGAAGGAACGATTTCTAATGATATGAGCTGTAATGAATTTAAAACGTACGGCACGAGTGAAGTGCGCGGTAATATGAAAGTGAAAAATTATGTCGTGTATGGAGATAGTGAAGTACAAGGAAATGTAGATGCGGAATTTGTAAAAGTATACGGAAATACACAAATGAATAGTGATGCCCATATTGAAAAAACGAAAGTAAGAGGTATGATAGAAGTTAAAGGGAAGTTTACTGGTGATTTCGTAGATGTGAAAGGCGCTTTAAATGTGAAAGGAGATATTGAAGTTGAAGAACTATCACTAACTGGTGGCCTTGAAAGTGATGGATTACTTAATGCTGAAAATATTGAAATTTCACTTCGTTATGAAGGCAGCAAAGTGAGAGAAATCGGCGGTAAAAAGATTACCGTTCGTAAAAAAGCGAGATTTATTCCATTTACAAGTCATGCTGGAAGCCTCCAAACGTCTATCATTGAAGGAGATGAAATTTATTTAGAGCATACGATTGCTGAAGTAGTACGAGGAAATAACGTTACCATTGGTCCAGGATGTGAAATTAGTGTTGTAGAATATCATACTAGTTTTAATCAAAAAGGTAATGCAGTTGTAAAAGAACATAAACAAATATAAGTAGTACGAGGGAGAGCAAGGTTATGGTTGAGAAGAATAATAAGCTCGGCTTTGTTGTGGCGGGTTTATTGCTAGGTATTTTAATGGCATCAATGGACAATACCATTGTCGTAACAGCGATGGGAACGATTGTTGGTGACTTAGGAGGACTTGAAAACTTTGTATGGGTCGTTTCTGCCTATATGGTCGCAGAAATGGCAGGTATGCCGATATTCGGAAAACTATCAGATATGTATGGTAGAAAGAGATTCTTTATTTTCGGTTTAATCGTCTTTATGATTGGTTAGGCACTTTGTGGTACTGCTGAAAATATTACACAGTTAGGTATTTATCGTGCCATTCAAGGTATTGGCGGCGGGGCATTAGTGCCGATCGCGTTTACTATCGTTTTTGATATTTTCCCTCCTGAAAAGCGCGGGAAAATGGGTGGATTATTCGGAGCAGTATTTGGTTTATCAAGTATTTTTGGTCCGCTGCTTGGTGCGTATATTACAGATTACATAAGCTGGCACTGGGTATTTTACATTAACTTACCGCTTGGCGTTTTAGCACTTATTTTTATTACATTCTTTTATAAAGAATCACGAGTTCATAGAAAGCAAAAAATTGATTGGTTTGGCGCAATTACTTTAGTTGGTGCAGTAGTTTCGCTAATGTTTGCTTTAGAACTAGGTGGACAAAAGTATGATTGGGATTCTAACTTTATATTAAGTTTATTTGGCGGATTCGCTATTTTAATTATTGCATTTATTTTTATTGAACGTAAAGTAGAAGAACCGATCATTTCATTTGAAATGTTTAAACAACGTTTATTCGGAATGAGTACCATTATTGCATTATGTTACGGTGCTGCGTTCATGTCAGCAACTGTATACATACCGTTATTCATTCAAGGTGTATACGGTGGTAGCGCAACAAACTCAGGATTATTACTTTTACCGATGATGTTAGGATCAGTCGTAACAGCGCAGTTAGGTGGATTTTTAACGACGAAGCTTAGCTACCGAAACATTATGATTATTTCTGCTGTTATTATGCTAATTGGACTATTCTTATTAAGCACATTAACGCCAGAAACAAGTCGAATATTATTAACGGTTTATATGATTATCATTGGATTTGGAGTAGGTTTCTCATTCTCTGTACTAAGTATGGCAGCTATTCACAACTTCGGTATGGAACAGCGTGGATCTGCAACTTCAACGAGTAATTTCATTCGTTCATTAGGAATGACACTAGGTATTACAATCTTCGGAATGATTCAAAGAACAGGTTTCCAAGATCAATTAGAAGAAGCTTTTAAAGGTATGAGCGGAGGAATGAATACAAACGCTTTAGGAGATTCAAGAGCGATTCTATCAGAATCGGCAAGATCTCAAATCCCGCCGCAAATATTAGATAAAATTATTGACGCTCTTTCTAGCTCCATTGTTCAAACATTTATGTGGGCATTAGTACCAGCAGGTCTAGCATTCATATTTATTTTCTTTATGGAAAATGAGCGTATGGTAATTAAGAAAAAACAAACGAATAAAAAGAGTGAAACATCAAAAGCGTAATGAAAAAGCTCCTTTCCAATTGGAAAGGAGCTTTTTCGTATGTACGGATTTAGATTAGCCTTCGATAATTTCGTATTCTTCGTCTGCTAATAATAAAATTTGTGTTTTCTTACCTTTGTTTTGAACTTCGATAACATCGTATGCACCTAAGTCTCTTAGTTTGTTTTGAGAAGCGTTAACCATAACTTCCATAGAATCAATTAAGATATCTTCTTCAATGTATGATTCAGGCAATGCCATATCTTCTGTTTCTAATACACATGCATATAGATTTTGTAAGTTTTCAGCAGTTGGGTTTTGTTCCTCAACATCAATGATGTTCTTTACTGCATCCATACTTTCTTCTTTTGCTTGGTATACTTTAATTTTAGCCATTGTTTTATTCTCCTTTATAACGTAATCGTAGAGGCTACACCTTATTATAACGTTTTTTTCATGAAAGATGAAATTGTTATATGTATTTATAGGGAAATTTATGTGCTATTACTCATTATTGGCGTAATTTCATTATTAATGTGATAAGTAAGTACCTATATTCCTGAGTTAAAGTTATATTGTCCAAGCTTTTTTATACTCCGTTCATAGTATATGTATTAGATAAAACATATAGGGAAGGGATGGAGTGTAAGTGGGTTGTGAGCCGAAACGAAATTATCAATGCTGCCAAAATAGTATTTGTGAATTTTTGCGAAGTCTAGAGCCTTTTACAAAAGTTGAGAGTATTATAATCGCCGGAAACGAAATTGTAGTATCTTATTTTCTTTCATTTAATAAGAGGAATGGTATCGTATCCTTCGTACAAGAGGACAATGAGGTTATTTTTGTAGATTGCTCTAGGATTGATGCAATTCGAATAGGAAAAGTTTGTAGTTGTAAAACGAAAGTTAAATTTATTGAAGAGGATTTTAGTTTACTTGGAAATGTTTGTCCGCAATGTTTAACAGAGGGTAGTACACTCTTTTTTGACTTTTACAATCCAGAATTGAATTTATCACTACAAGCAAAAACAATTGATGTACCTAGTTGTACTGAATTTATAGATGAGATGGGGAATGTCGTAAAGCAAATTACTATAATAGGTGAAGCAATTGTTTCTAAAGATTTTGTTCAAGTGCCGGAACTATTAAACTTTCGATTAGTTTTATCTGATACGGCTACGAATCCTTTAAAGTTTGGAATACTATTCATTAATTTCCCTGATCTTACGTTTATTATTCTTTTCGCATCGAGTGGATACCTTAACATATCGAACTGTTTGAAAATCGAGAGTGGAACTGGTAATGCTGAAATAGAAGAGATGAAAAAGATGGTGACGAATGACAATAATACGTACAAGTCAGTTGTTAAATTGACTAAAGTATATAAAAATGGAGGAACAGAATCATATATTTATAAGAATGAGTTATAACATACGTATTTAAAGGAACCCTCAAACGACTATTGAGGGGGATTACATAATAAAAGTTGATAATCAGTTACATGTAGATTGCAAATTATTATTAAGTATATTTACTGTTAACCTTTATACAGGGCAGTCACTTACTATTCATTAGATGTTATAATAATTTTATATTTATGAATATTTTACGATTATATATTAGTTTAATAAACTTTTGTTTATATATGAAAAGTAGAGTTAAACTGATTCCAAAGAAAGCGGGAATGTAAATGATATATGAAGCGAATATACATACGAGAGAAAAATTAGTTACTATGTTCGAAGATTTCAATAACGTTGTTTTACTTTCTTATTTACAAGGACATATGGGTACTGCCTGGGTAAATGATGTTGAAAATCCAACGGTAGCGCAAGTTACGGTAGGGATTTTTACATTTTACACTGGGGATCCACATGCGAAAGAAACAGAAGAATTAGTACGTAACATTCCTGATAGAATGTTAGTAATCGTAAATAGTGAAGAGTGGAAAAAGCGTTTAGAAACATTTTACGAAAGAAAAATAGATAAGTTTTTACGCTATAAATTCAAACGGAATGCGGAAGGTTTTGATCGTTCAAAATTACAATCTTTTATTTCAATGCTGCCAAAAGGATACGAGTTACGAAGAATAGATAAACATATTGTAAATATCCCTACATTACATAAGGTCTCTGAAGATTTTACAAGTCAATTTCAAACGGTGGAAGATTATATAAACCGAGGTATAGGGTATAGTATTTTGTATAAAGGAGAAGTTGTATGTGGTGCATCATCATACAGCATTTATGATGATGGCATTGAAATTGAAGTTGCGACTGATCTCAATCATAGAAGGAAAGGATTGGCGACTATAGTTAGTGCAGCGCTAATCTTGGACTGTTTAGAAAAAGGGATATATCCAAATTGGGATGCAGCGAATACTACGTCTGCTAAGCTAGCAGAAAAGCTAGGATATGTTTTTGATAAGGCGTATGATGCTTATTTTGTGGATAATAGGTAAATGAATGAATTTGTACAATTGTACAACAGAAAAAGTCTAGAAAATCCTATAAAATTCGTGTTAATTACTCTTTTTTAAAATTACAAATTGGGTATAAAAATCGACTTGAAAAAGTCGGTTTTTATTTTTTAACAATAAGGTGCATCCAATATTAATTTGCTGTTGCATAGATATTATGGAATGAAGAAATTAACAAAATTAATTTTATTTGTCTTAATAAATTTAAGAATAGATTTTTGAAAGTTTCTTCGAAAATATGGTTATCCTTTTTACTATTGAACTTAATCAACATATTATGGTATTTTTCCGCGATAATAGTTAAGAATTTTTTAAATAGGTAAGTATTCATAAAAACTAATTATATTAAACTGTGTGTATTTGAATATTAAAGATAGAATACAATCTTTATTTGCAAATAATAAAAGTGACTATGATACAAACCCACGCATTAATAGAAAAAGTACATATACAGTAAAGAGAGTTAAAAAACTCTAATTTTTTTATAAAGGAGATTATAAAATATGAGTGAACAATGCCCAATTAACGTACCATGTCAGGTAGCAGGACAAACTCAAACACCATTAAGTGATGCACCTGCAACGCCAATTACTACTCCAGGAGCACCAATTGTAAAAATACCAGTTGTATTAGCAGAAAGAACGATTCAAATTGTTGTAGAATCTGATATTTCATTAGATCCTCCAGCAGTTGAAATTAAACGAATCTTAAAAAATGCATTTTTAACACAATGTAAGTTAGTTCCTGTAGCATTCGAACCAGTACCAGGTACACCTTACCGAAGAGTTACAAGAGCAAAGTTATTTGTACAAGGATATATTCGAAAAAATATTGAGTATGCAAATGATGATTGTAATGGAGTGCTATATGACCGTATTGCAAATGTTCCATTTTCTGGTTTTGCAGATTTAACAGAAGCTGATTTTCTATCATTAGCTATAGTAGCTGCTTCCTCAGATACTACTTCTCACTTTATTAATCCTAAAAATGGTGATTTACCACGTTTAGACAAATACTTCTTCGAAAATACAGTTTTTTATAACGAACAACCATATTGCGAGTTAGTTAGCGCTCAATTTTTCGAATTAGACTTTTCGCCTTGTCCAACAGACCTAAATGAACCATTTAATACTCTTCGTGAAAAAATTGTACTAGATCTTACTTTAAAAGTTTTACAAGTACAACAAGTACAAGTATAAAACTAAAAAAGCATTGTCTTTTTTATTATTATAAAACATATATAATGATGAAAATGAATACGTGTAAAATAACATATTTTCCTGAATTTTATTAGATGGGGGGATGGTGATGAATAAGCCATGGATTGGTAAGGCGCTATGGGATGAAATTCACAAGTATAAAGATCTGAATAAACAAGATAATTCACGAGAAAGAATAGTAAAGAAAGAAGAAGAAGTATCTGAAGTAAAGAAAGAAGAAGAAGTATCTGAAGTAAAGAAAGAAGAGGAAGTATCTGAAGTAAAGAAAGAAGAGGAAGTATCTGAAGTAAAGAAAGAAGAGGAAGTATCTGAAGTAAAGAAAGAAGAGGAAGTATCTGAAGTAAAGAAAGAAGAGGAAGTATCTGAAGTAAAGAAAGAAGAGGAAGTATCTAAAGTAAAGAAAGAAGAGGAAGTATCTAAAGTAAAGAAAGAAGAGGAAGTATCTGAAGTAAAGAAAGAAAATGCAACATATGAATCACAAATAGAACCTTCAGTGCGTTCAATGGTAGTGAAAACACCATTTTCTATTATTTCTGAAGTGTCTAGTTTTAAAATATTTCCAAAAATAAATATAAAAAATCAAGAAGCGTTTGTTTTTCAAAATGAAAAAGATGTAGGTAGGCGTGAATTAGATTCTAAGTTATTAACTACAGTACAACAGTATCATTCGGAGGCTTATTGTGAAATAGTTTCTTTCAATCTTCATGAAAAGAGAGTGCTTATGGAATTATATAATAAAAAAGTCATAGGGAATATTGAAGAGAATAAGGTAGAGACATCTTCATGGACCCCTATACATAGCATAGTATTAGAGGGTGAAAATGAAGGAGAAATAAATAATGTTATAACAGCCAAGCTACCAATAGAAATAGGAAAATATAAAGGTGAAATTATTTTACGAGAAAAAGTTGTATTTAAAGAAAAAGTCATAGGAATAAAAGAGGTGGAACAGGATATTGTTTTGACAAAAACTGAATTCTTAGTGCCAAAAGTAATAAAAAATGGACAGAATACATTTACAGTTGAAAAAGGGAGCTTATTTGTAGAAGGCTATATTTATCAATGTATTGAATACATATCAGAACAAAGTACTTTTCATAATAATATGTATCAATTAATGCAAAATATTGTACTGGAATTAGTCGTTCAAGTAATACAAGAACAGGAAGTACAAGTACGAATGAAATAAAAATGAATATATTCCCTAAATGCTACAAATGGTTTTCCCTCAATAAATTCAGTGTAATATTTATGAAGACTAATTTTTGCTAACGGCGATAGTTACTTTATTATATGAATCTATTTAGGTCTATGAAAAAATAAGTGCTAACATGTTTGAAAACAAATTTACTAACACTTATTAAAAACAGACATGAAATTTGGATTATATGTGGTTTGATTTAAGAATTTAATAAAAAACATTGATAATTACTTGCTATAAACTGATGTGTAAAATAAAATGTATTCACTTCTTTTTTACAAGACTCTCAACTTGAATAGTAATACATGTTTATCATAATTTTCTAAACACCAATTATATTTTTTTAGAATAATTGGATGGACAACTTCTTTCGTCATATCAACTTCAATAAAGCCATATGTTTTATAAAAACTTTCTAGTTCTTCAAAAGGAATACAAAATACGTTTTGTATTTCTAATGCTTTCGCAGTCTGTACTAAGAATGAAACAAGTTTCCTAGCTAATTGTAGACCTCTAAATTTAGGGAGAATAAAAATGCCACCCATTTCTATCGTATCTTCATCTATTTGGACTAATCGTCCTACACCTGCATACTCGTTGTTGTATGTAATGATTGCAACTTTATCTCTCTCTAAATCACTTTGTACAAATCCTATCGATTCATATTGATTATTAATCCATTCTAAATCGTTAGATGTGGCCAATTGAATACTCATATACATCCTCCTTCGGAATACTAGCACTATCTTCATTATATAGAACATAAGATGCTATATCAAAAGAACCTTGATATAGCACATTTGTTAAATTTGTTAGTTGAAGGTGTGGGTTTGCTGGTATTGAAATGATGACTCTAACAAACAGAGGATAATGACCTTGTGAATTTAGTGTTACATAGTCAAAATGAAAATTAGTTCATGTGTTTGGTAACGCATTATTGTTTAAGCGTATAGAGTTTATAGGCTTATTTTAATTAGTAGCTACTGTATTAATTGGAACTATTAAGGGAATATGATAATCACCAGCTTGAGTGATAAAAATCGTATTAGGATGTAGTAAAAAACTTCTCCTGAAAAAGGAAAAGGGATATAAATATAAGAGCACTTCGAAAAGTGCCCTCCAGTAACGACTACTCATTCTAAAAAGAAAGGATGCAATATATCATATGAAGTTAAGTGTATTTAATTATGGGCCTTTTATATAAAAGTTTTATTTTGTTCCGAATAAAAAGGCGGTTGTTTCCGCAACCACTTTTCAGTAAAACAAAGCACTTTTTTTTATAACTAAAGTGACGAGCTCAGGTTATAAAAAAGGAACAATTATATTGTATGAAATCTATTCTAGAGTAGTCACAAAGAAAGCTGTCTTCTTATTAGAAGGCAGCTTTCTTTTATTAGAAAAAGAAGTAGAAGTAAAATAAAAGATTAAGTTACTTGTCCAAACAAATTTTATAAAAGCACATAAAATGCTAGTAGTTAGTAAATATTTTAATATTGCTAATTTTCTAGACTAAAAGGGGTGATTTTATGTGTGAATGTGAAGTTTGTAGAAGAAAGAAAAACCGGGATCCATTAAACCGGGAGTTTGAGCCGAAAAAACGAGTTCCTGAGCCGAAAAAAGAGGATTGCGAGCCAAAAAAAGGAGATTCTGAATCAATAAAACAGGATTCCGAAACATTAAATTCTTATTCATTTAGTAAAAATTCAAATTTTTTAGAAGAAGCTATACAAGCAGATGAAATCGATCAAGTTTCTGAGGAATATATTGAAATAGTTGATTCAGCAGATGTACAAGTTACTACTACAGATACAAAAGCTGCGCTATCTATTCAAGCGGCATTACAAGCAGCTATTGTGGTTGTAGTAAGTATTTCTATAGCAGATAGTGAAAAAGCAGATAAAATAACACAAGAATTATTTCAAAAATCATCTATTAAACAAATTAATAGACAAAAAACATTAATTAAAAATTCCAGAAACGTAACCGTAACAACTACTGATACAGATATTGCAGTGAATATTCAAATTCTCCTTCAAATTTTATTAGCTTTATTAGTTAAACTAAACATTTTATAAAGTTTCTAACCTGTTTATATTTAGCTATAAGGGTTCACTCTAAGTAAATATTTTTTGTTGCAATATGTGGTACAAGCTTGGACTTCTTATTATGACTGATTTAACATTCAAGATTAATGGGAAAGTAAGTGTAGAAAACTACACAATAGTAAAAGTTAAATACATTATTTAACAGCAAATGAAACTTATGTTTATGTGAAGGAAAGCTGTCTTCGTATTAGAAGTCAGCTTTTTGATTTTATTAGTAAAAAGAAGTGGAAATAGAAGATTAAGTTACTTGTCCAAGCAATTTTTATTAAATTACATATAATGCTTGTAGTTATTTGAAATTTTTATAGAAAATTGATTGGAGTGAATATTGTAAATGGATGATTTAAACAAATTTTCTTCCTTTAAGTTTGATAAGGATCAAAAGAATATAATCATAGATCTTTTACTCTCAGATATTTTTAATAGGCATGGGATAACTGAAGAAAAGTTAAAAAATTTATCGCCAGAAAAAAAGCAGCAAATTAAAAGTATTGTTTCTGAAATACAATCACAGGTTAATAATTATTTAGATTGAAAGGGGGTGAACTTATGGACAAAGCATGCCATACAGATGAAAATAAAAAGTGGAGTGCATTAGATTCTTCAAATCCTCATCCGTCTTTTAAAAATGCTAGCGTTTCAGAAGCAGCTGCTCAAGAAAGTAAAACTTATCAAATTTCTGAAGAATCTATTATAATTGTTGATTCAGCAGATGTAGAAGTTACTACTACAGATACAAAAGCTGCGTTATCTATTCAAGCAGCATTACAAGCAGCTATCGTGGTTATAATAAGTATTTCTATAGCAGATAGTGAAAAAGCTGACCGTGTAGCACAAGAATTGTTTCAAAAATCATCTGTTAAACAAGTTAATAAACAAGAAACTGTCATTAGAAATTCTAGAAATGTTACAGTTACGACTACGGATACAGACATAGCAGTAAATGTTCAAATTCTTCTCCAAATTTTATTAGCTTTACTAGGGTGTGTCTAAAAACTGTTGTTCATTGTGTTAATCGAAAAATGGCAGCGATATACACAAAGGCTAAAAAAGAAGATGCCAGCTTATCATAACGTGTTGCGATTCTACGGAAATGCTTGATTTTATTGAAAAAACACTCCACTAAATGGCGTTCTTTATATAAATACCAATCCACATTCCAAGGAGCTTTCGCATTTGACCTGGGTGGAATGGTATAGGTTGCTTCATGATCGGTAATATAGTTACGAATCGTATGAGAACCATAGGCCTTGTCACCAAGAATATTGCTGCCCTTAATCGGTATTTCATCCAAAAGCTCGCAAACAGGAGTGCTATCAAAAATATTTCCGCCAGTCAAATGAAATAAAATGGGGTTGCCTAAACCATCAACAATTGCATGGATTTTGGTAGTTTTTCCACCGCGACTCATGCCAATATGCTGATGACACTCATGATTTACAGCCTTTTTTTTGCACCAGCACTATGTTGATGCGCTTTGATACTGGTTGAATCTATGCTGAGGTTTTCAAGATCCGGTTCAGCATTTAATTCTTGAAAAATAGTCAGTAAGACACCTTCATCACGCCATTTGCAGAAGCGAGCATACACGGTTTTCCATAATCCGTAATGGTCCGGCAAATCACGCCAGGGAGCGCCGCTCCTAGCTATCCATAAAATAGCATTGAACATTTCACGATTACTCCTTTTAGGCGGACGACCAGTAAAATACGGTGGGAAAAAGTCTTTGATTTGTTCCCATTGTTCATTTGTAAGTTCGTAGCGGCGTGGCGTCATAGAAAATACCCCTCTCTAAATGATTTGAGGTAATCCTATCATAGAAATAGTTTTTAGACACACCCTAGTAAAATTAAATATTTTATAAAATGTTTAACTTGTTTTTTATCTAGTGATTCTTACAGGTGGATATTTACTGTTTTAATTATAGTACAGGCTATAAATATTAATCATAACTGGACTAATATTTAACATCGCCAAAATAATAATGAGAGCAATGTGATGGAAAATAAAGTTTGATTATTTTATGAAAATTTAAAAGCCATTTCCTTTATTGGATTTGGCTTTTAAATTTTAAACAGTATAAATTTGAAAAGATTATATTAAGATAAAGAATTAACATGTAATGATACAAAATACTTATAAAATTATTCGTGTTTTAGAAAAATAATAAGAAAAAGGTGTTTAAAATAGAATCATTTTCATTAACAGTTCAAGTTTTGAAGAATAGTGCATACAATATAAAGTGTTTTCCTTTCTTCATTTAAGTTTTACGTATATAATTTAAAAGTACTATTTTTATTTTATTATTTTATATTTATAACAGAATAGAGGTTTAAAAATGGGTGTTAAAATCATTACGGATAGTGCGGCGGATTTACCGGTAGAATTACTGCAAGCATATGATATTGATTTAATTCCACTCCGTGTTTATGATGAAGCAGAAACAGAGTATTTAGATGGAGTAACATTAGAGTCAGTTACATTATTGCAAAAAATGAGAGAAGGCGCTGTTTATAGAACGTCATTGCCTTCACTTGAAACTTTCCAAGAAAAATTTGTTTCTTATGCAAAAGAAGGTAATCCTTGTATATATTTAGCTTTTTCATCTGAACTGTCCGGTACATATCAATCGTCAGTTGTTATTAAAGAAGAAGTAAAAGAAACATATGCTGATTTAGATTTAGAAATTATTGATACGAAATGTGCTTCGCTTGGTCAAGGGCTTGTCGTATTAGAAGCTGCTAAAATGGCGAAAGACGGCGCATCAAAAGAAGATATTTTAAAACGTGTTGATTTTCTAATGAACCATATGGAGCATATCTTCACTGTAGCTGACTTGCAGTACCTTGTTAGGGGTGGACGTTTAAGTAAAGTAGCTGGTTTCATCGGCGGTTTATTAAACATTAAGCCAATTTTAAATGTGGATGAAGGAAAACTTGTACCACTTGAAAAGGTAAGAGGGAAAAAGAAAGTATTAAGCCGAATTGTTGATATTATGGAAGAGCGTGGAAAAGACCTTAAAGGTCAAACAATCGGTATGACTCACGGTGCTGATTTAGAAACTGCCGAAGCATTAAAAGCATTAATTACTGAAAAATTCGGTTGTGAAGTATTTATCGTAAATACAATTGGAGCTGCAATCGGAGCGCATACAGGACCTGGTGCGTTAACATTGTTCTTCTTAAATGAAGTAGAGTAAAGGATTGATCTTTTGATCAATCCTTTTTTCTTATTAATCAGTAATAATCGGTCGATATGGTATCGGTGACGATAAAATCATCGAAGTTTTGACTGTTCCAAATGGTATAACGATATCAATTAATTCCTCTAATTCCTTCATAGAGTGAACCGCTACTTTTAAGTAATAGCTACTTTCACCTGTTACTCGATGACATTCGAGTATTCTATATTCTTCGTAGATTTTTTCCTCAAATTTTTTACAAGGAATCTTTAGATTTTCAATTCTTAAAAATGCTTGAATTGATTTTCCAACAGCATCTAATGATATCCGTGCGGTATATTTTTCAATTATTCCAGTATCTTGTAACCTCTTTAGTCTTTCGGTAACACTAGGGCGGCTGAGGTGTAAGTGCTCAGTCATTTCTGTAATTGTCATTCTGGCATCTTCTTGTAGTAATAACGTAATTTTCTTGTCAATTTCATCCATGAATTATGCTCCTTTGCAAAATTGAAAGTAAATTTCTGAAATAAATACATAATATAAAATCTCATGTTAAATTACATGCACTTTTGTATATTGAATAGATTGATAACTTTCTATAATTAAAATATAAATGGAGGTGCATGTAATGTCTAATCATTTTGATGAAACAATTTCTATTAAAAAGGGAACAGCCTTATACGTCGGAGCGGTTTTAGGATCAGGAATTCTTATATTACCTGGTATGACAGCGAGTGTAGCAGAAGGGAATGCGATTGTTTCTTGGCTTATTATGATATTACTTAGTATTCCACTTGCATTCACATTCGCTTTTTTATCGATTGAGTACCCAAGTGCAGGTGGAATTGCCACGTTTGCAGAAAAAGCTTTCGGTAAAAATATAGGTGCTATTATAGGATGGTGTTTCTTTGTTGCAGGTAGCATTGGACAAATCGTAGTCTCAATGACTGGTGGAATGTATATAGTGAGAGTGTTTGCTTTATCATCATATTTTTCTTATGTTATAGCGCTTATTATTTTAAGTATTTCAATTGGTTTTAATTTATACGGGTTAAAAATGAGTGGGTGGTTTCAAGTATGTATTGGTGTATTAACTTTGTTTATTTTAATTGTAACAATTATTAGTGCACTACCTTATATTGAAATGAAACATATAAATGTACATATTTCTATGCAAGAAATAAATCCGATTTTAGAAGCATCATTATTAATTTTTTGGTCTTTTTTCGGCTGGGAAGCTATTGCAAGTTTAGCTCCTGAATTTAAATCACCTAGAAAAAGAAATATTATTTTATCTACAGGATTTGCGATTGTTATTATTGGAGTTTTATATATTGGTATTGCATTTTCAGTAATTGGAACGAAATCTTATCATATAAATGCTGATAATACTACAGCTCTCGTGCTTGTAATGAAACAAACATTAGGCGAGCAATTTGCATGGGTAATTGGATTTGTAGCTTTTATCATTTGTTTAGGGACGACAAATGCATTTATCGCAAGTATGGGGCGTTTAGGTTATTCACTAGGAAAAGAAGAAGTTGCACCGCGTTATTTAGCACGTATTGATAAAAAAAGAGAAACACCAACAAATGCAGTAAAAGTTGTAGGTTGTATTGCAATAATAGGTTTGTTAATAAGTTTCGTTTTCCATATTAGTATAGATAAAATTGTTTTAATACCGAATTCGTTAGGGATTGTTACATATATAGTCGGTACTGCGGCTGGAATGAAATTAATAAAGAATAGGTTCGGTAAAATTTTTTCTATAGTAGCTTTTACATGTTGCGTAGTAGTTTATCCTTTTATTGGAGGAGTAATACTGATTCCAGTAGCTGTATCGTTTATCTGTTTATGCTATGTACGTTTCAGTAGCAGAAGAAAAGAATATAAATAAGAATGCGTTTGTAGAAATCTAAATATTTAAAGATATTAAATTTTTTACATTTCGTTTATAATTGTGAGGGGAAATATCTGTAACTATTTGTAAAAATAGGAGGCGGTTATAAAAATGTATGAAATTGCCAGGTGGGATTTAGATCGATTGTATCCAATTGAGGATATTCTAACTCCAATATTGAGGTTGAAAGAACAATATTATGTGACAAAAGATGTAGAGATTCTTTCAAAACTCATACAAGCTATTGAAAAAGCAGAATACTATTTGTATTGCCGATCTGCTGAAGAAAGTATTTCATCTGACCTTGCTATATCGACTACGACAGTAAAAGATTTGAAAAAAGAAGTACAGCAAATAATACAACAAAGTAAATTAGAAGCTTCCGATAATATTAATACTAAGTTAATGAAAGATGAACTTGATACATGGGAAAATATGTATATACAATTAAGAAATAAGATAAAAATAGAACACAATAATAAGCAATTATCATTTGGACAAGCTAATAATATTGCAATGAATAGTGATAATGAAAAGGAAAGACTAGAAGTATTTGAGTTATTAGCAAGTGCTTTACATGAGGAAAAAGAAATCTTTGCTACTGTATTAAATCAAATAGGGAGATTGCGCAATCCAAAGAGTAATGAATTAGAAGATAGAGAGATTTTAACACAATCTCTTCATGCGAATGGCATTTCTGAAACAGTATTATTACAAATGTGGAATGCGGCAGAAGAAAATCTTGATAAATTAGTAAGTGCTTTAAATGTGTATAAGAAGGGGAAATCTTTGATTACTTGGCATGAACTTATGACAGTAAAGGAAAATAATGAAGCTATTATTCCTTTTTCAGTAGCAGTACAAAACATATATGATGCATTAAAAGATATTGATGAAGAATTAGCAGAATTTGCCCGCAATGCAATAGAGAGTGGGTGGGTAGATGCGGAACCGAGAGATAATAAACCACCAGGTGGGTTTTGTGCTCCTTTTTTCAGTGAAAAAGAATCACGAATCTCTATGCGTTATGACGGAATTATCGATAATGTAAGAGTACTTGCGCACGAACTAGGACATGCTTGGCATTTTTATAATATGAGTTTTGAACAATCTACTTCTTTTTTAGATGATTATTTGCCAATGAGTACAGCAGAATCAGCATCTATTTTCTTTGAAACCGCGCTCATAAATTATCTAATTCAAACAACAGATAGTATAGATATGAAAAAGTCATTGCTTAGTTGGAAAATAAGAAACTGTTTTAATTATGTAATGGCAATACGAGCATCGTTTGAATTTGAAAAGAATTTTTATGAAAAGTGTAAAGAAGGTCCTTTAAGTGCTGATGAAATTGAGAAATTATCTATAGTAGCTCAAGAAACAGCATACGGGAATGCATTATCAGAATATCAGCCGTTTGTTTGGATGAAATATGTTCAGTTTTATATAGCAGATGTTCCATTTTATAATTATCCATACACATTTGGTTATTTAGCTAGTTTTAGTTTATTAGAAATAGCTCAAGAAAGTAAAAGTACTTTTCATTCGAAATATAAAGAGTTTTTACGAGAAACAGGAAAGGCTCCAGTGGAAGAGCTTATGAAAAAATATTTTGAAATAGATATAACAAGTTATGCGTTCTGGGATAAAGCTTTTAGGCAAATTTCTAAAGATATTGATGAATATTTGAGGCTTATGTGAGGGGAGAGTATAGTGGATCACCAACTTATAAAGGGAATACCTTTTTCAACTTTAGAATATGAAAAAGCTATAAGTTTGCTAAAAGGTTGGCTACATGAAAAACAAGAGAAACCAAGGTTTGTAGTAACTGCAAATCCTGAAATTGTTATGTCTGCAAAGGAAAATACAGATAAATCAAAACAGTTTAAAAAGATGTTACTATCTGCGGATTTAATAACAGCGGATGGAATTGGCGTTATAATTGGCTCGAAAATATTAAAAGGAAGTTTGAAAGAACGTGTTACTGGGGCAGATATTACTCACGATTTAATAAAATATTGTAATGACAATGAATATCGTGTCTTTCTTTTTGGAGCTGCGCCAGAAAATAATAAAAAGGCACTAGAAAAATTAAATGAGCAGTTCCCGGGAGCACAGTTTAAAGGACAGCATGGATTTGTAAATGGCGAAGAAATAGAAGAAGTAAAAATGAAAATTAAGCAATTCAAGCCGCACTTGCTACTAGTAGGACTAGGTTCACCAAAACAAGAAGAATTCATCTATGAAAACATACAAACATTAAACGTTCCGCTATCTATTGGTATAGGAGGCATGATTGATATAATATCTGGTACTGTAAAAAGAGCACCCAAAATTATGAGGGATACAGGAACTGAATGGCTATATAGGTTACTCTCACAGCCGAAAAGGTTAAAGAGACAACTCGTACTTCCGAAGTTTTTATTGTCGGTTATGTCTGAAAGAATTAAAGGGATTAATTAATAAAGGAGACTACATTCATGAACAAAATTGGCATTATCGGAGCAATGCAAATTGAAATAGACTTACTTTTAGAAAAATTAGTTGTACAAGAAGAACAAACAATCGCGGGAATGCCTTTTTACGTTGGGGAATTCATGGGAACAGAAGTAATTATTACACGTTCTGGTGTAGGCAAAGTGAATGCAGCAGCATGTACGCAAACGTTAATTCATAAATTTGATGTAGATGCTATCATCAATACGGGTGTTGCTGGAGGGTTACACCCAGATGTAAAAGTTGGCGATATCGTTATTTCAACGAATGTTACCCATCATGACGTAAGTAAAACACAAATGAAAAACTTATTTCCGTTCCAAGAAGAATTTATCGCAAGTAAGGAATTAGTAGAGTTAGCACGTACAGCATGCAATAGTAGTAGTTTACATATGGAGATTCATGAAGGAAGAATCGTCAGCGGTGAATGTTTTGTTGAAGATTCAAAACTAAAAGCGAAATTAATAGACGAATATGCGCCGCATTGTACTGAAATGGAAGGTGCAGCAATTGGACATGTTGCTTACATAAATGAAGTACCATTTCTCGTTATAAGATGTATTTCTGACAGTGCAGATGATGAAGCGCAAATTTCTTATGACGACTTCGCGAAAACTGCCGCAAATTATTGTTCAGAAATTATCGTTGAGATGCTGAAAAATATATCGAGTAATACTTATAGTGCAAAAGGAGAGAATGGAATGTTACATGCATTAATTTTTGATATGGACGGAACGTTATTTCAAACTGATAAAATTTTAGAATTATCGTTAGATGATACATTTGATCACTTAAGATCATTACAGTTATGGGATACGGTAACACCTATTGAAAAATACCGTGAAATTATGGGAGTGCCTTTGCCGAAAGTTTGGGAAGCTTTATTACCGAATCATTCTATTGAAGTAAGAGAACAAACAGATGCATATTTTTTAGAAAGATTAATTGAAAACATTAAGAGCGGAAAAGGTGCTTTATACCCGAACGTAAAAGAAGTGTTTGCATATATAAAAGAAAATAATTGTTCAATATATATTGCTAGTAATGGTTTAACTGAATATTTACGAGCAATTGTATCTTATTATGACTTAGACCAATGGGTTACTGAAACGTTTAGTATTGAACAAATAAACTCACTTAATAAAAGCGACTTAGTAAAAAATATTTTAAACAAATATGATATAAAAGAAGCAGCTGTAGTTGGGGACCGGTTATCTGATATAAACGCAGCCAAAGATAATGGCTTACTTGCGATTGGATGTAATTTTGATTTTGCGCAAGAAGATGAACTTGCTCAGGCAGATTTAGTAATAGATGATTTAATGGAGTTAAAGGGAATATTGTCTGAAGTGAAGAATACGCATGCTACGAGTGGAATAAGGTAACAATCATAAAAATGCTCAGAATAAATGATTCTAGAGCATTTTTATGTATTTTCAAATTAAGGGGGAAAGCACTTGAAAGATGTACATACTCAACAAATAGAAGATTTAATGATATACGAACACGATTATCTTGTTCAAGAAAGCAAAGACGAAGGATTTAATTTCCTAATAAAACTAATAAGTGAATATGAAAATAAAATAAACACATTTAATAAAACTGGAGAATGTTTATTTGGTATCTTTCAAGGGGAAAAGTTAATTGGAATAGGAGGGCTAAACAAAGATCCATATACAGAAAACAATAAGATTGGCCGATTAAGGAGACTTTATATTTCAAAGGACTATCGTCGTAAAGGGCTAGGGAACTTGTTATTAAACCGATTATTATTACATGCAGAAAAGTATTTTAAAGTGGTTGTTTTACATACAGATACGAAACAAGGTGATGTGTTTTATAATGCAAATGGATTTGTGAAGGGGGAAGTATATAAAGGATCTAGTCACTATAAAGTATTATAGTAGTAGCTTTTTAAACAATATTTCGGCAAATAATATAAATAAAATATCATTTGCCAAAATATTAGTGAAAAAGAGAACTCAGCTTCGAAAAATAAGCTTATGAAGTCTCTTTTTGCTAATCAATTATGTTTTAACATTCATTTGTTTCAATAATCCCTTTGGATCACCTTTCACATAATAAAAATGCGGATTATTTTCATCATCGTAAAGCATAATATAAGGTTTTTGATTAAGCGGGAGGAGAATAAGTACTTCATCAATTGTTGTATGTAACCATTGATTTTTAATAGAAACTGGTTTAGATAAAGGGATCTTTATCATGTGACCATCTTTTGGAACGACGTTTAAGTTTTTGAATGGGCCAGTAATCGATTTAGCATATTGAACAGCTTCCTTTTGAATAGCTGGATCTAAAGATTGTTTTTGAACGACCATTTCTTTTTGACAATCAAACACTTCAATTTGTTGATTTGTATTTGCGAACACATTTGTTGATAATAAGAAACAAAGAAGAGTAATAACCCCGATTTTTTTAATCATAATACAACACCTCGTTTTTACTATACCCTTAAAACGTTCAAATATTTTTCTGTCACATTGATGTAACAAAGAAGTTGTATAATACAATTGGTTTTTGTTTAATAGCAATGGAGGATAATGTATGAGAGTATTAATAGCAGATGATGAACAAGATATGTTAAGGATTTTAAAGGCTTATTTCGAGAAAGAAGGCTTCAAAGTTTTATTAGCAAAAGATGGAGAAGAAGCACTTCAAATATTTTATGATGAAAAAGTTGATTTAGCTGTTTTAGATTGGATGATGCCGAAACATAGTGGTATTACTGTCTGTCAGGAAATAAAAAAGAATTCAAGCGTTAAAGTATTAATGCTTACAGCGAAAAGTGAAAGCGAAGACGAATTAGCGGCGCTTCAAAGTGGTGCAGATGAGTACGTAAAAAAACCATTTCATCCAGGCGTATTAATAACTAGGGCGAAAAAGCTTATACAGCATGATGATGTCATTCAAGTTCAAGATTTGAAAATAGATTTCACTAAAAATAAAGTTTATAAAAATGACAAAGAGTTAGATATTACAAAAACAGAGCTAGAATTAATAAAGTGTTTTTTAAATCATAAAGGCATGATTTTAACTCGTAAAAAATTGTTAGATATCGTATGGGGATTTGACTATTTTGGAGAAGAGCGAACTGTTGATACACATGTAAGAAGATTACGTAAAAAAGTAGGAGAAAATATTATAAAGACGCATCGTGGTTTAGGATATAGTTTGGAGGAGCAGAGTGAATAAACTTGGAAAAAAGCTATTTCTCAGCATTTCTTTAACTGTTATTCTTATTTTTACAATCTCTTTATTATTAATTAACTATCTTTTACCGAAATATAATATTTACAAAACGCGAGAAAGTTTAGAAGGTATTACAGCACAAATACAGTCCATACCGAGCAAACAACTGGATGAAGCAATTACTAGCATTGAAAATAAAGGAAATGTTACGATTGCGTATACATCAATTAACAATTCGGAAGATCGAATTAATGATGAGTTACGTATGCAACTTACAAGGAAAAGGGTTGCCCTTAATAAACTTTGGATTACAAAAGAAGAAGTAATGAAAGTAAAGAACTTCGGGCAATCGAATAAAATATATGATCAAGAAAAGATTAAATCTAGTTTTTTTGTGAAATACATTGCGAAAGACGATATGTTAATTTTAGTAGGAGTTTCGATCGCAAATTCTAATGAAGTAATAAAAACGTTAAATTCATTTTATTTTTACATTTTTGGCATTACGATTTTTCTCATTATCGTACTTGTATGGATACTTTCAAAAACAATCACCAGACCATTGAAAGAATTAAGTAATGTTGCAGAAGATATTTCAAATTTGAAATTTGAACGAGCGAAAGTGAAAACAAATGATGAAATAGGGGACTTAGCTAATAGTATTAATATCATGAGTGAAAAACTAAATGAAGCGCATGAAGATTTAACAGATCGAAATGAACATTTAAAACGATTTATGGGTGATGTGACGCATGAATTAAAAACTCCAATCGCATTAGTGAAAGCATATTCTATGGGAATAAAAGATGGTTTAGATGATGGTACATACATAGATACAATCATTAAACAAACTGATCACATTTCAAACCTAATTGAAGAGTTATTACGATTTTCTAAACTAGAAAGAGATGTTTTAGAAAAAGAAGAATTCGATATTAAATCACTAGTCCAAAGTATATTAGATAAGCATAAAATTGAACTGGAATCGAAGGAAATCGATTTGCAAGTGAACTATAATGTTAGCGATGCAGTTGTTAATGCTGATGTAAATAAAATGAAAATGGTCGTTCAAAATTTAATATCTAATGCGATAAAATATACAGCAAATCAAAATATAAAAATTACTTTAGAAAATCGAAATGAAAATATATATTTTCAAATTCAAAATGGTATGAATGCGGAACAGATGAAAGATATCGATAAAATTTGGGAACCTTTTTACGTCTTAGAATCTTCTCGTAGTAAAGACCATTCAGGTACAGGGTTAGGCTTAGCGATAGTGAAAAGTATTTTAGAGAGACATGGTTTTGACTATGGAGTCTCTACTATAGATGGAGAGATACGATTTTATATTAATATGGAGAATGATTAATTCAATACTTTTAGAAGCATCGTCTATTATTAGGCGATGTTTTTTATAGATTATATGAGAGCAGTAAATCAGAATATATAACCTCAAAAGCTCGTTTGAAGAGTGTTCTACAAATTTTTCAAGTTGTTGCATAAAATATAAACTGAATTTTCTGTAATTTTATTGTATAGTAAAAGGAGAAATATATGGGGAGGGAAGGGTATGGGGAAAAAGAAAATAGCAACACTATCAGCAATATTATCTTTATCAATTACGTCAGGAGTTTCTAATATGACTGCGTATGCAGACAATAAAGAAAAAAACTACATAAATGAGAATGACGTGAAGTTAAATGGAAATGTTTCAGAAGCGTTACGTTCAAACACGAAGATAGAATTAGAAAATGGAATGACAAAACCGATTTACTCGCTTGATGAAGCAATTATTGAAAATTTATTTGTGGAAACAGAAGTTGATAGTGATCGAGATGGAAAAAAGGATCGTGTATCAGTAAAAGTTATGCGTCCAAAAACTGATTCGAATGTGAAAGTTCCTGTTATTTATGAAATGAGTCCATATCGATCTGGCTTAAAAGATGTTCCTGTATATAATGTAGATGAAGAATTGTATGCATATGAAGGGAAACCGTATGGGGCTGTTAATTTTGGTTCATACGGAAATTATTATGTGCCAAGAGGCTATGCAGTTATTTTAGGTGAAAGTATTGGAACTGGAAAATCAGATGGATGTCCGACTACTGGGGATGAGCAAGAAATATTAGGGACGAAATCTGTCATTGATTGGGTAAATGGGCGTGCGAAAGCATATACAGAAAATGGTGAGGAAGTTAAGGCTGATTGGTCAACAGGAAATGTAGGGATGACAGGAGTATCTTATAATGGTACGTTACCGAATGCTGTTGCGACGACTGGTGTTGAAGGTTTAAAAACAATTATTCCAATCGCAGCGATTAGTAGTTGGTATGATTATTATCGTGCGAACGGTGCAGTCATTGCGCCTGGTGGATACCAAGGAGAAGATACAGATAACATGGCAGAAGCAGTTCTAACAAGAGAAAATCCTGAAGTTTGCGGACAAGTAATAAAAGAGTTAACAGCTGGACAGGACCGGAAAACTGGTAATTATAATGATTTTTGGGATAAACGTAATTATGTAAAAGATGCTAAAAACGTAAAAGCGAGTGTATTTGTTGTTCATGGTTTAAATGATTGGAATGTAAAGACTAAGCAGTTCGCACAATGGTGGGAAGCACTTGGAGAAAATGATGTCCCTCGTAAAATGTGGTTACATCAAGGTGGACACGGTGGAACATCAACAAATGATTGGCAAAGAACACAAAATAAATGGTTCGATTACTGGTTGTATGGAATTGAAAATGGGATTATGAATGAACCAATGGTTGATGTACAACGTGAAAATAAAACTTGGGAAAAATTAAAAAACTGGCCAGATCCATCAGCTGTGCCGTCAAAAGTTCGTATGTATTTAAGTAACAAAGCAGTTAATTTGCCATTAAGTATGGGTTCTGCAAATAAAGTTTTCTCATTCGTAGATGATGCAAAAATGAAATCAAACCAATTAGTAGCAAACCCAGAATTAGAAGTAGCCAATCGATTAGTGTATACAATGCCTGTACTTCAAAAAGATATGCGTATAAGCGGTATACCAAAGATTTCAATTACAGGAAATATTGATCGATCTGTATCAAATTTAACTGCTTTACTTGTTGATTATGGAGGGACGAAGCCGGAAATCGTAACGAGAGGTTGGATGGATCCACAAAATTTAAAGAGTATAGAAAATTCAACATCGATTCAACCGGGCAAAGATTATACATTTACATGGGACATGCAGCCAGATGATTATGTATTTAAAGCAGGGCATCAAATAGGGGTTGTTTTAATCGCTAGTGACTATGATTATACGATTAGACCGAAAGCTGGCACGAATCTTACAGTAAAATTAAGTGAAGTGACATTGCCAATTGTGAAATAAATAGTTATGAATAAAGAGCTTACTGCATAGTGAGCTCTTTACATTTTGAAAGGGGAGTTTATTATGATTTTTTATTGGTAGACACAAACATGCTTACAACAAATAAAAAAATTGCATTTATGATCAATAGACCACTAAAGATAAGCCCAGCAAAACCTCCAGCGAATCCATCTCCTACTTTTTCACCAATTACGTGCAAAGTGGCGAAGAAAACAACGGGAGAAGAAAGTATGAAAATACCACTGGCTATTGTCCATATCCGTTTATATTTCTTTGCTATAAAGAAAATCATTGTATTAAAAGTGATAAGAAGAAAAATAAATCCAA
The DNA here is from genome assembly GCF_040460055.1 of Bacillus cereus group sp. MG4. Taxonomy (NCBI): domain Bacteria; kingdom Bacillati; phylum Bacillota; class Bacilli; order Caryophanales; family Bacillaceae; genus Bacillus; species Bacillus cereus group sp. MG4. The sequence goes on along the minus strand of NZ_JARVGZ010000001.1, from coordinate 819,971 downwards.
TTAATGAATTCATCATATCCTCCTTTCAATATAATTCTGAATTTTCATATGTTCATTTTGAATGGAATATTATACAATATAATTATATTGTATGGAAAGCGAGTGATATATTATGACAGTCAGCTCTTTCGAATTTTTATTAAAAATAAAGGTACAGGAAGATTAATTGAGTTAAAATCTTCCGTACGTATAAAACGGAGGAGAAAATAAATGTTTAGTTTTTATAGTACACTTTGCACGGAACTTTATGATTACACAAAGCCTGTCGGGTATTCTTTAAATGGTGATATTGAGTATTACCAAGAACGTTTAAAAAATGGTAGAGGAAGAATTCTCGAAGCGGCAGTAGGATCAGGGCGTGTTATCATCCCACTTCTTGAAGCTGGTTTTAAAGTGGATGGGATTGACTATTCACCTGAAATGCTAGAATCGTGCCGTATACGATGTAATGAGAGAGGCTTACATCCTCATTTGTATGAAGGAAGTTTACAACAATTTTCACTGCCGCATAAATATGAGACAATTATCATTCCTACTGGATCCTTCTGTTTAATTGAAAATCGTGCGGATTCTATAAACGCATTGAAATGTTTTTATGAACATCTTAATCCAGGCGGGCGTTTAATCGTAGATATTATGCTTCCGCATGACTGGAAAACTGGAGAGATTCATACATCGACCTTTTCTTTGCCAAGCGGAGACGGAATTACATTAGAAAATAAATCAATTGAAATAGATTGGTTGAACCAAGTTACTCTATCATATTTAAAATATGAAAAATGGAGTAAGGGACAGTTAGTACAATCAGAACTGCAACGCTTTACGATGCGCTGGTATGGAATAGACGAGTTTATACTTCTGTTAGAAAGTATAGGTTTCTCTAACATTACTTGCTCGGCTGACTATGTTTATGAAAAAGAACCGTCAAATGCAAATCAAATGTTTACTTTTGAAGCTATGCGAAACGAAAAATAAAGAACGATCTATGAAAACAAGGCAGTCGATATAGTATTGACTGCCTTGTTTCAATTGTATAGTACCTACATGTTATTACGTTTTCATTGTCCAAGCATTCTTCTACTAACTACATATACTATTTCTATTAAAAACAGTCACTATTTTCAATAGAACTGTTATTTTTCTATAAATAATATTTTAGAGAAGTAGGTGGATAAATTTGGAAAAAGAAGAACGAGGAAGAATTGAAAATCAAGTGTATTCAAATCGTGTAGTAAGATCAGAATTTGATGCAAATTGGGAAACATGTATATCAAAAAGTGGTTATGTAATTTATGTAGCGACAAGTAATAATGCTGAAGTAATAGTACTGCTTGCAGATGGTTCAAGTAAATTACTGATTTTTGAAAAAGGCGGTAAAGTAGTAGTAGGTGGTGGTGGAACTAGTCATTACAGTAAGCCGCATATTGCAAGAAATATTTAAAGTAGAACATGATAATTGAGAAGAAGCTGGAAAACGGTTAGTCATTCATGTTTAGAGCATAATAGACTAACCGTTTTTATTTCTTTAAATCAATTTAGAATAGGTTAATTTAATACAAATACAGCGGTATGACCAACAAAAATTAGGAGGGAATTGTACGGATAAGAATTCGAAATATAATGTAAGTTTGGAAGAAACATATAAGCAATATAAAAAAGCATTTCCTATTTCGGGAAATGCTTTTTCTATGTTATAGTATAATAGTGTTTCGAAACGATGTTATTTTAATATACTTCAAATCTTGTTGTGTATTATTTTTATATTAAATTAGTCGTGTAAGTATTTTTTTATATAAGGAGTAACAATTAGAGAAATGAAAAATATAGACTTTATACTAGAAAGTGATGAGGCATTAAAACCATCTGAACGATTAGTACTATTATTATTAGAGAAGCATAGAATGTTATATACGAACGATCTATTGGCATTATCTAATTTATCATATAAAACATTAACAGATTCATTAACGGCCCTTGTTTTAAAATCATATGTGTTAAAGGAAACTGGTAAGGGAAGAAGACAAAATTGTTATAGATTGGTATGATAAGGTTGCTGATTTTAGAGGGTTCATATTAATGTTTTTCAAATGCAAGGAGAAATTATATTTTTATTTTCAAATGAAAAACGAACCGCAATACGTACTTAAATATTTGTATTTCATTTTTGTTAATGCTAATTTTACAATTATCGAAAATAGAAAAATAATAAACTGCATAAAAAAGAAATAAAAAAACAATCCGTTTTTAAAAATGGATTGTTTTTTTATTGGAATAATATTATTTGAAATGTTGAAAGTATGAATGATTATTCTACTTCGCTTGTATACTTTTCAGGTAATAATTCCATTACGTTACATTTTACAAGTTCATCATTATAAGAAAGTATAACGTTCGTATTTTTTCCGTAATCACTTATTAATTCTCGACACATACCACATGGAGCAACAACCCAACATTTTTCTATATCTTCGTGAGGGTGTGGGTGAGCAACTGCTACAATGGTATCAAATTTATGATCACCTTCAGAAATAGATTTTCCGATTGCCATAGCTTCACCGCATACTGTTATTCTTCCAACATTCGCTTCAACATGCACTGCTGCATAAATATTACCTGCTTTAGTTCTTACTGCTGAACCGATATGATGACGACCGTATTTATAGTTTTTTTTCGATTACTTTTTTAGCAGCTTTAATTAAATCATAGTCTTCACTATTTAAAGGCATTACTTGTAACATAATCTCTCCTCCATATTGAACATGATTATTGTTTAAAATAACAGATAATTATTAGATAGATAATATTATTATGTAAACTGTAGTTTTAACAGGGAAATATCATAATCAATAGAACATATAGAAGAAGGGGACACTTAAATATTTTGAAAGATGGGAGAACAGCATAGGATATTGCATTAGAAAAAGGCCATGATTAACTTTTACATTATTTAAAACAGGAAGTGAACGTATGATAAATAAATGGAGTGTAGGTATATTTATATTTAACGAGGTAGAAGTGTTAGACTTTGCAGGGCCATTTGAAGTTTTTTCTGTAACTGAAGCGGATGAAGAAAAACCATTTACTGTATATACAGTTAGCCAAAATGGAGAAATGATTACTGCAAGAAACGGATTAAAGGTACAGCCCGATTATAGTATTGAAGATTTACCACCAGTTGACATTTTAATTATTCCAGGTGGTAAAGGCGTACGGGAAAATGAAGTGAAAAATGATATAATAATAAATTGGGTTCGTCAGCAAATGAAAGAAGTAAAGCTATTGGCTTCAGTTTGTACTGGAGCGTTATTACTCGCGAAAGCTAGTTTACTGGAAGGTTTAAAAGCAACAACGCATTGGGCTAGTATTCAAACTTTCAAAAAAGATTTTCCGAATGTAGAAGTAATGGAGAATGTGAAATTTGTAGATGAAGGACACATTATTACCTCGGCAGGGATTTCAGCTGGTATTAACATGTCATTTCATATTGTGAAAAATTTGTTAGGTGTGGAGATTGCTGAAGAAACGGCCAAAAGTATGGAATATGATATTGATTTACAAAATTAAAAAGCCCAGGCCGGGCTTTTTTATATTGATTGAATATAGCTAAGCTCCTCATTACTCAAAATAGGGCGAACAGACGCATTTGCATTTTCTTGTGCTTGTTTTTCTGTTTTTGCACCTGGGATTACAACACTCACTGCTGGATGATTGAGTATATAGCGAAGTGCAAGTTGCCCTAAGGTCTGATTTTTATTTGAGAGCAACCGAAGTTTCTCTACCTTTTGTAAGTCTTCTTGAAACCAATTTTCATTTGGCCAATCTTTGCGTAAATCTCCATTTAGAAAAGTTGTTTTATTTGTGAATTTTCCAGTTAAAATACCCATTTTTAACGGCCCACGAATAACAGCTCCTAGATTTTTTTCTTGTAAGAATGGCAAAATATCATTTTCTGGTTTTCGATTCAATATATTGTAATCAAGTTGTACAATGTCAATTTCATTGTTTTTATTGAAATGACGAATGTATTGTAAATCATGTGTCGAAACACCGACTGCTCTTACTTTTCCATCACGTTTTAATACTTCAAATGCACGTAAAAATGCTTCTGTTTCTCTACGATTATGCCACCAAATATGACAAAAATAAAGATCAATGTAATCTGTTTGAAGACGTTGTAAACTTGTTTCAAATACGGCGATGATTTTTTCGAGAGTATCATATACAGGTTCTCCATTCGGATCGTAGTGATGTCCGATTAAACCGCCTTTCGTTGATAGGATAATATCATTACGATGTCCTTTAATTGCGGTAGACACTAACTTTTCACTATGTCCTAAACCATACACATCTGCAGTATCAATAAAATTCACACCACACTCAATTGCTTTTTTTATAGCGGTTATAGATTGTTTATCGTTAACAGGTCCCCATTCATCACCACCGATTGCCCATGCCCCAAAACCTATTTCAGAGACAGTTATTCCAGTTTTACCTAATGTACGGTAATGCATATTTTTCCTCCTTGTAAGCATGTTATAACATCAATATGTAGGGAAGGTATTTTGTGTGTAAAAAAACTCTTCTACAATAATAGAAAAAGAATAACAGAAACTACTATTTTATGGCAGCATACATAAAAAAATTCAAAGTAAATATGGAAATGTCGTCGAATGCTATCTTTAATTGGTTAATTTGTGAGATATTTTTGTGAAGGAGCTTATTTTATAAGAATAGAATTAAAGTTAGTAAGGGATTATGCCGAGGGTAGTGAAAATATATGTGTTAGGGGGATTTCATAATGAGGAAACTCAAGCGAATAAATGTTCCTAATATAGAAGAGCAACTATCACAGCCTAATGAGAAGCGAGCAATTAATAAGAAAAAACTAAGAAGATTTATATTCATGTTTATATTTATTGCGGCGGCTACTTTGTACGTGCAATTTATTTTAACGAAACAACAAGAAATAATCGTAGAAAAAAAAGATACAATAACGAATCAAAAAAAACAATTGGTCTCTTTAAAGAAAGATCAGGATTCTTTAAAGACTAACATAGAAAATTTAACAGACGATGAGGAAGAAATTTTGAAGTTTGCGAGAAAAGAATATCAATTTTCTAAGTCAAATGAAACTATATTTGTGTTGCCGAAGTAGTGTAATAGAACAGTTAGCGATTGCTAGCTGTTTTTTTTATGTTTGAATGACATGGTACAAGTAACAATCACATATTGTAAAAATGAAGAGTTTGAGATGTTTTTATAATTATGGAATATACACCGAAATAAATGTTGTTAAAATTCTGTCAATTGTATTATAATACAAGGTAAGCGGATACATTTCTTGATCAACGTTGAGTTTATCACTCATACGACTATTAAGAAAACCGTTATCCCGTATTAGAAAGGAAGATAGCTGTGTACGCTTCAAATACAATTTATATCGTAGGGGATGCGAAAGCACCTCAAAATAATCCTATTACCGAAAAGTTCAAAAGTTACTTTGTAGCGTTTGTACTTGTTAAGGAGACAGGGGAAATTGTAGATGCAGATTGCTCAGCGACAATTGCGTTAACATCTCAATTCGTTAAATATTTGTTTCTACATAAAAATATTAATGATCCACTATTGGTAACTGAAATAAAAAAAAGATACTTCGGTTCGTCTCAAAAAGCACTACTTGTAGCATTAAAAGATGCACAGAAAAAATATAATCAAATCGCTGCTTTGTCTACCCATTCCTAGACAAAATCCAGTCATAAGAATCTTCTTATGGCTGGATTTTTTTATTTTACATTAACTTCCTACATGAAAAGTAAGCGAAAGAGGAGATTTATTGCTCCTAAAAAATTAATTATTTTTTTGGGATTAAGGTTCCACTTTGTCAGACAACGAAAGGATGAACAATATGAAAATTACCGATGTAAAAGTAAATCGTAGACGTGTAAATCTTCATACACCGTTTAAAACGGCGCTTCGTACCGTAACCGAAATAGAAAGTATAGATGTATATATTTATACAGATGAAGGAATTGTTGGGAAGGGTGCTACAACCGCAACACCAGTTATTACGGGGGATTTCGCTAACGGAATTGAAGAAGCAATTTTAGGACCGATGCGTTCCTGTTTAATTGGTCAAGATATCATTCAATTTCAGCAGTTACTGCAGCACATTCAAATGAGTTGTATTGGAAACCCAAGTGCGAAAGCGGCGGTAGATATCGCTTTATATGATGTGTATTGTCAACATCAGAACGTTCCACTTTACGCATTATTAGGGGGGAAGAAAGAAGTTCATACAGATATTACGGTGAGTGTAGATGAGCCTTTTATTATGGCAAAAGAGGCAAAGCAACATGTAGAAAAAGGATTTCAAACTTTAAAAATTAAAGTGGGAAAATCTGCTCATTTAGATTTAGAACGTATTGAAGCAATTCGAAATAGTGTACCAAAAAATACGACGTTACGATTAGATGCAAATCAAGGGTGGAATCGAAAAGAAGCGGTTACGATCATTAAAGAGATGGAAAATCGTAATTTAAATATCGAGTTTATTGAACAACCTGTTCATGCGAAAGATTGGGATGGGTTAAAGTATGTCAAAGATCATGTACAAACGCCCATTATGGCAGATGAAAGCATATTTTCAGCGCGTGATGCATTGAAAATCGTTCAAGGAGGATATGCAGACTTAATTAATATTAAATTAATGAAATGTGGTGGCATACGTGAAGCGTGGCGTATTGCCGATATTGCCGAAGCAGCTGGTGTAAAATGTATGGTCGGAAGTATGATGGAATCTTCACTTTCTGTTAGCGCTGTAGCCCATTTAGCTGCTGCACATCCTAATATTCATTACTTCGATCTGGATGCACCACTTTGGTTAATGGAAGAACCGGAAGGAATGACGTATTCAGGGTCAAAGGTAAACCTTCAATCGACAGTGAATAGTAAATCTTAGGAGAAGAGACTAGTAAACCATCTTTTAAGGGGGATATGTATGAAAAAAGTAGGAACTGCATTTTTAACAACTTTATTTATATTTTCATCGTTTACATCAGCAAATGCTGAAGAGAAGAAAGATAGTAAAGCGTTTATCGATGTATCTGCCGCAACACTTTGGACCACGCCTGATTCATTACGGCCAATTGATGCACCGAGTGCTACAAATCCAGTTGATTTGTGGAAGTGGACGAAATCGATGACGCTTGATGAGAAACTTTGGTTAACAAATGCAAATAAATTAGAAACGCAAGCGCTATTAGGTCAAGAAGTAACGGTTGTTGATAAAAAAGGTGACTGGGTGAAAGTGTTAGTCCATGGTCAGCCAACACCGCGAAATGAAGAAGGCTATCCAGGATGGATGCCTGAAAAACAGTTAACGTATAATCAAGAATTTGCAGATAAAACTAATGAACCTTTCGTATTAGTAACGAAACCGACAGCTATTTTATATATAAATCCTTCTGAAAAACATAAATCGCTTGAAGTGAGCTATAATACGCGACTGCCGCTACTTAGTGAAGATACAATTTCATACCGCGTGTTGTTACCAAACGGACAGAAAGCATGGCTACGAAAAAATGATGGAACGGTTTACCGTTCGCAAAATGATATTCCATCTCCGGCGGCCGATGATTTAATAAACACTGGAAAAATGTTTTTAGGATTACCGTATATATGGGCTGGTACAAGTGGATTCGGATTTGATTGCTCTGGATTTACACATACAATTTATAAATCGCACGGCATTACAATTCCGCGAGATTCTGGTCCACAATCGAGAAATGGTATTGCAGTTGATAAAGAACATTTACAAAAAGGGGATTTAATCTTCTTTGCACATGATCAAGGAAAAGGTAGTGTTCATCATGTGGGGATGTATATTGGTGACGGAAATATGATTCACTCACCAAGAGCTGAAAGATCAGTAGAGATTATACCGCTAAATACACCAGGATATATAGAAGAATACGCTGGTGCTCGTCGTTACTTACCTTAAAAAATAGAGGGGGTTTTCAAATGAAAAAAGTAGTTCGTTACTCATTAGTTAGTACTCTATTAGTTTCTTCATTTTTAGTAGGATGCGCAAAAGAAAAAACAACGACAAAGCCGAAAGATGAGAAGAAAGTATTACAGATACTAGAAACTGGTGAAATTCCGTCATTAAATTCAGGGAAAGTAACAGATGCAGTATCATTTAACGTTTTAAATAACGTAATGGAAGGATTATTTCGTTTATCGAAAAATGATGAAGTGATTGAGGCTGGAGCACAAAAATATGAAGTAAGTAAAGATGGAAAAACATATACATTCCACTTGCGTGAAGCGAAATGGTCTAACGGAGATCCAGTAACAGCACAAGATTACGTATACGCTTGGAAGCAGCTTATTAATCCGGATACTGCTTCTCAATATGCATACATTGCGTACGATGTGAAAAATGCGGAGAAAATAAATAAGAAACAATTAGGGTTAGAGGAATTAGGAGTGAAAGCGACGGATGATAAAACATTCGTTGTAGAACTAGAACATCCAGTGCCGTATTTTACGAAATTACTTATTTTACCGTCCTTCTATCCAATTAACGAAAAATATGCGAAAGAGCAGGGCGATAAGTACGGATTAGAAGCAAATAAAGCTGTGTATAACGGGCCATTTACATTATCAGAGTGGAAGCATGAAGCAAGCTTTACAATGAAGAAAAACGATAAGTATTGGGATAAAAAAGAAGTGAAGCTAGATGAAGTAAACTATCAAATTGTTAAAGAAATTTCAACTGCGGTAAATTTATATGAAACAGATAAAGTTGATAGAGCTGTCATTTCTACAGAATTCGTCGATAAATATAAAAATAATAAAGAGCTAAAACAATATACAGATCCGGTTATGTACTTCTTCCGATTCAATGAAAATGTACCGATTCTTAAAAATAAAAATGCAAGGCTTGCACTAAGTACAGTGTTTGATAAGAAAGGACTTGCGACTTCGTTTTTAAATGATGGTTCAGTTGCTGCAAACTATTACGTACCAAAAGGATTTTTAAAAGGTCCAGATAAAAAGGATTTTAGAAGTACGGCTGGTGAGTTTAATAAGACTGATGTAAAACAAGCGAAAGAATATTGGGAAAAGGCGAAGCAAGAGACAGGTACAAATGAAGTGACGCTTGAGTTATTAAACTATGACTTAGAAAACTTCAAAAAAGTAGGAGAATACATTAAAGAGCAACTAGAGAAAAACTTACCAGGCTTAAAGGTAAATGTAAAATTACAACCACACACGCAAAAACTAGCGTTAGAGAAGAAGAAAGAATATGAAATGTCATTATCACGCTGGTTACCGGATTATCCAGATCCAATGACTTACTTAGAAGTATTCCTTTCTGGAAGCAGTGTGAACAATACAGAATATGCAAACCCAGAATATGATGCGTTAATTAAGAAGATTAAAACAGAATTAGGTAATGATGAAAAAGCTCGTTGGAAAGCAATGCAAGATGCTGAGAAAATGCTACTGGATGACGCAGTAATTGCACCGGTATTCCAGCGCGGATTATCATACTTACAAAAGCCGCATGTGAAAGATTTATATGTACATCAATTTGGTCCAGCCACAAGTTTAAAATGGGCAGATGTGCAAAAATAAAGGAATGGGGAAACAGACTTCACGTGTGTGATAGTCTGTTTTTTCTTAGTTAAAATCGGATAAATAGTCCATGTTATAATTTACTAGTCTGTATACAGTATGTGGAGGGGAATGAAGTTTTATGTTTGAAGAAAAGAAAGTAATACATACAAAAAGGTTTTTCATGAGAAAACCCATTATAGAAGATATTGATCAATTTTATAGCATATTAAAGGAAGAAGCTGTTGGCAAATGGCTTGCTAAATCAAGGGGAATGTCAAAGGGAGAAGCAAATGACTATATTATGCAACTAATATCACATTGGGAACAGTATGATTTTGGGGTATGGTTGTTAGTTAATAGAAATACAGGAAAGTTCTTAGGACATTGTGGTTTAAGAAAGGTAAATGAAGCAGGTGAAATAGAAATTATGTATCTCCTTGCCCCAGAATATTGGGGGAATGGATATGCATCAGAAGCAGTAGAGGCTTCCATTCAATATGCAATAGAGACTATGAATGTAAAAAGAATAATTGCTAGAGTAAAGGTAGCAAATGAGAATTCGAAAAAACTTTTACAAAAGTTAGGTTTTACATATACTCATGATGTTGATCATAGCGGGCGTTTATTATCGTACTTTGAACTCCATACATCATTGGATGAATGATAGACATTTTCTATGTTTTTTAACTGTTTAAAAATAAAATTATTACTAAAATTCCAGTGTGAAATTTATGTAGAATCTTGTATAATTAACGTGTTTCTATGGAAACATTTTCTTGTGCTATTTATATAGGGCTTAATAAGACAAGGAAGGAAATACATACATGTATATAATAGATAAATAGAATGGAACATGTATAGAGAAAAAGGAGAGAAATGATGGCGTGTCAAAAACAAGGGTTACAATTTAATAGCGTTAGAAAGAGGAAGAGACGATGAAAATGAAGCATGCTTTTGGTCCCATAATTTTAGCGTGTGTGCTTTTTTTCATTATCATATTAATCCCATCGAAAAGTTTAGTATCACTTATTAGTGAAAAGAAGGTAGAAGATGCGGCAACTTCCTTACAAAAAGAAAAACTACAAAGTGTTTTCTTACAGCAAAAAATGTTAGAGAATTCGCAGTATTTACCGATGTATGGTTCATCTGAATTTTTACGAATGGATGCATATCATCCATCTAATTACTTTAAAGTAAATCCGGCAGGTTTTACGCCATATTTAATGGGGATTGGCGGTACGCAAAGTTTAGCTCATATATTAAATATGACGTCTACAATGGAGGAGTTAGAAGGTAAAAAAGTAGTCTTTGTTTTATCACCACAATGGTTTACAAAGACAGGGGTATCACAAGGGGATTTTACGAACAATTTCTCTAAGCAACAAGCATATCATTTTATTTTTAATGATACAATAGATGTTGAAATGAAGAAGCAAATTGCGAAACGACTATTAGATTATAAAGTTGTTCAAGAAGATGATATATTAAAAAATTCATTAGAAGGTATTGTATATAATGATACGAAACATAACGTAAAAGCAGGTTTAGTTAAACCACTTGCTTATATGCATCGTAATATTTTAGATCATAGAGATTTATTTAACTCCTTATTTAAGATTGAACCGATGAAAGAAAAAACTAATATGGGACTACGTTCAATATCTTGGGTAGATGCACGTAAACATGCAGAAGAAGAAGGGAAATTGGAATCTACTACAAACACATTCGGAATTGAAAATCCGTATTACTATAAACATAATTTGAAGAAAAAATTAAAAGGTTTAAAAAACTTTAGAGCAAATGAATCATATGAAGAATCACCAGAATATGATGACTTACAAATTGTTTTAAATATATTTAAAGAGAAAAATGTTAAGCCATTATTCATTTCTGTACCTGTAAATGGACCGTGGTATGATTACGCTGGTTTCCCTAAAGAACGCCGCGAAGTGTATTATAAAAAAGTTCGGGAACAAGTTGAGAAAGCAGGATATCCAGTAGTTGATTTTCCTGGCCATGAATATAATAAGTATTTCTTAAAAGATACAATTCATTTAGGTTGGAAAGGCTGGATTTACTTTGATGAAGCAGTGCATAACTTTTATACTGAAAAATAAGTGTGGAGAAAAAGGAACGGCTATAAGCTGTTCCTTTTTCTAGTATAGAGGATTTTGATGTGGGCAATTCGGAAAGGCATGTATATCTTGAATTTGTCTAAAATCATAATGCTTCATTGCGAATTGAGCTTGATAAAGGTATTCATACACATATAATTGACCATCATGTGCTGAACATAATACACCAGAAGTTCCCTGCCCATTTATGAAGGAAATACCGATAGGGCGTCCGATTAAGTATTGTATTTTTTGTTGCCAATGCATAGGGAAATCACTCCTTTTTGAGATAATATACGAAATGGACGAATGAATTGTTGCTTATCCACATAATTATGGAGGCTTTTTATACAATTTCTAGAAGATATTAATATGAATGAATTACAAGTGCAAGAAAGGAATGCATAATGAAGAAAGAAAATATTTTAGAAGAAAAGTTAAATATAATAGAATGGTGTCAAACATTGAAGGAAGTACCTGATGATATATGGTTTCAATCATTTAAAAATGGTTCGTGGGGAATTGCAGATGTGATTTCACATTTTATTATTTGGGATGATTTTGTAGTGAAGTATCGAATTCCTTATTTTCTTAGTACTCAATCAGTGCCTCGTTTTCCAACAGATGTAGAGGAAATGAATAAGAGTGCAATTATATATGCAAGATCAGGTATTTCAAGAGAAGAGCTTATCAATCAGTTTAGCTATACTCGTAAACAATTAGTAGACGAAATTGAGCGAATTCCTGCCGATAATTTTTATAATGACTTTCAAATTGGTACTAAAAAAGTCATGCTGAATCATTATTTTTCATCACTCATTCAGCATGACTTAAAGCATAAGGAAGAAATAATCCAATTTTTAATACATAATCAAGTCTAATATAAAAACCGCTAACATTCGTAATGAATGTATAGCGGTTTTTATATTATCTTAAGCAAGATTTTTACGTTTTTTTGTCCATTTTTTAAGGATGAAGTATAGTAGAATAAGTATGACGCCGCCAATTGCGAAAGACTTCACATACGGTCCCGCAATATCGTTTATATTCTCCCAATTTTGACCTAGTTTTTCACCTAAATAAATGAAAATGATAGACCAAGGGATGATTGCAAGTGCTGTTAATGTAGTGAAACGTAATAATGGCATTTTTGTAATACCAGCAGGTATTGAAATTGCATGGCGTACTACTGGAATAAAACGTGCAGTGAAAATTACACCAGTTCCGTAACGATTAAACCAATCTTCAGCTGCATCTATTTGTTTTTTATGAATGAAAATATATTTTCCGTAACGTTCTAATACAGGGCGTCCACCGTATCGTCCAATCCAATAAATAAAGATTTGGGCAATAACACCGCCAATTGTACCAAATACAACTGCACCTACAAATGAAATACTACCATTGAATACTAGGAATCCCGCATAAGCTAGGACGATTTCACTTGGAATAATCTCAATCATTAGACCAAGCATAATGCCCCAATAACCTAATCCTTCAAAAAACGTTAATACTGAATGAATAAAACTACTTACCATTGTTGCACCTTCTAGTTTATGTATTTTTGAATAGGTGAACCTTTTACTTAATAACATAAAAGGTTCACTATGTGTAAATTATACCTTATTTGTATAGGGAATTGCTATTTCAATTCTTTTATGTCTTGCATTAGTAGTTTAGTAAAGGATATAAGCCCAGTTTTCATGAAGAGATAATAAATATTCTCTTATCACTTAGACAGGTACTTCACTTTCAAATAACGAATTATAATGTTAATAAAATTTTTATAGAAAATTAACATGATGAAGGTGAAAATATGAAAAAGGAATTATTAGAAAAGGCCTCATATCTACATAAAGCAGAATTAGAACAACTACATAAAGCTATATTAGTTTCCGAGAAAGCTCATGAAGGACAATTTCGCGTTTCAGGTGAGCCGTATATTACTCATCCATTTGCAGTTACAGAAATTTTGTTAGATTGTAAGGCAGATATTATAACTTTAGTTGCAGCATTATTACATGATGTGGTGGAGGATACAGATTATACAATTGAGTATATACGTGATATATTCGGTAAAAAAGTGGCTGATATTGTAGAAGGGTTAACTAAAATTGATAAAAAACAAATCCCTAATAAAGAAGAGTATGAAGCAATAAACTTAAAGAAATTATTGTTAGCTACGCAAGGAGATATAAGAGTAGCTATTATTAAAGTGATAGATCGTCTACATAACATGAGAACTTTACAGGTGAAAGCTGTAAAGAAACAAATTCCTTATGCAAATGAAACACTCAAAATTTTCGCTCCGATTTGTAAAAGGCTAGGGATATTTCATATTCAACACGAGTTAGAAGATTTAGGCTTTTTTTATCTTAATCATTCTAAATATAAGGGAATGAAAATTCTTTTACAAAAGTATGTTAAGTTGTTAGAGGATTTGTCTCAAAATATAATGCAAGATATAAATACTTTTCTAAATACATCTTTAATATTTGAAGTTGACTATGAAGTAAGCCCTATTTATACAGCTTATTCTCGTCTCCAAGATATTCAAGACATTACAGAAGTGTCAAGAATAATTATCACGGCCTCAAATAATTTAGACTGTTATAAAATATTAGGAATTATACATCAGTTATACAAACCAATTCCATATCAATTTGAAGATAATATAGCAATTGAAAGTGATGTATTAAACAAATACTTAAAGACCAAAGTGGTAATCAATAACCATGAAATAATGATATGTATTGAAACAAAATTAAATCAGGAGATACGAGATAAAGGGGTATTTCATATTCTTACAAAAAGTATAACTGATAAGGATATGCAAAATATAATTCATAAATTGATGGATCATTTTATTAAGACAAATGATCTAGTAACTCAAGATGCGATTGAATTTTATGATTTAGTATCATATGAACTATTCCAAGATAACATTGTAGCATTTACTCCTAAGTTAGATTCCGTGAACTTACCGCAAGGTTCTACTGTAATTGATTTTGCTTTCACATTAAACCCTGAGATTGCTAAATATATGTCAGGTGCTAAAGTTAATGGTATAAATAAATCGATAACAACGAATGTTTCACATCTAGATATCGTTGAACTTTTGATAAATGAAAACACTAGTAATGTGGAACAGGGTTGGTTAAGTTTTGCTAATAGCTCAAAAGCTCAAATCGAAATTTGTAAAGAGTTACAAAGATGAAGGAATTAAATTTATCGAGAAAATTTGTTCGAAATTTAATAGAATGAAATAATTATTTTTGAATTAATAATAGGCGCTTATAATTTTTCAAAATTAATACCTAGAAAAGCAAGCATCCACCTGTTCTAAATATATAACAAGTAGATGCTTGTTTTGGTTATAAAAAAATAGAAGCATTTCTGCTCCTATTTTTTTATGGTTTCACTTCTAAATTTTGTAAAAATAAAGTTGCTGTTACGTAACGTTTCGCTAACATTTGTACATAAGCGGTATGTACAGAAAGTGTGGCAATAATAATGGCGTTCCGAATTGCTTCGCGTTGCTCGTTATTAATTTGATCAAACTTGCTTGCGATTTTATCAGCTTTTTCTTTTACGATGTTTTCAATTGTATGAACTGTATCTGTTGCATTTAGTTGTAAGCAATTCCCTTGATTGAGTTCTTCAAATAGGGAAGAGTATGCTCCATATAAATGAACAGGATTGATTAAGTCATCACTTCGATCGGCTGGGTCATTTACGATAAGGCGTAATAGCTTACGAATGGATTCAAAATCAAGTGCTGTTTTTAAATCTTCGACAATGAATAGTAAGGCTGCTTGTTCAATTGAATATTTTTTCCCTTTTTGAGGGGAGCCAATCATTTCTTTAATATCTCGTTTTACCCAGTTTTGCATGGCCGTTACTGAGAAACTTGTATTTTCAATCTGATTTCCAAGCGCAACTATTTCATTTAATGAAAAACCGACGTCTGTATCATCAATTTTAATCAGTTTTTCAAAAATAGGTGAAAGTGCGGTAGTAATAAAAGCAGTTACGCTTTGTCCGCTTTCAATATCTTTTTTATGTGACTTTGCCCACGCTTCTTGTAAAATACCGAGAGGCTTTTTCGTATTCCATCCTCTTAAAGATAGAAGAAGGGTAGCCATTTCGTTTCGTGTGAGATGAAATGTTTCCATCTTTTCACCTCCAAAAATATTAAAAAGTTCTTATGAACCTATAATATGTTTTGTTTCATTTAAAGTCAATTCTGTTTTGCTTAATTTTTCCTTTGTCACCAAACTGTCGTAAGTAAATAATGCTTGCATATTTCGACAAAAGTTCATATAATGAGTTCATAAGAACCTTTAAAATGTTTTTAAAAACAAATCTATCATTCTGAATTTACTAGAAAGGTAGATTTCACATATATCTATATAAAAGGAGAATGGATATAATATGTTGAAAAAACTTGTAGCAGTCATGACAGCATTCATGGTTATCTTTGGAGCTAGTAGCTTCATATTTGTAGATCACGCAGCAGCGAAGGGTTACAAATCTGGTAAAAAATCATACACACCAAGTTCTGGTCAAAAGTCAAAAGTTGATTTGAACAAAAAAGATAATAACGTAAACTCACAAAAAACAACAACAGATTCAAAAACAAAGGCAACAAACACAGCACCAAAGAGTAATAAAGGAAGCTTTATGAAAGGTTTATTACTAGGTGGTCTTGGTGGTTTACTAATGGGTAGCCTATTTGCAAATATGGGAGCTCTCGGTTCTGTATTAGCGTTTATGGTAAATATGTTAGTAATGGCTGGTATCGTAATGTTAGCAGTTCGTGCATTTAAATACTTCAAAGATCAACGCAAGAAAAAGGAAGATGAAGTAGCATGGAAACAATAAAAATTTCTGAACAAGAACTTATCGATGCGCTTTGTGTATATATCGCTGAAAAAAGACAAGTTGGTCCAGAAGAAGTTTTAGTTGAACTAATGTATGATGATGACTACGGTTTCTCTGCTGAAGTAGAGGTAAATGGTCGCCAGCAAATTTTAATTCAAGCGAACTTAATCGAAGCATTACGCTTATTACTTGACAGAGAATATAATGTCAATTCATTTGCAGCAAGACTACAACTTGAATTAGATGATGAAGAAGGCATTTACGCATTAGCAAAGTTTAATAACTCAAATGAGTAGAAAAAAGAGCTGTTGAGAGTAATCTCAGCAGCTCTTTTTAGTATGTGCATATGCTAGGGAATAATCACGCCAAATTTCATTCATTTTCCGTCTACCGACATCAATCATCGGGTTAAATTGAATGGCAGCTTGTTGTCGTACGGTATGTACATGTTGGATCGCCTGTTGCAAGTGTTGTTCAACCGACTGGGATTTTGTATTTGCTTGTTTTACGATTGAATATCCAGCAACAGTTCCTTGTGCCATCGCGATTTTTCCGCTTTCAATGCCAGTTATATTGCCAGCTACAAATAAACCGGGAAGAGGGGTTTCCATTGTTTCGGAATGCAGTGGAACATGGCCGCCTAATTCCGGAATGTAACGGAAAGGACAGCCAGCTACAGCAGCAAGCTCAGCAAGAGGGTATAAGCCACCGGCAATACAAACGAAGTCTGCCTCATATATTTGTTCCGATCCAGTTATGATGTTTCCTTTCGTATCAATAGTAGCAACCCGTACACCTTCAACTTGATCTGTACCGATAATTTCAAGAGCTGCTTTTCGAAGGTGAAGTGGTGTGCCATTTATTTTCATACCGTTATTTGGATAGAAGTTTAATCCAGCTTGTTTCACCCAATTATATTTCATCAATCGACTACCTATACGTAATAAAGGTGATGGAGCAAGGTGTGCAGCATGTAAGAGAGAGTTTAAAACTTCTTCTGGTTCACTAGCCTTTTGACTTAATTCACTTTTTTCAGGAAGTACGATATGTTCCACTTTAATTCCCGCTAGTTGTAATTCATTCAAAATAGCGAATGACAAAATGTTAGCGCCAATAATTACTCCTTTTCGCCCAACTTGAACGCGATGTACATTTGTCATTACTTGGGCTGCTCCGATTGACATGACTCCTGGAAGTGTCCAACCAGGAAGGGGAATGGAGTACTCAGCGGCGCCAGTAGCAAGTAAAACGAACGGTGCTTCTAACGTACCGATATTCGTATGTACGAACCAAGAACTTTCATCTTTATCTAAATTATAGACGGAAATGCCGCATCGAATATCAACTGAAAGTGATTTTGCTTCTTCGTGAAGGCGTTTTGATTCTTCTATTCCGTTCCACCATTCTCCAGTAGGTTCTTGATGTAATTGTCCGAGCAACCTTCCACCAGGCTTCATAAATTCATCAATAACAAGTACATTTAGTCCAAAACGAGCACAAGAGATGGAGGCTGACAAACCTGCTGGTCCAGCTCCGATAATAATGACATCGTTCATCGCTTTTTCACCATCTCTCTCACGATATTTGGATGCTGTTTACCACTATCAACTACCATATCTTTTTCTACAACAGTTAAGCATGCTCGTACGTTCGTTTGATTGTTTACTGTGACGCGGCATTCAGAACAATGTCCAATATTACAGTAGATACCTCGTGGCGTCCCGCTATCTTCATGCACTCTTAAAGTTCGTATTCCGTTTGCAAGTAAAGCCGCCGCAATGGTTTCATGTTCATAGGCTTCATATTGTTGCCCGTTAAATTGGAAAGTGATGCGCTTACTACTATTTAAACTTCCTAAAATAGGGTGATGTGTAATTCTATTCATTGATTTTCACCTACCGCTCCAAAGGTAACTGCGCGAACTGGTGGTTGATATTTTAATGGCATTTCATTAGTGTTTACGTCGGGATTTGCACTTTCAATCATTCGATCTATCATCATTCTACATGTGCGGCCACCACAAAATCCCATGCCAGCACGTGTTCTTAGTTTTAATTCTCTTGCCGAGCATTTATATGCAGCAATTGTCGATTGAAGTTGTCCGTATGTAACTTCTTCACATCGACAAACAATTAAGTGATCTTTATTCGTCATATGTATTCCTCCTCTAGTTCGGTTTGCACAAATTATTATGCAAAAACTATGCCATAGTAGAGAAGGAATGTTTATTGTAACCCGAGTTTTTTTAGGCGGTTATATAAAGTGGCCCTCGTAACACCAAGCTGTTTCGCGCATTCTAATTTATTCCCATTTAAAATACGTAAAGCCCTCTCGATGACTTTTTTCTCATGTTCATCCATCTCTTCTTGCAAAGAGAGGATTGTATGATTATTGCTGAGTAATAGGGAATGAGCCGTATGATTGTCTAACGTTTCAGTTGTATGAAATGGTAAATATTCTTGTTTTATAATCCCATCAGTCGCAAATACGACAAGTCTTTCAACAACGTTACGAAGCTCACGAATATTACCTGGCCAATTGTAATGAAGCAGTTTATGCATAATGCTTGAAGGTAAGTCACGAATTGGTCTGTTATAGTTGATTGAAAAATCGTTTAAGAAAGAATAGGTTAATTCAATAATATCTTCGCGTCTTTCACGCAGCGGTGGAATATGCAAGCTAACTACATTGAGGCGATAGTATAAATCCTCTCGAAACGTGCCTTTTCTCATTTCTTCTTGTAAATCACGATTTGTAGCAGCTATAATGCGGAAATTAATATGAATCTCTTTTTCTCCACCAACTCGGTAATATTTTCGTTCTTGTAGTACACGCAAAAGCTTTACTTGCATATCGAGCGGCATTTCTCCTATTTCATCTAGAAATAATGTGCCGCCTTGCGCGAGCTCTATTTTACCCTTTTTACCTTTACTACTTGCACCAGAAAACGCCCCGCGTTCATACCCAAATAATTCACTTTCAAATAACGCTTCTGGGATGGCGCCGCAGTTAATTGAAATGAAAGGTGCCTTAGCTGATTCACTTGCTTCATGAATCGCTTTTGCAAATACTTCTTTTCCAACACCACTTTCGCCGAGTATTAAAACAGTTGATTTCACCGAACAAACTTTTCTAGCTAATTGAATCGTTCTTTGTATAATAGGACTTTTTCCATTCATCGCAAGGAAAGGATCGGATTCATCTTTGTACTTTGCGACCTCTTGTTCTAAACGGTGCATTTCATGTGACATATTGAATAGTTTTTCGTTTAAAGCGACTTGATTTGTAACATCTGTTTCTGAAACGACTGCTCCTATAATTTCATCGTTACAATAAACTGGGTTTGAGTTAATTAATACGAACAAATCTGGACGAGGCTGATGGAACTGTGCGATTATGCTTTTTCCGTCATGTAATGATTGTAAAATTTCCAAATCTTTATAGTCAAAAAAGCGAGTGATAGGTTGTCCAATAATTTCAATATGGTTGACTGAAAAAATCTTTTCGGCACCATCTGTCCAAGTACGAACACATTCTTTATCATCGATAACTGTAACAGAAGAATCCGTTGTTTGTATTACGGTGTTATAAAAAGATTGTAGTTTATTGTAAGTCTTAACAAGGAATGGAATAATTTGCTGAGCCATTATACAACATATAGGCTCTTTATTTTCGTTCATTACGATAACGGCCATTTCATTAGAAAACGCGTCAATTAAAGCGGTGAATGAGTCATCTTCATATATAACTGTGCAGTTATATTTTTCTGTAGTAGAAGGGTGGTAATAAAATTTTCCGTTAACTTGTTCAATATATTGCATGTTGTATGTACGATCAATTGATAAAGTTTTTAGAAATTTTTTTATTGTAGGAAATGAGAATGCCATATTGTCCTCCTGTTATGTATAAAAATTTTGACAGTGATAAAAAAATAATACACCTATTTACGATAAATTTAAAATATTTTTACAAATAAAAATATTTTTTATAAAAAGTGTATGTAAGTAGAGTTGGCATGTCAATTGCATAAAAGAAAGTGAGGGAATAAAAGGAGGGAGGGGTGCTACGTGAGGCACTGTGACGTTTTAATAATAGGTGGTGGAATTATAGGTTGTTCTATCGCTTATTACACTTCAAAATACGGAAGAGACGTAACAATCATTGAAAAAGGGGAATTTGTCAGTGGAACGTCTTCACGGTGTGACGGGAATATTTTGGCTATTGATAAAGATCCAGGCTTTGATAGTCAAATGTCTTTAGTTAGTCAAAAATTAGTAACAGAATTAAGTGAAGAGTTGGAGCACTCATTTGAATATAGAGCGCCAGGAAGTATTCTCGTATGTGAGTCAGACGAAGAAATGGAAGCTGCACAGCAATGGGTGAATTGTCAAAAGGAAGCTGGATTACCGTTTCGAATGCTTGATAGACACGATATAAAAGAAGAATCGCCATTTTTTGCAGATGATTTATTAGGCGGGTTAGAATGCGCAACGGATTCAACTGTAAATCCATATCTTCTTGCTTTCTCACTTCTTGCAGAATCGAAGAAATTTGGTACGAAAGCTTTTAATCATACGGAAGTAAAAGAAATGAAAAGAGATATAGACGGATCCTTTATTGTAGAAACAACAAATGAGACGTTTACTGCGAAGCAAGTGGTGAACGCAGCCGGTGTATGGGCTCCAAAAATCGGACAAATGTTGGATATAAATGTCCCAATTGAACCGAGAAAAGGGCATATTATTGTAGCTTCAAGGCAACAACACGTTGGCTGTCGTAAAGTAATGGAATTTGGTTATTTAATTTCTAAATTTGGCGGAAAACGAAAAGTGGATGCTTTAACTGAAAAATATGGGGTAGCTCTTGTATTTGAGCCGACAGAAAGTCAAAATTTTTTAATTGGTAGTAGTAGAGAGTTTGTAGGGATGCATATGAGGATAAATAACGAGGTTATTAAATGTATTGCGAATAGAGCAATTCGCTTTTATCCGAAAATGGCGGATATGATGGTGATTCGTTCATATGCTGGATTACGCCCGTGGACAGAAGATCATTTGCCAATCATTTCACGCGTGGAACATATCCCGAACTACTTTATCGCAGCGGGGCATGAAGGGGATGGCATTAGCCTTGCAGCGGTTACTGGAAAAGTAATTGAAGAGTTATTAAATGAAAAAGAAACAATTATTCCTATTGAACCACTTCGTTTGAGTCGTTTTACAGAAAGGGTGTTAAACGGATGAGGTCACAAAGAGTCTTTACGACGATTGATACACATACGGGCGGGAATCCAACGAGAACATTGATTAGTGGACTTCCTATGTTAATTGGAGAGACGATGGCAGAGAAGATGTTACATATGAAAAAGGAGTATGACTGGATTCGCAAATTATTAATGAATGAACCACGTGGTCATGATGTAATGTCAGGAGCATTATTAACAGATCCATGTCATCCTGAAGCAAATATTGGTGTTATTTACATAGAAACAGGTGGATATTTACCGATGTGTGGTCACGATACAATTGGTGTATGTACAGCTTTAATTGAATCAGGTTTAATTCCGGTAGTTGAACCGATTACTTCGTTAAAGTTAGACACGCCAGCCGGCTTAGTTGAAGTGGATATCTTTGTTCAAGATGGAAAAGCGAAAGAAGTCTCTTTCTGTAATATACCAGCTTTTTTACTGAAACATATTACTGTACAAGTCGAAGGGATTGGAACTGTAGAAGCAGATATTGCGTATGGAGGGAATTTTTATGCCATTATCGATGCGAAGTCAGTAGGTTTAGAGTTAGTACCGGAAAATGCATCTACAATTATCGATAAGGCAATTCATATTAGAAATATCATTAATGAGGAATTTGAAATCATTCATCCGCAGTATTCGTTTATTAGAGGGTTAACCCATATTGAATTTTATACAGATCCTACTCATGAAAGTGCTCATGTGAAAAATACAGTTGTCGTTCCACCAGGAGGAATTGATCGTTCTCCATGTGGTACAGGAACATCAGCGAAGTTAGCTGTATTATACGCAAATCAAAAAATTGAAGTGGATGAAGAGTTTATTCATGAGAGTATCGTTGGCTCTTTATTTAAAGGTTGCGTCATAAATACAACATCTGTAGAAAATATTGAAGCTGTCGTAACGAAAATTACAGGTTCAGCTTGGCTTATGGGGATGCATAGATTTTTTTATAATGAAAAGGACCCACTTAAAGAAGGCTTTTTGCTAATTCCGCCGATGGAACATGAAACGGAGGATGTAAAATGAACATTCAAAAAATGTATACAGCAGTAGACGTACATGTAAATGGTGAAGCATTTCGTGTAATGAAAGATGTACCATGCAAATACTACTACAGTTTAGATCAATTAAACGAACAATTTTCGGGTGAATTAGCAGAAGAAATGCAGCTTTTATTAAACGAGCCACGTGGTTTTATCGGATTAAATGGGTGTATTGTCGTTCCTTCTATTCATACGGAAGTCGATGCAGCTGTATTATTTTTTAATCATGAAGGATCCATTCCTCTTCATTATGGAGGCATTGTCGCAGTCATAACGATGTTACTAGAAAGCGGGTATTTAAAAAAGAGAGAGACGAACCAATACAAAATCGAAACGCTATCTGGTATATTTTCAGTCCATGCGTATGTTGAGAATGATGAAGTTGTTTCTGTTTCATTTGAAAGTAAACTATGTTATATGATTGAGAAAAATTTACAGGTTGATAATATAAGTTACTCTCTCATTCAAGCAGATAAAGTATATGCAGTTGTAGAAAAAGATACGTATTCACCAGACATTCGTATTGAAAACATTTCTGAATTGAAAAGATGGGGAGAAGCTACACTTCAAGCTATACAAAAACAGTCGTTAATAAAAAGGCTTATTTTAGTAGATTCTTCGCAGAAAGATAAGAACCATATAAAGTCAATTACATTTCATGAAGATAACTTTATCGTACGTTCGCCAGGTTTTGTTTCTACTATTGTATCTTATGTTCATGCGTTATTTAAAAATGATTATATGGCGGATAAACCGTTTATAAATGAAAGTATATTTAATAGCTTTATAACAGTTGAAAAAGTGAAGAAGGAAGAAAAAGGTTACATTTTCCGTTTTGAAAGTAGAGGATTTATTACAGGGATGCAGACGTTTCTATTAGACTCTACAGATCCGTTTCCGACAGGATTTTTATTAAAATAAAATAGTAAAGGGAGAGATAAATATGAAAAACATTAAAGGGGCATTTCCAGTATTAATTACACCAATGGATGAGTTTCAAGAAATTAATTGGAACGGTGTAAAACAAAACGTAAACTATTTTATCGATCAAAAGGTAGCTGGCATTATTATTAATGGAAGCACAGGTGAGTTTGTTAGTTTATCAAAAGAAGAACGATTTAAAATGGTAGAAACAGTATTAAAAGAAGTTGATAGCCGTATTCCAGTTATTGTAGGAACTGCAGCAGAAACGACGAAAGAAACGATTGAATATACGAAATATGCAGAAGCACACGGTGCGGATTGCGCATTAATTATTAACTCGTACTATTGTAAGCCGAAAGAAGAGGAAATTTATTTTCATTTTAAAGAAATCTCAAATGCTGTAAATATACCAATTATGTTATACAATAATCCGTTTACATCTGGTGTTGATATGAGTACAGAGCTCATGCTACGTATTGGAAAAGAATGTGAAAATGTTACACATATTAAAGAATCTAGCGGAGATATTCGTAAAGCAAGAGATTTAGTACGACAAAGCGAAGGTGCTTTTCAAGTCTTCTGTGGATCTGAAGATTTAGTTATGGAGTCTTATTTAGTAGGTGCAACGGGATGGGTTTCAGTAGCAGGAAATATCGTACCGGGACTTGTTACGAAAATGTATGAGCATTTCCAAAATGGTGAATTAGAAAAAGCTTGGGAAATAAACGATGCTATTTTACCTCTTTGCGAGTTTCTTGAAGGATCAGGAAAATATGTACAAATCGTTAAACGCTCAATGGAATTATACGGGCAAGCTGGGGGACCTTCTCGTTATCCGAGACTCGGATTAACTGAAGAAGAAGATCAAAAACTTCAAACGATTATTTCAAAAATTGCAGCTCATGCAGCTGTTTAAATAAGGAGGAGAGCATATATGTTAACGACAAACATTGAGCTGAGACCAAAAGTGAAAGCGTTTTTAAATGAAGAAATTAAAATGTTTATTAATGGTGAATTTGTTCCTTCCATTAGCGGAAAGACGTTTGAGACATACAATCCAGCAACAGAAGATGTTCTAGCTGTCGTATGCGAAGCACAAGAAGAGGATATTGATGTAGCAGTAAAAGCTGCAAGATCTGCATTTGAATCAGGACCTTGGGCAGAAATGACTACTGCTGAAAGGGCGCACCTTATTTATAAATTAGCTGACTTAATTGAAGAGCATGGAGAAGAATTAGCGCAGTTAGAAGCTTTAGATAATGGGAAACCATATCAAGTAGCACTGGATGATGATATTGCAGCGACTGTAGAAAATTATCGCTATTATGCAGGATGGGCTACAAAAATTATCGGGCAAACAATTCCGATTTCAAAAGATTATTTAAATTACACACGCCATGAACCTGTTGGCGTTGTAGGTCAAATTATTCCTTGGAATTTTCCACTCGTTATGTCTTCTTGGAAAATGGGAGCTGCACTAGCAACAGGTTGTACAATCGTATTAAAACCAGCAGAGCAAACGCCTTTATCGTTATTATATACAGCGAAGCTCTTTAAAGAAGCAGGTTTTCCAAACGGTGTTGTAAACTTTGTTCCAGGTTTTGGCCCTGAAGCAGGAGCTGCAATCGTAAACCATCATGATATAGATAAGGTAGCCTTCACAGGTTCAACGGTTACGGGAAAATATATTATGCGTCAATCTGCAGAAACAATTAAACATGTAACGTTAGAACTTGGTGGTAAATCACCAAATATCATTTTAGAAGACGCTGATTTAGAAGAAGCGATTAACGGTGCATTCCAAGGTATTATGTATAATCACGGCCAAAATTGCAGTGCCGGATCTCGAGTGTTCGTTCATCGAAAACATTACGAAACAGTCGTAAATGAACTAGTAAAAATGGCGAATAAAGTGAAACTTGGAGCGGGTATGGAGAAGGAAACGGAAATGGGTCCGCTCGTATCTAAAAAGCAACAAGAGCGTGTACTACATTACATTGAACAAGGAAAAGCTGAAGGCGCTACTGTTGCTGCTGGTGGTGAACGTGCATTTGAAAAAGGTTATTTTGTACAGCCAACAGTATTCACAGATGTTTCCGATGATATGACGATAGTTAAGGAAGAAATCTTTGGTCCAGTTGTCGTTGTACTTCCGTTTGATTCAACAGAAGAGGTAATTGAAAGAGCGAATCGCTCTTCATACGGACTCGCTGCAGGCGTATGGACACAAAATATTAAAACAGGACATCAAGTTGCCAATAAATTAAAGGCAGGAACAGTATGGATTAATGATTATAACTTAGAAAATGCAGCTGCACCATTTGGTGGGTTTAAACAATCTGGTATTGGTCGTGAGTTAGGTTCATATGCGCTTGATAATTACACAGAAGTGAAAAGTGTTTGGGTCAATATAAAGTAATAGAGAATCTAACTGTTAATAAATAGAGGGATGAAATAAAGAGAGATACGGACAACTATAAGGTTTAATAATAGTTGTCCGTTTTCTTATATATAAAATAGTTTTCAAAAGAATGTTAAGGGGGATTTGGATGGAGCAATTAGTAGAGTGGTTAGTAGGGCAAGTATGGAGTATTGGCTTAGTTGTTTTTGCATTAGGGGCAGGTGTGTATTTTACAATTGCAACTCGTTTTCTACAAATTCGTTATTTTAAAGAGATGATTAAATTATTATTTGAAGGGAAGAGCTCGGAGACGGGAATTTCATCCTTTCAAGCATTTTGTTTAGCCTTATCAGGTAGGGTTGGAATAGGTAATATCGCAGGAGTCGCGACAGCAATCGCTTTTGGCGGACCAGGAGCTGTGTTTTGGATGTGGGTAATGGCTCTTTTAGGAGCAGCGAGTGCATTTGTTGAATCAACATTATCTCAAGTGTATAAAAGTAAAGTTGGGAATGAATACCGAGGTGGTACACCATATTTCATTGAAAAAGGCCTGAAAATGAAATGGTTTGCAGTCATTGTAGCGGTTGTTGTAACACTTTCATATGGCGTTTTATTACCAGGTATTCAATCTAGTAGTATCGCAGTTGGATTTGAAAATTCTAATGGCATTAGCAAATATATAACTGGAATATTATTAGTTATATTATTAGCATCAATCATTTTTGGTGGCGTAAAGAGAATTGCGGGCGTTTCGCAAATGCTTGTTCCATTTATGGCAATAGGTTATGTAATTGTTACATGTATCGTATTAATTGCGAATGTAACAGAAATTCCAAGTATGTTCGCTTTAATTTTCTCTAGTGCTTTTGGTGTAAATGAAATGTTTGGCGGAATCGTCGGTGCAGCAATTGCATGGGGAGTAAAGCGTGCTGTATTTTCAAATGTTGCTGGTGTTGGAGAAGCGACGTATAGCTCCGCTGCTGCTGAAGTATCCCATCCTGCAAAACAAGGGTTAGTTCAAGCATTTTCTGTATATATCGATACAATTGTTGTATGTACAGCGACAGCTCTTATGATTTTAATAACAGGTATGTATAATGTTATACCTGAAGGGAAAAGCGCTATTGTAAAGAATATAGGGAATGTTGATGCAGGCCCAATTTATACACAACAAGCAGTTGAAACTGTTATGACAGGGTTTGGTCCATTATTTATTTCAATCGCAATATTTTTCTTCGCATTTACAACTTTACTCGCATACTACTATATCGCTGAAACAACACTTACTTATTTAGATCGTGAGCTTAAACATAGCTGGTTAAAACCAGTTTTAAAAATTGGATTTTTAATTATGGTTTACATCGGTAGCGTAGAATCAGCGTCGCTTTTATGGAATCTTGGAGATTTAGGAATCGGTAGCATGGCATGGTTAAACTTAATTGCGATTCTACTATTAAGTAAAATCGCATTAAAAGTGTTAAAAGATTATGAAGCACAGAAAAAGGAAGGGAAAGATCCAGTATTTGATCCTAAAAATGTGGGAATTGAAGGTTTAACGTTTTGGGAAGAAAGAAGTAAAGAAATTGAAAGGAAAAACTATAAAGAACAAACGGTAGAGGATGATAATCTGAAATTTTAGTTATAATAAACTGAATATTCACTCTATTAAATGAGGTATATTGCCTTCTTTTCATCACATACTACAATAGGTACACATAATTTGAATGGGGGTAATAATAAGATGGAACACGAACAACATAGTTCAGTAAATGACATTCTACATCATTATAAAGAAGGTATCGGTAGTTTTACAAACCAAATTCCTGAAATTGCAGAAACATATAATGCATTCACGCAAGCTTGTTTTCAAGAGGGCGCTTTAACAAAAAGGGAAAAACAACTTATCGCATTAGGAATTAGTCTAGCAACGCAAGATGAATATTGTACGATTTATCATACAAAAGGTTGTCTTGATCAAGGATGTTCAGATAAAGAGATTCTGGAAGCATGTGGTGTATCAGCAGCATTTGCTGGCGGAGCTGCAATGAGTCAAGCAGTAACATTAGTACAAGAGTGTTTAAGTGAACTGAAAAATCAAAAGCATTGAATATAAAAGAACGTTTTAAACTTTATGTTTAAAACGTTCTTTTACGTGAGATTAAATTTGAGTATAAAAATTATTTGGTATGTGATGTATTAAAGTAAAAATTTTAAATTTAGTGGGAATGAGAAATAACAACTATTTATTTAGTGTTAAGATTTTCTAAAAAGTTTCAATTGTTTCATATAATCAATAGCTTTTGTTTTGTTCTTTTTTTTACATACATATTCGAATTCATTCTTATCTCGATAGTAACTATTTATTATTTCTTCTGTAAGAAATTCATCGGAAATAGCTTTTTTAATTGCGCAATGTGGTTCATTTGTATGAGTGCAGTTAGAAAATTTACAGCTCATAGATATCTCTTCGATATCTTCATAGCCAAGATCAAAGTTTTCCTCATATTTTATTAAGTCAAAACCTGTTTTACTAATTGTTAATCCCTCCACTTTCCATACATTCTATAAGTATGTTGTATCTAAATATATATTTCATTTTAGTATTTCGTTATTCCTTCTTTAAAAATTGGTACAATGAAACAAAAGGAGGATTAGTAATGCGAAATTTAGTCATTGAAGAGATTAAGCAAATAAAAGATGACGTGGAGGAGCTTTCGAATCTTTTGAAAACGGTTGTAGATGATGGGGCATCAATTGGTTTTTTACCTCCACTGGAACAAAAAGAATCGGTAAAGTATTGGGAAACAGTCTTAGCACCAGAAGTGATTTTATATGTCGCTAAAATAAATAATGAAGTGGCAGGGAGTATTCAATTACATTTAGTTACAAAGCCTAATGGGATTCATAGAGCTGAAATTTGTAAGTTAATGACTCATCCAAACTTCAGACGTAATGGCATTGGACGTTTGCTTATGCAAAAAGCAGAGGAAAGGGCAAAGCAAGAAAATAGGTCTCTTATAGTACTAGATACGAGAGAAGGAGACCCTTCTAATAGATTGTATAAATCATTAGATTATAAAGAAGTTGGAAAAATACCAGAATACGCAATATCCCTAAATGGTAATTTAGATGCAACGGTTATTTATTATAAAATGATTTAGTATTTTTATTTAAAAAGAGGGATATTTTCAAATGACAAATTTGTTATTAGGTCTGAGTATTGATTTGTAAAAAGATTGATAAACCCCTGTATAATAGGGGGGTTCTTTTCATTCATTAACTTCATATTGAATGTTCAATTTGAGGGCCAATTTGTATAAGGTTTTAACAGTTGTATAAGAGGTATTACTTAAATAGGAATTTTGAAGTCTTTTGGTGAATATTAAATGTTAATCTAAAAGATGGAGGTTGCTGTGATGTTGAAACTGTTTCAATATAACTGGCAAGTTCGTGATGATTGGTTTACGTGGTGCGAAGACATGTCGGCCGAAGAACTCGTAAAGAAACGGGTCGGTGGGTTCGGCAGTATACTACATACTCTATTTCACATTGTAGATGTGGAATATATGTGGATCTTAGGGTTACGTGGTGAATCAGTGCCTGAGGAGCCATTGTTTGAAGAGTATGCCAGCTTACAAAAAGTGAAAAATCTTTCAGCTCAATACCACGGGAAAGTGAAGCCATTTGTGACCTCTTGGACAAATGAAATGGATTCTCGGAAACTTTCAAAAGCTGACTTCAATGAAGAGCCGATTAGCTCAAGAGACGCACCAATTAGGCGCCGAGCCATTGAATGTACACACGGAGAGTTAATACGTCATGTCATTGTCCACGAAATCCACCATATCGGCCAGTTATCTATATGGGCAAGTGAAATCGGAAAGGAGCCAGTTTCCGCAAATCTGAGAGGGAGAGGGCTATTTGATAACTAGACTAACTTTGCCAATTTCGTAATTTATTTATAAACGAATAGTTTAATTGAGTATATTTAACACCGTCTATATTTCTCTAGCGGTGTTATTTGAATGTATCAATAAAATCTATTTAATGTACTAAATGAATTTGAGAAAGTTTTTAGAGGGTTCTTTTAGGTATGTTCTTCGACTTATAATGGATGTAGAGAAGATGACTAGCCGACTATAGTTATTTTCGCTTTATTATGGGAAAGGGGATGATGGGATGAGAACGAAAGGTTTACAGAAGATGAAGAAAGTTATATTAAGTGGTGGTATATTACTTACGGGATTGTTAACTTTCGGTTTTTCAGAAAAAGCTTCAGCTCATGGATATGTAGAATCACCAGCGAGCCGATCTTATTTATGTAAGCAAGGGGTAAATGTAAATTGCGGACCAATTCAATATGAGCCACAAAGTGTAGAAGGAATAGGTGGATTCCCGCAATTAGGACCTTCTGATGGACAAATCGCAGGAGCAGGCCATTTTCCTGCTTTAGACGTTCAAACAGTTGATAGGTGGAAGAAAGTTACGTTAAACGGTGGGACGAATACATTCAAGTGGAAACTAACTGCACCTCATAGTACGAAAGAATGGAAATACTATATTACGAAAAAAGATTGGAATCCAAATAAGCCGTTAACAAGATCTGATTTAGATTTAGTGCCATTCTATGTAAAAAATGATGGAGGAACTAGACCAGGAAATTCAGTAACTCATGAAGCAAATGTACCTACTGATAGAAATGGATATCACCTTATTTTAGCTGTTTGGGAAATTGCAGATACTGGGAATGCATTTTATCAAGTTATAGATGTTAACCTTGTAAATAACGGTTTAGCATCAAATTTCGCGCTAAATCATGTAGTGCAGGCTCCTACCTTATTTTAAATAAAATATACATTTCGATCATCTAATTCATTTTAGATGATCTTTTTTTACGAAAAAAGATGAAAAATATAGAAGAAAGTGCAATTATTTATAAAAAATTCGGCTTTAAATATTGTCATATTTGCTTCTTTAAGATATCCTTTTCATGAAGAGGTGGAAAACATGGAAAAAGTACTAGTTTTCGGGCATAAAAACCCAGATACAGATGCAATTTGTTCTGCAATTGCTTATGCAGAATTGAAAAAAGAATTAGGAATGAATGCTGAGCCTGTACGTTTAGGTGAAATCAGCGGTGAAACTCAATTTGCGTTAGACCATTTTAAAGTAGAAGGACCGCGTTTTGTTGAGACAGTTGCAAGCGAAGTGGACAACGTTATTTTAGTTGATCATAACGAGCGTCAACAAAGTGCTAACGATATCGAATCTGTTCGTGTGTTAGAAGTTATTGACCATCACCGTATTGCTAACTTTGAAACAAGCGATCCTATTTACTACCGTTGTGAGCCAGTTGGTTGTACAGCTACAATCTTAAACAAAATGTACAAAGAAAATGGCGTTACAATTCGTAAAGAAGTTGCGGGTTTAATGTTATCTGCAATCATTTCAGATTCTTTACTATTCAAATCTCCAACTTGCACAGAGCAAGACGTAGCAGCAGCTCGTGAATTAGCGGAAATCGCTGGTGTAGATGCTGATAACTACGGCTTAGAAATGTTAAAAGCTGGTGCTGACTTAAGCGGAAAAACAATGGAGCAATTAATCTCTCTTGACGCTAAAGAATTCCAAATGGGTAATGCGAAAGTTGAAATCGCACAAGTAAACGCTGTTGATACAAACGACGTTCTTGTACACCAAGCGGAACTTGAAAAAGTTATCTCTGCAGTAGTAGAAGAAAAAGGTTTAGACCTATTCTTATTCGTTGTAACTGATATCTTAACTAACGATTCTGTCGGTCTTGCGATCGGTAAAGCAGCAAACGTTGTTGAGAAAGCATACAACGTATCTCTAGAAAACAACACTGCTACATTAAAAGGTGTTGTATCTCGTAAAAAACAAATCGTACCAGTATTAACAGAAGCATTCCAAGCTTAATTTTATTGAGTACAGATAAACAGCAAGGACAAGTAGTCGGATTGGCTACTTGTCCTTTTCTATCTATAAAAAACAGAAAATTGAAATTTTAAAACAGGAGGATTTTGTATGCTTAATGATTTGGAGAGTAAATTACAGTCACTTTTGGAGCGAAATATTACTTCTGTTTCAGAATTAGAGAGTTGGCTTTTGGATGAACTGCGTGTAACCGCTGAAATAGAAGAGGAGATAACAAGTAGTTTAATTGCCATGTATAGAGATACAAATGACAGAAATAAACGTAATTTACATATGTATAATCAAAATACAATTCAACCACTTTTAAAAAGATACAATGCAAAATTTGACCAGAAATTTAGAGAGTCTCCGTTTTCCGACTTATTAAATGAGCAGAAATACAGTTTTATGAAAAAAGCAAGATTGGTAAAAAGTAAAATGTTTAATGAAAAGAACATTGCTCTTTCCATTAAAGAGCAAAAGCTTATTACGAAATATAGAGAAATAATGTCTAACATATCTATTAATTGGGAAGGAGAGCAAAAGACGTATGCATACGTAAAAGCAAAACTAGATAACCCCAATAGAGCTATTCGCGAAAAAGCTTGGTACACTTTATGTGAAGCAAGAAGTATAGTGAAAATAGAAATAGATTGTATTATGAATGAACTCATACAATTGCGGAATGAGATAGCTTTACATGCAGGATTTAATAATTATAGTGAGTATGCTTTTAAACAAAAAAATAGAGATTATAGTATTGATGATTGCTATAAGCTCCATGAATCTATAGAAAAGTATGTTGTACCAATATGGGAACAGTTGGGGGTTCTTTCTAAAAAGAATCTTGGTGTAAAAATATATCGCCCTTGGGACCTTACTCCATGTAAATTACCAAAAGCTCCATTCCAAAATGCTATTGATTTATTGAATGGGGTGGAAGAAATATTTCGGAAGACAGATTTATATTTTTATGAGAAATTTATTCATATACGAAAAGCGGGATTAATTGACGTAGAAGAACGTGAAAATAAAGCACCGGGAGCTGCTTGTTTTACCTTTCCTCATAGTAAAGAGGTTTTTGTGTATTCTAATTTTAGTCCATCATTTTATGCAATTAACGCGCTAATACATGAAGTGGGGCATGCATTTCATTTTTATAAACAATTTAACAATGATAGTAGCATGCAAGAGAGATTTCTTCGTGAAGAGGTGGCTGAGCTTTATTCCCTCAGTCTTGAGTTACTAGTAATGGATAAGCTTAATATCTTTTATAAGCAAGAGGATGGATATAAAGAAGTGCAGCGCGTACAATTATATCGTGCTTTGTCTTTATTAATGTCGTCAGTTGCAGGAGATGTATTCCAGCACTGGCTCTATTTAAATCCAAACCATACTTCAGAAGAACGTGATAAGAAATACGCTGAACTATGTAAAAGATATCAATATTCATCAGTCAATATTGCAGGATTAGAAGATAACATCGGTGCAAGCTGGTTAGAGTCATTTCATTATGTTCAGTTTCCTTTCTATAAAATTGAATACGCAATTGCGCAAATAGGAGCAATGCAATTGTTTCAAATTTATCGAGAGGATCCAAAAAAAGCGATTGCTTTCTTTAAAGAGGGAGCGAATGCAGATTGGAATTTACCTATACAAGAAATATATGAAAAAACAGGTGTTACGTTTGATTTATCGGAAGAAAGGATTGAAAGTATTGCAAGTGTAATTTTTGATCTAATTAATGAATTAAAATAAGGATAGCATTTGCTATCCTTATAACTGTTTGTTCGTAGATTTTTTCTTGTTTATATAAAATGTAATAATAGCCGCAATGATGAAAATAGGTATAGCATACGCTTGCCCAACAAACAACTTCCAGCCAATATGATTATAACCTTCAGATGCTGGAGCAATCATAGCGATTACGCAAACGATAATATAGAGTACTAGTGCAGGGATTATATTTTTCATTTGTTCACCCCCTTTTCATAAAATCATCACATGTATATTTGTATAATACATTATAAATTGAGATAAGATATAGGTTTATCTAATATTTATGTAAATAAAAGGGTTGTTTTTAAGTGGAATAGAATAGGTGTATGTAGAATGATATAGGGGTGTTATATATAATGAACAATATATTAAATCGAATAAAGAAAGATGTAAATATAGAATTATTGAATGGGCTATGGCCTGGTTTTAAGAGGGCTGCATTTGCATTATATAATGATGAGCATGTGTATGTATTTCATCATCCATTATTTTTGAAAGATGATGGTGAATATGCCGTTTTAAAGTGGGATGACCAATTTAAAGGGGATACATGTATTCTATTCAAAGATTATCCAACTGCAATCGTGAATATGAATAGATATAAAGACTATGAAAGTTTACTTGCGATTGTGGTGCACGAACTTTTTCATTGCTATCAATATTTGAATAAAGAAAGTAGATTTCCAAATGAATCTATAGGATTTCAATATCCTATAATAGAAGAAAATATAGAATTGCGAAATAATGAACGAATGTGTTTATATGATGCGGTGCATTGTAAGTCACAAGCTGAGAAATATAATTATATTAAGCAATTTATTGAACTAAGAGAGCAAAGAACTAGTTTTATGAAAGAAGAGTTTATAACATATGAGTGTATGGTTGAAAGTATAGAGGGGCCTGCTTGGTATGTAGAAATGAACGCTTACAATGCAATATGCGAAAAGGATGAAAGCGAAACATTACGAAAATATAGCGGATTTATTTTAGATG
Source organism: Bacillus cereus group sp. MG4 (assembly GCF_040460055.1). Lineage (NCBI taxonomy): Bacteria > Bacillati > Bacillota > Bacilli > Caryophanales > Bacillaceae > Bacillus > Bacillus cereus group sp. MG4. Next base: position 785,024 of record NZ_JARVGZ010000001.1, on the reverse strand, counting down.
CATATGAAGCTAATGATAACATTAGGAAGAGCTGCTATAGCTCAGGAATGCTTTTATGTTTATTATTAGATGAAATCCTTCCTAACTGGAAAACGAGCTTCTTTAATAGTGATAAATCGTTATATGCTTTTTTAAAACAAAATCTAAATGTGGATTTGAGTTTTAATAATGAAATTGCAATAAGTAAAGAAACGAAGCAAATCCTTCATTTTGTTCAAAATGAAAGAGACAAGGATTTTAAACAATTCTATAAAGAAAAAGGGTATCATCTGTATATTGTAGGAGATATAAAATTAAATTCGTTTAATCCAATGAATGTAAATTTAAACGGAAATAAAGCATTACATAAAACCTTTTTAAGCGTGAGTATACATAATAAAACATATATGATAGATCAACCTGTTTTAGCATCTTTTGAAGAAGATTTTAAAAATATGACACAAGTTCATATTATAATGAATGAAAAACCGATAGAAACAAATAATGGATGGAACGTAGTGGGTATTGGTGATATAGAAGCTGAATATGAAGAAGAAGATAATTCTATATTTTTATATTTAAAAAAACAGAAGTGAGGTAAGAAATAACGATGAAAAGGTTATGCATAATTCCATGCGGAAAAAAGAAAATTTGGGATAAGTATCCAGATTACGGACCTATGGAGGCAAAGGATGTATATATTAGCCCGTTCGGAAAAGCATGTCAGGCGTATGCAACTATGTTTTTCGAGAATTGGGTTATCTTATCGGCGAAGCATGGATTTTTAAGACCCAATGATATTGTATTAGAAAACTATGATCTTGCCTTCGATTCAAAGAGCGATGAAATTATTAGCATGGAACAATTAAAACAACAGATGATTGAAAAAGACTTGCTTCAGTTTGATGAAATTGTTTTGCTTGCAGGCAAGAAGCATAAGAAAGTAGTGACACAATTATATGCAGAAGAAATTATTACGTATCCGTTAGCAGGATGTAAAGGAATTGGGTATATGTTGCAGAGGTTGAAATGGGCTGTCGGGGAAGGGAAGGAATTATAAGGAATGGTATTATAGATGTGATTGGTCACAAGACCGGTCACATTTTTATAATCTTTTCTAATTCATCAGATATTGATTTGTCCATACTAGGTAATACATGAGAATAGATATCGAGCGTTGTTTTAATTGATGCATGCCCTAAGCGTGATGAGATTAGTTTCACATTCACGTTTTGTTCAATTAACATCGTCGCATGTGTATGTCTTAAATCATGTACTCTAATTTGTGGCAAACCAACACGTATAGTCGTTTGTTTGAAAAAATAACGAAAATTACTCCCTTAGAAGAAAAGGCGATCACAGAGAAACAAACATTCTACAGAGAAGAAACGAAAGAAGTTGTCACGGAAGAGAAATTATGTAAGCTTCATCAATCGATTGAGGATGGGACCTATAAAGAACCTCCTAAAATTATAATTACTGACGAAGACGGAAATAATAGTGAATATAATACCGATGAACCAATTAGTAAATACGATTGTCATGATTGCGTGATGAGACAAGTAGATTATGAAACTATTAAAGTACCATACGAAGAAGATGTTGTTATAGGTTTTGAGCCTGATATTCTAAAAACTGTACTTTAGAGGTTTGTCCAGATTTAATTTATGATCCTGTTTTCAAGGATAGGAAGTGGATTAAATTAAAACCGGAATTACCACCACAACCAGAACCCGAGCCATCTGAAATGGATAAACTAAAAACAGAACTAGAAGTAACTAAGGCGGCAATGGCTGAATTCATCATGCAGCAAACATTGAAAGGAATGTGAATGTAAATGGCTGAATTTATGGCGATGATGATCATTCAAGGACATTACACGTATCAACAAGTAGTAATTGACGGTCCTATGTTGAAGTACAAGGAACGTGTCGACGCTTACCTAACTAAAGAAGGAAGAGAAGATTTAATTACAAGCGCGCAATAGTGGGCTTTTTATTTTGCGAAAAAGGAGTGGAAAGATGGATCGTATTGATGTATTAATGAAAACATGTGTAGTCACATTCGGTGGCTTCTGTGGGTATTTCTTGGGAGGATGGGATACGACATTGAAAGTTCTGGTTATCATGGCAGCTATCGACTATTTAACAGGAGTAATCGCAGCAGGATTTAATGGAGAGTTGAAAAGTAAAGTTGGATTTAAAGGCATCGCCAAAAAGGTGGTGCTTTTTCTTTTGGTCGCAGCAGCAGCTCAAGCAGATGCAATTGTAGGAACAAATAGCGCACTTCGTGAAGCTACAATCTTTTTCTTTATCGGAAATGAATTACTTTCACTTTTAGAAAATGCTGGGCGTATGGGAATCCTGTTACCTTCAGCGTTAACAAATGCAGTTGAAGTTTTAGGTGGTAGGAGCAAAAAAACAAGCTCTGAATATGATAATAAAAAAGGAGATGTTGAATAATGGGTTATATTGCAGATATTTCCAAGTGGAATGGAGACATTAATTGGGATGTAGCAGGACCGCAATTAGATTTAGTAATTGCACGTGTGCAAGATGGTTCGAATTATGTAGACCCTTTGTATAATGGATATGTACAAGCGATGAAATCAAGGAATATTCCTTTTGGAAATTATGCATTTTGTCGTTTTGTATCTATCAACGATGCCAAGAAAGAAGCGCAAGACTTTTGGGCTCGTGGTGACAAATCAGCTAAGTTTTGGGTAGCTGATGTTGAAGTGCAAACAATGAGTGATATGCAAGGTGGGACACAGGCGTTTATCGATGAACTACGCCGACTAGGAGCTAAAAAGATAGGGTTATATGTAGGGCATCATACGTATGATTCGTTTGGAGCGCGTAATATACAAGCTGATTTTGTATGGATTCCGCGATATGGTGATAATAAGCCAGCGTATCCTTGTGATATTTGGCAGTACACTGAAACTGGAAATGTACCTGGCATTGGTAAGTGTGATCTTAACTCACTTATAGGAGATAAACCTCTTTCATGGTTTACTGGAGTAAATGAAACAATTGCAAATAGTCAATATGATTCTAGTTGGTTTACAAAACAAGACGGTGTATTTAAGTTAAATACATCTATTAAACTTCGTACCGCACCATTAACTGATGCTCCTGTTATTGCTACACTGAATACAGGTGATGAAGTGAAGTATGATGCATTCGGTTATGAAAAAGATGGATATGTTTGGTTACGTCAAAAACGTTCGGATGGTTATGGTTATATTGCAAGTGGTGAGACTAGTAACGGAAAACGTGTTAGTAGTTGGGGTTCATTTAAATAAAATAATAAGAGCCGTCCTGTTGGGCGGCTTTTTTATTTCTCCTATTCAAAAAATTATTTATTCATTGTGTTTAAAGCTTTATCCATTTGGCGCTCATTAGCTTGAGTAGCGCTACTTGTTGCGTTTTCTGCACCACGGTAATTATATTTAGAGTTTTGCCAGAAATCAAAAGCAAAAAATAATAAAAAGAGTACGTTAAGTACTCTTTAATTTTCTAATGTTATATTCCATCTTGAACAGATTTTTTTACGATTTCCCACGAGTCTTGTTTTTTGATTTTTAAAGCTACATTAGTTCTGGTAGACTCCTTATAAAAGATATATCCATCGTTTGAGTTTACATATGCCAATGGTTCGCCTATGCAATCTCGTAAACAAGATGTATTGATAATCTCAATTAAAGATAGTTCGCTCGGATCGGTTTTACTTGCATCTATCATAGTATTAACATCTGTTTTACGGTAACCTTGTAAGTTTACATGGAAACTTTGTTCAATTTCACCTGTAATACTAGTATTCATTACTTCAACTGAATTTTTCTTTTCTTGAAGAAATCCGTTTTCATAAAGTAATTTTGTATATCCAAGCCATCCAATTAAAACTAGCATAATAAACATACTAAATATTTTAAGTGTTCGAAGCCGTTTGCTAACAATTGTTTCTGAGTATTTCATTCAGTTTAATCCTCCAATGTTTTTAATTTAAACTATGCCTAGATACATATTTTTAGAAGAGAGATAGAAGTTAACGAGTCCTTGAATCAAAAAAGAAAGCATCCGAAGTTAGATGCTTTCTTTTTTGAGTATTTTTCGCTATCTGTTCGTTACTTGTTTCATAAGTGGCCTAATTTCTTTAACGGGTGGTTTTTTATCATAGGCATCAACGTAAGAGAAATAGTAATTTAAGTTTCTGAGAAGACCTTTTCCTATTTTAGCGCTCAAGAACGGAAATACTTGTCCAGTATAATCATCGAGAGATTTACAGTAATATTTTTCATCTAGATAAATACTGTATTTACATGTTAGTTCTACTAGTGAGTTCCCTTCATCATCAATTACTTCTTTAGAATCAATAATGTCTATTAATGCGAATTTTTCATTTAGATAAACTTTCTTCTTTTTCTCGTGTTTATTTGTGAGGATAAATACGAGACCAATGGCGTTAATCAAAAGATTTCCTCCTATAAAAAACGGATATTAATAAAATATATCGATATACGTTAAATGTAAAGAGGAGAGGTGAAATTTCATTGATAGAAAGTTTTATAAGCCGATTTGTTTTTTCAAATCGGCTTATTATTATTGAAACACTTGTGGGAATTGTTTTACGATTGCATTTGTTATCATATCAGCCATTTCTAATGCTTCTTTTTCAATTTTATCGTATAGTTTTACGCTTGCTTCAAAATCTTTATTTAGGAAGGCAAGCGCTTCTGCTTTCGTAAGTGCTAAATGTTCATAAAACATTTTTCTGAATTCTTCTTTTTCTATATATGGATTGATGCTAGTAAGAAACGCCACAATTTCATCACCATTAGCGTACCATTTTTTCTCTATAGCGGCAGCTGCATTTTGATCACCAGCTTTTGCGGCTTTAACTAGATCCGCTGCAATGACTAAGTGGTCTTTAATTAATGCACTATATTTTTTTACAGCATCTTCACCATAGAATGGTTCAAGTGACAATCCCATATGTGTTGCATTTTGAAGAAGCCGCCCAACTGTAACGTTTACGTCTGGTAAATTAAAGACAATGCTAATAATAGCTAATCTCGTCCAAGCGACATGTTGTTCCCATAAAGAACGCATATAACCTTTTAAAAAGTTCTCGTTTTTACTAATTCGGTAATTACGTACAGATGTATCAAAGTGTACATAAGGGTTATGATAGGGGGAGTAATACGATTGCCAATAAGAATACATAAACGGTAACACTCCTTTGAACATGTATAACTCAAAGTATGATGGGAATTTATTTTTAGTTACGTGTCCTAAATTAATTTCAGAAATTGATATGGAAAAAGATGAAGAATTTTATTGTGGTATATATAAATAAAGTGAATATAAAAATAAACAAGGCTCTGCAAGGGAAGTTGCAGAGCCTCAAAAGGGTATTGCCGAGATGTCGGACTCGACTACGTAATATTATCATAAAATTCGCTTGAAAAAACCTGGTAAATGTGTCCAAATGAAAGTGGATCTTTAATAAAGTCAAAGGGATCAGCTTCCCGCAGCAGATCCCATTAACTAGATAATGTTGATGAGCAAAAACTCATCTGGAGTACTTTTATAGTAATAAGTGAAATTCGTTTTGTGTATTGAGAAAAAAAGAATTACTTCAATAAATGTTAAGAACTTATATTTTACATCTCGTTATTATCATCATTTGTTGTGAGTGGAGTATGGTTATAAAATAGAGAAAAGATTTACAAGTGTATCTAAAAGTGTACTGAAATATATAATAATCAAAAAAGACCTGCTTTTATAAGCAGGTCAACTAAAGGGGTTTATCCAACAGAATATTTCATATGATAACAGCTGTATTATAGTAAGTCTATAAGGTATATATTGAGAAAATTATTATGAATGATATATATCACACTCATTAACGTCTAAAAAGTTGAGATAGAAAATGAAAAAATTTTCTATAAGAAAATAATGGCTTGTATTTATAATACGATTCATATTTCCACGCATCATGATTCGCGAATTGGAGTTGGTTCGGTACTGTTTTCTGCTTGATGGAACTAATATTCTGCTGCTTCATATAGTAACCTCCTGAATTCATATGTATAAGATTAGTAGTATTCAAGGAAGAGTAATAAAATGTATATTTATTTTGTAATTCATTTTATATGTGCTTTATTTATGTTTTAAAATTTATAAACATAAATAGCCATTAAAACACCGTTGCTAAACAACCTTTAAAATGTAGAGAATCATAAAAAAATGAAAAAGCAAGCTGTTTGTCATGTATTCATCACTTTCATCACGCATAAGTGATGATATAATAGAAATAGATGAAAGATAAAGAAAAGCAGGTGACTCTTTTTTGTTTACAAAAGCACAAGAACTTTTAGCGTCTTATTTCGGTTATTCGTCATTCCGAAGAGGACAAGATGAAACAATTAAAAATGTATTAGATGGGAAAGATACGGTTTGTATTATGCCTACGGGTGGTGGTAAATCAATTTGTTATCAAATTCCCGCATTAGTATTTGAAGGTACGACATTAGTTATTTCACCTTTGATTTCACTTATGAAAGACCAAGTAGATACATTAATACAAAACGGTATTTCAGCTACTTATATTAATAGTTCTATTTCTATTACAGAAGCGAATCAACGAATTCAATTAGCGAAACAAGGACATTATAAGTTACTTTATGTGGCGCCGGAGCGACTTGATTCAATGGAGTTTGTTGATCAACTTATCGATATGAAAATCCCGATGATTGCAATTGATGAGGCACACTGTATTTCGCAGTGGGGACATGATTTCCGTCCAAGTTATTTACATATACATCGCATATTAGATTATCTTCCAGAAAAGCCGCTCGTATTAGCATTAACTGCTACGGCTACACCACAAGTTCGTGAAGATATTTGTAACACGCTTGGAATTAATCAAGAAAACACGATTATGACAACGTTTGAACGCGAGAACTTATCATTTACTGTTATTAAAGGACAAGATCGTAATGCATATTTAGCGGATTATATTCGTCAAAATCAAAAAGAATCTGGGATTATATATGCTGCTACTAGAAAAGTAGTTGATCAATTGTATGAGGATTTAATGAAAGCGGGAGTTTCGGTATCAAAATACCATGCTGGTATGAGTGATACCGATCGAAATGAGCAGCAAGAACTCTTTTTACGTGATGAAGTAAGTGTAATGGTGGCAACATCTGCATTCGGGATGGGGATTGATAAATCGAATATTCGTTACGTTATCCATTATCAACTGCCAAAAAATATGGAAAGTTATTACCAAGAGGCAGGACGTGCAGGGCGTGACGGTTTAGATAGTGCATGTATATTGCTATATTCTTCTCAGGATGTGCAAGTACAGCGCTTTTTAATTGATCAATCGACAGGTGAATCTCGATTTTCAAATGAACTTGAAAAACTGCAAAATATGACTGATTATTGTCATACAGAACAATGTTTACAATCATTTATTTTGCAATACTTTGGAGAAGAACCGAAAGAAGATTGTGGCCGCTGCGGAAATTGTACGGACGACCGGGAAAGTATCGATGTGACGAGAGAATCACAAATGGTTCTATCTTGTATGATTAGAACGAACCAACGATTTGGAAAACAAATGATTGCACAAGTTTTAACTGGTTCGAAAAATAAGAAAGTTATTGAATTCAATTTTCATACTTTACCAACATACGGGTTACTATCAAATCGTAGTGTAAAAGAAGTAAGTGAATTTATTGAGTTTCTAATTTCAGATGAGTTAATTGCAGTAGAACATGGTACGTATCCAACATTAAAAGTTACGGAAAAAGGGAAAGAAGTATTATTAGGTAAAGAGAATGTTTTACGTAAAGAACGAGTAGAGACAAGACAAATTGTTCAAGATCATCCTTTATTTGAAGTACTTCGCGAAGTACGTAAAGAAATTGCGCAAGGAGAAGGTGTACCTCCATTCGTTATTTTCTCTGATCAAACGTTGAAAGATATGTGTGCAAAAATGCCACAAAGTGACTCTGAACTTTTAACTGTGAAAGGGATCGGCGAACATAAACTTGTGAAGTATGGTTCTCACTTCTTACAAGCAGTTCAGCACTTTATTAAGGACAATCCAAACTATGCTGAAACAGTTAAAACAGAAGTGGTGACAGAGCGGAAAAAGTCAGGGAAAGCTTCAGCAAATTCTCATTTAGAAACGTATGAAATGTATAAACAAGGCATTGATCTAGATGGAATTGCGAAAGAACGTGGCTTATCAAGACAAACAATTGAAAATCATTTAATTCGCTCTTTTGAAGATGGAATGGAAATAGACTGGAACAGATTTGTTCCTGCAGAATATGAATCACTGATTGAAACTGCCGTGCAAAATGCAGAAGGTGGTCTGAAATCAATTAAGGAACAACTTCCAAATGAAGTGAGTTACTTTATGATTCGTGCATATTTACAATTTAGAAAGTAGAGATATATAAAGGGGATAGGGGATATATGCATCACGTTTTCGTGTATGGCACATTAAGAAAAGAGCAAACGAATGCTCATTTTATGCAAGGTGGAAGATGCATCGCAGATGGAGCATGGACGTATGGTAAATTATTTGATACAAACGAGGGGTATCCAGCGATGATTTGTTCAAATGAAGATAAAGTATATGGAGAAGTTTACGAAGTGAATGATGATGTTCTGCAAAAATTAGATGAACTGGAAGAATACACAGGTAATGTAGAGAGTAATTTATATGACCGAATCACCGAAACGATTTATTTAGGCGATAGAGAAATACGTGCATTTGTGTATGTCGCTCAAGATAAAGAGATGCTAAAGAAAGTTATCATTTCTGGTGATTGGGTAGAGTATCAACAAGAAAAATAATAGCAGTCATAGAGCAGATAGTGGTAGCATCCATTATCTGCTTTTTATATTGGTACTTTAAAATTTCTTATTATTTTGATAAATTATAAATATAGGGAATAATAATGATTTTTTCATGGGTGTCAGAAATTTAGTTTTTCACCTGTAGAAGAAAAATCAATTGCAGGAGGAGAATAATAATGAACGAATTAGATGTGAGAGAATTTTACGAAAAACAATTCGAACTATCCCATTACAATATCAATACAGAAAGCTGGTTAGAGCAAGTTGCTAAAGAAGTTAAAGAGCAAATTGGACATCCATTTCAGTCGATGTTAGAACTAGGTGCAGGAAATGGCGGATTTGCAAGGGCGATGTCTAAGTTACATGTAAAGATGACTACGGTTGAGCTTGTACCAGAGTTAGTTATGTTTGCAAAAGAGCATTCTACTAATGATATTGCTATTCATTGCGCTGATTTTTATAAAATTAATTTTGAAGAAAAGTTTGATGTTGTTAGTTATTTAGATGGATTTGGTGTAGGAACAGATGATGAACAATTAATTCTATTAAAACGGATTAAAAATTGGATGAGGGATGATGGATGTGCACTTATTGATATTTATCAACCATTGTATTGGAAAAAGGTAAGTGGACAAGAAATGACCTTAAGTTCAGCTATGCGAAAATATGAATATGATAGTATAAATGAAAGAATGTTAGATCATTGGTGGCATCCTAATAATTCAAATGATATAGTTACACAGTCTTTACGTTGTTATACGGTAGATGAGATTAGCAATCTATGTGCTGAAGCTGGTTTAAGTATTGTAGGATTCTTCCCAGGAGGAGCATATGATTTTGAAAAACGAAAATATAAAGAATTAGCAACTTTAAATGAATGTTTGGCGTATCGAATTAAAATAAAGAAGAGTAGAGATTAATCTCTACTCTTCTTTATTTTAGAAAATTCTTACTAAAACTATTGACTTTATAAATGGATTTTTAATACAATTGTATTTCGACTGAAAAATTAGAACGGACAGGAGGGAATCATCAAATGAATAACATTTTTGAAGAAGAGTTACAAAGGATGAAAGATACATTACGTACGATGGATGATCAATTAGAACAGCTCGAAAACATTCCGGTTTATTATGGCGATGATTTTAAAGAACAAATTCTAGAAAGTATGAGGGAGTCTAATAGACAAAACTTACGTATTGGTGTGCATGAGCCATACTTTGGGAGACTAGACTTTCAAGAGGATGGCAAGGAAGAAGTTATGCCGATCTACATCGGTAAAGTAGGTGTTTCACATAAAGACACAATGAAACCAATTGTAATTGATTGGCGGGCACCTGTCGCAAGTATGTTTTATTCATTTACCGGCGGAGATGAATTAGCGTTTTATCAATCACCAGACGGATTAGTTGAAGGTGATGTGTATTTAAAGCGAAACATCTCGATCCGAAAAAGAGAACTAGAACGTGTTGTTGATACATATGTAAAAGGAAATGAAGATGTCTCACATGCCGATGATTTTCTTCTATATCGATTAGGTGAGAATAAAGATAATAAACTAAAGGATATTGTTTCGACAATACAATCGGAGCAAAACGATATTATTCGTGCGGAAAGAAACTTACCATTATTAATTCAAGGGGTTGCGGGAAGCGGAAAAACAACGATCGCTTTACATCGCCTTGCTTTTTTAATTTATGAATATCGTGAACAATTAGAAGCTGAGAGAATGATTGTATTCGCTCCGAATAGTCTTTTTTTAGACTATATTTCGAGTGTGCTTCCTGAATTAGGTGTAGGGAATATTAGTCAAACAACATTTCCGGATTGGGCATTACGTACGTTAGATGATTCTGTGAAACTAAAGCAGACAGAAGAAAAGTTGAAAGAAGCCTTTTCAATTAATCGTGATGAAGAAAAGGTTATACTCGGTAAATTGAAAGGAACACTGGAATTTAAGTCGTTTATTGAAGAGAGAATGATTCAATTTGAAAATGAATTAGTACCAACAAGTGATTTTGAGGCATGGGACAAAGCAATTATTCCAGTAGAAGACATAAAAAAATGGATGCAAGTGGAATATAAAAATTATCCATTAAAGAAAAGAAGAGAAAGATTAGTCGGCCGAATGAAGCGCTGGATTGAAATTGAACTGAAAAAGTATGGAGAAACAAACGAGAAGAAATTATTAAAAAAAGAAGCGACAAAGAAATTGAACACTTATATGAAGTTTTGGCCGAAAATGAGCCCACTTTCACTCTATAGTTCAATATTGAAAAGTAAAGAAATACTCGAAGTATTGCCTGAAGTACTTGTGAAAGAAACTGAAAAGAGTTGTCGTAAAAAAGAAGTGTATGTAGAAGATTTACCAGCTTTAATTTACATACATCACCGCATAACAGGTATTGAAATCGGACAGAAATTCCATCACGTCGTTATTGATGAAGCGCAAGATTTCTCACCATTCCAAGTGTATGTATTAAAAGAAATTACACTAGGTAATTCTTTCACTATATTAGGTGATTTATCTCAAGCAATTTATGATTATCAAGGGATTGAAGATTGGGGTGCTTTTAAGGAAGTATTCCAAGAAACAGGTTATTATGAACTGACGAGAAGTTATCGTTCTACAAAAGAAATTATAGAATTTGCGAACGAAATAATTAAAAATGCAGAGATTCCAGTTGGGCTCGCAACACCAGTTTTTCGCAGTGGTGAAGATGTTAAGGTAATCCATGCAGAAGATCAATTTAATGAGATTATGAAGACGTTAAAACATCTACAAAACGAAGATGTGAAAACCATTGCGGTAATAGGAAGAACAGACGATGAATGCCGCGATATATATGAGAAATTAACAAAAGCAGGATTGGCCGTAAACGTCATTGAAGCAGATCAAAGTAAATATGAAGGTGGTATTTCAGTAGTACCTGTATACTTGGCAAAAGGGCTAGAATTTGATGCTGTTCTATTAATCGATGTTGATGAAGAACATTATAAAAATACGAAACATGATGCGAAGTTACTATATGTCGGATGTACAAGATCGCTCCATGATTTATGGATTTTCCATAGCGGAGAAGCATCGTCTTTAATAAAAGGATTAAAATAAATATGAAAAGCAAGAGGGTTTTCTAGTAACAAAAAGAAGAACCTCTTGTTTTTCTATATAAAGACTTGGAGAGAAACTAACTATGATTACAAAGGTAATAACAAAAAGAAATTGGGAAATCGCAAAGGTAGATGGAGAAGTTAATGAAGCTTCACTTAAAGAAGAGGGATTTATTCATTGTTCATTTTTACAGCAAGCTTTAAAAGTTGCTGAAAAATATTTTAATCATGAAGAAGATGTTTTATTACTGACAATCGATCCATCCTTAATAAAAGCAGAAATAAAATACGAACTTGCTTCTAACGGTCAAGAATATCCGCATGTATATGGAGTAATTCATATTGAGGCAATTGTAGGTGTTACCCCATTTACTAAAGAAAAAGGAGAGTTTATATTACACGAGGTACAAAATTAAGATTGTAATACCGTTTAAATTAACAAGAAAAGCACAAATTATATAGTTTGTGCTTATTTATTATCTATTTTTTGTAAATACGCATTGTTTTTATCACACTAATACTGTACGATACATAGTATAAAACATATACTGTATGACATATAGTAATGGAAATGAGGTGAGTGAATGGATGCTTTATTAAATTCGTTAATTACTGAACTAAGAAGAGGTACATTAACATTAGCGGTTTTAAGCCAGTTAAGAACACCGCAGTATGGGTATTCACTTGTCCAATTATTGGAACAATCAGGGATCACAATCGATCAAAGTACTTTATATCCACTACTTCGCCGATTAGAAAAACAAGAGCTAGTGACGAGTAGTTGGGATAAAACGGAGAGTAGACCGCGTAAGTATTACGTTTTAAGTGAATACGGATTAGAGATATTTTTGCAGTTAAAAAAGGAATGGATAAAGGATTCGAAAGAACTTTATAACCTATTAAAGGAGGAGGACAAAAATGAACTTGATTGATATTTACGTCGAGGAAGTAGCGAAGAGATTACCTGAAAAAAATCGTGAAGATATTATTCTTGAACTACGGTCAACTATCGAGGATATGTTACCTGATGAGTATAATGAGGAAGATGTAAAGAGTGTCCTTGAAAAATTGGGAAGCCCAGTTTCATTGGCTAATGGGTATCTGGATAGACCGATGCATTTAATTGGACCACGTTATTTTGATGTATATACGACGTTATTAAAAATGATTATACCAATTGCAGCTGTAATCGCACTCATTGCAATGGTTGCAGAAAATTTTGTAGGATATGATGGTGAGCAAGCGGTATTAAATGTTATTTTAAATCTGATAGGTAAAGGAATTGGGGAAATTATCGAAGTAGGCCTCCATGTATTTTTCTGGTTGACACTTGTATTTGCAATTTTAGAAAGAACAGATAAAGACAAAGGTACTCAACCGTTGACGACAAGTTTAAAAAAATGGACGCCTGATGATTTGAAAAATACTTCGTATGTTCCAAAGAAAAAGTCGATCTCAAAGTTCGAAGTATTTGGCGGGTTAATGTGGACGGCAATATGGGCATCACTTTATTTTTATGCGAACCATCTTGTAGGTGTATATCATGGTACAGAAAGCGGATTGAAGTTTGTCGCGGCAACTTTTAATCAAGATGTGTTACTTCAGTATTGGTCAATCGTTGTAATTGTGATTGTGTTTGAAATAGGTATATCTTTTTATAAGTTAGTACAAGGACAATGGACGAAAAAGCTGGCAATCGGGAATGCTATTCTTCAAATAGTTGGAACAATAGTATTCATTGTAATTGTAGTAAATCCGCATTTATTTAATGAAGGATTTATTACGTATGTAGCAAATGTGTTTACTACTTCTCCAGAGGAATTTAAAACGTGGTTAATTGGTGGAGGTATTATCATTTACATTTTATCTGCTGCATTAAATATATTTGATGGTTTCCGAAAAGCTCGTATTCGTATGTAGGAGTGAAATGAAAGAAGATATACTTTATGAAAGGAAGAACGCGATGATAAGGGAAGCAAGGAAACAAGATGTAACATACATGTTAGATATTTATAATGATGCTATATTGAATACAACAGCCATCTATACGTATAAACCGGTAACCCTTGAAAATAGAATAGATTGGTATGAACAAAAAAAGGCTAACGGCTATCCGATTTTAGTATGTGAATTAGATAATAAAATAGTAGGATTTGCGACATTTGGCCCGTTTAGAGCTTGGCCTGCCTATAAATATTCAATTGAGCATTCTGTGTATGTTCATAAGGAATATAGAAAAAATGGGATAGGAACTTCTTTAATGAAAGCATTGATCACAGTTGCAAAAGAAAGGGAATATATGACCTTAATTGCTGGAATTGATGCAGAAAATGAGAAAAGCATTGCCTTACATGAAAACTATGGATTTGTTCATGCGGGGACAATTAAGAAGGCTGGCTATAAGTTTAATAGGTGGTTAGATTTAGCTTTTTATCAATTGGAGCTTAATGGTCCTAAAATGCCTACGGAAGAATAGATATTTGCGTTTTGCTTAGTATTTATTTTAGAAAGGTAGCATGGAGAAATTACATGCTATCTTTTTTATTGTATGCATACATATCAAGTAACAAAAAAGGTTTTATACATTCTATATCGAAATTTAAGAATGTAATAAAACAATATAAAAAGAGGTGCGAATATGCAAACTGTCATTGAAAGAATGAAAGAAATACAATCTGGTCAAGTTGGAGTGATTGTGTCTTCTACAAAATCTGAAGATATAATTGCCTCCTATAATAATGAACTATATGTTCCTTTAGCATCAGCAGCAAAAGTGGCAATTGGATTTGCAGTAGCAAACATGGTAAAAAACAAACAAATTAGTTGGAATGATATGCTTCACCAAATTAAATTTAATCCAAAAGAAGATAGTGCACAATTATATCCACATTTGCAAGAAAGAGATACAATATCACTCAGTAAAGCTGTTGAAGTGATGATAGCGTGTCATGACAGTTATATTGCAAAGGCGATTGTATTGCACTGCGGAGGATGGGATACTGTTAGAAAGTATGTTTCAACGTACTTCCCTAACATACATGTTAAAGAAAACCCTAGAGATGAACAAAATGTTGGAGAGTTAAATGAAATACATTCACTTTTAGTGCAAATTTTTCGAGGGTATAAAACTGAGCCGGAATTATGGGAACCAATAATAAATGGAATGGTAAGGCAGCAAGAAGAATATGAGGGGATACCGCATAATCATTTAGCACATATGACAGGTGGATTATCAAAAGCTATAATAAATATTGGTATACTAGGAGTGTTTAATGAATTTCCACTTCTTTATGTTATTGGAGGAAAAGATTTGCCTAATCGATTTGAAAATAAAGAAGCCGATGAAACTATTGCATCAGCTTTGAAGTACATATACGACATATATAGTGAAAGTATTCTAGGGGGCAAGTAATTGAAAAGAAACTTAAAAACTTCAACAATCATCATATTAATTTTAACGATTATCGCTATGGAAGTTGGAATCGCGATTTACGATCATAATCTGTCATTAGATACGATTTACTTTGCAGCAATCCTCATTTGTATTGTATTGCTTTTTGGCACACGTGCTTCTGAAGAGAAAGCAAGTACATCGAAACAGAGACGAAGAAAAACAGCACTTATATTTTGGCCATCTATTTTATTGTCTATCGTTAGTTTTGCTGTTATAAGTTATATAAGAATAGGCTATGTCTCTGTGCCAGGGATAATTGGCTTTTCATGCTTTGTTACTTATGGTGGATTCGTGTTTATTACTATTTTAAAGAGAAAAAGTAAAAATTAAAGATAGCTTACTAAGTTGAAAGGAAGAAATATATGAAACACATAGAGAATGGTACTCGCACTGAAGGAGAATACATAAAAAATAAAGTAATTCAATATAACATGTCGATTTTAAGAGATGAAGCAAAACAGCCGATGGAGCAAGTAAGTTTCGTAGTAAAAGATGAGGATGGAAAAATCTTTGGTGGGGTAACAGGTACGATGTATTTTTATCATCTTCATATAGATTTTTTATGGGTTGATGAAACAGTTCGTCATGATGGTTATGGCAGTCAACTGTTACATAAAATCGAAGACATCGCGAAGGAAAAAGGGTGTAGATTAATATTATTAGATTCATTTAGTTTTCAAGCACCAGATTTTTATAAAAAGCACGGCTACCGAGAATATGGTGTTGTTGAAGATCATCCTAAAGGACATAGTCAACACTTTTTAGAGAAGCGGTTATAGTAATAGTATTCGTGCTCTAGAAGAAAAATTGATTTTAAAAGCATCACCAAACAAGGTGATGCTATTTTAATTTTAAAGCAACTACTCAAGCTGATGTAATTATGGGGACAAATAGTACGATTCGTATAGCTATGATTTTCTTTTTTAATGGAAATGAGTTACTGTCTTTGTAGAATACACTTGTCGTATTTACTATATGTACTAGCAAATACTATTGAATTTTTAGGAGAGGAAGAGCAATAAGACGAGCTCTGAATATAATACTAATAAAGGCGGTGTTAAGCAATGGGTTACATTGTAGATATTTCAAAATGGAACGGTAACATTAACTGGGATGTAGCCGCTCCACAACTAGATTTCGTAATTGCTAGGGTACAAGATGGATCAAATTATGTAGATCCTTTATATAAAAATTATGTCCAAGCAATGAGAACTAGAAATATTCCATTTGGTAACTATGGATTCTGTCGCTTTATTTCAATTGCTGATGCGAAGAAGGAAGCGCAAGATTTTTGGAATCGCGGTGATAAGAGTGCTACAGTTTGGGCTGCTGACGTAGAAGTGAAAACAATGGATGATATGAGAGTTGGTACACAAGCTTTTATCGACGAGTTACGCCGATTAGGTGCTAAGAAAGTTGGCTTATATGTTGGGCATCATGTATATGAGCCTTTCGGTATGGCGGTAATAAACCAGCATATCCTTGTGATATTTGGCAATACACCGAGACAGGTAATGTACCAGGTATCGGCAAATGTGATTTAAATCAATTAATAGGAAATAAACCACTTTCCTGGTTTACTGAATCAGTACCAAAACAAGAGAATGTACAAGCACAAGTTTCTAAACAAAACATCATTCAATCAGGTGCTTTCTCACCATATGAGGCTCCTGAAGCTATGAAAGCTTTAACATCAGTTAAAATGACTGCTACCTTCATTTTACAATCGGATGGCTTAACGTATTTTATTTCGGATCCAACTAGTGATGCGCAATTAAACGGTATGAAAGGCTGGCTTGATCGAAAAGGTTGGTGGTATGAAATTAAATAAAGATAAAAGCCGTCCTATTGGGCGGTTTTTATCTTTAGCCAATTTAATATATTATGTGCTATTTTTAATATAGAAGAAATAGGAAAGGATGAGAGAGAGACTGTTTATATTGCAAGTGTAATATCTATATTATAAATTAATTTTACAATGGGTTTAATAACCGGCTGGATTCAATAGCTTATATTGAAGGGAGTAAAGTAAGACAAAACAAATATAATGAGTAATTTGATGGGAGAAAGAAAATGTACACGTATAAATTGCAACATGAACAACCAATCTGCGTAGGCAAAATAAGAAAACTTTATGACTCTGTCGGTTGGTGGCCAGAAAGAAAAGAAATCGATATTCAAAAAATGTTAAAGAATAGTATAGCGATTGGGGTATGGGAAGAAAATGAATTAATCGGATTTGCCAGGGTTGTTTCTGATGGTGTTTTTCGAGCGTACATAGAAGATGTTGTTGTGCATGAGATTGTAAGAAATAAAGGGATTGGAGAGAAGATGCTTACAATGTTACTTCAAGAGATTTCTCATGTTCATATTGTTAGTCTATTTTGTGGAGAGAAATTAATAAAGTTGTATGGTGAACACCAATTTCAAGCGACGAAACAAATTGTAATGCATCGTAATCAAATAGTGAAAGAATAAGAGGTGCCAATGAAAATGAATGTAACAAGAACATATTGTTTATCAAAAAGAAAAGCGACTGAAGATTCTCCTGATGGTTGGAATGCAACATGTATGAGGCTTAATAATAAAATATTTGCGATAATAAACCATGAAGAAGGAGAAAAAGCTGCAATTACTTTAAAATGTGATCCAGAACTTGCATTAAGATTAAGAGAAGAGTATCCAGAAGCAATCATTCCGGGGTATCATATGAATAAAAAGCATTGGAATACAGTGTATATACATAAAGATGTAGAGCAAGAGCAAACTAATAAGATGATTGATTGGTCATATGATTTAGTTCTACAATCATTTTCAAAGAAAAAGCAGCAAGAGTTATTAGATTAATATGTATAAGGGGTGGAAGTAATGAAAGACACGATCAAAGATACATATGATAAATTAGCGAGTACATATAAAGAAAATCTAGACTTGGCAAATCCATATAACAGTTATTATGAAAGACCAGCGATGATGGAGATGATTCCAAAGAATTTAGAAGGGAAGAGTATATTAGATGCTGGATGTGCAGCTGGATGGTATACTACTCAATTTGTAGAAAGGGGAGCAAATGTTACTGCAATTGACGTAAGTTCTGAAATGGTAAAAGCTGCAAAGGAAAGTACGGGTAATAAAGCAACGTTTCTTTGTCATGATTTGCAAGAAGTATTACCATTTGAAGATAATACTTTTGATGTTATTGTAAGTTCGTTAACGCTTCATTACTTAGAAAATTGGAATAAAGTATTTCAGGAGTTTCATCGAGTATTGAAGCCAGGTGGCGAATTTATATACTCCATTCATCATCCTTTTATGGATTTTACAAAGTTTACTAGTGAAAATTATTTCGAAAAACAATTATTAGTAGATACTTGGGTTAAACCAAATATTACAATAGAAGTTAGCTTTTTTAGAAGATCACTCCAAGACATAATTAATGAAACAACAAATTATTTTGTGTTAGATAAAATGGTGGAACCGAGGCCGGTTGAAAAAATGAGAGAAGTAAATGAAACATCATATCATTATCTAAATACAAATCCACATTTTCTTATTATGAAAGCCATTAAAAAATAGGTAGTAAAATAATTATATTTTACTACCTATTTACAGTTTTTAATTACATATTAGGAGATTTTGAGATGAATAAGAAACGAAATAGATTATTATATGCGCTATTTACTATAGTTATAATTATTTTAGGTCTTAGCTCAAGAAAGTTAGCTTTTGCGTTACCTCATCTATTAAACGCGTACTTAGGTGATGCTTTATGGGCATTGATGATTTTTACTGGATTCGGATTTTTATTTCTTAAAATAGACACGAAGAAAGTGGCTTTTATTAGTTTGTTATTTTGCTACGGGATTGAAGTGAGCCAATTGTATCATGCTGAATGGATAGATAGCATTCGTGCAACGACTTTAGGTGGACTCGTATTAGGTTACGGATTTTTGTGGAGTGATTTAGTTGCTTATACAATTGGTGTTGGGATTGGGATGTTTTGTGAGTTTATGTTACAGAAGAAATAATAGATTTAAACAGGGGTATGTATGAAAAAAATAATATTAATAGGTTCTGGTGGTTCAGGGAAATCTACATTAGCAAGGCAGTTAGGGAATAAATTAAATATTAAAGTACATCATCTTGATGCGTTATTTTGGAAACCGAATTGGGAAGGTGTACCGAAAGAGGAGCAAAGAAAGGTTCAAAATGAATTAGTTAAAGAAGATGAGTGGATTATTGATGGGAATTATGGTGGGACAATGGACATAAGAATTAACGCTGCTGATACAATTATCTTTCTTGATATTCATAGAACAATATGTGTTTATCGTGCTTTTAAAAGGGTTGTACAATATCGGAATAAAACAAGACCGGATATGGGGGCTGGATGTGAAGAAAGGTTTGATTTGCAATTTTTTAAATGGATATGGCAATATCCTAAAACGAAACGACCTTCAATTTTAAAGAGGCTAAATCAATTGAGTAAAGATAAAGATGTTATTATTTTAAAGTCTTCAAATGAAGTAAGACTATTTTTAGAGAAGTACGATACTATAAATAGTTAGATTATAAAAAGAAATAACATGGGGGGATAGAATTGAATAAATTCATTGGCCCGGTTGATTCTAATATGGTGAAAATTCCAGCAGGAAAAGTAGAATTAAGAGATGATCGAATAAAAAAACAATGGCAAGTTCAAGTTAAACCGTTTCTTCTTGCAAAGTATGTTGTAACAGCGGAATTATATTATGCTATTATGAATCTTGCACTAAATGGTAATGAAAATAGTAATAAACCAGTTGTAAATATTTCATGGAATGATGCTATTATATTTTGTAATTTACTTTCCAAAAAAGCGGGATTAAAAGAATATTATTCTATTAGTGAAGATGGTCTAAATGTTAGTTGTAATTTAGATTCAAATGGCTACCGATTACCTTTTGAAGCAGAGTGGCAATATGCGTGTAAGGCAGGAACTACGGGATACATATATGGAGAACTGAAAGAGATTGCTTGGTACAATGAAAATTCAAGTGGACATATTCATGAGGTCGGAAAAAAAGAACCGAATGCATGGGGACTTTACGATATGTTAGGAAACGTTTGGGAATGGTGCTATGATTTATATGATGAACAAGTGTACGGATCATACCGAATTTTCCGCGGCGGTAGCTGGGCTGAAGCAGCTAGAGGTTGCGGTGCGACTTGTCGTCGCCGTAGTCATCCTACATTTCATATAGGTGACCTTGGGTTTAGGCTTGCTAGGTCCATTTAGAAGAATAAGACAAAATACCTATAATACTAATAGCAACATAGACAAGATTTAAATTAAGGAGTGTTTAAAGTGGCACGTGTTTTATTCATTAGTACTGGATCAGAAGGACATATAAATCCAACATTGCAAGTTGTAGAAGAATTAGTTTCGCGCGGAGAAGAGGTAGTTTATTTTTCAATAGAAGCTTTCAGAGAACGTATTGAAAAAACAGGGGCTATTGTAAGAACAATTGATGACCAAAGGTTTATAAAAGCATTTCTTTCCGGTGGCCGAAATTATTTGCAGGAAAGAATAAACGGCCTTCTACATACAGCAGATGTTATTATACCAAGTGTTCTTGAACAAATTGAAGGAGAATATTTTGATTACATCATTCATGATTCAATGTTTGGCTGTGGCCGTTTAATTGCTCAAATTCTAAAGCTTCCAGCAATAAATTCATGCACATCGTTTGCACAGGATGAAAGATCATTTGAACAAATGTTAGACCACTTGTCTAAAAATATCCCAGTGGAAGTTCAAGATAAAATACATAATGATTTTGAAAGTTTAACAAAAGGAATTGCGGAAAAATATGGTGTTGAAATAAACTCACCGTACGAAGTTTTTTGTAATCCAGCGCCACTTACTATTGTGTATACAATAAAGGAGTTCCAACCATTTGCAGATATGTTTGATGAAACATTTAAATTTGTAGGTCCATCTATCTCTACACAAGTAAAAAATGAAGAGTTTGATTTTACTACAATTAAAGAAAACAGCGCGATTTACATTTCACTAGGTACTGTTTTTAATGATGCACTTGATTTTTATAAACTTTGTATGAAGGCGTTCGAGAATAGTAATCAAACTATTGTTATGTCTATTGGTAATAAAACAAAAATAAGTGATTTAGGTAACATTCCTAAAAACTTCATTGTGAAAAACTATGTACCACAAACGAAATTACTCGCATATGCAAAGTTATTTATTACACATGGCGGGATGAATAGTACACAAGAAGGATTATATAACGGGATTCCACTCATTGTAATTCCGCAAAGTGCAGATCAACCAGTAATCGCAAAGCAAGTGGAGAATCTCAGAGCTGGGATTAAGTTGTCTATGAAGGAATTATCTGAGGAACAACTACGTGAAAGTGTAGAAATCGTATTAAATAATCCTTCATTTAAAGAAGCAGCTTTGCATTTGAAGGAGTCATTTCGAAAATCAGGTGGATATAAGCAAGCTGTTGATGAAATTACTACATTTGCAGGCCAGTAATAATTAGAAAATTATACATGAGAAGTGTCAATTTCATTGAAATGTTAAATATTCATTTTTATAAATTCAGACCATAGTTTTACGTGTTAGTAATGCTTTCACAGTTTCTGCACAACTTCTGCAAGTGTTTTGGTGATTTCTATGTCATGATATATTCATTAAGTGAAATATATCACATATAAAGAAATATATTTTCACTGCGGTGTATGCATAACTAACACATACATCGATGCAAGATTGTCTCTTGTTATTCTTTTACATCAAAGCCCACATTACACTATGAAGTATAACAAGAAGGGGACAGGAACATGAATAATCGATTTTTAAAACAACTACAAAATATGAAAATGAACAAAAAAAGCCTAGGAGCTATTGCATTTACAGCTGGAATTATCGGTACGACACTTATTCCTCAAAACGCATACGCGCACGGTTTTGTTGAACATCCTAGCAGCCGATCTGCTTTATGTAGTCCAACCTATGGTGCACTAAATGTAAACTGCGGAAGCGTTATGTATGAACCACAAAGTTTAGAAGCTCCAAAGGGATTCCCGCAAGGTGGCCCAGTTGATGGGAAAATCGCTTCTGCAGGGGGTAAATTTGGTGGTATTTTAGATCAACAAACATCAGATCGTTGGTTTAAAAATACAATCACTGGTGGAGAAAATACATTTACTTGGAAGTATACAGCACCTCACTTAACGAGCAAATGGCATTACTATGTTACCAAAAAAGGATGGAATCCAAATAAAGCGCTCACAAGAGCAGATTTTGAACCAATTGGAACTGTACAACATGATGGTTCTGCAGCCTCAAATCATTTAACTCACAAAATCAATATACCTACTGATCGTAGTGGATATCATGTGATTTTAGCAGTATGGGATGTAGCTGATACAGCAAACGCATTCTATAATGTAATTGATGTTAATCTCATTAATGATGTGAAACCAGATACAGAAGCTCCGAGTATTCCAAATGGAATTCATGCACAAAAAGTAACAGCGAATAGTATAGAACTAGCATGGAACACTTCTACGGATAATGTAGGGGTAAAAGGATATCAAATCTTCCGTAACGGAGAGATGATTGATACAGTACCAGGCACTCATTTTATTGATAAGAAATTACAACCAAGTACAGAATACTCTTATACTGTAAAAGCAATTGATGCAGCTGGCAATGTATCGAATGAAAGTACAGCGCTTACCGTGAAAACAACAGTTGAGGCTCCTGATACAGAAGCACCAACACAACCAAAAGGATTACATAGTATGGGAACAACAACGTCAAGTGTGGATCTAATGTGGAGTCCTTCTGACGATAACATTGGTGTAGACCATTACGATATTTATAGAGAAACAGAAGGATTAATGAAAAAGATTGCAACATCCAACACTACTTCTTATATGGATAAAAATTTACTCCCTACTACTACTTATAAATATGTAGTGAAAGCTGTTGATGTAGCTGGAAATGAATCTGTACAGAGTGAGATTTTCACAATTACTACAAAAACTGAAAGCGCTTCATATGAAGCGTGGGATGCAAAGAAAGCATACAAAAAGGGCGATAAAGTTCTACACGAGGGGAAAATTTATGAAGCAGTCCAGATTTATAAAGGAAATGGGGATCCAAACTGGATTTATGCCTTATCATTATGGAAAACAGTATAAGTTTTACCTAGGTATGAATTAATAGATAATGGGCTTTGATGCAATAGGAAACCTTGAGAATTCACTTTTCTGTTTATAAAAAAGACGACGTTGAATACGTCGTCTTTTTTTCTAAATGTCACTTTCCTTCATTAAATGATGATAAGTCTCGTAATTAATTAAACTAAAGTGTTATTTTAATAAAATAACGGGGAAAGGAGAGATTTATAGAAAAATCGTTGAGTATGTTTCTAAAATATTTTTGAAAATGTATGGAGTGAAATAAAAAGAACCCTTTATAAAATGGGTTCTTTTGCTGTGTTAATCTATTAATTACAATCTTGATAATAATCATTACACGAATCTTTATTATCGTTACAGCAAATACAAAATGTTTTTTACACAAATAAACTAATTATACTAGTAGGACCTTCCTGCTTGGTAAAAGTAAGACTTTGAAAATCTTCAACTTGAAATATTTTTGTTTGAACAGGTTGTAATGTTGCAGTAATTGGGCGGCTAGATTTTCTTGTTAGAATAGTTACTTGAACGGGTGCACTCATCCCGACAACGAATAACTGAATTAATGTTTTATTATGATTATTTGTGAAATCCTCAAATACAGTTTGTGGCGCGGTGGTTTCAAGGAAAACAGATAAAGGTATATTTCCATTTGCATTTTCTGCAGAACCAGTTATCGTATGAGTTTCAATAAAACAGTTATTTTTTTGATCGTTCGAATGCGATTGGTTTTTATAATATTTTTTACCATCTTTATAAAAATAATTAGCCATAATTATTTTTCTCTCCTTTCTTTGGAATATCAATATATGTTATTAATTAAAAGGAAAGAGTGCTTGTACAAAAGAATAATATCCGCTTTTGTAAAAAAATAGAAATATATTTGAGGATGTTGTAGTTTCTAACTAAAAATAAGCACACATTAAAGTGTGCTCTAGATAAGAAAGGTAAGAATCTTATGAATGGAGAATCTCCATTCAATAACATATGCTTGTCAAATTTTAAGGTGAAAAAACTTTTAACAAGAAAGTTATTCGGAAAGTTTTCCTGTGATGATACAATTATATTTTTGATTTTAGGTGCTTGGAATTAAGGATATCGAGATAGATTTATAAAAAAATTATAGAAATTTTAATTTTATTATAAATAAAGGAGCTGTTAGTCAAGTTTAACTAGCCGATACAGGAGGAGTAATCTAGATACATAGATATTATATTGAGTTATGTATTGTATTAGAGGAGGAATAAAGAATGTATACGTATTGGGAAACGTATTTAAAGAATTCTTCGAGAAGCAAGAACGAAATAAAAGAGCGGTTAGCAAAAGCTAACTGCTCCAAACAGGGATGTCACACTAGATGTATTTTTAGTATTAACGAAATATTGATTTTTATTCAAATGGAGAGAAGTAGGCTATTAACATGGAGATGCATAAATTCATATCCTGTAAGTAGTAAATTAATGACGGGATAGATTGAAAATGGATGATCCGATTAAGGAGATAGTTGGTGCTTGGTTTGTTGCAGTAGGGACAATTATTGCTGCGATTGGTAGTACACCTTTTAAAAAATTGAACGACGAATTAAGGAGAGATTTAAACGTATGGGGGAATGTATTACAGGCAACAGGGAACGGCCTGGAAGCTGATGGACAAGGGGAAATATCTCTTGAAAAAATCGGTAATGAAATCCAATCAATTGGTAATATAACGGTTTTAACAGGACTCATTATAGAATTTGAAGATAATATACAAAAAAAAGTAGTGATTGCAGGGAATTGGATACAAGCATTAGGTGGTATTACATCAATTGGTGGGGAATTAGAGGATAGTTCCGATATAGATGAATCGTATAACATTGCCGGGAATGTGTTACAAGCGACTGGGAATTCATTACAGGCAATAGGTGGAATTGATGAATTGAAAGCTAGTCGGGATAAAGTGGAGGGAATTTCGGAAGGCAATGAGGAGGATGGACAGATTATAGTAATTACGGGGAGCTGGATTCAAGCAGTTGGTTCTGTAGTTTCATTAATCGGTCAAATAAGAGAAGAAAGACAAGAGATAGTAGACAACAATTCATAATGAGTGTAATAAAATAATCTTTTTAAAGTGAAAGCAAACAGAATATAGTGCGAATAGAAAACTAGAGAACGCCAATTCATTAAGGTTGTTTTAAGACTATGTATGCTAGGTTCTTTGCTTTCAAGTTAAAAGTTCTTTCATTGGAATATTTACTAAAGAGACTTTCAAGTGAATAAGATACAGAAAGGTGACTATATGAATAAACAATATAGTCACCTTTCTATTATGATAACATTTTCATCATAAGTATATGCGGAATACCATCTTCAATAAATACATCAGAAGAAGTTTGATAATCTAATTTTTTATAAAATCCTTCAGCTTGTGTTTGACCGTGTAGTTTTACTTTTGTAGCTTCTTTGTCACGAGCAATTTCTTCTAGCGCTTTGATTATTACTTTTCCTAATCCGTATTTACGATAGTCTTTTAAAATACAGATGCGTTCTAATTTTCCTGCACCGTCAACAAATCGTATACGACCTGTACCTACAGGAAGATCGTTATAATAAACTAAAATATGTTTGCATTTCTCACCGATTTTATCGAATGTATCGAATGTATCGAATTCATCTTCAAGAGGGACATTTTGTTCTTTTACAAATACTTCTTTTCGAATATGAAAGGCGGTTTCTAAATCTGTAAGTTCTGTTATGACTTTGGAGTGCAAATTGTTCAGTCCTTTCTAGTGTGATGTGCTTTTGTTTTCATAGTATATCATAATGATACACAATACAGAGAAAATATAAAAAGCTGACTGTAAGAGTCAGCTTTCATTATAGTTCCTTTATCCCGTTTTTTGTTCCAATAATTGCCTTACTAGTCATATTAACAAACAACCCTGTTTCAACTACACCTGTAATCATTTTTAATTGAGTGTGTAAATTGGTAGGATTAGTTATGTTATGAGGGAATATACAATCAATAATCATGTTATTGTTATCGGTAATAAATGTTTCATTATTTTTTAAACGTAACGTTGTTTGACAACCTAAAGATTGAATTTTCCTTTCGGTTTGTTTCCATGAAAAAGGTATAATTTCAACAGGTAATGGGAAAGTACCTAAATGTGTTACAAGTTTCGATTCATCAGCAATAATAATTAGTTCTTTGGAGGAAGTGGCAACAATTTTCTCGCGAAGTAATGCGCCACCACCACCTTTTATAAGCTGTAAATTAGCATCAATTTCATCCGCTCCATCAATTGTAAGATCAAGGCTTTGTACGTCGTTTAACGAAATTAGAGAGATATTTAGTTGTTTAGCTAATACTTCCGTTTCTTTTGACGTTGGTACAGCTTGAAATGATAAGCCTTCTTTTACACGCTCACCTAATTTTTGTATCGTCCAATATACAGTAGAACCTGTGCCAAGTCCAACTTTCATCCCATCTTTTACAAAGTTTGCAGCATATTCACCAGCGAGCTGTTTTAAATTCAGCATATTATTCTGCTGGACGTGGGCCTGCATCAAGACCTGAATTTTCTACTGTAAGTATAGGACGAACGACTATATCTTTATGTACGTGCATTTGGCATGATAAACGTAAGTGATCTTCAATTCCTTTTTCTGTAATCGCATTTTTTTCATTTGTGCTCGCTTCACAGAAATCACCCGCAATAATTTCAACTCTACAAGTAGTGCAACGTGCTTTACCACCGCAACGATGGAGAATATGTACACCGTTATCTTCAATCGCTAATACTAACTTTGTTCCTTCTTTCACATCAAAAGTTCCCGCACCTTCAATTGTTAATTTTGGCAAATTTGTTCCTCCTCAAGTAAAATTGTACATAACATATTTATGACCGCGAATTATTGAACATAAACATAATTTTTTTATATGCCCCGTAACTTTTTTATTTGTTGAATCGTTAATTAAGTAAGCGCTGAAAAGGAGTGGTTATTTTGTGCACAAAAGTAACTCATATTTTAAAGAATCATATCGATATGAATCATTCAAATATAAACTTTTTAATTGAGCAATATGGAGAATTGAAAAGATACTGTACATTTTTAACGAAAAACAAATGGGACGGCGAAGATCTTGCCCAAGAAACAGTTTGTAAAGTTCTTCAAAAATATAGTAATAAAGATATTTGTATAACGCTTGTATATAAAATAGCTAGAAATCGCTGGATAGACCAGATGAAATCAAAATCAGTTCATGAAAAAATAAAGGAACAAATTATTTTTGATGCCCCACAAGAGAACATTGCAGATTTGCATGAAATGGTAGGGAAAGTATTATCGTCATTAAATGTACAGCAATCCGCAATTTTACTATTAAAAGATGTGTTTCAATATAGTTTAGCTGATATTGCTAAAGTATGTTCCGTATCAGAAGGTGCAGTAAAAGCCTCTTTATTTCGGAGTAGAAATAGGCTGAAAACTGTAAGCGAAGAAGGGATAGAGATGGTCGAATTCACAGATGACATTGAAGTTGTAGTAACGTCTATTCGGGAGGAAAAGCCAGAATTACTAACAAAACTTCTTCCTACAATAGATTTTACTAAGTTACCATCTAAACAGCCAGTCTTACTATTTTATGCGAAAAAACCTTCTTCCTACAGTTGTATGCTTTGTGCGGCATAACAATTATTGGAGGGATTTAAAATGAATGCAATTCCATATGTAGTAGAACAAACGAAATTAGGAGAACGTTCCTATGATATATATTCAAGGTTATTAAAAGATCGCATTATTATTATCGGTTCAGAAATAAATGATCAAGTAGCGAGTAGTGTCGTAGCTCAATTATTATTTTTAGAAGCGGAAGATGCAGAGAAAGATATATATTTATACATCAATAGCCCAGGTGGTTCAACAACAGCGGGTTTTGCCATATTAGATACGATGAATCTCATTAAACCAGATGTACAAACGCTATGCATGGGATTTGCAGCATCATTTGGTGCATTGTTATTATTATCAGGTGCAAAAGGAAAACGGTTTGCGCTACCTAACAGTGAAATTATGATTCATCAGCCACTTGGTGGTGCGCAAGGCCAGGCAACAGAAATTGAAATAACAGCGAAAAGAATACTAAAGTTAAAGCGTGATATTAATAAAATGATTGCAGAAAAAACGGGGCAATCAATTGAAAGAGTAGCACATGATACAGAAAGAGATTATTTTATGACTGCTGAAGAAGCGAAAGAATATGGGATTGTAGATGATGTTGTTACGAAAAAATAAGATAAAACAGGCTAGAGGAATAGCATATCCTCTAGCCTGTTTTATTAATCTTTTACCCATTCATCAACTAGCGCTTGATTCTTTTCAATCCATTTGCGCGCCGCTTCTTCAGGATCTTTCGTTTTATTTAACATGACCATTAATGTACCAAGCTGTTCATCGTTCATTTTCCATTTGTCAAAGTATTTCACGATATCCGGATGATCTTTTTCGAAACCTTTACGAACAGAGTAATAAATGTCATCTTTTTCACCATATACTTTCTTAGGGTCTTTTAAATATTTTAAGTTAAATTCTGAAAAGCCCCAATGCGGATTCCAAAGCGTAACAGCGATTGGTTTCTTTTTCTTATATGCTTTCTTTAATTCACTCATCATCGCAGCTTCAGAAGATTGGACAAGTTTTAATTTAATATCATATTCCTTCATAGCTTTATTTGTTAAATTCATAAGACTACTACCGGGTTCGATACCGACAATTTTGTTATCTAGTTCATCTTTATGAGCATTTAAATCCTCAATACTGTTAATGTTTTTCACATAAGAAGGGACGACAAGGCCAAGGCCAGTACCTTCATACCATTTTGATTTTAAGACAATATCATCTTTATAACGAGCATTTAGCGGTTTATCCGTAACAGGTAGCCATACTTCTAAATTCGCATCCACATCACCACGAGCAACGCCAGTCCAAATCGCAGCTTTTTCTAAATACATGAGCTCAACTTTGTAACCTTTTTGTTCTAATAAAACTTTCCACATGTTTGCCGTTGCAATGTTTTCTTTCCAACTTGTTACACCAAGTTTAATTTTCCCTTTCGAATTTGCATTTGTTGCATTACATGAAGAGAATATCATAGTAATAAATAATGCAAGGCATATAAGCCATATTTTCTTTTTCATCGAAACCCTCCTAAGAAATGTTTGCCTTTTTAAATAAATGTATAAGTAAGCATTCTTATTATGAACGGAAACGCGAATTTTAAAGAAATCTTATGAATGTCATTTTTATGTAATATTTCTTTGTAAAATCGCAACACTATATGAATAGATGGGTAGAAAAGGAGTAGTGACATGGATAATACAAAGGTGCGTGTTGAAAACGTAACAAAAGTATTTGGGAAACACCCGCAAAGAGCGCTGTCTTTATTAAAAGAAGGAAAAAGCAAATCGGAAATTTTGAAAGAGACAGGAATGAACGTTGGTGTAAAAAAGGCAACATTTGAAGTATATACTGGAGAGATTTTCGTTATTATGGGTTTGTCTGGTAGCGGGAAATCTACGTTAGTTCGGATGTTAAACCAATTAATTAAACCAACAGCGGGGCATATATACATAGATGGTGAAGATATCGCAACGATGGGAAAAGAAGAGTTGCGAAGAGTGAGAAGAACGAAGATGAGTATGGTGTTTCAAAAGTTCGCTTTATTTCCACATCGTACAGTAATACAAAATGTTGCGTACGGGTTAGAAATTCAAGGAGTTCCAGTAGAGGAACGAGAGAATAAAGCGTTAGAATCGCTACAGTTAGTAGGACTCGATCATCATAAAGATAATTATCCAAGTCAACTTAGTGGCGGTATGCAGCAGCGTGTTGGAATCGCAAGGGCATTAACAAATAATCCAGATGTATTGTTAATGGATGAGTCATTTAGTGCATTAGACCCACTGATTCGAAAAGAAATGCAAGATGAGCTGTTAGAATTACAAGATAAAATGGAGAAAACAATTATTTTTATTACACATGATTTAGATGAAGCTCTTCGAATTGGAGATCGTATCGCATTAATGAAAGATGGAGAGATTGTCCAAATTGGAACACCGGAAGAAATTATGATGAGTCCTGCCAATGAATTTGTAGAGAAATTCGTAGCGGATGTAAATTTAGGAAAAGTAATTACGGCGGAATCTATATTAAAACGACCGGAGACTTTATTAATTGATCGTGGACCGCGTGTAGCACTTCAAATTATGAGGAACGCTGGCGTTTCTACTGTGTATGTTGTTAACAAAAAGTATGAGTTTTTAGGGATATTAACGGCAGATGATGCGAGTAAAGCCGTTCAAAAACAGTGGCCAATTGCTGATTTATTACTTACCGATATCCCGCATGTGTATTTAGATACTTTACTTGAAGAAACGTATGCGAAAATGGCGGAGATGAAATATCCGTTACCAGTAATTGATGAGAAGAAAAGGCTAAGAGGAATTATTAAACGCGAAAGTGTCATTCAAGCTCTTGCAGGTAATATTGAGGAAGAGGTGAAAGACGATGAGTAGTATACCACGTATTCCATTAGGAGAATGGGTCGATTCATTTGTTGCAAGTTTATATGAGCACCTTGAAGGCTTATTCCGAGGATTCTCTTATATTATCGGTGGATTCGTTGATTTACTCACTAATTTTTTAACAATAATACCGGCCATATTGATGATTATTATCCTTTGTTTCCTCATTTGGTACACAACGAGAAAGGTATCTTTAATTATTTTTACATTGATCGGTTTATTATTTATTTTAAATATTAACTACTGGGCACAGACGATGCAAACATTAGCACTTGTACTTACGTCTGTTATTATTTCAATTATTGTAGGAATCCCAATCGGAATTTTAGCTTCTCAAAATGAACGCTTCTCAAAATTTTTAAAACCGACATTAGACTTTATGCAAACAATGCCGGCTTTCGTATATCTTATTCCTGCAATTACATTTTTCGGAGTAGGTGTAGTGCCTGGGATTATCGCATCCGTAATCTTTGCAATGCCACCGACAATTCGTTTTACTGACTTAGGAATTAGACAAGTTCCAGAAGATTTAATTGAAGCAGCGAATGCATTTGGATCCACAGCATCACAAAAACTATTTAAAGTACAATTACCACTTGCAACCGGAACGATTATGGCTGGAGTGAACCAAAGTATTATGCTTTCGTTATCGATGGTTGTAACAGCATCTCTTGTAGGAGCTCCTGGACTTGGAGTTGATGTATACCGCTCTGTAACACAAGTTAATATCGGAATGGGATTTGAAGCCGGACTAGCTATTGTTGTCATTGCGATTATATTAGACCGCATTACACAAGGATTCCATCAAAAAAGAAGATAAAAGGAAAACACACTTTATTATACAAAGTGTGTTTTTTTGTTCAAAAAAATTACATATGAACGATAACAGAACCGCCAGCTGGTGCGCAAACTTGGTTTTGTTGTTGTTCCATTGATTTAATTAATTGATTATTTTCGTCGATTAATGAGATTAGTTTCGCTAATTGACTTTCAAGACTTGCAATACGCTGCATCATATATTGTGAATCATGATGTAATGTATTCCTTACGGGATGGGGGGAATAAACATATTGTTGATTCATATTTGGATTCCAATAAGGATGCATTTAAATCGTTCCTCCTTAAATAAATTACGGATCTTTCTTATAGTAAATGCCTATGTATAATTAATGGTTACTTGAAATTTTTTTATGATAAAAGGAGTATGTACATAAAATGGAAAATATTATATGTGAAGTTATAGTACATTTTTTGGAAATATTGAAACGAGATAGTGCATATATTAATACATTCAAGTAAATGTATGTTATTTAGGGAGAAATGATGGGAGGAAATGCAATTTTGGCTAAAAATAAAAAAAGAAATGATGCTTTGGCAATAGGTGTCGGTATAGGGGTTGTAATTGGTGTATTTCAAGGGCACTTTACAAATAATTTAGTAATCGGAATTGTGATTGGGATTATAATTGGGATTGCGTTTTTGAAGAAATAATGAGGTGTAAATTCATTTCAAAAATTGCTGTATTAAAAGAATGAAAATTCGGAATATCAAACCTGTTTTTCCTTTTTTTGTGATATTATATATAAAAAGGATGGTGATGGATATGTCAACAAACAATCAAGTAGAACAAAACTGCTTCATTTGCGAAAAACATAAAGGAAATATTATAGTTCCAGGTGGAGCTATTTACGAAGATGAACTCGTTTACGTTGGACATGTCCATTGGGATAGTGAAGAAACATACCTAGGTTATGTAATGATAGATATAAAAAGACATGTACCTGGTCTCGCTGAACTAACAGATGAAGAAGCGAAAGCGTTCGGACTTATAACAAGTAGAGTAAGTAAAGCATTAAAAGAAAGTGAAGGAGCAGAACATATTTACACTTTTGTTTCAGGAAATGGTGTACCACATATGCATATGCACATTATTCCGCGTTATCCGAATACACCAAAAGAGTTTTGGTCACCAACCGAAGTAGCGAAATGGACTGGTGCACCATATGGTGACGAAGAGAAAATAAAAAAACTATGCGAAAGAATACGAAAGTATATGGTAAATGAGTATGCATACAACAAATAATACACAATATTCGTGGGTTGGAAGTAGGGAAATGTGTTTAGGTGAAATCTTAGTTAAGCAATATGGTGATATTGTACTTGGTAAATATGGCGGGAATATAAGTGCTGGAGCGAAAAAGAATGAAGATGGTGCATTAGTTTGGTCAAATGGTGAATGGGAATTTGCAGCTATTTTAGATGGACATAATAGTGCGGAAAGTGTTGACTTAGTAGTAAATACAATCGAAAAAGAATATGAAAATATAAAAGTAATTTTGAATGAACCAATTAATTCAGTATTTCAGTCTGTTGAAAATCATATACTTACAATCTTTCAATCCTCTTCATTTAAGGAAAAGTGCCAAAGCATTAAAGGTGAAACAGCTTGCCTAATATGTGTAAGAAAAGAAAATTATATATGGTGGTTGTCTATTGGCGATTGCCTCATTTATGTATTACATGAAGAGTTACATAAGTTAGGGCAATATGCATTAAATCAACGTCATTTTTACGAATGGATTGGATATGTAAACACATTTGATTTACCCGTTCCTTGCTATTCAACAGGAATTCGTGAATTACGTACTGGGAAGAATCGAATTGTAATGGTTACAGATGGAGTATTAGAATGTGGAGAACGACATTATGAAGCACCATTAAATCTGTATAACGATATGAACGGAAGTAATGTAGAACTAAAAGAAAATGTTCATAATGTTTTAGAACACGTTCATCAGCAATTAGGGAGAGATAGTGCGACTATTATTAGTTGGGACGTAGAGAACAAAATGAGTACTACGTATCCGAGTGATCAGCCGGAGAAAATCCAGACGATAAGATAAAGGAGGTGATCTCTCTAATGCATGTGAAAGTAATTGTATTAGTTTTATGGATCATATTCTTATTTGTTTTAGAAAATATAGTGAGAAAAAGGCTAAATATACCGAAACAAAAAGGATGGAATAATAAATATGTAAATAAGCTGCATAAATGGGGAAACAGGATTATTATTTTTTCCTATATAGTAGTTATAATTATATGCTCTTCTCTTTCGAACCCTCTATACATGGGCTTTCTACCCTTTCTGTTTTTAATTACGTTGTATAGTTTCGAATCATATATGGAATGGAAATATGATAGAGAATCAAGGGAGTTTTTGATGTCCTTAGGCGGAGTTGTATCACTATTGATAACGGGGATAATTCTATATTTCCTTATTTAATACGTATTGATTAAGACACTATGGCAATATCATAAAATGAGCAATTATAGGGAGAGAAGAAATGAAAAGTCCTCGATTACGTGCTGAAGTAATGATTTTAAATGAAGACCATTCTAAAGTACTTGTACAATGTGATTTAAGAGAAACATTTTATCGTTTTCCAGGAGGTTCTATTGAATTTGGTGAAACAGCAAAAGAAGCAATAGTAAGAGAATTAATAGAAGAATACAATTTGAAGATTGATGTTCAAGAATTGGCCGTAGTAAATGAACATATTTTCGAGTGGGACAACGAAAAAGGACATCATTGCACATTGATACATAGGGGAATTGTTAAAGAGAGGGTAATAAATGAAATTAGACATAAAGAATATGAGGATATTATATTAATTTGGAAAAGTATAAATGAATTAAAGGAGAGGCCCACATATCCTGAAGAAATTGTAAGTTATTTAGAAGAGAATAAACGTAATATAGTCCACTCTATTTCTAAAAATAAATAAAGTAATAGGAGGGGGATAACAATGGGTATTTCTACAATCTTGATTATTATTATTGGACTGGCTATAGGTGGTTACTTTTTAGAACAGTTTTTAAGAATAAAATTAAATATGGAGAAAAGAGGCTTCTTTGGATATAAGCATGTGAATAGTTTACATGTAAAAATAGAAATAGGACTTATTATTATTTATATAATAGGTAGTTGTTATTATATGTTTAAATTTGAAAACTCTAAAATGGCTTATGTCATGTTCATTTATTTAGGGATATCATCGACTTTAAGAGCATGGATGGAATGGAAGTATGATAGAGAATCAAAAGAATATATACTCTCGATAACGGGAATGGTTGCATTTATATTGATGCTCTCAATACTAGTTTATTTCGTTCCACCTGCTGTATAATAAGGTGATTATTGATGGTACAAATCAAGAGTTAACTAATAAATAAGAAACCATTGAGTAGTAAATGGTTTCTTATTTAAATTCATCATTTATTTTGGCTAATATGGATGTAACGAAATTTGTTTTATCCTCAGCATATTGATATTTATCATTAGGATTAGCTTGTGAAAGTTGAATCTTTAACTGTTCATACTGAATACGAGAAGTTTTATTGTCTATTAAGTAATCTCTAAATTGTAATTGCTCTATTAAATATGTATTTCCTTGTTCATACATATGAATTTGATAAGTTCGTGGTTCTCCTTTATTAAAATAATATCGTTCAGGCAGTACATCTTTTCTGTATTTATAGTTTAGTAGTTCTAACTTTTTTATACATTTTAAACCGTCCGTATAATTTTCTAGTTCGATTGCAATATCAATAATTGGCTTTGCACTTAAATGTGGAATAGAAGTACTACCAATATGGTGTATCGCTAAAATATGTTTGCCAATTTGTTCTTCAATGAGTTGTTTTTCTTACATAAACTCAATTTGCCATTCTTTAGTCCATGGAACTAAAAACACTTTTCCAAACGGTAAACCTAACATTTGATTAGCACCTCTTTCAAAATGTTTATCAAAAAAGTAAACTACATTTTCTTAAAGCTTCTTAAAACAAGGTATTCCCACAATCTCCAAGGAAGAATCTTCTTCGCGAACATCATAAATTTTACACCTTTTCCAATCGGATATCGTAATTTCGTACGCTTCGATTCTGCAATTTCTACGATTTTATTAGAAACATCTATCGGATTACCAAATGTATCACTGCCGCTATTAATATGTTTTTGTATTTTATCCATATATTCTTTGTAAGGAGAAGTAGTTTCAGATTGGTTTGTAGCTAGTTGTTTACCCACTTCCCATATATTTGTGTTATAAGAACCTGGTTCCACTAATACAACATCTATTCCGAACGGTTTTACTTCTAAACGAAGGGATTCACTCCAGCCTTCTAACGCATATTTTGAAGAAACGTAAGGGGATAGACCAGGGAATCCAATTTGACCACTAATGCTACTTAAATTAATGATTTTCCCACCTTTTTGTACTCTCATATAAGGTAAAACAAGCTGAGTGATTGAAATAGCCCCAAAAAGATTCGTTTCAAATTGTTTACGGTATTCCTCTACTGAAATTTCTTCTACAAAGCCCCCATGTGCATATCCTGCGTTATTAATAAGTAGGTCTACTCTGTTTATTTCTTTTAAATATAATTGAAAGTTATGTATTGAGTTTTGATCGGTTACATCTAATTGTTGAACTGTTATGTTTTTCTGTAAGTTGAGTTGAGTAGCTTGAGATATTAAGTTCACTTGTTTTTCTAGGTTTCGCATTGTAGCTATGACTAAATAATCTTTTTTCGCAAGCTCAAGTGTTGTTAAAAGACCGAAACCATTTGAAGCCCCGGTTATAACTGCGATTTTTTTATCCATTTTCCGCCAGCTTTCTTTTTCTTTTATCATAACGAGTTATGAAAATAAAATCTATTATTCTTACATTCGTTTAGAGAGAAATACCCGTTAATTCTATATTCTATGAGATTTTTAAAAGAGGGAATTATAAAGACTCAGCGTATATAGAGAAGTGAGTATTAATATGTTAATGAAATGAGGGAAAAAAATGGCCCATGTAAAAGATGTATTAGCAGATCAATTATTGGCGAATGCAAACGATCCTAGTTGGTATATTCCATTTTCGGATGCAGTGAAAGATCTATCTGAGAGAGAAGCTTTCTGGAAACCGAATGAAGAGAGTAATAGTATAGCTGAAATTGTACAACATTTACTGTATTGGAACTCAACGTGGCAAACTAGGTACAAAGAATCGAATGTGAATGCCGTGCCCGCTATTGGTGATAATAACAAAAGTTTTATGCTTTCAAATAATCAAACCTTCGATGAGTTGAGAGAAAAACTACTAGAGAAACTGTTACAATGGCAAAAACTTATAAATGAAGAGAAGGTTGAAAGTGATGTCGTTGGATTTCCTGTTTCCGCAAAATGGTGGGAAATATTAGCGAATGTAACAACTCATAACGCTTATCATATTGGTCAAATTATTTACATCCGGAAGTTGCAGAAGAGTTTTGAGAATGAATAAGATAATAATTCTCAAATTAGGTGAACAAAAGTGGACAAAACGAGACATATGTCTCATTTTGTCCACTTTTTTATTATGAAAGAAAAGAGAAAACCTATGAAATCAAGAATTAGAATTTGGCACAGTACTTGCGATATAAAAGATGAACAAGAAAATAGGAGGGCTGAACATGTTAAAAACAACTGAAAGTAAAGGGAATGAAATTACGAAAGAACAAGCTCGTTGGATGTATGAAAAAATGTTAGAGATTCGTAAGTTTGAAGATAAGGTGCATGAATTATTCGCCCAAGGCGTTCTGCCAGGTTTCGTTCATTTATACGCAGGTGAAGAAGCGGTAGCAGTTGGTGTATGTGCCCACTTAACGGATCGTGACAGTATTACAAGTACGCATAGAGGACATGGACATTGTATCGCAAAAGGCTGTGATTTAAACGGGATGATGGCTGAACTTTTCGGGAAAGTGACAGGGTTATGTAAAGGTAAAGGCGGTTCCATGCATATTGCCGATTTAAATAAAGGAATGCTTGGTGCAAATGGGATTGTAGGTGGAGGTTTTCCACTTGCTTGTGGCTCAGCATTAACAGCTAAATATAAAGGAACGAAAGATGTGAGTGTTTGCTTCTTCGGTGACGGAGCAAATAATGAAGGGACATTTCACGAAGGGGTTAACTTAGCAGCGATTTGGAAGTTACCAGTTATTTTTATCGCCGAAAATAACGGTTACGGTGAAGCAACGACATTTGAATATGCGTCAAGTTGTGATTCCATTGCAGATCGAGCAAAAGCCTACAATATTCCAGGTATTCAAGTGGATGGAAAAGATTTACTTGCAGTATATAAAGCCGCGGAAGAAGCAGTAGAACGTGCGCGTAATGGTGGTGGTCCAAC
Source organism: Bacillus cereus group sp. MG4 (assembly GCF_040460055.1). Lineage (NCBI taxonomy): Bacteria > Bacillati > Bacillota > Bacilli > Caryophanales > Bacillaceae > Bacillus > Bacillus cereus group sp. MG4. Next base: position 746,591 of record NZ_JARVGZ010000001.1, on the reverse strand, counting down.
AATAATTGAATGTATGACATATCGCAATTACGGTCATTTCGAAGGTGAAGCACAAACGTATAAAACTTCAGAAGAAAAAGAAGAACATTTAAATGAAAAAGATGCGATTGTGAATTTCCGTAAGCATTTAATTCATGAAGCGCTATTAAGTGAATCTGAACTTGTCGATATGGAAAAGGCAGTAGATGAAGCAGTGCAAAGATCAATTGAATTTAGTGAAAATAGTCCATATCCAGAGGATGAAGAATTATTAAAAGATGTATACGTTTCTTACAAATAATAGGAGGGTGAAAAATAATGACTAGAACAGTAAGTATGTCAACTGCAATTAATGAAGCGATGAAAATATCAATGCGTCGTGATGAAAATGTAATTTTAATCGGAGAAGATGTTGCAGGCGGTGCACAAGTTGATCACTTGCAAGACGATGAAGCATGGGGCGGTGTACTCGGTGTTACGAAAGGCCTTGTACAAGAATTTGGCCGAAATCGTATTTTAGATACACCTATTTCAGAAGCGGGTTATATGGGGGCGGCGATGGCAGCTGCTGCAACAGGATTACGTCCGATTGCTGAATTAATGTTTAATGACTTTATAGGTAGTTGCCTTGATCAAGTATTAAACCAAGGTGCAAAGTTCCGCTACATGTTCGGTGGTAAAGCGAAAGTGCCAGTTACAGTACGTACGATGCATGGTGCTGGTTTTAGCGCAGCGGCACAGCATTCACAAAGTTTATATGCGTTATTTACGAGCATTCCAGGTATAAAAGTTGTCGTTCCTTCTACTCCGTATGACGCAAAAGGCTTATTATTAGCAGCAATTGAAGATGACGATCCAGTGATCTTCTTTGAAGATAAAACACTTTACAATATGAAAGGCGAAGTACCAGAAGAATACTATACAATTCCATTAGGGAAAGCAGATATTAAACGTGCAGGTTCTGATGTAACAATCGTCGCAATTGGAAAACAAGTTCATACAGCACTTGCAGCTGCAAAGCAATTATCGAAAAAGGGACTTGAAGTGGAAGTAATTGATCCACGTTCTTTATCACCACTGGATGAAGATACGATTTTAGCATCTGTTGAAAAAACGAATCGCCTAATTGTTATTGACGAAGCAAATCCAAGATGTAGTATCGCAACGGATATTGCAGCAATTGTAGCGGATAAAGGATTCGATTTGTTAGATGCACCTATTAAACGAATTACAGCACCACATACACCAGTTCCGTTCTCTCCACCACTTGAAAAGTTATATTTACCAACGCCGGAAAAAGTAATTGAAACTGTATCAGAAATGATCGGAGACCAATCTTTATTACATGTGTAATGAAACGATGAGAAGGGAGAGAGAAACATGGCTGTTGAAGTTGTAATGCCAAAGTTAGGTATGGCGATGAAAGAAGGTATTATTACGAGCTGGAATATTAAAGCAGGTGATAATGTAGAAAAAGGTGAACTAATTGCTAGCATTAACTCGGAAAAAATCGAAACTGAAATAGAAGCACCGGCTGATGGAACTGTTCTTGATATAACTGTAAGTGAAGATGAGGGAGTTCCACCGGGTACTGTAATTTGCTATATCGGTAAGCCGAACGAAAAAGTAGAAGTCTATGAAAATACAAATGTTGTAAAAGAAAAAACACCTAATGCGGAACCTAAAAATATACAACATCCAGAACCATATGCGAAAGAAGTAGCGAAGCAAAGAATCAAAATATCTCCGGTTGCGAAAAAGATTGCAAAAACTGAAAATCTTGATATTAGATCATTAATTGGTACAGGACCTGGTGGAAGAATTATAAAAGTAGATGTATTAAAGGCACTTGAAGAAAGAGTTGCAATTCCAGAAGTACTTGAACAAGAAGAAAGTAAAGTCATTCCTGTGACTGGTATGCGAAAAGCAATTGCGAACCGTATGCATGCAAGCCTACAAAATAGTGCGCAATTAACATTAACGATGAAAGTAGATATTACAGATTTAGTAGCTTTACATAAAGAAATAGCGGAAGTTGTACAAAAACGCTATGATAACAAACTAACTATTACAGATTTCGTTTCTCGTGCTGTTGTATTAGCGCTTAGAGAGCATAAAGAAATGAACAGCGCGTATATAAATGATGCCATTCATCAATTTGCACATGTTCATTTAGGCATGGCAGTCGCTTTAGAAAAAGGATTAGTCGTTCCGTCTATTCGCTTTGCTAATAATTTATCTTTAGTAGAATTATCTAAAGAAATTAAAAATGTGGCACAAAAAGCAAGAGAAGGTAGTTTAAGTAGTGACGATATGCAAGGAACAACCTTTACAATTAGTAATTTAGGTAGCTTTGGAATTGAGTATTTCACACCAGTATTAAATACACCTGAGACTGGTATTTTAGGTGTTGGTGCAATTGAACATGTTCCTGTATATAAAGGGAAAAAATTAAGAAAAGGAAGTATGTTACCTTTGAGTTTAACTTTCGATCATCGTGTACTAGATGGTGCGCCAGCAGCTGCATTTTTACGTACAATTAAACGTTATTTAGAAGAACCTGTAACAATTCTTTTATAAAGAGAAGGTGAGAGAATGAGTAAATTAGTCGTTATTGGAGGCGGACCTGCTGGTTATGTAGCAGCAATTACTGCGGCTCAAAATGGGAAAGATGTCACTCTTATTGATGAAGCAGATCTTGGCGGGACTTGTTTAAATGTTGGTTGCATGCCTACAAAATCATTGTTAGAAAGTGCGGAAGTGCATGACATTGTGAGAAAAGCGAATAATTATGGAATTACACTTAACGATGGAAGTATATCAATTGATTGGAAGCAAATACAGGCGAGGAAATCACAGATCGTAACGCAGCTTGTCCAAGGAATTCAATATTTAATGAAGAAAAATAAAATAAAAGTTATACAAGGTAAAGCGAAATTTGAAACGGATCACCGTGTACGAGTTACACACGGTGATAAAGTAGATGTAGTAGATGGAGACCAGTTCATTATAGCAACAGGTTCAGAACCGACTGAATTACCTTTTGCTCCATTTGATGGGAAGTGGATTTTAAATAGTAGCCATGCAATGTCCCTAGAAAATATACCGAAATCATTATTAATCGTTGGCGGTGGTGTAATAGGTTGCGAGTTTGCAAGTATTTATAGTCGTTTTGGAACAAAAGTTACGATTGTTGAAATGGCACCGCAATTATTACCTGGTGAAGATGAAGATATCGCACATATTTTAAGAGATAAACTAGAAAATGATGGCGTAGAAATATTTACAGGAGCTGTTTTAAAAGGATTAAATAATTATAAGAAGCAAGCTTTATTTGAATATGAAGGAAGTATCCAAGAAGCCAATCCGGAATATGTTCTCGTTTCTGTCGGCCGAAAACCACGTGTACAACAATTAGATTTAGAAAAAGCAGGTGTTCAATTTTCAAATAAAGGAATTTCTGTGAATGAACATATGCAAACAAATGTATCACATATTTACGCAGCAGGTGATGTGATTGGTGGAATACAACTTGCTCACGTTGCTTTCCATGAAGGAACGACAGCAGCGTTACATGCGAGTGGAGAAGATGTGAAAGTTAACTATCATGCAGTACCTCGATGTATATACACATCCCCAGAAATCGCAAGTGTTGGTTTAAACGAAAAAGATGCAAGAGAGCAGTACGGTGACATACAAATTGGAGAATTTCCTTTTACAGCGAACGGAAAAGCGCTTATTATTGGAGAACAAACAGGTAAAGTAAAAGTTATTGTTGAACCTAAATATCAAGAAATTATAGGGATTTCTATTATCGGTCCTCGTGCAACCGAACTAATCGGACAAGGAACTGTAATGATTCATACAGAAGTTACCGCTGATATTATGAGAGATTATATTGCAGCGCATCCAACTTTATCTGAAGCGATTCATGAAGCGTTATTACAAGCTGTAGGACATGCTGTACATGCCTAGATGAAAATATAATAAACCACTATTCTCTAAATGAATGAGAGAATAGTGGTTTGATTTTATATAGAAAAAATTGAATACCTTATTACTTTTTAACGTCAATAGCTGAAGTTTTATCGTTCCATTCAGGAGCTAAATTAGCAGTTTTACCATACCAATCAGCGTGTTTAAATACAACACCTTTTCCATACCCTTGTGTAGAAGTATGCTCCCAAAGTGTCGTTGAATAACTTGCAGAAGGTGATGCTGTACTTACAGAAGAAATTCTATCATTCCAGCTTGAAGGTAAGTTTTTAAAGCCACTGCTCCAGTAAATATATTGTCCACCTTTATTTATATGTTCATAAAAATCTGTACTACCAGCACCGCTACCTAAAGGATTAATTTTATTTTTAAGTACTTTTTTATCCTTTTCAATATAAGCATCTAATGTTTCGCGGCTAGTAAAACCGTAAGCTAGCCAATCTCCATTTTCATTTTGCTCTGGTAATACCATAGTAATTTGGATATCTTTCTTATCCTGATCACTTAATTTTGCAAATGAATTAACATTCTGTTCATCCACTTGTAAATAGTCAAATGACTTAATTGTGTTACTTTTTTCTTCTGCACTTACTGCACCTAATCCTCCAGTTAATGCAAATCCTGCTACTAATGTCCCTGCTACTAATTTCTTCAACATATAACCATCCCTTTTTGTTTAGATTTTGTACAGGTGAAACTTTGTACTAGTATAATGTATTCTAATTATCAACTATTGTAAATATTCTGAAGTTTTAGAAATAAAAGGCGGAATATTTATAGTTTTGCATTTTTTCTTTAGAAAAAATAGTTATTGGAATGATATAATAAATAGATGTATTGCTTTTGTTGGATGTTAAAATGTTTTAGGGGGAAAGTCTTTGAAGTATTTTAATAAAGATTGGTATAAAGAAATGCAAGTGTCTGGATTTTTAATTTTCTCAGAAACAGTAGAAGAATGGGAAGAGATGTTGCGAGAGAGCGAAAAGATAGGAATGGTTTATAAGCAAAGTTTAAGAGAAGACGTGGAAGAAAAGAAAGAAGATCTATTAAAGTTTCTACCTAAGTCATTACATCCATACATTCATGAAAATACAATTAATTCAGAATACCCATCGGAAAAATTAAAGAAACTTATGCTTGAGTGGACAGTAGATTATGAGAAAAGAATGAGTGATTTAGAACAAGCGTATTTAGATAATTATAATACTATAAAAGAAAAGCTTGCGCAGAATGTCGTTCAACTACATGAATACTCACTACATGACAGTGTAGTCAAATCAGTAGAAAGAAGGTCAGAAGATAAGCTAATAATAACTTTAGATTGCAATGGTACTTTCAGTGAATTTGATAAACTGGAAGTAACTTTTACAGGCGTAACGAAATGTTCTATTCCGGAACATTTTGAAGGTGCTTGGTGGTTATGTCATGAAATAGATCTTATTAATGAGGGTTTCGAATTGGGTGTTTTATTTGATTGCCCATTTGAAGAAGTGACGATTTGTGCAAAAGACGTATTGCTTGAGATAGGTAACTAGTAAAGTTTATAACTTTACAAATAAAAAACAGTCTTATAGGACTGTTTTTTATTTAGATGCTAAATTATCAAGTTTCCAATATATATCTGTTAAAGGGCAGCTTTGCTATCTATATATAAATACATATTATTTAATTATTTTGGTGAAGTTTTCAAGTTGAAAAGGATAGAAAGAGGGAGAATACTGTATAAAACGGAATAAATAAGAATTGAAAATATTGTAAAACGGAAGAGGCGTGCATATAATTAAAATAAAGATTAAATTTCTGAATTTTCAATAATGGTGGTGGGAACATGTTTACTGAAGAGCGTAGAGAAAAAATTTTAGAGTTACTGAAGAAAGATGGAAGGGTAATTGCTAAAGATCTTGCGGAAAGTCTCGATATGTCTATTGATTCTATAAGAAGAGATTTATCTATTATGGAGAAGGATGGCTTGTTAAAAAGAACACATGGAGGTGCAATCGAACTTACTAGAGTAAGGAATTTAACTGCTGAACCATCGAAACGTTATCGTGATAGTTCACTAGGTGAAGAAGTGATTGCAAAAGTTGCTGCATCCTACATACAAGAAGGAGATTCCGTTTTTATTGGCGGGGCATCTATTCATTATGCGATGTTAAAGTATTTACCTGAAACATCATTTACAGTGATTACGAATGCATTAGAAATTGCTAGTAAGTTAAGGGAGTTTAAGAATGTAGAAACGTACTTAATTGGTGGAAAGGTGAAACCATCAGGAAATATGACAGATACACTTGCCTCTGAAATGATAAGTAGATTATCTATTGATCTTTATTTCTCTACAGGTGGTGGCATTTCATTGAACGGTATAAGTACTGCAACTTCGGAAGTTGCTTATTTTGGAAAAACAGTAAGTAAAATTGCTAGAAGAAACATTTGTTTAGCTCCTCATAATAAACTCGGAACAAATTGCTTTATAAAAGGAGAGTCACTGAGAGAAATTGACCTTATTATAACAGATGAAGAGACTAGTAAAGAAACGATTCAACAATTTGAGAAACAAGGCAAAGAAATTTTGATAGCATCAATAGACTGCATTTAAAAGGAGTTTGTAATGATTATAAAAGGACAAGAGTTTCATATAAATGGATTAACTTATACAATTCGTTCTGCATCTGAAACGGATGCTGAGCAGTTATCGGAAATTAGAGTTCAGATCGATGGCGAAACTGAAAATATGGATAGAGAAGCTGGAGAGGGATTTATAGATAAGATAGGTTTTCAAAAAATAATAAAAACAGATAGTGAAGAGACGAAAAATCTCTTTTTAGTTGCAGAAGTGGACAACCGAATCGCAGGATTTTCAAGATGTGAAGGATCAAATTTGAAGAGATTATCCCATAAGGTAGAATTTGGTGTTTGTATTTTAAGAGAATTTTGGGGATATGGAATCGGTAAGAGTCTATTGCAACAATCTATTCAGTGGGCTGATGAAAATGAAGTGAAAAAGATAGCATTGCAAGTGTTAGAGACAAATGAAAAAGCTATTCAACTTTATAAAAAATTAGGTTTTGAAGTAGAAGGTATTTTAAAAAATGATAAAAGGCTTTTGGATGGGAGGTATTATAATACGGTTGTAATGGGAAGGTGTATTTGAGTCTGTTCATAAAAGAGGGGGAAATGTATGTTTTATAGAAGAAAGTACTATATAGTAAAAAATGAATTTATTAAAATATTTAATGATCATTTCAATAACACGAACTTACCTAATCAGTTAAAGCATGGCTCTAGGCTAATAGGGCGCTGGATGAAAGATAATAAGAATGACACGACTGAAGTGTTTGCCATATGGGAATATGATATTTATGAACAGTATAAAGAAATTGAAACAAAAATTAGAAGTGATAAGATGCATGTTAAAAGAATACATGATTGGTATGAAAAACATGGCGGAAGAGAATATGTTTTACAGAAGTACATAGTAGAGTTAAAAAATGAAGAGTTAATATGTACTGTAAAGTGATAGAGGAGTGATGGATAATGAGAATTAAAACAAAATTATATTTTAGTTTAGCATCTACCATTTTATTTGCAATAGCGGTGATAGTTTTCTTTATAAACGGCACTCCACAAAAGTGGTTTTGGTTCTGTATTTTCTTTGCGTCCATTATACAAAATATAGTTTTACTAAAAAAGAATAAAGAAGCGAATTAGGATATTCAAATTATTAACATATTTGTGTCGTCTTTCTAGTTTTATTGAAAACGCTTTTATTCAGTTTTATAATAAAAGTATGTTTTTACAGATCTCCAAAACAATGAATAGGGAGATGATACAATGTTAGCTTCACCGTTTTACTTACATACATGGAAAAAGTTTGTTGATGAAGGAGTCCTTGATTCGAACCGTATAAACGAAAGAATTTCAGAGTCATGGCATCGATGTAAACAAGCAAATGTGAATCCTCATATGAATAAAGGTCAGAAAATTTTGTCTTATTATATTTTTCAGGATCAAAAGAAAAAGAGTGAAATCTTCCTTGATATAGCAATACCTCAATTACAAAATATGAGGAAAATCATTGATGAACTGCAAATGATGGCATTATTAATTGATCCAGACGGTTACGTTCTATCGCTAAGTGGAAATCAACAAACGTTAAAACGAGCGAAACATATTAACTTCATTGAAGGTGTGAAATGGACGGAAGCAGCTGTTGGTACAAATGCGATAGGAACCGCGTTACAGATTGAAGAGGCTATTATGATAAGTGGTACAGAGCATTATTCTGTCGCATCTCATAGCTGGAGCTGTGCGGCCGCTCCCATTCATAATGATGACGGGAAATTAATTGGAGTTCTAGATTTCTCTTGTCCAATTGAATTTTCACATCCGTATATGCTCGGGATGGTAACCTCGATTGCACATGCGATTGAACGTGAATGTAGTATTCGAGTGCATCAAAATGAATTACATTTAATCCATCGTTTTTTAGATGTAATTGACAGTGATGAACAAGTTATCATTTGTAATCATCGTGATGTTATCGTTTCTGCAAGCAAGAAGGTTCGAGAACGAGTTTCTAATTGGTCACGAATGAAACTTGAAGATTTAATGCGAAATGGATTGAAACCTAAATTAGAAGTACCAGTATATAGTAATGAAAGAATGATCGGGAAATGTATTTATGTAAAAGAAAATAAGCGAGAGAATTTATTTTCTACTTCCCCATTTGTAAACGGAATTACTTTTCCTGGAGTTATTGGGACAAGCAATGCATTTCAACATACTTTAGAAGAAATTAAGCTTGTATCTCCAACTGACGCTAGTGTATATGTTTGTGGTGAAACAGGTGTAGGGAAAGAATATGTAGCGAGAGCGATTCATGAAAATAGTCCAAGAAAAAATGGTCCTTTTATAGCTGTTAACTGTGGTTCATTGCCGAAAGAATTAATGGAAAGTGAATTATTCGGTTATGCTGAAGGTGCGTTTACAGGTGCGCGACGTCAAGGATATAAAGGGAAATTCAAACAAGCAGACGGTGGAACAATATTTTTAGATGAAATTGGTGAAGTGCCACCAGAGATGCAAGTCGCATTATTGCGTGTTTTACAAGAACGAACAGTAACCCCAATTGGCAGTTCAAAAGAGGTACCGGTAAATATTCGTGTTATTACTGCGACACATAAAGATTTACTGCGATTAGTAGAAGAAGGGAAATTCCGTCAAGATTTATATTATCGTTTACATGTTTATCCACTTTATGTTCCATCGTTAATAGAAAGAAAAGAGGATATTCCGTACTTCATACAAGATTTTTGTAGACGAAAGAATTGGAATGTTGTATTTCCAAAGAGTATTTGTAATCAACTTTCACAACATACATGGCCCGGAAATATTCGAGAATTATTAAATGTGTTAGAACGTATTTACATTTTGTCGCAAGGACGGGAAATATGCGAAAAACAAATCTCTTTTTTATTACAAACTATGATGGGAAATCAACATCAACTTGAATTGCAAGTTGAGAATAAAGCAGATCATACATTAAATTTCCGTGAAAGAATACAGCGTGATAGCATGATTGAAGCGTTAGAAAAGACGAACGGAAATGTTTCGTTAGCTGCAAAACTATTAGATGTACCTCGAAGTACATTTTATAAACGAATGCAAAAATATAAGCTATAAAGTAGATTTTTGTAATCTACTTTTTCTTTGTGGGCTCATGTTCTGTCGGAATGTGCGCTTGCCGGGGAAATAATAGAATAGTTAGAAAATAATTTTCGGCAGGTGGACTTATGTGAAGTATATTGAAATTGGCTTCGGAAATAGGTGGTTCGTTCGAACGGAAACTGAAAATAAAGATGGAACTGAATTTGAGGAACGAGGAATTATAAAACCTATTTATTTTGAGTCTTTATATGTACGAATTTGGTTTCGGAAAACGTGTTTTATTTTTGATACGAAAGAAGGGTTTAAGAAAGTTAAAAAGAGGAGGATTGAATATAAATTTATAGTTGGGATTGTAAGTAGGTTAAAACAATAGTATTAAATAGGGGGTGTTTTTATGATTAGAATTACTACATTCATACTCGCTATTATTGTAATGGGCTATTCTATTTACAGTTGGAATGATGATTCGAAGCAAAGTATGCTTATTTTGCAATTATTGTTAAGTTTTATGCTTGCTAGTATGGGGATACAAAACGTTAAGAAGGGGGAAAAAGGGAATAAGGATATGGGGCTGTTACTTTTACTTACATCGCTATTTTGTATTGCTGTATCGTTAATGAAATATTTAAAATAAGCTGTTACTTAACATGTTGAGTAACAGCTTATTTTTTGAAGTTTTCTCATTAAAAATAGTAGTTGCTGTTTGGTACATTTCTTTATCAATACAAAATCTTTTTGTTATCCAATAAGCAATCTCAGATGTGGTAAGACTATGTTCGCTTTTCTTACCTTGGAAATATTGCTAAAACATTCCCGTTATTTAAAAAAACACTTTTAGCATCACCATAACCAGATAAAATATTTTTATAAACCATACAATAGTACACCTATATAAATGAGTGTGCTATTTATATAACCCAGTCGTATACATTTCCGTCAATGTATGCACAATTTCTCCTAATTCTAATTCTTTATTATTTTTCACAATCGTCCAAAGAAACATCTCATTCATCGCGAACCAAGCACGTGCTACAATTTCTTCATTTAATTCAGTATGAGCTAATCCACTTTCTTGAGAGTATGTAATATCTTGCGTAATATTTTTTATAAAGCGTTCCCGTATCTCGTCCCATTTTTGACGTATCTCTTTTGATAATCCGATTGCTTCTTGTACAACTTGCAATATAGCTCGTTCTTTTTCTGCTAGTTGTAGAAATGCTCTAACTTGATTTTGAATCATTTTATGTGCTTCTTCTTTCGTTTGAGGTGAAAAGGAGCGCTCAGCAATATCATAAAATTGATTCATGACATCTTCCATTAAAACGATAAGGAGGTCATCTTTGTTTTTAAAGTATACATATGCCGTTCCATAACCAGTTTCTGCATGTTTAATAATTTGTGTAATAGTCGTTTTTTGAAATCCGTTATGTATAAAAATAGTGTAACCAGCGTGTAATAGTTTCTTCTTTGTTTCTAAGGAGCGGTGTTTTCTTGATGAAAGAGTATTGTTTTTCAAAGAACCACCTCTTTGTACTGAAATATCTGAAAATATAACAGTATTGTAAAAGAAATGCATATATAAAGTCAACTGACATAATATCATTGACGTTATATCAACTAAGGTGATATATTTCAATTAGTTAGAATAAAAAGAAAATTAAAAGAAGGTGACACCATGTATAAAGAACCATTTCAACCAACTTATGAATATGCGCTTGAATGTGATAAACATGATGAACTGAAAGATTTTCAAACTGAATTCTATAAAAAAGAAGGAACAATATATTTAGATGGAAACTCATTAGGACTACTTTCAAAAAGAGCAGAGAAATCGTTACTTACGTTGCTACATTCATGGAAAGAGTATGGAATTGACGGCTGGACTGAAGGTGAGCATCCGTGGTTTTTCCTTTCAGAGAAATTAGGTGAATTGACTGCACCTCTTATTGGAGCTTTACCGGAAGAAACAATTGTAACCGGTTCCACGACGACGAATATACACCAAATGATTGCGACATTTTATGAGCCGAAAGGAATACATACAAAAATTCTTGCTGATGAATTAACATTTCCATCAGATATTTATGCACTTCAAAGTCAAATTCGTTTAAAAGGATTAGATCCAGATGAGCATTTAGTACGAGTGAAGAGCCGAGATGGTAGAACACTTTCTGAAGATGATATTATTCATGCAATGACAGATGATATCGCGTTAATTTTATTACCTTCTGTACTATATAGAAGCGGTCAAATTCTTGATATGAAACGTTTAACAGCGGAAGCACATAAGCGTGGTATTCATATCGGATTCGATTTATGCCATTCAATTGGTTCTATTCCGCACCATTTCAATGAATGGAATGTTGATTTCGCAATTTGGTGTAATTACAAATATTTAAATGCAGGACCTGGTGGAGTTGGGGGGCTTTATATAAATAAAAAGCATTTTAATAGACTTCCAGGATTATCTGGTTGGTTTAGTTCTAGAAAAGATAAGCAGTTTGATATGGAACATACTTTAACCGCAGCTGATCATGCAGGTGCTTATCAAATTGGTACACCTCACGTATTAAGTACTGCACCTTTAATCGGTTCTCTTGAAATATTTAAAGATGCTGGAATAGAACGTTTACGTGAAAAATCGCTACATATTACAAGATACATGCTTAATTTAATTAATCATGAATTAAAAGACTTTGGATTTACAATTGGAAATCCATTAGAAGATGAAAAACGAGGCGGGCATATTTATTTAGAGCATGCAGAAGCAGCACGCATATGTAAAGCGCTAAAAGCAAATGGAGTTATCCCTGATTTCCGTGCACCTAATGGAGTAAGACTTGCGCCGGTCGCTTTATATAACACATACGAAGAAGTGTGGAAATCTGTACAAATATTAAAGAAAATTATGAAAGATGAAGAGTATAAGCAGTTTGAAAATAAGCGAGAGGTTGTGGCATGAGCATGAAAACATCAGAGTGGATTGATATTTCACAACCGCTAAATAATGATATTGCTACTTGGCCAGGTGATACACCGTTCTCGTATGAAGTTTCATGGTCAAAAGAAGAGAGTGGCTCAGTAAATGTCGGAAAGTTAACGATGAGTATTCATACAGGTACTCATATTGACGCACCGTTTCATTTTGATAATGATGGAAAGAAAGTAATAGATTTAGATGTTCAAGTTTATGTCGGTCCAGCGCGGATCATTGATGTTTCTAATCTTGAAAGCATTGGGAAAAAGGAATTAGAAACCTTTCATTTAGAAGGCGTAGAACGCTTGTTGTTACGCACAGCTTCACATCGTAAAGCGAATGAATTCCCAGATGTAATCCCGCATTTACGTGCTGATATAGCACCATTTCTTTCTGAAAAGGGAATTCGTTTAATTGGGGTAGATGTACCATCAGTAGATCCATTAGACGATAAAGAATTAGCAGCGCATCACCAATTGTTTAAACATGGTATACACATTTTAGAAAATGTCGTACTAGATAATGTAGCAGACGGTGATTATGAATTAATCGCATTACCACTTGCCTTAACAGATGCAGATGGAAGTCCAGTTCGAGCAGTTATTAGACCAATATAAGTAGAATTATATAAAAAGGGGCAAAGGGGCGTTTGGCTAATATGAAAGAAAATGAAAAGGTAATTATGGAAAAAGGAATTCATACGGACTTTAAAGAGAATATGACGTACGGGGAGTATTTACAATTAGATAGTTTACTATCTTCTCAAAAGAGATTATCAGATCATCATGATGAAATGTTGTTTATCGTGATTCACCAAGCAAGTGAACTTTGGATGAAGCTTATTTTACATGAGTTAAACGCAGCAATCGAATCTATTAAAAATGATAAATTACAACCAGCTTTTAAAATGTTAGCACGTGTATCAAAAATTCAGTCGCAAATTATTCAATCTTGGGATATTCTTGCGACATTAACGCCATCAGAGTACATTGAGTTTCGTGATTCACTCGGTCAAGCTTCTGGTTTTCAATCGTATCAATATCGTATGATTGAGTATGCGCTTGGCTATAAAACGCCGCACGCATTAAAAATTTATGAAAAAGACCCAGAATTACACGCTCGCCTTCATACAGCGCTACATACACCAAGTTTGTATGATGTCGCAATTCAAGCTCTTGTAAAAGAAGGATTCCCTATTCATAAAGATGTGTTAAACCGTGATATTACGCAGCCTTATGAAGAAGATGCAACGGTAGAAGCGGCATGGATAGAAGTGTATGCCGATGTGAAGAAATATTGGGATTTATATCAGCTTGCTGAAAAATTAATCGATATTGAAGACTGGCTACAACAATGGCGTTTCCGTCATATGAAAACGGTAGAACGTATTATTGGTCATAAAATGGGAACAGGTGGATCTTCTGGTGTATCTTATTTGAAAAGGGTACTTGATCAATGTTTCTTCCCAGAGCTTTGGAATGTTCGTACGAAATTATAAAAAACAAACTTGTCAGTTTATTACTGGCAGGTTTGTTTTTTATTTGAACACATTTATGTTTTAATTAAAGCTACAAGATATAATAAATAAGGTAATGATTTAATTGGAGGTAAAGTGTTGGATTTCAAGCAACTAGAAAATAAATTTGAAAAGAAAAAAGTAAATACATTTCTCGTTTATCAAAAAGGTGAGCTAACAAATGAATATTATAAAACGATAGAATGTGCAAGTAATTTATATAAAATAAATTCGATTACAAAAAGTATTGTGTCCATATTAGTAGGTATTGCAATCGATAAAGGATATATAAATGATATACATACACCAATTACAAAATGGATTCCAAATATATCAGAAGAAAAAAACGAATTAACAATTTATCATCTATTAACGATGACAACAGGTGAGGATTGGAAAGAGTTCGGAAATGGAGTAGTGTTCCCAAATGATTTTGTAGAATCGGAAAACTGGGTGCAGTACATATTAGAAAAACCAATAATTGAAAAACCCGCTACAAAAATGAATTATAACTCAGGTTCTTCGCATTTACTTAGTTACATTATCCAAAAAGCTACTGGAATGTCGACAGGACAGTTTGCGAAAAGATATTTATTTGATCCATTAGAAATTACTGAATATGAGTGGCAGCAAGATCCCCAAGGAATACATGTCGGCGGCTTCGGTATGAAAATGAAATCTAAAGATTTATTAAAGCTCGGAATATTATGTTTGCAGAATGGATATTGGCAGGGGAATGAAATTGTATCCTCGAAATGGTTAGAAGAATCAAGTACACCTCTATTTGAAACGTATGAACATGTCGGGGATATGGATATCACTGGTGGGTATTGAATAACGAAAGATTTCACATACCGTATTGTATGTATTTTGCTATGGGATATGGCGGACAATACATCGTTATCATTCCGCAGCTAGAGCTTGTTGTTGTAATAAGTAGTCATATGCCAAAACGCGGACTCGTTCCATTGAAATTATTTATTGAGCATATACATGAGCATTCTAATTACATTTAATGAAAGAGCAAGTATGAGGAGTGTAAAAATGATATTACTTTTAGATTACGATTAAATCTTCTAGCGTTTCGTTACCTTATTACTTAATTTATAAATAAATGTAAAAAAAACCCCACTGTTTAAAATATAAACAGTGGGGTTTTCATTTTATCTACTCGTCTTCTGAAATGACATCTTTATAAATTTCTCCGTTTTCGTTTCAAATTCTACATCAACAAAAACACCATATTCTTTTCCATCTTCACGTAGCCACAATTTAAATTTTTCAACTGTTATTTGAACGGTTTTCGGTTTTCTACCTATATGAAGGTAATCAATAATCTCCGCTTTTGGGTATTGTTCTTTCGTCTTTTCTACAGCAAGTTTCCCCCATTTGGCATACGGAGGCTGCGCATGAACAATTGATGGGACAGTATATATATTTGAACATGTAGTTATGAACAAAATGACGAGTGCGATACGCTTTAACAATTTTTTCATGATGAACTCCTTTTATCTTTTTTTATATTGTTTACATATTTTTTCAACGATATGAGTTTGGATTTTTTTGTCTTCTTTACATAAAAGCGAGGCTTTTACAAAACATAACCAAGAAATCATTTACATAATTAAGGAGGGAAAATCATGCGCCAAAAAGCTATTTTTAAAATAGCAGTTTTACTTGCGTTCATAGGACTATCTTTGATGGTCAGTAGTATACAACTAAAAAATGTTGAAGCTTTTTCTAATCAAGTCATTCAAAGAGGAGCATCTGGCGAAGATGTCATTGAACTGCAATCTCGTTTGAAATATAACGGATTTTATACGGGAAAAGTGGATGGTGTTTTCGGATGGGGTACATACTGGGCACTTCGAAATTTTCAAGAGAAATTTGGATTACCTGTTGATGGTTTAACTGGAGCTAAAACGAAGCAAATGCTAGTAAAAGCAACGAAGTATGACAAGTCAACAGCTAATAAAGGAACGACAACGAATAAAGGAAATAGTGGTGGTACTGCACAAGAAAATAAACCATCTCAAAATAAAGGGACAAATGTTCCAAATGGTTATTCTCAAAATGACATTCAGCTTATGGCAAACGCAGTATATGGAGAATCTCGTGGTGAACCGTACTTAGGGCAAGTTGCAGTAGCTGCGGTTATTTTAAATCGAGTTACAAGTGCATCATTCCCAAATACCGTTTCGGGTGTAATCTTTGAGCCAAGAGCATTTACAGCGGTAGCAGACGGACAAATATATTTAACGCCAAATGAAACAGCGAAAAAAGCTGTATTAGATGCAGTTAATGGATGGGATCCAACAGGAAATGCATTGTACTATTTCAATCCAGATACCGCAACAAGTAAATGGATTTGGACTCGTCCACAAATTAAAAAGATTGGGAAACATATTTTCTGTAAATAGAGCGGAGGTGGAATTGTGTTACGAGGTATTGTAATCGTATTATTAACAATCGGTGTAGTTGGAACTGGATACTGGGGCTATAAAGAGCACCAAGAGAAGAATGCAGTATTAATTCGAGCAGAAAATAGCTATCAACGTGCGTTTCATGATTTAGCGTATGAGGTTGATTTATTGCACGACAAAATTGGAACAACGCTTGCGATGAATTCACGTGCATCTTTATCACCTGCATTAGCAGACGTATGGAGAATAACATCTGTAGCTCGTTCGGATGTAGGACAACTGCCTTTAACATTAATGCCTTTTAATAAAACGGAAGAATTTTTAGCAAATATCGGTGATTTTAGTTACCGTGCAGCCATTCGTGATTTAGAAAAAGAGCCGTTAAATGATCAAGAATACAAAACGTTGGAAACTTTATATTCAAATGCAGGCAATATACAAGATGAACTAAGAAAAGTACAACATCTTGTTTTGAAAAATAATTTACGCTGGATGGATGTTGAGATGGCACTCGCATCAAATCATGATCCTGCAGACAATACAATTATTGATGGATTAAAAACAGTAGAGAAAAACGTAACATCGTATTCGTCTACAAACTTCGGACCGACCTTTACTAGTGCGCAAAAAAATAAAAAAGGCGGATTTGAAGCAGAAGGAAAAGCAATTTCTAAAGATGAAGCGGCGAAAATCGCAAAATCATTTTTGAATTTAAAAGGAAATGAAAAAGTAGATGTTGAGAAAAGCGGAAAAGGTGCGAAAGAATCTTTCTATAGTGTGAAAATTAAAGATCCAGCAACGAATAATGAGTTTTATATGGATATTACCGGAAAAGGCGGATATCCAATTTGGGTTATGAATAACCGAGAAATTAAAGAACAGAAAATTAGTTTAAACGATGCAGGAAGTAAAGGTTTGAAATTTTTAAAGGACCACAAGTTTAATAATATGGAGCTTTTTGATAGCTCACAATATGATAACGTTGGTGTATTTACGTATGTAGTAAATGAGAATGGTATACGAATTTATCCAGAAGCAATTCAAATGAAAATTGCTTTAGATGATGGTTCTATCGTTGGTTTTTCTGCAAAAGAATATTTAGCATCACACCAAAAACGAACAGTTCCCTCCGCAAAGCTAACTGCAGCAGAAGCAAGAAAGAAAATCAATCCCGATGTTAAAGTTATGGAAGAACGTAAAGCCGTAGTTGTAAATGATTTGCATAATGAAGTACTTTGCTATGAATTTGTAGGTACTTTAGGGAAAGATACGTACCAAATTTTCATTAATGCAAATAGTGGAGCAGAGGAAAAAGTGAAGAAAATGCAAGCTGTTGAAAAAATTTATGATTAAACTTTAATAGTAAAGTGGTGAGAATAATGAAGATCTTAATATATATGTTGATGCTTTGCTTTTTTATAACAGGATGCAGTATTGGAAAAAAGGACAATCCAAACGAAAAACCAGAGCAAAAAAATGTTTCGATGAAAAATGTTAATTATACAAACAAACCAAATAAGCCAAATGAAAAAGCGGCGGACCATTTAGCATCTTTAGCCGCAAGTGTGCCAGGTGTGAATGATGCAACAGCCGTAGTAGTCGGCAAATATGCTATTGTAGGTATTGATGTAAAAGCGAAACTCGATCGAACTCGTGTTGAGTCCATTAAATACTCTGTGGCAGAAAGTTTAAAAAACGATCCGGATGGTGCTAATGCAGTCGTTGTAGCGGATGTTGATACGTATGAACGACTCAAACAAATTGGAAAGCAAATAAAAAAAGGAAAAACAGGTGAAGGTATACTTGATGAGTTAGCAGCAATTGTTGGCCGAGTAATGCCACAAGTTCCAAATGACATGATTGAAAATCGAGAAACGAATCCAATTAAAGATAATGATAAACAATTACCAAAAGATGAAGAACAAGAACTAAGAAAAGAACAGAATGACCAATCAAATAATCATTTGAATAAATAAAGTTAACCCCGTACTTAATTGTACGGGGATTTTTTAATATAATATTTAATATTCAGTTTATTTTTAAGGAAATATATGGTTTAATTATGATGGGAGGGACAACTGTTATGATGAAAAAAAGCGCATTAATAGTATGTAGTTTATGCTTAGGTTTCAGTATGACAGCGTGTGAACAAAAGAAAGAAATGAAAAAACAAACAGCGACTTCTTCTACTGTGTTGGAAAGTGAGAAGAAAGAGTCTATCAATATAAATCATTTCTCGAATATAAATGAAGGAATGACTTATATTGAAGTGAAAGATGTAATTGGTTTTGATGGTAATTTACTTATAGAAGAAGGTGTAGAAGATTCTACACAAATTAAACAAATTTTTTTATGGAAGGGAAGCGATCCAACTTCATTAGTTGAAATTACCTTTTTAGATGGAAAAGTGCATTCAAAAGCGCAGCAAGGTTTAAGTTAATAAGTTGAAAAATGGGAGAGTTTAGCATGAACATACATACAGGGGAAATTCAATTAGTTCCGTATAAAGAGAAATATAAAGAAGTTATACAAACATTTACTTTACCAAGTGAACAAGTTCAATTCACATCAGATCCAGGTGAATTATTGGAGAAAGCAAAAAGTGATCGAACAAAAAATGTGATTGTTATTTTAGATTACAATGGGGTACCTGTTGGTCTTTTCGCCTTGCAAACGGGAGATAGAGTACAGGAGTTCACAGATAATGAAAACGCTCTACTTTTAACTTCATTTTCTATAAATCAAAATAGACAAAGAAAAGGATATGCTAAAAAGTCATTGGCTTTATTACAAAAGTTTGTAAAACGTTATTTTCCGATGAAAAATGAAGTTGTACTTGCTGTGAATGAAAAAAATATTCCTGCACAAAATTTATATGAAAAAGTCGGCTTCCAAGATAAAGGCTTTAGAAGAATGGGACCAATTGGTCAACAAATTATAATGCATTTGTCCATCATGAAATAACGATAAAAAAAACTTACTCTTGCATAACAAAGTAGTAAGTTTTTTTATTTAGTACGATATATAATGTAGAGTATATATATAAATGAAATAGAAATGAAGGAAATACAAAATGAATCAAGTTAGAAAATGGAATATTGTTGGAGGAAGGGTGATAAAAACCGGAATAGCAGTTTTTCTTACAGTTCTAGTTTGTGAATTTTTCAATATACCCACTATTTTTGCTGTCATTACGGCTATTGTAACGATTGAGCCAACTGCAACGGATTCTATAAAAAAAGGGCTAATTCGTTTTCCAGCTTCAACAATTGGATCGGCGTATGCAATGACTTTCACATTTTCCCTAGGTCATCAGGCTCTTTCTTATGCGTTAGCAGCGATGTTTACAATCGTTACATGTCAAAAACTAAAGTTACATGCGGGAACGTTAGTCGCAACATTAACTGCTGTTGCAATGATCCCGATTACGGCAGATCATTATTTCACTGCATTTTTAATTCGATTAGCTACTACATCTACTGGTATTATAGTATCTACTTTAGTGAATTTTTTCATTTTTCCACCACACTACCTTAAAACCATTTCGGGATGTACAGAGGAGCTATTTGTTAAAACGGCAAATATTATGGAGGAATGGCTTAATGCATTAATTGAAGGGAAAGTTATAACGAAAGAGACAACTCATAATCTATCTAATTTAAATTTATCATTACATAAAGCGGTACAATTTGTTCAATATGAACAAAAAGATTGGAAATATCATCGACATACAAAGAAGGAAATGAGAAGCTTTTTAGCCATGCAGAAGCAACTCCATATATTGCAGCAAATTATTTATCATATAGATAATTTAGCTCGAGCACCAATTGAAACATGGGACTGGTCACAAAATAAAAAAGAGATATTACAGCGAACGGTTCATTCTGTAATTTCTATATTAAGAAATAATTGTAATGAAATAGATGAAGAACATTTTAAACTGATTGATGAATTAGACAAAAAATTTTGGGATTATAAAAATGATTTATGACATTGTAAACCAAATCAATATCATCATCACTTTTCAAGCGAATCTATCATTTTGTTTGAGGTATTATCTATACATGATATGTTAGAGGAATTAAAACAAATATCCGAGAAATATGCGAGTGAAAATCAACTCAATTGTTCAGCTCATTTAAATGGGGAAGATTAATATGACAATTTATATTACATTACTAAGAGGAATCAATGTAGGCGGGCATAAGGTAATCAAAATGGCGGAATTAAAACAAATGTTTGAATCAATAGAGTTAAAACAAGTAAAAACATATATTCAAAGCGGTAATATCGTGTTCGAATTTGAAAAAGATATTGATTTTTTAAATAAACGAATACAATCGGAAATTAAAAACGTTTTTGGTTTTGATGTTCCAGTCATGTTAAGAACACATGAGGAATTTATAAATATGATAAAAAGATGCCCCTATGAAGCCGATTCATTGTTAGAAGGGGAAAGTATACATGTTGCCTTCTTAGCAAATGAACTTTCTGAAAAAGAAAAAGATCATCTGCTTAAGCAAAAAAATGAGACTGAAGATTGTTTTATACATGAAAAAGTTGTGTATTTATTTTTCAAAAATAGCATTCGAAATTCTAAATTAATGGGTCTGTTTCAGAAGCTACATACACCAGCTACAGTTAGGAATTCGCGGACTGTGAATAAATTAAAAACGATAGTTGAAGGAATGTAAATATAAAAAGATGAGATTCACTTAGAGCAGATAAATGTTTAAGAGACTATGGTTATAGTATAAAATAAACGAATTAAGGGGTAGGTAAGATGGGGAAATTTGTGAAAGACCAAAAGGTAGTTGCATTTACATTTGAAGGGTTGGCACCATGTACGGTTGTAAGAGTTGGTTGGATTTTTATCATGGTACAAGTAGAAGAAACGAAACATTTATATTCTGTTACAAAAAGTAAATTAACACCTATAGAGGAAGAGGAACACTACCTTTTAGAAGAGAGTATTGATGAAGAAGGGGTATTCGATATAGGTAGATTGTTTGCTAAAATAGAAGCAGAAGACATGGACCTTGCAAAGAAATCATTTGAAGAAAATGAAGAATTCAAGAAATACGAAGATTTTCACAATCCATCAGAAGGGAAACTGTATGGTGGAGAGTACTATACTACAATCAAAACAGGTAAAGAGTTACTAGAACAATACTTTAATCGAGAAGAGCTAGAGCGTAATAGTACTAATTAAATTAGATGTGAAAACAGTTAAAGGCCAAATCTTATTTATGTTAAGTATATAGACTAAAAAATTTATATTTGATTATTGGGAGGATAAAATAATGAATTTGGTAAACAAATTTTTAGAAGGCTTGAGAGCAGCATTATCAACATATGATCTCGAAGCACTAAATAAAGCGTGCGGTGCTACAAAAGAGGATATTGATATATTAAGGTTGAAATATCCGAATTGTCCAGAATCATTAATCTCTTTACTTGAAAATATCGATGGTACATATTGGCGGAAATATGGAGAAAACAAAGTTGCGGTATGTATTTTAGGTTCAGATGTTGAAGAGTATCCATATTATTTACTTTCTACACAGCAGATGCTCGAAAGTTCAAAAGAAGGAGAAGACGTCTCCTATCTTTTAGAATACCAAGATGAAGAGGATGCTGTTGATTCTAAGATAAATCCACAAGGACTTCTCCCTGGCACTTATATTCATTTTTCAGACTGTATGAACAATGGTGGAACATCAAGACTCTATATTGATTTTAACCCTTCTGATGAAGGTGTATGTGGTCAAATAATCCGTTTTTTGCACGACCCTGATGAATATGAAGTGATTGCAAACAGCTTTGATGAGTATTTACAGAATCTTATTGATGGTGATTTTAATTTTCTAGAAGAAGAATCTCAATAATTTGTCTACAAACTCATTTAAAAGGTTAGAAATTAAACAACTTTAAAGAGCCTTACTACAATATGATTTAAATAGACTAAACTAATAAGAGGATATTATGTTCAATATATGAGCATATATCCTCTTTTCTTATACATATTAGATTAGTTATACAGATATTGAAAATATAGTTTAATATGTATATAATATCCAGAAAAGTATGTACACTTTAAGTGGAGGACGTAGCCCATAGCGGGAGGCGTAGTGAGGTCTTTAGACCGAGCGTTAATATGATTTTAGGGGGTGAGTGCTATGAAAGTACAAGAGGTTCTCATAGAGAATAACAACAAGAGATACATATTATTGGATCAAGAGGGATTCCCTGTAATGCCAGTTATGAAATATATAAAGTATTTAGATAGGACAGGAAAAAGCCCTAATACTCAAAAAACATATTGTTATTCCTTAAAACATTTTTTTACCTACTTAAAAGAAACAAACAAAGATTATAAGTATATTAGGTTAGAAGATTTAGTAGAGTTTGTGGGGTGGTTAAGAAGTCCTTATGAGAGTTCAAAAGTCACTCCCCTTCAACAAGAGAAAGCAAAGCGAACGGAAAAAACAATTAACCTTACAATTACAGTTATAGCAAACTTCTATGATTACTTATTTCGAAACGAAGAAGTAAAAAATGACATGATGGAAAAGTTGATGAAACAAGTGTTTACAAGGGGGAACTCACGTTACAAAAGTTTCTTACACCATGTAAATCAGGACAAGCCACCAATCAGAAACATATTGAAATTAAAAGAACCACGCAAAAGAGTAGATACACTCACAAAAGAACAAGTACAACAAGTATTACAAGCAACAACGAATATACGAGACACTTTCTTGATTCAATTGTTATTTGAAACGGGATTGCGTATTGGAGAAGCTCTCGCTCTTTTTATGGAGGATTTTGTTTTTGATCATGCAAAGGGACATCGAATTCGTTTGATAGATCGTGGGGAATTAGAAAACGGTGCTATGTTAAAGACAGGTGAACGAGAAATTTATGTATCGCAGTCCTTAATGGATTTATATGATGATTACTTGTATGAGGTGCTTGATGAATTAGAATTGGATTCAAACTTTGTTTTTGTAAAACTGCGAGGAAAAGATGTAGGAAAACCAATGGAATATTGGAACGTAGAATCCCTATTTAAGCGTTTAAAAAAGAAAACAGGGATAAACCTACACCCTCACTTATTTCGCCATACACACGCTACAATTTACTATCAGAAAACAAAGGATATAAAACAAGTGCAAGAACGATTAGGTCACTCTCAAATTCAAACAACAATGAATCTGTACCTACATCCTTCGAATGAAGATATTCGGGAAGATTGGAATAAAGCACAATCCGAATTTAACCTAAAGAAAGATAACTAAAAGGAGGTACTGAATGAAACACATCAAAAGTTTTCGTACAGAAGAAATAGGCTTTCACGAAGGAATACAAAGAGAACTTTCAACTTATCCCGAAAAAACAGTACATGAAGATGGTTCGGTTTCAATTGAACAAATAAAAACCCCATATTTTTTAGTCAATGACGAGTGGAATATTAACGTTGTAGGTGAAATAAAACAGTTCGAAGAAGTCGTAGCGAACTTTACCTATCCAAATAAAAATATTCGTTTTCGATTGAGTAACCCTTCAATCAATTTAGAAGTGAGATATGTCTATTATCAGCAATTGTTTAATGATTTGTGGACAATCAAAAGCATATTTATGACTCAAAGCCCATTACAAAGAATGACGGAGTTCTTAAACGAAAAGTATCCTAAACTATTATCTTTATTGGATTTAGACATTGAAAAAGCAGAACGTGAGTATTTGTTTTGGCTTAATGAAAAGGGAATAAATACGAAAAAAATTAGAAAAAGAATAATTTACAAAGATACTGTTGGTAAATCAAGTGTAGCAATTCATTTAAGAACTGTTTACACTTTTCTATTCCAATACACAGATAAACGAGAAGAATGGGAAAAAGATAGATGGGATGTTCGTGTATTGCATGATAAATACGGTATTGATTACAACAAAAGTAATGTTAGTTATTACCTCGACTTCTCAAAAATTGACGAAAAGGTTCGAGAACAAGTCAAAAAATACTGTAAACAACGGTTAATTAGTAAAAATAAATTCTCATGGAGTACAGCACTAAATTATGTTATAAATCTATCAAAGTTCTTTACGTTTATATTTGCATTAGAACCCACATGGAAGGATTTAAAAACTTTAAAACGAACACATATTGAAAAGTACATTGAATATTTACATGAATACGCTAAAAACAATTCAAGGAATCAAAACTTGTATCCTGAACAAAATGTAATAACATCATTATCAGCCTTGCAAAAGTTTCTTGAAGATATTCAACGATATGAGTATGAAATGGCTCCCGAAACCCATGTGCGACTATTGATTTCCCCCGAAGATAAACCAAAATTACGAAAAAAGTCTATTGACCAAATTGATTATATTCCCGACTCTGTATTAGAGCAATTATTTACGCACATCAATGATTTGCATAAAGATGTTCAACCCGTTGTTTGGATAGCTTTTAAAACAGGACTTAGAATATCAGATGTATTAGGCTTAACTAATGATTGTTTAGTCAAACTCAATGGTCAATATTCGATTGAAACAGATATTAAAAAAACGTATGTAAAAGGGCATCGGATTCCAATAGACGTTGAGTTAGCCAATATACTTGCCGTTCTTATTGATAAATCCGAAGAACTAAGTCATCAAGAGAATAATCCCGAAGGGTATATTTTTGTTCGCTATCGTGGTCAACGAAAAGGTAAACCCTATTTGCAAGTGTGGATTCGAGATCAACTAAATATTTTAGCCAAACAAAAGAACATCACAGACGAAAATGGAAACTTGTTTCATTTCAAAACTCACCAGTTCCGTCACACTTACGGTGTAAAAATGTTAAACGGTGGTGCTGATATACTAACTGTACAAGAATTATTGGCTCACGCATCTCCCGAAATGACATTACGGTATGCCAAGCTATTAGACGATACAAAAAGAAAAGCATTTGAATCGGTTATCAAGCAAGGAGTTTTTAATTTCGACTTAAACGGTGAAGTGCAAGAAATCAAAGCAGGAGAAGATATACCTACAGACATACTGGATGCGTTATGGCAAGACCATAAGCTAAATGCGATGGACAACCCTTATGGAACGTGCCACGCTCGTCTAAATGGAAATTGCCCTCACATGGAAGCACCCCCATGTCTAACTTGTGGTGACAACCAAACACCATGTAAAGACTTAGCGGTAGGTTTTTCAGAGTTAGATCAACAAAAGTATGAACTTCATGTCAAAACAGCTACAAAAGCTATTGAGATAGCGAAACAACGAGGTCGAGAAGATATTGCAGAGAAAAATGAAAAGAATCTTCTACGCTATCTAAACATCTTAAATACCTTACAAGAAGGAAATATCATCTTTGGTAGACAAGAACGCATGAAACGGAGAGTAGGTGCTAAGAATGGCTAAATATGACCGTTCTGCCCACTTGAAAGCCATTCATGCCAATCGTAAAGCTAACACATATCAAAAGGTAGATGAAGCCATTAAAAGGCTTATAAAGGCTAATGAAAAAATAAACTTTAACAGTGTATCCAGTGAAGCTGATGTATCAAAAGCAACACTGTATAACAACAAAGACTTCCGTTCGAGAATTGAAACATTACGAAATCAACAGTCACAAGTACCTACCCCTAAACAAGTAAAGCGAGAAATGAACGAAAACAACAAAGATGCTCTCATTGGATCCCTAAAAAGAAAAAATCAAAAGTTGGAAGAGGAAAACAAGCAATTAAGGGAAAAACTGAAAGTAGCTTACGCAGATGTTTACAATAAATTGTAAAGGAGAATAACATTCTTCTCTTCTTATTCAACTAACGCGGCAGTTTAGTTTAATAACAAAAAAATCCAGAACTAATGTATAATCCATTATGAATATTTAAAAAGTGGAGGGTTGCATACACAACACCTCCTATTCTTTTTCTGCCGCATTTATGGGCTTCTTGTGTAGCTTTGAAAATATAGCGCGAAATCATGAAATGTGTTCTTATAAAGGGAAAAACTTTCCCTAGCTCATCCCGATTGCTCTGATGCAAAAGCGTAGAATTTCTATATTAGTTGAACTTTCACCCTAATGTCTCCTGTAATAAAAAAAGCCGCTTAATAAGCGACTCATACATAGGTCAACTCCGATAATTCGGCGGCTGTATACAGATAATAAAGTTGTTTAATTTTTAATAAAATCATTTGAAAAATAATAAAGGTATTTAAAAATGTTAGTCATACTATTCATCAAACGAGCCATTTAATGGAGGAACGCCTTTAAAGAAACTTGAACCTCAATAGTGTCATTCTACGCTTTCAAGAGATTCTTTAAGGAATTGAAATTCAAACTTGGTAGCTTCTAATATATCTTTAATATATTTTTCCTGATTTTCAATTCCCGTTACTAGATCTAGTTTATTAAAAAAGATTATCCAGTTTAAATTCTTCTTTGTTTCGAATCTGTATTTTCCTTCTATATCTTTGTTAGGGTAAATTTCGAAATAAACTCTCTCAGCCTTATTTAGGTTCCAATAAAAATGTTTGTAAATATAAGGAAGCCGAGCATCAAGCATACTCTTGTTTTTTTGTTTGGATAATGTTCTATTTAGAGACGCTAAATAGTCATTAATATTTTTAACAATTGCTTTTTCATCTTTTTCGCTACTTAGAATCCCAAATTCAATCTTCGTCATTAAGTAGTCCCCTTATTAATAAGTTATTTTCACTAATATTAACATTTTTATGAAAATAAGTTAAACCAAAAGAAGTTGCTATAAAAGTACAATCATTACTTAAGTATAGGGAGCGATTGTTCAATAAAATTTAGATTTTCAAACGACTTTATTGTTATATTTTTTAGGATATTGAAGTATCTTAAATTAAAAATTAAACAACTTTATTTTCATTTCACAGCGGCTGCTTAACGAGCTCTATTTAGTTTCTCCTTGAATTCCTTTAATGGTCGCTTACGACCATCATGATAAGGTTTATCATAAACAACATCTTCTGATATCATGATTTGCCTCATCAAAGCATGATAGACAGCAGGATGAAAAACAATGGAGTCTTGGGGGTATCGTGCAAATACCCATTCATCATAATCGATATCTTTGCAAGGGTCGTATTTATCAACTAACTCAAAGGTATCGAATTTTTCTCCGTTACCAATCTTTTCAATCATTTCTTCCATTATCTCAACATGAGTATCAGGTCCGTATGGGTCTTGAAGAAAAGCATCAAAGAGTTCGTCGAATGTTGGAGCCCAGATATGTAACTTTTCTTCTTTAGGAAAATGACTTTCCATTACAAAGATCAATGAGACACATCGCCCTTCCCAGCCGCATCTCGTGATTAATACTTTATTGTCATAGGTGTCGCCTCCAATAACAAGAACTTCTTCGATATTTTCGTTTAATGTAACGTTACCATGCTCATCAATGTCCTGTTCTCGTTTATCATCGACCACTACTTGACCTGTATAATCGAAACGGGGTTTATCCAGATATTGAAATTTCATATCCCACGGGTCCAACGGTACTCTATCTATAACACTCTCACATATGAACCGAGGAAATCCCTTCTCTGACAACTCATCATAATTCATTTTTTAACCCTTCCGATAAAAGTATTTAAGGAACGTCTACATTAATATTAAACTATGGAAATGATTGTCACAATTTAATTTTACAGAGTATCGTTACAATGGCAGATGAATGAATTCACATCTAGGTTTATCACCCCTAAAGGGAGGAGAATCAAATGCAGGTTGTCAAAGAAGAGCTATAAAAGTCTTAAAAGAACTATTTTAGATACTTTTGGAGATAAAAAAGTAGTGATAGGTACTCACGGGGCTGTTATGACCTTGATGATGGGTTATTTCGATAGCGCTTATGACTTGAATTTTTTACATAGTACATCAAAACCTGATATTTACAGAATTGAATTCAAAGAAATGGAATTAGTGAATGTTCAAAGAATATGGGGTGTGAATTGTTAACCAATAATAATTATTTTTTGTTATTGAACTAAAGGGTGCGTTAGTTTAAGAAGAAAGGACATAACATATTAGTCATATAAAATATGTTATGTCCTTTAATTTATCTAACTTTTTTCAATTTAGGTCTTGATAAATCATATTGTAGCGAGGCTCTTATATTTTTTAATCAGGATTAAATAACATTATTATCACTTTACAAAATCTCATTTTTTTATTTATATTGTTTTGCGACTATAAGTTCGACGATAGGATAAATAAAGAATGAAGAACAAAGTGCGATAAAAAGAGGAAGATTCTTTATTTCATCGAGTAATAGGAATGCAAATCCTTCTGATAATAGTAAAATAAAAAACATAAGGCATATAAGTGCAAAATAAGAAATTTTAAAGCTTTTATATTTAATTTGTTGTCCCATTTCATCTTTGCTTTCTTCTGATACTCCGTTTGGATCTCCCCACGTAATATGATTGATGAGGTAGCTAATTATTATTGCACTTGCGAAGATTGTTCCACCTAAAATCGCACCTTCAGAGATGTATTTATAGACTCCATGTATAAGTACTCCAAGTAACGATAAAACGATTGTTAGTAAAATGAAATTTTTGCGATTCATATTAGAAATAACACCTCCATAGTTGTAAAAAACTCTTTACATCCATAGTATAAAATTGGAAAAGTTTTATGTCAAATACTTTTTACATAAATGGTGCAAGAACATGATATTTTGTTTTTATGATTAATAAAAAATTACATTACATTTGAATGTAAAAGAATGGGCTCGCATATATTTGGAAGGGATGTCAGATTAATTTAGGGGGTAGTTATGTCTATTCTATTAAAAGCTGGTGCTGATGCAGGAAATAACGGTTTGAAGTTAATGGTGAAAGGGCAAGACCCTATTTTTATTCCGAGTATATATTCTTTATATATAGGAGAGCCTACAGGATTGTTAGATGAGAGTGATGTTTCATTATCTGAATTAGAAAATCACATTGACGTGACCATTAGTTCTCCATCACTAATGTTAAATAACGTGCGGTATATCGTTGGGGAAAAAGTCATTCAAGATCAATTAAAAGGTACTGAAGTTGAGAAGAAATCAAATAAGTCAACTGATGAGTTAATGGTTATTACAATTCTATCTGGTTTAGCGGTAAGTGCTATGCGTCAAAGTCCAACTTCTGGTCATATTAATATTCGTTATGATTTATCTGTGGCTCTTCCTATGCAACTTATTACACAAGAAATAGCTGCGGAAAATGCGAAACGTTATATGGGCAATCATAAGGTTGTGTTCCATTATCCTAACGGACGTGATGTGACAATTAATATTTCAATCGAATATTGTAAATGCCTACCTGAGGGCGCTTCTGGTACGTGGGGCATTGTATATGATGAAGAAGGAAATGTTGTGAAACATAAAATAGAATGTGAACAAAATCAAGTTTCAGAAATTGATTTTGTTGATAAAACTTTATTGTCTTTTGATATTGGTGCAGGGACGACAGAAGAAGTAGTTTCACTAGGTGTGAACTTTAGACCACAATTAAGTAAGGGCTTATCATACGGTGTGAAAGAAACGTTACTACAAATTATTACAAGATGGAACCGGAAGTATCCAACAAAGACGATTGATAGTATTACAGAGTTTAACCAAATTTATTTACATGAAAAGCACCCAAGAAATGCGTTACTAGTTGAAGAATCACAACCAGCATTATTAGGTTTAGCAGCGCGTGTCGCAACGGATATCATAAACAAAATTGATGACATGAAAGACGATCCATACGTATTTATTTATGGCGGGGGCGCAGTAATTATTAAAAACAGTTTAAAAATGATTTTAAAACAAAAAGGACGACTAACAAATGTAATCTTTGTAGATAATCCGTTATTTACAAATGCACGTGGATTATTAGTCTACACTTGTTCGCCAAAATATAGAGAGCATAAGCAAAAAGAGTTAGGATTTACAAACTTAACGATAAGTTAGTTGGTGGAAGTATGCGATCTAGGCGATATAAACGTGGTGATCGAGTAAAAATCAATATTCATAAATCAGTATCACCTGAAATGATTGCATGGCTGAATAAACAATCAAACCCAACCAATTTCTTTTTCTTTGCAGCGCAGCAACTCTTTAAACAAGTAGGAGATATTGATGTGTCAAAAGCTATACCAAGTAGCCATGTTTTCTCATTATACGCGGAGCCATCATCTTTATTAAAGGTCGAAGTAAATCCATTTAAAAATGTGCCACTAGAAGCTAATAAATCCACCGATAATATAAAAAAAAAATCATGGGAATCTGTTGATCAATTAGATTGTCCGTTTTTTTAAACATAGAAAAAAATAAGTATTGCCCATCACTATACATACGGATACAGTGATGGGCTTTTTTACATATAACGAATAGAAGGGGCACAAATTATGGTGTGCCCCTTCTATTCGTTATTTATCTATATTTTAGATGTATGTTCAGTAACTGCATGAATGATGTCTGCCCAGTCATCAGAATGATTTTCATGTCCTGCGCCTTCAAGGGTTAGTAGGACTGATTTAGGAATTTCATCAATAAGTGCGAGACCATGTTCAAAAGGGAGTGCAGTATCGTCTGTTCCGTGAATAACTAATGTAGGTGCTTGTATGGAGTGAAGCACACCTTCATAAGCATCATCACCTTGAAGTAAAGCGTGATTAAACATACTTAATAGATTGTTTGCGCGTTCTATTTCTTGTTTTACTTGATTATAGACTCTTTTTTCATCAAATGTTCGTTTGGATCCACATAATAGGCGAGATCCGGAAACTAAATATTCTGCTACA
Source organism: Bacillus cereus group sp. MG4 (assembly GCF_040460055.1). Classification (NCBI taxonomy): domain Bacteria; kingdom Bacillati; phylum Bacillota; class Bacilli; order Caryophanales; family Bacillaceae; genus Bacillus; species Bacillus cereus group sp. MG4. The sequence goes on along the minus strand of NZ_JARVGZ010000001.1, from coordinate 715,206 downwards.
ACATTTTCATTTGTCCAATCTAAATGCGTGCCATTTGCGTGATGTGTTAAAATTCTTTCGTCCATCGGAGGTAAATCGCGCGTGTTATCGTCAGAGCCTATCACACTTGTAGCCAGTAATGTTAAAGTTAAAATTCTTTCGGGATGTTTTACAGCAGCAATTTGAGCGATCATACCACCTAATGACATACCAAATAGATGTGCTTTATCAATATGATAAGCATCGAGTACCCCAATTGCATCTTCAGCCATATTTGTAACTGTATAATTGGAAGTTCCAGGCTCATATGTAACAGAGCATCCCACATCACGGTTATCAAAACGAATAACAAATTTCCCCGTGCTAGCCAACTGTTCACAAAACTCTTCATCCCAATAAACCATTGAACACGTAGCACCCATAATTAATAAAATAGCTGGGTTTTTAAGGTTCCCAAAGCTTTCTGTACATATATCAACACCGTTTATTTTAAATATCTTTTCAGTCATAGAGTTCTCCCCATTTCTTTTGAATTTCATTAAAAATACAATGTTGAGTGATTCTAAGGTGTATGTAAGTTTCGTTTTGGAATTAATAGTGCAATAACCTCTAAAAATAAGTATATAGCCATTCAAGGCAAAAAAATTTGAGAAATATTTGTATGTTATTAAAATAAATAGCAAGGAGGAATGGAAATGAAAGCAATTGTTATAGATCAATATAGTAATGTTGAAGAATTAAAAGAAAGAGAAGTTTTAAAACCAATTGTTAAAGGTAACGAGGTATTGATACGTATTCTCGCGACATCTGTTAATCCTGTTGATTGGAAAATAAGAAAAGGAGACTTACAAGAACAGTTGCGATTTTCATTTCCAATTATTTTAGGGTTGGATGTAGCTGGGGTTATTGAAGAAGTTGGGGAAGAGGTAGAGTACTTCAAAGTAGGAGATAAAGTATTTACGAAACCTGAAAATATAGGGAAGGGCTCTTATGCTGAATTCATTACAGTAAACTCGGATTTAGTATCTTATATGCCTACTAAGAGGCAGCTTCTATTACTCTTGCAGGACTTACAGCGTGGCAAAGTCTTGTAGATTACGCAAAAATAAAAGAACATGACCGAGTACTCATTCATGCTGGAGCTGGTGGAGTTGGAAGTTTGGCAATCCAAATCGCAAAATCATTTGGAGCTTTTGTTGCGACAACTGCAAGTAGTAAGAATGAAGAGTTTTTAAAGTCTTTAGGAGCAGATCTCGTTATTGATTATAAAAAAGATAAATTTGAAGAATTACTATCAGATTTCGATATTGTATTAGATACAATAGGTGGCGAAGTACAAGAGAAAAGCTTTCAAATTATAAAATCTGGTGGTGTGTTAGTTTCGATTGTTCATGAGCCAATTCAAAAAATAAAAGGGATAAAATCAGGTTTTTTATGGCTAAAACCAAACGGAAAGCAATTAGAAGCATTATCAAAATTAATTGTACATGGAAAAATAAAACCAATTATAAGTAAAGTTGTGCCGTTTAATGAAGAGGGGGTTAGAGAAGCTCATATTTTGAGTGAAGGTCAACATGTTAGAGGTAAAATTGTAATGAAAGTCGGAGGATAATGAAGATAGTGGCTTGTAGAGAAAGTGAAGTTGAACTACAAAAAACGCAGAAAGAAATACTATCCAAAAAGTCACATTTTCATTTTGGATAGTATTTCTTATTAGACATGTAATGTTATCTCTATAATATACAGTTTCGTATTGTATCATGTAATTTCTCTAAACCAATCAACATATCTTTTTCATTTAACATTGAATAGCTAATCCGTAATTTGTTATTATTTATATCGGTATTTAATAGACAAGCTGTTCCTGGTAAAAAAGAGACATCTACTTCATTTGCTTTTTGTAATAAGGTAAAGGGATCTATGGAATCCGGAAGTGTAATCCATAAATTAAAGCCACCATTTGGTATTTCAAATCGTAATTCTTTAAGTGGTGATAACATATCAATAGTTATATCACGTCTAATTTGTAAAGCCGTACGTAATTTTTCTAAATGGTTTTTCATACGTTCTGCACGTAAAAAAGGAAGGAGTGCTTTTTGCGTTAATAAAGGACTACCGATATCCATTGAACCTTTTACAGCATATAACCATTCAAAAATAGGCCCATCGGCAATAAGAGATGCGATACGCAATCCTGGTGCTAACGTTTTACTAAATCCTTTTATATATATTACATGACCATTCGTATCAAAGTTTTTGATAGGAGAGGAAATAGTAGCACCCTCAAAATATATTTCTCCGAAAGAATCATCTTCAATTATAAAAAACTCATATAGCTCTGCTAGTTCTATAAGTTCCATTCTCCGTTCATTACTCATTACTGTACCTGTCGGGTTCTGGAAAGTTGGATTCGTATACAATAATACGGGATTTTTACTTTGACAAATATCATCGATTAAGTCGGAGCGAACTCCATGATTATCAAGAGAAACTGGTATAATTTTAGCACCTTTATTGATGAAAATATCAAGTGCAGCACTGTAACAAGGACTTTCCACTAATACAATATCACCAGGTTTTAATAATGTTTGAGCAATTAAATCAATTCCTTGTTGTGCTCCGCTTGTAATTAATAATTGAGATGGATCGGTCACTAAATTTTGGTGTTCACTTAAGTAATTTGCTATTTCAACTCGCAGTTCATAATCACCCTGTACTGGCCCATAAGTTGCTAGGATCATCTGGTCTTTATGAAGTATTTTATGCATTTCATCTGCTAAGAATGGATTTGGCAATAAACGAGGATATAAAATCGCTTGTGAAAAATCGTAATATTTTCGGTGCTGATTCATTGCATATTGAGATCGCATAACATTAATCGTTTTCGTTTGTTGCCATTTGTACGGAATTGGTTTGAAATCTTTCTTTATTTTTTTATGTATATAAGCACCTTTTCCTTGCTCAATGCGTATATATTCTTTTTTTTCTAATTGCTTATATGCCTTACGAACAGTTAATAGGCTAATCTGCAAATCTTCGGCCATAGAGCGTAAAGATGGAAGGGAGTCACCATGCGCAAACATGCCACTTTGTACTCTTTCAACGATTTGCATATATATTTGTTGGTAATACGGTATGTTGGATTCTTTACGAAGGACAATCTTCATGCTTTCACCTTTTTCGTTTTTATTTTATTAAAGCGAAAAATATAAAGAGAATCAACTACAATTTTAAGTAACTGTTATATACATAGATACACTGTTATACACCATACCTTCTATACTCATGTTAAGAGTAAAAAGGAGGAAGAAAAATGGTCATTTTCAATTATATTTTAGTATGTATTATTTTCGGAACAACATTTTTAACGATAAAAATCGGTATTGAAGCAGGAGCGCCACCATTACTTTCAGCAGGAATTCGTTTCTTGTTAGCAGGCGTAATTCTGATGATTATATTTAAGTTAAAGCGAAAAGAAATTATGCCACATGTATTTTCAAAACGTATTATATATGCTGGTTTTTGCTTAACATTTATGACATTCGCAACTTTGTACTGGGCGGAACAATATATTTCTTCAGGGTTAGCTGCTGTACTTTCTGCTACGGGGCCGATGATGATTTTGTTATTACAAGCAAAGAGAAATAAGACAAAATTGCAAAAGGAGCAACTCGTAGCATTAATTATCGCACTAATAGGTGTTGTTTTTGTTTCTTTACCAGGAACGCACCAAGAAGTAAGTCTCATATGGAGTATCGCTTGTTTTGTTTTAATAATAGGAGAGTTATTTTACGGAATAGGCTCTATTCGCTCAAAAGAAATACTTTCGGATTTACAAAGTGTATCACCATTTCTCATTAATGGTATTCAAATGTTTTACGGAGGGGTTTTATTACTAATCGTATCCGTCATAGTAGAACAACCGAATGTATCTGTATTAGCTTCATGGAGTGTACAGTGGCCTATTTTATATCTTATCTTTATCGGATCAATTGGTGGGCACGGATTATATTATTGGCTCTTATCAAAAACAAATCCTGTATTCCCGTCAACGTGGTTATATGTATCACCGTTAATTGCTATTATTGTAGGATATATCATATTAGGAGAACCTTTAAACCCTACAATGGGGATAGGTGCTTGTTTTATTTTGGTTGGTGTATTTTTAGTTAATCGATCTACACTCCGGAGCTATTTCAAACAAGGGAAATTATTTGAGAAGGAAATGTAGTTGTATAAAGAAGCAGCCCTGTTATAATAGGGCTGCTTGAATTTTATTAACGATACGGATTGACTTTATTTATATTGGAAAGGCGTAATATTATTAAGCTATATGAAAGAGAACCACAAAAAGAGGGGAGTTATTATGAAAATGAATTGGACTGAAGTAAAGGAAAAAATTCGACCGCAAATTTCAAAACCATCATATGAAACTTGGTTTTCTAATACTACTGTTTATTTAGAGGATGATATATTAACGATTTATTGTCCGAATGAATTTGCACGTGACTGGTTAGAATCTCATTACAAAGAATTAGTATTTCATACATTAAGAGAAATGTTTAATACGACGTTTGAAATTCAGTTTGATTTATGTAATGGCGAACCATCTAAATTGAAAGATGTTCAAAAAGAAAGGCTTAATAGCTGGGATGAAGTAAAGAAGGCATTAAGGCCAAAAGTAGCTGAGAAAACATTTATGACATGGATTAGAAATACAAATGCTATTATAGATGAGAATAAGTTAATAATCTTTTGTAAAGATGCTTTTCATCATGATTTGCTTGAAGGTGAGTATAAAAATATAATTTCAAATACCGTACAGAAAATTACTAATGAAGAATATCAAATTTGGTTTGAAATAGGATCAAACGCCGCTTCAATATCACAAACTCATCATATGCAAAATAAGCAACTCACTTCCGGACAAGAGGAATCAAAAATAATTTGGAATCAAATAAAAGATAAAATACAAGTAACAATTTCAAGACCTTCATATGAAACATGGATCAAAGAAACGACAGCCAGTATACATGAAAATTCATTGACTATTTATTTTAAAAACGAATTCCAACAAGAGTGGGTTGAAAAGTCTTATAAAGATTTAATTTCGCATATAGCAAAAGAGTTAACTGGAAATACATATGAGCTTCAATTTGAATTAAAATCAAATACTATTGCAACCGATAATGGTGAAAAATCAAAATCATCTAGGGGTATGACAACCAAAAGCGAAATATGGGGCCATATGCAAATATATTCCAATTAAACTCTTGATTGGTAGTTCAAAAGAATCTACAAATATAGTGGATTCTTTTTTATTTTTTCTAAAGAAAACCCGATAATGAAAATTCCCGTTGTCACAAAAACGACCATTTTTGTGACAGGGGTGGGGATCAAGAACTGAAGTCAAGTGAACTAGCAATCTCGCTGTCACAAAAATATGTAACAAAATTATTTTGTAACAATACCTATTTCATATCGTTTTTGATACAATATAACAGAAAAGGAGGAATTATATGAAGTTTGGATATATGCGGGTATCTACCATTGATCAAAATTTAGACCGCCAGGAACAGCAACTAATAGACGCTGGGTGCGAGCGTATGTTTTTTGAAAAAGTAACAGGAACCAAACGAGATCGTCTGGAGCTAAATAGAATGTTAGAGTTTCTGCGTAATGGAGATACAGTAGTAGTAACAGACCTGACTCGACTTTCACGTTCTACAAAGGATTTAATTGAGATTGCCGAGATCATTTCTCGAAAAGAAGCGAATTTAAAAAGCTTAAAAGAGTCCTGGCTTGATACAACAACTGCACATGGAAAAATGCTGTTTACTGTTTTTGCTGGTATTTCTCAATTTGAACGAGATTTAACTTCAGAGCGAACAAAAGAAGGGATTCTGGCAGCAAAAAAAAGAGGCAAATATCCTGGTAGACCATCTGTAGACAAAGAAAAATTAAGTTATGCATTTTATTTAATAGAACAAGGAACAAGTATCACAGAGGCTGCCGAAAAAGCCGGTGTATCTAGAATGACCCTTTATCGAAACATGGACTAATAAAAGATTGTATTAGTAGTTAAATTCATATAAGGAGTTTTTTTATGCCTAGTATTGAAGATACAGCTTATCCTCGACTGAAAAGTAATCCATCCCAAAAAGAATTACAAGAGCTATATTCTCCTACAATTGAAGAAATTCATTGGATGAAGCCACATGTAAAAGGAGATGTAGCTAAATTAGGATTATTCGTTTTACTAAAAACATTTCAACGATTAGGATATTTTCTTCCTGTAACAGAAATACCTGAAGACATTGTCATACATATTGCTCAAAAAATGAATCTTACTCTTGTATCACGAAATGATTTACAGAAATATCATAACTCAGGTACTCAAAAACGTCACCATGCCTTGATTAGAGAATATAAAAACATTCATTTCTTCAATGACCAAGCTAGAAAAATTATGACTGATACAATGAATCAAGTATCATCAACAAAAGACGACTCAGCCGATTTCATTAATGCTGCAATAGATGAATTAATTCGTCAGCGTTTTGAATTACCTACTTTTTCTACTTTAAATGAGACAGCTAAGAGGTTGCGATCTCAATCGTACCATGTGGTGTATGAACAAATATATCAATCGATACATGAAAACGATAAAAATAAGATTGATTCTCTCTTTCAAACGAATGATGGTACGGTGTATACTCCCTGGCATCATCTCAAGCAAGATGCCAAAAGTCCTACTATAAAGCATTTCAGGGAATTAGTAGCACAAATGGAATGGTTAATGGATCAAAAAGTAAATACTACTATACTGAAGAGTATTCCTTCTGTTAAAGTACGACAAATGGCCTCGGAAGCCAAAACGCTCGATGCAGCACGAATGAAAAAAATGGAACCTAAAAAACGATATGCACTTGCTCTCTCTTTTATCCAATCTCAACTCGCCCATGTTTTAGATAATATTGGAGAAATGATGGTTAAGAGAATGATGTCCGCCCGTAATAAAAGTCGTGATCAGTTACAACACTATCAAATGAAGAACCAAAAACGGACCGATTTGTTAATTACAACTCTTCATGATGTCATTCTTGCTTATCGTTCAGGAAATGAATCTCAAGATAAAATGGAAGCGATTGAACAAGTAGTAGGAAACCGACATGAGGAGATATTACATGATTGCGAATCACATCTTGCTTATAGTGGTGATAACTACTTTGTCTTTGTCTGGGATTATTATAAAAGTAGTCGTTCTACGTTGTTTAAAATTTTAAACACGGTTTCCCTACGCTCTACAAACCAAGATCAAGGATTAGAAGATGCGATTGCGTTTTTAAAAACTCATCAAAATTCCCGAAAAGAGTCTCTTTCTATCGTAAGTATTGAAAAAAAGGGATACTGGAAAAAGGAAATAAAACCTCTACTCGATTTATCGTGGATTCCTGATGCATGGTGGAGATGGATAGCTCCAAATCGAAAATCTGGGTGTTATCCAGAAGAAGTGAATCGCCGTCACTTTGAAGCTTGTGTATTTACCCAAATTATGTGGGGTTTAAAATCTGGAGATATTTACATTGAGGGAAGTGAAAAATACGCTGATTATCGACAACAACTTATCACTTGGAATGAATATGAACAAAAATTATTGGATTTTTGTCATAAAAACAATCTCCCCTCTACAGGTAAAGAATATGTAAAACAATTACGGAAAAGGTTTATGAAAATAGCAAAGAAAACAGATGCTTCTTTTCCATACAATAAACAAGTGCGTATTGAGAATGGTGAAATTGTTATTGGAAAGTCAAAGAAAAGAAAACCTTCTCCTAAATTAAAAAGTTTAGAAAAATATATTGCTCAAAATCTAGTTCCCATCAATGTTTTAGATATGCTAGGTGATACAGAACATTGGTTAAACTGGACTCGATTTTTTAAACCCATTTCAAAACATGAGGCTCGATTAGAAGATCCGATTGAACGCTATTTAACTACTGTGTTTTGCTATGGTTGTAATCTAGGGCCTGTTCAAACTGCAAGATCATTAGGAAATATGGACCGAAGGCAAATTTCATGGGTAAATCAAAGACACATTACGACAGAAAATCTAGATCAAGCAATCCAATTCATTATTAATTCCTATAACAAATTCGGCCTACCTAAGTATTGGGGAGACGGGAAAAGCGCATCTGCTGATGGAACAATATGGGCCTTATATGAACAAAACTTGTTATCTGAGAGGCATATCCGTTATGGAGGATATGGGGGAATTGGCTATTATCATGTTTCTGATAATTACATTGCATTATTTAGTCATTTTATACCGTGTGGTGTATGGGAAGGACTTTATATACTAGATGTCTTAATGAATAACAATTCTGAGATTCAACCAGAAGTCATTCATTCTGATACACAAGGACAAAGTGCTACCATTTTTGGATTATCTACCTTAATGGGAATCGAGTTAATGCCACGAATTCGAAATTGGAAAGATTTAAAAATGTTCCGTCCAGATAAAGAAAGTCGATTTAAGCATATTGACGATATTTTTACCGATGAAATTGATTGGGATTTAATTGAAATCCATTATAAAGATATGCTACGAGTAGCCATGTCAATTGAAGTAGGAAAAATTACCCCTTCAACTATCTTAAATAAGTTAGGAACCTATAGTAAGAAAAACAAATTATATCAAGCGTTTCGTGAATTAGGACGTGTGATTCGTACCATGTTTTTATTAAAGTACATAGCTGATGAACAATTGAGACGTACCATTCAAACGGCTACAAATAAGAGTGAATCATTTAATGGGTTTACCAAATGGCTATTTTTTGGCGGAGAAGGAGTCATTACTGAAAATAATAGAGAAAACCAAAGAAAAGTGATTAAGTTTAATCATTTAATAGCCAATTGTTTAATCTTCTACAATGTATTTGCATTAACACAAGTGTTACATGCTTATCGGCAAGACGGAAATGAATTGGACGAAGAAGTATTAAGCGAACTAAGTCCATATATCACAGCTCATGTGAATCGGTTTGGCAAATATGGAATTGATCCAAATAGACAGCCACCGGATTTACAGTTTGATATGCCAATTTACCAAGTAGCTAATTAACAAAAAGGGTATGTGGCGAATAAAAACTTCTTCACATGCCCTTTATAAATTGGAATATATTTGCATATGGCCCCATATTTCGCTTTTGGTTGCCATACCCCATATAAGGCATACCTATCAATGAGTTTTGAAAAAATCAAATTAACCTCCTCCAAAATACATATTGTTTAAAACATAGAAAAAATTTATGTTTTAAATTAATTAGGAAATATTCTCTTTTCCTAATAGTAGGTGCTTGAATTATAAAAACAGGTGATAAATTTGTATATTATATTATAAAGCTTACAATAAATAATTTATACTAAAATTTAAGAAGCAAGTTAACATTCTTTTCTAATTAAAAGCTGTAATATCTATGAGGAACTTAACAATTCCCATATAGATATAGATATTCACAAATAGCTTCTCTATATTTATTGTATAGAAATTATACAATAAATTTTTCATGTTACATACATTAAATTAAGCTTAACCTCTGCTTTTTTCTATAAGTCTCTTAAATTGACTAACTCCTTACCAATATTCTAAAACGACTGTGTTTTTGAATTTGTGTTCTAGCTTTTCTTGACCAGGTAAATGAATAACTACACATAAACTCCTTATATCTATAGATAAACTACCGATTAACTCCATTTAAACTCTAGATAATCTATATAAAATAAGAGTTATCAAGGAGGTAAGAAAAAATGAATTTTATGAAACGTGCAATTCTCAGTATGAAAAAAAGGATAGGAACATCATTAATTTTGATGGCAGTTTTTCTGATTGTTACAAATTTGGTTCTTTCAGGGTTTACAATCCAAAATGCATCAAAAAAAGCAGCGGATGGTGCAAGAAAAAAACTGGGTGCAGATGTTACTTTAGGTCTTGATTTCGACAAATTAGGCCAACAAGCTCGTGAAACTGGAGAGATGCCTAAACCAACGAAGCTGAACACAAAAGAAGCAGATCAATTAGCGAAGTCAAAATATGTAAAAGACTATAATTACATAGGCAATACTTTCGGAATTTCTGAGGGGCTTAAACTAGTAGGAGCTTCAGAAGGAGAAGATGAAGGAAAAGGTAAAGTGGGAATGGCGGCTGTACGAGGCAGTTCAAGCTCCGGTACAGAAATAGATATGAATTCTTCTTTTATGATTGAAGGGGTTCGCAAGATAGCATTACGAGAAAGCTTTAAAAACGGAAAAAGTAAAATCATTGATGGAAAACCAATTACAGAACTGATGAAAGATCAGAATGTAGCTTTAATGGAAAAACGATTAGCGGAATTAAACAATTTGAAAGTAGGAGACAAAGTTAAAGTGCAATCAGGGGATAAGAAGGAAACCCTTGAGGTTGAAATTATCGGTATTTACGAAACAAATGAGCAAGCAATGGGTCAACAGGCTCCTCCTATTATGGATCCAGCTAATAAACTATATATGCCGTATTCTACTATGAAAAAATTAGAAGTAGACCAAGGTATAAGTAGTGTTCAAGTCGTGTATTTCTTGAATGATCCACAATACATTGATGCATTTAAAAAAGAAGCAAAAAAATCTAATATTGATTTTAATTATTATAAATTAGATGCGCATGATTCATTGTACAAGCAAATGATTGGTCCTATCGAAAATATCTCTTCGACTTCTCAAATGATTATTTATATTGTATCGATTGCAGGTGCAATCATTTTAGGATTAATCATTATGCTATCAATTAAAGGACGGCGTAAGGAAATGGGGATTCTTTTATCTATTGGAGAGAAAAAGTGGAAACTAATGGCACAGTTTGTAGTAGAAGTAGTATGTGTCGCTATTTTAGCATTTGGATTATCCATAACAACTGGAGCTAAAGTTTCTCAATATATCGGGGATCATTTACTTTCGAGTGAAATTGCTACTGCAAGCGAAGAAACAGACACCTCGCAAAATGGTACTGTAATGATGGCTGGACCTGGTGGCACATTACAAAATCAAAAAGAAGATCCAATTGATAAAATTGATGTAAGTATAACAGGAGAAGAGGTAGGGAAAATGGGTGGAATTGGACTAGCTATTGCTATAATAGCAACGCTTCTTCCGGCATTATCTATTCTGCGTTTAAATCCAAAACAAATTCTTTTAAAAGATGAATAAGGAGGCTCGATATGGAAACGATTTTACAATTTAAAAATTTGGATTATTATTATGAAAGTAATGGGAAAAATGTAGCAATACTAGACAATGTTAACTTTTCTTTTCAAAAAGGGCATTTCTATACAATTTTAGGACCATCCGGATCTGGCAAAACCACAACTCTAAGCTTAGGTTGTGGACTAGATGTCCCTAAAAATGGTTATGTACTGTACAATGGAAAAGATATTCGAAAAATTGGTTTGGATCGATATCGTAATCAAAATGTATCTGTAATTTTCCAATCTTATAACTTAATTACCTATATGACCGCTCTTCAAAATGTCTTAACAGCGATGGAAATTACAGGTGTTAAAGTGAAAAATAAGACGGTAAGGGCATTAGAGTTATTAGAGAAAGTAGGACTCACAGAAGTAGAAGCGAAACGTAACGTCTTGCAACTAAGTGGCGGGCAACAACAGCGTGTAGCAATTGCTCGAGCGTTATCTTGTAATGTTGATTTACTTATTGCAGATGAGCCGACAGGAAACCTCGACGAACAAACGGCAATGGATATTATAGAACTGTTTCAAGAACTTGCACATAAAGAGAATAAATGTATTATCGTTGTGACGCATTCACAGGAAGTTGCTAGAAAATCAGATCGTGCAGTGTATTTAAGTAATAAGAAGTTGGTCGTAAACGAAATCTAATATAAACATCGTAGCTTTTCAATTCACATAATTTTCGAAATCCATCACTTTCAAAAGCTTATATTTGATTTATAATAAAACCAAGCCATAACCAAAATGGTCTCCCCGTACTGAATGTTAAAATAGTTTGTTATTCCCGTTTTAACAATATTTGAAAAAGAACTTGTAGGATATTCTACAAGTTCTTTTTGTTATAATCAGTTACCTATATTATAGGGTAATTACACATAAACACGGGACATTACCTAGATATATGATCTAAATGCTATCCCGTTTAAATATTTATCTGCATAGTTATTGAAGAATTAAACCTACTATCATAATTAAACTAAATACTATCATCCAGCCAAACGCACAATAGCCGAAGATTCTAATCCATTTAGGTAATTGATTCATGTTAACTTTATTTGTGGGAACTCCTTGCATAGAAAACATCATTTTTTGATCTCTATCCCTATTATTTTGTTGTTCATACATAACATCATCACCTTTCCAGGACTATATTGTTTATAGTATATCAGCATGAAGAAAATTATGTACAGAATAAAAGGGGATAGGTTACATCTTATGTAGTGAATTTTATAAATAAAGACGTTTAATTGGTCATGACTCTAAGCACCAATCCTTGATAAATATTGAAAAAGAGCTCTACTTAAATACGACTCATTTTCTTCAAGTATTAACTTACTGGATATGCATCAGAACTAAGATAGCGTTCTTTTATAATTTGAAGATGATGAAGCTCATGACCAGCAATGATGTATGCTAATGCACGAACTGTAACTTCAGAATTATTCGCATTTCCTCTTTGTGACCAAGCTTCTTTATCTAAGCTTCTAAGTAAAAACACGGTAGATTGGCGAACAACTATTAAATTCTCAAGAAGATCTTGCATAGATTGCTTATCAAAAGCAGCTCTAAGAACATACATATCATCATTATAGCCTGGAAGTTCTGCTGTCTCGCCTCGAGCGATTGATAGCAATCGATATGCCATAATCCGTTCTGTATCTGCTATATGACCGATTACTTCTTTTATACTCCATTTAGTAGGAGCATATCGGAAAAGTCCCTCACTATCAGAAATTCTCTTTATTAAAAGATTCGTTTCCTTCATTTGTTGTTCTAGAATATGTATGATATTTCCGTCTGATACCAATTTGGTATACGTTGCATAATAGGAGTTATATTCACTTACCTTTGGTCTTATTTGCATACGAATCATCCTTTATGTTTTATGTTTAATCTTTACATATAGCTTATCATAAAAGAATTCCAAATTAATCTGAAAAATGCATATTTGCCTCCATTTTTCATCTTCCTTTTCAGTTGCATAGATGAAATGCATCTCAAATACAAGCGGAATTTCGTTTTTTTGCTGTTATAGTAGAAGGTGAATATTTAAGTTGGATACAGTTTGTCACTACTTATGACAATCGCAATTTAAGAAGTAGCATATATCATTAAATGAAAAGCCTGTTAATAAGTTTATACTTACTACAAAAACAAACAAACTCGTCCTATTTAAAGGAGAGTTTGTTTGTTTTTGTGTTTAGATAATGGAATACTCATGATAAATTGCACACTATGTTCCATATTTTTTATAGAATACTTTATATCTAGTCTTTCAAGAATTTGTTTAACAATATATAGACCTAAACCACTTCCTCCGGTATTTCGATTCCTAGATTTTTCAATTCGATAAAATGGTTTGAAAATTTGTTGTATATCTTCATCTTTAATATTGATACCTGTATTTATAATTTGCATTTTAATTTGACCTTGTTTAGAATCCTTACTTAACTTTATATAGACTTTTTCATTATGTGGTGAATACATAACTGCATTATGGATAATATTTTTACATGCTTTTTCAAAAAGAACACGATCTGTATAAACAGAAAGGTCAGAGTCAATTTCTTTTATTATTTGGATGCTTTTTTGAGAAGCGAAAAATTCAAGATCTTTTGTGATTGTACCTATTAATTTTGAAAGATTAACTTCTTCTATTTTTAGTTTAAAAGTGTGTTGTTCTAACTTTGACATACTTAAAATTTCACGAACTAGTTGTTCCATACTTTCAATAATTTGATGATTTTTCTTTAAATATTGATCACGATTTTGATAAGGGCCAATATTGTATATCATCCCTTCTAAGTATCCTTTCATTACAGTAAGAGGGGACTTTAATTCATGTGCTACAATCGCAAAAAACTCTCTGCGTTTTGTTTCTATTTCTCTTTCTTTTTCAATATCATTTTTTAATTGTTCATTTGCTTTTTTTAAATCAAACATAGCTTGTTGTAAGTTAATAGACATGTCATTCAAACTATTAGATAATTCTCCTAACTCATCTGTAGAACGAACCTCAATTTTTTCGGAGAAATCTAAATTTGCCATCTTTTGTGCACCCTCATTAATATAAATAAGTGGCTTTGTAATAAACCTGGAATAGAAATAAGCACTCCCTATACCAATTACAATCACAATGATACTAATATAGGGGAGAAAGCGCACTAATACTTGCGAAGCTTCATCAATCGGTTGAAATGTTGCGAACACTACAAGCGTTAAACTACCATCTTGGAATTGAATTGGTTCCGTAACATTATATGAATTGCTAATGGTACCTGCATTCTCAAATCGTGCTGCCTTAGTAACTACTGTTGTTTGTTTACCACTTTGAATAAAAGAAAATGAAGGCGAGTAAATAATTATTCCTTCTTTATTTTGAAGCGAAAGCATCGCGTTATTTTTTTTTGCGTATTCATCAAAAAGTGGTATCGCATCTTGAAACGTAAGATCCTTGGACTTATCAATTATTTCTTTTATCCCTGTTTGAAGTTGATCTGTTTTGTATTGCTCATAAAACGTAGGGAGAAAGAAATATAAAGTTAAATAAATCAACACCGCAAAGGATAACAAAATGAGAGATGTAGTCATAAAAAGTTTATAAGTAATTTGCTTCATCTTCATGATTTTTACAATGCTATTCATCAATTTTATAACCAATCCCCTTTATTGTTTTAATATAGGGGATGGCTAGTTTTTTACGTAGATTTTTAATATGTGTATCTATTATTCGTGTTTCTCCAAAATAATCGTATCCCCAAACTTTTTCTACGATACTTTCTCTTGTAAGTACTTTTCTTTCATTTTGAAATAGTAGTTGTAGAATTTCGAACTCTTTTGTCGTTAACAAAATTTCAACATCAGTTACATATACTCTATATGCATCAACATCAATGCGCACTTCTTTAAATACCAAATGATTATTTACATTTTTATCATAACTTCTTCTAAGTACAGCTTCGACTCGTCTAATCAAAACATGAAACGAAAAGGGTTTTGTTATATAATCATCAATCCCAAGATCGAACCCTTTCATTTGATCTTCCTCTTCTTCTAACGCAGTTAGCATAATAATTGGTATGTTTGACTGACTTCGAATCATTTTAGCAACTTCAAATCCATTAAGATTGGGCATCATTACATCTAGAAGAACTAAATCAAAGGATTGCTTATTAAATTGTGTCATACCCTCTAGTCCATCTGAAGCAACTACCACTGTATACTGTTGTGTCATTAAAAATTGTTTAATTAATTCCTGAATTTCTTGATCGTCCTCTACCACGAGAATATGATAGTTTTTCATAATATCACCTCTGGTAGTCATTATAGCCGTACAATCTGGAGTTTATGTGGAGATACAGTAGTAAACTTCATAGGATGTTTAACGTATTAACTTCATTTTCAAGATTCTGTATTCTCCAGAAAAAAGTATTATTACCCATATTCCTTTTTTCTGGAGAAATAGTTGTGTGCTTGAAAAAGCTTATCATATAAAAAGCTGAACGATTAATATTTACAAAAAAACTAATGTATAATAATGTAAATTGCATGTAGTTTTTTAACTGTTTGAAAATATACTTTTGATACTTTACTAGAAGGGGAAAGGGAGATGAATTTAAATATAAAAGAAGCCAGCGAAATTCTAGAGCGTACGCCACAAATTTTGTAGTTTTTTGCTAATTTAGTAAAGGCCTAAGGTGCGAACAAGGGATTATTTAAATCATGTGAGAAAGGTTGTGAAATTATTTGAGGAGTTATAAAGCTATGCTGTTTGATTTAGATGATACGTTACTTGATAGGGATAAGGCAGTAGATAACTTGTTTTTATTAGTTTTAGAAAAGTGTTATGAGGATGTTAGTGATACAGTCAAAAACAATATGTTACAGAAATTCAAAGAATACGATAAAAGGGAATACGGCATTAGTAATAAAACGATAGTTTTAGAATCATTATTTGATGAATTCGCGCCAATATATAGATTACCACACAATTATATCCAAGATTTTTGGAATGAAAAATTCCCTACATGTTTTTCAATAGACCAAAATACTATTCATTTCTTAAATCATATAAAGAGTCACTTTAAAATTGGAATTATAACAAACGGCTCAACGCATAGACAAAAAGCTAAAATAATTAACACGAATTTAAACAATTACTTTGATACGATTATTATTTCTGAAGAAGTAGGATTGAGTAAACCTGATAAACGTATATTCGAACTAGCATTAAATAAGCTTAATGTGCAACCAGAAGATGTATTATTTATTGGAGATGACTTAGAAAAGGATATTGCTGGTCCTCAAAATGCAAATATAAACGGTGTGTGGTTTAACCCTCAGAAAATCAAGAATACTACCGAAATACAACCGTATGCCGAGATTAATACTTTGGATAGTTTGTTAAGTTATGTTACACCACAATATTTTTATAACAAGTAAAACCAATCTCGATATTTAATAATTTCATTGACCGTATTAGTAATATAAAAAATCTATATTTGAAATAAAAAGAGGCTGCTTTGTTCGCTGTATCTAATTTGAACTATAATTAATATGAAGAGCTGCAATACAAATTTACTCATACTGTGTAAGTAATAGAGGGGTGGGACTATGGAAATAAAGAAATTAGTTATCGATGGAATAAATATTGCGGTTATAAAAAACGATAAGGTATTAATTTCCGATGTTCAAACTGCGTTGGATCTTATGGCAACAGTTCAATATGAAGTAGATGCGAAACATATTATTATTGATAAATCATTTATAAGTGAAAGCTTCTTTGATCTAAAAACACGGCTTGCGGGTGATATTCTTCAAAAGTTTATAAACTACAGAGTAAAGATTGCTATCATTGGAGATTTCTCTATGTATACTAGTAAAAGCTCCCTCTTTTTCACGTCGCTTATTATTTACAACATATAAGAACTGATGTTTGTGGTAAACTAAGAGATGACTAAAGGGGGAGTTTTCTTGAACAATTTTAATGATATAATCCGTAATTTAAACAATTTAGTTTACAAACCTAACAATTTAATGATTACGAATCTAAAAGAAGAAAAGCAAAATGCAGAATATGCAGGATGTATATTTCACTTAAACAACAAAATCATTCGTTTTAGAAAATCAAAAATTACTCCTAATAAAATTGGACAATTTGTTTCTTTTTGGGAGAAAGATGACAATATGCAAAATCAAGCGTTTTCTAATGACGCTGCTCCTGACTTATTAGTTATCACTTGTATTGATGATAATAAACTAGGACAATTTATTTTCCCTAAAGAAATTCTTCTTAAAGAAAAAATATTGAAGACTCAAAGTCAAAAAGGAAAGATGGCTATGAGGATTTATCCTATATGGGATAACCCCGTCAACAATCAAGCTATAAAGAGCCAAATGTGGCAACTTCAATATTTTGTTGATTTAAGTAATCATAATAATTTACCTAAAGACAAACTATTAAATTTGTATTCGTAGCTTCTTATCTTAAGTGATCTTGTGGGTTAGACTTTTTGTACCGGTACAGTTAAACGAAATGTACATTGTTTCAGTACCCCATCAAATTTACAATCAGCATATACTATTTTAACTTATACATTTTAAGGGGTGCTGACTATGACAAGTCTACAACATAAGCTTTTTACAAGATTGAATCTTGCAAAGCGTACTGAAGTGAAATTTGAGGAATTAAATACAATTCTCTTTACATTTGCACACACTATACCATTTGAGAATTTAGATGTTATAGCACGTAATGCGAATACAATTACTATGGAAAATTTACAGGATAAAATTTTAACTTCATCCCGCGGCGGACTTTGTTATGAATTAAATACTCTTTTTTACTACTTTTTACAAGATTGTGGTTATGATGTACAACTTGCACTTGGAACCGTATATAAAAATGATATAAACGCTTGGGCACTTGAGGATGGACATATAACGATTATTTTAAATTATGATAACGTACGATACTTAATTGATGTAGGGATTGCTTCATTAGTACCTCTAGTCCCTGTACCTTTTACTGGTGAGTCAGTTTCTTCTAAAAATGGTACGTATCGAGTGAGACGAAAAGATACGAGCAAAGGGAATTACGTTCTAGAAAGAAAAGATACGAACGGTGAGTGGAAAGTTTGTCATGCTTTTTATAATCGTATCATTGATGAGGCAGTAGTGAACGATGTTCAAAAAAGAGTAATAGAAGATGAGAAATCTATTTTTAATAAGGGACCAATTGCAGTGAAATTTACGGACTATGGCCATGTCTCTTTAACGAATACGAGTTTAACCGAAATAATTCATGGAGAAAAAACGAAACGGGTAATTACAGAAGATCAATATAGGGAGCTATTAAATACTTTATTTGCTATTGAGTTGTAATGAAACAAATAGCTAGCCGGTTCTTATGCAGAATCGGCTATTTTATTAACTTTAATTTAAAACAACTATTAAAGTTTGATTTTCTAATTAGATATAATACACTAGAACAGTATAAAAAATTATAAACAATGAATTTTGAATGTAAAGGAAGATTTTTATGTCAATTATTGATAAATTGAAACTTAATAAGTATACAAATATGGTCGTAATTAATGAACCTAGTGATTATGACATTTTTACAGGGAAAGAAACTGCATTTTCAAAAGAACACGATGCCATTTTTATTTTTGTAGAAACACTTGATGAAATGGTGAAACAAACGAATTATATTATTAGTAATGAAGAATTACTAATTGAAAAAGGCTACATATTCTTCGCATATCCGAAAAAAGGGAATTCTCGTTACAGTACGTTTATTCACCGTGATGAAATGTTTCCTGCATTAAGCGTTGGCGAAGATGGGTATGTAGGACAGAGTGATATTAAATTTGCACGAATGGTAAGTATGGACGATGTCTTTACTGTTGTAGGTTTAAAGCGTGAAAAGAAAAAAGAGCAGAAAACGCCTGCTATGAGCCAATGTGTAGCTGATTATGCAGATCGAATTCAAGATGTTGAAGCTTTATTAGCTAATCATCCAAATGAACTTAAGTTTTATCAAAGTTTAACACCTGGATATCAAAAAGATTGGGCGCGTAATTTATTTTCTGTAAAACAAGAAAAAACACGTGAAAAACGTCTTGAGAAAATGATTGAAATTCTTTCACAAGGATATAAAACAATTGAATTATTTCGTAAGAAGAAAAAATAATGGTTAGGAAAGTCACAATGCTGCAACAATTAATTGCGCTTGGCACATTGAAAAAAGGAGTCCTTCCAGTATACTAAAGTAAGTTCTTATATTTAAATAATTAGCAAAAGAGAAAAGGTGTTTGAAATGAAATCGTATATTGTAGTTGGAGCTGGAATTTTAGGAGCGTCTACTGCTTATCATCTTGCTAAAGCAGGTGCGAATGTTATTATTGTTGATCGCCAACAATTAGGTCAAGCAACTGATGCAGCAGCAGGTATTGTCTGTCCATGGCTTTCGCAACGTCGTAATAAAGCGTGGTATAAAATCGTTAAAGGCGGTGCACGTTACTATTCTTCATTAATCCAACAATTAGAAGAAGATGGTGAAACGGATACAGGTTATAACCGTGTAGGTGCAATTAGTTTACATACTGACAAGAAAAAACTAGATCAAATGGAAGAGCGAGCTTATAAACGACGTGTAGATGCACCAGAGATTGGTGAAATCACTCGCTTATCAGCTGAAGAAACAAAAAAATTATTTCCAGCATTATCAGAAGAATATAGTTCTGTTCATATTAGTGGCGCTGCACGAGTAAATGGAAGATCATTACGTAACGCATTAATAAGTGCTGCGAAAAAACATGGTGCTACTTTTATAAAAGGAGATGCTGTATTAGTTCGTGAAGGTAATCGTATTATCGGAGTTACAGTAAACGATGAAACAATTGTAGCAGAAAAGGTAATTGTAACTGCAGGCGCCTGGGCGAATGAACTCTTGAATCCGTTAGGAATTAAT
Source organism: Bacillus cereus group sp. MG4 (assembly GCF_040460055.1). Lineage (NCBI taxonomy): Bacteria > Bacillati > Bacillota > Bacilli > Caryophanales > Bacillaceae > Bacillus > Bacillus cereus group sp. MG4. The sequence goes on along the minus strand of NZ_JARVGZ010000001.1, from coordinate 694,971 downwards.
TTCTTAGTTACATTCCAAAAAGGACAAATTGTTCATTTGCAAATTGCAAATACAGCAACAGAAAATATGCCGGTTGTTATGCCACCAAACGATCAATACATTTTAACATTTGACAATGGTCACGTCGTAATTGGTGCAACACATGAGAATGACACTGGTTTCGATCACCGTGTAACAGCTGGGGGATTACATGAAGTATTCCATAAAGCATTAACAGTTGCGCCTGGTTTAGAAGATAGTACTATGCTTGAAACGAGAGTTGGATTTAGACCATTTACTCCAGGATTCTTACCTGTTATCGGACCTTTGCCTAACTTTGAAGGCATTCTCGTTGCAAACGGATTAGGTGCTTCAGGTTTAACTGCCGGCCCATATTTAGGATCAGAATTAGCTAAACTAGCACTTGGCCAAACAATTGAATTAGATATAAACGATTATGACGTTGCGGGTGCAATTGAATAATAAAAAAGATTAGGATTCGTTCCTAATCTTTTTTATTTGGAGTAGCACGACATACCCATAAAGCTAATATTTGTAATTACTCCCATTAAAAATATGCATCGTTGACTACAAATAAGATGGTTATGTTAATTGAAGACAATTGATTTAAATCGCGAAATTTATATAAAAAAGATAAAATGGAAGAGTGTTTGAAATATTTAGATGAAAAAGTGGGCGAGATATGATGAGTATAATGGGGTACAGCCGAGATACGTGTGAAAATAGGTCATAGACTTATATTTATTTCCATGTATAAAATCAGCCTTTTCTTAATTGTTAGGGGTCACCATACATCGCAATCAAGTTAAGGAGACGAATTTCTCTCAAAATGAAAAAAAGTTTGCAATAAGACTTATAATGAAATTAAGTTTTTGATATATCCCGTCAAGGATATATTATGAAACAGTGCTTAAATAAAGGAGTTGTATAAAATGAATGAAAAAGATACAGAAATAAAACGCTCTTCAAAAGCAGAAAACATTCTATCTCAGATCAATAGTAAAACAAAGCTAGGCGACTTACGAAAAATCGCGAAGGACATTAAAAAAGATCACGAACTAGCTATGGAACTTTGGTCAACCGAAGAGTTTTTGCCCAGACTATTAGCAATCTTAATTATGGACAAAAAACTTCTTTCACAAGATGTGCTAAATAAGCTTGATAAGGATATGCAGACTCACACTTTTGATGAGCGAAATAACTTAATGGATTGGTTAATGGCTAATCAGCTCACCAAAGACAAGAAGAAAATTGCATTGATGGAGTCATGGGAAAATAGTCCTTCAGCTCTTCAAAGGCGAGCTTTTTGGTATTATCAAGGGCGATTGAGATGGACTGGACAAACACCGCCTGATAACACCGTAGACTTGCTATCTGCATTAGAAGCTAATATTACGCAGGAAGAACCGGAAGTTCAATGGGCTATGAACTTCACCGCAGGCTGGATAGGCGTTTATGATGAAAAGAATCGTGCACGTTGTATTAAACTTGGTGAGAAAACAGGTCTTTACAAAGATGTAATAGTAGCGAAAGGATGTACTCCCAGCTATTTGCCGGAGTTCATTACGATTGAAGTTAACAAACGACATAATGATTAGGTTACCTTTGAATAATTTATTAAGGTTTAATGCAAAAAAGGAATTTAATGCCTCAATAATTGTATTATAGAAATAAGTAATATAAAAAGAGATTAAATGACACATATTAATCATTAAGAAAGGGACGATCACAATGACGAAAGTATCTTATAGTGGTTTAAAATATGGGAAAAGTGATGAGAAGATAAAATTATTGGTGGATATACAAAATGATTGGTTTGAGGTAACACATACCAAGGAAGTTTCTCAAGTAATGAATAAATCAACAGGTAAATATATTATAGTAAATCGAAATACCTTGAAATGTGAGTTTGTTTCATAATACAAAGAAACTGTGAAACAACTAAATTTTAAACAACTGACTTATAAGGGGGATGAAAATAAAAAAACTATAGTTAGTTATTTAGATGTCTCATATTCTTTCTATACTTACACCTAATTGGGAAATAGAAAAATTAAAAACCTTGCTGCATATGAAGTGCAGCAAGGTTTTTGAAATTGTTTAATTCTTGTTTCACTTACGGCTTTGTTAGCTAATACTGTAATTGTTTTAATAACCTTTTGTTTAATTCCCACAATGCTGTTTTGTTACTATCCCATTTCAAAAGCGTTACTGCTTCCTCAAAGCATAACCATTTATAATTGGAGTGTTCTTTGGATAATGAAATATTTTTTGTAGGAACTTTAACTCCAAAAGAAAATTCTTTTATTACATAAACATCATCTCCCCAAAGAAATTCTCCAACTACATCTTCTACTGGTAGTGAAGACACAGAATCTAATTTTATATAAGGGAATTCTCTTAAAATACCAGCCTCTTCAAACGCTTCCCGTTTTGCAGATTCAGAAGGAGTCTCACCATCTTCTCCACCACCAGCTATTCCTTGCCAATAACCATAATCACTTCGATTAAAAATAGCATATTGAATAGAATCATCAGCTATTATATAAGGAAATATTAATACTTGATATGGCGCTCTCATTGCATAACCTCTTCCCGAAAATAAGCTTTAAATAAATTTGAATCATTTATTCTCTAACCTATTAGTTTAGTAGATAAAGAGCCGACATCACTATTCTACATTAATAATGCAGGTTTATGATGCCGGCTCTTCATTAAAAAAACAAATTTATTGTTCATAAACATGTGTACCTTTAACGTAAAAAAACTGTTTTTTCTTGTCAAAATTTACTTAGCGTGTTTTTTCTCCGCAATGCTGGCGATACGTCTATTTATATTTAATTACTATATGAAGTGGGGGTTCTTTTGAATAAAAACACCACTGATAAAATAAAGATTACAGCCTTCAAGCTTCCCCAATATGGATAAACAGTATGATCTGTTAAACTAGCATATTGAAAAATATTTTCTAAACCGAAAATTCCTATAATGACCGCCAAAAGAAATGCAGCTTTTCCCATAGTCGTATTACAATAGAGGGTAAATAAGTATATTGCACAAATAAGTGGTACGATGATTTGTAGTAAGAGTGTCATAATGAGTCCCCCTAGTTAATTTATAATTATATTATATACAAAATTGTAATAAAAAGGAATGCGAGTTGTTTAATACTAATAAGTCTTCTCTAATCATACTATTCTATTAAAAAGAATAAAAAGGGGTGTACAGTGAATTGACAAAAGTTAAGGTTCGTTTACGGCCCATCGTTCATAACTTAAATTTACCAACTGTAATAAAAACAGCTATACTTCCTGGTGAATCGGCTGACAGACTATTTATTGCAACCCAATTAGGAGAGATTTTTTACATAGGAGACGGAGATATAAAGACATTTTTAAATATTCGTCACCGAATTATTACATTAGGCACATTTGAAGAAGGTGTTTCTAGTAGCGGTTATGATGAACGCGGGTTGCTCGGACTAGCGTTCCATCCACAATTTAATCATAACGGCTTATTTTATCTTCATTATTCTATGGCCGGGTCACAAGGACCTGGTGCGCTTTCAGAACAATTTAAACCGAATCCTTGTGACCCGAAAACTTTAAACTTAAAGTGGATAAATAGAGATACTCAATATGATCATATTGATACAGTGGAAGAATGGGTTTTACAATCACACGGCCAATCTCAAAAACAAAGAACTTTACTTAATATAAGAAGACCATTTTTTAATCATAACGGCGTAAATAGTTTAAACTTTTCACCAGAGACTGGAAAACTTGTTTTTACAAATGGAGATGGCGGTTCGGGCTATGATCCATTTAATTTAAGCCAGGATGATTTAGAAATAGCAGGTAAAATAATTGAAATCGATGTAAGTAAAAATACGTCCATAAATAATCCTCCAGTAGTTACACGTTTTAATGAACTTCCTCTATCTATTCAAGAAACTCTTACATTAATTGCAAAAGGCGTACGTAATATAACAGGTATTTCATTTCAAAGGTTTTATAATCAATATATCAAATATGCCGGAAATGTCGGACAGGACATTGTAGAGTCTATTTTTTCTTTTGTTCAATACAAACCAATACCAGTTACCGAACTTGTTCAAACATATTTAATGAGAGATACTCTAGATCAATATGGATTTATTAATTTTGGTTGGAGAGGATGGGAAGGAGAATTACCAACTTCTTTTATAAGACACTGTTCTGAGAATCCTACTTTGGATGAAAGGATAACGGCTTATTATGATGAAACAATAGTAACATCAGTAAATCGTATTCAACCTCTAATTAGTTATTATCATAAAGATTCCAGACCGGATAAGTTTGGAGGAACTTCACTTACAGGAGTTCAACCATATATGGGGACTGCAATCCCAAATTTAACAGGTAGCGTCGTATTTACTGACCTTGCTAAGAAAGAAAAATCGCAGTCTTCAGTAAAGGGTACTTTAGCTTATTCTAGAGCTGGTACGCATGGTAAACATAATGACTTTCATGTTATTGAAATCGATTATGATTTTGGTACGCAAGCAGCTTATTATATGAGTTTGGGAACAAATTTAGATCAAACTAGATTATATTTAGGGGTCTGTGGTTCTATGAAAGTAACGGATTTTAACAAAGGTACTATTTTTGAAATCGTTCCTTGATATGATAACAACTTTCAGATACATTCTTTATATAATCGTCTATTGTATAATGGCTGATTCCTTTTAGAAGGTAACAAATAAACAATAAGTGTATGAATAAAAATAGAAAGTGATAAATTAGATATCTTTAGGGGGATTTTGATGAATCACTTTAGAAACTATTGGTATCAATCGATGATCGCGCATGATGCGAATTTTGTTCATAAAAGAAAGATGACGCCAGCAAAGAGGTTAGTCATTACAGCGTTACTCGGTTCACTTGCTGCTATTTTTCAATCTGCCGGGAACTTAATCCCTGGTATCGGCTTATTTATTAGTCCTTTTGCGACGCTGCCTATATTTTTCGCTATTTGTTATTCTACTCGCACGGGAATACTTTCTTACATTCTTACTATTCTCGTATTATTTATTATTGAGCCAAGTGAATTAATTGTCTTTCCTTTTACTACAGGTTTATTAGGTATAGCGCTAGGAATTTCTTTTATACAATTCAAGAGGAGGATTTTGATTGTTTCCTTTTCAGCAATATGTCTACTTCTAGGTATTATGATTGTACTTGATGTCTTTCGATTCCCTGTATTAGGTCCTACTATTCATACAACTTTGGATATAAAAGTTATTTTATCGATATTTATACTGAGCTTTCTATATTGTTGGATCTATGCAGGCCTTTGTAGAATAATGTTGAATAGAGTATATAAAGCATGGTCTTAACAATTTCTCATATATTTTTAAAGATTGGAGATTTAAGTCGTGTATAACGTTAAAATTAGAAGGCCGAATTCGGATGATTTAGATGAACTAAACTTGTTTTTTCGTCTTGTTATTACTCATACATTTAAAAATGAAGGGTTATCACAGTTATTAGATGACTTAGAAAATGAAATTAACACGAAAAAACAGTATTTGAAAAATGATTTGGAGAGTAACGGAGAAAATCGTTACTTTTTATTAGCAATTGATACAAGTAACGATAAAATCATTGGAACAATTGAAATCGGTCTAGCAAGTACATTGATTAATAGTTGTACAGGTGGTGTATTTAAAGATTTATATGAAATAGGAACAGTATTTGTACTACCTGAATATCAACGAAATGGCATAGGCAAGTTATTACTTAATGCAATGTATATTACGTTACTTAGCAGAGGAATAACTGAATACTGTTTAGACAGTGGATACAAAAAAGCGCAAAGTATATGGACGAAGAAGTTTGGAGAGCCTAGTTATGTACTGAAGGATTATTGGGGAGAATCAAGTGATCATATGATTTGGAAGAAGAGTTTACATGATCCACCTATAATATTTGAATTATAAAATGAAATATGCCTCTGAACGTAGCTTTTCTTACATATGTATGCTATTATTTATCTTTATAATAAAAGAGGACGTGAATGAACTTGATTAAAATTAATATTCCTGAAACTGATGTTTCAATTACTGAACGTAAACAAGTTATTAAAGGAGACGAGCCAATAATTACTCCAATTAATGGATTTATCGATTTCCACTTGTTCCCTAGAGATAAAGGCGGCATTTTTATGTTTTACAATATTAATGACGAACTTCTTTTCGTAGGTAAAGCTCGTAAAATTAGACAACGTATTAAAAAGCATTTTGAAGACAATGTTTCACCAATTAAAAATCACCGTGATGAAGTATACCGCATCGATGCATGTATCGTAGAAGATCCAACAGAAAGAGAAATTTACGAAACTTACATTATTAATGAATATAAAGCAAAATATAACGTTGATAAAGTATTCTATAAATAAGTAATAAAAAAACAATCCTAGCGCATATACTGGGATTGTTTTTTTATTTAAATTTAGTCCTCATATTTTTCTACTTTTTTTAAATGATTAGCAACAATAAAACAGCATACACCTATACATATAAGTACAATTCCAATCGATTTATGTTTTCCCTCAAAAAAAGGAATATCAGAAATAACATTTGTCATACATAACCCTATAAACACAAGGATAGGTCCTGTCCACAGTAATACATTGCCGAATTTCGTATGTTGCCACATAGTAACCCTCCTTACCTCTTTTTACATATATATCCATAAAATAAAAGTAAATTCATAGAGAAATATAGTTTTTTTCATATCGAAAATTTAACCTTCATATATTGGTACAAGCAAACGAGAAAGGGGACCATCATGAATTGGTTAGAAGCTTTTATATTAGGGATCATACAAGGTTTAACAGAGTTTTTACCGATAAGTAGTACAGGTCATCTTTATTTAGGAAGGCATTTGTTTCAATTAGATGAAGCAGGATTGTTTTTAGATACGATGCTGCACATTGGAACTTTGCTTGCAGTGTTTATTTATTACAAAAAAGAATTTATATATTTAATTAAAAATCCATTTTCAAAACTAATGTTACTACTTATTGTCGGGACGATACCCGCAGTTGTAATCGGATTGTTATTTAAAGACTTTTTTGAGGATATTTCAAAAACAGGTATTACGATTGGTTGGGAGTTTTTAGTGACAGGATTCTTTCTCTACATGGCAGATAAACAAAAGAATGGTCGTAAGAAAATGGACGACATTACATATAAAGACGCATTTATTATCGGTTCATTTCAAGCGGCTGCTATTTTTCCGGCAATTTCTCGCTCTGGTATGACAATCGTCGCTGCATTATGGAGGAAATTAGACCGCGAAACTGCTGCTTACTTTTCTTTTTTATTATCAACTCCAGCCATTGTCGGAGCTATTATTTTACAATTTGCAGATGTTTTTCAAGGGAAAGCAGAATCTATTTCTAGTACATCTTTAATTGTCGGAACGTTATCAGCAGCGTTTTTCGGTTATATAGCCGTTTCATGGATGATTCAATATTTAAAACGTCACTCCTTAAAAGTATTTGCGTATTACGTATGGGGATTAGGCATTTTAATTTTAACGTTGCAATTTACTCATGTGTTTTAATTTAGTAACTATTCGTTTAGATCCTGTTTCATTCATATAAGGCAGGGTCTTTTTTCATTAAGGGGGAAAATATGTTTAATAAGGCTATCGTTATTGGCGGAAGTATAGCAGGAAAACTCGCAGCAAAAGCATTATCCACTACCTTTAAAGAAGTAATCATTATAGAATCTGGTGAAAGATGGGATGGAAAGTCTTCGAGAAAAAGAGTCCCACAAAGTCATCATCCTCATGTGTTATTAAAAGGTGGAGAAAAAGCGATTGAGGAATTGTTTCCTAATATCACTAATGAATTAATCGAAGCAGGTAGTATCGTAAATAACTTTACTCGTGATATAAAATGGCATCAATTTGGTTTATGGAAACAGCAATTTATAGGAAAAGTACATATGATTCAACAAAGTAGGTTTTTGCTTGAATGGCATATTCAAAAACGAATTGATGATATTTCAAATGTTACCACTAAATTTGGAACATTAGTTGATGGGTTATTAGTAGACGGAAAGTTTAACAAAGTATGTGGAGTAAAAGCTAAATGTTTAGAGTCGGGCACACAAGTAGAAATTCAAGCAGATATTGTTGTTGATGCAAGCGGATTTGGTTCAAAAAGTATAGCGTGGTTACGTGAATACAATATTGAAGTGCAAGAAGAGAAAGTGCGCATTGATTTGTTTTACACAACTAGAATGTTTAAACTCAATGAAAATGAGAAATTAGACTGCTGTAATATGCTAATGTCTCCAAGTTTCCCTGACAATCCGTATGGTGTTCTTATTCAAACGATTGAGGATAATCGCTATTTTGTTACTTTCAGCGGATATGCAAATGAGAAAGCACCGCAAACAGATGATGAGTTTTATGATTTTGCTGAAAACCTATCAATTTCTAATGTGACAGATTTTCTAAATAAAGCTGAGGCAATTTCAAATATCAAAACGTACAAAATTCCTTATCAAGTACGTCGGCGATTTGATTTAGTTAATCATTTACCAGAAGGGTTGTTAGTAGTTGGGGATGCACATTGTCGTTTTGATCCTGTTTTCGGGCAAGGTGTTTCAGTTGCTGCTATGGAAGCTCACCAATTGCAGTTACTTTTACAAAGGAGACAAAAGCTTGATAAAACATTTACACAGCGATTTTATAAAAATACTGCTAATATCATACAAACTCCTTGGGAAATGACTACAACGGAAATATCACGTCATCCTCAGTTAAAAAGAAAATTAACGATAAAGCAAAAATTTCAGCTATGGTATACGAAACAAATATATCAACTATCTGCAAGTGACTCTGACGTTTATATTCGATTAGTAAGAGTGATGAATTTAATTCGTAGTCCATTTCACCTATTTCATCCGAGAGTACTACTTGCTGTATTACTGAAGCGAAAGAATTAGCAGGAAAATAATCGATTAAAAAGAATATATAACAGTTAGTATATATAGAAGGGGGAGGGGAGGCGAGATGAAAATATACATAGAACAATTAAAGAAACACGATGCTAAAGATTTATTTACGTTTGAACTTACGAATAAATCTTTTTTTGAAACAATGGTACCAAATCGCGGGTCGCAATATTTCGATTTTGAATATTTCCGAAAGCTACTAGACGATTTATTAATAGAACAAGCGGATGGAGATTCTTATTTTTATTTAATTCGTAATGAAGAAAATGAAATTGTAGGACGAATAAATTTAGTAGATATAGATACGGAAAATCGCAGCAGTTCGTTAGGTTATCGAGTCGGAGAAAAGTTTACTAAAAAAGGAGTTGCAACAGCAGCCGTAAAATTAATTTTAGACGTAGCAAAAAACAATGAAATCACTGAAGTTCATGCTAAAACAACTACTAATAATGTCGCATCACAAATTGTACTAGAAAAAGGCGGGTTTTCTTCTTATCAAAACGAAGCAGATACAACATCTGTAGTGTTAAATGGAGAACATGTGAATTTTGTACATTATATTTGGAGAAATACTTCGCGCTTATAATAAGGGGGACTTATTCATGAATGATTTACGTTATCCAATTGGGCAATTTACATACAAACGTCCTATAACTGAAGAAATGATTGATACATGGATTCAAGAAATTGAAGATTTACCTAATGAACTAACGAAGGCTATCAAAGATTTAGATCAGAAGCAGTTAGACACACCGTACCGCGTTGGTGGATGGACAGTTCGTCAGGTAGTCCATCATGTTGTTGACAGCCACATGAATAGCTATATACGTTTTAAATTAGCGCTAACAGAAAAGAATCCAACGATTAAACCATATAAAGAAGAGAAGTGGGCAGAATTACCTGATTCTAAATTACCAGTAGATGTTTCACTAGTAATGTTAGATTCATTACATAAAAGATGGGTTAACCTTTTATATTCTCTAGAACTACAAGATCTAGAAAAGACATTTAACCATCCAGAGACTGGTGAAACAAAACTTGCTGTTGCAATTGGACTATATGCATGGCATGGTCGTCATCATACAGCTCATATAACTTCATTAAGAAAGCGACTAAATTGGTAAGATGGAGATTACATTTGAGAAGGCAACAGAAAGTGATGCAGCAGTTTTATTTCAAATGCAAATAGACTCATTTAGCTCTTTATTAAATAAATATAAAGACTATGAAACAAACCCAGCAAATGAGTCTATTGAAAAAACTATTTTAAGGATAAATAATCCAAGCAACAACTTTTATAAGATGATAATAGATTCGAACCTTGTTGGAGCGATATGTATATCCCAAAAAGAACTACCTTATAAATTTTGGATCAGTCCAATGTTCATCCATCCAATCTATCAAGGGAAAGGGATCGCTCAAAAGGTACTTATTTTAATTGAAGAGATGTTTCCAGAAGCACGGAGCTTTGAACTTGCAACGATTTTAGAAGAAGAAAGAAATTGTTTTCTATACGAAAAAATGGGGTATAAAAGAACAGAAGTAATAAAGAAATTAAATGATAAAACTACACTTATTTATTACAAAAAAGAAAGGTAAAGCATTTAAAATACGCTTTACCTTTTTATGTTATTTTAGATTAAATATACAAAAACCATGCATATTCTTCCGAAATACTCGGGTTAGTAATTTTAAAAATGAATAAACATACGAAAAGGCGTTATTTCGTCGTATATGTTACTAACGCTTTTTGAATGCTTAAAACACTATCGTCACCTTTAAATTCCTTCGTAATTGGCGTACTCAAACTAGATACCCAAATTTTAAGCTCAGCATCTAAATCAAAATGCCCAGCTGTTTCAATGCTAAATTGTGTAATACTTTTATAAGGAATAGAATGATACTCTGTTTTTTTACCTGATATTCCTTGTTTATCTACTAAAATAAGACGACGATTTGTAAATACGATTAAATCACGAATTAATTTATAAGCATGTTCAACTTTCTCATCGTCTAACATAATCTTCTCTAAATCACGCTCTACACTTTCTGTACTCGCATTTGATGCATTTCCTAAAATACCGCTAAATAAACCCATAAGAAATTCCTCCTCCATTATTTGTGGAATGTGTTACTTATATTGTACCATGCTATTTACTAAGAAATTATGACATTACTTTAGTAGTTTCTGGTTATTATTGCAATTCGTTTATATAACCTCATCTTAAAATCTTGTGCTAACATGTAAGTAAGAAAAAAGAAGCAGAGGGATATAGCATGAAAAATATAGGTTTAGTATTAGAGGGCGGAGGAATGAAAGGGCTATATACTGCAGGAGTACTCGAATATTTTATGGAAAAGAACTTATTCTTTCCGTATGTAGTTGGCGTATCCGCTGGAGCATGTATGGGCGCAACTTATTTATCACGTCAAAAAGGAAGGAATAAAAAAGTAAATACAGAGCTAGTGTCAGATCACCGATATATATCTTATCGAAATTTGATTAGAAAACGTGAATTATTCGGGATGGACTTTTTATTTGATGAAGTCCCTAATAAAATTGTTCCATTTGATTTTCAAACTTTCCTAAATTCCAATGAGCAATTTGTCATAGGAACGACTGATTGTGATTCAGGAAAAGCAGTTTATTACAATAAAATAGAACATGGAAATGATATTTTAAAAATCATTCGCGCATCAAGTTCTGTACCGTTTATAGCGCCTGCTGTAGAATATGATAATCGAAAATTGTTAGATGGAGGGATTATAGATCCTATACCGGTTCTAAAAGCGCAAACTGATGGTTATCAAAAGAACGTCGTGATTATGACAAAGCCAGAAGGGTATGAGAAGCAGCGGAATAAATTTTCTGGTCTGGCTAAAATTTTATATAGTAAATATCCGAAAATCGCAGAACATTTAGTAGAACATTATCGTTATTATAATGAAACCGTAACTTATATGAATGGCAACGAACAGAAAGATAATTTTTATGTAATTCAGCCTAGCTCACAACTTCCTATAAGCGGAATAGAAAGAGATAAAGAAAAGCTAGTTAATTTATATAACCTTGGCTATATAGATGCTCAATATCATTATGAAAAATTATTAAGTTGGATAGAGAAATAAAGGGGTGGAAAGTTGCTATTAGGTAAAAAAGTTATTTTTAATGAATTGCAGAAAATGCATAGTCCACTACATAAACCGTTTCCGTCTCATGCTACAGGAACACTAACAAGACTTAAAAAGTAAATTTACAGATGAGGGCTGTATAAACGCTGATATAAATTATTATTGGATGCATACAGCAGCAACTTTAAGTTCTGTACTAAACGGAAATGAACAGAACATTACGCTTCAGCAAATCAAGTGGTTAAAGCAATCGTTTTTTGAGTGGTTTCCGCAATATCGTTTTATAGAGACAGAAATTGTTAAGTATCCCATTTTGTATAGAGATTTCATGAATTATGAAAAGATCTGAAAGCTATTACTTTATTATCTTACTGAATAAAAATTAAAACGTACAAGTGATGCTGCTTGTACGTTTTTTGTTCATAAAAAAGACAATATCTATCCCTTGTTTATATAGGGATTTTAATGTGCAGAAAGAAGTACTTATAGAATGATATAAAGGAGGAGGGAGGCGTTTAATTTCCATTTCCCTTTAATTTATTGTCCAACTCGAATATAGTTAGTTAATTATGTTAAAATATTTCGAGTAAAATAAAGCACTTATTTTAATAAACATTAAACAAAATAAGTCAGAAGGGACAACATTAACATGGAAATCGTATCAAATATAGATAAATTGGAATCAATAAAATCTTTACAATCGACAATTCGTAAACTTGAAAATGCACTATTACAGATGACTCAAAAAGGTGCAAATACCACATTAGTGAAAAAACGATTTAAAGCTGTTAGCGTAGGATTAGCAGTACTAGAAAACGTTTGGAATCAAGAAAGTCACCAGTATAGTCAAGAAGAGTTAGCAGAAGCTCGTAATGTCCTTGCTGGTTTACTTCCATCAATTGAGAGAGCCTATGATAAGTCTAAAGCTGGTAGTCCTCAAAAGACACTTTTAACAAAGAGGATAAAAGCATTGGAACTTTCTATTCAGGCAATTGATAAACTTTCTAATAAATAACTCATCTAAATACATATCATCCTAATCCTAATTTTTATAAAAGCAATCTAGTGAAAAGAAATACAAAGGAGGAAGATGGGTGACTTCAATAATTAGTCCTAAGTTAGAGGAGCTTAATAATCAATTAAAGAATGGAAATGAGACAGCTTTTTATACTTTTTTACATGAAATAAAGTCGAATAATACGCCACTAATAGAACAATGTCCTGTAGATAATAAGTATAAACTTATAACGTATATTTGGTTAGGGGACCGGAAAACTGAAAATGTTTATGTATTCGGCAGTTTTCCTGGTTGGGATCTGTCTGTAAATCAATTAAAACGATTGTTACAGACAGATATTTGGTATGAAACGTTTAGGACAGATAAGAATTTTATTACAACGTACTATTTTTCAGTAAACGATGTTTTCGAAAATGATTGGATAAAGCGTAGTGAACAGTACCAACTAGACCAATTTAATGGAAATACATTTGGAGAGGGTGCCAATAAAGCGTCTGTATTAAAGATAGGGATGGAAGTGCAGTATAGCAGTCGTTTTCCTTCAAACCATTATCCATCCGGAAAAATTGAAACATATTCTTTTTATAGTACGATTTTAAATAACACACGTAAAATTCATATTTATACACCTCATGATTATTCTCACACTTCACATCTTCAAGAACTTCTCATTGTATTTGATGGGAATTCATTCATTAATAACCTTTCAATCGCAAGAACACTCAATTATTTAATTTACGAAAAAGAAATCCCAACTTGTATTGCTGTTGCTATAGATCCAGTTAATCGGCTAGAAGAGCTAACTTATAACGATAAAATGAATGCATTTTTAACGGAGGAATTACTTCCGTGGATTCAGGCGAAGTATCGTGTGCATCAAGAAGCGAAACATACAACAATTGCTGGATTCAGTCTTGGTGGCTTAGCAGCTTGTTATGCAGCAGTTCAAAATCCACATATTTTCGGGAACGTGTTGTCAATGTCTGGATCCGTTCATTGGAAAAAGGATGGATATGAAAAAGAAATGCCTTGGATTGAAAATAAAATTTCAACTATAGTTTCAAATACAATTCAAACTCATTTTTACATTGCAGCAGGAGAACTCGAAAACATACCTCTTTTAACGGCTAATAGGCGCCTTTATAAAGCTTTAAAAGAAAAAGAGTACCAAATTACTTATGAAGAGTTTCAAGGCGGACATGACGGTGTTTGGTGGCGAGAAAAGTTCTTTGATGGGTTGAAAGCATTAAAACTTATAAAAACAACACTTTAAAAGAAAAAGGAGAGAGAGTCTATGAATCAAGAAGAACTGGATAAAAAACTAAAAAAGCAAGAGATATTAGTAAAAGATGAGAAAGTTTGGTCCTTTACATATGAAGATCATATTAGTTCTATCGTTAAAGAAGCAGAAAAGAAAGGGTCTTTTGATAATTTACCTGGTAAAGGGAAACCTCTTAATCTTGATAATGATCTTTCTTACAATCCTGAAAAGCAACTGTATAGAACGTTAAAGAATAATCATGTTTTACCTAGGTGGATTGAGCTTTCAAAGGAAATTGATGATTTAAAAGAGAGACTAAAAGAAAATACAAATACTGCAGAAGCAGCGGATTTAATTCGAACTATTAATAAAAAGGTTTTAGAACATAATCTACTTTGTTCACCAAGTGCGCAAAAAACGAGGATGAAAACGGACTTTTAACAATTTTTAATGAAGCTATCTCTTGCTATATAATTAAGTAAGGCATTTTCAATTCATTATTAAAAGGAGGCAAATGTAATGAAGAATACGTATCAACTTCAAATTCCGAAAGAACTAGAGCAGTATCGTAGTATTTTAGAAGATAGTGTGAAACCGTATATTAACGTGACTGGAGCGAAAGCAGAGACAACACTTTTTGAGAGTAAGTTTGGTGGTTATCCGTATTTACCTATAGATCAAGAGCATCCTAAAGATTCAAATGGACAACCTATGATGTTACTTGCACAGCTAAACTTTGAAGAAATGCCGCATGTTGAATATATGCCTCAAAAGGGATTGTTACAGTTTTTCGTAAGTGCTGATGATGAGCTTTACGGAGCAGATTTTGATCATCCAACAATCCAAAAAGACTTTCGAATTATTTATCATTCTACAATTATAGAAGATTTAAATAAGGTTATTACTGATTTTAGTTATTTAAACACTTTAGAATTAGAGGACTTTATCATACCTGAAGCAGCGAAACTAAAGTTTGAATTAGGTTATCAACCAGTAACACCAAGGGATTATCGATTTGAAAAGATGTTTAGTGAGGAAATTGATTGGGAAGAAATTGTTGATGAAGAAAATAATACCGAATTAGGCGAACTGTATGATGATTTATGTAAAGATCAAGGGCATAAAATTGGTGGTTATCCATTTTTCACACAGACAGATCCAAGGGAATGGGAAAAAAAATACCAGCAACATGACATGTTATTGTTGCAAATTGATACAGACGATTCATTGAATATTATGTGGGGAGATTCTGGTGTTGCTAATTTCTTTATAAAGAAAGACGATTTATTAAATCTAGATTTTTCCAATGTTATTTACAATTGGGATTGTTATTAAAAACATATAACTAAAATACTAGCAAGCTAAAAAATCTTCCTAAAGGTGAGGGAGATTTTTTTATGTTAAAAATAAACGTTATGTTAACTAGAATAAAAAACAATGAGTGTAATGAAAGTCAAGCGTAAATAACAAAATAACAACAAATAATGTAAAGTTGTAAAATGTGTGTAAATAGCAATAAATTCATTAAGTAAAACATAAAATAAAATTACTAATTTATATTTTGTATAGAAATAATTTTTCTGTATAAAAATTTCTTGCCGATCAAAAATGATTTTGATTCGATAATTCTCATTGGATTATTGATTTGAATTTGCTGTGATGGATTTATAACAATAAAACGATAAAAACTGTAGAAATTCGTTTAGATAAGATTTTATGTAAATCTCACTAAAAATCTCCGTTTCGTCTCATTAAGTATAGTTTACTTGGTTTTTGATACCTGATATCGCTTTGGTTTTATAACTGCCTATAATATATATTATGTCAACTAGTAAAAAGTAATAAACTTATTATATGTTAGCTATATGTTTTACACTTCCCTTTTCTTTATTAGTGATTAGTTCATTGTTTTTGAATTGATGTGATTTGATAGCTTTGGAATTCGTAATTTATATTCTTGTATATAATCGTTAATAAACAAAATAAAAGCAACTTGTTTAATCATTAATTTTAAACAAGTTGCTTTTTAGATTAACTAAACTATATTTATAATTAATTTGATTTCGATTAATAATTCATCGTAGATTTTACTTTTATAATTGAACTTGCTCGTAGATTAGTCGATCATCATGACATTATTCTTTTTGTTGAAAAATATTATATTTACGCTTTAAATGTAAACCTTTATCTTTATAAATCCATTGTGAAAATTTATTAACATTATTTTTACCACTTAGGTAAATACGATATTGTTTTTCTTTGTCAACAAAACTCAATCGGAATTTATTGTCCTCAAGGGTGTTTTTAAAAGAATTCATAAAATTATATGATCCTCCAACAAAGCTAACAAAATATTTATGGGAGTTTACATGACCATCCCCATCAAAATACCCACGAACAAAGTGATGTAAATATTCTTCTGGTACAAAAGGAAATTCAATGTTAAAAGATTTGCATGGATTAATTCCGTGTATGTTCATTAGATCGTCTTTTATTGTTTTGCTATTAATGTTTAGCATATATACGCCTGTTTTTTTATTTTGATAAAGTGGCTGATTAGTGTTTAGTTCCTGTTTTATATCTTCTAAAATGTAATTTTCTTTTTGAGATATACTGACACATTGATTTTCTTTCTGTATAACACCATCTGCTGCTATAAACCCTAATATATAAGACATGTTATTTGACCACGTTTTAAAATAATCTTCTGTTATGTCATACTTTCTCTTCCAACTCCCTATAGCGCGCCCTTGGAACGTTATTGTCTGTTAAAACCATACGAATATACCTAGCAGACACATTAGCAAGTGTAGCTATTTCTGAAGTACTCTTCCCTTCTGCATATAGCTGCGTTATTTCAGATTTTGATAGTTTACATTTTGACTTCTTTTTTCTCTCTATTTGCACGTACGTCCTCTCCTTCCTTTTAATAATTAGAGACCTATTTTCTTCTATAACATATAACGAAACGTATGTTCTTTGTTGATTATAAGAAGAAATTTACTAAATTTAAATAATTTACATTTACTTCATATTAGTTTCATCTGCTGCTGTTTGATTTACATTTTATATATAAGAATAATGAATTTGACAAATTTATGAAATGTACTGCATTTAAGGTGAAAGGTAAAATGATTTCGTTTAAACTACAATTAGCTACAATAACAACATACGTATATTGTTAAACGTAAAAAGGAGAACGAATGAAAAAGAAATATATAAATCAAATTCATACTGATGTAAGTTTTAAACCAAAAGATATTATAGGTTTAATGACTGATTACTTTAAAATGAAATCAAAGCTACGTCCTGTAAAGAATTTACCTATTGTTTTATCGGATAAAAATAATGAGTCTTTAGAGAGTGTGACATGGTTTGGGCACTCTGCTTCCCTTTTGAAAATAGAGGGTAAAAAATTGTTATTAGACCCGATGTTTGGAGATGCCTCTTCCCCATTTCCTGTGTTTACTAGTAAACGTTATAGTGGTGCTTTTTCTTTAGAACGTGAAGACCTTCAGGAAATTGATGCGATTATCATTTCTCATAATCACTATGACCATTTAAATCACAAAAGTATTATGCAGTTAAAAGATCGTGCAAAGCACTTTTATGTTCCAACTGGAGTTGCGCAATATTTAATTAAATGGGGTGTTTCACCTAGCAAAATTAGTGAACATAATTGGTGGGAAGAAATTGCGTTTGATAATATAAAGTTAGTTTGTGCACCTGCAAGGCATTTCTCAGGACGAAGTATGACAGATAGAGATTGTTCTTTATGGTGTTCGTGGCTTATTCTTGGTCAAGAGACTAAAGTTTTCTTTAGTGGTGATAGCGGGTATGCTCCTCACTTTAAGGAAATTGGTGATAAATATGGTCCATTCGATCTTACGTTAATGGAATGCGGACAATATGATCCGAGGTGGTCTGCTATTCATATGTTACCTGAAGAAACGGTTCAAGCTCATATTGACGTGAAAGGAGATCTACTTCTTCCGATTCATTGGGGTGCTTTTACATTGGCATTACATGAATGGAGTGATCCAATTAAACGAGTTACGAAAGAAGCAAAGCGTTTAGGAGTTAATATTGCAACGCCACAAATTGGTGAATCTATTACGTTAAAATCTACAGACTATCCTTCATCAGCATGGTGGCGAGAAATTTAATTTTAAATAAAAAAGAGCGAACCTTCTTATAAGTGATTCGCTCTTTTTCCGTATTTAAGTTTATCTCACTATGTTTGCCTTCTTGCTATCTGAAACTCTACTTTGAGGTGAATTCCTTCTTTTTACAATTGAATTATGTTATCTATAGAACTATTCTGCTTAATCAATTCTGCATTCCTATAATCTATTAATTCATGATTAGATAAAACAAAATTGTGCTCTAATATTAATTCATTGTGGAGTAAATCCGGTAAAAATTTAGGTATCATCTCTCCTACGCCGTAATTATAGTCACTTAGAATCCAAGAAATCTCTTTCCAATCTAAAATTCCTTCTGATACTTTTTTTGGAGTGTGATATGTAAATTCATTATGTAGCTCTACTAAATAAATATACATACCACCAGAGTAAGATGAGTCCTCCCACTTAATAATGCCTTTAAACTGAATTTGTTCATGCGTAACTTCTATATTAGTCTCTTCTTTTATTTCACGAATCGCATTTTCTAAAGGTGTTTCTCCCTTTTCTATCTTTCCACCTACCCCGTTCCATAATCCGTTTACAGGGTCATATTCTCTATTTAACATAAGTATCTCTTCATTTCTCTTTATAAAACATAAAGTGTGCTTGTACATAATGTGATTCCTTCCCTTGTTATTAATAAGCTCTTACTGGAAATATAAGATGTACTGCTGCAGATTGTGTTCCTGCTTCAATTAATATCGGTCTCATAGAACCGCTGAAGCTTAACGTAACCGTTTCTTCTTTTATCGCCCTTAAAGCATCTATCATAAATCGTCCATCGAAAGATATATTTAATTGTTTTTCACCTTGAATCGCATCTATCTGTTGTGTCTCGGATATTTTACCAATCTGAGAAGCGTTAGAAGAAATTTTCAATGTGGATGCGTCTATGATTTCTAAGTTGACATTGTTATTTGCCCATTCACTTGCTAATAAACTGGATCGATCTACACCTTGTAAAATCTTTTTTCTATCTACGTTAATGACTGTCTGAAATTCATTTGGAATTAAACTAGATATATTAGGATATTTCCCTTCAATTAATCTAGAATATAATGTAGTTGTGCCGAATGTAAAAATAATGTGACTTTCTGAAAGATAGATGTATACGAATTCGGAATTACTATTCATTAATTTTAGTAGTTCACTAATAGTTGCACTTGGTACGATACAACTCGCTTTCACATCTGTAGATATTATCGTTTCGCGTATAGCAAGTCTATGTGAATCAGTTGCTACACAAATTAATTTATTATGATCTAACTCTATATGAACACCGGCAAGAACGGGTCTAGATTCATTTTTAGCTACTGCAAAGACAGTTTGTTTAAATGCTTCAATCAATTGTTCGGTTTCTACTTGTATGTTTGCATGATCGTCTATAAGTGGTACATTCGGAAACTCATATGCTGGAAGTCCATTTAAGTTTAATGTGATTTCTTCTGACTGTATCGTAATTATTTGCTCATTCGTACTTTTTATTGATACATCGCTTGGCATTTTTTTTATAATTTCAATGAAATATTTTGCAGGTACTACAATAGTTCCTGCTTTTAATATAGTTGTAATTTGGTCGTCTTCAGTGGAACTAGGGATGAATTTTTCAATGAAAATATTTGAATTACTTGCGATTAAAGTAATTCCAGATTGATCTGCAATTATTTTTATACCAGATAATATAGGGTATTATAGCTTTAGTAGATACAGCTTTACTTACTTCAGAAAGTGCTTGAGTGAAATGTTTATGATTAACGATAAACTCCATTTTTTCCCCGCCCTACATGAAATGATAATGTTATGAAGATTGATGAACGATTGTTCCGTTAAAAAAGTAAGGTACCGTTTCTTTCCTTTGTAATATCTTTAATAAGTGTTCTGGTATACGTAAATACGGTGCTGCTCTATGTAATTCCATCCAGGTAATCTCTTCAATTTCTTTTGGCCTTGTTATATTTGTCTCTCCGTCAATTATTTCACCTAAAAAATTAAAGAAAATTGCATGATGACCTCTCTCTTCGAAAAAAGCTTCGCTAATGGAACAAATACCGTTTACAGTTATATGGAGCCCAGTTTCTTCTTTCACTTCCCGAATTACTGCCTCTTCTAACGTTTCTCCATATTTAACTGCGCCACCTGGTAACGTGTAATAAGAGCCATTCTTCCCTTTGTTTTTTACCATTAAGATTTTTTCGTTTGTTTTATCGTATAAAAGTGCATATGTAACATTTACCTTTTTCATACATACCTCCTCTGTTTTCAATAAAAGGAATTTTCTGTCTTTTTATTATTCTATCATTAACTCGGTTTAATAGTAAGTTCCCTAAGTATTAGAATAAAAATTGATTACATTAATACTAAATAAAAATGCCAGAATACCTCCAAAATTAATAAAAACCCCGCTCTAATTTTGAGACGAGGTTAAACTTATACAACAAATCGGATTCCAAATTAATCTTTCTTTAGATTAATTTGGAATGTATACATATGAGAGCTGTATTTTTTATTAACAACCAAAGATTTTTACTTCCCAATTTCACAAAGTAATTTTATCTCTTTGATTTGTTCTATATGACGTTGTTCATGCAAATAGATCAGTTCTATCCACTGATCAAGAAGTAATTCTCCAAGAGCTGGATGCATCACTGATTTAATCGTTAATATAGATTCATCTTCTATTGTACTAAGGAAACTCATCAATTCTTTTCTTGATTCGTTTAACATATCGATCATTTTCTGCACTTCAAATGGTTCTAAACTTGGTTCAATCATTTCTGGAGCTATAAATTTTATCGATCTATCTTGTAATATAGAACGGATTTCTCGACGCTCTTTTAGGGTACTATCAATCTTTTTTAAGCCAGATGAAATAACCTTTATGACCACTTTATCCAATAAAACTAAGTGATGACATACTTGTGCTATACTCCATTTATTCTTGTCTGGCTTACTATTGAATTGAGCCTCATCCAATATCATAATTTCCTCGAATAGATGTTTTCTCGTTTCATGAAACCTATCATTTACAAATGAATTCATAACATTTCCCCCTTCATCTGAATGCAAATATTTAGATGCCTATTTTAGATATATTCGCTATAAATAATTAGTTTCCCGTAACTAATACTCCACTTCGACCTTTTCTTGCTTTAGAAGTGCCTCTAAATATGAATTCACTCAAGATTCTCCTTTAAATGCATAATCCAAAAGGATAAATTTGTATTCAAAATACTAACGTTAATTCTATATACACTTTATAAACGTTTTTCTAAATAGTAATGATTATGTCCTTTCGGATGATCTTCACTTACTCCAATCACTTTATATCCATGCTTTTTATAAAAATCAGGAGCTTGAAAGCTAAAAGTATCTAAATTGATTAGCCTACACTCATTTTCAATTGCAAATTCTTCAATAAGTTTTATTAACTTGCTTCCGTAGCCTTCGTGTCTATACTCTTCAGAAACCCAAAGGAAATCAACATGTACGTGGTGCCAAAATGTAATTGCAGTTATTACGCCTACAATTTCTTCCTTTTCATTTCTCACTATAAAACTAATTTTTTCTGAAGGCTTTTTGTCTTCATCTGAAATATGTTTTTGGTTATATTCAATTACTTTTTCTCTTATGTAATTACTATCTTCTTGGACCCATTGTTTTACTATTTTCATTTTAATTATCACGCTCCTTTTAAAGTATCTATTCAATTTAATAATCGTAATATCCTGTCTAACTTAATAGTCGTAGGGCACTGTTTCATTTCACTAAAATAAATAAAAGCCCTACTACATTTCATCTGTAATAAGACTTTTATACACTGTATAGAATCAAATTAATCTAAAGAAATGTAATTATCGAAAATATTTATGTTGTTCGATTCTTATTAATTAAAACTTCCGTAAGTTCACACCTTAGTAGAATAATCGAATTGTATCACTGCGAAAAAGAATGAACACTCCTAAACCAATTAGAACGATTGGAACGATAATATGACAATTTCTCTCAAGTACTTTAGCTAAAATAGGAGCTCTTATCAATTTGTAGCTAATAAAACACCATATTGCTATCATGCAAAAAAAGATAATTAATGTAACAATATTTGTTTTAAGATTTTGACTAGCGAACATCGGTATATAAATTGAAATATTATCAGCTCCATTAGCTAATGTAATCGAAGCTACTTTAAATATTGAACCAGAAACGTTATCAATGACTTCATTCCTTTTATAAGAACGAAGCGACAATATTCCTTTCACTCCCATATAAATTGGTACGAATCCTAATAATCCGATCCACGAAACAGGAATGAAAAAAGAGCTTAAAGAACCAATGATGCTCAGAAAAACAATTAAACTAAATCCTAAATATTGTCCAATAACAATATAAAGTTCTTTCATCTTAGTTTTTTCTCGGACATTTCTACCTTCTTTCTTAATTACTTCTGTCCTTACTTGTGAAAATAAAACAAGAAGTATAAAAATATCATCAATATTTGTTGAAGTGAATGCAATAAAAGAAGAAATTATAGTTGTAACCAATAAAAGCCAACTACCTTTATAATAAAATAATGGTATACAAATGAATTGCCTATCTAATAACAAAGGTGGTTAATGTAGTTTTATAACATGATTTCAGTACCTTTATAAAACAATATGAATATTTTACTAATCTGCTACTTAGTTTGTTGAGAAATAAATCACTTTATTACTTTTCAAATCATTTCATTTTGAATTAAGTAACTCTTTTCTTCCTACACATTTATTAAAAAGGGGAAATCAAATATTTTGTAATATAAAAAGAGCCCTTTATTAGGACTCTTTTTCAGAATTAAGCTACTTTCCGATATAAATGTCGTGTTTCTTTTTTGTTTTCTGCTTTTGGTGGACGAATTAATATCGAAATAATGAAGGAAATAACGCTTAAAACACCGATTATAATAAAGGTCGGTTGAAATCCACCCAGTAACGCTCCAATGAACGCTCCTGCAAGTGCACCAAATCCGAAACCTTGATATACAATCCCGTAATTTGTACTATGGTTTTTTAATCCGAAGAAATCTCCAACAATGGCTGGGAAGATTGTGATATTACCACCAAAGCAAAAGGCAACACTTGCTACACAAGCGAAATAAATCCCGTAATTTAGTGGAATGAAACTTAAAGTAAAGACTGACAATCCAATAATAATAAACGTTGCAGAGACAATTTTCATTCGGCCAATTTTATCTGATAACGTTCCAAGAACAATTCTACCTACCGTATTAAAAATTGCAATCATTGCAACGGCGTTAGCTGCAGTTGCTGCACTAAGTCCAACGAGCTGTACCCCAATATCTTTTACCATACCGATTAAATATAGACCGCCCATACACGATGTGAATAACATAAAAAATAAAAGATATACTTGTTTCGTTCGCATCATTTCACGAGGCGTATAATCATTGTGTAATGTCTCAGTTACAGTATTACTCACTATTGCTTCACGTAAGAAGAACGATCCGGTTAATACTAAAAGTAAAACGATGATACCCCAATATAGAAATGCTTGTGATACACCAAGACTATCGATAAGACTTCCGTTTATATATCTAAAGATTAAGCTGCCCATTCCATATGCCGAAACAGATATGCCAGAAATAAGTCCTTTTCGATTTGGAAACCATTTAATTAAATTAGATAGTGATGTAATATTAGCAGTTCCATCTGCATAACCAACAACGACACCAGCTAATAAATATAGTAATGGTAAGGAAGAAACTTGTGAACTAAGTATTAAACCGAGTCCCAGAACAATCCCTGCAGTAGCGATGAGTTTACGAAGTCCTAATTTTTGCTGCAACTTTCCTGCAAATAAGGTTGAGAATGATAATGAAAAACTTGTTATGGAGAAAGTTATCGCTACGGAATTGAGATTCCATCCAAACTTACTAACAAGGGGTTGATTAAATAAACTCCATGTATAAATTGTTCCAAGGCCAATTTGAACAATAATTGTACCTAGAACAATTATTAACGGATTTATAGAAGTTTGTTTCATACTAACTGTCCCCTTTTTTTATCTTGACATGAATTTTCACAGTTAGTATAACCATCATAAAATGCAAGATACTGTGTGAAAAATGGAAATTAAGTTCATATACACAAAAAGACACTTCATAATGAAGTGTCTTTTTGCAGGTTATATTAGATTTACTTAAAGAAAGCTTTGTTAAGATAAGACATTTTCAAATGCTTATGTATATATGATACCAAAAGATTTTTGTTATGTGATGGGACTTAAGATGTATTTTTCATTCATCATATAGTCCGATGAATGAAAAATTAATATTCAATTTCATCAAAATCCTTCGGCTGCGGTACCGTTTGCATATTAGCAGCATCTTTAGGATCACTATAAATTGCATTTTGCTCTGTATTTACATCTTTTATATTTTGCTTTTTATTTTTGCTCACTTCATCTTTCACTTTAAATCACTCCTTTTTGTTATAGAAGTAATTATGCCCTATTACCGTTACTAAATGTATCAGCGACTAAATTACTAAATTCACGTAAATAATATAAGTAATTATCACCGCCGTAGTTATATCTTTTATTATACATTTTTGCAACAACTACATTATATTCAGGTATTACTAAAATAGTCGGTCCAGTAATCCCTAATATTTGATACGACCCTTTTGGAACACGTTCACCAAGTTCACTTAAAAGCGCAGGTTCATTTTGAACAAACCAAAACAACCCGTTTTGTGGTAGTTCATTGTTTGTAAATGTTGGACTTTGCAAACTCGTAGCAATTTTTATAACTTCTTTTGGAACAATTTGTTTTCCGTTTATCACACCTTGATTTAAATGAAGATTGCCCCACTGCGCAAATTCTCTAGCTGAGACAAATAGATTTTTTTCAGTACCATCATCTACTGTACCAATTTCATTAATTGCGTCTTCACTTGGATTATTAACAACTTTAACTAAGTTTTCATCTTGCTGAATTCTCCAACCTGTTTCTTGGAAGTTAGCTAAATCAAATACACGCTCCTTTAACAATTCAGGAAAACTTTTGTTATAGAGCTGATAAATAAGACGTGTCATCATTCTTACATTAATATCTCTATACGCCCACGCTTGTCCAGGTTCAAATTCACGAAAAATTGTCCCGTCGTGCGTTTCTCCTAAACCGTGCGAATGTGTTACTAAATGTCTTATCGTTGTTTTACCAAGTAATACAGGATTAAAGTCTTTAAAATACTTTATCGCTTCCTCATCAATAGAGTTTATTTCCCCCTCGTAAAGCGCATATGCTACCATTAAACCTAAATAACTTTTTCTTGCAGAAGCAACGTTGAATTGTGAAGATGCTGTTACTTTTTTACTTGTAGATGTATTTGAATGATGGCCACTATAATGCTCTAGTACGATTTTGTTATCTTTTATAATGCACAGTGTTGTAGCAGAACTATGATTTTCTTCTTTTATATTTTCTACCCAAGAAATTAACTTATCGTATGTATACAAATAAATCCCCCTTAAAACGAATAAAAAATTACAGCATGAAAGAAAAGTATAAAATAGTATTTACACCTTTCTTTCATGTGGAATATTATTGATTTTCTATACTTAAATGATCCACCAGTTCCAGCAGTTAAAACAACCGAAACATCCAGCGCAGCCTACACAACGTCCACCACAACGTCCACCACAACCTCCGCATCTTCCGCCACCACATCCACCACAGCGTCCACCACAACCTCCGCATCCGCCGCAACGACGCGCGTCATCTTGAATGTAATAGTATGGATATTGATTTTGTTGCAGTTGATCCCAATACACAACATTACCAGATTGATAATCATTAAGGTTTAATGATTGTAGTTCTTGTTGAAACTGATTCATACGAAACCCTCCATTTATAAAAATAAATTCCGTCCCAATGTTAAAGTTTATATATTTTTGCAAACAAAGTAGAAATAAGACTATAGACTAAATGCGTACATCAACAAAATATGAACTTACACTAGGTGATGTACCTTGTTTTTCAGCCTATTTTCTTAATCTCCTTTCGGTGGACGAATTTTTTAAAAATAGAGGTGTTTAAAAATTACTAATCCAACAGTTTACTAGTTCATCACTTAATTTTCTTTCTAGTAACTCTTTAACTGAAGGAACTGGCATGATTTTATACGTATGTAAAGCTTCTTGATTATAATCTATCCAGTGAAATGCTAAATGCGATTCTTTAGATTTTGGTATGAAATCAATATGTAACTCTTGCGAATCTACTTCAAAAATGTGATTGATTTCATGATGAATAACTTCTCGGTCTTCCCATTGGTTTTCTATGACTCCTAAAAAGTATTTTATACTACAGTTTACTCCGAGTTCTTCTCGTAGTTCTCTTATTAATGCATTCTCAGCTGATTCGCCAACTTCAACATGACCACCTGGTAAAAAATAATGATGGCCAATATATTCAGCCACTAACAATTTTTTATCCTTTATCATAACAGCTCGTACAATATGATGAAATTTATTTTTCAATCGCAATTCCTCCCAGTCATTTAATTGCATCTTTCATTTCACATCTTTACTTCGTAATACTTAAACGAACAAACGATATACTTGCTCACCATTATATTCATGTCCCAATTGTTGAAAACCGTAACATTCATATAGTTTCTTTGCAGAGATATTATCTTTATGTACTGTTAATCTAATTTCTTTACACGCCTTACATGTATTTTTTATTAAGGAAATACTTTCTTGTAATGCCGCTTTTCCAAAACCATTACCTTGCTGCTTTTGATCAATAATAAATCCATTTATCCAATACATATCAGTTGTTTCTTTTACAACAGCATGCATAATAAAACCAACCATTAGATTGCCGTCGTATATCGCAAATGGTATGTACTCTACATTGTCACCATCTGGTTTTATATACACTTTAGCTAGTGAAACTGCTACAGCTGGCACAAATTTCGTCTGATTTTCTTTAACTTGTAACTTTAAAGCATCTTCCCAATTATCTCTCGTAACAACCTTTAACTGGACATTCAATATTTTAAGCTCCTTTATAAAGAGAATGTATGTATATATTCAACATAGTAAAATAATTCCCTGTTTCGACAGCGACTTATAACATAGTTTTAATAAAATCTTGAATAAATTTTTCTTCATCTATTTCTAAAGCTATACTGGCTCCTTCTGATATAGAACTATGTCGAAAATCAGCAAATGTTTGTCCTTTCGTATCTCCGTATGTATCTACATTCACTGTACGATGCACAAATTCAAAAAAACTTGGATTTACTAATCCACTTATAGCAACCACATCATGAAGCAAAGGCCCTTCGATAGATGGATTAAGTTTTTGGTATGCAGAAAAATAGTAATCATATATTGGTTTCATTATCGTATGGAATGGATTCTTTGAATTAGCTTGGATATAGTTAAATACATTTGGTGTTAACACGGCTTTGTTTGTTACATTTAAAGGAAATATTAATAAATTCTTTGCTTGCTGAAAAACAATTTTACTTGCAATAGGATCTCCATACACATTTGCCTCTGCTAATGGGGTAACGTTTCCTACTTCTAAAAAGACACCACCCATGAAATATATTCTTTTTACATTTAGCATTAAATCATTCCATAAATTAAAAGCAATCGGTAACGAGGTAGATCTTCCTACATCGACAATTGTTAAATCCTTTGCGTACTTTACAAGAATCGAAGCAATACTACCAAAATTGTATATCGGGATAGACAATACACTTTCTGGCACATGAATAGGGCCTAATCCTTCTGGTCCATGAATTTCAGGATAATATGTTGTGATTTCTTCTGTAAGTGGTTTTGTTGCACCGCTAATCACAGGAATGTCTTGTCTATTTGCTAACTGTAAAATATAAGCTGCATTATGCGCAGCATGTATATGTTCAACATTTCCATATCCAGTTACAATGCCGACAATTTCAATTTCAGGATGCAGTAAACCATACATAATGGCAAACGAGTCATCAATACCTGGGTCTCCGAAAAATAATACTTTTTCCAAGAAATACTCTCCCCTCATAAAAAATAGATTTATCAATAGCTATTTATATGAAAAAAGCAAGTATATCTATGCAAAATTTAAAATGGATAGTGTTTTACAAGATATAAAAAAGGAACTAGCATATGCTAATTCCTTTTTCTAGGTAACTATTCTCAAATTCGATTATTTATCGTATCCTTCATACATTTCATCATTTATTAGATTTTGTGTTTTTTTATCATCAGGTACAGGCTTCCACCAATTTCCCGTAATAAATAGCATAGTTAATAAATTATAACTATCACTAAAGTAGCTTTCTTTCTTATTCTTCATCCAATCCCATCCACTATTTACCCACTTTTGATTATCGCTTTTCGTTGTACTTGCAGCAATAAACGGTGACACAAATACAGCAGTTGGATAACTACCTATATTTGATCCATTTAATTGATAACCATCCACTATTTTAGAAGGATTTCCATTCGTCTTATTTTGAATCCATGAAGAGACTTTGTCAGAGATAACTTTACTTCTTTTCTCTCCATACATCGCATAGTCCATTACAATCCTTAATGATACCCGACTAGCATTGTAATAGTATGCATTTGTATACTGTGACTCATTTAAGAAATCTTTAGGTGCTGGTTGTGGTGGATTTTTCACAACAAAATCTGAAATGAGCCCCGTATTTGGAGAGTATTTATTGCTAAATTGTGTATAAACATCGTACAAGTTATTAATAACAGTAAGCCAAGTTTTATCACCTGTAAATTCATAAAATGCTCTAAGGTGTGACATCATCCAATCTGATGGCCTTGTATTAAGTGAACTTTTAGAATCCCAATCTCCTAAATTTAGTCGGTTATTATTTGTAACATTACTAGCTTTAATACCTTTTGTAATCATGTCTTGTGCTTCTTTCAAATAATTAACCGATCCATTTGATCCCCACTGCTTATGAGCAAGAAGAAGGGAATACGCAATATCTAAATCTCCATCAGTGGCAGAATCAAAATGTCCCTGTGCTTTTTTACTATCTGCTACAACCCACCCCATTAAATTAGGATTTTGAGAGCTTTTAAAAGCCCTTGCTGTTTTAAATAAACCATCATAGATTTTTTGGGCATTCGAATCATAACCAGCCATTAATACAGTAATTACCATCCCATATCCTTGACCTTCTGAAGTTCCAAGTGGCTTAAACCCATCAGCATCACCGGTAATTTCTCCTTTTACATAATAACCACCAGGTAAAGAAGATAAATCATTTTTTAAATATTTCTTTTTCCAATTATCGTAGTAATTTATCACAGAAGCATTTAAGCTTTCCTGTGTAACATGATTAGGTTTTATAACACCTCCATAATTAACTTGCTGGGGAAATGGTTTCATTTCTTTTGCGATCGCTACTTGTTGATTAATTACGGGGATAGAATTTTGTACTGAATTGTCCGTTACATTTGCTGCAAAACTAGAATTAGAAAAACTAGCTAGCCCGATTCCTATAATAGAAATACATGTAAAAACTTTTCTTTTTCCATTCATTATGTTGTCATCTCCTTTTAAAATGCTTACTACATAAAATGTAACATACAATATTTAACTGAAATACAAAATATTATATTTATCAACATAAGAAAGAAACTATATAAAAAAGTATCATAAAATTATTTTTGAATTACATTATACTGATTAATTATTTGCTAGATTTCTGTGTTTTTCTTTTCTTAATACTGGTATATGAACAATCACAATTCCAAGTATAGTAATCCCCCCGCCAATGATTGAAACAACAGTTGGAACTTCTCCTAACCATATCCAAGCAACGAAACATGCAGTTACTGGAGTTAAATATAGAGAACTTGTTGCCTCAGCAGCACCAGAATGAGATATGATATATGCCAATGCGATATATGGGAGTACTGTTGGAAATAAACCTAAATATATAACGCTCAAATTCACTTCAAGAGGAGCTGCTAGTATTTCTGTATACACTCCTGGCGAGAAAATAAGCATACATACAGTGCTAGATAAAATTGTATATATTGTAAATGGCAAGAAGCCATACTTTTTCAAGTAAGAAGTTTGGAAAACGAAAAATAAGCTTTCTGAAATCGCTGCTAATAAATTAAGTAATCCTCCACTATTCAATTGAATAGCATCTCCTTGACTAAATGATATGAAAGCAATTCCTATAAAACTAATTACACCACCGATCCAACCATTTAATTTCATTTTTTCATTCAAAAAAAACAGATGCAAAAATAGCCGTTACTATAGGTGTGACTGAAACAATTAAACTTGCAGATCCAGCATTTACTGTTTTTTCGCCGTAGTTTAATGCAATGTGATAAATAGTAAACCCTAAAGCACCAAATATAAAAATTACTGGGATATCCTTTAAATCCGGCAGCCGTAACTTGTATATAAAGGAAAACAACAGAAGAATAAATGAAGCGATTAATAAACGTAGTAAAGTAAGGTGCTCAGGTGTATAAGATTCGAGCCCCATACGAATTGCCGGAAAAGCAGTCCCCCATATTAAAATCGTAAAAGCATGCGCACAAACAATCCGAAAGTCCCATTTTTTATAATTCATGTTTTTTTCTCCCCCTTCAAACCAACCACTTTATAATTACCAATTATTTCTTTTCATCATATTTAATAGTTGATACAATGTCTTCAACCAGTTAATTATTGTAAAAACCAACCACTTTGCATTTATAAAGTGAACGAGGGAGTTTTTTTGTGACAACTAATAAAAAACTGCCTAAGTATCGGCAGATAGTAGACTATATGAAAGAAAAAATTGAAAATGGAGAATGGCCTATTGGAAGTAAGATTCCTAGTCAACGGCAGTTAGCCAAATTATTTCATGTAAATCGAAGTACTGTAATAACTGCGCTAGATGAACTTATGGCAGATGGATTGATGAACCACCTCCAGCTCCTTTAAAGTCGATAGATAAACACGGACATGTATTATATGTTGGTAGTCTTTCTAAAACACTTAGCCCAGGACTTAGAATTGGATGGATCATTGGACCCGAACCAGTTATTGATAGATTGTCAGATATAAAAATGCAAACAGACTATGGATCGAGCTCTTTATCTCAAAGAGTTGCTGCTGAATGGATAAATAAAGGTTTTTATGAAGAACATGTTGCAAACGTAAGAATTCAATTAAAAGAACGAAGACAATTCATGATACGAGCTTTAAATAAGTACTGCGCAGATGTTGCATCGTGGGATATTCCTAGTGGTGGATTATTTATATGGCTAAAGATTGTACCTAACATTCCGATGAAGAAATTATTTTCAGAGGCGCTATCAAAAGGAATTCTTTTAAACCCAGGACGTATATATGAAGAAGAATCAGATCGGTACATTCGTTTATCATATGGATATGCTTCTCCAGAGCAAATGACTAGCGGAATTAAATTGTTGAGTGAATTAATCCGTAAACTGATGGCATAACAAAAACTCCTCTTTTATTTATAGAGGAGTTTTTGTGTATCATATTTACCACAATCTCATTTCTTGTCCCAATAAAATAAGTTCGTCATAAGGATCTCCGTCAATATTTAATACTTGAGCAAAAGCAGGTTCTGTTTTTAAACCGTTCTCTTTTAAGCGAAGAATTTCTTCCCTTATATGGGGATGCTGTATTAATAGCATGTGCTCTACTATCATATGTCTATATGCATTTTGGTTACGTACTGGCTTAGGCTGAGCAAATAATTCAAATTTAAAACCTTCAAATTCAAAATTTACCTTTATCGATTCTGTAGTTTTAATTTTTTTCTTTTTTATTTTGAATCCTTTATAAGAACCGTATAAAGATTTCATTTCCTGTTCAAAAACATCAAAGTTATGTACTTCCATTACTATATCTAAGTCAGATTGAAGAGTATCAATTCTAATAGGAATTGTCCCGCAAAGAACCGGACTATACAAAGTTAAATCCTCCATAATGTTAAGTTTATTCAAAACATCATACACTTTTTGTTGCTTCTCATTCCCAGATTGTAAATATGTAATAGATGTAAACATGGAAGTCTCTCCTTCTTTTCACGTAATACGTGTCTCGCTAAATTCAAGAAAAATTTGTCCGTTTAAATTTGTTCTAGGAGTACCTTTACTTCGATATATTAAGGCGAATAAACAATATGTTTCAACTTTCCTCCTATACTGCAATACTATAAAAATAAAGAAGGAGGAATTATTATGAGCATTTTTAACATCCTTTTAACCATTCACATATTATTTGGAACGATATGTTTAATCACCGGTATTGTAGCGATGGTTGCTCAAAAGAAGAAAGGAAAACATACGGAATGGGGTGAAATATATCATGCATCCTATGTTGTTATCACCGTTACTGCAATTATATTATCCATTATAAACTGGGATAAAATCGCATATTTATTTTATGTAGCAATTTTCTCTTATTCATTTGCGATATATGGATACCTCGCACGAAAAAAACGTTGGAAAAATTGGCTCCATCACCATATTAGAGGTATGTTAGGTTCTTATATTGGTGCCGTTACCGCACTTTTAGTAAACGTCGGTATTCATATTCCCATAATTAATTTATTGCCGCCTATATGGTTTTGGTTTTTACCTACATTAATCGGTATTCCTCTCGTAGCCAGTGTATCAAAAAAATATAAAAAGCGTAGTTAAAATTCATTACAATTTCGTTACTTTCTGATGGTAATTACAAAAAATCATACTCAATGTAATATTTTATTAAAAAATTCAAATTCATATTGCTTTAAGTTCGTCACTTAGAGCTAAATAAAAAGAATCCAATAAAAATATTGGATTCTTTTTCGGATTTCATTTCAATATCGGCTATATGTATTCAATGATGTTACCATTTGGATGACAAACTATCTTTGTATACTTGTGGGTACTTGTATTATTGATTCAGTGATAATTACACCATTATAGTTTAAGGTTGTAATAATGAATGTAAACGATCTGGGTAATTCGTAAACATCCCGTCAACGCCCCATAAAAGTAACTTTTTCATATCTGTTTCATTATCTACAGTAAATGGATGAACTTCTAAACCGTATTTCTGTATTTTCTTTACATAAGCTGAATCAATATATTTATAGTTCATCCCAAGACCGATACAGTATGTTTTATACTTTTTCATCTCTAATTCAGTTAATTGAGCTGCCTTTTTGTAAGGTATTAATTGTACTAGAGGTATATTAACATCTATACTATGAATCTTTTGTAGACTTGCTTCACTAAATGATTGAATAATAACTTTATCACTTATTTCGTAGTGCTTTATAATTTCTAATAGCTTTTCTTCCATACCAGGATATTCATCTGGCGATTTTGTTTCAATGTAATAATTAGCATTATGCCCAAACGTTTCAATAATTTCTTCTAGTGTTGGAACTTTAGCACCTTCAAATTCTTTCTTCGCTAAACTTGGATGCTTTTCATTAAAAAAAGAACCTACATTTAGTTGCTTTATTTCTTCTAATGTATGTTCCTTAACTAGCCCCGTACCGTTTGTAGTGCGGTTTACTGTTTCATCATGCATAGCTACTAAATGTCCGTCTTTTGTCATTTGGAGATCAATTTCTATATAATCTCCTTTCAATTGTTGTCCTAATTTATAAGCTGCTATTGTATGTTCCGGCGCATACGCAGAAGCGCCTCTATGTGCAATGTTTTTTATATGATTTAATTGATTAATAGCTTTCGTGTACTTAAGTTCATTTGCTTTATGAAAAACAAAAGTACCTATTACTATAAAGGTGCAAATGATTGTAACGATATATATCTTTTTCATAATGATGTTTTAACTCCTACATGAAAGCAATTTGACTTGGATGATTTATTCCATTAAATGTCGATTTTCAAAAACAGTCATTTGTCCTACAGATTGAAAACCAGCCTTTTTATAAATATTAATGCCATCAGGTGAAGCTTGTAATACGCATTGAGCAACTTTTAATTCTTTTGCTTCTTGCAGCAAGTAATTAAACATAGTGGAGCCAAATCCTCGCCCTCTCATTTCTTCTTTAGTTGCTATATCATAAATACCAATACTATCTTTTGTACATACTAATGAACCAACCGATACGACTTCTTCTTTATAAATTCCTAAGTACAGTTTCATTTGTTCACTATTCCATAAATCGAAAGAAGCAGTTTCATTGTAGAACGCTTGTACATGTGTACCTTCCTCTGATGTACCAAATAGATTAGCTAATGTTTCCCCAAACTTTTTAATTTGTCCTGACGAAGATGATTTTTGTATCGTAAAACCTTCTGGCATGTTTATTGTTGGATGAATTGTTTTTAAGTCTGCTACCATCGCGATATTTTGTTCTGCTTCTTTTAAGCCAAGTTTTATTAATTCGCTTTTTATAGTCCGCTCGTGCCTATCATCCCAAAACCAAACACTCATTGGAAATTTCTTTTGATTAAAGCATTCTACCTCCTTATATAATTTCTCGATCCCTTCCGTTACATTACTATTAAGTAGCGTAATGATATTAAATGTATCTGCTGGTAAACCACAGTCGACAGCAATGTAATCCTTCGTTTCTTTTACATCCATTCCATGTACCTGACGCGCAATATATGAAATTTTATATATAAAATTATCTATTAATAACTGTTTATAGTTCATTCATTTTTCTCCGTTCATAAAAATTTGCATTCAAATCCTTCAGTATTAAATATAACACATAAGAAATGTATCTATTTCTATAAAAATATCTCTATACATTACTCTTTTTGCCCTAAAAGAATTAAAAATGATATAACGTTGTCGGAATGAAAAAAGTGGTATATAATAAACAGTAACATTACTAGTAATTATTTTAGGTATTCCTAGAATAAAGGAGCGATACATATGAAAATTACTATTTATTTCGGAAGTCATGAAGATCAAGATGTTCGTACTATGGACTGTCATTTAGATGTAGAAGATGCAGAAGAGATCGTTTCTGTATCATAATATAAATAATTGGGATGAAC
This sequence comes from Bacillus cereus group sp. MG4, assembly GCF_040460055.1. Lineage (NCBI taxonomy): Bacteria > Bacillati > Bacillota > Bacilli > Caryophanales > Bacillaceae > Bacillus > Bacillus cereus group sp. MG4. Next base: position 659,308 of record NZ_JARVGZ010000001.1, on the reverse strand, counting down.
CCTCTTCCCTACAGCGTTTAAGGCACCTTTTATAGGTGTCTTTTTTGTTATTTTTTCATCAAAAACCCTTTACTTTAGAGCGTTTTAATAGTAAAATATAAATATACGAACAAACGTTCTTTTTACTTTAATTGTACATGAAGGGATGATTTTTACAATGGCTCAAGCAAAGCACAGAGGAAGAAAAAAGCAAACACCTATTATTTCAAATACAGGCTTTATCGGTTCTGTCTTTATTGATACATTGGAGTTACAAAAGAAATCATATTATTTCGCTCGTAAAAAACTTCAAATTGTTCATCACGTACTTGATGGCCTCTCTGGAGCAACAAGTTCTCTATTTAAAGAGCATAACATTTCAGCATACATGTCATGTGTGTATTTACATAAACAAAAGAAAATCGGCTTTGTTCTTTCAACGAAACCATTTGAACAAAGTGATGGTGTTGCTTACTTTATAAATTATTTAATCGAAAAAAATTTTTACGGTAATGAAGAAGTAGAATATCAAGAAGTATTTAATACAGGTTTTATCGGTGTAGTATTCGCTGATTTATGTAGCATAGATCGCTTTAATTTCGAGTTTGAAATGGGTATGTTAACAAAATTAATGAAAGATATGATTATTCCGGTTAAAGAACTCTTTTTACGCCACAATGTACCGGCCTACATCTCCACTTCTCATTTAGAGGAACAAAACAAATTAGGTTTCGTTCTATCTGTAAAACCATATGATGAACGTGCAGAAGCAGATTTATATTTTGAGGCGTATTTAAAAGAACGCGGGTTATTTAATGGTGATGAAGAAGATGATATTGATAAGATTGTTATTAGAAAAACAGCTGAATTTCGATAAAAAAGCGCAGGATAATAATCCTGTGCTTTTTATAATTTATGAAACGGATTTACCAAATAAACGGTATTAGTTTTTTTGTTTTCTGTTTATACACCGTAAATTGTTCACCGTACTTATTCTGTAAGTAATCATCAGATTGCGGAATATAGTCAAAAACAAATACAAAGAATAGGCCTATAGGAATTAACAAACCATAAATTTCGTTTTATAGTATTTGCTTTTCTTAGCTTGAAAGAGGTAGCAGTATCCATTCTATAAATAATCTAAGAATCTACTAAGCACTATAATCTTTCGAATGAACCTCTAACATGAAACGATTTGATGAAACTTTAATTACTATTAAATATAAGAATCCCCCTACAATTGGAATGGTGTACGCTGGGATATAATTTAATAATAGACCGGATAGTGCCATTGCTATAGGGAGCATCATTTTACCTATACTTAATCCAATGCTGAGAACCCTTCCCCTGTATTCATCGGGAATCTCATTTTGCATGAAATAAATTAAAGGAATATCAATTAGCGCTATAATAAGCCCTAAAAAGATCATAACAACACAATACGTAATAACGAATACTAAATCATTCACTTCAAAACTTTTGAATAAAACTGGAATCCCTAAAATAATCATACAAACTGACAACATAGAACTTAGTTTTTTCAAAAGATAAGAGTAAGAAAAACGATCAGTTATCTTTTTTACTACAATTGCACCAATTATCATCCCTACTGGAAAAGTCCCTTGAATGATACCAAATTGCTTAGAACCAAGATTGAGTACTGTGTTAATAATGTATGGCAATGGAACAGTTACAGCAAAACCTAAGAAGAAATTAAACGAAATTAAAATATGAAACGTATTCTTTAAGCTTTCCTTTTCAAGTAAGTAAGAAAACCCCTCTTTTATATCTTTAATAAAATTAACTCCTCTTTTTGAATTTCCCTCATTTATGTTGTACTCGAACAGTCTAAAATGAATAAATAGTAATGCTATCCCTGAAAGAATAAAAGAAATACCATTTATAACTATAAAAGTCTTAATATTAAATATTGAAAAAACGATGCCCCCTAACATAGGGCCGAGAATTAAAGATACAGAATCGATAATTTTACTTATAGAATTAATACTCATAAGCCTCTCTTTAGAGACGATATTTGGTTTTGCAGCCTCTAATCCTATTCCAAAAAAGGTTGTAAACACTGTCATAAGAAAGGTTGTAGTATAAATGATTAATAAGTTTAATCCATAATAGCTGCTTAATATATAAACAGCTATTAATAAGCATCCACTTAGTAAATCCATACAAATAACTAGTTTCTTTTTATCAACCTTATCAGCAATTACACCAGCAAAGGGATTCAAAACAATCATTGGAATCGTTCCTAATATGAGCGTAATCGCGAAATTTAACGCAGATCCAGTTATTTGTAAAACATATAATCCTAGCGCGAAACTATACATAGAGCTACCGAATATTGATACTGTTTTTGCAATTGAATATAAACAAATATTTCTTAGTTCTTGGTTTCTTTTTTTATTTTCTATATGTAATCGTAAACTTCCCATCACTTTTCCCCCTGCCTAATTTTGTGTTACGTACATTGTAAGTTCTTGGGTCAACCCAATAGCAATATGTACTATTTGAAAAGTTTTCAGGGAAAATAAATAAAAGATGGGGTTAACCCCATCTTTTTCCGAAAAATGAATATGTATAAATTTCTTCTCCTTGAACAAAGAAATCCTCGTACTTTCCTCCTCGTTTCAAATAATTTGAAGTACTTTCATCGATGGATTGAAAGTGTAGATTTTGGATTTCTTTCGTTACTTTTGAAAGTGTAAAATTTTCTCGAAAGTTATTTGTAATTTGGCTATTTGAGCTGAAACTTTTAAATAAAATAAATAAACTTACTAAATAACAATCCGTTTTAAAAAGTGGATTTAATTCGCGAAGTAAAAAATCCTCATGCTCAAAACTATAATTGCTCGTACCAGAATGATCAATTACAATATCAACTGACTGATTCTGAATAGGGATATTCAAAAAATCAGCACAGATAAAGAGAATGTTTCTTTTCGGATTTCTTCTCGCTAATACATCTTTTAAAAATAAAAGTTTATTTAAATCTCGATCCACTGCAATGTATAGGCAATCTTCGGGAAGTTCTTCATAAATGTTTCTCAAAAAGAATCCAAGTCCCGATCCTAAATCTAGTATTAATTTGTTATTTAAATTTAAATGTATTAGTTTCTTTTTCGCCCATTCCCCTTCCCTATGCATATTTTCCAAATACGCATTATCAGTTTCATGAATATAATCCGAAATAGTATCTTCAAGTGACGTTTGCTCATTTAATTTAAATGATTTACCAGCAGTTATAATTCCTGAAGTAATAATGTATTCTTCACCACAATTACAAAGTAACCTCCCCTCAGTAATTTGATTGTTAGTAATAATTCCATCTTGAAGAATTAGTTTTTTGCTACAAATAGAACATGTAAGCAAATGAAGTACGCTTAAATCTATCCCTATAATTGAATTCGAAGTTTCATTTGTTAATAATAAATCATGTAACACTTCCTTTAATTTATCCCGTCTCTTCTCCAAAAGTTCTATTTCCTGTTCCATCTGGTCATATTTCAATTTAAATAAAGATTGGTAAAAAGTATCTTTTTTGTAATTCATAGATTTCGCTAAATTTTTATAAAAAAATAGTTCTTTAATTTCATTCAAGCTAAAACCTAGCTCTTTGTAATGTAATATAAGCTCTAAATCTATTTGACAATACTCGTCAAAAAAATTGTGACCGCCCTTTTTTTCAGGAATAATGAGGCCGAGATCCATGTAATGTCTAATTGTATCAATACTTATGTTATTTACTTCTCCAAACTTACCAATTTTCATAACATCCCTACCATTTGTATATATTTTTATATAGATTTCTATTTTTATCTTTAAAAATCCTTTTATCTCTCTATACAACAAAATTTAAGGTATGTATAGGATATTTCAATGCCACATATTTTGTAAGTGTATAATACATGTAAACGGATATCATCACCTCTCCTTTATTTAACCAGTGGAGCAGGACTACTATTCTGATGACACTTTTATTTCTATTTCTGTATGTGATGAATTACACCAACTTGCTCGAGAAAGTTAAAGATTCTCATTTCCAAATACATTACGAAGTTATTGCTAAAATGTTGATTTTGTAGAACGAATCGGTAGAAACTAAGCAGAAGGTTTAATTGATTTATATGTTTGGGTGAATTAAAAAATTGCTAACACCTCTTTCAAATGCATGGAATATACAGGGATTTATAACTTAATATAGAACATAAACAGGAGAAGGTCATCTTGTAAATAACGGGCCATACTTATGGAATTAGAATCAAATGTTAAAGCAATTGTTTTATTAGAAAAGTTAATTGGCACTGGTAACAACAGTAAGGGGTGGATTAGAAAATGAAAATTGCAATAGTCTGTTTTGATAACTTTACTGATATAGATGTTTTTCTACCATGGGATTTATTAAATCGTGTACGTTTAGTCGGCGGTATTTCTGATTGGAACGTTCAACTATTAGGAACGGGAAAAACTCATATATCCATGTCTGGCTTACGTATTCCCATGACAGGAAGCATATCTGATATTCAGTCTGCTGACGCTGTAATATTTGCAAGTGGTAAGGGTGTACAAAATTTATATAAAAATCAAGAGTATCTTAATAGCATTCATGTAGATCCTCAAAGACAATTAATAGGATCTATGTGTTCTGGTTCATTACTACTAGGAGCTAAAAAATTACTAACAGGTAAGAAAGCCACTACATATCCGTCCGTAGTAGAACAGCTTAAAGAATTTGATGTAGACGTTATTGAACAAAGTTTCGTAAACGAAGGAAATATCTCGACTGCTGCAGGCTGTTTTGCTGCTCAAGATCTTTCAGCTTGGATTATAAGAACCCTAATCAATGAAGAAATGGTCGATACTGTTCTAGAAACTGTTCAGCCAGTAGGCAAAGGTTTATATTTTTAATTTCAAATCAAGTTGAGGGATTGGTTGCTCCTCAAAACGATAAAATGAGCCTTTTGCTTGATGGTGACGTGATATGCCTCCAATTTCAATTTAATTAAAAGGAAAACCCGTGAATCATTCACGGGTTTTCCTTTTAATAACTAATTGCTATTGTACCTTCACCTGCATGAACCGCAAATGAAATTGGTAATGGATATAGTTTAAAGTCCATTTCAGGGAATGCTTTTCTAATATCTGAAATCCATTCTTCAGCTCCATCTTTATCGTTAGCATGGAACATATGAAGTACTTTTGGTAATTCTTTTTCGAGTTCATTTTTAATGTATTCTCGACATTTTTGGATTTTGCGAACTTTCTTTTCAAGTAAAAGCTCTCCACCTTTTACTTCTAATATTAAGTTGACACTTAATAAACTTCCAAGTAAAAATTGAACTCCCTTTACACGTCCACTTGCGTAAAGGCCTTTTAAACTTTTCGGGAATACGTGGAAAGGTCTTCTTTTTTCATCTACTAATGTTTTGTGTATATCTTGTAACGTTATACCATCATTGTATAACGATTTCGCTTTTCTAATTAGTTCATCCATTGGATAACTTGTTGTTTCACTATCCAATACCGTTAATGGGAAACCTGCCATGTCTGCAGCTAACTTCATGTTTTGATAAGTTCCACTTACTTTTCCGCTAATAGCAACTGCAAATCCCTCTTCATATTCTTCTTTGCATTTCGAAAATAACTCTACCATTTCCCCTATGTTAGGTTGTGATGTAGTGACAGTTTTACCTTCGTTTAACGCATTATAGACGCGCTCACGCACACCATCTTCACAATCTTTGTACGACACACCATCAATAATAACTTCAATCGGGATAACAAAGTTATCTCCTTCTGTTGTAAAACTCGCAGTTGTACTATCAGTAATCCAAGCAACACGCTTCATGTTGTTCCTCCCTTAATTCAATTCCTCTTTTCTGACTTTTCTATATATTTATGTTACGAAAAGAGAATATCCCTGTAATAGTAACAGGACTTTATTGTTTTGGCTATAGTAGATGGATATTAAATGTGAATATTTTTTGTCATTTTCACGAAAAAAAGAAGAAAATCGAAGTATTTGCCCGATTTTCTTCTTTTTATACATTATTTAAAAGTTTCATTATCTAAAATTACAACATAATCATTCGTCAATCGGCCAGCTTCCTTCGTATAACTAACAAGTCTTTGTACGTTATCACAGCAAAGTTTCGCTCCCCATACGAGTAACGGTACGCCGATGAAGTCGATGTGAAATCTTCTAGAAAACAGACCACCGAAAGTCATTGGTAAAGGCACTGTTGGTGATGTATTAGAAAAAACAATCTTTTCATGACTTTGATAATGTTTTTGCAAAATCTCTCCTAAATGTTTCATCGCAGGTACAACGACTTTTGATGCGCCGCATCCAATTGTATAAACCGGATTACCATTTTCGTCTATTCCATGAAAAATGATTTTGCCCATATCTTCTGTTTTTAATTTATTAAAGTAATCTACATTCAAAATTTCTTCTTTCGTTAACTTACGATCAGTTGGTAATTTATTTAAATGATAAGCAGCAGCGAGTGAAGTTGAATGTGTTCCACCAAAATCTGTATAAATGAATATCATATTATCATCCCTTGTTGTAAAAGTTCAATGTTATTTAGTATTACCGTTCACAGCATTGATAAACAAAGGATGAATGTATTTACAATTTTTTTGTTAATTCATTATATATTTTTCGATTATACTATAATCTATTTATTACAGTACATAATGTAATAGTCGTAAGCGTTATTAATAAAAATAAACAGACGTACTTTTGACTCGTACATCTGTTAGCATCTTTATTCAAAACAAACATATCTATTAACCCGTATGAACTGTCAATTATCAATAGATTCTACACTTTTAGAATTAGTCTTATTTAATACTTGAATATTAAATTTACTAGCTAGCATTAAAGTGATTTTATAAATAAAATATCCTACAATAGAACCTATAACGTTAAAAATCACATCATCAATATCAGTAATACGTCCCCATCCACTAAATAAAGACTCTGTTAGTTGTAATAATTCAATACTAATTGATATAGCTAAACCTAATAAAATAGTGTTTTTAATTTTTTTGAATTTATCCCATATAATTGGTGCTAAAAATCCTAAAGGCATTAATAATAAAATATTTCCACCTACATTTCTTACGATGAGACCAATCATAAATAGAACATCACCATCATAAGCAATTCCTATTTTACCAATATCTTCAATAATTGAAGCAAAGGGGATACTATTGATTGAAAGTCTTATATTCTCGATGCGCGTTGGAAAACCGATTGGTATAGGAAATAAAGTTATTGCAACAACCATACCAATATATATTACGAATAGAAAACTAATTAGTTCTTTCCACCAATTCACACCTTTTTTACTTTTCATTCCAATAAAAATACTTCGTACAATCAAATAACAGATAACTCCTACTATGATAAACACACTACCATTGATCATATACAAACTGTTAACACATCCCTTCATAGTAATATTTTATAAATATTTATATATAAATATGATGTTATTAAATTCACTTGTATAGAATTATATTTCATTCTAGAAAACATTTATTTATAAAATAAATGTTTTCTAGTTAAAATACTTTTCAAAACAAAAACAATCGTGAACTCGTTTAAATTGTTTTCTTATCTCTTCTTTATTTTCACCTGTATAATGAGCAAATGTTTGAACTGGATATAACTGATCAATATTACTTTTCATTACACCTTTTATCTCGTCTGTATGATCGGAATATACATGTAAATATGAATCTACGTTTACAAATCCGTTCTTTTCATACCATTCGTGAACCCATAAATTGTCCCTAGTCCACGCTTCCAATCGATTTAGGTTAAGTTCTTTCGCTAACTTTTCTGCCACATTTAATAGTTGATTAGCAATCTTCATTCTACGAAAATCCGGATGAACTGCAATATGCCAAATCATGCCGCCAAGACCAGTTCCTCTTGAACAAACTGCACGTTCTTCTAATTCATATTCGATATCTATTAAACCCACAATTTGATTTTCATATACTGCTACTAATTCAATAGCAGGATTTTCATATTTTTCTTTCTCTCTAAATACATTATCGTAATATGCTGTATCTAAAAAAGACAACACACGACAACGTACCCAACCAGCTTCATCCTCTTTTCTATACGCTCTAATTTCTATATCCATATAATGAAAAAGCTCCTTCTATTTCTGTCATTAATTTTTCGGGTCCTGCTCCTTTATTTGATGGAATAACTAATGTAATTCCTAAGCCTGGATATACGGCTGAGCGAAAACTGACTCCTGGATCATATCCCATTACATGATATTTGAATATCTTGTTTTCTCTTGTTTCAATCCATATTCCATAGCCGTAAGACTGATTATTATTTACTTGAATATGAGGAGTTAAAAGCATGTTTGTATATTCTCGGCTTATGATTTCATAGTTAAATAACGCTTCCCAGAACTTCAGCATGTCTGGCGCAGTAATAAAAGCACCACCATCAGAACCACCTTTTATTGGTATAGAGTAGGCGTTTGTTCTCCAATTTTGGTTAATTTCGTCTTTTATATATCCTAGAGCTGTGTGTCTTGGTAATCTATCTAAAGAAAAATAGCCAGAATCATTCATACCAATTGGATTGAATATGTTTTTTTCTATATACTCCGTAAATTTAAGTCCTGTCTGTTCTTCGATTATTAATCCAAGTATGATAAAACCTGCATTGTTGTAGTGAAACTTACTTCCAGGTGCAAACATCATATTTCTGTTTTGGAATAATGGTAAGAAGTCTTTTAAATTTTTTAATAGATACATAGGAGTTTGTTCCCAAAGATCTTCGAAGTTATCCATAATACTTTCATCAAAATAATCTGGAATACCCGAACTATGCGTCAAAAGGTGATGTATTGTAATATCTTCATTGAAGTTTGGAAAGTTTATACGTAAACAATCTTTTAACTTTGTTTGAAAAGTAATTATCCCCTTCTCAACAAGTTGACAGATACCGATAGCAGTGAATATTTTACAACCGGAGGCAATTCCAAACCTTGTTTGTAGCGTATTATTTATACATTCATTGCGATTTGCGTAACCAAACGCCTCTTCATAGACTAAGCCTTTTTCTTCTTTTACTAAAATTACCCCAGAGAAATCTATATGCTGATGCATTTCTTTTACAATGCTGTCTATTTGATCTTTTGTTTTCATTACAAAAACCACCCTCGTTTATCAATATTGTTCACCCTTCTTATATTTCCATATATAGGAGGGTAAACCCTCCTATTGAATACCGTAAATCAAAACCAAGATTACTATTTTGAATTGATTGACTCAGAGGAATACACTTTAAAATGTGAGGGCAATAAAGTAAATACACACAATATGATAGTTATAAGCAGCATTACCAATGAGCCTATAATAACCACAAGTTGTATAGAAATAAATTGAGTTGCGACTCCAAACAAAATCGTAATTAAAATGGTGATGCCCGCAATCACAAGCCCATATATACTCCCAATCCGTCCCATCATATGGACAGGGACATTATTTTGATAAAAGGTATAAAATCCTGTATTTGCATACGCCATAGAGAAAGATAAAATAAAGAATCCGATAGCAGCTATTAAAAATTCATTTGAAAAAGCATAAATTAAATAACCGATTGCTATGAATAATGATCCTATTCCAATTAAAAATGAAGGCGCTATTTTTTTGGATAAAATTGTATTTGTTATAGCTCCTAAAATAAACCCGGCTCCAGCGATACTAACTAAAAAGCCATATTCACTATCTGTTAACAATAAAACTTTTTTCGCAAATGACAATTCAAGTGAATCAGTTGCGGCAACTAAAACCATCATCCCTTGAAATAAGAAATACACAAAAACGATATATAAAGATTTTTTACTGAAATTTAAAACAATGTTCCAATCTTTTTTTAGTACAGCTAAAGATAACTTATCATTTGACGTAGTTATATCGGATTTTTTATCAAGATTAGGTAACAGCAATGTAATTACTCCTGATAAGAGAAATGCTATAGCATTTATATATATAGCAAACTCCGGTGTACTTGCTATTAACAATACGCCCGCTATCGCTGGACCAATTAAAGATGCACCAGATCCTATTAAACTACGTAATGAGTTGAAACGTTGTCTTTGCTCTACTGGTACTAATTTTGTCATATACGTCATAGCAGTTGGCTCATAAATCGCACTGGCCATACTTATAAAGAATACGAATACATAAACAATCCAAAGTGATGGAAGTAGAGGTAAAATAGCGATAAATACCGCACGATATATATCGAGGTGAATCATTAACTTCCGTTTATTTAAACGATCAATCATACTTCCTGACCAAGCGTTTGTAAATAAAGCGGCTAATGGTTTAATTACATATAAAGTAGCAACAGCTAAGGCTGATCCCCCCATATTATAGACAAGTACATTTAGTGCTATTAAGTAAATCCATGCCCCTAAATTCGCAATACCAACTCCAGATAGTAGTAATAATGGATATTTCCAATCTTTAAGTAAGTTTTTCATTTTAGGCCCCCGCTTTCCAAATTGTTTTGAAACAATAAAAAAATCCCACCCCCAAGACTTTTAGTCTTAGGGACGAGATTTATCATCGCGGTGCCACCCTAGTTTGTTAATATGTCGCCATATTAACCTTATCAGGTACTGCATTCTAATTCATGCTTATACCATAGCTCTATAACGGGAGCTCCCGTCACACTATCCCCTTATAAAAGGTTCCGATGTGCTGCTCAGAGGCTTGGTTCAATAAAGAATTTTTACTCCTTTTCAGCTAAATGGAGCTCTCTGTGAAAAATTCATTTTATTTACTCTTCTCTTCACTGCATTTGATTTTCCCCATATTATCACAAGTTTATTTAACTGTAAATATAAAATAATCAGATATTTACCGACATGTCACTGGTGATTATCTTATTTATTATTTTTTCAAAAAATTACGGTGCGTGAAATTACTTAAATCTATAAAAAAAGAGCCTATTGTATATAGACCCTTCACTTTGTCCGAATTAGTTTGTATTCGCCTCTGCTAACGGTTGTAACGGTGGTTCTAACTCTATTTCTAATGCATCGCCTTCTTGTATATCTTGTCCCTTTTCAATGCTCTGACTCGTTACATAGCCCGTACCTGTAGTTTTTAAATCTAATTTTAATAATTTAGAGAAATACATAACATCACGCATTGACCAACCTTGTAAATTTGGCATTATTGCGTTCTTTCCTAATAAAAATATACGATCCCCTTCACTCATTACTTCACCAGATTGCGGATATTGTTTTATTATTTTTCCTTCGCCTAAAATTATCGGTTGAAGCTTCTCTTTTTTCACACTATTCTCTACTGTATCCATTGATTGATTGACATAGTTTTGTACTTTTAATTGGGATCGTTTGGTTGCATCTGCCATTTGTTTTTCTGTATATGGTTTCACCTTTAAATATTCAAGGCTATTTTTCACAACTGGTTTAAATATTTCAGCAAGCGGCTGAGCTCCATACTTGTCTCCCTTTAACTTTGGCTGTTTAATAGCTAAGTATACAATTAACTCTGGGTCATCAATCGGAGCCATACCTAAAAATGAAAAAATATAATTTTCTTTCCCTTCCATATATCGTCCATTTTCAGGATTCGGAATTTGCGCTGTTCCGGTCTTACCTCCTATTGGATAACCATCCACTTTATACATTGTACCAGTACCTTTTGATGACGTAATAACACGCTCCATTAAATTCCTTACCTCGTTCGCTGTCTCTTTTTTTATCGGATTCCCAATTTCTTTCGGTTGATTTTCCATAATAACTTGTTTGTTTGTCGGATTTACAACTTTGTCAACGATATATGGTTGCATCATTTTTCCGTCATTTGCTATAGCAGTAGCTGCTTGGATTAATTGAATGGGAGTTACTGTAGAACCTTGTCCGAAAGAAGTTGTGACTTGTTGAATTTGTGTATTTAATAATAATGTGTTTTTACTTTCACCAGGTAAATCTATTCCGGTTTTTTGGTTGAATCCAAATTTATTCATATATTGCTTAAATTTATCCGGTTTCAATAACTGATCTTCTAAAATAGAAAAAGCTACATTGGATGATCTTTCAAACCCTTCATCAAATGTAATAGATCCCCATCCAAATCCACCGTTATGATCTTTTATATCAGATGAACCAACTGAATATTTTCCAGATTGGAAATATTCCTTCCCGTTATATACACCTTCATTAATTGCAGCAGCTAACGTAAATACTTTCATAGTTGAACCTGGTTCAAATGCATTTGCGATTGGGTCATTTAAAAAATATTCAATATCGCCTTTATTAGGATTAAAACTTGGTTTACTAGACATCGCTAAAACTTTCCCTGTCTTTGGATCCGCTATGATTCCTACTAACATAGAAGGATCATAGTGATCTTGTGCCTTATTCATCGCTTCTTCTAAAAAACTATTAATTTGTTTATCAAGCGTAAGGTACACGTTATTTCCATTTTTAGCGGGTTCTATTTTTCCTATATCATTTGTAAGGGGGATGCCTTTTCGTGCTCCCACATATTCTATTTTCCCATTTGTCGAGCGCAAATATTTATCCAGACTCTTTTCAAGTCCGAATTTCCCTTCTGTATTTCCTTTATCGTCAGGTCTAGCAAAACCAAGAATATAAGATGCAAAATCTTCATTTGGATACACTCTTGCTTTCTCTGGCATAAAAGAAACACCCGGAATTTTCATTTTCCCGATTTGTTCTTTCAATTCTCTAGATAAATTCCGACCAACTTTTCCGATTTCAACTTGCGTACGTCCATCATGAAAATTTTTTAATACATCCTCTTTATCAATTTCAAGCGCATCAGCTAATTGCCTTGCGGTTTCATCTTTATTTTTCACTTTATTTGTTCCTTTTAAATTCACAACAACACGATATGTTGTGGTATCTTGGACTAGCACTTTTCCAGCTTGATCATAAATCGTGCCACGATTTGCTTCCAAAACACCCTTTTTATTATGTTGTTCAGTTGCAAGGTCCTTTACATCTACATTATGGACGACCCCTACTGCTTGAATATAGAAAAAACGCAAAAGCATAATAAGAAACAAAACAATAAAAGCAACCATAAAATACCGCGCGCCTTTATTCGTTTGAAGTTTATGCATATTTATCCCCTTTCTTTCACAATTAACTACTGCAGAGGTGTGCTACAAATTATGTAATTTTTGCTTTCAATACTATATGTTTCGAACTTTTCCTTTTAATTCCTTTAAATCGTTCTGAAAGTAGCTGTTGTTTCTGCTGTTGTTTTGCTTTTATTTTTCTATTTACAGTACGGTGCGTGAAATTTACGAATATTATGGCACAAGATGGTTAACTTATACAAATTTAATAGGAACTTATGATGCTAATTCCGTTGTTCTTTCGCCACTCTTTTCATACGCATACCCTTATCTTGTGCATAATAAAAAAGTTCCCCTCTGGATTTCCAAAGGAGAACTTTTTAACAAACCTATAAATAGTTATTTATAAAAATTAAGCTATATGATTATATTTCGCTAAAAAAGGAATTCGTTTCGCTACCAATGCGTACATTTTAAATACAAATTTCGCTATCGGTTCAAACATACGTGCACTTTGCACTACTAAACCGCTCGTAATAAATGTTAAGAAAGCTGCACCAAGTATATCTAGAGGATAATGAACTCCTACGTACATACGTGATACACCAACTAATACTGCCCAAATAAGAGCGACATATTTAAGTTTTTCTCCTCTAAGCAAAAATACAAATGCGATGGAAAATACAAGTACAGAATGATCACTAACAAATGATGAGTCTGCTGCATGTGGCACTAATTGATGTACATTATGTGATACAAATGGACGCGGGTGGTAATATACCGCATGTATCACAACATTTACTAGTAATGCGATAATGACTGAAAGTGTCGTATATAACACTGTGTATTGTTTTTTTATGGCATTGACTTTCTTTCCATTATTAAACCATAAGATAAACATAAACAAAATTGCTACATATACAGCACTATTGGTAATAGCACTCATTAGCGTATCTAATAGTTTGGACGATCCAGCAAAACTATTAAACCATTGAAATACTGTGTAATTCATAATACTCTCTCCTTAAATAAAAGCATTCTTGATTTACACAGTATACAACATCAATATGAAAATGGGCTTAAACTTTTCTCATCTAATTCTCATTTTACTATTACTCATTTGACAATATTGACACTAATTATTACGGCTAATTATGTATAAAGCTGAAAAACCTTTAAAACAATACGAATTACATACTTTTCATATGTAGAATACATAACATTGTTACTTAAATATAGTAGTTGCGAAATCGTATTTTTAATACATACGAAGTGCGATATTACCAAATTGTTCTCCTTGTTCCATACGACTTAACGCCCCAATGGCTTCTTCTAACGAATATACTTTATCAATAATTGGTTTAATCTTATGTTTCTCAATAAACTTAACCATTTCATTAAATTCCTCACGGCTACCCATAGATGTCCCCATAATATCGATTTGGTTATAAAATAATGCACGTAATGGCAATTCAATTTTATCTCCTGAGCTTGCACCAAAATTAACAATTCTCCCATTTGGTTTTAATACATCAAAATATTGTAAGAATGTTGCTGGACCTATACTATCGATTATTAAATCTACTTTCTCTCCGCGTAAACTCTCTTCCCAATTTCCAGAACTATTAAAAGAAAAGTCTGCGCCATATGTTTCGGCAAACTGTCTTTTGTTCTCTACCCTTGATGTAACACTTACTTTTGCGCCAATTGCTTTCGCAAATAACATGGCAAATGTCGCTACACCGCCGCCTATTCCCGGAATTAAAACATGTTCTCCACACTTCAATTTACCCTTTGTAAAAAGCGCTCTATATGCTGTTAATGCCGATAAAGATAAAACTCCAGCCTCATCCCAAGTAAGGTATGACGGTTTTGCCACTACATTTTCAGCTGGCACAATAACAAATTCAGCAAACGTTCCATCTTTCGGTCCACCTAACACCTCTGGTAAATCTGGTACTTCGGTAATATTTTCCCATCCAATGCTAGGATTGATAATAACCTCGCTATTTAATAAATTATTTGAAACACCTTCTCCGATTTCTGTAACAATTCCTGAACCATCTGACCCTATTACTAACGGCAGCTCCATTTCTTTTCTATTGTATATAATAAATAAATCCCTATGATTTAATCCTGCAGCTTTTAACTTTACTTTTACTTCACCGGCATTAAGATTTGTTTCAGGTAAAAATTTATATTCTAATCCTTCTACCCCTTTTTTATATTGATGTACAATAGCTTTCATTGTTTAATTCCCCCTTAATATTTTCAATGTACTAGAAATATCGAAATAAATAAAATAATCCGTCTCCAATAATTAGAAATAATGTATATCGTTATGACAAAAGAAAAAATCCCTCCATATAAATAACGTAGGAAGGGGTTTTTTAAATTTTTCAGATAAGAATCTGTAGTTTTAGTTTTTTTGAGTTTTGGCCAATTCTAAAATTCTTTGAATAAACGGTGCTTTTTCCTTTGTATATGAAACACGATCAAAAGGATATGTAGTTGCAAGTTTCTCTTTTAATTCTCTATATTCTTTACGTGCCCATTCATGTTTTATTAGAAAGTCTCGAAATAAAAGATTGTTTTTCCATTCGTCACTATTATAAATATAAACATGCAAATGATGGGTACCAGCTCTCCATTTTCCCTTTCTAAAAAAACGTCGATTAGGTGTTTCTTTTGGAACATACTCATATCCAATATTTAATAAATCTTCAATCCACTTTTCAGTAATTTGTAAATCCGTTACGCCAATCATCATATCAATTAGAGGTTTCGCTCCTAATCCTTGTACAGATGTGCTCCCTATGTGTTCAATAGCGATACATTCTCCTCCAAATAATGAAATAAATTTCTCTTTTTCTATTCCATACTCTTCATACCAATCTTTTTCATATGGTTTAATAACGATTTGTTGTTCCATATTGTTCACCCTCTTATAAGTGTTTATTATTATATTTATAAAATTTCATGTGATTAACATAGGATTTTTACAAAATATGTCGAATACTGAAATATACAACTTAATTATAATAAATGTGAGGTATATTATGAAAGATATTCCAGTTGAAATTCAATTAAATCAAGTAACATTCCAATTAAAAGAACATCATAATTTTGATTGGCTTATGAAATTAGGAACCATATTTGCGGTTTTTGACCAGCAAGATTCAGGAAATCTATCTTTTGGTGTAGAAAAAGATGGTCATAAGAAATTTATTAAATATGCAGGGGCACATACAATTGCATATAACGGAAAGACCAGCGATGCAATTGATAGATTAAAAAATTCAGTTTCCTTATATGAAGAATTAAAGCATGAGTCACTTATACAATTAATTGAACATTTTCCCGTTCAATCTGGATATGTCTTAATTTTTGATTGGTTTGATGGCGAATGTCTTCATTCACATTGGAGTTTCCCGCCTCCTGAGAAATATAAAAATCCAAACTCTCCTTATTATAAATATAAGCATTTATCTGTTTTGGAGCGAATTCAATCCTTAAATTCTATGTTTTCTTTCCATACATATGTCGAAAAGGAAAACTATGTAGCAATAGATTTTTATGACGGTAGTATTTTATATAATTTCCATACAAATGAGACGAAGATTTGTGATATTGATTTGTATTCTAAAAAACCATACGTGAATAAAATGGGAAGATTATGGGGTTCCTCGCGTTTTATGTCTCCTGAAGAATTTAAGCTAAACGCTATGATTGATGCAAGAACAAATGTATTTAATATGGGGGCGATGGCTTTCGAAATTTTAGGAGGTGGAAAAGATCGTTCCTTTACAAAATGGGAAGCAAGTAGGAATTTATATGAAATAGCGTATCGTGCTGTAAATGAAAGCCGAGCTGAACGATATGAATCAGTTAAAGTATTTTATGAAGAGTGGATAAACGTGGCAAATGCTGAAAAGATATAACCTATATTATTAAAAACATAAAGTTTCTACTATAATCATGTATAATACATATAAAATGGAAATTCAAAATAACGAGGAAAATATTATGAACTTTGTTTATATTAATCAAAACGTATTAAATAATCTTCTTTACATTTTAAGTAGTATATTTATTTTTTATTTTATATATGATAGCGGACGCTATTTAAAGAAATATAAAAAATTACTTATTATCCTTTGTACGAGTATCCCTCTTATTTTATGTATGCGCTATCCAATCTATATGGATGAAAATTGTATTCATGATTTAAGACAAATACCAGTAATAATAGGCACACTTTATGGTGGCTTCCCTGTTGGTATTATTTTGTTTGCTATTTTATTAATTACAAGATTTTCATTTTATGGATTTAGTATGTTAACAATATTAGTTTATGGCACAATGTTTATCGTTACAGCATTCGCATCCGCAAAATTTAATAAGTATAATAGAAAAATTAAAGTAGCTTATGGAATGTTTTTAACATTTTTTCTAGCAATATTTACAACTGTAATTGTATTAACTTTATCAGATTTTGAAGTGAATAATTTGTACATTATTTATTTCATAATATTACCAACCATTTTGATGTTGTTTGTCATTTATTTTAATGAAGTTTTAAAAGATGCAGTATGTATGCGATCGAAGATGATTAAAATGGAAAAAATGGAGATTGTTAGCCAGCTTGCTGCTAGTATATCGCACGAAGTAAGAAATCCCTTAACTGTCGTAAAAGGATTTACTCAACTTTTAAAAACACCTAATTTAACTCCAGAATCAAGAGACGAGTATATTGAACATATACTTGAAGAGTTACATCGTGCACAAGGAATTATTGATGATTATTTAACGTTTGCCAAACCTGCTTCAGAAAAATCAGATCATATTTCAGTAGAACAAGAATTGAACCGAGTTATTAATATGATCTTACCATTATGCAATATGAATACAATACATATTACAAAAGATTTTTCCACGGCAACAATTGTAGGCAATAAACAGCACTTTCAACAATGTTTTTTAAACTTAATAAAAAATGGGATTGAAGCAATGCCTAATGGTGGTACTTTACATATCTCCTCATCTATTAGTAATAATAAAGTTATTATTCGGATTGAGGATAGTGGAATTGGTATGTCACAAGAGCAAGTAAATCGATTTGGTGAACCATATTTTAGTACAAAAACAAAAGGTACAGGTTTAGGTACAATGGTTGCTGTTAAAATCATTGAAACAATGCAAGGTAGTTTGAAAATCCGAAGCGTTATTAATAAAGGTACAACTTTGACAATTACATTGCCGAAATGTAATATGAACTCATCTGAAAACAAATAAAAAAGGAGCAATTATGCTCCTTTTTTATTTGTTTCGATACATAAGTATCTTCTATGTTTTTTAAGTTTACATTTGTGGAAACTAATTAGAAATTAGTACCCTCCGCCCCAGCAGCTGCATCCAACGATAATTAATAAAATAAATAACACAACTAATAACGCGAAACCTCCACCAAAACCACAAGAACCACCGTAACTCATATTTTCTCCTCCTTTTGGTTTGAAAACTAATAGGTAGTTGATCATTTTAACTGGTTCGTATTATACATTATGTAAATATCCCTTTTTTGAGCATGTCCACATAAAAATAAGTAAAAGCACTCATTTGAGAGTGCTTTAAAATGGATACCAAAAGTTTTGAAATACATGTAACTTTAAATACACTGCAACAATTAAAATAAAAACACCTACAAATAAAGCAATGAAATCCCCGCTTTTCGCTTTATTTGTATAAAACCAAGTTCGTGTATTCTTCTTTCCAAATCCTCTTAAATCCATTGCATTTGAAACTGTATCGATTCTATCTAGTGAATGAATAATTAAAGGCCAAAAAATTAAGACACGGTTTTTCATACGAATCCATAAACTTGCTTCTCCTTTTTCAAAAGCTACTCCTTTCGCCTCTTGCGCATGTTTAATAACTTTATATTCGGACTGAATATCAGGTATATAACGTAATGCAATATTTATTGCATATGTAATCTTATAATGAATTCGAAATTTACTTAAGCTACTCACAAATTTGCTTGGATCAGTCGTATATATAAAAATAAGTGTAAATGGTAATAACGTAAAATATTTTAATGAAAGTGTAGCTGCATAAAATAATGTTTCATATGTAATTGTTGCATATCCGATATGTAAAAACGAAGTATATGATTCGGTTAATTCAGATCCATGAGTTGGTGTAATAAATAAAATCATGACAGAATTTAATAAACTAAATGTAAATATAACAGTAAAAACAAGGCAAATTTTACGAAATGGGATTTTAGCAATAAGTAGTCCGATACATCCAATCATAAATACAAATAGCAATATACGAAAATCAAAAAACAAAAAAGTAAGTGTCATACAAAAAATAAATAACAACAATTTCACTGCTTCATCCATGCGATGAAAATATGTACTATACACCTTCCTCCCTCCTAATATCCTCAAAATAATGTTCCATAAACCTTTCAGGATATGAAATTCCACTAAATTTAACTAGTTTGAATAAAGAACTTCCCCTTAGGTTCGCCCTTTGTAACGTTTCTGTATCCCCTAATACAACGGACGCGGAATTATTCGCAATAATTTCCCCTTCATCTAGAACAATCGCTCTGTCTGCATATTCTAAAGCGAGATTCATATCATGTGTGATAAAAATAAAAGATATTCCCTGTACAGCTAGTTTTCTAATAAACGACATAAACTGTTTATAATGATAATAATCTTGTCCCGCTGTCGGTTCATCTAATATGATCAGTTTCGGATTTGCTATTAGTACAGATGCAATCGTTACTCTCTTCTTTTGTCCATAACTTAATGCCTGAATTGGCCAATTTCGAAATGGATACAAACCACAAAGTTTTAATGTTTCTTCCGCTCTAAGCTTAATTTCTTCCTTTGAAAACTTTTTTAATTTTAATGAAAATGAAACCTCTTCTATAACAGTAGGTTGTGTAATCATATGATTTGGATTTTGCATCACATAACATATAACCTCACCACGTTTACGAATAGACCAAGAATTGATATTTACTTCATCAAATACAATCCTATCATTTTTTGTTTTGTTTATGCCTATAAGACTATGAGCTAATGTTGATTTACCGGCTCCATTATGGCCCAAAAGTGCTACAATTTCACCTTCATATATGGAGAAATTTACATTGTCCAATACTTTTTGTTTATTAGGATAGGAGAATGACAAATTCTCTACTTTCAATAATTCTTTTTTTGTAGGAGTACCTTTAAAAGAAACTTGCTTCTCCATCCACTCATTTATTACGCTACGAACACTTTCCCTTTGAAGATTTTCAAGTGGGTAGTATTTTTCAAGTGGGTAGTATATTACGTCATTATTACCATCAAACTGCAATTTCTTTAATACTTCTACGTACATAGGCTCTCTTAAGCCGATAGATGGTAATATATTTGACGCTAAAATCTCTTCTGGTGTCCCTATCGCAACAATTTCCCCTTCATTCATTAAAATGATTTTATCTAAATCCAGGTTTAACATTTCTTCTATTCGATGTTCAATAATTACAATTGTTTTATTATATTGTTTATGTATGCCTTTAATAAGTTCTATCGTATGTAAACTACTTGCTGAATCTAAATTTGCTAACGGTTCATCGAACAATAATATATCAGCATTTGTTGTTAACAAACCTGCTAAAGAAACAGTTTGTTTTTGCCCTCCTGATAATTCATGTGGACTTTGTTTATGAAAAGCATGCATCTTTACCTTTTTTAATGAGTCCGAAACAATCTTTTTCATATCATCTTGATTTACACATTCATTTTCTAAATAAAAAGCTACGTCCTCTTCTACTGTAAGACCAATAAATTGAGCATCTTGATCTTGCAAAATTGTTCCTACCTGTTTACTCAGTTCAAAAACACTCTCTTTCCTCGGGTCTTTTCCGGCAATTAAAATATTACCAATACTAATCCCTTCATAAGAAAAGGGGATTAGCCCATTTATACAATGAGCTAACGTTGACTTCCCTGAACCACTTCGTCCAGCAATTAGTACTTTTTCTCCAGGGTATATATGAAATGTAATGTCTTTTACAGTAGGCTGCGCAGCATGTTCATATTGAAAGCTGAATTGTTCAAAAGAAATGATTGGTTGCATGTTAACATCCCTACTTTTCAATTTTTAAATGTGTATGTTTCTTATTAGATTTAGCTAGACCTATTGTAATTGGCAATCCAAGAACTAAAAATACAATAACATCAGCAATTGTTGCTCCTAATACTTGTATAATAATTTTGTCAAATGGTTCTCCCATCACAATAACATCGAATGCCCCAGCAAATATAATAGCAATGACAATACCAATTAACCCAGTAATAGCTAAATAAGAAATATCCCGCTTATTATACGTCCCGTTTTTCACACTAAAGCTAACTCTTTTTTGAATGAGTCCCATTGCAAAGCCAATAATGCCTGAACTAATAACCCAACCCCACCAAATACCCCATCCAGCGATTGTATCTGTTACGGTATGACCGATAAGTCCTATTAAAAGTCCTGCCACTGGACCAAATAACGCTCCAAAAACGGTTAAAATAGCTAATGCAGGTTTAATAAATGTATTGGGTGCAATAGAAAATCCCCAAAGTCCTAATATCCCGTATAATGCTGCTCCAGTTCCGATTGCTACTACTAACTTTGTTGATAATTTGTTCATTACAATCCCCCTCCCGTATTAGTCAACTTTTATTACTCTATATTTATTTTGAAAATGAATTATGCATCGACACTCCCTTTCTATACAACAAAAAATGACCCCTTACATAAGAGGTCATTTTCTTCACGTTCAAGAATCCTCTTATCTTCAAAAAAACACATCGTGTCCTCTGCGGAATTAGCACCTTCCTATAAATTTATATAGGGGTTGCTGAGGTTTCATAGGGCCGTTCCCTCCACCTCTCTGGATAAGTATTAATTTGTAATTCGTATTATGGCACTAATAAGTATAAATTTCAATACTTTTCTAATTATTTTTATTTTTCATTTAACAGTACATTTAAATCATTGTATTCTTATCGGAATTGTGAAATAATGAATTCAAAATAGTTACGGGAGGAATGTACGATGAAAGTAATCGGTTTAATTGGTGGACTAAGTTGGGAATCTACATCGTTATACTATAAACATATTAATACACTTACACTCTCTCAATATGATCAAAATGCGAAGCTTGTTTTATATAGCATGGACTTTGGTGAAGTAACTACTTTATTACAAAATCATCAATATGAAGAAGTGAAAAACGAATTAGTCACAGTTGCAAAAAAGGTTGAAAAATCCGGAGCTGATTGTTTATTAATGTGTTCCAATACGATCCATTTATTTGCTGAAGAAGTAGAAAATGCAATATCTATTCCACTTCTTCACATTGGTGATGTAAGTGCTAAAGAAATGGTAGAACAGAATATAAAGCGTATAGGACTATTGGGTACGAAACAAACGATGGAACAAGACTTCTATAAATCACGTCTAGCAAATTTTAATATTGAGACAATCATCCCGACTGAAGAGGAAAGAAATTTTATTCATCATGTTATTTTAAATGAATTAAGTAAAGGAATTATTTCAGAAACATCAAAAGAAAAACTTTTACAAATTACAAAATCATTAATTCAAAATGGTGCAGAAGGTATATTGCTAGGATGCACTGAAATACCATTGCTCATTTCCCAAAACGACCTTACTGTTCCTGTTTTTGATACCGCTTTTTTACATGCAAATACTGCTGTGCAATTTGCAGGATAATAATATAAAAGCATAAAGGTTAATCCTCTATGCTTTTATATTGTCCATACTATTTATTTAGAAGAGATTTTATAACTGCAATTGCTTCTTTAGTACCACCACATTCTAAAAAACTATCATTCAATTTTCGTATACCATTCTTATACTTTTCATTTGAAAGAACCTCTGTTACCGCATCTTGTAAAGTTTGCACATTAACATGTTCTTTCAATAGTCGATGTGCTGCTTCCAGCTCAGTTAATCTTTGTGCTATCATCGGCTGGTCTTTATCATGTGGAATGATGACAAATGGGACGTTAAAATAAATAGCATCGTGTACACTATTCATGCCGCCATGTGTAATAAAAACATCTGCTTCACTTAATATTTCTGATTGTGGTACGTATGGAGCAATTATAAAATTGTCTGGCGCCTTCTTAATTTTAGAACGATCGTTTCTATCACCAATTGCCATTACGACTAACCCTTCAAAATTTGAGAAAGCATCAATACATGTATTAAAGAATGGTTCTAGCCCTTCAAGAAGTGTTCCCATTGAAATATAAATAACTTTCTTATCTTTAAGTAATTCAAGTGGAAACTCTACATTTGTTTTACGATTTGAAATACTAGGACCAATAAAAATGTTATTTCTTCCAAATAAATCGCTATTAGGTTGAAAATAGCGACTTGTGTACGCAAGAGTAATATCTCCCTTGTTATGCATAAATTGAAGATTATTTTTAGGCGTTACTTCAAATTCATGTTCCATTTGATATAGTAACTGTTCAGAAATTTTATCAGGTTGGAATGGTATTTCTGCATTTGGATGAAAAGGTAATGTTTCCAAAAAATTTTGAGGAATTAAAAATATAGGAGAAGAAACTATGCCTGGAATATGTAAATACTCCTTTACTAACTCTCCAGCGCCAAATATATCATAAATTACGAAATCAAAATGTATGTTTTCACATAATTGTTTCGTAATTTCTAATATATATAAAGAAGTTTGAACATGTACACGAAAGAAAGAATTCAGCCCATCTGGAGTTTCAGAATCAATAGAAATCTCCTTTAATAAATCTGGATGGGTATATACAGTAGCTCCCAAATCTTCAATTCTGCCTTTAAATTGTTCTGTCGTAATATAATGTACGTGATCACCTCGTTCAGTATAGGCTTTGACTAAACTTAATGTAGGATTTACATGTCCCTCTGCTGGAAAATTAACCACTAAAATATTTAGCACTTATTTCTCACTCCTTACATTTCAATACTCTTATTAATCATACTGTAATTATTACCGTCAATCTTCACCTAATAGTCCTAATATGCTTGCGACTTTAGGTTGATAAATAATTGTTAGTGATTAAATTAAAAAAGGCATCTACATAAGTAGATGCCAAACCGTGATAAGGAGTGTTCTGTGAGGTTAGAATAAGCTTTTCAGCTTGTCCTATGCTATTAATATATGATTTAATTTATAAAATGTGAATAATTGATAGCATGATTTTTCCCTCTCTATCACCCATTTTGAATCTATTCCTAAATAAGGCGACTCTATTTTCTATAACATTTTATATGTTTAATCTTCTTTAGAGCTACCTATATTTGTAGTTTCTCCAGTCAATCGCTTATTTTTCAACTCGAAATAAGCATCTAGAACTTCTTTTCCAATATCAGAATTAATGCCAGATTTATCATTAATAACCCATGGCACAACTACAGAGAACGCTACTTCTGGATTATTATACGGCGCATATCCTGCTAACGTTAAATTATAACATTCTCTTCGCTCACCTTTTTCATTTCTTCCAATATCACTTTCTCCACCGTATACTGTCTGTGCTGTCCCTGTTTTACCTGCTGGCTTATAAGATGCTTTTTGGAACGCCCTTACTCCTGTTCCATCACCTTCTTGGAATACCTTTCTAAATCCTTCTTTTACTTGATTTATATATTCCTCTTTCATATCTATCTTATTTAAAACGATTGGTTCTACTGCATGCACCACTTTACCAATCTCATCTTTTTGCGACGTTTGCTCTCTTACCTCTTGAACAATTTGTGGCTTCATTCGATATCCACCGTTTGCGATTGTTGAAATATACTGTACAAGCTGAAGTGGCGTATAGGTGTCATACTGGCCAATTGAGTAGTCTAGTAAGAAACCAGGTTGATTATCTTTTTTACCAATTTGTCCAGCTGTTTCATTCGGTAAATCAATACCCGTTGGAACACCTAATCCAAATTGCCTGAAATAATACCTCATTTTATCAAAGTACTCCTGTTTAATATTTAATGAACTATTTTTCACATAATCTACACCTGCAATTTTTAATGCTGTATGAAACATATAAACGTTTGAAGAGACTTGTAACGCTCTTAAATCATCGATATTTCCAAACTCTTTCCAAGACTTTTTTTCCTTAGTTCCTTTAAACTTCATAGGTGCATCATAAAAATAAGTACCTGGTGTTATAGCTTTCGTTTCAAATCCAGTTAAAACTGTCGCACCTTTAACTGTTGATCCAAGCTCATAAGAACTAGTCATTGTGCCTAATGCATAGTCTTCAACTTCTGTTTTTCCGTCTTTTTCTACAAGTCTTTTCCCGGCCATGGATAATACTTGTCCGTTTTTCGGATTCATCATTACAACGAAAGCACGGTCCAACATGGATTCTGACGCTTTATATGCCTTTAATATTTTTTCAATACTTTCTTCTACTTTCTTCTGTAATTCCATATCTATTGTTAAAGTTAAATTCTTACCGCTCTTTCCCTCAGAAACGGTTTCCGTTCTAATTGTATTACCTTGTTTATCTGCAACGCTTCTTACTTCTTTTTTTGTACCATGAAGTACATCTTCATATTGCTGCTCGATATAACTTTTTCCAACCCTATCATTTCGGCTATAATCACGTACCAAGTAGTAATCTAATCGTTCACTTGGTAAGCCTTCATCGGAATTAGAAACATTTCCAAGAACAGATCGGAATAATCCATCATTTACATACACTCTCTCCCAATCCACCGATACGTCTACACCTGGGAGATTCGCTAAACCTTCACTAATTATAGTAAATTCCTTTTCACTAACATCTTTTTTAATAATCTGAGGAGCCATTTGATAACCAGAAGTCATCTTACTTTTAATAGCTAACACTTTTATATCTTTCTCTGTTAATTCCTGAAGATTTTTATCTGTAACCCGTTTTCTTTTTAACTCTTCTATTTTTTTATCTAGCTTCTTGCCGCTAATATCCTTTTCTCTAAATGTATCTATTTCTTTTTTCGATACTAGATTTTCAGCCAGTTTCGGATTTAATTGCATCCAAAAATCTTTCTTATCTGTCTCATTTAACTTATCTATATCTTCTTGCGGCATTTCAATTATGTCTACAAGTTGTCTTGCAGTTTTTAATATATCTTCTGATTTTACACCTTTCATCTTTGTGTACGTGATCGTGCGTAAAGATGTATTATCAACAACTGGATTCCCTTCTCGATCAAATATTTTTCCACGTGGGACAGATAGGCTCACAGTTGCATTTTCTCTCTTCTCTACTTCATTTTTATACGTCTCTCCATCAATAATTTGCACTTTACCTAACTGTATAATCATTGCAGAAAATAATAAAAATACACAAAGAAATAAAATATTTAACCGCGTCGGTATTGCTCTACCACTTTTTTTCTCATGCTTTTTCACCTTGTCATAATCTCCTCCTTACAGAATTCCTAATAATAATTGAATCTATATATTAAAAGTAATGCACATTTTCTATACAGTACTTTGCACAAATATTAATATACTGATAAAAACTTAATAGAAATTAAAACAAAGGTTAAGAAAAGGTAAAGTTTACTAAATTAAATATAAAAATCCCCAATAACCGAAAGCTTAACTTTTGGTTATTGGGGATTTAGTAATTTAAGAGTTAATAATTGCGTATTGATTCGAATCTATCATCATAATTTAATAGAGATTTTTCACTCTGAGCTTTCGGCAAGTAAATCGTTACTGTTGTCCCGACTCCAACTTCACTCATAATACTTATATTCCCTTGATGACTCTCGATAATTTTATAACTTAACATTAATCCGATACCGGTACCTTTTTCTTTCGTACTATAAAAAGGCTCACCTAATCTCTTAATTCTATCTTCAGGTATCCCTATTCCTTCATCAATTACATGAATAATGACACCTTCATCGTTTATCTCTTTAATATGAATTGTAATTTTCCCGCCATCTGGCATAGCTTCGATTGAATTTTGCAAAATATTAATAAACACTTGTTTCAATTGATTTTCTGAGCATTCAATGCTTATGTCTTTGTTGTCTGCATATAGTTCCACTTGAATATTCGTCATAATTGCTTTTGTATTCATTAACGATACGACATTATTATAAATTTGATAAATATTTTTTTGTTCTGTATTTATCTCATCTGTTTTAGCAATTGATAAAAACTCTTGAAGAATCGCTTCTATTCTTTCAATCTCAGAAAGCATTAAATCAAAATATTTTTCTTGATCTTCTTTATTAATTTGAAATAACTGTATAAACCCTTTAATGACAGTTAATGGGTTCCTCACTTCATGAGCCACACCAGCTGCTAATTGACCAATTGCTGCAAGTGTATCTGATTTATTTAGCAATTCTTCTGTCTTTTTCCGTTCTGTAATATCGCGTACAATGATCATAATTTTATCATGTAATAATGGTAAGCATCTAGCTTCAAAGAAATCAACACTCCCATTAATTGTAAGTAGATATTCAACAATTACATTCGTCCCTTTTTCCTTCACTTGATGAATTGCTTCCTGAAATTGCTGTGCTACTGGAGATGGTAATACTTCGAAAAACTTTTTTCCCATAAAAGCTTGTGCCGGTACGTAAAATTTCGAAGGGGATCCTGCTTTATAATCTATAATTGTGCCATCATCTTCTGTTAAGAAACATAAATCTGGTAAAGCCTTAAAAATTAATTCCAATTCAGACGTTTGTTGTTTTAACTGGTCTTCTATCGCTTTTAGATGTGTAATATCTACTCCGACAGCCCAGTAGCTATATCCTGTTACAGGAAACTGTTCTGATATATTGGACCACATGATTGTTTTTATTTCACCATTTTTACATGTTAAGTGCATTTCCCAATCCCTGAAATTTTTTCCACAAGTTAAAAATTTCGTTTGTATTTGGTGACGATAATTATGATCTGGGTACAATAATTGTAAGGCATTTGGATTCCCTATTATTTCTTCAGCTGTATAACCTGTTACAATTTCACACTCCCGATTCCACAAAACAAAATCTCCATTATAATCAAGCGCATCAACCATAACAGGCATGTTTTGTAAAATCGTATGCAGTTCCTCCTCTTTTCGAGAAAGCAACGTTGTATTTTTACTTTGAAATACCTTTGTTGCTCCATCTATAATTAGATTTGAAAGCATTTCAAAGTATTTTTGACAATTGAAAATGTCACTTTTGTTTGACCATACTACAAAAGATCCTAAATGTTGATTGTATAAAAAAATGGGGATTTCAATTTTGGGAAGTTTACATATTTTTATCTCATTTATTCCAAAAGAAAATATACATTCTTTTTCAGCATCAAGAAGTTGATGTGATATGTTGGTTAATTTATAAAACTGTTCTGCCATGGTTTCTATTGTACTCACATCAATAAGTTCCATTAGCCGCGCATTCATTCCTTTTTCACCTCAATATGTAAAATTAATACAAATTCAAAATTTATACTTCTCCATTATACGTAGAATGTGCCTTTAGGTATATAGCTGCAGAATAATTATTCGAATAAATTTTATTTTTCAATTAAAATAGAGAAGAATTTTCGTATAAAATGAAGCCTTAATCAGTACGTATTTTGTTCATCACATATTAATTCTGAATGTACAACCAACCTAAAACGGGTACTCATGCAGAAACCGAATTTTAATATCAGAATCATACACATCGATTTTAGTAGTATAAAAATACAAAAAATATAAAGTTCATAAAATTTTCACAATTAATATGAAAAATATAAACATTTATTCCAATATATTCTATATAATAAAAGTAATAAGGCTTCTATGAATCTCATAGAATACCTTACCCCTAATAAAAAGAAAAAAAGAATCCATTTGGATTCTTTTTTTCTTTTTATATTACATTACATATTTATATAAAGCATGTGCAACACCGTGTTCTTCATTTGATAAAGTTTCGTATTTACACATTGCTTTTATTTCTTCGACTGCGTTCCCCATTGCAATTGATATGTTTGCTTTTTCCATCATGGATACATCGTTTAGCCCATCACCTATCGCTACAGTATTTTCAACCGGAATATTCAGATGTTCTGCTAAAGTATATAAGCCATTGCCTTTTTGAGCATCTCGATGATTAATTTCTAAGTTATGCCAATATGAAGATGTAATTGCTAAATCAGTATTATGCAGAAACGCTGCTTTTAACTTTTTTAATTTTTCTATGTCATAAGAAAATGGTAAAAGCTTATGCACATGTATATCAGTTTCTACAATTGATTTACAACTTTCTGCACTATGAAATGCTGTATGCTCAAGGTATAAAGCTGCGATCGTTTCTAATTCTTTCAAGTCAAAATTTTCTTTTGAATTCTTCACATACTCGATTTCATTACGTACACTCTCTACTCCATAATCCGGTACATACACACCTTTATCAGTATAGAGCTGATAATATAAGCCATTCTCTTCAAGATATTCTACAATCTCAAGTGCTTGCATATTTTGAATTGGATATCTCTTCATCATTTTTTTATCTTTATATATAAGCGCACCATTTTCCGCAATAATTGGACACTCTAAATTAACTTCTAACAACAATCTTTCAATGTCGACGATAGAACGTCCTGTACAAATTGCTACAACATGACCCGCTTCCTGACATTTTTGAATTGCTTCTGCATTCTCTTTACTAATCATTTTATTCCCTGAAAGAAGAGTTCCATCTAAATCAATTGCGATTAATTTCATTATTTCTTCACCACTTTCTATAAATACACGAGTTCATTATAAACAAAAGGTATCGTTTTCATACTGATCTCGTGAAGTACTCCTTATTTATAATTTATGAAAAGCGTTTCAGGTCAAGAAATAATTAATAATAAAATCAAAAACTTTTCTTTTTAAAGAAAAGTTTTTGATTTTATACTATGAACTATAACTAATATATTTCGTCTCACACATGTACACATTCTTTTCATCAGTTGGGACATATATTTTAAACTTTTCTAAACGTTTTCCGTAAATATGAATAGTGACAACGCTTTCGTTTTTAGCTATTTCAAGAATATGACAATCAGCTGGTGGAATGACTTTATCTGTTTCTCCTTCTCCCAAATAAAGATTTCCTGTATGTGTTAAATAAACAAGTGAATTTTCAAACTGCTTCGTTTGTATAAAGTTTTGCACCATTATCCTCCTTGTAAAAACGCCTTCTACTCCCCATGTACCATCATGATCATGTAAAGGTGTAGATTGTCCATCTTTCCATACAAGAGCTAATACTTCAAAACGATTAAAAGGATCTTCATATAACAAATGTCGTGCGTATTGAGCCGAATTCGCCTTCTGTTTTTCTAACGGAAGCCATGTTTTCTTTTCTAAAAGTTCTTCTAGTAATTTTTCAATCGCACAAACAATTTGATCTTCTAATAAATTACTATCCATTAAATCCGTTACAGCTTTAATAAATGTTTGAAACGTTTTACTTCCATTACACGTTAACATAAGCGTCCTCCTCCATTCTTTTTCACACACCTCCATACTAAATAACTAACTAAAATTTTACAATTGAGAAATAAAGTGAAACTTTAATCAGTGGGGGTTTTGTTCATCTCCCACTGATTATTAGTTGAACCAATCGGACGTTTACGGACAGTTGATCTCCCACCTAACTTCTTTGCTCCAACTGAATTTTGAGGTGGGAGTTTTACTGTCCGTTAACGCGGGATAAAAAAACAAGGTACAGTAAATTTGTACCTTGCTGATCGATTTACCTATTATTCAAAAGAATAGGCAAGTAATTTAACGTTTGTTCATTTTCCAATAGACATTTTTCTAAATTGAACAATGGAGATAACTCTATTTTTTCAAAAGTATTTATGAAAGTTCTTAATGCAATCTCAGCTTCTAAACGTGCAAGTGGTGCTCCTAAGCAAAAGTGAGCACCTTTACCAAATGTTAAATGCTTTTCATTTCCTATTCGGTGTATATTAAATTTAGAGGCTTGCGAAAACTTTTTCTCATCTAAATTTGCTGCACTTACCCACGCAACAATCATTTGATCCTTTTTCATAAAAGGCCCAAATATATTTGTATCCTCTGTAATCCTCCTAGCTAATGTAACGGGAAAGCGATAGCGCAATACTTCCTCAATTGCCTTTGAAATTAATTTAGGTTCTTCTCTTAATTCTTTATATGTTCCAGGTGAATCCACTAAAAAGCAATAAAAGCTATTAATAATTAAATTAGTAGTTGTTTCATTGCCTGCCGCTAATAAACCTAAAGAAAAAATAACAATTTCTTCATCTGTTAATCTTTCGCCTTCATATTCAGCTCGTATTAAATCCGAAATAATATCATCGGTTAAATGG
Source organism: Bacillus cereus group sp. MG4 (assembly GCF_040460055.1). NCBI lineage: Bacteria > Bacillati > Bacillota > Bacilli > Caryophanales > Bacillaceae > Bacillus > Bacillus cereus group sp. MG4. Next base: position 627,761 of record NZ_JARVGZ010000001.1, on the reverse strand, counting down.
TATCTCTTTCCCTGAACAATCGGTAGAAGATATGCTTTAAATTCATTTAGTGCTATACCCTTTTCCGCATCCAGATCATTAAACTTTTCTTTACTATACGGCATAAATAAAATATCAGACCATGCTTTAATTTTTTTACGGTCCGTTGTTGGCACTCCTAATAAATCAGATATGACGGTAACAGGTAAAGGTGCAGCAAACTCTTCAACGATATTAACCTCACTATATTTCCCGATATGTTGTACAAGTTCATTTGCGATAGACTGATATGTAAATATAATAAAAGACGAATGATTAATAGAAATATTCTACGCCACTCGTTTTTTATCGGACTTCTTTTTACTGTACTTTTATTTTCTTTATGAGTTATTAGAAAAATAATTGTCTATATAAGTCTTTATTTTTTCAAAATCCTTTTCCATAAATAAGATTGCTGGTACTTCAATTATTGGAAGATTATTTTCATTATCAAAAGGTGGACACGGTTTAGGAACTACCAAATAGTCAACTGAGTTTTTATCCCTAATATAATTAATTGAAACATCATAGTACTTAGAAAAATATTCCTTCAAATCATCCTGATTCCTTAAAAATGGTAGAGAAAATATTGAACCATAATTTATACCAGCGTCGACAATTAATACAAAGCATATTTTTTTCATGATACACCCTCCTCGTATAATAAGTTTTAAATTAATAACTGTTCCTTGAAAATTAAATAGTTTTTATCTTCAAGAGCTACATCAAAAAAATGATGTATGGGTAAAATTTAGTCTTGGATAAGGTAACACTGATAAAAACAGGTTTCCTTTTTCTTTATATTCAATTAAATTATATCATTATTTTACATGAATTTTCAGACTTTGTTTTTTTTATTTTATTGGTAAACTTATGCTTAGCATGAATTGGAGGGATATATATGATAGATTATAGAATAATTTCAAGAGAAAACTATTCAAGTAAGATTGGAGAGCTTGTAACAATGCTTGAACATACAAGAGATGTTACACTGAGCGAAATCTCCAATTTAAACCAAAGTGATTTAGATTTCTTACCAAACGGTAGTTCAAACACTATTGGTTCTCTCTTATCACATATTGCAGCGATGGAGTTTGTTCATCAAGTTATCTCGTTTGAAAAAAGAGATTTAACTGAAAGTGAATATCTAAAGTGGCGAATTTCTTTAGAACTTGGAGACAAAGCAAGGGAAGGAATAAAAAAGCAATCTTTAGATTATTATTTGAATGAATTATCACAAGTTAGAGAAAATACACTAACATATCTGAAATCAAAACAAGATAGCTGGTTATTCGAGGAAAACAAGTGGGATAATGGTGTGCCTTATAATAATTACTACTTGTGGTTTCACGTTATGGAAGACGAAATTAATCATCGTGGACAAATAAGAACAATTAAGCGATTGATGGGAATGAATAAATAAATCTTATTCAACCAAAGGGTGCTTTACTTGAGAAAGTCACTAGAAGAGTCAAATGATAACTATGAACTGCCCCCAATTGCTAAGTTTTGTTTAACAATTGGGGGCAGTTCATTTATAGCGCATAGGTAATCAGCTTTTTGTTAATCATGAGGTAGATATTTTTAACTAAAAAACCAATTATAGAAATATATTACATATTATGACCCGTTTTTACACGTATCTCGGCTGAACCCCATAATACACTGTATCCCGCTCTTCGGCGCTTCGAAAATATGGGGGCTATAATTAAACAAATACATAAACAAGTCGGAAAGCCGAATCGAAATATGTACGACATAACTGAAACAGGAGAAGAAATTTTTTATGAAATGTTAAGAGAGTTTCCCGAAAAGATTGCGACAAATAACGCTGAATTCCTTGTGCGTATCGCGCTATTTGAAAAACTTGATTACGAAGGTAGAAAAGAAATTTTAACAATACGCCAAGACGTACTACATAAACAGCTTACTGCTATTCAATCTTTACGTGTTAGCTCATCTTTTATTACAGAAGTCATTGAATTTAGTAAATCACGTATTGAACACGAATTGCTCTGGATTACATCACTTATGAAGAAAATATAAAAATTAACAAGAAAAGTTAAAAACAATGAATGAAAATGAGATTTATTATCAATACTATAATTAATAAAAGGGCAACCACGATTTGGCTACCCTTCAAAAATTTATACTTCTGGATCGAAAGTTTTGCAATCTGTTTCTTCCGTAGTTGATGCATGTTTCCCTTTATGACTTACTACATAAATTGCATCTGCACTACATTTATTGCCGTTAGCCCAAAATTTACAGTTGTTTACTTCACATAAAACGTCTTGTGCCATAGTATCACACCTCCTTGTTCTATTATCATTAACAAAATTCGGAGGTATGATACTCTTTGTCATGCATTTTTTATTACCTTTTTAGCTTTCTTAATGGTTCAATATTTCCTTGTACAATAGCATCTATATTTTCTGTTATTTTTTCAATGTCAAAATGCCACCATTGAATTTGCAATAACTCTTCTACTATTGTATTTGTAAATCGTTCCTTTATTTTATTTGCAGGGTTTCCGCCAACAATTGTATATGGTGCGACGTCCCTAGTCACAACAGATTTAGCTGCAATGATTGCACCATCCCCTATTTTTATTCCAGGCATAATCGTTGTATCCATACCAACCCATACGTCATTTCCTATAACTGTATCCCCTTTGTAAGGTAAATCAGACAAATTAGGTGTATACTTCTCCCACCCATTCCCAAATATATTAAATGGATATGCCGAAAATCCATCCATCCGATGATTCGCTCCGTTCATAATAAAGGTAACTCCATTTGCAATACAACAAAACTTTCCAATAGTAAGATGATCTCCAAGAAATTCATAATGATGTAATACTCGATCTTCAAATGTTTCTCCATCTTTCGCATCATAATAAGAATAGTCACCAACAAGTATATTAGCTTTCGTTATTGTATTTTTTATAAAATGAACGTTTTGATTTCCTTCAATTGGGTATTTTACATTTGGATTAGGATTCATGTTGCACAGCACTTCCTTTACCATTTATTTCACTTTCTAACGCTATTACTGGCTTTAAATTGTATATAGGTAAAATAAATAATAATCCAATTATAAATAGTATAGCTGTGCCCTCATACATCGTACTTAATGACAACATCTCTTTTAATGAACCAGCAATACTCATTGTTACTACCATTGAACCGGTGAATAGTGGACTTAAAATGCCATTTACACGACCGATAAAATCAGTATCGCTGTTTTGAATAATGAGCGTATTAATACCTATTTGGATACATGGAAGAGCTAACCCACTAAAAAGTTGTGCTGTAAGTGTCACCCATAAGCTCGTCGAATAACCAATAATACCAATGCCGATCGCCTGACCGAGCATCCCTACAATTAACATCTTTTGCGGAGCAACATTTTTCGCAAATACCATCGCTAAAGCGCCGCCAACAATCATTCCTGCACCATTTACTGTTAGTAACCATTGCAAACTCTCTTTTGATAGTCCTAACTGCTCAGTTACAATAAATATACCAAGTGGCTGAATTAAACCGATACCGAGTCCTGCTGCCATAAAACAAAGCCCTAACAAAGTTAATGCTTTTTTCTTTTTTACGTATTTAATACCGTCTAGCATTTCCTGTAACAACGTGATTTCTTTTTTCTCATTTTTATTCTCAAGATCTTTCGGAAGAAATAACAACACAGCTGCTGCCAGTAAAAAAGCGATACCTGTTATGATGATTGAAATATAAATTCCAAAACTATGAAAGATAAATGTTCCAAGAATCGGTCCTAACACCATAAAAATCGCAAATATTGTTTGATATATAGACATCGCTAATTGGATTTGTTCCGTTGATAAATGCTGTTTAAACAATTTCATACCTGATGGTTGAGAAAACTGCGAAAGGATTGCAGAAATAAGCGTGACAAAAAACACGATTTTCCATGTTCCAAACATAAGTGTAATTAATACAGCGAATACTGAAATGGAACTTAACGTTTCACACCATATCATCGTCTTCTTTGGCTTCCACCTATCAGCAAAGGTTCCACCTATAAAGGAAAAGATGAAAATTGGAGCAAACTCAGCAACCGAAATCATTGAAATAGCAAAAGCATCACCTTTTGTCATTTCCATTACGTATAGTAATACCGCAAAGTTTCGAACCCATATTCCAATTTGTAAAAATAATGCTGATGCAAGAATTCCTTGCACAAACCGATTTTTTAATACTTGTGATACCCCATTGTTTTGTTTCGTTACTACATTTGTCGACATAAAAAAGCCCCCTATTTCATGTTCTGAACAGGAGGCAGCACAAATCATATAAAAAGACTATATATTCGCAGAGCGAAATACATCCCTTTTCTATAAATGCACAGACTAATCCTATTCAGAAGAATATTTCGTTTTTGAACGAAGATCTCTTACAAATAGAATTAGTTGATCATTGGGATGTTTTCACCCTTCCGTTTCGAATTTAAATAACACATACATACTCTATGTAAATCAATTTCGATGTATGCATGTCTCCTTTTAACTATTCTAGAAATTTAAAGGCAATTCCTCTAAAGAACGCATTAAATAATTACCTTGCCATTTAATATCTTCACGATTCCCTTTTATTTGTAATTCAGGCATTCGATTAAACAAAGTAGTAATAGCAATCTTTGCTTCTAACTTAGCAAGTGGAGCGCCTAAGCAGAAATGGCTACCATGGCCAAAGGCGATATGGCGATTATTTTCCCGAGTAATATCGAATACTTCTGGGTTTTCAAATACTGCTTCATCACGGTTGGCGGAAGCTAATGCAATGACAACCATATCTCCTTTTTGGATTGTTTGGTCATGGATTTGAAAAGTTTCATCTGCCCATCTTGAAGTTGTAACCTCAACTGGAGAATAATATCGTAACCCTTCCTCAATAGCTGCATCAATTAATTTTGGATTTTCTTTTAATAACTGTAATTGATCCGGATTTTCGAGAAGTGCTAATACCGTATTTGTTATTAAATTTACCGTCGTCTCATGTCCCGCCACAATTAGTAACATGATCATTGAATATAGTTCTCGGGCGCTAAGTTTATGCCCTTCACTTTCCGCAAGTATTAATGCACTCACCAAGTCTTCTTTTGGCTCTTTTCGTTTATTATCAACTAAATATTGTAGATATGTAATAAACTCAGATAGTTGCTTTTCAGTTTCTCTTATTTCTTCTGGTGTTTCTGGGTAAGCAATGACAGCATGAGACCAAATTCTAAATTTCGCCTGATCTTCTTTTGGAATGCCGAGCATTTCACTTATTACAATAATCGGTAAAGGGAACGAGTAATCATCAACAAGATTTAATGAACCTTTGCGCTCGACTTCATTTAACAAATCATCTGCAATATGCTGTATTCTTCCTTCCAATTGCGTGATCATCTTCGGTGTAAAAGCTTTTTGTACGAGTGATCGTAAACGATTGTGGTTAGGTGGATCTGAATTTAGCATGTGTGTCGTTAAATAATCACTATTATCAACAGTAAGAAAGACATTCAATGTATCTTGAGAAAATACATTGGCCGGATCTTTTTTTAAACGATTATCTTTTAAAAGTGGCAGAGCATCTTCATATCTTGTAATAAGCCACTCTGCACCTAATTCAGTTTTATTCACAAATAAGATAGGTTGCACTTTTCTAGATTCTTTATAAATTTCATACGCATCTTCTTTAAACTGAGCTAAAGCTAAATTAATACCATCCTCTATTCTCAACCCAACTTTGTTTTTCATTGACATCGTATTCCCTCACTCTCATTTGTTTTTGAAAACCAACCAACATATGCATTATACTCTAATAAAAACGAGAAAATTGTAAATTTTCATTCAAAATCTTACTTCGTATATTGAAAAATAAAAAGTGAGAGAGTAAAATCCTTCTACTCTCTCACTCTTATTTACGCAAAGCACATAAAATTACTAATTTGCTGATAGCGATAACTTACTTTACGACGGCGACCACCTTGCCAAGTGTAACCTGAAACCCCATTTCTCCTCACTTCAGTCGGAAAGAACCATAAGTCTCTTCCGAAAGGTCCAGGACGATGCAAACGTAAATAGCCCCATCTCCCTAGACAGTTACACATCCATGATTTCATATTCCCTGCTTGTGCTGGAGAAGCAAATGTAGATGGTAACGATGGCGCTTGTGATGGTGGTGGTGACGTTGGAGCATCTTCCGCATCATCTGGTCTATAATCTTCTTGTTCCAATTCTCTCACTTCATTTACAGACTCATACCCGTAGTTTTGTGGATTATAATACATCCCTTGATCATATGAATAATTTTGCTGGTTATACATATTAACAAATCACCTTCTTTTCATTCAGTACTTTTAACATTCATATGTGATATGCCCCCTATAGGAAGCTTATGTATAGCCTAAATTCATAAAAAATGTTGCAAACTACAAATAGAAGAGATCAAAAATAAATCTCTCCCAAAAGTACCAGGTATATTTAACCTTAAAAAGCCCCATCTTCCTAAACAATTGCACATCCATGATCTCATTTGAGATGTTGGTACAGGAGTAGCAAATGTAGAAGGTAAACTGGGGAGGTTCGATGGAGGTAGTAACTTTGGTGCATCATCTGATTGACATGAACAAAACTGATTGTTCAATGAAATATTCCTCCTAATTATTAATAAACTCTATATAATATATGAACTTTCTTTTTATATGAAACTTCCATAAAGGAAAAACTTCTCTTTTATTCCCAAAAAAATCCCCTTCTAATTCTTTATTAGAAGGGGATTTTTGTTTAATTGCTATTTCAACTTCACACTATAATAACGCATTTCATTTAACGAACCTTCAAATTCAAAAACTTCTTTTTTTATTAGTTCCTTTAAGCGATATTCTAAAAATGTATCGCCAACTAACTGATCCGCAAGACCGAGTGCCTCACCAATTACTCTAGGAGCTTTTAGGAACTCACAATCAGCACCTACACTTTTCGCACATTCAATTATAAATTGATCAAAATAATCTTCTTGAACAGAATGCACTTCATTGTCTGTCCAAACTCTTAAAAATTCCGTACTCTTTGATAGACTATCCCACTCATGTTCAAACTTCATTCGCTTCTCTAAAGTTATATACGGCAATTCTACAAAATTTTTTTGAATTAGAGCTAAACTTTCAGGCGCTAACTCTCCAGTTCCACGAATAGCATACTCTTTTTTTAATATTTCTTTACTTGCTTCAGACGTATTAATAACGCGAATATTTTTCTTATCTTTTAATTGTGCCATTACAAAACATAGACCTACATGTTCATGTGCGTTATTGGCTTTCCAAATTGTAATAGGCGTTTCAATAGGAATAGTGTGTAGTTCCTCCATAGTTTCTAAAAACCTTGGTAAATACTCTTCTTCAAAATAATTATCATACGCAGTTAAATTGTTTACTAACCATTTCTGTCTTGCAAGTTGTCCCTCGTTCATATGTAACTTGTTTATCGGTCCAATTGAAAAGAATTCCGAAAAAGCAACAACCCTCTCTTCCAATCGTTCTTCTTGACCAAGCATATGTTTTAAACATCCAGCTGTTGAATCACCAAAAGCAATATGAACATGTGAGCTTTCTTTTACATCTCTTTTATAAGATGTATTACTCGTTAGTTGTTTAGGAATATCCATTAAATTTTTAATGGTATCTTCACTATAGTCTTCTTCTAACAAATTTAACTGAATTAGAATACTTTGAAGTAGATGTTTCGCTTCATCCTCATACATATCCTCTACAACATTTTTGATTTTATCTATCACACAAATCACTCTATTCATTTCATAAATAACGTGTATTATAGTGTATCATTTTAGTATCATTCTTTTAAAGTTTTTTTAAAGTAAAAGCATTTATTATTCAGATGGCTACAACAATCCACATTTCCAACAAAATCTCTCCTACAATTCTTAATTACTACATATCTTTTGTAAATCCTATCATTCAAATGTATAATTATATGGAAAACAAAAAATATAGGAGCTATATGTATGGAGAAAGCGATTACTACTTATAAACATTATTTAAAAAATTGGAAATTTATATTTATTTGTATATTACCTACTATCGCCTTATTATATGTTGTCGATGTCATCTTTGAACTACTATTTCATCAAGATTTCTATTTATCAAACTTAATTTTTGCTATTATATTATTTTTAATATTTTTTAACGTTATAGATAAGTTTAAAATTGAAAGTTAACGAACAGGATAAAAAAGAGCACCCTGCAATTGGATGCTCTCATGTGATAGAGGTTTTTTCTGAGTATTAAGTAGGACACGAAGGTCTTGTCCTACTTAATATTATATGCTTGTACGTATTTTATTGTGCATCTATTTCACATCAAATGTATACGTATTGCTAAAAATCCTGCTCATATATTTATGTACACACTTTTAAGCTTCCATAAACTTAGCCGGTACACCAATTTTTTCAACTACAGAAGATATATTAGTAGGATTAATCATTACATTTTCAATACTAACTAATTTATTTTCTAATAGTCCATTCTCTGTAGTAATAAGTTCTTCAAATCGATCTAGAGTCATCGAGAATTTGTGTTCGCTTCCGCCATTCATACAGACTTTTACATACTTCATAGTGTCACCGCCTTTCATAATAATCTATATTTCGATAAGAAGACGCTTACATCCTTTTATTTCCTACTAAATTTCTCACTTTTACTCCTTGCTAATTCACGTTTATTTATTTTAAAGAAAGAAAGTACTATTTTATGTTCACGTTATTATTGCTAGTAAGAATAATAAAGATAAAAATGCACAAAGTGGTATATATAAAACAGTATCCATTCTAGCAAATTGAGTATCTTTTTTTCGCTTAAAGATACCAAAATAATGAAACTCTCCAATTACTCTTATGAAAAAAACAATCATACAAATCCAAGATCCCAATTGAACAAATATATTAGGAACTGCGAAATGAACAACGTTTGTTTGTTGTAATAAAATCATTGCTGCCATACTTAATAATAGCGCAATGAACAATGTCATCCCTGCACCTGGTATAAATGCCTTTTCTCCGGATTTTGTTGGAATGACACTATTTGTCGCCCACTTACCTCCGAAAGCCCAGTAGACATGTAAAAAGCTAACTAAAAATAATATACAGACAGAAATATATGTAATAATAAGCATTTTGTCCTCCCATTATTTTATTTAAGTCTTCAATTTTAGAGTATGCTATGAATTCCTAATTAGCAATCTATATTTAATTACATAAAAAACCCTTCAATGATAAATCATTAAAGGGTTTACTGAAATTTCTTATGCATTATGCCTGTTTCTACGACGTTCCATTCTCGTTTGTCCTTGAACAGTACCTTCTTTATATTGATGTATTTGCTCTGGCAGTTCATATGTTGCAGTTGCAGCTGGAGCTGGTTCTTTGTAATTATGCTCACGTATTTTTTCTGGCGTTTTTCGTTTTGATGCTTTTCCACCAAACTTAAATAATTTTATCTTTACTTTCGGCAATCTTGGAAGTGGAATCTTAAATGATAATTTTTTACGTTTCTTTTTTTGTTGAAATAGATTAATATTTTCTTTATTATTTTCTTCCTCTTTTCGGTGCAATAACATCGCAAGTAACCCACCTAATATAAGTCCCCCAATTAAAAGGAGAATATACAAGTAATGGCTCGTCATTAAACTCGACATACGTTCAAGTATGATTAATGACTGTACTTCTTTAATATCCCATAGTAAAGCGGCCCATAATGAGACTAAACCGAAAGTAAGTCCATATGTACGAAAACGGAATAGACACGGAATTAAAGCGACACATGCTGCAATTTTCGCGTTCGCTATTATCGAACTTATTGAAATATCTTGATACCAAATGACTAACAGTAGTGTTATAAATGGTGCATACGCTATCCAGCTACATATGCGTGAATATATTTTTTTTGCAAAATAACTACCGAAACTAGTAAAAAATAAAAGGCCTCCAATATATAAAGATTGTTCAAGTGGGATTTGCTTCATAATTCCTGCAACTGGAAAGAGGCCGCTTAATAGCATTAATAACACATCTAATTTCTTCACAATTCCTCATTCCTTTCAAATTTCTTTTGAATCCATTCATATTGCTTTTCCACATGGTGAAGTTTTTCATTTCTAAAAAACATCTTAATCCTGTATGGAAATAAAGTAAATATGTAAAAGAGAAGTTACATGACAAAAGATATCCTTATTTACATGAAAAAATGACAAATCCTGACCTATATAATGAGCAGGATTTGTCTATTATTATTTAAAATAGAATAATTGAATCTTTCTTTTCTATTTTTATAATATCTACATCCAATTCATCATCAAACTCTTTAAACTCTCTTGCATCTATATCCGTCATATAGCTCTTTATTACTTTCGCCATATGCATGGAATATGGCATGTGTATATTCTTTTCCAAAAGCATACTTGAATTACAGCACATATAATGTACCATTTTGGCAATATAATTCCTTTCTACAGCTTTTACACCTAGCGGTAAAATTTCGAGTATGTATCGCTGCAATGTTTCACTACCATTAAACGAATACTCACCAGTGCTATAATACATCCCTTTTTGATCTACATATAAACTTGTACCCTCAGGAACACCATCACGTTCTATCACACCGTATTTTGGTGTATCAAAAGCTGTATTTATTCTTATTACGTTTAAATTAGGAACCTTTAGCTCATCAGGAACAATCTCCGGTAAAATATCTACATCAATTTTTTTATTTTGTAACTCTTTTATCCAATATTTTCTTAAATCCGCATCTACAATGAAATACACTTGCTCATTTTTCTCTTTTGCACGTTGTAAAATTCCCTTTAATGTTTCAAAAACAAATTGTTTAAATTGAATTCCCATATCATTTCTTTTTGAAGGTTGCGGTAAAAAGGTATTATGTTTATTTATATTTAATAATAAGCGATCAATCGTTTGCCACTCTGTATTCCCATATAATTTATATGAAATTTCTTTTCCTTTTATTTGTGAAAAAATAGGTAAGAAATCAAATTTCGAGATTCGCTCAATTGATAAATTAACATATGTACAGGGTAAATTTATTTTATTCCAACTACGTTTCAAAAATCCTTTTTGTTCTAATAAACTAAGAATACAATTTATTATTGTTTTACGGGTTACACTTTGGCCTATAAATAAATTAATAAATGCTGAAATACGGTTTGTTCGTGCAAAGCCTTCTCTAACGATTTGCTTTGGATCAATTTTTTCACGCCCATCACAATTTTTCATTGCGATTAACGCCAATGTCGCATCATTGCGCTCGCCTGCAGTAGCATAAACCGCTTTCATAACATCCTCTACTAAATTTGTTTTGTATTTCTGGCAATATTGCATTTTATATGGATTTTGCAATACTTTTTCAATATTATATCTTACTATTTTTAACAATATTGGAGAATCTGCATTTAATACATATAATGACTCACCGATTTGAGCTAACACAATTTCACTTTCAAATAACGCTTGTTCAACTTCCAACGATATTTTTTCAGACCATATTTCTAACGTTATAGTCTCTAATCCCTTTGGTGCAATTAAAGGAAATAATTCATTTTCATTATTTGTTGCTACCTTTTTACAGTCTGGTAGTAATGTGAAACAAGAGAATTTTTGCTGAAACCCTTTAAATAGATACTCTCTTTCCTTTACTTTTATACCTGGTTTTATTTTAGTACCTTGAACTTTATATATTCTCTCATTGTATGGAAGCAACACCCTAAGGTTTGCTCCTAGCATATAATCTTTCGGATATTGAAGAATATGCTCTAATTCAACTTCTCCACCTATACGAAAATCATCTTTTAAATTTCTAAATATCTTAATCCATTTTATACCGTTTGTAGCTTGCTGTACTTTTAGTTTTACAAACCGAACTTTTTTATTATTCGATGCAAATTCTGGAGTAGAAATTAAAATCATGCCTCGTTTTCTTCTCAAAAGCAAAGGAATATCTGGATGGTTATATTCTTGATAAAACCTCCGAATTCCTATTGAAACATTTAATAACGGAATATTTTCGCCTCCGCGCGTGATACATTCAAACCGATATACATAGGCGAAATAATCTTGAGTTTTTTCATCTTTAATAGGCTCTGACATAGCCTCACAAATATTTTGTGATCTAAGAGGAGAAAAGTATATGTCTTCTTCGTTTATGTTTTCTAATTGTATAGGACGTTCACAAAAAATATGGGAAATTAAAGCGGGTACCCACTTAGAATATATTTCATTATCATGTAGTACTGTTAAATTAGAAATTAAATCGTAATGCCATTCATATTTTGGTGATTCTATTAATTTATTAGGTTTCCAATCATGAATAACCTCATACCAACTTTGGAAAATATAATCGAGCTGTTCTTTTCTAATAGGTTCTTTACATACAATCCATGGTGTATTTTCATTTAATACATACGGATTATGCTGAATAAACAATATATCAGAAAACATATCATATAATCTTTCATTCAACCGTTTCAACTTACTTGTTAATAAAAATGTCTTATAATGTATCTCTACAATATCAAGCCATTCAATAGGAAAATATATAAATGATACACTTTCATTTAAAAGAGGTTCTACTATATTTTCAAATGTTAACAACTTTAATTTTTCCATAAAATCATTACTTCCTTTCTTCATTTTTCTTGATTACAAAAAAACTAAAGTATTATCACATAATCTAATTATCTAAAAGAATAACAAATACCGCTTATCTGACTTACATATTAATGACATGACTCTGATAAAAGTTAAAAGAAATTATCATACATAGCCCCCTTTTAAATCGTAATTATATTACATTCGGATTATACATTATATGTTGCGTATTGTATTTGGGATTTACAATAATTTTACAAAAGATTATAAAAGAGGTATTGACCATACATATGTATATCAAAACCTCTTTTCACTATCCTATTACCTTTTTCGCTTCTGTATTCACTGGCCACTATTCTAATATTAAGAATGAATAAGTATATATAATTGAGCATAGAGAAGATAAAATGGGAAGAGGTTCCCATTTCCATACTGCAGATAATGAAAAAGGATACCCACTGGAAAAAAAAAGATATAATCAACACTCTGGACATTATCCGGAAGATTTTGAAGGATACAAGAAAAAAGGAAGAAATGAAGAAACTAAAGGTGTGAAAAAATTTGAGTAATATGAATAAAAGCCGAATCGAAATTCTAAAAATGAAAGCAAAAAGAAACGCTAGTAGAAAAGAACTGATAGACAAACTTTCTAATATTGTTACGATTTCTATAGACTCATTTATGGATGCCGAATCTAATGATTTATTTTGTAATGAATTATTTAATACGCTAGAACAAAATTCAAACATAAAAAATTTTGGTAGCACTGATTATGAAGAAAATAGAAGACTATCAATAGCGCTGTTAAAAGAAACAGCTAAAACTATTCAATTTCCAGTTAATCAAGGGAGACTCTTTTTCTCTAAGGGTGGTAAATTTGAAGCAGTTAAGCTAAACATTGCTGAAGTATTTGATAATTTAGAAGAATTATCAACCATATCAAGATTTCTAACTGGGTATGCTGATTTTATATTAGTTGGTGATGATTTAGAATACGGCGTATGTATCGAAAGAACAGAATATCATTATGAATTCAGTATGTGGGGAATAACGAAAATCTAAATTGCGAAAATAATCCAACTTCAGATTATGTAAATCAAATCCTATTGGATGAAAACAATTGGCTTGCATCTAAAAATAATTAATTAGAAGGAATTGGGATACCTGCCGCTACTTTGATTCAAATGAAATAGAATGGCATTGAAGATAGCTAAAAAGGTTCTCAGTTAAGAGAACCTTTTTCACTTCATATACACATAGACTTCATTTGCCGTTACATAGTATGTTTTACCTTTGCTATTTTGTACTTTATATTGTGGTGATCCATTGACAGTTACTTTCGCCTCAATTTTAAATCCTAAACCTGCAGCTACTAAACTAGCAACATCTTTTATCCTGCCAAGATGGAGTATTATAGAAACGTAGATTGTTAACTTAAAAAAAGGAATTCATCATGAAAATGATATAAAATTATTTAAACATGAATACTTTGAATCTCGATTTGAAGGAATTTTAAAACTGATTATGTAACAGCACATCGTAAGACAGTTGCTTCAGGACGACCATGGGATCTACCTGAAACTGAGCCAATTTTACCGATTCCAGGTACATTCCCTGTTTCAGTATATTGATATCGCATGGATAAGCTGGTTTGTTGCCACCATAACGAGGAATCCATACAAAGTCAGCTTTTACATTTGCCATACCAAAAGGAGCGTACACATATGATGACCGACATATAAACCAACTTTCTTAGCCCCTAAACGGTATAACTCATCAATGCCTGCGTTCCTGCTCTCATATCATCTATTGTTTTCACTTCTACATCTGCAAACCAAACGGTTGCGCTCTTGTCACCCCGCCCCCAGAAGTCTTGCACTCCTTTCTTTGCATCGGCAATGGAAACAAACGACAAAATGCATAGTTACCAAATGGAATGTTATGCTGCTTCATACTTTGTACATACCCTTTATATAATGGATCAACGTAATTTGAGCCATCCTGCACACGTGCAATTACAAAATCCAAGTACTGTTTTGCGACTGGCCAGTTAATGTTACCGTTCCATTTTGAAACATCTACGATTTGTCCCATTATTGACCCTCTCCTTTTTTCTCTTCTTATCTTTGTTTCCCACCTAAAATTTCAACCGCATTGGTTAGAGCTGAAGGTAAAGGGATTCCAATACGACCAACATTTTCTAACAATGAAAGCAATTCATTCCCGATGAAAAAGAAAATCGTTGCTTCACGAATTGCACTGTTTGTTCCCATAATTGGATCAGCTTGAGTGTCTGCTGCGACCAAAAGAAAAAGCACCACCTTTTTGACGATGCCTTTAAAACCAACTTTACTTTTCAGTTCTCCATTAAATCCTGCTGCGAATACACCGGTAATATAGTCAATTGCTTCCATAATACCAAGAACTTTCAACGTTGTATCCCATCCTCCCAAAGAGTATCCGCAGAAGCCACCGAATGAAACTATAAATGCTTTCAGTAATACATCGATACGATCCATCTTTTCACTCCTTATTTATAATAAAAAAAGAGAGACGCTTGTCCCTCTCTTAATAAGTACTTTTATTTTTATATTTTAAATCATCCCTTTTAATATTAAACCCAAAACTGACATAGTGATTGCGCTAATAATAATTCGCAAAATCCAAGTTGTATTCATGCTAATCTTTTCTAATTGCTTATTAATTGTTGTGCGGGTTTCTAAATTACGAATATCTCGCATGATTTCTTTTTGTTCTGCTTTTAAACTATCAATTTTCACATAAACATCTTCCAATACGTTCACATCCTTTTATCATCTTAATAAAGCAATCTTTACATGATATGAGACAACCTTATTCATGGTGAATTTATCGCAGGAAATCCCATACAAAATCCGTATTTTGTGCAAAATAAAAACAGCTTACGGCTGCTCTGATTTCTCATTTATTAATTTTCGAACTAACTCTTCTAACGTTGCTATCTTGTTGTTTATTAATGTAATCTCTTATAAATAAATTATGAATCGCCTTTAAATAAGGCGATTTTTTATTTTTTAAAATCAATAACAATCACATAAAAACGTTACTATTAATCGGAAACAATAAATTTCTTAACTTGATGGTAATGGATCATTATGTTCCTTTGACGAATTACGCTTCTTTTTATGCCGTTTCTTCACTTACTCATATCTTCTATTTTATGTAACTAAGCCAAATACTTTATCACGGTCTGGACTACGCTGTCTCGCCATCTACATTTCACCTGTCACCTCCCGTTCAAGTTTTTATATTTTCATGAGTTCACTACTTATGCTGATTGCTAAATAAATTTTATTTAAAAATATTTCTCGTTTATTTGTTACGAACTTCCTTTTGGTTTGTATATAGCAATGTAAGATAAAAAAGAGCTAAGGGGGTCGGGACATGAACCTTAAAATCAAAACACCAAACGGATTTAAATCATATTTTTACATTTCACCAGAATTTATTAGCACTATCGGATTATCCATCTTATATCTCCACCTAGCAGGAATCATTTGATTTTTGCTTTTCTTTTTCGTTCGTTTGTTTTGTTAAACGCTAAATCCAATTGAGACTGTGCCTTTCAAATTATTAAGTATTAAAAATCTTAATAAAAAAAGAGTGCTATAAAGATATGCACTCTTTTAAAAGACTTTACCAATCTCGACGATCATCACGATCACGGTCATGATTACGTCTGCGACGACACTCATCACAATCGCAGTCACGTCTACAATGACAGTCGTTAAAATCGTTTCTTCTGCGTCTACGACCGCATCCGCAAAATACTAAATCATCCCAAAATCTATTACAATCTCGAGAATGTCCAAAATTATTGTTGCATCCCATAGATATGATTCCCTCCTCTAAAAATAGAATTCATCATATTCTATGAATAAAAGTTGAAAACAGCTTGTTTACTAGCCTATGTTTTTTGTTTTACACTAATAATATTCCAATTTGCAAGTCTACCTCGCCCCTTATCTTTCCTTAACAACAAACAAGACGCCAACCAGATCATGGCAGCGTCTACGATAATTGATATTGGTCTTATCATTCGGCATCATTCCTATTTCTTAAATAAAACAGAATCAACGATTGTTAAAACTACCCAAGCTATTCCGAGAAACACTGCAATTATTGGCGTCAACCAGAAGTTGTGATACCATTTTGTGTAACTACTCATCTTCCACCATTCATGGAGTGGATTAAGCCCTATCATTTATAACAACCCTCCCCCATTTTGTTCAATAAAAAGAGAGCACCTGCGCCAGTAGATGCTCTTAATGTGATAAAGAGTTTCTTATGAGTATTGAAATAAGGTAGATACAAGCGAGTGAGCCTGTCCTACACTCTTCAATATATGTAAAGGGGCAAACGAAAAAGAGCAATCCCCTATATATAATTAAAGCACCTGTATATCAAACGTTTATACCACCAATCAACCCAGCAAATATACCAGGCTCAATAAGAAACACAAAAGCCACGCCACTCACACATCGTGGCTGACTATATAAATTCAATTGGTCTTTTCGTCCTTTTTGCGGATTCTTACCGCCCTTGCCCGTTCTCCGGTAACGTTTTGATAAAGGGGCTACGCTATCCCCACACTATTCTTCTTTCAAAGAACTGTATAGATATAGAGTAATATTGATTCTGTTTTGAGAAATCCCCGGAAACGTCCCCTTTTTATCGAAAAAAGGACCTGCATTTATGCAGGTCAAATATAAATTAGTGACTTTACTTAGATAAGATTACTGATGGATTTCATATCACTTATTCTGTTGGAGACGGAAATCTTGCAGCTTCAAAATGCGTACTATTTTCTACAGTAGAGATAACTCCAGCTACGCTACTTTGTGCAAAAACTTCGACTACATCCCCAGCATTCAATTGAATTATTGATGAAACGGCAACAACATTAGCAAAGTTTATTGGACCAAAAAAATCATTATCTATTGCAATTGCTGGATTTCCATTAACTCGAATTTCTACCCGCGCTCTATAGTTTACGTTTATATTATTGGGAATGAACGCAATTGTTCCAATAACAGAATAAACACCTCTTGTCTTTGGTATAAAAATGGATGTTGCAGGGTTATATTCATTTGCTAAATCAAATTGTTCATTTTGGAATAAGACTTTTACAAAAGTATTTGCTGGCACATTCTGATTAACTGTGCTCACAGCTCTAAAAGCAGACGCTCTTACAAGATTGTATTGGTTATCATCAGAACAACAATTCACTTTTACATTAACCCAAGGCTTTTCATCATGTTTTTTATCACATTTGTCATAACTCTTACTACTTTTATGACAATCATGATATTTCTTTTTGTTATCCTTACAATGATCATAGTAGGAATAAGACATACTAGATTCCCCCTTCAAATTTATCACTACATACTATGTAAGATAGATTAAAAAAGTTTGGACGAGCTGTTACTATTTTTAATAAAATAAAAAAGCCCCACCATAATGGCAGAACACTACTAAAGTAAAACATGTAAAGTAGAAAAATCTATCTCAACGGTACAAAAAGCCATAATTTTATTTTCACTAGAATTAAAACACATTCATATAATCCCTAAAGCAGTAGCTATCAAACGGATAGCTACTTTTTATTCTCATAAAAATTATCACGTCGCATCATCAACTCGTTATAAACATAGGAATCTTTGACTTTTTCATTCCTCAAATACTTTAACTCAATAATCTGTCGCTGCTCTTTATCAAGTGCATTCTGTAACGTCCGTTCAATTTGTTTAAAGTGTATCTCATGATTCATATCATCACCTTTCATTTTAGGAAAAAGAACAATGCCCTCAGCTTGAGCCTGTTCTTCTTGATTTTTCATTCGGACACACAATGCTTTGTAGTTTTTCAGCTCCTTCACCACAAGTCTTCGCATCTCCTTTTCATTGATGTCTTCAAAAAATAACAATTAATTCATACGATACGGTTCCTCTCAGTTCGATCTACTTACTTGAATGGTTCTCCTTTTTTGGCCAGACTATATTTGTATATCTAGATTGTCACCTTTAGAACGAGCAGTTAGCTTTTGCTAGCTGCACTTTGTTTGTAAAAAAAGAACTCAATTAACTGTACGCACATATAATATTCTGCGTTCCTTTCTTTATAAAATAGTCGTTACAAAATGAATCTCGTCACGAGAGCACTTTATTAAGTGCTCTTTTTTGATTTTTGAATACTTATCAATTAAAATCTTTGTTTGATTTATAAAATAAAACTGCTTGTCCATTTCAACCCATTCACCATCATATATTATCTAACCACTATGATCGTATAATTCTTCTTGCATTTTCCATTCACTTCGATACATTCTTTAATTCCTCTTAACAATCCTTACACTTCTAGATAATTGCATTCCAACTTCATGATTTGCTTTTTGCTACCTTTACCTCCTATAACGAGCAATCATAAGAGGTAAAGGAATGAATGAAGAAAATATTGTTTTACATGGAACTGCTATTAAATCAAGTTTAATCGATTCAACACTTCTATCTATTTTTCGTCATTCACTTTACCAACAGAAGCAACAGGAGAAACAGGTTCAACTGTATTGATTCAGGAATCGAATCTTCATATATATATTAAAAGATTTTTGGAGTGAACCCATGTTCCTTATATATTATGGAATGGGTTTATATTTGTGACATAAGGGCTTATTTTTTTATTTATTTTAATTTTCAAGGGCCTTTTTCTTATACTTGTGTGTTAACCAATTCATAAGTTGTAGTGTGTAAGTGGGTGAATGAGTGATAAGGATGGTGTAAAAATGAGTGAATTTAAAAAGAAATTTCATATTCCATGTGATTGTTTTCTCCCCCCTGTACCCCCACCTCAAGTTGGACCGACTGGGCCGACCGGAGCAACTGGACCAACTGGACCAACTGGAGCAACTGGACCAACTGGACCAACTGCTGTAGGATGTTGTCCATGTAATAATGTTCTCAACAACCCTGGATTTGACATACCACCTGTAGGAGTAGATCCAGTTCCAGGTTGGAATCAAGCTGGTTCTGTTTCAGAAGTAGGTTTTCCAAACGTTCATAGTGGTCGTTTTCTGCCAGATGGGTCATTTAGTCTCTTAGCTGCATCAATTGGTCCAGGTGGAAGTATTAATCAAACAGTTGATGTTGACGAAGGTTGTTGTTATACATTTTCATTTGCTGCAGATGTAAGGGATGGTGCATTTCTTATAGCTTCTGTATCTTTTCCAGAACTTGGGCAAACATGTCCCCCTGCCCCTGCAACTCTTGGTCCATCAAACATTCCACATATTGTACCAGTTATGAATCAACCACAATCTCTTTTCCAACATTATGTTCTTGTTGTGTGTATACCTGCTACTGTGAGTATAGCTTGTATTTCTTTCCAAAATACTGCTACAGGTGGAGAAGGCGCAACAGCTTTTGTTGACAATGTTGTATTTCAACCTACTGGTGGACCTTGTACCTCATGTTCACAAAATTTTTAATGTATTAATATATTTGAAGCTTTTCGTTTTTCTAGCGAATCCAATAACTATTAAAGAGGGCCTTCTGGCTCTCTTTTCACATTAGAAATCAATAAAATCCCGTTCCTCAACCATGAGCCTGCTCACTATATATATTCATTAATAAACATGGGTTACTCTTCATTTTATTCAAATATCTATTTTAGATTAAATCCGCACACACCTTAGAAGCATACATACGATATCATGTGGTATTCTTTTTCAATATTAGTTTTTATCCGAGTGCGCCTTGGATGGCGCTCTTTAATTTTCAAATAACATTTTCAAGTAATTACGAGAGCAAATTTTATAATTTTGTACAAGCACTAATTCGCTTTATTAAATAGACTATATAAACATCAAAAAGAAGGGAGCTATAAATTCATATGGCTGATTATTTTTATAAAGGTGGTAAAAAGTATTATAAAAAACAATCGTATTCTCACCATCAAAAAGATAACTGTTTTATCAAAACCCATACAATAACTGGTTCGAATACAGCTTTAAATTTCAACGTACCAGCTAACACTACAAGAACTGCTTTTGAAGATTTCACCAATAACCACAATAAAACATTACTTGATCTTCGCATTCCTGGTACTTCTCAACCAATTGAAGTAACTATCCGAACAAGAAGTTCTCGTCTGCCGATTACTGTAACATTAGTTGCAGGTGAAACCAAGGTATTCCAAGTAGAGGATTTTCATAGCCTCACTCTCACAAATAATACTAATATCAATAGTAACATTTCTATATTTATTCAAAAAACATTTTGTATCTGCTGCAATAATCAAAATGATTATTGTAAAAAGTATTATAATGAACCATCGTATTCTCATTGTCAAAAAGATAACTGCTATATCGAAACTCATACCATAGCTGGTTCAAATACCACCCCAACTGAAAATTCACCTTTAACTATTATCGTACCTCCGGGCGCTTCAAGAAGAGTTTTTGAAGATTTCACCAATAACCACAATAAAACATTAATTCAAATATCTGTTCCCAGTGATGTTAGCTCGATTGAAGTAACTATTCGAACAAGAAGGTCCCCCACACCAATTATCGCCACCCTTGTCCCAGGTGAAACAAGAGTATTTCAAGTAGAAGATTTCCAAAGTCTTACCCTCACTAATAATACTGAAATCCTTGATTTTATTGATATTTTGATCCAAAAAACTTTTTGCATCTGTTGCAATGATAAGAATGATTCGTACGATGAATATTACCATGAGTGCAAGTAATAGATTAAATCACCAGAAGAACTCTTTAAATAGAGGGTTCTTTTCTTTTCACTCCCCTGATCTCCCCTTATTTTATTAAAATAACTATTTTGTTCATTTTTTTGATACTTCACTTAACTCTTTTCGAAGTGCATCTTTTTCATCAAGAATGATATTTAATCGCTTATACAGCACCCCCTAAAATCTCGATTTCAATACATTCGAATTATATAATGCAATGTATTTATCATTTACAATAACTTTTACAATAAAACTAAAAAAGAACACCTTAAGTCAGTGCCCTTCTTGCAAATAACAACCTTTATGTAATTGAACATACAGATAAAACTAATCCCCCTAATGTAATTGCACCTAGTAATCCTAATACAAATCCAGTTATACAAACACAATCAGCAAGACAAATGGATGACTGTGATAACGGAACAAATGACCTACTTGTACTCGATCCATATTGTTTTATTTTCTCATAATTCATATTTAACATTAATTGTAGACATGCTATACCTTCCTCAATAGAATGAAGAGATTCTTTTTCTAATCGATCCAATAATTTACTATTAAAAGTAATTGGAAGAGGATACCGTTTATCTAATTTCATATGTTGATAAATTAATTGTAAACGAGATAATATATTATTTTTCTTTTTTTCACATGTTACTGTGTGTTTCATTTTATTAAATTCATTTAATAACAGTGTCAATTCATCTCTGTTTCCGTATAAATCCCTTGCTATTTTTCTCTTTAGTTTGTACGAATGGATAATAGATTTAAGTTCAATCATTTTAATACACTTCCTAATAGAATTTTACTTACCCCAATATTTTAAAAATAAACAGTTCTTTTAAATCTTATTTAAAATACACTCAAGTATCTTCATTTACTATCGATTAACATTACATTAACCTTACATAGTTGTAATAATTCCTTTCGCTACCCACTAATTAGAAGCAACAGATCCCTTATTTGATGGTAAAAATATAAAAAAGCAATGATTAGGTTTTAAGTCTAGTCATTGCTTTATATATCTTATCTTGATTTACAACTAAAAATCTAAATATCATTCTTTCACTTGAATGCTACATGTGTTTTTATTAAATTCTTTAATAAAAATTATATAATACTTCACTATTGGATTCCTTTTTTCTCTTATCAATATTCATATGTTACAATAGTACCAGTTGTATCAGTAGTACCATTAAAACCACTAAAACAATTGGAACAATTACCACAACTACCACAGCCGCCACAACCAAAACAACCGAAGCAACCAATACAACGGAATCCACCACAACGAAATCCACCACAGCGCCCTCCACAACCTCCACAACGACCACAACCGCCACAGCGACGAGCAGCATCTTCAATATAATAATATGGATATTGGTTTTGTTGGTCCCAATACACAATATTTCCAGACCGGTAATCATTAAGGCTTAACGCTTGTAGTTCTTGTTGAAACTGATTCATTTTCATGACCTCCGTTTATAAAATACAACCTCATCGATGTTTTCCTATATTTCTGTTCATTACATCTAAGTAGAAATAACGCTTTAAACTAAGTTCAATACATACACCAACAAAGTATGACTTACCACTTGATGATGCACCTTGTTCATATACCTATTTTTACTATGGGCTCATTTTTTAAAATAGAAATTATAAAACGTGAATTCTAGCGTCATATCCTCATGCTTACTAAGTTCAATTCATTTCTCAATAACCATGATGCCGTATCCTGTGTATTCCCGTCTGCAGCTTAGATTTTTCTGTAATGTAAATGCCTCTCGTTATAACACTTCCATATACTTTCTGAGCGTGCCATCACATATTCCTAACCTTGTATATACTTCACTATCCAAATAAACAATCTCGTCCGTAGTAGCTTCTAAACACCTATTAATAACAGGATTCAATAACGGTTAAGAAACTCCTACAAAAAAACCCTGATAAGGTTTTTTTTTTCATTTTTCCAGCAAGCACTCCATGAAATTGCTAATTGAAGAAAATTGAAAAAAGACGCATTTAGATTGATGCGTCTTTTTCTGATACCTCTTTTGTGAAATCATATAAAGCAATTGCACCTATAAGAACAAGTATACCTTGAGGAACATCTATCAAAATAGTTTTCCAAATCCCTGGAATTACCCATTCGATATTTGCTGCTGTTTCAAGATATGTTTGAAATATAGATAGGTATTATCCATACCTATCTATAACATTACTTCTATTCTTTATCCAATTACATCGTTTACTTCTTTTTCCACTGGCCACTTTTCTAAAGTATAAGCCATTTCCCAAAATGAATATTCATATTGACTACTAATAATAAAATGCTGTTTCATTCGCTTACGGTCAGACTCTGTCACCTTTTCAGCGATAGTATCTAATCGTGTAATTTGCTCTTCAACTAATGTGCGGAACCAATCAGATCCATAAGCAGAAATCCATTCGTTATAAATTTGCTCTTCTGGCTGACACTCTTTTAAACGCTCACCAATTTCATAATACAACCAATAGCAAGGTAAAATTGCTGCAATGATATCGCCTAAATGTCCTTCATACGCAGCACGATACATATGTGAAGTATAAGCGTATGCAGTTGGAGCAGGGATAAAATTATCTTTTTCTTCTTGTGTTATCCCTAGTTTCTTCGCAAAATTCTCATGTAAAGATAATTCCGCCTCGTATGTATTTCGAGCATGGTGTGCCATACGAGCTGTCGTTTCTAATTCCAGTGCTTTTGCAGCTCCTAAAGTTTGTACTCTAGCAAAGTGACTCAAATAATATGAATCTTGAAGCACATAATAGCGAAAACTAGCTAAATCTAACGTTCCTTCACCAAGTTGTTTTACAAAAGGGTGATGAAAACTAGCTTCCCAAATTGAATCTACTTCTTGACGTAATGATTGTGAAAATTTCATTTAAACCCCTCCAATAAATTATAAAATTTAAGTATTTATCCACAGTTATTAAATCTGTAAAATAAAAAAACTTTCTTTACAAACGTAAAGAAAGTGAAATTGACAGTATTTATTCATAAAATAGTAATGTCTTCCCACTTCCCTACGCTAGTATTAACCAGATCAGGTACTAAGAGTCTCAAATTTCCATTTGATCTCAGCCTATAATAGGCCCCCCTAGTGGATAAATATTTAATTTTCGTATTGTATTCATCATAACATACTTCATGTTACTGTCAAAAGTATTCATGATACTGCTACTTAAAACCCTTCTTCTTTTCTTACTTTTAATGAAGTTTCAATAATCATATCTAATAGTTTACTATAATGAATACCAGCTGCATCTGCACTTTTCGGTAGTAAACTTGCTTGTGTCATCCCTGGTAATGTATTAACCTCCATTACATATGGAATTCCGTCCTTTACCATCATATCCACCCTTGCATAAACGCTGCATTTCAATGCTTTATAACAAGCCAGTGACGCTTTGTTTACACGTTCCTTCAATTCTCCTGGAAGTTCGATAACTTCTTCAATTGTACTAACATCATCATATTTTGCATTGTAATCAAAGAACTCAGCTGCATGTCGGATTGAAATAATAGGTAACTGTTTTCCATCAAAAATTGAACATGTAATCTCATCACCTTTTATATACTTCTCTATTACTACTTCAGAATCCCATTCAAACATAGTTTCCAGCATTGAAATTAATTCATCTTTATCATATACAATCTTTACCCCAACACTTGATCCACCAGAGTTTGGCTTTACCACTAACGGAAATCCTAACTTATCTAGTTTATCAAGATTTAGATCCGCCATTTTTGTAAGTTCAATCCAATCGGGTGTTTCTATACCTTCATAGCGTAAAATCTTTTTCGAAATATTTTTGTCCATACATATACCGCTAGATAACATATTGCTCCCGCTATAAGGAATACCTAAACTTTCAAGCGTGCCTTGAACCGTCCCATCTTCCCCGTATTTCCCATGTAATGCGAGCAGCGCAAAATCAATGTCTTTCGCTTTTTCGATTAAATCCATTTTTTCATTTAACGTAATTGGTACGATTTCATATTTATTTTTATCTAAATTTGCAATCATTTCATTTCCAGTCATAATTGATACTTGTTTTTCAGAGGATACTCCACCCATAATAACGCCAATTCTCATTTCCTCAACTCCAAATTTCATTTTTTATTGTATCACCGATTATTTTGATTCCACGAACTATTTCTTCTTCTTTCAGACGTGAAAACCCTAATCGAAAAGTAGTCGCTCCTCCTCCATCAGAATAAAAAACATCTCCAGGAGAAAATGTAACCCCTTGCTCATAACACTTTTGTAAAAGTGTGCGGGCATGAATTTTTTCTTCTAACTCTATAAATAAATGAAGTCCACCATCACCGGTCATTCTTTGAAACGGAATGTACTCGTTACACGCCCCAACAGCTAACTCATATTTTTTCTTATATACTGATCTTGCCTTTTTTAAATATTTTTCAAAATATCCTTCATGTAAATATTGAAATAGAACAGCTTGATCTAACGTAGATGTGTGAATCGTTCTTGCTCTTTTTACACTTTCTAAATGATGAATCAGTTCTTTATCTGCGATAATCCAGCCTACACGTAAACCAGGGAAAAGTACCTTTGAAAAGCTACTAATATAAATTACATTATTACCAGCGCCAGCAAAAGCTAATAATGGCGCTAAATGTGAACCTGAATAACGTAACTCTTCATTAAATCCATCTTCTATAATAGGAACTTTATATTTGGAGAATAATCTCATCAGTTCCGTTCTTTTCTCCGAACTCGTAACAATACCGGTTGGATTATGATAGGAAGGAATTAAATATGCGAAATCAAACTCTTTTTCACGCAAACTTTTTTCTACTTCGTTCGTATCGATGCCATCTTCATTCATATTAATTCCGTGAACTTCAAGTCCATGTAAACGGAAAAGCTTCAATGCAGCATGGTGAGTTGGATTCTCACAAATAACCCGCCCTGATTTCTTCGATAACGAGGATAGTACGATGTCTAATCCTTCTGTAAATCCATTTGTAATTAAAATATCTTTGTTCGAAATATCTACACCTTTCATTTCCATATAATGAAGTAGATAATTCATTAAAGGTCTATAACCTTTTGCGTATCCGTAGTTTAATACGACATCCCCTTCAATGGACATACGAGTAAGAAAAGCTCTTTTGAAATTTTCCACATCAAATAGCTTTTCGTCCGGAGCAATGCTATTAAAAACAATCATTCCTTTTTCCCAGCGAACACCATGTTTCATTAAATCTAATTCATCCGCTAATAAGGTAACGGTATTAAGTTTATTTTTCCAATCTATTTCAACAGACGAAGTGTTCGATATATCAACCTTCTCTACAAAATTCCCTTTACCTTTAACTG
The DNA here is from genome assembly GCF_040460055.1 of Bacillus cereus group sp. MG4. Lineage (NCBI taxonomy): Bacteria > Bacillati > Bacillota > Bacilli > Caryophanales > Bacillaceae > Bacillus > Bacillus cereus group sp. MG4. The sequence continues at coordinate 600,877 of NZ_JARVGZ010000001.1, read as the reverse complement.
CATAAATGAGTCCTTCTTGCTCTAAATCTGCATAAGCAGCGAGTACAGTATTTCTGCTCACACTTAGTAATTCACTTAGTTCCCTAGTTGAAGGGATTTTTTGATCCCCGAGCAAATGACCTTTCATAATCATCTTTTTCAAATAATCTTTCAATTGAATATAAACGGGACGATCTTTCACAACTTTAAAATCTTTAAACAATTCCTTACCCCCTGCAATCATTTTTGCATATTTATTTCTTTCTCAAAAGGTCCACTACATATGTATTTTTTATAAAGGGCGGTACGGTCTTATAAAGTGAAGGCTAGTAATCAATGAGGGATATTACCCCTCGTTAATACGGTACAAATCTTTACGATATAAGTTAATAATATCTTTTAAAGCTGCTGCTGCGGCTCCGCGTGGATTAGAAGCACCACCAATTGTAGTAACTTGCCCCATCGTATCTGTAAAGAACGTAATTCCTTTTTCTGTCCCATTTACTTTTGCTAGCGGATGATTTTTATCTATTTTGTACGGTTCCACATGAAGAGACACTTTACCGTCCTTATCCTTATATGCTGAAGCTATTAATTTAATATATTTTTTTTGTTCCTTAGCATTTCTAATTTGTTGTTTTGTAACATGTTCGATTCCTTTTATATGTATATCTGTAAGCGTATTTTCTGTTCCCATTAAACTGTTTGTCAAAAGTAACAATTTACATGCACTATCAGAACCACTTACATCTAATATTGGGTTCGTTTCAGCAATTCCTTTACTTTGCGCTTCTTTCAGTGCTTCTTCAAACGTAATATCTTCCTCATTCATTTTCGAAAGGATATAATTTGTAGTCCCGTTTAAAATCCCTTCTATTTTTTCAATATGGCAACCCGCTAAACTAAATTGACCAATATCAAGTGTCGGTAATGCGGCCGCAGTTGCACCACTATATCGAATTCGTACATTTGCAATTTTTGCCGCTTCATTTATTTCTCGCCAGTTTGTAACGAGTGCGCCTTTTGAAATTGCTACTATATCCATTTGTTTCTCAATCGCTTGTTTTATATATTGTTTCCCTGGATTTCCATCTTTAAGATTTGTAACGGTTGATTCTACTAATACAGTACCACATATGTTATCTGTTGCTCGTTCATTCGGATGATGTTCAATATATTCTTCAATTGCAGCACTACCGCCACCATACATTAATAAGTGCTGAATAGATAATCCGTCCTCATTATGTATTGCAATATTTCTACCTAATACGCCACTTACAACTAATTGAATCCCGTATGTTTCATATATATATGAATATTTTTCGTTTAATAATTTTACAAACTCTCTGCCAACTGTTCCATATCCTGATAATACAACTTGAATTCTCATAATATACCCCCATATTTTTCTACCATATCCCTCTTTCAATATAATATAAAGCGCCCTCGAATTCCATCGAGAGCGCTTTATTAATACCTATTTTGGTAAATGTGCTAGCTTTTCAGCAATTGTTCTATAAAACTCTTGAATGCTAGAAAAACCTAACGTATCTGAAACACTTAATCCTACCATGTCGAGATGGTCCCAATTTGCTTTCGTTTCAATATGATTCCATTTTCCAATCTGTAAAGACTCCTTATTATTTAGTGTAGCATTAGAAGATGGTGCAATCATAGAATTTGTATTTACTACACCGTCATTTTGCCACCAAGAAGTATTAATTAATGGCCGGTTTTCTTCATATCTTGCGTAAGAACCTAAGAAAAATGCATTACCCATTAACACTTTATTCATCGTTATATGAGGCAAATGTAAACCGGTTATTGGTGCAGCTTGCGATGCCTGTCCACTATAGGATAAGTAATATACATTCGATTGCGTCTTTACCCAATTATTTAACTCATTTGCACCATCAGTACTTAAATCCCATTGACTAATGTCTTTTGTATTTTTCCAAATTGAACTATTTAAAATACGATCAATATATTGGAATGGGGACTCTCCAGCATTCTTTTTTAACCCCCATTGATCCAATTTAAAATCGTATAATGATAAATTATTGTTTCCTCCTAAACTTGCAGCTGTAATGAGTAAATCTTTAACGAACGGCAGTAGAAGACTACCATCCGCAAGTGTTGTGCCATTGTGAGGAGTTGCTAATGTTGTCACACTATGAACATATGATTTCTCGCCCTCAAATAGTGGTGATATATTTGTATTCGGATGATTTTTCACATAATTTTTTTCTTCAAAACTGCCTTCTTTTAATAGCTGTACTAATGTTCTAATCGTTTGTCCACCCATGCTATGCCCAACTAAATGAACTTTATTTGTTTCACTCCAATTCGGTGCAAAACCACTATAAGTTCTGCCAAAACGATTATGTCCATGTTTTTCAGCATGTGCGGCACCGTAGTCTACTGTACCACCGTTAATTTGCGCATATAATTCACATGCACGATCCCAGTTACTAGACACAGGTCCAACAGCTGCGGTATGTACCGTATAACCTTTGCGTTTCAAATCTTCCTGTATATCATGAACACCACCCCAATATTTAACCCCTAACATTTCCTCTCTACCCCATCCGGCAAACCCGTTTACTAAAATGATAGGATAATTATTTTGTTGTCTCTCTTCAGCGTATGTTATTTTCGCCGCCAATGAACAAACAGTCACTAATGCAAAAAAACATATTTTTAAAAATAACTTCCCCATACTTTCTCCCCCCTAATTAAACGCTTTCATTTTCTTGAGAATAAATTGACAAAATCAGTTTTAAACTTAAACATAATGTAAAGTATTTTATATACGTTGTATATATAGAAAAGATACATAAATGTTGATAAATATTAATTCAAGTAAGCATTCACTTTTTACAATACAACTTGTAAATCTGATTATTTAAATTTATAATTAAATATAGTTTCCTTATATTAAACTAATCTATAACATTATGAAAAAACTATCTTCATTACATGAAAAGGAGGTAAAACGATATGCAAATCGGATTAAATACTCATACACTATCTCAATCTACTAAGTTAACTCCTACTACTCTTGAGCATAATACTATCTCTTCTACTAAACTTGAAGATAAAAAATCAAATGATCCTATCAAATTTGATATTCGTTCATCTGAAAAAGAAATGAAACAACCTGAGCATAAATTTAACGAATTAGATTTATGGAAGATGTTAAAGGATAAAGGCGTTCCTTTATGGATCATCCTTGAAATGCTACAAAAAGTTCGTAAAGAAAAAGAAGCTCAAAATAATTCGGTTCAAAATTCAAATGCGATTGAAGAAACAAACGAGAGTCGATTAAACGAAGTAATGTAATTTTGTTATATGAATGGTCAATAAATCAAGCTCCACTCCTCACAAATAGTGGAATAAACTAAAAAGAGTTCAAAGTTGATAATATTTCTATCAACCTTGAACTCTTTTTTTAGATTTGCCTCCAATCGTTACAAACTGAACTGATACTTCCCCTTTAAAACCTTCAATTAACTTTCTTACTTTTACTTTTTCATTAATCAACGTATTATCTGTCGATATTTTAGGATTTTCATCACCTAATGACTTTTTCAAGTGTAGAAGTTGCATATTCGTTTCATTTGCCTTTATTTCTTTATACACACTATTTTTCGCCACAATGATATACCATAGTGCTCCATAGTCACGTTTATTGCCAAGCCAAGCATCACTACCATATGTAACAGGTATCTTGCTTCCTTCTATTTCAATACTTTTTATATTCTTTTCTTCTTCATTTATAAATAATAAGGAACTTTCTTTTGGAAAATTCGGCAACGTATCTAACGTTTTGGAAAGAGATGCTTGATCACGTTTACGAAAAATCTTTGCATTAATCATCGCTTGTGCAGTAGATTCATTTATTATCAGAACCCTATTTTGATCAAATCTACCTGTTTTCACTGAAAAAGCTTCATGTTCTTTCGTGTTTCCCTTATAACGATTTATAATTGTTGAAGTATGATTCTCATCTCCAATGATTAATACGCCGTTAGCTGGAAATCTGTTTTCATTTTTAGAGCATGCACTTAAACTTATTAAAATTAATATACTTAATATGAAAATAGAGAGTGTTTTTTTCATCACAGTTCCTTTCATAACTCAAATTGTTTTTTTACATGCTTTTCTGCAATCTTACTTGCTGATATTCTCTACTGTTCCATAGTTTTATAAAGCTTTTGTAAGTAACGCCAACGAGTTATAAAGAAATATAAAACTTGTATACATATAAATGAAATTAAAATTATGATAGAGCTATTCATAATAGAAAAATCGACTAATTGTTGTAATGCCATATAAGCCACCACAGTATGAATCACTGCAACGATAATCGGTAAGAAGAACATTAATACTAATTGTCTTGTTACAACTTTTTTCAACTCTCGTTTACTTAATCCTATTTTCGAAATCATCTTATATTGCTGCTGATCGCGGTCCAAATCAGTATATAACCGGAAATAAATAAAACTAGCAGCGAAAGTAAAGAAGACGATTCCAACTAAAACACTTGCCATAAGTAATAACCCATTCGTTTGTTTTGCACTTAACAACTCTATAGTTAGTGCTCTAAATTCAAAATGTATGTCTCTAGGATCTTGATCGAATATGTCACTTAATTGGTTTGAAATCTCTTTCGTTTTTATCCAATCATCTACAACAAATCCATAAGTTCGATATTGAATAATATTTTCAAAATCTAGATTACTATTAAGCGGAATTTCATCATACACATGATCTTGAATCGCAATGTTAATCCCTTCCGTATCGTGTGGCAAAACTAAATTATCTACAGTTTTTTTCACATGAAATGTCTTTGTCCAATCGCCTTGAATGACTTCAATATTCTTTTTATAATCACCATTTTTAAACTCTTGTTTTTGTGATACGACTCCAGGGATTAATAACATTTCATCTTCTTTTTCAATCGTTTCTTGTTGGTACCCGAGTGCTCTCGCAAGTTCGTTATATTCACTTAACTTCATTACATTTACATTACTTTCTGTATAAATATCTGAAGTGGAAGCCATTCGATATGGAATATTAGAATCAGCAAGATGTTTTTTTATAATCGAGAGATGTTTATCCGTTATTTTATTTTTATCAGGAGCTGTATACAGAAATGTATACGGGTTTGTCATCCTTACCAAATCTTTATTTCCAAGAGCTGCTGTCGTGCCAATTGCTGTAAAAGCAACTGCTGAAATAATAGATACTATAAAAAACATTGTTGCATTATCTTTCATACGGTATATTAATTCTGAAAATGTTAATATATTGGTTCTCTTTAAAAAGAAAGATTCACTCCTTTTCACAAGATGCAATATATAAACGCTACACTGTGTATATAAAAAGTACGTTCCTATAATTACTAGGAGCACACCCATTCCGAGCGTAATAAAACTATAACTTGGGATAAAGCGAAATACTAAAATATAGCCATATCCTATACTAAATAAAGAAAAAATTGATAATAGAATTGACGATTTCGGTTCAGGCTTTGGCTTTTCCCCTGCTTGAATAAGTTCCACAAGTTCTGTTACTTTTATCATTTTAAAAGTAACTAGCGAAACAATTAAAAATAAGAATAGAAACGTGATGCCAGTTAATAATACCGCCTTCACTGGCATATAAAAAGGTAAGCCGTTACTAGGGTGTGTCTAAAAACTATTTCTATGATAGGATTACCTCAAATCATTTAGAGAGGGGTATTTTCTATGACGCCACGCCGCTACGAACTTACAAATGAACAATGGGAACAAATCAAAGACTTTTTCCCACCGTATTTTACTGGTCGTCCGCCTAAAAGGAGTAATCGTGAAATGTTCAATGCTATTTTATGGATAGCTAGGAGCGGCGCTCCCTGGCGTGATTTGCCGGACCATTACGGATTATGGAAAACCGTGTATGCTCGCTTCTGCAAATGGCGTGATGAAGGTGTCTTACTGACTATTTTTCAAGAATTAAATGCTGAACCGGATCTTGAAAACCTCAGCATAGATTCAACCAGTATCAAAGCGCATCAACATAGTGCTGGTGCAAAAAAAAGGCTGTAAATCATGAGTGTCATCAGCATATTGGCATGAGTCGCGGTGGAAAAACTACCAAAATCCATGCAATTGTTGATGGTTTAGGCAACCCCATTTTATTTCATTTGACTGGCGGAAATATTTTTGATAGCACTCCTGTTTGCGAGCTTTTGGATGAAATACCGATTAAGGGCAGCAATATTCTTGGTGACAAGGCCTATGGTTCTCATACGATTCGTAACTATATTACCGATCATGAAGCAACCTATACCATTCCACCCAGGTCAAATGCGAAAGCTCCTTGGAATGTGGATTGGTATTTATATAAAGAACGCCATTTAGTGGAGTGTTTTTTCAATAAAATCAAGCATTTCCGTAGAATCGCAACACGTTATGATAAGCTGGCATCTTCTTTTTTAGCCTTTGTGTATATCGCTGCCATTTTTCGATTAACACAATGAACAACAGTTTTTAGACACACCCTAATCATTAATACACTGGCACTTATTAATAAAACTAGTTTAGAAAATACGAGGCCGATAAGAATCCCAATACAAATCGAACCAAGTCCAATTAACATATTTTCAATTAACAATAACTTCTTAAGCTGTCTCATTGACATACCTTGCATCATTAAAATGCCAAATTCTTTCTTACGCGTTTTTAAAAACGAACTCACTGAATATAGAATGAAGAAGAATGAAAAGACAAAAATCAAACCTTGAGAAACTTCAAATCCTAATGTACCAAATGTACTTATTGTTTTACTTGTCGATTTCAACTCCCCCTGTAAATCAGGATGGAATAATAAAAGAGCATACGTAAAGAAAATCATTATAGAAAATGCACTACTTAAAAAATGGGCAGCATATGTACGCTTATTACGAAAAATATTATTAAATGCGAACTGACGAAAAGTCATGCCTTTTCCCTCCTAACAAAGAAAGGACATCCATAATCTTTTGATAAAATGCTTGCCTGCTTTCACCACAATAAATTTCGTTATATAATTGACCATCTTTTATAAATATAACTCTGCTGCAAAAACTCGCTGCATACGGATCATGAGTCACTAACATCATCGTAGCTTTTTCTTCCTTATTTAGAGTATCTAACATCTCCATTACATCATTTGAAGATTTAGAATCTAAATTCCCTGTTGGTTCATCTGCAAGTAATAATTGCGGCTTATGAACAATTGCACGAGCAATTGCTGTTCTTTGGGCTTGGCCTCCTGATATTTCAAACGTTCTTTTATTCAATATATCTGTAATATTTAATTTCTCTGCGATTTCTTGTACGCGTTTGTTCATTTCTTGCACAGAAACGCCATCTAATGTCATCGGCAATACGATATTTTCCTTCACTGTAAGCGTACTAAGTAAATTAAATGATTGGAAAACAAATCCTAATTGTTTCCTACGGAATAAAGCTAAATCTTCTGATGATAACTGGAAAGGATTTGTACCGTTTATTACTATTTCTCCTGATGTTGGAGAATCGATAGTAGATACCATATTTAATAACGTTGTTTTCCCGCTACCTGATGGCCCCATGATCCCTATAAATTCACCTTCTTGAATTGATAAATCAATATCTACTAATGCCTTAAAAGGTATTTTCCCTTTATATACTTTACTAATATTTTTCGCATGTAAAATTTCCATTTCTATTCTCCCTTCATTTGCACTTCTCACAATAGAGTGTAAATGAATTGTATTACTGCTCATATTGATTCATCTTTCATTTATCTTACACGCTTGTAAGATTTCTAAAAAAACTGATAATAAAACTATTTTCAAACTAAAATTAACGCATAACTATCTTATAATAATTGTATAGTGGCAGGAAATACAATTGTATATCAAATCTTTATTATAAAAACAAGAAAAGACCGATTGCTTTATCGGTCTTTTCCTTCCCAAAGTTATATTTTTATCTAATGCCTTTAGTTGAAATGTTTTTGAGATACCCTTTTTTATTGTCTTCCACTTTATAATAACCTCTACAAAAAATTGAGTTCTTCGGTTTAATCGCAATTAATAATGAATTATATATATCTGAAGCAGAAATGATTGTGTTTATCCAACATACAAATAATAAAATTGATTTAATATTTCCTGATACATACAATGATACAATAGTAGGAACGACCGATAGTACAATAATAGGCAAGCTCATAAAGATCCAAAATCTCGTTTTGGATAAGATTGCATTTGTATTTAGCCAAAAAAATATTCCACTACACGTCAAGCTAATATCACTTTTTTTATTTATAACAATAATATGTAGACATTCATGAACAATGAAAACAAAAATACCTATGATGATGAGATAAAAAATATTAATATGAGTAAAACTTGCTCCAAAATAATACGGTATTAGAAAAATACTGATTTGAAGTACATATACAAACTTCATATAATGTTTTCGGTGCCAATCATTTTGTATAAAAGGAGTCCATTCTGACAAATCCATACTTATTTGTGGTAAGTGACGAAACCAAATGATAATATGCTCTCCCCTCCCTTATTTAAACTATTCCATATTCCTAAAATTTGAAATCCACTAACACTCAACCGCTAATATAAAATGCAAACCTTCGCTTGCCTTCACGTTTGCCGTACATTCTTCTATTTAAGCCTAAAGTGGTTCATGTTTAGGATGATTTGAGTAAGAAATTAATGTTTTCATAGACATATACATTCGACAAAATCCCCCAAATACCTTTTAGATATAATGTTATGAAATAGTTCTCGCATGTACAACTTACTGCATTTGTTTTTGGCGAAAAATACATCCAGAATCTACACTTTAGTATGGTTAACTAGTACTTTAGAATGCAAAAAAGCTTAGAGTTTTAGCTCTAAGCTTTTTTTGCATTCTCGCTCCCCTTAAAGAGCACTATTTTTTATCCATCCGGATTTACTCAATACATAATGATTATAAATTTGATTTTCTATCATCTGTTGACCCAAATAAGTAAACCCGCATTTTTCAATAACTTTATTTGATGGCACATTTTTAATTAAAGCAATTGCGTTAAGGACATCCACATTTGTATTTTCAAATAATTAACCGATCAAGCCTTTTGTCGCTTTCGTTGCATAACCATTATTATGATACTCACTTGAAACAGCATACATAATTTCTCTGTTCGGTGCAGGGAGTTCATCTTTCATGCCTGTGCAGCACCATCCAATAAATTCATTTGTGGTTTTCTTAAATATTCCTAGTCTTAATATGTGATCATCTATGTTAGTCGTAGTTCTCACTGCATTAAGAAACGCTTTATTTTCAGGTATTTCATAATTTACAACCCAATTAACCCTTTGTTCTTTCGTTGATTTCCAGTCTGGTAAAAACTTTTCTATTTCCGGTTGATTTGCTATTTTATAAATACTCTCTGCATCTTTGACCGTAAACTCTTGTAGGTATATATCACCACAATCTATTCTAAATAACTTAGTCAAACTCTCTTCTCCCACCTTAATCCCCCTTCCTTACGTTAAAGCGCCTTAATCTGCTTCGTAAGTTCCATAAACCGTTCATCTAGTTCTTTATATTCTTTGTCTTTAGAAGTTAAAAAGCTTAATTTCCCTAATACTTCTTGTCTTTCTGTTTCTAACGTTAAACGTAGCTCTTCAATTTCATCCCTTGTTTTCGTAGGTTCTTCTAGCTGTTTTTGTATCGTATTGTTTAAAAACACGAGTTTTGTGTTAGTTGTTTTCTCCAGAAAATATCGATCGTGAGAAACGATAACGAGTGTTCCATTATACTCAGCTAATGTATTTTCAAGCTGTTCACGCGAAGGTAGATCAAGGTGATTCGTCGGTTCATCTAAAATAAGTACATCTTTTTCATCTAAAATATAAGCCATGAGCTTACATTTCACTCGTTCCCCCATACTCATATATTCAATCGGCTCTTTCCATTGGGAAGATTCAAATCCTAAATGTTTCATTAAATTTTGGACTTTTCCTCGTTCTTCAAATGTCTCTTTATAAAATAAATCTTCTGGTGTTTTATCAAGTGGTAAATCAAATACTTCTTGTGTTAAATAACCGATGTTTGCTGAAGGTGAAATCCATACGTCTCCTTCAGCAGCTTCTGTCCCCATAATCATCTTTAGTAACGTTGTTTTCCCGCTACCGTTTGGTCCAATAATCGCAACCTTCTCACCGTGCTGGATTGTAAAATTAACGTTTTCAAATAATGTACGTTTATTAAATTCTTTCCGTAATTGTTTTACTTCTAAGAAACGTTTTCCTACTTTTTTACTCGCTTGAATAGAAAATTCAACTGAATACTCTTCTTTCACACGTTCTACTTTCGTTTTCTCCAGCTCTTTTTCAAGACGTTTTCGTTTTGACTTCACTTGCGCATCCATTCGCTTCGCTTTTACACGATAAAATTCTTTCACTCCTTCTTGTTTTGTAGACTGCGCATGTGCCTTTTGTGACCATGAACTTAATTCTTTTATATGATTTTCTACTTGTTCTATCTTTTTTTGTTGTTTTTCATATTCACGTTGCTGCGTCATTCTTTTATGCTCACGTGCTTTCATATAACTCGTATAATTACCGCTATGGTCAATTAATTTCTTATCCTCAATCGACCATATTCTAGTTGCGACAACATCTAAAAAGTATCGATCATGCGATACGACGATAACTGTACCTTTCATATTTTTAATTTGCTTAATGAGAAATTCCGTACTCATCTCATCTAAATGATTTGTCGGTTCGTCTAATATTAAGACATTAGGATTTTCGGCAAATCCTTTTGCTAACCGAACTTTCAGCTTTTCACCACCACTTAACATATGAAAATCGTTCGTTGGCACGCCCCATTTCGCAAGAAGTTCTGCTTCTTTTGCAATCACATCGTTACTAACAAAAGATTCTATTTCTTGTTCTACATATGCGGTTGTCATATTCATTTGCTGCCATTCAACAATGCCTTTTGATGGCTCAATTTTACCATTTATTAATTGAAGTAACGTTGATTTACCAGCACCATTTTTACCGATTAATCCGATAACATCCCCTTGTTTTACTGTCAAATTCATTTTCTCTAACAAAGTATTTTCCTTTATATCAACATAAACATCATTTAATTTTAAAATTTCTTTCATAATACCGATCCCTTTCGTTAAGGGAGAATAAAAAAATCCTCCCAAATAAATTTGGCAGGATTAGTCATTACATTATTTATACCCAAATAAGCTATTGCGCAACATAAATAGCAATACTGTTGTATGGAAATTGGGCAGACTAATCCTATTTTTTATAAATTGAAATTTATTGAATTTCAACATTTAAAAATAAGATTAGTTAATCATCGTCCACCCATCATTCCTTTCCGTCGTTAGTAACCATATTGTACCATGATAGTACTGTATGAGTAAATGCAATTATATGTGCTATTATTATGATTGCTTTCTTCTAGGTCTATTTATCATTTCTTAGCTTTAAATTGAGCAAGCATACTTTACATTTGCTATACTACTTTTCCTTTAGATTTCCCTAGTAATAAACTTTTAAACACTCCCTCTTATATAATTTTTATATAACTGTATGATTAATTTTATATTATACATACTACATTTCAGTTTTTATAATAAAGTTATCATTTTTAAGGAGGGATTCTACAATGGAATATAGCAAACTCGGAAACAGTGGATTAACAGTAAGTAAGATTGCATATGGTAACTGGATAAATCATGGTGGAAAAGTAAATGAAGATATTGCAAATGAATGTGTGAAAGCCGCATTAGATGTTGGAATTACAACGTTCGATACTGCAGATGTTTATTCAGACACTATCGCTGAGGAAGTGCTTGGCCGCTCTTTGAAAGGTATACGCCGAGAAAGTATAGAACTTTGTACCAAAGTATGTCATCCGACCGGACCTGGAAAAAATGATCGAGGTTTATCACGAAAACATATTATAGAAAATTGTAATGCATCGTTACAACGGCTACATACAGACTACATTGATGTCTATTATGCACATCGATTCGATACAACAACACCTCTGGAAGAAACAATGTTAGCTTTCTCAGATCTTGTAAGACAAGGGAAAGTCCTTTATTTAGGCGTAAGTGAATGGACATCGGAGCAAATCACACGCGGTGCAGCACTTGCACGAGAATTGAAAATCCCTCTTATTGCTAGCCAACCTCAATATTCGATGTTGTGGCGAGTTATAGAAACTGATGTGATTCCAACATGTCAACGTGAAGGAATTGGCCAAATTGTTTGGTCTCCCCTCGCACAAGGTATTCTCACTGGAAAATATCAACCAGGTAAACCACTCCCCGCCCAATCACGTGCTAATTCAGATGCAGGAAAACCCTTTTTCAACAAACTCGTGCAACGTTGGATGAGTGATGATGTGCTTACCGCTATCCAGGAAATTAAACCTATCGCACAAGAAATTAACCTTACCTTATCTCAACTCGCAGTTGCTTGGGTATTACAAAATCCAGCTGTTTCCTCTGCAATTATTGGCGCTTCAGATCCAGAGCAAATAAGAGAAAATGTGATTGCTTCTAGTGTTACATTGTCACCTGAAATTATGGGTCAAATTGATAGTGTACTAAAAGGTTTCATTGAGTATGACCCAAGTAAAACAGGTTAAATCGTCAGTGACTTAACAATAAATATAGTACCTTTCCCAAATCACTACTGCCCATCCAATCAAGATGGGCCTTTACTTTTCAAATTCAAATTGTGAAGTCGTGTAAATCTCTCTAACAACTGCTAAGAAGTTCTCGAGCACGACAGACTTTTCATCCTGCCTCCATCCAGCGTATAAGTTTATTTCCGGTGTATGTTCCTCAATGTCTTTATATATGACTCCCGATTTTTTATAACTTTCCACCGATGATGGAACGACAGAAATTCCCATTCTTGCTGCAACTAAATTCACAATCGTTTGCATTTGAATTGCTTCTTGAACAATATTTAAACTTACTCCATGCTCCCAAAAGTAACTAATAATTAAATCATAAAAGTTAGTACCGAAATGACGAGGAAATAAAACAAATGGTTCATCTACTAGTTCTTTAATAGAAATATTAGGTAACGAAACTAATGCGTGATTTTCATGTAAAACCAATTTTAAACGTTCTTTAGAACAAACTTCGGAAGACAATATTTCATTATTCTGCTTAGAACGAATAAATCCAATGTGAATTTGTTTTTCATAGAGTGCTTTTATTTGCTGGTCTGTTGTCATCTCGCGTAATATAAGCTGTATTTTAGGAAATCGTTCTCGAAATGTTTTTAATATGTCTATAACTGTTTCTGTAGAATCGACAAAACCAATGATTAAATGCCCGATCTTCCCTTCATCCGCGAGCTGTGTTTCTTTAATGGCTCTATCTACTTGAAGTAACGTTTGTCGCGCACCTTCTAAAAAGATTTTCCCCGCATCGGTAAGTTCAACCATCCTTTTTGTCCTGTGAAGAAGTTGAACACCTAATTCTTCTTCCAACTTTCGAATTTCTTGACTTAAAGGCGGTTGTGCCATCATAAGCCGTTCTGCCGCACGACTAAAGTTTAATTCTTCTGCCACTGTTATGAAATATTTCATTTTACGAATATCCATTACAATCCCCCTATCATTCGTTTCAACCGTAACACAAATCAGATGGAGCCTTCTTGCCGAAAAGGATAAAAAGAAAATGTTATTCGTTATCCAATAATCACTTATTGTATTTCGATAAATTTTTATTGATTACTCCCCTGTAATAAGCTATTATATGTTTGTAGAAAATATTAATGTAAGGATTGAATTTATGGACAGGACATTAAAAATCACAAAGTTAAATATGTTTTTAAAGATTTTTCTCATCCCGATTATAGTAGGGATAATTGTTGGTATACTAACTAAATTGGGGCAAGGTATACTTCCAGGACATTGGAATTCATTAGCTAATCTAGGAAGTGTTTGGTTAGTTCCATCCTTTTTTGTGGCTAGCTTTAGTTATTCTAAGCGTACAGCTATACTTTCTGGTATCCTTGCACTACTCGGTATGGTATTAGGCTATTATGGTTATGCAATAGTTATTAAAAATGTAGCTCACTCTATTTATTTTATATCTGTATGGATTGTATGTGCATTTATAGGAGGAACTATCTTTGGAATTGCAGGTTTTCTATGGAAAGATACTACAAATCCACTTCATAAATTCGGAAGCGCGCTTATTAGTGGCGTTTTTGTAACGGATGGACTTCACATTCTTTTAAATTTTGAAGACTATAGTCACATGTTACCTGTTGGATATACCGAAGTGATAGTCGGCATTATCTTGATCCTTGTGTTAGAACGCTCTAATGCTAATCGCATTTCTTCTTTCTTAATGATGGTTCCTATCATTATTTTAGGATTAATTGGATATACATTATTAAGTTTGTTTACTTAATTAAAATTCATAAAGCTAGCTCTTTCAAAGGGCGAGCTTTTTTCTTACAAAAAACTATTTATATATTAATAAATTATTAAACCCCTCTCATTTAACAGCCTTATTTATTATTGTGTCATTACACATACTTACACGACCTTTTATTAGAATCATACCCGTCTTTTATATTATTTCATTTAATCGATATAAAGTAAGGCTAAAAAACTTATTTCAAAAGTTTTTTAGCCTAAATCATTTTTACACATTGAAAAATTTAATTCGTACAACGGTACCTTTACCAACTTCTGAATGAATTTCTACACTATGTCCTAATTGTTTCGTAATTTCATATACAAGATATAGCCCCATTCCAGTTGATTCTTTAAAATCTCTACCATTTTCTCCTGTAAAGAAAGGTTTAAATACTCTTGGTAAATCTTGCTTCGGTATCCCTACGCCATTATCGGTAATTTCAAGTATAACGTTATTACCTTCCTTACAAGCTTCCACTTTAATCTTTTCTCGACTACCAGATGAATATTTGATCGCGTTCGATAGTATTTGTCCAATTAAAAATTGTAACCATTTCGCATCACTTTCTACAGTAATATCCTTCTCAATTCTAAGCTCTGGATATACAAAATTCCGGATGAAAAAGCGTTTATGTTCATGTACGGAATCATTCACTATTTTATGTAGTTGTACTCTTTCTACATAAAAATCTTGCGTAAATGCCTCTAAACGTGCGACATACAGAGCCATCTCTAGCCCCTTTTTCAGCCTATCTGTTTCCTCATTTATACTTTCAAACCGTGGATCGACTTCATCTTGTGTAATTAATTCTATTACAGATAAAGGTGTTTTCATTTGATGTATCCATTGATTCATAAAAGTTAAATGATCATTATTTTTTCTCTCTTGTATTTGGAGCTGATTTTGATAATGGCGATATTGTACCTCAAGTAAGTCTTGAAGCGCAGTAGATAAAACTGCAAAATCTGATTTTTGAACAGAATCATCCAAAGAGTACAACGGATTTGCTAATCGTTCATAGAAAGTACGATGAGTAAAATAACGAAATACTAAATAGCCTACCATAAAAAAGACACCTAAAAACATTGCATATAATGCCGTTGCAATATGGTTATGCCCATCAAACCAATATACAAGAAATATGGCTAGTAATTGGATTGCTGTAAAACAAATAAGTGGTATATGATCACGAATAAATAATCTTATCATTTCTCCATACCAGTATCCCAAGTAATATGTAATCTATAACCGACACTACGAATCGTTTCAATCGCATCTTCAATCTGTAACGTTTTTAACTTTTTTCGCACACGTGTCGTATTTACACTTAATGTATTATCATCAACATAGGATTCGCTATCCCATAATTTATTCAACAACACTTCTCTACCCACAACACGCGGATAATTTTTCATTAACATTTCTAATAAAATGGCTTCGTTTCTCGTTATATCAATCTCTTGATTACGCAATTTCAATACAAGCCTTTCAGGATATAAACAAAGACCTTGTTGCTCAACCATCCGTTCTTCTACTTTCGGTGCATAATCTCCGTAAGCACGTCTTAAATGACTACGAATTTTTGCCATTACAACTTCGTAATGGAATGGCTTTGAAATAAAATCATCGCCACCGTTTTCAAGCGCCATAACTTGATCCATTGTGCCTTCACGAGCCGAAATAAATAATATCGGACATGTAGAAACTCCACGAATTTGACGACACCAATAGTACCCATCAAAACTTGGTAAATTAATATCTAATAAAACTAACTCTGGTTGTTCTTCTAAAAAAATGTTTAATACATTTTGAAAATCCGATACAATAATTCCTTCATACCCGTATTTCGCAACATGTGTTGATAATAGTTCTGCAATTTTCATATCGTCTTCTACAATCATAATTTTAACCATCATTTTACTCCTTTTTCGATCCGCAATCTTATATTCAATTATATAAAATAAATACTACCTTTTTTTATATCATTCGTAAATCAAAAAAGGATACTTTTATACAACAGCATCCGTCTTCTATTATTCTTATTTAATATGAAATTTACTCAAATTAAAACCTAGCTTCTCCACATAGTCCATATCTAGTTCCATTCGTGCTGTTTTAAGCGGGTCCACAACTTGGCATACTTTTAGATTACCTGCAGCTGATAATAAAAGTGTTGCATCCGCTTTAGACATTTCTAATTCTTCATGTAAAAATGTCACCATATTACGTACAGCGCGATTCGCTGTATCATCTAACAATTTTTCTGAAGCAATCGTCATAAGTTTTTCTTTTTGGATCGCCATTGGTAGTGGCCATTTCTTTCCTTTTATTATTCGAACTGTTACTGTTACCTCACCAGCAACCTCTACTCCACTAACACCAATTTCACCATCACCCATCGCTGCGTGTAAATCACCTAATGCTAATAGAGCACCAGAAACATTTACAGGTAATAATAATGTTGTCCCTTCTTTTATCTCTTTACAATCCATATTCCCGCCGTGATCATGCGGTGTGCCACATGAAATGCTCTCTTCTTTCGGCGCAGTACCAATTACACCAATCATTGGATTAATCGGGATTTGCAGTTCATTTGAAAATAAAACATGTTCATTATGTATCGGAACAATTTTCACTGTATTTTCATTTAGCTCTTCACCCATTACACCAAGATTTGCACCTGTAGTTAAAACGCCTTGCTCTACAATTTTAATTTTTTCAATCGTTACGGCTAATATATCACCAGGTTCTGCACCAATGATATAAACAGGTCCAGTCGCTGGATTAATTCGGTTCCAATCTAATTCTTGAAACGCAACATTTTCAGAATTAATTTGATTTTCAAAGCAATCATATGTTTCAAATACAAGACGACTCCCAATTTCTACTTCCATACATGGCTTATTATCTGGTGACATTGCGTATATAATATGTTCTTTATGAATGCGATACATTTTATCTCTCCCCTTTTATATTGGTCTACAATTACTAATTAGCTTTTTTCATACAAGCTCCTCTTCATATTTGATTATATTTGCACGTGAAAAAGCACCTAGCTTATTTTCATACATACACTCTTTACTATAACAGGTAAAGAAAGGTGGTAGCACTATGCCCCTTATTCCATATAACGAAAGTGATGTTGATTTACTAGCTCGTTTAATTCGTGCTGAAGCTGAAGGAGAAGGTCGACAAGGTGAACAACTTGTCGGTTGCGTAGTAGTAAATCGTGTATTTTGTGATTGCTTAGATTTTAAACAACTTCGATCTGTACGTGATGCAGTATATCAAAGCCCTGGCGGATTTGAAGCCGTACAATACGGATATTTTTATCAGCGTGCTCGTGATTCAGAAAAAGAAATTGCAAGAAAAGTTTTACAAGGTGAATAGCGCTGGCCAGCACGATGGGCTCTTTGGTATTTCCGTCCAGTTGGTGCTTGTCCACCTGAATGGTATAATCAGCCGTTTGTAGGGCAGTTTAAAAGTCATTGTTTTTATGAACCACGTGGTGATGAATGTCCGAAAATGTATTCACGGTAGCAAAATTTGAAACGCAAGTACTTAGCTGAGTACTTGCGTTTCCTTTATTTTTTTAAAAATCTAATAATGTGATAAATTTTTCGATACCTACTACATGTATTAATAACGGTATACGAGGGCCGCTGGACTGATTTATAATGAGCTCATATATAATAATAAATAATTGTTTTTGATTTTCTTTCATTATTTTTTTATTTTCATCATGACAAATCAAATACAATTGTTCCATTAAGTGAGAGTAATCTTTATTAGAACGAAGTATGGTGCAAGCTTCTACTAGCCACTCTTTCTGCTTTTCATCTAATATGTTGTAAAACTCTATATTTCTCTCTTGATTTACAGCAATTAATTTTTTAGTTTGAAAGTTTCTAACCCAATACTCTGCACGTTTGCTTATCGCTATCGTATCCTCTAATGCATAATTCCTATCTATTTTTTCTAACATACCTTGTAAAATAGATGCATCAAAATTTAATAGCGGTAACGTTCCAGCAACTTGATTAAACTTTGGATACTCTTTAAACCCGCTATCAACTTTAGAGAGTTTAATTGCATCAAATAAATCTTCATTTTTGAGCATTTTATTTTCATAACTTTCTTTTAATCGTTCATACTCTGTATAATTGCGAATCACATCTTCATCAAGACCGATATGAAAAGCTGCGTTTGGTCTATATTTAGCAAACATAAAAAGAATCACTTCGGGCAAATACACTTTTAACAGCTCGCTAGGTGTAATACTATTCCCTGAAGAACTAGACATTTTTTCATGATTCCCTTTAATGCCAATGAAATCATAAGAAACATAATGAGGAGCTTCACAATTGAATATTCCCATCGCAATTTCCTTTGATACATTATAACTACCCGTTTCTGATGAATGATCTCTTCCACCCGGTTCAAAAATAACATCCTCTATCATCCATCTCATCGGCCAATCGATTTTCCAATTCAGTTTCATTATATTTGTATTTAATACCGATAATTCATTTTGATTTCCACATTCACATTCATACCGTACTGTTTTTAATACTTCATCAAAATGTGTAATCGTTGTTGCATCTTTCCCGCATTTCTCACAATATAACGTAACCGGATAAAAGCTCTCTCGCTCTTCTTCACTACACTCTCCAGTTTTAAATCTCATTAATATATCATATATTTCTTTTCTTTTATATAAAGCCTCTAATATGTTTTTGTTATACCTTCCGCTTCTATATTCAACATGTTGATATATGAATTCCACTTCAATCCCAAATACTTGAAGCGATTTCTCAAACTCTTTTTCAAAATGCTCTGCATACGAGTTATGACAGCCATATGGATCTGGCATATCACAGTATGGCATACCAATATATTTTGCAAAAGATGGATCAATATTTTTAGGAACTTTTCTAAACCTATCATAATCATCCCATGAAAATATAAAACGAGTCTTTTTTCCTAAATCTTGAAGTGCTCTTACAACGAAATAAGTCGTTATTATTTCGCGAAAGTTCCCGATATGAATAGAACCAGATGAACTTATTCCAGATGCGCAAACAAAAGTTTCTTTGCTTGGATGTTTTCTTATTAATTCATGTGCTACTTCATACGCCCAATGCATATATTATTCACCTCAATTGATTTTTTATTTTCACGCTTTCAGTTTTATGCAATAAAAAAACTCCCACCCCCAAGATTATTCATCTTGAGGACGAGAGTTGTTAGCTTCGCGGTACCACCTCAGTTTGTTAATACGTCGCCATATTAACCTCTTCAGGTACGGCAAAATATGCTTATACCCTATCTCTATAACGGGAAATCCCGTCGCACCATCCCTAAGAAAATTAGTTCCTTGCGCAGCTCCAAGTCTTTTTTCGTCAAGATATATACTGCTCTTTCTCAGCAACCAGAGCTCTCTGTACGTATTCTTTCTTAACTACTCTTCTCTTCCATGCCATTTTAAATATTAGTTTTTTCATATGATAATTTATAACGCCTTTATTGTCAAACTTTTCCGAATAAAAATTCTATCTAAATAAATGCTTTATCGCTTCTAATTGAATTTTATGACTACATTCCTCGCAACAATATGTCCCTTTCGGTTTCTCTTTAAATCGCTTATATTTTTCACTACCTTCGTAAACACGAAATATATTTTTACAAGAAAAGCAAACAATTTCATAAAACATCATATGCATTTTCCTCTCCATGTTTATACATTTTTTTAATCACTTAAGAAAATCAGTTTTCTATAGTACAAATCTTAATATCCTCTGACTAAAAGGTTTACCTTCATTCTTATCGAATTATATAAATATCTTATAAAGCGAGGTGAAAACCTTGATCAGTAATATAGAATTAGTTTTAGATGCGAAAGCAAGTTTAGCTGAAGGACCATGTTGGAATGAAAAAAAGCAACTTTTATACTGGGTTGATATTGTGGAGAAACAATTGTACATATTTAGTCCTACTGCTAATACAAACCGAGTAATTGCTCTCAATCAACGAATTGGCTGTGTTGTTCCATATTTAGATGACGTACTACTCCTAGCTATGGAAAACGGCTTTTATTCTATTAATGTAAAAACAGAAAAACTAACACATATTTTTGACCCTGAACCACATTTATTTGAAAATCGTTTTAATGATGGAAAATGTGATCCAGCAGGACGTTTTTGGGCAGGTACTACAGATACATACGGTATAAATGCTGCTGGTTCCTTGTATTGTTTAAATAATAATTTAAAGGTAGAGAAAAAAGTTTCACATGTAAATACATCAAATGGCATAGCTTGGTCACCTGACCCTACATACCTTTACTATATTGATACACCTACTAAAAAAGTAGTTCGTTTTCATTATGATATATGCTCTGGAGTAATTCGTAATCCAAGTGATGTAATCATTTTCCCTGAAAATGAAGGTCTACCTGATGGTATGACATTTGACGAGGAAGGTTGTTTATGGATTGCTCATTGGGGAGGTTCAAAGATTACTAGATGGAACCCTTCAACTGGAGAACAAATATTAAGTATTCCAATTCCAGCGCTATATGTAACGTCTTGTACATTTGGAGGACCTAATTTAACAGAACTATATGTTACAACAGCCAGAACAAGAATGACGGATGACGAATTGAAAAAATATCCACATGCTGGTGGTATTTTTCGAATTCAAACAAATATAAACGGTTGTCCTACCCATTCATTTCGGAATAATAATATTGGAGCTGAAACTATATGAACCGTATCGATCACATAAGAAAGGAAGAAAAGAAATATCACGATCTTTGTTATGAACAATATAAACTATTTGAAACTGGCTCTTGGCTTTACAAACCGGTTAAAACAGTTATGGACTTAATGGAGTACTTTGAAGGACAAAATAACTTACAAGTACTTGATCTAGGCTCTGGCGTTGGAAGAAATAGCATTCCAATTGCACAAATAATAAAAAATAATAACGGCACTGTTACTTGTGTGGACTTACTGGATTCCGCTTTAACAAAATTACAAATTTATAGTAAAGAACATGATGTTTTTGAAGTTATAAAAACAGAACAAGCAGCAATTGAAAACTACTACATCCAACCTGATACTTTTGATTATATCGTTGCAATATCAAGTTTAGAGCATGTTCAATCAGTAGAAGATTTAAAAAACGTGCTCCATTCTATGAAAAAAGGTACAAAGACTGGTGGTATCAATTGTTTAATTATTAACTCGAACATACAAGAAATTGACTTACATACGAAAGAAGAATTAGATGCTTTAATTGAAATTAACCTTCCAACTGAACATATGATATATCTATTAAAAAGCATTTATAAGGAATGGCAAGAAATAAAAATTGCAAGAAAAGAATTAGCTTATAATATAGTCCGAAATGACAGACACATTCAATTAAAAACAAATGCCATTACTTTTGTCGTTCAGAAATAATAGTATAATAAAGAAGTGACTCTTTCTCTCAAATTCATTTTTATTGTACAAAATTTGTTACTTTATATATTTATTAATCAAAACACAAAAAACATGCTTCAGTATCATTAGAAACATGGTTTTTATTATTGATCATACTAAATTGCTTAGCTAGTTAATGAATTCATTAACTGGAAGAAATGTTCAGGTTCATGTGTCTTATTTAATTCATACCATGAATGGAGTGTATCTGGCGCAAATACATCTAATTTTTTCAGTACCTCCACTGCAAATTCCAAAGGAGCTACTCCAGATGCAGTAATAAGATTTTCACCAGACGCTACAGGTCCCATTTCATATAAATTTCCCCCTTTATATGTAGGACAAACCATTTTCATATAATCTAAACTATTACTTGTATGCTTTCTAGAATTTAAGTATCCGTAATTTGCAAGGCCTATTGTTGCACCACAAATTGCAGCCACAATAGTACCAATCTTTAAAGCTTCTTCAACTTTTTGCAATATGGGTTTATGTATGTTTTCAGTCCAAGTATTTCCTCCAGGTAAAATCAATAAATCATTACTCTCAAGTACACATTCATCTAGGGAAATATCTGGCTTTACGTTCAAGCCTCCCATTGAAATAACCATTTCTTTATTTATTCCAACTGTAACTACTTTAAAAGGTGCTAAACCCTTTTTAAAATATCTACCTGTATTAAGTTCAGCAATTAAATGTCCGTATTCCCAATCGGACATCATATGAAATACATATAAATAAGCTTTTCTAGTTTGCATTCAATAACACTCCATTCACAACTTAATCTAATCTAGTCTTTTCTAAAAGATAATCTATTTATTATTTATAATTGCTTGTCGAGCTTTTTCTTTATCATCAAAATGAATAGTCGAATCCTTTAAAATTTGATACGTTTCATGCCCTTTCCCTGCAATCAAAACAATATCATTAGAAGATGCCATGTTTATTGCATGTTTTATAGCCAGTTCACGATCTAATTCTACTTTATAATTCAAATAATTATTCTGTAAAAATCCTTTTTCAATATCTTTCATTATTGCCTGCGGGTCTTCCGAACGTGGATTATCAGAAGTAATATAAACAAAATCGCTATAACTGCCAGCAATTCCACCCATTATAGATCGTTTTTTTGCATCTCTATCTCCACCGCAACCGAAAACAGTAATAATTTTACCTTTTGAAAACTCGCTAATTGTAGAGAGGACATTTTCTAACGCATCCGATGTATGAGCATAGTCCACTATTACAAGAAAATCTTGATTTTCGTCTATAATTTCCATTCTACCTTCAATGCTCTTTATGTTACATAAGCTGTCACTAATGTCTGTAAGCGGAATACCTTCAACCAATGCAGCTGTTATTGCTGCTAATGCATTATAGACATTAAAGCGGCCTACTAGATTTAGAATGATTTCTATTTCTCCATTAAAGGAAGAAACTAAAAACTGAATTCCTTTTGAACTTAAAGTTATGTTCTTCGCTTGAACATCTGCAGCATTATTTATCCCATATGTAATCACTTCAGCAGAAGTAACTTTTTTAAAGTATTCTACCGATGGATCGTCTGCATTCAAAATAGCAATTTTTTTATCTGTAGCAGAAAAATCATTTCCTAATCTTGAAAAAAGAAGACCTTTTACGTGCTTATATTCCTCAAATGTTCCGTGATAATCCAAATGATCTTGCGTTAAATTTGTGAAAACAGCAATTTTAAAGTTACATCCTTTAACTCTCTCCATATGTAACCCTTGTGAAGTAACTTCCATAACACAATAATCTACATTTTGATTTTTCATCATTTGCAAATTCCGTTGAAGCGTTGGAGATTCTTGCGTATTAATATCAGTAGGATGCCATTCTGAACCAATTTTGACTCCGTTATTCCCCATAATCCCTGTTTGAAATCCATAATCAGTCAAAATTTTTTCAAGTAAATAGGATGTAGTTGTTTTACCATTTGTTCCTGTAATTCCAATTAGCTTCATTTCATTAGATGGGTAACTATAAAAATATGACGCAATAACTGCCATAGCATACCTAGCATCTTTAACAATTATTTTAGGTATTTCAATGTTTACATCTCTTTCTACAATTAACGCCACAGCGCCATTTTTTACTGCATCTTCAACAAATTGATGTCGATCTTCAAGAAAACCATCAATACCTGATACACATATAAAAAGATTTCCGCTAGTAATCTTTCTGGAATCCATTTCTAATCCCGTAATTTCTACATTCATATCTCCAATCGTTTCTTTAATCAATAACAAATCCGCCAGCTCTTTTAGTTTCAAATCCCTCGCCCCCTTACAAATTCCCCCTACTTATTTTACCACTTCATATAAAATAATGGTTTAAAATTCCATATTAGTCGGGCGAAATTTAATCATCTTCAATAAACAAAAAAATAAAAGAGCACTTGTTTCCGCAAGTGCTCTTTTTGGGGATTTCGAGATACCCTATTAACGAAAGTTACGGTTACTTAAAGTTAATAGGTAATTATATTATATGCTTGTCCTTTTTATTTGTGCGTAATCAACATATAAGAATTTATATTAACACTAAATAATTTTATTAATTACTGTTTTAGAATAAAGGTTATTCAACTCATTGCAAATAGGCTAAAAAAGATAAGCCAAAACTATTTTTAAAATATAAATTTAAAATCATACATTACTTGTTCAGCTACATTATCAGCTAATTGATTAACAAATTGATAAAACAAATACTAAATTTATTTTAAACCTAAATTCGGTAATATTGTGTAATTAATCCTATACCCTTCAAACCCTGATGGCTTCACATCGTATTCCCACTTATCGAAGCATTCTGTTAACATGTATCCTACTTTTCCTTTATTCTCGTCTGTATTATGATTAATATAGCCGCATTGTTGGTGCGAGGTAATGATATCCCCAGAAATTTTCTCCACATTCTTAAAACGGCTAAGATCAGGCGTCACATCTATCCAACTTTGATTTGTTACTTTATCATAACGAGCTTTTAAATGATAAATAATCCAACCATTTGGTTGTTTGGGTGCACTATTCTCTAAAGAGGCCTTACCTGAATAGTAAGTAACTACATCAATCTCAACTTCTTCTTTGTTTTTCATATCTTCCATAAATTGTACAACTTCACTATAATCTGTTTCTTTTAGTTCTTCCTCAAAAACACCAAGTGATACTAAAATTAGTATGGACGCTGTAATTGAAAATAAGGTAATGATTATCTGTTTTCTTGTCATGCAGTTCCCCCTAATTATATTAAACGCTACACATGATATGGCTTTGAATATATTCACTCTAGTGGTCTAACGTTTTTCCTCCATTTTAAATTTCACCAAAATTAACCACATTATTGTTTCTAGAAATACTAAATGAAAATCATATTTTCAACATGGTTAAACTTCATTTCAAACAGACAACAGATAAGGTATACCGCGCTCATTACGATATGACTACCTACTAATCTTTTTCATTTGTACAAGCAATTAATAGCCGTAATTTTCACAAAACATTTTGACGTATTACTTATTCCAATATAAAATTATATGCAAACAATCAAAATTAACCTAAAATATATAAAGGGTATACCATTCTAACAGTTAAATGCTTAGATTTGTCCTTTTCCATAATTAACAAGGATAGAGTAACATGAAAATAGAGAACGAGTACCGTTACTAATCACATGCAGGTTCTTTGAAAATTACATTTGCATACTATAAACATAAATAAAAGGGGTACATACGAAATGAACGGTTTAATGGAAAATAATTTAAGAACCTTGTTCCTTCTCTTTGTAAGTATAATTGTACTAGTATTTCAAACTATTATTTTTGTAAGAATAGTAATAAATTGGTTCAAGACCAAAAATATGGATAAATTAAAAGAAGATAAACAGTATATTAAAAAGCTAACTATATTATACATAGCAATTATGGTAATAGGCGCTATTACAAACTTACCTTTATTCGGATTTATATTGTTAGGCTTTATGTCTAATACTATTATATTAATGTCTTTAAAGATAGAATTGTCTAATACAAAATCAAGTCAGTTGAAAACTGTGAAGAACTCAAAGCTCATGTTATGGTTTGTAATGAACACTATACACTTAGTACTTTTCTTTGTTGAGGGGATAAAACTCATTAAAAGTATTTAAGGCGATACTTTGAGATAACGATACGACTTCTTATGCATCACTTAATTGCATTACATTGACAAATTTATAGAAGCGATCGTATCTTTTAAAAGAAACAGTCGCTTCTATAAACATATATGTATTAAGATTTATATTTTTTTACTGTACAAGGAATAGTTACGATATACAAATCTATAGCATAGATTGTAACCCAAATCCCTTTCCCTTCAGCTTTTAACTATTTATTTAGTTGAGATAAATGCTCTGAAACTTTTCTTTTCCCCCACCTTCTAGGAAATCATTTTTTCTCCTTTTCTTCTTTTTCTGACATTAAAACTCCACAAAAAATATCAAACACATTTTATTTCTAATTTTATCACTGTATTTCCCCATATTTTAAGCGCTATCTAATCTTGTTTCTCTAGATTTATCTCTATTAAGACTTCTAGTTCATTTATAATTCCTAGTATGTTTGCCTTTATTATTTAGGCAGAATACACAATCAATATATACTAATTTTTCACAGGTCTTTTCTACATTTTATCATTAAGAAATTAATTGAAGGTTTATTTTCTACATTCTTATTTGGTTCGTCAATTTCCGAAACTTGTACTAATCCATACTTATTAAAATCTTGTTTTATAGATTCAGAATCATAGAAGAACATTTTTACACCGTCCATTATCTCATAATAGTCTTTATCCAACTGGTTTCCTTTTCCATACATAGGAGCTTTTTTAGAAACTGTTGTGAAAACCATATATCCACCTGGTTTTAACTGATTATAACAATCTTTAATAAAATTCTCTCTTTCCTGCTCATTCAACAAATGAAGAAGTGCATGACTAAATATCCCATCATACAGTTTGTTATCAAAAGGCATTTCGTTTACCGAACCGTGATACATACTAACATCTTCTAGTCCGTTTTCTCTCGCTAAATCAATTGCAGTTTTTGAAATTTCAATACCAGTTACATTTATACCATTTTCGATAAATACCTTTGCGTTTCTACCATATCCAATACCCGGAACTAGTATGTCTTTAACGTTCTTTTGTAGAAAAAAATCTTTTGTCAAAATTGCAGATTCTGTAGGTTCAAAACCCCACATCGTTTGTTTCTCAATAAAGCTTGATTCCCAAAATTCCATTTTATTTTTATCTCCTTATTCTTATCTCATGTATAACATCACATGAAAGACCTATTAATTTTAACGCTGCTTTTTTCCCCACAGTCACTATAGGTCCATTGAATATAGCATATTAATAAGCCTATATCTAATTTAAAAATTGGTTTAAAATCCACCCCATATTAGTGTGTAAAAAAAAAAAAAAACCAATACTTCCATTGTAGTATTGGCTTTTCTTAATAGCAATTATCTTTTTATATTGTACTGATTTATTACCTTTTCTAACATTTCTAAAGTTATCGGTTGCGCCTTCTCTATTAATTGATAACCAATCCGCCCATTCGGTTCAGCTGTAACTTGCTGTAAACTCTTTAAATCATGAATCCCTTTTTCCCTTAATTGCATAAAAAGTTGTTGTTCTGACATTTTTGCCTGCTTCAACTTCTCTTTTACAATCTCTCCGTTTTCAACAATTATAATGCTACTGCCATTCAGGAGTTGTTCCACCTTCTTTGATTTCAATTCAAAGAAATGAATGATGAGAAGTATACTGGCAAATATTACAGCCACAAATATAGATGGGACTACTTTCCTACTTAATACAGGCTCTACAATAATACGTCCAATTGATACTACTATAATGATTTCAGCTCTTGTCATTTGGCTAACTGATGTACTACCTGTCATTTTTAATGCAATCATTCCAATGAGAATTAAAATAATGCTTTCCCAAATCATATTCATAATAGCCCGATCCTTTAATGGTGAATATTATTAGTATTCTAAATGAATTTTAATTAAACTTTTTTGTGAAAATCAAACTTACATATACTGAAAAAGAATCTATTTTGATCAATCTTTTTTCAACAAGGATTTGATGATTCATCTTCCATTGTCAAAAAAATAAAAAGCATCCGCATGGATGCATAGATTAGACTTATTCATTATTACTCTCTCCACTTTCATCATCAACTGACTTCGAGTCTAACATGCTGCCTATATCAGGTGGTAAAGCTAACTCTATACCAGCTACTGGTTGATTATCTTCATTAAACCATTGTTTTTTAAATTTACTCAATTCTTCATTTTTCTTATTTTCATCCATATTATCCCGCCTTTTATGTATGATATTAAGCACTTTACTTAATATGTACATTAAGAAAGATAATATACTATTTTTTCAACTCCCACACTACTTATACTATTTGTACAGAATGAAAGAGCAAAAAACCTCCTCTGTTTACACAACCCGTTGTACCTGTTAAAAAATCCCCGTACATGCTCCCCCTCATTCTGTTATCATATTAGTGATGAAATATATGTGAGCTATGTAACAAGTACCTGGTCATTTTGTTCATTATTAATATGAGACAAATACTTTTAAAGGGGTAATTATTCCTTGACTTAATTCCTCAAAACATTGAATGAGTTCTGTATATTGTATTTCATGTTGAAAAATCCCTTCTATCCATGTTGTTTGTTCTATTTGACTAAAAAACCAATCTGCATGTTTTTGATAATTATATCCGTCACTTGAACCAATAATCCGCAATTCTTTCTCATAAAAATCAGGGGTTAATGTTAGTTCCTCTAAATTCCCATCAGAAAGTATACATATTTCACTATTACTGTTAAGTACTTTTTGTAATGTATAAAACCCGATATTTGTAGGAGAACATTCGAAACCGTAATTATATGTTTCTATTATTTGTTCTTCTGATTCATATATGTTTTTCGCACCAAACTTCTTTGCAAAAACTCTTCTATTTTTATTAGGCTCAACACCTACATAATATTTCAAGAAATAACAAGCGAGTAAACCGATAACTCCCATTCCAGTTATAAGTACTTTTTCATCCTGCCGCAGATTTAGTTTTAATACTCCTTTAGCAGCATCACACGAAAGAATAGATAATAAAGCAACTTTAGGTTTTATATAACTAGGCACTCGAATTACTTTATCCCCCTTAACTATTCCTACAGTTTCATGTCCATAAAAAGAAACTACTTTATCACCTACATTTAAATTTGTTATATTATTCCCAACTCGAACAACTTCACCATAACTTTCATATCCAGTTTTTCTTGGATAAAAAGGATTAATATCTGTAACATCCGATTCTTTATACTGCGGTAACTCTGCTCCAATACTTATTGCACCTGCAATTGTTTTAACGATAATTTCATCATCCTGTATAAACTTAATTTCGCGTATTTTCCACTTAAGCCATTTTGGTCCTTCTAAAACTAATTTATTTTGTTCCATTTATAACCCTCACATTTTATAAAAATATTTTCTCACAAAATTTCAAACAATGTATAATAGATTCAACTAAAATTTAAGCTATAACGTTGGCTAGCACCCCACAGTGATAATATGATAATTGAATTTGATGGGTATGGAATAAATGAGTATGTTATTGGCCGTAACTGTTCTCTAAACGAATTAAGAACAATGTATTTAAATATAAAAAATGAAGTGATGTCTAATGAAGATTTTCTAAGCTTATTTTGTGTACAGTATCATTATGAACAAATTCAAAAGTTACTACAAGAAGACGTCATAAGCGATGTTGTCATTGATTTAGATACGGACTATATTTATATCCCTAATAGATAATAGTAAACTAGTTTGAATGAATAACAATTACGATTCTGCTAAATGTTTAATAAAATAAGTAATTGCCCAAATTAATGTCGCAAATTGAGTGACAAAATACATTGTCCATTCAAAACCAGTCAATTTTCTCTCTCGTTTCACCTTCTTTAAGTATCTGTAAAATATAAATGTACTTAAAAACATAAGTAACAACGATAATTGTTGTAAATCATCGACTATACGTACCGCCATAGACTCCATCACCTTCCTATTTAAAATAAATGCTACACTTTAAGGTTATCATTTATTGGTAGTTCATTTCCATTTAAATACTTATTCCCTAATTAAAAAGAGCACTCAGCTATTGAGTGCTCTAAAAGATATTAATTTAACACTGTTTCCTTGTAATGATTTTATGTAATTACCCTTACTTTTTATAACTCAGTTCTATCACTTTCGGTATATGCTTGCTATCATATTTCCTCGTATAGATTTCTCCATCTGAAGTAACAAATTGCAATACAATTTCACCACAAATACCATGTGGTATTTCAAATTAACCTTGTGCATTTGAAATACTGCGTTCCTTACTTTCAATAGAATCTTCATAAATTTTCACATTAGAAATAGGTTTGTTATTTTGATCTATGATAATACCTCTTGAATACTTAGCAACCGCAATGCATTGATCATCTTTTTTATAATATTTAATTACGACGATAGCTCCAATTATTATAGCGATACACACAAACAAGAGAATTATTTTGCGTCTCACAACAAACCTCCTTATCCATTTTATTCTTTTTTAAATTGAAAGGTTATACGTTCCACTTGTTTGATTTCCTCAATTACTTTACGAATTCCTTCTTCAATCTTATCTTCCTTCACATTCGATACGTTTAACTTTAATAGTCTTTCTTTTGGAAAACCCCTCACATAATTTTTATCAATCGTATCAATACTTATTTGCATTTCACCTAGTCTTTGTAAAAACATTTCTGAAATACTCGTTTTATGTAATTCTAAACAAGTGTGGATTCCAATTGCATTTTGCTTTGTATATGTAAATAAAAGCGGGTTTTCATTATGCATTCTTTCTAATGTTTCTGCTAGTTTTTTAGATCTATCGTGATAGGAAGATTTAATTTTATTTTTATGACGTTCAAACATGCCACTCTTTATATAAATTTCTAAAGCAGCTTGGGATATCATCGGACTATCGATATCTAAAATCTTTTTATATGTATGGAAAGTCTTCGCGATAACCGGTGGAATAATGGCTACACCAACTCGTAAACCTGGAAAAATAATCTTCGAATAACTTTTCAAATATATGACATGATTACCATGATCCAAGCTATATAACGGATCAGCTTTTGAATCCGTTTCTAAATCTGCTAAATAGTCATCTTCAACTATATATACATTATATTT
Source organism: Bacillus cereus group sp. MG4 (assembly GCF_040460055.1). Classification (NCBI taxonomy): domain Bacteria; kingdom Bacillati; phylum Bacillota; class Bacilli; order Caryophanales; family Bacillaceae; genus Bacillus; species Bacillus cereus group sp. MG4. The sequence goes on along the minus strand of NZ_JARVGZ010000001.1, from coordinate 569,595 downwards.
CTTAGCCAATAACACAATTTTTTCTTTCTCATCTTTAGAATAAGAAGTTCCGAGTGGATGATGATATCTTGGTATTGTATAAAAGAATTTTATTTTACCTGTTTGAAAAATACATTCCAATTCATTTAAGTCAATGCCTTCATTCGTGCGTTTAATACCGATAACAGGAATTTTGTTTATTTCTAGATATTCAATATATAAATGATACGTTGGCTGTTCAATTAATATCGTTTCATTTCCATTTGGAAACGATATAGAAGTTAATATTGCTAGCGCCTGTTGTACACCTGACGTTATAAAAATATTTTCTTCTTTAGTGAAGACTTGATAGTTTGCCAGTTGTTTTTGAATAACCGGAATTAAAGACGGTAAACCTTTCGGCGTCCCATATACAAATAAGTCATTTTTATATGTATCAATGGCTTTATTAATACAATGTTGAAAATCTAAGTATGGAAAAACATCTGGATCTGGTGCTGAGGAAGCAAAATCAATTATCTCGTCGTTTTCTATAGCACTCCCTGATTTTCGAACAACGTAGTATCCACTTTGAGGGACGGAATAAATAATATGACGCTTTTCTAATTCATGTAGTGCCCGTATAACTGTCGCCTTATTGCATTCATATTGCGTAACAAGTGATCGTATAGACGGTAATTTCTTTCCTTCTTTTATCACTCCATGTCGAATCATGTTTTCTATATCATTAAAAATATGTAAATACTTATACATCATTACCACCTCAACATTTAATTTGTACCGGTACAGTTTGTGATTATTCACATTGTAGCACTAGATCATAAAGATTACTATGTACGTATACTGGCCAGTAAGAAATCAACTACTATGAGGTGAAATTATGAAACTTACAACAAAGGCATATTTATCTGCCTTACTCTATTCATTTATTATTGGATTCTCCTTTATGTTTGTGAAATTAGCATTAACCGTTACGAGCCCACTTGATACCCTTGCTCACCGTTTTACAATTGCTTTCGTAGTTGCAAGCATTCCCATTGTTTTCGGTTTCGTAAAGTTAAATATGTCATTTAAAAATATACTTCCCCTTTTACCACTTGCAATATTTTATCCAGCACTATTTTTTGCTTTCCAAGCATTTGGCTTAGTGTATACAAGTTCATCCGAAGCTGGAATTATACAAGCGGCTATTCCTATATTTGCGATGATGTTAGCTTCCTATTTTTTAAAAGAGTATACAAATACATGGCAAAAAATATCTGTACTCATTTCTGTTATCGGTGTCATTTATATATTTATCATGAATGGTATAAGGACTCATGAAACTAGTTTCATAGGTGTTATTCTTATTTTGCTATCGGCATTATCATCTGCTTTCTATAATGTGTTAGCTCGAAAAATGACGAAGAAATTCAAACTAATGGATTTAACTTACACAATGACAGTAATTGGCTTTATTAGCTTTAATTTAATCGCAATCGCCAGCCATATAAGCAAAGGTACAATAACGGCATACTTTAAACCGTTTACGAATGGAACATTTCTTATCTCCATCTTATATTTAGGGTTACTATCTTCCTTGCTGACGGCATTGCTATTAAATTATTCCTTATCATATATTGAAGCCGCTAAAATAAGTGTTTTTAGTAACTTATCTACACTTATTACAATTATCGCAGGCGTTATTTTTTTACACGAGCAAATTTCTTATTTTCATATCATTGGTACAATAATGATTATTTTTGGTGTAATAGGCACAAATTTTTTAGGTAAAAAAGGAATTACAGTGAAAAAGAAGAATATCTCCATGAATAAATAAAAAGTGAGGGATATGTCATGCAGTGCTTAAATACGATTGATATTAGTAACGTTCTAGAATTAGAAAACACTCTTTCTACTTTAGAAAATGAAGTGATTTCTTCAAAACTAGAGCTTGAAAACTGGTAAAAAAACAATCTATATTCATTTGGGAAATTGAAGAACAATTAAGATCACACTATATCGCCTTTCAATGTAATACAGATAATAAAGAAATAAAAGATACTTTTGAATATGATCAACAATTTGTCAGGCCTCTTTTGAAACGTTATCAAAATTCATTTGATAATAAATATTTAGAGTCCCCTTTTCGAATGGAACTTGATCCAAAAACGTATAGCTTACTAGATAAAAAAATAAAGAATGCCCAGACTTTATTTTGTGAAAAGAACATTGATTTAGAAATAAACGAAGACAAACTAGTAACCGAGTACTTCGAAATTACAGGTGGTTTAACTGCACTATGGGACGGTGAAGAAAGAACAATTACTGAACTACAGTCTTACTTACAAGATCCGGATCGTCATATTCGAAAAGAAGTAAAAACACTCATTTCTGAAACATTCTTATCTGTTGAAGATAAATTACAAAGTATATTAAATGAATTAATCGTAATCCGTCACCAAAAAGCGAAAAACATTCAATTAGATAATTATCGTGATTATATGTTTAAAAAACATGAACGTTTTGATTATACACCTGAAGATTGCTATGAACTTGCTGAATCTATTCGTAAATACGTAGTACCACTTATCGATAAAATATTTAATGAGAAAACATCTGAACTTCAAGTAGATAGTCTTCGTCCATGGGATCTAAAAGCAACCGCACCAAATCAAAAAGCATTAAAACCTATCGAAGACGCCAGTGAATTAATCGAAAAAAGTTCTCATATTTTACACAAACTAGATCCTGAATTTTCTAGATTACTGGACCGTATGCGTAAAAATAATTGCTTAGATTTAGAAAGTCGTAAAGGAAAAGGACCAGGAGGATTTTGCGAATATTTACCTGCTTCTCGATTATCTTTCGTTTTCATGAATCTCAATCATACACATTATGATGTTACTACTTTCCTCCATGAAATGGGTCATAGTATTCATAATGAATGTATGAAGCAGTTAGAACTTCAAAAATATTTGGAAATCCCTTCTGAATCAGCAGAACTCGCTAGCATGACAATGGAATTATTTTCAATGGAATATTGGGATGCATTTTATGAGGATAGAGAAGAATTTATAAAAGCAAAATTAGATTTCTTTAAAGATATCGTTAAGTATTTACCGCAAATGCTTATCGTAGATCAATTCCAACATTGGATGTATGAAAATCCTAATCATACTGCTAAAGAAAGAAATGAAAAGTATTTAGAGTTACATAACACTTACCAATCGAACATCGTAAATATTGAAGGTTATGAAAATTGGATCGCAACTGGCTGGTTACCTGTACTACACATATTCGAAATCCCATTCTATTATATCGAATATGCTATCGCACAACTTGGTGCGTTGCAAATGTATAAACAATATAAAGAAAATCCTAAACAAGCAATAGAAAATTATAAAAAGGCTTTATCATTAGGTAGCTCTAGATCTTTAACGGAAGTATATGAAGCAGCTGGAATTCATTTTGATTTCTCTGGTGAAAAAATTAAAGAACTAATGTTATTTGTAGAGGGCGAATTAGGGTCACTTGAACAACTGTAAGAAGGAAGCTGTTCCTATATTTTAGGTTCAGCTTTCTTCTTTATTTTATTTATCAGTTCTATGTACTGAGAATCACCATATCCGATTGTCGGAAAGAGTTGAAACAACTTTGTTAATAATTCTTGAGTTGATAAATCTTTATTTTTAGAGATGAATTTCATTACAGTATTATCTTCTTTTAGCATTTCTAAATATAGATTTATAGACTGATACATTACTGGCAGTAATTCAACAGAAGGTTTTTCATGAGTTACCAATACTTCTTTATATGCACAGTGATAGTTTCCTAACTTCATTTCAGTTTGACTTACTTTAAATTCATCTTCTCTGAAGCTATTAAAGTATACTTTCCCTTCATAGCAAGACTGTTCCAGGTATGAAAGTATAGTAAGTAGATTCATTTGGCAAAACATATCTTCACCAAACCATAAAACAATATATTTATACTTTTTCGTAAAAAGATTTTCTAACGGATCTATTACCTTTTTTGTATAACTTTCTACTGAACTGTTGTGTCCTTCTGCTCTTATATTAATAAAATCTTCATTAAAAACTTGTGTAGTAGCCGTATTTACACACATTGCTTCGTTAAATGGAGCATAATCAGACTCACCCATTAGCTTCTCAGCTTTAAATTCTTCATACATCATTTGACCATTCAATATGTTAAGTACGTCTTTATCAAATAGCTCACTATTCTTATTACGTAACTGTTCAACCTCTATTTTTCTAGAAAGATTCATCTTAAACTCCCCTTCTTTATTTATATTGAGTTTAACAAATGGTTGAATAGGCATTTTGTTAAGTTGGTATTCTCTTGGATTCATTCCAAAAATATTTTTGAAAGCTCTACTATAAGCCTCTTGCGAAGAATAATCATAATCCAATGCGATATCTATTATCTTTTTATCATTCGTCAGATCCTCAGTAGATAAATACAATCTTCTTAAAAGAATATAGCGTCTAATACTAATGCCTGTAACCTGGTGAAATTTAAAAGAACAGTAATACGGAGAATATCCCATATAACGGGATAATTCATTTAATGAAAATTCTTCTTTTAAATTGAGCTCAATCCAATCAATCATCCGCTGTATATGTTCATTCATTTTCTTCACTCCTTATTTAAAAGTATAGGAGAAATTCGTTTCTTTCTTTTGATATTTCTTGTGTTTTATAACATGAGCCATTCACTAAAACCCTTAAAATCTATATGTAAATATTAATTTTATGTTTTTTCATCTATCTTATTTTGTCATAACTTCTATTCATTTTTCAATTTAGCGCGAATTAGTATGACGGACACACCTTACCATTTTTTAAAAGTCAATTTACATCATATTTTATTTTAAAGGATTTCGAATATGAAACACGAATTTTGTAAAATGAGACTCTTTAAATTCTCTAATTAAAAAATTAAAGTTTGGAAAGGACATTACAATGAACGAGCTAGAAAAAGAAATACTTCAATTAATAAATGAACGATATCCATTAAATTTTATTAACATTAAATCCATAACGAATGAAATGTATCGTTGTCGCACAGAACAAGGTACTTACTTCATTAGAATTACAAACTACAAAACATATGAAGAACAGATAGAAGAAGTTACATATACAAACTTTTTATATCAAAATGGTTTAGCAGTTCCTCCAATATTACCTTCTCTTAATGGAAATTTAGTAGAGAAATTAACATTAGGCAAAGAGCTATTTGCTGTACTATATAAAGCTGCTCCCGGTATAAATCTACCAAGGCGCGAATGGAACTCTAATATATTTAAAAAGCTGGGTAAACAAATTGGACAATTACATCGTATTTCTAAAAGCTTTGAAAAGACTAAACAGGTTAAACATATAAACGACTGGTATGAGAATGAAGAATATAATTTTCTTAAGTATATCCCTAAAGAAGAAACTACTATAAGAGAAATTGCATCTAACGTTTTAACTTCTATAAATGAGTTGCAAAAATCCACTTCAAATTACGGCTTAATTCACGGCGATTTATGGTTAGAAAACATTTTAGTTGAAAACAATTCAAACTTAACAATGATTGATTTTCAAGACTGTGAAAAACATTTTTATATATTTGATTTAGCTATTCCTATTTATAGTGCGTTAGAATATTCATTTGCTGGAAATGGGAATATCGTTGACTATGAGCATTCTATTACAAAAGCAATATTTGCCGGGTATCAAGAGGAAAATGAACTACCTAAAGAGATGATAGACAAGTTTCCAATGTTTATTAAATTAAAGGAGATTTTTGAATATAGCTTAATGCATATGTACTGGGATAAAGAAGAATTAACTGAGGAACAAGTACGGATAATGAATCTCTATAGAATGAAGATCGAAAATAAATATACCTATATCAATATTTAAAAATGCTGTTGTTTAACTACAAGGAAACTTTAGTTAAACAACAGCATTTATTAATTAGCTACTAGACAACCTTTTTATTTACTTATAAATACTGAATCAATAATCTGTTTAAATACACTTCATTTTGCGGATTTACTTTCTCAGAAAATCTAGCTGTAATAATAATGAGAGCCCACTGAAAAACTTCATCTCTTGATAAGCCGGTACGACTGCAATATATATGTAAATACATTTCAGCTAATTCTAACGAGGATTGTGAGTACAACAAATATGTTCGAAACACATCTGCACGAAAATCACCCGAACTAGCATCAACCCAATCTATAATATTCACGTTCTTATTATTCAAAATTAGATTAAACGGATGGAAATCCCCATGACATAATCTAGGTTCAAATTTGATTGAATGTAACTTATTCAATATATTTCCCTTTTGTTTTTCATCTAATTTATGTACAGATTTAATTTGACGCTCTAGCCTTTTCCTCATTGATTCCATTTCATCCGTATTCACACGTATAGCATGAATCTTTTTTTGCTCATTAACACATATATTTATGTAATGCTCCGCCTCATTTAGATTATTAAGCAGGAGATCACCTATACTGTCCCCTTTTACATATTCCATAATAATTGCCTGTCTATTTTTTATCTTTGTCACTTCAAATACGTTTGGAACTGATAGTCCGCATAAATAAGCATATTTTTGTTTTTTTGCTTCATTAATAGACTCTGTATCAGGCAGATATTCATTAAATAATTTTACAACCTTAGTATCATAGAGATAGATTTCTGCTGTATTCCCTTTAGCTATCGGATTTCCTAAATTCAATTCATTTCTCTCCTTACTGTAAATTAAGCTGACACATTATACTCCCCTATAAATTCAGTGTAATTATGCTGAAACCCTTCTCCACAAAAATATAAAAAACTTATCACTTTCTATCCTTAAATAGAAAGTGGTAAATTTAATTTACTAGGAATATCGGAAAGGAAATTTGGTGTATGCACAATTGAAAATGCATATCCCTGCTCAATAAATGATACTTCATTATGTTTACTTTGAAATGGTACACTATTTTTCTTAAAGTTAATTTGGATTTGCTGTAAAAATGCTTGATCTGTTGTTCCGAAAGATACGTGTACTTTTAGTGGTAAAGCTTTCATCGCAATTGGAATCCAAGGTCGCTGCCACCAAGTTGCGACGACATAGGCAGTTCCACCTATAACAAAGTTGAAAATATCCCCATCTTCCATTGTTTTCATATCTAGATTTAATTTCAACCATTCCGTAAAAACAGGTACACTTTTAACGGGAAGACCGATTTCTCTTACATATAAAACGTTTAATGGTGAATGCGGTACTAATACATCTTCTTTAACATAACTATGTGCGATAATTTCGAGTAGATTTCCATCACCATCTCTGAAATATAAGTTGAATCGGCCGCTCTCTTCATCAATTGTATGACCATCTTTCCATTTCACAATGAGTAATCCAGACTCTTCAAGCCATCTTACAGTTTCATGAAATTTTGAATATGGAATCTCAAAAGCAAAGTGAGCAGGTGCAATTGGTTCGTATACTTCTTGAAAACTAATTGTTGTGTACGGTGTTACTTCAAATTGAATAAATGATGCTGTTTCTTTTTTTATTGGAAAAGATAATATGTCCTTATAAACTTGTTTTACCCCTTCTATGGAAACCGTTTGTAGTTTTATATCTGAAATATGTGTAATCACGTTACATTCCCCCTAATTTCTTATTATCTATTCGTATTGTATTACATTTATAAATAGATAAAATCAAACGGAAGGGTTGATTTTTTATTTAAAAACTACAACTTTAGTATGAATATGTTAGCTTCTTTCATTGTTAGTACAGTAACGTTTCAAAACAATTATCTTCCATATTTCATTTTTTTGATTAACACTTTACTTATTTCTATTTTTTCAAGTTACCCCTGCATTGTTTCTATATAAAAAAACTGCCTTTCCTTAAACGAAAAGCAGCTTTTACAATAAAATACATTAAGATTTCACAGCAATTATCATAAATCTTTTTGAATTCGTACGAATCCCTTTTTCAGAACGATTTGTGTCAATGAACTTTTGCAAAATAGTAAAATCCTCTTCCTCTTCTCCAAAATTAGGAATAATAGGCGTATGTTTTAATAAGAAAATGAGATCTTCAGGAGTACGGAAATAATCAGTAACATCATATTCACGTACTTGCACAAGTTCAAATCCTGCACTAATAAGTTCACTCATATACTTTTCTTTTAAAGTTCCATCTTTTTCACCTAAGCATTGTCCTCTACCAAATGCTTCTTTAAGGTTTAATTTATCATGTTCGCTAACTTGTTGTGTTAAGAAAAAAGCACCTTTTTTCATTACTTTTGATAATTCAGTTGCTACAAATGGTGCATGACAACTTGAAGCAATATCAAAATGCTCATGCGGAAACGCTAAAGCTTCAGAATCCATTTGAGTAAACTCAACGTTTTGCACAGCTGATTTTTTCAAGTTAGAATGTGCCGTTTCAATCATGCCATTAGAATTATCTATTCCAATTAATAATTTGGCTGAAGATGCTATGTTAAGTACATTTTCTCCTCCACCTGTACCAACATCAAGTAAAACGTCCGTTGATTTGCACCTTTCTTTTACTTCGCTATAAAAGTCCCATGCATCTCCTACAGTTTCGCATTTTATTTTACTAAAATCCCATCCATTTAATCTTCCTACTTTATCATAGAAGCTTTTATACTCTAGTTCATTCATTTTATGTGTTCCCCTTTGTTGATACTTATATATTAAAATGTATTATCAATTATTTACTCTATATTTGTAAGCCAAGTTTCATAAAATGCTTGAATAGTACGATACCTTTTATTTTTTTCTTTATGTAGCGCTTTTTTACATATATTATATAATTCTTGAGTGCTTTCCCATTTTTCAAAACTTTTATCATTTTTTCCACCGATAAAGGCAAAAGCAATTCCAGCTAACACATATACATTCGTTTCACTTGTAATTTGTGCATGCAGTTCATATTCCTCCGGTGCTTTGAAGCGACTTGTTCCCCAAAAATCCTCCCCAATTTCATTGAATACAGGTTTTTTTTTGAAAGAAATCAATATCATAAATCGTAAGTTTTGATTGCTCAAAATTAAATAAAATACTGCCGTCATAAAAATCAACCATGACATAGCCTAGTGACTCCACGTAGATTGCAAACTCAAAAATTTGTGTCAATATGTTAAGTCTCTCCGTCACGGATAATTGTCTTAGCTTAACAAAAGGCGAATTTGGTGCATGGTGCTTTTCAAACGGCGTAAAGTCCCAATGATTGTGCATGCATTCCCCATCAACCCAATGAAACCTTAAACAAAATCCATTTTGCATTTGAATAGAATTAATATATGAAACTAGTAAAGGATGTTGAATTTGTTCATACACTTCTTTTGCTTTCTTTAGTCGCTGGATTGCGTTCTCTACATTACCTTTGTACTCTAAATTACAAGCACCGGCATACTTCAAAAAGTACGGTGTCCATTTTCAATAATACCAAAGCTAATATTTCCTGAGTCTTGCTGATCAAAAACAGTAAATACTTCTACACCCTTTAACCAATCAAAATTATGATCCTCAACTAATGTTATTGGGTATTGATTTTTTCCTATTGTAATATTTATCATGCGCTGCTCCTAGCTTTGAACGAACGTAGTTTATAGAGGTATGATACGCATACTCAAATTATTTTTACCTCGTACTTTGTTTTCTTCTGTTTGTTCATAAAACATCACTCCTTTCAAATTAAGGTCGTTTATTCATTCAAAACTGACAAAATGTTCTTAATTTCTATTATATATTATAAAATACAAATTATAAGGAAAATATATTCCATGTGCACTAACAGTTTACATAATAAATTTATATTTCATTTATCTGTATAATCAATATCTCTTCTTCTTCGCCACTATCTAAAACAGTACGGACTGTTTTTACATAATCAAATAAACTATATTTAATGCAAAATACTTTTACTACAGGCAATATACTGTTTCATAATGGAGGATATACACTTAAAAAGAAATTATTTAAAACAAAATCCCCTTTTAAATTTTCCTTTTTGCTGCTAATTTAGAAACTGCTGAAATAATACAGGATCCTCTTTTAAAAGTTCTTCTAAAAACTTAAGTTGCGGGAAAGGTTGTAAGATTAACTCTTTATCCATTTTTTCTTTCAATATAGCCATTCCACCTTGCTTAATATAATCATTTAGTGTTATTTCCTTATTACAAATTAACTTAATATCACTTACTGAAATTAATAATAATCCATTCGTTTCAGAAGAGGGATTGGGTACATTTTTTGAATGCGCCATGTACATAATAGATAAAGTTTCATGTGGACTATCAATAATTAATATTGGATTGATTTCATTTTCTACCTTTATTTTCTTTGATTGTGCACTCCAATTCTTTTTGTAATATATACTTGGCGAACTCAAAATGGTAATATCGATAGCAGCTTCTTCTTTCACTTCTCTTTTAGCTGTTTCTACTGCTGTTTCATCCCCTTCTTTATGTCCTCCGAGCCTTACTACACCTAATGTATCACCTTTATTCGTTGGACCAACTTGAAAAACAAATAAATTCTTATATATTACATACGCACCAGCTGTTCGCACATTCTTATCTATATGTATCAATATTCCCCCTCCTAACGACCTTTGAATAAAATAGTTTACTATAATTTTATTATGTATTTAAATTATCTTCAATCCAACACACAGTATCAAGTAGGTTTTGCGCTATATAAGTAGGCGCCGTTTCTATCCACTAATTTCTATACTTTGTTAATGAGCTTTCTCCCCATCCTGTTCGTACCAAAATCTTTTTCATATTCGCCCTTTTAGCTGCAATCATATCCGTACTCCCTGTATCTCCAATAAGAAAACAGTCTTTTAAGCATAGATTATGTTCTTTCGCTGCTTTTAAAAGTAAATCTATATTCGTTTTTTGGCAGTCGCAACTTGTCTTGATATTTATGGATATATTTATAAAGAAAAAAGGCATATAATTAATGCCATTTTTTTTATCATCATTTAACTGGATAACAAACTTCTGTAACCCACTTATTAGGATCCGATTCCATCGCTGGGCTCACATGATAAATATTAAACATCGGGCCTGCTAATTCATAACCTTCTGACTCAATCCATTTTGCTGCAGCCTCATTTACAGCTGTCATTTGTTCATAACTTCCATTAACTGTTATAGAGGCTACATGAGTTGATTCAATATTTTTAAATGTAACATCATTTTTATTTTCATGTTTACCTAAAATACTTAACTGTATTTCTACATCTACATCATTTTCTTTGTATTCGCGATCATGGAAGACCGCAATACTATAACTCGGATGGGCAATACTAATATTTTTCATATAAATTTCTTGCATTAATATACTCCATACATCCCCTTCGCAATTATATGATGGAATAATCTTTCTAACACTAGCTACATTTCTTTTTGGAATTTCTTTTATTGAAACATGATAGTTCATCTCAACAGCATCCTCTCTCATCATTTTCATTGAGGTTTCGAGAAGACGTAATTGTTTTTGGAGGTTATTCATGTCTTCCATAATTTGAGCACTACGATTTAAAAATTGTTCCTTAATACCATCTATATTATCGGATTCTACTATTTCTTTAATTGTAGCAATATTAAATCCCATATCTTTTAACGTTTGAATTCGATTTACTTTCTTTAATTGGGCTGCTGAATAGTATCGATATCCACTTTGTTCATCAACTTTTACTGGTTGTAATAATTCCACTTTATCGTAGTGTCTCAACATTCGTATACTAATGGAAGATAATTTTGAAAAATCCCCTATTTTAAACATGTTTTCCTCCTATGAATTACATCTACTTCGAAGCTCAACTTTATCTTAAACAATGACATTGTGTGAGAGTCAACTGTTTATAACGCTTAAATTATATTTCTTTAATTATTTACCTTTATATCCTTTTCCTTCTTAAGGCTATAAAGATTGATATTAATCCGTTCACAGCTAATAAAATTACTATAATACTTATAAGTAAAGCTACATCTGCCGCAAAGATTTTAATCGTATGCCATGGTGATCTTGTACTATAAGTAAGAATTGGAATGAAAATAATAGATAATAGTAGGAATAGATTCCCTATAAATAACCAAGTTAGTCTTTTAACAGTTTTCTTATGTTTATATTTTTTAATTAACATAATTGATATAATGAAAAGCGCGAATATAACTATAGACATAACAATTTGTATAAATGGTATGTTTGTTGGAGGATCAACCGGTACTTCTCCATTCAAAATACTAATAATCCCATTTTTCAATACCGATAGTGCTGATTCTTCTAATACATGATTTTTATTTGTTAAAATCACACCACCCCAGCCACTTTTATTTAAAATAAATATTTCTGCACGAGCATCAGGCGTTGATCCTGAATGCCAAATCATCGTTTCGCTTTCATTTATATTTGTTGTTCTTAATCCAAAACCATAACTTTTTTCTGAATTTATTTTATAAAGTGGTGACAGATAAAGATCCATGTTTTCTTGCTTTAAAAATTGAGCATCCTCTGGCCGATTCAAAAACATAATATATTGAATCATATCTTCTAAATTTGCAGTAATATAGCCATACGGTGCCCCTGCATTATCATAGGACACTACACTTTTTCTTGGTATGCCAAACCACGACTGATAACCTGTTAAATAACCTTTTTCATATGCAGTTTCTTTACTTGCTGCCGCGCCATTCATATTTAATGGCTGAAAAATATGCTTTTCCATATATGATGAATATGTTTCATTTGTGACGGCCTCAATAAGCGCACCAAGTATTATATAATTCGCATTACTATATTGATATTTTTCACCTGGTGGAGCAGTTAATTTTATATTTGATAGTTTCATTACATTTTCTTGTAATGCTGTAGACTTTTCGGATTGCTTATCTGATAATGCTAAGCCCTCATATGTACTGATTCCGCTTGTATGAGTTAGTAGATGTTGGATTGTTATAGTTGAGGATATTTTAGGATATTTTAGTTTAAACCAAGGAAGATACCGTTGAACTGGATCCTCTAATTTTAATTTTTTATCTTCTATTAATTTCACTATAGCTAAAGCTGATAAAGATTTACTTATTGAGCCGATTGCAAATGGGGTTTTACTAGTTATCTTTTTTTCAGATTCTCCAGTAGTCCCCATCGTTTTTGTGAAAAACACATCTTTTTTATGTACAATTGCAACAGAAGCTCCTGGAATGTTCTGCTCCTTTATAAATTTTTCAATATACTTATCTAATGCAATTTTAATATTTTGCTGAGCATAAACTTTTGAATCTGTAATACATAACATTAATACACTACAAAGAATATAAATTAGAGACATTTTATAGATCGTATTCTTCATTATGCTTTAGACAGCTTTCGTCTTTTATAACTTACTAAACTAATAAATACTACTGCAGAGAACATAAAACTAATCATTATTAATAATGAATTCCACCATTGATTTTCTGAAATACGATATAAAAGATTATACTGAAATGTATTTTTACTATTAGTTGGATTAAATGATCTAGTTAAAAATATTGTGAATGTAGTTTGCGAGATGAGGTAAGTAATAATTGCGATGAATATGCCGCGTAAGATAGATGTGTTTAATTTCCCCTTTTCATTTTTAAGTTGTTTCATTTTAACTTGTAAATCAATCTCATTTATTTCTAAATAATCTTGAACAAATAACTGAGGTGTACCTAAATCATCTATACTATCTTCACCATGTTCACGACATTCTTGAATATGTTCTAATATTTGTCTCTTAACATTTTCCATTTCTTCTAAACTAATATCGTATTGCTTTAATTCCTTAAGTACATCTGTTAAAAATTGCTTTTCTTTACCTATCAATCTATTCCCCATTTCAGAAGGTCTCCTTTCAAACCACTTTTTAATAATGTTTGAATATCCGATTGCAATTCTAACCACTCGTTAATTTTCTTCTCAAGACGTATTTTTCCGTTTTCATTAATTTCATAATAAATCCTAACTTTACCATTGTCTGTTACTTCTTGATAAGTATTAACCCACTCTTGATTTTTCAACTTAGTTAAAATGGGATAAATGCTTCCTACTCCTTTCAATTTTAAATTGTTTACTTCAAGTTCTTTCATAATCTCATAACCATAACTTTTCTTTTTCGACAAAATAGATAATACACACATTTCTAAATGACCTTTAATTAAACTTGTTCTATCCATAGGATAAATTTAACAGAAATATATACTTCATTCAAGTATATATTTCTGTTAAATTTAAAAAATCAGATAATAAAACAAAAAGATTGATAAGTACAATGTTTACTTATGAACTGTTTTCACCTTTATTCATCATTTTTATAATATAATAATTACATAATATATCAACTATTTATCCCTATTAGTTTTTTATATCTCCTTACCTTCTTATTCTCTTAGTGAAAAATATCGTATGCGGGACATAAAAATAATAAAAGATCCAATTTCTTAATTTTGATATTAAGAAATTGAATCTTCTTTCATTACCTTGTATTAATCATACTGCGTTAATATATACATTATAAAGAATATACGTTTTATATAAGTTATGTTAATAACACATAAACTAATAAAACTTTACTGATTACTCTCAAGACATTCATAAACCGCCATCATATCTCGTTTATCCAATTCGCGAATGCGATTAAAAATTGGTATTTGCGCAACAACTTCTTTTAGTCCTTCGTCATTAATACCAGTTGCATTACAAGTTACACATGAGATTGTTAGTTTAAATACACCATCATGTAGATTATCTTCCGTTATAACTTTCTTTCCTTTACAGAATGGACATGGATTACTTTTTTTAATTTTATTAATTTGGGTAACTAACTTTTTGTATCCAAACGCTTCATATACATACGTAAGTTTTTTATATTTACCATTTGTGAAATACTTATCTATAATATTTTCTCTCGTTTCATAAACATTAGGGAAATCACAAACAGTTACTTGATTATTAACACTAATGGATTCGATATTTCCTTTTATTTCATCCCGGAATGGTAAGACATTTTGTAACACCATTTCGTAGTTTGAAAAGCTTGCCTGTTCTAATTCAAACATTTTCAGTGCAACTTGTGCTTTTCTTGGCAGTAAAGAAACATCTTCTGTCAATATCATATCGCCACTAACAATAGATTTTAATTTTTGAAGTGCAGGTAAATCACCGACTATCTTCAACACTTCATCAATAGGTTGATTGATAATTTCACGAATATCGAAGTTACCAAATTTAAGCGGTTTATGATGATTTAATACCGTCCCTTCACAAATTGGACATGTCATCTTTTCTTTAGAAGTCTTAATTTCTTCTTTAATAGCTGCTTTTGAAATAACAATATATCCACCAATAATCGTATTAAATCCTACCCATGTTCTGCGTGTCTTTCCTTTTTTATCATAAAATGATTTATCAAAATATCCGTACCAAAACGTATGCTTTTCTTCTTCTGACATATCATTATAGCTCTTTGATAAATCGTGACCAAGCTCATTTTTAATTTCTGCAAATAGAAATTCTATTTTTTCATATTGATAAAATTTTAATACTTTCATGATTTCCGGATCGAATAAACCGTCCCAAAATGGAACGTTTTTATCTTGAATTGTAATATCTTTATCGAAAACTTCAATTTGAAGACGTCCAGAACAAGATGGACAATGGTTGTCCTGTGAATAGAAATCAAAACTTCTCGTATCTTTATTAGTTGGATGAGCAGCTACAATATGATTAATTAATCCACCAATTTCATATAAGAAACTATATTGACTATATAAATGTCTTTCAAGATCAATAGCAACAACAGGTGCAATTGTATTAGATTCATATTCACTATAAATTAAACGGGCCATTGATGATAAACTTTTTAAAATACCACCCTTATAAATGTTTTCGGCATTTTTAAAATAGTGAATATGATTTTCTTCTAAATAGTGAACGCCTTCTTTATGCTTAAGTGCTGAAGAAATATGTATTTGCTCAGCATAATTCACACTGCTTTTTTGACGATAATAATCTTCATGACTTACTACATCAAGATGCTTTATAGATTCAAGCTGTCTCTTCCCAAAATCTACAATATAATCAGAGCTTTCTAACATGTAACTATTATGTTCAATCATAATGATAGAAACTGATTCATCTTGCAATATCCCTCTAACACTATCTATAAATTGATTTAAAATATTTTGTGATAACCCCTTTGAAGGTTCATCAAAAATAAATAATGTATGTGGATTTCTTGTGTTTGCAAATAACTCCGAAACTAAGTGAACACATTGAAACTCACCCGTTGATAATGTTTGTGTTTTTCGTTCTAACGTTAAATAGCCAAGTCCTAGTTTAATTAATAGGCTCAAGCGTTTATACGCAATATCTTCATTTGGAAGTTCATCAATAATATCTTCAATCGAGCGCTCGAAAATATCATCGATTTCTTCACTATACTTTGTGAGTTTCTTTTTAATATCTAGGAAAGTGGCTACAGTTGATCGACTTGTAATGGATTGATTTCGATCTTGTCCTACCATAACTAATTTATCTTTTGGATATCGTTTCAAGAAATCTGTAGCTAAACATTCATTGACAAGTGTAGATTTCCCGCATCCAGATTCTCCAGTAACTGTTACAAGCCTATTTTTAGGAATCTGAAACTCCGCCATTTGGATATTACGGCAATATAATTCTTGGAATGTATAATATTCTGTTGGTACTTCTTTATTTAGATCCGACAGTATTGGTTTTGGTCTTGGCGATTCTTTCACAATTTGTCCACCATATTTTCCGCTACCAGGTCCAAAGAACAATTGCTCATCTGTTGTATCCAGTACAGTATCTGAATGATCAATGAGCCAAATTTGATTTTTACACCCTAACTGCTTAATCTCTTCTAATATTTGTAATAATGTTTCATGATCAAGTCCAACTGAAATCTCATCAATAATAATTACAGCATTTTCGCTTACTGCCATGAATTCAGCCAAATATAGTCTTGTTAACTCTCCACCTGACAACGTACCCATAATTCGATTTAATGTTAAATAACCAATGTTCATATTAATTATATTTTGCAGTATATGTTGCTTTGCTTCACTAATATTTAACTCTTCCGCTAACGAAAGAATAGACTCAACACTTAAATCATTAATATTTGAAATTGTATGTGGTTTAGCAAATAAATCTATCGTATGTTGTTCGATTTCTTCGCTATAACGTTTTCCCTTACATTTTTTACACTCAATATTTTTAGTAGTACCTCGGCCTTTACAGCCAGTACACCAGCCTAACTGGTTATTGAATGAAAAAACCTCAGGTGAAAGATGAAATACATCAGCAAGTTTTTCGCGTACCTCTGTGAAAACACCAGTATGTGTACCGATTGTTGAACGTGGATTGGAAGAAATCGATGATTTTCCTAGAAAAAGAACTAAAGGCATATCTTCTATCTTAATAGCACTAAAATTCGTTTCCATAATGTTAGGAAATAAATATTGATATTCAGCCTTTGGCAATAAAGAAACTAATCGTTTTTTTGATTCTTCACCAATCGTTTGACAAAAGGTTGTTTTACCTGATCCTGATAAACCAGCGATTCCAAACGACTTATTAAATGGAATCACTGTATCTAATTTATTTATGTTATTAGCAATTAATTGATTTACTTTCATATTAACCTCTATTCTTATTTTTCTTTAAAATCATTTTTACAGTGTAATAATTACACAATGAATATAATCTTTTATACAATTATCCTCTCACTTCAAGGATCTTATCCTTATATGTTTCAAACCATTGTTGCCATTCATCTTTAGAAAATTCTTTTTCTTTTCCTTCTAGTACGGAGGAAAAAAGATTTAAGCAAATATGCCAACCAGCTATATCTTTCGGAGTATGATCTGTAAACTCATGAATGTACTCTTTAAGAAGTAAAAGAGTACCATTTTCTTCTTTATGTATTTCAAATCGGACACGATCTTTATCCCAACTAAATTCTAGTACTGTGTTTAGTTGACACTCTAAAATATCAATATTTATAAATGAACCGTCCATCATGTCGAACTTTATTATTCCACCCGTTTTAAGACTTTCAATTTGTAAATTAGACATCCATTTTTTTAGCTTACTGTTTTCTGTTAAAACAGACCAAACTTCCTCTATCGTATATGAAAATTGTCGTTCAAACTTTACAATATATCCATCAGTTACTTTTTTAATTTTAGCTACCATATATATTGCCCCCTACTCTTAAACAGAATATATGTTCTTCTTTTATTTTACCCGATTTTATATATAAAATAAATCTTTAATGAAGTATTAATTATCATAAATAATCTCTTACATATTACATACCAATAAAAAAAGCCGCATTTGCGACTCATGAAATTATAATATTAACCCTTGCTTTTATTGAATGACTTACCGCTTATTCGCATCAACAATTAAAGATGGAAAACCAAGCTTATCACCCTTATTTCTAGAATCATATCTTTTCGATCGGAAAATAACACCGTCGTTTGCATCCCATTCGTTGTAATAAAACTGACCATTTTCATCACAATATTCAAGTAAAACTACCTCAAATCCAGCAATTTCAAACATTTTCGTTAATGTTTTATAATTATGAACAATTTTATGACTTGCTGCTGGATGATCTTTCGGGCCAGGTCCGCCTATTTGAACTATATTTTGGTATGCTTCGTCTCGGAAAAATGCATCAGGAACACCACAACGAATATGTCCTGCTGGTTTTAAAAATTGATAACAAATTCCTGCTGCCCTTACACCTTCTTCAAACGTAAGGTGTTCCCATACATGCTCAGCTAAAATAGCTGAAATAGAGTTGTATTCAAATCTTTCTTCCCACGTAGCTTTATCTAGTAAGTTAAGTTCATCTTCTTGCGTTTGAATCCAACCTGGATTATTATTAAACACTCCAGCTCCGACTACTACTTTAATTTCGTCTTGTTTTATTGCCAGCACTTTCACCTCGTAAACATTTTTATTTATTAATATATTCTATGTTTACTATTATCCTTCCTTCTTCAACAAATTTAGTAGCATGAATCTAGTACAATACCGAACTCATGCTGGAAATTTTTCTAACCAAACGATTTTCTAACTTTATGGAATCAGTTCATAATACACAACTGTTTTTATACTATTTATATACGATTTTTCTTATATAAGCATAACACACCAAACATTAGCACAAAACCAATCACGTAAAAACTTGTTGTTCCGCTGCCACCAGTATTAGGAATTATCCAATTATTTTTCACATTTTTCACTGTTAGTTTTTGTGTCCTTACCGCTTCTGTAATTTCTATTTCTATTGGATCTCTAAGTAATATATATCCGTTTGGCGCTTTTATTTCTTTAATCATATACTTTCCAAGTACTAACTGGTTGGAAATCACCTTTCCTTTTTCATCCGTTGTTAATCTAGTAACTTCTTTACCTTCTTTATTTAATACTTGAAATACAGCACCTTTCAGCTTTAAATTAATATCCTTATCATCAACTTTCTCAATTTCAAATTGCCCAGTCGGATCTGGTAATTTCTTATTCCCTATTTTAATTTCTACTACTGTATCTTTTTCTATTTTTACAGCTATTTTATCTTTTAATAAGTCATAACCTTTAGGTGCTTCTGTTTCCACAAGAGTATAATTACCTATTGGTAATTTTTTTGATATCGCTTCTCCTTTTTCATCTGTTACTAACTCACCAACTACTTTTTTATTTGAATCTTCAATATGAAACTTTGCCCCTGCTAGCTTTTTATTTTTATCGCTCGTATCTACTTTTACTAACTTCATTTTCCCCATTGGATCTGGTAATTTCTTATTCCCTATTTTAATTTCTACTACTACATCTTTTTCTACTTTTACAGCTATTTTATCTTTTAATAAGTCATAACCTTTAGGTGCTTCTACTTCCACTAGGGTATAGTTACCTATTGGTAATTCCTTTGATATCGCTTCTCCTTGTCCATCTGTTACTAACTCACCAACTACTTTTTTATTTGAATCTTCAATATGAAACTTTGCTCCTGCTAGCTTTTTATTTTTATCTAACGTATCTACTTTCACTAGCTTCATTTTCCCCATCGGATCTGGTAATTTCTTATTTCCTATTTTAATTTCTACTACTGCATCTTTTTCTATTTTTACAGCTATTTTATCTTTTAATAAGTCATAACCTTTTGGCGCTTCTGTTTCAACAAGAGTATAGTTACCTATTGGTAATTCTTTTGATATCGCTTCTCCTTTTTCATCTGTTACTAACTCACCAACTACTTTTTTATTTGAATCTTCAATATGAAATTTTGCTCCAAGCAACTTTTTATTACCATTATTACTATCAACTTTTTTTATTTTTACTTTTCCTGTACTAGGCTTGTTCCATAGTTGCCAGTTAAATTTGAAATTGTGAAATTCAAATCCACCAGTTTGTTGTACCGTACTGACAAATGCTTGTCCATTAATTGAGCCGCCTTTTGTTTCTAATACAGCATTTGGAGCAAACACACTCCCAACAACACCATATCCCTCTGTTGTGATCTTTTTCGCATTAGGAAAAACCCAAATCACTTTCCCGTATAGCTCAGTGAACGGTGAATTAGGAGAATAGGGCTGAGATGTAGGAATTATATCCGTAGCCCTTCCAATATTGTTCGTGTCATATAGAATGGACCCATTTTTAAATGTAACCTCTATTGCATCCGAATACATAACAATAAAATCTTTATCCTTAGCATTGGGTAAAAATACATCTCTTATATCTAAATTGATTTTCCCGGTCAATTCTGATGAAACATAAATATTAGGATTGTTTATATCTTTTCCAATACCATAACTCATATTTGAAATTGGGGTATCCGTTTTATATTGACCTGCATTTTTACTGACTTGGTTGACTATGTTGCGAAATTCATTAAATTTCGCATCAATTTCTAGTTTTTCTTTATAAACGATACGATCATAAGAAGATTGTATGATACGATCTGGATCACTCTCTTTTGTCATTACGACTATTCCGTTTTGAATAATAAAAGATTCCTCTCTTGATTTTTTAAATTTTCCAGACAATAACAAGGATGGATATCCCTCATCACTCCATTTTTCACCTACTATATTAGATGTTCCTGCTGCTGCACCTACAATCGTATAACCTGATGCATCCATATCACCTTGAACTGCGATTGCTCCTTCAATGTCGCCACCTACTGCTATATGGTTACCAAAGACAACAGCATTATAACGCGATATATCCCCTAGACCTTCTAAGTTAGTCGTGGATCCATATGCTTCTTTTGGTGCATATACGACAAAACTTACACATAACATTAACAAAACCATAAAATGAATACTTACCAACTTTAATTGTAACCTCAATTCCTTTGTTCCCACCTTTACCGTATTTTTTCTACAGTCGAATAAAGTGAAACTTTTTTCAGTGAGGATTTACTTCATCCTCTATATACCCTCTTTGCTTATCTCTGGATTTTCGGTCCCACTGCCCATTAATACAGAATAAATAAATTCATTCTATCGAGTTAATTTTTTCTTATAAATTGCGACTAGTAACACACATAATAATAGGATTAAGACTACTACGGTCCACTTATTAAACATAAATATCTCTTTAAGCATTTTTTGTTTTTCTTTCTCGTTAAACTCCACACGCTCACCTCGAACTAGCAATCTATTTGTGTTTACTCCATAAGGCGTACATGTAATTAATGTTGTATAATCTTTATTTTCTACAATTTGTAGATCGTCTGTTTCGTGTGGTAAAACTACTTTAATTTGATCTACTTTATAAGCAAGAACTTTGTCTAAAGAGTGAATATAAAAACGGTCTCCTTCACTCAACTTATCTAAATCTGTAAATAATTTTGCTGACGGTAAACCACGATGCCCTGTTAAAATAGTGTGCGTATTTTCTCCACCTACCGGAAGTGAAGAATAATCTAAATGACCTACCCCGCGACTCAATACTTCCTCAGAGGTCCCTTGATAGATTGGCAGTTTTATATTAATTTTCGATATTTCAATATACCCCATTACATCACCTAAATTTAAGGCATCGGCATATGCTTGATGATTACTTTTTTCTTCAGAAAATGGATCTGCAAATGTTTTCATGGAAGTTTGAACTTGTTTATTATATTCGGCTGCTTCTTTTTCTCTTCGTTCGATTTCTTGCTTTTGTAGTGCTTTGATCTTCTTATCGTAAGAGCTAACCTCAGAATAATGTGCACGAGTCGCCAACCAATTACTAATAGTAGGATATAAAAAAATACCTAAACCAAATAAAAAAATACCTCCTAAAACAAGATTTCGTTTCATATTTCCACCTCTGTATATACTAAAATATCGAAAAGAGGGAAGCATTTTACTTCTCCCCTTTTCACATCACATGATTACATGTTCCTAAAACCTTAATTATTAGCAAACTTTTTTCTAAAGAAAACAAATGCCGCTGTAGCCATTAACGCAAGGCCTAGTACAGTAAATAGAGTCGTTCCGATACCACCCGTTAGAGGAAGAATCCATCCACTTTTATTATTTTCAATCGATAATTTAACCGTTTGATTATTTTCGCTAATCTTTACATCAATAGGGTCCTTTAATAATTGATATGAAGCTGTTGTACCATCTTCTTTTGTATAAGTTGGTGCTTTCGTTTCAAAAATTTGATAGTCTCCATACGGAATGTTAGTCCATTTAATAACACCATTTTCATCTGATACACCTGTGACTTCTTTACCTGCCACAACAACTATTTTTCCATTTTTATCTTTAAGTACAAACTCCGCACCTTTTAATTTCTTATTATCAGCACCATCAACTTTTGTTAACTCGATAATTCCAGTTGTCGGAACAACAACTACAGGTTTAGATTCCTTTTCTCCAATTACATCATTTTTATTTATAAAATCAATTTTTGCTGTATTTAAAATTTCCGAACCAGATAGTACGCCTTCTTTTACTTGTGATTTAATTTGTAAATGAAATTCTTTTTTACCATCTAACTTTGTGAAATCTTTTACTGTAGCTGTTACTTTTTGGCCTTCTACAGCTACCTCTACAATACTTGCATTTACTTCCGCTCCATCAATTTTCACGACTGGTTTTCCTTGAATCATTAAACGATTGTCTAAAGTATCTGTTACTACATATTTTTTGTATTCTTTAATGTCTTCTGGAATTAATGTTTTAATATCATAATTGTAATTAGTTAACGGATTAATTGGCAGCGCTTCCAAATTCCCGTTAATCTTTTTATCAATATTTGGTTCTTCATAGTTTTGCACTTCTACTTTAACTACTGTACCAGAAGTAATTGTTCCATCTTCGTTTATAGTTCCGGAGGTCTTTATAAAAAACTCGTGTTTAGTCGGATCTAGTACATACCCTTTCGGCGCTTTTGTCTCTTGGAAATAGTATTCCCCATACTCTAATCCTTGCACGCGAATATGCCCATTACCATCTGTCGCTAACTCTTTTTTCACTTCTGTACCATCTTTTTTAAATAAAGAGAATACTGCACCTGCTAATGCTTTTTCATTTGCACCAGTCTTTACTAAATCAACTGCACCACGTTTAATCTCATTTTTCGGATACATATGAACATTATAGTTTAGCACCTTACCCTCTTTATTCGTTAAAGGAATATCCACTGTATACGTATTTGGATTTAGGTTAACATGCGGAGGTCCTGCCACTTCTTTTACTTCATAACGTCCTAGCGGCAGTTCTTTTAATACAGCTTGTCCGTTATCATCTGTTACTACTTGAGTTGGAGTTGCTCCTATTACAGGCTTCACATCTTCTTTCACGATTTCCCCATCGTTTGAAATTTTTTCAAACGACGCAACCCTTTTCACTTCAAAGGTTACACCTTTTAACGGTTTCGCATTTGTTGGTACCTCTTGATTTGCAGAGCCATCACCTTCTAGCCCCAGTGCGCCATCTTTTTCTTGTTCATATTTATGAATCGTTAAAGTACCTTTGGATGGTGAAGCTGCCTTTACTAATACACTAGACCATGTAGAAAATGTTAAGAAAAATACTAAAAGCACACTAAATATTTTTTTCATTTCTCTTATCCCCTTTACAACTTCTATCATTTTAAAAATCCCTTTATTACTATTACCCTCTTAAAAGCAATAGTGTGCCAAGTACCAGATTTAAACGAGGAACCTAAAACATAGTCGTCCAACAATCCATTGTTTACAAACACTTATTCACTCTACTTATTTTCTATTATTACGTTGTTGCTCCGTATGATATATGTAGTTTTCCTCTGAATTACACTTATATCTCTACTTCAAAAATCGTTACACGTTTACTTCTATCGCTAATTTTCATTAATTACTTAACTTAAATTTAATTCATTAATCTCTCCCTTCCTATCCCTATTTAAAATCCAATCTTAATCATTTTTGATACATATAAGCAATGAACAACGAATAAGTGTGACAATTCATATTTTACGTTACTCCCTAAAACTATTACCTGTATATTCAAATAATATGTGCTATTCATGTTAAATTATGGTATTATTCTTAGAAGTTTATAATTTTTATAGATAAAGTTTTTCCGTTTCTACATATGAAAGAAAGGAATATATAAACATTCAACTAATACGCACAACTGTAAGGAGGAATAATATGACTAAAAAGCTCAGTCTAGTTGAGATAGAGTACATTTGTAATATGTTTTTCCGATATTTTGAAATTCCAGTTTGTTTTATAGATTGTAACAAAAATATTCTTTTAGAATTTACATCAAAAGATGATTCACATTCGTTTTATAAATCAAAAATAGAACAGTTACATGTGCTTTTTCAAAAAAATGATTCATATAATTCGCCTATCTTCAGAACTCACCAATATTTAGGGCACTTCATTTTAATTCACATAAAGAGCCATTATATGGTGAACGGTACTGTTATTATTGGGCCCTTGACACATCTAAATTTTTCTACAAGTAAAACGGATAGTAACCTTAATTTTATTTCGAATTATAAAAGAACAAGAGACCATTATTTTTCATTGTCAGTCAAAGATCAAAATTTCTTTGTAAATATAGCAATATTGTTCTATAACATTCTCTATAAAAAAAATTCAGATGTAAGTACCTTTTCAAATAACAGTGACTCATTTCATGTAAGTCATAGCAGTATCTTAAACGAGGATGTATATATTTCAATGCAAAAAAACAAATCCATCTGTCATAATTTGTATATAGAGAACCAACTACTTGGAGCTATAGAACACGGGGATAAAGAAAGCGTACTCAAATATTATTATAAATTCCAACAAGAGACTCTTTCATCCTTATCTTCATTCCATCAATTAAGACGTCATAAAAACATTTGTATTTCATCCATCACACTTGCTACTAGATATGCGATAAAAGGAGGACTTCCTTCCGGGATTGCTTACAAGATTTATGATCTATACATCCAAAAGACAGAGGATTTAAAAGACGCAGAATCTGTTTGGGATTTATTAAGGAATGTTTTCTATACTTTTGCAGACCGTGTAAAAGCACAAAAAGTACAGAAACACTCAAAGACTATCGCTATTTGCAAAAACTATATTTTCGAAAATATTTACAATCAAATATCTGTTAAACAACTTGCTAAATTTGCAAACGTAAATTCGGATTATTTATCTATATTATTCAAAAAAGAAGTCGGTATTACATTAATTGAATACATTCAACGTGAACGAATTGAAGAAGCAAAAAAATTATTAACTTTCACAACCTATCCCCTATCAGACATATGTGCTTCACTCAACTTTAGTGATCAAAGCTATTTTACTAAAATTTTTAAAAAATTCACTAACGAAACACCTGGTAAATATCGAAAATCTCATGTTGTCATATAGAGTTAAACTTTCATTAAAACAAAGTGTTTCTAGTAACTTATCAATGGCAGATTAGAATTACTTTCACACCCATGACCTTTTGAATTCAGGCTATTTTTAAAGCAAAAAAACACGTTACTATTCTTTTATTTGAATGAGAATAGTAACGTGCTTTATATGTAATGTAGGTCTGTAGGTAAAATAGCGTCCAAGCACAAATTTTTATAGAAGCAAAATACACTACTTAAATACTAAAATCTTATTAAGTAAAAAATTCATCTAATAATTATTGTGTGAGAAATAATCCCTACTATTATTTTTATATCTTTCTAAATTTGCGAGCCAAAGTGAGTACTGTACCTGCAATAACCATCCATATGCCCATTGTTGCACTGTTAGTTGTAATGGCACCGGTGTTGGGAAGCTCTTTATATGTAGATTCGCTAGATGTAACCGAATGAGTAAATTCATGGCCCGCTATGTCAAATGCTCTAACCATTGAATCACCATATATAAGCATACTAACATTGTTAACATTAGCACTACATGCATTATTCCAACTTTTAGGATCATCGGTTTCTCCAGAATCCCATGCATGTACAACTGATACTACTTTTTTCCCCTTATTATCAAAACTATTTCGCTTATATTTGTCTTTATAAAAATCATATACCTTTGTTGCTAAAAAATGAGCACTTACCGCCTTTGGATCATAAATGTTGTTGAAGTGCTAGTTGCTAATATACCAGGATAATATTTTTCTTCAAAACTAATATCTCTATAATTCACATCATATGTCTCAATTCCTTGCCCTCTTGTGTAATCTGCAAGCGCATATTTCCCATTACTTTGTTCAGAAATACCAAATGTGCGAGTTATCCCTAAATCATCTTTACCAGTTCCGGTTAATGATATGGAATTGCTTTTTTTAGTTTCCTTTAAAGATTCCACTTGCTCTTCACTTACTTTTAAGATTGACTCTTGCACCATATTTTTCAACATATCACCATTATGAGCATTTACTAAATAAGTTCCAGATACATAGTTTGGTGTTGCAGCGGCAAATGTAACTTGATATGCATTGCTAGCCTTCCCATAAATTCTAATTAACAAAAATAACTTCCTTAACTTCTGGCTCAGAAATAAATTTAATATCGTTCCCGTACTTCGTATAAATATATTGTTTTGCTTCTTCTTTTGATAAATTACTAGCATTCTTTAAATCTTCTTGTGTTAAATTTTGTGCACTTTCTCCTGAAATACTTTTAATAATACCCTTTTTATCTACATGAGCAGTCAATTGGTGTCCATATACTTCTTTACCTTCATGCATACGCACAAGTGTAGTCCCATCATAAGAACTACGTTTTTGAACAACGGTGTAATCTACCCCTTTGTCTCCACTAACTTGTTTTGGTGACAAAGCATGCCCGGTCTTTTCCTTAAGTGCATCTTTCACTACATTCTCTGGCGTCTTTTGTGATGGTTGTGTAAGTTCACCTGTACGGAACGAATCCTCTTGAATTTCAACTTGCATTTGATCCGTTTCTTCTGCATAAGCTACTCAATATGGTGTTACACCTGTTAAAACTAACCCTGTTGTTAATGCAACTATAGCTATTTCTTTTTTATTATTCATTTTATTTTCCTCGTATAATTTCCTAAAATATGAAACTGTTTAAATGTATTCCTATCAAAAATAGAAAAAAATAGAAAAAATAAAAAGTACATCACATTGTGCAAAACCGTATTATAAAAAGATGACTTCTGTCATCAACAAAAGTCACCTCTTCAATATGTCATATCCCTAATTTGTTTTTAATGCATACTTTCTATATGAAAAAGAAAAAGTATTCTTTAACGAGCGTTTTGCAATACTTTTATTAGGTCATTTATATTTTCAACTTTTTGCTGAAACTGATCAAGCCTGTTATGTAGCAATGAAGGATTCTTATCTTCAGTTGAAATAACTTTTTTTAATTCTTGTTCTAATTTATCATATGTATCAAAGAAATTATCAAATTCTACACTTATAAGTTCTTCATTTTCACGATAAAATCTTTTTGCTTCTATATAAGTCATATATGATTTATTTAAAAACCCTAATGAAATTAAATATTTAGAAGTGTTTTCTTGATAAATAGCAATATCACATGCTATTTTAATATCAGAATAAGTCTTTTGAACGAAACAATGCAATTCAAAAATCTTAAACTTTAATCCATTATTCATTTCATCCCCTCCCATCCTATCTATTCTACATAAAAAAAGAATATTATACAAAGTAAAATATCAATATGGCACAAAAATAAAAAGCGAAAGAATGACTCCTTTCGCTTTTTATAACAAAACATACATTTCATATTGTGCTAATGAATTCTTTTCAAATCCAGTTTTCTTTAAAAAACCTTCCAGTAAATTGTTGTTTGGAAACCCAATTGATAAACTTGTTAAATTTAACTCATCTTTTGCTATTTGTAATAATTTTGATCCAATACTACGATTTCTATAGTCTTTGTCTACGAAAATAAAACTAATTTTACCTTGTTCATTCAAACATATAGAACCCTTTAAATCATTATCGACATATGCGCCGTAAAATGTATTATTTGTTTTTTCGATATAATCCATATCATTTTGCCAATTTATATGGAAGTGTAACCATTTCTGAATTGCAACTTTGAAAGCTGGAAATTCTAATTGTTTTACTTCAATTCCCTTACATTCTTTAGTTATTATTTTAGTCATATCTTTTAAATTATAATAAGATAGATCATACACTTTTTCATAGCCTAATTTCGTATAAAAATGAATCGCTCGGTCATTGCCTACAATGACTTCAAGAAAAAGCTGCTTACACTCATTTTGAAGCGCCTCTTCTTTATGCAGTTCAAATAATTTTTGACTCACACCAATACCGCGGTAATTAGGATGAATCGCTAATGTTCCACAACGCATTGTTTTTATGTTTTCATAATCCTTTATCCCGCCAAGTATTACACCAACAGATTGGTTACCGTCTAAAGCAAGAAAGGAATGTTTTAGTGAATTCCCTTCTGGTCCCAAAAACCTTTTTATAAAATCTTCTTTTGAAACTTCCATTTTAATAATGTAATCTGAAAATCCATCTTTAAAAGCTTCATACACTAAATCTATACGTACTTCACTGCATCTTTTGTATTGAATCATATAAAATTCTCCCCCACTTACTCGTGTTAAACTTAGTATTCAAATACGTAAAATGTAATAGTTCCACTCTACCCATCATTCTTTAACATTTAATTTGAAATAAACGGGCACTTCCCTACATAACTCTCACTGTTAATTTGTTTTATAACAAATGGTGCAATATCACTATTTTGAATTTTGATTCCTGGCATATCTACTAAACTCTCTTTTATATTTCCAATGCTCTTCCCTTCCATAACAAATGGTAATCTAACAATTGTCCAATCTACATCACTACCTTTAATAGTTTGCAATTCTTTATATTTATCTTGCATCATCTTTGATAAAAATACTTTAAACAAAGTAGCTCCTATTTTATTTACAATTCCCTTTTGATCTCCTGTAACATCTAAAGAACCTCCAGAAATTAGTATATATCTTTTTATTTCAAATTCTTTCATTGCTTCTAAAATATGCTTCGTTACTGTGCTAAAAATATAAGATTCATTTTTTGGTTGACCTACCGCATTAATTACAGCTCGACACCCTTTAAGTAATTCCCGTATTGAAGCAAAATCACGTGCATCTCCATTAATAATCTCTAAATTTCCATTTGTTATTTTGATATTATTAGAATTTCTTGTTAATATTTTTACTTGATATCCCTTTTCTAACGCTTCGTTTACAAGGAATTTCCCGGCTTTTCCGTTTGCACCCAGAATAGCTATTTTATTTGTACTTTCCAATATTAACCCCTCTTACTATCTATTCTTTACTACATTAATCTCATGTACACGTAAAAAAGCAATTAAATGCTCGCACGCTCGTTCACACGCTAACATTTTAAAGATTTTTTGTTCCTCTTTCGTTTTATCATTTGCTTGATCTGATGCAGCTTTTAAACTAAGAAAAGGTTTGTTATTGATTTGACACACATAAGCAAAAGCTGCCACTTCTTGATCAACCGCTAATGCTCCATATACAGTATGGAGTAAATATCTCATTTCTGAACTACGGATACGTTGATCTCCAGATAAAAATGTACCATAATGAATCGGATCATAAGATCGTATCTTTTTTATTCTTCTTACAAGTGACTTTGTTGTTTCAATAGGTGCTGTCCTACCATTATATAAATTAAAAATATCTTCCCCTGAACCAGCAGCAGTAACGTCGTGTTGTATTGCATTAAGGGCTACTACAATATGTCCATTTTTCACCTTATTTGATAGACTTCCGCATATTCCTGTCATAAACAACTCATCTGGCTGAAACTCACTAATTAATAATTGCACACAACTAGCACAACTTACTTTCCCAACTCCAGTTATTACGGAGATAACTTCCATATTATTAATATAATGAAAATGAAATTCCCAAGCTGCTCGTTTTTCAATACGTTCACTTGGATAATATTGATGCAAATACGTAAGTTCTGGTTCCCATGCGGATACGATTGCAATACGTTTCATTACATGCTTCACTTCCCCTATTGTTATCATGTAAATACTTTATCTATACTTTCTCGTTCATAATCTGGAATCCACTCTTTATATTTCTCATATAAATTTCTTATTGTTTCTTTATTCTTCGCAATTACTTCACATCCTCTATCATCGTAAATAAACATGATAATATCTTTTGTTGCATTTATGAGAAATACATCTGGATAAGAAATTTCTTTTTTGCGTCCAAAACGAGGATAAAGATCTAGAAAATCTTCATGATTTGCAGCTTGAATAAGCGGTGTATACTTTATATCACAAGCAAAACATTTTAATGAAAATTGATAAGTACAATACAAGTCAGCTTCTTCTTCAAATAAAAAAGGTATTGTTTCTTGCCTTATATGATACTTTAAATCTCTATTATGAATAAAACGTCTATATATATTAATTTTCTGCGGATTTTTCACATTTTCCTTTTTAAATCGATAAACATTTGTTACTAAAAAGACTTCATCTTCTTTTGAAAATATATCTTCAAATAAGTGTTTATTATATGTATAAAGTTGAGAGAAATATTCCATATTTAAATCGTCGGTGCCTTCTAGATTTTGATGTTTACCTTTTCCAAAATCAAAATACAAATAATTTTCCCACTGAAAGGATATATGTGGTACTAATGTAACCCCAGGAAATGTTTCATTCATATATTCTTTTAATCGCATTCTTAATTCCTTTCTACTCTACAATTTCTTTTAACTGCCAATATGCTTCTTCTAGCCATGGATGTAAAACTTTCAACGTGTCTTTTCTATCCCACAAATATGAAATATATATAAAAGCAGCATGTTCTAAAGATTTTTCTAATTCTTTTTTTACTTCTACTAAATATGGTGGTGCTCCATTTTGATCCCATTCTATTTTATCAGCAACAAATAACACTAAATCCATTTTCGTTGCATGTTTACGTAGTGTAGTATGGCAGCAAATTGCATTTAAGATTTCTTCATCATCCACTTTAAATATTTCTTTTGCAATTACTTTCGATAACTTTTGATGAATAATCATTGGAAATTCTCGTTCTTCTTGTAATATCTCTATTCCAAATTGTTCAGCAACTGCAACCCGATCTTCATTTGGAAAGATTGCACTAATATCATGTAAATATCCTGCAATCGCTGCCTTTTCTTCATTTACATGATACGTACTCGCAATTTTACGGGCTTCTTTTGCCACCCGAATTGAATGTTTATAAGTAAGTTCTTTATTGTATTTTAATAGAAACGATTTTATATCATTTTCAATTTTTCCAGTTGGAGTAAATGAATATATATCCTTATATAACATCTCAAGTCACCTTTCTTCCTAACTTTCAATATAACGCTGTATTTAAATATCTTTTTTATTTGTATTCGTTATGAATGTTTTAATCCCTTTTTTATACGTTACATGAAATTTTATGGCGAATCATTGCTACAAAATACATAAATGTTTGATATTATAGTAATGTTAATGATTCGTTAGGAAAGGAACTACATAATGAATAAAAACATATTAATTATTGATGATGATAAAGATATTGTTGAGTTACTTGCTGTTTATTTGCGAAATGAAGGCTATAACATTTATAAAGCATACGATGGCGATGAGGCATTGCAAATGATTTCTACATATGAAGTTGATCTTATGATTTTGGATATTATGATGCCAAAGCGAAATGGATTAGAAGTTTGCCAGGAAGTTCGTGAGAATAATACTGTACCTATTCTTATGCTGAGTGCAAAAGCAGAAGATATGGATAAAATATTAGGTCTTATGACAGGTGCAGATGATTATATGATTAAACCATTCAACCCATTAGAATTAGTAGCTAGAGTGAAAGCATTGTTACGAAGATCATCTTTCCAAAATGCCACTTCCTCCAAAAATGAAGATGGTATTATTCGTATTCGTTCTGCTGAAATACACAAACATAATCATACTGTTAAAGTAAATGGAGAATATATTAAACTTACATCTATTGAATTTGATATTTTATATTTACTTGCGAGTAATACCGGAAGAGTATTTAGTTCCGAAGAAATTTTTGAACGCGTATGGAACGAAGATGGTTATGGCTCAAATAAAACTGTAATGGTTCACATTAGTAATTTACGGGATAAACTTGAAACAGGAATGAATGGAGAGAAATTTATTCATACTGTTTGGGGAGTAGGCTATAAAATTGAGAAATGAAGCATTTGATATATTAAAAGATATCCCAAAATGGAAGTTGATTTTTTGGTTTATGTTAGCCATCACACTTACTCCTATTACTGAATTAATTATATATCGCCTTGTTACAAGTGTAATTGAAAGTTCACTTACGTTAAGCGAGCTCGGAAAAGAATTCATTAGAATTTTTGGATATGAAAAATATAAAGGAATAAAGGAATCTCTATGGATGATGATTGTATCCTATTTGTTTTTATTTTCTATTTTCTCATCCTACCTATACATTTTTTATCGTCATGAAAGAAAGGTTTACTATGAAACTTGTATTAAAAAAATGATAGAAGAGATTCGTTATATTGCAGATGGAAACTTCAATCATAAAGTTTCTATCGTAAATCATAATTATCTGGAAGAATTAGCGACCGGAGTAAATCAAATTGTTGAACAATTGAAAGTCTCAATTGATGAAGAGAGACAAGCGGAACAAGCAAAAAGTGAGCTTATTACAAATGTATCGCATGATTTACGTACTCCTCTTACGTCTATAGTTGGATACGTGAATTTAATCCACCATGATAATTATAGAGATGAAGTGGAATTACGCCATTATATACAAGTCATTTACGATAAAGTAACCCGTCTTAACGCATTAATGAATGACCTGTTTGAATATACACGTGTTCAAAATAAAGAGTTAAGTTTATATTCTGTTCCCATTGATATTGTAGAGCTACTTGGGCAATTAACTGTTCAATTCCGCATACAAGTTCAAGAAGCTAATATAGAATGTCGACCTTCTTTCCCATCTCAAAAACTCATGGTATTAGCTGATGGAGACAAATTAGTGCGTGTGTTTGAAAATCTTATTATAAACGCTATCGCTTATGGAAACGACGGTGGATATATCGACCTTGCTGCCTATGAAAGCAATAATATGATTACTATAGATATAACAAATTACGGCCAACCTATTCCTAGTACAGATTTACCTCATATTTTTGAACGTTTTTATCGCGTTGAAAAATCTCGCTCTACAAACACCGGTGGATCTGGGCTCGGATTAGCAATTGCAAAAAGTATTGTCGAATTGCATAAAGGAACAATTGAAGTATATAGTGATGATAAAAAAACAACCTTCACTGTAAAACTTCTCCCGTATAAATGTTAATATTATAATTTTTCAGGTTCAATTTCTTACCATATAAGAAATTGAACCTTTTATTTTCCATTAAAAACCAAATTTAATAATCCTTTATAATTCTTTAGAAATTCTTTACCTTTTCTTTCTTCCTAATTAAGCATTCCTTTTTACAATAGTATTATTGATGTCATAGTAGGAGGATCGCTTATGCAATTCCTGAAAAAGTTCACAATTTTATTATTATCTTTTGTTATTACAGCACTTATCGTTTTATATTTTTACCTCTATGTAAATGGTCCAATTATTCAAGCTAAATCAGCTATTTTAATAGATGCTAATTCAGGTGAAGTTGTTTATAAAAAAAATGAGGAAATTCCTATACAATCAGCTACTTTATCTAAATTAATGACAGAGTATATCGCAATGGAACAACTGAATGAAGGCAACATACAGTTAGATGAATTAGTAAAAATAAGTAACGAAGTTTTCCGAGCAGAAACCAGTCCTTTACAAGTAACTTCGAAAGATCAAACGACAGTTCGTGATTTACTTCATGCATTGTTTCTGACAGGGAATAATCGTTCCGCACTTGCCCTTGCAGAACACATTGCTGGAAACGAAGATAACTTTACACTTTTAATGAATGAAAAAGCAACACAACTAAAGTTATCACAACCATCCCCGTTTCTAAATGCAACTGGAATGAATAACGATACGAATAAACAATCAACTACAACGGCAATAGACGTTGCTAAACTAGCAACACAATTAGTAACAGACTTTCCAGATGTATTGAATATTACGAAACTAACCTCTTACCAATTTACCTTCAAAGATTCCAAAGTTTTCAACACTAATAAAATGATTTATTCCCTTAATAAAAACATTAAACTCCAAGGTGTTGACGGCTTACAAACTAGTTTTTCAACTAATGGTAATTATAGTTTTGTAAGTACAGCAAAACGAGGAGATACTAGATTTATTTCTGTAATATTAGACTCAAGTGAAGAAAATAGTACCTTTATTGAAACAAAAAAGCTACTACAGTACGCTTTTGATCCATCCTCGTACTCTGCACTCCAAGCTTTTAAAGATGCAGTTACATCTTGGACAGTATTGCTTCAGTTTAAAAATTTAATCATACAAACATTGTTGATTTTCTTCATTATTACATTTTTAATGTTTTTACATATACGTCAGAAAAAATCCGAGGATTTCAACTAGGAAATCTTCTTATATATATAAAACGGCTTACATTTATAGTGCAAGCCGTTTTATACATCTATAGTCCCCTTCCAATTAAATTCGCTGAAACAGGCTGAAGATTTAACTCTCTTGCCCATATAGATAGCTGACCAATGTGATGAATTTCGTGTACAATTACATGTCTTAAAACTTCACCGTATGTATATGTTTTATCTGTCCACGAAGCTTTTAATATCTTATATTCTAGGCTAGATGACCATAACTGTAAAAAAACTTCTAATTCTCGTTTATATAAATCAGATAACGCTTTCACCTTTTGGATTGATTGATAATCTTTAAACTGCGGTTCATTATCTTCTTTTCCTTGAAGCGCATTAATCCAGCTGTATTCAACATCGACAATATGGAATAATGTTTCTAAAATACTTCCTACACCACCTACACGCTTGCAGAGCAATTCTTCCTCTGAAAGTTGTTCACACCACTTAAACCAGTCGTCCCTTACTTGCCAATTGTATTGAAATAAAGTGTACATATTTATCTCTCCCCCACCTCAATAATCCACTTAATAGCATCTACTACATAATATGGTTCATCTTTTTGAATATAGTGACCACTTTGTTCTGCAATTACAAATGTATTATTGCTTGATAATCGTAATAAATCTTCTTGCAATTGCAACCATTTCATTTGTTCATCTGGCGAATAAAAAGCTTTTTTACCAGCAGCTAACACGGCAAGTTGAATATTCCCCATTGACTGACAATGTTTATCTACTTCACCTAGACTAAACATAAACTCTTCATAAGAACTTTCATATACAAACTGTTTATTGTAAGCATCTTGAAATTCTGGAGACATGATTGGTAAAAAATCTTCTTTATAATTTTCCGGTGTCGAATCAACTAAAACTATTCCCAACATATCTTTGGGATAAAAAGTCGCAAATAAACGTGCATTTATACCGCCAAAAGAATGTCCTACAAAAATATAAGGTGGTTTCAATTGTAGTTACGCTAAGCAACACCTTAAATCTTTTACCATTTCAGAACTAATACGTCGCTTGGAACTCTTTCCACTTTCCCTAATCCCGCTCGATCATATGTAAGTACCATTCCATATTCAGTCAGCTCTTCAGCAATATGATTCCATGCCTTTGAATAATCGCCATAGCCTGCCTCCATTATAATAACTGGCTGCAACTTCTTTCCTTGGAATACTCTTGAATACATTTTAAAATCATCAACTTGTACATATTCCTCTATACATTTAACCATTGACGATCACTTCTCTCCGATTAAGTTCCTCTACAATTTGATTAATTATTTCATCGACAGATAAAGATCCATCCAAAACAATATCTGAATTTGGCTTTACAGTATGAAGTGCCTCCAAATAAGCTTTTCTAGCATATGTTATATAATTCTTTAAATCATTATGTATTTCACTCAATGTATCTTCCTTAAAATCTCGCATAATTCTTCTAGCCATCGCAATATCTAACGGCGTATCGATAAATATAGTTGCATCAATAAATTCTCGCATTTCACTATTTAAGTATGCAAAAGGATAATCTACAATAATATAATCTACGTTACCCTCTCGTATAAGATGCTGAATATCATGAATTAATGGCGTAAGCACCCAGTCATCATAATTTGCTCCATCATCAATCCATTTACAAATATCAGCAGGACAGTTATCAAAGTTATAACTATCAAAATATAATGCTTTTAAATTTATTAACTTTTGACTTAATCTTTCTGTAACAGTAGTTTTACCTCCTCCTGAAACAGCTGCAATTGTAATGACTTTCGTTTTTTTCATAATTCCTCACCATACCCCATTTAATTTACATAACATAATTATAGATAACTATTATTTTTTAACGCTCCATTCATATTCTAACATACTCATTTCCCATAAATTCCAATACATTTCCCCTACTTTTTTCGATTCTCTTAGTAAGTGTATTTGAGCTTTCTATATATTTTTCTAGTTGCTGTTCATTTAAAGGATATGTAAATGAATTTCCTGACCACTGTATTAAAAATTCTTCGGAATCAATCCAATTTATTAATTGTTTGAAATCGGATCTTTTAAAGGGTTCTAATTTAATCAACTTCATTCTCCTTTCATACACCATTCTATATATCCTCAAACTTATTTCTATATATAGAATATATTCTCCTTTTATACGAAATTAAAATAAAGCCATTCATAAGAATGGCTTTACAAAAAACATAGCCTAATTATGCTATGTTTCCTATGTTAACAATGGTTCAATCGCTTCAATTTTACAAACTGAAATAATTACTGTAACTACCCCAGCACTATTAGCAAGCTTTACAACATCACAAGTGACTGAAGAAACAGTTCCTGCATAATTATTACTTCCTGTTGTAATGCGCACTGATCTGTTTACTAACTTTCTCAGTTCATCTCTAATTCCTTGTACACAGCAACAGTCACATGCCTTATTTTGCTCTTCATGTTCTTTTTTACACTCTTCAAAAACATCCCAACAATCATCCTGTTTACATGAACACTTCTTTCTAGAATTACTATAACGATATCCCAAAATCTCACCCCCTAGTCATTTCTATTAATATAGTATGTCCACTAGCTTCAAAGTGTACGAGGCAAAAACATAAAAAAGAAAAAACAAACAATTGTACTGTATATTTATTTCATTATTAACTATAAAAACAGACTTCTAAAAATTAAAGGCATGCTTAATGAGGGGATTCGGATTTAATTCTGTTGAGTTTAATGTTTAGACACCACTTTCTCAAACAAATCTTTTTTATAGCCGTCTCCTTAAAGATGCACCAGCTTTTCCTATTACTTCACATATACATAGACTGCGTTTGCATTAACATAGTATGTTTTTCCTTTCCTATTGTGAAGTATACATTCAGTAAAGCGTACTCCAAAATAAGATATTATTTATAATCAGAATGTTTTCTTCAACAAGTGTTTATTGATAAATATCTTAACTAGTAGTTCTCTCCACTATCTCTTGAAAATTAGCATAGTTTGAATGAATTCTATACCTAGTAGAAAGCACTCTATCATATAAAGGTAAAATAATAGGTTAATAAACAAGCCACTTTATTATTAAAACATAGAATAATATGAATTCTATTGGAAGGAGGTATAAAAAGATGTCCTGGAAAAATGATTGCTGGAGTTCTCAGAAAAATCATTGTTGTGATGACTGGTGGAAATCTAAAGAAAAATCTCATTGTAATGATGATTGGAGTTCTAAGGAAAAGCATTGTAATGATGATTGGTGGAAATCTAAAGAAAAGCGTCATTGTGATGATGATTGGAGTTCTAAACGAAATAAGTGTCGTTGTAAATGTTTCTTTATTTGTTGCCATTGTAAAAGGAAAAATTGGTAATGTTTTCAATGTCAACTTAAAGGAAATAATATGTCTTTTGGAACCGATAAATACTAGAATGTATTACACAAAAAGCTGACTGAATATAGTCAGCTTTTTGTCAATGAACACGTAAAGATTTCAACAGACATATATATTTACTGATTGGGTGGGGTATTAAGAAAAAACAAGCTGACTCTTATAAGTCGATTTTTAATTACTTCACATACGTATAAAGCTTTATATGCTCTCATTAATTCAGCGAATTTACCAGTATTTTCACCAAAAAATTCATGGAATCTTTAATTAGTCGCGTATTTTCATTGTCTTCAGGAGCCCCACAGACAATCAGGGTTTCTTTTATTTAAATAAAGATTTTGTTTAAACTTTACAAAACTCACCTATATTAAAATATCTTCTAAAATCCCTATTGAACATTTATAATAATTTTAAACGGTTTAAATTCTACAATCAGTAATGGAGGCATTTTAATGGGAAACATCCCAAAAGTATCATCACACCAATCTAATTCTTATATACCCTCACAGCAAGTGAACCCTAATACCCAACAAGGTAATATAAAAAAAACAAGACGCCGTATTATAACTACTTTAGCTTTTATATTACCTATAATTTTTGTCCTTCAGTATTCTCTGAATAACCAACAAGAAATGATTAAAGAAAAACAAATCACGCTTAATACGGAGCAACAAAAATTATCTTCTGTAAAGAAGGATGGTCATTCCCTTAAGAATGATGTTAAGGCTTTAACAAGTAGTGAAGAAGAAATTTTAAAATTCGCAAGGAAACTGTATGGATTTTCCAAACCAAATGAAACTATATTTCAAGTAATTGAATAAAATTACACTGCATTACCCAAAAGGCGATTTGAAGATAATCGCCTTTTTATGTTTAATTTCTAAAGGAATCATACTAATCTCTCTTTCTATCATATAACTACTTTGTTTAATTTGTTAATTTCTCAATGTAATTTGTGTATATAATTCCATTTAGAGATACATAATACCCACGTAACTATTTAAAATCACTTCGTTTTTATATCTAAGTTCAAAAAGGAGCTACATAACATGGATAAAAAAAATATATTAAGTCAACAACCTGATCAAGTGTCATCAGATGCACTAAATACTCCTAGTAAGGCTCAAGAGCAAATGCAAGAAACATCTCAGCAGACACATACTTTAAACAAAAAGGACAGTACTCAATCTTTACATGTTGAAGATTTACCACATTAAAACGTATATAGAACAAATAGTAAATGTTAAGGGGAAAGATCTTAAGAACGGGTTCACTTAATTTCTTCCCTTTTCCTATTAAAAATCACTTTAATTGGAAACCTGTACACATTTTTGATATATCCACTATCACAATCCCCTGAAAATTTGCTATAATATTAATTTGTGAATACCTGTCCCCCAGGGATTTCTCTTTTTATTCATTACTTTTCTCTTCACTAAATTTCAGCCTTAACAAAATTTAATTACTCCAATGAATAAACATACCACAATATCGTATTTTGATAAAAACTATAAAACAGACATACTTAACACTAATAGTAGAATTTTGTTACTTCAATTTTACTTCTTTCCTCGTTTCTTTTATAAACATTAAAAATGAGCTCTATTTACATAGAGCTCATTCCTAATTTTATAATTTACTAGACTGCAATCCCTGAATAAATGGCACTACTTCA
The DNA here is from genome assembly GCF_040460055.1 of Bacillus cereus group sp. MG4. Taxonomy (NCBI): domain Bacteria; kingdom Bacillati; phylum Bacillota; class Bacilli; order Caryophanales; family Bacillaceae; genus Bacillus; species Bacillus cereus group sp. MG4. The sequence goes on along the minus strand of NZ_JARVGZ010000001.1, from coordinate 529,386 downwards.
GGATTTACAAGTGATGATAAATCACCTAATTCTTTCCCTAAATAAGCAGCCTTAATGACACGGCGCATTACTTTAGAATTACGTGTTTTCGGTAAATCTTCTACAACGTGAATATCTTTTGGACATAATGCTTTTCCAATATGAGAGTTTACTAAACTCATTAATTCTTTCTTTAATTCTCCTGAGAATGTTACATTGTCTCTTAATACTACAAAACAATGACAAACTTCACCTTTTACATCATCTGGTACACCAATCGCAGCAGCTTCTATGACATCATTATGCTTCACAAGAATAGATTCATATTCAGCAGGTCCAATGCGTTTTCCAGCAATGTTTAACGTATCATCTGAGCGTCCTGTAATAATATATTGCTCACCATCATAAACCACCCAGTCACCATGAACCCATTTATTTTCAAAACGTGACCAATATGTGTTCACATAACGCTCATCGTCTTCCCAGAAACTTTTCGTCATACCAACCCAAGGTTTCTCTAAACATAATTCTCCAACTTCATCACGAATCGGATTGCCTTGATCATTGAGCACAACCGCTGCCATTCCTGGTAAAGATGCGTTAAAACTAATCGGTGCAATTGGTTTAATAAGGACGTTTCCGAAAATCCCACCAGAAATTTCAGTTCCGCCTGAATAGTTACAAATTGGTACATTATTTTTTCCAACTGTTTCAAATAGCCACATCCAAGGATCTGGATTCCAAGGTTCACCTGTTGATGCGAATACTTCTAAACTCTTGAGCGAATGTTTATTCACATACTCATCACCCTTTGCCATTAACGCACGAATTAATGTTGGTGATATACCGAGATGTGTAATTTTATATTTATCAACGGTCTCCCATAAGCGATCTGCTTCTGGGAAATCTGGAACACCTTCGTACATAACCATCGTTGCTCCATTAATGAGAGAGCCGAATAATAAAAACGGTCCCATCATCCAGCCCATATCAGTTACCCATAATACGCGGTCACCTTGTTTGATGTTCATTCCAAATCCTGCATCAAATGCAGATTTCAAAGGGAAACCAGCATGTGTATGTACTGTTCCTTTCGGTTTCCCAGTTGTACCTGATGTATAAATGAGCATTAACGGATCATCACTATTCATCTCTTCAGCATGTGTAAATGGTTTTTCTTTTTCTAGCGCACTCCATGGGAAATCATAATTATGTGGTGTAAAATCATTTCCTGCATGACGAACAATAACAACTTTTTCAACAGTTGGACAATGTTCGCAAGCTTTATCTACTTCGTCTTTTAATGAAACAACTTTACCTCGGCGTGAAAAACCATCTGCAGTAATGATCATTTTTGATCCTGCCGCTTGTACACGAGTCATGACTGCATCAGACGCAAATCCTGAGAATATTGGTGAAATAATTGCTCCGATTTTCATAACAGCTAGCATTGCAACAACTGTTTCTGGAATCATCGGCATATAAATTGTTACACGGTCACCTTTTTCAATACCCGCATGTTTCAAACCGTTTGCAACGCGACTTACCCAGTTGTCAAGCTCTTCATATGTAAATGATTTTGAAGTTCCATTTTCTCCCTCGTACTGTAATGCTGGTTGCGTTCTTGTTTCATCCTCTGCAAGCCAGCGTGATAAAACTGATTCTACAACGTTACATGTTCCGCCATTATACCACTGTGCAAACGGCGTACCATTTTCTAAATCTAGCACTTCTGTATAAGGCTTCATCCATTGATAGCCAACCGCTTTCTCAGCTTCTCCCCAAAACCAATCTGTTTCTTCAATAGATTTATTATAAAACGTTTCATAATCTTCATAGCCCAATGATTTCATCCAACCATATAAACGCGTTTTTTCTTTATACTCTTCTGTTGGAAACCAAACTGCTTGTTTCAATGTTTTCCCCTCCTTGACTTTTTGAGCAAGAAAGCCCTAAATAGGGCTTTAAACTGGATAAACAGGATGTTTACGGTCCGTAAATACTTGATATTTACTCATATACATTTCGAATCGTCCTTTTAACTCTTCTCTTAAATTGTTTGGATGAACAATACCATCAATGACCATCTCTGATGCCAAATGGTAAATATCAATATCTTTCTTATACTCTTCGCGTTTTTCAGCAATGAAGCTATCACGCTCTTTTTCTGGTAAAGCTGCAATCTTATTTGCATATACAGCATTGACTGCCGCTTCTGGACCCATTACTGCAATAGAAGCTGTCGGTAATGCTAGGCAGCAATCTGGTTCAAAAGCTGGGCCTGCCATTGCATATAAACCAGCACCGTATGCTTTACGAACAACGATAGAAATTTTCGGTACAGTTGCTTCACTCATTGCAGAAATCATCTTTGCACCATGACGAATAATACCAGCACGCTCTACTTTTGTGCCAATCATAAATCCAGGTACATCTGCAAGGAATAACAACGGAATATGATATGCATCACATAAATTAATAAATTTCGCTGCTTTATCCGCTGAATCGTGGAATAATACGCCGCCTTTCATACGCGGTTGATTTGCAATAATACCAACTGGCTTACCATCAATACGTGCCAAGCCTGTAATTAGTTCTTGAGCAAATAATTTTTTCACTTCATAGAAAGAACCTTCATCAATAACTCTATTAATGAGATCTTTCATATTGAAAGGAGCATTTTGATTTTCTGGAATGATTTGTTCTAACGTTTTTTCGAATTGTTTCGGTTCTTGAGGTGTAACCAATGGAGTCTTCTCTAAGTAGTTGTTCGGAAAATATGAAATGTATTGTCTTGCTTGTGTAATCGCATCTTCTTCTGTTTTACATAAAACATCTCCGCATCCTGATACAGAGCAATGCATACGAGCTCCGCCCATCTCCTCTAAAGTTACCTTCTCGCCGATAACCATCTCTGCCATACGAGGAGAACCTAAGTACATAGATGCATTTCCTTCTACCATCATAACAATGTCACAAAAGGCTGGAATATATGCGCCACCAGCTGCCGAAGGTCCAAATAATAAGCATACTTGAGGAACTTTACCTGATAATTTCACTTGATTGTAGAAGATTCTTCCTGCACCGCGGCGTCCTGGGAACATTTCTACTTGATCTGTAATACGCGCTCCAGCAGAGTCAACTAAATAAAATAACGGAACACGTAATTTTTCTGCCGTTTCTTGAATACGTAAAATCTTTTCAACTGTACGTGCGCCCCATGATCCAGCCTTTACCGTTGAATCATTTGCCATTACGCATGCAGTACGACCATGTATTTTACCCGTTGCCGTTATAACACCATCAGCAGGTAATCCTGTTTGTTCACAATTTGCAAATAATGCATCTTCTACATATTCACCATTATCAAATAAAAGAGCTAAGCGATCTCGAACGAATAGTTTTCCTTTTGCTTTGTTTTGTTCATGATACTTTGGTGCGCCGCCTTGTTTAATCGTTTCAACTCGTTCTTCAAATGTATTCGATTGTTGTTTTTGATCTAACATATTTACTCCCCCTTATACATTGGTGTGCGTTTTTCCTTGAATGCTTGTAATCCTTCTAATCTATCTTTCGTATGGATTACACCTTCATACGCTTGTTTTTCCATTTGTAATCCGGTATGTAAATCAACTTGAATACCGTTTGAAATTGCTTCTTTTGCTAATCGAACAGCAATAGGGCCATTACTAGCAATTTTCTCTGCTATTTCAATCGCTTTCTCTTCAAGTAAATGAGCTGGTACAACAAATTCTACTAAACCATATTCTTTTGCTTCTTGCGCTGAAATACGTCTGCCTGTATAAATTAATTCTTTCGCTCTACCAACACCAATTAATCTTGGTAAACGCTGCGTACCACCTGCTCCTGGTATAATTGCAAGTGTAGTTTCAGTAAGACCAAGACTTGCAGATTCAGCCGCAATTCTAAAATCACAAGCTAAACTTAATTCCGTACCACCACCAAGGGCGATTCCGTTTATAGCAGCAATAACTGGCTGTGGTAATTGTTCAACCATCTCCATAGTAGTGCGAATCATACTAACAGCATGGCGAACTTGTTCCTCATTCATACCAGCACGTTCTTTTAAATCAGCACCAGCACAAAACGCTTTTTCACCAGCACCTGTTAAAATAACTACACGAGTATTGGACTCTTCACTTATTTGAGTTAATATGTTTTGTAACTCTTCTAATAACTCTAAAGATAATGAGTTTGCTTGTCTTTCACGATATAACGAAATCTTTACAACGTGAGGTGTTACATAATTAACTGAAATGTTTTGTAGTTGTAGCATCTTCTCACCTACTTATCGTTTTATGTTGAAGCGCTCTATACACATGACTCGGTAATTGGATATTTAATTTACTTTGAATGAATTGACTCGCTTTCCATAACTTCTCTTCATCAATATTCGTTTGGACCCCTAACTTATGGAGCATATGAACTAAGTCATCGGTTGCAACATTGCCTGATGCTCCTGGTGCATATGGACATCCACCAAGACCACCACAAGAACTATCAAATGTTGTAATACCATATTCTAATGACTTAACTACATTCGCCAAAGCCATTCCATACGTATTATGGAAGTGCATTGCAAACTGCGAAGCATCATATTTCTTTAATAAATGCTCTAATACTCGCTCTACTTGTAGTGGATTCGCTACACCAATCGTGTCACCAAGAGATACTTCATAAATGCCGTATGAAAATAGTTGATTACATAATTCGTCAACTGCTTTGGCACTTATATCCCCTTCATAAGGACATCCAAATACAGTAGAAACATAGCCTCTTACCTTTTTCCCTTCGAATATTGCCTGTTTTGTTATATCTTCAATTACAACTAATGCTTCTTTAATTGATTTATTAATATTACTTTTATTATGAGATTCACTTGCTGATAAAAAAACATTCACCTCATCTACATTTTGCAAAAAAGCTCGTTCCAAACCATTTTGATTTGGAACAAGCGCTGCATAAGTAACATCGGGATCCCTTTTCAGCTCAGAAAACACATCATTTGCATCTGCTAATGCAGGGACCCATTTAGGGTGAACGAATGAGGAAACTTCAACGTACGATAATCCCGCCTCTGTAAGTAGTTGAATCCATTTTACTTTATCTTTTGTGCCAACAATCTTTTTTTCATTTTGTAAGCCATCACGTGGCCCGACTTCTTTAATGACAGCAAAATTAGGTAGTTTCAATTCGCTTCCCCCTATATCTCCCTATTCAATTTCTAGTAATACATCTCCTTCATTTACAAAATCGCCTTCTTGCACATTAATTTTCATAACTGTGCCAGCTTCTTCTGAAATGATTGGAATTTCCATTTTCATAGATTCCAAAATGACGACATCCTGCTCTTCCTCTACTGTATCTCCTACTCCTACAACAATCTTCCATACATTTCCTGCCATCGATGCATATACCTTCGTCATCATTTTTTCCCCCTTAATATTGTTAAATCTTATTTTTTAACAAGTTGTTTCGTTACAAAACCCGTTGTATAAATACCACTTTTGAACACATCGTCTTCCAATACTTGAAGTAGCATTGGCGTGTTCGTTTTAATACCTTCTACTTTTAATTCTTCTAAAGCATCATGTAATTTTGAAATTGCTTCTTCACGAGTTCCACCATGAGCAATAACTTTCGCAATCATTGGATCGTAGAAAGGTGTAATCGTGACTTGATTCTCCAAAAAGTGATCAATACGTACATTTGATGGAAGCGTTAAATTTGTAATTTTCCCAGGTGATGGGAAGAAAGTTTTCGGATCCTCTGCATAAATACGTGCTTCAATGGCATGACCACTACGTTTTACATCATCTTGTGTAAATGATAGTTTCTCACCGTATGCAATTAGAAGTTGTTGTTCTACAAGATCTAAACCAGTAATTTCTTCTGTAACTGGATGCTCTACTTGTAATCTCGTATTCATCTCTAAGAAATAAAAGTTCTTCTGATCATCTACAAGAAACTCAACTGTACCTGCATTTGTATAGCCTAGAGCTTTGGCAGCTTGTACAGCAACTTCTCCCATCGCCTTTCGCGTACCTTCATCTAAAAATGGTGAAGGTGCTTCTTCAATTACTTTCTGATTTCGGCGCTGCACGGAACATTCACGCTCCCATAAATACACTGTGTTACCATGTGTATCTGCTAAAAGCTGAATTTCAATATGATGTGCATCTGCAATATAGCGCTCTAAATACATTTCTCCGTTACCGAAGAAGTTTTGTGCTCTTGTTTTGTTACTTTCAAACGCTTTGGTGAGCGTTTGCTCAGTTTCCATCAACTGCATTCCAATGCCTCCGCCGCCTGCGGATGCCTTCAGCATTAATGGATATCCAATTTGTTTTGCAATTTCAATTGCTTCTTCAGCAGTTTCAATATTTGTAGTAATACCTGGAACTACTGGGACATCTGCAGCTTGCATTGCAATACGAGACTCGATTTTACTTCCCATTTTCGTAATGATTTCTTCTGATGGACCGATAAATACAATCCCTTCTTCTCTACAGCGAACCGGAAAAGACGGATTCTCTGATAATAATCCATATCCCGGATGGATTGCTTCAGCATTTGTCTTCTTAGCTATTTCAATAATTTTTTCAAGGTTTAAATAGCTTTCTTGGACACGCGGTCCGCCTACTAAGTAAGCTTCATTTGCCATTTTTACATGTAGGGCATTTTCATCCGCCTCAGAATAAATAGCAACAGTGCGAATGCCAAGTTTTTGACAAGTTTTCATAATACGAACTGCGATTTCCCCGCGATTAGCAATTAATATTTTTTGAAACATAGTGATTCCTCCTTTTTATCTACATCCTAAATGTCTTGCAATTACGAGACGTTGAATTTCAGAAGTTCCTTCACCAATTTCTAATAGTTTTGCATCACGAATATGTCGTTCCACTTCATATTCACGCATATAGCCGTATCCACCGTGAATTTGTACCGCTTGATTTGCAATACGACTAGCAGCCTCAGATGCAAATAACTTTGCCATAGCCGCTTCTTTACCGAAAGGTTTATCATTATCTTTTAACCAAGCTGCTTTATGTACTAAATTACGTGCAAGTTCTACTTCAGTCGCCATATCAGCTAATTTAAATTGAATCGCTTGGAAATTAGAGATTGACTTTCCAAATTGTTGACGTTCTTTCGCATATTGCAGCGCACGTTCAAATGCAGATTGTGCAATACCTACTGCTAATGCTGCGATTGAAATACGTCCTCCATCAAGTGTATATAAGAATTGTTTAAATCCTTTATTTACATCACCAAGAATATTTTCTTTCGGTACACGTACACCATCAAGTACGATTTCACATGTATTAGAAGCACGAACACCCATCTTATCGTAAGGACTTGAAATCGTTAATCCTTCACTTGTAGTCGGTACGATAAATGCCGAAATACGCTTTCTACCATTATCTTCAACACCGTTGATAGCGGTTACAATAATTGTATTTGCATACTCTGCATTTGTAATCCAACACTTTTCACCACTAATAACATACTCGTCTCCATCTAATACAGCTTTCGTTTGTGTACCACCTGCATCAGATCCAGCGTTCGGCTCAGTTAATCCGAACGCACCTAAAGTTTTACCTGATGCCATTGGAATTAAATATTTCTGTTTTTGTTCTTCTGTACCGAAATAATAAATTGGAGAAGCACCTAATGAAATTGTTGCAGCGTAACTTAACCCTGTCCCACCACAAGCACGACCAATTTCTTCAACTGCTAACGCGTACGATACAGTATCGCCACCTGAACCTCCATACTCTTCAGGGAATGGGATTCCTAATAATCCTAGTTCGCCCATCTTTTGAAATGTTTCATATGGAAATTCCGCAGTTTTGTCATAATATACAGCTTTCGGTGCGATTTCCTTTTCAGCAAAGTCACGTACCATTTCTTTAATCATTTGTTTTTCGCGAGTTAGAGTAAATTCCATTCCGCTACACACCCCTTATCGAATATTGAGTTTCGACAGCGTGCGAGTTTCTACTACAAACATTACGAATTAAAAGACACGAATATTAGTTAGATAATTGTTATAATTCTGTCATAACTTAATTTTAAAACAGATTCTGTACTAATGCACAAAAAAATTCCTACATTGTTCTACAACAACATAGGAGTTTTCTTGTCGAATTATGTAATCTTTTGTTTAATAATCTCTACCTTTTCCCGAATCAGAAATTTCTACTAAAGCTTCAGGATAAGGTTCAAAATATGTTTGTCTTAATAAATACTTTTCGTCAAACCGAATGGCCCATGATTTTAAAATTGCAAGTAAGCTACTAAGCGGGACTTTCTTTTCTATATACTTTTGTATCAAATCTAAAAAATGATCTTTTTCTTGTTTTTTCAGCTTAGTTTTAAAATATCCAAAAATATGCTCACATACATTTACATTCGATGTATAGCGGGGTGTGCGCATAAATAATTCATATAAAGTCTTCTCATAGTTTTCAAATACCACTTCAATCGTTTCATTTTTTTGATTTGCAATAATACGCCCCAATTCCTTCTGTTTCACCTGATTATATGCCATAAATAAATACTTATAGTCTGATTGAAACGATACGAGTTCTTTTATGTTTTTAGTATGTTTAATCATTTTGTAATGCGCGATTGTAAACAGCCTTGTAAAGAAATGTTCTCTAATAATAAAATTCGACAATCTACCCTCTTCTTCAATTGGAAGATGGGAAAAATTTTTTATTACTGCTCCGCCAAATAAGCCAGATCCCTTTCCTTTTGCTGGTGCTTTTTCAAAACCAGAATAAATTTTCACATCACGAGTACCACAACTCGGCGAACGATTCTTTAAAATAAAACCATCCACATCAGATATCGTTTGTAAAAAGACATTTGAAAATTGCTCCATTTTTTCAGTTACATCTTCTCTTGTCGACGGCTGTACAAGCCTATTCACACCATTTTCTTCTACAATTCGTATCGTTTCACGAGGAGTCCCCAATCCGATCTCGACTTCTGGACAAACAGGTATAAATGTAACAAATGGCTGCAAATTTCGTATTGTTACATCTGGTATCATCTCTGCATTATAACGACAGGCATCAAATTCTAAACATTTACTTACAACAATTGTTGGTTTTGCAAATTGCCGCATTTCATTACCTCCATGGTATCAATCCATACAATCTAAATTGTACTGATATTAGTATCTTAAGCAAAGTCTGTTTATATTGATTATTTTTATAATAACTATAAATTTAATGCTATATCAACTACAATTCAAATCTATTTCGTATATGTATTAACAAGTTCTTGTACAAACTTGTTAACACTTTTTTGTCTAAACACAATCCATCTTTACTAGCATAGTTACAGATTCTTTCCTTTCCTCTTTACATTTAAATTAAAATAAGCCTTAATATGAATTTTAATCCCAAGTTATTTAGAATATATTCTTTAAATTTGTACATTATAGACTGAGAAAGTATTACTTGTAGTTAGGGTGTTCCAAATGAATTTTAGAAACCTACTTTCTTTATTACGGAACATTTTCAGAAGTATTTTTTCTTTGGTAAGAAATATTTCAAAAAATCCATTCAGTTTAAGGAGGCATATTAAAATGGGAGTATTAAGTGGTAATCCCCAAAATGAACCAATGCATTACGGAGAAGTCTTTGCAATTTGGAGTTATCTTGCAGGGGCACAAGGTGCAATTGCTGGTTACCAAGTTCTTGTCAATCATACTGGAGACGAGGACTTAAAAAAGTTTTTAGAAAATCTTATAGAAAATGATATCCAATCAGAAGTTGAAGAACTAAAAAACTTGTTAAAATCAAACGGTGTGGCATTACCACCAGCACCTCCAGAGCGTCCAGTTGCATCTATTGAAACAATCCCTCCTGGTGCTCGTATTAATGACGCAGAAATTGCAGCTAAAGTTTCTATGGATCTTGCTGCTGGACTAGTAGCATGTAGCCAAGCGATGGGACAATCACTTCGAGAAGACGTAGGAATGATGTTTGGACAATTCCATATGAAAAAGGCACAAGCAGGTGCTACTTTACTACGGTTAAATAAGAAAAAAGGCTGGATTATTCCTCCCCCTTTACATGTTCTTCAATCTGATCAAGCATAACATGGCATAAGCGGTTAACTTTTGTTAACCGCTTCGTTGTATTTACCTGTCCTTTTAATAATGGAGATTAAAGATAGTTCTAATAATTTTAAATTTATGATTTAGATACTGTGATACGAATAATGTACAAAAGCAATGGAGAAATTAATACATAAGAAAGGAGGGGAAATTTATGAAGAAAAAATTATCATCTATTTTAAGTGTTTTAGCACTATCTATTATGTTTTTAGGCACATCTGCCCAAGCTGAATACGATGGAAATCATATGAATAGAGTTAATAACACTGATATGTCAACTCGAGTTAATGACAATAACTTGAACAGAGTTAATAATGATGTGAGAACTCGAAATGTAAATACGACAAATGATTTAAATAATAATCGTGATAGAAATAATAATTGGGCTTGGCTCGGTTTATTAGGTCTAGCAGGATTATTAGGTCTTAGAAGAAGAGACAAAGAAACACGCTAATTCAAAATATTTTTAGTAAACAAGTACTTATTTATCAAAATTGTATAATGAATATAAATCGCCTTTTTAAAGGCGATTTATTATTTGCTTAAAATAGTATATGTAATTCACACATCAACATATTTTTACTTATGATTAAACCTATTAAATTACATTTATTTAAATACAAAAAACCAAACCCCTAAAATGTTGTTATAGTTAGATTCGTGGCGTTAATCCATACAATATAAATTGAATCGTATTTTCAATTTCCACTTCATCATCCCATTTTTCTTCAGGCAATAATAAAAAGCGTGTTAATAATAAACCTAATACAGCTGATAAAGTAAGACGTAATACAGAAGATGGTGGTATCTCAATAATTTCTCCTTTTTTTTGAAACTTCACAATCAACTTTTTGAAATGTGAAAACAGTTCCGTTTCTACTAATTGTTGTATTTCATTTTTTAGCTCTGGTTGAAATGGTACTTCTTGAATTAATATTTTAATCATAGGAAGGTGCTTTTGAGCAAATTCAAATCTATTATGAATGACAACTCGTAAAAGTCCCTCATATGATTCATACTTCGATTTAAATATTTCCTTTGCAAAGGCTTGTACGAAAAATGGTGCAGCAAACTTTGTTAATGTCGGCATGACGACTGCTAACAATAAATCTTTTTTCGTTTTATAGTAGCGGAAGATTGTTCCTTCCGCTACACCAGCACGCTTTGCAATTTCACTTGTAGAAGTTGATGCATATCCTTTTTCTCCAAACATATCAACAGCTGCCTCTAAAATACGCATTTGACGTTCATTTCGTTTATCCGTACTAGTTGCGGCAATTAATTCTTCTAGCCAATCCTTCTTCATCTATAATGCCCCTTTGTATCATCATTATATTTTCCGATGTTTCTTTAATGCAAATACATTCCCTATTGCAAATAATAGAGAAAAAAGTAGTAATACAGTAAGATCTAATGCAATCTCTGTAAATCCCTGATTTCGAATCATCACTTGTCTCATTGCGTCAGCTCCATATGTGAGCGGAAATAATTTCCCTAACATTTGGAGCCACTTATTCATAGATTCAATTGGAAACAACCCAGAAAAGAAAATTTGTGGCACAATGACTAGCGGTATAAATTGAATCATTTGAAATTCATTATTCGCGTATGCTGATAAAAACGTCCCTAAAGTTAATGCCGTTAAAGAAAGCATGCATGTAATAAGTAGCGTTAGCCATGTGGAGCCAGCTACATACAAGTCTAAAATATAAACTGAAAAATTCACGATTATAATTGATTGTATAAATGCAAAGATTCCAAAACCAATAATATATCCTACAACTATTTCCCATCTTCTCACTGGAGTGGACAATAACCTCTCTAATGTACCACTTAAACGTTCTCTAACAAAGGAAACTCCAGACAATATAAATACAAAGAAAAATGTAAAGAAACCAATCAATACGGGACCAAGCCCATCAAACATTGTAAAGTCTTTAGAGCCATGTAAGTAATTTACTTCAGGCTTCATAACTGATACTTCATTCTTTTCTGTACTCTTTTGTAAAACTTGAAGTACAGCACGATTTTTTGATGAATCACTTCCTTCTAATAAAAGATTCATTTTCCCATTCTCTAAATAAATTACTGCATCTACCTTTTGCTGTTCTAACTCTGAAATTGCTTTCTCTTTGCCGTATTCATAAATTGAGGCTTCTTGAGTTTTCATTGTTTTTACAATAGGAGTAGGCACATCAACTACAGCGATATGCGGTACATAGTCTTTTTGTGTAAACACTAGAGACAATAACCAAAGTAATAACATTGGTGCCCCAAACATCATCGCTAACGAACGTTTATCTCGAAAAAATTGGCGAATAATACGAATGATTACACCAGTAACTCTCATGATAGGGCCACCTCTTCCAACAAAAAGACATCTTCAATCCGTCCTGATGATACCCGTTTTTTCAATTCTTCAGGTGTTCCAGTCGCAACTAGCTTTCCTTCTCTAATCAACCCTAGACGCTCACAAAACTCAGCTTCATCCATAATGTGCGTCGTTACAATAATAGTTGTGCCTTTCTTTTTCAAATCATAAAATTTTTCCCAGATTGTTTTTCTAAGAAGTGGATCTATCCCCACTGTTGGCTCATCTAAAATTAATATTTCAGGTTCATGAAGGAGTGCTATCGCTAATGATAAACGCTTCTTCATCCCACCTGAAAAATGCTGCACTTGCTGTCTTATATGTTGTGATAATTGTACAAGGTCAAAAACCTCTTCGATTCTTTCTTTTTTATGTTTTCCCTTTAATCCATACATCGTTGCAATAAAATCTGCATTTTCATATGCTGATAGTTCTTCATATAATGCATCAGCCTGAGCCATATAACCAATTCTTTTCATTTCATTTAAATTAGGCATGTTCGTGTTGTATACAAGCACTTCACCTTTCGTTGCCTCATTAATACCTGCAATCAATTTAATAAGAGTCGTTTTCCCTGAACCTGAAGGCCCAACTAAACCAAATATTTCTGCTTTTTCAACTTGCAATGAAAGATTGTGTAACACTTCTTTTTTCCCAAAACTTTTTGATACAGTCCGTAAAATAATGGCAGGTTGCTGCACGTATTCTTCCCCCTTATCTAAAATGAGTGAGTACTCACTTTTATTTTACTCTTGCGTAATTATATGTCAAACTTCATTGATTAGTATGTATTTTCAATCTTAAACAATGAAACAGAGTCGACATTAGAATATCATTTCTTAAAGTCGACTCTGTTTCATTTAAATTATATATTTTATTTTACGTTTTCAAATTCATATATTTCCTAATTCTAGCAACATCTAAAGAATATTCGATAACTAATTGCTGTAACGGTAAAATAACTGTGTCAGGATATAAATGTGCATATTGTAATGTTTCTGCATATTTTTCTAACCTTTTTTCTAAATACTTTATAATTTGATCAGGATGACTTACTAATAAACATTTACAATAATAATGTATTTGTTCCTCAATCGCCGTATACTCTTCAATTTCATATTCTTTATGCATGTGTACACCCCTTTATGTTTTTATACAGATTCCTTATCACACTTTTCACTCGACTAATTTTTAATTTTTTTGATTATTTACACTATAACAAACTCTACGGGTCAAATTTTGTTACTTTATGTAACGTAGAAAATTTTTAACAAAATTGTAATGTTAACTTGTATAAAATGCGTACAGCCTTTTTATTTGTTCTTTACATAAAAAAGCCGCACAGTTCAATTTAACTGCACGACTACGAGTTCTGGCCTATTGAAAATTCTTTGCGGAATGATACTATTGCCTAATCCTCTACTCACTACCATTGAAGTATTTTGTTTTTCATATAAACCGGCTGTATATGTAGGGAATATTCCTTGATTCGGAGCAACTAACCCTCCGATAAATGGCAATCTAACTTGTCCTCCATGAGCATGCCCCGATAACACTAAATCTACTTGTTCATCAGCATAGGCTTCTAAAAATTCAGGCCTATGAGATAGTAATACCTTAAAACCATCTGAATTCATTCCATCTTTAGCTTTCCTAATCTCACTTTTAACAATATGTTCTTCATCACGATTTCCACTAGTAAATCCTGGATCATCAATACCTAGCAAGTTTATTTCTTGCCCATCTTTTTGAATGCTTACATGCTCATTTCTTAAAACAGTAACATTGTATTTCTTCAATTCTTTCTCTAAACTATTATATTTCCCTGACCACTTCTCATGATTCCCTGTCACAAAATATACTGGATACACCGTCACAAGTTCTCGTATTACTTGCAAACTAATTTCTGCATCATATGATTTACTGTCAATTAAATCACCGGTAATAACAATGATATCAGGATTCAAGTTTTTTACCTTTTTAATTAAAACGTTTTGATTTTCACCAAATTTTTTATTATGTAAATCTGAAATTTGGAGGATTTTAAATCCTTTAAACGCGGAGGGAATTTTACTGGAGGTTATTTTAACCTCAGTTATACTTATTAAATTGTTCTGTAAATATAAAAAGATACTACTACCTACTAATGTAGCAATAAGTAATATAATTCTTTTAGCCTTCTTGTTCATATTTCCTCCTAAAATTTTGATCAGTACTACAATTCTCAATAAACATTCCGTGCCCTTCGAATTCAGAATAACTGAAACTTTATAATTGCTTTGAAGTATTTTCATAGTGTTATACGTCTCTAATAAACACTTAGCTGTTTTCCAATCCCATTCGTATTAACTGCTATAAAGTGGAGCTTTAATATCCTAGGTTTCCTGCATGAGTGTATGATATCATGCTCATTTTCTATTGAATTTATAGCGAATCACTGGAAGCTCTTCATCATATGATCATTTATCTTACTTAGTTTAATAACGATATAATGATAATTCCTATAGTTTTTTATAAAAAAATTGTGTATTTTTCTCGAAGTATATACGACATTTGCTTGCAAATATATTATTATCACTACTATTTTAATTTATTTAAAACGTACATAGAGAGAATTGAAACACTAAATTCACTTATGAAAAGTGATTATCACAACATTTATTAGAAAATTGAAATAATATGTGTAGATAGATATCATTGTAAATGCATATATAATTGATTTTAATTTTCTGACATGTTTTCACATAATTTTTAAACTAATTTTTGTGTACATTATGAAATAAAATAATGCACCGTGTCAGTCTTTAAAAGATTATATATCATAACTTAAAAGGAGGAAGAAAACTATGAAGAAGAAAAGAAAAGTCATTATGACGACTGCACTTGCAGCTACATTAGCTACAGGTGCACTACCTACTACGTCGGTGTTTGCTGCAGAAAAAGAGGCTCCTATCCAACAACAAGAGGCACAAATGAGTATTCAGCCATTAGCACAAAATAATTTAGAAACAGCTGTTAATGCTGCCTTAAATGGTCCAGAAGTCAAAAAAATAAAAGTGTTTGAGCATGAATTTAACGTAAAAGAAATAGAAGTAGTAAATCTAGGTGCAGGAAAAAAATATGTTAAGGGACAAATTTCTCATCATTTAAGTTTCCGTCCAGATGATCAATTTTATTATGAGTTTACTGTGCAAGATGGAAAAGTAGTAGATAAGCCTGTATTTAATATTGATAGAGGTGGTTGGACACCATTTGCTGCTCCGCTTTTATCAATTCTTGCTGCGTATAATGGAATTCCAGTTAATCCAAATGATTTAAATGCACTTGGTCAGCAGATTGGTATAGTTATAGATGGAAGCTGGGAACATGCAGCTCAATCTATCGCAACTGTAGTTAGTCTAAGTTTTAATGAGTAGAATGTTTTAATTTTTATTAGCATTGTAGAGATCCGCTTTTTGTAATCAGCCTTGTTATAAGAGATTCTGAAACAGCTATAAATAGATTTTTACCACTCAGTCACATTATCTTGATTTGTTAACCACCTTATCATTCATTATATGTCACAAAATAGAAGTCTTTTTTAAGACTTCTGTTTTGTTTGTATACAGTACCGCTGAAAATTTGTTTTTCACCTATCTATGCTTCTATTCTTTAAGAATCCGTTTGGCTATTAGATACAATTTATTACTTTAAGAATGAAAACAATAAATATAATAAAAAATCATTTTATTTTATAATATCTATTATTTAAAAGTCAGGAGAGATAAAATGAACAAAATAAAAATGAGAAATTTCTTTAAAATTAGTATCCTCACTTGTTTTACACTAGCAAGTTTAAGTACACCATCTACTATTTTAGCTGATAGTCATCCAGGTTATTCCTATGAATCCAATATAGGATATCAAAATCCATCTTGGATGTCGAAGGTAGCAGATTCAACAAAATTAAGTGAACTATCTATTCCAGGTACTCACGGTACAATGGCTTTACATGGAGCAAGTTTTCTTGATGAAAATTTGACAAGAAATCAAACTATGAGTCTACCCCAACAATTAAATTCTGGAATTCGATATGTAGATATGCGTGTTAAACGTGTAAAAGATTCTTTTGCAATGTACCATGGGATTGTAAATCAAAAAGCAATGTTTGAAGATGTATTAAAAGAGGCAATTCAATTTTTAAAAGATCATCCTACAGAAACAATTTTAATGCGCTTAAAAGAAGAAACTACTCCTGAAAGCGGCTCACTATCATTCGAAGAAATACTTAAAAAATACAAAGACCTTAATTCCTCCTATTTTTGGGATCCGAGTTCTGTACCAACTTCAAAAAGAAATAATCCTACTCTAGGCGATATCCGAGGGAAAATTGTAATCTTGCAAAACTTTACAGCCCCTCAGCAATATGGCATTAATTACGATAGCTTAAATATACAAGATACATTTGAAATTGAAAACGGACCAGACGGAATGTATGAAAAATGGAATGCGGTGAAAACCCACCTTCAAAATACAAATAATAATTTTAACAATGATAAAATCTATCTTAACCATTTTAGTGGCACAGGTGGTGCTGCTGCATTATTAAATAATGTTTATCCTTGGTTTGTTGCAAGTGGTAAAGAGAGCAGAAATACTGATAGTAACTCCAAAATGATTCAAAAAGCTATAACTAATGCGTGGGAAGATTTCCCTCGTGATATAAATGGTCAAGTATTTTATGGTGGAATGAATACACTTGGTACTGAACTCTTACAACAAGGTGGAATTAAACATACTGGTATCATTGCAGCTGATTTTCCTGGACCAGGTTTAATTGATAGTATCATTAAATTAAATGGTATACATTCGATTGAAAAAGAAATATTAATTTCACAAATTTCATCTGAGTCTAGTCCTTTATCCGGACAAAAAAACCGATCCAGTCAAAACTTTAAAATTGATAGCTTACCTATAGGTACCAAGGAATTAAAATGGGTTATTGATCCTTCAGAAAAAGAGCATCCTTCTACTATTTCTTTCAATGTAATGATTGATGTTTCCCTAGGTTCAGATTCTATTCGTTGGAAAAACATTTCACATGGATCTAGGACTGAAGCTTACACAAATACTAAATATTATATTGCAAATCCAAATGGTGCCACTAACAAATTTACAGTGAAAATATATGCTATTACAAATTAGAAAATAAAGAATCCCAATGAAATTCCATTGGGATTCTTTAATAATTTCATTTCGCATATATTGAGATGGAGATTAAAAACTTCACCCCTGTTTCGGTATTGCACATAGAATTAGTGATAACTACCCTTCCACGCTTATCATTTATTCAAAACTGGCTTCCAAAGCGATAGGGCAAAAATCCAATTTGAGTCGCCATTTCCTTGATGATTTTGAACCGCTTCATACACTTTTCCTTCATGTACTACTCTATCACCTTTAGTATATGCCTTTCTTGCATCCCATTTTTCATATGTGGAATCCTCTGACTTTGTCGTTACATTCAAAACATCACTTCTACTAGATTCATTTCCAGCTAAATCAACCGCCGTCACTACATACTTATACGATGTATTACTTTTCAAATCTTTATCCATAAAGGATGTATTATCAGCTGCCCCAATTTTATTCATAACCCCAGCGCTTTCTCTATATACAATATAATGGTCAACACCTACATTATCTTCAGATGGACTCCACATCAAATCAACAGTTGTCGCTGTTGTACTCATACTATGTAATCCTTTCGGTTGAGTCGGAGCTTCTGTATCTGGAGTTTCATTTGTTGTCTTAACCTTTAGTTTTTCACTTTCTTTTGATATGTTTCCAGCAGAGTCTAATGCCTTTATAGTATAGGTATATTCCGCATTTGCTTTTAGTTTTTTATCAGTAAAAGTTGTACCTGGTACCGTATCAATTACTTCTCCATTGCGTAACACTTGATATTCTTTTACACCTATATTATCAGTAGAGGCCTTCCATGTTAGTGCAACACTATTGGCAGAAACTTTAGACGCATTTAATCCAGTTGGTTGACTTGGAGCTACTGTATCGGGAGTTTCATTATTTACTAGATTTACATCAATTACATTATAAAACGCATTTGACGTATCTGCTACATCCCATACAGCTAAAATAACATGATAACCATTTCGATCAGTTGGTACATTAATTGTATGTGTTAAATTATTTGATGCGGCCGAACCGTCATGGTTCACAGTTCCAATTGGTTCTAATTCAGCACGTGTTAATGGTTTATTAGGATCCCATCCCTTTTTTGTAATGTAATAATGCCATTTACTTGTAGAATGTGCCGCTGTGTATTTCCATGTAAATGTATTTGCTCCCCCCTTTATTGTGTTTTTGAACCAGCGATTTGATGTTTGTTGGTCAAGAATCCCTCCAAACAGTCCTCCTGCCGAAGCGATTTTGCCATTAATCGGTCCACCCTCTGGGAATCCTTTAGGCGCTTCTAGACTTTGAGGTTCGTACATTACATTTCCACAATTTAAATTTAATGCTCCATAATTCTGACTACATAAAGCAGAACGACTACTTGGTTTTTCAACAAACCCATGTGCATATGTACTTTGAGGAATCATTGTAATTGCCATCACCCCTGCAGCTAAAACACAAGCGCCAATTCCTTTTTTACTTTTTCTTAATCTTTCTAATTTAGATGTTAATTTCAAATTCATTCTTATCCCCCCAATATATTGTTTACGCTAATATAATAGCAATATAAGAATAAACGAACAAATTACCTACTAATATATTAATAGTTCAATAACATAAACACATTTAGTTTATTTATTGACTTGCTATGGGGCTAAAATTAGGCAAATTAATTCTATTTTGTAACATTATGTAGTAAAGAGTTAAAAAAAAAACAATAAAGATTCACAAAAAATCCAAATTTTGATTGCGAAATTATTTACAACCACATCTGACACAATTAATACCATGTTTAAACAAATGATGGCCACCAGCATCGACCTGAACTGGAAAGTTAAAAAGGGTATGGAAAATACAGGCGAAAAAACGCCATTTAACTTACTTAAAAAATTTGAAAAGCATACGATGGCAGGAATCTGTCAGTTCATAAATCAAGAAGTATTGCTCCTCGCTGGTGAAGACGATCAGTACGTTCCAATTAGCCGATTACCGCAAATCGAATCGGAGCTATGTAATGCAGCCACCACCACTTCTGTAGTTTTCACTAAGAAAACTGGCGGTGAACAACATTGTCAGTCTGGTAATCGTCACTTAGCTTTTGATGAAATTAAAAGATTTTTGCAACATAAATTATATTGAGAAATATAAAGCGTTTTAGCACTTTTAAAATTTTTCTTTTACTAGTACATTAGAATATGGTGGCACTCTCGCCCTTCTTATAGTGTTCATGGTGACCATCGTATCACTCCTCAAAAAGACTGATATTATTTTCATAAAAGAAATCCCCCACGTATTTGTGGGGGATTATTCTGCGTTTTACTTATAATGAAATGTTTGAAGTTTTGTTTATTTACAAACCTAAAATTCCAACAATCTGAATCGCCTTTAGATTAGTAATATAATACATCTCTAAACCTTTTTTTTAGCCTTTAGCACCTTACCCCTCATTTTCGATAAATGTTGGGAAACAGTGGATTGTTGCATTTTTAAAAGCTTCGTCAATTGTGTAACATTACATTTTTTATACTGAATTAACTCGTTTATAATTTTACTAAATCAAACAAAAAATTTGAGTAGCCCCCTATTTATTGCACTAATTATAACTAGAGCTAGCCCTTTCCTTTTCTTTAAATTCCTACTTTAACTAGAAAATACGGACGTTAAGTGACATGAATTTTTTATAATGGGGGAATTTTTCACCTTTTCTAAACAACTTATTATATTATTTTTATCTAATAAGGCACAGAAACAAATTAAAAAACTTTAGTGCTTCTGAGAAAATCTCTTGAGGAAAAACGTTTTTAGGGTGAAACGTTTTTCAGGGTACTTTTATACTGAGTCTTTTCCTTAAAATGTTTCTGTGCCTAATATTTAAATTAACTTATGTCAAAATATTTCGCAATACAAGTGCTAAATGCTACATGGATATATAGAAAATGACACTTTTATAAGCATCCCCCATCAAATACTTATATTAAATATAGAAAAGTCACCTTACTATTATTAAATTTGTTAAATTAAATAGTGAAAATGGAGAATACTAACTTTATAATTGTCACAATTTAATTTATATATCTACTCTTTTATTACTCATAAAAATCATTTGATGATTCCTTCAATATTAATTTATGAAATGCAGAGATCATCTAAAGCAACAATTTTCTTACATTTGATTGTTTTTCCATCTAATTTATTTTGTCGAAAAAAGTCGATATTTTCATATTTTTTTCATTTAATTATTGTACATTTGCACATTTAATGTTAGGATTATGCCTATTCAAATTAGATCCTATTGATTCCTCTTTAAGATTTCTTTATTTTATTTGTGAAAATTAGTTACTTTCTAGTAAATTCCCAGCAATAATACAGCAAACTACACTAATAATAATTCTAAAATTATATTTTCATCTCGTAAATTCATAACAAGGAATTTAATTCAAACTATAATTTCTATCTGTGTATATTCATTCTTTATTCAAACATGATTAATTATAAGTTCTAACTCGTTAATCAAATTTAAATAACAATTTTGATTCTAAAATAAGTTCAAAATCAAAATAAATATATTGTTATTTTGAAATAATGTTGTAAACTATCTTTAGAATGGAAAGATTTATGTAACAGCATGTTAAGGGGTTACAGGGGGAATAAAAATGAGAAATTTTTTCGATGACAAGTATAAAAATATTGAATTAAAAAGGAGACTATTAAATATAATCAGTGAAATTAGTGAATTAAAAGGAAAATTAGCTGCTTATCAGGAACAAAATCCTGATATATTTACTAGCTTAGAAAAAACCATACCACTTCATTACATAAAAAACTTTACTACTACCTATGAAGATATAAAAGTCCCAAATAAAAGATTAAAAGAACTTATTTTAGATGATATAGTACCTCAAAATATCTCGGAAGATGCTATCTTTTGTTTTTATCAAACACTTACTTTTGTGCATAAGAATTCCTGTGATTTATTAATCAATCCGGAGACTATACAGGAATTACATTTTCAATTAATACATTACATTACCTCTGACAGTGCCAAATGGCGCGAAAAACCGTTTACTATTCCAGGTATTCCTGAAAACGGAATGCACTTAAATAGTTACCGCATTCTTCCACATGAGCTTATTCCACAAGTAATGGAACATTTATGTGATCAATATAACTCATTAAATTCTAGTAAGGGCCATCATTCACTTTTATTAATAGCTCGTTTTATATTTAATTTTTATTGCATAGTCCCTTTTAATCAAGGAAACGGCAGATTGGCACTTATGTTAATGCAATTGCTATTAATTAAGAGTGGAAATACATTTGTAAAATATGTATGTCTGGATAAATACATTAAGAAAAATGAATCTGAATATTACAATTCGATTTATAAATCTTCGGTAAATTGGTACTGCGAGGAACATAATAGTAGCTTTTGGTTAAAAACGTTTTTAACTATTATATTAGAGGCATACAAAGATCTTCATAATACAGTTCTAGATTCTATATGTAAGCATACTAAAGTGGAGAGAATTCAGGATTTTATCCTTAAACAAAAACACCCCTTTACTAAGGAGTGTATTCGTAACACATATCCAGACATAGCAGAGAGTACAATCAGTAAGGCTTTAAATTCCTTGCAATTGTTTGGCCATATTAAGCTAGTGACAAAAGGAAGAAATGCTAGTTGGATTAAAGTTTAACTATACTTGTAAAACACTTACAGTTCAAAAAAGAAAATTATAACATTATCATTTAAATTCATGCCTTTGGACTCTTATTCATTGAATTTCACTTTGATATATTAAGCTATTATTACTAATTTAGTTATTTCTAATTCCTACAAAACGTTTTATAGGAATATTTGTCGAAAAAAGTCGTATTTTAATATTTTTTCTTTATTTTCTGGTTGTAAACGTTTCATTTTCATGTTACCATCTTAATCAAACAATAGATGGTAATAAAAATGAAAATATTTCTTTCTCTTAGAAACATATAAACGTACGGTCATATCAAGAAAATAAGGCCAAAGAAATATTTGATACCTATCCAAATTACCAATAGGAATTTTGCCGCATTAACTTTCTGTTATTTCAGAATAAAACTTCACATTTTGTCCCTAAACAAAATTTGTTAGCGTGCAAAATTCAAATACACTAAAACACCAAAATAAATGAACTGTCCTTTTTTATTGAGCATTGAGGTATGAAAAAATAATTCTTCCTACAAAATTCAACTGAGTAACATAAAGACATCTAAATTACTACCTTTATCGCCATCTATTGTTGACAACATATTTACCAACTATTAAAAAGAACCTATCAAGGGTTCTTTTTTATTATAATCATTCAAATTTCACTTCTATCTTGATACTTAGATTTCTACACAAATTACATCTACTTTTTTACTCTCAATTATTGAATTTATAATATAGTACTTCCATTTTAATTATTCTTGATCTCAATCCGTTTAAATTAGTGAATAAAATTCAAACATATAAAAATAATAACTACAACTAATCGTTATATATTAAAGAGGTGTCAATTTTGTCCTTAAATGAAAAGACCCTAGAAACAAAGACAGATAAAACCATTGAAAAAATCCAAACAAGTAACTTAAAAGAACTTAAAAATACATTAGATAACATCTTTGATATTAGTGCAGATTTGATTGAACATCCTTTGCAATTAAAAACAAACACGAATATTTTACTATATTATTTTGAAGGCCTTACAGATGGTGTTGCATTAAAAGGAAATGTTGTTACACCATTATTACAAGAAGTGAATGAAGACAGTCAAATATTTAATTCTAATATTATTGCTACTCATACCAAAATAGTATATACGTGGAATGAAATTAAAGAAGG
The DNA here is from genome assembly GCF_040460055.1 of Bacillus cereus group sp. MG4. Lineage (NCBI taxonomy): Bacteria > Bacillati > Bacillota > Bacilli > Caryophanales > Bacillaceae > Bacillus > Bacillus cereus group sp. MG4. Next base: position 505,839 of record NZ_JARVGZ010000001.1, on the reverse strand, counting down.
ATTACTTGAGGGACAATGTGTACTGTTTATGGAAGGAGAAAAGAGGTCCCTTCTAATAAATACAAAAGGCTGGGCAGAAAGAGCGATTCAAGAACCCATTTCAGAAGTTACCATTAAAGGCTCACATGATGGGTTTATTGAGAATGCCACAAAAAACATAGGCTTAATTCGTCGATATATTCCTTCTACTGAATTGAAAATTAAAAAAATGACAATTGGAGAACGCGCTACTTCTTTAGTCTATTTAATTTACTTAGGGGATGTAGCAAACGCAGATATAGTCCAAGAAATAGAAACTAGAATCTGTAAAATTAAAACAGATGCGGTATTGAGTATTGGGGAACTATCTAATTATACAAAAGATCAAAATTGGACTCCTTTTCCACAGGCTTATTTAAGCGAACGCCCAGACGCCATTGCAAATCATATACTTGATGGAAAAGTAGCAGTGTTAATGGATAGATCCCCTGGTGCAATGGTTGTTCCAATGAATTTAATTGGATTTTTTCAAACTCCAGATGACTATAATATTCATTGGCTCATTGCATCATTTTTTCGTTTATTACGATTTGCAGGATTTATTATAGCTATTTTTTTACCCGCATTTTATATTGCTATAGTCTCTTTTCACTTTGAAATCATTCCTATAGATTTATACACTTCTATTGCAACATCTAGAGTCAAAGTCCCTTTCTCTCCCTTATTGGAAGCTTTTATAATGGAAATTACACTAGAAATGCTACGTGAAGCTGGTATTCGCTTACCACAACCCATTGGACAAACCATTGGAATTGTTGGAGGGATTGTAATTGGACAAGCAGCTGTTCAAGCTGGTCTTGTAAGTAACGTTATGGTTATTATCGTATCTATTACAGCCATTGCATCATTTATTGTTTCTAATTATGATTTATCTAGTTCTATACGCCTTATTCGTTTCCCAATGATGTTATTGGCATACTTTTATGGGATTGTAGGTATTGTTAGTGGATTAATGCTCTTATTTGCTCATTTTGTTTCACTAACTTCCTATGGTTCACCATACGGATTGCCAATCGCGCCATTTCGGCTCCAAGAGTTAAAAGATTCTTTTGTAAGATTTCCTATTTCTATGATTACCACCCGCTCGAGTACAGGACAGCCGAAACAAAAAAAGAAAAAAGAAGGTGGTTCGCATGGGGAATCTTAAATTTCAAAACATAACTTTATTCGAATTTATTATTTTCATTCATTCACTGCAACTTGCATCAGGTATGTTAATTATGCCAAGCCCACTTGCTACTACTGCTGGCACAGATGGCTGGATTTCAATCATTCTTGGATGGATAGTTACTTCTATAATAGGCATATGTATTATATTAATGTTACAAAAAAATCCTAACAAAAATTTCTCACAAATCTTAAAAACATACTTTGGGAAATGGATAGGGACAATTCTTTTTCTTTTATATGCCTTTTATCTATTCTTTGCTGGCTTTAATACTTTATTAAAGGCAACTGATATTGTAAAAGTGTGGATATTCCCTTCCACTCCTGCTTATCAAATCACCATATTATTACTATTACCTTTTATTATTTTAGTTCTGAGTGGGTTAAGGGCTCTTACTAGTTATTCTATGCTTGTTTTCTTCTTCACTACTTGGATGCCACTATTTCTTCTTTTTTCACTAAAGACTAACTACACCCCTTTACACCTACTACCTATTTTTAAAGATGGATTATACCCTATTGTAAAGGCAACAAAAGAAACCATTACTCCTTATGCTGGCTTAGAAATTGCATATTATATATACCCGTTCTTACAAAAAAAACAAAAAGCCATAAAAGGACTACTAATAGCGAATACTGGAACCATGTTTTTCTATCTATATGTGACTATTCTTTCTTATATATACTTTAGTCCAGAGGGGATAAAAGACGTAATCTGGCCAGTATTTCATCTATTAAAAGGGGTTCGTTTTTCTTTCATGGAACGATTAGAAATTATATATATCGCTTACTATTTAATTGTATTTTCCACTACGATATATCCGTATTTATTTTTCAGTTTTGAATCTGTGACCATTTCACTTCAAAAAAATGCCCGCAATTGGGCACTGCTTGCTTTTATATTATTTATTGTTGGCTTATTTATTTTACTAAATCCCGATGTGGATCAATATTTATTTATATATTCTCTTATGGATATCTTAAATGTCATTTTCTTTATTCTATTACCAATCTTATTTTTCGCTTACAGTATTCTTTTTACTTGGGTTACTAGGAGGAGGCAACATTGATTCGAAAGTGGATATGGATTGTAATTTGTTGTGTATATTTAATTGGTTGTAGTCAGAGAATTCCTCTTGAGAAGGTTTCATTAATCCTGTTAATTGGCTTGGATAAGGCCCCTAATGGAGACATAAAAGTTGGCACAAGCATACCACTGTTTCATCATAAACAGCCAAAAAGTACTATAGAGCATTGGACACAAGCATCAACTGTATATACTGGATTCAGTAAGATAGATACAAAGTTAACGGGCTATATGACAGCCTCCAAAGCTGAAATCATTTTAATTGGAAAAAAATTAGCAAAAGAAGAGAATTGGTTGCAGGAGCTTGATTCTTCTTACCGTGATCCTTACGCTACCATTAATGCTAAAGTAGTACTTGTAGATGGGCCAACAGAAGAAATTTTTAAAATTCATAAGCCTAGTAAACCATCACTACCATCTTATATCAATGGTGTAATCGAATCCTCAATTCAAAATAACCAATCCATCTCTTCTACAATTCAACAATTAATGAGAGAACAAAATGAGGAAGGAATGACACAAACTGTTCCAATTATCAAAAAAACAAAGAATGAAATCGACACAGTAGGAATTGCATTTTTAAATCGAAAAGGGAAATTTTTAACTCATATCCCTAAAAAAGATGTTAAATTTTTCAATCTTATAAATAACTCAAAAAGTAACGGCCGAATGATACTACACCTTGTGCTTCCTCCTAAAAAGTCCAACAAAAAAACAAACACTTCTATCTTCGTACAGAACGCGACAAGGAAGGTAGATGTTAATTTTCAAAACGGAAAGTTTGTATTTAATTTCAATATATATGCTAATGTAGCTTTAATAGAAAAAACCAATGCAAATTTAATTAAGGAGCATTATGATAATAAAAAAAATATAAATAATTTAAAAAGTGCTATTCAAAAAGAAATGAATAATAATTTACAAAATATGTTGAATGAAATACAGCAGAATAAAATTGATCCAATCGGACTATCCCTATATGCTAGAGCTTTTCAATATAAAGAGTGGAAAAAAGTAAAAGGAGATTGGTTGCAAGCGTTAGCAGAGGCTAAAATAACTGTAAAAACACACGTCAAAATAAAAGATACTGGGACCATTAGAAATTAGATTAGCCTATTCTTTTATTTGACAGCACTTCTCAGTCGAACTTCCCTTCCTCAATAATTATGATGTAAAAGACGCTAATTCAAAGAAAAATCTTTCGGTTAAATGCTAACCAATAGATTTTTCTTTTTTATCTGACCAGTTCTTTTAAAAGGGCAACAATTTAACTACGGTAATCAAGTACAAGTTTCTAATTTAAGGAATTTAAGAACTTATAACTCTATTGCAGTAAATATGCCAGATACCATTTCTATAGCAATTCCATGATATAACATCAAAGCCGAAATTCTTAAGTTAAGGGTAAGGGGTTTCGTTTTTTTGAATTCGTTCGAATATTTTAGTTTTATGTACTTTGATAGAATAGATACACATCAGCATATTCGTGCTTAATTTTATCGTTTAATGCGGCTTTAATAAATCATTTTTAGTTTATATATCCCATACTGATAGCAATTGAATTTTATTATTTATCCCCTTAGATTATTTCAAATGATTCTATTTTCTTTCCATTTGACTCTTTTGATATATTTCAAATTTCTTGATTACATGTTGTATAGGGGAGCCCTTCTTTTTTCCACGCAAGAAATCCCCCCTTTAAATTAACTACTTTCTTTATATCAGCTTTTTGTAAAATGCTAGCTGCTATAGCGGAACGTAACCCCGTTCGACATTGTAAAACTATTGGACAATTTTTCGGTACATCATCTAGCCGTTTAAGTAGATTACCTAAAGTGATATGTATTGCATCATGAAGATGTCCTTCATCCCACTCTTTTTTACTACGCACATCGATAACCTTTACACTTCCATCTTTTATTAACGGATATAATTCATTTGATGTTTTTTCCTTATAAATCTCTAAACTATGGAATCTTTGAATTACCTTTGAAGGTGCAAAAGCAATAATATTATCTAAGCCAATGGACTCAAAGTCTCTAATAACTTCCTCCACTTTAACATTTTCCGCATCTAAAATTATTAAAGTTTCTTTTTTATAATCTAATATCCCCCCACACCAAGTTGTGAAAGAATTGTTATAAGGTATGTTAATTGACTTCTCGATGTGGCCAGCAGCAAAACACTCTACATCCCTTATATCAACTATTTGCTGAACACCCCTCATCACTTCTTGAAGTTCTTCTATTATATGAATAGCAGTAATCTCTCTCTTCTTACGAGTTGGTGGACCATACTTATTTAAATGCTTCATTAATGGAAAATACTTTGGAGGCTCTGGCTGTCCCGTCAATAAATTCGATATAAAATTATCTTCATCATTACATTGAAACGCCCAATTAAACATCTTTTCATAACCTAATGTGGAAGTTGGAATTGCTCCTAATGCTTTTCCACATGCACTTCCTGCACCATGTGATGGCCATATTTGCAAATAATCGGGGAGTATTTTTATTTTTTGTATAGAATCAAATAATTGTTTCGCTCCTATTTTTGCGGTATCTTTAATACCAACAGCAATTTCTAATAAATCGGGTCTACCTATATCTCCTACAAATATAAAATCACCTGTGAATATTCCTATCGGTTTATCATTCGTATAATTATTTTGACTTGTATCGGTTACTAAAAAGGAAATACTTTCAGGCGTATGCCCTGGAGTATGAATGACATTGAATTTTATATGACCAACCTTAAACTCTGTTCCCTCTCTAACCAAATTGTATCGGCCCTCGTTAAGATTTTGATATTTCCAATTACTATCTCCTTCATCTGATACATATAAATTTGCATTAAAAAGAAGGGAAAGTTCTCTAGACCCAGATAGAAAATCTGCATGGATATGAGTCTCAGCCACAGCAATTATTTCCACTCCCTCTTTTTTAGCAAATTCTATATATTGTTCTATATAGCGGCTAGGATCAATAACAATTGCTACGCCTTCCTTCTGACAACCAACTAAATAGGAAGCATGAGCTAATTTTTCATCATAAAAATATTTTAAAAGCATAGCTATTCCCTCCAAATACTTATTTCAAATTACTTCTCGGTTGTTACAACAACTCTCTATCTTTCCTTATAGAATCCCTTTCAACATTAAATTCCAATACATATAGGGCAACATATACCTTTTAAGTAAAAACATACTATACCGTTCTTTCGCTTGATTAAATGGAAACGTTTCTTGAGGCTCATGTTCATAGTTAAATTCAGCGAGTATAAGACTTTTATATCCTGTAACAATCGGACAGGATGTATACCCATCATAATTAGCCTGCAAGTCTCTTCCATTAAGTGCGTCCAAAATATTTTGTTTTAAGACAGGTATTTGTTTTCGAATTGCCGCTCCAGTTTTAGATGTAGGTAAATTGGTACAATCTCCAAGTCCAAAAATATTCTTATATTTTACATGCTGCAAAGTATAAGGACTTATATCTACCCACCCCTGATGATCACTTATCTCACTTTCTTTAATAAAGTTAGGTGGTCCCATTGGTGGAACAACATGTATCATACTATATGGTACTGTTTCTCGTTTCAGTGTTTGTGTATCTTCAAAAATTGCTTCTCTCTTTTCAGCGATAATTTCTACTAAGTTTTTATTATAGTTCGTTATAATTTGCTTTCTTTCTAGTACTTGTTCTAATGTTTCAGCATAACGCGGTACCTGAAATATGTTAGCGTTCGCAGAATAAAACATTACTTCACTTCTGTTTTTCAAACCGCTATTATAAAAATACTCTTCTGCTAAATACATAATTTTTTGTGGGGCGCCACCACATTTAATAGGAGTATTGGGGTGGGTAAAAATCGCATTTCCTCCTTTGAATTTTTCAATTTCTCTCCAAGTAGAATCAACATATTTATAAGAATAATTGCTACAAACCCCATTAGTCCCAATAGACTCCTTTAAGCCTTTAATACCACCCCAATTTATTTGTATACCGGCTGCTACAATAAGAATCTCATATTCAAGTAGCATTCCATCATCTAAAAGTATCTTATTTTGATTTGGAAACAACTTAACAACACTTTTAGGAATCCACGTTGCTCCTTTTGGAATAAGTGATTCTTGATCACGCATCGTACATTCCTTTGAAACAATTCCAGCCCCAACTAAACTCCATAGTGGTTGGAAGTAATGTTTTTTAGATGAATCAATAATAGCTATACTTTCTTTCAATATGGATACATTTCGTAACAAATGTGCAGTAGAAGATAGTCCTGCAGTCCCAGCGCCAATCACAATAATTTTATAATTATCTCTGGTCTTCATTATCCTCTTCCTATCTGAATTTAATTTTTAAGTTAACTAAATATTAGCCTTATTTCATCGTAGTAACAATATTATAAGATAAAAATACTATCATTTCATCTTATCAAAATGAATATTCTGTCAACTTTATCCGTCGACATTACTATATGCGTAAATCCCTTATGTTACTTCTTTAATTTGTTTCAAACTCTACAAACTTTACATTTCTCAATATTAGCCTGTATCCTATCTCACTTTAGTGACATTACACTTCTATAGATAATGAAATTAAGTAAAATCGTATTAACTGGAACCTTGTTATTAGGAAGTATGACTAGCATTGAAATAATTTCACCAATAAAAGAAGTTAAAACCACAGATTCTGATCCTTTTAATGACGATTAAGGATTTAAAACCATTAATGAATTGGAGGAAGCTGAGAATAGTACATACCAATCCGACTGGAATATGGAATACCTCATAACAGGAGATACTTTCTACTTAACTCAACGTTTTGGTAGAGCGCATTTTGGTACCAAAATGAAGATTTTCAAGGTTCACCCTGACGGCACTTTACAACGCTTTATTACAATTGAACCAGAATTTATTACTATGCCTAAAGGATTAGAAATTTGGAGAACACCAATTACAAATGTATATACTAAAGGGACATATATTGCAGTAATTAAGTATAATAGAGAATTTACCTACTCAAATCATTTTCAAATTAATTAACTCTTTCCTACTCAGTAGCTAAAATTGATTAATTAGGTAGCTATGAAGAATTAAGATCTTAACCAGCTTCAATTGGATTTTAACTTTTTTAATATAAACACATTTTACTTTTAATAGAAGTAAGTTAACTATTATATCCACCTACTATTCGTATGCAATATTGCATACGAAGGGCCTTAAATATTTTGGTATACTATGCATGTGGATTTTTCATCCAAAATTCCACTCAAACGCATATTTATGTATATGCCGACCCTAATTGCTAAAAGTGAGAAGAATATTATTCATTCTTCTCACTTTTTTTATTTAAAATGTGTGCTTGTACTTAGGTCTTTAGATATTTTACATTTTGAATCTTAATACTAATCCACGTATGTGAATTTCTTTATAAAAATAAACTCCAAAATAGAATTAATCTTCCAAATTCCACCTATGGAGTCAGTTGTTTTCTAAAAAACATTCCAGCGTTTTTATCAATTGATTTTAGAATAGTTAAATAATAACACCATATACAAGCTCTGCATAAATTATTCATTTTCTCTTATATAATACCTACCTTTTTACTTCTGATAAATCATTAAACATTGAATTATATTTCACTTTTATATAAATAAAAGCCAAATAGCCGTTCATAATGAACGACTATTTAGCATCTTACTAATAATTTGAATGTTTTTCATGTTAATCTATTTTGTTTAATCCCGTAGAAGTAACTTGATAGGTTCTTTTTTTACCTATATATTCTTGTTTATTATTCTCAAGGTTAATAAGTGTAGCACGTGTCTTTTCCTTTACCGCTTCCCCTTCTATATGGGTAAACTCAATATAATCTCCCGCTTTTACGGGCACGGCTTGGCTTTCAGCAGTTTGTTGTCTATTTCCTACTATTTCCTTATTGTACACAACACTACCGGATGAATTCTGTACTTTAATACTTGCATACGTATTATTAAAGTAAGAATGTGGTACACCTGCTTCTAAATTCACCTGCATTTTCTCTGTAGCCCTATTATAATCTACTTTTGCGATTTCTCTATCACTATATCCCTTTAAAGACCAACCAAATTGATTTCCGTCTAAAACCGTTGCTTCTGGCATCTTTTCTACTTTCTTCAGACCTTCTTTTGTAACTTCGTACATTGCTTTTTTTCCAAAGCTCTCTTGTTTACTGTTGTCTACATTTGTGAAAGTAGCTCTATGCACACCTTCTAAATGTGTTAACTCAATATAATCTCCTACTTTAACTGGAACTTTTTGCAATTCAGCATTTTGTTGTTTGTTTCCATAAATGTCTTTATTGTATACTACTTTCCCTGATGCATTTTGCACTTTAATACTCGCATATGTTTCATTAAAATAATGATGCGGTACGCCTGTTTTTAAGTCAACTTGCATTTCTTCTGTCGACTTATTGAAATTGATTTTAGCAAACTCGAAATCACTAATTCCTTTTAGTGACCATGCAAATTGATTTCCGTCTAAAATTGTTGCTTCTGGCATTTTTTCTACTTTCTTCAAGCCTTCTTTTGTGACTTCATACATTGCTTTTTTTCCAAAGCTTTCTTGTTTACTGTTGTCTACATTTGTGAAAGTAGCTCTATGCACACCTTCTAGATGTGTTAACTCAATATAATCTCCTACTTTAACTGGAACTTTTTGCGTTTCAGCATTTTGTTGCTTGTTTCCATAAATGTCTTTATTGTATACTACTTTTCCTGATGCATTTTGTACTTTAATACTCGCGTATGTTTCATTAAAATAGTGATGTGGTATGCCTGCCTTTAAATCAACTTGCACTTCTTCTGTCGACTTATTGAGATTGATTTTAGCAAACTCGAAATCGCTAATTCCTTTTAGTGACCATGCAAACTGCTTTCCTTCTAAAATATTAGAAGAGTTTGGTATATCTGGATTAAAACCTAAGTTATCTAATATAGATTTTAGATTAGGTAAAACACCTATTCTATCATTCCATGGATCTTGAGATTTTGTTCCTGTATTTGGATTACTTAAGATATTTCTTAATTCGGCTGGTGTATAAGGAGAACCTCGGTGTTCTTTAGCAATACCTTGAATCGAAGTTGCTGCCCCAGCAATAATTGGTGAAGCACTTGATGTTCCACTAAATGTTGGTGTATATAAATTTGTAGTATTTTGACTCGGATTTGCAGATGTTGTATCAACATTTTCTCCCCATCCATATACATCTAATCGGCTTCCATAATTTGAAAACCATAAACGTTTGTGTGGAACAGTTGATGATCCCGCCCCAACCATAATAGCACCTGAATCCTTAAAGTCTGGACTATTTCGATTTAAGATTTTTTTCCATTACGATCTTTAAAATTATCTAAGTCGTTTGAACCATTTGCGCCAGCTTCTATAATAATGATGCCTTTATCTGTACCAACACGAATCGCATCAAAAATATCTGGATGTACTTCTACAGGTAAATATTTCTCCCCATACCCATCATACGAAGCTTGTGCCTCTAATAAAAGAATATCCCCTGCTTGTAAATTATGTACAGCACTTAAAATGGCATCCGCTGTATTATAAATTCCATTATCCCTGATTTGGGATATTACTTTTACATTTGCTCTTGGTGCAATTCCAATATTTCCAATTTGATTATCTTCGGATGAAACAATTCCTAATACAGAAGTACCATGAGCTCTATGCTGACTTATATTCTGTCCAGACATTAGCTTTATATTTTTATTGACTAAATCCTCATGGTTCAATAACCATCCATATTCCATATCCACAAAAGTAGTACCCTTTCCGTCACCACCTTTAATGCTCCAAGCATGCGAGGCATTAATTCCCTTTGGTGCCGCTTCAAGATATCCTTGATTTTTAAATCTAGGATCATCGTACGGATTAACAGATAAATCTGGTAACTGTTGTATTTCAGGGGGTGTCAAAATTTGCTTTTCTGGTATATAAGCTTCCTCTACAAGAGGTGATGTTTCAAATTTTTTCAGTAATAATTCTATTTCTATGTTATTAGGAGCTTGTACAATATAATAATTTAATAAATTGTTAGCTGATTGATTAGTAAATGATTTAGAGTGTAATGATAGTTTTTCAATCTCTATCGGATTTACAGATGAGAACAGGCGATTCAAAGTAAGTTCCGTATTTTCGGAAAATAACTTCTTTAAATTGTTATCATAATTCCCATTTTTTATTCGTTTCTCAATACCATCTTCATAAGGTAAGTCAATTTCATTTTTAAACTTTACAATTAATTGTTCTTCCTGTGAATCTGTTTCTTTGTATGTGACATTATAAGATTCCGCGTAAACTTTATTATGAATTCTATCATTTTGTAGTATTAGATCTGTTCCTACAAATGTTGTCATTGCAATTGATGCAATTAGAAAACCTTTAAATATGTTCATACTATACCCGCCAATCTATTTTCTCTTGAGCATTTTTTAATGCGTATAATAGTTAAGATTTTTATATATTATATAAATCAATAATTTAAGTTTTGTAGTGAAATCTATGACTTTATTAATAATCCCATAGAGGTAACCTGATATATCCTTTTATTTCCTATATATTCCTGTTTACTATTCTCAAGATTAGTAAGTGTGGCACGTGTCTTTTCCTTTTGTGCTTCTCCCTCTGTATGAGTAAACTCAATATAATCTCCTACTTTGACTGTAACAGTTTGGCTCTCAGCAGCTTGTTGTCTATTTCCTACAATTGCTTTATTGTACAAAATATTGCCCGATGAGTTTTGAACTTTAATGCTTGCATACGTACTAGTAAAATAGGAATGGGGTACCCCCGCTTCTAATTTAATCTGCATTTTTTCTGTTGCTTTGTTATACTCTACTTTTGCGATTTCTCGATCATTATATCCCTTTAACGACCATGCAAATTGATTTCCATCTAATACTGTTGTTTCTGGCATTTTCTCTACTTTCTTCAGGCCTTCTTTTGTAACTTGATACCTTGCTGTCTTTCCAATGGTTTCATTTTTGTTATTTTCAAGGTTAGTTAAAGTTGCTCGCGTTTTCTCCTTTGTTGCTTCTCCTTCTATATGGGTAAATTCAATGTAATCCCCTACCTTGACTGGCACAGTTTGGCTTTCAGCATTTTGTTGTTTATTTCCCACGATTTCCTTATTGTACAGAACATTTCCAGAAGAATTCTGGACCTTAATACTCGCATACGTACTAGCAAAGTAGGAATGTGGTACACCTGCTTCTAGTTTTATCTTCATCTCTTCTGCCGTTTTATCGTAATCTACTTTTGCAATTTCTCTATCACTATATCCTTTTAATGACCATGCAAATTGATTTCCATCTAAGATTGTTGCTTCTGGCATTTTTTCTACTTTCTTCAGACCTTCTTTTGTAACTTCGTATATGGCTTTTTTTCCAAAACTCTCTTGCTTACTATTATCGACATTTGTAAAAGTAGCTCTATGCACACCTTCTAAATGTGTTAACTCGATATAATCTCCTACTTTGACTGGTACCTTTTGTGATTCAGCATTTTGCTGTTTGTTTCCATAAATCTCTTTGTTATAGATCACTTTACCTGATGTATTTTGCACTTTAATACTTGCATATGTACTATCAAAGTAGTCATGTGGTACACCTGCTTTTAAATCAATTTGCATTTCTTCTGTTGATTTATTTAAATTTACTTTCGCAAATTCAAAATCTCCAATCCCTTTCAGCGACCATGCAAATTCTTTACCTTCAAAAATGTTTGGAGATTCATTTTTGATTTGTACCTTTTTCTCAACAGTTTGATCAAATAAATCCGTTAATACAATTTTTGCATAAGCATTTGTTGATAATGATATAGATTGACTGATTCCATTTTGATAAGATTTAATATCATCAATTACGTTAATAGGTTGGCCCGTCATATTTTCATTGTTATAGATTTCAATTTTCCCCTTAAATTGCGGTGTACTATTTTCTTTTAGTTTCCAAGATACATTTAATTTTTCATTTTCATAATATATAGATTGGATATCAAAATCTAGTTTTCCTATTTCAGGTTGAGTAGGTTGATTTAGCGTGAATATTTTTCCTGATCCAATGGTAGACTGCGTATTACCTCCTGCTTTGACCCATACATATTCTGAAGTGGCTCCTCCATCATATTGATAAGTATTATCATGTGTCCCTGAAATATTTTGATTATTCCAAGAACTCCATTGTTTATCTACTAACTTTCGGCTATAACCATTTTTCAGGCGCGCTTCTCGAACATTCTGTCCACTATCAGCCCAGTCTTCTTGAAACATTCCTAATCCATGATTAAAAGCAACATTAGCAACAGGAAAATCCATAATTGCAATTTGATTCCATTTATTATTTGTTATATCTTTCAGCCATTGTCCAAATTTAGTATGACCATTTTCTTGCCATGAACGCATTGTCATTCTGTACCAATTGTAGTCTTTCCAACCATAAGTTGTTTGAACCTTCATTCCTGTTCCTTCTCCTCCAAAGGGCCCAGCTTGCGAATTCGGAGATAAGTATTCGGCCTTTATTGCTTCTTTAGAGGAAATTGGATCCCATAAAGCAAAATGTAAAGTACGTTTTCCATTTTCATCAAATCCACTTTGTTGTTGAAAACCAGCATATCCTCCAGCTTCACCACCTGCATTCCAGTTGTGTACAGCCCAGTACGTATAAGGTGGAGTCTGAACTGGTGACCAGTCTATACTAATAATATCTGAGGCAGGTATATTCTGGGGACTGACATAAACTGCTGGAGCAGCTGAATGTGTTGCAGCTTTAGTGTGCGAAATAGACGTTCCAAACATAGAAAACATGCTACATGCTGCGGTAATGATAATAACTTTATTGAACCTTTTCTTTGTTTTCTGACTCATCACTAATCTACTTCCTTTTCTTATTTTTATTTTTGAATACTAACTTAATAGAGAAATCTATCAAAATTCAAGCAACATCCAGTAATTCTTTAAAACACTGCCCCCATTTATGTTGTTCTATCTTCACATCTAATTCTTACATATTACTTGATTGTAAGTGGTTTCCATAACGATAAAGCAAATATCCAATTCGGGTCACCATTTCCTTGATGATTTTGAATAGCTTCATACACTTTCCCTTGATGTTCTACTTTATCTCCCTTTGTATACGCCTTCTTTGGATCCCATTTCTCATAAGATGTATTTTGATCTTTTGTTTTTACCGGAAGAATGTTACTTTGAATTGATGTATTTCCAGCTGCATCTACAGCCTTCACTGCATATTTATATTCCTTATTAACTGTTAAGTTTTGATCAGTATACGTCGTTCCTTGTACTGTTTGAATCAATTGTCCATCGCGTAATACCTGATATTCTTTTACACTTACATTATCTGTAGAAGCATTCCATTTTAGCTCTACACTGTTAGAAGTAAGGTTGCTTGCATATAATTCTTGTGGCTGTGTCGGAGCCTCTGTATCTGGTTTCGGATTAACAATTTGATTTACTGTTTTCAGGCCATCCTTTGTAACTTCGTATATGGCTTTTTTTCCAAAGCTCTCTTGTTTACTGTTGTCTACATTTGTGAAAATAGCTCTATGCACACCTTCTAGATGTGTTAACTCAATATAATCTCCTACTTTGACTGGAACTTTTTGCAGTTCAGCATTTTGTTGTTTGTTTCCATAAATGTCTTTCTTATATACTACTTTTCCTGATGCATTTTGTACTTTAATACTCGCATATGTTTCATTAAAATAATGGTGCGGTATGCCTTCTTTTAAGTCGATTTGCATTTCTTCTGTCGACTTATTGAAATTGATTTTAGCAAATTCGAAATCACTAATTCCTTTTAGTGACCATGCAAACTGTTTTCCTTCTAAAATATTATTTCCATTAGGCTTATCTGGTTTAATTGGGTTAGAATCCGTACCTTTCCAAATCTCTGCTGTCAAAATTGGATATCCTAATGCATTCACTTTTTGAATGGTATCGTTATTTGGACGTAATCCCCACTTCTCAAAGAAAGGAATCAAATTTTGTTTGGCTACTTTTGATGCTGAAATCATAAATAATTGTTTTTTATTTTCATCAGTTTGTGGAAGTTCATTTGAAGGCATGTCTCTATACATTTGATGCAATTTAGGATAGAAATCCTCTCCATATGCTAACTGTAGTTGCCAAAGCATAACAAGCTTAACAAAAGCATCACTAATTTCATCATAATTTTTATTAGATTGTTCTAAGTATTGAAACGCCTTAGTATAAGCACCCTCTTGTTGCAATCTAAAAGGTTGATTAGATGTAAATGCTTTTTCTACTGCAAGGCTGTATATATTATTTTGTACTTCTGTCATTTCATAAAATTTCCAAGGTGATTGCTGTCTCAAATGCCCTGCCTCATGCCAGGGACCCCAGCCATCTTTTATAAATTTATTAATATCTAACACGTATTGGATTGCATCTCCTACATAAGCAGTTCGATAAGGATATGCATACATATAATAATCGGGAGAATGATTTTCTTCTACCTAATGAACATAATGTTTATCTACTTGTTCTTCAGATAATCCAGCTACTTTGTCTTGAATTCGAGTAGCTTCATCCATCTTTTTTAAGAGTTGTACAGGATCTGTATTAGAACCTAACAAATATTTCTTAACACGTGCAGGGCTAGCCGTAATTAATACACGTTCTCCTTTTAACTCCACTGCATGTGCATTTGGATATTGGTCCAGCATGTTTATTAAATCTTGTTTCGTATGCTTCCCTAGTTCAAAGAAAGGAGTAGTCGTTCCACCTGTTGTGACTGTTGTTCGAATGGTACCACCTTGTTGTTGATTATAAAAATAAATCATCCCCCCATTTGGAGATTGGATTGTGTTTATACCAGGTTTTAATGTAAATGATTTTATTTTAGAATCTTCTCTCCAAGAAGCATCATACGAATACGTTCCAATGTATGCTTGAATATTTTGATTTCCTTCTACATTAATCGTTATTTGTTCATTTGGCTTTGCATATAAACCAGTTGGTTCATATGGACTAAATGCCATACTTTTTCTTTCCTGTTGTTTCAGTACCTCAACATCCCCTTTTCCTGGGACTGTATATGTTCTGTTTTCTGATTTAACTGACTTTCCCTCTTGCAGTGATGTCGATATTTTTTTTTGCTGCTTTGTTTCCTCTGCAATGATATCTGTTGTAGAAATCATTGCAGTTGCAAGCATAGTTACTGTAGCGGTGGCTGCAAGTATTTTTCTAGTTTTATATTTTGAGTTATTCCCCATATTATCTCCCTCATTTTCCCTTAGTACATGTAAGGACTATTATTTTATTTATCATGTTTTTACCTCAAAAACTATTTACGCTATTTATGTTGTATCTAATACTCTATTTTTTCTCATAATAGTCTCCTTTTCTTTATTTCTAATTGTTTATAAATGTTATTTGATGACACATAAAATAACAACTTTACAATAAACTCATCAATAACAACCTATTATGTTTTGATTTAGTATTCTTAACTTCCATCTAATTGTATAAAAGTATTCAATTAGGAAAATAAGAATATAAAGCTCACTAATCGTAGATTAGGTTTCACGGAAAAATTCATAAAAATCATTCACCTTAAAAATTCAAACTTGTATAACTACTTTCTACATATAGGATGGAATTATAAAAATATTTCAATAAAACAAAAGACAGAGGCCTGATTATACCTCCGTCTTTTCAATTTATAAAGAACAAAAAATCATTTTATAACTGTATAAATGCCCTTGCAACAAATACCGTATTCCGCTATTTTTTTGAAGAAACAGGATCCATTTTTAATGTTTTTATCCCTTCTTTTAATGTAAACGCATCCGCTCTCAATGTTTTCCAACTATCTTTCGCTGCATTCAAATTAGGTTTTAGGAATTTGAATTTATTTTGATCCGCTTTTTGGGATGCTTTATCAATATGACTAAGCACTCCCGAATATTGAGAATCTAAATCATGCCATTGTGCAGACATATAGGTAAGTGCATTAATAGCTGATCCAATCGCATTGTGCATTTCATTAATATTATTATACGCAACACCAACTACACGATTTAATGTTACTTTATAATCTATAGTCTGACGTAATTGTGCTAACATTGGCTCTAACGTACCTAAATTATTTCTTGCTACCCCTATCATTACACCACCAGCAATCCACGTAGGAATTGAGGGAATTGATACAGTTATTATTCCATCTGATTCTACTTGTTTAAAATGTCTTACTTGCTCTAAAACTTCATTTAGGCGCTTTTCATCTTCATCAATTCCAGATGCTTGGTTTTTCAGAATCGAATGCAAAATATCTTTATGACCTCCAAATGCCCTGACATCTTCTCCAATACTATCCCTTAACTTAGCTAGTTCTTGTATTAAATTCTGTGTATATGCTTGATTTTGTTTAATCTCACCTTGTAAATCTGTAATGCCTTCTTTTAATGTGTCTGCATCCCCTTCATTAATCGCTTCTACTAATGTGTCATAATAATTGTCGAATTTAGTATCATACTCTACAATCCCCGTCAGTGTATCTAAAAGTTGTTTTTTTATGTGTGAATCCCATTTCGTAGCATGCTCTCTTGCATTCTTTTGATCTTGTAGAATTTGACTAGGTAGATTTGTATATCCTTTAATGTCAATTCCTTCAAAGTTAACATCTGGGTTTTTAATTAACAAATAAGAGTAATCATTCATAGATTTTGCAAATACCCCAGCATCTTGCAAAGCTTTTTTCATCTTTTCGCTGTTTACAGAAAGAGATATATCTTCGGTACTAGTTTGTTCCATTTTACTTTCACTTGCGAAGGCTGCCACTGGAGAAACTACAGTAGTTGTTGTCAGAGTTAAAAACGTCGATACAGCAAGTAGTTTATAAGGAAAATTTTTATTCATTTCAATTCCTCCTATACGTATATATAAATTTTCAGTTTGTTTTTTCTTGTTTAAAAGCAATGTCTTTTGAAATGAATTCTGCATCCTTATGAATATCATTCCAACTTTGTTTAGCAGCCTTTAAATCGTCAGGTATTAACGAAAGTTTATGTTCTTGCATTTGATCGATATTATCATATAAATCTTTATAATTTGCTCCCATTGTATTCCATTGTTGCTGAATACTTGTTAGAGATATTATTGCTTGATCAACTGTTTGATACAAATATGTTAAAGTGTCTTTTGTATTAGTAAGTGAAATAACTGCTTGGTTAGCTAGATCAGCTTTCATACTTAATTCTCCGATTTTATTCGAAATTTCATTATAGGAGTTCATATGATTAGATGCCTCAACACCAGCGGCTGTTCCTAAACCGATACCCGCGGCTCCTAGAGCTGTAAGGCCACCAACAACAGCTGGTGTCGCTGTGCCACCGGTCACAACAATTACTACCGCTCCTGCAATCGTTCCAATAACTAAAATAGCTGCTCCTAATCCACCACCAATTGACCATGCTAATACATTATCAAAATGTGCTTTCTGCGTAGAACGTAAATTCTCAATTTCGGCCTGAAGTTGTGGGACTAGTGCTTGTTTTCCCGCTAATATAGCCGTTAATCCCCCTTGTCCATCTGGACCTCCAACATTATTTTTAAAATCTACAGTATTTGTATACAACTTTGTTTTGAAAGCTTCTAACATCTTAATAACTTCTGTAACTTCATTTGAATTTGTATGAATTGTACCGATTAAATCCCCTATTCCTTCTTTGAGGCCTGCCTTATCTTTCTTTTTTACAGTATCTACTAGTGTGTCGTAATAATTTTGAAATTGTTCATCATAATTTACAATATTACGTGCTGTCTTTTGAATGTTTGGCTTCGCTGTATCTAGCCAGTAATTTGCATTGATTCGTGACAGTTCCTGATTCAGGTGAATGTTTTTGATTAATTCTCCCCCTCCTGAACCTAAATCAATGTTGGATAAATTTACATTCGGTTGCTTAATCATTGTTTTTGCGTACAAATCCATTACAAGAATATGAGAGCCTGTTTCAGCCAACACTTTCTTTAACCCTTCAGGTCCTAACGCATAATTTTCTATTTTCTGTTCTTGTGCTGTCTGTTCTTGTGCAAGTGCGTGAATAGTACTACCATTCGTAGCAGTTATAACCGTTGCTAAAGTGGCCAAAGTTATGACCTTAAATGGAAATTTCATTATTTGATTCTCCTCCTTATTTTCAATTGAGTTATTATCTTTTTATTAAACCTAAATTCTTAATATTAAAATTTATTAACCTGTTCTTCGAGTTGATTTATTACATTTTTTAGTCGTCTTAATGTATCTTTTTGAGACTGAGTGTTATTCGTATCAACTTCAGTCGATAATTTTGTAATACTATTATTTATTAGATTCAAATCCTCTTTATAACGTTTCATTAGCTCAATTTCTCCATCTACTTGATTAGCAAATGTATGCAAATCATTTTGCATGAAAAGAATCATTGATTTTTGTAAATCTGCTACTGTTAATTTAGTTGTTAAGTCATATAATTTTTGATTTTGTTTCTCTAAATCATTTAAATATGCTCTTTGCTCTGCTGTTAGTTTATTAATTTCGGCAAAGGTACTATACGTTTTTTTTATTTTTTCAGGATCAATCACTTTCATAAGATCATACTCTTTCGTTTTTGTAACTGCAGCTGCAGCAATTTCACCTTTTTTACTTTTCTCGATCGCTTCACGTGCTTCTTTTTTGGCAGCTTCAATTTCTATAGCTGATTTTCCCTTTTCATTTGCTTCTTGCTCTGCTTTCTTCTCTGCTTCTACAATAGCATTATTTATTTCTTTTCCTTTGTTATACGCCACTACTGCTGTTTGAGCAGCCGGTTCAATGATATCTTTTGATAGACTATAAATTTCTTGGAATACCTTTAGCCCTTGTTCATTTAAAGCTCCTGGTAATAATGCTATTTGCTGTAAATCATTTTGAATTGATTTTTTTGTATTTAGCATTTCATTTTTTAACTTATCTATTTTTCCTGTTCCCTCTGAACTAAGTAGACTCTGTGCTTTTACCACATCAGTATCAAGGTTTTTCAGTTTCTTATCTACCTGTAGTTTAAGATCTGTTAACTCATTAATCTGACGTTGCACGTTTTCTTGGTTTGTTATAGTCATATCTTGAAGAACTTCCAGTCTATCTAAAAAACCTTCTTTATCCTCCTTATTATCTACAAATCCTTTTAATGTTGGATAATAGCTATTAAATTTGGTTACAAATCCTTTACTTTTTGAATTTAGTAGAATTAATTTTGGATATAGTTCCGATGACCACTCTTTCATATCTTGTTTAATTAGAAATTGATTTGTATTTAAAGATGGAACTTCTTCAATTTGTACATCCGGACTTGCTAAGGCTCCATCTATAAAGGTTTGTGTTAATTTGGAGTGTGCACCTATTTTTCTTAATGCTGAGGAAATATCTATATTATCTTGTTTCGTTTCCGCCTGAACGATTGGCGTTGCGAGAGTATTGATAGGAATAGTCGCTCCAGTAACAATTGATGTTATTAAAAATCCTGTCATAATTTTATTCTTCATTCCGTACACCTCTTCACTATTGTTTTTTACAGTTTTAATCGTAAATGTTGTACAACCTAACGTTAGGATTTCATCACACACACTTGAGGATAGAAATTTTTTCGAGTAATCGTATCTCGTTTTTTATTTATTTTTGATAGAATATAAGGACCTTACTTCCCCCTCATTTTAAACACTATGTTTTTCATAAGTAAACCTGAAAATCATAGTGTTTAAATTTGATTTTTCAGATATTTATTATTCAAATTTAAAAATATTATATTTAAAAAAGTTTAATACAAATTTCATTTCATAAAGTGAAATAATTATACTATGATAATTTAACATAAAAATTCTTTGATTCCCTTAAATCTAAATGAATCCCCTTACCTAAAAATGATTTCAATATAATTTAATAGTGATTAGCACATATGTGTCTTTTATATGGATATGTAAAATTACATATCCATATAGGAGTATTTAGCTTAACTACTCCAAAATATTATTATCGTATACATAATAATATTATTGCTATGAACACCACATGAGAAAATTTCCCTCATGCACTTTAGGGGATAAATTGTCCATGAAATAATAATTTTCGCTTATATACTTACTATTCATTATAGGAATACAAAAAAGCGATTCTTTTCATATTAAAAAGAATCACTTTCCAAGTTCATATTTTATTACATAAAGAATTGAGAGATTATCACTTAAGAGTCTTAACTATAACTTCAGTTGCCTCTGCAATGAGTTGATTATCATAAGTAGCTTCTTTCTCATCTTTACTAGATAAAATTACGATAATAATTGGTGCTCTATTTGGCGGGCAAACGATAGCAATATCATTTCTTGTCCCATAACTTCCAGCACCTGATTTATCTGCAACTATCCAGTCAGTTGGTACGCCTGCACGAATAAGTTTGTCTCCTGTAGCATTTCCTGTCATCCACCCTGTAAGAATGTTACGTTTATGAACCGGAAGTGCATTTCCGACCGTAAAAGCTTTCAGATTCGTAGCAATTGCTTTCGCTGTACTAGTGTCACGAATGTCTCCTGGAATAGCCTCATTTAATTCTGTTTCAAAGCGATCAGACATAGTAACCCGATCCCCCATCTTTCTAAGCGCTTTTTCATATCCTTTTGGTCCGCCTATTTTGTTAAATAAAATGTTCCCTGCAGTATTATCACTGTAACGAACAGCAGCCTCAGCAATTTCTCCTAGTGTCATTCCAGTATCTACATGTTTCTCGGTAACAGGTGAATAATCCACTAAGTCTTCTTTCGTATAAGTAATAATTTCATTTAATTTCTCAGTAGAGTTTTGCTGTAGTAACACTCCTGCCGCTAACGCCTTGTAGGTTGATGCAAAAGCAAATCTTTCGTTAGGTCGATAAGAGATTGTTTGATTTGTACCAGTATCAATAGCATATACACCTAATCGTGCATCGAATTTTTTCTCAAGTTGAGAGAAGTCTTTATACATCGCATGATTTGGTCCTGTCTTTTCTTTCGCCTCAACTTGCAATGCCCCTCCTTTAAAAACTTCTAAGCTTGTAAGACTTAAACCTAATATACCAACGCATATACCTATTTTTAGCATTTTCTTGTTTTTCAAAACAATCATTCCTTTCCAATTCTTAATACCTTTTTATACGTACACATAATAGACAATCACCGAAACAAATTTGTTCCATAAACTTTATAACTAGTATCAGCGCTATTAACAAAATAAGTGATAGCAACTATAATCGCCACTATCGCTTATTTCACATCTCATCTTTTTACTTATTAATGCCTTTATATAAACATGGGCTCTTCCCCTGAGAAAAGTTTACAAATTTTACTGGTTTTGATTCGAAACATCTATACCAGCAACTTCACCATTTATACGCTGCTTTTTCAAATCAAAGTATACATCTAAAACTTCTTTTCCAATTATAGAATTAATTCCACTTTTATCGTTATGAAGCCATGGAACTACTACTGAGAACGCTACTTCTGGATTATCATATGGAGCATATCCAACTAACGTTAAGTTGTAGCATTCCATACGTTCTCCTTTTGCATTTCTACCAATTGGATCATCTCCACCATATACAGTTTGAGCTGTCCCTGTCTTTCCTGCTGGTTTATATGGCGCGTTTTTGAAATACTTCACGCCAGTTCCATCACCTTCTTGGAATACCCATCTAAACCCTTCTTTTATCCGATCAATATGTTCTGTCTTCATATCAACTCGATTTAATACAACAGGCTCTATAGAGCGTATAACTTTGCCAACCTCTTCTTCTTTTATTGATTGTTCTCGTATTTCTTGTACAATTTGAGGTTGCATTCTATACCCACCATTCGCAATCGTTGAAATATATTGCGCTAATTGCAACGGCGTATACGTATCATACTGGCCAATAGAAAAGTCTAGTAAAAAACCAGGTTGACTATCTACTTTTCTCGTTTGTCCAATTATTTCATTCGGTAAATCAATACCTGTTGGAACACCTAAACCAAATTGCTTGAAATAATAGCGCATCGTATCAAATGCTCCTTGTTTAATATCCAATGTGCCATTTGGTACGTAATTAACTCCCGCAATTTTTAAAGCTGTCTGGAACATGTATACATTCGAAGATACTTGTAAAGCTCGTAAATCATTAATATTACCAAATCCGGATACATTCCACGATTTCTTAGCTTGTGTACCTTTAAATTTCATCGGTGCGTCATAGAATTGATCTCCTGGATGTATTGCCCCTGTCTCATATCCAGTTAATAAAGTAGCACCTTTTACAGCTGACCCTAGTTCATAGGAAGTTGTCATGTTACCTAATGCCAAATCCTCGATCTCTATTTTCCCTTCTTTTTCTACAATCTTTTTGCCTGCCATAGATAAAATCTGTCCGTTATTTGGATTCGTCATGACGACAAAAGCTCGATCGAGCAGCGGCTCTGAACTCTTAAAAGCTCTCAAATTTTTCTCTATACTTTCTTCCACTTTCTTTTGTAATTCCATATCAATCGTTAATGTTAAACTATTACCACTTTTTCCTTTAGAGACTATTTCTGTATTTATAATGTTTCCTGATTTATCAGTAATATTTTTCACTTCTTCTTTTGTACCGTGTAATACATCTTCATATCGTTGTTCAATATAACTTTTTCCGACACGATCATTACGGTTATATCCACGTACCAAATAAGAATCTAAATTTTCTTTCGGTAGTCCTTCTTCACTACTCGTAATATTTCCTAATACAGAACGAAATAAATTACCATTTACATAATTACGTTCCCAATCAACAGTTGCATCTACTCCTGGAAAATTCGCAAGGTTTTCACTTATTCGCGCATACTCTTCATCTGTTACATCTTTTTTAATAATTTGTGGTGTAAGTTGATAACCTGAACTCATTTTACTTTTAATAGCTAGCACATTTAAATCTTGTACTGTTAATTCTGCCAATTCTATTTCTGTAACGCGACTTCGTCTTAAGTCTTCTATTTTTTTATCTAACTCTTTTCCCTCTATACCCTTATCTTTTAATTTTTCTATATCTTTTTTAGTAATCATTGTTTCCGCACGTTTCGTATTCAACTGCATCCAAAAATCTTTTTTATCGATATCTGTTAATTTATTTATATCTTGTTCGGGAATTTCAAGTACTTTTTCTAAGTCTTTTGCTGTTTTTAAAATATCTTCACTAGTAATTCCCTTTACCCTTGTATACGTAATTGTACGAAGAGATTTATTATTAACAACTGTTTTCCCTTCTCGATCTAGTATTTGTCCACGTGGAACTGGAATGCTAGTTGTTGCATTTTGACTATTTTCCACTTGATTCTTATAAGCCTCTCCCTCAACGATTTGTACTTTTCCTAACTGCATAATAATAGCCGAGAATAGCAAAAATATGCAAAGGAACATTATATTTAATCGAATAGATACATATGTCTTCTGCTTTTTTCCTTTTTGTTCTTTCATAAATCCTCCATTAAATCCCTTTTAGGAATTGCTACAAATACTAAGAGCATTCCTTATATATTAGATACCGATAATCGTTTATAAATATCGTCTCAATTTTTTGCCTACTCCTTGTAAGCATCCATTCCTTTTCGTTTAGCTACGTAATTAACACCTCTCCCTTCCTGTTTCTCTCTATTTTTTTCGCTTGCATTAGAAATGCTAAACTGTATAATGACTCTTATTAAACTTACATATAGACTTGCTAGTAAATTTTCATACTGATTGTTCCTTTCTTCATGCTGTAATACTTAATAGACAACCTAAATAATAAAGTTGTTCCACATTTACAAAAAAAAATATTAACTATAAGATGGAATAGGCTAAAAAGGGAGGGTTTTATGTTACATACAAAAATAAAAAAATGGAGATTTATAGCGGTTCTTTCTATTGTAGGTGTGATTTTAATAATTTTGCTAAAAAGCAATTTCGTTTCAATTACTACCGAGACTTCTTCAGCTGAAAGAGGAGAAATTCTTGATCAAAATGGTGTGATACTAGCTACAAATAAGAAAGTTAAGTCTTTATATTGCACTTATAATGATGAAAAGCTATCGAATCATGCTACATCAAGCACATTGGCTTTTTTCAATCAATTTTCAAACAAGTTTCAACATGATATTTCTACAGAGGACATAAAATCTCAATTACAACAATCTTGTAAAAAGAAGACTATGAATGATATACCGTTATACTCTGACATAACTGAAAATGAACTTGCATTCATAAACAAAAACAAACCCAATAATGTAATAATCAAAGATGAAGTGATTCGATATTATCCCAAACATGAAATTGGTTCACAAGTAATTGGGTATGTAGAAAATGCCCTTAATGTACCCGTTGGAAAAAGCGGGATTGAGCTACAATATGAAAATGATTTAAAAGGAAAACCCGGAAAAACTCTTATTTTTAAAATGAATAATAAAAGATTTTTATGGAACATTCAAAAAGTACAAAAAGGAAAAGATATACGGCTAGCTTTAGACTCTAAGTTACAGCAAAAAACAGAGGAAGCATTAAGATCTCAAATTAAGAAAATACCTGATGCTAATGCTGGTTACGCTGTAGTGAGCGATGTTAAAACTGGAGCTATTTTATCAATGGCCAACTCAGCAGTGTTTGATCCAAATACATTATATGAACAAGTATCATCTAAAAAAGAAAACATCAAATCACTTTCGCAAAATAAAGCAATTCAAAAATTAAAGTATGGTGAATCTTATGTAAATATGGCCTCTACTATAAAGCCACTTACTATTTTAATCGGATTAAACGAAAAGCTTTTTCAACCTGAAGATACTTATTTAGATAAAGGTACTTTTCAATATGATAATCAAACTAACATTACGAATGCACCTGGAACGCCAACAGGTGAGATTACACCGAGTCAAGCTATCATTAATTCTTCTAATACATTTATGACAGCAAAAGTAGCTCTACCATTATTCAACCAAAATAATGGGAACATAGAAAAGGTAGCAAATATATGGACAGATTATTTAAAGCAATTCGGTCTTCGCTCTAAAACGGGTATTGATTTACCCTTTGAAGAAGACGGACAATATGAATTTCATCCAACAATCAAGTTTGAAAATGGAGTCTCTGCTTTATTAAATGCCTCTTGGGGAGGAAACGAAGTGCATACCCCTCTTCAACTTGCTCAATATGCAGCGACTTTGGCAAGTAAAGGTGATAAATATAAGCCTCAAATCTTAAGTGCTATTATTGATCAGAACGGTAAGGACACAAAAAAGTTTAAACCGATATTAGAAAGTTCAAATCATTATCCTATGAAATTTTGGAGTGTCATGCAAGCTGGGATGAGTCAGAATATAGAGGAGATTAAAAACTTGCCCTTTCATGTCGCAGGTAAAACAGGTATAACAGGCTTTCCGAACGAGCAAGAAAAAATGATAAATCATTCTCTTTTCATTGCATATGCTCCTACCGAAGATCCACAAATTGCTATTTCTGTTGTAATTCCTGGTGGTAAGACAGAAAAAAACAGTGCCGCTCTCGTTACATCAGAAATTTTAGAATCGTGGAATTCACTTCAAAATGAAAATAAAGACAAAGAGGAAGGTTCACTAAAGTGAACCTTCCTCTTTTACCATATAGATTCTATATTCGCTATTCCCCATATACCTTCATCATTTTTTTCGAACATGAAAGAATATTTAATATCAGTTAAAACATACTCTTTTTGTACATATCCAGTATTACCATTAATAGTCGATATTTTTATATATCCATCATTCTTCACTTTTTCTGGAATCCAAGCTTTTACCATTTCATTAGATACTTCATATAAAACTCGTGCTTCTCGTTTTGGTTCAGCTAAAATTTTCGTTTTATTTCCAGTAACAGTTGCATATATAAAATGTTCTTGCTTTGGTTGGTTACTTTCTGTTAATCCACTTGGTACTTTGTATACTTTCTTTGTATCATTTACAAACTCTCCTCCCATTGTAAGAGCAACTTGCAGCTCATGAAAAATATCTTCATCAAACTTCAATTCATCCTTCTTATAACTCTTCCCTTTATATAAAACTTCATCATTTAATGCTCTATACAAGTCATTTTCATTTTTTGAATTTGTACTTTGATATAGTTCATTCATAAACGGTTTTAATGTTGGATCTTGAGCAGACTCATCTTTTGTTTTAGGCTTAATTTGAGTACTACTTTGTACCGGTGATTTATTATCATCAAGCCAAGGTTGTTGAACAATAAAAAATAAAAATGTACAAGCTAAAACCACTACAATAGGTACTGCTTTTTTATGAAAAGGTCTTTTATATTTTACAAGATCCGCTTCATTATTTTCGTATATAGACTGCTTTATTTTAAAAATAAATTCTTCTTCATCTTTACGATTCTCCATTGGGCCTTTTTTTAATTTTCTATACCAGTCAGGATTTTGTTTATTGTTCATCACTACTACCCTCCCCAATTAATTTTGAAACCTTACTTCTTGCTCTACTTAATCTAGATTTTACAGTTCCAATGGATACGCCTAGTGTTTCAGCCATTTCTTCATAAGATAATTCATATTTTGCGTCTAAAATAATTATTTCACGGTGTTTTTTAGGTAGTTTTAATACAACATCCCACACTTCATTCATTTCCTCTTGCTTAAAAAATTCTCGTTCTGCCGATGGAGATTGCTTATCGTCACTAAAAAAACCTACTAATGATATCCTTTTAAAATAAGAGGATTTCAAATAGTTTATTGCTGTATTTCTTGTAATTTTTAATATCCACGTTTTAATAGATGACTCCTTTCGAAATGAATTCCAATTTTTAAATACCTTTATAAACACATCTTGCGTGATATCATCTGATAAGTGTGGATCTTTCGTAATAATAAATGAATAATTCCATACATCTTGCCAATAGTCTTTTATAATATAGTCCAGCTCATCATGATTACACTTTTTAATAAACGTCTGCTCCATTTCCACACCTCAAACTTTTTTGAATAAACATAAAACTGCCCTCACTTTTATTATGGTTTCAATATATAGACAAGATACAAGTTACATTTGTTCCATTAATAATCTTTTTTGGATAGAAAATTCTTACTTAAAAATATAAAAGCAGGAGATAAAATGAAAAAACCAAGATAAATTTATGAATTTATCCTGGTTTTTCTGTATTAAATATGCTTGCACTATTTTTCTATAATAGAAATTGAATCTATTGCATCTACTTGACTCCCCATAGTTTTAGTGAGTTTTTTCCATTCAGTTTCTGCTTGTACAGCCTTAACATCATCTGAGTTGTATGGTCTATCTTCTCCATACGATTTATTGAAATGTAGGATTTCCATTGATGTTTCATTTACAGGGATTTGATTGAAAGTAGCATTATCAACAATTACAATTAGCTCCTCATAATCTGAATTACGATAGTGACCAAACCAAGTATCGCTAGCATACTGAATATCTATTTTCTTTTCATCAATTATTAATTCCTTAATTTTTTTATTTTTCTTACTAGCTAGTAAGACAGCTTTCCCCTTTGGAACTGCAGGTACTGACTTAATTGGGTCTGAACTCCATACTTCATTATCATTATCTGATTCTCTCAACACACCGATTTCAACCATTTTCTCCGCAGTTTTTTGATCCATAATTAAAACCTGTTTACCATCAATTTCTGCTTTTTTCACTTTATATAAAGTGTTGGTCTTAATTTCACTTTTATGTTGATTTACTATTTCTTTTAATGATTGTTCTCCCCCAATCAATAAAGCGGCATTCCTTGGTTCTTCTTTCTTTCCAAAAGAACAAGCTCCTAACATAGAAATAGATACAATTCCTGCCATGCACATTTTCATTACTTTTTTCATTTCTTTCTCTCCTCGTTGCTTGTTTTATCAATACGCTACATGATTTTTTTATATAACCGTTGTAAATAACGCCAACGGACAGTGAAAAAGTACACACTTTGAATGGATATAAAGGCTAGTATAATTAAAATGGACATCTTTAAAACAGAGTAGTCAATTAACTGTTGCAAGGCTATAAATGCGATACCACTATGAATAATCGCTATAATTAAAGGCAAGAAGAACATTAACATAAGCTGACGCGTTACGATTTTCTTTAGCTCTCTTTTACTTAGACCGACCTTCGCAATCATTTCATATTGTTGTTGTTCCCTTTCTAAATCTGCATATAGTCGGAAATATAAAAGACTGGCTGCAAACGTAAAGAATACGATGCCTACTAATACACTAACAATAAGTAAAATACCGTTCTCTTGCTTCGAAGAAATCCATTCAGAATATAATGCTTTAAAAAAATAATGTGCTTGCACCGAATTATTATTACCCAGTGTTGCTTCTAATTTTTTTGAAACCACACTTGATTTTTCCCAATTCTCCACGACAAAACCATATTGATTTTTCATTACGTAAGAATCGTCTTCCGTCTTTCTGTTAGGGATTTTATCGTACAGAGAATCCGAAACAACAATAATAGCTCCAATTGTATTTGGGAGAACTATATATGGGACTGCTTTCTTGACCCGAAGGGACATCTCTAAGTTTTCCTGTACTACATCTATTTTCTCAGGTATATCTTTTCCTCTTGCATACTTTTCTTTTTGCGAAACTATTGAAGGTACTATGATCGCTTCTTGATCATTATCTACCTTTTCCATTTCATACCCAAAGATTTTTGCAAACTTGTTATACTCTGATACTTTGATTAACACTAAATTATTTTCCGTGAATTTAGGATTCGTAACTGCTACCTGATAAGAGAAATTTGAGCGAGTGAGTTGTTTTTTTATTTCTGTAATGTGCTCTTCTTCTTGTTGATTCTCTCCTAACGAGGTATAGGTAAATGCAAATGGGTTTGTCATTTCGGTTAATCCCTTATTCCCCATTGCTAGGCATGTACCAATCCCTGTGAAGGCCACAGCGGAAACGATTGCTAGCATAAAGAACATGGTTGCATTATCCTTCATACGATAGGCCAATTCAGATATAGTAAGAAGGTTTGTTTTATTAAAAAACACAGTATCTTTTTTCTTTAAGACGCTTATTACATACACGCTCAACTGTGAGAATAGAAAATATGTCCCTATCACTACAAAGACTACCCCTCCAAGTAAGTAAGGCATAATGAAGTTTCTTTCTAGTACGAAATAGAACACACATCCATATCCTAATCCAATGAAGAATACGGAAAGAAATGTTAATGTTTTTGATGCTTTTGGCTCTGTTTTTGGTTTTTCCTCTGATTTCATCAAATCAATCAACTTGTTTCCTTTTACCATCTTAGAAGTGAAGAACGAAATAACAAAAAACAGAATCAAAAATGCGCCAGTTGTCATAAAGACAGCTTTTATAGGAACATAAAAAGGAAGTCCCTTATCAATCGCTAATATATTCTCACTTGCTAATAAATTGAGCTTTGCAAATATCAAACCAATTAAGATACCAAACATAATAGATGCAATTCCAATTAACATATTTTCTAAAAAAATTAATTTATTTAACTGCGCCGGTGTCATACCATGCATAATTAAAATTCCAAATTCTTTTTTTCTTGTTTTTAAAAAAGAACTCACCGAATATAAAAGAAAGAAGAATGAAAAAATAAAAATAAGATATTGAGATATTTGCATCCCCATTGTTCCTAATAGACTCATTGTTTTACTCGTGGACACTAGTTCTCCTTGTAAATCAGGATGGAAAAGTAAAAGTGAATATGTGAAAAAAACCATAACTGAAAATGAACTACTTAGAAAGTGTGCAGCATAAGTCCGCTTACTTCGAATGATATTATTAAAAGCGAATCTTTGAAAAGTCATGCTTACGACCTCCTAGTAATGCAAGTACATCTATAATTTTTTGATAAAACATTTGTTGGCTTTCTCCATTATAAATTTCGTTATACGATTTTCCGTCTTTAATAAATACAACACGATCACAAAAACTTGCAGCCACTGGATCGTGCGTAACAAGCATCATTGTTGCATCTTGTTCTTTATTTAATCGTTTTAATAACTCCATTACATCATTAGCGGCTTTTGAATCTAAGTTTCCTGTCGGTTCATCTGCTAGTAGTAATTTTGGTTTATGAATTAGAGCACGTGCAATGGCTGTTCTTTGTGCTTGCCCACCAGATATCTCATAAGTTCGTTTATGTAATATATCTTGTATGCCTAATTTTTCTGCAATACCATCTACCTGCTGATTCATTTCCTCAACTTTAGTACCATCTAACGTCAGAGGAAGAACAATATTTTCTTTTACAGTTAATGTGGTAAGAAGATTGAATGCTTGAAACACAAAACCTAATTCACGTCTTCGAAATAGTGCCAGTTCATTTCGAGATAGTTGATATGGATTTTCTCCATTAATCAATATTTTTCCTGATGTGGGAGAATCAATAGTAGAAACCATATTCAACAAAGTAGTTTTCCCACTTCCTGATGGACCCATTATTCCTACAAACTCCCCTTTTTTTACACTCAAATTAATGTCGGAGAGTGCTTCATAAGATACCTTTCCTGTATAGATTTTACTCAGTTCACAGACCTTTAATATTTCCATATCATTTTGCTCCTTATTATCTTTTGATAACCTAAGTTTATCTAAACTTCCCTTCTTCTCATATCGATTAACCTTTCATGTATCTAACAGGTGTGTAAGGTTTCTAAAAATTCAAAATAAAATACATTCTAACGATTTGCATAAGGGAAAATGATACGGATTGTTGTTCCACTTCCTACTTCCGACTTTATTTCAATATTATGTTCCAATCTTTTTATAATATTTTTCACAAGATATAATCCCATCCCAGTAGATTCCTTAAATTTCCGACCGTTTATCCCCGTATAAAATGGGCGAAACACTCTCGGGAGGTCTTCTGTTGGAATTCCCACACCATGATCTTGTATTGTAAGGATTACAGAGCGCTCTTCTTCTAATGTAGTAATAGTAACGTTTTTTCTACTTCCTGCTGAATACTTAATGGCATTGGATATCACTTGATGAATAACAAACCGAAGCCACTTTCTATCGGTTTCTACCATAATAGTTTGTTTTACTTTTACTTCTGGATATACATAGTTACGAATAAACAGACGTTTATTTTCACGGATTACTTCTTGAACAATATCCTGTAACGAAACTCTTTCCACATAAAAATCTTGCTCAAACGTTTGTAATCGTGCCATATATAAGACCATTTCTAATCCATACTGCATTTGATCTACTTCTTCTACGATACTTTCAAAAACTTCCCCATTCTCTTCTTGTGTGATAAGTTCAATAACTGATAAAGGTGTTTTCATCTGATGCACCCATTGATTAATAAATGTAAGGTGTTCTTTTTGTTTATACTCCCAATTCTTTAACTGTTGATGATATTGATTATATTGTGCTTCTAATACTCGCTGAAGTGCAACTGATAATGGAGTAGCATCCAGTTCTTCTAAGGATTCCTCTAATGTTTCTGAAGGAGTTGATAATTTTTTATAAAATCTACGATGGCTATAATAGCGATAAACTAAAAACCCAATTAAAAAGCACCCTCCTAAAAACACACTATATAACGCAGTAGATAAATGATTATATCCATCCAGCCAAAAAACAGTTAGAACAACAAATAGCTGAATAATTGAGAAACAGATGAAAGGGATATGTTCACGTAAAAATAAATTCATCATTATACCTCATCATTCTTCCAAGTTATTTTCAATCGATATCCAGCACCACGAACTGTTTCTAATGCATTTTTTATTCCGATTTCTTCTAATTTTTTTCGGACACGTGTAACATTTACACTTAAAGTATTATCATCTACATACGTATAATCATCCCAAAGTTTTTCTAATATTTTCTCGCGACTAACAATGCTAGGAGATTGTTGTAAGAGAGTTTCTAATAAAACAGTTTCTTTTTTAGACAGAATACACATACTATCATTTAGCTTTAATTCCATTTTTTCTGGATAAAGTATTAAACCCGACTGCTGAACAACTCTTTCTTCCGCTTTAGGTGCATATTCCCCGTAGATTCTTCGAAGATGACTTCGGATTTTTGCCATTACAACTTCATAATGAAACGGTTTAGTGATATAATCATCTGCACCATGTTCAAGTGCCATAACTTGCTCCATCTCTCCATTACGTGCTGATATAAATATAATCGGACAAGTTGAGAGCGTTCGAATTTGTCGACACCAGTAAAAACCATCAAAACTAGGTAAATTTACATCTAATAAAACTAAATCAGGTTGAATTTTCACAAAGTTCTCTAAAATTTTTTCAAAATCCTCTGTAATAGCCCCTTCATATCCGTACTTATTAATATGGGATTGAAGTAATTTAGAAATTTTTTGGTCATCTTCTACAATCATAATTTTATACATATATTAAGCTCCTTTTATTTATCTTTTCCGACAGAAGACTCCCTTCTCGGTGTCCGTAGGAATCTCCCACTTCACAACATGCCACGAGTTCGTTAAGCGGTACTAGTTAAAGTATATATTTATTTTCTGTAAGAATATAAAATATACTTTTACCTTTTAGTATAAAGAAATTTCCCTCTTACTTATATTGAATAACCTTACTTCAAACTAACAGATTTGTAATGTTTCTGAAAATACAGTCAAGTGTAACATCTATTATTTTTTAAATTTAACATTTTAAACTTTTTGTTTTATAATTCCCAAATAAAAAATAATCGTATTTAATTGCGTAAAAAACACACAATTAAATACGATTATTAAAATCATAAAATCTACGTTTAGATAAATTGAATTGCTCCTAATATAATCTTGAATCTGTACGGTTTGTATATTTACTAGAAAAGTAAATTTAACCTTCTAATTAAGTATTATTTCTGAAAAACATGTTTTACTTTTTCACCTGGAACGTTACTCCCCCCTCTTCCTTTTACATCTTCAATCATCATAGTTACAATCATGTCTGGCGCATTTGCATCAAAAGCTGCAAACCATCCAAGTTCTTTTCCGTCTGCTTCTTTCGACTCTTTCAGTTCTGCTGTACCGGTTTTACCAGCAAGAGTTATACCATCAACCTTAGCAATTCTCCCCGCGCCATCAGGGTCATTAATGACTTTTATTAATGCGCTCTTTAATATCTCTTGATTCTTTTTAGAAACCACATTTTCTTTCCAATTCCCCGCTACTTTTGCTTCTTTTAAAAGATGAGGTGACGGAATATTCCCTCCATTCACAATCGGTGCATATGTTAACGCTAAATGAAGTGGTGTCATTAATACTTGCCCTTGTCCATATCCCGTGTCTGCTAGCTGAATATCATTTTTTATCCCCTCTCTTGCAATGATTGAAATAGGAAATTCGTATTCGATTGGTAATTTTTCATGAAATCCGTATTTCTTAAATTCATTTACATACTGATCTTTTCCCATTTTCAAAGCTTGTTGAGCAAAATAAATATTATCAGAGTACTTCATTGCCTTATCAAAATCAATTGGACTAGCTTCCTTCACACGTGTTACATAATAATTTCCCCAAGATGAATCTTTTGTCCACTTTAATCCTTGAATTTTAAATTCTTCCTTAGGGTTTATAGTGTTTGTTTCCAAACCAATTGCTCCAGTAATCGTTTTAAATACGGAACCTGGTACAAATGCTTGTGTGAAACGATTCATCATTGGTAGTTTCGAGTCGTTATTCCATGCTTCTCGTTGAGCTTTTGAGGCGCCTCTAACTATTGTATTTGGATTATAAGCAGGGCTACTTACAAGTGCGATAGTTTCACCCGTTTTAGGATTGACCGCTGCACTTGATCCTGCTTCATTTTTCATCTCATTAAAGATTTTTTCTTGCATTGCAGCATCAATTGTTAACGTAACATTTTCCCCTTCTATTGCTTCATTTTTTGCTACATTTTTAATCTCTTTTCCATTCTCATCTTCTATAAATACGCGTCCACCCTTTTCACCACGCAATGTATTCTCTAGTACTTTCTCTAAACCTGTCTTACCTACTAAATCATCTGCTTGATAACC
Source organism: Bacillus cereus group sp. MG4 (assembly GCF_040460055.1). NCBI lineage: Bacteria > Bacillati > Bacillota > Bacilli > Caryophanales > Bacillaceae > Bacillus > Bacillus cereus group sp. MG4. The sequence goes on along the minus strand of NZ_JARVGZ010000001.1, from coordinate 471,415 downwards.
TTTTTTTTGAAGCGATTTTAACTCCTCTGCATTCACTTTTCCTATATAACCAGTTAAGTGTGCCGCTGCTTCTCCTAATGGATACGTACGAATATTTACTGGACGAGATGCAACTCCTTCTAATTCAATATAATCATTCTGTCTGGATCCCTCTTTTAAAATACCAATTGGTACAAAGGAGTCTGGTTTTATCCATTTCGCTGAAAGCTTCTGTTCGATCTCTTCTATAGACATATCAAGTAATTGTGCCACTATTTCTTTTGTTTGCGCTGCCGTTGCGCCTAATTTCTCTGGAATAATTCCAACCTCAGTCGCTTTCCCATTCGTTGCAAGAGCTTTACCCTTTCGATCATATATTTCTCCGCGTTTTCCTTGTTCTATTTGCATACGTACTTTATAATCTTTTTTCATACCTGGAAAAATGAAATCAGGTGTCCAATCTATTTTCCAAGATTCCTTTTCTTTCACAAGTTTTGCTTCATGGATAAATGAAACTATTCCTCCATCCGTCTCCATCTTAACTTCAAAAAGAAAAAGCTCTTTATCTTTATCATTCTCACCTTTCGTTTTAACTTTTAAATTCTTAACTCCAATACCCTCATAGATTTTTTGATATTTCTCGGCAAATTCATTTTTAGAAATTGTTTTTTGAGCATGTTCTGATAAATGATCATACATATTTGCAAATTCTTTATCATTCCATAAATTGATATATTCTTCAAATGTTTGTTTTGGAGGTTCGTTTTTATTACATCCTACCAACATAACTGCAAAACAAAAGAAAAGCAGCATCCATAATTTTTTCAATTCAATCTTCTCCCTTCTTAGTTAAAAATATTTATTCCTTTCTTGATATATTAGATAAAAAATGTTGTAACGCTTAATAGACAGTGTAAGTCATGAAATTGTTCCACATTTACAAAAAAATTTAATTTATGATTAAGCTGCATTCGAAGGAGAAGATTTTAAGATTGTTACAAACAAAACAAGCGAATCTATTTAGCAATCGGTGTCATTATTAGTGCCGTTTTAACAATATTATTTAAAAAACCTTTTAGTTTTGATTCTCCGCTCTTATCTTTTTTGTAGATATTTGATACAAAAAAGAACCCTTATACTAAGGGTTCTGCAAGAGAAAATAACAAGGTATAAACAATAAAAAGAATTACTTAGAGTATAATTTATAGGCGTTGTACATTCTTCTATTTCGCATCAAAACCCCTGTACAGTATGCGACAGGAGTTTTGGTCATTCTACAGCTTATTTAGAAGAGTCATGTACAGGCAAACTACTAAAAATTAATTCAGCAACTTTTACATATCCTTTTGAGTTTGGATGAATCAAATCCGTAGACCAAAGCGTATTATCATTTACTAAATGATGATTCCAAAAATCAACATGATGAAGCTTATACTCTCTACTCAGTGAAAGTATAATTTCATTTGCCTCTAATAATTGTTCTTTTAACACTTGTTTTTTTTCAGAAGAAAAAGGAAGCCGAACTGTAAAATCTGGAAGGCTTGCTATAATAATATCAGCATTTGTTTTACTTAATGTATCTATCATAAATTCCATATCATTGTTATATGCTTGACGATTCCAACGTCCTTTTAAAACATCGTTTGCACCTGCAATGAGACTAACCAAATCTGGATTAAACGTTAATGCCTTTTCCAATTGCTGTGAGCGTATTTCTTTAGTTACTAACCCACGTTTTGCAAAATTAGCATATTCTATATCGTTTACACAAAGTTGAACAAAATGATCTACCCAGCTTTTTAACGTTATTCCCTCAACTTCATCCCCTATGCCCTCTGTAAAACTATCACCAATCGATACAAATCGCTTCCACATATGTAGTCCCCCTTTATTATTAACCATATCTATACTATACAATAGCTCACACCGTAATTGTTATTTCTAATTGGTTTTCGATTTCAATTATATTCCACTTTATTATATTTACATTTAGAATCCAAAATTGACCGATTCCTAAGTATACTTAGGAATCGGTCATATTCGTATATTTACTAAAGAAATAAAATCTCTCTAGGAATTATACTTTTTTCAAAAAATTGGTTGTTCTTTGTTTTGCCCAGTTGATACATTTCTTTTCGATTAAATGATACGAAATTATAGAAAAAAGTAGTGTCATTGCAATGCACAAAGTAAGAAGGAAATAGATAGGTATCTTTGTATACAAAAGTTTAAAAAGTACCATCATGATTGGAAAATGACACAAATAAATACTGTATGAAATTTCTCCTAAATATACAAATACACTCTTATTTAAAAATGCTTTTACTTTTAGGTTACTCATAGCCATTATAATAAATATACTAACCCCCATTACGACACCCCAATCTTTTAATAAGAAAGTAGTATCATTACGGGAAAAACCATAAATTAAAATAGAATATAAATATAAAATAATCCCTAATGCAATAAGAAATCCTTTTTTTAATTTTTTCATATTCCTATATGAGTAAATAAGTTTTTCCTGATACTTAAAAAGTAACATTCCAACCATAAACATAGATGTAAAATGCAGTGTATCAGCATAACCATTATAAAATCCTTCAGCTTTCCCAATATGCAACATATTAAGAAAAACACTAATGAAAGAAAAGCTCAAAGCAAATAGTATCGTTTTCTTCCAATTAAGTTTATAAAAAAGAAGGAATAATAAAGGGAACACAATAGATATACGCATTTCTTGAGCCAATGACCAAATAACTGGATTATAATTTTCCGTAAAAAAGTTATTAAGAAGCACAAAGTGGTTTAGAATATCTAATTTTGTTATAGACCCTTGCCACCTATCATAGAACCAATCCCGTAGTCCTACCACTTCATACGACGAAAATAAAATAAATAAAACAAAGGTAACAATTATCCAAAAATAATAAGGAATATAGATTCTTACAAATCTCTTAATTAAATATCCCCAATAATTTGTTTTTGAATGATAAAGTGCCATAGATAACACAAAACCACTTAGTACAGAGGGTGTTGCAAAACTCATAAATATTCAAAAATAAATGCATAAAAAAATCCGTTTTCCTGGAAGAATGATAGTACCCTAAACTATCTCCAGAAAGGACGGATTTACTAGTATGATAACCAATTTTGATCACAATCAATCCATTTTACACATTTTATTTGCCTACGTAGACAGTTTAACCATTGGAGGCGTTCCGCCTATTACAGGCCGCCCACCTATCTGTAGAAAAGCTTTACTCAAATGTTTTTTTGTGAAAACGGTATTCCAAATCAATTCATTACGTAAGTTAACTCGCTTTTTGCATCAATATCCTTCATTTCGTGTATCTTGTGGTCTTTCCTTTGTTCCTCATATATCCACTTTCTCACGTGTAGGAACTTGGTTTCGCAATGAAGGTATTCCGTTGATTCATAAACAAACTCTTGAAGAAATGAATTTAGGATTAATTCCGTGTGTTTTAATTGATAGCACTGCCTTACGGAGTAGTTTATATGATTCCCAAGCAAAATGGGGGAAATCTACTCGTTATGGTTGGTATAAGGGATATAAAGCTCATGTCTGTTCTACACCAGAAGGTGTTGTATTGTCGTATGCATTTACAACAGCGAACGTACATGATAGCAAAATGGCTCCTGTATTGCTTCAAGATATACAAAATCAAAATGTGTTATTTTCCATTGCAGATGCTGCTTATGATAGTCAGCGCATTTATGAAATTGCAAAAACATGTGATATTTTTGCGGTGAATCCAATTAACCCACGTAATGGCGAACAAAGCAAAAGTACACATCGCCGTGTATTATCTCATTTTGCACAAACCATCTTTGGCAAACAGTTGATGAAAGAGCGTGGGAAAATTGAACAACAGTTTGGTCATCTCAAAGATAAAGGGCTGGAACAGCCACGTTGGTATGGTCAAAATCGCTATTTATTACATGTTCAGCTAGTTTTTCTGATTCATAACATTGCATATTTATTTTAGTTTTGCAACACCCTCAGTACATAAAAAACGATAACAGCTTCCCCACCCGCCCATAAAAACCTAAGCGGGGAAAATTTAATAGAATTAGGCAACGATGGTAGCATTAAACAAAAATGTCCAAATACCACAGTAAGTGCTGCTAACCCTCGTATGGAATCTAATTCTTTTATTCTCTTACTCATAAAATATTCTCCTTGTAAATTGTAGATTTTGCTGTTCATAAAGGCCACTATACTAGTGTAGTGGGAGAATTGTACATAATGTCTATCTAGATCCCAGATATTAACAGTTCAAAGTCAATCTATGCATCTGTTTTCTGGTCTCCATTTCCTTATATAAATAATTTAAAACAAAATATTTAATACAAAGAAAAGATTTTATTAAGTTTTTATAAAATCTAATTACAGAAATAAGTACCGGATATTAATTTTTTATTGTCATTTGATGAAAAAATGGATGTTTTTTCTTCATGTAACTTTATTAAACTAACTTTGTACTAGAATGCTTTGAATCAAAAAATACATAATAAACGCCATACTTTCTGTATATTTCTACAAAAAGAATAGCGTTTTTTGTTTTTATAGATACAAATTTAGTTTAACTTGATTACAATAAGAAAAGTTCCGAAGGATTCAATTTGAAAATTAATACCATCTTCCATTCCAAACTATCTACATAAGAATTTATAAAACTTCGAAACTCTTTTTTTAGATTAATATTTAGTTATATCCTATAAACTTAGCTCTTTACTATATCAACCGCACTATTCCACATACCGCTAAAAAAAGATCCGATGTTACGCATAAAACGTGTAAACCAATTTGCTTGTTCTATATCAGATTTTGTTACAAGGTCTACTTGTAATGATTTACCTAATAAGAACCCCGGATCTGTACTATCTTTAGGCGAGATAATCATTTTACTTATTGTTACACCTTTTTTAATAGGTGCTTCTTGTTCTTCATTCAATACTTTAAATTCTTTTTTATATACGTCTTTGTTGTTCTTTGGTATCGGAAGTGAAACAGCTTGCTTCGTTTGAACAACTACATCTTTGTCTTTCGCATTTGCTACTCGCACTGTTTCATGCCCTTTTACTACTGAGTCTTTTCCATAGGCCTTCTTCACTTCGAAATTTGCAAATCCATAATCATATAATTTCTTCGTTTCATCAAAACGTGCTGTATGAGAGTTTGCTTTTATTACTACAGAGATTAGACGCATACCGTTTCTTTCTACTGTACCAGTGAAGCAATCACCAGCTTCTGGAGTAGTTCCTGTTTTCAATCCATCTACACCTTCGTATTGATTAATTAAACCTTTTAACATCATGTTAAAATTCACCATATCAATTGGATACTTGCCACCTTTTTGGAATGTTTTTTTGGGGATTTTTGCTGTATCTAATATTTTCGAAAAATCTAGAATGAGACGTTGTGCTAAAATCGCACAATCTCTTGCAGACATTTTATTTTTCTCGTCTGGAGTTGTCCCTTCTGGATGATGCCCTTTTAAATCATAGTTTGTTAAACCTGTAGAGTTTACAAATTTATAATTTTTCATTCCAAACTCTTTTGACTTATCATTCATCATTTTCACGAAATTGACTTCTTTTCCAGCAATCTCTTCAGCTAAAGCAATTGTGGCACCGTTTGCAGAATAAATTGCCATTGCCTCATATAACTCTTTGACCGTATAAGAGCCACCATTTTCTAATGGAACGTTTGATAATGAGCGATCTTGCGAAATCTTATATGCATATTCAGAGATTTTAACTTTTTGATCCCATTTAAGTTTTCCTTTCTCCACCGCTTCATGAACTAAATATTCACTCATCATTTTTGTCATACTAGCAATTGCTAATGATTCATCTGCATTTTTTTCATATAAAATTTTCCCGGAATTTGCTTCTACTAAAATTGCTGATCCTGCTTCTACATCTATAGCAGAAACTGTTTCCGCTGTTGCTCTTCCAGATGTAACGACCATGCTACATAATAGTGTAAGCACTGTTACTATTACAATAATTCTCTTGCAAAACATACCTCTCACTTCTGTTACCTCCAATATCTTTGTACTCAAAAAAACGTTGTTTTAACATAATCCTTCAAAAAATAGACAGCATTATCAAATTCTATATACATATAAGACATTAGGACGACTTTCATATAAAACATCTCATCCCATCCTTTTAGGCACACTGACACTTGGTATTCCCACACATATCCCTCTTTTTAATACCTATGTATTTTTCAAAATGATTGGTACTTTCATATTTTTTAGGATTACACTTAATAGACAATATAAGTAATACATTTGTTCCACATTTACAAAAAATAAAACCAGTGTATCCCAATTAAATATCGAGACACACTTGTGGCCCAACATTCGTTTATTAGCTATCAAGGATTTTAATTATTCAATTCAGTTATTTGCTAGACTCATACCATAGATGAATTTTCTTTAGTCTAAACTATTATTTTTTTGTAATAAAAAACTACACCCTTTATAGGATGTAGTTTTTCTAACTGATTTATTTATTTTTCACTTCATTTTTATAAAAAGCAAATAATGGTTCAACGGATGGACTAGATAACAGAGGAATTGCCCTCTCAATCAATTCTCTATCCCAATCAAACCAACGCATTTCCATTAGCATATTCATTTCTGCATCAGTGAACCGTTTCTTTATTTCCTTAGCAGGATTTCCACCAACTATTGTATACGGCGGAACATCTTTACTTACGACAGATCCTGCTGCAACGATTGCACCTTCACCGATTGTAACGCCAGGCATTATAATAGCATTCATTCCAATCCAAGCATCACTTTTAATGACTGTATCACCCTTCGGTTCATATGAATGTTCAATTTGTTCAGCGAATGGATATACTGTAATCCATTCTGAGTGATGATTACCACCCATTAATATGACTACTCCACTGGCAATACAAACATAATTCCCAATTATGAGTTTATCAAGATGCCATCCCATCTGTTCAATTGGATTGAAAAGTGCTCGGGACTTAGCATCCCCCCACAAATACCTTACACAGCCATCTTCAAAATTTTGATGACCATAATACCCTGAGTAATAGGAGTACTCTCCTACCTCAATGAGTGGATTTGTTACTATATCTTTTAAATACTTCGTTTCTGACCAATGATTAAATAATGGATGCTTCATAACTTTATTCCTCGCTTCTAAGTATTGTAGATTTTTGCAATTTACTTAGAAGCTTACTACGACTGCTACATTTTTTAGCTTTCTCAAACGACGAATCATTATCTTCAAGCCTTTCTTTTATAATAAAAAAATCATAACGTGATAAATTACATAAGTCAAATTGTAAAATTATGTACTAAAGTGAATTGAAATTTCAACATTAAAACAATCGAGTTTTCAAATAACAAATCCCAATTACATATAATAAAGATTTATTAGCTATATCTCTAACTTCTTTCTTATATTAGCCATAACTCCCTCTATATAATTTTATTATCTATTGATTTATCTGATAAATCAATAAATGTTAATATGATTATAGAAGGTATTGTCATCCATTAGATTTCACAGCTAGTTTTTCACAAAATGATTTCTGAATCCTTTATTAATTAGGAGGTTGAGAAGATGAAACTTTTAAGGCAATCAACAATTATTGGCGCATTGACGGTTGGAGGATTTTTATTTTCGAGTACAATTAGTACACTCGCACCTGTGTCTGCTGAATCGCAACTAACACAAAATGAATCACGATTTTCAGATACTTGGAGGTGGCAAAACTATTTTTTATTACATCATAATGCAGATTTTATAGAAGAGTTAGCAGTTGGTGACTTAAAGCATGGAGATACATTCGATGTTACTATATATACTGGTGGTAAGGATACTGGTATTGTAAAAATATATCAATTGAGTGGAAATGAAAATGATGAAATAAACTTGCATAGGTATAAAACGATTTATGACTCAGGTCTAAAACATAATTATGGTAGATTTGTAACACCTATTACTAAAGTTTATAATCCAGGAACATATGTAGCCGTTATGAAACTTGGAGAAAATTATTATTATGGGGGCAGCTTTAAAATCTCAAAATAATTTATGTTTATCTCACCAGTAAATAAATATTGGATACTATTTTCTTAAACAAAAACCATTTTAAAAACTCCTCTACCTTATATAAGATAGAGGAGTTTTTTGATTGTTTGCCCTTTTTAAGGTTAGAAAAAATCCTTACTTTCTTTATAAATTATCATTTTTATTCAATAACTGTTTCCACTTCTTTAAGTTCTACAATTCAATATGCAATATTGCATATTCCACATGTTCGATTTAAAAACATGTGATAATTAGCTTATATAAATATCTTACATAAATATTGAAGGGTGAATGCTACATGTCTTTCTTTTCTTGGTCTCCTCTTATTTTCTTAATAGTTGTTGCAATTATCATTTCTATTCAAAAGGCTAAGAAACAATAATTTATTATTTGGAGGTGTAATAATGTCATTTGCAGCATGGAGTGCAATTTTTATGACTTTAATCGGAGCAATATCAGGAGCAATCTTTGGTACAATATCCTCTAGAAATAAGAATAAAACTATCAACTAAAAAACTCATAATAAAGATCAATACAAAAAAGTAGCCTATAAAGTTTTATAGGCTACTTTTCATTTCATCCATATTATTTAGCTAATTCTTTCGTACCCTTCATTACATCAACGAAGAATCCCCAATTATTCACAACAGAAGAAATACTAATATGTTCATCTGGTGTATGAACGTTAAAAATGTCTGGACCAAATGCAATCGCATCTAAGTCAGGCATCTTTTGAACGAATGCACTACATTCAATACCTGCATGTACAGCGAAGATTTCAGCATCCTTGTTGTATTTTTCTTGATGCACTTTTTCAAACAGATTACGAATTTGTGAATTCGGATTGTATGGCCATTCTGGATACTCTGACTCTATTTCAAATGTTGCACCAACTAATTCGGCAACACATTTAATTTCATCTGCAACATGTTGTTTTAAACTACTGACAGAACTTCTCACTTCGTTACGTAATTTAATTTCATCCTGCAACGTTTCAATAACGCCTAAATTTGTTGAACTTTCTACTAGGCCTTTAATATCCATGCTCATACTTTGAATGCCATTTGGAATTAAGAATAATGATGAAATAAGTTGTTTTTGTGTCTCTTTAGCAAATACTTTTTCTACTTTCTCATCCAATTTTGTAAGTGTAACATGAACATCTGGATCAACAGCACGCATTTCATCTTGTAATACTCTTGTCCAAGATTCTAGTTTTTCTTCTACTTTCTCTACATCTTCTGTACGTAATACAATTGTAGCTACACTTTCACGCGGAATTGCATTCGTTTTTAATCCGCCGTGAACTTCACTTATATTAAACTCCGTATTTGCTGATAAATCATGTAATACTCGTCCTAATACTTTGTTCGCATTACCGCGTTGTTTATCAATTTCCATACCAGAATGTCCGCCTTTTAAACCACCAACATATAGACGGTATGCATCTATATTCGCTGGTGCTTCATCCCAAATCACTGAAATTGTTTCAACAGCTTTCGCACCACCTGCGCTACTTACAAGTAATTTATGATCTTCTTCAGAATCAATATTAATAAAGATTTTTCCTTCAAAATGATTTGGATCAACAGCGAATGCCCCGCCCATTGTCGTTTCTTCTTCAGTAGTAATAACTACTTCAAGTGCTGGATGCGGAATATCTTTTGAATCTAATAATGCCATTGCATATGCAACAGCAATACCGTTATCAGCACCTAACGTTGTTTGATTTGCATATAACATATCCCCAATAATTCGTAATTCAATTGGATCTTTTTCAAAATCATGTACGGTTGCTTGGTTTTTTTCACATACCATATCCATATGACCTTGAATGATAATAGCTGGTACATTTTCATAGCCAGCAGTTGCGTCTTTTTTAATAATGACATTCATTGCTGCATCTTGAATCACTTCTAAGTTACGCTCTTTTGCAAAGCCAACTAAATAATCACTAATTTCCTTTTCATTACCTGATCCTCTAGGAATCTTTGAAATTTCTGCAAAATGATAAAATACAGGGTGCTTTGTTAATTGTTCTAAGGTAGAATACATTTTTAAGCTCCTCTCAAAATGACAAAATAATATGTAAGTCTTTTATCATTATAGCATGATTCGTTACTTTCCCTTTCTATTTCACACCTTAAAATCCATTCGTTAAATATTTAATCGTATAAAAAAAACGAAAGAAAATGCACTATGCATTTTCTTTCGTTTTTTTTGCTCTCATATATTTTGAAGTACTATTATTCATTAATTTCTCTAAGCGATTTATATTTTCCGTTAATGCACCTTTCACAAGAGAGAAATCTGTATTTGGTTCTTCTTTTTTTTCTTTAAAAAACGAAGACTTTTGTACATTTACTTCAGCCATCTCTTCTCCCCCTTTTCAAAAAGATACAATCTTCTATTTATATTATATCGCAAATGCAGACAGGGTGTACACGTATCATTTTCTTTTTAATTCATCTTCTAATTCTTCTACTTGCTGCATCGTATCTCCTTTTATTAACGAGAAATCTGTCGTATCTTCATTATCTTCTTTAAAAAAATCATTGTCATAATCTTTTTTCACTACAATCACCTCTACGTGCTAGTGTAGGAATGATTGTCCGATTTTATACAAGTTTGTCTAAATTTGCTTTACCTTTATGTATAAGTGAAAAGGACAGAAAATAAATCCTGTCCTTATTTACTAAAATAACTATGATGTATTGTTAAATTATATACATTTTCAAAATCTCGATCTTGAAGATTATTTTTCTTCCCGTCAATAACAATGAAAACATCACTCACTATTTTTGCTGGTATAATTCCGACATTCTCTACTTGCACTGCTTTCTGCTCATTCAATTGCTCGATGTGTTCAAACGGAACGATAACACTAAATTGAGAGCGAATACCACGAAAGTTTGTATTTAATTCCTTTGCCGCTTCAAATACAACTATTTTCGCCCCAATCTTTTCCCCATATGAATCTAAAAACACGTTTAAGCTCTTTGTATATTCCTCTTCCGTATGCCATTCCATCGTACCGAATACTGCTGGATTGACATTTTGAATAATTGTTGTGTAAATTTCTCCTCTTGCTTTAGAAGCAATTAATGATCGTTTTATCGATTGGACAGTCTTACCGATATCGCTAAATTTCGCTCCCCATATTTCTGAAATATTTGGTGTTAAAATAAATGCGATATCAACAAAAATAACCATTGCAGTAAACATTAAAAGATTTTTCCAGAGGGTTAAATCAATTCCTTTTATCATGAAATACACGGTGACTGATATTATAAATAACCCATACCAAGTCTTTCTAATACGTTGCTTCTTCTCCTCGTACAACTCTTCGTTTTTCCAATAAAAGAAAACAAGTACTAGAAAAATGATTGCTAAAATAAATAAGCCGATTCGAATGTTAGAGATTAACAATGACATCACCCTCCATTCAAAAACTACTCACGATATCATTACATGCACAAGCAACCCTCTTTATGACAAAAGACGTGGACAAGCTTCTAAATTTAGCTACATCGCATATACATTAGAAGGTGCCACGTCTTTTATCTTGAATCTACATTGTATATGTAGACAAGCATGCGTTTCAAATGTTCATGTTAAAAAGTAATATGTTTCGGAATTTCCCCTTCAGGTACTTCTCCGTCCATACTTAAGTAATAATGGCGAATCGGACGTAAATTTTCGTCTAATTCATAGACGAGCGGAATACTCGTTGGAATATTTAATGAAACAACACCATCACTTGAAAGGTTATCTAAGTATTTCACTAGCGAACGAATCGTATTACCGTGTGATGAAATAATTACCTTTTCACCACTTTTTAATGAAGGCGCAATTTCTGAATGCCAATAATCAAGTACTCTTTTCTCCGTATCCACTAAACATTCAGTCAATGGAAACTCACCTTTTTTAAGTGCTTTATATTTTGGATCATTCATTTCATATCTAGGATCATCCTCAGTAAGAGCAGGTGGTCTTACATCAATACTTCTTCTCCAAATATGAACTTGCTCCTCACCATACTTTTTCGCAGTTTCATCTTTATTCAACCCTTGCAATGCACCGTAATGTCTTTCATTTAGCTTCCAAGATTTATGTACTGGAACCCAGGCAAGATCCATCTCATGAAGTACAATCCATAACGTCCGGATTGCTCGTTTTAATACAGATGTATAAGCAACATCAAAAGTATATCCGTTTTTCTTTAATATTGCTCCTGCTTCTCTTGCCTCACTTAATCCATTCTCTGATAAATCTACATCTGTCCAACCAGTAAAACGATTTTCAAGATTCCATAAACTCTGTCCGTGACGAATAAGTACAAGTTTTATCATAATAATTCCCCTCTCGGAAATGTGAATTTTATTGTTCCATTGCGTACACGTATAAAGTAACTAGTAATGTATCTTTTTATCCATTCACTCTATGACCAATCCATAGTTGCCAAATGTATGGATAAAATTTGTTCTTTTTCAAACTATAAAACAGAGATATTTTGTATTATTTTTGATTTATTTCAACTTCCTGTTTCGATATCCAAGCATCAAAACCTAATCGACTATTTGCCATTTCATTCATAACTTGATGCCAATTTTCTTCACACGATTCACCAAATTTCGAAAAAATGGCACTCATTTGTTCTCTTTGTACATCGCTCAGTTTTTTCTCTAAATCGGCACCTTTTTCTGTTAATGATAACTGTTTTACACGACGGTCATGTGTAGCTTCATTACTCTCAATTAAACCCTTTTCCACAAGTTGTCGTAGTGGTCCGTGTAGAGCTTGTTTACTTATTTCTAGCAGTGATAATAACTCATTTACACTTATCCCTGGAAAGCGTGCGATAAAAAATAAAATTCGATGATGGACTCGTTGTATGCCATACTCTTTTATAATTTCATCTGGCTTTTCAGTAAATGTTTTATATGCAAAGTAAAATAATGCTAATGCTTCATTCATCTTTTCTTCTTTATGTTGTGTCATCTACTTTCCCCCTGTATGTAAATTATACCACAATCCAGTAATCTATATTTTAATGAACGTATTGGAACTTCTTTAGTTTATTGAAATATTCGTTGCACAATTAGGAGATGATTCACTTGAACACGCAGTATACCGTAAGTACATATTTATTAGATCGACTACGTGAATTAGGAATCGAGCATATATTTGGTGTTCCTGGTGATTATAATCTTGCCTTTTTAGATGATGTAATGGCACATGAAAATTTAAAGTGGATTGGCAATTGTAATGAATTAAACGCGGCATATGCTGCAGATGGATACGCTCGCATAAAAGGAATTGCAGCTCTTATTACCACCTTTGGCGTTGGAGAATTAAGCGCTCTAAACGGAGTTGCTGGCTCATATGCCGAAAACGTACCAGTTATAAAAGTCACGGGGACACCACCAACAACAGTAATGGAAAATGGAGAGCTTGTTCATCATACTTTAGGCGATGGAAAGTTTGATCACTTTTCCAATATGTATCGAGAAATTACTGTAGCACAAACAAATTTAACCCCTGAACATGCAGCTGTGGAAATCGATCGCGTGTTACGCGCATGTTGGCGCGAGAAACGCCCAGTTCATATTAATTTGCCGATTGATGTGTATAATAAACCAATTAATAAACCTACGAAACCAATTTTACATAAACCGATTTTAAGTAATAAAGAAACGCTGGATAAAATGCTTTTCCATGCAACTTCAAAAATTAATAGTGCTAAAAAACCTGTAATTTTAGCGGATTTTGAAGTAGATCGATTTCACGCTAAAGAATATTTATATCAACTCGTAGAAAAAACAGGGTTTCCTATCGCAACGTTAAGTATGGGGAAAGGAATATTCCCTGAAAAACACCCTCAATTTATAGGAATTTATACTGGTGATGTTAGTTCTCCATACTTACGAAAAAGAATTGATGAATCTGACTGTATTATTAGTATTGGTGTGAAATTAACTGATACTATTACTGGCGGCTTTACACAAGGTTTTACGAAAGAGCAAGTAATAGAAATCCATCCCTATACTGTAAAAATTATAGATAAAAAATATGGACCAGTTGTAATGAAAGATGTTTTACAACAGTTAAGTGATTTAATCGATCATCGAAATGAGGAAATGCTTGAAATTAACCCCTTTATTTCAGAATCACTATTTATTACTGAAGAGTTTAATCCAAAAGCACAAATGGTTACACAAAAACGTTTTTGGCAACAAATATACCATTTTCTACAAAAAAACGATGTTTTAATTGCAGAGCAAGGAACACCTTTCTTTGGCAGTGCCGCTATCCCTTTACCAAACAACACTACATATGTAGCGCAACCATTATGGGGATCAATCGGTTATACATTACCTGCTCTACTTGGTACACAGCTTGCTGATTTATCGAGGCGGAACATTTTAATTATTGGTGATGGTTCTTTCCAATTAACTGTCCAAGAATTATCGACTATACTACGGCAAAATTTAAAACCGATTATATTTTTAATCAATAACAATGGATATACTGTGGAACGTGCAATTCACGGACAAAACCAACCGTATAATGACATACAAATGTGGGATTACACAAAACTAGCGAACGTATTCGGAACAGAAGAAAAAAGCCAAACATTTAAAGTAGAAAATGAAACAGAGTTAGAAGAAGTCTTAACTAAAATAAGTATTGATAAGAATCAACTTACCTTTGTTGAAGTTGTAATGAGCCAAGGGGATCTGCCTGAATTGTTAGCTAAACTTGGGAAAAGATTCGGCCAGCAAAATTCTTAATAAGAAAAAGCGCAGCTATAAATAATAACAGATTCAGCTGAGCGTTGTAAAACTTGTTTTGATACTCAAAATACACAAGGAAAAGGATGGCATTTGCCATCCTTTTCCTTGTGTATTGAACTTCCCCTATTTTTAAGACCATTCCTCAACTAACGTCCTGTGTACAAGCCAAAATTATTAATCCATCTTTAACTTTATAGCTTTTGTAGCAATAAAAGTTTTAATATGCTTATCTAATATCCTAGTTCCACCAAAATCATCCTCATAAAAACCAGTTATAACTAAACCAGCTTCAATTTGACCTTGAATTTGGTCTTCAAGAGTATGTGCATATTCTATTGTTTGATTAGAATTCACATACTCTTGAACTTCATCCTCTGGTAAGTAATCTAGTGTTGAAGAAGGTATAGAATGTTTAACATCAAGTATACCCTTTTGCTCTTGATTGTCATCAAAAATCCATAGTAACGGATTTGTAAATCCTGCAATAAGAATACCTCTATTCTTTAGAACCCTTGACACCTCATTCCATACAAGATGAACATCTTTTACAAACAAATTAGAAACAGGATTTATGACAACATCAAAATATTCACCTTCAAAATCACTAAGGTCTGACATATCACCTTGAACTGTTTTTAAAGTTAACCCATCCCGTTCCGCTACCTTTTTATCTTGTTCTAACTGCTTTCTTGATATATCAGTAACTGTTACATCTGCTCCAGCAGCAGCTAGAACCGGTGCTTGTTGCCCTCCACCTGATGCTAAGCAGAGTATTTTTAATCCTTCTAATGACTTTGGAAACCAATCTCTAGGAACTGATTTTTCTGTGGTAACTGTGATTTCCCATTCACCTGATTTACTTCTTTCAATAACCTCGCTACTTACAGGTTGCGTATATCTAGAACCTTCTTCAACCTTTTTATCCCATGCATTACTGTTTTGTTGAGTTGTATCCATTATAACTATTCCCCCTAGCTATCTTGTTACATTTTAAGTGTAAGATCATTTACTATTTATGCTTTCCTTTTTCTACTAACCTAACCAATAATTAATACATATTTTTCTATATTTATATTAACAGATAAAGAGTAGTAAGAAAAATAAAATATTCTAAATAGAAAAAATATAAATTCATTTAAGCAAATCAATTACATATAAAAAGGCATTCCAAACCTGTTGACGGTTGGAACACCTTTTTGTATATTATTTAAATTTTCACCCTCTGAACTAAACCCATTAAACAAATAAATTACATTTTTTTATTCCGCAAGAGTTAACTGCCAAGACACTCCATACTTATCATTTAACCAGCCAAATTTTTTACTAAATGGATAAGAACCTAAAGGCATTAGTACAGTTCCATCCTGCGCTAACTTATGAAAGACCGCTTCAATTTCTTCTTCTGTCTCACAATTTACATAAAGAGACATAGATGGTGTAAATGTAAAACCATGCTTTACATAACTATCAATGCACATGAATTCTTGCCCATTTAACGTAAAAGTTGCATGAATGACAGAACCCTCTTTACCTGGTCCGTTTTCATCGTAGCGAGAGATATTTACAATTTCTGATTGATCGAATAGCGACGTGTAAAAATTCATCGCCTCCTCAGCTTTTCCCTCAAACATTAAAAACGTAGTAATTTTTTGATTTGTGTTACTCATATAGAGCCAGCCCCTTGCTATGTATTTATGCAAAATATACATCGGTCAACAAAACCGAACGTATATTCTTATAAATATATTGTCTATAAAAACGAAGAGTTTGTCAATTATCTACTTTCTTATTTCTTCTTAAATAATGCTGTCCAAAGAAATGATTCACCAAACATAGTATTTGGTTGTTCAATTTGTTTCATTTTTCTAATTTCAATCACTTCAAATTCTTTAAATATCTTTTTTAATTTTTCTTCAGAATATGCAAGACCACCTTGTAGACTCCATCCTTTATATACATCCCAATCAGTTATTTCTGATCCATTTCGCTCATCTAAATCGCCTGCTGCAAAACATGTTAATCCGAAATAACCACCAGATTTCAATGAGTTTTTAATTAAATCCACATAATTTATTCTTCGTAAAAATATCTATTTTTGAAAAGTTTCACATTTTACTTAAAATTAAATGCAATAAAATACAAATCTCATACATCGCTGTTTTTTCGTTCATTGTGTTCGTTTGTTTTGTTTAAATAGGTTAATCTATTAATTCTATTAAATCCATCAGTTCAACTATTACATATTAACGTTTCCTTCATATACTATAGTAGATTGTTAGAAAGGAGGCGTAACCATGGATAGTTGCGTTGTGTTTGTAAACGGACAACCTTTTTTAGTTCTTTCAGTAGCTGGTATCGAAATTGCTAGATTAGAGATTTCTCTTCAAGTAGCATTAGCTTTAAGAGTGCTTGGAATACCAATCTGTGATTAATTACCGTACCAATAAAAAAGAGGGCATTAGCTCTCTTTTTTATTTTCTCGCTATCTTTCCTTAATAACAAAAAACGCTAACCAAGTTCATGGCAGCGCCTACGATAATTACTATTTATTTAATCCCTTCTCCAGATTATCTACTACTTTTTTATTTAAATAACTATTTTGTTAAAATTTTTCACCTTTTAACTGAACAAGCATATATTATTGTATGAAGGCAATCCACTTATAGAAATCGACCTTTCTTGTTAAAGAGCATGCCTATATGCGTGCTCTTTTTTATTATGTTTTCTTTCATTTCTGATTAACATTTTTAAACCTCTTCATACTATTTTTTCAACTTTAGGTTACAAACTATTTCTGTAAGCGCAGTGTTTTCTTTGTAAAAAAGGCAGTTAGTTTTATCGACTAACTGCCTTTTTTATATAATATTTAAGATTATTTATAGTTTTAACCATAACAGGACCACCTCTGCACTATTCACTATAAATTTTCATATATTGTCTTATGCTTGTCCAAAACGTAAGGTTATTACTCACGCAATCTAAATGAAAGAAAGGAGTGAAAATATGCGCTCATCTAGTCATAAGTTCACAAACTTTAATTGTGGAGCACAAGCCCCTAGTACACTACCAGCTCTCGGTTTTGCTTTCAATGCTACTTCACCTCAATTTGCAACACTATTTACGCCACTACTACTACCTAGTACGGGCCCAAATCCTAATATTACTGTTCCTGTAATCAATGATACAATTAGTACTGGAACTGGTATTAGAATTCAAGTAGCTGGTATTTATCAAATCAGTTATACATTAACAATCAGTCTTGATAACGTTCCAGTAACCCCGGAAGCAGCGCGCTTTTTCTTGACACTAAACTCATCAACTAATATTATTGCAGGATCTGGAACGGCAGTCCGTTCTAATATTATCGGAACTGGTGAAGTCGATGTATCCAGTGGTGTCATTCTAATTAACTTAAACCCTGGTGATTTAATTCAAATTGTACCCGTTGAAGTAATTGGTACAGTAGATATTCGTTCTGCAGCGTTAACAGTTGCACAAATTCGTTAATAAAAACAATATGTTTGGCTAATTAATATTTAATGTTTCTTATACACACCAAAATATATGTTATAGATTTAACACACATTTATATCAAACAAGCATATTTTATTGTATGGTGACTATCTAGTCATACAAATCTAAAGCGTTCATAAGAGCACACTTATATGTGTGCTTTATTTTTTATGAAAATCAAGCTTTAAACACACACCACTCTAAAACAGCATGCATATTATGTCATGTTTTCTCTTTCAATATACATCTTTGTGCAGAGCGCTTTTCTTAAGCACTCTTTAGCTTTAAAATAACTATTTTGTTCACTTTTTGATACATTTATGAAACATTCATTTGTTATCTTCGGTACGTTCTTTTCTTTTTATAATGTCGTGCGAGATATACCATAACTTGAAGCCTTAGCCTCCCCTAATCCTAGGGCTTCTTCATTTAATACACCTTTCACATCAATGACTTCCACATCACCGTTTGGCAAATAGATCATGAAGTCTGCTTTATATGTAATTGCATCAAATCGTTTTCCATTCTTTTTAAAACCTGTATGCAGAACAAACCATGGTTGCAATTCGATTGCCTGTATTTCACCTGCACCTTGCTTTTCTTTTAACAACTCATAATATTTAGACTGGGCTTCTGAATCAAAGATACAACCATCTAGCTCAACCTTTTTATTGTTATATTTACTCATTGTTTTTCTCTTTTGTTTTATAATTAGCTGATTAATTTCATAGAAACCATTTATCAAACATTCCATGTTTCTTCACCCCTTGAATATTTTTCAAATAATAATACATACTATTTTCAAGCCGCCGTATCCACGGCTAATACTTCTTTCTTTTGTTACAGTAAAAGCAGGTAGGTTCTTAACTTATTTGCTTTTACTGTACGTTTTTTAAATATTAAAAATAATAATAAACTTTTTGAATTAGCATCTTCACTCTTCTCGTAATGGGAATGTAATTTATCACAATTTGCTAACTCATTCTACTCGCTGGCAGACAACCAAAATTGTTGTCTGCTTTATGTATGAGATTTTTCATTTTACATATACTAGTTTTGAGCCTGTTACCAATGCAAGCCATTTTGGTGTTTTGAATTCCGACTAAGCTTTTTGTTGCATAGATTATTACATCTTTGACAACACTGATTTAAAGCGCGTTTTCTGGTTATTCGTAGTTCTAATCCAGAATAATTTTTCTCCTATTAAAGGACAGCAGATATGACTGCTAGTCCTTTTTTCTTATACCGCATATTCCCCCTTCTGGTAGCTTCGAACCACATTGCCCTCATCATTGTAATAAGCAATTCCCCAAAAATGATGACAGTTGTGCTTTTCAATTTCTCCCTCGAACAAAACGAACAAATGAGTTTTCCAGTTCCCAGCGATCGTATTACTCGCATACCCATGTAAGCGAAATGGAGGTTGCGATAATTTTGCATTTTCTTGAAAGCCTGCTCTGCACTGTACATGCGCTTGATATCAAAAACACCTTCATTCTCGCACTTTACATACTTCATAAATTCCGCCATCGACATTGTTATAAATTTTGTTCTGAACTGCTGCCAATACAGAAAACTTGCTTTACTTTCCGTTTTAGCAACAATAATTTTCTCGTTCGGCCAATGTTCGAAAATGGTTGTTAATTTAAATTTGTAAATAAGAAATCTCAATCTTCACACGCCCTTATTTTTTTCATCTACCAAAATGAGTTAAATCATTTATAAACTTCTCTTGTTGCATTTCGATAATTGCGGAATGTGTAATGAAAATACTCTCTCGCTTCAATACCTTTTCTTTCAACTAAAGTGTTCTGCAGAAATAGTAAACATAATAAGTTCCGTTCTCTTTTTGCTGCAGCATAACATTCCAATACCGTTTGAATATGTTACGAATTTCTTTCACCAAATCGTCCAATTCTTTGTTAGCAAAAGATGTTTTCGTATCGTTATACCATTTGATTTTTTCATAATCCGTATCATCAGCAGGGGCGCTAGTACAAATTGCTTTCTCTCGATTTTTTTCGATTAAATATTGTTCATACGTAAGTTACACTTGTTTTTGAATTGCGACATGGTAGTCCCTTTCCCTACTGGTTTTGGACTATAAAATTCTTTTTTTAAGTTTTAAAATTTATTTTAAATACGGTAAATGAAATTTTTATTTTTCCTCGGCATCACCCTTGTTGTATACAAACAAAAAAAGAGCCGCAATATTTTGCGACTCTTTTACAATTATAACTATTTAACGGCCACGTCTTTGCTGACCTTGTTTTGCACTACCTTTTTTATTACTTGGCTTATTAAATGATCGATTATTTTCATTTCTCGAACTATTTCTTGAATCACTTCTTGAGCTATTTCTCGAATCACGTCTTGAACCTTCACGGCTATCTCTTTGACGATTTTGACCTGATTTCTTCGGAGCCGGCTTTGGTACCGGTTTTCCATTTTCATCTACACGTTTTATCTTCGGTTGTTCGATTATTTCTCTTTGTATTGGTGCACCAAGCGTTTTTTCAATTTCTTCTAAATGTTTTTCATCTTTCGCTGCAGCGAACGTAATTGCAAGACCTGATCCACCTGCACGTCCTGTTCGGCCAATGCGGTGAATATAACTTTCTACATCTTCAGGGATATCAAAGTTAAATACGTGCGTTACACCATCTACATCCAGTCCACGAGCTGCTACATCCGTTGCGATTAAGTACTGAATTTTAGCT
The DNA here is from genome assembly GCF_040460055.1 of Bacillus cereus group sp. MG4. Lineage (NCBI taxonomy): Bacteria > Bacillati > Bacillota > Bacilli > Caryophanales > Bacillaceae > Bacillus > Bacillus cereus group sp. MG4. Next base: position 450,297 of record NZ_JARVGZ010000001.1, on the reverse strand, counting down.
TCGCGGAAACTCTTCATAACTCTTTCACGTTTCGCTTGAGGTATATCACCATGAAGTTCAGCACAATTATAACCTAGTCCTTTTAAATTATCATAAAGCTTACTTGCTCTAACCTTTGTACGACAGAAAATAACTGCTAAAAATGGCTGATCACGATCCATAACAAAACGAAGTGCATCTGGCTTTGCACGATCTGTCGTCTCAATGACACGCTGCTCAATTGTATCTACCGTTACTTCTTCACTTTGTACTTGAATCATTTGCGGCTCATCCATATAACGCTTCGCCAATTTTTTAATATCTTTTGGCATCGTTGCTGAGAATAACATCGTTTGTTTACTACCAGGTGTCTCATCTAAAATATCTTCAATATCATATAAGAAACCGAAATAAAGCATTTGATCCGCTTCATCTAGTACAATCGTTGAAAGATTACTTAAATCAATTGTTTCACGTCGTATATGATCTAATAATCGACCTGGTGTCGCTACAACAATATGTGTATTACCTTTTAATTTTCTCAATTGTTGTGCTACATCTTGTCCGCCATATATCGCTAGTACATTAATATCTTCTCTTTGAACAAGCATTTTTTTAATTTCAGTTGTAATTTGCAGTGCTAGTTCCCTTGTAGGTGCAACAATTAAAGCCTGAACATCACTAGACTTTGGATCGATTTTTTCTAAAATCGGTAACACGAATGCTAACGTTTTACCTGTTCCTGTTTTCGCCTGCCCAATAATATCTTTACCTGACATAATAACAGGAATTGCCTTCTCTTGAATTGGTGTTGCTTCTGTAATTCCATTTTCACGTAATGTATGATTAAAAGTTTCACTAATTCCTAATTCTAAAAAGTTTTTCAAATAGACCACTTCTTTTCCTTATTTTTCACATTAGCTTTCATTGTACCATTTGTTTCGCCAAATATGAAAAATAAAAAAATTCTTATCTTCTTTTTTTATATTCATCCTGTACTAGATGAACAAATTCTTTTTGCTTTTTCTCAGATTTTATTAATGCTTCCATGTTAGTAGAAGACAAAATGAACTTTTTAATTTTTCTATTACTCCAAATTAATTTTGTATACTTTGTATCTTCGTGTAGCCTTCGAAACCACTCAAATTCACTTAATTTTGCAATATGATGTTTTAATTTCATATCATTTCGAGGATAAAATAAAATTATATCCATAAGGATTTAATTCAAATTGCAGAATCTATGAATTAAAAAAACCGATTTTCGATATGGGAAAGATCGGTTTTTTATTATTTTATACAGTAAGCTTTCCTCCATGATAACAATAATACGTTGCTGCTTTAAGGTTTTTTATTCTCTTTAAAGATTCTTCCGCTTTTTCTATATTTAAACAAAAATTCGGATTAGCTATTACTAATTCACAATTATCTTGAACTGCCGCATCCCCTGTGATTACACATTCTAAGTCCGGAAAATATAATGAAATATGCCCCGAAGTATGTCCTGGGGTCGCTACTATTTGACATTCATCATTTAAAATCATTTGACTATCACTTACTTTTTCATCGACGGAAATATGCCTTATATTTTTTAACTGTTGTATAAACCATTCACCAAATTCTTTCTCTTCAATTGGCATATGTTCTAACATTTCTTCAGCTTGAACTAGTCTCTCTGATTTTATTTCACCATTAATGTAGTTGGATTCTATTTCACTAGCAATAATATTAATGTGAGGATATTTCACTTTGAAATCATATAAAGATCCTATATGATCGTCATCATAATGAGTAATAATTATATTTTTTAAGTTTTTCATCTCATACCCATGTTTTACAATTGCATCTTCAATTAAAGGTAAAAAGTTTATATAACCTGTATCTACTAAAGTTAATTCATTGTTTACTATAATTAAGCTCGGATAAATACATTGTTTTTCCCCATTAAATTCGAATTCAATTGGTAGTTCTATTATCTTCATTTTTCTTCCCCCATACTGCTTATTAAACGTTTAATAATAACTAAATCATCCACATACATTTTACTATACATATCACAAATTAATTTGAATCCAAATGTCCATTTTGTTCAAATTCACGTTTAATGTGTAATTTCTATATAACAAAGAAAAAAGCACCCGTTATGGATGCTTCCTTATCTTACCTGCTCAACTACATAAATCAACTTGAGCCTATCCGAAACCTGATATGTATAGTCTTCATTTTTATGCATATATGTTTCTATTCTATTTATCACTTCAAACATTCTGTCTGAATTCGCACTGAAACGAGATACTGAATCACATAAAACTATTGACCCTTTCTTGTAAAAATTTATAATTTCATAAATATCTCGTTCTAAACAAACATCTCCTACTTGCAAATCCTCTTTCGCTTCATAGTTATAAATCCCCATTCTCATTTTCCCCTCAAATTTTATTTTTTCTTACAATATCCCCTTGTTACATAAATAATACCACGATAAAATTCCAAAACTCAAACTCATCGGCTTCATCTGAGAAAATAAAAAAGCCATCGCCGAAGCGACAACTTTCAAAAAGCTGGGAGAACAGAGAGGGAAAAATGGTTCAAAACAAAGTAACACCTGGAATACTATATGAAGTGGCTAATCGTGCAATTCATACCAGAATCACATTAGAAGCTTATGAATCACCAGCAAGTAAAGGGGCTAGTTCTCATCAATAGATATACCATTAGATTATTTAGAAGTAATTCAACATTGTACGAATGCAGAGATTAATGTAAAAAAATGAACTTTAATACGTATTACCACCAAACGTTATCTGCGTAGTAACTTTACTTGGAACAAACACATACACTGTAAGTCGTTACATAACCAACATTCTATTATTTTGAACAGGTAATTTCCTATTTTTATGGAATATACAATAAGAAAAACAATAAAATTGATTATTTCCCTACTTCTTTGTCTATCCTTTTAAAAAATCGATGTTTTTGTAAAAGGAGTGTATATATGGAGAAACAGACACTTTGGAAAAAATTCAAAAAAAGCTCAGCAAACCTCGGTAAATCTAGCGTATATGAAAGTATTATTTTGTACTACACAATGAGAAAAAAAGGGTTACCTACTAAAGCGAAATTCATCATATTAGCCGCTTTATCCTATTACGTATTAACAATCGACTTCATTCCAGATATAGCTGCTATTATCGGGATTGGCTTATTAGATGATGTTTTAGCAATTGCTATAGCGCATAAATTTGTAATGAGGCACGCAGACGCTGAAATTCGAGAAAAGAGTAAAATTAAAATGGAGACATTATTTACTTCAACACAGGCATAATTAAAAAGAGCTAAGACCATTCCTCTTAGCTCCTCATTTATAAAACTATATTTTTTAAATACTATTTCACTTCATTAGCTACAAAAAACTGCTCACAAACACTTGAAATGCGCTGCAAATCTACGTTTCCACCAGATATAACCGCTACTACTTTTTTCCCTTTAATATATGTATCCACTTTCCCTGCAAGTAGAGCAGCAGTAGCTAATGCACCTGCACCTTCTACAACAGCTTTACCACGCTGTAATAAGTCTTTCATCGCTACTTCTAATTCACCTTCTGATACAGTTACAATATCATCTACTAATTCTTTTACAATTTCAAATGTTAGTTCCCCTGGTATTTTAACTGCGCAACCATCTGCAATAGTAGGCGCCTCATAATGCTCTACAATTGTACCTTTATCGTAAGATGCCTTCATTCCATGAACATTATCTGCTTGGACACCAATTATATTAATGGATGGATTAAAAGATTTCAATGCTACAGAAATACCAGAAATAATTCCGCCTCCACCAATTGGTACAATGACAGTATCTACATCCCACATATCATCAAGAATATCCAAACCAATTGTACCTTGACCAGCCATTACCTCTACATCATCATATGGATGTAAGTATGTTTCACCTGTTTCCCTTATTATCTCCTCACATTTTGCCTTTGCATCATCAAAGGTTTCACCGTATAAAATCACTTCTGATCCATATCCTCTAGTTGCTTCAACTTTCGCCTGAGGTGCTGAAATCGGCATCACAATTTTACTCTTAATACCAAGTAAATGAGCAGATAAAGCAACTCCTTGCGCGTGATTACCGGCGGAACAAGCAATTACTCCTCTCTCTTTTTCTTGATCTGTCAACTGTGACATTTTATTAAACGCACCACGGAATTTAAACGAACCTGTTAATTGCATATTTTCTAATTTCAAATGAATTTCTCCACCCGTTTTACTAGTCAAATAAAAAGATTTTACTAATGGAGTTTTACGAGCATTTCTATCCAGAATGTTTTGAGCTTTTTTAATATCGTCTATATGTAATGGTAGTTTTTTAGTTATCATACTAACACCTCTTCCAATGGTCTATTCCTAAGTTTTCGTATGTAGCAACTCCTTTATACGAAACCATCTATATTAAGAAAAAGTCTTTATATATGTACCCCACTCTGTAATACACACATTTGCAAACAATTTAACATCCTCTTCGTATCGCGTTCTTTATAATCATTTAAACATGCAATTTGGATCCAATTATTCTTTTGTAAATAAGATGACTCATAATGAACAATGTATCCTTGTAACGCTAACGCATCGCCAATCTCCTTAGAAGACTGATTTTCATTTAATTGAATGGTAACTATAATTGGCGCGGCATGTTCTTTAGGTGAAACAAGATTTAGACCCATATTAGTAATAGCTTGTTCAATATATGCATACGTCTCGTTTATTTTTTCAAATACTTTTGCATCTTCAAATCTCTTTAATGCTTCTTGCAGTGCATAAATTAAATTCCATGAATGAGAATATGGAATACTTTCATTTTCTTCGTACATACCAACGTCCATATAGGCCGGTAATGTCTCGTTTACTTTCACATTATGATTATAAAAAACGAAAGATAATCCAGTAAACGATTTAATTGCCTTTCCGCTAACACCGCTTGCAAAATATACATCCTTCAAGTCTATCGGTATTGCTCCAATCGAACTGATACAATCTACACATAGCTTCACATTATACTTTTTACTTAAAACATTTAGCTCGTCTAAATCATTTAACATTCCGGTTGATGTTTCATGGTGAACAAACCAAAGCCATTCATAATTGCCAGTTCCCATTATTTTTTCTAATTCGGTATAAATAAACGGTTCTCCCATTCCTTTTTTATACGTATCAAAATGTAATTGCGCGCGTGCTGCATGTCCAACTACTCTATTACCAAATTCCCCATTTGTTAATACTAGTCCTTTCCCTTTTAAAGAACGTAACTGTAAAGCAATGGCCTCATTTGCTAACGTCCCTGTTCCTATCATAAGTTGTACATGCTTTGCTTTTGTCATGTGAAGTAACCGTTTTTTCACATTGTCCATCGTCACTTGAAATGACTTAGAACGATGCGAAATAGGCTTAGTAGAAAATGCCTTTCGAACATTTTCTTCAATATCTACTGGACCAGGTAAAAACGTATATTCTTTCGTCATAATTCCCCCAACACTCGATGCTTCAAACATAGCAGGGGTAACATACATTGGCTGGAAGGCTGCTTCTTCTGTACCAACTAACGTATGGAAAGATTTGAATCCCATTTGCTCATATAAAGGTAGTTCACGTGTTGTAGCAGAAATGAGTGCCAATTCATATCCGTTTAGAAGCAAATAACGATGTAAAAAGCGAATTAAACCTAACAACGCTCTTCCAATTCTATATTCACGTTCTACTGAAAGTAAACGAATTTCATATACGTTTTCTCCATGTTCTTGCAAATAATAATCTAGATTTGGAATTTTATTATCTAACGAGAATGGTCGTTTTCCTCGCAATGTAACCATACCTACTAACTTATCGTCATCTAAACAAATTAAATATGTATTTTCTTCATGGAAACGATCTATACGAACACGCTCTTTCGTTTCTTCATGTTGCGGAATTTCTTCTACAAATGTTTTATAATTCAACTTATGTATACTTTCAAATTCCCAAGCTTGATCAGCAACTTTATAAATTAACCCCATGTTGTATCTCCTTTATGTATTTAATAAAAATTATAAGTGGAGATTAACTCCACTTATAAAAAGTTCATTTCATTCTCGATTTACATATAAAATAAGTACAATTATAAGTGCACTTAAAATAGTCGTAACAATAGAGTAAGAATACAAAATCATACAAACTGGTAAACAAGCGATTGTAATTAGTCCTGGCTTAGTAAATCCTTTAAAGATTAAATAAAATATAATGAAAACAGCAACAAGGGTAAGCGCTATCAAATAATCAAATGCAATTAATCCTCCAATAAATGTTGAAATGCCTTTTCCACCCTTGCCTTTAAATACAATCGGGTAAATATGTCCAAGTAAAACAGCCAGTAAAGCTAACATTACAAATGTAGAATCTTCAAAAAGGTATTTTGCAATAGAAACTACGATTGCCCCTTTGATTGCATCACCTAAAAATGTAGCGACGAAATACCCTTTTCCATATACGCGCCCCATATTTCTTGCGCCAGGATTACCGCTTCCTTCCTGCCGAATATCAACATTATGTTTCCATTTCGTCACTATATAAGCGGTCAATATGTTTCCAAATAAATAAGAAGCCACCAAACACAAAAATTGCATACTATTAATCATGTAATCATTCACTTTCTACATGGGAGTACTTATACAATATTCAATGACTATGTATATTGTACTTTTCTTGCTTTACATCCCTTTATACATTTTAACATCATATATTTACAAATCATACAAAAATTCTCATACAGCTATTTATTAAAATATATATTTTTCATTAAATAATATGTTCCTTTCACTGCTGTTTCTGATTGTGATACAAATGTAACTTCTCCTATACTCTTCTCACAGCATGTCTTAAATTCACCATATATTTCAGGAACGAAATGCAATATGCTGCCACTTACTGCAATTGAAGTTGATAAATCAAACTGCATCTTATTGTAAATATTCACCGTAATTCTCGTTAATTCCGTAGCCGCTTGCAAAATAATTTTAAGTGCGTCATCATTCCCATTTCTCGCTTCCTCAATAATGAATGGTGCAATTGCTGCAACTTTATCTTTTGAAAAACTATATACTAGTCTTTTTAAATGAGACGATGTTAAAAGTTGAAACTCTTCTTGAATTCTTAAGCTTAATGGGCAAAGTGGAACTCCTTGTTCAAATTGATTTGCCATTCTCTTTAAACCTTGTAACGCAATCCAATATCCGCTTCCTTCATCTCCTAAAATATGTCCCCATCCACCGCTATACTCGTACACTTCCCCTTTCTTTCCTAAACAAATCGCACCTGTACCGCCAATTGTTAAAATTCCATCCTTTCCTTTTAAAGCAGCTGCATGAGCAATCATCGCGTCATTAAAAACTTCAATTTGTGTTCCGTACTTCTTTTTTAGACGTAATGTTAATTCATTCGTATTTGCTCCACTTACACCCGCTAATCCTAAACAAATACAAACGCAATCCCCATTTAATAACCCTCTCTGGCATTGATCAATCGCTTCCATAATATGAAAAAGTGCTTCTTCAAAATCTATTAATATATTTCCAAAACCACTCGTAGCCCTTTCAAGTTCACTTCCATCTTGATCAAATGCAATTGCTTCTGTCTTTGTTCCCCCGCCGTCTACTCCAATCATATATTTCATATGTTCGCCTCATTCTCTTCAAATTGGAGGGAATGTTATGTTCCCTAAAACTACAGATTGCTTTGCACCTGTTGCGCTTGGTACATTACTCGGATTACGATGATACGTTTCGTTTGCTAAAATTGCAAAGGCGATTGCTTCTTTCGCCTCTGAAGAATAGCCTATATCTTCTTGAATGAATATGGCGCATTTTTCATCCTTCAATCCATACCGTATCATTTCAACAAGTGTACGATTATAACTGCCGCCACCGCCTAAAATCACCTCATCGATTTCATAATACGGCAGAATAAACTCCTTATACTGATGAACAATTGAACTTGCTGTAAACATCGTGACAGTCGTCAATATATTTTCTTTACTATGCTTTTCATACTTTTTCAACAACTTACTGACAAATTCTTCGCCAAACTGTTCTCTACCAGTTGATTTCGGTGGATTCATTTTCAAAAATGGATGGTTCATACAATAGGTCAATATTTCATCTACAACTACTCCCTGTTTTGCAATCTTACCATTTTGATCATATGACAACTGAAATAGCCTTTGACACATTTCATCAATTACCATATTCCCTGGGCCAGTATCAAAAGCTATAACGTTCTTATCACTTAGGTGACTTGGTATTACGGTAACATTACCGATCCCGCCAATATTTTGTAGTAGTCTATTTTTAGTTGGATGACGATACAAAATAATCTCTGAATATGGTACAAGTGGTGCACCTTGTCCCCCTGCTGCGATATCCATCGTTCGAAAATTAGAAATAACCGTCGTATTCGTTTCATATGCTATAACTGCTGGTTCTCCAATTTGCAATGTGGAAGGAATCATATTACCATCTTGCTTTGGCTGATGATAAATCGTTTGTCCATGAGAACCTATTAAATCTAATTGTTTCAAAGGAAAATTGACCTCTTTACAAACTTCCTTTACAGCGTTGGCGAAACATAAACCGAGTTTGAAATTTAAACTGCATATGAGTTGTACATTTGAATTTTCTATTGATAATGCCTGTTGGATTTCATTTTTCATATCATTACTAAATGGAACTGTAGTAAAATGGATGAGTTCAACTTTAGAATCTACACCGCTTCCTTCTATATGAACGAGTGCTACATCTATTCCGTCTAACGAAGTACCGGACATTACCCCTGCAATATACATAACATGCATAACCTCCTATTTACTAAAAAACAATCATGTAAGTTACAAATGTACAACCGATTGAAAAAAATATGAATCTAAAAAATAACTGAGCTTTTGATGCAAACGATCCATCAATGAAAGAAACAACTACTGTAAGCAAAATACTTGCCGCAATGCTTGTAACGAGCCATATACTATGCATTTGTGATAGATTTAGCATTCTTAATAAAGGTACAAAAAGTAAATTCGCACATATCACTCCAAATAATAATAAAAATACACCTTTATAACTAAATTTTATATTCATTCCAATTCATCCTCTCTGGACTTCATGTGAAAGAAGTGATAGGCAAAATGCTTATCACTCATAAATACAGTATAAAACTTACAGATTAACAGATTCTCCATCGCCATTCTTTTCAATTTCAAGCATATTTTTGTCATACATTTTAAAGAATGGTAGGTAAATAAGGAATGATATTGCTATATTTATTAAAACTAATACAACTGCACGCCAATCTCCCCCTGTAGCTAAATACGCACCAATTGGAGCTGGTAGTGTCCACGGTGGCATAATGTGTGTTGGTGTTACAAATCCCATTGCAGTTGCAGAATAGGCTATAGTAGCTGTTACTAGTGGTGTAATAACGAAAGGAATAATTAAGATTGGATTCAATACAATCGGCAAACCGAATATAACCGGTTCATTAATATTAAAAATACCAGGTACAATACAACTTCTCGATAATGCTTTCGAATATTTTGATCTACCAAAAACGATCATGGCTAATACAAGTCCTAGCGTTGCGCCCGAACCACCAATCCATATAAACCATTGGTATAATGGTTCTGGTGAAATGAATGGTAACTGATTTGCGCCACTAGCAACTGCTTCACCATTTTTCCCTAAATATACTTCCCATAATGGCCGGGCAACAGTTCCAACAACCGACACACCATGGATTCCGAATGACCAAAAAAACGTAATTAAAAATACTGGAATGATTACACCGAAGTAACTATCACCAGCTTTTACTAACGGTGCCGCTAATTTATCAACTACATGATGTAAATCAATACTAAAAACGACAGTTACTAAACTCATTAAAATAATAACGAATGCAGCAGGTATAAGTGCTTCAAACGAACGTGAAACAGACGGTGGTACTTGTTCTGGCATTTTAATCATTACATTTTTCGTCTTACAAAATCTTAAAATCTCAACTGATAAAATAGAAACAATCATTGTCACGAATAATCCATGACCTCCGAGATTTGTCATGGGAAGCATAAACCCTTTTTTATCAATTAATTCAGGCGTTAATGTTAATAGTAATGAACATACTGCAAGCTGTGCTCCTGATAAAGCATCTAGCTTATAACTTTTCGCTAAATTATACCCTATTCCAAATGCTATATATAAAGACATAATAAACATCGTTAAACGATATGGTATTAATATACTCGTTTGATTTTTTAATGCCCAAACAGATATGAAACTATCTTTCGGTAATGGTGGAAATGCTACGATTAAAAAGAAACTTCCTACAATAATAAATGGTAACGCTGAAATAACTCCATCACGGATTGCTTGTAAATGCCTCTGTTCAGAAAGCCTCGCCATCGGTCCAGATAAGTTTCTATCAAGAAACGTGACAAATTTATTCATAACGCTTCCCCCTAACGAATTAAATCATTTACAGTTTTTAATAAAGTCGGTCCGCCAAGCGGCGTGTATGCTTGTGGCGGTATGATACCGCACGGGATAGATTCCTCTTCTGCGAATTTTTTAACAGAGTCAAATCTATGTCTTACTTGAGGTGCAACCATTACAACGTCCCAACCATTCTTTACTTCTTCCTCTATCTCACTTGTTCCAATGGCATGGACTTCCATGTTTACACCTTTTTTCTCCGCCTCTTTTTTTAAAGCGTTTACAACAATTGCACTGGACATCCCTCCAGAACACACGAATAAAACCTTCATTTATTAATCCTCCTATACTTATAAATTATCCCCTTCGGATGAAAGGAAGTTTCACTTTACTAACAAGCATATGAAGAAGTAAAAGAATTTAGTTATATTGAAAGTAAATTTCAGTAAAAATATTTTCCCTATTAAATTAATGTTTCAATATTTATTTTTCTCAATTGTAAGTACAACCTCACCTCGGATATCATATTAGTTAACCATATAATAGGGAGGCGTATAAATTATCATGAAACGTTTATTAATGATATGTTGTATCGTCATCTTTTTTATTCCTTTCTCTTTCATTTCTCCTCACTCTACTTACGCTGAAGTAAATACTACGTATAAAAAACATGAATTACGTGCTGTATGGATCGCATCTGTTCTTAATATTGATTGGCCCTCAAAAACCGGCTTGCCAATTGAAAATCAAAAACAAGAATTTATTAGATTATTAGACGATGTAAAAAACACTGGTATGAATGCAGTCGTTGTACAAATTAAACCAACTGCTGATGCTTTTTATCCTTCAAATTACGGTCCTTGGTCTGAATACATTACAGGTACACAAGGAAAAGACCCTGGTTATGACCCGCTCGCATTTATGATTGAAGAAGCTCATAAAAGAAATATAGAATTCCACGCATGGATTAATCCATACCGAATAACGATGAATCACACTAATATAAATCGGTTATCGGATAATCACCCTGCAAAACAGCACCCGGATTGGGTTGTACCTTATGGAGGAAAGTTATATTACAACCCTGGCATTCCAGAAGTAAAAAAATTTATAACTGAAGGTGCTTTAGAAATCGTGCAAAATTACGATATTGACGCTTTGCATATGGATGATTATTTTTATCCATATAAAGTAGCGGGTGAACAATTCCCCGATCAAAAAACGTACGAAACGTATAATAACGGTAGATTTACTAATATAGAGGATTGGCGACGTGACAATGTAAATGAACTTGTAAGAGATTTAAATACTGCTATAAAACAAGAAAAATCATACGTAAAGTTTGGTATAAGTCCGTTCGGCGTATGGCGAAATATAGCCGACGATCCAACTGGCTCTAACACAACTGCAGGTCAAAGAAACTATGATGACCTTTACGCTGACACACGTGAATGGATACAAAAAGGATATATTGATTACATTACACCGCAAATATATTGGAATATTGGTTTCACACCAGCTGCGTATGACATATTAGTAGATTGGTGGGTAAAAGAAACAAATAATAAACCGATTCACCTATACATCGGTCAGGCAGCCTATAAAATTAATAATAATTCTGTCCCAGCTTGGTCTGATCCAGAAGAATACCCGAGACAAATTGGATTAAATCGGTTATATCCTGAAATAAAAGGTAGTATGCATTTTAGCTTAAAAGATATGAATAACAATCCTCTAGGAATTAAAGATAGACTCACAAACGACATATATAAACATCCTGCATTAATCCCGCCTATGCCTTGGCTTGATCATGATCCACCAAAACAACCGACTTTAAAAGGTGCTATTCCAAGAGATGAAGGTATTGCAGTAGGTATCATTGATAATAGAGAGAATGACTCTGCTTATTACGCCATTTACCGTGTGGATGGAAAAAATGAAGTGGATATACAAAATCCAAAAAATTTACTTACTACTGTAAGAAAAACAAAACTTGGAGAGATTTATGTAGATAAAACAGCTATTTCTGGAGAAACGTATACGTATGTAGTAACTGCAGTTGATCGATTGCATAATGAAAGTGTTCCTTCTAGTAAAACTACAGTTAAAGCAAAATAACATCTAATAAAAAAAGCGCCTTAAAAGCTATGAACTATAGCTTTAAGGCACCTTTTTTATTTATTCTTAAACTTTTCAGTCGCTGCTCTCATTTTCACATTCAAATCGTGATCAATCGAGTCACGAATATCTCGCTCGACTACTTCCATTTCTTTTTGGAAATTTTGCAAGTAGATTTTTAATTCTTCTTCTTTTTCTGGTCGCTGTGAAGGTGGTAATTGTACGACTAACGATAGCATCCCTGTTAAATCTTTCATTAAGAACGTTTCAAGTTTATGTTGTTGTTCAAACATACGCTGCTCCTGATAATACGGCAAGGCATTTAATACGGAAATTGTAATTTCATCAACCGTTCTTTGTAATGAAGGGTTTATTGAGCGTTTATACGTTTGAATTGTATTTAATGCATCTGGATATCGATCATAAAAATACAATTTATAAAACGAAAGGTCTGATGGTTTTACTGTTTGCTGCGTTTCTTGTCTTAAAAAATCTTTTACTTTCATCGCTGCTATATCAATATCTTCATTTGTAAGTTTTTTCGTTGTTTTTGCCATTACATGTACTTTTTTCTGTTTTTCTTTCGGTAACATTGAGAATACTTGCTCTCTCGTACGTTGACCCGATGCACAGAAAAGAGTGTTTAATGTATATTGTTCTTTCTTTCCTTCCGTACGAATCCAGCGATAAAAGAGTGGGTGTTGTGTAAATTCTTGTAGAAACGGTAATGATTTATTCGATAACTTATCTAAAGAATCATGTGCTCTTTTATATGGTTTCGTCCATGAAAAATACAGTTTACGTCCGAAATATACAACTAAAACAACGACAGTAAATGCGATTAAAAGCAATGTACCCAATAGTACTAATACTGTTTGAATGAAACTCATTTTTTCACCTCCTCTAAAAGTCTGTTATTTTCTTGGACGCTGAATGAGTTTTTGTTTCATTTCATCATTAAATGTGTCTAATTCAATTACAAACTTCTTACTTGACTCAATAATACGTTCTGATGATTTCTCAGAAGCTTCAATCGCAGCAAATACATTTTGGAATGATTCACGTAATTTATCCATGCTAATAGCAGGATTTTCAAGAAGTTTTGTTGTTTCTTCTGTATTTTGTTTTAATGCTTGTGAGTTACTTAATACCATAGATTCAATTGCTTCATTTGTCGCATTCACTGCATCAATTGTTTTACGCTGATTTGTTAACGCTAGCTGGATAGCAGCTGAAACTGTTACAACGTTTTGCGTCATCGTAATTGCATTACGAATTGCCTCTGTTAACTTTTCATTATTTTTCTTAATAATGTCTACAGATGCGATAGATTGTAATAGTACACTTTTCGCTTGCTGCATATTTCGTGTACGTACTAGAATTTTTTCTAATGCATCGTTAATTAATGGAATATCTCTTTGACGTTCTGGATTTTGTTTCTCAGCTTCCAGCATACCAGCGAGTTTTCTTCCTAAGTATACTTGTTTATCAAGAGCGTGAATTTTATCGTGCGATTGTTCTTTAAGCATTTCAAGACCAACTGTATCTTCTTGTAAGTTGTCACGACCAATTAGAAGGGATCTTATAATCTCTTCAATTTGTTTATCTATAGATTGATATTTATGCACGTATGTTTCAAGTGGATTTTTCTTGAATACTTTAAACATAATTTTCTTCATACCACTTGCTTTTAATGAATTCGGATCAAGCTCTGATACCACTTTTCGTAATTCTAACAATGTATTTGGAATTTCTTCATTCTTTCCATTCATCATCGCTGTTACAGGACGTTTTAATGCTGATAACGTTTGTCCTGCTGCTTGTTGTTCTTTATCCCCTAAATCTCCTAGCTGTGACAATACTTTTGATAAATCCGTATTTTGCTCGCTATTTAATTTTTGTACATAAAGATCAGCTTCTTTATTCAGTTCCTCTAATTCTTGATCTTTTATAACTGTATCTACCACTACTTCTACATTATTATCTTTCACAATGGATACAGGTTCTTTTTTCTCGAGTTCAGTCAACAAAATCGCTCCTTTATTTATATGTGCGAATTTATATGCACTATATTTCATCTATTATATCGTATTTCATATACATTCTAACTGCTTGAAATCGATTTTTTTAGAAATGCCTGTTTATGCAGTCATTCCCTGTTTCTTAGTATAAGTATACCTGTTCTCAACATTATTTTCCTCAGACTTAAGACCTAGAGAACAACATGCTGAAGGCGGATTCTTCGTATGTTACGTATATAAATTACGTCCTTCCCATCCTACTGTACTCAATCTTTTGACATACAACCTTTTTCAATGTGATAATTATATTACGCTCAATCCTAACTCTTCTTAAGCGCTACAAATGCTCCATTTTGAAATGCCAATAAGACTGTTTCAAACATTTCATCTTCTTCAATCATTTTTCTAAACTCGGCTAACTCACTTGCATGAGAGGTTGCGTTATCAACAACAAGAAAACCCTTTGGTTGTAAAATGCGTTTTATATGCTCAAGCCACCACATGTATTGCGTCCGCTCTGAATCTAGGAAAATAAAATCAAATGAATGATCTAGTTGCACATCTAAAAATGCCCCTGCTTCTTGATTATGAACATCAATCCTTTGTAAAAGATTTGCCTTTTCAAAATTGACAAGTGCCTCTCCAACTCGTTCTGAAGAAAGCTCTACAGTTGTTACATTTCCATTTGTTTCTTCTACCGCGCTAGCTAACCACAATGTAGAATAACCATTAGAAGTTCCAATTTCTAAAATGTTTTTTGCGCTACATCCTTTTACTAAAATTGATAAAAATTGCCCCATCTCACGAGAAATATTCCGTAATTTTTCTTCCCGTGTTTTTTTATTTCGATCATGCTCTTCTCCATATTGTTCAAGTTGAAATAATAATGAATCTAACGTATCCATTCTTTTCATCGCCTTTCCAAGCAATATGATGAAAAAGCTCTTGCTGCCCGTCTACTTTCATTATATGCGAAACGAAATCCTTTTTCTCGTTATATGACAAAGATTTAATTTTTTTTATAGCATATTGTTTCGTTTTTTGGTAAAGTTAATTTCTACGTGCAATTATTCCATTCATACTATTTTTAATTCAATTGCAGTTGTTAAATCATATAAACCCCAATTAAATGAATCGGTATTTCAAATTCAATTAAGCGCCCTTTCCGGACGCATTTTCTTTTGTTTATATATTTCTAGAAGAAAGGATGCTTACAATGAACGTGATTAGCTTAGATGCTGCTCGAAAACGAAAACAGCATAAAAAATTAATGATTACTATACCAATTATTTCACGTATTTATGAAGAAGATGGGGAAATTAAATTTGAGGTAGCAGGCGAAAAAGATGTACCTCTTGAAATGTTAGAGAAATAAAAAAAAGACGCACTTCTAAAGAAATGCGTCTTTTTTTATACAGTTACATTTAAGTGCATAAGTTTTTCAGGATTAACCATCATATAAATATTTGAGATTTTCTCATTCTCAAATGTAAATGAAAGCACATAAGTCACTTTATTATTTACTTTAACAATAACACCTGGGGCACCATTTACCATCTTATAATCAACATTGTACTCTTCCGGGAACTTCTTCCCAATTCCAAAGAATAAACGTATAATTCTATCTGCGGAATAGATTGGATGGATTGCAGTTGTAGCTTTACCACCACCATCCGCTTTTAATATCGCATCTGTTTTTAATACTTCTAACATGCCTTGCGCATCCCCACACTGCAATGATGATACAAATTTCTCCACATAGGTAGCCATCTTCTTCGTACTTAATGTTGAGTGCTTCGGCTTATCCAAAATACTTTTTCGTGCACGTTGAAAGATTTTTCGGCAGTTCGCACTACTCTTATCTACAATTGAAGCGATTTCTTCGTATTTATAACTGAAAACCTCTCTTAATATGAAAACAACTCTCTCTACCTCAGACAATTGTTGTAAAAGTAATAAATATGCCGTAGAAATTGATTCTTTCATTACAAATGACTCTGATGGATCATCAACCTCTTCCACAAATGGCTCTGGCAACCACATTCCGACATATACGTTCCGTTTATGTGCTGCCGAACGTAATTTGTCAATTGATCGATTTGTTACCATTTTACATAAATAGGCTCTCATATTTTCTATAGATTGAACGTCTTCCATATTATTAAGTGATATAAATACGTCATGGACGATATCTTCAGCATCCATAACACTCCCAAGGATTCTATATGCTAACGAAAATAATAATGATTGATACGTTTCATATAATTGCTCCGTTTCCATGATGAATTGCCTCACTTTCGGATTGCTTTAATATGTGTAACGCTGCACGTTTTCCGCTTGCCACCGCAGCATCAGCTAATATTTCATCATGCCCAGCCCAATCTCCTGCAACGTAAACACCTGGCATTCCAGGTATGTTAGGGCCTGGTTTTTCAACACGGTCAATATGAGGAAAATCATATACTACCGTTATTTTCGGTAAATATTGCTGTGCAACAACTTCTCTTTTCCAATTTGGATGTAACAATTCCATTGCATTTTCTAACTGTTCTTTATCTTCTTGAATATGATTCAGCTCTAGTACAGGGTTATGGTATTTAATTAGACTCACTACAATTGATCCATCTTCACTTAATTTAGCTGCTCTCGATTGATTCGTGAAAAATAGAGGTTGATCTAATCCCAATGCAAAATGATGCAAATGATTCGGTAATTGTTTTAAACCAATATCTAACGCTGCCACGGTCACTTGTATAGATTGTTCACACCATTTTTGCAAACTTGTTCCTTCTGCACCTTTTATAATTTTACAAGCCTCTTTCGGTGGAGTTGTTACAATGACTACACCTGCTTCAAATACTTCATCGTCAAAACATTGTATTCTTTGTTTCCCTTCACAATGCTCTATTTTCAAAACATGCTTTTTAGCCAGAAATTGTACACCACTAGTATTCGCTATTCCTCTTAAATTTGTTATTATCGTCTCCCAACCACCATCTACATAAAGTACTCCTTCTTTTATAGAAAGCTGTATTTGCTTTAGTACGGAAGATGCTAATTGTATTGTAGGAGCATACGTATATGTTGTTGTTCGGCATAATGCATAAAATATATTTCGAACCATTGGATCTTTAATTTCATTTTCTGCCCATGTAGTTAGACTCATTTTAGGAACCTTTCCTACATCTAAGTTTCCTAAATGAATCATAAGACGAGCGAACCGGACTTTTGCAGACCATGAAAGTAACGGTGTTGATAAAATGGAGCGAAAATCTGTTGGAATGGCATAAATATCCCCTTTCCATATTCCATGTGCTTTTGTAGATGGGATTCCACCTGGAAGGTTTACTCCTAGCTCATTAAAAGTTATAAACGCTTCTCCACCTCTATATAAAGCATGTGCACCAAGATTCATACAAATGCTGTTTTTATTTATAGTCATCCCTCGACCACCGAAGTGACTGGACTTTTCTAATACAATAACTTTCCTTCCAGCTTTCGCTAAATATATAGATGCTGTTAATCCAGCAAGCCCACCACCAACAATTGCTACATCAAAATGTTTCATAATAAAATCCCTCCTTATACGTTCTACATACAAGACGAACGATTAAGGAGGGATGTGACATTCAGTTACACATAATTTATTTCACCTAACCACTTTATTGCAGTATTAACTGTCAAACAGTTACTCCTTCTACAAACAAACTTATATACATAATAATGTTATTTTCTAATCCATTACATGCTGGTGCCAAATTTCACTTTCTTCTTCAGTCATCCCCCCTATTATTTTTGAAAAATCTATTTTCCTATCAAATGAGTCTTTTAACATAAAAAATTGTTCAAACGATCCTGTAAATATTTCTAATGATCGAGAACAACAAATCGTTTTAAGGTTATCAATTGTTGCGCCATCTAATTCTAATTCCTTTAGTCCTTTCATTTTACCTAATGCCGATACATCTTTTACCTTTGTATCTGTCAACTTTATATTTTGAATTGACGCATTGTGTCGAAAGCAATATAAATTAGCGATGTCGCTATTTTCAAATTCAATTGTGATTAACTTATTTAAATTTTGCAAAACAAGTAAATCCAATTCACTAACATTCTCTAAACCTAAAATATATAAATGCTTTAAATTATCTACTTTCGAAATCGCATAGAGCTGCTCATGATTTGAAATATGTACAGAAAGCGATTCTAATTTTTGAAACTGCGGTAGCAACGAAAAATCTTGAATACTAGTATGTGTAATATTTAATTTTTTTAATGATGACATTTCTACAAGTTCCGATAAATTATTTATCTTCGTATTCTTTATATTCATTTCTTGTAAGTGTTTTAGATGTATGATTGGCGTTAAATCTTGAACCGGATTATTAACTAAATATAACTTCTTTAAAGAATTCATTCGTTCTAATCCTGCTAAATCTCGAATTTCATTTCCGGATAAAATTAGTTCTCTCACTTCTGTACACATCTGTAATGGACTAATATCTACTAACCCTTTTCCACCTAAATATAATCTCTTCTCTCTAATAAACCTGTCTGCTCGTTCAGATGCACCCACTATATATCTCCAATTCTCATCTAAACTATCGTACCAATCATTAACGTTATTTTCAGATTGAAATATAAATTGGGGCTGTAAAACAGGTAATTCAATATTAAATAAAGCGTCTAAAAAATGTATATTATCATTAGCACCATAACTCCAATATAAATAATCTTCCTCTTGATGAATGGTGAAGTTTTTATTTTTTAGCGTTTGTAAAATAAATAGTAACAAATCTGAAATTCTATTTGCAATTACATATTTCACTTCTTCATCTCGTCCAAAATTAATAACTTGTCCCACTTTCCCCTTTTCATCCGGATCAACATCTATTCCTAAATTGTTACCGCCATAATCTTTACTAATAGGTATCCAATTGTGATTCACATATCTTTCCTTAATATATTCTGTTGGTATTGAAAATGCATCAAAATTAAAAAAATTATCCTCTTCAATTCTTTTCCATATTCTCCACTCATCCAAAACTTCATCTAACGAGAGAAATGGCAAACCGAAAAACAACCCTGGTCCTGATTTATCCTCACCGTTATGTGCAAGATAAAGATTACGTAATTCATCTGGAAACGCAATTCCCATTTCACTTTCGGCATATTGTATTTCTTCTATTGTTGCAGGTGCATTCAAAAACGGTTGAAAGTAATTTTTTAATTCAACTTCCAACTCTTTTAAAATAGTATGGTTCATTTTCTGCACTCCCCTTGTACTCCAAATTAAAAAAGCGCTATCTTTTACATTAATTTTAATTAATAGCACCTTTTTTCGCAATGAAACTCTTGTAATTATAGTGCATTCAAACGAACATTTTTATCACTTTACAAACGAAGAGCATCAACGCTTTCACATTTCAATAACTAGACTCATATCCTAAATTCAAATTGCATGAAAATATAAGAAAGGCGGGTAATACAAATGACTTCTAATATCGACTACACTTCCCCCTCAACCAATTTCACCCATGATTTAAATAAAAGTAATTTTTTTAAGAAAGATGCCCAAAATTATATAAACGTACTTGGCATAAAACAATTAAATACTTTAGAAAATACTTCTTTATTAGATATCTATTTAAGTACAGGAAATGTTGTAGAGCCACATATTCATCAAAATGCAGCTGAACTTGTTTACTGTATTTCAGGATCTGCTGTTGTTACTTTACTTAATCCTTTTACAAACCAAATATTAAACTTACCGATAAAACCAGGGCAAGTTGCCAACATTCCACAAGCGTGGTGGCATTATGAAATTGCTACAGTAGATGGTACTCATTTATTAGCTATTTTCGATGCCCCAACCCCAGAAGTTATTTTTGGTTCTGATATTTTAAGATTAACCCCCGCTAATATGATGGCTCATACTTACTGTCTCGATGAACAACAATGGAAACAAGCAATATCCCCTATTCAATCCACTACAGTAATTGGTCCTCCAGCAAACTGTAATCAGAATCGCAGCACGATAAACCCAACAACTCAGCCTCCTAATCCACAACAAAATTTATATTACCAAGATTCATATTATTTCCCTCTTTACTGGGGATATTAATTTAAATACTGAAAAGACAATTATTCATCTCCGCGGAAAATACGCAGGAGATTTTTTATTGTATATCCTCCATTCCTATTTTTTTCGTAACAATTAATAGAGTACATACATATAATATTTATATATTTAATTGGAGGTGATAGTACTATGAGTAATTATAACTATCGAAAAAACTACTCTAATAATAAAAATAGTAGTTCATCAGCATCCTCTCAGTCTTCGAATTCTCAATCTTCCAATTCCCAATCACAAAGAGATTTAGCCGAGCAAGGCTATGTAAAGAAAAAAGGATGTAACTGTAATAAAAACAAATAGTTTATTACTAATTTGAACTATAACATTTCAACGCTCACGATAAATAACCTTCTTCCCTTGTATACCGTTTATGAAATGGATGAATTCTATTTTTAATAGAATTCATCTTTTTTATTTATAGGTAATTTTTTCAAATCATTTAACTTATTCCATAAATAATAAAGTATAAATTATACATTTTGATTTTTCTTATATACCAACTTAACAAAGAGTAATTTCTCAATTAATTTATCACCTATCTTCCCATAAAATATAGCCCCTCCTAATAAACTTAGGAAGGGCTATATACAAATGCCAATTTAAATTTCAAACAGACATTGTAACAAATTAAACG
This sequence comes from Bacillus cereus group sp. MG4, assembly GCF_040460055.1. Classification (NCBI taxonomy): domain Bacteria; kingdom Bacillati; phylum Bacillota; class Bacilli; order Caryophanales; family Bacillaceae; genus Bacillus; species Bacillus cereus group sp. MG4. The sequence goes on along the minus strand of NZ_JARVGZ010000001.1, from coordinate 428,894 downwards.
ATATTAATACCTGCACTTACAAATCCAGCTACTGCAGCTATTGGACTTGCTGCTGTTAATGAAACATACAACAGTATTTTATCTCCAGCAGCTACTGGAATAGCTTCAGGTATGATCCCTGACGCTGTAGCACCAATCGCTATTACAGCAAATGCTGGTGCTAATAATAGAGGTGCTCCCTGTACTGTAAACGTATTACTTGCTGCTGGTGCAGTTAGTATTTGTATCTGCACTTGAACAGGTGATAATGGAGCTAATGCAGCTGTTGCACTAAAGAAACCTGCTAATGACGTAATAACCCCATCACGTGGTGCTACAAATGCATAATCACCTACACCTAACGCTAAAGTGATACTAGTTCCACCAGTTAAAGCTACACCAGGCTGACTAAATCCAAATCCAAGAAGAGTTCCTGTATTAGCTATTATTGCGTTAACTAACGCAGATGGTGTTGTACCTGAAGCAAATGGAATAATAGCTCCGCCACCTGTTGCTCCTGTTGCTCCTGTTAATCCTGTTGCTCCCGTTGCTCCTGTTGGACCTGTGTCTCCCGTTGGACCTGTTGGGCCTGTTGCTCCTGTCGGGCCTGTGTCTCCTGTTGGGCCTGTCGCTCCCGCTAGACCTGTGTCTCCCGTTGGACCTGTTGGGCCTGTTGGGCCTGCTGCTCCTGTGTCTCCCGTTGGACCTGTTGGGCCTGTTGCTCCTGCTAGACCTGTGTCTCCCGTTGGACCTGTTGGACCTGTTACTCCTGCTCCTGTCGCTCCTGTCGGGCCTGTTGCCCCCGTTGCCCCTGTTGCTCCTGTTGCTCCGCCTCCTGGACCTGTTGGACCTGTTGGACCTGTTGGGCCACCTCCTGGAGTAGCACCAATTAGTTGAACTAATAAGTTTAATAGAAGTTGTAAGCTTGCAGGATCAATAATTAAAGAGAAGAAGAATGGTGCAAGAGCACTGAAGAATTGTTGTAATAAAGAAAGTAATTGACCTAAGTCTGGGTTAGGAGATTGTAGTAAGTTAATAATACTTTGAATTAATTGTTTTAAGAAATTCCCTTCTGGAGAAGGTGCTAATTCATTTAGTAAGTTCAATAGTTGAGTAAACAAATTGAGTAAAGCTAATCTGTTTGCATCACTTGGATTTGCAAAAAACGCTGCAATAGCCGCAATTAAAGAGTTTAGTAAAGTGATTAATCTACCTAATTGTTCGCTAGTAATTGGAACCGTTTGTGGATTGTTACAACAATCTGGAGTGAAAACAATCGGATTATTGCAGTTGTTATGACCAAAACAATTGTTATGTGACATTTATTTCCTCCTTACTTATCTTATATTTGAGTGTTTTCCTATTATAAGAACTATAAAATTGTACATAGGCTTCATTCACTTAAAATAGGAAACATGAATTATAATTAAACTTAAAAAACGTTATTTAATTATGTTCATGACTCACATATTAATTATATGTTTTTAATAATTGACTGCTTAGATTAAACACCTAAACTTAAGAGTTTATTTTAATTTTCCACGTTTATCTCTTAGGTCCAAAAGCACATTTTAATTTAAATATCAAAGCTAAGCATTTGCATATAACCAACAAGTAACAACACCATCTTTTCATATAAGTAACAATATCTTTACTAAAATTATGTTCTCTCAATAATTAAGAAGCCGTTTCTATTATAGAAAACTCTCATACAATATATCGGACAAGTTATTCTATACTTCGTTCAAAAAATAATTTAGGAGGTTAGAATTAATTGCCAATCATCCAACCATTTATGGCATCTAGAAGATTTACATCTACACTAGGAGCTGGAACCGGAATAGGTGCAGCTTTTGCAATTGCTGCTACAGCTTGTTTAAACGATGCTGGTACTACTGCAACTGCTTTTCCGACTTTTACGTATTACAACTTTTATGTAAACGGCATTCTTCAACCTAGTGTGAACTCCAGTATTACTACTGGACCTACTGGTGCTATTACAATTCCTGGCGGAGATGCATTAGACGGCGGAATTCCAATTACAATCGAATTTATCGTCACTTAGTTTAACTACTTTAATGTAGAACAAAAAGACAGATTCTTTTTATTTAAGAATCTGTCTTTTTTAATTAATAATGATGAATTGCAAAATAATTGAAGAACCTTGCGTTGGTGGTTGATTATCCAATAAAGTTAGCTGACCATTACTAACCTGATATAATGGTTGTGGTTGAAGTATTCCATTAATAAACAAATTAATATAGGAAACCTCATCTGAAGGTAATATGTGTGTTGTACCATATTGAGCTATCCCATCTGAATCTGTATATATAAGTTTTTCTCCATCTGAAAAAGTGTAAAATAATAAATTAGTTGTTGTTATTGGTCCAATAACTCCAGTTGGACCCGTTGCCCCTGTTAAACCGGTCGCACCTGTTATTCCCGGTGATCCTGTTAAACCAGTTGGACCTGTTACTCCCGGTGATCCCGTTAAACCGGTCGGGCCTGTTACTCCCGGTGATCCCGTTAAACCGGTCGGACCTGTTATTCCCGGTGATCCTGTTAAACCAGTTGGACCTGTTACTCCCGGTGATCCTGTTAAACCAGTTGGACCTGTTACTCCCGGTGATCCTGTTAAACCAGTTGGACCTGTTACTCCCGGTGACCCTGTTAAACCAGTTGGACCTGTTACTCCCGGTGACCCTGTTAAACCAGTTGGACCTGTTACTCCCGGTGATCCTGTTAAACCAGTTGGACCTGTTACTCCCGGTGACCCTGTTAAACCAGTTGGACCTGTTACTCCCGGTGATCCTGTTAAACCAGTTGGACCCGTCGAACCGGTCATTCCCGTTAAACCAGTTGGGCCCGTTGGAATATAAATTGGGGGAAGAACTGGAAACGTAGGTCCAATGTTTTCAGGTTCTATCATAGCTTTATTTATTGATAATTTATTTTCTCGCTTCACTTTAATACCTCGTTCCACATTTTTGTTTACTACTTAACAAAATAATACATCTATCATTTTAGAAAAATTCCATAACTACTTTTTTCATTCTCGAATGATTTTTACATATAGTAAACTTTTTACCGTTGCTATAACTAGTAGTATTAATATAATAAAATGATAGTTCCATTTCAAAATACTAAATCGGCTACGTTCTAATTTAAAAATGAGGTGATTAATATTCAAGATAAGAATGAAAAAATGAAAAAAGAACTATTATCACTGGCTCTTGAAATTATTCTTCCATACAGACTTACAGGTCCTACTGGGCCCACAGGCATTACTGGACCCACAGGCATTACTGGACCTACAGGCATTACTGGACCTACAGGCATTACTGGACCCACAGGCATTACTGGACCTACAGGCATTACTGGACCTACAGGCATTACTGGACCCATTATTACAACAAACTCTATGTTCGCTAATAATACATTAGGTGGTCCCATCTCAGTCATATTAGGTGGAACTAATATTCCACTTTCTAATAACCAAAGTCTCGGTAATTTTACAGTGAACGCTACAAATGATATATATACAATTCCTGTTACTGGAAGATATTATTTAACCTATCAAATTAATACAACAACTTCTCTACTTGCTGGTACAAGGCTACTATTAAACTCTTCGACTCCACTTCCCGGATCTATTTTTTCACCCGCAATATCAACTTCAAACTATAATAATAATTTAATAACCAATTTAATTGCTGGTAATACAATTTCCCTTCAAATATTCGGCGTATTATCCATAGTTAATTTAGTTGGAGGTGGTTCAACAGGTGCCTCTTTAACAATTATACGAATCGATTAATAAATGATTCATTCTTTTTTATAATAAACATTCTTAGCTGCTAAAGTAGTAACTATTACGTCATTCCTAAAGCTAATAATATTTCAATAATTTCACGACAGTGATTAAGCAATAAAAACAATTTGTACTATACTCATAGTAATAACCATCTATACTAAATTTTCCGTATATACATTATCAATTTACACTTCTCCCTGCCAATGTTACATTGAATAAGAAGACAGTTTCCCAAAATGCGAACCATCTCAAAACGTATTTGAGAAACATACTCCAATCCTATACGCGAGAGCAATACTATGTCGACACTCAAACGAGTGTCTTTTTTTATGAATTTTAAAAAATAAAACCATCTCTTATAGATGGTTTATCAACACACATTTCTTTATATTCTTGATGCAATTGTAAGTTTATGCAGCTGGATAATAAATGGTCATACTTAACCGAGTTAGCGTACTTCCAGAATTATGATAAGAGTGCGGTCTATCCGCCTTAAAGCGAATTGCATCTCCGCTATTTAATGTATATTGACAATCATTTATTTCAATTATCAATTCCCCTTCAAACACCGTTATAAATTCTTCGGTCCCTTCTTTATGGCCTTCCGAACTTAATTTTCCTTCTGTTTCAATTTCAACCGTATAGATTTCAAAGTTCCTATCATCTTGAAAAGGAAAAGAAGAATACACTTTATATCTCCCATTGTCTTCTGATAATACTTGTACATCATTTCGTAAAACCACTTTCGTATCTGGTTGCGGATTATTGATTAAAGAAGTAAAAGACACTTTCAAACCATTAGCGATTTTCCATATCGTTGTTAATGTTGGGCTTGACTCTCCTCGTTCAATTTGTCCAATCATCGTTTTACTCACACCTGTTAATTGCGAGACCTTTTCCAAACTCATTTTTTCTTTCTCTCGTATTGTTTTTAAATTTTTCGCCAAAATAAGTTGAATTTCTTCCATAAGAAACACTCCTACACTATATACAATATAACGACCGTTATGTATAATAAAAAGCACACGTTATATTGTTCTTTTCGGTCATTATAACACACACTAAATAATTAGGGGGTTTTGAAATGCCTATATTTTCTTTTTTGTTATTTGTTTTTATAAGTAGCTTCACACCCGGTCCTAACAATTTTTTAGCTATGACATACGCTAATCAACATGGCTTAAAAAGGAGTATGCAATTTTGTTTTGGAGTAGCTTTCGGGTTTTTCATCCTCACTTCCTTATGTAGCTTCTTTAATATTGTACTAATTAATATCCTACCCATAATCGAATTCCCTTTAAAAATTTTAGGTGTAGCATATATGCTATATTTAGCTTTTAAAATACTTACTAGTAAAACTAGTACAGATCCCGATGAAAAACATAATAAAAACTTATTTACAGTGGGGATTTTTCTTCAGTTTGTTAACCCTAAAGGGATACTATTCGGCCTGACTGTAGTGTCAACTTTTATTCTCCCCTACTATAATTCATATTCAAGTTTTCTACTCTTCTCATTATTTCTAGGTGTAGTCGGGTTAATGAGTACATTTAGTTGGAGCTTATTTGGTTCCATGTTCCAAAAACTTTTATTAAAACATACTAAATCTTTTAACATCATTATGGCCGTTTTATTAGTTTTTAGTGCTTTTTCAATTGTAGTCAATTAAATTCAAATACTAATTTTTTTTGATAGTATATTTTAAAAATATAGCTGAGATGCCCAATGAATCCTCCGCTCCATACATCACTTATTTAGTTTTAGGGCGGTGTCTTGTATATATTCTTATTCATTCTGATAAAAATTTAAAAAAGAGGATTACTCATTAAAAGTTATCCTCTTTTTGGCGCTAATCTATTTTTTAAATGAAAATATCCAAAATAATACTTTAAATTGCGGCATCCACTTTTTTATCGTTCATTTTAAAATCTTTTTATAATAATCCAGAAAAATACGCTATAATAGAAGTTATTGTTCTTTAGGAGGGGTTTAATGGCTGATAAGTATAAATTTTTAATTCTCGTTGCTACAGCATTTTTTTCTTTCTTTTCCTTAATAAAAGATTTCCGTAACATTTCAAAAAGTTTCTTTTGGGAAGCTTTGCAATCCTAACAAGCTTTATATTATTATTAACGCACGCTTTAGAATTAACTCCAATACTTCTCCATTCAGCTCAGATGGCTCTTGAGATTATTACAATACCACGTAAATTATTTCTTCCACCTGTCACTGAAGTTGCTAGTTTTCGCTAACAATTCGTGTATCTAAAAAAATTCAAGTCTATATTTCTAATTATCTTTATAAATATAAAAGTGCGGTTTCTCCTTTCTAGAGAAACCGCACTATATCAAATATTCTTATTAAATTTTAAACTGACTCGTATACAGATCAAAGTAAAACCCTCTATCTTCCATAAGAGATTCATGATTCCCTCTTTCCAAAATACTTCCATCTTTTATAACAAGAATTTGATCTGCTTTTTCAATCGTTTTCAGTCGATGAGCGATTACAAAACTTGTTCGACCTTTCATTAAATTATTTAGTCCTTCTTGAATTTGCAATTCTGTTCTCGTATCAATATTTGATGTTGCTTCGTCGAGAATTAATATATCTGCATCTGCTAAAATCGCCCGCGCAATCGCAAGAAGTTGTTTTTGTCCTTGACTTAAATTCGATCCTTCTGAAACAATTTTTGTTTCATATTGATTCGGTAAATGTTTAATAAAAGAATGTGCAGATGCTGCCTTAGCTGCATTGATTACTTCATCATCACTAGCATCTAATCGACCATAACGAATATTATCCATAATCGTCCCAGCAAATAAGTACGTATCTTGTAAAACTACTCCTATTTTACTTCGCAACGAATTAATATCATAATCTTTTATATCTTTTCCATCGATATGAATTTGCCCTTGCTGTATATCGTAAAAGCGAGTTAACAAATTAATGATTGTTGTTTTGCCCGATCCAGTTGGACCAACTAAAGCAATTGTCTCCCCTGGCTGTGCCTTAAGACTCACTTCTTTTAAAATCGTTTTATTTTCCTCATAACCAAATGAAACATTCTCGAGTGCAACATGCCCTTGTAAATTTTGTACAATGCATGCATCTTTTTTATTTTGAATTTCTGGTACTTCATCCATAATTTCAAAGACACGTTCTCCACCAGCAACTGCCGCTTGAATTGTATTCATTAAAGTTGCGAATTGACTTAGTGGTCTTGAGAATTGACGAGAATAATTAATAAAAGCCGCAATGACACCTACTGTTGTCATTCCATTTAAAACCATAACTGAACCAGTCCCAATTACAAGCCCCATACCTAAGTTATTTATAAAGTTCATACTTGGAAAAATAAAAGCTGAAAATGTATCCGCCTTCGTAGCAGACATTCTTAATTGTTCATTAATTTTATTGAATTTTTGTACGGTTTCTTTTTCTTTCCCATATAACGTTGTAACATCCGCTCCAGTTATAGCTTCCTCAATAAAACCATTTAATTCTCCTAAATCTTTTTGACGCTTTGCAAAGTTTTTACCACTATAAGCAACTAGTTTTTTTGTAACGAAAAACATAATAGGTACTGTAATTAAAGTAACAATTGCTAAAATCCAATCTAATGCGAACATCGCAATTGTTACACCTATAAAGGTTAATGCAGATGAAATAATTTGTACAACACTTTGCGTCAACGCTTGATTCAAATTATCTATATCATTTGTAACACGGCTCATTAAATCCCCTTGAGAACGTACATCAAAGAACCGTAAAGAAAGCGTTTGGACTTTCTCAAAAATATCTTGTCGTATTTTTTGTATTGTTTTTAATGCAACATTAATCATAACAAATGTTTGTAACCATGTTAAAAACACTGTAACACCGTAAATTGCGATAAGTAACATACACATTCTTGCAGTTCCACTTAAATCTTTCGGTACAATATATTGATCTATAATTACTCCCATTAAATAAGGACCTAATAACCCAAGTAACGTCGTAACAAATACTAAAAATATAACGAACGTAAGAGCAGCCTTTTGATACCCCATATAGTTCCATACTCGCAATACAGTTCCTTTAGTGTTTCTAGCTTCACCCATTTTAGGCGCGTTACGCCCACCTTTATTAGCAAATTGCCCTTGAAAATTACGCATGTTCTTTCCCACCTTCTTTATGTAAATTGCCACCTTGGGAAAGATAGATTTCTTGATATACCTCACATTGTTCTAACAATTCTTCATGTGTACCATCACCAACTAATTCACCGTTATCTAAAACGAGAATTTTATCAGCATCTATTATAGATGAGATTTTAGAGGCGATTAATAATGTTGTTGTTCCTTTATATTCTGTTCTTAATGCCGATTGAATGTTAGATTCTGATTTCGCATCAACTGCTGATGTAGAATCATCTAATATAAGAATGGATGGCTTTCTCACAAGTGCCCTTGCAATTGATACACGTTGTTTTTGTCCACCTGATAAATTCGTCGCACCTTGTGTTAAATGATATTGATATGAATCTTCCAACTTGTGAATAAACTCAGTCGCACAAGCTGATGAAGCCGCTACTTCCAGTTCGTCATTCGTTGCATCTTCTTTACCATAATGTAAGTTCTCTTCTATGCTACCTGAAAACAATAATGCCTTTTGAGGTACAAACCCGATTGAAGCACGAAGTTTTTGTAAATCGTATGCTCTAACATTTATTCCATCAATGCATACTTCCCCTTGATCAACATCGTATAAACGCGGTAACAGTTTTGCTAAAGTAGATTTACCACTTCCTGTAGAACCGATAATTCCTACTTTTTCACCTTTACATATGTTAAATGAAATATCTTTTAAAACATATTCATTATTTTTCGTGTAACTATAACTAACATTTTTAAAGTCAATTTGTCCCTCGATTTGCTTAGGTGCAACCGCATTTGTTTCCGTCGTAATATCAACCTCAGTATTTAAAACTTGCTGTACACGATCCGCAGATGGAAATGCCCGCGCGATTTGCATAAATACCATACTTATAGACATAAGTGACATTAAAATAATATTCAAATAGTTTATAAACGCTAAAATAGCTCCTACTTGAAGCGTTCCATCAAATACTTTTTCTCCACCAATCCATAATGTTGCGACAATCCCGCCGCTTACAACTAACATAATGATTGGCATCATTATGGAAATAAGCTGCACCGCTCGAATATTTATCTTCGTTAAATTTGTATTAACATTTCCAAACTGAGTAATTTCATATTTTTGTCTTACATACGCTTTAATAACACGTACTCCAGATAAATTTTCTTGTAGCTTTGTATTCACTTTATCTAATGCTTCTTGCACTTTTTTGAACGTTCCGCTCGCTTTACTTGCAATGAATATAATCGCAAGTAATAAAATTGGAACAACTACAAGTAATATAGGAAATAACTCGCGTGCTGTTACAAAAACAATTATTATACTTCCGATAAATAACAAAGGACCACGAACAAGTACACGTAATGTCATCGTCATCGCCGATTGAATAGAAGTAATATCATTTGTCACAATCGTTAATAATTTCCCAGTTCCAAATGAATCACGATTTTCACTAGAAAATGTTTCTACTTTCGCAAATACATCTTTTCGTATGTCTGTAGCGAAATTAACAGCTGCTTTTGTAGAATACATCATACACCCAAGTCCTCCAACTAAACCGAGTGCTGCAGCTCCTATCATAAGAAGCCCCATTTTTATTACATAATTCAAATCACGATTTGCTATCCCGACATCAATAATATGTTGCATAATAGTCGGTTGAATTAAGTCCATCGCAACCTCAAGTACCATAAATAGCGGTCCAATAATTGCGAAGAACATGTATGGTTTTAAATACTGTAATAATTTGCGAAATGATTTCATACATAATCTCCTTTTTCCTATGAAATTACCATTTAATAATTCATACCCTCCTTACTTAAGCCATATATTTTTTGATTTTTCCAGTACTTCTATTATATTATGCAAATTAATATTTAACATTATTAAATGATAAGCATTAATGACTTTCCGGTCAATAAATGTGCTTTATATTACAAAAATAGAAAACCGTATTCTTAAGTAGAAAGAATACGGTTTTTCATCTATATCTCTTCAATTGTAAAATCTAAAAACTCAGTCTCAAATCCATTGTTTTTAGAAGGACTACACGTGTAAAAACCTATTTTAACAGGCGCATTCCCTATATCCTCCATCAAATGAGCAATTCTTATTTGTTCCCATTGACAGCTATTTTTTACATATATTATATAATCGCCACGTTTACGAACAATTCGAAAACGAAGTTGTTGGGTAGCTAATTCTGTTGGAAAGTCTTGTGTTGACCAATCAGAATATCCATTATTCGTTACGACAGCTCCTAAATGAGAAGGGCCATCTGGAATATACTCTAATGAAGTTTTCAACCAACACTTTTCCGAAATCATAACAAAAAGACCTGCTTGATCGTATTTTGAATTTGGATTCATACACAATTGAACTTCAGCTTGAAAGTCTGTCATCATTTCATTATAAAATACATGACCATTCATTACTTCAAAACCATAATGTGTTTTAAGCCAGAAATCTGTTTCTGCTTTCGAATGGACAATAAACGACCGGTTGTCATTAATTTTATAATATTCAGGGACATTCATTATAGTGAGCTGCTCAACATGTTTAGGTATATACGATATATTCATAGTTCCTCCATAATAATGCCTTTATACAAACATTTAAAACTCCGCTAATACAGGGAATTTATAACCTTTAAAATCTAACTCTTTATTACTTCGAACCATTAAATACTTATTAGACTGTAATTCTGTAAATTGTACATCCTCAATCCCTAATTGATCTGGTGAGAAGTAAAATTCAATTTCTGTAAATCTTTCAGCGATTTCTCCGCATATTTCATCTAAAACTGGAATTACTGGTGCAAATACTCCATATAATTTCAACTTTTCATTATCTACTTCATGCACAATTAGAGCATCTAGTTTCTCTGAATAATACAATTTCTCATTCCATCCCGAATCATACATATTCAAATAAAACGAAGGACTGAAGTTTAATGTTGAAAAATTATTTGAAAGTCTTTGGCTACTATCAATAGTTTCATGTATTAACTTTCTATCCTCTTCCATATAATAATCTAACTTTCTAAGTAAGGAGTCATTATTATTCTTTTTATCATATAGAATAGTCATCAAATACTCCTGCACAACTTTAAACCCAAATGATGCATATAGTTCAGGTTTTTCCGTAAATAATAATGTACATTCACATTTCTTATCAATTTCTTCTATCATTTTACTTATTAATTGTGTCATGAGTCCTTGTCTACGAAAATCAGGGTGAGTCATTACCGTTTGAATGCCGGCTGCATTTATTCTTTCACCATTTACTAGCAATGGTAGCGAAAATACCGCAACATTTGCAATCGCTTTATCATCATGTAAAAATGATAAAGCTTTGTATGTATCATCCCAATAACCTCTCTCTGAAAAATCATTCAATGTTTGAATTGTAATTCCAAACACTTCTTCAAATAAAGGAAATAACTTCTCTCTTTTCGGTTCTTCTAAAAGAAATTTTTCAAAAATTTCAACATTCCCCATGTTGTCCCTCCATACGTTAATTCCATCAAATTAGATTTAGTTATATAACCTGCTCTTAATGTAATAGGTCTTACCAATCAATATACTATCATAAAATATAAAAAAAGAGTCTAATTAATTTTATGTTTTGACTATTCGAAAATAAGTCGAATAAAACAATATTAAGATTTTTGAATATTAATAAGTTTATTATATAAAAATAGTGCTTTCTACTTCGTTTTTACTCATAGAAATGCACCATTTATAAAAAAATATTTTTTATTATTTTTTTCCTTCTAGTCTCTCCCTCGTATTAATTTCTTCTCCTCTCATTCGCTTTTCAAATGTATTTCTCCAACTTGTAGAAAGTGCATATACTTCTAAGATCCTCTTTAGCCCTTCCATATTTTGTTTTTCTTTATGCATAATACGATTAGCAAATGCTACTGTAACACCTTTTGGATCAGACTTTATTAACTTTAACGTATCAACAGGTGATACCCATCCTTCTTTTAATACACGAAAATAAAATCCTGTATATCCTGTTTCTTGAAAATAAAGTGGTAACTTTGGAATATTGTATTTCTTAGCTAATTTAAAACAAGGTTGTCTTGGCTGTGTTACTTGTACAATTGCTTCTCCAATTTGAAATGTATCACCAATACAAACATCCTCTTCACACAGACAATTAATTGTTATATTTTCTCCGAATGCTCCATATACAAGGGCCTGATTCAACTCTTTTTCCCAGTATCTATAATGTTCTCCAGAATACACACAAACTGCTTTATCTACTCCACCATGATGAACTAAGTCCGCTTGCCCATCTCCATTAAATTTTAAAAAGGATAAAAACACCGGTTCCCTTACTTGCTTCTTATTTATACCTGTATGAATTACCTTTCCGCCGTATGTAACCTCTTTTGGTAACCCTATATTTAAAGATAGTACCTCATATACTTTATTCATCTTAATCGCTCCTCTTACTTACCCCACAATTTTTCAATAGATTAATTTATACTTTCAAACTCTCTGTCTATTTTTCATTTAAAATGACAAAAGGTCAGCAAATGTAATAACCACTCAAATATCCTTGCTCCGATACTTATCTATCCTTACTTCAAAAACTTTTCAATCCCTCTCTAATAAAGTGATTATAAGCTCAACAAAATCATTGTTCAATCCAATTGTTTATATAATAATGATAGGTATAACCTATCATTAAACTTGAGGTGATTCCAATCGAATTAAGACAACTTGAATATTTTTTAGCTGTTTCAAAAGAATTACATTTCACAAAAGCAGCTGAGAAACTAAATATTTCACAACCTTCTCTAAGTCAGCAAATACGTGCATTAGAACATGAAGTAGGAATGCCGCTTTTCGATCGCATTGGTAAAAAAATATCTTTAACTGATGCAGGAAGGATTTTATTATTACATAGTAAAACCATTTTTCATGAAGTTGAACAAGCTCGTTCCGCTATTCAAGACTTAAACGGATTACAGCAAGGTTCCTTAACAATAGGCTCTTTGTTAACCGTCGTAAATTATTTACTACCACCAGCTATATTAAATTTTAATCATTTATATCCCAATATAGAGCTTTCTGTATTAGGGCTTCGTACAGGAGATATTCGTGAAAAATTATTACAAAACGAACTAGATATTGGCATTACATTTCTCCCGGTGCAAGATAAGGAGATTATTTCAATCCCTCTATACAAAAGTGAACTTACATTAGTCGTACCAACCGATCATCAATTAGCTGAACGTAATCATGTATTTATTGCTGAATTACAGAACTACCCTTTAATTCTTTTACCTAAAAATTTCTTTTTAACCGAACTAATTACATCTCATTGTCAAAAATTTAACTTTAAACCAAAACCAATTTTAGAAATTAGTACGATGGAATCTTTAATCCAAATGGTTTCAAAAGGAATGGGAATTACAGTGTTACCAAAACCGTATATAGACTTTTTACAAAATAAAAACATTCAAGCAATTAAAATAGAAAATCCTACCCCAACAATAGAAATTGGGCTTATTTATAGAAAAGATAAATATATGTGTGCTGCAACTCGAGAATTTATTGAACAACTAAAAAGAACAGTACGTTCTTTACAAAGCTAAACGAACAAAAGAGATTATCCTATAAAACCGTTTCACAACGCTCTAGTAGAATAATCTCTTTTCAAAACAAAATACAACATAATTTTTAAACTCAAATAAATTTCAATGTACCTTTTTAGATATTGGAATATATTTCGTAAAATATGCCCCCACTAGTAATAAAACAATTGAAATTAACCAAATAAAAATACCGCCAAAGTTAAACCAATATGCAAGCAAATTTAAGATTGCTAGTGTAAAGAAACAAATTGAAGTTAACGCACTCTTCAATCCTTTTACCCCTGCTTTTTTTCTTTTTTCATAAGTAATATACATTGAAACGGCAACAAATAAGATAAGAACAATCGGTAACATTACTTTTAGCAATGGCAATCCCTCCCGTACATACACCTTACTATTACCATTTTATCTCATTTATTCTTCTTGAATCAATTAATAGCATTCTTCTCTCCAAAAGTCAGTATACGTTTTATTATTAAATTTCACATTTACCTGAGAAAATGAAAGACTTCCTCCAACTTTCAATGAGTACCAGTCGTTGAATAGTGGAGATCCGAAGCAAATATTCATTGTACGATTATGCAAATCAAATAAGACAGAATGCAAAGTTCCAAACCATTCTTCATAATTATGTACTGTCAGCCCAGTAGGATACTCTCTTTCTACTAATTCTGTTAAAGAATCCATGCTCACTTGTTTATTTCGATTTAAATGTTCATACAATGTGTAATATCTGTTTGTAGATTGTTCTAATCTTCTATTATTCAATTTTTGAACAGATAAACTAATCGCATGATTTGTTGATACGATAAAATCTTGGTTTTCCTCATCAATTGTAGTTATTGATTTAAAACCGTCAAATATTTCAATACGTGCTGCGTCTAAAGGATCTGCTACAATTAGATTAATATTACTTGCAATTGGCATTTCATCAACTAGTGATATCGCCTCCTGCACATTTTTACATTTCTCCAATAATACTCGAATTACCGCAAAGCATTGTAAACCACTTAACACGGGCTTTCGTAAGCCTTCAATATTTCCTACTGGTTGACCACATGCTGAAAATGTAACAGATAACCCATGCTCGTTAACTCCTTCTGTTCGACCGAAATAAAAAGTAGAAAAGCCACTATGCACATATGCACCTTCAACATGTGTTGAGCAAAAACGCATATCATCTATTTTTGGTGACAAATCATAATTTCTTAAAACATATGTGTGCTTTGAATCTGTCTTTTTAGGTAATACGACACAATGACTACATCCTGCTTTTAATAGTGTTTGATAATAATACATCAGATTTCTAGCAGGAATTTTTAACACTCCACAAAACCCTTCAATTTCTTCATTAATTCCTGGACAATATTGATTTAATATATTTCTAGATTCTGTCCAATAATTATCTGATACTAAATGTTCTTGCTGTATAAATTGTGGAATGAGATACGGATGATTTTTCACAAACTCCCCTTGTTGCTTTCCAATATCATAATGACTTCCTTTTAATGATGAAAGGTACCCCTTTACTTGGTACATCTAAATCCCCCCTTACATTTAATTTATCCATATCATACCAAATGAATTTTATTCATTCTTGATGTTTTTTACTGTCTTTCAAATCAAATTTGGCTGGAATAAAGAAAACAATTATAAAATAAAAATTAGGAAACTGTAATCATTAACAGTTTCCTAATTTACCTATACTATATTATCCCCTCTTCCACCAACGTTTCTGCAATTTGAACCGAGTTCCAAGCGGCCCCTTTTAATAAATTATCGGAAACAATCCAAAGATGGAATCCTTTTGGTGTATCAGGGTCTTTTCTAATTCTCCCGACAAATGTATCTATTTTCCCTTCTGCATATAATGGCATTGGGTACAGCTGTTCACTAGGATTATCTTGCAGTACAACACCTGGTGCATCCAGCAACACTTCTCTTATCTCTGCAACAGTCGCTTCTTTTTCAAGTTCTAAATAAACCGATTCTGAGTGCCCGGATACGACCGGAACACGCACACAAGTAGCTGCCATTTTCAAGTTTTGGTCCTCCAAAATTTTCTTCGTTTCTTGAATCATTTTTACTTCTTCAAATGTAAAATCATTATCTGTAAATATATCTACTTGAGGCAATACATTAAACGCAATCGGATAGTGTTTTTTATCTTTTTTCGCTGGTAATATAATACTCTTTACTTCTTCACCTGTAAGCATAGACTCAGCCTGTTCTTTTAATTCATGAATCGCATGAATTCCTGAACCTGACACAGCTTGGTATGTGGAAACAATAATTCGTTCCAATCCGAATACTTTTCGAATTGGTTGAAGTGCCGTCACCATCTGTAATGCCGAACAATTCGGAACTGCTATGATACCGTTATGCTCCTTTAAATTGTGCGCATTTACTTCTGGAACAACGAGCGGTACATCGTGCGCCATTCGGTATTCACTTGTGTTATCAATTACGATGGCACCACTAGTGACTGCGTGATTAACAAATTGTCTAGACACTTCTCCTCCAGCGCTAAAAAAGGCAATATCAACACCTTCAAAACTATTTATTTTTGCCTCTTTTATAATTATCTCTCGTCCTTTAAATTGTACTACCTTACCAGCGGATCGTTTTGACGAAAGCAATGTAACTTCAACTATATTAAACTTCATTTCATTTTCTAACAGTTCAATAATTTTCTGCCCTACTGCACCTGTAGCCCCAACTACAGCTATATGATAGCCCTTTTTGATCATCTTTTCTCCTCCAATATCACTTAAATGAATATTCCTACAATTTCATTTTATAAAGGATTTAATCATTTGGAAAATTGAAATACGTGATATAATTATTCACAAATCATGATAATAAAAGAGGGATTGCTTATGGAAATGAGACATGTTAAAACATTTTGTGCGATTGTTAAGTATGGTGGTTTTTCTAAAGCTGCTCATGCGTTAGGTTATGCGCAATCTACTGTGACAGGGCATATAAAAGCATTAGAAAACGATTTACGTCTCCCTCTATTCGATCGATTAGGGAAAAAAGTACTTCTTACAAAAGCAGGTCATCAATTTCATCCTTATGCCCTAGAATTACTAGCTATTTATGAAAAAGCGCAAGAAATCCCTCAAAATAGTGATGATTTAGAGGGAACATTAACGATTACATCTAACGAATCATTAGCAGTGTACCGATTACCACAATTATTACGTATGTACAAACAGGAGAATCCGAAAGTAAATATCGTACTGGAAACAACTACAAACGAACAAGCAATGAATAAGCTACGTGAAGGAGAATCAGATGTTATTTTCATAATTGGAGAAAGTATGGAACATAATGATTTTATTACGCGTACTTTTTGTAATGAAGCATTTGGATGGATTTTACCTCCCCATTACTCTACAAACTCTAATCCATTTTGTTTACTAAATGATACTCAATTTATCTTTACAGAACAAAGCTGCGGCTATAGACCGATGGTAGATCGGTTTTTACGTCAAAGCGGAAATATTCCAGCTAAAACATTTGAAACTTCCAACGTTGAAGTCATTAAACAATCTGTGATGTGTGAGTTAGGAATTTCAATTCTTCCTTACATTGTTGTACAAGAAAGTTGTCAAAAAGAACAACTCTGTTTTCAGCCTATCGAAACTTCAACAGTTATTCAAAGCCATGTAATCTATCATAAATCTAGATGGATTTCACCCGTTTTACAATCGTTTCTTTCCTTACTAGAGCGAGACTAAAAGGTGCACAAAAAAAGAGTAACTGCCTAATAAGCACTTACTCTCTTCCAATAGTATCTTATTTATTAGTCTGTCCCCCATCTGCAATTAATTTACTGCCTGAATATGTACCTTTTTGCATAAACACTTGATTAATTAACTCTTTTTGTTCCGCTTCTGACATTACTCCTTTTCCTTCACCTAAATTTCCGCTTTGTAATTTCCAAATCTTGTTGTGATCCGCATTCATCTTTTCATATTTTCCTTGTTGCCATCTCTCTAAAATATCTGCATATGTATTTCCTTGTACTAGGTCATTACTCTTTACAATATCAAGTAAACTTTCAATACGTTCTTGTGTGATAAAAATATAGCCCCACTTTTGATCAGCCTTCGTTTTTTGATGTGCCATTTCATGTAATGCTGTCTGTATGTTTTCATCTGTCCACTTAAAATTTTTATTAAAACCACTATTCGGTAATGAATGATTACCATTTTCTAAAAGCTTTGCATCTTCAGCTTTCACATTACTATCAGCTAGCACTTCTGCCGCCGGTGCGGCTGGTGATGCCTTTTTCGCAGCTGGTTTACTATTATTCAAATAATATAGCATACCATATGTTACACCTACGCCGATTACCGCCATACCAGCTAAAATACCTATTATTTTAAATAATGTTTTCATCTTGCTTGTTTCCTCCCACATATCTCATTTCGTATTTTCTATTTCTTGAACCACATATATATTTCCTTATATTATATTTCTTTTCTTTATTAATTGAAAGATTATTCCGTCAAAACACCCGTCTTTTTCAAATGCAGATCCATCTCTAAGTATTTCGTTTTAATTTTATAAAAATATATGCTAGCCTAAATATAAAGGAGATGAATAAATATGAGTTTATTGTATAGCGGTTTAACTTTTTTAAACTTTGACGATACATATTTATTACAAAATAAACTTCATTCTTATTCACATGAAGATATTGATTTTAGTCATTTAGAGCACTCAAACCTGTATTGCGAGACCCCTTCTTTAAAGCGTATAAAACGGGAGTTATATCGTAGAAAGCAAAGAGGAATCACCTTTATCGGTTCTGGAAATTATCATTATGTATCTTATTTGCTACTAAAAGAAATAGATGAACCATTTAGCCTTATTTTATTCGATCACCACACTGACATGAACTTAAAAGAAGAAAATGAACATACTCTTATTTCTTGCGGGTCATGGGTATCATTCGCTCTTCAAAATAACCCAAAATTAAAGAAAGTAATTATTATTGGACCTTCTTCTTTAACCATTCATTCTAATGATTATTCATGTGTAGAAGTATTCCCGATAGATACAACTTATGAAGTATCTACACATACGATACTTTCGCATATTTATACAGATACTATATATGTAAGCATTGATAAAGATGTTTTAGATTCAAAAGTAACTATTACAAATTGGGATCAAGGACATATGAAACTCTCTACACTATTAAAATATATTCATTCTCTTATTAGGAATAAAAATGTTTATGGTATCGATATTTGTGGTGAACTACCGGTTTATCCTTCTCAGCTCTTTCTAGCTAAATATGCAAATGCTATTAAGAAAAATGAAAAAGCGAACTTGCAAATTTTAAAATCAATATATAATACATAAAAAAAACAACGAGTACCTTATAAGGCACTCGTTGTTTTTATGCACGATGCTCTTTTAACCACTTCGTAATCGCATCTAACTTCGAAACATCAAAACGTCTCTCTTCACACACATTTAAACTGTTTAAACTTTTCACAATTTCTAATTCATTCGATTTTACACTTTTCGCATCAATCATTTTGCAATACCCATCTGTAACAGCATTTAAATTTTCATAATAACGTTGAAACGATTTTGATATATGTAAATGTTTTTCAAAGTTTCTTCTTCTTTTTGTCTCGTCAGATTCTTTCCGTTTTCTAAGTTCTTCATCATTCGTATATAAATAAAAATATTGATCAGGAAAACCAATTTCCTTATTGATCAGCTTTTCTTTATAAAAGTTTTCTATTAAAGATAATGGCTGATTAAATATATCAAAATGGAAACACCAATTATAACTAAGTGGCTGATAAATATCACCATCAAGTATTACTAATTCATATTGCTCTGACTTTTGCACTGCTATTTTCCAGCGCTCTACTTGTTTTTCAAAATACCATGTTCTATGTTCGTTTTTTGGTCTTTCAAATAAAAAATTCACTTCAGGTATAATGTATGCACCATAATTTTTTTCTAATTCATGACACGTGCTGCTCTTACCAACCGCACTCGCTCCCTCAAACGCTATAATCCCCATAGTTTCTCCCACTTTCATTAACTTAAATCTCTTTGCTTCGCATTTTTTCCCCATAACTGTCTACATAAAATAATTGAAGAGATAGAAAGCATGATTGTCGTGATAATTATACTAAGGTTCAATTCAATATAAAGCAAACAAAAAGCCCGTTGTTGCGGCCTTTTCTCTATTTCAAGTTATTTCCTTCAATAAGCCTGTGCATATTATTGATTTCAATCATAGCATCATCAGTGTTTTACAAGGTCAGTCAGTAGTGTTGTGATTGTCCCGTGATTACGCTGAAATTCAAAGATTAAATCCTCAGGCTCTTCAATTTTCTTCATTATGTCCAAGTAAGCATTTGGCCTTTTCAATTTTTTGAATCTGTTCTGTCATCGGTTCTCGCTTTCTTTACTATTAAATCCATTGTATAATAAAAAATTGTCTATACAAATCAATATGCAAATAAAGCTTATAAAAAAGAATTGAAAGATATTCGAGTGATTTTATTTTCTGAATTAAATCCTTGAATCTAAAACTCCTTTCTATTATTGGCACCGACTATTTTTTAAATTAAATCCTAATTGATTGAGAATAACGAGAAATCGACAGAAATAAAAATAATTCCAACGTAACTTCCAAATTTCAGGGAATCCCTTTTTTTGTTTTGCTATAATAATTTCTATGGGTGTACAGCTCGCTACTTTGAAACTCCTGATAAGTTTATATAGTAAATACTGGAACAATTTCACAATTTTTTAAGACTTATCAAGCGGTAGGAATGGCGTTTCTTTTCGCTTTTTGAGTGGATTAGAAAGATTAAATAACAAAGACTACAGAATAAGAAAAAGCTGTGCATGAATTTATTTAACTACATAGCTTATAATAATTTTAGGAAAAATCACCAACAAAAAACTCAAAAAATGTAAAATATATTTTACAAAATAACATAAAAAAAGCCACCCTTAAGGTGGCATAATGAACTCAGCTATTAGATCAAAAATACTTATTCAAATATTTTATTCAATGAGCATTTTGAAACATCGACAAAATTCCCCTTTGAATCTAGCAACCTAACAATAATATGCGTCGGAAAATCATCTTTATTCAAATCAAAACTTATTTGATAATCAGATTCTTTAAATTGATTCCCATCAATTTTAATTCCTTCATTCTTTAATTCTTGCACAATAGCATCATTTACTATATATCCCCAAAAATTTAGGTTTGATGTTCTCTGCATTAACAAAAATGGTACGGTTGACGGATACCATTTTTTAACATATAAACCCTTATTTGCTGTGAAAGATTCATACATTTCATTAAAAAGATTATTTACTCCACTAGTATTTGAGAAGCGGATGCCAATTAAATCAAAAAGTTCTTTTGCAATATCGACCTTGTGGGAATTTATATAGTTTTCCAGTTTTTGATTTTTTAATACTCCTTTTTCTTGAGTGAAAATCTGTTGCCAACCTCCCGCGTTTCCTGAATATCCTATACAATTTTTATAATCAGGATCGAATGGAAGACCATCCTTCGGGGAAGTATGTTTAGCGTACATAGCGCGAGTGGCATTAGAGCAAGAATTATTATTTGCTCCATTTGTAATGCTCACAACACTTCCACAAAATTCACAACAAGCATATTTGCTTCCTTTTTGGTAATAAGGAAATTCTTTATTTGTTATATTTTCAAATTCAGTTACTGAATGTGGTTTATCATTGTTCTCTTTTGATTCATTTATCTTATAGAACTTCTTCATTAATCCGTTCCCTCCAGTATTTTTATTAAGTTAGTAAAATTATACAATGAATTTCCTCATAATACTTAAAATATGGATCTTCGTTAGTTTCTGTGGAAGAAAAATTGAATAAAGGCAGCTACACCAACTAAAATTACATTAGATATTGAAAAAATTGTCATACCTGGATTTAGCAATTGAAGAAAACCAAATAAAAAGGACGTGACAAAAATCCCAAGAAAAACGTTCTCAGTTTAGCATAAACCAAAATTAGGAATAATATATAAATAAAAGAGATGTCTTTGTGCATTTTTTAATTTTTCCCACTCTATTGCACACTGGTATTACCAGCACTTGCTATTTCCCACCATTTGTTGTAAGATAGTAATTAAGGTCAATTTAACACCATATTTCCTTTGCATATTATCAAGTATCAATCAGGATTATTTTGTACTCCTTATGGGTGTTTGATAATATGTGAACTTTTATTTTTCATTCAAATAAGGCCGATCATATTGTAATCTTTTTAAATTTTAGGAGGCATTACCATGACATTAACAGGTAAAGTAAAATGGTTTAACAGCGAAAAAGGTTTCGGTTTCATCGAAGTTGCAGACGGTAACGACGTATTCGTTCACTTCTCAGCTATCACTGGCGACGGCTTCAAATCTCTTGACGAAGGTCAAGAAGTTAGCTTCGAAGTTGAAGACGGTAACCGTGGACCTCAAGCTAAAAACGTTGTAAAGCTATAATTCAAACAATAAAAAGGTTGTTACCAGCTCGGTTAACAACCTTTTTAATATATAACTAAAATTTTTTACATAAAAGGAGTGGTTATATGTATCGCAATCGAAAGAACGATGTAGCTGAAGTACCACCAGAACAAACCCCTGTCTGGGAATGTGAATCAGAGGATTGTTTAGGATGGATGAGAAAGAATTTTTCATTTGAAGAAGAGCCTAAATGCCCTTTATGTAAAAGTAGCATGAAAAGCGGAGAACGTTTATTACCTAAAATAGGTTAATTTTTACTTAACCCCTCTTTTATAAGAGGGGTTTTTTATTATAAATTTATACCCTCTACATCCGTTCAAACTATAGAATACAATAGTGCATCATGTTGCTTATTTCCTTGATGAATATATCCACGTAATAACCCTTCCTTATGAAAGCCTATTTTAGATAACATTTTACAAGAAGTAACATTTTCAGGGTATGTAATAGCTCCAATTCTAAATAAGCCTAAATCTCGAAATCCATAATGAATAATTTCTCGAGCCGCTTCTGACGCATAACCATTCCCCCAATAACGAGGATGTAAGTCATATCCAATTTCAGATCGTTTACTCCATAGTTGTAAATTATTTAATCCAATTGTACCCACTAAAGTATTTGTTTCTTTTAATACAATCCCCCATCGTATTGCCTTTTTCTCAAAGTAATTTTTTGAAAAAGATTCAATCATACGTGAAGCTTGTCCAAACTCCGTAAAAGAATTCATACCGTAATAACACGTTACTTCATCCAATGAAAAGATTTCATATATTTTTTGACAATAAGATTGTTCTATTTCAACTAAACGCAAACGTTCTGTTTCTAATATAGGAAACGCCACAGGATCACTCCTTTCTTTCTACTCATTCATTATAGCAGAAAAAGTATTTATAATTAGGAAAGTCCTCAATGTCCCATTTATCAAATATTTCTAGAGAAGCTTATCCTCTTAATTCAATACGAACTAAAAATAACCCTTCTTGCTTTTGCATGATTAGAAAAAATAAAGAGGTGATCAAAATACTATGATCATCTCTTTACACTCTAATTTTAAAATTAATTGTATTATTTTCATTTCCATCACTCCGCTCGTAATAAGATGTCTTATACTTTCGATTCCTTGCTCACTTTTCCCTGCTAAAACAACACCCTCCCCTATACATTTATGGTAAAATATAGTTAAAATATATATTTTTTATGGAGGTGTATATTTTCTATGTATATATTCATCAGTTTATCCCTCTTACTCATATTACTCATATTTATATTTGCAAAAAAGTTCGCTCCAAACTCATTCATGATGACTAGTTTTAAAGGCAATAGCTTTAAAACATTTTCAATCGGCATTTTAATCGCCGCAACTCTTTCACTTTCCTATGGAATCTACCATGCAGCAACCTATCAACCTAAACATTTAGATATCACATTACAAAATCAAAACTTTACTGTTTTCGGTAATGTCGGAGAGCTTGGATATTTCTCAGAAGTATTACTAAAGAAAGATACAGAAGTTGAACTACATTTTGCCTCTTGGGAAACAATGCAATTAAATAATCCAGAAATAATAGTTAACTATCCTTCGGGTAAACAGGAAACATGGAAACCAAACATAACATCACTTCCAGCCAATAAATTAAAAGAGAAACATGGCATAAAAGAGCTTTATCAACTCTCATCATATTCATTTAAAGAATCTGGGAACATAACATTAACGATTACTGAGAATCATACAACTAATAAAAAAATCTCAATTCAAGTGAAATAAATAAAATGTCCCTCCAATATACTGGAGGGACATTTTATTTATTTATTTATTTATTTATTTATTTATTTTTTTATGTATTCTATGTTAGTTTGACGATTCATTTAATGTTGCAATTATTTCATTTGCAATGTTCTTTCCATTTCCAATACACGCACCAATTCCGACACCGTAATATGAGGCTCCAGCTAAGTATACATTAGGATAAATATCCGTCATTTTTTCTTGTAATATTTGAACAGCTTGATTATGTTCTAAATGATATTTCGGCATTAAATCTTTCCAATTTGTAACTTCAACTACTTCTGGTTCGCCTTTAATTCCGAGACTCTTTTCAATATCATATAAAGCGACTTGTACTAATTCTTCTTCACTATAATTTTTAATCGTTTCATATACTGGATTTGTACTCTTATAAAACATTCTTACTAATAGCTTTTGTTTTCCCGATGTATGCTTCCACTTCCGGCTTGTCCATGTACAAGCATCACAATGTAAATCACTATTTTCCGTTACGATAAATCCTGTGCCGTCCGCCGGTAATTGTTCATCAAGTATATCAAATCCTAAGTAAATACTTATAAGAGATGAGTTTTTAAATTTATGAAACTGCTCGTTTAACTCATTAGACTGTAATAAAGTTTGTGCGATATCATGCGGAGCTGCTAAAACAACATAATCAGCTTGGATTGATTCCTGATTTGCAAAGGAGATTTCATAGCGATCACCTTGTTTCCTTACAGCAGTCGTTACAGCGCCTTTCTTAACGACTGTCCCAGTCAGCATTTCTTCTAAACGATCAATAATCGTAGATAGTCCACCTTTAAATGATACGAATTTTTTGTTTCCTGCTGATTGAAACTGTTTTTTATTCTCTTCAAAACCTTTAATAATACTTCCATATTTATTTTTATAATTCAGTAAATACGGTAATGTCGATGCCATAGTAAGTTCATTCAATTTACCGGAATATACTCCTGAAAGCACCGGAGCAATTTGTCTTTCCACTAACTCTTTCCCTAAAAAGCTTTCTAAAAATACAGCAAGCGAAGTATCTTTTGTAAACTCTTTATTTTTCGTTATGAAATCTTTTAAAGCTACAATTTTCCCTTTCGTTGATACTAGCGTACTGCTAAACAAAGACTCCACACTCATCGGTATCCCAAATATAGTGTCAGATGGAATTGGATGTAAAGTATTATCAGAATATATGTAAGAAATACCCGTTTCGTTATATACCATTTCTTCTTCTAAATTCAAATCTTTTACAAGCGGCATAACATGTTCATTACGAGCAACGATAGAATCCGCTCCTGATTCCATAATAAAATCCTTTTCTTCTACACTATGGATTTTACCACCTAAGTACTCTTCTTTTTCTACAAGGATTAAATTTAAATCGATATTATTATCCTTTTTTAATTTTTCTAAATAAAACATAGTAGAAAGTCCCGTTATACCTCCACCGATAACAACAACTGTTTTCATATGTGCTGCGCTCCTAACCGATACAATTAATAATTCCTTTATTATTATACCCAAAAGTCCTTATATTCGACTAGCAACTTGTGCATTCTGTAAGAAATTAGACAATATATTCGAATAGATTTCCGGTTGATCATTATGCACTAAATGACCAGCAAACGGAATTACAGCAATATGTATATTGTCGTTTAATTGTTTAAACGTTGTAGCAGCTGTAACTTCATCTTCTGAATCTCCCCCAGCTATACAAAGTGTAGGTACTTGAAGATTAGCTACTTCACCAGTTTCACCAAATGGATACCAATCTTTAACTTGCCACGATTCAAGTAATGCTTTCCAATCACTTTTTTCATGAATTTGATTCATATAAGTTACAATTTCTTTATTTTCCATCAATTGCTGATGACACTTCGCTTCATACTCCTGAGACTCCTCCCAATTTTCTCTTTTAATCGGAAAGATACCTGAAAAACTTAATGTTCTCACTCTATCTGGATAGTTTTTTGCAAATAATAAAGCGACTAATCCTCCTAGTGAAACACCAGCTATATGACATCTATCAATTTGTAAATGCACTAACGTATCGTGTAAATCCTTTACAGATCGTAGGAAATAATTCTCCAACGTCCCCCCTGATCTTCCATGTCCTCTTAAATCAGGACGAATGACTTGATAATTTTTTTCTCGAAAAAATGCTACCTGCTCTTCATACTCTACTAAACCTGTCATACCACCAGAGTGCAAAAGCATAATTGGTTCCCCTTCGCCTGAAATGTGCGTATGTAATATCATAAATCTCCCTCCTTCAAAACAGAATATTCTATCTATTATTAGTATATAGAATATATATCTTAATTTCCAAATAAAAAAGAACTATAACATTTTCAAATCATGCCATAGTTCTTTTTATTTTAAAAACATAAAGTAATTAATCAATTTGTCTATTTCTTGACTTAATGCCAATACTTTTTCATGTTGAATTCCGTAATCCGATACTAAATATAAAAGTTCTTCTTTCTTTATTTCAATTACTTTTTCCAATTTTACTAATTCCATGTCGTTTTACTTCTCTCTCCAATACTAAAATATATGTATTTTAGTATAGCCTATTTACATAATTAGTAAAAGTAAAATAAGCATGTAAAATCTTACAAATAAAAAAATAATATACTATCAACAAAAAATTTTAAATTTAACCCTTTATACAGATCATTAGACTTCATTATGTATTAATAACAAATCGGAATTTCTCTAATGTAATATCTTTATATTCTGGAGCTCTCTTTATATGATCAAAATAACTATATGAGAATTTAAAAACATGCCCAAAATCCCAATCAAACGCACTATAGTCTTTTAGCCAAAATTGATTTTCTGTTGGTAATACATAAGCACGTTTTGATTTTATTAAAGGTAAACGATCTATAGGTGAGTGCAAGTTAATTTCAGTATTCGGCATAAGATATTGACTAGCACGTAACACGTATACTAGTCTTAACAGTGGACGTATCCCTCGTTGGAATATATCTCTATGCCCTAAATCATACATAATATTAATTGCATGAGAAAAAGTAAGCAAATGACCAATTAAATCATGATGCGCTTCCGCTCTATAAATAATATTAAATTGCGAGAGCTCCTTTAAAATAAACTTAGATAATTGTTTCGGATTTTTGAATTCACTTTCTATCTCATCGTTTATACTTAATTGTTTTACTTCCCTCGTCGTAAAACCAATCCACGATCTACCAGGAATTGTTTTTCGAAACGATAATATAAGGTTAGTAATCCCTTCAATTGCTTGATTATTCCCCCATTTTTGTAACTCTTTCATAGCTAATAAACTTAATGCAGCATAAATGACATTATGCCCCACCCAATGAAGTTCATCAATTGTATGCTCCATTGATTTTATAATCAGTTTTTCAGCACTTTGAAAATCAATTTCTTTTTTACTATCGATGATTTCACCTAAGTTTTGATTGTTCAACATCATTTTTGTTTGAGAATACATACTACGATTTATCTCTTCTTCCATATTGTTATCTTTCATAAAAAAATAACTAGCAATTGCAGCTGCTCCGAAATGCGCATGCCAAATATCATTTGTTTGTTTTTTACACTGAGAAATAATTGAAAGACCATCTCTTAAAACAGTTTTATTTTCCATCTATTTTTCCCCCGTAATAAAAATCACTTAATACTCACCCTAAAGATGGTGTCAATACAAATAAAATATGATTGGATTCATCACTTTTATTCAAAAAGCGATGTTTCACATTTGGCGGAATACGTACAACATCGCCTTCTTCTAAAAAATATTCTTTTCCTTCTAACTCCACATACACTTCTCCTTTCATAACAACAGCAACCTCTTCTTTATCTTCATGTGAATAGTGACTTTCCGTTGTGTTTGCTTGTTTATTTAAATCCATTATTAACATTTCAATACGTGCTTTCATAAAATCCGGTGTTAATACATCATATACAATGTGATCATTGTTCTCCCGATACACTTTTTTTCGATCTTTTTTCTTAGAAATGAGTGAATCTGTATCAATCTCATTAATAAAAAGTGTAAATAGCGGTACATTTAATGCTTTCGCAATTAATTCCAATACACTTAAAGAAGGATTCGCATATCCTCGTTCAATTTGACTAATTAGTGAAGTACTAATTCCTGCATAATTAGCAAATTCACGAATTGTCATATTATTTTTCTTACGATAACTTAATACAGTTTGTCCGAGTCTATCATGTATCATAAAACCTTCCTTTCGTTCATCATATTGCATGTTTCGTTGTCTTTGTGCTGACATAGTAAACAAAGGCAAATAATCCTTTCCTATCGCCTTAAGGACTTATATACTTACCTTTGTACATTATATCGTATTAATTTTATTATAATAAACATTGTATCGGAGGGACAAACTGTGAAATCACCTATTCTTTCATATTGCATCTTATTTTTCGGCGTATTCGCCCTATCAACTTCAGCAATTTTCGTAAAATTGGCAGATGCTCCTGCGGCTATCATTGCTTTTTATCGATTATTCTTTGCTGCACTGATTCTATTACCGTTATTACTATTTAATAAAAATAATCGAAACGAGCTAAAAACAGTAACAAGAAGACAATGGGGATTCGGATTCATATCCGGGCTATTTTTAGCTGCACATTATGTACTATGGTTTGAATCATTACAATATACTTCTGTAGCGAGTTCTACAGTTATCGTAACGTTACAACCTTTATTTTCAATGATTGGTGGTTACTTTCTATTTAAAGAGAGATTTACGAAAGGAGCGGTTATTGGTTGCCTCATCGCTATTTCAGGAAGTATCGTCATCGGATGGCAAGACTTCCAAATTAGCGGAGAAGCATTATACGGAGATATTTTAGCCTTTATTGCGGCCGGAATTATTACCACTTACTTTTTCATTAGCCAACATGTTCGTAAAGATTTATCACTTATACCGTATTCGGTAATTAGTTATGGAAGTAGCGCCTGTTTTCTCGGTATATTTGCCTACATGCAGCAAGAATCTTTCATCCATTACTCTACACAAACTTGGTTGTGCTTTATCGGCTTAGCATTTATTGCTACAATTTTAGGGCAAACAGTTTTTAATTGGTTATTAAAATGGATGAGTGCTACTGTAATCTCTATGAGTATTTTAGGAGAAACGATTGGAACTTGTATACTAGCGTACTTTATATTAAATGAGACTATTTCTTTACAACAAGGACTAGGTATTACAGTTATTTTTATTGGCTTAGCATTATTTTTAGTGCAACCAAAACTGCCTAACAACAACTAATAAATAAAAAGCATGACAGTATAATGTCATGCTTTTCACTATCCATTATGTATTATTAAACCATCAGGTCTAAAACGACTCATCATAATTTCATTAATAAACTTTCCGTGAGCCTTCAAATTCCCTATCTTTACTCCCTCTTCTACAAACCCAAATTTTTCATATAGCGATTTCGCTTTCGGATTCGTTTCTAAAACACCTAGTTCCACTCGCTCTAACATTAACCAATTATCAGCTAAATCAAGCATTTTTGTAAGAAGTGCTTTCCCAATGCCTTTATTATGATATTCACTATCTACCCCCATAAACAAATCCCCCGAATGAGATCTACGTCCTAGGCTTTGGGTTAACCCAACAAATCCAACAACTTCTCCATCATACTCTGCAACAAATTCAAATTGATTCTGTGCTAAATTTCGAATTCTATTTTCCATTGCATCTACACGCATACTAGGTAAGAAAACCATATAAGGCAAAACCTCATCCTGTATACATATACGGTGAATTGCTCTGGCATCTTGTATTTCTACTGCTCTTAGTTTGATCTCCATATTTTCTCCCCTCCATACTCATAACAATACATATTCATTCTAACCCCCCGCTTGAAATCCCTTCTCTTCTGTATTTCTTTATGTTATTTTTACACAACTATTTCAGTATAATATTAAATTTACGAACAGCTTATCTACAATTTAGCAGGTTAACTTTTTACTTTATTATATAACTCAAGCAGCTTTTCAATTGGAATACCATTTATATCACAATTTTCTATTTTCATATTTTTTAGATTACTATTACTTATCGTACTACCTTCCAAATCACATCTATTAAATGAAATAGGATGTTTACCTTCTCCAATGCTTGTATCTTTAAAATGAACTCCACCTAAAGTCACAAAAGAAAATTTACTACCGGAAAGATTTAAATCGGCATATAAAGAACTTTTAAAATTTATATTTCTAAACTTTGATTGACTCACATTACAATTACTCATCTTCATATTCATCATATTGCTACCAATAAAGGAACTGTTTTTTAAATTCACTTGATAATACTCTGTATTTGCTAGATTACAGTTTTCATATTGGCTATTTTTCATATCATTATTTTTAATCAGGTTCTCTTTAGCTGACTCTACAGTTATTCTTTTTACATAACAATACTCATCTTCAGATTTAAAAATTATTTCATAGCCCATTTTTTTATAAAAATAATGATTATTACGTTGTCTACTAGATGTTTCGAGATCCCAAACCCTTATGCTTGGATATTCCACTTCAATTGATTTAATAACATGTGATCCAATTCCTTTTCCTTGATAATCAGGATCTACAAAAATACGATCAATTCGACCGTATGACTTACCAGAAATCGTAACTATAATTCCTCCGATTATTTTGTCATCCACTATTACCTTGAAAGAATCCAGTTCTTCGATTGAATATCTCATCATTTCAACTGAAGAATAGCTTGGTGGTTGGATGTTATAGTCAATGACATCACCTTGACCGCATAGCCATCGTTTTGCTTCTTCATCAAATGTTCTTGTCATTATTTCTGTTAACTTTTCAGCATCTAAAATTGTAGCTTTTTCTATAGATATTATTATCATTTTTGTTTTCTCCTTCATTGTTAAAAGATAATAAGTTTTACGAACCATATAGTTATAAAATAAAGAAAATTAAATTAATAACTTCATTTACTATTAAACTACAAATCAACCTATATTTTCCACTGTTACTTAGTATTAATGAATAAAAAAGAGACCATGCTATATAAACATGTTCTCCTTTTTTATTCATTTTCAATTGTGTATAATTAAAAGTAACTACTCAGCTTCCTCACGGAGGCTTTTTTCATTTACTAGTCTGATATGTACTTTTTGTGTGAATACTAGATATATCATACAAGGAGGTGGTATTTATGTTGAAAAAACAAGAAATTCTAGCTGTCTATCAAAAGGGACCTCAAGCTATTTGCGATTTTGTTCATCAATTAGAAAGTCAAATACAGAATTTAAAAGAGCGTATAGAAGAATTAGAAAATCGTTCAAAAAAAAACTCTACAAATAGTCATAAACCACCCTCTACAGATGGTTTTCGTAAGCCTATTACAAAAAGTTTGCGAAAATCATCCCAGCGTCAAACCGGTGGCCAGTTGGGCCACAAAGGACATACACTTCATTTGACAACGACTCCTGACCATACGATTACCTATTCTCCTACGCATTGTACTTGTTGTGACATGTCCTTAAAACATGAACCTGTAAAAGGATACCGCATTCGCCAAGTGTATGATTTACCACCTATCCTGATAGAAGTAACAGAACATAAAGTGGAACAAAAAGAGTGCCCACATTGCCATTCTATTCAAGAATCCCAGTTTCCTTCTACTGTCTCTCGTCCTGTTCAATATGGTCCAAATATAAAAAGACTAATCCCCTATTTAACGCATTATCAGTGTCTTTCTTTAAAAAGAACAAAAGAATTCTTTCAAGATTGTTTTGGACATTCTATCAGTGAAGGAACGTTAGTCAATCATACAAACAGTTTTTCGGCTCAATTGCAGCCTTTTCTCCAAGAAGTAAAAGACCAGATCCTTCAGTCTTCTGTTGTCCATTTTGATGAAACCGGTATGCGTGTAGAAAATAAAACACAATGGTTACATACTGCCAGTACACCGGAGGTGACATTGCAACATATTCATCAAAAACGCGGAAAAGAAGCAATGGATGCTGGAGAAATCTTGCCGTCTTTTTCTGGAATCGCGATGCATGATGGTTGGAAATCATATGATGCGTATACAGATTGTCGTCACGTATTATGTAATGCCCACCTCTTACGAGATTTACAAGGAATTATAGATAGTACCGGAGAAAAATGGGCACAACAGATGCAGGAGTTTTTAACGCAAGCCTTAACGCTAAAAAAACAATACAAAGGACTCCTGCCAAAAGCAGAGCAAGAGAATCTGTCGACTGCCTATCAAGCTATATTAAAAGAAAAACAAGTATTTTCTTCAGAACCAAAAAAGAAAGGAAAACAGACGCCTGCTCAAAATTTATGGAATCGCTTCGTCAAATATGCTGACAGAATTCTAGCATTTTTAGAACATCCAGACATTCCATTTGATAACAATCAAGCAGAACGGGATATTCGAATGACGAAAGTCAAACAGAAAGTGTCTGGAACGTTTCGAAGTAAGAAAGGCGCAGAATCTTTTTGTCAGATACGAAGCTTTATAAGCACCATGAAAAAACAAAAACAATCTGTCTTACAAGCGATAGGTCAGGTTATAGAAACCGGAACGGTTCCTTGGAATTGCACGATTTCATAAGAGAAATTCTCGATTCGATCTAGATTCTTTCTCTTATGGGCATATTTTTTTTCATGTTTTCGAATTGGAAACATGTATTTAGCATGCTTTTTTGTCTGAGGAAGCTGAGTAGTTACAATTAAAAATTAGATATTACTTTAGCCACTCGTTGCAACTATTACTTAACTCCTGTAAATCCTCTATAAATCGACTCACATGATATCCATCACAAACCGAATGATGAACTTGTAATGAAACTGGTAGCATAACCTTATTTTCTTCAGTGAAATATTTTCCACAAGTTATAATTGGTAATAGAAAATCACCATCATTATTAATATTAAGGTTAAATCCAGTAAAACTAGCCCAAGGTATGCTAGAAATCGGAAAAACATTGGGAGGAATGTTTTCTTTCGTGAAGAGACCATGAACATTAGCATAGTTTCTCATATCGTCTTCATAATTTTTATAGAAAATGTGGAAATCACTTGAATAATCCGTCCATATACTTGAAAAAGACTTATCATCTTTATGAAAGATTGTATAACTCGGTATCATTTCCTCCCAATAGCCCAAAACTTCTTCTTCATTAAAACATGTTCGAAATTCTTTATGTTTATTTATTATTCTCGAAATTATATAAATAAAAGTCGGATAAAATTTAATTCCCTTTTGATGTACTTTCTCTATCAGAAGCGTAATATCAACATTTACTGTCAGACTAAACGTACATTTTAATTCTAAATAATGTTCAAAATACTGCTCTCTATTCCAATTTTTTCTATCAATTACATGAAACTTCATTTTAATAGCCTCCTAAAATTTTCTTTTTATTTTAGAAGGCTAATTTCCTTGCTTTCACCATAATTGTTCACTCCTAACAGTTTACATTTCACCCTAATTGTTTATTTAATTATATTACATCTATAAGAATCAATTCACATATTTCTGGAAAGCCATCCACATACTATAAATAAATCAAATGAAATTTGGAGGATTCATACATGAATAACAAAAATGTAAATAAAAAAGAAAATGTTATCGAAAACGCTACACCTATTCAAAATAATAATACTGAAAATCTTAATATCGAAGAACAAGCAATGAACGGCTTATACGGAATGCCAGAAACGGATATTGAAGATGCTGATCATGCTGTAACTGATGATTTGACTTCAAAAAATTAATAAGCTACATAGAAGAAAGCCAAGGAAAATATCCTTGGCTTTCTTAACTATGCATCCACCTTTTGTACTTCTTCACTCTTTCTTGAAAGCTTTCCTGGCCAAAAAGCAAAGCGGCCTAACACGACTGTGATTGCCGGTACAAGTAATGGTCTAACAATAAATGTATCTAATAATACACCAATTGCTGTTACAATACCAAACTGAACTAGCACTTGAATTGGAAGTGTACCTAACACTGCAAAAGTTCCTGCTAAAATTAAACCTGCTGATGTAATGACACTACCTGTTTGTATAACGCCATTTTTTACTGCATCCAAGTGATTTTGTGTCTTTCTGTTTTTCCATATTTCAGAAACCATAAAGATATTATAATCTTCACCTAAAGCAACTAAAAATACGAATGCATACAACGGTATCGCACCTTGAATGGCTGGCGCTCCCATACCATAATGAAGTAATAGCCATCCTGCTCCTAGTGCCGAGAAGAACGATAATACAACAGTTACAATTAAATAAATCATCGCGACAATAGATCGTAAGTAAACAAGTAATAATAAAGCTATAATACTAATCATTACTGGAATGATAACTGCTTCATCACGTTCCGTAATTTGTTTTGTGTCATATAGTGACGCTGTTTCTCCACCAATCCACAATTGATCTTCAACATTATTAATCCCAGCATCTTTTAATACTTTTTCTACACTACTTTTCAATTTAGGGATTTGATCTAACGCTTCAATTGAGTATGGATTTTCAGCTAAAGAAACCTCATACATTTGTATTTGCTTATTTTCTTTACCCTCTTTTGGGTCTTTTACTGTATTTACAAAAGAAAATTTCTCTAGTTCTTCTTTAATAGGAAGCTCTTTTCCTTTCGTATCAACAACAACTTTTACTGGTGCTAGTTCCCCAGCTGAAAAATGATCACTAATTAACGTAAACCCTTCACGTGAAGGCATATCTTTCGGAAACGATTCTAATAAGTCATATGTGTATTGAATCCGTGGTACAAATGATGCCAATCCACCTAATACAAATACAGTGAGCATAATTATTGTCCACGGTCTTCGTACTACAACATCCCCAAGTTTTTTACTAAAGGCGCCTTTTGATTTTTTAACTTTTACTACTTTCTTTTTCCTTCTTGCTAATTCTTCATTCATCGAAGTTGTTCTCGGTATAAATGGGAAGAATGCAGTTCTACCGAAAATTAATAAAAATGCTGGTAAAATCGTTAAAGCAGCAATTCCCATTATGAATACAGCTACACTAAATGGCACTGCAAATCGATGAAAGGCACCATAATGAGCAAGTAATAATGTTCCTAATCCAAGTACAACAGTTAATGCACTCATTATAATTGCTCCGCCAGAAGCTTTAATTGCAAGTTGCAATGCCTTATATTTACTTTCTTCTTCTAGCAAGTATTCCCGATATCTCGAAATTAAAAATAGACAATAATCCGTTCCAGCACCAAACAATAGTACAGTCATAATTGATATCGCCTGTGCATCTACTTTAATCCATCCGTGATCAGCTAAAAACCCAAGCGTCGGACTAATAATACCGTATGCAAAGCCAACAACAAGTAAAGGTAAAATTGCTAAAACTGGCGAACGGTACAGTAAAATTAATAGGACTAATACGAGTAGTACAGTTGCAATTAATAATTTCACATCTGCTTGACTAAACAAACTAACTGCATCTGTTTGAATGCCTACTGGTCCAGATAATCGAACATGTAATCCAGAATCACTTATTTTTTGTTTAAATGGATCTACATCCACCTTACTATTCACTATCTTTCGTAAATCATCAAGATTTCCTTTTAATATATCTGTTCCAGCAGCCTTGTTAAAAAATACTGGTGTAACAAATGATGTACCATCTTTTGATGCACTTTTTGATAATATTTGTTCCGGGATTGTATCAAATGGTGGTAATGTTGATTGTTCCTTTAAAGGACTAGCTTTTAACTCTTTATAAACGTCTTGTATGAGTTTATAATCCTGCGACTGTAATCCACCATCTCTATACCATACTACTAATAAAGGATTCCCTGCATTATTCGGAAACTCTTTTTTCATAAGTGCTTCCGCTTGCTGCGACATAGTTGTTTCAGGTAAATTTTTCGGATTCGGTTCTTTCGTACTGTTTACTTGTGGCAACGTAAATGACAGTACCACTGTAATAAGAATCCATACCGATAATGTTATCCATTGCGTATTCTTCCCTGCGACAAGCCTCCCTAACATATGTAACGGGTGCTTTTTCATAAAAACCCACCTTCCTTTTTCCCTCTAATATTAATTATATATACTGGTCGGTTAATTAATCAAGAATGAATAAAACTTTGTGTTATAATTATCTCAACAATACATGTCAGGAGCGAATGGATTTGGAACAAAAACAACGTCCTCTCGGAAGGCCTCGTCAAAATAAAAATACAAAGTCTACAAAAGAAACCATTTTGGAAGTTGCAACTCGGCTATTTCTTACTCAAAATTATCAAGTCGTTTCCATGGATGAAGTTGCAAAAGTTTGTGGTGTTACGAAAGCAACCGTCTACTATTACTATTCAACAAAAGCAGATTTATTTACCGCTACTATGATTCAAATGATGGTACGTATACGCGAGAATATGTCTCAAATCCTTTCTACAAATAAAACTTTAAAAGAAAGGTTATTGGACTTTGCTAAAGTCTACTTACACGCAACAATGGATATTGATATGAAGAATTTTATGAAAGATGCAAAGCTATCGTTATCTGAAGAACAATTAAAACAATTAAAAAATGCTGAAGACAACATGTATGAAGTATTAGAAAAAGCACTCGATAACGCGATGCAAATTGGAGAAATCCCAAAAGGAGACGCTAAGTTTGTGGCTCATGCATTCGTATCTTTATTATTAATTGGGAATTTTAAAGATGAGAATCACAATCCTATTCTTACAAATATAGATGAATTAGCACAAGAAATCGTTTCTTTTTATTGGAACGGATTAGGCCGTTAATATGAATAGATTCCATTTAATAAAAAAGCATGTTTGAAAAATTCAAACATGCTTTTTTATTATTTATATACTCGTAATTAAATTATATTTTAGCACTATTTAACAAAAAAATTTCACTTCCTACCTTTACAACTTTTGAATTTGAATATTTATATTCCCCTTACTTAATCCACCATGATAACAAACTACCGATTCAATATCTAGATTTAAATACTTCTTCAAAGACTGTTGTGCTTCCTTAACATTTAAAGTTGTTGGGGCGTGAATTCCTCCTAACTTTCCATTCACACTATACATAGAGTCACCCGCGATAAGAGTTTTACTTTGCTTCATATATAAACTAATATGACCAGGAGTGTGCCCTGGAGTATGTAGAATTAGTATCCCACCGCAATACGGAAGTTCTTGCCCATCAATCACAGTATCACTCACTTTTCCTTTTGGTGGATTCTTTACTTGTTCATCCTTCAGTAAAGGAAACTCCCCTTCAATATAAGGTTTATCTAGCTCGTGCGCATAAACTTTAATATCACTTACACCATTCTCCAATAAATCAGGAAGGCTACCTATATGATCTATATCCTGATGTGTCAAAATCACAACTTTTAGCTTATCAAAAGATACTCCAACTCTCTCCATCTCTATTTGTATATCTTCAAATTGTCCAGGGAAACCAGTATCTATTAACACTGCCATTTCATCATCCCATAAAAGAATTGGGTGAATAATAAATTCTTGAAACTCAAGTTGTAACATTTCTACCCCTTTAGCAATCTCCATATAGTCAGTCTCCTTTATGATGAAGTTTAAAAATATGCACAAGTACATCGGAAATATAAAGCCACACTATCTTTTAATAGGTTTTGTCATCCCAATAGAGAATGCCTCAAACCCTTTAGATTCATAATAAGATTGCAATTTTTCTACACACATAAGTTGGGGAATAACCTTGTTTTGTTCACAGTGCTGGATTAATCGTTCTACGATTTCGTTTCCAATACCAATGGACTGAAACTTTGGCAATACACATATACCACAAATAACGCCTGTTATTACACCATCTGATATAATACGCCCCATCCCTACTAATTTCTTATCATCAAAAGCATAAATTGCATACCAACTTTGTTTACACATTTGTTCCAATTCATTGAGCGTTAAATTAAGAGAATCCCATCCTAAAGATTCATATAACGCTAATAATCCATTGAAATCTGTTGGGTGTTCAATTGTGTAATTTATACTATTATTCATGTAAATACTCCTTATCCTATCGTTTGTTTGTATTTCATAAAATTACCTTTAACAAACTTCCATAAGAACAAAATAACTCCTTCTCAACATAAAATAAAAAGAAGTTAACCTCACATCAGTTAACTTCTTTTATATAAATCTATCATTATTTTATCAACCAAAAATCATACAACTGCAGACGATAAGAACAAACAAAACTAATAAACTATTTGAGAAATAACCCATAGAATACTACCCCTTTATTTCATTATGTAAAAGATTTTAACATAAAATTATTTACAACATAATAACTGAAAAAGACATTGCATGCGTTAGTTATATATGTTTAGTAATATTTTATTTTTGGTCATATTCTTCTTGCCTAAAGCCACTTCTTATACTCCAATACTTAAGTTCATATAAACTCAAAACAATATAAATAAAGAAGACCTCGACATATCGATGTCTTCTTTTCAACTATGCTAATTGCTAACTCATGTTTTTTATTGAATAGATATAAAACCTTTACAAACAGGGCATATAAGTAAGGCATTCTCTACTACATAAATATTTAATCAGATCATTAACACCTTTCCTTTATATTCTTTAAATCTCATCCTCAGTTATTTTAATAGATTTCTTATTCGAAAAAAGATTTTTAAAAATTCCTATCCCTATAATTAATAGACCTATACCAACTAATTTATTTATTTGTAATGGAATGCTCTCCATTCCAAATAATCCAAATGTATCAATACATAACGCAACTACTAATTGAGTTATGAGACTAATGAGCACCGTATATGCTGGACCTAAGCTCTTTATTGCACCCATTATACAAATAATTAATCCGATACCAAACGACCCACTTACATAAAATAAATAATTTGTAGTGTAAAATTTAACGCTTATACTTTTCTCTGTAATGATATAAAATAGCACTGAACTTATAAGACCTATTCCAAGAACACATGTAGTTGTTAACCACTGCCCTACATTTTCATTCACTTTCGTATTAAAAACAGATTGTAAGCTAATTAATATTCCTGCTAATATAGCTAAACTAAATCCAATCAAAATCTTCCACTCCCTTTCATTACTCATAAATATTATCTTTAGCAACTTCCTTCATTTTAAAAAAGTCTTTAATTACAATAACTCCATTTCTCTTTTCAATTAATTTTTCTTTATAAAATTTTTGTAACACCCGAATTACGTGCCGATAACTTACTCCTATAAAATCCGCAATACTTGATATCGAATTTGCATCCAAATCTTTTTTATACATATTCCCGTTACTATCAGTAGAAATAGAAAGTAAATAACTAGGTACACGTACTTCTACTGGATAAAGTAAATTAAGTGCTGTAAAACGAGTCGATATTTTTAATGTGTTTGCAATGTTTTCAAGCAAGAAGTTCATAAATATAGAATCATGTAATAACTTATTTCTAATTACAGCATGAGAAATAGAGATGGCTATAACATCTGAACAAGCTTCAACGACATTATGCGCTTTGCTATTTTGTATTAATTCAATATCACCAACAACCGCCAATGGATTGATAAAACGAAGGATCAGTTTCTTTCCCTCTGGTGTAATCGTATAAACTTTTACTTTACCTTTAACAACAAAATATAAACGATCCATTGCGTCATCTATATTGCAAATAAACTTACCTTTTTCAAAATGATTTATTTGAAAATAAGCTGTATCTATTTCTGAAAAAATCTCAACCATTTTATTAGTTTTCAAATAATGAATAATTAAATCTGATCTATTCTCCATTCTCATTTCCTCCTTCTATTTACATATTAAATATTACAATCCATATAATCATTACTATTGTTCCCACAATATGATATCTCTCCATCTGTATCTTTTTTATATGGAACAGTCCTTTTATTTCAATGAAAGTTGCTGTTAACAATTGAGCAACCATAAGTGTGCCAGCTGTCAATGTAACCCCCATTGAATATATCGCCATAGTTTCTGCACAAATAATGAATCCACCAAATGCACCGGCTACTAAATATATTTTTTTCACACCCTTTAAATCCGTTACTTTCTCTTCTTTCTTTAACAAAAATATAGTTATTGCAATAAGGAACCCAATTAAATGCGTTATAATACTCGTTGACCATATGCCGATATGTGAACTAAGTTTCGCATTAAAGGTTCCTTGAAGTGTTATACATACACCAGCAAAAACAGCAAATACAATGCCTTTCAAAAAATCATCTCCTAATTTTTTATTTCTAACTTAATTAAAAGCTATGACCCTAAAAGGCATAAGGACAAATGTCACATCACTATGAAAATAATTAGAAATGAACAAAAAACACATCTCAAAAATTTGAGATGTGTTTTTATATTTTTATTAATATATAATTTTTTACATATTATAACTACGCTACATTAACAGTCTTCTTCATAACAAATTTTGCAAATAAGAAACGCACAAGCGGCCCCATAATAATTAATTGTAATGGATAAGCCATAATGAAATTTTTAATAAAAATTGAAAAATAACTTGAAACAAATGATTCCCCTTGTAGTGCACCATGTAAATACATCATAGCCATTCCGTAAAAAGACATAAAGAAAACCATTCCGATTACCATCGTTGTTGCCATCGCAATAATAATATTTACTTTTTTAGATTTATCAAATGGTAATGCGAAGACAAGTTTTTTCGCACAAGGTCCAACGATACATATTTCAATTAATAATGCAATAATGAATCCAATTATTAGTTCTAATGCGATCTCCTTAATATGAATTGGTCCCCCTACTCCATTCAGTAATAAATTATAAAACGTCATTACAATAACCATCCCAAGGCACATCATCATACCAAATTGGAGGTTTTCCTTTCTTGTTGTTGGCAATTTCTATCATCCTTTCTGTTTAAGTCTTTGTCATTATATCGATTATGGAAACCTCTTCGTAAGTGAACATTTTGTGAACAAATTTAAAGCGTTATCATATATTCACTATACTTTCTGATTAAATTCTCACTCTTACTTATAAAGGTTTTATATATTTCAATGTTGAATTACTAAATTTAACATTGAAATATATTACTACTAGGAGGATAACCATGAATGACATAGAATTTTACGTATACCACATCGTTACAAGGAAAAAAATGAATATTGGACAAATCATTCATTTCGATAAAAATCAAACTAATACCCTATATCGGTTCTTTTTTGAAAGAGAACAATTAAATTCTAGTGGTGAAGATGGCATAAAAATTATAAATAACCACTATAAAAATGAAGAATTACATATAAAGAATGAAAATGCTAAAGTAGTTATGAGTTATATCGATCAAACAATTAGAACGGTTAGAGAAACGATTGTAGAAATGGTTAGACTACAAGAATTTCCTGAATACCCTTCAAGATTATCTTGTTTATATGCTGCAAAGAGCTATGAAGATGCTTTAAAATGGAAAGCATTATTTGATTCTTACAATCGAGAAGTTTTGCAGATTGTTAAACTACGAGTAATTGGACATTGTTTTGAAGGTGACGGAAATCTTTTACCGAAAGAAGATGGTATTCCTTTCTCTCAAAAAATTGAACAAGCAAGAGAGTATTGGAAAGGAACTGTAAATAATGAACTTCCGGAATTACTGATCAATGGAAAAATTGAAGTGGTGGAAATCACTGATGATTTTTCCAAACTTCATATTTAATTCCTTACTAAATCATATAGGATGGAGATTACAATGAGGGAAAAAGTGTACTTCAATCATGATGGTGGTGTAGATGATTTAATTTCACTATTTTTATTACTCCAGATGGATAAAGTCAAGCTTACAGGTGTTTCAGTTATCCCTGCAGATTGCTATTTAGAACCAGCAATGTCTGCAAGTCGCAAAATTATTGATCGCTTCGGCAAAGGAAATATTGAAGTAGCCGCATCAAATTCCCGTGCAAAAAATCCATTTCCAAAAGATTGGCGGATGCATGCATTTTATGTAGATGCTTTACCCATTTTAAATGAGTCTGGAAAAGTTGTAACACCCGTAGCAGAAAAACCTGCACATCATCATTTAATTGAAACCCTACTACAAACTGAGGAGAAAACAACTTTATTATTTACAGGGCCTCTTACCGATTTAGCGCGTGCACTATATGAAGCACCTGTAATCGAAGGGAAAATTGAGCGCCTTGTTTGGATGGGAGGAACATTTCGTACTGCCGGCAATGTACATGAACCAGAACATGATGGAACGGCTGAGTGGAATTCGTTTTGGGATCCTGAAGCAGTAGCTCGTGTGTGGGAATCAAAAATTAAAATCGACTTAGTAACGCTAGAAAGTACAAACCAAGTTCCATTAACTATAGACATACGTGAAAGTTGGGCAAAAGAGCGTAAATATATTGGTGTTGATTTTCTTGGTCAATGCTATGCAATGGTGCCTCCCCTCGTTCATTTCTCAACGAACTCTACTTACTATTTGTGGGATGTATTAACTGCTGCCTTTATCGGGAAATCTGACCTTGCAAAATTACAAATAATTAATAGTATTGTTCATACATATGGACCTAGCCAGGGGCGTACAGTGGAAACTGTTGACGGACGACCTGTAAATGTAGTATATGATGTAAACCACAATGGATTTTTTAACTATATAACTGAATTAGCGAAGAAAGCTTCCACTTGAACCACTATCTATACGAAAAATAAATAGAATGGCATTATTTCAGACGATAAACCCCTATTTAGAATTTGTTTGAAACTACATATTTAACTATTGAAAAGAGTATTGAATTAAATTTCAATACTCTTTTTGTGCAATTTAATTATATTTGATTAATGTAGTCTTACTGATTATTCATTTCATAACCATTTACAAAAAACGTAATTGTTTCTAATTCATCTTCATTTAATTCTCTATCTACATCTCGTTTATACGCTTCCTTTATATTCTCTTCATCGCCTTTATGAATTTCTGTATAAGTTCCTACTGTTTTTAGTAAATGTATTTCTTGTAAAAACTCATCCCGACTTATAGCTGTCCCATGAGAAAGAATATAAGTTTCAGCATCAAATGACTCCAATTCTTCAATTAATTTAAACGTTCGTTTCGTCGTATAATTCCATTTTGAAGAAAATATATCTGCATATATACAGTCTCCTAAATATAAGATCTTTTCTTCTTTCACGTAAATAACAACTGAATCATGTGCATGATCTCCGCCGACATGTTTTAACACGCATGTAACCTCACCAAGGTCTAATTCAATTTGATCCTGGAATGTTAAGGTCGGAGGAATAATTTTAATATTTCTCGCTTTTTCTTCAAACTCTTTCTTGATACAATCCGCACAAAATGCAATTTCAGTACCCTCTTTTACACGTGCGTCCAACGCTTCATCTGTCCATTCATAAGATACTAGTGACTGCATTTCTTTTTTCGTTTCAGCATGCGCAATAGTTAATGCATCTTGTAGTACAGGCAATCCAAAAATATGATCCCAGTGCCAATGCGTT
This sequence comes from Bacillus cereus group sp. MG4, assembly GCF_040460055.1. Taxonomy (NCBI): domain Bacteria; kingdom Bacillati; phylum Bacillota; class Bacilli; order Caryophanales; family Bacillaceae; genus Bacillus; species Bacillus cereus group sp. MG4. The sequence continues at coordinate 385,456 of NZ_JARVGZ010000001.1, read as the reverse complement.
AATGCTACGAAATCAGGACTTGATACATTCTGTTCTTTTAGCATTTCTAAAAATAATTGTGTATGTTCTTCTGAATTCCCTGCATCAATCATTAAAGTTTTTTCTTGTCCAACGACCATTCCTAATATAGGTCTATCTGTTTCAGAAACAGGTGTCATATACCAAAATGAGTTTCCTATTTTTTTTATTTGCTGCATAATTAGTTCCTCCATTTACTACTATCCTATTCAACTCTTATTATTTGCAAAAATTCTTTAGAACAAAACTGACTTTTCACTACAGTAAAACCAAGTTTCTACTTAAAAACCCTTAGCTTTCGGATGACAAAATCTATTCATTTTTTAGCTACAAAATAAAATGAATATCTTCTCCCTTTGTTTTTAGAAAATCTCTAGAGAGAACTAGGTTTGTACAATAAAAAAATATACCATTCCACCCAGAAATACTTGTTTTTTATTTTGCTAGTTCATTTGGGATAACCACTTGTGTCATCCAGTGCTTATTTGTTTGTACATGTTCTTTTCGAACAAATTTCCCTACCGATTTTGAAAAGTCATCATAGTGAAACGTATCCGTCAGTCGGAGTACATAACCCTCTTGGATGCCGCCAAAGAGTGATGTTCCGCTGTAGCACGAACGAATCTTTTTTTCGTTATATGGACCACGATATAACAGAGGTACGTGCGCAAGACCTAACTTCTTACACCAGGCTACTGTTTCATTCCACGATAAGCATTCATTCTTCTCATTCCATATAGAAAAGACATAAAAATAGGACGTCAGTGCCGTATAGTGAATACTATGACAGGCATACACATTTTCACCACAGATACGCCATCCTTCTGGAATTCTATAACCAATGCGCCCGTGTAAAGTCTTTACCCATGTTCGCGATGGGTGATGACCACTTGATAATGATCTAGCGTGCATAGCCTCTTTATATAAGGATGTATTTTCTCCATCTAGTTTTTCAAGCACTACCACATCTTGATTTTGAAATCCATCCATATTCTGAAGAACACGGTCGTCACTTGTTACCCCTATCGACCAGGGTACGTGCAACGTTCGGGGATATTTTATAAGCATTTTTTTCACCTCTACTTTGCAAATGCGTCTGCATCACGGAAAAAGTAGAGCTTGGTAAGCATTTCATCACCACAGTAATGATAGATTTCACGCGCTGCTTCTTCTCCGCCATGTAACATTTTCATATGAAATTCTGTAATCATTAATACTTTCTCGATAAATGCCCATTCAAACCCAAGCTCCATAAGAAAATGGCAAGCAATGTGAGTACTGACATATTCGTGACCATAATACGAATGATACCCCTTTAACTTTTTAAATACACGGCAAAACGGTTTCCCTGTATCATGAAGTACAGCAGCAGTTTGTAATACAAACAAATCTTCTCCTTCATAATTCTCTGTTAAATGGGCATATACCATATACGTATGTTGACATAGCGATAAGGAATGATAAGGATTTCCCTGATCGTATTGAAACATGTCAGAAAAAAACGGAATGCTATTTAGTCTTTGGTAGAATTCTTCATAACTTGGATACTCTGTTAAAAGTTCTTGAAATTCCTGTTTTGAAATATTATATGAATCAGGCGTATGCAGAATTTCAATTTGATCCCATCCTTCCTCCATTAATGGGAATTCTACTTTTTTGTACATTTTCTCTAGTATTCGCTCTTCAACCGTTCTTTTACGCTCTTGATTCCTCTTTTGACATTCCTGATATGGTGTGTCCACCACGTAACATCGTTTTTCTAGATTAGGTATATCACGTAAACGATGCAATGCTTTCACACGAAAATCCCTCTCAATGTTAGTCGCATCTAAAATGACATTCCGGCCATCTTCTAGGTGTTCACGAACTCTTTCCATTGCATATCGATATAATATACCCGTTTTGCCCTGTTTCGTTTCGCTATAAAACAACGTTTGGCGAAGTTCATCTGTAGCTACGATTGCAGCACGATATTGTTTTTGAAGCATTTTTGCATACGAACTCTTTCCACTTGCAGGTAATCCAACAAGATATATAAGTGTAGGCATGTCTTCACCTCTCTTCTTTGCGCTATTATCTCATATATTCCAAAATTCTTACATTATAAATATTACTGCGAGGTCAAATCTACCTATGAGGGTGTTGCAAAACTCATAAATATTCAAAAATAAATGCATAAAAAAATCCGTTTTCCTGGAAGAATGATAGTACCCTAAACTATCTCCAGAAAGGACGGATTTACTAGTATGATAACCAATTTTGATCACAATCAATCCATTTTACACATTTTATTTGCCTACGTAGACAGTTTAACCATTGGAGGCGTTCCGCCTATTACAGGCCGCCCACCTATCTGTAGAAAAGCTTTACTCAAATGTTTTTTTGTGAAAACGGTATTCCAAATCAATTCATTACGTAAGTTAACTCGCTTTTTGCATCAATATCCTTCATTTCGTGTATCTTGTGGTCTTTCCTTTGTTCCTCATATATCCACTTTCTCACGTGTAGGAACTTGGTTTCGCAATGAAGGTATTCCGTTGATTCATAAACAAACTCTTGAAGAAATGAATTTAGGATTAATTCCGTGTGTTTTAATTGATAGCACTGCCTTACGGAGTAGTTTATATGATTCCCAAGCAAAATGGGGGAAATCTACTCGTTATGGTTGGTATAAGGGATATAAAGCTCATGTCTGTTCTACACCAGAAGGTGTTGTATTGTCGTATGCATTTACAACAGCGAACGTACATGATAGCAAAATGGCTCCTGTATTGCTTCAAGATATACAAAATCAAAATGTGTTATTTTCCATTGCAGATGCTGCTTATGATAGTCAGCGCATTTATGAAATTGCAAAAACATGTGATATTTTTGCGGTGAATCCAATTAACCCACGTAATGGCGAACAAAGCAAAAGTACACATCGCCGTGTATTATCTCATTTTGCACAAACCATCTTTGGCAAACAGTTGATGAAAGAGCGTGGGAAAATTGAACAACAGTTTGGTCATCTCAAAGATAAAGGGCTGGAACAGCCACGTTGGTATGGTCAAAATCGCTATTTATTACATGTTCAGCTAGTTTTTCTGATTCATAACATTGCATATTTATTTTAGTTTTGCAACACCCTCTACCTATATATTGATTGAATTGGCGTTGCCCTCCAACTTTATCTATCAATCTTGTATAATAATAAAACAACATTATATATTTTTATATCCGAATAACAGAAACACCTTACCATGATTTTCTCTACTACTTCTTAATTTAGTAATTCATCCGTAATTTCAATTTAATAGGTACTGTCTTTTCCTTTTAATAGTAAAAAATTGCTTAATGTTTACTACCCTTTTCTCTTTTGTCCCTTCAGTTGTTGAGGCTTCTTTACTTAATGAGTAATTTTAATATAATGTTTCTACTAAATTTATAACAGTATGTGTTTTTGTGAAAACAAGGAATATTGATGCCACTTTTTACTTACAGATTTTTCATACTATTTTTTCTTCCGGCAAACTACTACCATAGAATAGCAGTCTTCCCCTAACTCATTTCCTTCCCAATCATTATATATATGTAATAATTCAAAACCATTCACTACTAATAATCTTTCTAACTCTTGCGGGTATGTATAGCGAAGATCAATCGTTGTTTTCAGTTCTTCTACTTGTATATCACCCTCATAAAATCTTCTTGTTGTTATGTAATGCTGTATTTGCTGAATTGAATCGTATGTCATTTCAGTATATAGATCGCATTTTCTTCCCTTTTCATCACTAATAGTTGTCCAATATTCTTCTGTAGATAGTTGTATTAATTCTTCTTTTGAAGGAAAACGTGTATCGAATATGAATATACCATTATCAGCTAACACATGATAAATAGATGTTAATAACTTATTTTGATCAGTATTCGTAAGAAAGTGTTGAAATCCATGACCAACCATAAATGCTAATGGAATTGTTTCTTCAATCTTTAATTGTAAACAGTCTTGTTGTAGCCATTTTACTTTTTTACCCCCCGTAGATTTTCTCTTCGCTTCAGCAAGCATACCTTCATGTATATCTACACCAATCATTTGATATCCGTTCTCTATAAAGGGTATCGTAACCCTTCCTGTTCCGCAGGCAATATCTAGAATCCACTCATTTTGTATACTTAGTTTTTGTGCCCATGATAGTAAGAACGGAAAATCTGACAAACTTTTATTTTCTATATCATATCGTTTTGGATTTTCATATTCAGATAGACTCCACTTTGTTTGCAAACTTATTCCCCATTTCATATTTGCACTTAAATTTAATATATAAATTATAACGAATTATTAGTTTTTTCTCTATAATCAAACACAATTACTTGGACTAATCTAACTTTCCTTTTCGTAAGCTAAAAATAAGTGGAAGAATCGGAGTGTGATACTATGGAACGATTATGGATTCCAATGATTGTTACGGTTTTTTCATTCGGTGGATTACTATTAGGCGGTGCTGTTGGCATTGCTACGCGTCAGCTCATTGAAGAAAAAATGCATCGTTTATACGCATTGTGTGGCGGAATTTTGCTTGGGCTTTTATCCCTTGAAATTATTCCTGAAACATTTTCAAGCTATGAAATAATTGGACCTATACTTGGTATAGCTATCGGTATTTTAGTTATGAGCTTATTAGATAACTATTGTCATCATCCAATGATACATAAAAAAGATCAACAAGCATGGCAAACTTTCCTTTTTCTTTCTTTTGCCATATTTATTCATAATTTGCCGAGTGGATTTGCATTAGGTACAGCATTTATAAATCATGCTGACTCTGCCATTCCTTTTTTAATAGCAATTGTCGTTCACCATATTCCAGAAGGATTAGCTTTAATTATTCCCTTTCTCTTTACAAAACATAAATATATTTCCTTTTTATTAACGACTTTATTACTTTCACTTATTCTCGGTACCGGTACTGTTTTTGGTATTTTGATGGAAGGAAAAGCCCTACATTTACAAGGACTCATTATGGGAAGTGCTATCGGTTCCCTTGGCTATGTTACAATTCATGAAATGCTTTGGAAGGCAAAGAAACAGCTCTCTTTCCTTTCATTTTTAACATGGGCAACTAGTGGATTTTTACTAATAACAATATTTACATTATTTACTGGTCATCATTAAAGATAATAATTTTATCATTTGTATATTTTTCCTTTTTCTCCAAAACATAATAGTAACTACCTATTATAAGGAGGAAAAATTATGTTTGAGAAAACAGCCGGTGAAGCACTAGTTGACCTATTAATTGACTGGGGAGTAGAACACATTTACGGAATGCCTGGAGATTCTATCAATTCTATAATTGAAGCTTTAAGAAAAAAACAAGATAAAATCAAATTTATTCAAGTTCGCCATGAAGAAGCTGGCGCACTAGCAGCAGCTGCCTATGCTAAGTTAACAGGAAAACTCGGCGTTTGTATGGCAATCGCAGGGCCGGGTGCTATTCATTTATTAAATGGTTTATATGATGCGAAACTCGATAAAGCCCCTGTTCTAGCAATTTCAGGTCAAGTAGAAACAGATTTACTCGGGACAGATTTTTTCCAAGAAGTAAACTTAGAAAGATTGTTCGATGATGTCGCGGTTTATAACCAGCGCATTATGTCAGCAGAACAGCTACCTGCTGTCGTGAATCAAGCGATTCGAATGGCTTATACGAAAAAAGGTGTATCTGTTCTTACAATTCCAGATGATGTTCCGAAATTCGAAGTAAAAAGTGGTGCTCGTGTTACAAATACTTCTTTTACATTACCTGAGTTATTTCCGCAAGAAGAAGATTTACATGCTGCAAAACTCGCAATAAATGAAGCGAAAAATCCTGTTATTTTAGCTGGAAAAGGTGCGAAACATGCGAGAGAATCTTTACTTACTTTCGCAGAACACATCGGTGCTCCAATTGTACTTACATTACCAGCTAAAGGAATTATCCCTGACGAACATCCACTTTGTATCGGTGGATTAGGATTAATTGGAACGAAACCTTCTTATGATGCAATGAAACATGCAGATACTTTAATTATGATTGGTACTTCTTATCCGTTCACCGGTTTCTTACCCGAAAAAGCAAAAACAATCCATATCGATACAGATCCTGCCCAAATCGGAAAACGTTACGTAACAGATATCGGATTAGCTGGTGATGCTGATAAAACATTAAAATGGTTAATTGAAAATGTAGAAAAACACGAGGACCATTCCTTCTTAGAGCATCATCAAGAAGAAGATGCTTCTACTCCAATTAAACCACAACGCGTTATGCATGCACTGCAACAAGTAGCACATGATGACGCAATATTATCAGTCGATGTCGGAAATGTAACAGTATGGACAGCAAGGCACTTCCGTATGACAAATCAGCAATTTATCATTTCTAGCTGGCTCGCAACACTTGGCTGTGGTTTACCTGGTGCACTTGCTGGAAAAATTGCTTTCCCGGATAAACAAGTATTTGCGGTTTGTGGTGACGGTGGTTTTGGAATGACAATGAACGATTTCGTAACAGCTGTTAAATATAAATTACCAATCGTTGTCGTCGTTTTAAACAATAATAAAATCGCCATGATTAAATTCGAACAAGAAGTTATGGGGAATATCGAATTTGGTACAGACTTAACAAACCCTGATTTTGCAAAATACGCAGAGGCGTGCGGAGGTATTGGATACCGAGTTGAGAATGTAGATGAACTACTTCCTGCTTTCGAAAATGCGGTAAAACAAAATAGACCGTGTATTATTGATATAGTTGTAGATGCAAACGAAGCACCAATGCCAGCAAAAATCACCTTTGGTCAAGCCGCTGGTTATACGAAGCATATGATAAAAGAATTATTTGAAGAAGGTAAGATTGATTTACCACCTCTATAAACAAAAAAGATAGCTGAAAACAATTTGTCTTCAGCTATCTTTTTTATTTTTGTATCTCTCTATAAAAGGAAAAATCATTCACATTAGTTTGTACTCGCTTCTCTTCCTTTACCTCTTTATCCTTGCTCCTTGGTGTTCTTACATTTCCTAGTTTAATCGCATCTTGCATACTATTACTAACTAGATTTCCCGCTAAAATCGTCATACTATAAAAAGCAATTGGTATAAGTACAATCCATGTATGTGTAGTTAAATGGCGGAAGTTTTGACCAATTAGACCAGTCCATTCTTTTGTTACACTATCTGCATCTAATCCAAATAATATCGTTCCTCCAAAAAACAACTTAAGTATTCCAAGATGCAAAAGAAGTAATAGTACACTCACAAATTGTTGGGCTACTAATAAAAGAAATGATGGTAACATATGCGGCCATATATGGCGCCTCAACCTCTGCCACTTACTTCCGCCGAGCACAGTAGCTGCCAACATAAATTCTTCCTTCTTAATACGCTTGACTTCTTGCGCTACATACAGCATAACCGTTGGTACAGCAAGGCATACAAGTACTATAATTTGAAATGCCACACGCAAATACAACGGCACAACTTCCGCTCCACTATCAAACGTTAAAACTTCATTTAACATAAAATAAGAAATCATAACCATCGGTACAATACTAAAAGGATCAAAAAATGATGAAATAACTGGAAAAGAACGTTTACCATACATACCAAGAAGTAAACCAATTCCCCCTCCAACTATAACTCGTAAAATCGCTATAATTATACTCGCTCCAACTGTCCATTTCGCGCCTTCTATTATTAATTGAACAAGGTCGCGGCCTTTCACATCACTTCCAAACCAAAATTTACCCGATGGTGAAAATGGAGCTGCCTCTAGTTCCCCTTTTTCGTTATACATCATCGTAAGTTCGCGAATATTCCCTTCAAAAAACACCGTATATCCAATACTAACAATCATTAGTACACTCAAAAAAGTAATACCTATCCAAAATCTCACATCTCTTTTTACAACTTGCCACATATTACACACGCTCCTTTATAACATTTTGTAAAAGCGTATGTAATATACGAAATAGTATAAAAAGCGGCACGTATAATATAACTAGACTCACTGTAAATATTTCTAATTTAGAATTTTCTTTTACAAAAACAAACATTCCATATGTATTGAAAATCCATTCAATAATATATAAATTTGAAAGCATAAATAAAATATTTGTTTTCGCATAATAAATTGTCGTCAATAAAACATTTCTTGAAATATGATGTGTCAAAATATGCCATAAGCTTAGCCCCTTACTCTTAGCAAACAAACTATATTCTTTCTCTAATTCTTCTTTAAATCGTAATAACAAAAGTTTAATAAATAATAATGTTGTTGGTATTGTAAGACATATAATTGGTAACAAACGTATTCTTTCTTCTCCTAATCCAGCCAGTTTGAACGGCATAAATCCTGTTTTTTGAAACATAATTACGACAAGAAGTTGTGATGATAAAATAAGTAGTATATCCGGTATACTCTCAAGCGTAAGGAAAATCCCATTCCACATTTTCTGCTTTATATGAGAACGTTGCAATACCCAAACGACAAGTATATACGCTATAAGCAAAGATAGTAAAAACGCTGATAGAAATACAATCATCGTTTCAAAATAATGAATCCATATTTGCGGAAATAATTTTCTTGAGTCTCGAAATCCATATGTAATTTCACCCGGTTGTAGTAACTTCCCTCCAAGAAATACAATCGTGTTCCAAAAACCGATTAAATCGATTTGCAATCCCTTAAATAAACGTGGCAACGCACCTAGACAAATTATACATAAAATAGCAGCTACTAGTTGTAAACAAGTAACCCCACACCATTTAACAATTCGCATCAACATAACGATTTCTCCTTACTATCCGATAGAATATTCAGAAATCAAAACCAGATATATTACATCTCTTCAGCTATACCTTGCACCCGTTTCTTCCCACTAGGTAAAATGGCTTGATATAAACACGTAACAAAAAATAATAAACCAAATAAAATAATAAACAACGTATCTGCACGAATCCATTTCGGGAACAACATCGCTATCGCACCGAGAGATAACAGCTGGAATCCTGTCGTTAATGGACTAAGTAAACTTTGAACGCGTCCCATGAATGACTCTTCTACAATTTCATACATCCAGCCCATTATTGCAACATTAATAAATGGTAAAAAGAAAGTAGCAAAAGCGATACATACATAAAAAGACCATACGTGATTTACAAAGTAACACATACCGAAAAAGACTCCTGAGCCCGCCATACCAAATACAATAATAGGCTTAGGTGCATATTTCTTACCTATACTTGTTGCTACTATACTTCCAATTAATAATGAAATCCCTCCAACTACACCGCCCACCATCGCTAAACTTTCATACGTTGCTGGTGCTAATTTGTATTTTAATATGTAAGTAGTGGATACGCTTAAAATACCATTTAATAGTCCAAATACGATAAATCCTAAAAGTAATTTTTTTAAAGTGTCATTTTGATATATATACTTGATCCCTTCTTGAAACTCTGTTATTAACATCTTCAAATTAACTTCTTTCCACTTTGTTCTACCATTTGGCAAACGAACTTTTTCTGGAATGGAGATCGTTTGAATCAAAATACCACTCATAATAAATGTGAGCGTATTTACTAAAATGCTCCCGTAAATTCCAAAAGTCCAATACACCATCGTTGCAATTCCTACCCCAAACAAAGCATACAAACTATTTACCATTTGATTCATACCTGCTGCTGCACCGTATTGGTCTGATTCAACTACTCCTTGTATCATCGACTGTTCTGATGGAGAGAAAAATTGTATACATGCATTTTCCAAAAATAAAAATATAAAGACGAGTATGATCATTCCGTAATAAAGCGAAATTAGAATTCCGATATTACAAAGCGAACAACATATGTTGCTTACCGTACAAATACGTTGTCTATCAAAACGATCCACTACTGTCCCTACTAATAGAAAAAAGATTAATGCGGGTAATGCCATCATAATTTGTGTCATCGTTGCGTAAACTGGTTGTTTTCCGTACTGGTCTAACAAATAAAACATTAAAGAAATTCCAGCAATCATAGAACCGAGTCGCTCTAAAATATTTGCTAGAAAAAAACGTGTATACACTTTGTTGCGAAATAACTGTAGCATTTCTTTCATACTTCTAACCCTTTCTCTCGACAAAATTTTATTTTTTCAGTCATTTATTGGAAGTTATATTATATTTTTCGACCATCATCCAATCTTTTCCTTCTGTATAGAGAACAATATAAAAAAGACTCTTGTTTTTTATCAAGAGTCTTTTTATTTAACTTCGCTTCAGTTAATACTATGCATCTAAATATCTTTATACGTCTCGCTAACTATTATAATTTTCTAAAGTTCGGATACACTTTATTTATTTTACGAATGTATCGCACATCCAATTATAAAATTTTTCTTCCTCTTCAAATTGTGGATAATGAGCTGACTTCTCAAAAGTAATAAATTCTTTTTGACCTGCTTCAATCGTATCAAAATATGTTTTTGCTGCATGATATGAAGTGTTATAGTCATATTTCCCCATAAGGAAATAAAGCGGTAGCTTCATTTTAGTCACCTTAGTAGGCAATGGATTCTTTAAATCCTTTTTTAATAAGACAGTTTGAGAATGTGATAATCCAACGTTATAACGAATTACGTCTAACAAGTTATATTCATTACTGAGTAACATTCCAATGTTATCACCATCTGGATTTTCAATGAGTCTTGATGTTCCACCATATTTCGCAACATAATTTCTCGGAGTGTATGTATCGCCATTTTTAATTTTTTCAGTCAACCCATTTAAATAGGACACCTCATCTGTATTCCCAGCTTTTTGTGCCTGTTCAACCACATAGTTTAAACTATCGATTTCACTTTCTACTGTATCACTCATTTGCCCGATGCCAACATATGCTTCAAATTTTTCCGGGGCTTTATTGGCAGCTTGCATTCCGATATATGTACCGTAAGAATGACCAACCAATATTATTTTTTCTCGACCAAGACGGTTTGAAATATAATCTGTCATAGCTAATAAGTCTTCTACAAGAAGATCTGATGTAAGGTTCGAATAGTCTTCAAAGAAATGATACGACTTCCCGCTCGCTCTTTGATCGTAATTAACAACTGTGAATTTCTCTTCCAATAAGTTTTGGTATTTTTGAGCATATGGTATTTCTGAAGTTCCTGGTCCACCATGTACAAAAATAATAACTGGATTGTTCCTATCTTTGCCGCGTATCATAATTTCATGACCACTGCCATTTATCTCTACTTGCTCTAATATGTTTATACTGTTCTTCCCCTTTATTTGCGAAGTCCATGTAGGAAATATTAGTGCTACGATTAATAATAGTGTAGTGATGGCACCAATAAGTTTTATTAATTTTTTTATCTTCTTCATAAGTAGTCTCCTTTCTTTTAAATTTATAAAAACATCAATTTAATTCTGTAAAACTCCCTCAAAACAATATGAATATATAACAATTTCTCTCTGCAATTTCATCTTGCTCTTTTGCACATACTTAATATCCCATACACTTCTTAACTTTCCGCTATATAAACTCTTAATATTTTCTTAATTTTCAATACTTTCCCATAGAAAGACTCGATCACAAGTATTAGAAATATAGAAAAAAGCCCTTGTTTTCAAAACAAAGACTTTTTTCTTTAACTATTTCGCTACTTCTTCTTTCGGCATTACCATACCTTTATAAAGCTGGACAGTAATCCAGTAATAGATGAAATAAATGACTAAGAAAATCCCTATCGGCACCCACACCTTGACAAACGGGTCAACTAATATAAAGCTGAATAAGTTAAGCCCTACTAACACATGGGAAATTCCAATAATCGCTGGGAAGATAAATAAATATGAAATTTCTTTATATATACTTTTTGTTAACATACTACGTCTCACACCGATTTTTCGTAACATTTCATAACGGCGTACGTCACGAGAAGCACCTGTTAAAATTTTGAACATAAGAGAACTTGCCATCATCGCTAAAAAGGCAATCCCGAGGAAAAACCCCATAAACATTGTTCCGCTCATGAAACTGTTCATAAACTGATAAATTGTCATTTTCGTAAATAAGTCTACTTTTGCACCTGTTGTTTTTTCAATTTGTTCTTTTTGTCTCTTGTCTATTTCAATTAACAACGGTTTATATTTTTTCATATCATCTACTTTTGCTAATGTTACACTATGTTCCGTTCCTTGAACTGCTTTGTAGTGTTCTTCATCAGCAATTCTTACAGGTTTTCCGTTAAATTGATTATGTGTAATTTGTATTTCTCTTACAACAGCATCTTCCCAATCCCTTGGCATACGAGGAAGTTTATTGGCTGCTTCAGGAGCTTCCAAAGCAGAATAAACAGGTTCAGTTAAAGGTTCAGCCACACGTTTACGAGCAGGTTCTTTTAAAGTTTTTGTATCAAAGTGGTCTGAAACAAGTGGTGGTTTCGCAGTTAAGTCGTTACGTAAATAATAAACCGCTTCTCCATCTACTTTATACTTATACTTGCTTTCTTCCACAATTTCCATTTCTTTTAAGGCTGCTTTATCTTGATCATTTGGATCATGAATTACGACATCATATACACGAGAGAAGTCTGTCATAATACCCACATTTTTTTGGAACGCCATCCCTGCCGTCATCGCACCTGCACCTAATGCAATTAACATCGCTACGGTACCTAATACTCTCGATAAACTATTTACTCGAAAGCGTAGCTGTGCATATGTAAAACTATTTAAGCCCGTTTCATTTCGTTTTTTATTCCCTTTAATTTTCATCACAAAAAATGGAAGCAATGAACTAAAGATAAAATATGTTCCGAGTGTTGTAACGATTGTCGCTATTATAAAACCAAGTTCAGCAAACATTTTTATATTTACCATAAAATAATATCCTGTACTTACTAGTAATACACCAAGTACAGTCATTATAATAATGCGAGTTTTACTTTTCTTCACTTCATCTAGTGTTTCATCTTCACGTATTAATTCTAATTCTGTTTTACGTAATAAACGGATGCTATTCATTAAACCAGTAATAAAAAATAGTATTAAGAAGAAAATAGCTGTAACTAAGATTGCTGGTGTATATACAGATGAATAACTACCTTTTGCTGAAATTTCCATACCATTCATTAAAAAGTTTCCTGCTACACTTGCAAGTAACATCCCTACTAAGATCCCGATAATAATACTGACAATACCCATACCGAATGTTTCAATAAATAATAACTGTGCTACTTTTTTCTTTTTCGCACCGAGCATCATGTACATACCGAGTTCTTTTCTTCTTAATGTGAGCAAGAAAGAATTGGCATATATAATATAAAATACAGTAATGAAAGATAATAGTATGGCACCTACCCAGAATACGAGTCTAATACTACTAATAAGACTATTATCTTTCGTAAATTCACTATTCATCGCCATCGTTTGGAACATGTAGAAAATACTAATACTAATAACGAGACCAATAAGTAAAACCATATAATCTTTTAACATCTTTTTCATACTATGACGTGATAATTTGAATAACATAGTCTCGCCCCCTACTTAGACTCAGCAGCTGAGCCCATATGAGCGAGCACACCTAAAATGTCTTGATAGAAATTTTCTCGTGTTCCTTGACACTTTAACTCTTTATAAAGAAGACCGTCTTGAATAAATAAAATACGCTCACAATAACTCGCACTAAATGCATCGTGTGTAACCATCAAAATACTTACATTGTGATTTTCATGTAAATCTTGCATCGCTTCTAATAAGCTTTTTGCATTTTTACTATCAAGCGCACCAGTCGGTTCATCTGCTAATACGATTGCTGGATTATGTACTAAAGCTCGTGCTGCCGCCGTTCTTTGCTTTTGTCCACCAGAAACAGCAGTTGGATATTTCGTTAAAATTTCAGTAATTCCCAATTTTTTTGCAACCTCATTTACCTTCCCCGTAATCTCACTTGAAGGTACGCCTTGCAGAGAAAGTGGTAAAGCGATATTTTCATAAATTGATAAGTTTTCTAGTAAGTTAAAATCTTGAAAAATAAATCCTAATTTTTGAGATCGAAAATCAGATAATGCATTCCCCTTCATAGAAGTAATATTTGTACCAGCTATTGTTACACTGCCACCCGTTGCTTGATCCAATGTACTAATCACATTAAGTAAAGTCGTTTTTCCAGATCCAGAAGGACCCATAATCCCGACGAATTCTCCTTCTTTAATACTTAATGACACACCCCTTAACGCTTTTGACTGATTCTCATTTCTTTTCCCATACGTTTTTTCTACACTTTCTACAGTAACTACATTTGTTGACATCTCTTTCACTCCATCCCTTTTGTATAAAATTAATTTCTCACATATTTCTTATCTTTTTCTCATGTAAATCCTTAATAATTTTTAAATTTTTCAATCAGAAAGGATTACACGAGTTACGTAAACCTTTTTCCTATTCCATATTCTCACTTTTCTAAAACTCGTTCCTTCGATTTCGCTTACATTTACCTTACATTTTTGTAAGGTAAAAATATTACAGACCACTTTATAAGGGAATTTTCTTTGTAATGAAAAAGGCTTTTTATTTTCATCAAAATTAATAGGATACATACATAAATAACAATAATAATAAGTTAAAAAACAATATAATTTTATTTTAAAACAATAAATTATATGATAAAATCATGTTGTCATTAAATAAACGAGGTGCTTTTTATGAAACAAGTTACAACACTCTTTTTAAAACTAGCTATTGTTTTTATAGGTATAGTAGTACTTGCATTGTGCATATTTTTAGTTCCTAAAATCGGGAATTTCGCTGGAGAATTGTATCCAGCTATTGCTTATATGAAATCTCTCGTTTTAATCGATATGTACGTAGCGACGATACCTTTTTACTTCGCTCTGTATCAAGTTTTTAAACTTTTAAGTTATATTGATAAGAACAAAGCGTTCTCGGTATTATCAGTAAAGGCTTTAAAAAATATAAAATACTGTGCCCTCACTATCAGTACCATATACATACTAGGTATGCCACTTTACTATCTAATGGCAAAAAAAATTGATCCTCCAAGTTTTATACCAATTGGGTTGATCATTATTTTCTCCTCTATCGTGATTGCTGTTTTTGCTGCAGTTCTCCAAAAACTCTTACAAGAAGCCATTAATATAAAATCAGAAAATGATTTAACGGTATGAAGTGAAGTATATGGCAATAAATGATGAAGGGATAGCGATTAAGCTATCCCTTCATCATTTATTATGGTTCTTTAATGAGTTTAAATTCAGTAATACATGTTAATGGTGTATTTTATTATCAATCTCTATTTCTTGTTTTTTATTTCCTCTTTTATACTCTCCACAAACCCATTTAGTTCAATAACTTCTGACTGGTCTTCACCGTATTTACGTACATTTACAGATTCGTCCTCCATTTCCTTATCCCCAATAACAAGTACATAAGGAACTTTTTGCATTTGTGCTTCTCTTATTTTATATCCTAACTTTTCATCTCGTACATCTCTTTCAACACGAATGCCAGCTTGTGCTAATTTATCCGCAATCTCATCCGCGTATTGTACATGGACTGCATTCGAAACTGGAATGACCTTCACTTGAACCGGTGCCACCCATGCCGGGAATGCACCTCCAAAATGCTCAATTAATATCGCTAAGAAGCGGTCCAGAGATCCTAATACTGCCCTATGAATGACAACTGGTCTTCTCTTTTCATTCTTCTCATCTATATAATTTAAATCAAACTTCTCCGGCATTTGGAAATCTAGTTGGATTGTCCCGCACTGATGACTTCTATTTAAAGCGTCTTTAATATGGAAGTCGATTTTCGGTCCGTAAAATGCACCGTCACCTTCATTTAGTCTATATTTATAATTCAATGAATGTAATACATTTTCTAATGCCTCTTCTGCTTGCTCCCATAACTTATCATCACCCATTGAATCTTCTGGACGAGTAGAAAGCTCTACTTCATATTCGAACCCAAAAGTTTTATAAACGTAATCAATTTGTGCCATTACGGATTTAATTTCATCTTCAATCTGTTCTGGAGTTACAAATAAATGAGCATCATCTTGGCAGAAAGTACGTACTCTTAATAATCCATTTAATGCCCCGCTAAATTCGTGTCGGTGTACTTGACCGAACTCACACATACGAATTGGCAATTCGCGATAAGGGTGTAATTTATTTTTGAACATTAACATATGTCCTGGGCAGTTCATTGGTTTTAATGCGAAACTTTTATTGTCTACTTCAGAGAAATACATGTTGTCTTTGTAATGTCCCCAGTGTCCTGATTTCTCCCATAATTCTTGGTTCATCATAAACGGAGTACGTACTTCTTGATACTTATACTCTTTTTGAATTTCTCTTAAAAATGCTTCTAATTCATTACGAATAATTTGTCCTTTCGGTAAATAAAATGGCATTCCCGGAGCCTCTTCAGAAAACATAAATAACTCCAGCTCACTACCTAATTTACGATGATTTCTTTTTGCTGCTTCTTCAACGAAATGTAAATAATCTTCTAATTCTTTTTGAGAAGAGAACGCAACACCATATATACGCTGAAGCACTTGATTGTTACTATCACCTCGCCAATATGCACCAGACACGTGAGTTAATTGGAAAGCTTTCAAATAGCCTGTTGACGGTAAATGAGGTCCTCTACATAAGTCTACAAATTCACCTTGTTTATATAGTGTTACACTTTCCCCACTAGGAATTGCTTCTAATAATTCTAATTTCAGGTGATCATTCATTTCTTGAAACAGTTTTTTTGCCTCTTCTCGTGAAACCTCAACTCGCTCTATTTTTATATTTTCATTTATAATTTTTTTCATTTCTTTTTCGATTTCCGGTAAATCTTCTACGTTTACACTACTCGGAAGATCCATATCATAATAAAATCCATTTTCAATAACAGGTCCTACACCAAGGTTTACATTACCATGCATTCTCTTTACAGCTTGCGCTAAAATATGTGCCGCAGAGTGTCTTGCAATTTCTACCCCTTCATTTGAATCTATAGTAACGATTTCTACTTCCGCATTTTCTTCAATATTTCGGCGTAAATCATATAAATGATCATTTACTTTCCCTGCGACTGCTTTCTTTTTTAAACTACTGCTAATGGATCCAGCAATTTCTTCTAAAGTAATTCCTTTTACAAATTCTTTAACGCTTCCATCCGGAAATTTCATTTCAATCATCTGTTCTTTCATTTTTCATCTCTCCATTTCATAATAAAAAGCACACTCATCCCTAAAATAGGGACGAGCGTGCTTTTACCCGTGGTTCCACCCAGATTCCCATTGTAAATATACAATGGCTTCTTTTACGGTAACGTCGTTTACACGGCACTAGATACTTAATTTCCCCAGTGCAGCTCTAAGGTGGTAAGTTATTTTTCTGCGTTAGGAAGTTCTCAGCTTTCCTTCCTTCTCTGTATAACCGGATAAAATAACTCGTGTCCTTTTCTTCGCTTATTATGAAATTGAATACAAAAAAGCATATTCATCCCTAAAATAGGGACGAATATGCTTATATCCGTGGTTCCACCCAGATTCCCATCACAAAAAACATAATGGCTTCTTTTGCGATAACGTCGCTTACACGGCACTAGATACTTAGTTTCCCTAGTGCAGCTCTAAGGTGGTAAGTTATTTTTCTGCGTTAGGAAGTTCTCAGCTTTCCTTCCTTCTCTGTATAACTGGATAAAATAACTCGTGTCCTTTTCTTTGCTTTTAAAAGTACATCCATTAATTGTTATTTACTATATCTTATTCATTTTATTTTTGCAAGTGTTTAAAAATAATTTTTTATTAAATAAAAAAAGAAACCAAAAATAGATTTTTGGTTTCCTCTTCTCAATTTTACCAATCTTGTGGTTCGTAATTTAAGTCTGAAAATAGACGTCGTTTCTCTTTCTTCGATAAATCTCTCCACTGTCCAACAGGTAAATTATTTAATTCTATATTCATAATTCTTGTACGCTTTAACGTGTATACTTGATAACCTAAAGCTTCACACATACGACGAATTTGACGATTCAACCCTTGAGTTAAAATAATTTGGAATTCATATTTTGATAACTGTGTTACTTCACAAGGAAGCGTTTTCGTTCCTAAAATTTTCACACCAGCTGCCATTTTCTCTAGAAAATCAGGTGTAATTGGCTTATCTACTGAAACAATATATTCTTTTTCATGTTTGTTTTCAGCACGTAAAATTTCATTAACGATATCACCATCATTCGTTAACAAAATTAAACCGTCTGAGTCTTTATCAAGACGTCCAATGTGACTAATTCGTAATGGATGATTCACTAAATCGATAATATTACCTTTTACAGCTTTTTCACTCGTACATGTAATACCTACTGGTTTATTTAAAGCGATATATACGTGATCTCGAGCAATACGAAGTTGCTCTCCATTTACGCGTACATCATCACCTGGATTTACTTGGTCACCAATTTTTGCAACCTTACCGTTAATAATTACTCTTCTCTCATTAATTAATTTATCTGCTCCACGTCGAGACGCTTTTCCAGCTTCACTAATAAATTTATTGATACGCAAATTAGGCACATCCTTTTCTAAACAAAATTTCAAGCTCACACTGCTTCTACCGTACAATACAAAAGGGTAAGCCTTTTATTATAACTTAAATATATTAACATGAAAGGGTATATAACGTCTTCTATTAATTACTCGTTTATAAGAAAATATCTTTATTATACA
Source organism: Bacillus cereus group sp. MG4 (assembly GCF_040460055.1). NCBI lineage: Bacteria > Bacillati > Bacillota > Bacilli > Caryophanales > Bacillaceae > Bacillus > Bacillus cereus group sp. MG4. Next base: position 366,666 of record NZ_JARVGZ010000001.1, on the reverse strand, counting down.
TTCATTTATGCACGTTTTGAACACTTAATATACAAGCCACTCTTCCTTACATACAGCTTGTTTACCTCTTATATCTTTTAAATCCTCATGCATATTAGCTACTTTATACAACTCAGGGAAAATCTCTTCTACATAATTTTGATGCGCCATTTCATCTTTCCAATACGTTAACACTATGTAACGATTTTCAGTTTTTAAAGACTTCCCAACAACTCCACCTAGCATTTCTTTTGCATTTTCCATCCCTTTATTCCAAATTGTTTCTTGCTTATGTAAAAAATGCTTTTCTTTTTCCTTCTTTACATCACATATAGCAACTCTTACAAATGATCCTTTTGTAACAACGCCATTCAAAGGCATATCAGTTATATCATACAACGTTTGAAATAGTTCAATTTCACATGAAAGAAACGTACCCTCTTGATTACTATTCACATAAATTGTATCGTGAGCACCATTCATAAATGATTGATATGCACTTCTATCTTCCCATAAAGTAAATACACAAGCTTCATCTTCATTCCATCCACCAAATTGTCCATGAAAACCATCTAAATGCTTTATATCACGCCATTTTTCTTGTGCGATTGAAAATAACTCTTTTTTCTCTTCTTCCACTTTACAATAGATTGTTTTTAGTAACATTATTAATTCCCCCTTATCTTATATCCCAGTTCCCATTTGCAATACTTTCTACATTTCCACCTAAAATAACATTAATTTCAATTTCTAACCCTTTTTTGTTTACATAATATTTTTATGTTATTCTATTTATCTATAGTATTCAAAAAATCATCCGCTCTTTCTATCAACCATTCACCAAATGTATCTAAAAACATTAAAATTTCATTTATATCATTTACTGGTTCAATTACATATTGTAACGCCTTTCTCATATTTTTTTCTTGTTCGGGAAAATGCTTACTAAATAGTATATAAGCTGGGTATAAGTCTCTAGAGTAGAGTCCTTCTCTATCAATCGTTAGCGCAAGACCTGCCCTGATTATAATCTTCATTATCCAACGGCAACAATCCACTATATCATCCACGCCTTTATTATGAATTAACTCTTTACGAGCTTGTCCAATTTGTGTCTGCAATTGAATAAGATGTTCATAGGCTAACTCCTGGCTTACTTTATATTTAGGTAAAGACAATTTTATGTCTTCCCCCAGTATACAAACACCATGTGTCTGTATAATAAAGCTTATAAAAGAAAAACGATTGGGATTTGTCACTTCTTTTTCACTGAAAAAACTTAACTCCACTCCTGATATACAATTAAACTTTTTTAAACTTTGAACTTCTAGCTTCTCTCGCCAACTCAAGTCTATTAATTTTGGATCCTTTCGCACTAATATAATTACATCTATATCAGCAATTCCTTCAATTCCAATCCCTCTTGGAATTGAACCTCTTATATAAACACTGTGTAAATCATCCTGTAACAATTCACAACAAGTATTTTTTACTTCTTGAATTACCTCCATAAATGTAGGTTGCACTTTGTCAATATGTGAATCATTTATAATATATCCCTCATCATCTGTAAGACAAAAGCGACCTATTTTTTTTATAGTTGGCAAATAATCAACTCACTTCCATACAAAAATTATTTTATTCCATACGTATATTACAATCCGAATAATTCAGAATTATAAACAAAAAAATTGGACGTAAACACTCTTATAAGGGCGTTTACATCCTTTCACTTTTATCGTCATTTATTTTTCAAATCATACCGCATATCTTTCCATATGCTGTCTATATAACTTCCACCCATCCATTTCTTTCTTAAAAACTTCTATCGCTAAAACCGATGCTACTTTCTTATCATGTAAATAAAAATCTACAATGGCAGATAACACTAGTTCGTTCTTTTTCCTTAAACTATGTGTTAAATCTTTATACTTCCAATAGGGGTTTTGCCCTTCATAACTCTTTAATGTTTCAATATTATCTTCTTTATATGTATCGCCTCGGTATACCTCATAGTCTCTATCACTGTAATACCCAAAGTAACCTATAAAATCATCTGATACTCAACTATTTATTTTCTCAATGTTACCAGCATTTAAATCTTTACGATATTCCTCAACCGCACGTATGCCTTCTTTCTCCATTGAATATATCTCCTTTTATTTTCTTATACCCTTTTTTATTCTCTTTTATAAAACAAAACACCTTCTTATTTATAGATTGAACCTCTTTTTTAAATACAATTAGCCATAAACAACTTAGTGAAACCGCATTGTTTATGGAGCATTCCATTTACTTTTCAATTAAATAATACGTAAGTCCTCCCGGATAATGTATTACAGTTACCTTCCGCTCCCCTTTTTTAAAACTAACAGTATGCCCGTTTTCCCCTAAGTTCTCCCATCCACTTGCCTTTGTAATAGGCATTACACTTATATATTGATAATCCTCTTCCTTATCATCGTTAATATGTATTGCTGACATTGGCACTGGAAAATCTTTAATTTTAGATTCTTTATTCATAAATATGAATGCAATTAAGCCAACTAATAACATAGCCATTGAAATATTTGAAACTAGTTTTCTTCTATTCATTTTCAATAAAAACCCTCTTTTCTCACATATTACTTTCATCATTTTACTAATTTTAATTATTTATTTATAGAAAAAATATAATTAAAATCAACGATAGACTATATTCTCTATCATTAATAATATTATTGTTGTATATTTTAATTATAAGATATTAATATCCGGAGGTATTACCCATTGAAAAACTTATTTTTTAATAAATGGACAATAGTTATTTCTATTTTTATTATTACCTGTACGATTTTTTACACAACTAAAGATACAAATAATAACGAAAAAACTACCGTAGAAACAATTGATACAAAAACTTTTAAAACTAAATTACAACCAAAAATTGATGAATTAACTACAAATTATAATGACATCATCGAAAAAGATTGGTTGCCTGCCTGGGAAGAGATTAACACGAACGGAGATTCAGTAGACAGAGATAAACTATTAGTTACAATGACTGCTATTTCCAAACAATATGAAAAAATTATGAACGAAATAGATACTTTGAAAATTAATGAAAATATATCAGAAGTACAAATACAAGAACAACTAGTTTATTTCACAACTGCTTTTAAGACTGCTTCTAAATTTATGAAAAACGCAGCAGATTTAATTATAGACGGAGCAAGTAACTCTACTCCATCCAATGAAACAATTGAAAATACTAAACATGCTTTAGGACTTGCGGACCAACATATTGTTCTCGCTTTATCTACGTTAAATGAAGTTGAAGTTAAATTAGGACTTGCAAAAAAATAAAACTGGTTACTATTTTAAAATAAAAAAAGATTGCAATTCATATTTTGTCTGTCTATAATGTTTTTATTGATTTACAATCAATGTTTTTATAAATTTTATAATTCGGATGAACCATTCAGGAGAAGGTCTATTGATCTACCGACGGGGCAAAAAGTTGCTGAATCAACTTTGAAACTCTCAGGTCTTGTTTACAAGTAGAACTGCATGGGGACGAATCTCTGGAGAGACTCCCTCTCGCTTTTATATAGCGCAGAGGAAAAAGAGCACCGAAGGAGCAAATCCGCTACTATAGCGGATAATCTCTCAGGTAAAAGGACAGAGACAAGCGAAAGAAAATGCCGATTTGTATCGGTTTATTTTTCTATCCCTTGTTTCTCCAGAGACCATTTCATTTACTTGAAGTGGTTTTTATTTTTTCATAAAAAGGAGAATACAGATGGAGACAGTAAGTACAGTATTAGAACAAATCAATCACTATGTGTGGGGATTACCAACGTTGTTGTTACTCGTTGGTACTGGTATCATTCTCACAGTGCGTTTAAAAGGGTTACAGTTTAGTAAACTATTATACGCTCACAAACTAGCTTTTAAAAAATCAGAAGATACATCTTCCTCTGGAGATATTAGCCACTTCCAAGCACTTATGACAGCTATGGCGGCAACGATTGGTATGGGGAATATAGCCGGTGTTGCAACTGCTGTAACAATCGGTGGACCCGGTGCGATCTTTTGGATGTGGATTACTGCTTTGTTCGGCATGGCAACAAAGTATGCCGAAGCAATTCTTGCGGTGAAATACCGTGTTAGTAATGAAAACGGTGAATATTCAGGTGGACCAATGTACTATTTAGAACGTGGTTTAGGTAAGAAATGGCTTGCTGTTTTATTCGCTATATTTGGCACAACTGCTTCTTTCGGTATCGGTAATATGGTGCAATCTAACTCAGTTGCAGAAGCAATGCGAATTAATTTCTCTTTCCCTCCTGCTTTAACTGGTATATTCATGTCGTTTTTAATCGCCATTGTTATTTTAGGCGGTGTGAAAAAAATCGGGAAAGTGACAGGATATATCGTTCCTATTAAAGCTTTCTTTTATATCATTGCTGGGCTTATTATTATTTTCTATCACTACGATCAAATTCCAGAAGCATTCTCACTTATTTTTTCTGGCGCATTCAATGGGACTGCAGCTGCTGGTGGTTTTATTGGCGCAACAATTGCATCTGCAATTCAAATCGGAATGGCGCGCGGTGTATTTGCGAACGAAGCTGGTTTAGGGAGTGCCCCTATTGCCGCAGCTGCCGCAAAAACTGATTCACCTGCAAAGCAAGCTTTAGTTTCTATGACTGGTACTTTTCTAGATACGTTTATTGTATGTACAATTACAGGGCTAGTATTAATTACTACAGGTGCATGGAAATCAGGTAAAACTGGCGTTGAAGCGACAACACTTGCGTTCCAATCTGTATTTGGCACTGCTGGTAGTATGATTCTTGGTATCGCAATTATATTATTTGCCTACTCTACTATTTTAGGATGGTCGTATTACGGCGAGAAGTGCGTGGCTTATTTATTTGGAGAAGGTGCTGTTAAATATTATAAAGCAACCTTTATCGTCATGATTGCTATTGGGGCTAATTTAAAACTAGGTATCGTATGGACATTTGCTGATATTGCAAATGGACTTATGGCGATTCCAAACTTAATTGGCCTTATTGGGTTAAGTGGTATTGTTGTTGCTGAAACGAATCGCTTTTTACAAGCAGAAAAATTGAAAGAAAGTCATAAAAAACAGGCAAGTTAATCTAAAAAAAAGGAATGACTCATACATAATGAGCATTCCTTTTTTCGTTTTCTAACTCAGTAAGTATCACTAAAAATATATTTATATCAATCTTTCCCTTTTTTATTCCACTAAAAATTTTTCACATAAATGACATAAATCGTATTGTCTAACTATATAGTTGAAAAGGAATGCGACATTAAAGTGTCGCCGAAAAACTCATCCGAGAAAAGGGAGGAAAAATCTTTTGAAAAACAAAATCATTGTTTTCCTATCTGTTTTATCATTCATTATCGGTGGTTTCTTTTTTAACACAAATACTTCAAGTGCTGAAACATCATCTACTGATTACGTCCCTAACCAATTAATCGTTAAGTTCAAACAAAATGCTTCTTTAAGTAATGTTCAATCTTTTCACAAATCTGTCGGTGCTAACGTTTTATCTAAAGATGATACGTTAGGTTTTGAAGTCGTTCAATTTTCAAAAGGTACTGTCAAAGAAAAAATAAAAAGTTATAAAAATAATCCAGATGTGGAATATGCAGAACCGAATTATTACGTTCAGGCCTTTTGGACTCCGAACGACCCATTTTTTAAAAATCAATATGGATTGCAAAAAATTCAAGCTCCACAAGCTTGGGATAGTCAACGAAGTGATTCTGGTGTAAAAGTAGCTATTATTGATACAGGAGTTCAAGGTTCACACCCTGATTTAGCTTCGAAAGTAATTTACGGACATGATTATGTTGATAACGACAATACATCCGATGATGGTAATGGTCATGGTACGCATTGCGCTGGAATTACTGGAGCACTTACGAATAATAGTGTTGGAATTGCTGGTGTTGCCCCACAAACTTCAATTTATGCTGTCCGCGTATTAGATAATCAAGGGAGTGGTACTCTTGATGCTGTAGCGCAAGGGATTAGAGAAGCTGCTGATTCAGGTGCAAAAGTAATTAGTTTAAGCTTAGGCGCCCCAAATGGTGGGACTGCTTTACAACAAGCCGTTCAATATGCATGGAATAAAGGCTCTGTTATTGTTGCAGCTGCTGGAAATGCTGGAAATACAAAAGCTAATTACCCTGCTTATTACAACGAGGTGATTGCAGTTGCTTCTACAGATCAATCAGATAGAAAATCTTCATTTTCTACTTATGGTAGCTGGGTAGATGTTGCAGCACCAGGTTCAAATATCTATTCCACATATAAAGGAAGCACGTATCAATCATTAAGTGGTACATCTATGGCAACACCTCATGTTGCAGGAGTCGCTGCTCTTTTAGCAAATCAAGGATATAGCAATACACAAATCCGCCAAATTATTGAGTCAACGTCTGATAAAATTAGTGGTACAGGTACGTATTGGAAAAACGGTAGAGTCAATGCATATAAAGCTATACAATACGCTAAGCAATTACAAGAAAATAAAGCCTCTTAAGAAATAATGTAAAACTTTAATCAGTCGATCTGCCATTAGTGCGGGATAAAACAGAAGGAGAGACTTTTACAATTAAAGGCTCTCCTTCTTACAAACTATATTACTCCCCCTCCTTCTGCACCATATGTAAATACAGTACAAAATCCATCATTGTCGACGAATGACCAAGTTGACGAATCATCGCTGTTATATTTCCTCTATGATATGTCCCATGATTTACGACATGTTGTACTAACTCTAAAATTGAAGTTTCTAATTTCCCTGCATATGGATTCTCGATAACAAATACAGCATTCACGTCTTGTATTGTAATTAAAAAGTCTTTATATTGATTTGCCATGTTTTCAAACATTTTTTCTAATTCATGTAACGATTTAGTTTCGATTTGTTTTCGTAAATTTTCTCGGTCTTGTATTGCTTCATTCATACTTTTACCATGCAATATATGTAACCACACTTGATCTGTAATATAAATATGCGCAAAAGTATCCTTAATTGATGGAAATACACTCTGTATCTGTTCATTAAAAATAGTCTCATAGCTTGGTAACTCTTTTAATCGATTGAATAACCGTGTATTAGCCCAATCATGGTAATCAAACTGTTTTAACATGTACTCTTTCAATCTAAATCGCCTCCTTATTGTACGAAACGAATGTTTTGTTTCTCCATTTCCGATTCTCTATCAGCTTTTACAATCCCTTTTTCTTCAATTTCACGTTTATTTATTGTTTTATATTTTACATACGTATGAAATTCCGTTTGAAATGGAAACGGTGTAATCCGAATTGTTTCCTCGTCCACCCATTCAGCTTGAATAGGTTTCTCCACCTTACTATTAAACATTTCTGTTCCTTCAAAACCATCTTTAAACAAATCAATTTCATCTTCCTTTTCTGCGCCAGGTTTATTCATACACACATATAAAGAAAGTTCATCGCAAAACTTTAATAACCTATAATGTTTATCGAACATCGCAAATTGTTCTTTTGTTAACGTTTTCAATATTCTTTTTTGTCGTTCCAATTCATGTTTATAAAAAGACATCATTTCTTCGTCTTCGTCATTTAATGGGAATGATAAAAAATGTTTACTACAAAGTAATGCTCCGTATGGATTCGAATCTTCAATTTCATTCAAACCAATCGTATAAAAAACAAAACGCAATGAACTTGGACAATCCATAAATGTATATGGAATATTTTTAGCATCATTCAAAATTGGTACTTTATCAAGTTCTATCCATCCTCTATCATGCTCATATACTGCGTCAATTGTCTCTTTTAAGTATGTTTCATCTTCAAAAAAATCTTCTTTTATATGCTTTGCAATCTCTCCAGCTAAAAAACCATGATCATGTTGACGAATTAATATACTTTCTTTCTCATTCTTTTCACGAAAAATCATTCATATACTCCCCCTCATCCTCATATTACAGCGTTTTCTATACATCAATTCTTAATTAATCCCTAATTATTAGCAGGGATTCAGTCTCTTACAACGAAATTAACATAACTATATAGTATTCTTTCTAACCATATACATAGCTTTCTCCATACTATCCATTATACTAAAACATTCATTCTAAAAAACTTTTTATGAGGTGAAAACATGAACAAAACAGAATTAGTTAAAAACGTGGCACAATCCGCTGATATTTCTCAAAAGGAAGCTTCTGCAGCGGTACAATCCGTATTTGACACAATTGCTACTGCATTACAATCTGGCGATAAAGTTCAATTAATCGGCTTTGGAACTTTTGAAGTGCGCGAAAGATCTGCTCGTACAGGACGTAACCCGCAAACTGGCGAAGAAATTCAAATCGCTGCTGGTAAAGTTCCAGCATTTAAAGCAGGTAAAGAGTTAAAAGAAGCTGTTAAATAAACAAGAAACCAGCCATTTTATAGGCTGGTTTCTTGTTTTATTTAAGTAATTCCTTTATATTCTCCGCATGATATACTTCACAAATATAAAATATGCATTTGCAGTTACTTACAATTTGATATTTTCTAGTTGGATACACATTCGCCGTAACAGAGCATCCATCAAACAATTCAATAATATTCCCAGATGGCTGATATCCTTCGTATAATACGTTTCTTCTTACTTCCATCCCTTCTATAAGTTTTTCAACTGGAATATTTCCACTCTCTAATTCCGTCTTAATTGTATTTGGTAAAAACGAAGTGTCCGCAAAAATTAGATTCTCAGATAACACTTTTCCTTTATAACTAACATTGGATACACGGTAAAGAAATGTTCCGTTTTTATCAAAGAAATTCTTTGCTTCTTTCGGGATGTACTGTCTATCAAGTACCTCTTGTTCGAGAACATCAAACTGAACTGTATCATTCAAAAGCTTTTCTAAAGCATGAATAGATGATGTATCTCCAGAAAATAAAATATTTTTAATTGCTTGTACATTATAAGTGAATTCATTTGTTCTATTTTCCGCTACTAACATGAGGAACACCTCTTCTATAAGATTTTTTATTTAACTTATTTATAATTTAAAAGCGCTACTGCATCTAACTGTGTGATTTCAGTTACTTCTTTACTAAATATTGCAATTGAAGCCATATAATCTACACTAGGCCTTATATCTGCCATCATTGTATTTTCTACTAATTCTTGCCTATCCTTAAAAACTAACAAATTTGGAGGATCATTTGGAGCTGATACAGTAATATGTACTGGCGGAATCATTAGTCCTTCACCTGTCGCTTTTAGTACCGCTTCTTTTCGAGTCCAATATGTTAAAAAACCTTCTATTTTCTGTTCATTAGGTAACTTCATAACTTGTGCTATTTCAATGTCTGTTAATACGCCCTCTGCCATTTTCAGAACATCTACATATGGATTCATTTGTTCAACATCAACGCCTACAGATGCAGACTTTGTAAATGCAACAACAACCCACTCACCCGAATGTGAAACAGATATTTGTGGCATTCCTTTTGGTAATTGCGGTCTGCCATGTTGTAACTTACATACTGGGCACATCCTATCAATTGGCACTTGAACTGGTAACATAGAAAGTATTTTACCAAGAACTAACCTACTAATTACACAACCTATTATAAATCGTGCACGATCTGCCGAATGATGATATGAATTTGCTTTCTCTCGTTCAACATCGTTTAGTAAATTGTAATGCCATGATTGTAAATCTGAAATTCTTGCCCACCATATTTGACAATCATTCTCAGTCAAAGTTGGAATAGAATCTACAACTTTACTTTCTATCATGTAAACTCTCCTTTATACAATGAATATCAATTTTCATTAAAAAAGCTTACGTAAATTGTTATTCATTGACAAGTACTTTCTCTTTTTTTGATACAGATAACATTTTTTCTTTCTTCTTTGACATTACTTCTTTATCAGAAATACGTAAAGAAAATAGTAATGCTATAAGTAAAAATATTGCAGATCCAATTAATGCAGCTTGATATGGTAAGAAATCTGACTGTGCATTATTCTGTATTTCATTACTTCCAAATCCAGATAATATGGTAGCTAAAACAGCAACTCCTATCGCTGAACCTATACGGTTTTGCACATTGAATATAGTAGTCGCTCTCCCCATAGAAGGTGGCGTGATATTATTAAATGCCGAAAATTGAACTGCTCCAACAGACTGACCTAAGAAAATACCGATACCAAACAATAATGCCCGAATTTGCCATGGGTTCGTATCGTGATTTACAAAACTTAATAAAACAAAGATAATCGCTGTACAAATTAATCCAATAGAAATTACCTTTCGAGCTCCTAATTTCTTATATGACCATGGCACAATCTGTGACGATATCATTAACCCAATTGCCTCTGGGAACGTCGTAAGGCCTGATTCCAATGCGGAAACTCCTATTACATTTTGATACATAAGTGGAAAAACAAATAACATTCCTAGTAAACCAGCGGATGAAAACAATGAAATAAGACTCATTTTTCTAAAGACTGGTTCTTTTAATAAGCGTAAATCTAACATCGGTTGCTTTACTCTAAGTTCTACAATGATGAACAATATAATGAATACAATCCCAGCTATTCCAGTACTTATAATCTCTGAAGAACCCCAGCCTTTTGACGGCCCTTGACTAAGTGCATAGATAATCATCGCGAATCCTGGTGCTGAAAGAACAAAACCGAGAGAATCAAAGCGACCAGCTGATTTTTCAATATGCTCTTTTAAAAATAGTAGACCGAATAGTAACGCTACGATTCCAAACGGTAAATTAATATAAAATGCCCAGCGCCAAGACATTTGATCTACAAAGAAACCGCCAATAATTGGTCCGATAGCTGGTGCCACAGCAATTGGTAACACAATAAACCGTGAAATTTTCGGCCTTTCCTCTGGTGAAAATGTTCGGAATAACATTGCCATCCCAACTGGTGTTAAAAGCCCCCCACCAGCCCCTTGCATGATACGAAAAATATTCAATGAAGTAATATCGTTTGCTATTCCACATAATACAGACGCAGCTGTAAATACGAAAAGAGCGGTTAGAAATACCCTTTTCGTACCGAAGCGATCTCCTAACCAACCAGAAATCGGCAGGAAAACAGCTAAGCTAACTAAATACCCAACATTAACCGTCCCCATTGCAGATGGAGGCACTTGTAGTTCTTTACTTATCGTTTGGAGTGCTACATTCACAATCGTTGCATCCATCGCAGCCATAAACATCGCTGTTATATATACGATACTTACAACTACTTTTGGATTTATTTTTGCCTTCATTATCGTTTTCCTACTAATATTTTTTCGCCAACTTGATTACTTTTTGGATTCAAATCTTTCCAGTTATTTTCAACATATTGTAAACAATCATTCCTACTAGCCTCTTCATGTACGACATTCCAACCAATAGGTACATCAAGAAAGACAGGCCAGAGAGAATACTGGCCCTCCTCATTTTTTAATACTTTGTATGTGTAATTATCATTTTCAAACGGATTCGTCATACTGTACTTACCCCTTTCTTATTCTGCAAATATTTCGCTAATACTTGTCCAATTTCTGTAAGTGGTCCTGGTTGACATAAATCTTTATGTCGACAGTCAATATCGTGTTGCACAATTTGCCCATCTAAATAATTTAGCCACGTATTTGGAGAAATAGGATCAAACCAGTCTGGTATAACAGTAGATCTAAAGAATAAAATATCTCCGTTATACACTTTCGGTACATATTTCCCTAACAATCCTACCGAATTTACATATGTTTCTTTCAAGTTCAAAATAGTCTCTTCTTCAAGACTTGCTAATGCACTCCCATCTTTACGAAGTATTTCTACTGCACTTTCCATCGTAAGTGGTTTACCATCCATGTTATCTGGATCGTATCCACCTAAAGCAAGTAATGCGATTAACGCTTCTTCTTCAGTAGGTGCTTCCGTATTCGGTAAGAAGTGACCAGGGTAAGAATCTAGCATAACGAGTAATTCTACTTCTTCCCCTTCACTTTGTAGTTGCGCCGCCATTGCATGAACAACATTTCCTCCGAGCGACCAACCGAGTAACCGATATGGTCCGTGAGGCTGTACTTCACGAACGTGTTTTAAATAATCCGCCGCCATCTCCTCTAAACTTCTTGGAAGTTCTTCATTTTTAGCGATACCACGTGCTTGGACACCGTAGATTGGATAATCTGTTCCTAAAGATTTCATAAGTCCTGCATAACACCAACTTAATCCACCTGCTGGGTGCACACAAAATAGTGGTAATTGGTCTCCGCTTGCTCGTAATGGAAGTAACACATCAAGTGCACTTTGTCTATTTCCCACCTCAAGTCTTTCAGCAAGACCCGCAACAGTAGGTGCTGCAAATAAAGTTCCGATATTTAGTTCAACCCCAAGTGCTTCTTTAATACGACTCATAAGCTGCACTGCAAGAAGTGAATGGCCACCTAGATCAAAGAATCCGTCATCAATTCCAACTTGCGGCACACTTAAAACTTCTGTAAACAAGTCACATAACATTTCTTCTTGCGGTGTTCTTGGTCCACGACTAGAAGATGATGCGATAAATTCTGGAGCCGGCAATGCCTTTCTATCTAATTTACCGTTTGGAGTTAAAGGCAACTCATTTACTACTAAAAAAGCGTATGGAACCATGTAATCTGGTAAACTACCTCGAGCATACTTACGCATTTCATTCGTATCAATCATTTCATTATTTGATGCGACGATATAAGAAACTAACCGTTTATCCCCTGGTTGATCTTCCCGTACAATAACGGCTACTTGCTCAACTTTAGGATGTTTCATTATTACCGCTTCTATTTCCCCTAATTCAATTCGGAATCCACGAATTTTTATTTGATGATCTGCACGTCCTATATAATCTAGCGTCCCATCTTGACGCCAACGTGCTAAGTCCCCAGTACGATACATTCTTGTACCTGGCTTACCAAATGGATCTGCAATAAAACGTTCTGCAGTTAAGCCTGCTCTTCCTAAATATCCACGAGCAAGCCCTGCACCTGCAACATACATTTCTCCAACTACTCCAGGTGGCACCGGTTGTAAATAGTTGTCTAATACATACACTTTAAGATCAGGTACACTACACCCAATTAAACTATTTGCTCGTAAAGAGACGATTGTTTCATCTAATTCAATATAACTAACATGTACTGTCGTCTCCGTAATACCGTACATATTAATAAGTTTTGGTGCGTTATGAGAATGTCGACTATACCAATCTTCTAATCGACTTAGCTCAAGTGCTTCTCCTCCAAAAACAACATATCGTAAAGATAATTTTTGGCCAATTTCTTCATTTTCACGATCTGCTTGCATCAATTGATAGAACGCTGATGGAGTTTGGTTTAAAACAGTTACCTTTTCTTTAACAAGAAGTTGTAAAAATTCTTTCGGCGAGCGACTTACAGTATGTGGTACTACGACTAAACGTCCACCATATAATAAAGGCCCCCAAATTTCCCAAACCGAGAAATCAAAAGCATATGAATGAAACATTGTCCATACATCGTTCTCGTCAAATTGGAACCAATGATCAGTTGCTCCTAAAAGTCTTACTACGTTTTGATGAGGTATCATAACGCCTTTCGGTCTACCTGTTGAGCCTGACGTATAAATAACGTAAGCAATATGTGAAGGAGATAATGGCTTCATGCGCTCCATTTCATCAATATTATCTTCACTATACTTCTCAATTTCTTCTATTGTCTTCACATCATCAGCTAAAATTTTCAGTTCCTCATCACATTCAATTTCCACATCTGAATTTGTTAACACACATGATGGTTTCGCATCGTGAAGCATAAATGAAATACGATCTGACGGATAATCCGGATCTAACGGAAGGTATCCCGCACCAGCTTTCAGAACAGCTAGTAAGCTTACAACCATATTTAAAGATCTCGGCATCGCTAAAGCAACGAGTTGATCAGGGCCTACTCCTTTTGCTATTAGCAATCGAGCTATTTTATTCGCTTTTTTATTCAACTCTTCATAAGTTAACTTTTCATCTTCAAAGACGACAGCAATAGAATTTGGATTTATATGAGCCTGCTTTTCAAATAATTGTGGCAATGTCATTTCTGGTACAATTTGAAAACCACCATTCCACTTTTCTAACACTGTATTTTTCTCTGCTAAAGTTAATATTTCTAATGTGCCAATTGATTGATCCTGATGTTTCGCTGCATCATCCAATAACAAAATGAATCGTTCAACCAATTTTTGAATCGTTTCACGTTTATATAAATCCGTACTAAATTCTAGTAACCCGTTTAAACCGTCTGGCGTACCATCAACTCCGTTACTCTCGCTAATTTCAAATGTTAGATCAAATTTCGCAGAACCAACGCTTTGAATTTCAAGGTTTGCTTCTATATCCGGAGCATCAAATGTTGCTTCTGGCGTATTTTGGAAAGCTAACATAACTTGAAACAGCGGATGACTATTTCGAGTACGTACTGGATTTAACACTTCAACGAGTCGTTCAAATGGAACATCTTGATTTTCATAAGCTGCAAGATTTGATTGCTTCACTCTATCCAATAATTCTTTAAAGCTTGGATCTCCTGATGTATTTGTACGTAACACTAATGTATTTACAAATAAACCAACTATGTCAGAGAGTGCATCATCGTTTCTTCCAGCAATCGGACTACCGATTGGTATATCAGTACCTGCACCTAATCTTGTAAATAGCGCACTAAGTCCTGCTTGCAACACCATAAACAAACTAACTCCGTTTTTCCGTGCAAGCTCTACTAACCTACTATGCATACCCGCATCTATTTGAAAATGAATTGTTTCTCCGTGATAACTCGTTTCAATTGGACGCTGGTAATCTGTAGGTAACTCCAGCTGATCTGGTAAACCTTCTAGCTCTTTCTTCCAAAACTCTAATTGTGTTGAAATAAGACTCTCTTCTGTAGTTTCATCACCAAGCAACTGTTGTTGCCAAAGTGCATAATCTGCGTATTGAACTGGAAGTGTCTCTAGCTGCACTCTGTTACCTTGACATCGTGCTTTATATGCCGCTGTAAAATCTCTCGTTAACGGTTGTAATGACCAGCCATCCCCAACAATATGGTGCAATAGTATTAGTAATACATGTTCGTTTTCATTCACTGTAAATAGTTGCAAACGAACTGCTGGTTCAACATCAAGGTTAAAACTATATCTTACGGCCTCTACAAGCACACTTTCTAATTCATCTTTACATGTTTTTGTTAGTATCATTTCTAGATTTAAATTTTCCATATCTAAAATTTTCTGATAGGAACTACCTAATACGTTAGGGAAAATCGTTCTAAGCGTTTCATGTTTCTCAACTACATCATAAAAGGCACCTTGCAATGCTTCCTCGTTCAACTTTCCAGAAATACGAACGACTAATGGAATATTATAAGTAGGACTTGGACCTTCTAAACAATTTAAGAACCATAACCTGCGCTGTGCAAATGAAAGTGGAACTTCATTTGGTCTACTTACTTTCTTAATAGCTGGTCTTGCAGTTTTTGCTTGATCCAATTGTTTCGCAAGTTCAGCAACAGTTGGCGATTCAAATAGTTTTCCTATTCCTAATTCAACACTTAACGTTTCACGAATTCTTGCCATTAGACGCGATGCAAGAAGCGAATGGCCACCCATTTCAAAGAAATTATCATCAATGCCAATGCGAGAAACACCAAGTACTTCTGCAAATAAATCACATAATATTTCTTCTTTCGGATTTCTAGCAACTCTCTCCTTGTTCATTTCATTAAAATCAGGAGCAGGTAATTTCTTTCTATCAACCTTATCATTTGGCGTTAATGGTAATTCTTCTAGCACAACAAATGCCGATGGTACCATATAATTCGCTAAACTTTCTGAAACATAAGTACGAATTTCTGAAAGGTTAATCCCTTCATCCCCTTCGGCAACGATATACGCAATGATTCGTTTATCGTTTGGGCGATCTTCTCGTACCATTACTACAGCTCGTTGAATATACTCATGTCGTTGTAAAACCATTTCAATTTCAGCTAATTCAATTCGGAAACCACGGATTTTTATTTGATGATCTGCTCGGCTCATGTATTCCAGCACACCATCGTTACGCCATTTCACAAGATCACCTGTGCGGTACATGCGCTTCCCTGGTTTTCCATAAGGATCTGCAACAAACCGTTCAGCCGTTAACTCTGGTTTTCCTAAATAGCCGTTCGCAACCCCTTCCCCTGCAATATATAATTCACCAATTACTCCAGGTGGTACTGGTTGTAAACCTGCATCTAATACATACACGTCTGTACTCCAAATTGGCTTTCCAATAGGAGGTATACCAATTTCATTTTCATCAATGTTCATGACAGTAGACCAAATAGTCGTTTCAGTTGGTCCATATAAGTTTGTAATAGAGCAACCTAATTCTTTTAATGTATTTGCTAAATGGGCTGGAAGAGCTTCACCACCAACGAGCACATTTAACCCTTTTAGCCTTTCTGGATATTCAGTTACTAATGCCTGCCATAACGTCGGTGTAGCTTGCATAACTGTCACTCTTTCTTCTTGTAACAGTGCCGTTAACGCAGAAGGCTCTTGAATTACCTCTTTTTGTGCAATTGTTAAACTTGCACCACTAATAAGAGGTAAATAAATCTCTAGAGCAGAAATGTCAAACGCAAATGTTGTAACTGCTACTAAATGATCGTTCTCATTTAGTGAAAACATATCGTCCATAGCCAATAGAAAGTTACTTAAAGCTTTCATAGGAACAATTACACCTTTTGGATTTCCGGTTGAGCCTGAAGTGTAAATTGTATACGCAGGCTTTAAAAGTGATTCTTCATTTCTAAATGGTAGATTCATATGAGAATATGCTTTTAATGCTAGTTCTGTTTCTTTTCGATCTAATTCGATTTTTTTTATATCATTTTCTATAACTAAAGTAGATGAAACAGATGAATGTGTGATGATATAAATTGGTTTTGCATCATTTACTATATAATTTATTCGCTCAGCTGGATATTCTGGATCTATCGGTAAATACGCTGCACCAGCCTTTAAAACTGCTAACATACTAACTACCATTTCTATTGACCTTGAAAATACTAAAGCTACAAACTGATTTGGCCCTATTCCTTCTCCTACTAAATAGTGCGCTAGTTCATTCGCCCGTTCATTTAACTCTTTATACGTAAGGTCTACTCCGTTACACGTAACCGCTATTTTATTTGGATTTTTTTGTACTTGTTTTTCAAATAATAAAGGTAGAGTGATGAAATCCTCAGCTTCCTTAGTTTCATTCCATTCGAATAAAACTTTATGATTTTCTTCTGGAAGAGTAATGTTTATATTTCCAATCGACAAGTCTTTTTGATAATCATTTATCACTAATTCTAATACATTCATAAATCTCTCTTTATGCAACGCTAGTTCCGAATCACTATATACCTCCGGGTTCGCATCAAAATGAATCATTAACTCATTTTCATCGAAACGTTTATAAACATTTATCGATAAATCATCGACAGGTCCTGCTGATAAATTATGTGTAATACCACGATTCCCAGCAAAATTAAGCCCGTAATCAAAAGGCATCACATTCACTAACGGCCCGAATAACCTTTGATTTTCACCTAGTAACTTTAAGTCTCTTCTTAATTCTTCATGACGGTATTTATGATGACGACGTACTTCTCGAATCTCTTTAGAAACTTGCTGTAATAATTCCGCAAGAGTTATATTTGGAGTTACTGTAATACGAAGTGGTACTAAATTCATTACCATGCTCGGTGTATAAATAGATGCAGAACCGAGACGCCCCATCATTGGTAAACCTAAAACAATATCATTTGCACCTGTTAATTTATGCATATAAATACTTGTTACAGCGACAATAAATTCCGGCCAATTTGTTAACGAAACATTGATATCTTCTAGTAAAGTTTTCGTACTCGAACTGGATAAATAAGCTGTTTTTCGTAAAAATCCATTTGATGTTCTCGGCGCTCGTTCTGCTAAACTTATGACATCCGGTTCATCTGCAAACTTTTCTAACCAAAAAGTACGATCTTCCTGAAATTGTTTAGACTCACGATACTCCATATCTTCTTGTACAATTTTTGCAAGAGAACCAAATGGCTTTTCATTCTTTCTTGTTTCTTCTATTAGTGATGTATACTCTTTCGCTACCTTTTGGCTTAGAAGTGAAAATCCATAGCCATCCATCACAATGTGATGGATGCGCTGATACCAAAAGAAACGATTATTTTCAACTTGAATAAGTGCTTCAGTAAATAAAGTATCTCTTTTCAAATCGACTGGCATAGATAAATCATTTTTCATCCATATTTTAGCAGCCTCTTCAGGATCTTCTTCTTTACGAACGTCAATTAAATGCATATGAAAATTTGACGATTTCTCAATAACTTGCCACGGGCCAATTTCATCTTCTTCGAAACGAACATGTAGTGCTTCTGCTTCTGTTACAACTTTGCGTACTGCTGATTCGAAAATTTCTTGATTAATATTTCCATTTATTTCAACATATTCCCCAGTATTATAAATCGGATTAAGCGGATCTAATTGTTGCGCAAACCACATACCAGACTGCGCAGATGATAACGAATGACGAACCTTTTGACTATTAGGCATTCTTTACTACCCCTTTATTATGTAGTCTATATTAAAGTACATGTTCTGTTTGCGGAGATAATAAGCGGTACCAATCAACAACGGTTGGATTCTCTGCTAAATCCGCAAAAGTGATTTCTTTTCCTTCGCGACGCCACTTCTCTACTAAACTCATAATTCTGACCGAATCAAGTCCTCTATTTAATAAATCTTCATCAGTCTCAACACTTTCTACTGGTTCACGAAGTAGTTGTGCAACTAATTCATGCACTTCCTGTAAAGTGATTCCTTCACTCTCATCACTTTTTACACTTTGTAAATCTTTTAACAGTAAGTTTGTTGATGTCGTTACTGCACATCTATTAGATGCATACTCCAATGCTTGTTTATGATGGTCTAGTGAAAAATCAGCAACTGCATCTGCTACAAAAAATGGCTCTATACCATCCATAAATGCTTCGCAAGCTGTTAAAAGGCAGCCGATATGCGCATAAATACCGCAAATAATAAGTTGATCTCTTCCCTGTTCATTTAAAATTTCTAATAGATTTGTCTTTTTAAATGCACTATATCTCCATTTTGTTAAGAATATATCATCCTCATCAGGAGTAAGTTCACCGACAATTTTCTTTTTATCTGGTCCAGCAGGAATACCGTCCCCCCAGAAATCTTGTAATAATCCTCGTTGTTCTAACGTTTGTCCACCTGGTTGTGCTGTATAAACAACTGGTATACCAAGTTCCTTACATTTTTCTCTTATCACCTTAATATTTGAAATAAGTTCTAATTTTGGTGATTCTTTATCGCTATATGCATCAAGAAAATATTCTTGCATGTCATGGATTAGAAGAACCGCACGTTTCGGATCTGGTGTCCAGTTCACTTTATTTTTTGGTAGTTCTGATTCAACTGGCATTTTGTATACTGAAATAGATGGGATAGCCATCTAATCACTTCCTTCCAATTTTTATATTATTTATCGTTTTACCGTAATAAGTTTTTCAGCAATGACTTTACGTAACTCTTTTTTGCTTACCTTTCCAACACCTGTTTGCGGGAATGATTCAATAAATTCAATTCGATCTGGAATCTTATAAGCTGCTATACCGCGTTCTCTTAAAAACATTTTTAATTCACTTACAGTCGGAGCTTGTCCGCGAGCTATAACAAATGCACAAGTACGTTCCCCTAAATAATCGTCAGGCATTGATACAATGGCTACATCATGTACTGTATCGTGTGCTAATAGATGATTTTCGACTTCTTCTGCAGCAACTTTCTCACCACCACGGTTAATTTGATCTTTATCCCTACCTTCTACAATGATGTAACCTTGTTCATTTACTTTTACAAGATCACCTGTGCGATAAAATCCATCCTTTGTAAATGATCGTGCATTATGCTCTTCTGCTTTATAATAGCCACGAATTGTATATGGCCCTCTTGTTAATAAACTACCTACTTCACCAGGTTTCACATCGTTATCATTTTTATCAACGACCCGTACTTCATCGAATGTAGACATCGGTCTCCCTTGTGTATGAATAATGATTTCTTCCGGATCATTTAATCTCGTGTAATTTACTAACCCTTCTGCCATACCGAACACTTGCTGTAACGTACATCCAAATGTAGGGCGAATACGCTTCGCAACTTCAGCACTAAATTTCGCACCACCTACTTGAATCACTTGCAAGCTCGATAAATCGTTATTACGAGAAGAAGCTGCATCAAGCCAAATCATTGCTAATGGTGGAACGAGCGCTGTAATCGTAACTTTTTCTTTTTCTATAAGAGCAAATGCCTCATCTGGGCTACCACCAGTTGCTAACACTACTTTTCCACCCGCATAGAAAGTTCCAAATGTCCCTGGAGAACTCATCGGGTAATTGTGCGCTACTGGAAGAACTGCCATATAGACGCTATCCGTATTCAAATTACAAATTTCAGCGCTAACACGTAAACTATAAATATAGTCATCATGTGTTCTAGGAATTAATTTAGAAAGCCCTGTTGTCCCTCCAGACAATTGGAGAAACGCAGCATCACTTGGCTGAACTTCTGGTAATGGAACGGGATCTATATACAGATCACTTATGTTCACAAATTCTTCTTCTTCTCCCACTACAATTACATGTTGTAAAGTTGGCACTTTCACTTTTACTTCTCTTGCTAGTTTTCGATAATCAAAGCCGAGAGCCTTATTTGAAATAACGTAAGCACTCGCCTCACCAAACTCACAGAAATAACTAATTTCACTGCTTCGATGTGAAGGTAGTGCAAAAACAGGAAGTGCTCCAATTCGAAATAGTGCAAAGCATATTTCGAAAAACTCGATAATGTTGGGTAACTGTATTACAACTCGATCCTCTTGCTTTATTCCTAAATTCAGTAAACCTGAAGCTAAGCGATCTACTTTTTTATCAAGCTCACTATACGTCATATGCATATTACCACTTACAACTGCAATTTCATCTCCATACTTTTCAGCACGTTCTCTTAACAACGAACCAAATGTTTCTCCAAGCCAACATCCTTCTTCTCGATAACGATTTGCAAATTCTTCTGGCCATTCCGTGAAACCTGATAACATTATTTCTTCCCCCTATTTTTCATTCAGCGAATTATCTCTTAATCCTAAAGCCTTCAGCATTGTTTGGAACTTAGCTGATGTTTCTGCTAGCTCATCTTCTGGTTTTGACTCAGCAACAACTCCTGCTCCTGCATATAAACGAAGTGTATTTTCTTGCACTTCAGCACAGCGAATTGTAACAATCCATTCACCATCTCCATTTAAATCGCTCCATCCTAGCATTCCTGTAAAGAATTCACGGTCAAATGGCTCAATTTTTTGAATCGCCTCTCTTGCTTCTTCCATTGGCGTTCCGCAAACTGCTGGCGTAGGATGAAGAGCAATTGCTAATTCCAAAGAAGTAGTATTCGGATCCTTTAGTTCACCTTTCACTTCAGTAGACAAATGCCACATCGCTTCACTATGAATAACGGATGGTTTTTCCGGAACATGTAATGTATGACAGTATGGACGAAGTGCAGCAGCAACCGCTTCAACTACTACCGCATGTTCATGTAAATCTTTTGGTGAAGAAATTAATTCCTCTGCTCTTCTCTTATCTTCCACTGGATCATCACTACGTGGTCTTGAACCAGCTAACGGATTAGAAATAACTTGCATACCATTACGTGAAACGAGTAATTCAGGACTTGCTCCAATTAATGTTTTATTACACTCGTTTTCATCTTCCGGTAAATTCACAGCAAATGTATAACCGTGCTTATTATGCTCTGCCAATTCGCGAAGTAGTTTTTGTTTATCAATCTTCTCTGAAGATTCAACATCTAACGATCTAGATAGAACGATTTTCTTTAAATCTCCGTCCTGAATTTTTTCAATCCCTTGCTTCACACCATTCATATAAACTTCAGGAGCTGGAACCGGTGTCATTTCAAATGTCAGTTTCTCATTTCGTTTTATCTCATTTGTTGTCTCTAACTGTAAACGCTCAGTAATTCTACTATGTTCTGGTACGATAAGTTGAACTTCTTTTCTACGATCAAAAGGCAAAGCACCAACAACGATAGGATTCGGATTTCCAGCTTGTTTTGCATTGCTTAATACCGCTTGTACAAGTTCTGTAAAACTTTCAATTTCATGATGTTTTACTGTAGTAAACTCTCCTTCTGTCAATATCGTTCGAGTTGGTGAAGCGAAAAAGAACGAAGATTCAGTTTTATAATCTTCTAATAATTTTTCCGACAGTTCCTTTACGGCTATAAGTTCATTCATAGTATGAAAACCTCCTGAATTTTTTATTAAACTCCTAATGTAGCTCCGCCATCGACACATAAATTGTGCATTGTAATATGACTCGCTTTATCAGAGGCTAAAAACAATACTGCTTCAGCAATTTCTGAAGGTTGTGCAATTTTTTGTAACGGAATACCGAGTCTATATGTATTTTGAGAACCAGCAATTATATTTTCAGCTCCATTCTCATCAGCCCATAATAATCTTTGCATTTCAGTTTCAGTAGAACCTGGAGAAACTAAGTTACAGCGAATATTGTATGCTGCAAGTTCTAACCCTAAACATTTCATAAACATCGTCGTTGCAGCTTTTGATGCAGCATACGCAGCCATCTCCATTCTCGGAGTATTTGCCGCATTTGAGCCAACTGTAACAATTGCCCCTGACTTTCTTTGCATCATATATTTACTTACTGCTCGGCACATATAGAAAACCCCTGTAGAATTGAAGTGAACCCGAATAGTGGTACATGAAAAAAACACCTCCTGAATTCGCATACTAAGTATGCAAATTCAATGGAGGTGTTTTTTCGTATGACGACAAGAGTTCATTACCCAGAAGAAACAAAGTGGAAAGTAATTGAAATGAAGAAAGATGGTTATTCAAATCGTACAATTATGGAGAAACTCGGAATTAAAAATGTTTCCCAAATTAAGACATGGATGAAATGGTATCGTACAGATCAAACGTATCGTTTTCAACAACCTGTAGGAAAACAATATTCTTATGGAAAAGGACCAAAAGAGCTCAGTGAATTAGAACAACTACGTTTAGAAAATAAGCATCTAAAAACAAAATTACTTGTATGGGGAAAGTATCTGGAAATCGAAAGGGGCTGAAACCAGAAACTGTAGTTACTTTATGGAAAAATGTAAAAACAAAAATAACGATAAAAGAATTGTGTAACGTATTAGAATTACCCCGTTCCACATTTTATCGCTGGTTACAACGAACGGAAGATCGGAAAGATGATATAGAAGAGAAAGTAAAGGACGTCTGTCTTAGGCATAAATTTCGGTATGGATATCGAAGAGTGACGGCTACTCTTCAAAAAATGGGACTGTGTGTTAATCATAAAAAAGTATTACGAATCATGAGACAAAATCACATTCTTTCAAAAGTACGTCGAAAGAAAAAGAAATATATCAATGGTGCGGAACCAATGGTAGCCCCTCATCGATTGGAGCGTGAATTCGATGCATCCAGACCAAATGACAAGTGGTTTACAGATGTGACGTATCTCTTATTTGGAGAGCGTACCTTGTATTTATCAACGATCATGGATGCCTTTAATCGTGAAATTATTAGTTGTGTCATCAGCGAATCACAAACACTGGCATTAGCGATGAAGACATTGAAACAAGCAATGAGAGGGCGAAGAGTAAAAGATGTCCTTCTTCACTCGGATCAAGGAAGTATTTATACAGCAAAAGAATTTCAAGCGTATGCCAAAGAAAACGGCATTATCACCAGCATGTCCCGGAGAGGAAATTGCCATGATAATGCCGTCATGGAAAGCTTCTTTGGTCATTTGAAAAGTGAAGCTTTCTATTCACAAGAGATAACAAAAGTATCCAACACAACTGTGCGAAAGATTGTGCTAGAATACATTCATTACTACAATTGTGTGCGAATTCAAGAAAAATTAAACCACCTATCCCCTAAAGAATTTAGGGAACAAGTGGTTTAGGTGTTTTGATTGGTGTCCCGTTTTCGGGGTTCACTTCAAATTTACAGAGAATGTTTTATTCCAATCTTCATCACTTAAAGAGTGAATCGCTCCCATACGTAAAACCCCTGCAACATTTACTAATATATCTATCGGTGCTATATCATTTTCAATCCGTTCTACTACTTCTTCAACAGCGGCACTATCACTCACATCTAAATGAAACGTTTTCACACGTGTTTCATTTAATTCATTTTCATTTAAGAGTACGTTTAACCCCTCTTCAGTTTGATCAGCCCCAATAACTGTAGCTCCTCTTTCTAAAAACATGTTTGCTACAACACTACCTATACCTTGCGCTGCACCAGTTACTAAAACCGTTTTCCCATCAAATTCCCCTATGTTCATTTCATCTATCCTTTCATATAAAAATTAATCAAATTCAACATCATAAATGATAACGATTTTCATTATCACTTATGATGTTAAAAATAATACACTTACTAAACTAATTGGTCAAGTGTACTTTTCATCAAAATATTGTTCATTGATAATGTTTTTCATTTAACATTCTTACACCTAAATGATAATCTTTCTCAATAAACTTGTCAACCTATTTTTATTTTTCAGATAAAATATCTTAATGATTCTCAACACAATTACATCTAAAAGCATTAATAAGTACCTTACATTACACCTTTAATTCATACTCCTCTTTTTAAACTTGTAGAAGACTAACTGTAGATACCTTCATTTACAAAGTCTTATCAAAAAACAAAGTATATATTTTCTCAACATTTTTCTGAAAATATCGAGAAAGTATATCTTGCAATTATCGATGCATGTTGTGTTTATAATTTAAGATTTAATACGTATTTAGAATATAATGTATCACCTTTTAATATTCCAATATAATCCAAACGGGTATTTCACTCACTCTTTTGTCTCAAAAAATTCCACAGATTATATAACCTCGTTACAATTATTCATAAAAAAGCACCCTATTTAATAGGATGCTTTTTCGTATTTATAGTGTGATAGAAGATTTATATACTTATGCTACGCTGCGATACTCTTCTTCTTGTTCTTTTTTCTGCTTAGGTGCTTGAATTAAAATTGCGATAACAAATGATACGACACATAATACACCGATCACCATGAAGGTTGGTTTGAATCCACCTAGAAGTGCACCGATAAAGGAACCTGCAAGTGCTCCAAATCCTTGATACACAATGCCGTAGTTCTTACTATGGTTTTTCATACCGTAGAAATCACCAACGATAGCTGGGAAAATAGTGATATTTCCACCAAAGCAAAACGCTACGCTTGCTACACATACGAAGTAGATACCATAATTTAAATCTACGAAACTTAAAACCAAGACTGAAGCTGCCATAACAACAAATGTACCAGTAACGATTTTTAAACGGCCGATTTTATCTGATAACGGTCCTAAAATAATACGACCTAACGTATTGAAGATTGCAACCATAGCCACCGCATTAGCTGCTGTCGCTGCGCTAAGCCCTACAAGTTGAACACCAATGTCTTTTACCATACCAATTAAGTATAAGCCACTCATACATGATGTAAATAACATAATAAATAATAAGTATACTTGTTTTGTGCCTAACATTTCTTTCGTTGTATATTCCTGAGTTTTTGTTTCATGAACTGCTCCTTGATCTGCAGCTTGATGGATTAAACAAGCGCCAATTACAATCATAGCTGTAACAATTAAACCCCAGTATATAAACGCTTGTGATACACCAACTGATTCAATTAACTGTGCGTTAACATATTTAAAGATTAAGCTACCCGAACCATATGCAGAGACAGAAATACCAGCAATTAAACCTTTACGCTTTGGAAACCACTTTATTAAATTGGATAGTGAAGTGATATATGCTGTACCATCTGCATAACCTACAACAACCCCTGCTAGTACATAAAGCAATATTAATGAGGAAGCTTGTGAACTAAGTATTAATCCTAGTCCTAATGCTAGTCCAGCTATCATAATAAGTTTACGAAGTCCCCATATTTCTTGCAATTTACTCGCAAATAAAGTCGAAAACGCTAAGGAAAGACTAGTAATTGAGAATGTTATAGCAACTGCGGTAAGACTCCAACCGTATTTACTAACTAAAGGCTGATTAAATAAACTCCATGTATATATCGTTCCAAGTCCCATTTGTACTATGACTGTACCAAGGACAACAAGCCATGGATTAACATTTGATTTTTTCATACCTTTCCGCCTCCTCTTTCTATTTCAATGCTTTTCGCTAAATTTTCTTTTTTTATGTTCATATTGGCCACCTCATTTGATTTAACACCTTCATTGTATAAGATGTTTCTGTTTATGTAAGCACTTACAAGATAGAGCGTCAAAAATATGGAATCAGTTACAGAAAACGAAGGACGAAATACAAAAACAAATTATTAAATACGTAAGTAGCTATTATAATGTTTTGCATCAATACGACTTACAGCTGTTTTATCATCTCTCTTTATAAAAATTATGTCTCAAGTTATATGATACCTATATTGCAAGATTTTGATTTTCCTATACATACAGAAAAACTATTTTCACACTACGATGCACTTTATTTTTTATAAAATAAAAAATATTTTATTGATAAATAAAACTAAATATTCACTAATATATCTATACGTGGTTTAATATATATAATAAAAAAATATTTCTGTCTTTAATGAGGAGGTACTATGAAAGCAAACGTAGGGGATACTATACTTTTTCAACGAAATAATTTAAAGATTACAGGATCTGTACTAAAACTTTATACTGAATCGGTCTTAGTTGAAATTACAGATGTAAGCGGTGGTACTTTTGAATTTGATCGAACAATTGTAAATCATAAAAACTATAAAATTTTAAATACGAATACATAAAACAACAAAAAATAGCCCCTGCTCACCAGCAGCGGCTATTTTATATGAAAACACTTCATTAGTTTATATATCCTAAAACACTTACAATCTTACTCGCTTTTAAATTATTAATGTGATAATAAATTTCTAAACCTCTTCTCTCAGCTCGTAACACTTTACCTTTCATTTTTGATAAATGTTGCGAAACAGTCGATTGTGGAATATTTAGTAATTCTGTTAATTGTGTTACGTTACAAGTTTTTCTCGTACTTAATTCATTTACAATTTGTAATCGGATTGGGTGAGCCATAATTTTCAAAATATCTACATCTTCTTCCGAAACTAAACTTTTTCTCATTTCACTCGTATATGTTGTCATAAGACATTCCCCTTTTATATGAATTCCTCTTATTTAGATCTATTTCCAAAATATTTAAAACTCCGATGTGAAACCTTTATATAAAAATAATAGAATTTTAAATTTTTAAAAACAGAACGAAATACAATTCACTTTATTTATTTGGTACATATACATAATACAATGTTAATATGTGCTCTATGTGAAGTTAGCATATATTTATAATGAAGATTTTTCAAACAATTCACATCTAACTATATACTTCCTCATAACACTATCCAGTGATTTTAACATATTTTAGGCGTTTGTATATACTATCTACAAAATAAATGTTGTTTAGGGGGATTTCAAATGCCAACAATGTTACAAGAAGAAGTTGAAGAAGCACGCGAAACATATGTCAGTCGTATCATATTAGTCAGTGGATCAGCTTTATTTTTAGTAGGTGGTATTATTTCGACAATTTCAGCTTTTAAAGCTTATAATCGTTTGGAGAATACACCGCCTTCTCCAGATAACTCGTAGGTGCATTGTCTAATTCTGAATAACAAACAAATGCCACCTCTATAAAGAGGCGGCATTTGTTTTATCATAATTTTTATACTAGAAACTCGCAAACAATGCTTTAAGTATGAATTACAATTGAACTTACTTCACCACAAACCGAGTCTGACTACACCCATCCTTCTGCTTCGTTACTTCTAATACAGCTGGCATTGCGTTTTTCAGCTCTTGAACGTGTGATATAACACCGATAAAGCGGCCTGATTTTTGTAAGTCAATTAAGGCGTCAACTGCTTTTGTTAATGACTCCTCGTCTAATGAACCGAATCCTTCGTCGATAAACATCGTTTCGATGGAAATACCGCCTTCATATGCTTGAATGACGTCTGCCATTCCGAGCGCTAAGCAAAGCGATGCATTAAATTTCTCGCCGCCAGATAATGTTTTTACATCGCGTGTTTGACCAGTATATGCGTCGTATACATCTAATCCTAATCCACTTTGACGATTTCTTTTTTCAACTCGTTCACTTCGTTTTAAATAAAATTGTCCATTTGATAATTTACGTAATCGTTCGTTTGCAATTTGAACAATTTGTTCTAAATACTCAATTAAGATGTAACGTTCAAATGATATACGGCTTTCGTTATCACCTTTCATTACTTCATATAAATCAACAAGTTCTTGGAAAGCTTTTTCTTCCTCATGAATTTGCTCATCAATACGTCTAATATTTTCATGTAAATCAAAAATATATGTTACTGCATTTTGCGCACGTTGACGTTTTTCTTTAATGATATCGAGATTAATTTGTAATTCTGTTATGTGGTCACCTAACGCTGTAATATCCATATACTCTTTATCTTTTAATTCAGCTTGTAACTCTTCAATTTGTTTTGCAAGCACTTCAAGAGATGAATAATAGCTTTGAATTTCTTTTTGTAGCATCTCCATCTCGGCATCACTTAATTTAGCTTCTTTATACGTTATTTGATTTGTAAACCCGCTCTGTTCAAGTTCTTTCATAAAGCGCGCGAAAGTCTCTTCTTTCTTCAATTTTGTACTTTCAAATTGAGTAGAAGCACCTTCCTGTTCTGCTTGAATACGTATATTTTCATTTTGCCAATGTTGATACGCTTCCTGCACTTTCTTCCATTCGTCCTCCATTAACCTAAGTTGTTGCATCGCCTGATCAAACTGTACTTTCCAAGCTTGTACTGTTTGTAGGTTTTCAGGAATATTTTTCTTATCATGGTCATATGAAGTACGAAGTTGCATACACTCCATTTCTGTACGGTGCTGCTCTGTTTCTACCTCACGTTTTTGTTTCTGCAGTGCATCTACTTTTTCTTCTACGCTTTTTATATTCACAGCTGTTTGCTTACGCGTTTCTTCACTTGCCTTTAACGTATTCACTTCAGTTGCTAATTGTTTTCCCTTGTGAACAAGTGCACTATATGTTTCATCTAATTTCTCTGAGCGATAGCCTTGCTTCTTAACCTCTGCTATTATCTGTTCATATTGAAGGTGATAGAAATTCCATTTCTCTTCTAACTGAACATGTAATTTTTCAGCAAGATTCTTCTTGTCTCTTAAATCATTTAACTCTTTTTCATCGATCGCATCACTTTGCTCTGTAGCTTTTTTCGGATGGTTCGTACTACCACATACTGGACAAGATTCGCCATCATGTAGATGAAGAGCTAATATACCAGCTTGTTCACTTAACCAGCGATGTTCCATATTTTCATATGCGTTAACTGCCAATTGCATCTTATTATATGCCGCTTCTTTTTCTTTCCCGTACTTTTGTTTTTCTTGCCAAACATCATATGCTTGCTTTAAAACTTTTGCATCTTCTCGCATATTCGTTAGTTCTTCTACTTTAGCTACATATTGCTCAAGTGCTTGTTCTAGTTGTTGTAATTCACTAGACATTAGCTGTTTTTGATTTGTATGCTCTTCTAATTGTCGATCTAAGTTTTGCATACTTCCCTTTAATTTCCCTATTTGAATTTCTGCATTTTGTAAATTCAACTGTTTCTCAGCTAACGATGCAATAATCGATTGTAACTCTTCTAATCTTTGAACTAGTTTTTTTGCATTTTCTCTCTCAGGTTCTTTATTCTTTACTGCTTCATATTTCTTCTGAGCAAGTTCAAAGTTATTCGTTATATTTTCTTGTTTTGCGATTATTTGTTTTAACAAACTTTCAGCCTTCTGCTCATTTTGCATTGCTTCTTCGTACCATTGTTCAAATGGTAATAAGCGCTTCGCTTCTTCCGCACGTTTAAAAGATGTTTCTTTCCTTTCAATCACTGTACGGTTTTCTTGTAAAGTGTTATATTTCTCATTCTTTTGTTGTAAATCTATAAATTTCTCATTTATGGATTTCGCTGCATGAAAACGTGTTTCGGCATCCTTTAATTGCTTCGTTTGAACATCTTGTTCTACTTGTAATTGCTCAACCTCTACCTTATACGCCGCTGTTTCTTGTTCTAATGCTTCTACTACTTGATGCGTATTTACATGTTCTTGTTCCACTAATGTCTCTAATAATGCTCCATTGCGGATTGGTAATTTAAAAACATTACGGAAGTATAGCTCTCGCTCTTTCTGTTTTTCTTGTAAAACGTCTTTCCATTGTTTTCGTTTTTGATCAAGTAACTCACGCATTAACTTATAACGATCCGTTTTAAAAATACGACGTAAAATTTCTTCTTTATTTTCTGTCTCAGATGTTAATAGTTTTCGGAATTCCCCCTGTGGCAACATAACAATTTGGCTAAATTGATGTTTACTTAAACCGATTAAATCTTCCACTTTTTTATTTACATCCGTTACATGGAAACGATCAACAGCTGGAACATTCTCTTCATCAATCACTTCATATAGTTCTACTGCATGTCCCGTAATCGTCTTGTTCCCTTGTTTTTTATGTCCAAGTTGTCGTTTTATTTCATAACGTTTCCCTTTTAACTGAAAGGTTAGTTCTACACTTGTATACATATTATCATCAGCAAATTGACTGCGGAGCATGCTCGTATCACTACGTTCTTCTCCACTTGCCTCACCAAATAGCACATAACAAATTGCATCAAAAATCGTTGTCTTTCCAGCACCTGTATTCCCAGAAATGGCGAAAATGCGATGATCTCCAAGATCGTTAAAATCGATTACTTCTTTCTGTTTATATGGCCCAAATGCTGTCATAATTAGCTGAATCGGTCTCATCCTCGTTCACCTTCCCGTTCTTGCACTGTTTGTAATACTTCTACAAATAGACGTTCTTTCTCTTCTGATAAATCTAAGCCTTTCATTTCTTTATAAAAAGCCTTTAGAAGAGATAAATCATCCGTTTTATGTCTTGAAACAGTTACTTCATTTGACTCTGTGAACTCTCGTCTTTGAATAGATCTTTCAACATGCATTGCATTTGGATATACAGAGCGTATTTTTTCCATTGGCTGCAAGACAGGATTTTCATCTAATAATTTTACAAACACGTAATCTTCACTTACTGGATGTTGTAATAACTCATCTATTTTCGCTTCTACTGTTCGCATTTTACGGCGTGGTGCAAGTAACCTTTTTTCAATTGTTGCTTCACCTGTTTCGTTCAGTTCCACAATATAATAACCTTTTTTATGTTTTTCTTCAGAAATAGAATACGCAAGTGGCGAACCAGAATATCGAATGGTCTCATTACGTACGAAATGCGCTTGATGTAAATGTCCAAGCGCTGTGTAATGAAACTTATCAAAATAATGACTATTTACGTATTCAGCACCACCAATTGAAAGTGGTCGTTCTGCATCACTTGTATTCTCCTCCGCTTCTCCCGCAGAAGTTACAAATGCATGACCAACAAATACGTGTCTAGCTTCTTTATCCATCGTTTCAGAAAGCTCATTCATAAAAATACGCATCGCATCATCATGAGAACGTACATCTTCGTTTTTCAAAACATGTCTAACTATGCTTGGATCCGCATATGGAATGAGATGGAAGTGAACCTCGCCATATTCATCATTTAATATAATTGGCTCATATGGAAATTGAAATTGTCCCACAATAAATAATCCTTGTTTCTTCATTAAACTACTTCCAAAATGAATACGATCTGGACTATCATGGTTTCCTGCAACCGCAATAACTGGTGTTTGTAAATCAATCACTATTTTTTGTAAAACATCATTTAATAAGTCTACTGCTTCCGTAGGTGGAATTGCTCGGTCATATAAATCCCCTGCAATAATTACCGCATCTGGTTTTTCTTCTTCAACAGCTTGTACAAACTGATCTAATACAATCTTTTGATCTTCAGTCATATACACGCCATGAACGAGCTTTCCTAAATGCCAATCCGCTGTATGAAATAACTTCATAGTTTCCTGCTCCTTTTAATTTACTGATTTTAGTGATACGAGTTGATAGTTTATTGTAGTTTTTCCGTTTTCCCACTCTAACTTTTGTATCATTGCACTACCAATTCTTTCTTCATTTGATTTATATAAAGGCAATATTTCTTGAACTGTAAATAAGTGATAACCATCCAATGTTAATTGAAATATGTTTTCTTCTATATGTAATCTTATTTCTTTTTCATTTGAAATAATTTTTGTGTGCATCTCAAATTTCATGACAGATACAACCCCTTTTTCTAATCTCTACATTATTAATAGTATATTGGCTATGCAAGATTGACAAGTAAATACACGGCAAAGTACACACTTTTCTACTACTATATGTTTTTTATTTTTACATATAATACGGTATGTGAAATTTTCTTTATTTTAAAAATAAAAATGTCTAATGTGACATCTTTATTTTTGTATAAAGTCTTTCATTACATAATATAAAACTGTAATGAAAACGATCGCTACAAAAAATGAAAATACTGCGATAATGTACCCATCCTTATTTAATAAAATGCAAAAAGAAATAGATATGATGAAAATCGGAAATACAAGTCGTACTTTATCCTTCACTTCCTCTGTCGTATCTGTATGATGAAAATACTGCGTTATCCCTATCATTAAAGAAGACAAAATAATTACCGACAATAGTAAAGGTACTGGCATTCCGATTTCTCCTTTCTCTATTTCTAATGAAAAGCAATTTTTCTTTCATCATAATCGCTTCAAATACTCTTTTTGAAGTAATTATGTACAATTTACACATATATAATAGCGTGTTTATCATGATAATTTCAAATAATTACAATTACAGTAATGTTGTAATATTCATTTTCAACCTCAGAAATCCTGCAAATATATCTCGTCAAAATATGCGATATACAAATTAACACGTACCGTCAAGTTTAGACAAAATTTATAAAGGACATTTCAATACGTATCAAGAATTAAGAATAAGAAGATATGTAAGGGAGGATGAATTATGACTGAACACGTTTTATTTTCTGTTAGTGAAAACGGCGTTGCATCAATTACTTTAAACCGCCCAAAAGCGCTTAATTCTTTATCTTATGACATGTTGCAACCAATTGGGCAAAAACTGAAAGAGTGGGAAAATGATGAGCGAATTGCGCTTATCGTATTAAAAGGAGCTGGCACAAAAGGTTTTTGTGCAGGCGGCGACATTAAAACTCTTTATGAAGCGCGTTCAAATGAAACTGCATTGCAGCATGCGGAACGTTTTTTTGAAGAAGAGTATGAAATTGATACATATATTTATCAATATAAAAAACCGATCATCGCTTGTTTAGATGGAATTGTAATGGGCGGTGGTGTCGGTCTTACAAATGGTGCGAAATATCGAATTGTAACTGAGCGTACGAAATGGGCAATGCCTGAGATGAATATCGGCTTCTTCCCAGATGTCGGTGCTGCTTATTTCTTAAATAAAGCTCCAGGGTTTGCTGGCCGTTATGTTGCTTTAACAGCATCTGTTTTAAAAGCTGCTGACGTATTATTTATAAACGCCGCTGATTACTTTATGACATCTGATTCATTACCAATTTTCCTTACTGAACTTGAAAGTGTAAATTGGCATAAACAAGATGATGTACATACTAATTTAAAAGAAGTCATTCGTACATTTGCAACTGCTCCAAACTTAGAAAGCGAACTTTCTACTTCATTAGAAGAAATTAATTCACATTTTGCATTCGATACAATTGAAGAGATCACCGATTCATTGGAGAAAGCTCAAAGTTCCTTTGCTTTAAAAACGAAAGAAACGCTATTATCAAAATCCCCTATTTCATTAAAAGTAACATTAAAACAGTTTATTGATGGACAAGATAAGTCCGTTGAAGAATGTTTTGCTACCGACCTTGTACTTGCTAAAAATTTCATGAGACATGCGGATTTCTTCGAAGGAGTACGTTCTGTTGTCGTTGATAAAGATCAAAATCCGAATTATAAATATAAGCAGTTAAGTGATGTTTCAGAAGAAGATGTAAATCGATTCTTTAACTTACTTAATGCATAATTAGGTGAAACATTAATAAGTGGGGGTTCATTACCCGCTTATTATTAGCCCTCACCGATCGTCCGGTCATGCGGGATAAAATTGAGGCTATATAGTAGTGGAATTCCACTACTATATAGCCTCTTTCTCATTTAATACTTTTTAATAAAATTTAATTTTATTAAATCAAAATGTGTGCTACACTATTTTTAATCAAATATTCTAAAAATAAAAAGGAGGAGCAACTATGATTGAAAATTATTTTCTTTTCATCATTATGTCTATTTGTCTTATTATTTTACCCGGTCCTGATACTGCAATGGCGACGAAAAATACATTGGTTGCCGGTAAGGTCGGTGGAGTGAAAACAGTGTTCGGTACATGTGTTGCACTTTTAATTCATACTTTAGCAGCAGTAATCGGACTTTCCGCAATTATTGTAAAGTCAGCTCTTTTATTTTCTATTTTCAAGTACGTTGGAGCTCTATATTTAATTTATATTGGCATTAAAGCCCTTTTAGCGGTAAGAAACAAAGAAGGCTTTGATACGAATGATATATCTTTAAATAATGAAGATGAACACACTTCTTGCTTTCGCCAAGGGTTTCTTACGAATTTATTAAACCCTAAAGTTGCAGTCTTCTTTTTAACCTTTTTACCGCAATTTTTAAATCCAAATCATAATACGTTTATTCAACTTCTCGTAATGGGTCTTACTTACCTCGTTTTAACAGTTATTTGGTTCGCTTTTTATATATTTTTAATTGATAAAATTAGTGCTTTTATGAAAAAACCGAGGACGCAACGTTATATTCAAGGCTTAACAGGAATCGTCTTAATTGGTTTTGGTATTAAACTAGCTTTTGAAAAAAATAATTAACAAGACGAAAACCACCACTATTAATAGTGGTGGTTTTCATTTAACAACTGATTTGGCTGTTCACTCTCTATTAAAACCAGCGCTCAGTTACAACTTTTTTACGTGTATAGAATTGAACGCCATCTGTACCATTTGTACCTAAATCACCAAAGAAGGAAGCTTTATTTCCTGCAAATGCGAAGAATGCCATTGGTGCTGGAACGTTTACGTTTACACCGATCATACCAGCATCGATATTATCACGGAACGTTTGTGCATGTTTACCATTTGACGTATAAATAACCGCACCATTTGCAAATTTAGATTGATTTGTCAGTTTAATACCTTCTTCTAAATCTTTAACTCTTACAATGCTTAATACTGGAGCAAAAATCTCATCTTGCCAAATTTTCATTTCTTGATTTACACCATCAAAGATTGTCGCACCTACAAAGTAACCTTCTCCAACTTCTTCCTTAATTTTGCGGCCATCAACTAATAAAGTTGCTCCATCTGCTACACCGCTATTAATATAGCCTAATACGCGCTCTTTATGAGATTCACGAATTAATGGTCCAACATAATTATCTTCGTGGAAACCGTCACCTACTTTTAACTTCTTCGTCTCTGCTACTAGTACGTCGATGAATTCATCAGCAATTTCATCAACTACTGCTACTACTGAACATGCCATGCAGCGCTCTCCACTACTTGCGAATGCAGATCCAATTACACCTTGCACTGTTTTCTCAAGATTGCAATCTGGCATTACAATCGCATGGTTTTTTGCACCAGCTAACGCTTGTACACGTTTCCCGTGTTTCGTACCTGTTTCATATACGTAACGAGCTACTGGCTCAGAGCCAACGAACGAAACAGCTTGAATATCTTTACTTTCTAAAATGCTATTTACAACATCTTTTCCGCCTTGTACTAAATTTAATACCCCTTTTGGAAAACCAGCTTCATAGAATAACTCTACAAGTCGCTCTGCTAAAAGTGGCGTTCTTTCAGATGTTTTTAATACGAACGTATTACCGCAAGCAATTGCAAGTGGGAACATCCATAATGGAATCATCATTGGGAAGTTAAACGGTGTAATACCAGCAACAACTCCAATTGGATAGCGCCAAATCGATCCATCAATGCCGCTAGCAATATTTGGAAGAGCTTGTCCCATCATTAAATTTGGTGCTGATGTTGCAAGTTCTACCGCTTCAATCCCGCGCTGCACCTCACCAGTTGCATCCGTTAATGTTTTACCATTTTCTAGCGTAATGATTTTAGCAAGCTCTTCTTTGTTTTCTTGTAAAAGCTGTAAATATTTATACAATTGTCTTGAACGATTCGGAACTGGTACTTTAGACCATGTTTCGTATGCTACTTTTGCCGCTTCAACAGCTTTTTCAACATCTTCTTTCGGAGATAGCGGAACGTAAGCGATAATTTTTCCAGTCGCCGGATTCGGAACTGCTTCTACTTCTGTACCAGTAGATTCTACCCACTCACCATTAATATGATTTTTTACTCGTTTAATTTCAGTTGTAATCATTATATTCTCTCCTTTTTTATGATGTATATAAGTCTATTATTTTTGATTAGAAATTAATTGTTCACTAACTTTCTTATATAAAGCAGCCATATCGTTTTCACCATACCCTGCTTCACTTGCTTCTTCATATACGTTTAATAGCATTTCGCTTACTGGTAAGTGAAGTTCGCTTTCTTTCGCTAAATCTACTGCAAATCCTAAATCTTTCTTTAATAAATTCACAGTAAAGCCTGGATCGTAGTTTTCAGTTGCAATGAAACTTTTATAATTACGCTCATAAATTCTACTTTGACCGTAACTCACATTTAAAATATTAAACATTTTATCTAAATCCATATTATTCTTTTTTGCTAATGTTAAAGCTTCACTCACACCAGCTGTATAAAAACCAATTAATAGGTTATTAATTAATTTAACTGTTGTGCCACTATCGATCTGCTCACTAACATGGAAAACATTCGCGCCTAGTACGCCCATGATAGATTCCGTTTTCTCATATACTTCTTTCGATCCACCAACCATAAACGTTAATGTACGGTTTTCGGCTCCAATTACCCCACCGCTAACTGGTGCTGCTAAAAAGTCTACTTTCTTTTCCTTTGCAGCTTCCTCTAACTGTTTGTTTAATTGTGGAGATACAGTACTTGTATCAATTAAAACTACATTCGAGTGGCTATTTTCAAACAATCCTTCTTCCCCAAAATACACCGCTTCAACAGCGCGAGGTGAAGGTAAACTTGTAAAAATCACATCGCATGTTTCTGCTAGTTTTGAGATTGATAAGCCAATAATTCCTCCTTCATTTTCAAAGGAAGCTTCAGCCTCTTTATTTAAATCCACACCGTATACTGTGTAACTTGATTTAACTAAATTTTTAGACATTGGAAGACCCATGTTACCTAAACCGATAAAGCCAATCTTTTTCATATCGCTTTCCTCCTATTTACACAATATACTTTCCGCGATTTATAATAGCTTTCGCAATTTCTCTCTTTTTCGTAAACACATTCGTGTATAAAGGCACTAATAATTGACGAATTTCAGCTAAAATTACGTGTCTATCTTGTTCTTCTGTGACAGCCGCTGAAAGTATAGAAATCGCTGCTTCTTCTACTTTACGATAGCCTTCTTCACAAATAACGTCAGTTATCATTTGTTTCGTACGCTCTTTCTCTTCACCATTTTTACTAATTGCTTTACTCGTACGTAAAAATGCTGATTCCATGACGTACACGTCCGTTAACATATTTGATAATACACGTGAATATTCTTGTTCTTGGTCAATTTTTAACCCTGGAGTTTTAGAGAGCGTTTTCAAAGATTGTTTCAACAATTGTTTCGCTAATAAAATGTAACGATGGTTTCTTTCAACGTTTGCTACATCAACTTCTACTACAGTATCTTCAATTTGTTCCATTTGCTTCATTAACATTTTAGCAACTGTTAATCTATTAATTTCGTTCGTTCCTTCAAAAATACGACTAATTCTAGCATCACGATATAATCGTTCTACCTCGTACTCTTGCATATAACCGTAACCACCATGAATTTGTACAGCTTCATCTACGATATGACCAAGTGTTTCAGAAGCATTTACTTTATTAAGTGCACATTCAATTGCAAATTGAGACATTTTCTTCATAAGATCTTCATCACTCTCATGAATTGCTTCATCAATGACACCTGCTGTACGGTAGGCTGCACTTTCTGCTCCATATGTAGCAATGATCATATTTGCAATTTTCTCTTGAATCATCGTAAAATCTACTAATTCCGTTTGGAACTGTTTTCGCTCTTTTCCATATTGAACCGACAAACCAATTGCTTGTTTTGCTGCTCCAATATTTCCAAAAGCCAGCTTTAGTCTAGCGAAGTTAAGAATATTAAGAGCTACGTGATGCCCTTTTCCAACTTCCCCTAAAACATTTTGAGCAGGGATGACAACATCTTCTAAAATTAGGGTAGCCGTTGAAGAACCTTTAATCCCCATTTTCTTTTCTTCTAATCCAATGGATACACCTTCACATGTTCTTTCGACAATAAACGCTGTCATTCCTTTATTTGTCTTCGCAAAAACAACGTATACATCTGCCATATGAGCATTTGTAATCCATTGCTTCTCACCATTTAACTTCCAAGCAGTACCATCTTCATTTAATACTGCACTCGTTTTTGCACTTAAAGCATCAGAACCAGCATTTGGCTCAGTTAAAGCATAAGCCCCAATCCATTCTCCAGACGCAATTTTCGGCAAATATT
Organism: Bacillus cereus group sp. MG4; assembly: GCF_040460055.1. Taxonomy (NCBI): domain Bacteria; kingdom Bacillati; phylum Bacillota; class Bacilli; order Caryophanales; family Bacillaceae; genus Bacillus; species Bacillus cereus group sp. MG4. Next base: position 327,651 of record NZ_JARVGZ010000001.1, on the reverse strand, counting down.
TTTCTTTTTGTTCTTTCGTTCCGTAATATATGTAAGGCAATGTACCTACACCAGCGTGTATATTAAAGGAAACACTAAATGCACCAGCGTATCCCATTTTTTCTGCTACAAGCCCTGAAACTGCCTTTCCTAACTCAAATCCGCCGTACTCTTCTGGGACTTCAATACTTAATAATCCAAGTTCTCCAGCTTTCTCAAATAATTGACGAGAAATTTTATAGTTATGTTGTTCTATATTGTCCATTTGTGGAACAATTTCTTGTTTAACGAATTGTTCTGTCGTTTTTGCGATTAAATCTTCATCTCCTGAAAAATCTTCTGGCGTAAAGAAAGTATAATTCACATCTTTATTAAGTGAAAAAAATTCATCCCACGGTAACTTTGTTTTCTCCATCTGAATCCCCCTATCATTTCGGCCTGACTTGCTACTACGTATGCTCGTCTACGATGAGTGGAATTTCTTATTTTTGAAAACAGAAGGCGATGAATTGTCACATCAAGCAGTTCGTTTTGCCAAAGATGTATTCTCATCGCCTTAGTTGTTTTATCTATTGATCCTCTGATAATACTGTTTTTGCAATTCCAGTATCTAGTTCTTCAAAGTCATGATATGAAATTGTTTCATATAACTCACTTCTCGTTTGCATACTTGAAAGTGCATCTTTTTGAGAACCTGTTTCCTTAATTAAAGTAAACACATTCTCATATGCTTTCGCTGCAACACGAAGTGAAGTTACAGGATAAATAACCATTTGGAAGCCCATATTTGCAAATTCCTCTGCACTATAATACGGCGTTTTCCCGAACTCAGTCATATTCGCAAGTAAAGGCGCATTTACTTTACTATTAAATAGACGGAACTCTTCTTCTGATTGAAGCGCTTCAGGGAATATTGCATCTGCACCTGCTTTTACATAAGCGTTCGCTCTTTCAATTGCTTCATCTAAGCCTTCTACACCACGAGCATCTGTACGTGCCACAATATATAAGCTTGGTGCAACTTCTTTAATCGCTTTAATCTTTTGAACTAACTCTTCTGTAGTAACGAGTTTCTTACCATTTAAATGTCCACATTTCTTCGGTAATTGTTGATCTTCAATTTGAACAGCTGCTACTTTCGCTTCCACCATTTCTACTGCTGTTCTCGCTACGTTTAATACACCGCCAAATCCTGTATCAATATCAACAAGAACCGGTAAATCTGTAGCTCTTACTAGATCTCTTGCTCTCTCTGTTACTTCAGTAGACGTCACGATTCCTAAATCTGGTAGCCCTTTACTTGCAGTGTAAGCAGCTCCCGATAAATATAAAGCTGAAAAACCTGTATTTTTCGCAACAAGAGCAGCCATTGCATCATGAGCACCTGGAATTTGCAAAATTTCATTTGCTTCTACTAAAGCTCGGAAGCGATTCGCAAGCTCCTCTTGTGTTGACTGTTTATTCACAACCCAAGCCATTCTAAATTCCCCCTATTATTAATTTAAGAATAGATCTACAAATTCGTTTACATTCATATTTTCTAGTTTTTCTTCATTTAGACAAACTTCATGAATTTGTTCTTGTTGCTTACTAGAATAATGACCTGCCATATTTGCAGTGAATTTTTGAACAACTTTTGGAATTGCTTCGTCTCTACGGAAACGGTGACCAAGTGGATATTCACATTCCACATTTTCTGTTACAGTGCCATCCTTGAAATGAACTTGAACAGCGTTGGCGATTGAGCGCTTGTTCGGGTCAAGGTAATCTAAACTGTACTGTTTGTTTTCAACAACAACCATCTTATTACGTAATTCATCTACACGTGGATTATTTGCTACTACATCCTCATAATCATCCGCAACGATATCTCCTTTTAATAAACCAATTGCCGTAATGTATTGTAAGCAATGATCACGATCAGCTGGGTTATTTAATGGACCTTCTTTATCGATAATACGAATTGCTGATTCATGAGTTGTAATCGTAATACGATCAATTTCATCTAATCTTTCTTTAATTTCTGGATGTAATTTCACAGCACACTCTGCAGCTGTTTGTGCATGGAACTCTGCTGGATATGAAACTTTAAATAATACATTTTCCATTACATAAGACTCTAATGGTCTTGCTAACTTTAATTCTTGTTTATTGAATAATACATCTTGGAATCCCCAGCCTGGTGCAGATAATGCTGTTGGATATCCCATTTCACCTTTTAGAGCAGTCATTGCAAGATGAACACCTCGGCTTGTTGCATCACCTGCTGCCCATGATTTACGTGAGCCTGTATTTGGTGCATGACGATATGTACGAAGACTAGAATTATCAATCCATGCATGTGATAATGCATTAAAGATTTCTTCACGTGTTCCGCCGAGCATTTTTGCAACTACAGCAGTTGTTGCTACTTTTACGTATAATACATGGTCAAGACCAACACGATTCAAACTATTTTCTAAAGCTAGTACACCTTGAATTTCATGTGCTTTAATCATCATTTCTAATACTTCACGTACTTTTAATGGTTCTTTTCCTTCTGAAATACGAACACGGCTAATATAATCTGCAACTGCTAAAATACCGCCTAAGTTATCAGATGGATGTCCCCACTCTGCTGCAAGCCAAGTATCGTTATAGTCTAACCAACGGATCATACATCCGATATTAAATGCACCTTTCACTGGATCAAGCACATATGACGTACCTGGTACACGTGTACCATTCGGCACGATCGTTCCTGGTACAACTGGTCCTAGTAATTTCGTACACTCTGGATATTGTAGTGCTAAAATTCCACATCCAAGTGTATCAAGTAATACGTAACGAGCAGTACTGAATGCTTCTGCGCTATTTACCTCTTTATTTAATACATAATCCGCAATTTCTTCTAATAATGCATCTTTTTGTTTAATTTCATTTGTTTTAATCATACTATTCTTCCCTTTCTGTCGAAAATTCGTTATTATTAATGATGGGTGTCGGTCAAACACCCATCTAGCGGGCGGCGCTAACAACTCCCCAGTTGTTCTTATTTACTAAGTACATGTCGCTCGCCAACATAATTTACACGTGGACGGAACAATCGATTGTTCGCATGTTGCTCAATTACGTGCGCACATAGTCCTACTGTTCTAGAGCTAAAGAAGATTGGTGTGTAAAGTTGAATTGGAATACCAAGCATCCAATATACTGGAGCTGCATAATAATCAAGGTTCGGATAAATTCCTTTTTCCTTCTCCATAATCTTTTCTCCAGCTTCACACATTTCATATAGTGTATAATCACCTTTTACATCACATAACTGCTTTAAAGCTTCCTTCATCATCAGTGCTCTTGGATCCATCTTCTTCATATACACACGATGTCCAAAGCCCATAATTTTTTCTTTGTTATATAGTTTCTTCTGTAACAACTCTTCAAACTTCTCAACATTACCAGCTTCTAAAAGCATGTACATAACAGCTTCGTTTGCACCACCGTGTAAGCTACCTTTTAAAGATGCAACTGCACCTGTTAAAGCACCATATAAGTCCGATTGCGTTGATGCAATAACGCGCGCTGTAAATGTAGAGTTTGGCATTTCATGTTCACTATATAAAACAAGGGAACGATCAAAGATCTTCTCCTCAAGTTCAGTTGGTTTTTTACCTGTTAACATATAGAAGAAATTCGCGCTATATGTTAATTCTTGAAGAGGCTGAATTGGCTCTTCATTATTTAAAATATGATAGCTATTCGCTACAATGTTTGGTACTTTGCTCAATAATTTGTACCCGCGGCTTTTGTTTACTTCTAACGAGCGGTTTTCGATATCATTATCGTAACCAGCTAATGCGGACACACCTGTACGCAATCCATCCATCGGGTGCGTTTCTTTCGGTAATGCCTTTAATACGTTGAATACACCTTCTGGTACCGCGTATTCTTCTTTTAATTTCTTTTCGAGTTTTGCTTTTTCATCCTCATTTGGTAGATGTTCTTCCAATAAAAGGTGCACAATGTCTAAATACTCTTTTGTTTTTGAGAGTTCGATTAAATCATACCCTTGAATTACAATTTCACCTTTCACTGTGTCAAGAAACGAAATTTTCGTCTCCGCTGCCACTATACCATCTAATCCCGGGGAAAATTTTTCTTCAGCTTTCATCATTATTTCCTCCAATCCTAATAGATCTTCGTGCACATAACTGTAAGCCTTTACAAAATCGTGAAACTACATTTCTATTTCAATGTATCAGAGTTTTTAGAAGATTTCAATTTATTTTATAATGATAAGTTTCCTATACTTTTACCGATGTAGCAATACAATTTTCTAAAAATAATTTTCACATTTTATAAAGAAAGGACTGACTTCTTTATGTGTCTTATTAAAACAAAATATAAGGATGACTCAGAAAATCCCACAGAATATATCATTCAACCAATTTTTTTAAGAAAATAAAAAAAACGAGCTGTACACATATACAACTCGTTTCTACATGATATCTATTTCACTATCTCATCAATATAATTCTTATATAAAACTTATTTATTTTTAAAAAAGTTATTATTTCACATAATTAAATTGAATTTCTTCCGTTTCCTCATAGTAACATTTAACTAAATGATAGTTTTTAAAGTACCAAAGATTATAAACATCTCCCAAAATAGAATGACTTTTTTCTCAACTGACACGATTTCCCCATCTGATTTCTCAGAAACTATCCCTAAAGAATAGTCCGGCTGAATTGAACTATTATTATGTTATCCTTTAACCATTGTAAATCGTTAAGTTCAATTGAAATTTTCATCTTTGTTACTCCCGTTTACGCAAATTCTTTTTTATCTAATCTCTGTTTTACAAAAACGACAAAAATAATGAATGCGATTAGTCCTGAAATTGCACTACCTGCAAATAAAATACGGTAACCAAACATTTGCGAAACAATTCCAAGTAAAATCGCACCAAGTCCAATCCCTAAATCAAATGCAGTAAAGAATGAAGCGTTAGCAACTCCTCTCTTACTCGGGTCAACAATTGTAAGCATCGCTGCTTGTAATGCGGGCTGTGCTGAACCGAATCCAACACCGTATAATGCAGCTGCGATAACTACCCCTATTAAACTATTTGAAATCATTAATACAACTATCGCGATAACAGTAATACATAATGCCGGGAGTATGATAAATACTTCTCCATACTTATCTAATAGTTTTCCTGAAATTGGTCTTACAATCGTTAAAGCAACTGCATATACAAGAAAGAATGTCCCAGGATTCACATCGATTGAAGATGCAAATAGCGGTAAAAACGTCGTAATCCCTCCATATGCAAATGATAAAAAGAAAACTACAATTGTAATGGATAGAACCGATTTTTCAAACAACTGCATTTTCCCTTTTTCTTTTTGTGGTGTGAATGGCGTTTTCGTCATGGACGATAATAGGACTGCCATAAAGGATAAAAGAGTTGCCAACAAGAATAGGCCGTGAAATGAATAATGTTGTACAACCGATAATCCAATCATTGGGCCGATTGCCATTGCAATTGTCATAGCTATCCCGTACCAACCCATACCTTCACCACGGCGTGAATCTGGAATAATATCAGTTATCGCTGTTCCAACAGCTGTTGTAGAAACAGCCCATGTCACCCCATGAATTACCCGTAAAACAGCTAAAAGAACAATAGTCGATGCTAAATTATAAGAATACATCGTTATCCCAAAAAAGACGAGTCCGAAAATAATAAAAGATCTTCTCCCATATTGATCTAACATTCCTCCGATAATCGGTCGTATTACAACTGCTGCTATTGTAAACATTCCCATCATAAGTCCAACTTGTGATTCATTGCCGCCTATCTCTTTAATAAAGAGCGGGAGCGTTGGTACAAGTAAATAAAATCCTGTAAATAAAAATAACATTGCGAAAGTCATTTGAATAAATGATTTCGTCCATAATCGTTCCATTAAAATTCCTCCATAAACACGTATATTCTTGCAATTAACACCTCCATTTTACATTTTCTTAGTCCCTTTTCCCTCCGTAAATAGACGTAACTTTTTATAATAATGGTCCACCATCAATATAAATTGGTCTTACAACTTTATAAGTATACATTAGCCTAAAGTCCTATCTATATGTACCTTTATACGCGTGAAAAGAATATACTACTTTATTATCACAACTTAGGAGTGATTATGTTATGTGGGTATCTTCAAGAGTAACAGCCGTCGTTCCTTCGACTCCTGGGATACACGTTCCAGCCGTTCATACAGCTAGTTCCGATGTAGGAATTGAACTTCCTGCAACTTGGCAACAATATCAAATTCCAGGTCAAGTTACTCCCTCATTTTGGCATCATGGCGCACATCCAAGTAGTACCACCTTTCAAAGCCAAAGTTATCCTCCATTACCTCAGGCTCAAGTTTTTTATCATTTCCCTTCCATTTATTTTTAAAATTTCTATGGTACTTTTAACATTTAAACGAAAAAAGCACTTAAGATTTGTAATGTTTACAAATCTTAAGTGCTTTTTAATATTATTCATAAAATTTTCTTATTGCCCATTATTAGCAGGAGCCTCTCCTGTATTCCCACCAGTATCTGGTTGTGTGGTCGCTGGTGGCGTTGTATTTCCTTGACCTCCTCCGTCATTCGCTGGAGGTGTCGTATTTCCTTGGCCTTCTCCATTATTCGCTGGAGGTGTTGTATTTCCTTGGCCTCCTCCATTATTCGCTGGAGGTGTCGTATTTCCTTGACCTCCTCCGTTATTCGCTGGAGGTGTCGTATTCCCTTGGCCTCCTCCGTTATTTGCTGGAGGTGTCGTTCCTTGGCCATTTCCATTATTTTGTTCATTTTGTTTCTTTTCTTCTTCTTGTTTCTTTTGCTCTTCTAGTTTCTTTTGTTCTTCTTGCTTCTTAAGATCCTCTTGTTTCTTTTCTTCTTCTTGTTTCTTTAATTCTTCTTGCTTTTTCTCTTCTTCAGTTTTTTGCTGTTGATCTTGTTTTGGTTGTTCCGTTGTATCCGGTACGCTCGTATTTGGAGAAGAATCACGTTTTTCCCCTTTTATACGTAGCTCACTACCTTCTTGAATTACACTACTTGGCATTTTAAATCTTGATTTATCTGTAGCCATCTCGCTCATCATTTCTTTAAAGATCAACTGTGCAATTTTCGTATTTTTACTACTAATATACTCGTCTTTACCATCTTTCATATACCCAGTCCATACTGCCATCGTATATTGCGGCGTATAACCTGCAAACCAACTATCACGAGTTGCACTTTCTGGGATTTTATATTGAGCTAATTGTTTTGAAGCATAGTTTGTTGTACCTGTTTTTCCAGCTACATCTAAAGAACTTATATTTGCCGCTGTACCAGTACCTGATGTCACTACTGAACGAAGCATATCAGTAATCATATATGCTGTAGAGTCAGCTATAACTTGTTTTGGTTTTTGCTCAAAACTTTGTGACTTGCCGTCTGGATAAACTATTTTCTTAACAAAATGCGGTTTTGCATACTTTCCACCATTTCCAAATGTCGCATAAGCACCCGCCATTTCAGTTGGTGATACTTCGTTTGTACCAATAGCTGTAGATTCTGCCAGCGGTTTATTAAATGTAATACCTAATTTCTCAGAGAATTCCTTTGATTTATTAAGTCCTACTTCTTTTGCAGTTTTAACTGCTGGAACGTTACGTGACATTTTTAACGCTTCACGCATAGTAATTGGGCCTAAATGACTTCTGTCCGCATTTCGAAGTTCTTGTCCAGTTGAATATTTAAATGGAGAATCATCAATTTGATGATACGTAGCCCATTTTAAGTATTCAATTGCAGGACCGTAATCAAAGATTGGCTTCATCGTCGAACCAGCTGCACGATCTAATTCAATTGCCATATTATGCCCTTTAAATACTGCTTTATTTTCACCGCGTCCACTACCTATAGCACGAACCTCACCTGTTTTCGTATCCATAAATGTGAAAGCACCTTGGAATTTATCATTTGGATAATTAATAATATTTGTATTTAAAATATTATCAGCTAATTTCTGTGCTTTTGGATCCAATGTTGTATGAATTTCTAAACCATCTGAGCCAATATTAGCATCGGGCAATTCTTTTTCTACTTCTTTCACAACTGCATCCATAAATGCAGGGTATGGCATTGCTTGAAGTTCAGTTGCAGGTTTAAGACCATCCGTTACTGAAACTTTCGATGCTTCTTCCATTTCTGCTTTTGTAATATAACCATGTCGATTCATTAATCCTAGTACAACATCTCTTCTTTCTGTTGCCCTTTTAACATTTTCTGTTTTCGTTGGATCGTAATTGTTTGGTGCTTTCGGTAAACCTGCAAGCATCGCAACTTCTGGTAATGTTAACTCTTTTAAATCTTTATCATAATAGTTTCGTGCTGCTGTTGCGATACCATATGAACGGTTTCCTAAATTAATTTTATTTAAATACATTTCTAAAATTTCATGTTTTGAATACTGTTGTTCTAGCTTATACGCTAAATATATTTCCTGAACTTTACGTTTTGATGTTTTTTCCATCGATAAGAAGTAGTTTTTAATAACCTGCTGCGTTATTGTACTTCCACCTTGTGAACCGTAATCTCCTTTAAGACTCACCAAAACAGCACGGGCAGTACCTTTAAAGTCTACTCCACTATGCTCATAAAAACGTGCATCTTCAGTTGCTAAAAATGCATTTTCTACTAATTTAGGAATTTGATCATACGTAACATTCGTCCGTTTTTCTTTCCCGTATTCATATACCAAATCGCCATTTTTATCATAAATTTTTGAGGATAACGGATTAACAAGTTTTGCTTTCTCAAGTTTTGGTGCATCCTTAATCATTACGAAGAAGGTAGCAACCCCCGCCACTAAACCAACAATACCAAGTAATAAACAAGTAATCAAAAACTTACGAAAGAATGATGTTTTACCTTTTGGTTTTTGTGTTTTAGACGCTGGCTGTTTTTTCTTTTTAACTTGTCGTCGCTCCTCTCGAGAACGATAATTTTCTGACATGTTACTTTCTCCTGCCTTTCAATTCTCCCGTTGATTTACTTAAAAATATTGAGGTCACTTTCTAAAATGAATTTAATTAAGAAAGTATATTGACCTGGAGCATTCAATATTTTCCTAATTCACAGATTATAAATTTTAGAATTCTTCTTATACAAACTATTTTCACTTCTATTTTCCTAATAATGCTGCCCCTTGAAGCATAGAATGTAAAAAGTGAATTTTTCATACCTCGTATAAATAATATACCTTTTTTTCAAATGGTCAATATTTTCTTATTTATAAATCAAAGGTGAAATAAAAATAGCACAATGATATGTACTTCGTGTGAACTTTCTTATCATTACGTATAACGAACATTTAATATATTGTATATAAGTATAATACCGCTTTAATTATAAGGATTTCAACACTACAACCTCAACATCTACAAGAAATTGTTAAAAATGAAAAGTGAGGAGTTGCATAATGATGAAGTTATCTCCCGTGAGTTCCAAAAATATTGTTGCTGTTGGCTATAATCCTTTTTCTATGATTTTACGCATTCAATTAAAGAATGGAACGTATGATTTCTTTAACGTGCCTGAAAACATTTACACCGGTTTATTAAGCGCACAGTCTAAAACTAATTATCACAATACTTATATTAAAAATTCTTACCGCTATACTAAAATTTAAACAGAATGAAAAAAAGAAAGGAGGTAGTCCCCCTTTCTTTTTACAATCATTTCACGACTTAGCTACCTTCTATCCCTCTTATTCATTTCACCATATGCTCGAATTTGTTTTTTTAAACGCCGATCTGCTTTTTTATCATGTACAACTAATATCGCATGTATAACTCCTGGAACCCAAAATATTAATGTTAATAGGAAGTTAATTATCGCTTGAAATGGTTTGCCGCAAAATAATACGGCTACAGGTGGCAGAAGAATTGCCAATAAATACATCATCTCTTGAAAACTCCTCATTTTGTATTTTTATCTCTCTTCTTTTCAAACGCTCACAAAACCAATTATTTTTATATTTCATACATTCCAATTAAGCATGAAAAACTTTTCTACTCTTATATATTCTATTCATATGCCTAAAAACCTACTACTTCAATCTTACCACGTATGTAAAATTGAAATTTCCCTACCTTTATCAAATGTGTATTTTCATACATTTATTTTTTCTAATTTTTCTTCTTCCTCTATTATAGTTAATCCAATTGCAGAAATAATAGTTCCTATTGCTTGTATCCAAATACCAATGAGTGCTATTATCTTCTCATTCTTCTTATCAACCATACTGCCTTCATTTTCTATTTCATTCTTTGATACATTAATAATACCTTGATACGCTTGAAGTCCCGCACCTAAACTTTGCAAAGAATTACCTAGTATTATAATTCTCTGTATTGCTTTCATCTGAAGCAAAGCTGCTTCTACTCCTAAAAAAGCACCAATCGATTGTAAACTGTTCCCGACAATTATGAGATAATCATTCTCTTTCAATTGTTTATTTATATTAAAATATGTTCCTATTACATTTGATATATTCCCTAATGCTAATAATTCAATACCCATTTTATCAAGCATTTCACTTTTATTCTCCAAACACATATTTTGATTTTCTCTTTCAGCTTCATCTCCGGTATCATTACTCGCTATTATTTGTAATATATAACCGAGGGCTTGTAATGCGCTTCCTACAATTACAATCTTCGATTCAACTTTCTCTTCTCCAATAAATCCTCTTGTCGCCCCAATAGCCGCAGTAAGATTTCCTCCTACTTGAAACCATGCTCCTGTCACTTTTAAACCGCTTGGATTCATTTTTATCACCTATTTAGAAATTTTCTAGTGCTTTTTTCGCCATACACAAACGGCATCCTTTATCTCATATTTATTTTCTATATGTAATTTTGTGCATTCTAAAACGTGTTAATCATACAAAAAAGCGTATATCACTGAAAATATGCTAATTAAAAGATACGTATACAATTCAAAATATATTTACATACATTCTGGGCATGTCAATGAAGCTCCATTTTTATCTATTGTTATATTTAATATATATTGAATCGCATGATGCGACCACATTTCAGGTGTGGGTGATTCATTTACATACTCTGGTGCACATGAATACAGCATTGGGGTCCTGATACTTCCGCCCGGATCTAAAGCAACAACAGCCATACCATAGGGTAATTCAAGTGCCATAGATTTCGTGATACCTTCAATTGCAAACTTTGAGGCACAATATGGCGCCAGCTCAGCTTCTCCCTCTCGGCCCCAACTAGAACTCATATTAATAATCATTCCTTCTTTCCTAGCTACCATCGCTGGGACAAATGCCCTAATTACATTTACTACACCATTTATGTTTACATTCATTACATTTTCGAATTCTTGAGCTGTTACTTTCCACAGTGGCGCATTTTTATTAACAATCGATGCATTATTTATTAACAAATCAGGTGCTCTATATCTATGAAGTATATAATTCGCCCAATTACTTACTTGCTGGGAGTCTGAAACATCGATTATTTGAAAATCATGTATATTACCGTAATATTTTTTCAATTCTTCAATTTTATCTTTTGAACGTCCACAGCCATATATATTCCATCCCAATTCATGAAATCGATCAACCACTGCACGACCTAATCCTTGCGTCACTCCTGTAATCATTACAATTTTTCCAGTTTCGTTTCGCTGCATATACCTCTCCTCCTTTATAAAATTTTACACTCTCCCTTTTCATTCAGCCATTTACTAAAGTATCAACTCATTTCATACTTTAGTAGGAGTTTTTATGTAAGCAAAAAGAGTAACCATAACAGTTACTCTTGCTTATATATCAAAAAAGTCATTATTTATTTCGTTATTGCTTTTATATTTCAGCTTCTCTTTCCCGCATTTCTCACACCGATACATAAAAGCTACACCTAGATTACTTCTTTTAAAATCTTCATTATCCTGCATCTTAATAAAACCATATTTATGCTTACAGTGAGATTCATCTGAAAAAATTTCAAACTAATTTTTCATCATAGAACAGTTCACCTCTATGAAAGAATCTTCATCTAGTCTGATTACCTATTTTTATTTAAATTCTCAATCTCATTTTGCAACTTTTTGAATTGTTCAAAATGCATAGTGATAGATTGACTATTTCCATAATCAACACTATGCTTCACAAATAAAACACCAGTGTCATGAAAAATTGCTTCCAGTTCTTTTCTGATGGATACTTTCATTATATGTGCTGTTTTAATAGCCGATAAAATTGCAATTTCATTAAACTTTAATTTTATTTCATTTGGACAAAATGCTTCTTCAACCAATATAACTTCATTGCTATAAATAAGTGCAACAAGATTACTTGATTTTGCATCTGTTAAATCTACTTTTTTTATAACATTATTCATTACATTTTGCCTCCTTTGATTTTATATATATTAATTATACAATTGTTTTTTAAAATTAATCGACCTTACATTAATTTTAACATACTTTTATTGTAGGATTAAGCTACACTTCAAACGTTTTACTATTCCACAATTTTTGTTACATGAACCATTTGGACTATAACACCATATAGTAGTATTAACAAATGATTGTAAAGCGGGTGAAAACTATGCCCTCAGTTGTAGGGAATTTAGTTGTACAAAATAGTAACGGTTCATTTAATTTAGGCGATTTCTACAATGTTTCTCCGAAAGAAAATACGAAGGCTTATAATGGATCTGGTGCTTCAAATGTTGGTTTTGTTGTTAATACTTTTAATGGTGTGAGCGCAACCAATACTTTTGATTCTGACCTTGCAGATCAAAACCAAGTAGGTACAGCTTAGTCCTATTTTTTTCATCGTACTGTTTAGGAATAATAAATTTGTCTATACTATAATCAGGCTGTTACACAGCTATTATTGATTTTTGGAGTACCCTATCTTTTTCTCCCTTTCCCTGGGGCTTAGCAGCTAGTGTGAAGCTAGCTGCTTTTTCTTTTCATTATTTACATAACGTAAAGGAAGCTAAAATTGAAATTCCAGCTTCCTTTACGTTATTTCAATAATATCAGAAGTATTAAATACGTAAGTTTTATAAAATGCGTCAGTACATATTACAATGCACTTTAGCGGGTTTATATGCACTACTGTCATATAACTTGTAAGGATGTAACCATCTTCAAAATATGTCACCAATATTTCTTTCTCAGACAATAATGACGTTAATAATTTATCAGAAATTCTCTCTTTTGCTTCGTTTGTTAAGAGCGGTTTTTGTACTTTAAACTTCTCTCTAACAATCTTTCGCATACTTAACAACTGTTCCGACATTACTGTAAATGGAACCCACTCTCTTTCTGCTTTCTGCACCTTTACATCATTCATTTCTTTATCTCCTTGATCATTTATCCATTCTATTTCACACATATTGTTCCTCGATTATTCGTTAATAATTGCTAGGCTGATATTTATCCCGCATTAACAGGTAGTGAAGCTCCTACCTCAAAATCCGCTATATGCGAGGAGGTAAGACGAAAATCAACTGCCCGTAAACGCTTAATTGGTGAAAGCTAATACATAACGGACGATGAACACCCCGCTAATTAAAGTTTCACTTTATTTCTTATTCGTATACTATCTGCAAACACAAGAACATTCGTTCTAATTATACACGAACCTACGTTCTTTTGGAATGATTTAAATTATATTTTTATCCATCATTTATTTTTTCTTCATCAAATGAGCTTTTCACTTCTTATATAAAAGTTTTAATTTTTCAAGTTTATTAACCAACTATAAATGAAAGCATATATTATAAAGAACGAACTCACAAAATTTCTATAGAAAAGAGAGCAATCTAAACACTCTCTTTTCGTACATACTGTTTAAGAATACATAATCTCCCCTTACTACATATATTTTGGTTGTACTATTATATGTAATTCCCTCTCCGTTACTGCTTTTTTTGGGTTACGAAAATACCCTAATTCGTATTTTAATACTTCATAGTCAACCATCCCAATCTTAATCCCTTTCGTTTCTTTTAAAATAGCTAATAAGTTACTTATATCTTCATCATGCGATTCAAAAACCTTCCCTCCGCCTTCTCTCTGAAAAATTACTTTCATATTTTCTCCTCCTACATAATATATTTATCTATTAAGTAATTCGTTTAAAAGCATTCTTTCTTTATCCTAAAAATTTCATACTAAAAAGAACATCCTTTTTTAGTAGAATGCTCTGCTTTTCACTTCATTTCGCATCAATATTTTTTCAATACTATTGTATGTTTCATTCTGCAAATTATGTTTATCCACTTCAATAAAGAAAAACTTAAATCAATTCAGGTTTTAATTAGCCCACGCCAATCAGACTACATGCAAATAGTGGGCTAAAATTAATAAATCCACTTTATATTTAATGAAATTAAGCAAACGAAACATTATAATATCAACATTCTATGAAGCATTGATCATTCCTATTTAAAATAATTACATAAATTCCCATTGTAATTCTTAATATTTAAATGTAATATTACATTGTCTTACTATCCATTTATAACTCACACACTAATTAGAAAAGGGAACCTATATAGGTTCCCTTTTCTAATTACAATCATTATTTCTTTTCTAGAAATTCAAATGTATTTTTAAATTCTTTATCATTCACTTTAATATCAGCATCTTTCAATAAATCATTAACTACTTGTTGTTTCCATTTTCCAGTCGTATCTTGTAGTCTTTGCTGTTCTAAATCTTTACGAATTTGATCTTTTACTTCATCAAATGGCTTCAATTCTTTTTTATCTGTCACTTTAATAATATGGTACCCGTAAGTTGTTTTTACTGGCTCACTTACTTGTCCTGCATTTAATTTATATGCAGCTTCCTCAAATTCTTTCACCGTTTGTCCTGGAGCAAAACCAGTTATTTCTCCGCCTTGTTCTTTTGAACCAGTATCCTCTGAATATTGCTTCGCTAAAGCTGCAAAATCTTCTCCATTATTTACTTTCTCTTTCACTTCTTTAGCAGTCTTTTCATCTTTCACTAAAATATGACTTACCTTCATTTCTGGTTTATAGTTATCTTTTACATCTTTTTCTGTGACAGTCGCTTTAATCGCTTTCTCAAATGCGATTTCTGGCTTCATTTTTTCTTTTAATTCATCTTCATTTTTTAATCCAACTTGCTCTAAAGTCGATTTGAAGTTGTCACCCATTTTATCTTTTGCTTCTTCTACTTGTTTTTTTGCTTCCTCATCTGAAACTTTATATTTATCTAGCAACGCCTTACTTAACACCATTTGGTATAAAGTACTTTCCCCATATTTTTGTCTTAATTCTTTACTTAACTCTTTCTCTGTAACATTTCCTACTTTTGATGTTACTACATTGTCTGAGGAACCACATGTCGATAATGCCAGTACTACGCATGAAATAATTGTTCCTAAAAATAGCTTTTTCTTTTTCAATTCAAAATACCTCACTTTTATTATTATATAAGAATAACTATACAATGTACTTGTGTTAACAATGTGTTTTCCACATGTAATTCATTTCATTTGAATAAACTATGTATCTTGTTCTTTTTTGTTCAAATATTAAAGGTCATCTTACTATGTATCAGTAAAATGACCCTTTACGTATTCCTATAGATTCTTAATAGTTACATGTTCTTCCAGTATCCAATTATTTTGCCCGATATCTACCGCATTTTTGGCTCTGCCCCACACACGAAAAGATTTTGATCCATCAATATTTCCTTTATAATTTATACATTCAGGCTCTGCATAGTAATTAACTCCATACCCAACGGGATATTTTGAAGATGCATAAAACCATTTCACATCAAAATGTTTTACATATACCCACTGTTTATCATTGCCTAAGCAAATCATATCTTTATTTGCGCCTCCCCAATAACCATGTAAGACTAAATATGGAGTTTTTTGAGTGATTGTACCTGTAAACTGAGGATTCGCAGGATTTTCATATAGATTTATGCCATATCCATCAGAATATTTTGAAACCGCAATACCGATACCAGTTGATCTTTGTGTATCCTCTTTGCCGGATTGAACAGATTGATTTACTTGATCCGATCCTATAAACCAAGAAAGCGACTTTTTTCCTATTAATTGATTTAAATCACATTTCCCAATACCAGGAACATTTCCCGAATCAGTATACTGCCAAATATCACACGGATATGCTGGCTTATTTCCTCCATAACGAGGAATCCATACAAAATCAACTTCAATATTACGTGCTCCAAATGATACATACGTGTGATGCCCCACGTATAGCCCTACTTTTTTCGCACCTAAACGGCGTAATTCATCTATAAACGCTTGTGTCCCCCCTTGCATATTCATCATCGTTTGAATTTCTACGTCCACCACCCAAAACTTAGCAGATTTATCGCCACGACTCCAAAAATCTTGTGCCTCTTTCCTTGCATCAGCAATAGATATAAAACGACAAAATGCATAATTACCAAATGGAATACTGCGTTTCTTCATTTCATTCACATAATTTTGATACATAAAATCTACCGTATTCGAACCATCTTGAACTCTA
Source organism: Bacillus cereus group sp. MG4 (assembly GCF_040460055.1). Taxonomy (NCBI): domain Bacteria; kingdom Bacillati; phylum Bacillota; class Bacilli; order Caryophanales; family Bacillaceae; genus Bacillus; species Bacillus cereus group sp. MG4. Next base: position 311,062 of record NZ_JARVGZ010000001.1, on the reverse strand, counting down.
GCAATAACTAAATCTAGCTGAGATGCTGCAATATCCCAATCAATAGTTCCATTCCATTTTGAAATATCGATAATATACCCCAATACAATTCATCCCCTTTTTAATATCATATTCAAAGCTTGTCTTATTAAAAGCCCCTTATGCCTAATACTAGCTATCTATAATATAAATAAGGAGAATCTATATTATTTTTCAAAACATATAATCTTTTAATTAAACTTCCACTAATTTTATTTATTTTTCATACAGTTCATTCACAAATACGAGATATGCACTATCATCTATTAGTAAATAATATCAATTAACCTTTCATTAGCGCTATTATTAGAAACGTTTTCATTATTACTACTCATCGATATTAATCTTCTTTAGACTAATAAACATATGTATGACAGCTAACTTTCTGTGTTTCTTACGGTTACTCTATATTAATGAAAATAATTTACCTTTCATTTCTTATATATTTTCGCATCAAACATACTATCTTTATACGCTATATATTTATCAGTGGAAATTTCAGTCACCATCCGCAATTAGCTAGACAATGTAACGTTAATACATATAAAAAAGACATTTTCTATTAAAGAAAATGTCTACTTACAATCTAGTAAAACAGTTTTGGTGTTAAATCTGTATTTTGTAATTGTGCACTCTCACCGCTCGGAACACAGCTTGTGGAGAATAAAATTGGGATATCACAAATGTCATCGTTCATTACATCATGAAATACATTTGCAGCAACACCAGTAAATGTTTGACATAAATTTGAAATATCATCATTAAAAAATTGAATCACTTGCGCAGCAAAAACTGGAAAGACAACATTTGATCCTCCAGGAAGCTGCGGTTGTACAACAACTTGTTCAAAATAAGGATTATTTTCTAACGCCACTTGAAATAAATGAGCAATTTCGAATGCATCTAGTGGACATGGAAGTGGATTTACAATGTTATTTTCATTATTAGTTACAATAACTGTTACACTTACATTCCCAAATTCTACAAAAGATTTTAGAAGCGTTGCTAACGCTATCGCTTTTTCATTACTTAACGCATGCACTAATATAATATAATTCCCGCCAACTGGAATTAGCGGACCAACTGAAACAGTTGGATCAGCACCAATTGAATTTTTTAACTCATTGAAATATGTGATCCATGGTGGTGAAAGCTGAGCTTGTACATTTTCTTGCACTCTTTCATTACCTCCTAATACAAGTCTTACTACTATAATATGTATCAAGGAAAAAAGTGTATTAGATAAATTACTTGTTTTTTGCTTTTACCTATTATATCGATTAAACATTTTATAGAACATTCTCAGTTTCCAATGCATTTCCCCCATTTTCACCACGCCATAAAACCCCATATTATTATCAACTCAACTAAAATTTCATATTATATTAATACGCCTTTATAATCTGAACGAAAAAGTGCAGAATAAGATACTGCATATGAGGAGCTGATTTCATGGAAAAAAAACCTATCGTGGTCAAAGTTCCACCAAACTCAAAACTACAAATCACATTTTTCGGTCCTTGTAACGAGGTAATTACAAATGTTTCTATAATTAATCAACTTTCCACACCTAAGTGTCAAACTATTACGCAATATCCACACTATAAGAAATACGAAACTGAAGTACGATCATTATCCAATTGTTAATCCGTTCTATCCATATTTTGATTAGCTAAACGACTTCAGTAAAAGACTAAAATTACTCATTTCATGATATTCTATTGATAATCTATTGATTTTTCACACATTTTTGTTAACCGAGCATATATTATCGTATGGAGATTATCCACTCATAAAACCTATCTTTCTTTAGAGCGTACTGTTTATGTATGCTCTTTTTTTATTCATCCCTCATCCTGTACATATAAACCTGTTTACTTTTATATTTCACAGGCGATCCCCCATCCTGCTTACTTATAAACAATTTAATAAATGTGTAATCATTCAAGCATTATATTCATCTAATATATTTCCCTTCTAAATTGACCATAGATGTATTAAAATTCTTTATATACTCAAGGAGGTCAAATATGTTCAAGTTGCATCCCATACTACTCATCTTAGGATTTATTTTATTTTTATATAGTGTAATCGCCTTAATGTTATTCCTTTCCATACAATAGTAATACCTACATATACGTATGTTAAATATGTAATTTCTATATAGTAAAGAAAAAGCCCGTAATTATACGGACTTTTATGCATTTATAAATTAAGATGTCTTTTCTATTCCATAAAACGACTAGCAAATGTAATGCCAAAGAACTTTCACAACCATGTTACTTGTTTCGTTGTACTCTTTTTTTACCTGTAGAAAATCCAATACTCAAAATAAGATACCCATTTCACCCTTACATCCTAGCATGTGAAATGCTCCTGAAAAAAACTACATTTAACCTATTTACTTATATATTTTAGAAAAACAATAATAATCCCCCACCATTTGGTAAAGGGGATTAACTAAACCTACTGAAAAGTAATTTATTCTATTCGTTATTTAATTGGAGAAGGAAATCTTGCCGCTTCAAAATGTGAGCCGTCTTCTGAAGGACTTAAAACTCCGTCTATGCTACTTTGTGCATAAACCTCAACTTGATCTCCTTCATTTAATTGAATAATCGTCGAAACACTTACTACATTTCCAAAACCTATTGGACCGAAAAAGTCATTATCTATAGCTATCGCTGCGTTTCCATTTACACGAATTTCTACACGAGCTCTATAATTTAAGCTAGGATCGTTTGGAAAGAAACCAATCGTTCCAATAATAGAGTAAACTCCCCTAGTCTTCGGAATAAAAATAGACGTTACTGGATTATACTCATTTGCTAAATCAAATTGTTCATTTTGGAACAATACCTTTACAAAAGTATTAGCAGGAACCGTTTGATTCACCGTATTTCTAGCTCTAAATGCAGATAACCTAACAAGCTTCCCCTCGTTGTCATTACACTTACTCTTGCTCTTACAACAATCATGCTGTTTCTTTTTATACTCTTTACAATACTTACAGTAGTAATAGCAAGACATACTAGTTCCCCTTTCATGCTTATTACTACATATTATGTAAGAGGGATTCGCAATGTTTGGACGAGCTATTGTTTTAGCACTATACTTATCGCCTATTTATATACACTTGAGAGGAAAACATATTAATAAAAACACAACCTAGATGTATAGTGCAATCCATTCAAATTTAATGGATTCTTCTCTTAGCTATTTTACTTTCAATACAAAAAAGAGAGAATCTACATTCGCTCTTTTTTATGGCCCAAAGCTTATCATCCAACCTAACATAAATCCAAATACAGAAAACAGAAAACAGAAACATAAAAATAAATAAACTACATGCCCACAATGCATATTTTCGACTTTTGCTTTTTGTGATCATACCTATGACTGAGCACACCACTCCAATACCAACTATTTGCAGAAAACTTTTATCTATAAATGTTTCTTGAATAAGCAATATAATGTTCAAATACAATAACGCTAGAAAAGCAATAATTAATGAAATAGTCCCCATCCACGTTTCCTGTTTATACATATGATTCTTCCCTTTTTTTAAGAATGCCAATTCCATAACCTTGCTTCACCTACTTTCAATTTTCTAACTTTTTCGTGGCTCATCAATTTTTCAACTTCTACTTTAGGCCCAGTTACAACTGCCCCGTATGTTTTTATCCCATTTTTTTCAAGGAAAGAAATACGCTTTGACAACTCTAATACTTTCGCTCTAGATAGCTTCACTGCTAAATCTTCATGCTTCTGTAATGACTTTAAAACATCAATAAATTGTTCCTCATGAGGTGAATCACTTTCAAAGGCACCACTTGGCCTTGAGATCATTTCTGCTGGAAAGCCAATCGGGGCTACATACATACCCTCTTCGTACGTTAATTGATGTACGTCACATAATAAAATAGATTGTGCCTCTACCACTGGTAAAGTATGAATAATCTGAATTAATTTTTCGTAACTATTTTTTGCGACTACATAATCTTCTGTAGATTCCCCTGCTTGTATTGTCTCTAATTCTTCCGTTCCTACAAAAGTTACTTTTTTCTCTTTCCTAACAAAATCAATAAACGTATGATATGCCACTTTAAATAGCCATGATTTTACCTTTTGGTTTTCATAGTCTTCTAGATAAAGATACGCCCGATAAAAAGTCTCCTGCATCAAGTCCTCCGCTACGTGATGGCTACGAGAAAGGGAAAATAAATACCGGTACACATCGTTTATATAAACCTTATATATTTCTTCAATCTCCATCCCCCTCCTCCTTTCATATATAACACGAATAAACAAATTAAAAAGTTGCATTATTTTTCCTTTTTTCTTTTTTATTATATAAAAGAAATATCATTTATACATTTTAATAACTATTTACAATTATAAATAAAATATGTGATGTTATGGCTGTAAATATCTTTCAAGATTAGAAAAAACGGGTCGAATCTTCTTTGTAGGTTAATAGTTATAAGACAATCGTCCTATTCGATATAACCACAAATAGGACTTCGTTGCTACATCTCGATCTAATCCACGTAAATAAATGTTCATGTATCCTTTCATACAGAGCCATTAACCATCATTTTTCATGATAAAATAATCCCTATTTTTTCTTTAATCGGTATCATCTCATCAAAAAACACTTGTAATATGTACGGAGATTATCTCATCGACTATTTACAAATTGTAGTTGAGAACTATTTGACGCTTACATATCCCCCTCTCCATTGCGGGTAATAAGACTCCCAAAAAATTTCGGAACATGCAAGAAAGATAGGTAGGAGCCGGATCGTCCGTATATGTCCAATTGGTGAGGACTAATAATCGGTTTGGGATACCTGCCCCCTACTGATTAAACTTTTAATTTATAGATTAAATACAGTGCCATACGGGATAGTAAGAAAAGAACTTCCATACGGTGTGATTTGATGCACTGGGTAAAAATACTCCATAGATGAATAATACGGCTGGATACCTTGTTGCTGCATTTGCATTTGTTGTTGCATTTGTAACGCTTGTTGAACAGCTTGAACTGTACTTTGTGCTCCGCTAAACGTTATTGATGTACCATACGCTGGTCGCATACCTGCTTGGGTAGTAAAATATGAATAAAACATTATTTTCATCTCACTTCCGTAAAAGTAATTACAATTTATGTTATGATTTTTTATTTCAGTGGGTGTGGAGAATTAATCTATTAGCTTTGATTAAGTTTAAAAAATTTTTATTATCTGTTACACTTGCATATTTCGTTTACAAGGTTCATCTACTAATACTAATTTAATTTTTGAAGGGGCATTTCATTAACAGGTTTCTGATAACTATTTTTTAAATTCGACCACTTTCAAAATTTTAGAAATGAATGTTCAAGATTACTAAAAATAGATTACTTATCTATACAACCTTCACAAAATACAAACACCCTAAACGGATGCTTTATTTTTCACTACTTTTATTCATTAACAATAATTCAATTGTCCTCGTATTTCACCATTAGAATGTTGTACTGTATGAACATTAATATATATGTTTCCAGATATGATTTCATTTACAAGAGTACCTAATGTTTGACCCGTTAACGGCCCGACCAAATCTTCTTGAGTAATCATTCCCGTAAGAGTTGCAAACTCTATTGAAACTGGATTTATTATAGGTCCAAATAAAAAAGCTACAACAGGACCGTTCGTTCCTTTTGACCCAAGATGCAGATGGGCAGCTACTACATCCTCTATATCGAATAAATCTAACTTAAATTTTAAGCTAAGCTTGTCCGGGCTTAATTTAAAGAAAGCCTCTCCTCGAGCATCTGTCTCTACTGGTGGAACTTCATTCCTACCGCGTAACTTTGCAAAGAACATATTTACCACTCCTACGTTTTTATATACTCCTAATATATTCTTGTCCTTCATATATGGTGTTAATAAATCAGGTATTAGTTTACTTAATTTTTTTATACTATAGGTTAAATTATCAATTCTATTAAATTCATTAATCTGACTATTACGTATTGATTTTTTATCCATATACTATATTAGATTACTCGAAAGGAGGCGAAAATATGGAAAGCTGTGTTTTGTTCGTTAATGGACAACCTCTTTTAGTGGTCTCAGTCGCTGGAATCGAAATTGCTAGATTAGAACTTTCTCTTCAAGTAGCATTGACCTTAATAGCATTAGGAATTCCAATTTGTGCATAAACGTTAGGTATCTATTCAAAAGAGAGCTTAGGCTCTCTTTTTTATTTATATCTTTCCTTCACAACAAAAAAGACACCACTAAAAGCATGGCATCGCATAAAATAACTGCTATTTGTTTAATCATTTCTTCACTAGCAACCCTAATTCATGTAGAATTTCTGAGAACGAATAGCCATATGCAAAACCTACAATACGAATCCCTGGAATCCATCTATGTTCTAAATTTTCATTGTATGTTTTCTTATAATACTTTAATTTAGAATCTATACTATATTTGTCGTCAATAATTACTTCATCGCTATGAAATCCATCCGTTTCAATCTGAACAGCTACGTACTCTGCTCCCTTAATAAAGGCTTTATTATAACACTTTTCTAATTCTTCTAATGTCACTCCCATTATTAACCTCCTTTCCAAATGGGTGTTTTGTTCAATAAAAAAGAGTATCTGGATCAGTAGATGCGAAGATATATAAAAGGTAAGCTCTTTGAGTATTTAATAGATTATAAGCTGGTTGCTTGTCCTACAATATATTATATGATTTTCATATAAAAATGGTTCATCAAAAAACAAGGTAAAAATTACTCATTGTCACTTTGGAAAATAGTTACATTTCTTAAAAGCTAGTCTATTAATCGCTCCCTTCCAACTCCTCATTTTCTTCACGTGTTTGTCCAATTAATGAAATTACGGAACCTACGTTTTGTATCCAACTTCCTGCTATTTCTATCAGCTGTCTTCCTTTATTTTTTCATTCGGTTCGCTATTTATTTGAGTGTTTAAATTTTTTCCATTTATATTACTTTTCCTATAAAACAAAGTAGTTTTTGCAAATAGATGATTTCTTCACTAGAACACTTAATAAATTACTCTTTTATGTTTTAAGTTAATAAAAATATATTTCCATTTTGTTTTCTAGCCTTACTTACACTTCCTGTTAATAACCAAGTATTGATTATACGTCCCATAAGAACGTCTCGATTTTCTAAACATATACTTAGAAGAAAAATATTCCTGAACATCACACAAATACTTACAAATCCTTTAAATGCAGAAGAAAATATAAACTCTTAAAGCATACTTAACGATGATAAAATTTTAAAAAGGAGGTAATTATGAAAAATAATCAAAACTCAAACGATCCGTGCAAAAAATTCCAATTCCCCTGTTTTTTTCTCATTTTCTCAGCAACAAGAATTATTGTCCCTCATTAACCAATTAAATCAAGCTATCCTTTCTTTCTTTACCACGCCAAATCCGACAACTATACAAATACTCCAATCATCATTACAAGCGTTAAATGATTTAATCATTGCCGTACAACCAAATACTCCAAATAAAAATTTAGTTATACGAACTATCACTCAATTAATCAATTCTTTGCCTACTGCATCTCTTACTCAAATCTCTGCATTATTCCAATTTCTATTCCAAAATTTATCTTCGCTCATTAGTTGTTCCAATATATCGGACCCATTGTTACAACAAACATTCAACTTAATTTTGCAAGGAATATTGAATAGTTCTCTATTAAATATTATCGGAATACCCGGTCCTACTGGAGCGACAGGACCTAGAGGATTTCCAGGACCTAAAGGAACAACTGGTCCTCAAGGGGTGCAAGGTATTCAAGGGCCAGAAGGACCAGAAGGACCTACGGGACCTCAAGGGGTGCAAGGGCTTCAAGGACCGGAAGGACTTGCAGGAGCTACTGGACCTCAAGGCGTGGAAGGTATTCAAGGCGTGGAAGGACCAGAAGGACCTACGGGACCTCAAGGGGTGCAAGGCATTCAAGGACCACCTGGACCACCTGGACCCACTGGTTCTGGGACTGGAATGGGTGTTCCTGGACCACCTGGACCTACGGGACCTCAGGGTGTGCAAGGAATCCAAGGGCCGGAAGGGCCGGAAGGACCAGAAGGACCGACTGGACCTCAAGGGGTGCAAGGGTTTCAAGGGCCGGAAGGAATCGAGGGGCCGACTGGACCTCAAGGGGTGCAAGGCATGCAAGGACCAGAAGGACCGGAAGGACCGACTGGACCTCAAGGGGTGCAAGGTATTCAGGGGCCAGAAGGACCACCAGGGCCCACTGGCGATTGTGAGTGTCCACCGGGGCCGACTGGACCGACTGGGCCTACTGGACCGACTGGGCCTACTGGGCCTGCATGTAATTTCCTAGTATATGTTACAAATGCAGGACTCATAGATGACCCTACAAATGATACAGTATCTGTAATTAACACCGGAACAAATACTGTGGTTGATACAATTACTGTAGGTAATGCACCTCTTGAAGTAACAGTTTCACCAAATGGCGCTCGTGCTTATGTTACTAATATTTTTTCTGATACCGTTTCTGTAATTGATACTGCTACGAATACAGTTATTGCTACCATTCCTGTTGGGGCTGATCCAATTGGCGTAGCTGTTTCACCAAATAACACAACTGTTTATATTGGAAATCACGCGAGTGATAATGTTTCTGTTATTAATGCCGCTACTAACACGGTTATTGATACCATCCCTGTTGGTAACGATCCGCAAGGAATCACTGTTTCTCCAAATGGAACTTTTGCATATGTTGCAAACGAACTAAGCAACAATATTTCTGTTATTAATACTGCTACTAATACAGTTAGCGCTACCATTTCTGTTGGCATTCGTCCTAGAATAATCGTCTTTACACTAGATGGTACTCGTGCGTATGTCACAAATCAAAACAGCAATACTGTTTCTGTTATTGACACCGCTACTAATTCCGTAATTAATACAATTAACGTAGGTACTGAACCGGTTGGTATAGATATTACACCAGATGGCACACGTATTTACGTTGTAAATAAAGTTAGTAATAATGTATCCGTAATAAGCGTGGCGACAAATACTGTAATTAATACAATTCCTGTTGCCTTATCCCCGGATCAAGTAACCATCATACCAGATGGCACTCTCGCCTACGTTACAAACCAAGGTAGCAATACTGTTTCTGTTATCAATACTGCTACCAACACGGTTATAGATACGATGCCAGTAGGTATTGCTCCAACTGGTATAGCAACTGGAACTATTTGTGAATAAAAAAAACAGAGAGCCAAAAATATATGTCTCTCTGTTTTTTTGCGTTCCTTAAAAACTTCATATTCATAGCCCCGCTTGTATGAAATGAAGTAACTGATTAACTTTACGAACTTGAAAAACAGTCACAAATTATCTATATCACTCTCTAATCATATTTTCTAATCTTCTAAAATTCTTTTACAAAATAAAAAAGCAGCTGTTAAGCTACTTTACATTCGTTTTATCCCCAAGTGAAATGATATATATATTCTCCCGTTACCCTTTGATTAATCCCATTAATTCTAGCAAACCGCATTAAGTCCGCTCCTTGAAGAAAATACATCGCAAGCATTACTGGAACTTGCGACCACATAAACTGATAAAGCTCCTCGACTCTCAAGTTTGTCGAAACAATTAAATCATTTACAGGTCCTTGATTCCATACAGAAGTTCTAACTGAAATAAACGAAAGATCCTTTCCATTAACCACTATTCTTGCCATGCTTTGAGTTATGTCCACATCAATTCCCTCCATCATTACAAAAATCGGACCTGTGTATTTACTCCTATGGTTATAAATATTCTCAGCTTTCATAAATGACTAAGGCAAACCTCTATTTTTCACTTCTATTCAAATGAATTTATTTATTACAGTAAAAAACAAATGAAATTTTAATATTACTCTCCCTCAACTTCCATGTGTATGAACATAGGTTTTTCTAGCATCTAGTTCACCTCCTTAAAAATGCAGGATTTCCCTTTCCGCTATCGAATTAGTAATGTTCGGAAAGGGGGTGTCACATGGCGGAAATTAAAGTGGGACTTACACAATTTTTAGACTTTACACTGAAAAGTAGTGCAGCAAAAACAAATTTTGTAAAGAATCTAAAATCTCAACCTGAATATCACCCGATTTTTGATTACTGGAAACAATTACGAGAAACTGTTATTAAATTTCATAAAAACGAACTACCTTTTGAATGTTTTGAAACATTAGTACAAACTGTTGACCAGAAGAAAAAGCAAAACTACATTGATGTTATAAAGCAGTACAAAAAATTTATTAAAAACAAAGATGTCTCTTGGTTCGATCCAGGTAAATCACATTGGTTATCAGATAATTTAATCGTCCGCTCATCACCTGAACTCGGTTTGCTCATTAATGATGAGCCACATCTTATTAAACTGTTTTTCAAAGGAAAAAAAGAGCGAATTGATAAATATAACATCAACTCAACACTGACATTATTAAATGAATCAACATTTTCAAATGAATATAACGATGTGAATTATACAGTCCTTAATATCCAGAAGAACAGAATGTATACGAATAACTCTATTAATAATGATCATTTAATAGCTCTTGAATCAGAAGCCCACCAGCTTTCTTATTTATGGAATAAGGTGTAAAAGGGTATTTGTATCTATTTCAATACCTTGTTCATGCGTAATTTGGGCACAATTTTCACAAATCCATTTCGTTTCCTTTAAGTGAAGCTCACCTTCTTGTTTCTCACAAACAATGCAAGGTGGGCGTTTTTTGAAAACAGTTTCTTTACCCATTTCAACATCCTAATTCCCCCTCTGAAAGAATAATATAATGATCTTTTTCTACCACATCTACATCCCCCCCTTGTTAGTCACGCTTCTTTCACCCACATTTCTTTATTTGGTTGTGATTATTGCTGGAACTCAGCTAACACCGCCCTAATCTCTTCTCTCACAACTTCACGAATAAGTTCTTATAACGATTCCTCTAAATTCATATATGCATCCCCTACATCTTTTTTGAATTTCCTGCTTGTTGTTTTATTCACTCATAAAATTTATGAGTGATCATCCACCGTTTACCTTCTCTAAGTACCGGAAAGAGATTGCTTGTTTTATCCGACATCACATTACGGGCACTTCATAAACTTCTCCTAAAAATATGTGAGAAAAGAACGTTATAGCGATGGCTATCATGAATACACTTTGAATTACCCTACTTATAATAGTAACCTTTCAATTCAGAAGTTTGACACAACCCTAGAAAAAGCTTATAAAGAAAAGTGAGGTTCCTAATATTCGTTTCTAGTTTCTAAGGTATACATCCGAAGATCATTAGCGAACGTTTAGGACTTAACAGAGTAGGTATCACATTAGACAATTACTTCCATGTTGTACCAGGACTTCAAGAAACTGCGGTGGATCAATTTGCAAACGAATTATTCAGAAAGAAAACTCTCGTTAGAAGTTTTCATTTCACAGCAAATACACCAACTAAACAATCAAAAATATTGATAGTGAAAAAGGAGCAACAAAACATGAAAGAAATCAAATCAGAACAGGAATTCAAAGACATTATCGCAAGTGAGGAGCCAGTAGTTGTTAAGTTCTTTACTACATGGTGCCCAGATTGTGTGCGTATGGACAACTTTATCGGAGATGTAATGGAAGAGTTCAATAAGTTTGAATGGTATTCTATTAATAAAGATGAGTTCCCAAGTATCGCTGAAGAGTATCAAGTAATGGGTATTCCAAGTTTACTTGTATATCAAAATGGTGAGAAGCTAGGCCACTTACATAGTGCTAACGCAAAAACTGAAGAGCAAGTTACTGAGTTTTTAGAAGCATACTAAGATTAAAACCCTCTGAAAAATAATTTCTAGAGGGTTTTAATCTTTTTTCACAATTATCTTTCGTAGTTGTTTCGTCATTTCTTCAGAAGTGTAATAAACAGTGTCTTCATGACCAATGTACATAATTACACTCCTTTCCCCTTCATCTCCGAGGTATAAATGGATACCCTTCGTATCACTATTTTCATATGTAATTAGTATATCGTATTGTGGTGTTTCGCCTCTTTTCTTTGGTTTTTTCATGCCATTAAACATATTATTAATTCCATTGATTATTTGTTTGTCTTCCATGTTTAGAAAATAATTTTCATTTAATCCACCGTATCCATTAAAAGTAGATATGGATACTTTAGAAATATTATGTTCCTTCACATTTTCGTTATTTGATGAATTACACCCAATCATTATAAGAACAATACATAGTAAGAAAAATATTAGTTTTTTCATCCTCTTACCCTCCCACCCTTTAATTGTAAATGAATCCCAATTAATTTCACACCCTAACTTTGCACTTTACAACATATTTTTCCTTCACGAAACTTTGTTATCCCCTTCTTAAAAACCTAAAAAACGTCAACAATGTTTGTATAGACCCACACGAGTTTCGTTTGGTACTCTATTTATAGAAAGAAATTCCTTGTAGAAAGGTGAGTGATTAAAATGGATACTCTTTCTCATAAAGAAGCTGATAAAGGTGCTATTGTCAGCATTATGGCCTACATATTTTTATCCTCTATGAAAATCATCATCAGTTATATTACCCTCTCTAGCGCATTACGTGCTGACGGTTTAAATAACTTAACGGATATCGGTGCTTCTTTAGCTATATTAATTGGTCTAAAAATCTCTCGTAAACCTCGTGATCCAGATCATCCTTATGGGCATTCGCGCGCAGAACAAATTGCATCACTTGTTGCTTCTTTTATTATGGCAACGGTCGGTTTAGAAGTTATTATTAGTGCTATTCAATCTTTTTTAAATCCGAAACAAGCAGCACCTAATGTACTTGCTGCATGGGTAGCCTTATTTTCTGCTGTCGTTATGTACTTTGTGTATTTGTATACGAAAAAGATTGCAGCGCGCACAAAAAGCAAATCATTAGAAGCCGCTGCAAAGGATAATTTATCAGATGCACTCGTAAGTATTGGTACAGTAGTAGGTATTGTCGGTTCGCAATTCCAAATGCCTATTTTAGATCCTATTGCCGCTTTAATTGTCGGCCTTATTATTTGTAAAACTGCATGGGAGATTTTCGTAGAAGCTTCTCATATGTTAACGGATGGAATCGATCCAGATAAGATGGAAGAGTACGCTGGTGCTATTGAACATATTGGTGGCGTGGAAAACATCGTAGACATTCGCGCGCGTATGTACGGGAATCAAACGTACGTTGATATTACAATCGAGGTAGATGCTCGTATGGATGTTGGTGAAAGTCATTGTATTACTGACAACATCGAGGCTATGCTTCGGAAAAAGTTTGGCATTTACCATGCACACATTCATGTTGAACCAATGGAAAAAGAACCTATTATGACATAGGTTCTTTTTTAATGAACGCTTTATGAAATATAACACATAAAACGAGCCAGCTACCGCCAGCTGCCCATCCTGCTAATATGTCAGATGGATAGTGAACGCCAAGATATATTCGGCTAACTGAAATAGATAATACAACAAAGCTCGCTATAAAAATAATCAACAATTTTTTATGCAATGTAATACGTTCTTCAGTAATTGTGACGTATGCAATAAATCCTAAAAAAGCAGTAGCATTCATCGTATGACCGCTCGGAAAACTATATCCAGTTGCAGTAACAAGCTGTGTTACATCAGGTCTTGCTCGTTCGTACCATAGTTTAAGCATACTGTTTAAATAACGAGATCCATAATAATTAATTGTTAGAAGTAATGCACTAAGCAACTTTTTTCTAACGAGAAAATACATTACAAGAATGATGAGTAACGGAAAATATATTCTTTTGGAACCGATAAAAGATACCCAAGTAAAGTAGGCTGTCAAGTAATCGTTTCGAAAGCTTTGAATAAAATGCGCGACTATATTGTCAAATTTCTCAATACAAGCGGTATGATACGAAAGTGATAATACGACAAAACAAATGAGTAGCGTAAAACTTAACAAGTATAAATGTCGATATCGTTTCACATACATAACCTCACTATACAAAAAAATGGAGCGGTTGTTTTAGTTTTCCTCTCCATTTCTTTTTTATGCATAGTTTATTTAAAAATATAATTATTAATTTTTTCTTGCATTGTTGGAATATCTTCATTCGTTACTGTAAAGCGAATCACTTTCTCGTCAAGATCAAGCGCTTCTGCAAATAAACCTGCTAATCCGCGAGATTTTCTGTCTACTTCCATAATAATCTCTAGGCGATCGTAAGCCCTTGGTAAGATTAATAATTCTAGTTCATCTAATTTCCCATAATACTCTCCGGAAACAGGAACAAACTCAAATTCTTGTGCAAACGGAACTTGCTTACGTAATCGATACGGTAATTCTTCACATTCTATATGACGCGCTTTAAAACCTAATTGATTTACACTCTCTAACACACTATTTAATAGTGCATTAGGCAACACTTGAATGTAATCACGATCACTTGGATCTATACTGCGTTTAATATCAAGACCTGTATGCACCCAAACTGTTTTCATTCCAAGTGTAAGCGGCGTTTCAACTGGCATTATAAATGAAAATGGAATTTCTTTTTTTTCATTCGGCTCAACAGAAAAAGGTTCTGTTAAACGAACTCGCTCTAAATCATATGTTGCTGTTACTTTTTTATCATCCACTTCTCGTACATACGACGTCGATAACGTTAAGTAAATGCTTTCAATTTGTTGGCTAACTGAACCACCAGTTATATGAACCTTCCCTAGTATCTCTTCTCCAACAATATACTCATCTTTTTCAAGAACTGTATCTACTTTTGCATTACCAATACCAACACTTGCTAAAAACTTTTGAAACATGGAACCTCCATCCTTTCTAAAGCAAAAGCTATATCTTTTTTTAAATCTTGTACATTCTCATAGTACGGCGTTTTTATTTGTAACATTCGCATAAGCATTTCACGGTTATAATTTTCCAAAGTTAATTCGTCATACCATGGTTTTTCATGTTTTTCATTAGATTCATAGCCTGCATATAATAAAAATAACGAGAAGTGACCAAGCGCATAAAAATCGCTACGAAAGTGAACTTCTCGCATCAAAGCTTGTTCACCTTCATAAGCTGTAGCTCTTTCATCACCTTCACCCTTCAATTTAGCTAATCCAAAATCAATAATACTAATTTGGTTTTCTTTCATTAATATGTTCGGAATACGTAAATCTCGGTGAATTATACCTTTATTATGAAACACCGATACAATTTCTAATATTTCATATAAAATTTTTAAAACTTCACGTTCTGTATATGCATGCCCATCTAAGAAAATATAATCTTCAAAATTTTTACCAGGCATATATTCCATCACGAAAAAGCTTTTTTTCTCCCATACGAAATGATCATATAAACTAGGAATTGCATGATGATTTAATGTTTGTAAAATCATTTTCTCTTGTTCAAATGATTTTCTACCAGACTCATATCTTTGTTTACTTTGTCTTAATTGTTTTAAGACTTTATATCTATTTATTTGTAAGTCATTAACGACATATGTAAGCCCATAACTGCCCATTCCAATTACTGATTCAATTTTATAACGTTCTGCAACGATTGTATTTTTTCGCAGTGGTCTATCAAATAAAGCTAGTATACGATGCCATTTCATCAGCTACTTGAAAAGAAGCTACGACTTTTACGTTTTCTTTTATAATGCTGATGCCCATAACCGGATGAACGTCGTTTATAATCGCTACTTGAATAAGAGCGACCTCTATGGCGATAATCACTACTAGAATGCGAACGATACTTTTTCCTACCTAATAAAGAATCAATAATTTTTTTGAACATCCCTTCACCTCTTGAGTAAAATTTTCTTTTAATTATACCAATAATTTCCGACTATATTTGTGACAAGTTTGTAAAGAGTAAAAAACGACGAGTTAAGCCCGCCGTTACTTTCACTCATCCTCTTCATCAAAAACTTCATCAATCATACATTTCTCTAATAAATACTCGAATGTAATATCTGCGAGATCTTCAATTTCTTCTCGTTTTGGGACGTACCCTCTTTCAATTAGTTGCTCATAAAAAAACTCCGCAATCTCTTCCGTATCAATTACGACCTCAATTTCCTTCATGAGCATCACTCCTTTATTTCTGTTTTATGAAAAAATCTCAAAATTATGTATATGAGATTAGAAAAATAGTTTTTCTTTTTTTATAGGTCATATCCTTTGGACGAGATGCATACGATGGTAGTACAAGCTATCAAAAAAGGGGGATTTAATTATGGAATACCAATATGAGGTAGAACAAGAAGTAGGGCAAACAAAAGAAGAGTTCATGCATGAAGATCAATGGGCAGACTCTCTTATTAAATGGCTTTTTATTTTTTTAATAATTGTAGGCATACCTTATACTGCATATGTTGTTGTTCAATTCATTCTCTCTTTCTAGTTAACTATTTTTTCTCTGTCAATTTAACTAAATAATTATGAACAACATCCATAACAATTTTGTATTCTTCATCTTTAAATGTATCGAATAACAATTGATAATCGTTATAAATATCAAGTAATCCATCAATGATCTCTTGACGATTTGTCTTAACACTCACTTTTTTTGAGTTGTTAATTGACTTTAATTTCCCTAAATCTAATTTATTCATACCAGCTTTATCTTGTTTCATTTTCTTCAAAATTGCATTTGCCGTTTGAGCATTAGCAAGTAACGTTAAATCTGATTCATCCGCTTCTAACCATTCTCCATCCGTAATTCGTGACAATTCGTATATAGTATCTTCCCATGCGTCATTTTTATATCTCCATACTTCTGTACGAAAACCAACAATTCGAAACACATCTTTATCGTATCCTGTTACTTGCACGAGATCACCAAATGTGAAATTATAATTTAATTCGATCCACTCAGTTTCACCTTTTTTCATATCTTGCTCTGAAACGTGCTGCAACGTTTGCTCTACGTAAAACCCATCGTGATTATTGACTTCGTAAACGTAAACTCCATCTAAAACCTTCATATTTGTGATTTTACCAACGGTTCCATATAGCGTAATCACGACTATGTCCCCTACGTTATATTTAGGTTGCTTTTTTCTCGCCATCTATATCTCTCCTTTTTTTGACGTCGTGATTTTGATAACAGTATATGCAACCTACATAAAAACGCTTATCACAGAAGCGTATATTCATAAATTTTTTCAATAAAAAATATCACCGTATAAAAAAATTATTTACAACGTAAAAAAAGCTAGCAAATAGACTAGCTTCACGTCAAAAATTTCATATAGTTCTTATCTCTCTTGTATGTATAAATCCCAAGCTTCATCAAATATAGACATACTTTCTAGCAATCCACTTAACTCTAAGTATGAACTAATTTCATCATAATCTTCAGATTGCTTTGGAAAGCTTAAATCATCATACATTGCTTCTGCTAAATTCGATACTTCATTACTAAATAAAGCTGCACGATGCTTCATCATATAGTGGTAAAATGTCTTTTTCAAAAATATTCCCTACCTTTCTAACTTGGATACATTATACAAGGCAAAAAAGAAAAAAACCAGCATAAATGCTGGTTAAAAGTCGAAATAATTTCTTTTTAATAGACGTGGTCTTCCCATTAATTCTTCATATGTTAGTTGTTTTGGTAAATCTTTCGTATAAATTAGAAACAATTGATCTTCTATTTCTTTCACTGTTTGATCTGCTTGATAGTCCATACCACATGAGGAACAAGAAATGCATGGTGTCTCTTGGATTTCAATGGCTTTCGTACCATCTGGTAATTCCCAATATACAGTATTCAGGCTTTCTTTCGCTTCTGTACTGTCACACCACATACAATTCATACTGCATCATCCTCATTTTTTTTGTCGTTTTCTTCTAATTTAGCCATTTGCGATTGATACTTTTTATCTTTAAGTTGATCACGCTTATCACGTTTATCTTTTAGTGATGCATGAGTGTCATTATCTTCATAGTCTTTACGACGGCTCATACGCTGTAAATCGTCTGGAACAAGGTTAAATTTCTTATCACTCATAAGACCTGCGATACCAACATCTGAACGTTTTTCTTCGTAGTTTGGATAGATTTCTTTAAAGTACCCTTCTGCTCTTCCTGGGATATAGCTCTCTGGCTCTGGATACGTTGTAATAACACCTTCAAAGTTACGAAGCACAACTTTATCTGCACTTTGCGAAATTAAATAGTTTGGTTGAAGCGCAATTTTCCCGCCGCCTCCTGGTGCATCTACAACGAATGTTGGAACCGCATAACCAGATGTATGACCGCGTAAACCTTCAATAATTTCAAGACCTTTAGATACTGGTGCACGGAAATGACCAATACCTTCAGATAAGTCACATTGATAAATGTAGTATGGACGTACACGGATTTTTACTAAGTCATGCATAAGTTTTTTCATAATTGGAACGCTGTCGTTAATACCAGCTAAAATTACTGCTTGGTTTCCGACTGGAACACCAGCATTCGCTAGCATTTCACATGCTTTTTTCGATTCCTCTGTAATTTCAATAGAAGTATTGAAATGTGTATTTAACCATACTGGATGGTATTTTTTAATAATGTTACATAAGTTTTCTGTAATACGCTGCGGGAATACTACCGGCGCTCTCGTTCCGATACGAATAATCTCGACATGCGGAATCTCTCGTAAATTTTTTAATACATATTCTAAAATTTTATCGTTAATAAGAAGACCGTCTCCACCAGAAATTAATACATCTCGTACTTGTGGTGTATCACGAATGTAACCGATCGCATCATCTAATTGTTTCTTCGGCACACCCATTCCAATTTGTCCACTAAAACGACGGCGTGTACAGTAACGACAATACATAGAACATTGATTCGTTACTAAGAACAATACGCGGTCTGGATAACGATGTGTTAGCCCTGGAACTGGTGAATCTTCATCTTCATGAAGCGGATCTTCTAAATCATATTTTGTTTTATATAACTCTTCCGAGATCGGTACAGATTGCATCCGAATCGGACAGCGTGGGTCATCAGGATTCATTAGCCAAGCATAGTACGGTGTAATATTTAACGGGATCGTTTTTGTTGAAATTTTAACGCCTTCTTCTTCTTCAGGTATTAAATTAATCACTTTCTTTAAGTCATCCAAAGTTTTGA
Source organism: Bacillus cereus group sp. MG4 (assembly GCF_040460055.1). Classification (NCBI taxonomy): domain Bacteria; kingdom Bacillati; phylum Bacillota; class Bacilli; order Caryophanales; family Bacillaceae; genus Bacillus; species Bacillus cereus group sp. MG4. The sequence continues at coordinate 291,835 of NZ_JARVGZ010000001.1, read as the reverse complement.
TCGTATTCGTTAATTGCCAAACCCAGTCATTCCATTGCTCTTCAGTAACATCCTTCCACAACTCGATATCCTTCCAGTGACGATTTGGTTTGTATACATCATGTAACATTGCTATTCCCCCTTTTTATACGCTCATCCTTTATATAAGCAATAGTTATGCCAACTTTACATTATTGATAAGTAAATGTACGGAGAACGCTATTACATAAACAAAAAAATATTTGTAAGAACTGTATGAAATCCATACATACTATCATATTCATTACTTTTTATATATGTAAACACGCTTTTATTGGTGCAAACACACAAAAACCGCCAATTATTCGGCGGTTTTGTCGTACTTACTCAATTTATATTGAAGCGTTTGGCGAGGGATACATAACATTTTTGCAGCTTGTAATATATTCCCTTCCGTTTCAATTAACGCTTGATCTATTAATTCCTTTTCCGTTTGATGAAGTGCTTCTCTAAGTGGCAATATGTTCTTCTTCTTTGGCAGATTCTCTTTCCGAAATGTACGCGGTAAACAATTGGCTGTTAGTGTATCCCTTTCTGCAATAATGACAGCATGTTCAATCGTATGTTTTAGCTCACGAACATTGCCAGGCCATTGATAAGCTTGTAGTCTTTCTTTCGCTTCCTTATCCATTTGAAGTACACCTTTTTTATAGCTTTTATTATATTCGTTCAAAAAATAAGACGCTAATAATAATACATCCTCAGTTCTTTCACGTAGCGGCGGAATATATAATGAAAAGACATTTAATCGATAATATAAATCCGTACGAATTTTATTCTCTCTTAAACATACTTCTGGTGGCTGATTCATTGCGGTAATAACGCGAACATCTACTTTTCGCGTCTTATTATCACCAATTCGACGAATTACACCATCTTCTAATACACGTAGCATTTTCGCTTGTAAATCGAGAGGCATTGAATTCAGTTCGTCTAAAAACAATGTCCCACCATCTACAAGTTCAAATAACCCTGCTCGTTCAATTGCCCCAGTATAGCTACCTTTCGTCGTTCCGAACAATAAACTTTCTAATAGCGACTCTGGCAAAGCTGCGCAGTTTTGTGCAATAAATGGCTTGTTCTTCCGTTTAGAAGCTTCATGAATCGCTTGTACAAATAGCTCTTTCCCTGTCCCTGTTTCCCCATATATTAAAACATTTGCATCAGTTGGCGCTACTTTTTGTGCTAATTCTTTCGTCTGTTTAAACCGAGCATCATTCGTCACGATTGTCTCAAATGCAACATGCTTTTTGATTGCTTTCTTTCTAGATGACCGCTTTATTTTTGACTGCAAATCTACAATTGTATCCGTAAGTTTTTGAACTGTGGAATAATCCTTTGCAATTTCAACAGCCCCAGCAATATTTCCATCTATAAAAATAGGTAACGTCGTATTTACTGTACAAATGTCTTCCCCATTTAAATTTTGATAATGCTGAACTTGATGAACGATTGGTTTTTTTGTATCTAACACTTTCATTAACGTACTTGTTTCCCTAGATAAAGAAGGAAACGCTTCTAACAAATGTTTTCCTAACACTTTTTCAATTTTTGACCCATCGTGTTTTGCAGCTACAGTATTATAGAAAATTGTAATACCATTTTCATCTACTGCGTGTATAGCCTCATCAATACTGCCCAAAATCGCTTCAATGACTTCTTGTGTCGAAACTGCTAGCAATGTCATCCCCCCTTTTGCCGAAAATCCAGCAATCACATGCTGAATTTCCGGCATACCTATATGCGATTATAAGCATGACGATTCCGTTCTATTTTTTATACCGTACTATTTAGACAAATCTTTCACCCATATATTCATATCTTCCAGCTTATCGAAAATGTAGCAATTGTTCGCCAGTCTTCCTGTATACGTATAACCTAACTGATGAAAGGCCGCATTCATTCCGAAAGAAAGTGATCGAGCAATTGTATAGGAGCAGAAAATCGATTTTTCTTGCAGTTCTTCTTCTAACTTAATTAGTAAACTTTTCATAAACCCATGCTTACGATATTCGGGTAAAGTAGCACAATTCGTTAATTCTGCATTTCCTTCTTTTATATTCATTTCTGCAGATGCTGTACTAATTATTTCCCCCTCGAATTCGTACACATAGTATATTGTATCGTCTTCCTTCATCGTTTGTTTTACATAACTCGCTTCGTTTAAAGGAGTCGGATAAACTTCAAATACTTTTCCAAAGACAGCCGCTAATTCTTCCGCATCCTCTTCTGTCGCTTTTCTTAATAAAAATTTCTCTGGGACTATTTTTTCCTTTACTTCTTTCGCTTTAACACCGCTTAAAATAGTATCTTCCTCAGCCCAATGAATACTATTCCGTCTTTCATCATTAATAAATTTCACGAAGAAGTATGCATCGTGACCTTGAAAATAATGCGGTATTGTTGCTTCCAATAAAAAACCGAAAGAGAGCCATGTAGAAACATGCTCTCCCTTTCCTTTAATAATACATTTAGTGAAAGAATGCTTCTCTGCTAATTCGTCAATTGTTTGGATAATCCTCTCAATATTTCCTGTGTAGTGGTCTACTCGAATACGTTTATTAAAATAATCTAAAACGCCTTCTACTGTATAGTCATTCGTCTGTTCTCTAAAAGATTCATAGTATTTCATTTTTTCACCTCACACCAATCTAGTAATGTACATGCAATAATTTTTGCGGCAGCTATCATTTTATCAACTTCTATATATTCGTTTGGATAATGTGCTACTTTCGTCTCTCCTGGACCAAATACTATCGTTGGTACACCTGCGATTTGTGTAAATAAACCTCCATCAGTCCCCCACGGAGATGCTTCAATAATCGGTTCATTCCCTTCGATTTCAACAAAGTTATGCTCTAGTGTCGTAATTAACTCATGATTTTCTTCTAGTTCACCAGGAACCCATCTCGCTCCAAACCATTCTACTTCTACAGGATTTTCAACAAACCAATTGTCCACATTATTTAATTCAGCGATCCAATTCTCGAACTCTTCTTTTGCTGCCTCTATAGTCTCATTCGGCGCAATACCACATCTTCCTTCTAAATTTAATGAATCAGGAACAGAACTTGGCCAGCTCCCACCTTCAATTTTCCCAATATTAATTGGAATTGGAATCGGGATTCCTTTAAATAACGGGTCTGTAATTCGGTCATTTCTCTTCACTTCCAATTTTCTCAAATGATCTACAACAAACATACTTTTTTCAATTGCACTTACTCCTTCATAACGCGTTCCACCGTGTGCTGCTTTGCCTTTCACATGTAGACGAAACCACATGGACCCTTGTTGTTTCGGGAAAAACTTCATATTAGTTGGTTCTGGAATAATGACACCATCTGCTTTATATCCTCGTAATATAGTCGCTAATGTTCCTGCCCCGCCGCTTTCTTCTTCAATTACACTTTGAAAATAAATATCTCCTTTTAATTCAATACCAGATTCAATAATGGCTTCCATCGCAAGCATCAGTGCGACATTGCCGCCTTTCATATCCGTTGTTCCACGACCATATATACGATTCCCTATTTGCTCACCACTATAAGGGTGATGGTCCCACTGATTCACATCTCCTTCTGGTACGACATCAATATGTCCATTTAATATCATAGATTTCCCGTCGCCACTTCCTTTTAAAGTTGCCACTATGTTCGGGCTATCTGAAAAACTTGTACGCGGTGATACAAAATAAGGATGATCTTTCATTTTAGAAAATGAAGGTTCCCAAATATCAAGATCTAAACCTAGCTCACGTAATTTTTCAATTACAATTGCCTGCGCACCACTTTCATCACCAGATACGCTTTTTTCTTGAATTAATCGTTTTAAAAATTTTACGCTTTCCTCTTCATGACTCTCGATATAATCACAAATTTTCTTTTTTAATTGCTCCATATATTACATCTCCCCTCATTCGATTACTAGTAAGTTAGAGCCAATTTTAAAATCAGCTTCTGTATGTTGTTTTATATCTTCCACTGTGTATGGACTCATTAATTCTTGTAAAACGAGTCCACCCTGCGTCACTTCCATAACTGCCATATCCGTAATAATTAAATCTACACATTTCTTTGAAGTTAATGGTAATGTACACTCCGAAACAATTTTTGCATTTCCGTATTTATCGACATGATTCATCACAACAACGACCCGCTTCGCTTTTTGTGCCAAATCCATCGCTCCCCCAATACCTGGAACGCGTTTTCCTGGTACAATCCAGTTCGCTAAATCACCATTCTCACTTACTTGTAATGAACCAAGAATCGTTATGTCTAATAAACCTTTTCGAATCATCCCAAACGCTGTGCAACTATCAAAATAACTCGCTCCTGTAATAAGAGAAGTCGGTAAACCTGCTGCGTTACATAAATTTTCGTCTTCGTTCCCTTTTCTTGGCGTAGGTCCCATACCTACAATTCCATTTTCCGCATGAAACATAACGTTTATATCGTCAGAAAGATGATTCGGTACAAGCGATGGTATACCAATACCTAAATTTACAATCATACCATTTTGTATTTCTTTCGCCGCGCGCCTAGCAATCTTATCTCTCACTTCTATGCCCATACCCATTTCCAATTCACTCCTTCCGACGGTACGATATAATTTACAAATACTCCTGGGACAACAATTTCTTCTGGATCTAAACTTCCAAGTGGAACGATTTCTTCTGCTTCTACAATCGTTATATCCCCTGCCATAGCTACGTGAGGATTCATATTACGAGCACTTTTATCAAACACAAGATTACCAAACGGATCCGCTTTTTTCGCATATACAATTGCAACCTCAGCAGTTAATGCTGTTTCAACTAAATATGTCTTGCCATTCATTTCAACTGTACGTTTTCCCTCTTCTACAATCGTATCAACACCTACATCAACTAATACACCTCCAAGTCCTACACCACCAGCGCGAATACGCTCTGCTAATGTTCCTTGAGGAGAAAACTCGATTTGTAACCTTCCTTCGTTTAGCTGTCTTCCTGCATTTGGATTTGAACCAATATGTGAAGTAATTAATGATTTTACTCTTTCATTCGTAACAAGACGACCGATTCCTACATCAGGAAATCCCGTGTCATTTCCTATTAAATTTAAATTTGTAACTCCTTTTTCTAAAATCGCCTGTATTAAAGATGGAGGGGATCCAATCCCCCCAAATCCTCCAAACATTAATGTCATATCATCGTGGAACAAAGAAATTACTTCCTCTATCTCTTTTAATTTATCGAATGTATTCGTAATAGTTGTCATGCGATACTATGCCCTCCTTTTTGCATCATTTCTTCTACACTTTTTGCAAAAATTGAAAGTAATTCATCTAACTCGGAATATGTAGTTGTCATCGGCGGTGCTACAAGCAGTGCACTATCTTCTTTTCCTGCTTGCCCTGAAACAGCTTGGTATAAAAGAAGACCATTTTTAGCTGCAACCGAAATAAGTTCCGACGCTTTTGTAAACGGTTGCAATTCTACTCCAATCAGCAACCCTTTTCCGCGCACATCAGCAATGATTGTCGATTGTTGCTGAATTTTCTGTAGTCCTTTTATTAAATACTCTCCCTTTTCTGCTGTTTTTTCAGGTAGATTATGTTTCTCCATATATTCAATAACAGCTAGAGCTGTTGCTGCAGATAATGGATTTGCACTTAACGTATGCCCACTCATTACAGAACGCGATCCACGTAAAATTGGCTCCATAACACGGTCACTTACAATCGTCGCTGCCATCGGTGTATATCCAGCTCCTAAACCTTTACCAAGAGTCATAATATCCGGTTCTACACCCCAATGCTCCATCGCAAACCATGCGCCAGTACGACCAAGCCCTGTCATTACTTCATCAGCAATAAATAAAATATCGTAATGACTACAAATATCTTTAATGACTTTATAATATTCTTTCGGCGGAACGACTGCTCCTCCAGCTGCTCCGATAATCGGTTCAGCGATAAAAGCTGCGATATGTTCTGCACCAATTCTTTCAATTGATCTTTCTAGTTCAGTCGCACAAGCAAGCTGACAAGTTGGATATACCTTTTGCACCGGACATCTAAAACAATATGGAGCTGGAATAGTTGGATAATCTTCTAAAATTGACACGAAACGTTGTCTGCGCAGTGGATGCCCAGACATTGATAAGGCTCCCATCGTAATACCGTGATAACTCATCCATCGTGACAAAATTTTATGCTTCCCTTGAATACCTCGCTCTTGAAAATGCTGGATTGCAATTTTCATAGCTGTTTCATTTGCTTCCGTACCACTATTCACAAAAAAGCTCCAGTTCAAATCTCCTACACTTAAATCGCTTAATTTCTTCGCTAATTTTTCAGCTGGTTCACTCGTGAACTGTGATCTATAAACGAAAGCAATCTCCTCTGCTTGCTTTTTTATAACATCTGCAATCTCCTTTACGCCATGCCCAATACCTGCCGTAATTGCCCCTGACGAGCCATCAAAATATTTATTTCCGTTTTGATCATACAAATACACACCTTTTCCATGTGAAATCATTGGATACGGCTGACCAACAAGTGGTTTAATTAAGTAATCGCGCATAGCGCTCCCCCATTTCTCCAATTTGTATATATATATGAAGAAAATTGACGTTTCTTTCATAAAAAAGAACCTTCTGCGAAAGCAGTGATTTTATCAAAAAACTATTATAAAATATACAAATGAGTGCTAAATATTAATTTAGAAAACAGAAAATTCGGAACTTAAAACGAAGACCAACCCTTATCTATACGCTCCAATAACCCTCCTTTATATAAAATAAACGCTTCACTACATATTTTCTTAACATAATATCAGCTTCCCTCAATTGCCGACATTCTGTAAACTTCGACGAAACTCCCTTTAAACTCCTTCCTATTCTCCTACTTTATATTGCATATTTTCAAACAAATATCGACAATTAATCCTACTAAATGCATAGCAATTATTTTTATAGAAACCTATATTTCACATACATTCTCCTCCGTTTTATACAATAAAAAAAGAACCGATTAACCACATTAATCAGTTCGGCACGACGCTCTTTTATCGGTTAATACTGCCACTTGCTAACGTAAATAGAAAAAATAATGTTACAAATTCAAAATTCATCCTACATCGTAAAGCACAAAACCTTCCATAACTCCATTCACAATTCCTTTTTGGATATCCCCATCCCAATATTTTATTCCTTTCCTTATATTTAAACTACCTTTCCTTTATAATTTATGTAGGACAATTATCACTTTGTATGTGTATTTGCCCATTATTAAAAAAATCCCTAGTTTCCTAAGGATTTTTGGACATGTTTTCGATATGTTACTTCATACGCTCTTAAGTTTTTTTATTTCGAAATATACATTGTAATCGGTACATCATCATCCAACATAGATGATATATTGCTGTATACTCTAGAAAATTATAAGGCTCTTTCGCCTAAAAAACACTTATCCATAAGCAATACTCTTTATTAATTTTCAACTTTTCTCCTTCAAAAAACAATTTTTTCGCATAACCTCTTTCTTGTTAAGCATATAGTTTTAATGATGACAAAGGAGGAATATTCATGTCTCAATCTGAAATCGAAAAATATGGACAAGAAGCTGCACGTTACGAACAGCTCGCTCGTTACTATCAATTTAAAAATCCGAAAAAATATGTAGAACTATATATGAAATATTACGATGCGCTTACGAAACTGGTACAGGCGTATGAAAAAAGAGATTCACAAGAAGCTGCTTTACCGTCACACATACGTTTTTTTCACTCTGCTTCAAATACACCTGCGGTTGACATTTTAGTAAACGGGCAAAAGGTTATTAAAAATATTTCATTTATACAATTTAGTCCCTATTTAACATTAGTGCAAGGTAAATACCGTATAGATATTGTCCCTGTTGGAAATGAAACTCCCATCTTTTCAGCTTTAGTACCAATAATGGGGAATCACACTTATACTTTTTCCGCAATAAATAGTGATAATCATCTACAATTACAACCTATGCTTGATAATACACATTTACCAGCTGGTCAAGCAAAAATACGCTTTGCACATTTTTCTCCAGATACCCCTGTTGTAAATGTAGATTTAAAAGGTGGAGATCATTTATTTGAAAATGTACTCTTTAAACAAATAACAGATTTTTTGGAAGTTAGTCCTGGTACAGCAGATATTGAAGTTTCACTCGCCGATAATCCCAGCGTCTTACTAACTATACCGAATTTCAAAGTCGAACCGAACATCATATATACAATTTCACTTTTAGGTTATTCAACTAAAGATCCTAAATTAGAAGCCGTTATACTTACGAATTAAAACAGTCTACACCATTCATTTGGTGTAGACTGTTTATTTTTGAAATACAATTTGAAATTCTGTCCATTCGTTATCTGAACGGCACATGATAGACCCATTATGTTTTTCTACAATTTGTTTACATACAAATAATCCAATACCAGTTCCTAACTTTTTAGTAGTTACAAATGGTTCGAAAATCATTTCTACACTTTCAGCTGGAATCATTGGCCCATTATTTTTTATCACAATTCGAATCGATTGATCTTCTTCAAATACATCAATGATAATTTTCCGTTCTTCTTTCATTGATTCTAGAGCGTCAATTGAGTTCATTAATATATTTAAAAATACTTGTCTCACTTCACTCCGATAGCCAACAAGTGGAATTGGATACGGTAAATTCTTTTCAATTGAAACATTTGCATTGACCAAACTCGGATATAAGAACTGTATAATATCTTGAAACAAATCATTAAGCCAAAATTGTTCTGATTCATTCCACATTTCTTTTTTCGATACGAGTAAAAATTGCGAAATACGAAAATTTAATTGGTCTAATTCATGCGAAATAATATCTAAATAAGATAAACTTGGATGATCTGCCTTTAATAATTTAACAAATCCCATAATTGAAGTGAGTGGGTTACGGAATTCATGTACAAAACTTGCTGACATTTGCCCTAAAATCGTCAGCCTTTCTTTATGTGTTTCGTTAATATATTGCTGTTTTTCCTCTAAATTTTTTGATATAATTTCCGAGTATTTTAAAACAGTATAATAAATTAATTTATCAAAACAAGTATGTATTTGGGCCATAATCGGTTTCAATTCACGTGCGCTAACATCTAATTCACACATCGCTTCGAAAAGTTCATTTCTTCCCACATTTGCATTATAAACAAAGTCTCCAATATTCGCATCTGCCCCTGCACGTTCAATAGCAATTTTCTCGCATAATGGCTGAAGATAATCTATATCTTTTTCTTCCATAGTAAGTTCGATAATTAACTCTAATAAATCCTCTCCATTTTGAACTGCTTCTAGTTTAAATGGATCTTTATCGGAAATTATCATTTTGTTTTTCCAGTTCTCAACGAATTGGTGCCTGTTGTTTTTCAAGTGCGAACAAAATACTTCTTTAATATCCTTATCGATTGGAAAAACCCCCATTCCCTCCATTTCCATGCGACGAACACCCTTTATATTTTGAATATTAACACAAAAAATGCGATTCGTTAATAGATTATTGTCACATTTTGTTAATATGTGTTGATAAAATTTTTAATGTCTTTATTAATTGTTTAGATTGATACATTCCATTTTCCTTCCTTTCATTCAAAGTTTTTTACATTCGATGCGACTTTTTTTTGCATCCTGCTTCATTCTTTCGTACAATAGAAAATGAAAGGTGTGAAAAATATGGTAAATAAAAATGTGGAAGATTATCTCCAAGAAGGCATTTACGGCCAAAAGCAGAACAAACCAGAAGAACGTAATATGTATTTAACTACGTTACGTGAGCGTGTAGAAATCGCTTTAACTATCGGTCAAGTAATGCAAAGTAATGTATATTCTGAAGTAGCTAGTAGCATGCGCTCTTCTCAATCATTACAAATATTCCTAAATGGTGGCATTGCTTACCCACATTTATCAAAATACATTAAATTAGCAAATGAAAAAAATGTTCCTTTTACAATTGTTCAAAATAAAGGCATAGAAACACCAATCGGTTTAGTATTATCTCATAGCACTGCTGTTGACAAAGAACAAATTTATGTAGAAGATGCTATTTTCAAACAAGAAATGAAGTAAAAGGTACACTTGGTTAAATTAAATCGTTCCGAGAAATGTAAAACAAACAATAAAAAAACGAGTATGGAATCGTAAACATTTCCAGCTCGTTTTTTATTAGGATGTTTAAGCTCGATCTACTTTATTTTTTAATACACACTAATTTCATTTCTGTCATTTCTTCTATTGCATATTTAATTCCTTCACGCCCAGTACCACTTTCCTTAACACCACCGTAAGGCATATGATCTACCCTAAACGTTGGAATATCATTAATCATGACACCACCAACCTCTAGCTCATCAATTGCACGCATTGCTTTAAACAAATTATTTGTAAACACACCTGCTTGTAGACCGTAACGTGAATGATTTACTTGCTCAATTGCCTCATCAAATTCTTTAAATGTATTTACTGTCATGAGTGGACCAAATACTTCTTGGCACTGAACAGATACATACTCTGGAACATTTGTTAATACAGTTGGTTCAAAAATCCTTGCATCACGTTTCTTACCACCGTATAAAACAGTAGCACCTTCCTTAATAGCTTCTTGCACCCAAATTTCTATTCGCTCTACATCTTTTTTCGAAATTAAAGCCGATACGTCCGTTTCTTCCAGCAATGGATCACCAACAACAACTGTTTCCATCGCTATCTTTAGCTTTGAAAGAAATTCATCCATTCTCTTTTCATGTACAAAAACACGTTGTACCGAAATACAAACTTGTCCATTGTTTACATATGCTCCCCATTTTACACGTTCAATTACTTCATCTGTTAATTCTACATCTTCATCAATAATAACAGCAGCATTTGATCCCAGTTCCAACGTAACTCGCTTTAACCCAGCCTTTGCCTTAATTCCAATTCCAACTTTTGGACTTCCCGTAAAAGTAATGGAAGCAACATCATCATTTGTAACTATCGCCTCACCTACAGTTGAACCGGGACCAGAAATAATATTTAAAGCTCCTTTTGGCAATCCTGCCTCTTCAAATAATTCAACTAATGCGTAAGACGATAATGGCGTTTGATCAGCTGGTTTTAACACAACTGTATTTCCGGCAGCAATTGCAGGGCCGACTTTATGTGCCACTAAATTTAATGGGAAATTAAATGGTGTAATAGCTCCTATAACCCCTATCGGTTTTCGTATTGTGTATGCAATACGCCCATCTGCACCAGGTGCTGCATCAAGTGGCAGTGTCTCGCCGTATATACGCTTCGCTTCTTCCGCTGCAAATTTGTATGTCTGAACGGTACGATCTACTTCTCCCCTCGCAGCACGAATTGGTTTTGCAGCCTCTTTTGCAATAATCTCTGCAAATTCTTCTCTTCTTTCATCCATTTTTTGTGCAACCTTCTCTAAAATAGTCGCACGATCATATGCAGATAATGTATTCATTTTTTTCATTGCATTTTTTGCAGCAGTAACAGCCTCTTGTACATCTTCTTCCGTTCCTTGTGCAATTTCCGCTAACGTTTCTTCAGAATATGGTGCGTATAATGGTTTATAAGTGTTTACAGACTTCCAATCTCCATTTATATATAAATGCTTTTTCATAACTCTTCCCCTTCCAAATATATGTATACAACAATATTTCACCTAGTGAAAGGTCTGACTTATGCCATTGTATCATAGCTCTTATTCTGCCAAAAACATTATGCTCAAAAAAACCCTGCCATATAGCAGAGTCTACGAACTAATTTGTTCTTGAAATGGAATTTGTTTTTCATCTTCTAAAATAACAATTGATTCTACAGTTTTTGTAACTTCTAATCTCTTTATATAGTGTCCATCTAATTCTTTTACACAAAACTTATAATTTTCAATTTCAATGAAATCCTCTTCAGCAATTTCTATATTCTTCGTTAAAATCCAACCACCGATTGTATCAACACCATTATCATCAATTGTTAAACCTAATAACGTATTCACTTCACTAACAAGCACTTTTCCCTCTAGTATTGTTTTCGTTTCACTAACTTGTTGAATTTCTGGCTGTTCATCCGTATCAAACTCATCTTGAATATCTCCCACTATTTCTTCTAAAATGTCTTCAACTGTAACAAGTCCAGACGTACCACCATATTCATCTATCAATATAGCAATATGCGTTCTTTCTTTTTGCATTTTTAAAAATAAGTCGTGTATTGGGATAGAGTCGATAACTAAAATGATTGGCCTAATATATTGCTCTACTTTCTTATTACTTACTGCATTATGCTGCACAAAATCTGTGAAAATATCTTTAAAGTTTACAAAGCCTATTACGTGATCTTTGTCCCCATCTACAACTGGATATCTCGTATATTTTTCCCGAGACATTTTTTGCAAAGCTTCTTCAGCAGGCATTTCTTTACTTATAATATGCATCTCAGTTCGGGGTACCATTATTTCTTTCGCTATACGATCATCAAATTCAAAAATTTTATTTACATATTTATATTCAGATTGATTAATCTCTCCGTTTTTGTAACTTTCTGAAACTAACAACCGTAATTCTTCTTCTGAATGAACCTCATCGTGCCCTTTCGGTGGTTTCAGCCCTAACAACTTCGTAATAATTCGGGCTGATCCATTTAGGATCCAAATAAATGGAAACGCCATACGATAAAAGAAAATTAACGGTTTAGCAACAAACAAACTCACTTGTTCAGCTTTTTGAATCGCGAATGTTTTTGGGGCCAATTCCCCTATTACAACATGTAAAAATGTAATAAACAAAAACACTAAAATTACAGCAAAAATGTCTGCTAGTTGAGTAGAAATGTTCAAATTTACAAAAAGCGTGTCAAACATTTGCTTTAACGCCGGTTTACCAAACCACCCAATCCCCAGAGCTGTAACTGTTATTCCTAGCTGACAAGCAGATAAATATTCGTCTAAGTTTGTAATGACTGTTTTGACAGATGTTGCGCGATTATTTCCTTCTGCAATTAAATAGTCAATTCGTGAACTTCGCACTTTAACAATTGCAAATTCTGCTGCGACGAAAAATGCCGTTAAGGCAATTAAAACAATCACTATACTTATACTATATATGTCCAAATACTTCTCCTTACCTACATTGTAAGCAAGGAAGCCACCTCCTACTTAATTTTATTCAAGTGAAGTAAGCATTCTAATACTCTAAAAAAATTCTACATTAGCAACCACCTTTTTATATATTATATGCATACATAAAAAAGATATTTATCATTATGATAATCTAATTCATTTCCCTTAGTCAAATAGTTCTAAATCTTAAGACAAAGTATTTTATATAAACGATATATTCTTCACAGCTTCATTTCGTGAAAAAACACTTTCTTTGCCGATTCCACACTTCTTTTGTCACACTAGAAGGGAACTTCCTTCATAGATCGAAATCATTCAACAGGATATATATAGGAGGGATTATTTTGGAATATAAAACACCATTTATCGCAAAAAAATTAGGTGTTAGCCCAAAGGCTGTTGTCCGGATTGCACAACAATTAAATCTTACGATAGAAAAAAATAAATATGGTCACTTTATTTTCACACAAGAAGATTTAGATCAAATGTTAGAATTCCATCTTTCACAAATAGAGCAGTCTCAAAACTCTCACCCTACTCAAAAAACATCATCAAATGATGTTGAAGAATTAAAAACTCAAGTAAATACAATTGTTCAAGACAAATCATCACATGAATTTGAGCAATTAGCAGCTCAATTAAACACTATTACGAGAAGGCTAGATCGAATGGAAGAACAAATGCAAGATAAGGCAAATGATGTTGTTACGTACCAACTTTTACAACATCGCCGTGAAATGGAGGAAATGTTAGAGCGAATTCAAAAGCTAGAAGCTTCCCTGAAGAAAGAAGAACCAATATATATTACTCCCGATTCAAAACCAGCATATGAACGAGAAAAGAAGCCGAAGCGCCGCAAAATGATTTTTAGTATATTTGGATTATAATTTTTAGACCCTTATTAAAATAATAAGGGTCTTTTTTCATGAAGAATGACTTCATATTAAAATAGCATTCTCTTTATTATATATATTCATTTCGCTTTATTTTGTTAACATAATATTTTTACTGTATTCTGCGATTAATGCCTGTGCATGAGCATTCCCTTGAATCACATCTCGAAATTCTTTTAAAGAATACAAATGCGTAGCCCCTTTTCGGGCATGAATTCGCACTGGTACACCTTGTAAAGTATCATGAAACTGAAATGGCTTATCTACCGGTTCAATTGGGAAACTGAGTGTTAATAAATACATATACATTCTTTTTGTCACTGCTGCAATATACCATTCTGCTTTCGTTTCTAATGCATGCATAAATAAAATAGCTGTTAGTCTTTTGAAGTGTCCTCTCCCACGAGACGTTTTCGCAATACTCAACTTGCCTATTTCATACACATTTTTCAAATCTTTCACTAAATCATTTTTAGAAAACGGATAGAAAAACTCAGAATTCGATTGCTCTGGTTCCGTATACTTAATACATTCTACTGTACCAATATGATGTTCATCTTCTATTAATAAAAATCGTGATGGATTTAAATTACGTTCTACGAACATTAAGTTTCTTTCTTCACAAAAATCTCCCCATAGTTGCTCGAACCAAAAATGTTCTTCTTTTGTTTGAACACGCTGGAACATATTTACCCGCCTTTCCCATCGCCGCTCTGTTTTTGATAACGCTTTCACTATCTATCATATAAGAACAAATCTTCGTATGCAACTAAAAATATTTATGACTTATTATATTCTGTAAAACGAATTAAATTCCATCTTAATCGTCTTTTATCCCTCATGTACCGTTCTTCTAACAACATACTTATATTACTTTCAAATTCAAATCGTATAAAGTTGTCTTCCATACAGCATATATTTCTTCTTAATCTAAAAAAATCCTTTATAAAAAAGGATTTTTTTACTTCTTCATGCTTTTTAACCACTTCTCAAAAATTTGTACCATTCCATGTTTTCCGGCTAATTTCTCTTCCCCTTGTTTCGTTTTATATGGATATAATTGCAAAAACACACCACATCCAGACTCAATTTTTTTACTATGCATATGACTTCCTGGATATACACAAATAACTTCATAAATGGCCCTTCGATAATAGACTCTCTTTCCATCCTGTTCTTCTACATATTTTATAGACCAGTACTTATACATTTGCTCAGTTGCCTTCGTATTTCCAACGTGCTGAAAAATGTTGTACATGGGGCTATACTTCACTTCAATAATAATAGAAGATTGATATACGTATTTCCCTTCTTCCTTTACATAACAGTCTAAGCGAATGTCTGGCTTCTTCGTATCTTCTCCATTATAAAAATTACTCCCTTTACTTAATGCAATAAGGGGATGAGTTTCAATTAAATCATTAAATGCGACATGTACTCTAATATCATCTCGGTGTAAAACTACTGTCGTTCCATCCTGTAATCCATCTACATAAAAATGTTCTTGAATTTGTTCACGAATGGAATTTCTAGCCTCAAAACCAATTTGCTCTAACATGGAAATAACGATAAAAAAAGCGTAATATTCATACACTAAAAATGTTGGTTTATAAACAAATAATAAAGATGGAGATTGTTCTGTATATTGTGGAAGTACATCTAAATGCTGTAGTAGTTGTTGATGTGGTATCGGTAAATTATGTGAGTACATGTTACCTGTTTCGGAAACTTCTCTCCAAAATGGAGAATGCATTAAAGTTTGAAAGTATTGTACACTTTCATGTACAAAATGCGCTAATATTTTATATTCTTGTATCTTCATAGAGCTTTTTCGCAAATCCGCCTCTTTTAGTAAATGAATATTTTTATACTTTTGTTTCTCTCTATCGGTCACTGATCCATTACGCTCAATTGTTTGTATAATCGTTTTTACAGCTTGAAATTCTTCTGATTTCTTTCTTTTTGCTCTTTCTAATATTTCAATTGTTTGGCTCAAAAAACTTTCAGCTTCAAGTAAATAGAAATAAAATTGCATCGCTTTAAATTTAAGAAATGCATTTTCCTTACTATTTTTTTGTTCTATAAACTTACGATTATAATATTTTGCATACGGTTTTCTTTCCGCCACTATGGCTCCTTTTCTCGTTGCTTTCCGCTCTTTTTCTTCCCATTTATATTCATGTATAAATTTTGAACTCGATTCTATTTTCTTAAAAATTTGCTTTATCTTTTTCATTTTTTGCGGCAACTTTCTAAGTAACACTAAATAAGAAGAATCTTCAATATCACTAAGTGCAGAGAAAGTCTTTTTATAATAACCTCTATCTAAAATCAACTCATTCAAAATTGACTTTACATAGTTTTGAATCATTTCAAATTGATCATCAAAAAAATTTTTGGGAACGATTTGAAATGCGCCATAATACGTTCTATCTTCTATATTCACTTCAAAATGATATAATCCACAACGCCATGGATAAAAGAATTCCGTTTTTCCATGTTCATATATTAATACCTTTTGTTTTTTTTCATTTATTTCATATTTTGACTCTTTTATATTTTTCTGTCCCTCATATACTTTATTCCATATAAAAGTAATATTCATTGGACTTTCATAATGGTAATGTAATCTAATTGGTTTTAATTCTTGTACTTTATAAATACATTGAACTAATGCTGTAGTAGATGTACAAAGACGATTTAATAAAATATATTCCCCCTTTGCCTCAGTTCCAATAATTAACTTTAATACAAAAGGGAGCGTTTCTTTCGTATCAACGATTTCTGTTTCATATCGCCCTTCATTTTGCATAGCCATACAGCTCCAGTTCTCTACGCTTTTCTCTTATATATGCTAAAGAGTGTTCAAATGTAGATACTCTGTTTGCAAGTGGCGATTGCAAAAGAGGTAGTAATGTCGCCCCCCTTTTTACGTCTTCAGAAAGTAAAGACCCAACCATCATTTCAGTACCTCTTATTTTCGTCAATACACGTTGCTTAATTTGTAAATCAAATCCCTCTTCTCTACTGATCATATAGGAATGATTATTTTGGAACGGTATATTTTGCAAGTAAGTAGCGATTGCGTTTGCACATCGAAATGAAATTCCCTTTGACATATCATGTGATGACAATACAACATGTAACTTATCTAATAGTTCTAACTCTTCTTCAGAAAACACCTCAATCATCGCTTTATTCCTGACCCAGCTTATACGAAATTCTCCTGCAGTTACTTTCAGAGGTGGTTGTAATACAATTTTCTCTTGTTCCATACACATCTCACAAAACGGAATCTTTTGTAACGTTATTAAATTTGTCCGATCTAATAATCGATCTGAGAGTTCTTTCGTTGTTTCATCAAAATTTACTGTACCTACAAATATAATATTCTCACCAATTTCAATTGTTGATGGAATTGGATTTTCTTTTCCTTGTACACCTTCATACAAATTTAGAATACGGTTTTGCTTTTCAAGTTGAAGAACAGATAGAAATGGAGTAAACCAATGCTCAATATGTGACATATTCATTTCATCAAAAACGATTATATATAGTTGATTTTGATTTTCTTTTGCCTTCATTAACGCCCTAACTAATTTTGTTTCACTTTCAATAAAAGTACCATTTGGGTGAAGGTAACCAAGTAAATCATGTGGTTCTTGATACGATGGTGAAATCGGAATCCAAACCAATTCTTCCCCATACTGTAATCCAAGTGCTTCTGCATAAGCTTGCACAAATCGGGATTTCCCAGCGCCTGGTATACCACCTAGAATCGTCAACATATTTGTTTTCGCACTTATATGGAAATTATAAATGTCCGTTTCATCCAAATATAGCCCTTTATTACGTACAAAACTTTTTACATACTGTAAAAAGACGGATTCACGCTCATCCCATTCCCATTCATCCTTGTGCACTTTTATTTCCTCTACTTCTACATGCTTACCTTCCTCAGTCATTCGTTTTTTTAATTGCTCATACATGTGATTGCTTACAAAATACAATTGATCTTCTACCGCTATTTCCACATACTTCATCCAGTCATTTAAGTCTATATACTTACATTCCCGCTGCTGTTCAAAATATGCGATTGAACTAATTGATGATGACTTTAAAGATATATTTCCATATAACCTTCCATCTTGCCACAATAATTCGGGAGGCTCAAAGTCTTTCGGATATTTTGGCATTAGAAATGACAAATAGCCATTTCCAAGTTTTCTTTCTAAAGACTCTCCTTTTTTGTATTCGGAAACTTTAGGTACTGGAATCATTTTATAGCCATTGGCCATTTCTCGTGGTTCTTCTGCACAAATTAACTCCACGTATATATGTCCTCTTTCATAATAGAGACGAAACATAACCAATTGCTTTTCTAATTTTCTTTTCTTTAATTCCGAAAAGACTTTTTCATTCTTTTTATTGTTACATAAACCTTCAAATACGTATGGTTCATTTTTTAATTGCTCTTGTAACGTGAATGGTATTGGCGATAGGCATTGTACAAAGAAGTTCTCTCCATTCTTCTCTCTCTCTGCTTTTGTAAACTTTCCGATAAACCTCATATAGTACATTCTTTTTATAAAACTTGGTTGAAGAGCTTTATGTAATCTCACCTTCGTCACCTTCTTTTTTTCATACTATTCTTAGTGTATGAAAGAAACGAAAAACTAGAAACAAAAAACCTGACGTTATCCGTCAGGTTCAAAATTAAAACGTATATTAATGAGATGGAAATGCTTTTTTCTCTTGTAAAATGGCATTATGAGCAATTTTCATTTTAGCAAGTACATATCGCAATCGATTTTCAGCGTTTTCATCTGTATTTTGCTGTAATTCCGCCAAATTCTCTACAGCACTCGCTAAATTTTCAATCACTCCTCGTAGTTCAGGATGATGATTAAAAAAGGATTCTTGCACTAATACTTTCCTTACTTCACTCGCTAAATCAACAATTCTGGTTAACTGTTCTTTTTCTTCCATTTTCATCCCTCCTGAATATCTTATGTATTAAATATTCTCTAGACAAAGAAAAAAGCCCTTTATTTAAAAGGACTTTTACATTTTTATATTTCCAGTTAATAACATATAAAGTGATGTGATAGCTGCGATAACAATTGCCCACATTACATATCTCTCAATACCTTTAAAACAACGATTTCCTTTTTCTTTTCTTGCATACATGTAAACAATAATCCCAATTCCATACACGATTGAAACAAGTAATAAATTTTTCAAACCCGCTGCATATAGAAGCCATACAGAATAAGTAGAAGCAATTAAAGCTAACGAGCCGTTTTTTACTTTTGCATCTTTTAGTTCGTTTGTAATAACTAATTTAAATTGGAATAACGCTGATAATAAATATGGTACTAAAATTGATGTTGAAGCAATGAAATACATAATTTGATATGTTGATTCTGAAAACAGAACGATTATAAATATAATTTGGGCAACGCCATTTGAGATCCATAATGCCATATGTGGCGTTTGTTTTTTATTTGTTTTCGTAAAGACTTTCGGAAACACGCCATCTTTTCCTGCTACGTGGGAAATTTCAGAAACAAGTAAAAACCAGCCTATTAATGTACCTACAAGTGAAGCAACTAACCCAATGTTAATCGCAACCGCGCCCCAAGTCCCAACAACATGTTCTAATACATGTCCCATTGACGGGGTTTCTAACACGGAAAGCTCTCCTCTTGTCATCGCTCCCATAGACAAAACAGAAATTAAAATATAAATAGACATTACTAAAATAAGTCCAAGTACTGTCGCTTTACCAACATCTCGGCTATTTTTCGCTCTACCAGATAATACAACCGCTCCTTCAACCCCAATGAAAACCCAAAGAGTTACAAGCATTGTATTTTTCACTTGACCAAGTATAGAGGAAACTGAGATCGTTCCTTCTCCCCAAAAATCATGTGTAAATGTATCCCAGCGAAACGCTGTTACCATTACAACAATAAATAATACGATTGGAACTAATTTCCCTATCGTTGCAATAACATTCATAATAGATGCTTCACGAATTCCAAATAAAATTAGAAAATGAAGTGTCCATAATAAAAGTGATGCACCAACGATAGACGCAACATTATTTCCACCTTTAAAAATGGGGAAGAAATAACCTAATGTACTAAACAGTAACATGATTGTTGCAACGTTTCCTAAAATTCCTGCTAGCCAATATCCCCAAGCACTGTTAAATCCGATATATTCTCCGAAACCAGCACGTGCATAACTATAAATCCCGCCCTCAAGCTCTGGTTTTTGTCTTGCTAACGTTTGATATACGAGCGCGAGTGGAATCATTCCCATCGCTGTAATACACCAGCCAATTATTATAGAGCCGCTATTTGCTCCTACTGCTAAATCATGCGGTAAACTAAAAACACCGCCACCAACCATTGTTCCGACTACTAATGCAATTAATGGAAAAAATCCTAACTTCTTTTCTATTTGTACCACCCCATCTGTCATTCTAGGTGTTATGTTCGTTCAACTATTAAAGTCACCTTTTTCTCTAATAGACGTTTCTCTTATATTTTTTCAGGAAAACATTACTTATTCTAAAAGAAAATGAAGAAAAATGGAATACTTTTTTGAAAAAATGTATAAGTATGCACAAAAAAACCGGTCATTTTGTAATGAACGGTCATTTCATACATATAAATTTGTATATTTCTTGTAAAATTAACGAAGTAAATTCTCTTTTTGTAAAAATTGTTTCGCAACTTCTTCACTACTTTTTCCATTCACATTTACTTCATAATTCATTTTTCGCATTTCTTCATCTGTAATCTTCCCAGATAATGTATTTAATACTTTTTCAAGTTCAGGATATTTCTGTAACGTCTCTTTTCTTAATAATGGTGCACCTTGGTACGGTGGGAATAACCCTTTATCATCTTTTAGCACTGTCAGTCCATACTGCTCCAGTTCACTATCAGTTGAATATGCATCGATTACGTTAACATCCCCTGATTGAATTGCACTATAACGTAGTTTCGGTTCCATCGTTTTCACATTTAAAAACTTATAGTTATATAATTTTTGCATTCCTTTATAACCGTCTTCACGATCAGCAAATTCTAATGTGAATCCTACTTTAGCATCCTGTGCCATTTTTCCTAAATCAGAAATTGTATTTATATTACTTTGATCTGCTATTTTTTTCGGCATAGCTAGTGCATATGTATTGTTATACTCCATCGGCTTTAACATAACCATATTATATTTCTTTTCCATTCCAATGCGAGCCTGCTCATATACTTCATCCCGATTTGTGCTTTTTGGCTCTTCTTTCACGAAAGTAGATAAAGCTGTTCCCGAAAACTCAGGGTATATATCTACTTCTCCTGATTTCAATGCTTCAAATACAAATGCTGTTTTTCCAAGACCTGGTTTTAATTCTACATGTAAATCAGTATCCTGTTCAATAAGCTGCTTATACATTTGAATTAAAATTTCAGGTTCTGATCCAAGTTTTCCGGCAATAACAATATCTTTCTTTTGTGTGTTCCAAAGAAAGGGAGAAGCAATCATTATACAAGTAATACATATCGTCAATATAATACGCTTAGAAGAGCGTTTTGGACTCTCAAGTACTCGAAGTACTACATCAAAGAATAAAGCGAGTAACGCGGCTGGTACGGCCCCTAAAATGATAAGCGCATGATCATTTCGATCGATACCAAGTAATATGAGTTTTCCGAGCCCACCAGCACCTATAAGAGCAGCTAATGTAGCTGTTCCAACAATTAATACCATCGCCGTACGAATACCGGCCATAATAATTGGTAATGCAAGAGGAAGCTCTACCTTCCACAGTCTTCTCCAGCTATTCATCCCCATAGCTCTCGCTGCTTCGATTAAAGATTCATCTAACTCCCTTATTCCTGTATATGTATTTCGTAAAATAGGTAATAGTGCATACACAACTAATGCAATAATGGCCGGAAGTTTTCCAATTCCTACTAACGGAATTAAAAGTCCGAGTAATGCAAGTGATGGCACTGTCTGCATAACTGCAGAAGTTCCTATTATAAATTCAGCCATTCGTTGTTTTCTCGTTAATAAAATGCCAAGTGGCACCGCAATAATTACTGCAAAAAATAGTGAAATAAGCGATATTTGTAAATGCTCACTTAATGCAGTTAGTAATTCTATTTTTCGCTCTTGGAACGTTTGTATAAAATCAGTCACTGTTTAGCCTCTTTCCTTCATTTGTTCAACAATGTAATTAACAATATGACGACTTGTTAAAGCTCCAACATATTGACCATTTTCTTCAACTGGCACTGATTCTTCAGTTTGTAAGCGGATTAGTGCTTCTTGTAAAGGGGAATGCAAAGATATAGCAGTCCCTTCAACTCGTATACGATTGTCTAACGACATTACATCTTCTATATTCATGCCCTCATACCAAGGTCGTCTACGATTTCCAATGAACTCTTCTACAAATTCATTTTTCGGATTATGTATAATACCTTCTGGTGTATCTAATTGAACTACTTTTCCTTCTTTCATAATACAAATACGATCTCCAAGTGATAATGCTTCTTGCATATCATGTGTTACGAATACAATTGTTTTTTGAATCTTTTTTTGCAATTGTACGATATCCTTCTGAAGCTGTTCCCTACTTAATGGATCTAACGCACTAAACGGTTCATCCATAAGAACGATTTTCGGGTTTGCGGCTAATGCCCTTACGACACCAACGCGCTGCTTTTGCCCTCCTGACAATTCATCAGGCATACGATCGCGATATACGTCTGGATCTAGCCCGACCATCTGTAGTAACTCATCGACACGGGCTTTTATTTTTTCTTTATTCCATTTTCTCATTTCAGGAACAACTGCAATATTTTCTGCAATTGTCATATGCGGAAACAAAGCGATTTGCTGCAGCACGTACCCTATATCCCAACGTAATTCATTAATATTATATTGTTGAATATCTTTTCCATCAATTAAAATTGAGCCTTCTGTCGTTTCAATTAAACGATTAATCATCTTCATTGTCGTTGTTTTCCCGCAACCACTCGGACCAATGAGAACAAAAAATTCTCCCTTTTTAATTTCTAAATGCAATGAATCCACTGCTTTCGTGCCATCTTCATACGCTTTTGACACATGATTAAATTGAATCACAAATACAACTCCTTTAATGTTGTTTCCTTTATTTTGATGGAATATGGCATTCATTTCAAATGATACGCTTTATAATTAAAAAAGAGCTCTAATTTGAGCTCTAACGGTCGAACAATATTGTTTTCATTATTGCAGCATATTCGCGAACATACATTTTTCTCTTAGAACGCATTGGCGTTTCAGCAGCTAGTGCCTCCATCTTCATGCCTAAACGCTTTGCAATTATTTTTGTTCGATATAAATGATACGTATTACTTACAACTACCGCATGTTCCACATTATATAAATCCATACTAAATTTTAAGTTTTCATACGTATTTGTAGATTGATCTTCTATTAAAATACGACTCTCATCTATACCATGTACCATTAAATAGTTTCTCATACTTTGAGCTTCCGGTATATCTTCATCTTCTCCTTGACCACCTGAAACAATTACTTTCGCTTCAGGATGGGAAAATAAATACTCCAACGCTACATCCAAACGATTTTGAAGAGATAAAGACGGTCTATCTCCAAATAACTTTGCACCCAGTATAAGAACGTACGGAGAGTGATAGCTCAATTTTTCACGAGCAACTTCCTTCATTCGAAAGGTCATATAAAGGATGTATAGCGGAGGTAATAATACGATTATAAGTAAGATCCATTTGTTCATATATACGTTTGCACTCCCTTTCTTTTTATTATATGAACACTCCCCCACTTAGCAAAGCTTGAAGTGGGGGTTTCTAACGTTTCGACCTAACGGACGATTAACGTCAGGGGAGTTAACACATTAGCGAGCTGTTTCACGCCTAACCCCTCTATCCCATTTGTCCATGCATTTGGGATTACTTTTCGTAAAATGTTAACCGCAGCATTTACATCTGCATGAATTAAAGTTTTATTTGCTGAACGATATATGCCGCGCTTTATTCGTTTTCCTGAAAAAGTTGTATTTTGGTCATTTTCTCCATACGTTGGAATGAAGTCGTTATCCAGAAAACTTGCTTTCGATGTATATGATTCTTCAGTTACAACAACTTGAATGCCTACAGCATTTGCTTTGTATGTAATCATTTGAATCAGTAAATTATGCGGGATATGACAAAACGATTGGCTATTTCTTTTTCCCATATTCGTTTCTTGTTTCCAACTTTTGTTTTGACCAATAACGATTTTACAAACTTCTTCTTCTTGAGCTAGTTTTACGATATGGTGACTAACTTTATGGAAGACGTCTTTTATTTTCAAGTAACGTTTTTGATGAAGTTTTTCTATCCTTTTAGAAGTAAAAGGTCCTTCATTAGTTTGTTTTCCATTTCTAAGAATGCTTGTAAAATGACTCTTCATTTTGTTGTAATATTGATTTATGCTTTTGACATGTTTGCCCTTAACAAGGACAGGTTTCATACCTGTGTTTGTTACGATGGTTGCAAGGTTATCAATCCCTAAATCAATACTCATATAACGAGCATTCTCTTCAATAATTTGTTCTTCAGAAGGAACATCAATTACCAATTCCACTACATATTCATTGTATTTTGGAATCACACGAACTTGTTTCAGTTTACCTTCAGTGAAACCTAGTTTCCCAATATTTAATTGTAATTTCGTCTTTGGAAACTTTAAAAATCTACCGTTTTTAATGATGCAATCTTGGTTTGTATACAGAATCTCTTTTTCAGAAGAACGAATATACTTTGGAATCCTAGGCATTCCAGCATATTTGTTTGGATTCTTTTTATAGTCTTTTAAACTAGCAAAAAAAGATTTCCAATTTTGGAACAAACCTTTCATGATGGACTGGCTACATTGCGTAGGCATAGCTCGATAATCATTTTGAATCATAGCCTTAAATAGTGCATCTAGAAAGTTGTAATCTGCATAAGGTTTTTCAAAATTAGGTTCTGAAAACAAATTACATTTAATCTCTTTCTGTTCCTCTTTAGGCTTTAATTTCTCTTTTTCCAATTTCTTCTGATAGGCAAGACGTTGTATGTCATTCATCTTACCAATATTTTTATGAATATTATCCAGAACTTCTTTTTGCAAAGGCTGTAACTCTTTTTCTTGTGTTAATCCAGTGTACACCTGGCGTATATAAAAGTTTGTGGTGTTGTACATGTTCTTAGCGTTATGACAACATTCTTGAAAATAAGAATACATACGATGCCCTTTTTTAATCCAGATTTGAAGAGTTTTATAGTTTGATGGATTTTCCTTTGTCATTTTATTCACCTCCATGTTAAGGATATTATAGCAAAAAGAACATACGTTTTCGTTTTTTCTCGAAAATAAAATATTTCTTTCGATTCACCTCACCACCTTCACTTACGTTTAGAGGTGGGAGTCCTCTCGAAAGGAATGATAGAAAAAGATAGGAAGGCAGAAGTACTTTTTATATGATTGATTTATTAGAAACGTTCGTTCTTACTTTACGTTGTGATAGTACATAATAAATAGCGATTCCTAATGAGAAGATCAATATACAGCTTAATACGTAAAACGGCAGCATCACTCCGGCTTTGGATACACCAGCTGTAAACAGCATTAATAATACAATTCTTATTCCTGTACCAATTAATCGAAATAAGCTGTCTACACGTCCCATTACTTCGTTTGGAATTTCTTCCATCATCAATACATTTCTCGCCACTCTTGTACCCGCATTTCCGATTGCATGAAAGATTGCAAGTCCATATAAGAAAATTATGGAAGGTTCAATAATCATTGCGGTAATTGAAATTATATAAATGCACATCGTCATAACAATTGAAACTTCTGTTTTCACATATTTCATTATGAGTGGAATACAGATTCCTGCAACAACCGCTCCGACACCGTACATCGTGCCCTCTATTGCGTATACAGAGGCATTGGCTTTGAGTATATCCGAAATATACACGGGTATTAAATAATTTGCTATCATAACACCTATAAACGGCATATAAGTGGCCAGTAAGAACCAAAAGAGCTTAGGACGTTTTTTCATAAAGTGAATTCCTTCAAACAATTGCTTCTTAAATGTTATTTTTCTTTTCACTTCTTTTTTCTTTACGTACGGTATACATAAGAAAAGAAAAAATGCTCCAGCAAAAGTTAACATGTCTACTAACAAAATCCACTTCAAAGATACAATTTCAATTAAGAAGCTTGCGGCCGCTCCAGAAATAACTTGTGTTAACTGTCCTTGTATTTCCATCGTTCCACTTAAACTTTTATAATGTTCTGCTTGAAATATCTCTTGGTTGAACGCAAATATTGTAGGGTAAAATAATAAATAGTAGAATGATCCGGCTATATAAATAAGAATATAGTGAATAGAATGATAAGGTTGCCCAGTAAATCCCCATATAGCCATCATTCCTATAACGACTATCCCGATACCTTCGTTACATAATAATAAAGATTTTCTTGAAAAACGATCAATACTTTGCCCGATAAACGGTGTTAATAAAAACATAATAAGAGTTGCGATAATGGAAACATAACCAAACGTTGCCTCTCCTCCACTCTCCTTAATTAACAACCACGGAATCGTTATCATAACAATACCAGAACCAATAGCTGATAGACTATTGGCCCCTAGAATGAAATACAAGCGTGAATCTTTATGCAGAGATGGCATATCACTCCACTCCTAGTTGTTTTTTCACCTCTTTATATACGCTCATATATGCTTTCAATTCTTTAACTAAATCATGAATTAATGGTTTTGCATCTTCCCCAAGTTCACCATCTTGCACATGTAATCCATCAAGCACAACTTGTTTTGGGATTGCATTTGCATAAACACCTCTAGCGACCGTTCGCATGCTGTTTAATGCATTTATTCCACCTTTACCGCCACCAGCAACCGCTAATAACGCAACTGGTTTATGAATAAATTCACTACTACTTAAGTAATCTAAAGAGTTTTTCAGCGCACCGCTCATCGCATTATGATATTCTGGTGTACATAATACAACCCCATCCGCAGCTTTCACTAACGTTTTTAATTTTTTCACTGCCTCTAAATCACGTTGTGACTCTTCTCCATTGTATAAAGGTAACTCCTCAATTGCTAAATCATATAATTCCCCTTCAAATTGATTCGCAATATATTTTGCCACCACGCGAGTTCTACCAAATTTTCTTGGTGTACCGTTAATAACAACTAGTTTCATAATTATTTCTCTCCTTTGTTTTTCAGTTATACTTATATATTATCAGAAATTTCTATACAAAACACAATATAAAGAGGGAACTAGCTTGATAAAATAGTATGATAGACGAAAAAAAGAACTCATACGAAAGTATGAGTTCTTCACAATTATTTTTCTTCCCCTTTATCGCTCAGTATGTCTATGCTTCTTTTTGCTTCAAAATGGTTATACGCTTTTTCTGCTAATTTAATACGTTCTTCTGGTAATTCTATATATTTCATAACGTTTTCTATTATTTTTTCATACGGAGTAAACACAATTCCTGGCCACTCTATCTCGTCCTCTCGATTACTATTTTCCGAAATAATAAACTTCTTATTTGCCACCGCATAAGAAACTCGAGGTGTTTCAAGAATTCCTGATAAATAAAAATGAATATTTAATATAATTTTAGACCTAGCAATTAACTCATTTCTAACTATTCCCCACGCATTATTTTTAAAAACAATATTTAAATTCGGGGCAACTACTTTTAATTGATTAAAAATAGCTTGTCGCCTTGGGTTAAGAGCACCTATAAACAGTATATCAATGTCTTCAGTTAACTCTTCATCAAATGCATCTTTTTTTATTTCTAGAGTTGGGGCATAGTTCATTCCTATATGTCTTATTTTTTTTCCTACACCTTTTTGTTTTAACCATGCTATATTTTGTTTACTATAATCCCAAATTTCCTTATCTTTTAATAACATTAAATATAGGGGATGCGCATAAGGGCTTCCTTCATATAGCTGTTCTAAATTATAAATAATTGCATTTTTCGGAAGCAGATTCGGATTATGTGCATATGTATGCGCTCCAAAAACAATTGTATTTTTCACATTTTCTAGTATTGTTTCTGATATGATTGCTGTATTTCCCTCCTGCTCCAATCGCCATTTCAAAGCTCGCGCGACATCTATGAAACTACCATACGTCTTTGGGCATATAAAAAGACAATAATCATATTCTTTATTCAAATAAGCTTCCATTAGCCTTAAATTATTTTTATACAAATCCACATCCGGATATTTAATTAAAAGCTCATTTGCATGTTTTTTTGCTACTTTATATAATCCAGCATAATAAGCAGCAATGCACCTTCTTAATTCAATTCTTTGCCGATGCTCATCTGCTACGTCCATGTCTAAAAGAAGAGTTGCGATACAATACGCTTTTAAATGATCACGATCATAATAATAATCTAGTAGTGGCATCAATTCTTCATACGTATTTCCATGCACAGATTCTCCTAATTCTAGCGCCCATCGTATTAATTCCATTATTACTCCACTACTCCTTTAACCGAAATTGTATTTAATAAAATTTCGCATTACTTTCAACCATATTTGCTATATGCAACGGTAGATCTTCTTTTTTCGATTCCAAAATTTTTTGTGATACAGCACCTAAATGCTTTTTATGTGGTATATAAAAAGCACTTATAGAAATCTCATAGTCAAATAAGTAATCATACACATGATAATCTACAAATAGAAGATCATTTTTTGGAAAAGGAATTTCCTTCCCTTGCAACGCATACATCAAGGCAATATTATTTTGAGATTTTAATCGATACATTCTTGCAAGTTGGTATAATGGCTCAGCCCGAGTTGGTCTATATTCCCACGCTTTTTGAAAATAAAAAATAGCTAATGCTGTATATCGCTCTTCTTGCATCTTAGCATTTTCTTTTTCCTCCGCTTCTGTTACTTCAAGTTGCTTATTTGCTGAACGGTTTGCTAATTGTTCATAACAAAATCCTATTCGCAATAACGAATAGAAAACTTCTTCAACCCATCCCCCTGCTTCCACTCTTTTTTTGTACCATTTAATCGAATCTTCAAATTGACTTAAATGAAAATAAGTTTGGGCTAAATAAAATAAATATCTTATATGCAAATCTGGCGTTGTTTCTGGATCACTCAATCCTTGTAACAACAACCTCTCATCTCTCTCAAATTTATCAGCCTTACTACCACCATCCCCAGGATCGTTAACGACAAGCGTCTCTAACCTAGCTACCCTCGTATTGTAATCCGTGCCAACCTTGGAGCGATCTATATCCCAATACTCATGAGTAACACCGACAGACTTCCATGGTAAAGAAGCTTTCAGAAGGCGTGTAAGCCAATACTTAATATGAATATCATATTGCAATGTAAGATAATGGTCTTCCGTTAAACTAGTCTTATCAAACTCGGGATCAACTTCTAATATCATATCTGCATCTAATATTAATAAATAATCTGCTTCTGGATATGTTTTTTGTGCCAATGACACTGCTAAACTTCTGTTATAACCAAAGTTTTTAAATGGTTCATGATGAACTGTTCCTGGGATTTCATTTTCTTTACACCAATTTCCAATAATTTCGGGTGTATGATCAGTTGATCCCGTATCACAAATAGAAACAAAGTCTACAATTGATTTTGTAGCATTTAAACATCTTTCCATAATTCTAGACTCGTTCTTAACAATCATACAAAGACATAACTTTTTTTCTTCCCCTGCATTCTTCACTTGCTCATTTCCCATTTAACCACCTCATATTTTATTAACACGCTCTTTTCATATGTAACACCACTTCATAGCTACATTGATGACATAATCACCCTTTTACTATTTATGAAAACTTCATTTTATTTATTCTTACTTTTATGTTAGGACATCTTTCATGCTTCACTATATATTTGATACAATCAGTACAAATAAACAGTGATTGATCGGTGTTTTTAAAGTAGAGATTTCTTACACTAAAAAAAAGAAACTTGCGCCTTTGCACAAGTTTCTTTTCGAAAATCATTTCCTATTTTTTCACAACTTCATGTCCACCGAACTGATTACGAAGAGCTGAAACTACTTTTCCGTGGAATGTATCATCTTCTTGAGAACGGTAGCGCATAAATAATGACATCGCGATTACCGGTGCCGCCGCTTGAAGTTCAAGTGCCGTTTCAACAGTCCATTTCCCTTCTCCTGAAGAGTTCATCACACCTTTAATGCCATCTAGTTTTGGATCATCTGCAAATGCCTTTTCAGTTAAGTCCATTAACCAACCACGGATAACCGATCCGTTTGCCCATACTTTTGCAACATCTTCATAATTGAAATCAAAATCACTTTTATCTAACACTTCAAAGCCTTCAGCGATTGCTTGCATCATACCGTATTCAATACCGTTATGGACCATTTTTAAGAAATGACCACTTCCGACGCGACCAGCATACGAATACCCATTCTCTACTGCTAAATCTTTAAATAAAGGTTCTAATTGATCGTAAATTTCTTTTTCTCCACCAACCATTAAGCAAGCACCGTATCTAGCTCCTTCTACACCGCCTGATGTACCGATATCTACGTAATGTAAACCAAATTTTTCCGCTTCTTCAGCACGGCGTAACGTATCTTTATAGAATGAATTTCCGCCTTCAATAACGATATCGCCTTCTTCTAATAATGGATATACATCTTTTAGTACCGATTCAACAACTTCTCCCGCAGGTACCATTATCCAAATTGTACGAGGAGCTTCTAGTTCAGCAATCATTTCTTTTAATGTATGACGAGCAGTAATCCCTAAAGCCCCTGCTTTTTCAACAAGTTCTTTATTAACGTCATATACAACTACTTCATGCTTGTCTTCATATAAATGTTCTGCTAATGGGAATCCCATTTTTCCTAATCCAATTAAACCTAGTTTCATATTCATCAATCTCCCATTCTATACAAATATATTTAATAACGAAATGAGTCCAAGTGCTACAACAGATAATATCGTCTCCATTGCAGTCCATGTTAATAATGTTTCTTTCACAGTCATTCCAAAATACTCTTTAATCATCCAAAATCCAGAATCATTTACATGTGATAAAATTAATGACCCTGCACCTGTTGCAAGTGCTAGTAGTTCAACATTTACACCTGGTGTACTTGCTGCAATCGGTGCTACAATTCCAGCTGCTGTCATCATAGAAACTGTAGCAGATCCAGTCGCAATTCGGATAAGTGCCGCAATTCCCCAACCTAATAATATCGGTGAAATATGAGATTCTTTCGCCATTTCTGCGATTGTCGTTCCAATTCCAGAATCTAATAATACTTTATTAAACGCACCGCCTGCACCGATAACTAACAGTATGTTCGCAATTGGCCCAAGGCAATCGTTTGTAAATTGTAATACTTTATCTTTTGAGAAACCTTTTGCATAACCAAGACTAAAGAAAGAATATATCGTTGCAATTAATAACGCGACTATTGGATCTCCAATGAAGTGCAATACTTGTGCAAGTTGACTTGTTTTGCTTAGCCCTACTTCCGCAATCGATGCACCTAGCATAAGAAATACTGGAAGTAAAATAGTAAACAATGTATTTCCGAAACTAGGAAGTTCCTTCTTCTTATCTCTTTCAATAAATTGCTCCGCTATATCTAATGGTACTTCTTTATGTATACGAGCACCGATCCATTTCCCGTAAAGCGGACCTGAAATGATTGCAGTTGGAAGTCCGACAATTAATGCATATAAAATTGTTTTCCCTACATCTGCTTTAAAAATACCTACCGCTGCCATCGCTGCTGGATGCGGTGGAACGAGTCCGTGTACAACAGATAGTCCTGCTACTAGTGGAATACCGATTGTAATAAGTGATACCCCTGTTTCTAACGCAATTGTAAATACTAATGGAATTAACAGTACAAATCCAACTTGGAAAAACACTGGAATCCCTACTAAAAATGCAACGAACATCATTGCCCAGTGAACACGTTTCTTCCCAAAACGATCAATTAATGTGTTAGCAATTCGTTCAGCACCGCCAGATTCGGCCATCATTTTTCCAAGCATCGTTCCTAATGCTAAAACTATCGCTAAAAACCCTAACGTATTACCAAGCCCTAGTTTAATAGAATCGATAATCCCTGGATCTTTTGGTGAAGTTCCAATCAATGGCATTCCCATTGCTAGCCCTACACCAATTGCTGTTAATATTAACGCGACAAACGGATGCCATTTTACTACTGTAATAAGTAAAAGTAGTATGACAACTGCCGCTAGTACGATTCCAACTACCATTTCTCCCAATCCCCCTATTGTTTACGTTGGAAAGCAGCTATACAATCAAATTCTTCTTTCAAGCGATTGTAAAGTCGTTCATACATATAAAACATTTCTAAATATATAGCCGTATTTTCTTTATTCGGTACATGATGATGAACAATATCAATCCAACCCTTTACCTCTTCAAGAGAATCAATTTTTCCTACAGCATATAAAGCAACTGCCGCTGCCCCAAGCGCAGATGCTTCATGACTTTCAGGAACAAGCAATTCTTTTCCCATCATATCGGATAACATTTGTCTCCAAAATGCAGATTTCGCAAAACCTCCTGAAACGCGTATTTCAGTAAGTGGCCCTGTACAATCCCTGATTGCGAGTGCAACAGAATATACGCTCATACAAACACCTTCCATGACTGCACGTATAAAATGTTCTCGTTTATGCTGAAGGTTTATTCCAAAGAATGTACCACGAGCATTTGCATTCCAGTAAGGTGCACGTTCTCCAGATAGAAACGGTAAAAATAGCAATCCACCCGCTCCAGCTGGTACACTTTCCGCATACTTAATTAATAAATCATACGGATCAATGCCAAGCTTCCTTGCAACTTCTTGTTCCGGGCTACCAAATTCATCACGTAACCATCTCAGTAATATTCCCCCGTTATTCGTTGGTCCGCCGATCACCCAGTGCTCGTCTGTTAATGCATAACAAAACGTTCTTCCTTTTTCATCTGTATTAACACTTGATGAAATTGTTCGAACTGCACCACTTGTACCAATTGTAATTGCAGCTGAGCCAGGTGATATTGCCCCAACGCCTACATTCGCAAGAACACCATCACTTGCACCAATAACAACTGGCGTATCTTCACGAATGCCCATCTTTTGTGCTAATTCAGGTTTCATACCCGATAAAATATATGTAGTTGGCACAGGTTTTGATAATTGTTCTGGTGACATATGTAACATCGTTAAAACTTCTTCATCCCAATTTAATGTTTCTAAATTAAATAACCCAGTAGCAGATGCTATTGAATAATCCACTACGTAACGTGAAAACAATTGATAAATAACATACTCTTTAATGGAAATAAATTTATAAGCGCTCGCATATAAATCTGGCTCTTCCTCTTTCATCCACAATAATTTAGAAAGCGGCGACATCGGATGAATTGGTGTGCCTGTTCGTCTATAAATGTCATGCCCATTCATATGTTGTAATAATTTTTCCGATTGTTTCGTACTTCTATTATCTGCCCAAATGATAGAACGCGTTAATGGTGCACCGTTTTTATCTACTGCAATTAATGCGTGCATTGCTGTACTAATACCGATTGAAGAAATATCCTCTGGTAACACGTTACCCTTTTCAATGGCGACGCTTACAGTTTTATATACAGCAGCACATATTACATCAGGATCTTGCTCAGCCCATCCGACCTTTGGTTGAATAATTGGATAATCAACTGCATGTGACGCAACGACTTTTCCTTTTTCTGTAAACACAACCGTTTTTGTACTTGTGGTACCGATATCAATCCCGATTACTCTCCCCCTTGTTTCCATGCGAATCTTCCCTTCGTTTCTAGCAAAATACGATCTAGTAAACCGTTTACATGAATTAGTATATAAAATATTTTTTCGTTAATCAAGTTTTAAAAAGAAAATTTTTTTCATAATAAAAAATATATCCCCCTCATTCCATTTCACTTACATACTAAATTTAGATTTTCCCCGTGGTAAAGTTGCGAAATATTCGTTACGCAACACACTCTCTTTTTCTTTCATTAACAACACATACATAGTCCTTCCTTACGTTCTACTCATTTGCATGAAAAAGGAGTTGTACAGCAACTACCTCCGCAATGGAAATTTTGTGCACTTTGCTCATTTTTATTGTATGAAGTTCACTTGTCCTTTTATCTTAATAGTCTTTGAGTGCGGATCCTACTATCACTTTATTAACTTGTAATTATAGGTTCCTTACTATAAAATCTAATATTATTTTTATTTTTCAGAAAAATAAAACAATATTTCAGACTTTATTGTATAATGTTGTAAAAAGATGTCGGAGGGATTTAATGTTACATAAAATATCTCAATTCACAATTAAGCTTTCATCCATTCTTTTATCACTGTTACTATTATTAAATTTACCTTATTTATTTATCACTCAACAAGGATTCACCTTTCAACCAATTTATTTTTTTAACCAGATCGTTACTATGTTAAAACTGGTTTTCTCACCTGAATCATTGTTGGTTATAGGATCAGACCCAAAGTTTGGTCATTTAAAAACAACACCATTATTTCCAACTGTTTTAGAACCTTATCTATATTCATTTACTATATTATTTTTAGCCTTTTTGCTTGCGCTCTTTTTATCATCTAGCATGGCATTTTTTTATTTTTTGGCAAAAGATTATATAAAAAAATGGATAAACCGAATTGTGTTCATATTAGAAGCTGTCCCTGATATGATGATGATGATTTGTTTGCAAATATTTTTCATATGGGTACTTCAGAAATTCGGGGAAGCTCCTTTCACCATTATTTCTTTTAATGAAAATCGAGCTTATTTACTCCCTATTTTATCTTTATCTGTTTTACCTACATTACAAATGTTTCGAATGATGGTGTTATACATAAAAGAAGAACATGGAAAACATTACGTAGAGGTTGCATATGGCAAAGGCCTTTCATCAAGTTATATACTTTGTATTCATTTATTCAAAAATATATCTATCCACTTCTTCCACCATTTAAAAACGATTTTTGTTTTCTTACTGTCTAACTTATTCATTTTAGAATTTGTTTTTAATATGCAAGGCATTATTCAATTTTTATTTAAAAAGGCGTTTATTTCACCTCCAGCTGCATTTATCATACTTGTCATGATTATCTTACCGTTTTATGCCATTTTTCAAATAATCTCTTTCATGATGAATAGATGGCAAAAGCAATTGAAAGGAGCAGCTTTATGAAATCTATTTGGAAATCAAAACGCTTTTTAATCGGCTTTACTTATTTATTCATACTTGTTTCAGCTAGTTTTATTTATAGTTGGTTCTTTAAAGATAACATCCCAAAACCTCCTCAGTTACTTTACAATGACAATAACGAATTACTTGGAAAGGCCCCCTTTCCGCCATCGTTAATACCACCTTTTGGATCTGATCGTTTTGGAGAGTCTGTTTTCTTACAAATTATAGAAGGAGCAAAATTCACTATCTTATTAGCTGTGGCAATTAGCTTCTTTCGAATTTTATTCGGAACATGTATAGGAATCCTCTTAAGTTTATATGTTCCAAAATTCAAGAGATTTTTCCAGGCATGCTCAGAAGTTTTTTACTATATTCCTACTTTATTTATCGCATTTATACTCATCACGCCCGTTAATATTGTAATCATATCAAATGCTGATAGATTAGATCCAAATATTTCATTTGCGTTTTATCAAGTACTCGTACTTATTTTCGTCGCTCTGCCTACACTTTCTTTATATATATCCTCAGAGGTTGATGAATTTATGAAACAAGATTATATTTTAAGTTCACAATTACTGGGTGCTAGCCGTTTTCATATTATCAAAAAACACTTACGAGTCTTATTACTTGACCGCTTATTTGTGTTATTTATGGAACATATCGTCCAAACTCTCATACTCGTTATCCATTTAGCGTTGCTTGATATTGTAATTGGTGGGATACAAATGCGTGAACTCTATGACGGAGTGCTCAAACCCGTTTCTCTATCTAATGATTGGGCAGGCCTTATTGGATTAAATCGTAATGAAATGAATCTTTCATGGTGGATTATTTTTTATACTCTCGCTTCATTCTTTATTACGATTCTATTTATTAAGCTTATGACAATCGGGATTCAGGATGCACTGAAAGCAAGAGATTCGCAAGTTGTAGCAATTCAAACCGTTCCAAATCATAAAAAATTTGTTAAAAGTAAAGATTCTTTTTCGTTTGTAGATAAAGTGAACCTTTAATCCTTTCTCATTAGTCGACATTGATGGTAGTGGAATGAAAAGAAGATGATTCCTGTTGAATACGAGGGATCATCTTCTTTCTGCTGTCTAACTTTTTTACATGTCTTTAGCTAGACTCATGCTTTTTATATTTAAAGTGAATTATTTGCAATCACAATTATGCTGTTTAAAATCGATTACCATACGTCCTTGAATTCTACCTTGTTCCATTTCTTCGAATACATTTTGTACTTTATCTAGAGAACAAGTTTGAACAACCGGCACTACTTTTCCTTCTGCACCGAACATGAATGCCTCTTCTAAGTCTTTACGAGTACCGACTAGAGAACCAACTACTTCAATTCCATCTAGTACAAGTCGCGGAATGTTTAAATCCATAGTTTCTACTGGTAAACCTACTGCAACGACTTTACCACAAGCACGTACTGCATCAACTGCTGAGTTGAATGCTACTTTAGAAACGGCTGTTACTACAGCAGCATAAGCACCACCAAACTCATCTTGAACAATCTTATCAGCAGGGCCTTGAGAAATTGGATTGATAGTCATATCCGCACCAACCTCTTTTGCTAACGCTAATTTATCGTCATTAATATCTACTGCAATTACCTTTGCACCAAATACGTTTTTAGCATATTGGATAGCTAGGTTACCTAATCCACCACAACCATAGATGACGATAGGTTGACCAGGTTTAATGTCTGATACTTTTATTGCTTTATATGTAGTTACGCCCGCACATGTAATTGATGATGCTTGAGCAGGATCTAATCCTTCTGGTACTTTCACCGCATAATCAGCTGTAACAATACATTGTTCTGCCATACCACCATCTACTGAATAACCAGCATTCTTAACTTCACGGCAAAATGTTTCTCTACCTGTTACGCAATATTCACAACGTCCACAAGATTGGAACATCCATGCAATACTTACACGGTCACCTACCTTTAGTGAAGTTACATCATCAGCAATTTTCGTAACAATACCTACACCCTCATGACCAAGAATACGGCCATCTGTGTTTCCAAAATCATGATTTGCAACGTGTAAATCAGTATGACAAACCCCACAATACTCTACATCTACTAGCGCTTCACCTGAGTGTAACGGACGTAATTTCTTTTCAATAACTTCAATGTTTGCTTTACTATTTTTATTTACCACTACTGCTTTCATATGTGATCTCCCCTTTAGTGTTTTAGAATTTTAATGAGTTCATCTCACAACTTCTGTCTTCACTGGTTTGGCTAATTATTATGCCAAATTTAAATGTTCAATCATCATTACACGTTCATCATAACATGTAATTTTAAAAGCCTATTGTTAAATATTGAACAATATTTGAATTATTAACCAAATGTTTATTTGAAGGGAAAACCGAAATTGCATCTATGTATAGTTTATTAGAACTCTACGCGAGAGTAAAAAACTCAATTAATAAAGATTTTTTAAAACAGGAAATTATAATCATCAAATTTTCACAAAAAACTATTGACCAATATAAAAAGCCCTTCAACTGAAGGACTTTTTATATTCGTTTCATCGAAATTGTTTCACGTATACTTTGTAAATTTTGCAGCGTCTCTTCTTGGCGTTGTAACGATAACCCAACGTATAAAGTATCTAACAAACTTAACTGTGCTAATCTTGATGAACTTGCTTCTGTACGGAATTCTGTCTCACGTGTTGAAGTATACAAAGTAATATCAGCAAGTTGACTTAATGCCGATTTCTGATAGCTCGTAATTGCAATAATGTGAGCTCCTCTTGCTTTTGCTACTTCTAACGCTTCCAGTAACCCTTTATTGCTACCAGAATGAGAAATTGCAATGACCACTGCTTCTTTAGTAAGTAAACCCGCACCCATAATTTGAAAATGTGAATCTGTATGAGCAATACAAGAAATACCCGTTCTCATAAATTTATGATATGCATCCATCGCAATAATACCAGAACCACCATTTCCATAAAACTCAATACGACTTGCATCTTGCAATACCTTTACGGCTTGCTCTAGCGCTGTATCATTTAACAAATGCAATGTATCTTGCAGTCCTGTAATATGCGAATGAAAAACTTTTTTAGCAACAGTTACCATACTATCTTCTGCCGATACTTCTTCATGAATATTTTGCATCGGAGTATGTACAATTTCACGAGCTAATGTAATCTTTAAATCTTGAAACCCTTGAAAACCGAGGTGCTTACATAAGCGGAATATCGTAGCTTCAGAACTATTCGTAACTTCAGCTAATTCTGTAATAGATTTATGTACAACATCTTGTGGATGTTTCAATATATGTTCGGCAATACTTCGCAATTTCGGTGATAAACCGTTTAACGAAGCCTGAATCTTTCCAATCCCACTTCTTGTACCTGGCATAGCATATCTTCCCCTTCCATCGTAGTTTTATTGTACCTAATTATAGAAAGAAGAAAAACCTTTATTTAGCACTACTATAAATTGAAACTTTAATTAGTGAGAGTATTGTACATCTCCCACTAATTATAAGCCCGCAATTAGCGGGATAAATTTTAAATACTCCTATGTATTCTGTCGTAACAAGGGACATAATTATTCATACTTATTATTTCCCCCGTGCTTCACCGCATATAATGCAGCTTGCGTACGATCATCTACTTCCAATTTAGCTAAAACATTTGAAACGTGTGTTTTCACAGTCTGTTCTGTAATGTGAAGCTCTGCTGCAATTTCTTTATTACTTCGCCCTTTCGCAATTTCACGAAGTACTTCTTGCTCTCTTTTCGTTAACATGGAAAAAGGGTTTTCTTTTTCTTTCTTGACTGCTGACCGTCCGAATAGTGCTGGTGTTACTTTCGGATGAAAATTCGCATTTCCTTCATGTACTGCAATGATAGAAGCAACAAGTTGCTCTGGTTGTACTTCTTTTAATTGATAACCATCTGCTCCAGCTTCCAATGCCGGTAAAACATAATCTTGCTCTGAAAAACTGCTTAATATAAGTATCTTTATTGTTTCATCATATTGTTTTATCCGTTTTGTTGCTTCTATACCATCCATCTTCGGCATTGATAGATCCATTAATACTACATCTGGTCTTTCCGTTTGAATGAATGTTAATGCCTCTTCACCATTTTCTGCTTCCCCAACTATTTCAAATTCTTCTCTCGTTTTTAAAAAGAATACAAGTCCTCTTCGAACGATATGATGATCCTCAACTAGTAGTAATTTAATCTTCAATCTTCTTCTCCCCTTTAAACCGGCAATTGAATTTCAATTTTTGTACCCTTTTTCAGCTCAGTTTTTATTTGAAATGATCCCCTCATTAACTGAATACGTTCCTTCATACTTTTTAAACCGAGTGCTGACTCTCTTACGTGATCTTGTATAAATCCTATTCCGTTATCCTCTATGTAAAAATACAACTGGTTATTTTCTATTTTTAATAGAACATTTACCTTTTCACATGAAGCATGTTTTTTACAATTATGTATTGCTTCTTGACTAATACGCCATAAAACTTCTTCTATTTCATCTCCAATTGAAACCATACCATCAATTCGAACTTCCACGTGGATCCCTAACAACTTTCCGTAATTTTTAATTGCTTCTGCTAAACCTTTCTCTAATCCTTCCGGTCTTAATTGCCAAATTAAAAGTGTCATTTCTTGTAATGCTTCCTGTGATAATTCTCCAATATAGCTCAACATCTCCTGCAAGTCTCTATCTTGCGTCATATTTAAAGTACCTTTTGCTGTCAGCATAATAGAAAATAACAATTGTTTTACTGAATCATGTAAATCACGTGCAAGTCGATTTCTTTCAGCTACCACTACATATTTACGTTCTTTCTCCACTAACTGAATACGTTGTATTGTCGTTCCTATTTGAAATGCAATTGATT
Organism: Bacillus cereus group sp. MG4; assembly: GCF_040460055.1. Classification (NCBI taxonomy): domain Bacteria; kingdom Bacillati; phylum Bacillota; class Bacilli; order Caryophanales; family Bacillaceae; genus Bacillus; species Bacillus cereus group sp. MG4. The sequence goes on along the minus strand of NZ_JARVGZ010000001.1, from coordinate 251,481 downwards.
CTAGTAATGCTAATTCTTCCTCTGAAAAATGTGTTTTTTGAGGCGAGGCCACATTTAATAGACCAAACTTCTCCGATCCAGACCTAAGGGGAATTGTCGCATGATGCGTAACATCTTCGGTCTCTCCCCAATTACATTCAATCGCATCCTCTATTCGCTTACATTCAATAATATTTGTCGCTTTTTCCAATCTGCCATTCACAAAACGCTCTACACACCAACAGTCTCCTTCACACATCGGCTTCTTCTCTTGCCACGTAAGAGCTGGCGGTAAGTTTTCATCTACAAGCATACGGTGCTTTCCACTTTCATCAATAAAAAAGATCCACCCTGTTTGTAAATTCATAACTTGTAACAATGTATGTAACACTTTTTCTAACATGACTTGTAAGTCTGTTGCTTCATTTAATAATTCTGCAATTGCTTTTAATGCTTCTAAACGATGCATCTCTTTTTCTTCAAAGTTCATTTTCATCACCATCTATCATTATAACATTAAGAAATTTCAAAATTCTACAAATAAGAAAGAACTGAATTCCTTCAGTTCTTTCTTTATATTAATCATTTTATTATTGTTTTTCTATCCAATGTTGGAAGCTAGATTTTTGTTAACAAACTATTCTATTTTAGCTGTCCGATAAAGATTGTCCACCATGGGCATGCTGTATACTTTCAGTAGTAATGAACATATTTGCTGATGGCATTTGCACTTGATTCTTATGGAACATAGACATTAATTCAAATCTTACTTGTCTAGAAATTTCAAAATAATCTTCTGGCTTTATTAAACCTGTAATACAAAATTCATATCCAACATATTTAAGATTCGGGTTTAAATCTGTGACACCAACATATTTAAACGGTTCAACAGCTTCATCCTCTACTTTATAAAGACTCGAAGCCAATTTTTCATTACAATTAACACAAACTTCTTCTAACAATTCCTTAACTCTTGTAGGATCTTCCTGATAACTTACCGTAATCCGTTCAATTACGCGCATCCATCCTTTATTAAAATTTTGTATCGTCCTAATCTCTCCGTGTGGTATCGTAAGAAGTTTTCCTGACCATTCACGAATTTGCATAAAACGAATACTAATTTCCTCAATCGTTCCTGAATTTGTGCCGTTAAAAGTAACAAAATCGCCAACACGAAACTCTTTGTCCGCTAATCTCGCAAAGCCTAATATAACATCTTTTAACATCTGTTGTGCAGCAAAACCGATAACAACACCCGCTATCCCTGCACCTGCAATGATACTTTTTATATCTACAAATTGGCTAATTAAATATATGATTAGACTGATGATAATGATATATCTAAAAATAGATCGAATCACACTTTGAATCGTTTGCTCTACCTCTTCATCAAAAAAGCTTGATTTCCTAAAAAACCAATCAATAATACGGTTGATTACAAAAGAGATAATGATTAAAACTAATGCAAATAGTAAAAATCTTAAAAGTAAAAAATCACGTACATAATTAAAAAATTCTTCAGTATACGTTAATAAACTCATCCATCCACACCCTTAACTAATGAAAATTTCATGAAAAACTAATTTATTGTCATACCTTTTGATTTCCTTAAAACTTGTTACACTTTCTTCTATAAATATACCCTTTTTCATTATCTAAAGGGAGATTACATTAGAATTTTTTTATAAACGACTTTATTTTATGACTGCGCTACATATCTCAAAAAAAAGGAAAATATTAATACAATACCGAATAGTTCATTTTTAAATATTTTGACTCGCGGGGGTTAACTAACAATGGGCTATATCGAAGAACTAAGAGAAGTTATTGGATCAAGACCACTCAATCTAGCTGGCGTTGCTGTAGCTGTTTTCAATGAACAAGGACAAATATTACTACAACAAAGGTGAAATGGTGATTAGGGTGCTCCCGGTGGATTTGTTGAACTTGGTGAATCAACGGAAGAAGCCGGAAGACGGGAAGTGCTTGAAGAAACAGGGATTGAAATAGGCTCTTTACAGTTAATAAGCGTATTTTCCGGAAAAGAATTTTTTGTGAAATTACCGAACGGAGATGAATTTTACCCTATAACAATCGCATATCTTTGCAAAGATATTACAGGTGGTACGTTAAAAGCTGACGGAGTTGAATCATTACATGTACAATTTTTTGATTTAAATGGGCTACCAGAAAACATTAGCCCGTTCATAAAAAAACTAATTGAGCAAAATGTCGTCTCAATTTAAACGTAAAAAGAGGCCTTTTCAAAGGCCTCTTTTTTTCACTTCACTTCTGCATGTAAGCATGACTTAAAATGTCCAAGTGCATATTCATGTCCTTGCGCATTAAAAGATGCAACTGCCTTTTCATATACAACAATTTTAAATCCTTTATTATAAGCATCTACTGCTGTATGAAGAACACAAATATCAGTGCACACCCCTACAAGATGAACTTCTTCTATTCCTCGTTCTCTCAACTTCATCTCTAGATCTGTTCCAGCAAATGCACTGTATCGCGTTTTATCCATATAATATACATTCGCATCATTTTTATATTTTTCGTATACATCTTGTAATTCACCGAATAAGTCTCTTCCATTTGTACCTGCTATATTATGAGGAGGGAACAACTTTACTTCTGGATGATATTCATCATTTTCTTCATGTTTGTCGATTGCAAACACTACATAATCTCCATTTTTAATATATTGCTTCGTTATATGTACAAGTTCCTTCTCAATTTCTTGACCTGGTTTCCCGCAAGTTAAAGCACCTTTTTCAGCTACAAAATCATATGTATAATCGATATTAATAAGAGCTCGTTTCATAACTACTATCTCCCCTTCTTCTGTTTCACAGTAAACAATAGAAAATTTGTTATTACGACATCGTATGTACTATTCGACATTTCAAATGAAATACCTACATTTTTCATGTAAAACTTACCTTAATCTGAGTTTATCATATGATAGATAAACAATGGTAAAACAAATAGCTCCTATTAACAAATCATGAATTTGTTAATTGAGCGTAATTTGAGTCACCTCTTGGATCATAAACAAAATGACTGACATCGTTAAAATAATCAAGACGATACGAATACACCGATTCACATCTTCAGCCTCTTTCTCTATCATAGTAGAAACAAGTGATTTCTTCCTACTTAATCGTATTAGAAAACGAAACAAGTTATTCACTGTTACATCCTCTAGTATAAACAAAAAAGCACACTACTTTTTGAGTAATGTACTTTTTATTCTTCTTATGACGCTGGTTTTGTTTCGAATGTTGCTTGATTTAAACTAATAACCTTTCCTTTTGGATCATTGTTTTCATACTGAACTGCAGTAATCGTATGACTACCTGTCTCAAGTGTCTTTTCTTTTAATTGTACTGTTGTCTGTGTTGTACTAGTGACTTGATGTTTATCTGCATATACTTGATCTACAAATATAAATGTTTCTTTATCATTTTGAAAATTAGAAAGCTCTAATTCAACATGTTGAATTAAAGTATCCTTTTTGATGAATACAGTTGGTATATTGCCGTTTTCAGAAGTACCATCTGGTGTAATAACTTTTACTTTTCCTTCACCAACTGGTACTGCACCTCCAGGGAATACTACTATATTCTCATTACTTGCATTTACAACTCGTTCTTCCTGCTTTGATTGCGCATCCTCCTTTTCTTGTGGAGCACCGCAACCAACTAATAACAATACAGACAATCCAGTGATTATGAATTTTTTCAAAATTCATCCCCCCTGTCATTTCATTATAATTTATTATACAAAAATACCTTTTAAATTTTAAGACTATTTTCAACACTTTCATGAACAAATAGAATCTTGCTCACGATTAATGTATCATACTTTCCTTAATAGAACATTAATTTTTTTTATGAAATAAATAGTAATTCCCTCTTATCTATCATTTTAGCCCAACAAATTAATTACATACCTGTCCAAAATAAAAAGACATTGTTCATTCAATGTCTTTTTATTTTAAGCTTTAAAAAACAAATGTTGTAATCTCATCTACTTCTTTTCTTGCAAGTTTCTTCGGCTTATCTTTCGGAAAACCGAGTGAAATAACCATATTTATTTGTTTTTCAGACTCAATTTGTAAATATTGGCGTAGTTCATCTTGAGCTAACAATACCGGTCCTGTCATTGGACAAGTACCCAGCCCTTTCGCATGTGCAGCCAACATTAAGTTTTGTGCCGCTAAACAGCTACTCTTAATTCCTTCTTCTTCCCAAACTGAATCTGGAACAAAAGCAATTGGATCAAATATCTTTTCGCGAAATTTTGATTCATATGGTGTTGCCAAACACACGATTAATACAGGTGCCTCTGAGAAAGCTGTTGCATATGGTCCAAATGAACGGGTAAGTAATTTCCCTGCTTTCTCTTCTCCGTTTTCTGCCGCTTTTGCCGCAAGTTTATGTAATGCATCCCAAGTCATTTGCTCAATTTCTTTAATTTTCTCTCGGTTCATAATGACCAAGAACTCCCAAGTTTGTGAGTTCGTATCACTCGGTGCATAACGAGCACAATCAATAATTTCTTTTATGTCACTAATGGATACTTCTTGTTCTGTGAACTTCCTAACACTTCGTCTACCGTGAATTACTTCTTTAAAATCTTCATAATTCATACATTAAATCCCCTTTTTACAACGTTTTCAAATCTTGTCCTATGTTTGAATTATATCATGAAAAAAAGCTGGAGGAATACCAGCTTTTTTCTTCAATATTAGTTCGTAACTTTAAACAAACGAATACTTTCTTCATATGCAACTTGGAGTTTCTTTGTAATTGGTCCTCTTTCGCCGGTTCTAAACTGTTCATCACCTATTTGAACGACTGGGAATATTTCAAGTGGTGTCGCTGTAAAGAAGCACTCATCAGCCTCATATACTTCTTGTAGTGAAAATTCTCGTTCTTCTACTTCAATATGTAACTCTTTCGCTAATGTAATAACGAAGTGACGTGTAATGCCGTGTAGAATGAAGTTGTCAGCCGGATGTGTAATCAATTTATTATTCTTCACCATAAAGAAATTTGAATGACACCCTTCAGTTACAATTCCATCTCGTACTAATATCGCTTCTTGATAGCCTTGTTCGTTTATTTTATTTTTAATCATAATATTAGGTAGCAGATTTAAAGATTTTATATGACAAAACTTCCACCGTATATCCTCTTCTACCGTAACTTTTATTCCCAGTTCCATAGCAGCAATTGGTCTTGGAAACGAAACAATATTTGCAAAATATGTTGGTTGCATATTTGACTCATATACATGATTACGTGCTTGAGCACCTCTTGATATTTGCAAATATACATTCCCATCTTCTTGAAATTGATTTTTTTCAATCATTTGATGCAACTCTTCCACTAACTCCTCCTTAGCAAAAGGTGGAATTAGTTTTATTTCTTCCATAGAATTAAAGAATCGTTCCAAATGTAGATCTAATAAATGTGGCTTCCCATCATATAGTCTGAATACCTCGTATATACCATCACCAAATTGAAAGCCTCTCTCCTCTAATGGAATCATCGGCTGTTCTTCCTTCGTATTTACAATTCTTCCGTTAAACAAAATCCAATCTTTATGAGTAGCTTTCATTCATTCCCACTCCTTTATTCCATAATTGGTTTAATTGTACAACTTATCCACACTCAAAAGAAGGAATTTTCTGTATTTTTACAAATAAAAAAGTACATCACCCATTTAAGGTGATGTACTCGACCATTCATTTACTTTAAAAAATATTTTTCAATATCATCTAACATAAGGTTTGCAGCTACAATACCACCTGCTGTATTCCAAATCACTTCATCTACTTCGAATACTTTATTATCTTTAGAAGCCTGTAACTGCTTAAAGAGCGGATCTTCTGTCCATTCTTTCGCTAACGTGTTTCCTTCATTATTCTTATCCGCATCTTTATCAGATGTGAAATAGAATAAGTAGTCCCCGTCCATATTTGGAATTTGTTCTTTTGTAATTCCTTTTATCGCAAATTCATCTTTATCTTGTAGTGGTGGTCGTTTAAATCCAATATCATTTAATACAACGCCTGAGAATGAATTTTTTTGATAAATACGAACATCACCTGGGACGAAGCGAATAATTGAAACTTTAGAGTTAATTTTATCACCTAATTGTTCTTTTATTCCTGCAATACGCTTTTTATAATCATTAAGAGCATTTTGCCCTTCTTTTTCTTTATTTACAGCCTTTGTATAGAGCGTAAAGTTTTCCTTCCAATCTCCACGCAATGTTTCCGCGTATACAGTTGGCGCGATTTCTTTCAATTGTTCATATATTTTTTCATGACGCATTTTATTCCCGATAATTAAATCCGGCTTAAGCTTCATTACTGCCTCTAAATTAATATCACACTCAGTTCCTACAACCTTCGTATCTTTTAACTCTTTCGCTAAATGAGGGTACCATTCATCACCCGCACGCGGTTTCGTAGTTCCAACTGGCGTTACTCCCACAGCTAGAAGAGCCTCTGCACCTTCATTTGTTAAAACAACAACTTTTTTAGGTGTACCATTTACTGTTGTTTCCCCCATTGCATGCTTTACAGTATAAGAATCTTTCGCTTTAGCTGATGGATCATTTTCTTTTTTTTCTTCTTTACTACACCCTGCGATTATAACCATAAGTATCATAATGCAGAACATAAACATTTTTTTAGTATGTACCATATGTCCTCCCTAGATGAAATCGATTATCATTAACAATTAAAGGTTAATGTATATTACATACATTGTCAATGTATATCAGAGAACTTTTTTAATATATACTATTTAGATTCTATCCGTTATTCAAATGTTTCTTTTTGAAACTATCTGTATAAGTATGTAAATAATGGCCGTTCTTAAAATGCGTATCTATGTTATATATAGATACGCATTCATATTACATTATAAATTTATTTCCTAATATTGATTATATTTAATATATGATGGATCATTATACACCCACTGATTTCCACCAAGGTTCAACCAACTGTTTTGATTAATAAATACTAAATAAGATTCTGGTTTATTTAATTTACGAATTACTGAAGAAGATGTTGATGGACCACTTCTTAAATTCACATTCGTTCCTTGTATATATGCGACACCGATTGCGCTACCATCACTATTGCTCGTCTTTACAAAATTAATGTAAGACGGGTCATAATACACCCACTGTCCGTTACCTAAGTCTAACCATCCGTTACTTTCTTGATATACGACATACGATTCTGGAGAGTTTAATTGGCGAATTACTGAAGAAGATGTTGATGGGCCACTTCTTAAATTTACATTTTTCCCAAGTATATAAGCAACTCCCTTCGTTTGTGGTGTTGGCTGAGGGTTTGGAGGTTGTGGATTTGGAGGATTCGGATTCGGAGCTACTCCAAAAATAGCTGCTATTCCGTTTGCATATGCTTGACATAGATCTTCAATAAATTGTGGATTTTTCAATAAATTTGCATCAAACGTTGTATCAATAAAAGCAGTCTCAGTTAAAATTGCATCCATTGCAGTCTCTCTTAGTACTGCATAATTTGCTTTTTTTGCCCCTCGGTCACGAAGGCCGTATTTTGTTAATACAGGATTGACTGCTGCATGAATTTTTTGTTGCTTTGCATATGCGGAGCTACTGTTAGATAACCCATTATAAATATAACTTTCAAATCCAGTTCCACCGCCACTATTTATATGAAATGAGATAAAGTAATCTGCTCCAAAAGAATTAGCGATATTAGCACGTTCTGATAAAGAGATAAATACATCACTATCACGTGTCATTTTAATAGTAATTGGGTAGTTTGCAGATAGAATGTCTCGCACACGTCTCGCTATTCGAAGTGTTAAGTTTTTTTCTACTAAACCATTACCAACAGCACCAGAATCATATCCACCGTGACCTGCGTCTATTACAAGTTTCATATCACTGTCTCGTTCCTTTCTTTCGTGTAATTGGGTTTACATTGCTACTCGTCCTATTTTATGTGAAATGTACAAGTTCCGTTACAATTACAAATAAAAAACCACCTTATGTAAGGCGGTTTCTATCATCTTGCTTTAACCAATTTAAAATAAATATATACGATTGATAGTGAATATAACGTATGCAAAATAAAATAAATAAAAGACCCATTCCAACACCGCTGTATAACAAACCGAACTTTAAAAAAATGTTCAAAAGTGGCGGGAAATTAGTAATATTTTGTAATGTAACAAGCATGCAAAACAAAATAAAAAACACAGGTACATATTGTAATTCGTACGGCTTTCTTTTCTTACTAGCTCTTTTCCGAATGAACTTATGGCTTAGTTCTGCCAAAATAAAACATCCTCCAATTAATACCAGACCAGAAGTCATTATCATGTATCCACCTGCCTTATATTTATTTTAGCACATTACTAATCATCGTTATATTTTCTTCACGTATGTTCCATCTTCTTCATTAAAGCCAAAGCTCTCTATGAAAGTTTTTGCTTGTTCTGTTAATTCCTTTTGTAACACTTTTATCTCTTTCACACCTCTTTGTTTCATCATCTCTTCAAATGTAAAATACGTATTTGTTCCATATCCGTAACTTTGATAATCAAAATGAATTATTAATTGAGATAAAACTACACTCTCTTCTTGAACACTGTAATCTATTACACCAATATATGTATCATCAACTTTTACGCAATACTGCACCTGTTTCTCACTTACATTATGCGAGCGAAACATTTCTTTAACAACGCTTTCATTATCTACAGTTACTTTTTCAAACGTAATCATATGTTGTCCATCCTTTTACTATTATTGTATCAATAATACGTCCTATTTATGAAAAAAACCTTAAGACCATATGCGATCTTAAGGTTTTTCTAATTAAACTAAGCTATATGCACGTTTCGTTTCTTCGTGGAACTTATTCGTATCGTATTTATGCTCAACATAAATTTGATGCCATACCATAAACGCAAGTACAGTCCAAATTTTACGGCTATAATCGCCTTTATCTGCACAATGTGCTTCCAGTAAGTTTAATACATACTGTTTGTCGATTAAATGCTCTGTTTTACTCTCGTTTATAATATTGATAGCCCAATCATGCATTTCGTCTTTTAACCAGTGACGAATTGGTACTGGGAATCCAAGTTTTTTACGATCTAATACGTGATCTGGAACGATTCCGCGTGCCGCTTCACGTAAAATAGCTTTCGTAGTTCCGTTAGCAATCTTAAATTCAGTTGGAATTTTAGATGCAACATCAAATACTTCTTTATCTAAGAACGGTACACGAAGTTCTAATGAGTTTGCCATTGTCATTTTATCAGCTTTTAATAAAATGTCACCGCGTAACCATGTGAACATGTCAATGTACTGCATTTTGCTTACATCATCATAATCTTTAATCTCGTTATACAATGGTTTCGTGATATCCATATAGTTAACACTTTCATTGTAATACTTCATTAATTCAACTTTCTCTTCTTCACGGAAGATTTTCGCGTTTCCATAGTAACGCTCTTCAATTGGCGTACATCCACGCTCTAGGAAGCTCTTTCCTTTAAAGCCTTCTTTAAGAGCACCACTTAATGCTTTTAGAACGCTCTTACCTGGGCTAGGAATGTAAGAGAACATTTTTAGTGAGTTTGGCTCACGATAAATGTTATAACCACCAAATAGCTCGTCTGCACCTTCACCTGAAAGAACAACTGTTACATGCTTACGTGCTTCTTTTGCAACGAAGTACAATGGTACAGCTGCTGGATCTGCTAAAGGATCATCCATATGCCAAATGATTTTTGGGAACTCATCCATAAACTCTTTCGCTGAAATGAATACGTTATGGTTTTTAACGCCTAATTTCTCAGCAGTTTCTTTGGCAACATCAACTTCACTGAAACCACGTTGTTCAAAACCAATAGAGAATGTTAAAAGATTTGGATTCATTTCTCTTGCGATAGAAGCGATAATAGATGAATCAATACCACCAGATAAGAATGAACCTACTGGTACATCACTGCGCATATGCACTTTTACTGAATCATATAACACATCACGAATTGCTTGGATATGCTCCTCTTTCGTTGCGCTTGAAGCATTGAAATAAGGTTTCCAGTAGCGATGGATTTCCATCTCTTTACCGATTTCTTTTACGAAATAATGACCAGGCTCGATTTTATTAACATCAATTGTTAATGTTTCTGGCTCTGGACCATATTGGTACGTAAAGTAATGTTGTAGTGACGTTGGATTAACGCCTTTATCTTCCATCACATGCATAATACTTTTCTTCTCAGATGCGAAGAATGTAGTATCACCTTGTTGTGCGACGTATAAAGGTTTAATACCGAAATGGTCACGTGCACCGAAAAGTTTCTTCTCTTCACGATCCCAAATCATAAATGCAAACATACCACGAAGATAGTCTACACATTTTTCTTTCATATGTGCATACAATGCAATGATAACTTCTGTATCAGATTGTGTTGCAAACGTTGCACCTTTTTCAAGTAACATTTCACGTAATTCTACATAGTTGTAAATTTCACCATTAAAAATAATTACATATCGATCATTTTCATAAGTTAGCGGCTGATGTCCTGCCTCTAAGTCAATGATGCTTAAACGGCGGAAGCCAAATTGTACATGTTCATCACGAAAATATCCTTCGTCATCTGGACCGCGGTGGAAAATCATCGTGTTCATATTTTCAAATTGATGTTTTTCTGTTTCTGAAAACTCTCTAGGGTTTTCACATAAACATCCTACAAAACCACACATACTTCTTACCCTCTTTCAGTTTTCATTCTGTCTATATACTACTATATCAACCCTATTTATACTAGCATAATCAATTGAATATGGCGACCAAAAACTATAAAAAAATCACTCCATTTCACATTTTTAACAATTTTTTATGAAAACATGAAAACTAGGCAATCACCTTTCTCCGCTTTTGTCATATGATATTGCAAATTGATTTCTAGGAGGGAATACCATGAGTGAAGAAAAAAAAGACTCTTCTCGCCCACCGGTTCGCAATTATTTAAAGCAAATTGATGATTTCTTCGAGCAAACACCACTTCGCAATGTAATTGCTGATTTAAATCATTTTTTCCAAAAAGGAAATCGTTTATTAACATTCCCCGTAGATTTATATGAAGTTGGTGAAGAACTCGTTGTTACAGCTGAACTACCAGGTATACAAAAAGAACAAATTCAAATTGAAATACAAAGTGAATACTTAAAAGTCTCTGTAAAAGAAGAGATACTTGAAGAGGTCGAGGAAGAAACATCTCATAACTATTATCGCCGAGAACGTTCCATTTCAGAAGCATCAAGATTGATTAAATTACCGTACTCAATTAATAAAAAAGCAGCGAAAGCTTCGTATCAAAACGGCGTGTTAGAAATTCGGGCACCAAAACTTCCACAACAGCATGACATTTTATCCATAGACTAATGTAAAAAAAAGAAGGGTGCTGTGCACCCTTCTTTTTAATCCACTAGTCTCTTCATATCACGTATAATGTCTTCATACGGCGTATTACTAATACCACTATACTTTTTCATTACTTTTCCGTTTTGATCAATTAAATAAAATGATGTACCATGTATAACTTGACCATCCTCAGGTTTATCTACAAGTGATTGGAAATTATCTTTTGAAAACTTTGTAATATCTTCTAATGAATAACCCGTTAATAAATTCCAGTTACTTGTATCCTCTGTAAACTTTTGAATGAAAGCCTTCAAATTCTCCGGCTTATCAAGGTCTGGATCTACACTGAACGAAACAAACTGAACGTCTAATTTCTCTTCTTTGGCCATCTTTTGCAGTTTTGCCATATTAGCAGTCATTGGCGGACAAACTGTTTGGCAATTTGTGAACATAAAATCTGCAACCCAAACTTTCCCTTTTAAATCTTTTGTACCAAATGACTTTCCATCTTGATTTGTAAATTGGAAAGTTTCTAAATCCCAATTCAATGGTTTACGAAGCTTTGAACCCGATCCACTACATCCAGCAAGTACAAAGAGACAAAATACAACCATAAGACCAATTATTTTTTGATAACGCTTCATTTATAAACCTCTTTTCTCTATCCTAAATTTAAATAGGTTATGTTTATCATAACAAAAGTTAACACTACGAGAAAATTGTTTACTACATTTGTTCACGAAATCGTACGAATTTACGTATGTTACTTCTTTATTTCAAGCCAATTACTAGACAAAATTTATTTTTTACTATTATTTCTCTAAATAGAAGTTGCAAAACTAATTTTATTGTTACTTTTGTAAACGCATCCCCCTATTTTTTAACAATTCCTTAAACATTCATCCATGTTATACACTGTATTCCTTAACAACATTTCGGTACAATACAATTACAACGATTTTAAATGAGGTGATGTTCATGACAAAACGTTATGAAAACATGGATAATGTGAGTACAAAAAAATCAATTCGTTCCTTTATACGTTGGCGAAAAGAACGAAAACAAAATAAAAAGGATTTTTCTTTTTTAGTAGAACAATCACCTGTTAAACAAAGTAAATTCCTACAAAACAACTTTGAAAAGACGTCTGTAACTTGGATTGGTCATTCCACATTCCTTATCCAAACGAATGGGCTGAATATATTAACAGATCCAGTATGGGCTACTAAATTAAAATTAGTTCCAAGACTTACTGAACCTGGTCTTTCTATACAAGAACTACCTAAAATTGATATTGTCCTCATTTCACACGGTCATTATGATCATTTAGATTTTTCATCGCTTCGCCAGCTAAATGATGATGTTTTATACCTTGTACCTATTGGACTGAAAAAACTATTTACTCGCAAAAAATTTACTCGTGTAGAAGAGTATAATTGGTGGGAAAACACGATCATTAATGATGTTTCCTTTCACTTCGTACCTGCTCAGCACTGGACGAGAAGATCCTTATTTGATATGAATACATCTCACTGGGGTGGATGGATTATTAATAATGAACTAACGAAAGAAACCGTTTATTTTTGTGGTGACAGTGGCTATTTCCAAGGTTTCAAAGAAATTGGCAGACGCTTTTCAATTGATATTGCCCTTATGCCAATTGGCGCTTATGAACCAGAGTGGTTTATGAAAGCATCTCATGTTTCACCTGAAGAGGCAGTGCAAGCTTATTTAGATTTAAACGCTACACACTTTATACCGATGCATTACGGAGCTTTTGCCCTCGCCGATGAAACACCCCGCGAGGCAGTAACAAGACTTCGAAATAATTGGAATTTACGTATGTTACCGTGGGAACAACTGCATGTACTCTTTTTAGGCCAAACCTTTACTTATAATAACGCAACAAACGGTAAGCAAGTAAATGAAAAAATTGAAACATTACACGTATAACGTAACTACTTATTTTCTATATCCAACATATACTATAGAAAATCATAAAGTAAAACTTTAATCAGTGGGTGTTTTCTATGAATGAATATTTACAGACTCGCTATATCATTAGCGGGAGTGCCTGTATAACCCTTCTTATTTCTTACTTTCTATTCACATAAAAAAAGCTACTTGAAAATTCATTTCAAGTAGCTTTTTTATTACTCTGCTAAATACATAAATCCAATTGCACCCGGACCTGTATGAGTACTAATAATAGGCGTTGTAAAGAAAATTTCTGATTGAGCAAATCCACTCACTTTTTCAACAGCCGCTTTTACATTTTCAGCTAAAGGAATTGCTTTCGCATGCGGAATTGCAACAGCTTTTACAACTTTTCCAGCTGTATCTTCCTCAAATAACTTAGCTAACGTTTTTACAATTTGACCTTGGCTACGCACTTTCGTTACAGGGTTATAAACACCATCTTCAAGGCTAGCAATTGGCTTTATATTAAGTAGCGAACCGATAAACGCTTTTCCTTTACCGATACGCCCACCCTTCACTAAATTTTCTAATGTATCTACTACTACATATAAACGAGTATTCTTTCTCACTTCATCTACACGTTTTAAAATTTCTTCTAGTGAGCGTCCTTCATTTGCCATTTTTGCAGCTTCTATTACTTGATATGCTAAAGCATGTGTAATAAATTGAGAATCAACAACTGTTACTTTTGTGTCGGTCATTGATGCAGCACTATTGGCAGTTGCCACAGTACCACTCATTCCACTTGTCATATGAATGGAAAGTACTTCACTTCCATCTTCACCTAACTTGTCATACATTTCTACAAATGTACCCATTGCCGGTTGTGATGTTTTTGGTAATTCCTCTGATTTAATCATTTCTTCAATAAATTCATCAGGTTGTAAATCAACGCGATCTAAATATGTTTGTCCATTTACAGAGATTGATAATGGTAGCACATGAATGCCATACTTTTCGATTACATCCTGCGTTAAATCTGCAGTTGAATCTGTTACAATTTTAATTTTTTGCATATTATATTCTTCCCTTTCCAATACGCTCTCCTTGTTATTATACTAGCATTCCCTGTGCTTTCAACAATTTCGAACAAATTTCACCAAATTAATTATATTTTTATACCTAAAATGAAAAAGACAGAGTTTACTAACCCTGTCCATACTCTGTATCATGCATTTTTTTCAAGGGTATTTGTTTTATATACATTTAAATAATCATTCCACTTCAAACAATTTTGCAAATATTCACGGAAAGAATACGAAAATCTTGGGTGCTTTTGTTTTTGAATTTTTGCAATAAATAATTGAAGACGAGACTGAATTAGAAACGATAATGGATGCTGTGCCTGTAGGACAGGGATTTCGAATATTTTAATACAATCCCCTGTTGAATGAGTGAAATAAAAACTTTTCGTAATCACAATATCAATCCTCTTTTTCATTGGATTTTTGAACTTCCTCTACTTTACGCTAAAACACGTTGTTTAAAGTGGAGACTTCTATGAATACAAAAGTATCCTTAGTCAATCCCTGTAGTCCTTTTGGTTAGAAGATTTATACTCTATTCATCCTCCGTCCTAAATATCCGATCAGACAGGAATCCCGTTATCCGTATATTGCTTAATAATTTTAGTATAAACTTAGCAAAGTGCAAAGTTTGTCTAAATTTTGGAGATTCTATAATTTTTTTCTTCTATATATTGTATACGTTTATGTCTAAAGTATAACAAATAAATAAAAAAAGTGCCTTTATAACGAGGCACTTTTCGACTGTATTTCTTCTTCTCTTTTCTTTTTCCGCTTACTGACAATCTTTGATAAAGCGATACTAATTTCATAAATACAAATAAGTGGTACCGCTACTAAACTATGTGATAAAAAATCCGGCGGTGATATACACGATGCAATGATAATCAATGCTACGTAAGCATACCTTCTTATTTTTATTAGCAATTCCGCCGTTAACAGTCCAATACTCGTTAAAAACATGACAACTACAGGTAATTCAAAAATTACAGCAAATGGAACTGTTAAATTAAGAACAAAATGAAAATACTTTTCTGTCGTAAACATCGTATTAAACATTTCATTACCTATCGTAGTTAAAAAATGAAATAAAAACGGCATTACAACGAAATATCCAAAACATAAACCTGCAATAAATAATATAGACAATACCGGTATATACATTACTGTCATTTTTTGTTCATTTGGATGTAAACCCGGTTTTACAAATAACCAAATTTGTATAGCAGCAAAAGGAATTGTACAAACGATAGCAAATACTGTAGCAATCGAGAAAAAAATCCATAATACATCACTTGGACCGAGAACAGTTAATTTCATTGGTAAATCTTTTACTAGCCAAAAATAAATATCCTTCGTAAAAGTAAATCCGATAATTAAAAATAGAACAAAGGATAGTACTGTATATATTACTCGTTTGCGAAGCTCAACAATATGTTCTACTACGCTCATTTCCCGATCTTCCATCTCGTTCACCACACTTTATTTATCCATTTCGAGGAAAATTCATTACATTTTTTCTTTCTTTTCCTTCTCTTGAAATGCATCATCAGTCAATTCTTTCGTTGATTTTTTGAATTCTTTTAACGTTTCCCCTAAAGCCTTTCCGATTTCTGGCAATTTTTTCGGCCCAAACAAAATGAGTACAGCTACTAAAATTAAAATTAATCCTGGAAAGCCAATATTTGAAAACATTTCTCCATCCCCTTTATTAGTAGATTCCTTGTCCTACTATTGCATAATTTTATTTTGTCAAAAAAGTTTGAAAACGTCAACAAATCCATTGCCTTTTGTCAAAAAAATTCAAAAATATAATCAATTATACAAATTTCATTTTCTATTGCCCTTGTGTATGATATGGTAAGGGAAATGGCATATTATTTTATGATAGTAGAAAGGATTTGCATTATGACTAAAAAAATGACACGAATGACGCATTTTGTGAAAGAAGAAATTGCAAATGCAATTACACATGGTATCGGTGCCATTTTAAGCATCCCTGCCTTAATTATATTAATTATTCATGCCTCTAAGCATGGTACCGCATCTGCTGTAGTTGCATTTACGGTTTATGGTGTAAGCATGTTTTTACTGTACTTGTTTTCGACCTTGTTACATAGCATTCATCATCCAAAAGTAGAAAAATTATTTACTATACTTGATCACTCAGCCATTTATTTATTAATCGCTGGCACATATACTCCTTTTTTACTTATTACGCTTCGCGGACCATTAGGCTGGACGTTACTCGCTATTATATGGACACTAGCACTCGGAGGTATCATCTTCAAAATTTTCTTTGTACGTCGCTTTATTAAGGCATCAACATTATGCTATATCATAATGGGATGGCTCATAATTGTTGCTATTAAACCACTTTATGAAAATCTAACTGGACATGGTTTTTCACTACTTTTAGCAGGTGGAATTTTATATTCTGTAGGGGCTATATTCTTCCTTTGGGAAAAGTTACCTTTCAATCATGCCATTTGGCATCTTTTCGTTTTAGGTGGTAGTGCGATGATGTTCTTCTGCGTACTCTTTTATGTCTTACCTACAGCATAAAAAAGGTTTCAGCTTATATTAAGCTGAAACCTTTTTTATTACTTATGTAATTGTGATGCGATAACATCCTGTGTATGCTTCGTTAATTCTTTAATATCCATATTCGCATACTCTTCAGGTGTAATCGGCTTAGAAATTGTTACTGTTGCATGAGCTGGTTTCATACGGTTTCCATTCGCTTCAAACATTTTATATGTACCATCTAACGTTACAGGTAAGATTGCTACACCTGACTTTACTGCAAGGTGAAAACTCCCAGCCTTAAACTCTCCAATTTCGCCACCCTTACTTCTCGTCCCTTCTGGGAAGATTACGATAGAATGCCCGTTCTTTAACAGCTCAATTCCATCTTTAATCGCTTGAAGAGATTGACGACGATCATTACGAACCATAAATACACAATTCATAAGTTCCATCCAAGTTGGTACAACTGGAAACTTCTTAATCTCTGCTTTTGAAACAAATCCAATTGGTTTATTTAAGTAACCTAGTAAAACAGGAATATCCATATTACTCTGATGATTACTTACAACTAGTACCGGCTTATCTTTTGGAACATTTTCCAGACCATTTACTTCAATTGCCCCACCAGCTACACGTACCATTTTCTTACCAAACCAATTTGTCGTTTTATACACAACATTATCTTTTTCTTGTGGCGACATCGTATTTACTTGTCTTTTCAGACGCCACATTCTCGGTGTAATCGCAATTACGATTAAAATTAAATAAAAGATTTTAAAAAACGTTTGAATCATACAGAACCCCCACCTATTATCATTCCGACCTTCATTATACTAGACAAACGAAGGAAAAAGAAGAAAAAATGTCCAAACAGCAAGTGCTTGGACATTTTTAAGTATTCTATATTAGAAACGTTTTGCTAATTCACGAGCATTAGCAATTGCTGCTTCTTTAATTTCTGGTGCTTTTTCAGGGTTTGCATTCATACCTTCAACTGCAATGTATTCAGTTTCATTTACACCGATGAATCCTAATACTGTTTTTAAGTGATTGCGGCCGAAGTCTACAGCTGCGTATGCTCCTTCAGAATAAACGCCACCTGTTGCTTGAAT
The DNA here is from genome assembly GCF_040460055.1 of Bacillus cereus group sp. MG4. Taxonomy (NCBI): domain Bacteria; kingdom Bacillati; phylum Bacillota; class Bacilli; order Caryophanales; family Bacillaceae; genus Bacillus; species Bacillus cereus group sp. MG4. Next base: position 233,389 of record NZ_JARVGZ010000001.1, on the reverse strand, counting down.
GTGAAGTGCTTTTTTGCCTTCTAATAAGCCAACTGGACCATTTTCAGTATACTTGAATGTTTTACCTGCGATTGCTAAGTTATCTAAATATGCTTTTACTACTGGTGGATAGCTAAAGTTCCACATTGGAGTTACGAATACATAACGATCTGCATGCATAAATGTTTCTAAGTTTGTGTTCATTGCTGCAACTTTTTGTTGTTGAACTTCAGTTAAAGTTTCAAAACCTTCACCTGCTGCAAATTTACCCCAAGCAGCGAATACATCTGCATCGATTGCTGGGACTGTAGTGTTGAATAAATCAATTGTTACAACTTCGTCTTGTGGATGTTCGTTTTTATAAGCCTCGATGAAAGCTTCCCCTACTGCCACTCCGAAAGAACCTTCTGCTGAATTTGGATTTGCTGTAATAAATAGTACTTTTGTCATTGTATTCTCTCCCTTTTACACATTTTATCTTTAATTTGAGATTTATATTTCGAAAGTAAATAACTTACCTTATGTAAGTATAATACAAAAAGTTATGTTCAATGTCAATAAAAAATAGCTACTTTTTTTTCGTAAGTTAATAAACACTATCTTTTCAATACGTTTTGGTGAAACAAAAAACTACCTCCACATTCCATGGAGATAGTCTTCATCATTTTCTATTTTTGAAACACATGTTTCACTTTTTCAGCTGGAATATTACTTCCGCCTCTACCTTTTACATCTTCAATCATCATTGTAATGACCATATCTGGTGAATTCAAATCAAATGCAGCGAACCAGCCTAGTTCTTTTCCTTCGGCCTCTTTCGATACTTTTAATTCCGCTGTCCCTGTTTTTCCAGCAAGAGTCATTCCATCAATTTTAGCAATTTTCCCTGTACCGTCTGGATCATTAATTACTTTCGTCATAGCAGTTTTTAATATATCCTGATTTCCTTTAGAAATTACATTTTCTTTCCAAGCTTTTGGTTGTTTATCTGTTTTAATAATATACGGTGATGGAATCGTTCCATCATTTACAATTGGCGCATACGTTAAAGCTAAATGAAGAGGAGTCATTAATACTTGTCCTTGTCCATATCCTGTATCTGCCATTTGAATATCATTTTTAATACCATCATTTGCGATTTTAGAAGCTGGGAATCCATATTCAATTGGTAATTTCTCATCGAATCCGAATTTTTTCGCTTCACTCATAAACTTGTCTTTTCCGATTTTCAAAGCTTCTTGTGCGAAATAAATATTATCCGAGTATTTCATCGCCTTATCCAAATCAATCGGATTTGCATCTTTCACACGTGTTACATAATAATTACCCCAAGAAGAATCTTTTGTCCATTTTAATCCTTCAATTTTCAACTCTTCTTTTGGATCAATCGTTTTCGTTTCAAGACCAATTGCAGCTGTAATAGGCTTAAATACAGATCCTGGAACTGATAATTGTGTAAATCGATTCGTCATCGGTTTTTTCGGATCATTATTCCATGCTTCGCGTTGTGCCTTCGATGTCCCTCGTGCAATTATATTAGGATCATATGCTGGACTACTTACTAGTGCAATTGTTTCTCCACTTTTCGGATTAATTGCTGCACTTGAACCAGCTTCGCCCTTCATTTCATTATACGTTTTTTCTTGAACAGCACTATCAATAGTTAAAGTTACATTTTCTCCATCAACAGCATCTGTTTTTGCTAAATTTTTAATTTCTTTTCCTTGCGCATCTTCTACAAAGACACGGCCACCTTTTTTACCGCGTAGCTTTTCCTCTAATACTTGCTCTAAACCGGCTTTACCAACTGGATCATCAGCTTGATAGCCTTTCTTTTGTAGCGTTTTTAAATCTTCAGCATTTACCTTTCCAATATAACCAGTCAGATGAGCTGCCGCTTCCCCTAACGGATATGTACGAACATTTACAGGTTTTGTTGAAACACCTGGTAAATCAATGTACGTATTTTGCGTTGCCCCCTCAGGCAAAATTCCAATTGGTACGAGATACCCTGGTTTTACCCATTTAGCAGCTAGTTTTTGATCAATTTCTTCTACAGACATATTTAATAACTTCGCTACTGTCTCTTTCGTTTGCGGAGCAGTATCGTCTAATTTTTCTGGAACTATTCCAATTTCAGAAGCTTTCCCATTCGTTGCAAGACCTTTTCCATTACGATCGTATATTTCACCACGTTTTGGCTCTGTCGTTTGCATACGCACTTTACTATCTTTTGTCATACCTGGGAATATAAAATCAGGAGTCCAATCTATTTTCCAAGATTCTTTATCTCCATCTTTTTCTTTCACCATTTTTGCTTCATGGGCAAAATTGATTTTACCACCGACTGTATCCATACTTACTTTAAAAGGAACAGGCCCTTCATCTTTTTTATCTTCTTTTACTTCTCCTGCTTCTACTTTTAAGTTTTTCACTTCAATGCCAGAATAAATTTTTTCATATTTCTCAGTGAACTCTTTCTTCGAAATATCTTTTTTTGCCTTTTCTGATAATTGATCATACATTTCTGCAAATTTTTGTTTATTCCATGCTTTTGTATATGTATCAAACGCTTCTTGTGGTTTTTCTTCTTTACCGCATCCAACTAACATGAACGTTAAGCAAAGAAAAAGAATCCCCCATATCTTTCTCAATCAATTCTCCTCCTCTTTCTATATGAATACTTTTGAAAATTTTAGCATTTTTACATGCTAGATTTCATTATAGCACTATTGAATATCATCTATAAACTTATATTAACGAATACAAATAAAAAGATTGATGTGAATTTCACATCAATCCTTATTATTATTGTTGTTTCTCATATACATGATAATAGTACGTATACGGATTCTTTTCATCCGTTAAACCTTTTTCAACAAAAACTTCTTTCCAATTTGTCATATCCATTTCTGGAAAGAATGTATCACCTTCAAATGCGTAGTGGATTTTTGTTATATATAACTTGTCTACGTAAGGTAAAAAGAGATCATAAATTTGCGCTCCACCAAAAATAAAAATCTCCTCTTCATTTTTGCATAGTTCAAACACTTCCTCTACAGAATGTGCTACTTCACAACCTTCAACATGATACCCTTCATTACGAGTTACAATAATATTACGTCTTCCAGGGAGTGGTCTACCAATTGCTTCGTAGTTCTTTCTGCCCATAATAAGTGAATGGCCCATCGTTGTTTTCTTTACATACTGCAATTCACTTGGTAAACGCCAAGGTAAATTATTATCTTTGCCAATTACTCTATTCTCGTCCATTGCGACCATAAATGAAACAATCATTTTTTCATCTCCTCTACAATTATACTGCAACCGGTGCTTTAATTGCTGGGTGTGGATCATATCCTTCAATCGTTAAATCTTCCATTTCAAAATCGAATACAGATTTCACATCTGGATTTAATGTAAGTTTCGGGAATGGACGTGGTTCACGTGCCAATTGCTTTTCTACTTGTTCAAAATGATTCGTATAAATGTGTGCATCTCCAATTGTATGAACAAATTCTCCCACTTCAAGACTACATTCATGTGCAATTAAATGTGTTAGCAGTGAATAACTTGCAATGTTAAATGGAATTCCAAGGAATATGTCACCACTTCTTTGATATAGCTGACAAGAAAGTTTGCCATCTGCTACATAAAATTGGAATAGCGTATGACAAGGCGGTAATGCCATACTTGGTACATCTTCAGGATTCCAAGCAGAAACAATAAGGCGACGGGAGTCTGGCGTTTTTTTAATCATTTCAATTACATCTTTTAATTGATCAAGTGTCTCACCAGCTGTCGTTTTCCAAGCACGCCACTGCTTTCCGTATACGTCACCTAAATAACCATATTTATTTGAGAAATCATCATCTTCTAAAACGTTCTTTTTAAACAATTCCATTTGCTCATCGTACTGAACTTTAAATTCCTCATCTTGTTGTGAGCGAAGACCGAAATCAGTCATATCAGGACCAGTATACTCATCGCTTTCTACCCAGCTCTTAAATGCCCATTCATTCCAAATATTATTATTATGCTGCAATAAATAACGAATATTTGTATCACCTTTCATAAACCAAAGCAGTTCACTTGCTACAAGGCGAAAAGGCACTCTCTTTGTCGTTAATAAAGGAAAACCTTTACTTAGATCAAAACGCATTTGATATCCAAATACAGATACAGTGCCTGTCCCTGTACGATCTTCTTTCTTCGTACCATGCTCCATTACATGGCGGCATAAATTTAAGTATTCATATTCAGCATGTTTCATATGTAGTAAAACCTTCTTTCAATCTTATATGAAATTTATCATAACATGAAAAACAGTGAATTAAATAATCCTAATGAATAAAAATATATTTCTATATAAACAGAATTCTACTTCAATATATTTTTACAAAATGTAAATTTATAATCACCTGATCCTAAATCCCTTCCAACGTCATGTTCTGCTTTCCAATTTGTTTCGTCTATCCGTAATGTAGCACTTGTATTAGGTGGTACAGAAATATATAAAAAAGCTTGTTCCTTTTCTACCCGCCACTCAATCTTAATTTCTCCATAAGCTGTCTCACGTTTTACTTTAACCCATTCTATATTCGAATCAAAATGTGGTTGTACATAAAAATGTTTATATGCAGGTTTTGTCTCATCCATTTCTAATCCAACAATATATCGGTATATCCATTCAACGATAGAGCCATATGCGTAATGATTGTAAGAATTCATGCTATCATTCCAAAATGTTCCATCCTCTTTCACGCCATCCCAATGTTCCCAAATCGTTGTGGCACCTTTTTTCACTTGGTATAACCATGATGGATAATCTTCATAAAATAGAAGCTTACAAGCAAGGTCATGCCGGTTAAACTTGCTTAATATTAAATTCAAATACGGTGTTCCTATAAAACCTGTTGTTAAATGATTTTTATTTTCTTTTAATAACTCAATTAAGCGATTAAATACTTTCTCATTCACATCATCTTTCACTAGTTCAAAAAGAAGTACTAATATGTGGGCTGTTTGTGTATTTGAAATTAACCTACCATTTGGTGTAACGAATTCATTTTGAAATGCTTGAACAATATTCCCATGTAACTCTGCATATAATTTAGCATCTGTATTTTCACCTAAAATCTCAGCAATCCTTCGTAAAAGCGATGTAGAATAGGCATAATAAGCTGTCGCAATAAAATGCTTGTCTGTTCCGCCTTCATATACATCTGGTTTCGTATCTAATGCGAGCCAATCCCCTAAATGATAGCCTGTATCCCATAAATACTCGTTCTCACCTTGTGAACGTATGTAATCTATATACTTCTTCATACTGTCATATTGTTCTTTTAAAATCGATACATCTCCGTAATGTAAATAATGAACCCATGGGCATATAATTGCTGCATCGCCCCAACCACCAGAAGTATGTAAATCAAAATCCGCTCTTTTCCCAAAAGCATCTGGAATAACTAAAGGCACAGCTCCATTAACATTTTGATCTAATGATAAATCTTGGAGCCACTTTTTAAAGAACAATTGTACATTCATAATTTGCGTAGCTGTCCCAATGAACATTTGTGCATCTCCGGTCCATCCAAGTCGATCATCTCGCTGCGGACAATCTGTTGGCACATCAAAAAAGTTCCCTCTTTGAGACCATTCCACATTATGATGAAGTTGATTGATTAATGGATTAGACGTTTCAAATTCAGTCGCTTTTTCCATATCCGTATGTAATACAATCCCTTCAAAATCTGCTATTTGAGGCGGCTGGGTTAATCCACTTATTTTCACATACCTAAAGCCTTGATATGTAAAATGAGGTTCAAACGTTTCCTCTTCTTCTCCTTTTGCTATATACACTATTTTTTGTTTTGCCTTTCGGAGATTTCCGGTGTAAAAACTACCGTCTTTATTCAATATTTCAGCATGATGCAATTCTATCTTTTGGCCAATATAAACATGACGGACTGTAAATTGAACCCAACCTACCATATTTTGCCCCATATCAATGAGCCATTCGTGATTCGGTAGTTTTGAAATAGAAATCGGTTTAATAATTTTCATTTTACGAATTGCTTCGTTTTCTTGCGCAACAATTATTTGTTTGGAATGCTCAATTACTTCAACATCTTCTAGCCCTTGCCCACTTTCTTCTAGCCTAGCGTCGTAAACCTCCCCTTCATAAATTTCTGAATACAAAATTGGGCTTGGAGTTACCTTCCATGTTTCGTCTGTGACAATTTTTTCTTTCGTTCCATCTTCATACGTTATATGTACTTGAGCAATTATCACACGTCTTCTACCGTAATAATTACGTACATGATGCACGGTAAGTGGTCCCTTATACCAGCCATTACCTACCAGAACCGAAATAGTATTCTGCTCACCCTTTAATAAATGCGTTATATCATACGTTTGATACAGTACTCTCTTATCATAACTTGTCCATCCAGGGGTAAAATAACAATCTCCAATGCGCTCTCCATTTATAGAAGCCTCGTATAATCCTAAACTTGTGATATATAAACGCGCTTTTTTAACTACTTTTTTAATAGTAAAATTTTTATTAAAGGACATAACTTGCGCTCGTTCTTTTTTCGCAGCAATCCAGTTACCACTCCAATTGTCTTGCCCTTGTAACCCAGTCTCCCAAAATGCTACTTCTGACCAAGACGACTCTTCTTCATGATTATCCCATGCCTTCACTCGGTAAAAATAGCGTGTTTCCTTACTATATGAAAACGAATTGATTGGTATATATAAACTTTGATCTGTTTCTACCTTCTGCGAATCGAATACTATAGTTTTAAACTCTCTATCCTTCGCAACCTGCAATTGATACGCAAGTTGTTTTACATTTCGCTTACTCGACTCGAGTTGCCAACTAATTTTAACGACTTTCGAATCTATACCTATCGGATTATTTTTATTATCACAGAGCAATTTCTTTATTGTTAGCACACTTCTTCACCGTCTTTTCTAAATTTTAATTTAAATTAATTATAATAAAAATAAAATTCTAAATAAATAATAATTTCATTCATCCTTACAAAATTATTAACTTTCCATAATTAAAAAGGTTTTCATTTTCTATTACCGAAAGTATAGTGCGGTAGAACAAAAATTATATTTGGAGGTTAAAAGTATGTCTAAAATTGAAACTCCTGTTATGACTTCTTTACAAACAACGGTTGAAAAAATGATGCAGGATTTAAATGTTCCTGGTGCTGCTGTAGCTGTTATAAAAGACGGTGAAATGATTATTTCAGAAGGTTTCGGCTATCGTAATTTAGAGACAAAAGCCCCTGTTACACCGCGTACCTTGTTTGCAATTGGTTCCTCAACGAAAGCTTTTGGCACACTTTCATTAAGCTTATTAGCGCAGCAAAAAAAGTTTAATTGGGATGCTCCTGTCCAGTCTTATATACAAAACTTCTCTTTATCTGAACTACTTGCTAGCTCACAAGTTACCGGACGAGATTTAGCTTCTCATCGAACTGGCGTAAGCCGCCATGAGGCTCTTTGGTATAGCTCTTCCTTATCTCGAAAAGATCTCGTTGAAAAAATAAAGCATTTACCACTTGATGCACCGTTTCGGACTTCATTTCTATATAACAACTTAATGTATGCGACAATTAGCTATATTGTAGAAAACATCACAAATCAAACGTGGGAGCAATACGCTACAGAACATATTTTAGAACCTTTAAATATGAGACACACAAATTTCTCTGTTACAGATTCACAAACTACAGATGATTATGCTTTACCCTATATTGAAAATGAAGGTGAAATAAAAGAAGTTCCATTCCGTAACATCGATACAGTCGGCGCTGCTGGATGTATTAATTCTACAATTGAAGATATGGCAAATTGGGTACTTCTTCACTTAAACAATGGAAAATTTGGAGATCATGAATTAATCTCCTCTGAATTATTACAACAAATGTATACACCACACAATTCAATTCCAGATCAACCAGTTTTATCACTTCCTGAATCTCCATTAAATAGTTACGGCCTTGGTTGGTTTATTAGCGCTTATCGTGGTAATAAGGTGGTTCATCATGGCGGTAATATTGATGGATTTTCAGCGCTCGTTTCATTCATACCAAATGAAAACATAGGCCTTGTCATTTTAACAAATGCTGGAGGTACATTACTTCCTACTTACCTCGCTAATCAAATCTATGATGAACTACTTGAATTAGAATCCATTGATTGGCATAAACGTGCTATAGAAGATACTGAAAAAATGAAGGAAATGATGAAAGAAGCAACTGAATCACTTCCTGAACAAATTAAAGGAACTACACCTTCTCACAAGTTAGAGGATTATACTGGTACGTTTGAACATCCTGCATATGGAACATTACAAGTATATAAACGAGATGATTCGTTATTTGTACAATTTATGGAGATGGAAATTCAATTAGGGCATCATCACTACGACATTTTCTCTGCAGAAGTTGATTTATTCCAAATGAAGATGAATCTATTATTTGCATATGAAATGAATGTGAGTGGCGAATTCCCATCCCTTCAGTTACATGTGCCCGCTATGTTAAGTACTCAGCCGCTTACATTTAAGAAAATTAAATAAATATTTTAATAGAGGGATGATAACACATCCCTCTATTTCCTTTTAAATTCTTTATCCAAAAAAGGATAATACGTAAAGGATACAGAATTCTATTATCCAACTAATTAAATTATCAGGAGGAAAAGCCGTGTACGTAGAAATTTTTAAAGAAGTTGTTTCGATTACTCATCACGATTATTCAGGCTGTATAGATAAAGAAGGATGGGACGATCCAACTACTTATTTACAAATAGTTGATAAACTAGAGAGACAAGGAGAATTAACACCAGTAAAATTTACTGAAATTGTACGTGATTATTTACTAGACTTTAAAGATAATCATATGTTTTTCAAAATGTACTCTAACAATCAGCCTCTTAACAATGTTGGCTTCCAAGTGAAAAGATATGAAGACCGCCTTTTTATTACATCCACTTCACAAGAAATAAGAGTGAAAAAAGGACAATCTATTTTAGCATTAGATAATATGAAAATTCCTGAGCTATTATTAAAATATAAGAAGTATTTAAATGAATCTACATATGAACGTGAAAAATGGGATTATGTTTTATCAAAATCATCAAATTTTACACTTTTAGATGAAAATGGCGTAACCGAAACCATTACTTTACAAAAGTATACACAAATCGAATACACGCCTATTTATTCATTTAAACAGTATGATAAAGATACACTCTTAATTACTTTGACCGATTTCGCAAATACTGAAGCAATTAATAAATTATTAGACTCACACAAAGATGAGCTTAATTCTTTTCCTAACTTAATTATAGATGTGCGATTGAATCGTGGTGGTAGTGATGATGCATTTTTTAACCTACTCCCTTACTTATTCGAAGACAAAGAGATTTCCCTTATAGATTCTTCAGATACAATGCAATTAAATCATACAGAACGCAACTTTCATTTACGTATGAAAGACATCGAAATGGAAGATTATGATTCTTTAGACGAGCTTTCCAAATTATTCACTGATATATTTATTCAAAATTTTAAAAAGAATTATAAAAAAGGATTCGTTACATTTGAAACGTCTGGGTTACCAAAAGAACTTCAATCATTAAAAATACACGGACGAAAATCACCTAGTAGAGTAGTTATATTAACAGATGTTACATGCGGAAGTTCTGGTGATTCTTTTGTAGAAGTTGCAAAAAAATCATTGAAAGTAAAAGTAATAGGTCGTCCTACTGCGGGTTTAAATGACTATTCTAATTTAGCAGTAATGGAATGGGCTGATACATTCGCACTTTACTATCCTACTTCACGGCTTTCTATTATAGATAAAGGCGAAGGAATGTCTGGAATTGGTATACAACCACATATACATATCCCGTGGACTCCGGAACATATACAAGAAGATGTAGATGTAAAGTTAGCCTTACAACTGCTTCAAAACGAAGAATGGTAAAAAATAAAGGTAGATGTGAATCACACCTACCTTTTCTATTTCATATCAATCTTTTCTGGTTGAAACCAAATTGGCTTTAATAACTCAAAGTTTTTATGATCCTCTAAAACGATAGTAAGGCGTTCTAACGTATCATCTAACATATGTGGTGCTGCTCGTAATGACCAGACAACTGATGAGAAAACCGTCATACCAACATATACCGCATATAAATTCCAGAACTCCTCTGGTATTTTCCCATTAAAGTAGCCTTCTATTTGTCCGGTTGAATACGGAATACTAATGTCTCTTGCAAATAGTGCAATCTTTACGAAATCATGAAGTGGGTCGCCCCAGTCATAGCCATTAAAATCAACAACACCTACATATTTCCCATCTCGCACAATTATATTTTCTAAATGAAAATCATCGTGTTGAAATCGATTTGGGCGGTTCTTTAAATATTTTTCATTTTCATCTATAAACTTTATGATTTTATCATCATTTTTTATTTTTATTCCACATGTTTTATATGCCTCTACATATTTTTGGTGTTTTTTCATTGCTCTTTCATACCATGGAAGGATATCATTAGGAGCTTCATATGTATGCATTTTTGCTAGATCTTTTCCTGCCTCTATACCAATCTCATATTGTTCTTTTGGTGAATACGTAGGCAATAGTTTCTTCGCATCTTCCCCTTCTATATATGAGAAAATACTATATACACCTTCTTCTTCCAATATACCTATTTCAATCGGCCTTTGTGCCTGTACGTTACGTTTTACCATTTCATTTATAATTTGAAATTCTATTTTCCTTCTTTCATACTCTTGTATATCGCCAATTCGTAACAAATATTTTTCATTATCAATTGTCGTAACTATATATTTCTTATCAGGAGAGAAACCTTTAGAAATTTCTTCAATATTTGCTGCATCTTTTATTATTTGTATATTGTTTTGCCATGCTGTAATTGTTTTCACTTTTATTCCCCTTACATTTCTACATTTGGTCTATACGCTACTTCTCTATTAATAGCTTGTTATCTAGGCCCTAACGTCCTTACGATTTCCTCGTCTACTTCCTTAAAATATATTTCACTTTCTCCCGTACTATATGATACTATATTTACCTTTCTTCATCCAATTATGGAAAATAACATATCATAAAAAATGGACTCTTCTAATTTGCTACCCAAAATTCAATATGATGAATACCTGCTCGAAGTATATTCATATTAAGAATACGCCCCTTGTACTACTTGCACAATTTCCATCGGTGTATCGACCATATAATCTGGTGCATCTTTTTTCACTGTTTCAATAACATCATACCCCCAAGATACCCAAATTACGTTCACCCCAGCCTTTTTACATGCTGCTACATCTCGCTGTTCGTCACCAACGTATAACATATCTTTCTCTGTTATCTTTTTAGATTTTAAAAACCTTTTTATCATTTTATCTTTCCCGAACAAATTTTTTGAACAATACACTTCTTGAATATTTTCTATATCATTATTGTGTAAAAATGCCCGAATATGCTCTTCTGAGTTCGATGATATGACTGCAATTCCGTAACCTTTTTTATGTAGTTCATCTAATACATCCTTCATCCCATGGAACAAAATAAGATCTTTTATAGCAGGTTGATACAATTTATAAAACTCTAATGCTAATATCGGTAGTTTATACAGTGGTACATCGAGTTGTTTACATCGCTCTGACATCGTTAATTTACGTAAATACTCAATTTCTTCTTCCCTTACTGTTTTATACCCGTGCTTTTCAGCAAGTTGATTATAAATTGGTACAAATATATTTTGTGAATCTACTAATGTGCCATCAAAGTCAAAAACAATATACTTTTGCATTCCCATACTCCCTTTGCTTCTTTTATCTAAACCTATCTTATTCAACAACGTAGTTGTCTTACCCTTCTACAAAAATAAAAAAGAACAAGATATTCTCTTGTTCTTTTAAGAAAGCCATTTTGGCGGTACATTCGTATTCCAATAAATATTTCCTAACTCATGGTGTCCTGTGTACCCATCATCAAATCGATGATAGTGGAAATTAAAATAGTAACCATCTTGCGGTGGATGATCCCTTCTTACATGAAATCGCAATAAGTCATTTCCAGATTTCGTGTCATACACATGAAAAATCTTTTCATTATTTCCACCAGCTGGTCTTTGAGAAATCGCTAATGATTGTAATGACTCCTCTGGTACATCACTTGCAAGCTCAGCAATTGCCTCTTCAATTTTCGGTAATATTACATCTTTAAACTCATCTTCAATTACTGGACCAATTTTAGTGCCAAACTTTTGCATCGACTGCTTCTCTGCTTCTTGCATTGCGTACGTAATAAAGGTATCAGTGGTTAACCTGTCATTCGTTTCTTCATATGTATAGGACGTACTCTCCAAATTTTGTTGCCCAGCTGTGCTCGTAGGCTTGTCCGCAGCTTTGGCATTATCAAGCAATATGGAAGGAGGCGTCACTAAACCAAATGTAAATACGGTAATTAATGCGACTAAGGTTTTTCTAAACCAATTTGGCATGTATGTTCCCTCCCCTTTCAATCATTATGTTTTATATAACGGTTGTTCCTTCTATTATACAAAATGATTGTAATTTTTGCACTTTACAATTTTGTTAACGTTCACATATTTTTCACTTGAATATGAAATTGTAAGATTTCATACAATATAAGTACAACAACAATGAGGAGGCAATCAGATGACTTTAGATGTCATGTATTCCGCCGCAAGCATACTCGTTTTAGTATATTTTCTTTATCAATGTGTAACAGATTAAAAAAAGAGCCGTTTTTCGGCTCTTTTTCTATGGTAAAAATACAATCCAACCCATCCATATTATAAAAATAACCCCGGCAATTACAGCTGGTAATAAATAAAAATGAGAAAGGATAACTATTCCATACAAAAGGAGTACTGGAAGTAATAAATAACGATCTGCCTTCCATCTTAACAATAGTAATTTTCCTTCATCACAATATAAATGAAGAAACATTTTTTTCGTAAATTCATTCCAATAATCGCGCGCATAACGAGAAATTGCAACTAAAGTAAATGCAAGAATAATAGCTGCAATCCACCTTGGACTCATGATAATACTGACAGTGCTTATACATAGAATTTGAATATAGAATATTCGTGCACTACTTGTACGGAAAAATTCTTTTAAAAAGGATTCAACAATACGAGATTCCTTTTTCTTCCCTAAAAACTTTTTAGAACGTGGAAACATCCACGGTTTTTTATTCGAACTACTCGGTTTAGCTGTATGACCACCAACTTGCATAATCCCACTTGTCCAGCGCATACTTTCTTCTTTCTCTTTCTCAACTTCTTTAAAAAAGCAATTTTTATAATTCAATTTTTCTTTTATCAATGCGATAATTAGAAAAACTGCTAGACCGATACTTAGTATAGAATATAATGGATTTTTATAAATAAGAAACAGACTTACTCCAAAAAAGGTTAAACTTATAGAAAACATTACATTCTTTATAATCCATAGTAGCCATCGTTTCCCCACACGTACATGAATAAATCTCGTTAATAACGACAACAAAAATCGAAATATAGTAAAGAATAACCAAAATAATAAGACTTGTATCTTCGTCACTCCAATACTTTTCATCAATACTGGTAACATAGCAACTACTACTATTACATTCGTTATAGCTATTCGAATAAATGTATATGTCATGCCATACTGGATTAACTTTTGCATGTGAGCGGGATACGAAATTAAAAATAAACTATCCGCTTGTTCAAAAAATGAACGAACTCCTCTTGCATATGTAATCACATAAAATGCGAATAGACCTAATCCGAAATAAACTGTCTCTTCCATCGATAATTCTTCCGTCCATAGTGAACGATAATAAATTCCCATAAATATAAGTGCAGGAATAATAATATATAGCGCAACTGTCCAATCAGTTATAGAACGTATGGACTTCCATTTACGCCCCAGTTCATGGCGCAATCTTTTATAAAATTGTTGTTTAATCATGCTGTTCACGCCTTACGATTACATCAAAACAGTCTAATAATGAACTCTCTGGCATTTCCGCTAACGTTTGAATTGCCTCTAAATGGCCATCTGCAACTAATGTACCTTGCGAAATGAGTAAAAATCTTTCGCAAATTCTTTCAGCAGTATCTAATACGTGCGTACAAAGTAAAATTCCTGCCCCTCGTTCTTTTTCTTTATACAAATAATTTAAAAACTCTTTCGTAGCTACTGGATCTAAGCCGATAAAAGGTTCGTCAATGATATAAAAATCTGGCTCAGTTAAAAAAGCTAATATGAGCATCGCTTTTTGTTTCATCCCTTTTGAAAACTTTGATAAATACTCATGTTTATGTTTATCCATTCGAAACATATGTAATAACTCTTCCGCTTTCCTTTCCCAGCTTCCTACTTCGTTCTCGCGAGCAGCCATTAACAATTCAATATGTTCCCAGAGCGTCAAATAATCATAATATGTCGGATGTTCTGGTACATATGCATAAGGATTTTTCTTTTCACCGAATGATATTTCACCATTCATATTTACAAGTAAACCGAGCATCGTTTTAATCGTCGTACTTTTCCCGGCACCATTTGCGCCAATAAGAGCAACTAATTCACCTTTTTCAATAGAAAAAGCGATATCATGGATTGTTTTTTCTCCTATTTCATATCCGGCAGAGCGAATATTCACGTCTAACATACATTCCCCTTCTTTCCATTTCCAATACAATCAAGGAAAAGAATAACATATAACTATCTATATATCATTATAAAATATTTATTTTCGTAGCAGGAATACATATTTTTTTACAGAAATACTTTATGTTTGATTACATTTTATTGGAGTGGATAATATGTCTTTTCATATTCGTGAAGCTACGATAGACGATATAGATGCACTTTGTTCTTTAACCATAGAATTAAAAGGTTCCTCTATTTCTTATGAAGATATGAACAACCGATTGCAATTCGTACAAATGAGTCCTTTTGATTTTTTATATGTTTATGAGGAAGAAGAAACTATATGTGGATTACTTGGGTTTCGTATACGTGAAAATTTAGAAGATGTAACTCGTTATGGGGAAATTTCAATTATTAGCGTTGATTCTACAATACGACGAAAAGGCATTGGGCAAGTATTAATGGATTATGCTGAGCAATTAGCCAAGACACATAATTGTATCGGCACATGGCTAGTCAGTGGAACAAAAAGATTAGAAGCACATCCTTTTTACAAAAAATTAGGATATGAAGTGAATGGATATCGATTTGTGAAACATTTTTAAACTACTTATAAATGGAAAGGACTATAACTATGACAAACATTAAAGCAATATTCATTGATCGTGACGGTACAATTGGTGGCGACACTACAATACATTATCCAGGATTATTTACATTATTTCCTTTTACAAAAGCAGCCTTGCAAAAACTAAAAGCTCAAAATATAAAAATTTTCTCTTTCACAAATCAACCAGGTATTGCGGATGGGATAGCAACTGTAGAAGATTTTGCACAAGAATTAGAAGGTTTCGGTTTTGATGATATTTATGTATGTCCTCATAAGCACGGTGATGGTTGTGAGTGTCGTAAACCTAGTACAGGTATGCTATTGCAAGCAGCCGAAAAACATGGGCTTGATTTAACAAAATGCGCTGTAATTGGTGATCGCTGGACTGATATCGTTGCAGGAGCAACTGTACATGCGACGACGATATTAGTTCGAACAGGCGCTGGATATGATGCTTTACATACGTACCGAGACAAATGGGCACATATTGAGCCAAACTACATTGCAGAAAACTTTGAAGATGCTACAAATTGGGTTTTAAATCAACTATAATGCAAATTAAAAGAGACGCCTTCAAAATGAAAGCGCCTCTTTTAATCTAATATTTTTTAAAACGTTAATTCATAATGGAAATAACGATTATCTCTCAAATAGCCATTTTCAGCGTATAATCGCTGCGCTGATAAATTATCAATCTCTGTTTGTAATTTTACACCTTTTGCACCATTTTCTAAGGCAAATTCTTTAGCAGCTTCTAATAATTTTTTTCCTGTTCCTGCTCCGCGCTTAGCAGCTTGTACAAATAAATCATTTAAGATCCATAATTCTTTCATCGAAATAGAAGAAAATGATGGATATAATTGTGTGAATCCAATATATTCACCGTCTTCAACTGCCACGAAAATAACGGATTCTTTTCTCTCAATTCGATTTCGTAAAAATACTTTTGCTCCTTCTATATCGGAATCTTGTCTATAAAACGTACGATAGTTATTAAAAACTGATGCTAGTCCATCTAAATCTGCAATTGTTGCCTCATATATTCTCATTTTACTCCATTCCCCTTCCAATACTGTCTCATTATATCCGTTGCCCATTTAGGCTGTAGAATTTCTTCGTTCGGCATAAACTCTTTCATTATCGGCTTTATATCCAATATAGGTGTGCCATCAATAGCATCTAACCCCTCAACAATAATTGATTTACCTTCTCTTTTGATCACCTTTACAATTGTTGCTCCTATGCGATTCGGGCGATTTTTCCCGCGCTGTGCAAAAATGCCTACTTTAGGATAATCATTATTATTTCTAGGATGTCTAGCAACATATTGAATTTGTTCATCCGTTACTTTATGAAAATAAAAAACAACTTCAATATGAGAAAAATCTTCAATCCCTTGTATACTTTCCTCTGTATACATTTCAGTTAAATTAATATAGGATCTTACTTCTCCCCACTCATCATCTTTTATTTCCTTTCTTTCATTATGTACAAATGCGATTGGTTGAACTGAAAACATACGCATTCCCCCTTAAATGTAACCACTTACATTATAAAATATTTTCTGAATGTTTTCCAGATACACGAATTAAGTTTACATAATACATTTACAATCTACTTTCTAGAGCGACATTTATCGCTTCAATTGCGTGGATATAAGTCGTATCAAATATCGGAACTGCTACGTCTTCCTGCTTTATTAATAATCCTATTTCTGTACAACCTAATATGATTCCTTGTGCCCCTTCTTGTACTAGCTCTTCTATAACTCTTTTATAATACTCCCTAGATTGAGATGTTATCTTTCCTAAGCATAATTCTGTATATATTACTTCGTTTATTTTTTCTCTATTTTTTTCTGATGGTACTATGACTTTTATATCATTCTCTTCAATACGTGACTTATAGAAATCTTGCTCCATTGTATATTTAGTTCCAAGCAAACCAACCGTTTGAATATCTTTCCTTTTAATTTCTTTTGCAGTTGCATCTGCAATATGTAAAACTGGAATATGAATATTCTCCTTTATTTTCTCAACTACTTTATGCATTGTATTGGTGCAAATAATTATAAAATCTGCTCCTCCCCTTTGTAGCGAATATGCTGCATTCCCTAATACTTCTCCTGCTCCATTCCAATCTCCGTTAGACTGGAATCGTTCAATCTCTTCAAAGTCTACACTATTTATCATACATTTTGCTGAATGTAACCCTCCCAATCTCTCTTTTATTTCTTCATTTATGATTCGATAATATTCAGAAGTTGATTCCCAACTCATACCACCAATTAAACCTATTGTTTTCATTACACCAACACCCACCTTATACTGTTTTTTAAAACTAATCATAACATTTTATTATGTATATTATACATAATAAAACAAGACTTTACGTTTATAATATAAAGTCTTGTTTTAACTATTTCCAAGGAAATTTTATAAGAATATTCTGAAATTAATTATCAAATGTTTTTATAGAATCTTCATATTGATAATGAAAACATTCTCGATACAACTGTTTAATTTCATCATATGATGGCACACGTGGATTATTTGCTGGACTTCCACTTTCAATTGCATCTGATGCCATTTTAGAAATAGCTTTTTCAAATTCAACCTCACCAATTCCGTATTCTTTTAAATTTGGAATACGAAGATCAAAACAAAGTTTTTTTATTTCTCCCAGCGTGTAGTCGGCTACTTCTTCATCACAATAGGAATACAAATCTTTATTTATACAACGTCCAATTTCCGCTAGTCTTTCTACTGCACTTAATTCTACTTTTCCAAATGCTTTCATACCAATTTCAGAAAAATCAAAACCATCCGGATACCACTTCGGTATCATAATAGTAAAAACTTTATTCATTACACCTACTAAAATAAGTGGTATAAAAGCAATCACTTGCTGAACTCTTGTAATTTCAATACTTTTAAGCACCGGCATATCTTTTTGTTCTACTTGCAAAGAAGCTGCCATTTCAGTATCTCCATCGTTAAAACCAAAATACCCTTCTCCTGCCGCCTTCGCCTTCTTACGTCTACTCTCTAAATATAGTAATCCTAACGTCAGTACAAAAATTGCCCCTACAATACCAAGTACCGGTGCAGCATAAATGTCCGTTTTAAAAAATGTTGTAGGTATTACGTTTTGAATTTGTGGTGTTCCAGGTAGCGCATCCATCGTAAACGTGACGGCTCCAAGTACAATCGTTCCAGGGATTAAACGCTTCGGAATATTCGCTTGTCGAAACAGCTTAGCTGCGAACGGATATACAGCAAACACTACTACGTACACACTAACGCCACTATACGTTAAAATAGCACCCATTAATACAATCGCTAAAATCGTACGTTTTTCACCAACTAACTCTATAATTGTCTTTGCAATCGAGTCTGCAATTCCTGACATTTCTACTACTTTCCCAAATATTGCCCCAAGTAAAAATACAGGGAAATATAGTTTAATAAACCCTACCATTTTCTCCATAAAGATATTCGAAAAGAAAGGTAATACAAAACTAGGCTCTGTCAAAAATACCGCAAATAATGCAAATATCGGTGCAAATAAAATAACAGAAAACCCTCTATATGCTACAAACATAAGTAAACTAAGTGCTAATAATATAATAACTAGCTCCAATCATACCCCTCCTTTAAACAGAAAATTCAAACTTTTACAAATAAACTTCTACTAATCTTTTGATTCTGACATCCCTCCTCTTATTCATACAAACTTTTCATGCTAAAAATGTCTAATTATACATATTCGATTACATATGAAAAATCCCTTTAAGCAGAAACGATTTCATCGTCATACATTATAAAGGGATTGTTAGTCTCAATATTTACTTCTTTATCAAACTATTTTCTAAACAAAGATGATGTAGTTCGTTTACATCGTTTACTATATGAGTCGCACCAACTTCAGTCAATTCTGTTTCACTACCATAGCCATATAAAACGCCAATTGAAGCAATTTCATTATGATTTGCCCCTATTATATCGTGTTTCCTATCTCCAATCATAACAATTTCTTCTTTATTAAGTTCTTCATTTGTTTGTAAAATATGAGCAATGATTTCTTCTTTTTTTATTCTCGTACCATCTAAATTACTTCCAATTATACCTTCGAAATAATTCGTTAGTTGGAAATGATCTAGTACTTTTTTTGCAAATACAGTAGGTTTTGAAGTTGCTATAAATAAACGATTTCCGGTATCTTTTAATTGTTTTAAGAGATTTGGAATACCCTCGTAAACATTATTTTCTAACAATCCACGCTGCTTTACATACTCTCTGAAATAAAAGACAGCTCATTCAACTTCTCCTTCGTTCATATTGTATCTCTCTACGAATGATTGCTGAATGGGTGGACCAATAAATGAATCTAACTCGCTTACATGTAATTCTTCAATTCCAACCTTTTTTAATGCATATAATACTGAATTTATAATTCCTTCTTTCGGATCCGTCAATGTTCCATCTAAGTCAAATAGAAATGTTGTGTACACATTTAATCCCCCGCTCCTATTTACTTTACATATTATATAGAAGGCTTTTTCATGCCTACCTTTTACTATACTACCATTATTTATCTTTTCAAAAAATTACCTCTTCTATGTCACATACGTTCAGTTACAAAATGGAGTACATATGATAAAGTAAAAAAGTTATAATTATTTTAATAGAAACTGGTGAATCTAATGTCAATAACGTTAATTGTTATAATGGTTTTCACAATTGTTATTCACGCGGTTGAAACAAGCTCTTATAGTATTCGATTAGCTGGAGTGCGTTTAAAGAGAATTGCTGTTGCTTTGTCTGTCGTAGGCATGGTGTTACTTATTTCAAGAACATCTAACATGTTACAAGCCTTTTTAATCGGCGGGATTGTCGATGAGGCAAAACGAGACGCTTCCATTAATTTAGAACATATTATACGGCTCGTTCTATTATCTGCCTCTGTCGGTACATTGATTGCGATTATACTATATCCAACTTTGACCAAATTATTTGGATATGTCATTCAAAACTTTGAAACAGACGGTTCTTTCATTCGAATGATGAAAACAAATAACATTCAAAAATTAAAGTACACAAAAAAATACGTACGCTTTCCAAAATTAGAAATGATTCATAGACTACGTATCGGTGGTATTCCAAAACGTATTATGCTTATTAATATGTTTGCTACTGCAATTTATACAGCTGGTGTTCTTTCAGCCCTATATGCTTCTTTTTTACTTCCAGCTTACGCAACAAAAGCTACTACAGCTTCTGGCCTTATTAATGGTTTTGCTACTATTTTATTAACAGTGCTGCTCGATCCACGTATCGCTCTTTTAACAGAGCGAGCTCTTCAATCAGAAGAAGGTGCAGAAGTAATGAGTAAAATGTATGGTTGGCTAATGATTTCTAGACTTTTTGGTACGTTATTAGCACAACTGTTATTCATACCAGGTGCTTACTGGATCACATGGATTATTAAACTGATGAATTAGTCCTCTATAAAAATAGTAGGTGGGATAACAAATGACTATACAAACAGAGCAAGATATAATTCGATTAATTGAAAACGACGAATGGATGATGAACGTATTACAAATGGCAAAATCACTAGAGCTACCTGATTGGTGGATTTGTGCCGGGTTTGTTCGCTCTAAAATTTGGGATACTTTACATGACTACGAAATACGAACGGCCACACCAGATATTGATGTCATTTATTTCGATCAATTACATACAGATGATGTATATGAGCAATCACTAGAGAAAGCACTGGTAAATATGGATGCTTCTATACCTTGGTCGGTAAAAAATCAAGCTCGTATGCATGTAGTGAATAATATGCCACCGTATTCTTCTTCTGTTGATGCTATTTCTAAATTTCCTGAAACAGCAACCGCTTTAGGAGTTACGCTTGACGAACTAAACAACGTCATATTAACAGCCCCATGTGGTATTGAAGATGTTCTTTCCTTACAAGTGAGGCCAACAGCTCATTTTCTTGAAACAAAAGAACGTATACATATGTACAAAAACAGAGTTATTAAAAAGAATTGGCAAAGTAAATGGCCAAACATAACAATTACATATCCAGAAATTTAGAAAGGGTGCTTCTCATTTATAGAAGCACCCTTTTCTTCATTTCAAAAAATGCATGACTGTTTCTGCAAATCTATCTGCTTCTTCATAATGCGGTGTATGACCACTCTCTTCGAATACAATATACCCCCCATTTTGAGCATCTTTATTAAACGTTTCAATTTGTTTTTCACATGTTACTACATCATGTTTTCCTACAATTAATAACATTGGATTTTGTATATCTTTTATTTTTTGTAATAATGAAGTATGAACTGCTCCTTCTACCTTTAATCTATCAAAATGAATTTTGGAGCGATTTGAAAATACTTCCCACTCTTCATCACTATATAAACTCTCGTCTGTCACATCTTCCTTATAGTTGTAAATCTCCATTCTATTTTCTTCTAATTCATTGCTTAGTCTTATATAAGCATCTAGCAACTCTTCTGAAGTAGCATTGCTAGATGAATAAGTAAGGGACTCTTCTGCTACTTCTTCTTTTCCATACTTTTTTAATAAATGCCCTGTCTTTTGTAACAAAGCTTTACTTGTTAATGCAAAATCGAAAGTTGGCGCTTCAAATATGATTTTCTCTATTGAACTTGGATATATCGACGCATATAACAATGCTACATATCCACCGAAAGAATGTCCAATGACAGACCATTTCTCAATTTGTAATACTTTTTTTAGTTCCTCACAGTCTTCAATCAAATCATGTAATCCAAAAGCTTCGTCCTCAGTAATTTCTTCTGAGCGACAAACACCTCTTTGATCTATCATTATTACATATAAAGAATCTTTTAAACGTTCCGCTTGATGAAATGAAAAATCATAGCAACTTTCTCCTGGTCCACCATGCAAGTATAAGACTGGATTATTTTTAGGATTTCCATGCGTTTCAACGTATATCTTCTTCCCTCTAATATGCATGTATTTCCCAGTTTCTATCAAATTCGCCTTTATAATCATCACCTTCTTTTTTACTGAATATCATAACATTTAATGTTAAATAATTCCTATTACATTTAAAAAGACGATGATTATTGCAAGTGGCGCTACAAATCGAAGTAAAAACGCCCAACAAGTAAATACTTTCTTTCCATAATTTCCACCTACAAAAAACTCTGCTTCTAGCACCTTCTTTTCCATTTTGAATGAAACGAAAATACTAATAAATAGTGCTCCAAGTGGCATTAATATATTACTAGATAAGAAGTCTACTGCATCAAAAATATTCTTTCCGAAAATCGTAATATCACTCCATATTCCAAATGATAACGCGGATGGTATACCTACTAAGAAAATGCCGAAACCGATTATCCATGATAATTTCGTTCTCTTTTCTTGTTCACCATTTGCTAATGCTGAAACAACTGTCTCTAGTAGAGAAAATGCCGATGTTAATGTTGCAAATGTAAATAGTGCAAGAAATACTGTTAAGAACAACCCACCGAATGGAATTTGACTAAATACAGATGGTAATACGATAAATAGTAATCCAGGCCCTTCTGTTGGCTCCATTCCTAATGAAAATACGGCCGGAAAGATAGCAAGACCCGCAAATAATGAAACAAATAAATTCAATGCAACAATTGTCACTGCTGATTTTGGTAAACTTTCTTTTTTATTTAAATAAGAACTATACGTAACCATAATGGAAATCCCGATACTAATCGCAAAGAATGATTGGCCCATTGCAAACAAAATACTTTCTGAAGTAATCTTTGAAAAATCTGGTTGTAAGAAAAACTTCACACCTTCCATTGCATTATCAAGTGTTAGTGAGCGAACAATAAGAGCAACAAATAATACGAACAATGCTGGCAACATATATTTACTTGCTTTTTCAATTCCATTTTGTACACCTTTTGATACAACCCAAATTGTAATGAACATAAAAGCGAAATGTCCCACAATCGCCCAAGCGGGATTTCCAATTGTTTCATTAAATAATGCTCCGTAATTTTGTCCTGGAGTAATAAGTTGTCCCGTTACTCCTCTGAATAAATAAATGAATACCCATCCACCTACAACGCTATAAAACGAAAGTAATATAAAACAAGTTCCAACACCAAGACGCCCAATCCAGTGCCATCCTGTATTTGGTGCAATACTTTTAAATGCTCCAACTGCTTGTTTCTGCGTACTGCGTCCAATCATAAATTCAGCTATAAGTAGTGGTAGTCCAATTAATAGAGTAAATAATATAAAGATTAAAAAGAATGCTCCTCCCCCGCTCTTCCCAGCGATATAAGGAAACTTCCATATTGCACCTAGTCCAATTGCTGATCCTGCTGCAGCCATTATAAAACCTAATTTCGAAGTCCATTGCTCCGTCTGTTTCATCTTATTTTCCTCCTAATTAAATTAATTTATATAAATAATTAAATTTTATAAACCAATCCGAATAAACCCTCCATTTCTATTTCCATAAAATAAAAAAATGGCTCAACGTCTCTATATAAAGAGACGCTAAGCCATTTACTTAACGCGGTACCACCCTTATTGATTCCATTATGAATCCACCTTAGTAGTAATCGTTTGATTACAAACCTAATATCGAAGGTTAACCGTTAAGATTTACTAAGAATGTGATTCCGTTCCACCTTACTGCTCCTAGGCGAGTTCAGGATGTCATTTGACTATGTCACACCAACCCATAGCTCTCTGTACAAATATACGACCTTACTACTCCTATTCAACACATTTTAATATTTAGAATATATTTTCTTTTGAAATTAATATGAAGTATATCGGTTATATTTATAACTGTCAAGAGCTATATTAAAATTTGATGAGAAAATGCGGAATTTTCTTCCCCTATTATTAAGGGATAAGTCTTGTACAGTCCCTTGGAAAAGCACTCGCCTCTCGTACATTTGTTAATTCTAATAGTTTGTATATAACTCTCTCTAATCCAATTCCAAAGCCACCATGCGGGGGACAACCGTATCGGAATGTATTTAAATAAGATTGAAATTTATCTGGATGTAATCCTTTTTCTTTAAAAGAAGCGAGTAACATTTCATAATCATGAATTCGCTGTGCCCCTGAAGTTATTTCTAGTCCTTTATATAGTAAGTCGAACGAATCAGTAATAGATGGATTCTCATTATTCGGCATCGTATACATCGGCCTAGCTTCTTTTGGATAATGTGTAATGAAAACAAACTCACTCTTATATGTTTCCTTCACATATTTCCCTAATAGCTTCTCACCTTCTGTATCTAAATCTCCAATTGGCGATTCTTTTCGGTACTTACTTTTCAAAATTTCTTGCGCTTCTAACAATGTAATTTTCGGTATTTCTGTAATAACAGGTACTTCTATTTGTAAAAGTTGTATTTCTTTTTCACAGTTTTTTGCTACTTGTTGAAACATATATCGTAAAACATCCGTTTCTAATTGCATCACTTCATAAAAATCATGAATAAATCCAAGTTCTACGTCTAACGATATATATTCATTCAAATGACGGGAAGAATTATGATGTTCCGCTCTGTAAACAGGTGCAACTTCAAAAACACGTTCTAACCCTCCAGCTACCATCATCTGTTTATAAAACTGTGGTGATTGTGCTAAATAGGCTTCTTTTTGAAAGTATGGAAGTTTAAAAACATTTGCTCCTCCTTCTGCCCCTTGTGAAACAATTTTCGGAGTAAATATACGTGTGAAATCGTTCTCTACAAGAAATTCACTAAAGCTCTGAACGAGTGTAGATTTCACTTTAAATATCGCCGCGGTTCTCTCATGTCTTAATGATAATACCCGCTCATTCAGTAGTTGATCTAAGCCAACTTGCAATTTCTTTTTATTTATTTCAAATGGAAGTGGTTCTGCGCCATTTAATATTTTCACTTCGTGAGCAAGCACTTCGACCCCTAATTCTGTTTTCGAAGTCTCTACAATTTCACCAACGACTTGAACGACACTTTCCACATCTACCTTATATCCAGCTAACTCATTTTCTAATACACATTGCATAACTCCCGATCGATCCCTTATTAATAAAAAACTAACATTACCTAGATGACGAATCTTTTTTACCCATCCTTGAAGTAATACAACCTTTCCGCTTTGTACCGTACATTCTTTTGTGAGTGAACGCTTCATTATTAACTCCATTATTTTTCCCTCCAGTAATTTTATATTTATTTACGTTATTGTTGTCATCGTCATCATCCACGGTCACTCACCTCCTTTCAAAGAATACAAAAATCCGCCCCTATAAATAGGGACGGATTTTTCCGCGGTACCACCCAAATTGTCATAATGACCATCTTAGCCCTGATAACGGTAGGTACCGTTTGCTTTTACTAATTATCACGTTCAAAGCAACACTCACAGGTGTCTTTCCATCATGCGGTATCGCAATCTTCTCAGCAACCGATTGCTCTCTGTAGACCTTTGCATCATGTACTTTTCCTGATCCTCACTTTTTATATTTACAGAGTATTCTATCTCTTTGTTTTATAAAACGCAAGCCTTTTTAAATATATTTTGATTTTTCATATCCAATTTTGTACAATCTCCTCTAAAGCCATTCCACGTGAGCCTTTCAATAATATGATATCCTTATTCGTAATAACTTTTAATACTTTCTCTGCTATCTTGGTCTTATTATTAAATGACTGTACTTTTCCTGTATCATATTTCTTTCTTGCTTCTTCCGCTACAATTTCAGCTAACTCTCCATAAGTGAATACGTATTGAATGCTCTCTTGATTTAACATTTTACCAATTTCTCTATGATATGTTTCAGCTTTCTTCCCTAACTCCAACATATCCCCAATTACTATCATTTTTTTCTTATAGGCATTTAATGTCTGTAACGTTTCAATTGCTGCCTTCATTGAAGAGGGACTGGCATTCCATGCATCGTTAATAATTGTAAAACCTGTTTTTGCAGTTAAAAATTGAAAGCGCATATGAGTAATATTTACTTGCCGCAATGCTTCCTGTATTTTTTCTGTAGGGATATTATAAAATTGACCTACGGCGATTCCGACAATCGTATTTAAAATATTATGTTTTCCATGTAAGGGAACATCGTACTGGATATTTGAATCATTTAATTTAAAATGAACACCATACACATCTAATTGCACGTTTGTTGGAAACAAATCATTTGTATACTTTTCACCAAATGACTTACATTCTATACCTAGCATATTATTATTTTGAGAAAGTAATGCCTCATCACCATTATATAAAAACAGTCCATCGTCTTTTAATCCGTCTACAATTTCGAATTTAGCCTTCGCAATCTCTTCTCTTGATCCAAGCGTTTCTAAGTGTGACTGTCCAATCATTGTAATGATCGCTACATCCGGCTGCGCTATTCGTGATAGATTTCTAATTTGTCCTTTTTCACTCATTCCCATTTCAAGTATTAAAAACTCTGTATCTCGTTTCATTTCTAGAATTGTTAACGGCAAACCGATTTGACTATTTAAATTCCCCTTCGTTTTATGCACTCTATAAGTTGAACTTAAAATGCCTCCTATTATATCTTTAACTGTTGTCTTTCCGTTACTACCTGTAATACCAATTACTTTTACACCTACTTCATTCCGATAAAATTGTGCCAATTGTTGCAAAGCAAACAAAGTATCATCTACAAATATAATTGGCATCCCTTTTGGCGGAGTACCGTAAGACTTTTTCCATAAGGAAGCGACAGCTCCATTATCCATTGCCTCTTTCACATAATCATGTCCATCTTTCACCCTAATGATTGGAACAAATACATTTCCTTCTTTAATGCTTTTGGAATCTATGCAGACACCATGTATCTCTATATAATGAAACGATTCTTGTAACCCTTCTCCATCTACTACCTCTTCAAGTTTTTTCAAATTCATTTGAATCAAACCATCACCTTTTTTCCATTTTATTACATAATTTCCGTTTTATTTACGCATATTGATAAAGTGAAACTTTAATCAGTGGGGATTTTGTTCCTCCCCACTGATTATCAGCCCTCATCAATCGGGCTTTTACGGGCAGTTGATTCCCCACCTAACTGCTTTGCTTTCCCTGAATTTTGAGGTGGAGGGTCTTACTGCCCGCTAATGCGGGATAAAAATTTTATAGCGAGGTGTTTATATGAAAAAAGCGATTAGTTTCTTTCTTCTTTTGTTATGCCTAATTGCAGTGAATGAAACATACGCCTATTCACCAAAATCTTTACCAATCTCCCAAAACTCTGATCAATGGCAAGTGAATATTGATGAATCGAAGAATATAGGTAAAAATATGCTTCAAGCTAAAAAAGATGAATTTCAAACATATCAATTTTCAGTAAAAAATGTTGGAAACAGTGAAGTATATAACGTACAAGTCGAAGTATTCCGCAACGAGCCAAAAACGAAAACGAAATATGAACTTTTCTCACGAAAGGAAAGTCGCTTAGCAAGTGGAAAAACTGGATTTGAACATACTAATTTTCCAGTTGCGACAAAAGCAGATGAAGTTGATGTAATCATTACTTGGCAAGAACACCCTTTCCGCTCCATGAGAAATGGTCAAAAAGTTGATTCTAGAAAATTTAAAGAGCATTTTGTTTTTAAAGACGAAAAAAACAACTAGAATGCGGATGAATTTACATTAGCATTCCTATAGCTTACTTTACTAGTACCAGTGCTTAAGCAAATGAAAAAGTCGTGGCTTATAAACGCCACGACTTTTTATATTAATTCGTATTAATTCCTCTTGCTGCCCAAATACGATCGATATCAGCAGCATGTTGTCCGCCATATAAAAGAGCATCCGCTTGCTTAATCGCTTTTGCTCCATCACTGAATTTAGAGTTTGGTGTTAATGACCAGTGCGATTGTAAAATAATTTTCGTTGCTACATCACGTCCAAAAGCTTGTGCCATCTCATATTGACCTTGTGCCCAAATTTCCCCATCATCATGTACCTCATTTGTAACATCTTTCGGATACACTTTATTCGTATCTAATCGGCGCAAGCATGTCGGATCTGAACTAGAATAAGCAGTCGCATCCCATTCTCCAACACATGCTTTTCCGTAGCCTGTTGTCGATACTGCATCTTCATACGTAGCACCTAAGAAGTCACCAAATCCTTCTCCCATCGCTCCGCCTTCTGCTGAACTACCAAAGCCAGGAACTTGGTTATCTTGAATTGAATGTCCGTATTCATGTGCGATTATACCAGCATCTTCTGCATCATCTACTCCGCCAGTACCAAAAGTTAAAGCTTTCGTTGTCGGAGAATAAAATGAGTTATCCGCCGTCGTTCCATTCACATTCACTTTAATAGAGCGATTATTAATATTTTTAAATCCTAACCCTTGAATGTAACGCTGTAATGTATCGATATGATAATACGACATAACATCTTCAAAGCTATCATTTGCACGTGTATAGTTAAATTGTAAATTTGTAGATTTTGTTTTTGCTTTTGAAGAAATCGTTACATACTCTCCAATTAAAAATCCTGTCCCATCTAAACCTTTTAACGTAACAGTCTTCAATTGATTCGTTAACGCTGTTGAATCTGCATCATTATTATCTTTTAAACCTACTTTACTACCGCTAGATACGACTGGGTTAGGTAAAAATACTTTTCCTGACCCTTCAGCTTTTCGGTTTATATCAACCTTTTTAATTAACTTTCCATTTTCGGCATCAATAAATGTTTCCCATGCACCAAATGGATTATTAGAATGGACTACAACTTTGTATACTGGACGAGCAATTCCCTCTTCAACAATATATCCGAATTCTTTCTCTGTAGGAGCCCATAAGTTTTGCTCACTTGCTTCTCCAACATACGCCATTGATTTTTGTATTGCATCTTTTTCACTAATTTTTGTCGTTACTTCCTTCACACCTTTGACGGATTGATAATCAGAAACAGCAAGTACTCCCTTTCCCTCTCCGTTAAGTGTAACTGTAATTTGTTTTGAAAATACAGGTGCACCATTAACAACTTGCTGGAACCTAACATATGAAGCTACTGACGTTTCTGTTGTAGAAATATATTGTAAGTCTGAAAGGTCTGTTTTCAATCCATACTGTGCAGCATTTTCTTTTAAATATTCCGTTGCTTTTTTCTGCGGCGAATAAGCTTCTAGCTTTACTTGCTGCTGTTTTTCCAATGCCGAAACCGTAGAAATCGTCCCCATTACTAACGGCACAGTCATTGCCATTGCCACCATTTTTTTATTAAACATAGAACCACTCCCCCTAATAAAGTAGCTCAACCTTATCCCATTACCACTAGGCAATCATTCCCCACAAAATGGGGGGATAAAAATTGAATCTACGAGTAATTCTCTATAAACAATTCTATTACCTTTCCATTTAAGGTGAGTGAAATTTTCTCAATATTTATGTATAAAATGAGAAAAATACTGTAGAAATATATTTCTACAGTATTTTATTTAGTGTGCTATGAAGAAAGACATTTGCTAGAGAACCTATCGAACGGATTATGAAAAAATTCTACTCATACAAAAAGGAAGTTGGAATCATTCCAACTTCCTTTCTTCTTTAATGAGCCGCGCTTAATTTAATTCGAACTTTCGCTTCACCTAAAGATAGTTCATCGTCTTCATTCGTTAAGTGATCAAATGTAAATTGCTTAACGAGTAAATTTTCTTCTAATAAATCTTTATGGTTCGTTAATGTTCGTTGTAGTTCTTCCTCTGTATCAAGAATAACATCGACTCGTAAATTAACCGGTAAATTCAACTGTTTACGATATTCTTGAACCGCTCGAATGAATTCGCGCGCTAGTCCTTCTTGTAACAATTCTTCCGTCACATTCGTATCTAACATAACTGTATATTGTCCATTAGTCGTATTAGAAAATCCTGATTTCGCAACTTTCTCTACTAGTACATCTTCAGCTGTTACAACTACTTCTTCTCCTGGTGCTGCTTCGTAAACTGCTCTTTCTGTAGATACAAAATGTTGCACTTCTTCTTTTGGTAATTGTTTTAGCCATGTATTTACTGCATTCACATTTTTACCAAACTTCGGCCCAGCTGTTTTAAAATTCAGCTTTAATTGATAGGACGTATATTTCGTTTCATCGAGTTCAACATGGAACGCTTTGACATTTAGCTCATCCATGACGATATCACGATAAGATTCCCAATCCATATCATTCCCATTATGTGCTAGTAATACAAGTTCTGCTAACGGCTGTTTTACTTTTAAAGAATGCTGATTACGATTACTTCTTCCAAGTTCAACAACTTGTAAAACTGCATCCATTTCCTCTTCTAATTTCGGCTGAAGTAGTGATTCATTTACAACTGGATAATCCTCTAAATGAACGCTACTTCCAGTTAAATTTAAATGAATATCTTCAGCGACAAACGGTGTAAATGGTGCAATTAATTTACTAATTGTTACAAGTACTTCATGAAGTGTCTCATACGCAGCTGCTTTTTCAGCATTCATACCAGACTCCCAGAAACGATTACGTGATCGTCTTACATACCAGTTACTTACTTCATCTACAAGTGCCGCGATTTCACGAGCTGCATTCGTAAATTGATAATCATCAAGTGCAGTTCTCACTTTTTTCGTTGTGCTATGCAGTCTTGATAATACCCATTCATCCAATTTCGTCCGCTTTGCATCATACGTTTCTTTCGGATTATACTCATCTAAATTTGCATATAAAACGTAGAAACTATACACATTGACTAATGTATCTACAAATTTAGATTTCGCTTCCAGTACTGTTCTTTCAGAAAAACGCTTCGCATTCCACGGAGCACTGTCAACGAGTAGCGCCCATCTTAAAGCATCTGCACCAAACTGATTTACTAAATCAACTGGATCTAGTGCATTCCCTTTACTTTTAGACATTTTCTGTCCTTCTTCATCTAATACATGACCTAGTGATAACACTCGTTTATAAGGCACTTTTCCTGTATATAGTGCTGATACTGCTAATAAACTATAAAACCATCCGCGTGTTTGATCAATGCCTTCTGCAATAACATCTGCTGGAAACTGTTCTTCAAATAACTCTTTATTTTCAAATGGATAATGATATTGCGCAAATGGCATGGAACCACTATCGAACCAAACATCAATTACTTCTGGTGTACGATTCATTGTACTTCCGCATTTTTCGCAGCAAACTTGCATTTCATCTACATATGGCTTATGCAATTCCAAATCTTCAGGTGTTTCTTTCGTACTATGCTCTCTTAAATCAGCAATGCTTTTCGGCGCGAATTGATGATCGCAACTTTCACATTCCCAAACGTTTAATGGTGTTCCCCAATATCTATTTCGGCTAATATTCCAGTCCACCATATTTTCTAAAAACTTACCAAATCGTCCATGTTTCATATGGTCTGGATACCAAGTAACAGAATCGTTGTTTTGTAAAAATGTATCTTTAATTGCAGTTGTTCGGATTAACCAACTCTCTCCTGCATAATAAAGAAGTGGTGAATCACAGCGCCAGCAATGTGGGTAGCTATGTTCATACTTCTCTTTATGATACAGTAAACCTTCCTTCGCTAAATAACGAACGATATCCACGTCACAATCTTTTACAAATTTCCCTTTCAAAAATGGTACTGCTTCTGTATACTCACCTTTTTCATCTACAACATGCAAGAATGACAATCCTTCACTTTGCACGACTCTATAATCGTCCTCCCCATATGCTGGAGCGATATGAACGAGTCCTGTACCACTATCTGCCGTGACAAAATCAGCTGCGATAACTCGGTAGCCATTTGTAACTTCCTTCATTGGAAATGGCGGCATATAAGATGTGTCTACTAATTCTTCACCTTTATGAACAGATAATACTTCATAGTTTTCTTTTAATACATCTTGTACACGTTCTTTCGCAACAATGTATACATGACCTTCTTGTTTCGCTTTCACGTATTCCATATTTGGATGTACAGCGAGCGCAACATTTGCTGGAAGTGTCCAAGGTGTTGTTGTCCAACCTAGGAAATATTCATTTTCACTATCATTCACTTTAAACTTAACTGTTGCACTTAAGTCTTTTACTGTTTTATACCCTTGTGCAACCTCATGTGAACTTAGTGAAGTTTGACAACTTGGGCAGTATGGTGAAACTCTATGCCCTTTGTACAATAATCCTTTTTCATGAATCGTCCCTAAAATATGCCATACACTTTCGATATATGGATTCTCTAGCGTAACGTATGGATCATCCATATCTACCCAATAACCGATGCTTTCAGTGAATTCACGCCACTGCTTCTCATATGTGAATACGCTCTCTTTACACTTCTGAATAAATGGCTCAATTCCATACTCTTCGATTTCATGTTTACCAGAAATACCGAGTTGCTTCTCAACACCTAATTCTACAGGTAAACCGTGTGTATCCCATCCCGCTTTTCGTAGCACTTTATAACCAGCCATCGTTTTATATCTCGCTACTGCATCTTTAATTGTCCGTCCAAGTGCATGCCCGACGTGTGGTAAACCGTTCGCCGTTGGTGGTCCTTCATAAAACACAAAAGATTGTGCGCCTTCTCGATTCTGAATTGATTGCTTGAAAATGCTTTGCTCGTTCCACTGCTTACGAATACGTGTTTCTCTCCCTACAGCTGACTCTTTCACATCTACTTTCTTCATCTACAATCACTCCTTTAAATGTTTTAAAGCACACAAAAAACCCGTCCCTATGAAGTAGGGACGGGTTTAACCGCGTTACCACCCTAATTCTATTAGCTCTTCGCTAATAGCACTTAGCAACGTACTATCATACGTGTTCTTTGTAACGGTAGACATCCGTCCGGGCTTACTTATTTTCAGCCTCGGCTCCTCGGAGATGATTTTCAAATAACGTCTGCACACCGGCTTTCAGCTATACACCGGCTCTCTGGGGAACAATTCATTATTTTACTCGTTCTCGTCTTCAGATTTGTATACTTTATTAAAAGTTATTTTATGCCATTGGGCAATAAATTGTCAACTAATTCGAAATATATATTTAATTATACCCTTTTTTCACAATTCCTATACAATTATTTCTTAAATTCTTGTATTCCAGCTAAATCTTCATCTTCTTCAATAAGCTCAGCAAAGAATCCTGATTCATCCTCACGAAGAACAATTTCAAGCTCTTGCTTCGCCTCTTCAATTCTATTTAACTGTGCTAAATAACAAGCATGATCATATCTTGCTAACAAATCACTCGCATCTATTGTTAATACATCATTTGTTATTTTTTCTGCCTTTAGTATTTGTCCTGCACCATGATACGAAGATGCTAAAGAAAGAAGAATTGCTGTTTCATTTGGATGGTGTATTGAAGCATTTTCTAATACATGAATTGCCTCTTCAAACCTTTCTTGACTTTGATACATTTCTCCTAAAGCAAGAAACGCTCTACTTACAAACGGTGTTTGCTCCGTTAATTGTAAGGTAATCTTTTCTGCTTTTCTTTCTTCTCCTATTTTAAAGAATACTTGTGCTTGTAAAAGAAGCGTATCATAATCATCTGGTAACTCTCGAACCATTTGCTTCGTTACTTCTGAAGCATCCCGTAACATATCTTCTTCCTCACACTCTATGAAAAGATTTACAAGTTGCTTCGCTACATCGTAGTCCCATCTATTTTCTAACGATGTTTGCAATACATCTATCGCCTCTTTATACATCGTCACATTCTCGTAAAATAGTGCAAATCGCTGCGCTACCATACTATTTTTTTGATTTAACTTTAACGAAATTTCATACAAATCAATGATTGTAGTAATAATCGAAATTTCTTTCGCACGGTTTTTCATACGATAAAAAGCTCTCGTAATTATGGATTTCTTCGGCTGTTCGTTTTGTTGACGTTCAATCCATCTTTCCGTCACCGCAGATGCAGCATACATAAATGCCATACTTCTTTCTACCTTCTTCACCTTTAATGTATGAAGAAAATCTCGTATGTTAGACAATTTCTTATGTTGTTCTATCGCTTTTACATACACATCAAATATTCGTTCATTATTTGCATCTTTTTGTATCACTTTCATTGCAATTTCAATTGCTTTTGCATTTCTTTTTTTCACTAACACTTTTGCATAATGATATAGAACTTCTATGTGCTCACTATCTAATTGAAGTGCCTCTTCAATCTGCACTTGTTCTTTATCTATTTCATCCATCGCTCCGTACACATATGCAATCGCATCTAATCGCCATATTTCAGGTACTTCGTCCGCTAATTGTTTTAGTTCTGTCAGTAAATCTTCCTGAAGACTCATTTCTACTGAAAGCTGTGCCAAATATTCCATATTAATATGCATCGGCTCTTCTTTCATCGCCTGAACCATATGACTTTGTTCTTTAGAACGATTTTCTTCTTTTTCGTATATTTCTGCAAGCTGTAAATGTACACCTACGAAATTCTCATCCAGCTCTAAACATGTTTCATACGCTTGTTTCGCTTCCGTCAATTGCCCTAATGCCATAAGTGTTTCACCAATTCGGTAATACGGTAATGCCGTTTCCTTTTGTTCTATCGCCTTATTATACCTTTTCATTGCTTGGCCGTACTGCCCAATAGATTCATATAAAATACCTGTATAACAACCGTATTCGCTTATTTCATTTCTTTCTTTGTGTAACGTTCTTAAAAATGCTATACCTCTTTGTACAAATACCGTTCCTTTAATTCGATTCACATATTCATCTAACGCACTTGCCACATTATATTCGCTCTGCTTTATACCACTCTCTAACTTAGACAAAGCTACTTTAAACCCTTCTTCATTTCCACCAAGTTCAACCTCAGCATCCCATAGAACCATTCCCGCATTCATAAGAAAATCTTGGCTCTTTTCAATTTGTTTTTCAATACCGAGAATATATTGTTTCGCTTCCTTGTATTGTTCTTTCGCCATATAAACTTGCGTAAGTCCAAAGTGAGAATAAACATCATCATGATTTTCTTCTAAAGCACGCTTATACAATGTTTCTGCTTCTTCCAGACTATCATTTTGAAAATGATAGTCACCGAGTTTTACGTATAGAGGTGCCTTATCGTCACAATTCTCAATACCTTTTAATAAAATTTCTTCCGTACTTTCCTCATCCTTCAAATCAGACTCGTATATTTCCGAAAGTTTCGTATAGATGTAAGGTGCATTACTATCCAAATAAATCGCTACTTTAAGCCCTTTTATCGCTAAATGTAATTTCCCTAAATGATGCGCACATCTCGCGCGCTCATACCATACATGTGCCTCATTTTTATTCTCTCTTAACAGATCATTAAAAATTTCATACGCTTCTTCATATCTTTCTAAATCTATTAATATTAATCCGTGATTCGTTAAAGTGAATCGTTCTGGACTACGTTCTAAAGCAACTTGAGAAAACTGCAACGCCTTTTCAGATTGGTCGATGTACATATATGATAAAGCGAGAAAACTCCAAGCAATCGGCTGATCTGCGTCTATTTGTAATGATGAACGAAAACTTGAAATCGCTTCTAAATAACTTTCCTGTTCAAAAGCATATCTTCCGTTTATTAAATGATATAAAGCACGATTATTTTTCTTCTCAACACTCGCGAGCATTTGCCCAGCTTTTTCTAATTCTTGAAGGCGAATAAAGCATTGTGCACCATGCAATTTAACAAAATCTGAGTTTGGAAACTTCTCCATTAACTTTTCAATACAAGATGTAATAAACTCATTATCTACTTCAACATCTAAATGCTTAACCGTATATAACCACGTATTCGGATTTTCACCCGTCTCTTTTAAAAATTGTACTAAGTTAGTAATCCCCTCTTTATCATGTTCATCTAAATGATCCGTAAGAGAAAAAATAGATTTAAAATAATGATTCTCTTCTTCACTTAAAAATGCTAATTGCTCCTTCTTTTCTTTCGGAACAAACGTAATCGCTAAACACCCTGTGTAACGATATTTTTCTTGTAACTTACTATATTCCACAATAACTGGTTCGATAAAGTTCGGATCTTGAACATAAAAAGCTTGTAATGTATCATCATATCCAGCTAGCACTTGTACATGTGAAGCATGCTCAATATCTATACTTAATAAAACAGGAATCCCTTCATCCAGCAGTCTCTTATAATTTTCCTCATTACCTTTAAAATAACGATATTCATAACCTAATTCTTCTAAATAAGAAACAGTATCTGAAAACTTCGATCCTGTCATATCAAAAATAAACTCCGCTATTTCATCTTGTGTACGTTTTTCTCCCCATAACTGCAACATCATTTCTAAACTTGTCGGAACACAATAATTATCCTTTTGTACAATCGGAACTATCGGTAAATGAACCTTTTTGCCATCTGGATTTTTTTCTAAATTATGATATAAAGACTCTTTTAAACTTTTTTCTTCTTTTAATACCTGTTGTAAATCTACAAGTTTATTCATTTTGTAAAGCGCTTCTGCACGTAAATGTACAAAGTAAGTTTTATACGCATGATAAGGA
This sequence comes from Bacillus cereus group sp. MG4, assembly GCF_040460055.1. NCBI lineage: Bacteria > Bacillati > Bacillota > Bacilli > Caryophanales > Bacillaceae > Bacillus > Bacillus cereus group sp. MG4. The sequence continues at coordinate 196,513 of NZ_JARVGZ010000001.1, read as the reverse complement.
AGCTGATTATTTATGTTATCTATTACCGCTAACATTTCTTCATACTTCCTTAAATCTAATAAATATTTTACCTTTTCAAAATGAAAATATGGTACTTGCGGGAACTTTACAATCGCATCATCAATTAGCTGTAAAGCACGTTTTTGTTCTCCTTGATTCGCATATAACTGTGATAATAAATAGGTAGATAACTCTTCACAATCTTTATGCTGCATGCCAGCTATAAATTGTTCTTCTGCTTTCTCCCATTCACCTGTATGCATATAGACGTAGCCCCATTTATCAAATACGGCACGTGCACTGTACGCCTCTGCCTTTTGCATATAGATTAGGGCTTCTTCATTTCGTTTCATTTCCAACAGACATCGTACTAATGTAAAATATGTTTTCGCTAAAAGATCAGCTTCTATCTCTTCTTTATTTACCTCTTCTAATGAGTCTTTTAATAACTGTTCTACTTCAAGTATTTTCCGCTCATCAATTAACTCATCACAATATAAAGAGAGCGTTCTCATATTTGGGAATTTTTTGTAGGCGTAGCGAATGAGGAATGAACTGTATTGGTGCATAAGCCCTTCATCAGTAAGGCGTATTAATATGTCAAACTCCTTATGCGAAGGAACATTAGCAAGCCAACTCTTCAAATAAGATAAAGCATTCTTTTCTTTTATATATGAAATTTCATTATTTATTTCCTGTAATCCATCTATAAATCTCTTGTCTTTCAAACAAGCATCTAACTGCTTAAAATCTAGCATGTATTCACCTCGAATAATTATTTGTACTGCTACTTGCTTAGATTTTACACATCATATTGTAGGTATTCAACTAAAATCTCTTATAATGGATGGTATTAATTAATATTATTCAAATTTATAACAAAATATAGTAAAAATGATTGTTTTCCCCCATATTTTGTTTAATTAAATGGAATAACGTAACATGAGGAGCTTATCTTTTGGAAGCTGAAATCCGTACATAAAATTATATCGGCGATAATTTAAATATATCAGCGATTTTTGAAATATATCGACGATTTTCAAAATATATCAGCGATTATACCGTGGATATCGACTTACCGACAAAAAATGACAATCCTCAAAATACCTCTACCTTTCAACATTCTATGTCACCAAATGTAATTTTCATATTCGGAGCATATACTAAAGAAGAATGTAGATGAAATGCCTTAAAAAATCGGAGTTCAGCTTCATATTGAGCTAGCGCATCATCATATGTTAATCCTCTAGTCATTAAACGATCTATAAATTGTTGCTTATCACCTGGATCTCCTGCAATCCCCTCTTCTTTTAATGAGTGATATAACTTTTCTTTACCATTATGATGCATATTAGAATCTAAAAAATTTACTTTATCACTTACTCTACATTGAATATTTTTTACGCCTAGTTCACTTAAAAATATCGGTATTTTCATACCAATATTTCCATCTTTTCCGCTTCTCTGCATGTCACTTTCAAATAACTTCTGCAAAGCACCTAGCCTAATAATTTCCGATTGATTCTCTCCATTTAAAGAGTATGAAGACATATTTGATATCCAATGTGGTTCAAAACAGATTATTTTTCCGTTCCTTTTAACTGAATGCATCATTTTTTGTAGCATCATTTTTGGCGAACTCATATGTAATAAGAAAGCATGACAAATTGCTATATCGTATGTATCTTTCAATTCAATTTCTGTAGCATCTCCCTCAAGAAATTCTGTCTCATACGGAAGTAAACGAAACAACTCTCTCGCTTCAGATAATAATGTTTCTCCACTATCAATGCCGGTATACTTTGATCCTTCTGGAAGTAAAGGCATTAATACTAAGCCTAAATAACCATATCCACAACCGTAATCAACGATATGTACGGGCTTAGTAATCTTCCAAACTATATTTACTAAAAAGCTTACATAATCGTCGTTGTAATATAAATCTCTTGTATTTTTTAAATATGTTAGCTTACTGTTCCAATCGTACGTTTCCAAGATTAACGCCTCCTTTTATATACACCTATTACAATTCTCCATTTAACAAAAACATTCCTACGCTTTAAACAATCCCCAAAAAATATAGTTTTAATAATATGAAAATACTGCTTACACCGTTCCTATACAAAATAAAAAAGGTATACATATCTGTAATGATACATACACCTTTTTATGTTACATCTCCTCAGGAGCCTCTACCCCTAGTAAACGCAATCCCTCTTTTAATACAACTGTCACAGCATAAACTAATGCCAGTCTACTGTCTTTCTCTTCGCTCTCTTCCAATATACGAACATTGCCGTAGTATTTATTAAACGATTGTGCTACATCTAATACGTATTTCGAAATGATTGATGGCTCATTTTTGTTGAAGGCTACTTCAATTACTTGTGGGAACTTATTCAGTAATTTTACGACGCTCCAGCTATGATCATCTTTTAATGCAAACGTACACGTTTCAAATTCTACACTTTCTTTTCTTAAAATAGAGCACGCACGTGCATGTGTGTACTGTACGTACGGTCCTGTTTCACCTTCAAATTTCAGCATATTTTCTAATGAGAATTCAATATTATGCATACGCTCGTTTTTTAAATCGTGGAAGATAACTGCGCCAACACCGACTTGCTTTGCTACTTCTTCTTTCTGTTTTAAGTTTGGGTTTTTCTCTTCAATATTTTGTTTTGCAAGGTCTATTGCTTCCTCAAGTACTTCTTCAAGTAAAATAACTCTTCCTTTACGTGTCGACATTTTCTTACCGTCTTTTAAAATGAACCCAAATGGTACATGTTCCATTCCATCAACCCAAGTAAAGCCTAGCTTTTTTAATACAGTGAAAAATTGATTGAAGTGTAAACTTTGTTCTGGGCCAACAACATAAAGTGCTTTATCAAATGCATATGTGTTTTGGCGATATAACGCTGCCGTTAAGTCACGTGTTGCGTAAATCGTCGCACCATCTGATTTTCTAATTAAGCAAGGCGGCATTCCCTCTTCTTCTAAATTTACGACTAACGCGCCTTCTGACTCTTCAAGCAAATCATGTTCTTCTAAAATCCCAATAAAATCTTCCATTAAATTATTATAAAAAGCTTCTCCTTGAAAATTAGTAAATTCAACACCGAGAAGTTCATAAATACGAGAAAATTCTTTTAATGATTCGTGACGGAACCAATTCCACAGCTCAACTGCTTCTTCATCACCTTCTTCTAATTTCTTAAACCAAGCGCGCCCTTCTTCTTCTAGTGCTTCGTCGTCTTTTACCTCTTCATGGAATTGAACATATAACTTAAATAGCTCACGTATTGGATCCTCTTTAACTACTGCTTCATTTCCCCATTTTTTATAGGCGGTAATTAACTTTCCAAACTGTGTTCCCCAATCTCCAATATAATTAATTCCTACAACTTCATAACCACATTTTTCAGCGATATGTTTCAGTGAATTTCCAATCATTGTAGAACGTAAATGCCCCATAGAAAAAGGTTTCGCGATATTCGGAGAGGAATAGTCGATAACTACAGTCTTTTCACATCCAAAGTGACTTTGACCGTACTCTTCTTTCTCCGCTAAAATCATTTTTAATACTGCATCACTTACAGTTTCACGATTAAAAAATACATTTACGTAAGGACCAACAGCCTCTACTTTCGTAAAAAATGGATCACTTAATTTCTCCGCAACTTCCTTTGCGATAATAGCTGGTGATTTTTTATATTGTTTCGCAAGTGAAAAACATGGAAATGCTACATCTCCAAATTCATCTTGTTTCGGCGTTTCAATTAAACCTAAAATTTGGTTTTGCGTTAATTCATTCGTGAAAATATTAGATAAACTTTCCGCAAACTGCGTTTTATAATCCATACTACAACCTCCTTAATTTTTAAAACACAAAAAACTCGTCTCTAAAAAGAGACGAGTTTGAACCCGTGGTACCACCCTTGTTGTTCATTACGAACCACTTTCCCGTTTATAACGAGGACAGGGGGCCTCGGCTTACTCTACTATTCGTTCAAGAAGCATCTCCGAAGTGCGCTTCATCTTTTTCTTCCGCACTAGGCTCACACCATCCCTAGCTCGCTTTCCTTCTAAAAAAGACTACTCTCTTCATCACCGACAGTATATTTAATTAATTATTGCTTATTATACATCTTTTCAAACAATTAGCAAGGGTCAATTACACCAAAGTGAAACTTAGCACTTTTTCTTTTGTATACGAGAAAATTATGTTTTTCAAATCTAGAACTACGAAAATGATCTTTCAGAACGACACGCTTTCTCGCCACACGCTTCGCTTCCGCAATTGTTTCGTCAGTAATATCATGATACAAAGCGAAGTGTTTTAATCCTTTTATTCCATCTGATTCTATAACAGTTTCTTCAAACATTGGATCAAGGTACACGACATCATAACTATTATCTTCACATTGTTTTAAAAATGAGTAATGCTCCGTTTGCTTCACATCGATTCGTTGCATTGCCTCATCAATTTCAGAAACAGTTGGAGACCATGTTTTTAAACCATTTTCCATAATATAAGCCATATACTCATTGCCTTCAAGTCCCATTACTTTTCCGCTTTCACCAACAATATAACTAGCTACAATACTATCTGATGCCATACCGAGCGTACAATCTAATACTGTCATTCCGCTCTCTAATTGCGCGGCTTGTACAAACGGATCGTGTTCTCCGCGCATTAACCTTTTCACACGAAACATCGCTGAGTTTGGATGAAAGAAAAATGACTCTTCCGTTCCTCTCGGATAAATAGCTAATCGGTTTTTCCCTACAACAAGTACATCTTGTTCATACTGCTCATGTAGTTTATGTACTGGTATGTCATTACGTTTAACGAAAGAACGATTTAATTCTGCTGCTACCTTGTTTGCATAATCTGTCATTTCTTTGTTCGTTCTTCCTGCTGTTGTTACGATCATTGTTTCACCTCTATATAAAGAAAAGAGGGAGATTTACTCTCCCCCTTCTTTAGCAATTCTTTTCAAAAGCTTGTTCTAAGTTCGTAATAATTTCGTCCATAGTTGCACCTTCAATTTCATGACGGTGAATGAAGTGAACAACTTCTTTTCCTTTTAATAATGCCATAGATGGTGAAGATGGAGGAATTTCTCCGAAGTATTCACGCATTTTTGCAGTAGCATCTTTATCTTGACCTGCGAATACAGTTACAAGATGATCAGGTTGTTTTTCAGCACGAACAACTGCTTGACCTGCTGATGGGCGTGCTAAACCAGCTGCACAACCACAAACAGAGTTTACAACTACTAAAGTTGTCCCTGCCGTGTTTTCCATAAATTCTGTTACAGCTTCTTCTGTAGTTAATTCTTCAAATCCAGAACGCACTAATTCTTGGCGCATTGGAATTACCATTTGGCGCATGTATTCTTCATAAGCATTTGACATCTTGTAATCTCTCCTTCAACTTTCATTCCAAATTCATCATATCACGCTCTATTACTAGGTGCAAAAGAAAGATAACGATGATTTCATTTTTTTGTAGGAATTTCACAAACCCCACCACGGCAATGTCCAACTGGGACAAGTTTTCTATTGTTAGCGATATAATCGTATACTTTAATTCCAAATCCAAGTACGATAGATAGTTTTATAAAAGGCACGGCAAACCAGTAAGATGGAACAGCCTTTGCTAATACATGTATGCTATGAATCCCGTCATACCACTTATTATTTTTTAAAATATACAATCTTTGTTCCATCTTGCTTTGTAGTTCTTGAGAGAGTTCATACTTCTCAACTACATCTTCATCTCGAAATGAAACAAATTTCATCTTACCCTTTTTATCTAATTTTTTCGTACGTTCTGCAACCGCCGTACACATCGGGCACCAACTATCATAGAAAACAATCATACATTATTCTCCTTTACGAGACTCCGTCATTTGTTTCCATACAGAACCTTTTGCTTCTTCTCCGCCTTCAATACGCTCTAATGCTAGACGCGCTTGCATCGCTACTTCAAACTCTGGATCATCCTGCGCTGCTTTTAATGCCGGAATCGCACTTTCATCTCCAAGTTCAAATAAGAACATCGCTGCACGCCAGCGTACTAATTTACTTGAATCTTTCAGAGATTTAATCATAACGAACATCGCTGCTGGATCACCTACGTCAGATAGGCAATCGCCCGCTGTACGGCGAACACTTACCGAACGATCTAATAACGCTTTATATAATAACGGCAATACTCCATCACCTTTTACCATACCTAAATACGCTGTTGCTAAACGGCGAATCGAAACTTTTTCATCATCTAACGCCATCTGCAACACTAGCATATCTTCTTCAGTAGGATCCATTTGTTCTAATGCCGCAAAACGGTTTTTCCAGTCAGCATCTTTCATCATCTCTTCTGTTACTTTATATGGCTCACGCTTTTGAATCGTTACTTCAACAGCACCTGCCTGGTTTAATAATTCTTTAACTGTTTCATTTACACGTTCTTCTGAATAAGCAGCAACAATCTCTTCCACTACTTCTTTCCCGATTTCTTCAAAGTTACCGTAACGTGTACTTTGTTCCACCCATTTACGTTCTTTTACAACGTTTGGTGCAGACATTTGAACTTTCATAATTGATTCTTTAAAACGATCTGGTAAACCAACACGTTCTTCCGTCGTCCCATCTGTTAACTTTACTTGCATTGGAATTGTAAAGAACATTTGAACAAACACTTTCACTTCTCCAAAATGAGCAAGTTGTTGTTCTTCACTCTCTTCTACTACCTCTTCGCCGAAAACAGCACGAACCTGTTGTAATAAAACTTTCCAATCAAACTTTGCATTTCGCTCTACTGCTAAAAAGTCGGCTACATGATATACACCTTTAATGCCTTCAATTTTCAAAATTTCTTGCACTTGCATTGGTGCTTGTTCTTTATTTTCATTTGTATAATTATTACGCGCTCCTGATGGTAATACTTCATTCAAAATAACTTTCATTGTATTTGGACTTGGCGTCGGTTCAATTGCTTTAATCTTCACGTAAAAAACTCTCCTTTATTGCATGTTCTTAGCTGTATTGTAACATGTTCCACCTCTCTAAACCTACTCGGATGCTTTATCTTGCTGATTTCTTTCCATCATCATACTTTTTCATTCTTTCTCTTTCCACCTAATTCCCCCAAACCATTGTTTAAAGTCCCCTCTTATTGTGATGCGCCCTCCCGCCTTCTCTCCAAAAATGTAATGCTCTCTATCACAACTTCAGTTCTATATATTCTCTTCCCCTGATCATCCTCGTAATTACTCGTATGAATACGTCCGGTAATTCCAACAAGTGACCCTTTCGTACAATATTCAGTTACATTCTCAGCCGATTTTCTCCATACGAGACAATTAATAAAATCTACTTGTTGCTCACCTAAACTATTTCGAAAACCCCTATTTACCGCAACACATACTCGTGCATAAGCGACGCCTTGCTTTGTGTAGTATAATTCTGGCTCCTTCGTCAATCTACCGATTAATACAACTCGATTCATCATAAGTTATACCACCTCACATATTTTTCTTCATTGTAAAGAAAAATGTATGCAGGGTAAAAAGCGTAAAATAATATATTTTAAAGTAAAAAATATTATTTTATATGCTATAAAAGAAAAAAAGAAACCTTACATATATTAAACATGTAAGGTTTCAAAATTTATACTTCACTACAGGAAATGTAATATCCACCGCGAGCCATCTTTATTTCAACGCGGTACATTACATTTTCTAAGTAAAAAGTAATCGGTTTAACTTTACTCTCAAAATTCAATTGTTCCTGACATTCAACCGCATACCTTTCGATAGTGGAAATAATAACTTGTGATGATGGATACGTTAAAGCATCTTCTAGTTCTATGAAAAAACTTTTAGAAAATAGTTTTTTCATAATCCCTTTCTTCTCTTTCATCACATTCCATCCCCCTTTAACTCAAGTTATCAACATCCACATTATACCATATCATCAATTTATCTTTAAAAATAAAAAAATCCTGCATTTTTCATGCAGGATTTTTTTATTAGTCATTTTTCGTAAAGTAAGAAACGAAACGAAGAATTTCTAAGTATAACCAAACTAATGTAAGCATTAGTCCCATTGCAGTGTACCACTCCATATATTTCGGAGCTTGACTACGTACACCATTTTCGATTAAATCGAAATCTAGTAATAAGTTTAATGCAGCAACTACGATAACAACTGCACTAATAATAATACCGATTGTACCGCCTTGGTGAATGTACGGAACAGTTACACCAAACATGTTTAATAGAAATACGACTAAATACATAACCATAATTCCAAGTGTTGCTGCCATCACGCCTGTACGGAATTTATCCGTTACCTTTACTACACGTGTTGCATATAACACTAACATTGCAAATAGAATTGAGATTGTTAGTAATACAGCATTTAAAACGATAGAATCGCCAAACTTCATTGTATAAACCGCTGAAATACTACCTAATACAACCCCTTCTACCGCTGCATAGATTGGTGCACCAAAAGGTGAAATACGTGGGAAGAACATAGACGCAAATGCGATGATTGCCGCAACGATTAAAGCACCAATTAGTACTGGCATCTTCATCGTCCCCTGCATCATTTGTATGTATGAATAGACAGACGTTGCAAGTAGCAAGATAAGCATAATAAACGTTTTGCCTACTGTTCCGCCAATCGTCATCGCAGAAGCGCTTGCTCCCTCTTTACGGAATGCCTCTTTTTTCAACATTGGATTAGATGTTCTCATTTTTTCCCTCCTAAAATAGGTTCTACCAATAGTGTAAAGTTTTTCTCTTTACTTTTCAATATATGCAGCTTGTTTTTATTTTAATCCTTCAACGATGTCTGATAGCTCACTCCATCTTTCCATCGTTTTTTCTAGTTCTTCTTCTGTTTTCTGCTGTGCTTCAGATAATTCTTGTGCCTTTGTGAAGTCAGATCCAACTTTCGCAAGTTCTTCTCCAATTGACTCAATTTTCTCTTCTAGTTCGGCAATTGTATCTTCAATTGTTTCCCATTCACGCTGCTCATTGTATGAAAGTTTACGTTTACGTTGTTGTTTCGGAGCTTCTTCTACTACTTTTTTCTCTTTTTGAACTTCCGCCTTCTCAATAAGTTCTTTCGTCTTTTCCATTTCTAAAAAGTCCGTATAACTACCTAGGAATTCACGCACTTCGCCTCCGCCACTAAAGATGAACAATTCATCTACTACTTTATCTAAGAAGTAACGGTCATGCGATACAGTTAAAACGACACCTGGGAAATCTTCTAAATAATCTTCCAGTACTGTTAATGTTTGTGTATCTAGATCATTCGTAGGTTCATCCAATAATAGTACGTTTGGTTCTCCCATTAAAATACGTAATAAATATAAACGTCTTCTTTCACCACCAGATAGTTTACCAAGCGGTGTACCATGTGAGTGCGTCGGGAATAAGAAACGTTCTAGCATTTGAGATGCACCAATTACTTTTCCGTCTGTCGTATGAATAACTTCTGCAATCTCTTTAATGTATTCAATCATACGCTGATTTAAATTCATCTCTTCATTTTCTTGCGTATAATAAGCAACTTTTACAGTTTGTCCTACTTCAACTTCACCACTATCAGGAGCTAACTTGCCTGCAAGCATATTTAATAAAGAAGATTTCCCACTTCCATTCGCTCCAATAATTCCGATACGATCTCCTGGTTTCACAATATGATTAAAGTTGTGTAATACCGTTTTATCACCGAATTTTTTCGTTACATCTTTTAACTCAAGTACTTTTTTCCCAAGGCGACTCCCGCTAAGCGCAATATCAACTGACTGTTTTGCAGCTGGTCCTTCTTGACCTTTTAGCTCATCAAATCGTTGAATACGTGCTTTTTGCTTTGTCGAACGAGCTTTTGCACCACGGCGAATCCATGCTAGTTCGCGGCGATATAAGTTTTGACGTTTTGATTCTTGCGCAATTTCTTGTTCTTCACGAAGTGCTTTCGCTTCTAAAAATGTACTATAGTTTCCTTCGTAACTATATAGTTTACCATTGTCTAATTCAAAAATGCGGTTTGTCACACGATCTAAGAAATAACGATCATGGGTTACAAGTAATACCGCACCAGTATATCTTGCTAAATATTCTTCCAACCATTCAACTGTCTCATGGTCAAGATGGTTCGTAGGCTCATCCAAAATTAATAAATCAGGTGTTTCAATAAAACATTGCGCCATTGCAATACGCTTTTTTTGTCCACCAGATAGGTTTCCAACAGTTGCTGTAAAATCAGTAATTCCCAATTTAGTTAATAACGATTTTGCATTCGCATTTGCTTCCCATGCACTCATCGCATCCATACGTTGCTGCACTGCAAATAATTGTTCCTGTACTTTTTCATTACTTGGATCTTTTTCGATATTTAATAACGATTGTTCATAATCACGAAGAAGACGAATTAAAGGTGTATCACCATGGAACACTTGCTCTAATACTGTTAGTTTTTCATCAAACTCTGGTTGCTGTGATAAATAACTAATTGTATAACCACGTGAATGCGTCATATCACCTGTATCAGGAGTTTCTAACCCTGCAATAATTTTTAATAATGTCGATTTACCAGTACCGTTTACACCAATAATTCCGACACGTTGTCCTTCTGTAATACTACATGATAATCCATCAAATAACGGTTTTTCTCCGTATGATTTCGATAAGTTTTCCATAGTTAACATTTTCATATTTGTGCATTCCACTCTTTCATAAATTGTTCAATAAACTGTTCCATATAACGATGACGAACTTCAGCCTCTTGTTTTGCTGCGTTCGTGTTCATTAAGTCTTTTAGTTTTAAAAGTTTTTCATAGAAATGATTTAAAGATGGATCGTTATTTTTTCTATATTCATCTTTCGTCATCACTTCACGCGGAGGAATAGTTGGATCATACATTAATCTCCCTTTCGCTCCACCATACGCAAATGTGCGAGCTATTCCAATTGCTCCAAGAGCGTCTAAGCGATCCGCATCTTGAACAAGCTTCCCTTCAAGTGAATCCACTTTACCGCCATGACCACCTTTATAAGACATATTGGCGATAATATGAAGAACATGTTTACTTTCCTCTTCTTCAACATGTAACTCTTCTAACCAATCAGAAACTTTTTTCATTCCTGCTTCTTCACTTTCATTTAACTTCTCATCTGCCACATCGTGAAGTAATGCTGCCATTTCAATTATAAAACGATTTCCCCCTTCTTGCTCGGATAAAGAAATCGCCAGTTTATGTACGCGTTCAATATGATACCAATCATGCCCACTCGCATCTTTTTCTAAAATATGTTTTACAAAAGTAATTGTTTTTTGAATCTTTTCTTGTTTTGTCATTTTATCTTCACCCAGTTACTTATTGTAACACGCCCGCATTTTTTCATCACATATTTTCTTGTCCGTCCATACACTGGGTGGTAGGCATCATCATGAAGGAGGAATAAATATGTTCTATAATAATCAACCGCCTTATCCACAACAACCATTTTACCCTCAGCAACAGGACCAAAGATACACAGAACAATATGAAGAACAAGAGCAACAATATGAACAAAATCCATACGCAACACCACAAAATCAAGAAGCTGAATATCAACAAAATCCATATGTAGCACGACAAAATCAAGAACAACAATATCAACAAAACTCATACGACATACGTCCTAATTATGAATATCCTCAAAACCCATATGCAGCACCGCAAAATCAAGAAGCTGAATATCAACAAAATCCATATGTAGCACCACAAAATCAAGAACAACAATATCAACAAAATCCATACGTAACTCAGCCACAACAACCGCAATACCAACAACAAATGTACCAGCCAAACTACGATGCACGTGTCTCACCGCCTAAACCACCAACAATTGATCCGACACAACCACAAATTTTACCCCCTGGACCAACATTTGATATTACACAACCGCAAATCTTACCGCCTGGACCAATTACAGAACCAACACAACAACAAATTCAACAAGTTGTCGGTACACAGTTTTTACCTTTAAAGAAACCTGTACTAGATTTCGTAAAACCTTGGGTAGATTACGGTTTAAATGAAGCAAAACATACATCACACAAACACGCTTTAACAGAAGTTGCTGCGATTATGTTTTTAGTTGGGAAAGGATTCAACCCGACGATTGCACATTATATTGTGGAATCTTGGGAGAAGAATGAGCAGTTTTAGAGGTTTTTATTCTCACAAAACTATAAAAGTGTCACAAATGCCTATTTCATAAGCATTTGTGACACTTTTTGTTTGTTATGTTAAATTTCATTTCAATACTGAATTACTGCAGTTACCTTTTCCTTCTAGGACCTACAATTAATTTAATCGCCGTTCTTTCTTGATCATTAATAGTAACCTCTTGAAATGCTGGAACAAAGGCCAAATCAATACCACTTGGAGCAACAAATCCTCTTGCGATTGCAATTGCTTTTATCGCTTGATTTATAGAACCTGCCCCAATCGCTTGAATTTCCACATTGCCACTTGTTCTTAGTACACCAGCTATTGCACCTGCTACTGAATTTGGTTTTGATTTTGAAGATACTTTTAATATATTTTCCATGTAAGTTGCTCCCTCTATTATTTAATCGCTCTTTTGTTACGGTTTAAAATATTTCAACGTATCTTTTACTACTATTCACACCAAAAGCAAATAATGCTACATATGTACATTCATTCGATACTTTTCGTCTTCTTCCTGCTCCACTACGTAAATAAAGTCCAAGGACTATAAACCCTAATATACAAACATTTAAAACACAGGGATTCACTTAAACGATTACATCATTGAAACTGAGGATACTGGTTTTGTTTTTGCAGGTTTAATTACAATTTAAATAGCACTCCTGCTACATTTCAAGAATTCCCCCACCAAATAATTAACCTTTGTGTCTTCAAAAACTGTTACAGCTATTATTCTATTACTATATTTCTTCATTTAAGTACTTTATATCCCAAATCTATCACCCTATATATAAGACAAGCATAAACTATTATAAGTATAAATTTTATTAATAATAGGAGGTAATATATTGGGTTCATACTATCATTCTTCAAACTCAAATAAACAATGTTCATGCAAATCTTCTTCCAGTTCATATAAAAAATGTTCATGCGACCATTCACATAAAAAAAGCTGTCCAGCATACGGCACTTTTTGGCAAACTGAGTTTATAACTGTTCCTTTCGGAGATCCTTTTCCATTTAATCACGTTGGCCCTATAGCAGGCGGAGTTTCCTTACTAAATCCTACTACTATACAATTTAGTCAAGCTGGTGATTATAGAGTTTCTTTCATTTCAACGATTAACACTACTTCAAACCCTGTCTTTCCACATATTCCAGTCATGACTATATTTTTAAATAATAATCCACTTGCTAATAGTCAAGGTGATTTCGCTTTCCAAATGAATACTTCATCAAATAACGAATGTCTTCAACTAGCTGGCGAAACGATTGTTACAGTGACAGCTAATTCCACTCTTCAACTGAAAAATAATAGTGGTTTTAATCGTCAAAGTATTGCAACTTGTGATAATGGTATTAATTCAGTTGAATTAACAGTTATAAAACTAAGTTAATAATCCTCTACACATTCAGATGCTATTTCAGCATCTTTTTTTATTGAATAATGCTCTTTAGATTCATATAATCAAACATAAATTCCATTGTACGTTTCTGTTAATCTAATAAACATGAAAAAAGCACCGAACTCTTCTACTACAAAAGTTCGGTACTTTTTATATTAAAAACTTCTCATTCTTTCTTACTTCTCCACATAAACCGACTTAACAATTGTACGATTATACGGTTGTCCTTCGTTATTCGTCCCTTTTATATCCATCGTAACGTTATATACTCCTGGTTGCTTTATGTCCTTCAAAGCACCAGTAAACGTATTGTTATTACCCTTTTGTAATTCATTGTATTCAGAGACTAGTTTCCCTTCTTTATTAACTACTCTTACTGTTATAGAAAGATCCCCTTTCATTTCAGGTGCCACAGGTGATTTTTTCAGTTTATACTCAGATTTATTCACTTTAACTTTTGTAGGCATTTGAAGAACAAATGGTGCACCACTATTGAAATCGCTTACAATTAGAAATGCATCTTTCGACTGCTTCGCCATCATTTTAACTTTCCATTCTCCTACATCCATTTTATCAAATTTAAATGTTCTAATTGTCGCACCACCAAAGAAAGATTCACCTTCACCAGTAGTAATAACGCTATCCTTATTTGTATACATTTTTCCTTCTGGAGATATCATTTGTACTTCTACATCAGAAGACGCTGTTAAGATAGAAACTATTCCTTCAGCTTTTTTATCAACCGTAACGGTTTGCTCTATCCACTGATTTTGTGGCAATTCTCCTCCTAAAATGTTTTGATTTGAAGTTGTATTTAGTTGTTCTATATTTTCATCTGAACTAGTGCTGGATGCTACTAAAGCTGGTACAGCTACATTTGATGTACGTAAATATGGTTCAATTCGAGAGAAAACAGCAGATCCCTTTCGTATATTATCATGATCAAATCTGGAATCTGTAAATAAATGCGTTCCATATGGCAGCTTAGCACTCCACTCATTTACTAGTCCATCATTTGAACCGTATGATGACAAATATAACCCGCCCATAGATAGCGCAGAAAATACTGGTCCCCAGCTAGTCCCAGTAGCCGTATAGTAACGGTTTAATTTAGCTGCTGGATTATTATCAATCGTTGAACGAAATTTTGCCATTTCGCCCATTTGTAATGAGTACGTACCATCATCTTTTTGACCTAATATAGAAGCCAGCCATCCTGCCCACCAACTATATGATAAGTCCGCTAAATTTGAGCCATGATGTGGCGTCGCAAGCGTAATAACATTTCCTACAAATCGATTTGCACCATATCCTACTAATGCAGCCTGTGTATCGATACCGCCTTTACTATGTGCTACAATATTAACTTTTTTACCGAAGTGATTATATATTTCTTCTAATTTTTGTGCTAACAATTTTCCGTTGTCCCACTGACTAGCTGACCCTTTCCCAGCAGCATCATATAATTGTATAAATACTGTTTGATAACCTGCTTTTAAAGCATAGTCATACATATCATTTATATCGTGATACACTGTCTTTCCATACCAACTATCAGCATTCCCATTCCTTCCTTGCACAAAGAGAATTGGAGGCTTATTTTCATCATAATTAGCAGGCTTTTGCCCTAAAAACCATTCTCCAGGTGTAAAGACTTCTTTATCTGGAAATCCCGTTTTAATTTCTTTTACTTCCTCCGCCTCTACCTTCGTACTAACAGCCATCGGAGTCATAATAAAAAATGCGAGAAGTAATAACATACACCTTTTCAAAATCCTCATTAACATTCCCCCTTTTTTGAAAGGAAGCACTATTTTTACTCTAGTTATTTTTGCAGGTGAAATAAATAGTAACTGTCCTTTCTTATGAAACGTTATTCTCTCAACATGTATTCATTCCTTTTCCTATTCAGCTCATTAAAAATTTCTCAACATATTTCTAGCTAAAAAAGCTGCGTATAAAAGGTCTATTTCATAACCTTTTATACGCAGCTTCTTTCTTATAAATCAATGATATACTCATCATCATATTTATCGTATTGGAGCCCTGATCCTATTTTTGATTCCGTAACTTGATCTCTTAAAAACGGTGCAGTTTCCATTTTGCTAGTTGCAATTTCAATTCCATATTTTTTCGTTAAATGGGCTAATTCTATTAAAAACCACTCTCTTCGTAATGTAACTGGAATATCAAATGTTCTTCTTTTCATATATAATAGCACCTCTTTAATTTCATAACTTAATGAACATCATTACATGCACGTGTGAAAACTACCTTTCATCACTAACATCCAATGAAACATTATAGGATATGCATGTCCATTTTAAACGTGCTATTGCAAAACAATATTTTAGTTTACATAATCATATTATGTAAGAGTAGAAGAGAAAGGTATATCCCTTCCCTTCTATTCTAGAAATTTAAATTAAGAACATCTTGGTACACCTAAAGCTAAGAATAAACCTGCTACTCCCGCAGTAATCGGTACTTTTAACGTAATAACATCGTCTACTTTCGTTACTAAAAAGAAAGCATTACCTTCTTGTAATATACAAGTTACCAATAATTGAAATTCCATTTAAACCCCCTCCTTTCAATCGATATATTATACTTTATGAATTCAATTTAAAAATGAAATAGGAAATATATCTATTTTTCCTTATATATAAAATAAATGTTTATAAGTCTATTAAAAATACTAATTTTCTAAATTTATATAAATCGTGTAATATCCAATAAGTTCCTATATAATCAATAGTGAAAATCTTACAAATGGAGGTATAAAAATGGCGATTTTGAGTAATATTGGTGCAGCTTTATTTTTTATTGCTTTTATTCTTTTAATACTATGTATCATTTCATTCTTTAAGAAAAATGGAAAAGCAAAACAATATGGTCGTCCTACTGTTATTCTTTTTATGATTTCAATTCTCTTAATAGGAATGGGCACTACAAAATCTGAACACCCAGTCATCAATTTTTTTGCTACTTTAAGTTTAATTTTATTTATTTTTTTCCTTATTCTAGCAATCTTATCCGTAATTAAAAAGACAGGTGTTGCAAAAAAACAATTTATTATCACTGCTATTTTATTTGTTATTTTTGGTGTGCTATCAAGTATTTCAAACCCTACTTCTGAAAAAACGACAGCAACTAGTAAAAAAGTTGCTTCTAACACTACAGAACGCAAAGATAGCGACAAAAAAGAACTAGAAAAAAAAGAAGCGGACGAAAAAACTCAAAAACAAGAAAATGAGAAGCTTCAAGCCGAGGAACAAGCTCGCAAACAAGAGGATGAAAAACGCCAAGCCGAAGAGCAAACTCGCAAACAACAAGAAGAGCAAAAACGTCTAGCTGATGAACAAGTTCGTAAACAACAAGAAGAGCAAAAACGTCTAGCTGATGAACAGGATCGTAAACAACAAGAAGAACAAAAACGTCAGGCTGATGAGCAAGCTCGTAAACAACAAGAAGAACAAAAACGTCAGGCTGATGAGCAAGCTCGTAAACAACAAGAGGAACAAAAACGCCAGGCTGATGAACAAGCTCGTAAACAACAAGAAGAGCAAAAACGTCAGGCTGATGAGCAAGCTCGTAAACAACAAGAGGAACAGAAAAAAGCACAGCAAGCTCAAACACAACCTGCTGTAAGTAACAATAGTAATGTAACTTACGCAAATTGTGCCGCAGTTAGAAGTGCTGGGAAAGCGCCTTTATATAGAGACCAACCAGGTTATAGTTCTAAACTTGATCGTGATGGTGATGGAGTCGCATGTGAAAAATAGTAATAAAAAAAGAAGCTTCTAGTAAGCTTCTTTTTTATTACATAGTATTGCAACTACTTACCTCCCCTCCCTCTTCCTTTTATAAAACTCATTTTATTATTCTCAAATCAGACACATAATAAGTGATTTCAATCACCACATTGTTTTTCATTTATCGCTATTCTTAATTTAGATATTACATTTAAACTTTATGGAGGCATTCATATGGAACATATATTTACTGAAACTTCAATTGTTGGTGAGATTGTTACACAATTTCCGAAAGCTAGTGATCTTTTTAAATCTTATAGAATAGATTTTTGTTGTGGTGGTAATAAGCCGCTTATTGATGCAATTCATGAAAGAAATTTACCGGCTTCTGAAGTAATTACAAAGTTAAATACACTTTATCATAATACGAAACGATTAAATGAATCTGAAATTGATTGGAAAAATGCTTCTTATCGTGAATTGATTGATTATGTAATTAATAAGCATCATCGTTATTTAAATGAAGAGTTACCGCAGTTAAGTCCATATGTGACGAAAGTATTACGTGTTCATGGAGTAAATCAGCCTCATTTAGCTCAAATTCATAAGCTATTTCATGAACTTAAAATGGAATTAGAACAGCATTTAATTAAAGAAGAAACGGAAGATTTTCCATTAATTTTAGAATTTGAACAAAATCCAACTGATGAAAACTATGAAAAGTTAAGCAAGGTAGTAGATGAGTTGGAAAATGAACATAGCCACGCCGGAAATATTATAAAAGAACTTCGTAAAGTGACAAATGACTTTACTCCTCCAGAAGGAGCTTGCGGCACTTATCGACTTGTTTATCAACGCCTTGAAGCGCTAGAGTCTGATTTATTTGAGCATATTCATTTAGAAAATAATATTTTATTTCCACGTGCCATTACGAGAGCATAAATCAAGTGCAGGACATGAGTATACATACTTATGTCCTGCTTTTTCATTTTGCGAAAAATATCCACGCCCCCTCACACAAATCCGAATTTTAACAATTTGTGAATCATTATAAAAGTGTGATAAATATCACATCTCCCCCTTTTTTGATTTTCTATAATAGAAATATAATCCTTTGTTCAACATTTCACATAAAAAGGGGAAACGAAAATGAAAAAACGTTTAGTGATGATCGGAAATGGTATGGCTGGCATACGCTGTATGGAAGAAATATTAAAACATGATAGTGATTCATATGAGATTACTATTTTTGGAGATGAACCGCATCCAAACTACAACCGTATTATGCTCTCTCATGTTTTACAAGGCAAAACAAATATGCAAGATATCATTATGAATGAATATAGTTGGTACGATGAAAACGAAATAACTTTGTATACAAACGAAAGAGTTCAAAGTATTAACCGAGAAGAAAAAATTATTACTACAGAAAAAAATCGTACTCTTACATATGACAAGCTCATTATAGCAACAGGTTCTAGTGCTTTTATTTTACCTGTTGAAGGTTCCACACTTCCTGGTGTAACAGGATTTCGAACTATTGAAGATACACAATTTATGATAGATACCGCTAAAGAAAAGAAAAAGGCCGTTGTCATTGGTGGAGGGTTACTCGGTTTAGAAGCCGCAAGAGGTCTAATTGACTTAGGAATGGACGTACATGTTGTTCATTTAATGCCTAGCTTAATGGAGCAACAACTAGATACGAAAGCAGCTTCTCTATTGCGTGAAGATTTAGAAGCACAAGGCATGAAGTTTTTAATGGAAAAGAAAACTGTAAAAATTCTTGGTACAGACTATGTTGAGGGCATTCAATTTGAAGATGGTGAAGTTGTAGATTGTGATTTAATCGTAATGGCTGTCGGAATACGACCAAATACGAAAATAGCAAGAGATGCTGGTCTTATTGTCAATCGAGGCATTGTAGTCAATGACTATATGCTTACAAATGATGAATCCATTTATGCAGTTGGCGAATGTGCAGAACATGATGGTATCGCATATGGACTTGTTGCCCCTCTTTATGAACAAGGCGCAATATTAGCAAAACATATAACGAATTTACAAACTGATGGATATACGGGCAGTATCGTCGGTACGCAATTAAAAGTTGCTGGTTGTGATTTATTCTCTGCTGGCCAAATATATGAAGATGATCAAACAAAAGCAATATCAATCTTTGATGAATGTAAACGTTCCTATAAAAAAGTATTGATTCGCGACAATAAAGTCGTTGGTATCGTTTTATATGGTGACACAGCTGATGGTACACGTCTCTTTAGCATGTTAAAGAAAGAAGAAGATATACAAGAATATACAGCCGCTTCCCTTCTTCACAAAGCTGGTGAAGAAAGTGAACTTGACGTTGCTACAATGAGTGCAGATGACACGATTTGTGGATGTAATGGTGTTACGAAAGGTACAATCGTTCATGCCATTTTAGAGCAAGAGTTAACTACTTTTGAAGAAGTAAAAGGCTGTACGAAAGCCGCAGGGTCTTGTGGTAAATGTCGTCCGCTTGTCGAACAAGTTTTATCACATACACTTGGAGATGCTTTTGATGCTTCTGCGCAGTCTGCTGGTATGTGTGGATGTACACCTTTATCCCGTGATGAAGTCGTAGCGGCGATTCATGAGAAAGGCTTAAAATCACCAAAAGAAGTACGAAATGTTCTTGGTTTTGCACATGAAGACGGCTGTTCAAAATGTCGCCCTGCTTTAAATTACTACTTACGGATGGCGATTCCAGAAGAATATGAAGATGATAAATCATCTCGTTTCGTTAATGAAAGAATGAATGGTAACATTCAGCACGATGGTACATTCTCTGTTATTCCACGTATGTACGGTGGTGTTACAACCGCAGACGATTTAATGAAAATTGCTGAAGTTGCGAAAAAATATGATGTTCCTCTTGTGAAAATTACAGGTGCGAGCCGAATTGGCTTATATGGTGTGAAAAAACAAGATTTACCTAACGTATGGGCTGACTTACATATGACTTCGGGGTATGCGTATTCAAAATCGCTTCGTAATGTAAAATCATGTGTTGGTTCTCGCTTCTGCCGTTTCGGTACGAAAGATTCATTAGGACTTGGAATGCTCCTTGAACAATCATTAGAAATGGTAGATACACCCCATAAAATGAAGATGGGTGTAACGGGTTGTCCGCGTAACTGTGCGGAAGTACTGACGAAAGATTTTGGCGTTGTTTGTGTCGAAAATGGATACCAACTTTATATTGGTGGAAATGGTGGTACAGAAGTACGCGAAGCTGATTTTGTAATGATCGTCCCTACTGAAGATGATGTCCTTCGCATCGCTACAGCTTACATGCAATATTATCGTGAAACTGGTATTTACGGAGAGCGTACTGCCTACTGGACAGAACGTTTAGGCTTCGATCACATAAAAGAAATACTACAAGATGCAAGTATGGTGACTACGCTAAATGAACGCTTCCAAACAGCTCGTAGCACATATACGGAAGCATGGGGACAAGCACTAGAAACGAAGTCATTAAAAGCGATGTATGAAGTAGAAACTGTGAAATAAGGAGCTGTGATCTATATGATACAAACGAAAGACAAAATAAAAGTTATGCGTGCAGAAGACCTTCCTATACAAATCGGTAAAGAGGTGCAAATGAAAGGTATGTCTATCGCCCTATTCCGCCTTTCAAATGGAGATATTCGAGCTGTAGAAAATCGTTGTCCTCATAAAAACGGACCATTAGCAGAAGGAATTGTATCTGGAGAATTCGTCTTTTGTCCACTGCATGATTGGAAAATTTCACTAATAACAGGTGAAGTTCAAAAACCTGATGACGGCTGTATCCAAACATACGAAGTAGAAGTTATTGATGGGGATATTTACATATACATGTAATTTAAAAAAGGAAGCCTTCCCCTGGCTTCCTTTCACATAAAAATAGACGAGGTGCGAATATGAACGGATATGTATATTTAGTTGGTGCAGGACCAGGTGATGAAGGACTTATTACAAAGAAAGCGATAGATTGTTTAAAGCGTGCAGATATCGTTTTATATGACCGTTTATTAAACCCTTTCTTTCTTAGTTATACAAAAGAAACATGTGAACTTATTTATTGCGGAAAAATGCCAAAGAATCATACTATGCGACAAGAAATGATTAACGCACACCTCCTTCAATTTGCGAAAGAAGGAAAAACTGTTGTCCGCTTAAAAGGCGGAGATCCATCTATTTTTGGCCGTGTTGGTGAAGAAGCAGAAACTTTAGTAGCAGCGAACATTCCATATGAAATTGTACCAGGCATTACATCTAGCATCGCCGCTAGTAGCTATGCAGGTATCCCCCTCACCCACCGCAACTACAGTAATAGCGTCACATTACTAACTGGACATGCAAAAGGCCCTTTAACCGATCATGGAAAATATAATTCATCCCACAATAGCGACACAATTGCCTACTACATGGGTATAAAAAACTTACCTACAATTTGCGAAAGCTTACTACAAGCAGGGAAAAAAGACGATACGCCAGTAGCAGTCATTGAATGGGGTACAACTGGAAAACAGCGCGTTGTCACAGGAACTCTTTCAAGCATTGTTTCTATCGTCAAAAACGAAAATATTTCTAATCCATCAATGACAATTGTTGGTGATGTCGTTTCCTTACGTAATCAAATCGCTTGGAAAGAACGTAAACCATTACATGGTAAAAAAGTTTTATTTGCATCTGCAACAAATAAAATAAGTTTAGCGAAACAAAAGTTACAAGAAGCCGGTGCAGAAATATATCAAATTCCTACTTTCAAAAAGGCAGAATACACATTAACACTTGAACAAATCAATGAAATTTTTAACGTTGATCGTCTTGTTTTTTGTTCATCTGAAAGTGTAGAAATATTGATGCGATCATGTAGTAAACACCAGAAAGATATTCGTTCCTTACATGCGACACTGCAGTATATGAACGTTGCCACTCAAGAAAAACTTATGCAATATGGGCTACTAAGTAAACAAGCAGAATTCTCTTCCGATACTACTGTTTATTTAGGCAGAAATATTAACCGAATTGCTTTTATTCAAGAAAAAATTGGTGCGGGTTCTTATATGATGACTCATGAATATACAATTGACCATCGCTTCGATGAAATTCACTCTCGTATGCTTTCTGAATTCTCATGGGATAGCATTGTATTTGAAGGACGTGCTTCTATTGATACGCTTCTAGCAGAAATAAAACGTCTTGGCTTTATCGATATTCTTACTCTCCCATTCTCCTACACTGATATTCCAACTTTACACTATGCAAATAAAGTCGGATTTCATAATGTAGATCAGCAATTACAAGAAATTATTATGAAGAAAGACATGGTGGGACAATGAAAGGAATTGTATATGTTGGACACGGTAGTCGCCTGCAAGAAGGTAATGAACAATTCATTCACTTTATTCAATCTGTTATGAAAGAACGTAACGAACAGATTCAAAAAATAGCTTTCCTAGAACTAACGACACCTACCATTCAAGATGCAGTTACAGAAACGATACTAGAGGGCGCAACTGAAATAATGATTGTACCTGTTTTATTATTTGCAGCAGCTCACTATAAACGTGATATTCCTTTTGAAATAGAGCAACTAAAAAAGAAATATCCACAAATAACATTTTCAGTTGTACCACCCTTTAGTACACATCCACATATGGTGGAACTTGTAGTAAAAAGAATACGTGCAACTATGCCAATGCAAGATAGTAGTATTTTACTCGTAGGAAGAGGTAGCAGTGATCCACAGCCGATACATGAGTTACAACAAATCGGAGCAGCGGTCGAACGAAAACTCGGTATGCCAGTATCGTGCTCCTTTTTAACGAAAGGAGCGCCCTCTTTTACTGCTGAGCTCAAGGCTATAACATCGACTGCCTCCCATGTTTATGTCATGCCGTACCTTCTCTTTACCGGATTGTTGCTTCAAAAAATTAAGTTGCATACAAAAAAATATGATCACATTACGACTTGTAATTGCCTGCAGTTTGATACATATATGAAATTAACATTATTAGAACGAATGGAGGAATGTGTGTATGTATAACATGTACCCTCTTATGTTTAATCTGCAAAATAAAGTGGTCGTTATTATTGGTGGAGGTAAAATCGCATATCGAAAAGCGTCTGGATTAAAAGATACAGGCGCTTTCATCACCGTTGTCAGCCCAGAAATTTGCAAGGCAATGAAAGAACTTCCTTATATTACTTGGAAGCAAAAAACTTTTAGTAATGATGATATTAAAGATGCTCATCTTATTTATGCAGCTACAAATCAACATGCAATAAATATGACGGTCAAACAGGCCGCCCATGATTTCCAGTGGGTTAACGTCGTAAGTGATGGTACAAAATCATCGTTTCACACACCTGGTGTCATCCGACATGATGAATATGTTGTCACTATTTCAACTTCAGGTAAAGATCCATCGTTTACGAAGCGTTTGAAGCAGGAACTAACATCTATATTTCCTAAATTTATAAAAAAACTTTCTCGTACTCACAAATAATAATCTATTTCTTAGCTAAAATAGTAATTACCTTTGGACAAACGTTTTTTAGAAACGTTTGTCCTTTTTGTTTTGGTTCCTTTTTTGAAATTCCACAGGTAATCTGCGCAGAAAATGAATGGTGTTGGCAACTTGTAAACAAGTAAATTTTATGACAAGTACAACATTACGAGCAACTCGTTCAATTCAGTTTTTATATTGGGTATTCATTCAACCAAATTAGCGCTTGTTCATAATCATCAAAAAATCTCACAGATTCTTTCGTATTGGATTGTTGCAAATAATTTAGTATCTCTCCTTCTTCTAGAAGAAATGCAATTGCTTTACTATGATTCAAAATGGTTTCATTGAAGAACTTATCTTTCCATACTTTTTGAACAGAAAAATGATTTGGCGTGTATCCTTTTCTATCTACCAATAATTTGTATTTCCGTCCCTCGGAAATAAATTGCTGACAAACCTGCTCAAAGCTATTAAACCATTCATACACATCGTCTGTTTTAATCTGGCCAATTAGATGGGTAACAATCAAATCTCCTGAAACATTTGTGCTAATATTCTGTTTACTCAACTTAGAATCATCCCCCTTAGTTACAATTATGCGGAAAAACCGCATAAAATCAATAAAGATAAAATTCTTACTTGACACTCCCACCCCATCGCTATCAACCTAAGCTCATGTAACGTCAATTATAAGCGAGATTGTGTCTTTTTTCGCAACTCTATATGTAGATGATTTAAAGATTTGCATACAAAATAACCCCTACCCCTAATGAGGTTCCTTTTTTGAATTAAGCCGCTTGATTATCAGACATGGTACCTTTGGAAACGACACCCAATATATGAAAGACTGTTTTCTTCTCATATCGATGGGATTTCCGTCCATCATTTACCGCCTTAAATCTATTCGTTTTGCACGTATATTCAAAACAAAATATATGACAAATAAATAACGACAGTTACTGTAATAATGCTAAAAAGTGTTGAAAATAAAACGATTTGTGCATGTAATTCAGGCTCTATTTGATACTCCATAGCAATGGTTGATGTATTTCTTGAAGTAGGAAAAGAACTTGCAATAAATAATGATTGTGCAACAATACCATCAATGTTTAGTAGGTAGATCATGGCAAGTGCTAATAATGGTCCCATCAGTAATCTTCCAATTAAAGCCCATGTTATGACTCGATGGAAAAAATTAAGCTTAATGTTGGATAATTGCGCTCCTAGCAATATGAGTGCTATTGCAACAAAACTATTCGCAAGCTGATTAAGAGGTAGAAAGATAGAATTAGGTATTTTAATTGTAAAAGATTGAAAGAGAATCCCTAATATGAGTGCATGAAATACAGGCAGTCTTAGAAATGATTGAATAATACTTCCTATTGTTTTTGTTGCTGATAGTAAGTTATATATCCCATATGAATAAGTTAAAAGATTCTGGAAAATTACAATAAAAATCTGAATGGAAACTCCCACTGGATTATGACTGAAAATCAATTGACTTACTGGTAATCCATAATTACCGGAATTCATTAACGAAATACTATTTTTTAAAGCTGCACTTTCTCCTTTTTCTAACTTTAATGTTTTTGAAATGAAATGACTTACTATCATCACACTCAGACTGTAAAGCATTAAATAGTATATTATCTGGAGCAACAAACCTGTTTCTATACGAATATTATATATATTCAAAAATACAGCCGCTGGCATCAAGCAATAAGTAATAAGTGTAGATAGCTGCTTTAAGTTAAATTGAAACTTTCTTTGTAAGATTGCACCAATTAGCATCAATATTAATATTGGTATTATCACGTCTAATATAATAAAAACAAACATTGAAAACCTCATTCTAAATATATTTTAGTTGGATTAAACGCTTTACTACATATGGATCACATTTAATTCAAATGTAGACCCTGACGCTACCCAAAATACCATTTAAAAGCATTCGTATACAGGATGTTATCGGTAGCTTGTTCATCAAATAGCTGTTGAATCAATTTGATATCTCCATACTTAAAAGGTCTTTTTGCTCTTGTAGATGGTAAATCTGTTCCAAACATAAGTGCATATGGGTTAACTTCATAAATCGACTTTAAGGCATTCTCAACATCTAATTCGACACGACCAAATCAATAGCTTTCACAATTTCCCTCCCCTCTCTTTTCTTTAACATAACAAATATGACTCATAAAGAAAATTATGGATTATTTATAGAAATTTATAATTTTATCTTATCGACCTAAACTGTATTATTTATTTTAAGTGTACTATTTTACAATATTCATTAGCCTTACTAAAGAATCTGTTCCTAAAAAATATGAAGTTTTTCTTGTTATAAATACAGTCATATGTTGTTAAAACTTTGTAATGTTAATATATATTATATTTTTATATAGATTAATAGATAACCTTTAGAAAGGAGCGACTATTTATTGATTCGTTAGTGATCAATAGTCATCGTTTCATTCAAAAGTTATTATTTTCGTTCTCAATATATTCCGAATGTTTTATGAGGATTTTTCGTTTGTTCATTTCAGCCTATAACAATCGTACTGTTGATTTTACTTTGGAAACTTTCAATAGACAAAAAACAGAGTTCTCGATTGTGGAATTAGATTTAAGTTCATACATTTATCTCTTAATATCTTTATCTGTAGGCAAAACAATTGCAGCTATTATATAAAGTAACACTGTAAATCCGCTAGAAAAAAAGGCTGATAATGCAGTTACTATGCGAAGGATACTTACATCAATTCCATACTTATCACTTAAGCCACCTAGTACACCTGAAACTTGTTTATCTTGAGTAGACTTATATAATTTTTTCATCTAAACACCCCGATCCGATTAAATATTTGTATGCTAAAAATTAGCTCAATCTTTGGAATAGATTTAACATCCCTTTAACTAACTTGCCCTTTAATTGAATACTATCTGATATCTTTATTTTAACATAAAATTCCATAAAACTTCTGTTTTTCATTTTTAAACCACATTATTTTAGAATACAAGTGTTTGTTAAGCTAGCAATAAAAAACATATCGAAGCCTATTACTAAAAGAACCATCCCAAAATACTTTGGGACGGTTCTTTTTCCTGATTAATGATTTTTTAACATCACTAACAGTTTCTCTTGGCTATACATCCATACTGTAATGATTAAACAAGCAAGTGCGACTTCTGATAATGCCATAAATCCAATCGCATAATGACCTGTTAATTGGAATAGTAATGTTAAAATTAATGGCGGGAAGAACCCTCCTAGTCCACCTAAAGCTGAAACGAGTCCATTTACAATACCAGCTTGTTCTGAGAAGTACATAGGAACGAGTTTGAAGATTGTACCATTACCAATCCCTGCACAAAATGCGACTAGTAGGCAACCAAATGTATACACGTTCATACTTGGCATAAATGATAAAATAATACCTGAAAGTGTTAAACCGATAAATACGAAGATTAATATTTTAAATGGATTAAATTTATCACCAAGCCAACCACCAATCGGACGCATAATTGTTGCTAATACGATGAACCCGGCTGTCCGCATACCTGCATCAACTTTCTCTAATCCGAAGTGAGATACTAAAAAGTTTGGTAAGTATACGGTAAATGCGACAAATGATCCGAAAGTTAAAAAGTAAAAGATACATAGAAACCCAAGTTTTTCATTTTTATATACACCTTTTATTTGTTCCATTAATGGTGTATTCACCTTTTTCTCTTTACGATCACCTAATAAAAAGTTCATAAGTGCAAACGCTGCAAGTAAAACTAAATAACATTGTACTGTCGTTCTCCAGCCAACTGAAGTTGCAATAACAGGTGCTAAAAATGAAGTAATTGCTGTTCCAGCGTTACCCACTCCATAAATACCATTTACAAAACCATGGCTCTCTTTTGGAAAGTACTTTGGTAAAGAAGTTACTCCTACAGAGAATACAGCACCACCTATTCCTACAAATAATCCACCAATAATTAAATCCATCATAGAATTGGCAACACTAATATAAAAGACAGGAAATAATAATAGAATAAAACTAATAAAGAATAATTTTCTTGCTCCGAAACGATTTGTCCAATAACCAATTGGAATGCGAAGAACAGAACCTAAAATAACCGGTACTGCTGTTACCATAGAAATTTGTCCCGCAGTTAATGGGATATCCACTTTAATATAGGGCATTAATGATGATAAAATAACCCATACCATAAAACCGATAACTAGATTGGAAGTTTGTAAACTTAATTGAAAATTAGGACTTTTCATCTTGTTCCCTCCTATGTATGCATAGTTATATTCATTCCCTCCAGCCTAATCACGTCCTTACATGATTAGGCTGAAAAGAATCAACCACCACTTACTGGCGGAATCATCGCTACGACATCACCAGTTTGAATGATGTCATTCTCATTTGCATATTCTTCATTTATCGCGACCATAATCTCGTTTGAAATTGCTACATCATATTCCTTAACCAGAACTTCCTTCAGCTTCGCGACTGTAATGTTTTCACAATCTATGTGTAATGCTGGCTTACTTACTTCTTCTTGCAAATGTGCAAATAATAGTACTTCAATCATATTCTCATCTCCTTTCCAGGCTCGCCATTACCATATGCTGTTTTCTCTAACTGATCGCCTATCCACGACTCACCATCTTCCCAAAACTCTTTTTTCCAAATCGGAACAATTTTTTTTATACGCTCCATAATATATTCATTTGCTTCATAGGCCGCTTTCCGATGTGGTGTAGCAACAGCGACGACAACAGCAAAATCAGAAATTTGTAATGTACCAATGCGATGTGTAATTGCCACATATGTTCCAGGCCATTTCTCTCCTACTTCGGTACCAATTCTCTCAAGCTGTTTCTCCGCCATTGTCTTATAAGCTACATACTCTAAATAAAGCGTACGACGGCCTTTCGTAAATTCTCTAACAGTGCCAATAAAAGTAGTAACCGCACCACACTCACGACGAATTACTTTGCTTGTAACTTCTTCAATTGAAATAGGTGTATCAATTACTTCATAATACGTATGTGTCATTTTGCACCTCTTATCTTTGTATAAGTTAGCAATCTATTTTCTATTATTTATATGATCGAAGCGGTTCATCCCACGGCCATTCACTTCCCGCGTTTGATTCTAATAACAGTACCGAAACAGTTATTCCTGCTTCAAACCCTCTCGTTCCTCCTGGCAGGACGATAAATGCATTTGCTTCTGTAAGTGAAGAAATTGCGCTAGATTTATCTAAACCGACTGGTGTAACTTGCAATTGGCCATCTACAATTTTCACTCTTCCTCTTACAAAACGAGTAAACGGATTTGCTTTCGGAAAGTCTTTTTGTAAAATTGCTTCTGCACGATATACGTGCGGATTTTTCCTATGCAAGTATGTTCCAATGACTGGTCGAACATATAATTCACATCCGACATAACAAGCTGAAGGATTACCAGATAGACCAAATAATAGTTTCCCTCCTAACTCAGCTACAGTTGTCACACTTCCTGGTCGCATCGCTATTTTGTTGAAAAGTACATTCGCTCGTAATCTCTCATAAATAGCGGGTAAATAGTCATAGTCTCCTACTGAAACACCACCAGTTGTAATTAAAATATCGACTTCTTTTATCGCTTTTTTCACAGTGTTATAACACGTCTCAAAATCGTCAGCGAATTGTCCATAATACTGTACAACTCCGCCCGCTCGTTCAATTTGAGCAGCTATCATATAGGAATTACTATTTCGAATCTTCCCTGGCTTTAATTGTTCATGTACTTCAAGCAGTTCGCTTCCTGTCGTTACAATTCCAATAACCGGCTGTTTTACAACATGTACTGCACTATAACCAAACGTAGCAAGAAGTGCTGCCACTCCAGGATTAATAACAGTCCCTTTTTTCACAAGGATGGTCTTTTGTTTTACATCTTCTCCTTTAAAAGAAATGTTATCACCGGCGGCGAAGGAGCGTTTTAATTTCATATACGTCTTTTCTTTTTCTTCAAATCCTTCCGTTAGCTCTAACATAACAACCGCATTACACCCTTTCGGAATTGCGGCTCCTGTCATAATACGGACAGCTTGAAATGCTTTCACTTCTTCTGTAAAAACAAAACCTGCTCCAATTTCACCAATCACTTCAAACAGAATGGGATTACTGCTACTTGCTTCTTTTGTATCTTCTGCTCGAATCGCAAATCCGTCGTACGGAGAGCGATCAAAATGCGGAACATCATGATCTGCAACAACATCTTCTCCGAGGATTCTTCCGTAACTTTCTATAAGAGAAACCGCTTCTATTTCACCTTGATGAGCGTATTTCATTACTCGTGCAACTGCTTCTGCCACTGAAACTGGTATACGTGTTTGTAACATTCCTTTTTCACCTCGTTTTAATAAGGGGACTCTTTCTCTATATTCATCCTATATATTTTGCATATAATCGTTTTGCTATTTTCACATCATTTGTTCCATGAATAAATACCCTACCGTCTGCAAATAAAACGAAACGATATTCATCAATTAGAAACGTTAATAAATACGGCGTTTTTTGGACATGTACACTTTTTTGTAATCGTTTTTGAATTTCGTTTAAATTTAGAACTCCCTTTATTCCTGGACGGATTTGAACTGTATTTCTTCCGCATAACACTTCAGTTTTCATCTGCGCTTCAAATGCTAGACTTGGATACGTTCGTGATTTCCCACAAGATAGACATGTACTCTTCTTCTGCCTATTTACTTTTAATGAGAGATATTGATTGTTCCAAATATCAAATGATAACATCGTTCCTCTTAGCGACTCATAATCATCCACCAATATTTTCATTGCTTCTGTCACTTGGTGAGCAACAACCATCTGTACCGCCGGCTGAATGATCCCTGCTGTATCACATGTTGCACCGCCCATAGGATGATCCATTAGACAGCGAAAACATGGTGTTTTCCCAGGAAGAATTGTATACGTTACACCGTAACTTCCAATGCATCCACCGTATATCCAAGGTATATTTTCTTTTTGTGAGATGTCATTTATTAGTAGGCGCGTATCAAAATTGTCAGTCGCATCTAATATGAGATCCACTTCTTTTGTTAACTCTTCTATTTCTTTCATTGTGACATCCGTTACAATTGGTTCAATTTCCACTTCAGAATTAATCTTTCTTAAATGTTCTGCCGCTGCAATTGCTTTCGGTTTACAATGCTTTGCATCTTCTTCTGTATATAACTGTTGCCGCTGTAAATTACTCCATTCGACGTAGTCACGATCGGCAATTGTCAATTTCCCAATTCCCATCCTAACGAGCGCTTCCGCATTTGCAGCCCCTAATGCTCCCGCACCAATTAGGAGCACATGCTTTTCTCTTATTTTCCTTTGTCCCATTTCACCAATTCCAGAAAACAACACTTGCCTTGAATATCGCTCTTGCATAGAGAATCCTCCTTTCATTATCCACCAATGTAAGACATTTCAACTTTTGGACGTTTATTTGTACTTTCAGCAGTTCTTTCATCTGAATATCGATCTGTTCTAAACTCCCATGTATGTTGGAGAATATTTAGTAGTGAGGCATCCGAAATATTTTCTCGAAGAAGCGTTCGCAAATCCGTTCCTTTTTCTCCAAATAAGCACGTATAAAACTTGCCGTCTGCCGAAATACGAGCTCTCGTACAAGAAGAACAAAATGACTCAGAAACAGAAGTAATAAAGCCAACTTCTGCATTGCTCCCTACATATCGATACACTTTAGCTACTTCTCCAAAGTAACGGGGCTGGGCGGGCTCAATCGGATATACACGATTAATTTTCTCTATTAATTGTTCCTTCGTAATGACTTGTTCAAAGTTCCAGCCGTTCGTACTGCCCACATCCATAAACTCAATGAAACGTAACTGAATTTCTTGTTCTTTAAAATACTGAGCCATAGGAAGAATTTGACTATCATTCATTCCTTTTTTTACGACCATATTTACCTTTACTTCTAATCCAGCTGCCTTCGCTGCTTCAATTCCTTTCAGTACAGGTTTTGTACTTACATTTCTTCCGTTAATTTTTTGGAAGACGTGATCCTCTATCGCATCTAAACTAATATTTACACGCTTTAATCCCGCGTCTTTTAGCGCCTTAGCTTGTTTTGCTAAATGAATACCGTTTGTTGTGAGTCCAATATCCGTTAAGCCTTCTAGCTTTGCAAGCCTTGCAATTAACTTTGGTAAATCTTTACGCAATAAAGGTTCACCGCCAGTAAGTCTAATTTTATTGACTCCCATACTTATAAATAATCGTGCTAATCTTTCTATTTCATCGAATGTTAATAAAAACTCTTCCTGTAAAAAAGCATAATCAGATCCGAACACTTCGGCTGGCATACAGTATGTACACCTAAAATTACAACGATCAATAACTGAAATACGTAAATCTTGAAGTGGCCGCTTTAAAGAATCTTTCATTTTCTCGTGCATCTATATCCCTTCTTTTCTGCTGCAATCCTTAGTAAGTTTTCAATTTTTCATTTGCCTTTATTATAAAAAAGAAGCTACATATTCAATGTGACTTTTCTCACATCACTTTCCCCATTCAAAAATTCTTCACAAATCCGTTCGAATTTTGTTCACATCTTCAGTGTCTACTCCTTACGGTCATTGAAATTTCACTATATTTTTAAAATAGCTCTTGCATTTCCAGCATACTTACACTCAAAATAGGAAATGGATTGCTTATAAGAAGAAAGGTGATTGCTGTGACAAACAGTATGAAATTATCTCAAGATTTAAAGGAATTACTTGCATCTGTTGAATATAAAATGCAGATAAAAAAAGGTAGTTTTATTTTTCAAGAAGGTATGGAGGCAACCGAACTCTATATTATCCACTCAGGAAAAGTACAAATTAGTAAACTTAGTGCTGACGGACAAGAATTAACACTTCGAATTTGTTCAGCATATGACATTATTGGAGAATTAACATTGTTCACGGACGATGCGAAGTATTTATTAAATTCAAAATGTCTTGAAGATGTTGAAGTAGGCGTTATAAAGCGTGAAGCGTTAGAAAGAGAATTACTCCAAAAGCCCGCACTTGTATTTGAATTTATGAAATGGATTAGTGAACATTTAAGAAGAATGCAAACGAAGTTCCGAGATTTAGTATTACACGGCAAAAAAGGTGCCCTTTATTCTACTCTCATTCGAATGACAAATAGTTACGGTGTATTAAAAGAAAATGGTATTCTCATCGATTTACCGTTAACGAATCAAGAACTTGCTAATTTCTGTGCAACTTCACGCGAAAGTGTAAATCGAATGTTAAATGAATTAAAAAAGCAAGGTACAATTTCTATTCATAAAGGAAAGATTACAATTCACGATTTACAATTTTTAAAACGTGAAATTGCTTGTGAAGATTGCTCTGCTTCTGTTTGTAGTATTGATTAGCGTCTTATTTAGATACTTATACCTATAAAGAAAGCCGAGGTCTCCAATTAGATCTTGGCTTTCTTTATAAGTTACTAAACATATAAAACAACATTATTTTTTCAATTCATTTGGAATACGTCTTCTGTAAATTACATAACTACGGCTTATATATTTAATTGGGGCACTAAATACATGTACTAGTCTTGTAAATGGCCATACTGCGAAAAGCCCCATTCCTGCAAGAATATGAATTTTAAACCATACAGGTACTTCCATCATATATTCAACTTTCGGTTGGAAAATGAAGAGGCTTCGGAACCACGGACCGATCGTTGTACGATAATCAAACCCTTTTGAGTCGATGTTTAAAAACGTTGAGGAAAGCCCTGCTAGCATTACGATAAGTAATAAAATAAGCGCAATATAATCTCCCTTTGTACTCGTTGCAATGATACGTTTTACTGTTACACGGCGGTACGTTAATATAATTAAACCGATGATAGAAGCAACACCTGCTGGAAGCCCGAAACTAATTGCTACTACATGGTACATATGCTCTGAAATACCTATTGAGCGGTATACAGCCTCTGGAATTAAAATCCCCATAACATGACCGCCAATTACGAACATGATCCCAAAGTGGAATAATAGACTTCCGATTCGGAGCATTTTCTTTTCTAATAGTTCACTAGATTTTGATGTCCATCCAAATTGATCATAGTTGTATCTAAAAATATGTCCACCGATAAAGATTGCAAAAATGATATAGGGAAACAATACCCATAGAAATTGATCCATCATTTTGAAAACTCTCCTTTCTAATTTGTCTGTACACCCCATGTATCAATAGCGAGTAGAACAGCCGCAAGGATTGGTTCATACATACTATCTGCTTCTTTTAACTGAACGTGTAATGCTTGTATGTTTTCCTTGTATTTACTCATAATTTCTTCACTGTCTTGCTCATTTGCATTGGCAAAAAACTCGAGTAATAACGGTAAATAATCAGGTAGTTCTTTATCTGTTACTTCAAAACCAGATTTTTTATAATGCTGTTTTAACTCTAATAACTCAATACCTCTTTCTCTTTGTTCGCCGGTGTTCATATAAGTAAGATACATATTTGTCTTTTTACCAAAATCGAATGTATATACGTAAACATCAATTAATTGATCGTTCGTTTTATCTAGCGCTTGTTTTATAAATGCTGTAAGTGATGCTTTAACGTCTTCCTGTTCAATCGCTTCAATCTCTTCTTGCAATTCAGTTAAAGCTTCTCTCCACCCGAGTTCCGGATAGGAAAGAAGGAATGAAGAACATGAAAAAGCAGTTTGTAAACTTTGTTTCATATTTTTCTGCCCCCTTTATTTAAGAAATTGTCATACAAGAACCTGGACCACCTGCGAATGATAAACCACAGCTTCCTTGTTCACTATATAAATCTGCAACTTGTTCACGGTGAGACGTTGGGATGACAAAGCGATCTTTATATTTTGCGATGGCAAGAAGACGATACATATCTTCTACATCCTGTTTCGTTAAGCCAAGTTCTTTTAATACAGCTTCATTTGGTTCTTTATTAATTTGCAATGCTCTCATATGTGTTCGCATAACAGCCATTTTTTTCAATGTAAGTCGAATATGTGATTCATCTCCTGCAGTGAGTAAATTCGCTAAATATTGAATTGGAATACGCATATTATCAATAGCAGGGAAAATCTCTTCTGCTTGCCAGTTACTTCCTTTCCCCTCCACCATGTTCATAATTGGGCTAAGCGGCGGTATATACCAAACCATTGGCATTGTACGATACTCTGGATGAAGAGGTAGGGCAATTTTCCAATCGATAATCATTTTATAGATTGGCGACTGTTGTGCCGCTTTAATCCATTCTTCAGGAATCCCTTGTTTTTTCGCTTCAGCTGCTACTTCAGGATCATTTGGATCTAGGAAAACAGTAAGCTGAGATTCATATAAATCTTTTTCATCTTCAACAGAAGCTGCTTCTTTTACTTTATCAGCATCATATAGCATTACCCCAATATATCTGATACGTCCTACACATGTTTCCGAACAAATTGTTGGCATACCAGCTTCAATACGCGGGAAACACATTGTACATTTCTCAGCTTTATTCGTTTGCCAGTTAAAGTACACTTTTTTATATGGACAAGATGATACGCAGAATCTCCATGCCCGACATGCGTTTTGATCCACAAGAACAATCCCATCTTCTTCACGTTTATACATCGCACCAGATGGACAAGATGATACGCAAGATGGATTCATACAATGTTCGCATATGCGTGGTAAATACATCATAAAGACATTCTCAAAATCTGTTTTAATTTCTTCTTCCATTTTCTTTACGTTCGGATCTTGCAATCCTGTTATATGTCCACCAGCTAAATCATCTTCCCAGTTTGGACCCCATTCAATTTTGTCAATAAATTCACCTGTAATTGCTGATTTCGGACGAGCAACTGGTTGATGCTTACGCTGCGGACTATTTGTTAACGTTTCATAATCATAGTTCCAAGGTTCAAAGTAATCATCGATTGTTGGTTGATCTGGATTGTGGAAAATATTCATAAGGCGTTTCATTTTCGAACCGGATTTCAGCTGAATTTCACCATTTTTCAATTCCCAGCCGCCTTTATATTTCTCTTGATCTTCCCATTGCTTAGGATAACCAATACCGGGTTTCGTTTCTACGTTATTGAAGTACATATATTCAGCACCTGGACGATTTGTCCAGGTGTTTTTGCATGTTACGCTACAAGTATGGCAGCCGATGCATTTATCTAGGTTCATTACCATTCCGACTTGTGCTTTAATCTTCAAGCCAATCTACCTCCTTCAGTTTACGGATTACAACATTTAAGTCACGCTGATTCCCAGTCGGACCATAGTAGTTAAATCCATAGCTTAATTGGCCATATCCACCAATCATATGTGTTGGTTTAACATGAATACGGGTTGGACTATTATGTGTTCCCCCGCGGGTGCTTGTTAATTTCGTACCAGGCACGTTAATGTGGCGATCTTGTGCATGGTGCATAAATGCCATCCCTCTCGGTATACGGTGCGTTACGACAGCACGTGCTACAACAACACCGTTACGGTTAAAGCACTCGATCCAATCATTATCTGCAACACCAGCTTCTGCAGCGTCCTCTTTATTCATCCAAACAGTTGGACCACCTCTAAACAGAGTTAACATCGGTAATGAATCGAAGTACATACTATGAATTGACCACTTATTATGCGGTGTTAAATAGTTTAGTGTAATCTCTTTCCCTTCTACTTCAGGCCGTGATTTACGAAACGGTTTATGTTGCAGAATTGGTTTAAATGTTGCCATCGTTTCACCAAATTCTTTCATCATGTCATGATCTAAATAGAAAGATTGTCGACCAGTTATCGTTCTCCAAGGAATGAGACGTTCCACATTTGTAGTAAATGGTGAATAACGTCGTCCACCTTTTTCTGAACCTGTAAATGCCGGAGAAGTAATTACTGTTTTCGGCTGCGCTGTAATTCGTTCAAATGTGAAGCATTCTTCTTCACGTTCTTCTGCTAAATCACGTAGTTTTAAATCCGTTTGTTTTTCAAGTGCTTCCCATGCTTTTACAGCCATGTGACCGTTTGTTGTAGAAGAAAGTGTTAATACCGCTTCAGCAGCATTAATTGCTTCTTTTATGTCAGGGCAACCTTTCGCAATAGAATCCGTTCGAACGACCCCTAATCGACTCTTTAATTGCTCATATTCTTTTTCCGCAGACCAAGAAATCCCTTTCGTACCAATCGGTTGTTTTCCGGCATTTGGTCCTAGCGCAGTCATTTTGTCATAAATCGTTTTATAATCCCTTTCGACAACATGAATTTGTGGCATCGTTTTACCTGGGATCGGTTCACACTCGCCTTTACTCCAGTCCTTAATTTTGCCAAGTGGTTGCGCTAATTCTTGTGGTGTATCGTGAAGAAGTGGTGTTGCAACAACTTCTTTCATTGGTTCAAGATCGATTTTCTTCGCTAAATCAGACACAGCTTTAGAAAGAGAAGTGAAAGTGTCCCAGTCAGAGCGTGCTTCCCACGGTGAACCGATTGCTGGATTAAATGGATGTACAAATGGATGCATATCTGTACTACTTAAATCATGCTTTTCATACCAAGTTGAAGCAGGTAAGACGATATCAGAATAAAGCGCTGTTCCAGCCATACGGAAATCTAAATTAATGAGTAAATCTAACTTCCCTTCTGGTGCTTCTTCATGCCACTTAATTTCTTCGGGTCGTAACGAATCACTATCGTCATTCATTAATCCGTTTGTCGTACCTAATAAATGTTTTAAGAAATATTCGTGTCCTTTACCAGAACTTGAAATTAAGTTCGCACGCCATACGAATAAGTTGCGCGGGAAGTTATTTTTATTATCAGGATCTTCAATCGCAAATTTCAGTTCTTTATCTTTTAATTTTTGTGCAACGTATTTTCCGATTTCTTCTTGCGTTGTTGCACCAGCAGCAACAGCTTCTTTATATAATTCAATCCCATTTTTCTCGAATGTCGGATACGAAGGCAACCAGCCAAGTCGTGCCGCTAATACGTTGTAATCACCGTGATGTTGATAACGAGAGTTGCCTTCCACTGGTGATGCTAAATGTCCCACTGGTGTATCTTCATAGCGCCATTGATCTGTTACGAAATAGAAGAAAGATGTACCGTTTTGTAATTTTGGTGGCCCTTGCCAATCTTTTGCCATCGCGATTGTTTGCCATCCTTCCGCTGGTCGTAATTTTTCTTGACCAACGTAATGCGCCCAACCACCGCCGTTTACACCTTGTGCCCCAACAAGAAGAACAAGATTTAAAACGGCGCGATAAATCGTATCAGAGTTAAACCAATGGTTAATACCTGCTCCGACAATAATCATTGAGCGACCATTCGTATCAACAGCATTTTGTGCGAACTCACGAGCGATTTGAATAATAAGCTCACGTTTTACTCCTGTCATTTTCTCTTGCCATGCAGGTGTAAACGGTACGTCATCATTGAAGTCTTTCGGCTCTTGTCCGCCAAGTCCTCGGTTCACACCGTAATTTGCTAACGTTAAGTCGTATACAGT
Organism: Bacillus cereus group sp. MG4; assembly: GCF_040460055.1. NCBI lineage: Bacteria > Bacillati > Bacillota > Bacilli > Caryophanales > Bacillaceae > Bacillus > Bacillus cereus group sp. MG4. The sequence continues at coordinate 157,998 of NZ_JARVGZ010000001.1, read as the reverse complement.
TGTAACGAACACTTCGCCTTCTTCTGTCATAACCTTTTTCACTGGAATTGTACGTTCTAATACTTTGTTTCCATCATCAGAGAAGTACGGAATTTGTACAGTTTGAACACTATCCTCCATTCCAAGTAAAGAAAGACGTGGATCGATCTTTTCACCTGTTTCTTCATCTTCTAAACGTAAGTTCCATTTCTTTTCATTATCCCAACGTGACCCCATTGTGCCGTGAGGTGTTGCAAAATCGTTCGTATTCTCGTTCCAAAGTACAGGTTTCCATTCTCCTAACTTCGTTTCGCGTCCAATATCAGAAGCATTTAAGAAACGATCAGCAACGAATTGATCCCCTTTTTGTTTCAATGTGACGAAGAAAGGAAAATCAGTATATTGTTTCGCATACTTTGTGAAGTATTCCACTTGATTATCTACGTAAAATTCTTGTAAGATTACGTGCCCCATTGCCATCGCAAGCGCACCATCTGTACCTTGTTTCACACTAATCCAATCATCCGCAAACTTTGTAGATTCAGCGAAGTCAGGACTGACAGAAACGACTTTCGTTCCTTTATATCGAACCTCTGCTAAAAAGTGAGCATCTGGTGTTCTCGTCATCGGTACATTTGAACCCCATGTCATAATGTATCCAGAGTTATACCAATCACTACTCTCTGGTACATCTGTTTGATCACCCCAAATTTGCGGAGAAGCTGGTGGCAAATCTGCATACCAATCATAGAAGCTAAGCATTGGTCCGCCCATAAGTTGCATAAAGCGGCTACCTGCAGCATGACTTAACATCGACATAGCTGGAATTGGTGAAAAACCAACATTTCGGTCTGGACCGTATTTCATTACTGTATATAATAATGAAGCTGAAACGAGTTGTAACACTTCATCCCAATTCGCACGAATGAATCCCCCTTTACCACGTGCCTGCTTATACTTTCGTGCTTTTTCAGGGTTTTCCACAATGCTTTTCCAAGCATCTAGTGGTGATTCGTTATTTTGTAGTTCTTCTTGCCACATACTCCAAAGAACACCACGTACATACGGATATTTCACACGAAGTGGACTATAAATGTACCAGGAAAAACTCGCTCCACGCGGACATCCTCGTGGTTCAAAGTCAGGCATATCTGGACCTGTTGTTGGATAGTTAAGCTCCTGCCCTTCCCAAGTTACAATTCCATCTTTCACATAAATGTTCCAACTACATGAACCAGTACAGTTCACGCCATGTGTAGAACGAATTACTTTATCATGTTGCCAACGCTTTCTGTACACATTCTCCCATTCGCGATCTTCATATGTTTCTTGTGTGTGATTATCGTTATAACGATCTATTGGCGAAAAATATTTTAAACGTCTCATTAGTGCTGAAGGTTTCTTCTTCATACTGTTCACTCCTTTAATACGTCTCTCTTACATACCCTTACTATAAGAGAGGTTGTAAAATACAGATGTGACATTTCGCACAGTTCAAGAGATTGTCAAAAATTCCGAAAAAAATATAAAAAAGTGAAAATCTAATCATTGTGGAGGGTTCATATCCTTCACTGACTGTTAAATTACTTCCTTGCTTCTAGCAAAGGTTAAGATGAAGTACAGATATGCAAAAAATTTCTTATATAATAGAGGAAGTAATTTGGGAGTAGTTAAATTTGATATGCCTAAATCGTTAGATGAATTAACAAATGAAAATATAATACTTTAAATCCACCATACTAAGGGTAACTATCCTGAAAATAGTTGAACAAAAAACGCCAGGAAATCTATATGAATTGTCAGCAACTTGGATTGAATGAAGAGAAGAATACACCAGAATGGCAGGATTTTAAGATAATAATAAAAGGAGGATATTATGATATTAGAACCGCTTTATGCAGAAAACATTATAGTAGCCGTCATATATAAAAATGAGTTTAGATGGTATGTAACAGATAAAGAACTATGGTTTTTAGATTATAATAAATTAGATAATGCATATAAAAATTTAGGTGTAAGCATTGAAGACAATGAGGAACCAGGAGAAAGAAATGGAATACAAGTATTAAATAATGAAAATGCAAAAGTATTTTTACTAAGGATTAATAAATATAACGTAACTAAAGAGGAATTAACTCATTTATTACTTGAAAATATTAAAATGAAAAATGCAGGAGAAGATCTATTAGATTATAGTCCAGTCTTATTAATTAACTTTGATAATAAAATACTATATTCAATGTTTCCAGAACCGGCCTCATATGAAAACTATGTACCAAAAGATTGGAGTGGTACATATGAAGATTTCACTGAATTCATACCTACATCAGAGAAATATTGGATAGATAAGTTTAATAATAATCTACTTTTACTATAATTTAAGTAAGACAAGAGTAATGATAGTATAAGAATTTATTACCTTAATAGAGCTTATGAGATTAATAGAGAAGTAAATAGAGTTACTAAGGCCAGAAATAAAGGAGTGTAATACTTTAAATAGCTGGCCTCTTAATGTGAAATCAACTTTATTTTTTATTCATATACATTTTAATCACAAGGCGTATTAATATATGTTCCAAACTTTACGCGTAGGGTTTCCTACGCTATTTATTTTGCTCATTGAGGTCAATCTTTCCTGTCCTTCCCCTCTTCTACTTTTACCGACGATACTATTCTATATCAAAACGTATTTCACATAAAACGAGAAATCATTATTTACCATATTGCCCTTAGTTACGGAAACAATTATACTAGATGTAATCAGAATAAATAATCTGAATATTCTTAGAATTAAAGATGAAATCTTTAATTCCCGCAATTAGATGGATACATACTATTTCCCACTAAATAGATTAGCAAACGATAATAACATTAGGAGGATTACGATGCACCAGCTTGATTCATTACATCCCATTATAGAAAAAATAATTAACAATATTGAAAAGTTAATGGTCGGAAAACGAAAAGAAACGATCTTAGCTTTGACAGCGCTCTTAGCTGAAGGTCATGTAATATTAGAAGATGTGCCTGGCGTTGGGAAAACAATGTTAGTACGTGCTCTTTCTAAATCAATTGATGCTGATTACAAGCGCATTCAATTTACACCTGATTTACTGCCGTCAGATGTAACTGGAGTTTCTATTTATAATCCGAAAGAGCTCCAATTTGAGTTCAAGCCTGGACCAATCATGGGGAATTTTATACTTGCTGATGAAATTAATCGTACATCTCCAAAAACACAATCTGCCTTACTTGAAAGTATGGAAGAAGGCAATATTACAATAGATGGCATGACAAGACCGTTACCAAAACCGTTCTTTGTAATGGCTACACAAAATCCGGTCGAATATGAGGGAACATATCCTTTACCAGAAGCACAGCTCGACCGTTTCTTATTGAAACTAAAAATGGGATATCCTACACCAGAAGAAGAGTTTGAAATTTTAAACAGGATGGAAAAAACAAATCCCCTCTCCCATTTACAAGCTATTACAACAATAGAAGAATTACTTTATTTACAACAGAGCGTACGGGAAATAAGCATGGACAAAGCAATCAAGCATTACATTGTAAAGCTTGTTAGTCAGACCCGTTCTTATAGTTCTATACAGCTTGGTGCAAGTCCGCGTGGCTCAATTGCTTTAATGAAAGCTTCACAAGCTTATGCATTTATCCATGGTAGAAACTATGTTATTCCAGACGATGTTAAATTTTTAGCTCCTTACGTGTTAGCTCACAGACTCATTCTAAAGATGGAAGCAAAATTTGAAGGAATTACAGGAGAACAAGTTATCGCAAAAATAGTTGCGCGAACTACCGTACCTACTCAAAGGAAGATGAACCTTTGATGAAACGGATATTACGAGCACTCTATCATTTTACTAGGTTATCACTCATTCCGTTATGCCTAGTCTTAACATTTGTATACGCTATGCTTCAAGGAGGATTTGTAAGTTGGTTTTTGTTTTACAGTATGATTCCTATTGGCCTTTATTCACTACTGCTTCCCTTCTATGCTTTACGGAACGCTGAGGTAAAACGGACAACAAATCAAGAAGAATATGTAGCAGGAGAACCATTTTTAAGTACGATTACAATAAATAGAAGTTTTCCTTTTCCCTTACTTTATTTAATTATAGAAGATGTGCTGCCATCACAATTTACAAATTGTAAACAAACGAAGATGAATAAAGTAATACTTTTTCCAGGGTTGAAACGAAATATTTCGTTTCAATATGCAATTGACACAATACCTAGAGGAGAGCACGCTTTTTCAAGCGTACGTGTCAAAACTGGTGATTTATTCGGTATGATGGAGAAAGAAATAACTTTTTCAGTTCCAGATACATTTTTAGTCTATCCTCAGTATGTAGATATAACATATCGACAAATGGAAAATCATTTCGAACAAGGAGCACCTTCAGCAAATATAAATTTAGTAAAAGACTCTACCATTTCTGTCGGTGTGAGAGACTATAAACCTGGTGACCGCTTTTCATGGATTGATTGGAAAGCAACTGCACGAACAAACAACATTATGACGAAAGAGTTTGAACAACAGTGCAACCATAATATTATGATATTCATGGACAGAACTGAGTCCCCTCTATTCGAATCAGTCGTCACATTTACTGCCTCTATTGTCAGGTCTGTCTTGAAGCAAAATTCACCGGCGTCATTCGTATCTGTCGGAAAAGAACGAACTTTTTTCCCTTTAGACAATGGAGATAGTCAGTTGCATCAAATCTTTTGTCATTTAGCGAAAGTACAAGCAGATAGTGTATTCCCGCTCTCTCAGAGTGTAGAAATGGAATTAAGAAAAATTTATGAGCCCGTCACAATTATACTCGTGACAAGCGATCTCTCTCCCGATATTCAAAAGGCAGCTGACTATGCTGCTATTAAAAATAGAAAATTAATGGTGTTTGTCGTAAAAGAAAAAGCAAATCAACTCTCACATCGAGAACTCAGTATTCTAGAAACTCTACAAAAACGAAAAATATTTGTAAAAACGGTTTATGAAAACCGCTTTACAAACGTATTTTTTGAGGTGAGCAAATGATAACATTACAAACAAAAATACAATGGGATATGAACAGATTTTTCATGCATGCATGCGCATTTCTACTTTTACTAGAATGGCTAAGGCCCCTCATAGGTATTACAAACGTAGGTAGATTAGATGTTTTCGTAATATTTATAGGGATTTGCTTCACTCTCTCTTTTTTTCAAACAAAGTGGCAAATTCCAATAAAGATCATCACGGTTTTATTCATCATTCATTTCCTATATTATAAAAATACTTTTATAAATCCATCTTGGCTAACGAAATTTTTCACTGATATTTCTCGAAATTCCTCCTTGTTATTTCAGGGGAATTTGCTAGATATTTCTCCAGTTTTTCCAACACTTTTATTTTTTTTATCCTTTTGGTTTTTGAGTGCTTTCATCTCTTTTTGGATGATTCATAAAAAACGTGGGTTGTTATTTCTTATATTGACTATTATTTATATCACCATTTTTCATAACTTACATTTATACAATGCAAACTACGCTATTATTCGTACTTTTGTCATCGGCTTTTTTATGCTTAGTCTTCTTCGCATAGAACGAATAAAAGAGATGGAACACCTACAAAATTTTGCTAGAGAAATCTCAAAATTACTTAGACCTCTTACAATATTTATTGTATTGTCAGCAACCATCGCATACTTTGCTCCAAAATTTGGCCCTCAATGGCCAAACCCAATGAATTTTTTAAAATTCAATACATCCGAAGCTAGTAAAAAGCAAGAAGTTTCTAAAATTGGGTATGGTTTAGATGACTCGCGATTAGGCGGTCCTTTTAAGGCAGATCCGACAATTGTTTTCACAGCACAAACGCAAAACAAACAATATTGGAGAGTCGAAACGAAAGATTTTTATACAGGAAAAGGCTGGGAAGTTTCTGAAAATCAAAAAAAGATTTCTTTTAAAAATAAAAACGACGTCGTGAGCTGGTACGAACAACATACAAAAACGGAGGCAACTGAGGCAACAATCACCATGCAAAAAAGTTATCCTCATCTTACCTATCCAGCAGGATTAGTATCTGTCGAGGCTTCTTCTAATGTATCCTACAGTGTTGACCCCTTTTCAGAAAAAATCTATACGATGGATGGAGACTCTTCTACTACTTTAAATTCATATAAAGTAACATATGAGATCCCGGAGTTTTCCATAGAAAACTTGAAAGCTGTAAACACGAATGAAGGTCATGAAACAAGTCCTTATTTTATGACAAAGTACACGCAACTTCCCGAATCATTACCGCAGCGAGTAAGAGACTTAGCTATTAATCTAACAAATGATAAAGACAACCGATATGATAAAGTACTGGCTATTGAAAACTACTTCACCGACCATTCTTTCGTATATGAAACAATGAATGTCTCGTTCCCTACCAAAAACCAAGATTATGTTGATCAATTCCTTTTCGATACAAAAAGCGGCTACTGTAATAATTTTTCGACATCTATGATTGTGTTACTTCGTTCTGCTGGGATTCCTGCTCGTTGGGTAAAAGGTTATACAGAAGGAACTTTAGATAATACACTTGTGGGTGCAGAAGGTGAGGATGTTTATAAAATCGCGAACGATAACGCACACTCTTGGGTCGAAGTATATTTCCCAGGATACGGATGGATTCCATTCGAACCAACAAAAGGATTTACTAATCCCTATACTTTTACAAATAATACTCCTGCTCCTACTTTACAAAATAGCGAAGAAACTAATTCTCAAAACACGCAAATGCACCAAAGAAACAATGAAGCAAAGCTCAAAAGTTTAATAGAAGATACAGAGGAATCTTCTACTAAAAAGATTCCAAATTCGAAAAATGGATTTTCTTGGTGGTACGTATTCATCTCTACGATACCGATTAGTATTATAGGATACATTCTCTTCACCACTAGAATGAAGTGGATTACATTTTTTATTATTCTTTTCTATAAATATCGAAAAGACGATGCTGTTTATACAAAAGCTTACGATGCACTTTTAAAACAATTTGCGAGAATTGGTATACGACGAGGAGAAAGTCAAACATTCCGAGAATATGCTCTCCACATTGATACACTTTACAACTCGGCTCATATGCAACAACTTACTTTCAGTTATGAGAACGCTATGTATCAAAAGGGACAGTCCGCAGCGGAATGGAAGAAATCCGTACACTTATGGGAAATTCTTATGAAAAAAGCAGCCTCTCCGCCTAAATCAAATGACTTCCATTCAGCGATTTAATCTCGATAATGTGAGTTGAAAGAAAACGCCTCAAAGAACTACATTGTTCTTTGAGGCGTTTTTTAATAAAGTGAAACTTCTAGTTATTCTCCAAGTACCTTCTCAATCTCAACCTCTAAATCCACCGGCTTCGTCTGCGGTGCAAAACGCCCTACTACTTTCCCATCTTTTCCGATTAGAAACTTAGTAAAGTTCCATTTCACTGCTTTCATACCGAGTAAACCTGGTGCTTGTTCTGTCATGTATGCATACAGAGGATGAGCCTTATCACCTTTCACATCAACCTTTGCAAACATCGGGAAATTTACACCGTAGTTTAACTCACAAAAACTAGTAATATCTGCTTCTGTACCTGGTTCTTGTCCTCCGAATTGGTTACAAGGGAAACCGAGTATTTCTAGTCCTTGGTCTTTATATTTATCATATACTTCTTGTAATCCTTTATATTGCGGTGTAAAACCACATTTGCTAGCTACATTTACAATAAGAAGTGCTTTTCCTTCGTAATCTTTTAACGATTTATCTTCTCCTGTTATCGTTTTAGCTGAAAAATCATAAACTGTCATTGTCCTTGCCCCTCTCTTCACTATCATTCTATGTTTATACTATACTACATTCATGAATATACAGCTCTTATTACGTACTTACACCCCAATATGATAACGCTTTATTTCTGTTCAAAAATTCGACACAGACTACTAGACTTTTATGATGGAAAGTTTTACAATTGAATTGTGAACAAAATGTGACAGTTTGTATTCCATTATAAAAGAAAAGGATGGTGTTCATTATGAAAACTGCACAACATGAAACGATTTCAAATCGCGAGTTTTATTTCGTACTATATATGATGTTATTGTATGTTACTGGCTGGGTAATCGATGTAAATCGTTTATTTTTAAGCTCCTACTTTAATTTAGCAGGAGAGATTATGCTTCCAATCGTTGGTGGCATAGTTGGACTGTTCGTTATGTCTATAAATAGAGAACAAACGAAATAACAACACTTTAAAAAGGCAGAAGACGAGCTTTCGTTTTCTGCCTTTTTCTATTTTAGCGTATAATAGAAACATACAGTAACAAAGGAGTGGTAACGATGAAAAAAGTAGAGCAATTATCTTCACACCTATATCTTATTGATGATTTTGATTTACAACATAATGAACGAACTGGTACGTACGTTTTATTAGGTGACGATATTACTTTAATTGAAACTTGTGCAGCCCCTTCTCTTCCGTATATTTTAGATGGCTTACAACAATTACATATTGATTTATACGATGTAAAAAACATTATCGTTACACATGTTCATTTAGATCACGCCGGGGCTGCTGGTTTAATGATGGAAAAGTGTCCAAACGCTACTTTATATGTGCATTCTCGCGGTGCTCGTCATATGATTGACCCAACAAAACTCATTTTAGGCGCAAAAGCTGTATACAAAGAAGATTTCGATAAACTATTTGATCCAATTCTTCCTATAGAAAAAGAACGTGTTCGTATTGTACAACATGGTGATACGTTAAAAATTGCCGAAGGCCGTACACTTACATTTTACGATACACCGGGACATGCTAAGCACCATATTAGCATTCACGATTCATTAACAAACGGCATTTTTACTGGCGATACAATCGGAATTTATTATAGAGAACTCGCAGACCTTGGTGTAGAACTATATTTACCATCAACGTCCCCTTCACAATTCCAACCAGATGCGATGATTGCTTCTAAAAATCATATTCAAAGTATGAATGTAGATACTATTTATTTCGGTCATTACGGTGCATCATCCAATGTTACAGAAGTATATAACCAGCTTGAACATTGGTTACCTATTTTCGTTCATACTGGTAAAGAGGTCTTTGAAAAATATAATGATTTCGATGAAGCGACTAAAGCTTTACAAACTGTATTAATGGATAAGATCTCTGCTCACCTTACAAAGTTAAACGTTCCATCAGATCATTCCGTTTATAACATTTTACATCTAGATATAGAAATTAGTGCGATGGGCATTATAGATTATTTCACGAAGCAAGAAAAAGCAAACTCCACTATTAACTAACAGTATAAGAAGAGATATACAACAGTAGTTATTGTATATCTCTTCTTTTTTTGAATATATTTTGAGTAAAGGATGGTGGAATGCAATGCAAAAAGTAATGCTATACCTCTGCTTCACATTGTTTATTGTCTTATTATTATTTGTTGGAGTGAAGATTCAATTTTATTTAGATACAGATGCGCAGGTGAACTTTAACGTTTATCCAAGATTATTCTACTTTACACTCTTCCCTCTTATAGTCGGCATTTTATTACGATTCCTTCAATCTATTAATCGCGAAACGAGTAAACAAAACTGGCACTTTCAACCGGATAAATTTATCGCTATTACTGTACCTATGCTTTTCATTTCCTTTTCACCAGCTCTACTCTTTTCGCCAGTTGGCCAATACCTACCTTATTTAGCTAATATTATTCTTATAAATACAACTTTTGTTACTATAATAAGTTTAATAGCTGGCTATTCTCTTTTAGATTGTTTTATACAAAAAGATATTGCAAATATGAAAAAGTATAATTGAACACTCTTTTTTGTTTCAATAAAAAAAGCTCACAGCTAAAGCTATGAGCTTTTCTAATTATTGCACCTTTTCGTTTACATATTCCATAAACTGCTCTGCTTTAATAAATCTTTCTTTGTACGCTTCAGGTACTTCTTCTATTGTTATCCCCCCACTCGATTTCGTTTTTACTAAAACGGTTTGATATGACATTAATGCTTCCATATATTGTTCATACTCTTCAGGAGTTAATACCTCTTTACTAGACTTATGGCCATTTAATTTATCAAAATACGGATGAAGCTCCATTACCACCTTTTTCAATTCCTCTTTTTTAGCCGGTAATAATTGATCATAATCAATATTACCGTTCGAATCTCCGTACGTAAGTTTTGCATTTGTTAATTTTTTTAGTTCTTTTGTAAACTCTTCATATTCCTTCGTACCCATTTCATCTTTCGCCTCTGATAATTTTGCACTAAAACGCATATACGCCTCTAATGTCATCGTTCCGGCATGTTTTTTTAAATTCTCGAAAGATCCGTATATACCATCCGCCATAATAGATTGATACGCAAAACCAGTCGTCGGGATTAAAAGAGCTGCTGCAAGTACTCCTGCGATAAGGCGTTTCTTCCTCTTACTCCGCCCGTGCTTCATTTTTATTTGTACGATTACTTTTTCTTTTAAATCCGGCGGGGCAACAATACCCTTTGCTTCTTCTTGTATAGATTCCCTAACTCTACAATCTAAACTCATTTCACATTCCCTACCTCTCCTAAAAAGATTTCTTCTACTTGCTCTTTTTGACGTAGTTTCTTTAATGCCGAATGAATTCTAGATTTCACAGTACCAATTGGAATATGTAATATTTGTGCTACTTCTTCTTGTGAATAATCATGTAAGTATCTTAAGATAATAACTTGTTTCAATTTATACGGTAATTTATGAATGAGTTCAATTAGTTTTTGGTTTGATATTTTACTTACAACATCGTTAGAAAAATCAATTTGCACTGACTTTCTTTGCTCATCTGCTTTTTTTATAATTCGTAGTCGCATCCACCTCTTTCTTCTATAAGAATGAATTTGTTTAATCGCAATCCCAATTAGCCAAGGGCGAAATGGCTTCTCGCTATCATATTTACGAAGCGATTCATATAGCTGTATGTATACTTCTTGAACGACATCATCTACATCCGTTTTATCTTCAATTAAAAAATGTGCTGTTTTATATACTTCTTGAATCGTTACATCATACAATTCGCTATATGCTTCTTTATTGCCTGATAAAGTTAATTGAATTAAATGTACGTAATCTATTTCACTCTTCATATACCAGCCCTCCTTTGTCTTACACAATATATTGGCAAGTAATTTATATTTCGTTCGATTTTTTAAAAAAGTTTTTTTATATAAATTAATATAATGATTCAATTAGTTCATAAGCTTCACTTATAACCTTGCATAACTATTATATAATTTTCCAATTTCTAATAAAGACTTAAAATGATTCATATAGTCAAATTTAGGAGGATATATAATGAAAGCTATCGTTGTAACGTCATTCGGTGGTCCTGAAGTGATGAAATATATAGATGTGGATGTGCCAGTTATTTCAGACAATCAAGTTTTGATTCGTGTTGTTGCTACTAGTGTAAATTTCGCTGATATTAAATCACGTTATGGCAAAAAAGGAAATAAAGCACTACCTTTTATTCCAGGAATAGATGCTGCAGGTATTGTAGAACGTGTCGGTTCTCATGTGAAAAATATTCACCCTGGACAGCGTGTCATTGCTTTTCCTCAAAATGGATCATACGCAGAATACGTTGTTGCAAATGAAAACCTTACTTTCGTTTTACCCCATGAAGTCGACTTTCAAACTGCAGCTGCTTGTCCGATCGTATCTTTTACAAGCTATAATTTACTCGCAAATGTTGCAAGACTACAAGAAGATGAAACGGTTCTAATCCATGCAGCTGCTGGTGGAATTGGTACTACAGCGATTCAACTTGCAAAACTATTAGGGGCTGGAACAGTTATCGGTACTGTCGGAAGTGAAGCAAAAAAAGAAATTGCTTTAGATGTTGGGGCTGAATATGTTATTTGTCATCAAGATGAAGATTTTGTAGAAAAAGTCAATGAGCTGACAAACGGTGAAGGGGTTGATGTAATTTTAGATTCTATTTCTGGAACGGTTTCGGAAAAAAGTTTAAAATGCCTTGCTTATTACGGTCGCCTCGTTCATTTCGGAAATGCAAGCGGTGAAATTGGTTACTTTCAAACGAAAGATTTACACGCAAGTTGCCGCTCTATACTCGGTTTTAGCTTTGGTACTACACGAAAAAAACGTCCTGAACTACTCCAAGAAACTGCAAATGAAGTTTTCCGTTATTTACGTGATGGCCGTCTGAAAATGAAAGCTGTGAAATCTTTTCCACTTCAAGATGCAGGGAAAGCACATGAATGGGTCGAAAGTAGAAAAAGTACAGGGAAAGTAATACTAACTGTTCAGTCCCCTTCCTGAAATGAATACTTGAAACCGAGGTGTCATTCATGGGATCACGAATTATGCATGCTATTATCGCTAACAGGATTGCCGAGAAATTATCTATTCAAGATAAAACTTCTTTTATACTTGGAGGTGTGGCCCCTGATGCTGTGCATTCAAAGATAGAAAAAGTCACCTCACATTTTTACGCCGGCTCAACGAAAGACTATACGAGACGAATTGATTATGGATCATTTATTCATAAATATAAAGATTATATGGATTCCCCTTTTCTCCTAGGCTATTGCACCCACCTCATTGCCGATGATAATTGGCTAAGCGGCTTTTTTCTACCTTGGTTAAAAAATAGAATAGAAAACGACGAAACTATCGCACCCCTGTACTATAACGATTTTAAATTGTTAAATGCAAAGTTACTTCATCATTACGATAAAGAACAACAGCTCTTCTCTCTTCTCAATCAAGAGGATCACATTGTGGATATTGAAGAGGTTTCTAAAGAAAACGTTTTAGCTTTTCGAAAGTATCTTTTTGAAGATATGCTATATCCCGAGCAACATTTGCATGAAGACTTACAAGTATTTACGTTTAACCAAATCGTTGGTTATATTGAAACCGCTATTGAAAAAGGGACATTTTTTATTAAACAACTCTCTAATGAAAAATCCACTTCAAACATGTAATCCCCCTCAATATATTTGAGGGGGATTTTCACATAGCAATATTATTATTTGTTCTTTTCCATAACCGCAAAATAATTCCCTTCACTATCAGCAAAGTTAAATACTTTACCAGAAGGCATAGTGACCATTTCGCCAACAGTAACATTTTTATTTGTTAAATCTGTATATAATTGATCAAGATTTTCTGAGAAGAACATTAGGGACGGTGTACCAAGATTTAATTCTGGGCTCATCTTAGAAATAACTTCTTTATTATGTAATATAATGCTCGTTTCTGCACCGCTTTTCGGAGCGATTTCAATCCATCTCATTCCTTGCTTATTATCTTCCTCTGCAACTACATGAAACCCTACCTTTTCCGTCCAAAAATGTACTGCCTCATCTTGATTATTTACATATAACATAATTTGTCCGACTTTATGAATCATTGTTTTTCCCCCTAATGGTTTTTATATTCTATGTAGGTTTCTACAGATGTTATTATTATTCCTTTTTCATTCAATTACAAACATAAAAGACGCAACTACAAGTAGCTACGCCTTCTCCATTATTTATCTAGGCTTTTTCTTCCCAGTAAATGCTGGTTTCTTTTTCTTTGGTGCTTTCGGTTTCGTTTCTACAAATGATCCGTTGAACATTTCTTGCTTCGTAAATACGATGCCTAGTTTTTTTGCAAATTGAAGTAATTTACGCTCTTCTTGTTGTGTTACAAGAGAAACGACAGTTCCTTCTTTACCCATACGTCCTGTACGTCCTGAGCGGTGAATATATTGGTCTACTGTGTCTGGTAACTCCAAGTGGATTACATGTGTTAAATCATCGATATCAATACCGCGTGCTGCAATATCAGTAGCAAGTAAAATTTCTAATTTCCCGCCGCGGAAAGCACGCATCGTTGCTTCACGCTCTTGCTTACTTGCCTCTGCATGAAGAGCTGCTGCTTTCATTTTACGGAATTGCAATTTCTGTGTAATTTCATCTAAACGGAATGGGTCATTTAAGAAAGCAACTGCTTTTACATCGCCCATATGCATAATTCTTCTTACGTAATCATTTTTTTCGCGTCGCTCACAAATGATATACGTATGCTCAACTAAGCTTTTTGACTCTGCACGTGTTATACGTACTAATTGTGGTTCAACTGCTAAATCACGTGCAGCATCTTCTGCCGCTTTTGTAATTGTCGCCGAGAAGAATACTAATTGACGATCTCGCATTGTAGATTTAATTACATCTTGTACTGCGCCCATCATCTTTTGTTTTACAATTTGATCAAACTCATCAAATACAATCGTTTTCACTTCATGCATCTTTAGCTTTTTCATTCGAATTAATTCTAAAATACGTCCTGGTGAACCGACAATTACTCTCGGATGTTTCTTTAATTTTTCAACTTGGCGCTTAATATCTGCACCACCAATTAAAGATGCCCCTGAAATTTCAGTCCCTGCTGTAAACTTTTGAACCTCTTCGTGAATTTGCATTACAAGCTCACGTGTCGGCGCTAAAACAACAACTTGTGGTTGTTTTACTTCAGGATTAATTTTATGTAAAAGGGGTAATAAGTACGCTAATGTTTTTCCTGTTCCAGTTGGAGATTCAGCTATAACGTCTTGTCCTTCTAAAATAGTTGGAATCGCTTGTTTTTGAATTTCAGTTAATTCTTTAAAACCAGCCTTCTCCCAAGCTTGTTGTAAAAATGGTTGCATATCTTTTATCATTTGTTTTTCTCCTTTATCTCTATTTTTGAAGAAAATGTTGTATTGTTCGCACCGTTTCTATCATGTGTGAAATAACAGCTATTAAATCATCAACATGGTCTTCTGTAATCGCTTTTTGAAATAGAACCTCTACCTTATTATGATATGAAATCGCTTGCTTATTATATTCGTATGAAATTTTCTGCGTAATCATTCTTTCTTTTCCCCATATAGAATGCATGAAAGTTTCAATTTCTTCACACACTACCTCTGGCTTTTCTATCGGGAATGAAAATGCTAACTTCATTTCACAACCTGGTGTAAATTGTGGTACTTCCAATATTTCACCAGACAAGTTCTTTGCATCTACAGATAGTGAAAATGTTGCTTTTACTACCGGTTCGAACGGTTCTGTTAATTGAAATGAAATATGGTATATACGACTTAATGAGGCAAGGTCCATCATATCTTTTCGATCTGTTACAAGAATATCTCCATGTAAATCAAAATCATAAACAGCACCTTCTACGATTACTTTTAAATTATCAAAAGCAGTTGGATCAAACATAATTTCCTCCAAAAAACAGGCGCCTTTCGATGGAAAGGCGCCACTTGATGTATATATAGTGTACAGATAAACGAGATGAATTACAACCTTTTAGAATAAACCTACTGCTTTTCCATCTTCATTTACATCCATTTGTAGTGCTGCTGGCTGTTTTGGAAGGCCTGGCATTGTTAACATTGTTCCTGTTAGCGCAACGATAAACCCTGCACCAATAGATGGTTTTAGCTCACGAATTGTAACGATGAAGTCAGATGGACGACCTAATTTTGTTGCATCGTCAGAAAGAGAGTATTGTGTTTTCGCCATACAAATTGGTAGGTTACTCCAACCTTCTCCTTCATATTGAGCTAATTGCTTACGTGCTTTCGGAGCAAATTCAATATCTTTTGCACCATACACCTTTTGAGCAATTGTACGAATTTTTTCTTCTAATGGTAATTCTAATTCATAAAGTGGTGCGTAGTTGTTCTCACCTTTTTCGATTTCTTTTAATACTTTTTCAGCAAGGTCAACTCCGCCTTGGCCACCCTTCTCCCAAACTTCCGTTAAGGATACTGCATAGCCACGCTCATTGCACCACTCTTGTAAGTATGCAACTTCTGCATCTGTATCTGTAATAAATTTATTAATTGCAATTACGAAAGGTACACCGAAGCTTTGAATTGTTTCAACATGCTTCTGTAAGTTTTCCATACCTTTTGCTAATGCATCTACATTTTCTTCTTTTAATTGATCTTTTGCTACGCCACCATGCATTTTAAGCGCACGAATAGTCGCAACAATAACAACTGCTTCTGGTTTAATGCCAGCTGCACGAGCTTTAATATCTAAAAACTTCTCTGCACCTAAATCAGCACCGAATCCAGCTTCTGTAATAACATAATCACCTAATTTTGCTGCCATTGTTGTAGCGATAACACTGTTACAACCGTGAGCGATATTCGCAAATGGTCCGCCGTGAATGATAGCTGGTGTATTTTCTAACGTTTGTACTAAGTTTGGTTTTAATGCGTCTTTTAATAATAATGTTAACGCACCTTCTACACCTAAATCTTTAACCGTTACAGGTTGATTTGCAAAGTTATAAGCAACTACAATGCGAGATAGACGCGCTTTTAAATCTTGAATATCTGTTGCAAGGCAGAATACGGCCATAATTTCAGATGCTACTGTAATATCGAAACCGTCTTCACGTGGTACACCTTGAACTGGTCCACCAAGACCAATTACTACGTTACGTAGGGCACGATCATTTAAGTCAACACAGCGTTTCCAAACGATTTTACGCGTATCAATTCCAAGTGTGTTTCCTTGTTGGATATGATTATCAATAAACGCCGCTAACGCGTTATTGGCAGTTGTGATCGCATGAATATCTCCAGTAAAGTGAAGGTTAATGTCTTCCATAGGTACAACCTGTGAAAAACCACCACCTGCTGCCCCGCCTTTTAGCCCCATCGTTGGTCCAAGAGATGGTTCGCGAAGTGCAATTACTGTTTTCTTACCAATTTTATTAAAAGCTTGACCTAAACCAACTGTTACTGTTGATTTACCTTCTCCAGCTGGAGTTGGGTTAATCGCTGTTACTAAAACAACTTTACCGTCTTTCTCATCCTGTAAGCGCTTAAAAATGTCAAGAGATAACTTACCTTTATAATGCCCGTATGGCTCTAATTCATCTTCTAAAATATTTAATTCAGCTGCAATTTCTTGAATTTTCTTCATACTCGCTTCTTGCGCGATTTCAATATCGGATTTAACTGTTGTAGTAGTTGTCATATACCCTAGTCCCCCTTTAATTGGTTCTGATGATATTGTATCAGTTTTTTGTATTTTCTGCACTTATTTACCTCCTAAAAATTCTTTCATTTCTTTATGCGTTTTTTAACATAAATACCCATAAGAATGTTAACGATTGTTGTAACTCGATAGGTAGTTGACCTAGCATCTTCTCATTTACTCCGCGCTTATATACACCGATCCCATCTACAACTTCAAAACCTTGTTCTTTCGCTAACCGTTCAAACTCCCAAGGCATCATCGTATTACAAACAACGTCTTTGCCATATAAACGAGGATAACTGTTCTCTCGAGGCTTTGCTGTCGGTCCTAAAATTGCAATACATGCATACCCATCTCTTTTTAAAACGCGCTTTATCTCATTTAATGCTCGTAATGGCTCCTCGGTCCATTCTAAAGAATTAATTGCCATGATTGATTCAAATTGCTCATTTTCAAATGGTAAGGAAGAAAGATCCCCTTTTATAAAAGATAAATTCGGTCCTTCTCCGCGCTCCTTCCCTTTTTGAATCATCACTTCTGATAAGTCTACTCCAACTGCTTTGTAGCCCGCGCGACTTAATTTATATGTACCGTATCCATCCCCACAACCAACATCGAGCACTTGAGCTTCTTTCTTCACATACTGTTCAAAAAATGGAATAATTGTACTCCTACTCCCGCTGTCCCACATCTCCTGACTATTTTGAGTCCAAAATTCTGCACTACTATCCCATTTTTTCTCTGCTGATTCATGCCAATTAAATTTCGTCATACATTCCCCTGCCTTCACGTTTTATCACTCATTTCATTCTACATCATTTTCCAAAATTCCTGTTTATCTTCACTAGGAGATGTACAAGCTAATGATGGAATCTTTATTCTCCAATTTTTGCTTTACTTGGGTTTAACTCATACTCATGTTCTTCTCTTTATGAAAGATACTATAGGTACACCCAATTGAAAGAGAGGGATGTACATGCGAAGAAAGAGAAATCATCATTTTAAAAGTGGTGAAAAAAACGAAGAGTATGCAGCTGAAATATCACCAGCTGGCATTCCAATTAGACATAAGCGTAAAGAAATTGCAAATGAAATAGAAGGTACAAATACCGGTGCAATGGTAGGCTATGTCGCTTTATTTCTTTCGCTTTTCTCAATTGCATTTTATCCGGTTACACTTGGCTCTCTTGCGATTTTAGTCGGCTTATTAGCTGTCAATTTCGGAGCAAGAACACTTGGATATACAGCAATTGGTTTTGGTAGTTTTTCTGTTTTATTTACTTTACTCTATCCGCTTGCTTTGTCAGCGTTTTAAAAAAAACACACCAAGTTATACTTGGTGTGTTCATTCGTGATACAACATAATATGACCGCATCCACAGCAATGTTTCGCTGTAATTTCTTGAAACACTGGGTAATTTTCTTCATCCCGATGCTCAATAAACACCTTTTCAAATCGATACATATTTGGTGCATATGCCCAATCTTGTTTCGTGCGTGCATACAAAGTTGAGGAAAAAAACTCCTCACCACCGCAAACGATACATGTACTCTTCATCACTACCCCTCCTATGCTTGTCTTACTTCATCTATATGAACATAAGCATAAGAAAAAGACCTTCTATTACTAGAAAGTCTTCTCTGAAACAAAAAGAAATGTACCAAACATTCCTACTCCGCTATATTCTTTCGTAACACCAGCTTCTGTTTTAAATGTTTGCTTTACAGTCATAAAGAATACACCATTTCGTGCATCTATACTTTCAAATTGTAGTTTTTCTTTTTTACCATCTACATTTTGTGTGCATTCAAAACTACTCTCATTACATTTCAATGCATACTTATCCTCTACATACACTTTAAAATCTGATTCTTTCGGACAAGTAATAAGTAAAATCGCCACGAGAATAATACTTATAATACCCACAATTGTATAATATTTCTTCATTTGTACTCCTTTCAAATGACAAGAAAACTTGACTACATACGCCAAGTTTTCTTAGTCCACAACCCATTGCCATTCTTGTTCTTTCTTATCAAAAATGAGCCAACCTGTCTCTGTTGCTTCTTCTTTCAATTCATCAATATTATCTAGTACCTCATCCGTACTTTCATACGAACCAACTACATATACCGGAATTTCAAGACCTCTTCTTGACTCAATTTTCCCTGCTAGATCAATATAAAGACCATCTTCCATTAATGGAAGAAGCCCCATGATCACTTCTTTCGAAATGGCTGGGAAAATTTTTGATTTTTGGAACAAAGAAAAACGTTTCTTACCGAAAGCACCGAGTTTATAAGGAATGACTTTACTTAACATTCCTACAAAGTCAGCAATTCTACGATAATACACTTTGTTGTACCATCCGTCATCATGTGAAAAATAAACAAATCTATTTTTCAATAGCGGAAAGAATGTTCTTGCAAGTGGTTCTTTTTTGTGAGCCAAATATAAAAGCTCTGCAATTTCTTTTGGCTCTAATTCATCTAAATCGCTTGCATCATCAAAATCTACCCAACAAAATTCATCAAATTCATCAATCTCTGCTTGAATTAGCTTATGTATATTTTCTTCCTCAACATATTCAAATAAAGTATGATAATGAAAATCTGTCCATTCAAAGTTATGCTTCAAAAGCAACACTTGATGAAGCGGTGAAGGGATGTTACTTGCAAACTCTTTAAACGTAATTCCTGATGTAATAAAACAATGACCCCGACGATTACCATTAATATATATCATATTCTTTACTTGGTCAGATCCTCCAGACAAAGCACCTAGCCACCTTCGTTTTATATGTTTCAATTCTATAGCATATTTTAACATGAAAAATTTTAGAAACATAGAAAAAAATTCAAAAACTATTTACAATTTCATGTGTTTTATTACATAGTGATTACAAGAAAAAACACCTGCTCGTGAGCAGGTGTTTTTAAAGGATTTCATCTGGGTTTTGAGGATGATGATTTCCCTCTTTCTTTTCATCTTTTTGGAACATCGATTGAATTTTATCAATTGTTTGTGGAGCTAACTCAATCATTTTTTCTGCTAAATGTGTCGCATTTTGTAGATGCAGAATATTTACTCCATCTTTATTCACTACAAGAAATGCTACTGGTGTAATAGAAACACCACCCGCGCTACCGCCACCAAATGCAGGGTTACCGTTTGCTCTTTGTCCATCATTCGTTTGGAAATCAGAACCTCCTGCTCCAAAACCGAACGCTACTTTAGAAACCGTTAACACTACACCACCGTCAGCCGTTTGAACAGGCTCTCCAACAATCGTATTTACATCGACCATTTCCTTCAAATTTTCCATTGCCGCTTTCATTAATCCTTGAATTGGATGATCCACCGTTCATAACCTCCTTTGTCATATCTTTCCTAGTTTTTCCGAAAGTTTGTGAACTAAACATAAAATTTTATATTGATTTCAAAAAACTTAAGTTGTAATATTTAGAAAAATAAAAAAAGAGGTAGATTCGTTATGATGCGAAAATTAACAAAGAAAGATCATAAACAAGTATTCGCTTTCCTAAAAGAAGAAGCAGCCCTTAACTTGTTTATTATTGGGGATTTAGAAGCTTTCGGTTATGAAACAGACTTCCAAGAATTATGGGGAGTATTTGAAGAGAACGGAACATTAAAATCGATTTTACTTCGCTTTCACGATACATTTATACCGTATAGTAAAGAAGAGTTTGTGGTTACTGACTATGAGGCACTTCTTTCCACATATAAGCCGCTTAAACTCTCTGGTAAGTCAACTATTGTAGAACGATTTGAAACTGCTTCAAATATACAACTAGGTACTAAAAATGAAATGTATTTTTGCGAATGCCTAGATGACAACAACTTACCTAGCACGCCTATCCAAGAAACAATTAAACTTGCCACACTAGATGACTTAGAGCGAATTATGCAATTACGAGGTAACATTGTTGAATTCCCGACTACTAATGAATCAGAAAAAATTTTAAGGCAAGCTATTGAAACAAATACAGGACGTACATATTATATTGAAAAAGACGGTGCAATCATCGCATCCGCCTCTACTTCCGCTGAAAATTCATTATCCGCAATGGTTAAACAGGCGAGTTGAAGCTACCGAGGCAGGACAAGCCTCACAAGGTGTTGCTGAATGGTTATCTATGACAGAAACAATATTCTCACAAGAAACCACTTTCTAGGTTACTCACAAGTAGCCTATGGAGGTGGTCTTTTTTGTGTGTACTCAAGGGGGAAAGTAAATGGCACTGCTTAGATTTATGATTAAGGATTACCTAGAAGATAAAGAACTCAGTGGGCTAGCTCCTAGGACAATACAGAGCTATGGAGATACACTCAATGAGTTTTCTCACTGGCTCACTACCGAGAAGGAAATCATTAACATCGAGGATATTACTCCACAGGTTATAAAGAGCTACCTCCTCTACTGTTCCAAGGAGAGAGGAAACGCTGTAGTTACTCGTAATGGTAAGCTCCAGCACTTGAAGACATTCTTTAGGTACCTAGAGGATGAGGACGTTATAGATATCCGTAGCAACCCCACTAACAAGATTAAGCCTGCTAAGACGGACAAGACAATCAAGGTGTACTCCGACGAACAGATAAAGCAGATGCTTAGATACTACAGGAGGATGCGCTCTCGGGAAAACACGTTGTATAGCTACCGAGGTCATACCGTGATAGTCGTCCTCGCGGGTACAGGCATAAGACTAGGCGAGCTGGTATCCATGAGGTGGGATTCCGTGGATCTACTCAATAAGACTATCACTATCTTTGGGAAGAATCGCAAGAGTCTGTCTACTCCGTTAACGGATAAGGTGGCTCGGGAGTTGTACGAGTGGAGATTATTCTGTGAGAAGTACTACATTAAGTTGCCTGCTCATGTGTTTAATGACCACAAAGGTAACCCACTCACAGTGAACGCTGTCAAGTTAATGTTCACCAGGCTTTCAGTTCGTATGGGATTCAAAACTACAGCTCACATGTTTAGACATACCTATGCGAGTAACTGCTTGAGAGCTGGAATGGACATATACACCTTGAGTAAGCTGATGCATCACTCCCAGATAAGAACTACTGAGGTTTACCTACATGCTTTCGGTAACTCGTTAGCTGAATCCAACGATAAGTATAACCCTCTCAATAGGTTCGACCTATAAGTAAACACAAAAGAGCCCTGCTCTAGTTTGGCGGCCAGACAGGACTCTTTCACAAAATAACTATGGAGCTATTTGCTTATATTGTACTACCCTAAGATACACTCTGCAAGTAGCTCCTATTAAGGAGAATATACAATATGAAGGAACTACGAAAATATCAATCTTTTAATTCAATTAATGAGATGGACAATTCTATTAGTGAATACCTGTCAGTGTACAAACTTAAAGAGTCAGAATACACAGTACTATGGAAGCTTGCTTGTTACTCATGCAAATTCATAGGAGTCAGCTACCTTAAAGTAGACTCTTTAGCTGACCTCACAGGATACTCTAAACGCACTATACAGCGTGCTCTTAAGGGTTTATCTGAGCTAGGAATCATTACTCGCATCAACCAATTTAAGCCTATTAAAGGTGGCTATAGCGCTTCAATAACAGTAATCAATCCCTATGAGAGTCACCTCGCTAAGTCACCTTGCGAGGAAGCTGTAGTGCCTACTCCTGAGTGCACTGAGAAGTCTCCATCTCATACAGATACAATTACTTACAAAACTAAAATCTCTAAAGATAATACATACGTAGACGAGTTAGACATAGATCACTTAGTAGCTGCTGGTGTTCCTACTGAGTTCGCTAGCTTGGCTATCTCCTACTTTGATGCAACTAAGGTGTACAAACTGTGGGGTCGTGTTCAATTGGCTGCTCGAAAGTATGCACCTGATTTAGTTGATACTGCAGAGGTGGCCATCTCAGGTTTACTAGCTAGTGTGCTTGCTAGCAAGGCTAAACGTGTACGTGATTTCAATGGTTACTTCTATGGAGTTCTGGCTCAGAAATTATCTACTGCTCAGCGATCTCTTAAGTGCAAACTTTTCAACTTTCTTCAGTAGCATTACTGTAGATAATAATCCCTCCTATCTGGTTGTTGTCCTATAGCTCTTTAACACAGGAGGTATCTCTATTTAGCTATGCCCGATTGGTTACTAGGGTGGCATTGCATCTGGTTCTTGTACGATTATCCAATTTAGGATAGTCCTGAGTAGGTTGTACCTGCAGAGCAGGCAACTGATTAGGTATATGCTCGATTGAATGCCATATGATGTAAAATAACATCTCCATTTTCGAATCACTCCATAAAAAAAGCTCCAGATTCTCCTGTGCGGAGTTTTATTAGTACCCTTATTACGTTTGCACCTAAACAAGTTATACCATTTGTAATGAGCTTGTACGAACTCTAAAGAGTTTTACACTTATTCGAGCTTTCTTTGGTAACCAAAAAGAGGTAGCTAACATAATTGGCTGCAAGGATAAACTGTGAGGCAAAGAAAGGGATTTAAAAAAAGTTTTAAAAAAGCATTGACGGTTCTAGAACTTTTAATTAATATGTAATTAAGCCACTCAGGGAATGGGGTGAACATGGCAATTGGAAAGTAAGCAACAAAAGTTTTACGGTAAAGTCAAAGACTTTTACGAGCTGGAGTCCATCGAGGATGCTAAGAGGTTTTATACAGCTTTTAATCAACTCAACAAGATCAACACTGTAGATAAAGCTAATAAGATCGATAAAATGTTAACTCGTATGTATGCTGGTAAGAAGTTAACTGACTAACCTAAAACTACACAAAACAAAATAGCCCTACTCGGTAGTTATACTTTGGCGAGTATACCGAACAAGGCTACGCAATTCAGTCGAACCTATAAGGCTCTTTCCTCCTTATAGTATCACGAGCAGGAATAGCTGTAAAGGTTCGACTCACAGGAGGCGAATAAGTTGAAACTCAAAGACTGGGTTAAGCCAACCTTGGTAGCTGGCGGCAGCATAAGCTTTCTTTACGCAGCTGGTTACATCGTTTCACTCATGATTGTACACCTGTAAGTATTACCTATCTCGTATAAACAAATAAAAACTAAAGGGAGAGATTTTTTATGACAACAAATACTATTCAACCAACTAATTTAGATATCGCTATGGAGGAAATCGATACTTTAGTATCCAACTTCCAAGACTCACTGTCTCGTATCACTAATAAAGTTTGCAAAGTAGATACATTCCAACTAGGCCTTACGTATGTAGTTATCTTACGAGCTGGCAAAATCTCTAAAACTCTTAGTTTTAATTTAAACGAAATAACTGAGGAGGAATGTCAATGAAAAAGCGAATAGTTGTTTTCCTGTCCAGTATTATCCTGCTGAGCGCCTGCAACAGTTCTACGATCTCCGAAGAAGAATACAACTCCCTAGAGGAAGGGATGACACTCTCAGAGGTTGCAGACCTTGTAGGAGGAAAAGGAGAACGTACCAGCTCTAACGGCTACATAGACGTAACCTACGATGGCGACGGAGAGGAAACTGGGGAAATCGACTTTGCAGTAATGATATTCGAGAAGGGTAAACTAATGGGTTGGGATCGAGAAGATAATAACTAAGGGGAAGAAACGAAATTCTCTAGGACACTCCCCCTCGAGCTGACTCTCATTGAGTCGGCTCTTTTGTTTTCTTCCTCAGAGTTACCATTACGGTAATTGAAATTATAGTTTGCGCTCATGTGAATACCCTATGCGAGATTGGTCTACCGGGGCAATACCCTGATGTTACAAATATGCGTTTTCTGCGCAAGAACACACCCCGCAGAAACCCCTCCCCTATGGACATAAAAAAATGAGACAACCTAAAGCGGCTATCTCATTGATATTCCTATTTTGAACAGTATCGGAAACAATAATATTAAACTCTGTAAACCAAACCATATAGATCCAGCTAACACTAGGTACATTAGAGCTATAAACAAGTATAATCTCCACCTATGAGATCGACTCTCTAGATCTAATCTTCTTAGCGCTGACTTCCTCTGCGGTGCACTCATTAGCTTCTGCCTTCCTTTCTGTTTATTATTATGACTATCTAGATGACCTATAAGGCAGCCACCTCATGGATACATATATATCCTCGGACTTCATATAAGGAACTCAACAGCCCTATGCATGCTAGCTTCTCGCTCCTTCGAATATCTGTAAGTGTTTATTAGCTTCATAGTACTTCTTTGTTACTCTCTTAGTCTTAACCTCTTCGAGTTCGCCACCTACAGAGGTGATTGCCTCCTCAGTGTACTTCTTGATTAGCCGCTTGAACCTCATTTGCGCTACGATAGGTTTCCCCTCCATAGGTAAACACTGTTGCGTAGTAAATTCTTGTCCGTTATCTAGGTAGGTTACATTTACTTGGTAGTAGTTCATATTAGTTTCTCCCTCTCTTCTGCATGTTTAACTCTCTTTTACCTTCCTCTGTGAGAGCATGTCTTTTGTATTCGAACTCACTAACTTCTCTGGAAGTCACGCTGATTAGTTCTCCTTTAGTAATTGCCATTGCTTTTTCGTAAGCCCTTCTAGTTGTTTCTGTGTATACTACCATCGCTTTTTGTACATCATCCTCAACGTCAAACCAATAGTTAACCTCGAATAGCTCACTGTTTTGTTCGTAACATGATACTACTACAAAGTAATTTCTCACCTGTCATCTCTCCCCTTTATTTATGCCATTAGGCAACCTAGAGGTAGAACAAGCTACCTCATTAGTTATCCTGTGGGGTGTACCTTAAAGCTTTCTGATTGACTGCTGAAGGCCCCCATAGTCGAATCTTGATCCAGTCTGTGCAGAATCAACTACCTCGCGAGATACTTGGTTGATACTAGCTTTCAAGTCCTCTCCATTGATATCTACCTCGCCTTTGTGAATATGCTCTACTACTATTTTGCTACGTCCTCCAGTGAATGCCTCCAAGCCTGTGCCTGCTAGGGCAACATCCGCCTGATTAGCTACTCCTCCGAAGGCTCTACCCATAGATCTCTCCATAGCTCCTACCTGAGTTAGTGCTGCGTTGTACCAAGTAGGGAAGAATGCTTCACCTGACTTGTCTAAGTCTGACAGAGGGCCTTTCTTCGCAGGGGAGAATGGTAAGTATGCTCGGATGTTTGACATACCTCTAGAGACAGCATTCACTGCGTCTCCGAATCCTGATGCGATACCACTAACAAACTCGCTTAGTAACCCTTTACCAGATGTATAGAATGTGCGGAAGAATCCTGTGAACTTATCAACCATTCCATTTACACCTTCTATTACTTTGTACTTAGCTTCTATGAAGCCATTTTTAACTCCACTACCAAACTCCTTAAGCATATCTCCAGCAGCTTTACCCCAGTCGCTAACTTTATCTTTAGCAGCCTGTACCATCTCATCAAACTTACGTTTAGTATCATTTACTATCTCTTTGAGCTTGTTTTCTGCATCAGTCTTCATTTGATTGTATTTGTCTATAACAGCTTGCTTCATTTCTTGAGCTTTGTTAGAAGCTTTTTGTTTTAGGTCTTCCCACTTCTGAGCGTTGTCTGTTAGGATTTCAGTAAGCTTAGCTATAGCAGCTGCCTTTAATTCCTCATACTTAGCGGTTACCTTGTCTTTCATTTCTTGAGCCTTTGTTTTGGCATCCGTTACAGTGTCGTTCCATTTTTGCTTCGTATCAGCCCACCATTTTTTAGCCCCGTCAACCATCTCGTCGTAGGCTTTGATAATCTTAGCTTTTCCGTCGTCCCACTGTTTTTTCATCACATCCCACATCTGCTTGCAGAACTTAACAACCTCATCCCAGTTTTTATAGAGCAGGACACCTGCAGCGATTAACCCTACAATGAGAGCAACTATCCAAGTTATTGGGTTAGCCCACAGAGCAGCATTGAATAGTAACATTGCAGTTCTACATAAAGTTAAAACTGCTTGAGAGTTCTTAAGGAACGTAATTAAGTTTTTCAGTGAACCTACTACACTACTGATTATCCCTACGAGAGCGGAAATCCCCATGAACGCTTTAAAGCCTACCCACACCGCTGCTATTATAGGTATTAACCAATTAGCATTATCTGCTACGAACTTAATAGCTGCTGATACTAGACCTAAAACGGTATCTAAAGCACCCGACTCTCTCGCCCACTGTAAGAAGTCTGCTGTTAATTGTAAGACTTGCAACGATACAGGATATAACGCTTGGACAATATCCCATAGAGTTAACACTAATTGTCCGATTAGATTCATAATGATAGGTGTACTTTCTTGTACTTGCTTAACGAAGTTCTGAAAAGCTGGATTACTCTGTAGACCAGCAGCCCACTTGGCGAACTTATCAGTCAAACTAACCATTCCATCCCCTAGCTGCATCCCTAGTGGAGTGAAGGCTATCATGATATCCCCTAATCCTTTAAGGATGTTACCTGCTGATATCATTACCTTTTCAAACATAGGTACTGCAAATGTGTTCATATGCTCGAAGAACTTATCAGCTTTACCTTGAGTAATTCCTTCATTCATTTTGCCGATCATATTAGAGAAGGACTGTCCGACTCCTTGGAAGGCAGGGAACAATTTAGCCATAGTCAAACGGAGGAAATCTGTGGAGTTAGCCACGAGGCTTAACGTAGTAGGAGCCATCTTGTTTTCCATATCTCGCCAAGCATCACTAAGTTGGTTGATAGCTACTACAGCTTTCTTTTCCTCCTCAGTTAAGTCTTCCATGATAGCCTGCACGAGGGCCATCTGCTTAGCGTATCCTTTAGTGTCCCCAGCGATCAAAGCTGCATTAGCCTTGAGCTGGGCTTCTTCCAGTTGTTTGGCGGTCTCCACAGTCTTTCCTATCGTAGTAAACGCTAGAGCACCAAACCCAGCGGCAGCTACCCCAGCAGTACCAAACAGGGAAGCAACTGCACCGAGTCCTCCTAATAGAGCAGGAGTCATTGCAGAAGCACCTATCGTGATACCGCCAATAATAGCTTGCATCTTTCTAGCCTCTGCTGAGGTGTTCCTGAAAGTATTACTAGCTCTGTCTTGAGCTTGTATCATAATATCTATGACTGAAGCCATTTAATTCACATCCTTTTAGTTATGAGAACACACCAAATAACCCACCTGCAAAGTAGGCTAGAGAGTTGTCGTCCTCACTAGTTATTAATTATCAAACAACTGATTGTAGATATTTACGTTAGATGGATTACCAGCGTTCTCCTTAGACTTACGGAACTTACGAGACAACCCTAAATCGTCTAACAGTTTGACAGCCCTATTCTCAAAGTCAACCATACTAACTTTCTCGTTAACCGCATACTTCATAGATGTACCATTCTTTCTCCAGCTCTTAATGAAGTTAATGAGAGCTAGGTCTAACTTGGTAATGTCTAGTGGGTCTAAGTCATAATTCTCCTGGTACCACTCTAGGTTGTCGCTATACCAGTTCTTTTCGTCCTCGGTTAAGTTGGCTAGGAAATCCTTTTGGTACAATCCATGAATAGGTGCTCGTCCTTTTTCTAGGTTTTCTTTCATCTTCTTTTTTCCCTCCTCAGTTTTAGCTCCTGTAGATTTCCCTCCATGCCAGTTACAGCGGAGGTTGATCTCATTAGATGGCTTAGTAGTACATACCTTGTTCTTCATGATCGCTCCACAGATACTCGTTTCCTTCTGTAGCTTCTCCTTGATAGCTGTCATTTCCTCAGATTCTCTGTTGAGGTCACCACTCATGAGCCTGTCTCTTATCTCATTGGTATACTCCCTCAATCCTTCTGGAAGAGGTTTAAGTTGTGAAGGTAATCTACCCATACTACTACCCCCTCTGTCCTAACCCTAGGCTAGCCATGTAGTTATCATAGTAGGCTTGGTCTTCCTTGCTCATCTCGATAGGACGTTCTTTCTTGCCGATACTAATTAGGTACTCATCGTATTCCTTTTGGAACTTCGCTTCCTCATTAGCCTTCTTCTGTTCAGCAAATGCTCGCTTGTCTTCCTCAAGTTGTTTATTCATTCGATCAATCTTCTCGTTAAACTCTTTGAATCGTCTCTCTAGTTTCATTTGTGCTACTCGTTGATTCGGGTTCATGTTTGTTTCCTCCTCGTCTGTTTGTTTATATTAGAAAGCCACCTTCTGAGCTATGGCTGTTCGTCTGTTGTGTAGCTTTCTAGTGGAGCCGATCTACCAAGTTAGCAACCTCCACCTATGTAGTCTGGTTTCAGCGATTACTAACTCAGCATCCAACTCTAGGGTAATGCTATATGATATCCTGCCTCACTTAGATACGAGATAGGTTAATCAATGTTTGGTGATGTAACTCAATACCATTATTTTTGAATACATTCTTGATAGCTTCTTCAATCTCTCGAGCGATAGCCTCAGATTGTTCGCTTGCTTGTTTGTGGTCTTCATTGTTCATTTGTACTATTGTCTTAAAGTCTTCATTTTGGTCTTCCTCCCTAGAACTAACAGGCTGAAGGCTTTGTGTATCTACGAAGCCATATTCTGTAGCTAAGTCTTTAGACTCTACCGGTACTGATTTAAACTTAAAGACATCTTCCTCTATTCCTAATGCTTTGTTGATGCGAGCTGGAGCGATCACTGATAGGTGAGCCTTTACGTTTCGCTTACGAGCTAAGTCCCCACGAGAACGGAACACTTCTCTTGTAGCTTCTCGCTTCTCCTCAGCTACCTCCACTAACTTCTCTTGTGTAGACTCAATCTCCTTAGATAACTCTTCTAACTTACCTTGAGCTTTCTTTTGTTGAGCTAGAGCTTGTTTGTCGTTCTCATCAATTACTAAGCTAGCCTCCACTACAGTTAATGCCTGTTGGATTTTAGACTGATTAGATTGCGCTTTAGATAATTGACTTTGTAGATCCGACTCTTGAGCTAATACTTTGTCTAACTCCTTTTGTGCTGTCTCCTGTTGTTTAACTTTACCGCCTGCAATAATTCCTTTTAGTCTGTTCATCATTTGTCATCTTCTCCTTTTGGTTTGGGTTTAGTTTGTATTGAGTCGGCTAAGGGGTAGCCTGTGAAGCAATAAGGTTAGGGGGTTATTCAGTAATACCAATTAATCTAGCTATCTCTTGTGTACCTTTCTGGCTAACTAACATCTGTAACTTACCTTTCTCTAGAGGCTTGTAACCGATGTAGCCTTCATCCTTCAAGTATGAATAGTTAGCTGTATGAACCCACGAGCCTTTCTTCGTGTAGTAGATTACCTTGAGCCGTCTCAGCAGGTTGTTCAATTGTTGAGCGCTTCTGAGACCAAGCTGTTTAGCTGTACTCTCTATAGTTGTAAAGCCTTGAATGTCTAGCACCTTTTCATGGTAAGCTATGGCAGGCGCTTGCTCATCTAGTTTAGCTTGTAGTTTCTCTGTAGCCTCCACCTGTTCGACCAACTGCAATAACGCTTCTTTGTAGCTGGTCGGTAGAGCTGGCTGCTGTACGACCTTTTCCATTTCGTGAAAGCGATCAATGTAGGCTACTGTGAAGAGAATACCCTTCTCACCTGTCATCTTGTTAGCTACCAATTCACACCCCTTACGAGTAAGAAGATACTTCCTTCTCGGTTCACCTTTGAGATCTAAGTAAGTTGCTTTCTGAAAATAATCTAACGTCCCCAAATTTGGGTTGGTTAAAAATATATCCATGTAATTATCAATATCTCTTAATAGGTGATCGTGTCTTTTCCCTGTCATACTCGCGACCTCTAAGCTATCAATAAAGTTTACCTCTTGGTTATTTACCTGTAAGTTATTTGTCATTCTCTCCATCTCTCCCTTTTAGTTGTTTACTAGCTCACCTTTTTCACATTATTACCATGTTGATAAAGACAGCCTACCTCTCTCATAAACTGAGAAGTTCTCTCCAGCATCTCCTCAATGTTATACATCGTTACGCGAATCTCACCAATATCATCCTTGATAGTAACCTCTCCAGTAACTTCCTCGATCCCGTTAGCCCACTCAAAAGTATCTACGAAGCGGATGCTTTTCTTAGGCTTGTTGGTCACTCTCATATCATTGCCAATGTAATACGAGTTAACATGCACCCCTCGTTTGATATGAAGGTAACCCTTCGAGACCAATTCTTCTACGTGGCGCTTTACAGTTCTCAGGTTGTACCCTGTTAGGTTTGCCATATCAGTATAAGTAATCTCTCCTCCTACAGTAGCAATCATCTTGATGGCATCAAACGTCACTTGTACGTTCTCCTTGACAGTTACATCCTCGAACAGTTCTTCCAGCTTCTTAGCTTCGATTCTAGATAGCTTTTCATTCACTGTAGGCTCTCCTGTCTCAGCTAAGTATTCATTGTATTGCTCGTCTGTACTTAACCCTGTATAGCCGCTCTCTGTACGCCAAACTAAGTAGTCGCTCCATTGCTTGTCCATTAGATCACCTCCATATGTTTTTGTTTGAGTAGAGTGTACTCTCTCTCGCTTACTTCTTTATAGTCGATACTAATTAGGTAAGTAATACCTGAGTCATATACTTGTCTGTAAGTATCCTTTATGAGCCGGATATGCTCATCTTGTTTATCGACTCCGCAAGCTGCAATGTGATGGCCTATGAGGATGCTATCAGTATTCTTGAAGCGCCATCTCACAGTGTAATGCAAGTACGTTTTCTTCATTAGCTCTTAACCTCCATTAGTTGTTTCATTGATTCAAAGTGTTTCTCCATTCTAGCCTGTCTCACTTGGATGTTATGTTCAGCTTCCGTCCTCATTAGTTTTAACTCTAGCTCACTTTGTCTCTTAAGTATTTTCATCTCAAATGTCTCTCTCATTATCACCATCTCCCTTGATTTAGTTGTGTAGCTGGCTCCTTGGTACCTTAACCCTTCATGACTTTGATTAACTTAGCTGGCTCATCAATATTTAGCGCTGTAGCTATTTTGCTGATCGTCTCTAGCGTTCCTGACCCTGTAGCCTTTACCCGAGATAGCGTGGCTCTTGTGACTCCTGACTCCTCGGCTAACAATGTGAGCGTCTTATTTCGTTGCTTACATAGTTCATCTAAATCAATGTAGAACATGACTGTCATATCGGCGTCCTCCTCATTAGTTTTAATCTATATTGTCAAAGTTTAATGTATAAGCATATTGGCAGTTCATCCAAAAAGGAGCCAGCTCAGTGGTTAGACCAAGCTGGGATATCAATCATCTGGAGAGATGAAAATGACCTAAATGGATGTTTCCCCGTATCATTCTACAGAAGTCCTACATAGGAGGTGTAAGGGTACTTCCTCGCTAGCTACCTCTAAAGGGGAAAGAGATAACCACCAAGCAAATACACTTGTTTAATTGCTTCATATACATAGTAGGCGGCTCCGGACATTATCGTGTTCTACTAATGTAGTAGGCGACTGGTAGTCCTGTCTCATTTGTCCCTTCATATATTTAGTACAGTTAGCGCAACCTCTCTTTGCCGTCCCATATATGTCCTACCGTATACATCCTCTCGAGACAGCTCTCTCATTAATTGCTTCATATACATAGTAGTGTCTACTTGCTAGTATCTCATCTCAAAATGTTAACTTATCCTATTGAATTACGTTTCAAAATAAGACACAAGATATATCTGTAAAGAACGAACAAAAGAGCTACCTCCTCAGGTAACTCAACTTCCTTTTTCCACTGCTTCGTGATAGGTTTTCTAGATACCATTAGTAATTCGTAAATACCGTATTCCGTAAGAAACCATTGTTTATGCTTACTCCCATCCACTCTATATATTGTATATAGTGCCTTTTCATCTTCATCTACTACGTTTAACATCTGACTTGCTTTCTTAACATCAAGCCAGTTAGCAACATCCTTCGCTAGGAATAATGGATTCTCTAAAGTCGAAAAACAACCTTAAAGCCTTGCCCTAAAACTTCCTGCTCATAGTCGATCTCATAAGTCTTAACCTCGGTAGCTGTATGTTCCTCGACATTCAACAACTGAGTTCGGACTTCCTTGGCTACTTCCGAGTCACGAAGTAACATTCCTACTCGGAGGATTGCTCTCTTGGGGAAAAGCGCATTCGCTTTGTACCCTATCTTGTTTCCATCTAGTAAAAAGTACCCTCTCATATTCTGTATTTTAGTAGGATTCTTTAAACGTCCTACTAACTCTTTTCCGGTTACATTCTCATATCCGTCTATTTCTAACTCTTGTCTGTGGTCAGATAGTAAACTGGATAATGTTTTATATGTTACCCCGTAGAAGTCTGCAACCTGCTGAGTAGTAGCCATTTCCAACTCAGGTAACAGCAACAAGCTTTTCACTTTCTCCAGAACTTCCACTCGTTCTACTAAGTTGTCACGCTCCACCTTATTATCAATTACCTCGATAGTTACTATCTTTATATAACAACACTTCCCTTATCCACTCCTCAGAAACCTTTCCGAAAGTTGTGCCTTTTCTGTCACTCTGGTGCTATTTCCGCTTGCTCTAAACAGCTTCATCCCTTGGTATAACTAGGTTTACCTAGGAGTCAGACTAATTCAACTAGCTCTATGCACACATACTCTAGAGACTAACCTAGAGAGAAGTACCTAGAGAGGTAAAGCTATATAGAGAAAACTAATCAGAATACCTGTTAGTAAAGATTTAAATATTTAAAAGGACTACTAGAGGTAGATACTCTAGAGAATAATCTATAAAGGCTTGTCTATCTCTGTAACGAGAAGGTAAATCTTTATAGACCTTACTCTAGAGAATTACCTAATTAGTTCCCAGCTCATATAGTTCTTGTTTTAATTTCTTAAATAATTAAAGGACTATAGAGAAGGATCTAATTAGAATACTCTAAGGTATTACTAACTAGGCTATCTCATATAGTCCTTTGTTTTTAATTCTTTAAATAACTAAATACTTATAGAGATGGGAACGGATTAGAATTACTAATAGGTATTCTAATTAGGTTAACCTATAGAGTTCTTTTATTTCTTTCTCTAGAAGTTACTCCGACTAGTTAACTATCAGATATATCCCAAAAGCTAAACTCATTAGTTTATTAGCAATATCGCTCTCATGAGATGGCAAACTAATAGAGAGCACTGTACGAGTAATTTGTTGGAATTAAGGGAGATCGTTGAGCTTCACTGTTAGAGCTGGTACTTGTAAGGAACTTGTAGAGTACGTCTAACGAGTGATATTGATAGGACAACTATGGGAACGAATAGAATGAACCAAGGGGGATGTTATATGGTTAAACACTTTGGATTAGGAGCCTTATTTATAAGTATCGGCTTATTAGCTGCCTGCTCACAGGAAGAAGAAGTTACCACGAAGGCACCATTTGAGGACTATAAGCCATCTCAGGGGTACATAAATGAGGGAGAGTTTGAAGCTCTTGAAGATGATATGACTCACGAGGAAGTAGCTCAGTTGGTTGGCGGTGTAGGTGAACTCTACAAAAAGGAGGGCTATATAGAAACCATAATCTACAAAGGTGAAGGCAATATAGATTTTGCTATACTGAGATTCGAAGATGGCAAGTTGGACATGTGGAACAAACACGATAAAGAATAATTACTTTATAGATAGTTAGATATAAGGAGTTAGACTGAGGAGGTCTACTCCTTTATTACATTCTTACAGGTACCTCTCTTACCTACTCATGAGATACCCTATACAAGTGTAACCTTAAGTGCAATAACTATATCCCTTGTCTGACCTGTTCTGGATTAGAAAATGGCTTCATTAGTAGTAAATTCAACGATAATCCACACAGAACTAATCCATTTACATATAATTGAACTGCGCTCTCCTCAGTATTAAATAGTTGAGCACGAACCTTTTTAGCAACTTCAGAATCACGTAGTAACATCCCTACTCGGAGGATTGCTCTCTTAGGAAATAAGTAGTTATTATAGCTAGAGTATGTATATTCCTTTCCATTTATCGATGTTACCGTATATGATCCTCTTCTTTTCTTTTCTTGAAAGAAGGAGCTTATTTTGTTTCCCGTCATAAGCATGTACCCATCTGAAACAAATTCATCCTGGTGAGATTTAAGTAGAGTATTTATCATTTCCTTTGATACATTGTAAAAATCTGCGACCTGCTGAAGAGTAGCCATTTCTAACTCAGGTGGCAACAATAATTCTTTTATTTCGCTAAGTAACTCCACCCTGTGAACTAAACTATCGCGCTTATCTTTCGGGCTGATTACCTCATTAGTTAATTTTACGTCACTCATGAATATTCCCCCTTTGTTTATTTTAATTATATGTCACCCTCATCAACATCATACTAACAGCCATCCCATAGAGAACACATCCATTTAGGTACAACTGCATAGCATCCTCTCCCCTATCCTTCTCTCTAGTAAACCACCACTCTCTCATGATGCTAAACTGTAACTTGGTAGAGTTCGTCCTCTCAAAGAACTGTTGCAGCCCTCTATCTGTCAACACTCGTAACTTGTACCCAGCAGGCATTTGTATGTATCCCTGCTCAGTGTCGTCTACTTTGACCAACAGATCAGTCATACTCCTGTAGCCTATCGTACTCATGAGAACATCCTTAGCTACATACCAATCCTCGTGAGTACGGATACTGCCTAGCGGTGACTCTATGGTCGTGAACATACTATCCCCTCCTCTATGGTTATCATTATAGGTGAGGACTAGGGAGGTAGCCAATAGTAATTCTATATATTGCATATAAGTAATACTGTGGTAAGACTAGAGAGGTGGCGGTCTCTGTAGGTGAAGATGGAAAGGTCTTAAACAATGTTTATACCCTTGGAGACGGACTGACGAGGTTACCTCGATGTCCCGACTCCAAATTTTATTTTTTTCCAATAGGTGCATAATGCACTAAGTAGAAAACTGGTGAGGTGGATGTCTCTGTAGGGAAATACTAGAGGAGCCGATTTTCCTATATGATTTCTCCTACGTTTGGCCACTACCGTACATACGCACCCCCCTATGCTTCCGGAAAGTACGGGTACCCTTGGTAGGTGGTGGCTGATGAGGACGGTGGCTACTGAGCTTGCTGACTCATAGTACTGCTCCTTAGTCTACACTGTGGAGGCGCATACCCTTAGACACACCAAGATAGCTCACACTAAGGAGGCAAGGCACTAGTAGCACACAAAACATAAGGCGCCCTCTTAGCCACACTATATAGCAACGTATACTGTCTCGCGTGTAGCCTAGTAGGCAAGGCCATACAAGTATACACTCTGTAGGCATACACTGATGAGGTAGCAACACTGTAGCTGTAAACTGTGGAGGCAGTGTTATACTGTACCTATGAGTGATGGGACTCTCCTCTCTTGCTGTCTCATAGTGCTCTCACTTTCAGAAGTGCCTTACTTTCAGAGTGTGTACTTTCGGAGGGTGTGTCCAGTGAGGCGGTGTACTTTCGTGACAGTGGACTGTATAGGATAGTGCCTTACTTTCATTGGTTGATTCAAGAACAATAGGAGTTGGCATCTATTGAGGTTCGTCCTCTGTAGCTACACTGGAGAGATGATAACATTACTTATATAGCTACCGTCTCATACAGGTCAATCTGGAGTGTTTAACAAGTATGTCTGTATGAGTACCACTGTAAGTTGTACTGGTGAAGTAAGCTAGGTGGATCTACCTTAAGAGTTCGGCTACCGTTACTATATGTTCAGCAAGGCTAAGAGCTCAGTCTAGTTAGCTACCTCCATTAGCCCTCGTACTTTCATTCATTAATCAAAGGTCTATATGAGGACGAGGACTACACAGTATACACTCTATGCCTGCCTCGCTAGACCTAACACACAGGCCATACACACAAGTGTACTCCATAGGTATACGCACAGCTAATAGTGGTACACACAGCAGCAGGGTTACACAAGGTGCACTCTGCAGGTAGGACGCATATCCACCTCAACAGTACACACTGCACAGCGTACCGTTCAAGGCGTCTAGAGCTCATACAGAGGCGCACCTATATAAAGCAGTTAGCATCACCTCTCTGTAGGTATGCACAGAAGCAGGTTCATGAGTTCACTCTGTAGAGTTCAGCTACCTCACTTTCATATAGTTGTAACCAAAATAGTTACTACCCATAAGATTGATTATGTAAACTACAGGTACAGCTCCGTAGATATACTCTAGGGTATCTGCCTCCTTGGTATATCTACACTGATTGTGCTTTCATTAGTCCATTGAATAAATTACTGTATGAGGTAGCGGTCTCCACAGGTATTCACCTAGTGTATATCTACTCAGTCGTATTCACTGCGAGGTAGCGCTAACTAGCATAGCTATAGGATTGATATCTCCGTCGGTTATGCACTTCCCTATAGGTTCACCTCTGTAGTCGTACTCTGTGGATAGTGGTGAGGAGGTATACTCTGGAGGGGTACTAGTAGACTGACTCAAGGGTGATCACTTTCAGGTTCATATGACCTTATAGTTCCTAACTTGGATATCCCAACAGGTACCGCATCGAGGTGGGGGTTTTACCTCTAGAGTTAAACTAAGATGCCCTCCATCAGCTTTCTTCTCCCTCATCCTCTTCTTCGCAATGGGGTGCTATAAGTAATACGTTCCACCTCACAAGTTTCCATACATTAGAATTACAAACAAAGTTGCTTCTCTTTAAGAAAATCCTCAACTATTATAAATATCTGTCTCATTAACTCCAGTAGGTCTCTCGCAATATTCAGTATCTCCTTAGATGGTACGTATTTAACTATTACCGTCTCAGTGCCACCTGGGCTTTTTACTTTTTCGTTTCGCATCTCATAAGGTGGCTGGTTATGTATTATGTCATTTCTCACTTTAGAAGCTTTTTGAAACTCCAAAGAATCCCTAATTTTGTCTAATTTATTATATAATTCTCTATCTAGTTTCTTAATCTGAAACATCGCATTATTAAAGCTTTTATTAATATTTTTTGTTTTACCTTTTACTTTCTTCTCAGTTTTTAAGCCTAAGCAAGCAAACAACAAATGAGCTAGCAAATCTAAAGCTGTAAAAGCTTTTGAAAACAAGATATCAACATAGTTCTCAAAGTGAATCTTATTCGTCCATTCTTCTTCTGGCATTTTTTTTAAATACGGATATTCTCCATCTGAGATACCTCGTTTTGAATAATATAAGAGATATGAGTAACTCAAATCCAACTGAAAGATTCTATTATTCAATGAACGGGATAAATCCTGAGCAGCAATATGATGATCAATCATATCAAATCCAGCAAGTTCCTCCCTAGTCCAACAAAATAAGTCTCCCTTAATTCTATAACTATAAAGTGGGCTTTCTTTTAAAAGAGGTGCCATCTCTTCTTTTGTTGGGAATTCAAACAAATCAATTTTAATAGTCATTCTTCTCCTCCTTATCTAGTCATATTGTATAGCAATATCATCAGTCTGTTAATAAGATTTCACAAGAACAATCTATGAGCTTCTTCTTCCTCATCATTACCTATAATCAAATTATTACGTCCAACGGTCTGGCTTAAGGCTTTACCTCCCCAGCTTATCAACAGAGTGTCAATTACTTACCAAGTCACTAACTCTATAGAAAAAACACTGCTTAGATCCAAACAGTGTTTAGGTGATACCTATTTATTTTCTTCCCCCTGAGCTGGAGCCTTTGGTGAAATACCATTAATCTTTAAGGCTAGCTCAACAAGTGCATCTTCTCTCTTGTCTTCATTCTGAATCTTAGATAATAAGAAGTTACTAAAGTAGAAATGATGCGTGTTTACAAATCGATTATGAAATTCTGTTAATGCTTTTACTGTCTCAGAATGCATCTTCAAATAAATTACAGCAATAAAGTTAGAAAGTATAGCTCCTATTGCACCTACTGAGGCTACAATTATCTTATTTTCTAGCTCGTTGGAACTGTTAGCAATTAGAAAATATAAAGTAACTCCAATTATTACAAATCCCACTCCTATGCATGCTATACCAACAACAAATATCCAAGAGCTTTGTTTTAAGTTTTCATCATAGTATCTCTTCAATTCAAGATGATGATGCTTAAAAAGTTTCTCTGATCTCTCTTCTAATGATGAATGAGAAATACTTAATAAATCTAACTCATTCTCTATATCTTGAAGTTCTACTATTTGTTCACTCATAGTTCTAGTTAAAGGAATTGCTATTAGTACAATTCCGTAAGAAATAAGAATTATGTACAGCATAGGAGTTGGTATATCAAACTGCTCTTTAGTATAGTCAGGAGAAATATACGCCAAAAAAAATAGTATCACAAAGCAAGCAATACCTAAAATTGTAGAAAGATTATAAGTACTTTTTTTCCGAGCCATTCTGCGATTTAGCTCGTTTTTTCTTTCTTGAAGTAATAATTTACGATTTAACGGTTTATCACTTATTTTAAACCCCTTCTCTCCTCTTAATATCTTTCTATTATATTATAACATAAAAGCCATACCAACTAGCACTATACTGGAGTGCCTTATCTCAAGAGTGTGACTGTGAGTCAATCTTCTCAGAATAAAGCAAAAGAGATCGACTATATAGTTATCCTCCTCAGATTAACTACATAATCCATCTCTCTAGTTACCAGTTCATACACGAATGAGCTAAGTAAAGCCATTAGTTCAGCTTTCTTGCCTACCTCACAAGTGTCCCCTGAATAATTTACCTCTGATAGTTATTGACTCACAAGTCTGTAACCTCTATAATTTTCCTAAATGAATAACTAAAAGAGTGGTCACTCATAGATAAAACCTCATCAGGCTTAACATCCGCCTCTACTTCCGCTGAAAATTCATTATCCGCAATGGTAGTTGGTGTATGTACACACCCGAATTACCGCGGAAATGGATATGCTTCACTCATATTGCAAAAAATGTTTCAAGACTTTACGAAAGAAGGCCGAACACTTTGTTTATTTTATAACAATCCAGCTGCTGGACGAATTTATAAACGACTAGGATTTAAAGACATTGGGATGTGGACGATGTATCGATAATAAGCAATACTTTATAAGAGGAAATAGTTGTAACTTAGCAATAAAACAGATTATACAAAAACTTCGCACCGTTATGATGAAGATGGAGAAACTACTTGCGGAGCAATACTCTAACTAAAACATGTTATGTATTCAAGCTAAATTTAGACAGATTAATGGCCCCAATTGTTGCATTTACTCTAGCAATTGGGGCTACATATTTATACTCAAATTCTTTCCACTACAAATCGAAACATTTATCACACTTATGTCGCTATTATCTTTACGTGCAAATGCCCTTCTTAATATTACTGCTTCTTATTATACTGTGCTTTAAAATCAATATATTCCTGTCTCGCATCCTGATTATTGCCTTGGTGACTATCAAAAGATGTATGTATTTGTGATATGTGTTCTACTAACTTACCTTCATCATTTCGCTTCTTATAATTTATTACAATACTTACCTCCAATATCTGCTTTGAACCATCTTTAGAATCTATATGCAGTACAATCGATCCACCATCATATTCATCATATTGTATTTTCAACTTATCATTAACAATACTCTGAAACTCTGATTCATTTAGTTTATATCCAACTGTACTAGGTTGATCAAACTTTTTTATATCATCTCCGGACTTCATCCTTAGTTTCCCTATTCCTTTTAAACGATCTACAATTAAGTTCACGTATGAAACATCCAGATTTAAATCCGGACTTTTTACCTGTCCATTTTCATAACTAATATTGGTACGATAAACACCTTCTTTTTTATTATCTTTGCTGTCTACTGCTGAAGTAACTGCTTGTGTTGTACTTCCATATAAACTTTTATCTTTCGTATTATATATACCTTCCAAAGTTTGATAGATTGTTTTTCTATGCTCTCCATCTTCTTTTTGTTCATATGTACTATATATGCCTCTTTGTTCCACACAAGCATACCCATCATCACTCGCAGACATAACCTTTTTCATGTCACCTTCATCCAATGCCTTAACAAATGGCTCATACTCTATCTTTTCTTCAAAAAAACTACATGCTTGTAATAGGCTGATTGCTATTATGATACTAATCATTTTAGAAACCCTTTTTTTGTTCATTTCATCATCACACTACCCACTCTATATTTTCAATTAGATAACCTACTAATCACTTTTATCACCTTACATAATTAAATTTTCTTTTAGAAGTTAAAATACTCTCCTGTAAATTATTACTTTTCTATCATCAAAACTTACAATACACACTTTCTTTATGCCTTACGTTTCGATTTACTTTTTTTATTTTTCTTTTTCTTTTGATATCTTGGAGTCTCTCTTTTATGTTGCTCCCATGAAATGTTAAATGACGGAAATTTAAACCTGCAATATGCTAATAGCTGAAATTCAGCTGCACCTATGGCTATCGTATACATTAAAAAGGTCCCTACTACATACATGAATAGATCATCAAACCCATAATTATTATGAAAATATATCAAAATAAGAATAATTACTGCGTATAGTGTAGCCCACTTCATCATCTTTCCTTTTGTTTCACTAAAGAAAGAAGCAGACCTTTCATCCATACTAAACGCACCTTCACTCGCTTGTTTAAACGTATCAATTGTTGTCAG
This sequence comes from Bacillus cereus group sp. MG4, assembly GCF_040460055.1. Taxonomy (NCBI): domain Bacteria; kingdom Bacillati; phylum Bacillota; class Bacilli; order Caryophanales; family Bacillaceae; genus Bacillus; species Bacillus cereus group sp. MG4. The sequence continues at coordinate 116,382 of NZ_JARVGZ010000001.1, read as the reverse complement.
AATATGAAAAATTACTGCTCCTAAAAATAATAATCCTGCATACAGTAATGTAATCTGATCAATTGAATTATTAGCCATTTTAGTACCAATCAAAACTACGAGTAATATTATTGCCATTTGAAATGCATTTAATAATACAACAATTGTTTGTAGCTTTTGAAATTTAAATTGAGCTTTTGGAAATAAATATAGAATGAAAAAAATTACTTGCAGAGCATATAACAACACTTCCAGCTTAACAATTCCTATATTAAGGAGAACCATACAGTAATCCCAATCACCTGATACAATAATAGAAAAAACGGCTATTGAACTATAAAGTATTCCTCCAAACATAAATCCTGTAGCACCCTCAGGACTTAAACGATCATTACATGTCATCCTAAACTTATCTAAATCTTCCTCTTCTATATTCCACATCTTGGCTCTTCACCTTCTATTCGTTTCAATTATTTTTCGAACACTAAAATTCTATTAATATATTATTTATTTTTCGTTTTGAATTTCTTATTTTGTTTTCGAATTCTTCCACACTTTATCTCATTCTCTTCCCACGTCATATTAAATGACTTGAATTTGAATCTACAGTACGCCAATAGTTGAAATTCTGCCGCTCCTATTGCTACTGCATACATTAAAATGCTCCCAACCACATACATTAGTAAAGCATCAAACCCATAGTCGTTACAAAAATAAATTAAAATCAGAAGGAGTGGTACGTATATCATTACTCCCTTCAGTACATTCATCTTTGTATTACTAAAAAATGATTTAGATCTCTCATCCATACTAAAAGCACCTTTACTCGCTTGTTTAAACGTATCAATTGTTGTCACAATATGAAAAATTACTGCTCCTAGAAATAATAAACTTGCAAGCGTCAATGTAAAAACATCAATCGAATTATTAGCTATTTCAGAAACAATTAAAGCTGTGAGCCCAATCGTTCCTAATTGAAATGCGTATAATAACACAACAATTGTTTGTAATTTTTGAAATTTATAACGAGCTTTTGGAAACGAATATAGTATTAAAAAAATGATTTGCGCACTGTATAAAAACAGCTCAAACTTTACAATTCCCATTCCAACGAGAACCTTACAATACTCCCAACCACCTGATAAAACGATAGAAAATATAATTATTGAACTAAAGAGTATGCCCCCCATCATAAATCCTGTAGCTCCCTCAGGACTTAACCGTACTCTACATGTCATTCGAAACTCATCCAAATCTTCTTCTTTTATATTCCACATTCAGTTTTTCACCTTCTATACGTTTCAATTATTTTTCGAACACTAAAATTCTATTAATATATTATTTATTTTTCGTTTTGGATTTCTTATTTTGTTTTCGAATTCTTCCACACTTTCTCTCATTCTCTTCCCATGACATATTAAATGACTTGAATTTAAATCTGCAATACACTAAGAGCTGGAATTCTGCCGCTCCAATGGCTACTGCATACATAACAACATTACACATAACATAACCAAACATTGTGTTTAATGAGTAATTATTATTTATATAAATTAAAACAAGAAGAATTAACACATAAATTACAGCACCTTGTATAACATGTCCCTTTGTTTTACTAAAAAACGAATCTGATTTGTCCCCACTACTAAATGCACCTTCGCTTGCTTGTTTAAATGTATCAACTGTTGTCACAATATGAACAATAATTCCACCTAATACTAATAGACCTACATAAACACGTGTATTGAGATCAATTGAATTCTCAATCATTCCAGAAAGAACAAATAACGTGCATCCGATAGTTCCAAGTTGAAATGCATATAATAATATAACGAGCGTTTGTAATTTTTGAAATTTATAACGAGGTTTAGGGAATAAATATAGAATCAAAAACATTACTTGCAAACCATATAACACTAATTCAATCCTAACAATTACCTTATCAAACAAGGTAGTATAATAATCTATTCCTCCTATAAAAATAATAACCATAAATAATGAAGTATAAAATATCGTTCCGAGTATAAATCCCGTCGCACCTTCAGGACTTAAACGCCCTTGACATGTCATTCGAAACTTGCCTAAATCTTCTTTTTTTATATTCCACACCTTGACATTTCACCTTCTATACAGTTTAAATAAATTCCATTCACTTCAATTCTATTTCACTCTTATTTACTTTTCGATTTGGATTTTGTATTTCGCTTTCGAATTCTCCCACGCATTCTCTCATTCTCTTCCCATGACATATTAAATGACTTGAATTTAAATCTACAGTACACCAATAGTTGAAATTCTGCCGCTCCAATGGCTACTGTATACAGTAAAACAATACCTACCGCATAAAGAACTAAAACATCAATTCCATAACCATTATGAAAATATATCAAAATAAACAGGATTAGCGCATATATTGTAGCCCACTTCATCACATCTCCTTTTCTTTTACTAAAAAATGAGATGGATCTTTCATCCTTACTAAACGCACCTTCACTCGCTTGTTTAAATGTATCAATTGTTGTCACAATATGAACGATAACTGCTCCTATAAATAATAACCCTACACAAATTAAAGTCATTCGATCAATTGAATAATCAGATATTCCAGGAAGAACTAACGCTGTAAATGTTATTGTACCTAATTGAAATGCATATAATAATACAACGAGCGTTTGTAACTTTTGAAATTTATAACGTGCTTTTGGAAATGAATATAGAATTAAAAAGATGAATTGTAAGCTATATAAAACAATTTCAGTTTTAACAATTGTTTTATCAAAATAAGTATGATAATAATCCAATCCCCCCATAAAAATAAAAAACATAAATACTGAAGTATAAACTATCCCTCCAATAAAGAAAACCATAGCACCCTCAGGACTTAAACGATCATTACATGTCATCCTAAACTTATATAAATCTTCTTCTTTTATATCCCACATCCTGGCTCTTCACCTTCTATACAGTTTAAATAATTTTCATTCACTTCAATTCTATTTCCCTCTTATTTACTTTTCGATTTGGATTTTGTATTTCGCTTTCGAATTCTCCCACGCATTCTCTCATTCTCTTCCCATGACATATTAAATGACTTGAATTTAAATCTACAGTACGCCAATAATTGGAATTCTGCCGCTCCGATTGCAACCGCATACATTAAAACAGTTCCTACTCCATACATAACAAAAAAATCAATTGAATAATCATTTTGAAAATACATCAGAAGAAGTAGTATTAATATATATATTATAGCCCTCTTTATCACAGCTCCTTTTGTCTTACTAAAAAACGAGGTGGATCTTTCATCACTACTAAATGCACCTTCACTTGCTTGTTTAAATGTATCTAGCGTTGCTGCAATATGGATAATAACTGCTCCTACAACTAGTAGCCCGGTATACATCCTACCAATTGCATTATCAGCCATTTCAGAAACAATCGAAACTACAAATAATATCGTTCCAAGTTGAAACGCATATAGTAATACGATTAGCGTTTGTAACTTTTGAAATTTAAAACATGCTTTCGGAAATAGATATATAATTAAAAATATAATTTGAATACTAAATAACAAAATTTCAGTTTTAACAATTGTTCTATCAAAAAAATTGTTGTAGTAATTCAAATCACCTACAAAAATAATAAACATAAATATTGAAATATAAAATATTGTTCCAAGCATAAAACCCGTAGCACCTTCAGGACTTAAACGTCCTTGACATGTTATTCGAAATTTATCTAAATCTTCTTCTTTTATATTCCACACCCTGACATTTCCCCTTCTATACAGTTTAAATAATTTTCGTGCACTAAAATTCTATTACATTCTTAATATTTTTAAGTACATAGATCTTTGTACAACTAAATTCAGATAATCTTTTAGGTATATCATTACCATATTAATTACCATAATCATCTAACCAGAATGCCTTTTGATGGTTCAAGTAGTATTCTTTTTCCTCAAAAGTTCCAAATATTCTTCTTTCAATTAAGTATAACCGTCTTCTTGTCACCTTCATCCAATGCCTTTATTAGACTCTCATACTCTATTTTGATTTACCAAAACTATACGCGCTCAGTAAAACATAACTGTTATCACAATAACTATTTTTTACTACCCCTTTACTCATATCTTCACAACATTTATCGTTCTCAAAATTCAATCAAAATATATTATTTTTAATTTATATACTCTTTTTCATAATTTACATATTCTTTTTTGGCACTTTGATTATTATCTTCTCTGGTATGATAATATGTTGAAATTTCTTGATTGCGTTTTATAAGCTTATCTTCTTTTCTTTCTTCATAATTTACCGATATTGTTATTTGTATTATTCTCATTTGATTTTCTTTTGTATTATTAGGCGTATTAAATTCAATCATCAATATTGCAGAATCAAATTTATCATATTTTAAATTTAACTTGTCATTTATTATGCTTTTAAACTGTAATTCAGTTAAATCATAGCTTATTATGCTCGGTTCACTAGATCTTTTTTTATCTTCACTCGGTTTCAATTTACTAAGTTCATTTAATCCTCTAAACATTAATTTTACATATGAAACATCTATGCCTTGATTCTGGGCTATTGAACGGGATTTTTCATTTTTTAAATTTGTACTATAGACCGTTTCTTTTTTGTAATTTTGATTACTACCAACGTTTTTATCATTTTTTATATCAGTAACAATCTTTTGAGTTGTTTTCCCATATAAGTCGTTTTCTTTCACATTATATATTCCATGGGTTGTTTGATATATTATCCTGCTATGTTCACCATCTTCTTTTTCTTCATAAGTACTGTCGCTAGTCTCTTCTTTCACATATGCATATCCATCATCACTCGCAGACATAACCGTTTTCATATCACCTTCATCCAATGCCTTTACTAATCTCTCATACTCTATTTTTGTTTCCCCGAAACTGCACGCGCTTAGTAAAAACGTTACTGTCATTACAATAACTATTTTTTTAACTAACCTTTTACTCATGCCATAACTACACCTTTCCCCTTATTTTATACATTACTTATTATTCAAATATTGTTTTTCATACTCCTCATATCGGGTTTTAGAAGCTTTATCGTTATCTTCTTTAGTATTTAAATAGATTGCTATTTTTTGATCATGCCTTATTAATCGGCCTTCTTTATTCTTTTTTTCATATCCCATTGTGATGCTTATTGTAGTGAATTCCATTGGATTTTCTTTTGAATCTTTCGCCGAACTAAATTCCATTAATAATATTGCTTCATCAAATTTATCGTAGTCCACCTTTAACTTATTATTAATTATTTTTTGAAATTCCGATTCAGTTAAGTAATATGTTACCTTGGGTGGTTCATTAAATCTTTTTTTATCTTTTTTTGGCCTTAAACTATCTATTCCCTTCAATCTATCAAATATGAAATAAACATTCGAAACATCCAAATTTTGATCTGGACTTTTTAATTGATTATCTTCATATTTAATACTAGTTCTATATACAATCTCTTCTTTTTTTTGCTCACTATTTAATGAACTAGCAATTTCTTGCCAAGTTGTTCCATAGAACTTTTTTTCTTTAATATTGTATACTCCTCCTGTTGTTTGATATATATGTTACCTTGGGTGGTTCATTAAATCTTTTTTTATCTTTTTTTGGCCTTAAACTATCTATTCCCTTCAATCTATCAAATATGAAATAAACATTCGAAACATCCAAATTTTGATCTGGACTTTTTAATTGATTATCTTCATATTTAATACTAGTTCTATATACAATCTCTTCTTTTTTTTGCTCACTATTTAATGAACTAGCAATTTCTTGCCAAGTTGTTCCATAGAACTTTTTTTCTTTAATATTGTATACTCCTCCTGTTGTTTGATATACGACGCTAATGCGATTATCATTTTCCGCCCAAAACGTGCTATCCCTAACCTCTTCTTTCACATAAGCATACCCATCATCACTCGCAGACATAACCGTCATCATATCCCCTTCATCCAATGCCTTTACTAATCTCTCATACTCTATATTCGTCTCTCCAAAACCACATCCACTTAATAAACTTGCTATTATTGACAGAACTATCATCATCATCTTAGATTTCTTCTTTAACTTCATACTGACACCCCATTGATTTCCCTAAGCATTTTTTTAAGTTCATTATGTTCCTTTTTGGAAAGTAATACATTTCCCCTTTACTTACTGCTATTTATTTACTCATACAGATTATATTGAAGATGCTTTAATTTTTAATAGCATTGATTTATATACAATCCTTAATTGCTTATATACTCTGTTCGAATTTTCAGAAACCAAAACTTATTTTATTTCTTTCGCTTTCTTTTCCTCTCTCTCTTTATAACGCTTTAAGAATTCCTGACGTTCCCTTTCATGTTCCTCCCATGAAATATAAAATGATGGAAATTTAAATCTGCAATAGGCTAATAATTGGAACTCTGCTGCACCTATGGCTACTGCGTACATTACAAGGGTTCCTGCCATATACCCCACTAAAACCCCTGTTTCATAATTATTATGAAAATAAATTAAAATAAGAAGGGTTAGTACATATATCGTAACACCAATCATTGCATTGCCTTTTGTTTTACTAAAAAATGAAGTTGCTCTTTCATCCATACTAAATGCTCCACTCTCTGCTTGTTTAAAGGTATCAATCGTTGTCACCAGATGAACAAAAACTGCTCCTAGAAACAATAAACCCACATACAATAATGTAATTTGATCAATTGAATAATTCGAAATTGCTGGAAGTATAAATAATCTGAATCCTATAGTTCCTAGCTGAAATGCAAATAATAATATCACAAATGCTTGCAACTTTTGATATTTGAAACGAGCTTTTGGAATTAGATATAGAATGAAAAAGATTACTTGCAAACCATATAACACTAATTCAATACTAACAATTATTTTGTCAAAGAGAGTTGGATAGTAACCCCAGCCAATCTTAATTAATGCTACCAAAATAAAAAGCATGAATAATGAACTATAAACTATTCCTCCAAACATAAACACCATAGAATCTTCTGGGCTTAAGCGATTTCTACATGTAATTTTAAATTCATCTAAATCTTTTTCTTTTATATTCCACATATAATTACACCATCTTTTCTAAAATCATGTAATAACTCTATTTTTGTAGACAAACTGGGAGTAAATAAATGTTTTTGGTATTTCATATTAAACTAGCCTTTTTTACTTTGTTTAACAAACACAAAATACATCAACATACAACTTAACCTCAGTTTGTACAACTATCTTTTCAAAAGGAGTTAGAGAAATCTTGTCACCGTTCAACAAAAAATCTAAAAACATAATAAGCATGGGTATAGAAGTATATGCAAAAACTCCCCCATAAAAGATTCTTATATAATCCGGACTTAATCGATTTTTATTTGCAATTTCGAAAAAACCTAAATCTTCTTCCTTTATTTTAAGCATTCATCTTTCCTCATTTCGACACAAAACTTATTTTATTTCTTTAGTTTTCTTTTTTTCCTTCTCTTCATAAAGCTTTAGTCTTTTCTGACGTTCCTTTTCGTGCTCCTCCCACGAAATATAAAATGACGGAAACTTAAATCTACAATAGGCTAATAATTGGAACTCAGCTGCGCCTATGGCTATCGCGTACATGATGAACGTAAATATAAAGTAACCAAACATTATGCTCAATGAGTAATTATTTTGTACATAAATTAAAACAAGAAGAATTAGTACATAAATTGCCACACCAAACATTACATTTTTCTTTGCCTTATTAAAAAATGAAGTAGATCTTTCTCCCATACTAAATGCACCTTTACTTGCTTGTTTAAAAGTATCAACTGTTGTTACACCATGAACAAGTATTGCTCCTAATACTAGTAAACCTACATAAATAAGCGTAATAAAATTAATAGAATAATTACTCATCCCTGGAAGAACAAATGCCGTAAGACCTATAGTACCTAACTGAAACGCATATAATAATATCACCAATGTCTGGAGCTTTTGAAATTTAAAACGTACCTTAGGGATCAGATATATAATAAAAAAGATTACTTGTAGGCTATATAACAACAATTCCATCCTGACTATTACTGTGTCAAAAAGAGTCGGATAGTAATCCCAGCCAAATCTAATTAATGCTCCAAAAATAAAGAGCATCAATAACGAACTATAAAGCATTCCACCAAACATAAACAACATAGCTCCTTCAGGGCTTAAACGATTTCTACATGTAATTCTAAATTCATCTAAATCTTCTTCTTTTATGTTCCACATTTGTTAACTCCACCTTTCCCCGAACTATAGTATATTACCAAAATAAAGATGCAATTTTCTTAGTCACTAATTTCACACCTTTTTATTTTCATCGCCACTCTTAACCATCTCTTTTGTTGTACTGCGCCTTATATTTTAAATATTCCTGCCTCGCATCTTGGTTATTATCCTGTTTTCTATTAAAATACGTTATTATTTGGAACATATTTTCTACTAATCTTCCATCCTCATTCTTTTCTTTAAAGTCTAGATCTATCCTCATTTGCAAAATTTGTTTTGGATTTTTTGGGGCATCCAGGTGCAATACGATTGTTGCTCCATCAAATTCATCGTATTGTATCTTTAATTTATTATTAATAATATCTTTAAATTCAGATTCAGTTAGTCGATATCCCACTGAATTAGGCTGATCAAACTTTTTTATATCATCCTCGGGCTTCATCTTTAGTTTCCCTATCCCATTTAAACAATCTACAATTAAGTTCACGTATGAAACATCTAGATTTGAATCCGGACTTTTCACCTGTCCATTTTCATACTTAACATGAGTACTATAAATAGTTTCTTTTTTATAATTTTCATTTGTCCTTTTTCCCTTGTCTTTTTCTATATCAGTCGCAACTGTTTGTATCGCCTCTCCGTATAAACTTTTATCTTTTGTATTATATACACCTTCCGTAGTTTGACGAATTGTTTTACTGTGCTCCCCATCTTCTTTTTGCTCAAACGTACTATAAATACCTCTTTGGGTCACATAAGCATAACCATCGTCACTCGCAGACATAACTGTCTTCATATCCCCTTCATCCAACGCCTTTACTAATCTCTCATACTCTATCTTTGTCTCTCCAAAACCACATCCACCTAATAAACTTGATACTATTGACAGAACTATCATCATCTTAGCTTTCTTCTTTAACTTCATACTGACACCCCGTTGATTTCTCTAGGCATTTTTAAGTTCATTATGTTCCTTTTTGGAAAGTAATACATTTCACCTTTACTTACTGCTATTTATTTACTCATACAGATTATATTGAAGATACTTTAATTTTTAATAGCATTGATTTATATACAATCCTTAATTGCATATATATTATATTTGAATTTTCAGAAACCAAAACTTATTTTATTTCTTTCGCTTTCTTTTCCTCCCTCTCTTTATAACGCTTTAAGAATTCCTGACGTTCCCTTTCATGTTCCTCCCATGAAATATAAAATGACGGAAATTTAAATCTGCAATAGACTAATAATTGGAACTCTGCTGCACCTATGGCTACCGCGTACATTATTAAAGTTCCTCCCGCATACAATCCTAAAATATTTAGTGTATAATCATTATGCACATAAATTAAAATGAGAAGAATTAACACATAAATTACAGCACACTTTATTACAGTCCTCTTTGTTTTACTAAAAAATGAAGAGGATTCTTCTTCCTTATTAAATGCCCCTTTACTTGCCTGTCTAAAAGTATCAATAGTCGCTAAAATATGTAAAATGACTGCACCTAAAAATAATAACCCAACATACATTAATGTAATTTGATCAATTGAATAATTTGACATTCCTGGAATTATCAACATTGTAAATGTTATAGTGCCTAGCTGAAATGCATATAATAGTACCACAAGTGTTTGTAGTTTCTGTAATTTAAATGGCATCTTAGGAAACAGATAAATAATTAAAAAAATGACTTGAAGACTATAAAACACTAACTCAAGACTAACAATTATTTTATCAAAGAGAGTCGGGTAATAACTCCAACCAAACCTTATTAACCCTCCAATAAGAAAAAACATTATTAATGAAATAAAAAACATCGTTCCAAACATAAACCCTGTCGCCCAATCGGGACTTAAGCGATTCTTGCAAGTACTTTTAAATTCATTTAAATCTTCTTCTTTTATATTCCACATATAATTACACCATCTTTTCTAAAATCATGTAATAACTCTATTTTTGTAGACAAACTGAAAGTAAATAAATGTTTTTAGTATTTCATATTAAACTAGCCTTTTTTACTTTTTCTAATAAACATAAAATATAACAATAACATCGATATTAACCCTATCCCACCGCCCAACACTCCTCCATATTCTTCTAGATATATGCAAAGAAATATACTACCAATAAAAAATATTATTCCAAAGATAACAATCCACTTCCCTAGAAACTCTGCTACTTTATATAGAATTAAAAAGATAAACATAATCCCAACGATAATAGGTGCTATTACACTTTCAAATAAACCTTTTTCTATTTTTACAGTTTTGGGATCTTTATTCAAGATATTACATCCCTCCCTTTACTAGTTAACTTATGAATAATGCATTTATTCTATATAAGTTTACGAGTATCATTTACAACTTTCATTTCAGTTTTTATTTCTCTTTTGTTCTTTCTCTCTTATTCTTTTTCTATTTGCTATAAATTCTTGGCGTTCCTTTTCATGTTGTTCCCACGTAATATTAAATGATGGAAATTTAAAGCGACAATACACCAATAGGACGAATTCTGCTGATACTACAGCGAATATATATAATATTATTGTTTGTACAACATAAATTGCCATTTGGCTAAATGTATAATTAAGATTTAGAAAAATTAATATAAGTAGAACAATTACACTAATTGTCATTCCAATCGATAAATATAATTTTGCGTTAGTAAAAAATGAGACAGCTGGTCCTTCCGATTTATATCCTCCATGTTTTGCCTTTTTAAAAACATCAATTGTAGTTACAATGTGAGTACAAAGCGCCCCTAACATTATTAAACCAATATAAACTAACGTTTTATTATTACTTGGAAAATCAAACATTCCTTCAACCATCATAACGATAAATGGTAATGTTGCTAATTGAAAAGAATAAAATAAAGTCACGATGGCTTGGAGTTTCTGTAATTTAAAAGCAACCTTTAAAGACATGAAAATTATTAAAAAAATCAACTCCAAAATGTATAACTTTACCTCAGATCGTACCAAAAATGTTTCAAATGGTGTTAAAGAAACCTTATCACTGTTCAGCAAAATACCTAAAAACATGATGAGCATTGGTATAGAAGTATATACAAAAACTCCCCCATAAAAGATTCTTATATAATCCGGACTTAATCGATTTTTATTTACAATTTTGAAAAACCCTAAATCTTCTTCCTTTAGCATTCATCTTTCCTCATTTCGACGCAAAACTTATTTTTTTTCTTTGGTTTGCTTCTTTTCCTTCTCTTCATACATCTTTAGTCTTTTCTGACGTTCTCTTTCATGTTCCTCCCACGAAATATAAAATGACGGAAACTTAAATCTACAATAGACTAATAATTGGAACTCTGCTGCACCTATGGCCACCGCGTACAGTATAAGGGGCAATACAGAATACCAACCTATTTGCTCCATCGTATAATCATTATTAATATAAATTAAGATTAGGAGAGTTAATACATATAATATAGAAGCAATCATAAAAAAATCTTTTGTCTTACTAAAAAATGAAACTGAATTTTCCGACTTACTAAATACGGCTTCGCTAGCTTGCTTAAAGGTATTAATTGTTGTAAAAATATGAATAATAAAGGCTCCTAACAATAATAAGACTACATAAGTCAATGTAACACGATCATTTGAATAACTGAAAATACTCGAAACAACTACTGTTACAAATCCTATAGTCGCAAGTTGAAGTGCATATAGCAATATAACTATAGCTTGTAACTTTTGAAATTTAAAACGGGCTTTGGGAAATAAATATACAATAAGAAAAATGATTTGTAAGCTATACAAAAATAACTCTATTTTAATAATTGTTTCCTCTAGTAAACTAGGATATACTGACCAACCAAATTTCACCAAACCATAAATTAAACCTAACATTATTAATGAGGTGTATATGATTGAACCTAACATAAAACCTACAGCAGCCTCAGGACTTAAACGATTTCTACATGTTATTTTAAATTCATCTAAATCTTTTTCTTTTATATTCCACATCCAATTGTCCCACCTTTAACTACCTTTACTTAAATCATGTAGATTAAAAATAAAAACCTTCTCATTTTAACGAAAAGAGAAGGTTTTCTTGCTATTATACATTCATGCCATATTTAAAGCTTTCCCTCTTCAAATAACGTATTATAGTTAATCTTTGAAATTTTATTTCCGCTATTAATTTAGGCATTTTTACTTTTCTTAAAAAACACCAAATATGCAAATAATGACGAGATTAAGAGGAATACACCTGCCCCTATACCCTCATATATTTTAAAATAAACAGCAGCAATTATCACAAATATTGACATTATTATTATTAGAATCATTGTATATTTCATTATAAATTCTAACGCTTTATATATAGATACTATTGTCCTTTCAAAACAACTTTTCTCTGTTTTCAAAACATTCTGATCCTTATTCAAAGTAACACCTTCCTCTCTTTACAAATTGACTTTTGAATAAACTTTCCCCTTCAAAATAGCAACAAAGTGAACTATAGAACGTAACTACTACCAATACAGAATGAGCCCGTTGAAAATCACATGTCGAAATATTAAGTTAATTACATATAGATTTGAGAACGAAAAACCTCCTCATTCTAACAAGAAGAGAAGGTTTTATTTATGTCATTTCCCCAAACCCTATTCAAAACTATCTCTTTTATGATATTTCATGATGTTTCCATATTTTAAAAGTCACAAGCTTAAAATATTATTCTTCATTAAATACAGCAATCTTCACTTCAACATACTGTAAAGACTCATCACCGCTAAACACATGATAAATTGGCGAGGCTAAATTCAGATTATTATCCTCCATATACAGAAGCATTTCACCATATACTTGCTCTGTTAATTTTTCATAATCTCCCGTATATCGTTTCATGAGCATCTCATCAACATAATAATAGCTCCTAAATTGAAGTGTTTCTGATGCTGGAATTTTATCTTCATTCACTGGCATGAATAATTCAACGAACATATTTTCATCAGATGGTATATTTTTCAAAGCATAAAACATCGGACCTTTTACTGTTAAATTCGCTGTTGCAATTTCTGACATAAAATGTTCAATTGCTTCTTCCATATCTTCGTAATGAAAATAGTACTCTTTCGAAACAACATTTGTATATGCAATACTTTGTCCTTCAATTATCATTTTATTGTTTCACCTACTTCTATAATAGGAGCATAAATATCTAGCCACATGTCACCGTATACATCTAAACATACGTGATAAAAACCGTTATCTAATTTAATATGATGCTGTTCTGCAAACTCATGTATTAAATTATAAGCCTCCTCAATATCACCATCTTCATCAGTAAATCGAACACTTAATGCCTCTTCAATAATTAATCCATCAACGTATTCATATGCAGAATTCTCTCCTAATTTAACACGCTCATTTACTGGAACAGAATACGTATATTCACCGTACTCTGGTTCATTTTCCAATGGCTGATATTTAAAAAGAACAGGACCTACTGCATATATTCCATTATGAACAACTTGATTTCTCAGTGCGATAGCAGGTAATAACCAATCTTCTTTTTTTACAATTTGAGTAATACTAATTAAATTTAAAAGTGATAATGCTTTATATTGAATTTTCATAATAACTACTCCTTTTACTATACTTTCTCTTGGCTATATTTTTTATGTTTCTTCAAATGTCACTTACGCTCTCCTTCATATTCCTTCCACATTATAGTAAATGACGAACATTTAAATCTACTATACTCATTTCCTTTACGCCTTACGTTTTGATTTACCTTTTTTATTTTTCTTTTGATATCTTGGAGACTCTCGTTTATGTTGCTCCCATGATATGTTAAATGACGAAAATTTAAATCTACAATAAGCTAATAATTGAAATTCCGCTGCACCAATAGCCACTGCATACATTAAAATATTCCCTACTACCCCCCCCATTATAAAATCGTCTAAAGCAAAATCATTACGAAAATAACTCAAAATAAGTAGAATTAGTACGTATATTGTGGCCACCTTCATCATAGTTCCTTTTGTATTACTAAAAAATGAAGTGGATCTCTCATCCGTACTAAATGCACCTTTACTCGCTTGTTTAAATGTATCGATTGTTGCCATAATATGGACAATAACTGCTCCTATAAATAATAACCCTGCATATATTAATGCAATCTGGTCAATTGAAGAATTAGCTATTTCAAAAACAATAAAAACAGTGAACCCTATAGTCCCTAATTGAAATGCATATAATAATACGACAAATGTTTGTAACTTTTGAAATTTAAATTGAGCTTTTGGAAATAAATATAGAATAAAAAAGATTATTTGCAGAGCATATAACAACACTTCTAGCTTAACAATTTCAATATCATTGAAAAGAGCTATGCAGTAATCCCAACCAGCTGATAAAACAATAGAAAAAATAGCTATTGAACTATACAGTATTCCTCCAAACATAAACACCATTGCACCCTCAGGACTTAAACGATCTTTACATGTCATTCTAAACTTATCTAAATCTTCTTCTTTTATATTCCCCATCATCTATAAGCACCTTTCGTGTAGTCTAATTACCAAAATACAGATTTTAGTTTTTCTCCTATTTTTAATTTTTCATTAATCTTTTCAGTTACATTTTTCACTCCTTTTTTAACATAATCTATCGCATTGTCTTCCCCATTCCATTTTTTATTTAATAGCCATGTACCAACTACCGCCGTACCAGCTCCTACCACAGTACCAAGCGGCGGAAGGAAAAACGATCCTGCTACAGCTCCAGCTGCCATCGCTCCAGCATTCGCTCCAATATCTACAGCTGAATCTGTTGCTATATCCACTACATCTTTTAACTGCCAACCACCTTTTCTATCATCTACACCTTGCTTAGCGTCTACAATATTACCTCCAACTGACACAACCGCTCCAAAAATACCTGCTCCTTTCAATATTCCTCCTGCTTTACCTAGGCCTTTAAAAGCTTCTTTCCATTTCATAGGATTAATATCCTTTAAGCCGTCTGCCCAAGCAGCTTTAAATGAACTCAGTCCTTTTTTCCCAATCGCGGTAGGCCATCCTTTGTTCACCCGATCCATCTGAAAATCTGCGTAATTTTGAAACTCTGGTAATTTATAAATATTTCTGCGTGCCTTTTTTATTTGTTCCTTTGTTGTTTTCAAACCTTCGAATTTAAATTCTAATTTATCCTTTAAATATTTGAATAAAACGTCATCTTTATTATCCATTTTAAGTATTCTTTCTGCTAAAACCATATCTTCTTTCTTAGAAGTCGATAATGTATATACCCCTTTACCTTTTCGGCCTTTAGGATCAAAAAGAACTTCCAAACCCAATTTCTTTTTAACATAATGCATGCGTATGTAAGCATTTAAAGTAGCCTTAGCTCCCTTATTCCCAATATCAAACTTAGTCATGGCATCTGCCAATCCCTTAATGATATTTCCAATTGATGTGTCAGCTAATAACTTCCCTATTGAGGCGCTAGACAAATTCCCATTATTCACTTTTATTTGTTTCATTCCCTCATCTATTTTACGCATTAATTCATCAAACTCTTGCAGGTCACTTTGCTTACTGTTATAAGTCTCTAATTTTTCTAATGTATCACTGATTTCTTTTTGGCTTTTGACAGCGCCTTCAGTGATGCTTGATGATGATGGATATTGAATTGCGACGATGTCACTAATCGTACCTACTGTTTTTTTCGCCTCTTCATTAGAGTGGCTAAATCCCTCACTATATCCATTAACTTTTTTCTTTACATCATCCAAATAACTTCCATGAATTTTTGCATCTGCATCACTTTCAACCTCACTGTTAAACTCCTCTATTGCTTTTTGAAATTGACTTTTTAACACTTCGGCTGTAGCTGTAAATCCAGTGATAATAGTTCCATGAACTGTCGATAAATATTCCTTAATATCCGCAGCAGCTTTCCCTTGAAAAGAGTTAATTTGTGTAAAGTCCTCTATTTTTTGCTGCAATGTTTCCAAATATTGATTTAATTCTTCAGCATTTGAATTAAATCGCTCTTGCAGTTCTTTTACTTCTTGTAACTCTATGATTTTGCTCATATTTTCTCCCCCCTCTCCCTTTACATAGCACGGTGCGCTGAACTGTCTTTCAAATCTTTTCCAAGCTTTTCATCTTGCTGAACTATTTCTTGTCCTGTTTGCTGAATTCTACTAATATCTTTTTGTAGTATTTGTTCATATTGCTGCACTTTTTTCGATAACTTTTCAATCGCTTCACAATATTTTTTCAGTTTACTTAAATTCGTACGACTCAACTGCATACCATTAAATTTAGTCTTACCTAAATCACTAGCGCCACTTTTCAATTCACTTACTTTCGCATCAAATACCCCTTTATTTAATTTAATTTCCCCCATTTATCATTTCCCCGCTTTCTGTACTTCTACTTGAATACTAGCGTCAACCATTGAAACACTTCTACTTAGAGAAAGAATACTAGACTCACATGTAGCGATTTCTCTTTCAAGCCGCCGTATGGCTTGATCGATGTCTTCTTGCACTCTCCCTAGTTCTCCAATAAACCTCCCTAAATTAGAAATGACTTGTTGTTCATACGTTTCTTTAAAAGCAGTTGCTCTTTGCCCTTTCCAACTACTCTCGTTTATTTCTAAAGACTTAAACTGCTCTTGATTTTGTTTAATTGCTTCAAGATTATTTACAAATTTCCCCTTAGCAGTTATTAGCCTTCGTAGTTTCATTTGTAATTCAGCCAATTGCCCTTGTTGATGACTTATACTACTTAATAAACCAGATTTTTGACTATTTAATTCCTCTATCCCCATGCAAATCCCCCCTTAAATAGTTGGCACTTTAATTCTAGTAGCAAAACGATTTTCAACAAAATACCCTTCAAATGGATTTAATTTTGTACTACTTAAATCTTTATTAGATACATCGAAGACCATTTGGCCTGATGATTTTCTAAGTAAAATAACATGAGATTGTGTTTTTATTGTTTTTGAAACTAAGTCGTATCGACTGTCAATTGAATCAACATCACAGCCAATTACGAAGTGGATGCCCATAAATGCACCATTTGTTATTAATTCCGCTAAACTATATATATCGCTATCTTCTAAATTACTTAAAATATCATTTACATCTGCAATTACAATTACAATCGGCTTAAATTTCTTAATAAATTCAGCTGGATTCACTGCTTCACTTGATGCTTCCTGTTCCTCTTTAAACGCCGCTTCTCTCGATTTATAAGCATTTGTAACTTGTTTAATCGTTTTCTCAATTCCTGTTTTTTCAGCTACATATAAAGCAGCACTCTCTCTATAGTTTGAGAAATTGCGTGTTCTTGTATCAATTAAACCTAGGTCAAAGTGTCCACTACCAGCTAATTGTTGAAGGAATTGATGAACTACATTTTCAACTTCATCTTTCTTGATTCCCCCTACAACAATATTAGCCGCTTCCGCTAAATCTAATTCGAGAGGCGTAACGCTTTCTGTTTCTACACCAAATGTTAGTTTGCCTGCTTCAATAATTTTTCTTGTTTCTGGCCATGCAATGAATTCTTTGTATTCCAGAACTTCAGGTACCATAGGAATTGCTTTCGGTCTTTCTCCATCCCAGAAGGAATCCATCTCTTTTCCTTCAGCTTGTATATTTTCAATTCGAGTAAGGACATCTTCTCCATTTGTCGGTAAAGCTGTTTGGAAGATTGTTGGTTCGTCAATTTTAACTAAACCACGGCCTGCTAATTCTTCAATTTTTAACTCTGTTCTTCCTACAATAGCTCTAGATTCTGCCTCATCTATCATATATAGAGCAATTTGTAGTTTAATATTTGTATTTACTTGTACTCTCAATGCATTTTGACGTGTAGCCGTAAGCATTAAATGAATTCCTACTGCTGCCCCTTCACGTACAATTTGTGCAACAATGCGTTCAAAGTCTTCGACAAATCCAGCTTCTCTAACAGCATCATAGTTATCTAACGTAATTAATACTGTTGGTAATACTTCCTTACTAGCTCTCTCATACATTTCAAGACTCGCAACTCCATATTTACTTAGCAATTGCTTTCTATCTTTTAATAAGTCTTCTATGCGACGAAGAAACTTCTCGCATTTTTCAACTTGGTCTAATGTAATGATGTCCGCCACATGTGGTAATGATTTTAATGGCATTAAGCCATTTGTTCCGAAGTCTAATAAATACACATGCAAATGCTCCGGACTATGCTGACGAGCTACATCCATAATGACTGATTGTAAGAATGTTGATTTTCCGTAGCCTGGGCTTGAGAAGACCGCTACGTGTCCGTCTTTACTAATATCTAGTGTTAATGGTGTTTGTGATTGTAATTCAGGCTGATCTAGTAGACCAACTGTTGCTTTT
This sequence comes from Bacillus cereus group sp. MG4, assembly GCF_040460055.1. NCBI lineage: Bacteria > Bacillati > Bacillota > Bacilli > Caryophanales > Bacillaceae > Bacillus > Bacillus cereus group sp. MG4. Next base: position 97,737 of record NZ_JARVGZ010000001.1, on the reverse strand, counting down.
AATGGTTTCTTTTCTTTCGTCCATGCTTCTTTGAACTGAATAGCGTGTAAGTCTTGTAAATATACGCTTTCTGGAAGTGGCGGTAACCACGGTCTAGCTAACGCTTCAATTTCATTTATTTCTGCGTAATCGTGAATGTAGTCAATAACAGCATCCAGTTCAGATGGTACGCTTATTACTTCTTTACTGCTACCAAGTCCACTTAAGTCTTCACTTAATATTTCATATTGTCCTAGATCATTTATTGCATAGATTGTTGCGTCTAAATGTTCTTTATCCTCTTTGTTTTCTACATAGTCTGCTCCGCTCCAAGCTGATTGGAATAGTTCATAAATTTCATTATTCCCAACTTGTAAGTACGCACGTCCTGGTAATGTAATTTCAGCAGCATCTGGTGTTTTTAAAATTTCATTACTATCTGACGTATTTTGAACTTTTAATGCTAGTTTGAATTTCGAGTTACTCCAAATTTGATCATCTACAACACCACTCGGTTTTTGCGTAGCTAATATTAAATGGATTCCGAGTGAACGACCGATACGCGCTGTTGAAACTAACTCTTTCATAAATTCTGGTTGTTCTGACTTCAGTTCCGCGAATTCATCACTAATTAAAAATAGATGTGGCATCGGTTCACTTACTAAGCCTTCTTTATACAATTTTTGATACTGATTAATATGGTTTACATCATTTTCCCCAAATAAGCGTTGTCTTTTTTGCAATTCAGCTTTAATTGATGCGAGCGCTCTCATACTTTGTGCTCCATCTAAGTTCGTAATTGTTCCTAATAAATGCGGTAAGTTTTTGAATAAATTCGCCATACCGCCGCCTTTATAGTCAATTAGTAGAAAGGCTACTTCGTAAGGATGGAAATTGACCGCTAGAGATAATATATACGATTGTATAATTTCCGACTTACCTGAACCTGTTGTACCTGCTATTAACCCGTGTGGTCCGTGTGCTTTTTCGTGTAAGTTTAAGTTTACGATATCTTCTTTACCACGTAATCCAAGTGGTACAGCTAAAGATTTATGCGCTGCATTTTTCTCCCAACGACTTGTGATATCCAGTTCTTTTACTTTCTCAACACCATACATTTCTAAAAATGTTACACTTTCTGGGATACTATTTTTTAAGTTTTGCAAATGATTTAACGGTGCTAATGCTCGTGAAACATCTTCTAAATTGAACCCTTTCGGTACGTGATTTAGTTTAAATTGACGGTTAACAAGCTCTCCTTGTTCTAAGATGATGTTCCCTTGTTTTGCATCTCTTATATCAATTACCGTTTTCACGTGCTCCGGTAAACTTTGCATAACATCTTGTACAAATACAAGTGATACACCTAATTGACTCGGATCATCATTAAAGAATTCCATAACAACATGGTCTAGTATTAGTTTTTCATCTGTAATGAGAACGACATAGTGCGGTGCAAAGTACATTTTTTCATTCGTTGAACTTTTTTCATCTAGTTTTAATTTTCGTTCTTTCAATATTTGATACAAACTATTTAACACTTGATCACGGCTACGATCATGGTACACAAATCCACGTACATTTATATCGCGAACACTTCCATGAGGTAACCAGCGCATCCAATCCCATTTTTCTTTTTCTTCTTCAGGAAAAATAGTAATAAACTGCAAGTCATAATAACTATGGAATAATGCGGTTTGTACAACTAATAATTGTAATTGTTCTAACACTAAAGAGCGTTGTCCAATATAGCCAACCGGTCCATTTATCAAATCTGTTACAACAGGTACATCTTCCAATGATAGATAACGCTGTCTTAGTTCACGTGCTATATCAATTAATTCATCTTTCGTTTGACTAAATTCTTCTTCATTAAATTGGATTTCAAAACTTGTATTAGCTTGTCCTGTCCCAACGCTAAATGTTAAGAAATCATGATGTAGCATTGTTTTTTCATATATACGTGGATTTACTTGCACAGCCATATTACGTATCACTTCAACATTTGGATTATGATATTGTAATGCATGACGTTGCTTTTCACTTTCTGCATGTAAATCTTTCGTTTTTTGTTTTATATACTCTCTATAACTTTTATCACGTTCCACAATGTCAATTTTATATTGCTTTAAATTTTTTATATAAGATGTGACAGAAACAATAATCGTTACTAACGTCATCGCAATCGATGCAATAATAAACATTCCATATTTCATAAAGATAGCAAGTAATACTGTTACGACAATCATGACAAGAGATGGTGCAATGATTCTTGCCAAATGCTCAGTCGGTTTTGACGGCATACTTGAAGGTTTTGCAATTGTCATTTTCTCTTCTGGTTCACGGTAAATAATACGTGGTGAACGATGATAGTCTGGATAACCACTTTGATAATTTGTTTCTGATTCTACTAAAATAGGTAATGTAGATTTAACGTTCTCTTCTGAAGACAATACTTGAATATCTTCACTGCCTATCTCTACTAAAACACCATCAAAATATAATACGTCTCCTGCTTCTAACATAACGCTACCTTTTAACTTCGTATAATTATGAAATACATCCCCGTCATATACGTTCACTTTAAAAGAATCGTACAACGTTTCACGAGATAACATTAAATCCACGTTCGTTCCGGTAATAGAAATATCATCATAACTGTTTTGACTCAATGTAAGAGAATGTTTCGTTCCGATATCAAACACTTTATTTGTACCAATAATAGATATAAAGATTTTCAAGCTCACATCTTTAGTTTTTCCAATCTCAAATTCCTTATTGAACTCTATTAATTGATTTTGTACCATCCAAGCATTTACTTCATTATTCCACTTTAACTCTACTTCTTGTTCTAAACTTGGATTCGTAATATCATTTGTCCACTCTTTTCCAATCGACACTATTGATTGCTCATTTGGATGTAATGTGCACTTATATATTTTGTCTCCATAAGTCAATACTAATAGTTGCTCCATCCGTGTTCACTGCTCCTTTTCAACTGTCTCATCAAGTGCTTCTTTACTCTTTTTTCTCTGTGTTCGACGAGTCTTTATCGTTTGATGCATCGCCATATTTCTTTTTATACTCATTTAATTGTTGCTCATATGTTTTTAACTTTTGATCACGCTCTTCACCTGATAAATCCGGATTATTTTTCAGTGATTCAATTTGTTTAACAAGGCCGTACATAATAAGCTGAGGATCATCAAGAGTTTTAGCTAAATCTAATGATTTATCAAAATCACCTTTTCCGTTATACATCCAATACAACAAATACTTTTCATCACTTTTCAAACTAATATTTTTCATAATTGATTTCTTTTGATCTTCGCCTAGTTTTTCAGCTGTAATGTATGCAAATGCTAACTCATATTTAGATGCAATCGGTAATGATTCAAATTCCTCTTCATTTAATTGCGTAATTACTTTGTCATAATCAGTTGCTATGAAACTCACATTTGCTTCTAATAATTTATTTTGATAAGGAAATTTTATAAAAGTGAAATATATTAAAGGAGCAGCTAAAATAACTGTCGCCGCTATGAAGGAAAAAGCTAAGTATTTAAATGATTTATAGCTCTTTTTAGGTACTAACTGCATATTTTTTTCTGTTTTTGTTTGTTCCTTCTCAAAGCTGTCATCAAGAAACTGCAGTAATGCATCTAAGCTTTCCATTTGAGCAACTGTCTGTTCAAATGTTGTTTCTTTTGCATCTTTTAGTAACCCAGCATATAAATCATCAAAATTGTGCTTTTCGGAGAATAAAGCAATAATTAGACACTTGTATTGCGTTAAAAATTGCTCTTCTAACAACGGGGTTGGTGGAACAATATCTCGAATTCCTCTATGTATAATACTTGGCATTAAATTCGCATTAAAAACTATATTGTCTGGATGTAAAAAGAACGTAATTCGTTTATTTAAATATTTACGAAATTGCGCAACATTTCGAAGCAGTCTCAATTTCTCATTTCTTCCAAAACGGCCAAGGTCGTCCCACTTATATAATTTTTTGTCGACTTGAAATAGAAACGTAAACATATCATCCATTTCTTCTATCGTTAATGGTACAAAGTCAGATGATGCGCCCGTAATTATATCGAATTGACGGAAGTCTTTTATACGTGTTTGAGATTTTGTCATCTCCAATTTCCAATTTTCTTTTTCTATTTGAAATTGATAGTTCATTGCATCAATTTGAATTGTTTTTTCCGTCATGTTTATCCTCTTCTCCTTTTCTTTATAACCAGTAATAACTTATTTTCAAAAAACTACAAGTAAGAAATATTCTTTATAAAACTTGTAAAATATCTCCGTCTGTTATTTGGTGATCAATTAAACGATCATTATCTGTTAAAATAATTGACTTATTTTTCACTTTCATTACAAAATGTGAACCTTCATGACTATCAATCTTTAACGTATCTAATAAGTTTTTCAATAAATATTTAATAGATTGATGATTCGGAATACGCAAATCATATGTATTTCCATTCCATTTACTAAAATCTACCGTTACATTAATATGCGTTTGTATTGCCATTACTTTACCTCCAACTTTTCCGAAGAACCGTATAAATACCGATGCAAATAAGTAAAACACTGCCGCCTAACAATATGATTATTGTTGTACTGATTGGCTTTTCATTCATTGTTTGATTACTTGCTACTTCATCAGCGCTTTTTCTTACAACGTATTCACTGCTAAACAAACTGTTTTTCGTATCTTTAACACGATTATTTTCTTTTTGTTTTATAAAAAGAGAATCTCTTAAGGATTCCATCTCTTTTTGTTCTTTCTTTTTCTTTTTTTGAATTTCTTCTTCTATATCTTTATTAAATAACTCAATTGATGCTTTATCTAATTCTGTTTCCTTATGTTCCTTTTTATTTTTTTCTTGGTCTTTATCTTCAAAGCGGTCTACTTTAAACTGAATCTTTCCATCATCACCAAGATAACTGTCCGCCGCGCTCCTAATCGGTAGCGCGACAAACAGTAAAAGGAAACAAATAAATGATAACTTAACCACTATGCTCCATTGTTTGATCATTTACTTCTTTTTCCTCCCATTTCTTGTGCCATACAAATAGATTACTAACTAATCCTATAATGGCAATTACAAACAATACGATAAAAATAACTTTTCCTGTATCTTTACCGCTAATAAAATCATTTAGAAAACTTTCTATATATTGAAGCGGTGAAAATTGACGCAATTTACCTACAGAAGACATTTGGTCTACTTTACTTCCAACTGCTTCAGTTAAAAATAGATACATACTTAAAAATACTAATAAGATAAACATTCCTACCATTTTTATTTGTCGTAGTAAGTATGTTGAAACTAATACGAACGCCATCATAATGATTGTAATAAACGCAATCCATAGTAAACTTTGATCCTGACCGAATTTTAAAAGACGGCCTGAGATGACTCCTATACTGATTCCTTCCACAATCGATATTCCAAATGCTACTACTGTAGTTGGTACATTCATATCAATTAAAGAGAATCTCTCTTCAAAATGATCTGATTGTGTTCGTTTCTTTTCTTGATTCGCAATTGCATATGCCGTAAATAACGCAACAATGAAACAAGTTAATACGATTAAGTATGGTGTAAAAGCATTACCAGCTACAATTACCCCATCATTTTGTTTCTGAACTGGACTAGATAAAAACTCATATAGCATCTCATTTTGACGATCTCCAATACGACTATTCGCCAAAATCTTCGTAAAGTTTTTCGAGAATGCTTTATCATCTTCCATTTTCTTCGTAAAATCATTTAATAAAGAATCTGCTTTCGAAACAATTGTCGTTCCGCTGTCTTGAATTTCTTTTGCTTGTCCATTAATTTGGTCAAATGTTTTATACACATCATCTGATGTCGCTAAACTATGCTTTGAACTCTCTACTAATGACTGAGTTTGCATCGTTAAAGATTTAATACCAGAGTCTAACGATAATACAGCTGTTTGTTCACCTGCATTATTAGTCGTTAATACTTGTTGCTCTTCCACTAACTTTAAGCTACTCTCACGCCATTTCGCTAAACCTTTTACATACTCTCCTAAATTTTGATTCATACTAGTTGCTTGCTGCATCGTTTCATTTAACTTCTCTGCTAATAGCATTGAATTTTGATCTGCACTAGTAATGAGTTGTTGGTAAGAGTCCATTTTTTGTTTTAAACCTGTCATATCTTGCTTTATTTCACTCGTAATACTAGCTGAAACAAGATTTGAAATTAAGTCAATTAAGCTTTGTTTATTTAATACGTAATACAAAGATTGTTCAGTTGCAATTGCATCTAAACTTCCCTCTTCTAGCTTAGGACCTACATCTTTCGTTCTTAAATCAATCCCATAATACATTTCGTAAAGGCTCATTAAACCTTGATAACTTTCAACTGTATCTACTGCTTCTTTTATTAATACATTAGATATATTTTTTGTTAATACTTCTGTTTTTTGATGTACAACTTGATTCGTTGTACTTTCAATAACTTTACCGTTATCTGTTCCCGTTTCGCCTCCTGGATTTCCTCCGGTTCCGTTATCTGTCCCCGTTCCGCCTCCTGGGTTTCCTCCAGTTCCGTTGTCTGTTCCCGTTCCGCCTCCTGGGTTTCCTCCAGTTCCGTTGTCTGTTCCCGTTCCGCCTCCTGGGTTTCCTCCAGTTCCGTTGTCTGTTCCCGTTCCGCCTCCTGGGTTTCCTCCAGTTCCGTTGTCTGTTCCCGTTCCGCCTCCTGGGTTTCCTCCAGTTCCGTTGTCTGTTCCCGTTCCGCCTCCTGGGTTTCCTCCAGTTCCGTTATCTGTTCCCGTTCCGCCTCCTGGGTTTCCTCCAGTTCCGTTATCTGTTCCCGTTCCGCCTCCTGGGTTTCCTCCAGTTCCGTTATCTTTCCCTGTTCCGCCTCCTGGGTTTCCTCCAGTTCCGTTATCTGTTCCCGTTCCGCCTCCTGGGTTTCCTCCAGTTCCGTTATCTGTTCCCGTTCCGCCTCCTGGATTTCCTCCAGTTCCGTTATCTTTCCCTGTTCCGCCTCCTTGGCTTCCTTCATTATTGCCTGTTGTGTTTTCCATTTTTTTGATAATATGCGTTTTAGCATTGTGTACTAACGGCATTATGCCATACTGTGATTTATGAACCACATTTTCCACCTTGCTATTTTCCGTTTGTGTTCCTTTATCCTCTTTATTAGGTTCTTCTTTTTCAGAACTAGTTTCTTTTTTATGAGTCCCGCTCAATTCCCACTGCCACGTTACAGGAGAGAAAACATCTATATTGATGTTTGGATCTTTTAACTTTACATGCAAGCTAATCTTTATATCCCCTTCATTACGAGGAGCTATTGTAATTTCTCCTGCTTCGCTTTGAAGAAAGTCACTTGTACGATCCACACCATCAATATGTAACGCTTCTGTACTTCCATCTAGTTTAAATTCTTCTGGAATATTTATCTTCAAAGTTTGTGAAGATTCCATTTTAATTACTTTCGCAGTATCACTAAATGTAATTCCCTCTGTATAAAGTTTATCCTTTACTTCTTTAATAGCGCTTCCTAAAGATATTTTATTTACAGGATCATAATAAAAATTATTTTCTTTATTATATTTTTTTGTAAGTTGAATTACATTTTGCAGTTGTAATTTCGTTGTATCTGGCAAATCACTTTGACCGATTTCTTCCATGTTTAAACTAGGTAATTTCGCAATTAAATTTTCGATTTGTTTCTTTATTCGAACATCTGGTTGCTTCATTAATGTATTTATAAAGATTTCTTGCTTTCCATCATTCGACATAGATTGCTTTAACTTTTTAATTACCGTCTCTTGAATATCACTTTCTAACTTTCCTGCAAGTTCTGTATCATATTCTGACACTTGTTTTTTTACATCTGTTAAATACTTTTGAATTGTTGAAGCATCAGCTAAAATATTAGGATCTTTCTCTGAAAGCGTAAACTGATTTGCGATAATTTTATTCGCAGATTCTAATGCACTTAACTGTTTTAAAACATCGCCTGAATTCATATCACTCATATACTGATTAAATTGATTTGTAAAATTATTCGCTAACAGATTATTATCCGTTTGTATTTTTTGAAAGTTATTAAATCCTTCTAAATACGTATTATTAGATTTATTCCCTTCATCTAAAGCTTGTCCAAACCCTTTTAAAACATCTTGGAATCCTTTAAAACTATTAACAGAAATACCAGTGTAATCTTGTACCGTTTTAAATTGGTTTGTGTAATTTGCCAACGGGCTATGTACATCTTTTTTATACATAGTCGTTTGATTGGTTCCTTTTTCAATTATTTTACCTATATTATCTTGTGCACCTTGCAACTTACCGATAACACTTGCAAAATAAACATCGATGATTTGCTTATTAAAATCTTCTAAAATAGCAGAAGCTGTATTTTCTGCCTCAGCTTTCAAATCTTTATTCCCAGTTGCATTTACTTTGTAATTTAAAGTTAATTTCTCCGGAAGTTCTGAATCAATTGCAACAGCCTTTCTAGAAAAATCGTTAGGTATTACAATCATCATATTGTAATTATTATTTTTCAAACCACTTTCTGCTACACCACGACTTACTACGTACCATTCTTGTTTCGTATTTTTATTTACATTTTTAACAAATTGATCTCCAAACGCTATTTTATTACCTTCAAATACAGTACCTTGATCTTCATTTACCAATGCAACTGTCATTTTTTGCGTAGTATTCTCATTTGCTTTCTTAACATTTTGATTTAACGCTAAATAGGAGACCCCTGTTGATAACACAAGAGCTAAAATAATAAACAACAAGATGCTCCACTTGAACTTTTTCACTACTTATCACTCCTGCGACTGCGAGTCTATTAAGTTAAAGACTTCGTATCTTACTCTAGTTTTAAAGTAATTTAGCCATACAACGTATGGTTGCATGGCTAAATTATATAGTTCTTTTTATCTGTCTTATTGTAGACCGAAATTACGAGAAAGATCTTCGTCATGTCTTGCAACAGCTTCTGCAGTTTTATTAAGCTGCATATTAATTTCTTGTAATAACTCTGCGAAGTTTTGTACTTTTGGCTTTAATTGATTGAACTGTTGATCAAAACCTTCGAAAGCACGACCTTCCCATTCTCCTCTTAATTCATTTTGTAAGTTTTGTAGTTGACGTAAAATGTCCTCAATTTGATTTGCACCTTGTCCATATCGAGTCGCTTTCGATTTAAGCTCCTCTGGTGACATGCGAATTTGTCCTGCCATGAATAAATCCCCCTTAAAATTTAAAAATAGTAAAATTAACCAAAAATCAATTCTACAAATTGATTATATCAATAATTTAAAAATTTCTAAACAAAAAAATGATATTTTTCCAAATTTTATCTTTTACTATAATAACATTATATTATATAATACTAATTTAATATTTTTTAGGCATACCCTATAAATCTACTATAAATTTAAAGAAAACCTTTTATTTTATGTATCTTTAAGAACTTATCCATTTTTAATTCCAGCAATAAAATGTTCACTAAATCATTATTTTGTCCTATTTCATTTATGTAAGCTGATTCTATTTGTAATGCAGGATACACCATTTGAAGATACGCAACATATTCTCTTCTCCCACTCGCAATATTTTTCTCATTTCAAAGTCATAATTACCTGTCTTTCAACAAAACCAAACTCTTCGTACATCTCTTTCGCAAAATTCCCAGCAAATACATTCAAACGAATTTCTGAATAATTTTTTTGTAATTCCTTAATACCAGCCCCCATTAACTTTCTTGACAACCCTTTCCCGCGGTACTCTGGAAAAACATACAATTCGTATATAAACCCTAGTTTTTCATGAGAAAAATAGTCCGTATTTTCCCCTATTAATATCCACCCAATTACATTGTTTTCTTCTTTAACGACTACATAATATGCTCCCTTTTCTACAATCGGCCTTGTAATTTCAATTGCTTTCTCTGTACTTAACTGACAATTCCCCCTCGTTCCTTCAAAAAGCGATTGAGCTGCATATTGTATTATTTCGTCCGTTTCTTCCCGATTTGCCTTTTCTATCATTTTTCACAACTCTCCTCTTTAATAGGCATTAATATTGCTCGTTCAAGTTCCTCCGACTCAATTACAATTGCCATCAATCCCTTTTCCGTACTCGTTTCATGAAGCTCTCCCTTCTCCCAAAACACAGCTTGTCCCGCTTCCACCTTCACTTTTTCTTTATCTGCTCCGCATACATATCCTTCTCCGTCCACAATAAGAAGCAGCTGTGATACAACTGCTTCATGATATCCAATTATTCCATTCTCTCGTAAACGCATAGCACCGATATGTACATTTCCTTTATAGTTTAATATTTTTGACATTATGAAATTAGATTGAAATGCTGAGATTTTCTTTCCCACTTTTTCACTAAAATCAAAAATTTTCATTACTAATCCTCCCTATACGTATAAAACCATCCTTACTGTCTGCATCATATGTCCTTCAAAATCTTCTTCAAATTCCTCTAATTGTGCAAAACCTTTCGCTTCATAAAAACGTTTTCCTTTTTCATTCGCTGCTTCTACATGAATGTATAGTTTCCGAATTCCTTTTAATTCCGTTAACCCTTTTTGTAATAAAGCACTTCCTACCCCTTTCCCTTGCTGATCTGGCAACAAATAAATCGCTCCTAATTCTGCTTCGTTTTGCAATCTAACAGGTGAAAAATTTGCAAAGCCAATTACTTCTCCCTCTTCTTCCGCAACGAATAAATGTGTATTTTCAAGACGATATTTCATTTTTTCATCAGAATAGGCCTCGTCTAAAAATCTGTCTTGAATCTCTCTCGGAATAATGCTTTCGTATGTATCATGCCAAGCAACTTTCGCTACTGATTGTACCGCATGGATATCTTCTTGCTTCATTTCTCTAATTACATATGTCATCTCGTTGTCTCCATTCTCTTAAAATTATATTCTGCTAATATACTAGAAGAAATGGCAAAACCTTTTTCATAATTCACCTTAATTAATTTTAATTTCTCAATTGAAGCTGTTGCATAATCAAATTTTTCATAAATATATTCCATTGCAATTAAAAACTGATTTGCATGTAACTTATTTGCAATCGTACAATGCGGAACCCATTTTCCTGGCACATAATATGAATTTAAATTATCATGAAAAGTTTTAAAATTATCATGATAAGAATGATGAAGTTTTAACAATTCATCTGTAATGGTCGGTGCTAGAAAGATTGTTCCATTAGTAGAAAAAACTCCAACAGAAGGAAAATTTATTGCAGCCATATTTTCTTGAACAGCTACAAACTCCTCTAGTTTCTTAGTATATAAGTTAACATCTACCTCATTGTAATCAGCTAATGTAATATGAGGTTCTACTCCTGCTAATTGATTTGTGCCAATGATATTTGTTATTTCATTTTGCAATTCTATAATTTTATTAGTAAACACACGATCAAATGTAGCAATAATAGCGTACATACTTCCTCACCCCTTCGTTACATATAACGCTTCCCATTCTTCACGAATCATTCCCATTCGAATAGAATCATAGTACGTCCCGTTATAATAACGACATTTTCGCATTCTACCTTCTAAGCTCATTCCTATTTTCTCCGCTACTTTCATCATTCGTTCATTGCCAGACCAAGTCGTGATTCCTACTCTACCAATCTCCATCTCTTCAAATAGTAAATCTCGATATAATGTTAACGCCTCTGTACCATAACCACCATTCCAGTAATTTGGATTATAAATAACAAGCCCCATCTCTAACCAACGCGTCGGTTTATATTCCCAATAAAACCCGATTGTCCCTATAATTTGACCGTTATTTTCTATAATTAAATTGGATAGAGGTTCCTCTTTTAAACGAGTTTTCATCTTCTCTTTATAAGACGAGTATTCTTGCATTGAAAACGGAAAATACGGTGCATCCCATTTTTTCCATTCTGGATTTTCTTCTTTAAATACGAGATCCCATAATGTTTTTATATCTGATTCTTCAATTGCACGAATTGTAACTTTATCCCCTTTTACTCTTACGTTTTGCATAATTTCCTCCTACACTCCTCTTTATTTCATATATAATTATAATATTTTTTCAGAAAAATCAAAACAAATATCGTTTATTATATTGTATAATTTTGTTATAAGATACCAATTATTCATGTGGAAAGCTGGTGATTCAATGAATAATCGATTTAGTATTACTTTATTTCTCACTATTATTACAACAAATATTATTCTCTATTTCTTCTTACCATTACGTATTGTTACGAAATGGGACTTCAATGGAACGCCTACATCAACAATGGATAAAAGCACTTTTGTTATCGTAAATATAATTATATGTACCTTCTTATTCTTATTCTTATTCTTTTTATTTTTAGCTTTATCTAAAGCAGCGAGTAACCAGAAATTTCTCCTTTGGATTGGCAACACAATTTTACTATTTTTATTTTTTGTCGATATTGTCATTGCTCTCATCGCTCTTGGCTTCACTCTTCCTCTTGATCATTTAATATTTTTAGCATTAGGGCTTTTATTTATAGTAATAGGCTATTTCAGTTCCAAAATTGATACGAGTAAATCAACGGTTTCATTGGAATGGAATGATAAACACCTTGAAAAAAGAGCTTCAAATATTTGTAGTATTTCAATGATAATAGCAGGTATTTTCCTAGCCGGGCTTCCATTTATCGTTCCTGTTCCGTATAGAGGTTATGCTATAATCGCAATTATTTTAGGAATGACGCTTGCCATTTTACCGAGTACGATTTACTTACTTATGAAAGACAGCAAGCAATCTACTCATTTAAAAAGGTAATAAAAAAATAGGTTCTATATATTATGTCATATAGAACCTATCCTTCTTTATAATTCTTTATAAAAAGAAAAACTTACCTTATCATAACCTTCTCTTTCATAAAAGCGGTGAGCGTCTAATCTAGGAAATGCTGATGTAAGAGCGATGGACTCACATTCGTTTTCTTTTCCCCAGTTCTCTATATATGATAGTAATACATTCCCATACCCTTTTGAACGATGTGCTTCTGCTGTTACAAGGTCATATACGAAAACGTGCTTCTTATTATAAAAATTCGTACAAATCGCTACACCGGCTAGACTCACAACTTCATCCCCTTCATTACGTAGCAAAAACAGTTTATAATTTTCTTCTTTCATTTTTTGAAATAAAGAACTTACTTCTTCTTTTGAAAGTTTTGTTCTTAACTGTTGTAATACAGGAAATACGTCATGTAAATCCGCTTCTGTTACTACTTCTCTAATATTCATTTTGATTCTCCCCTTACTATTTATAAAATTTTCTAAATGTTATATCATCATTATAGAAAGCCACTGCCCTTAGCTTAAGTGACAGTTTTATTCTTTTTTATAAGGCCAGTATGAAAAGGAGCGTCTACGAATGGATCTGACTATCCCATTAGTATTACAAAGTAAAACCCCCCTTTACCTACAAATTTATGAATATATGAAACTTGAAATCTCTCATGGGTCACTACGTGCCGGTACACGCCTTCCTTCTCACAGAAATTTAGCATTACAACTTAATGTGAGCCGTATTACAGTGGAATCTGCTTATCAACAATTACTAGCTGAAGGGTATGTAGAAAGCAAACCGAAACGTGGGATTTTTGTTGCAGAAGTTGATATTGATGTCATTCAAAAGAAACAGCAAATTGCGTCAAACAGTGCTAACAATAAAGAAAACGAACAATATGATTATGATTGTAGTCAAGGACTTATTGATCAAAAAGCTTTTCCGATAACAAACTGGAAAAGAGCAATACACGAAACTTTATTTCAGTATGAAAATGAATTATTTGCTAAGGAAGATCCACAAGGTGAGCTCGTTCTACGGGAACATATTTCAAAGTATTTATATCATGCTCGCGGGGTACATTCTTCACCTGATCAAATTATTATCGGAGCAGGTACGCAGCCTCTTCTTTGGCTACTACTTCAGCTGCTTGGTTCAAAAAAGGAATTTGGAATCGAAAACCCTGGATTTCACCGTATTCCTGCTATGATTCAAAGTTCTGGTCTTACCGTTCACCCTATCCCTTTAGATGATAAAGGGATTCATATTTCCGCTTTACGTGAATCGGGTTGCAATGTAGCGTATGTCACTCCATCTCACCAATTTCCACTTGGAATCATTATGCCGTTATCTAGAAGACTCGAGTTATTAAAATGGGCGAATGATTGTAAGGGCTATATTATTGAAGATGATTACGACGGGGAATTCCGTTATATAGGAAAACCTATTCCTTCTTTACAAGGACTAGATGCAAATGAACGTGTTATTTATATGGGAACTTTCTCGAAATCTTTTTTACCTTCTTTACGAATGGGATATATTGTTTTACCACCTCATCTGTTAAGAGCCTATGATGAGCTTGGTGGTATGTTTAAACAAACTGTTTCTACGCTGCAGCAACTTACCTTTGCCACGTTTATTCAAAATGGTGATTGGGAACGTCATATTAACCGAAGTCGGACGTTATATAAAAGAAAACATATTTCTTTAATTACATCTATTACAAACGAGATGGGAAATAACGTTCATATACTCGGTGAACAATCCGGACTTCATATTGTACTTCACGTTCATAACGGGATGAATGAACAAGAACTTATTCATGCAGCCGCAAAAGAACGTATTAAGTTATACCCTCTCTCCACATACGATTCTGTTCATAATGTAATGGATGAGTCGTATGTATTGCTCGGTTTTGGCAGTATTCCAGAGGATCGTATCGAAACCGTTGTCCAATTACTGAAAAAGGCCTGGTTCGCTAAATAAAAATAGCTCCACGCAAGTTATACTTACGTGGAGCTATTTTCATTCACTATTTTTCTGATCTCGCAGTCCTTCCCGGACGCTTAACACCAGTTGTTTCTGTTGAATAGGAAGCTTCAATGATAGCAGTTGGATCTACAGAGAGAACGAGATCTTTCATTTTCGGATAAATGAAACGGTTTGTAATACAATAAATGATTCTCTTATGTTCTCCTAAAAAACCACCTTCTCCATGTAGATACGTAACGGATAATTGCAATTCTTTCATAAGTAGATCGCCTATTTCTTTATTTTTACCAGAAATAATCATAACGCTCTTTCCTTGATTAATACCATCTAATATGAAATCAATCATCTTCGTAACAATATAGAAAATTGCTAATGAGAACATCGCTTGTTCAATTGAAAATAAAATCGCTACAAATATGAAAATAACTGCATTTACAGCAAGTAAAAATGTACTAATCGGTACTTTAAAGTGTTTGTTCATCCAAACCGCTAACATTTCTGATCCATCTATTGCGCCACCCATTTTAACAACAATCCCAACGCCAATTCCAAACAGTACTCCGCCATAAAGTACAATTAATAGTTCAGAAGTTGTAATCGCCGGAAATGGTTTTAAATAGATTAATCCGAGTGTTGTAACTACATTTGCATAAGATGTACGGATGAAGAACTTCTTCCCCATTACTTTTGCAGTAAATAATAAAATCGGGATATTAATTCCTAAGAACACTCCATAAAGCGGCAATCCTGCAACTTTATTCGCCATAATAGCAATGGCCGTTACCCCGCCATCTACTAATCCATTAGGTGCTAAAATAAGTTCTAATGAACCCGCTACAATAATTGACCCAATTGTTAATAATACGTATTCAAATACTCTTTTCATTCATTACCCCCAAAACTTATATATTTTCTTAGTATTATTTTAACGTAATTTTACTACTAATTCAAAGATATGAGTTTATATACACAAAAGTTTCACCTTTACAGTGATTTTTTATGTAATTTATTTAAAAAACACACTTACGTATTACAGTAAGTGTGCTCCAAACATTTATTTAAGTTTTAAATATGAATTCATCTTCATTTTAAATATTTCATCAACTGCCCTATTATACCCACCAGCATTTCGAAGTGACTCTCCAACTTTACGACTATTTTCCTTAAACGTCACATCATCTATAACTTTTTCTACAGTCTCACGTAACAATTCAGAAGTTAATTCTTTACGATTAAGCCTTATTCCAGCCCCTACTTCGGTCACTCGTTTCGCAACTAAAGGCTGATCTCCTGTTACCGGAATTACAACTAACGGGACACCATAATATAACGCTTCACTCGAACTATTCATACCACCATGTGTCACGAATACATCAGCATACTGTAATACTTCTAATTGCGGCACATAATTATACAACTTAAAATTATTCGGAATGTTTTCAAATTGATTTATATTTATTTTCTTACCAACAACTAATACGACTGTCGCTTCTACATCTTTAAACGCTTCAAAACATTTTTCATATAGTTCAGGTTGTTCATTAAAAACTGTTCCCATAGAAATGAAAATCAATTTTTCATCTTTTAAATCTTCCATAGAAAAGCTGTCTACTTCTTTTCGAGTAGCAATTGATGGGCCGACAAACTTATACGATTCATCGAATACATCTGAACGCGGCTGGTATTCTTTTGAAGTATATACAATAGTAATATCACCAGGATGATTCATAATATCATACATACTATTACATTTCATTCCATACTGCCTATTCCATTTTTCCATTCCCGCTAAACAAGATTGATATAATGGATTCGTTTCATCTACTTGTCTTGATTCTTGTTCATCATTAAAAGTAATGTACTGATTAAAAGCAAATGTTGTACAAGAAGAAACGCTAGGTAATTTTAAAACATTGGCTATAATACGTCCTACGGGAAAATGATTATCGTATATCAAGTAATCGTACTTTTCCCCTTTTGTTTCTTCTACAATTTGAGTCACAATACGCTCTGATGCCTCAATCATATGAGATAGCATCGTCAAAGGACTCCCACCTTCATTTACTCGTTCCATAATATTAATTTGAGAGAGGAAATTCTCAAACACTCGGAATTCTGCACCTGTTGCTTCAATCTTCTTTCTATAATCTTCAATACAATACGAAACAACTGTCTCCCCTCGCCGAATTAACTGACTTACAATAGCTAAAGTCGGGTTTATATGACCTTCTCCAGGAAAATTTATTACGAGTACATTTGCCATCATATTCTCTCCTATCTAACAATATTAATAGTTAATTATATTAATTAATTTAAAACTATTATAAAGGAATCTATTCTACTTCTTCATATTTTTCACTTCATTTTATTATTGAGAAATATTTTTCATAACCTACATTATAACTCTTATAAAAGTATGCTTAACCTTTCATTTATTGAAAAATACGGGATTTACATTCAGGCATTTTTACAGATTTATCATCAGAAACATTATTTTGATAATTCATACAAAACTAGAAAAATATAATTTCCACACTGATTTCTCACTATAAATTTATTTAAGTTCTATGTTGTCCTTATCTTTATCCATTTGGAACACATTTTGTTATATAATGAATTTATAGAATTTACAGAAAAAAGGAGCAACTTCATGCTACAACAACTATTCACTTCACCTATTTTATCTATTCAAGCTTTACACCCAGGTTATGAAGACCATGCAAGCGATGTGTTTCTCGTCCGAACAGAAGATGCAGAAGTCATCGTTCGTTCTTCTAAAATGAATGAAGAGCCAAATAATGATTTTTGGTGGGGATGTAAAAACCTATTTGGAATTAATCCAAGGAACGTACATCATTTAAAAACTGTACATACATTGCTGCAAGAACATACTAATCTTCCTATCCCAGCAATATTAGAAAAACATATTTTAAATGGCCGTGAATTCGTTGTAGCCGAAAAGTTAGTAGGTAACACAGTTCAATCTTTTATCGGGCAACCAGATTCTATTTTATTCAGTCTAGGAAAAGGGCTTGCAGAAATACATACATTTAAAGCCGATTACATAGGAAATGTATTAGGTTCCTTCCAAATTACACTAGATGAATTCCAATCACACATTTTAAATGTGAGTAAAGAGCTTGTGAATATGTTTTATTCCAATAATGAAAGCATACAAAATGCATTTCCTACTTTTGAATCACAACTTTCTTCCTTACCAGCACCAAAGGAATCAACGCTCGTTTTAATTGATATGGACCCTACTCAGTTTTTATCAGATGGTACAACTATTACGGGATTAGTAGATACAGAAGCCTATGCCGTTGCTCCCCGGGAGTTTGACTTTATCGGCTTAGAATATGTGTTTACAGAAAAAGAGGCACATGCTTTTAAACAAGGTTACGAAACCATTATGCCCCTTCCTCATCTTGCAGAATGTAGACCTCCCTATCGATATTTGTACCGGTTATTATCTGTTCAGGGCAGCGTGGAGTTAAAAAAGTGGCTTAGTCATCCATCCTATTTTTAAATACGAATGAGAGGGGTTATGAAATGAATATTGAACAAAAGAAATCTTTAATAACAAACGAAATTCAGCGAATGAAAGATTTAGCTCATATTTGTGGGCAACACGATCAAATTAATTACTCATCAGATTTACATATAAACTTTTTAAGTGCTCGTACTAATGAAGAGATAAATGATTTCCTATTTTATGATAATACTCAATTAATCGGTGCATTAAGTATGTATGATTTTGAAAGACCGACAAAACTGGAGTTAATAGGGTTTGTTCATCCGAACTATAGGAAACAACATATAGGCACTACTCTTTTACAAACCGCAATGAAAGAAATACGAATACGAAAGGCAGATGAAGCTCTTCTTATTATGAATGGGGATTCTGCTTCTGGGAAAGAATTTGCAAGACATATGAAGTTACCTTATTTATATAGTGAATATAGTATGGAGTTCAAAGCAAAAGAAGTGCAAAAATCAACAAAGAATACTATACAGCTCACTCTTGCATCTTCAGGGTCACTTCTTGATCTTATTGAAATTTCCAGTAAAGCTTTTGGAGATTCAGCAAAAAATACCGCTACATGGTTACAAAAAATGATGAATTCCCCTTCCTATCAAGTTTACTGTGCTCTTATCGACGAAAAAGTAATAGGAACGATTACAGTTTCTGAGCAAGAACAATCTACTACACTATCAGGATTCGCTGTTCATCCTTCTTATCAAGGTAAAGGATACGGAAAAGATATTCTTAGTTATATGGTACATACCCTTATTACAAAAGGAATTTCAACAATTGAATTAGACGTCGAAACAAAAAATAACCACGCTTTAAAACTATATACACAATGTGGTTTTGAAATGAAAAAGAAGCATGACTATTATAATGTAATGAATCTTGAGGTGAATACATATGTGTAAAAAACTAATTTATTCTGATTATGATATTTTTGCAGACATCTATAATAAACATTGGGGGCATTATGCTGAACACTCCTATCTACTTTTGGAAAAACTCGTTTTACAATATGCACCACCACATTCTCATATTTTAGATCTTTGCTGCGGGACTGGTCACCTTACTAAGAAATTAATTGATAATACTTTTTTAGTAACTGGTATAGATGGTTCTGCCCAAATGATTGAATACGCACGTCAAAACGCGCCAGACGCAACCTTTATCGTCGATGATGCTCGTTATTTCAATATAAATGAGCAATTTCACTATGTTATCTCTACTGGCGATAGCTTAAACCATATTTTAAAATTAGATGAATTAAAAAATGTTTTTCATAATGTTTACTCCGTATTACATAGCGAAGGTACATTCGTATTTGATATGAATATGGAGAAAGGTTTTCTTGAAAATTGGATTGCTTCATTTCATATTTCAGCGGAAGAATATGTATGTACAATTGATTCTACATATGATAACGAAAATAAAAAAGCAGAAATGAACTTTATACTATTTCAACATGACATAGATAATAATTGGAAAAGAAGTGACTTTTCTTTTGAGGAAGCTTGTTATTCCAATGAAGAAATAATTTCTTCATTGGAATCTGTAGGTTTTAAGAACATTCAATTACACGGTACAAACAGAACATTTTTCATTTGTCAAAAATAAAAAAACTGAATCATAACGATTCAGTTTTTTCTTAGTATATTTACGACAGCAGCCGTTTCATTATTTTCTTTATAAACTCGTGGAATTCTTCTGTCTAACATACATGTAACTTCATAGTTAATTGTACCTAACATATCCGCTACTTCTTCTACCGCAATTTCTTCTTCACCTTGTTTACCGTAGAATACTACTTCATCCCCAACTTGTACTGGCATTGCTTTTGAAACGTCTAACATAAGTTGATCCATACAAACACGGCCAATAACAGGTACTCGAACTCCATTTATTAATGCATGCCCTTTATTAGATAACTGACGATTATATCCATCAGCATAGCCAATCGGTACAGTTGCAATCCATTCTTCACCAGTCGTTACATACGTATTCCCATAACTTACACCGCGATTCTTCTTCGCATGTTTAATATGAGCTACTTTTGATTTTAACGACAACGCAGGCTGTAAAGAAACGACTGCATGATCTACCTCTTTTGAAGGATACATTCCATATATTCCAATACCTACACGAACCATATTTTGAAATGTATTGCTAAGCTCCATTGAACCTGCACTATTTGAACTATGAATATATGGAATATGAATTCCTAATTCTTTTGTTGCATTGACAGCTTTCTCAAATAAACTTGTTTGCATATTCGTATATGATTTATCAATTTCATCTGCCGTAGAGTAATGTGTAAACATTCCTACTACCTCTACATACTCCATACGGTTTAATTCTTCTAAAAATGGTTTAACCTCTTCTTCTTGTAAACCGATACGACTCATTCCTGTATCAATTTTCACTTGAATTTGCGCTTTCTTTTGAAGACGGTTTGCGATTTCATTTATACCTTGTAAATCTTCACTTCTATAAACAGTCATCATAACGTCATATTGAATTGCCTCTTCCGCAGCTGCTACTGATGTATAACCTAAAATTAAAATCGGCACGTTAATTCCTGCTTCTCTTAACTCTATCGCTTCATCTACAAATGCAACTGCAAGCTGATCTATTCCTACTTCAATAGCAGCTTTCGCAACTTCAACCGCTCCGTGACCATACCCATTTGCTTTTACAGCAGCCATCATTGCAATATTTTCATCATTCACACGCTTTTTAAATTCTTTTACATTATGTTTTACTGCATTTAAGTCAACTTCAATAATTGTATCTCTTCCATATTTCAAACTCATTGGTCTAACTCCTAACTCAATAATTGCATTCCATTCTATTTCACGTTTCATATGACCTTTTACAATATAATACTTTTCAATATGCTAGTCAAACTACTAGAATTTTCGGAATTTTGAGTATGATATAATACTCTTAAGAAACTATTATATACGGAGAAGAGGAGAATTACAATGTTTGTTCAACCTGCCTTGCATCAACTACAAGTTGCTGTTGATACTTCTATTCAAATGCTTAACCAATATAATGAAACCGATTTAAAAATACAGCCCATTCACGCAAAGCGATCTCTATTTGAAATGTGTGCACATCTTTCTCTTATTTGCCATGCGGATTTACTCATTTTTAATGGTAGTACTGAAAAACAACTACACACTTTCTATAAAGAACAAACACCCGAAACAATTACGCAAATGCAAAAAACGATGATACAGGGCTACGATTTACTTTCTAAAACTTTTTTATTCTATTCCAATGAAGAATTAGCGGAAATTAAGACTGCTTATTGGGGTATTTCTTATTCCCGTTTTGAATGGTTGCTTGAAATTGTTGCACACTTTTATCATCATCGTGGGCAAATTCATATTTTATTGTGCGAGCACATTAAAGATCCTAACATACCTTTATTCCAATAAAGGTATGTTAGACGACATGAAACTTCTCTAAAGCAAATAAAATACCACCTTCACTCGCCTTCTTTGTAACGAAATCAGCTTTTGTTTTTAGTACTTCTCCGCCATTCCCCATCGCAATACCTAATCCTACATACTGCAACATCTCAATATCGTTTCCACCGTCACCAAAAGCAATTGCTTCTGATTTACAAATGTTTAAGTGATCCAATACTTTTTGAATTGCGGTGAGCTTCGATACTTTATTATCTTCCAATACATTTATGACATAACCATGAAAACGGTCGAATGTAAGCATTGGGTATTTTTCAATAAATTTTTGAGATTCTATTTCATCCGCATACAGACATAAACAATAGATTTCTTCAGACAAATCCTTGCTTTTTTCAGGGTACTCCCCTAAATTTAACGTCTCGCTAAGCGCTTGCATTACACGCTCATTATCTGAGGCTATTCCGTTCATTGTAAAACCCTCAGTAAAATAAGAAACGCCGTGACCATGTAATTCTGCAAACTCTGAGATATCATGAACGATTTCACTTGAAAGTACCGATTTATGTAGAACTGTTTCCCCACACTTAATATGTGCACCATTTGCAGAAATAATTGTATGTATGCCCAGCTCTTTAAATTGCGAACATAAGCTATATGGTCTCCCTGTTGTAACAACTACGTGAATTCCTTTATCTATTAATCTTTGTATCGCTTCTTTTGTACTTTCGTGCATACTTCTATCAATCTCACTTAAAAGCGTACCGTCAACATCAAAAAACACTACTTTGTACACGGGTCTTTACATCCCGTCCAAATGATTCGTATCATTAATGAAATGCACCGTTTTTTGTTCGCCATCAATTTCAATTAAGCTTATTCCCGTATCTCCCATTTTAAAATAATAGTCCATTGAAATGGGCATTTTGAAAAACGCACGTAATAGACTATTTATTACACCACCGTGTGCAACGATTGCTATCCGTTCATAAGTATTCTCTGTCACGATTTTAGAAAAGATTCCTTCTATTCTCATTCTAAATTCAATAAATGATTCCCCATTTTCAAAACGGTCATGAAGAAACTTTGGCTCTGGATATTTCTTTGCTTCTTCAAAAGATAAGCCTGCTTGCACTCCGTTATTAAACTCCATTAATTCCTCTTCTAGTTGAATTGGGCATCCAATTCCTTCAGCTAGCGTTTCACCAGTTTCACGAGCACGCTTTAATGTACTTGCCCAAATGAAATCTGGTGGAAAATCTGCTTTCACTTTCTGTACAAGCCTTTGCACTTGCTGTCTTCCCTTTTCTGTTAATTCAAAGTCAGCTCGTCCTTCATGTACATGTAAAATATCTGCTTCGGATTCACCGTGACGTATTAATAATATTTGCACTTGTTTCCCACTCCCTTGTTTAATATCCACAAAATTCCATTATATCATATTTAAAATTTTCTTTAACAAAAATATATTACTTTGACAGTTTTTTAACCGTCTAGTAAACGTGTTATTCCACTTAACAATTCCAAACACTCTAAACTTATAATTCTTTGAAAAGTGACAAACAAAAAAGCCCTATCCATAATGGCAAATGACTAATATTTTTTATCCTACTCAAAAATATAAAGAGAAATGGCACCCCATTTCTCTTTTTCACTCTTATTGTTCTTTTTGTGTATCTGAAGAAGGCAATTTCTTCGCTTGTTTTTCTTTAAAGATTTCTCCAATTGCCCCGAGAGTACCAAGTGTTTCAATTGCATTAGACGGAATAAAGACTTTATTTGCTGGCCCTTTTGCAACCTCAATCAATGATTCAAATGATTTATAAGCAAGTACGCGTTCATCTAAGTCTGCTGCACGAAGTAATTCAATTCGATTTTGTTCTGCTTTTGCAATTTCCTCAATCGCTCTTGCTTCCCCTTGCGCTTCTAGTTTTTTTGCTTCCTTTATACCTTCAGCTTCTCGAATACGTGCTTCTTTATCACCTTCAGCCATTAAGATTTTACTTTGCTTTTCACCTTCAGCACGAAGAACTTTATCTTGTTTTGCAGCTTCAGCTTCTAAAATGATCGCACGTTTATTACGTTCTGCTTTCATTTGTTTTTCCATCGATGCTTGCACATCTTTTGGCGGATTAATATCAACAACTTCAACACGCTCAATGCGAACGCCCCATTTTTCTGTTGCTTCATCAAGTGCTAAGCGAATTTCTGTTGAAATTTTTTCACGACCAGATAACGTTTCATCCAGTTCCATTTTACCGATAATTTGGCGCATCGTTGCAGAAGTAATGTTACGAACACCATATTCATAGTTCGAAATACCATATGTCGCAAGTTCTGGTTCCACAATTTGATAGAAAATGATTGTATCAATTTCTACTTGTACATTATCTTTCGTAATTACCTTCTGCGGTGGTACATTTGTTTGTTGAATACGTAAGTCATGATATACACGAACGCGGTCTACAATTGGTATTAATAAATTTAACCCTGGCTCCATAATACGCTGAAACTTACCAAATCTTTCAACGACTCCAACTTTTTGCTGTGGAATAATTTTAATTGTTAATGCGATAAATGTAACAACAATTAGTGCTAAAATAATCGTTAATGTTAATGCTACTGCCATATTTATTCACTCTCCTTTTTAACTTGTAATATAGTACTATTCCTCTTTATAACAATAACTTTTTCTCCAACATCAATTGGATCATCTGCAATAGCTGTCCAAGTATCTCCATCCACCTTCACAATACCATTTACTTCATTTGTAATCGCTTGCATAATAATGCCTTTTTTACCGACAAGCAAATCTACTGTATCAGTAAAACCTTTTGCTTCTCGAAAGTTTTTTGAAATTCTTTTCGTAAAGAAAGTCAATGTTAAACTTACAATCGCACCAGCAACAACTTGTAACAGTAGTGCTTCAGGGGCAAACAAAGCAATTAGACCTCCGACAACAGCTCCAATTCCAAGCCAAAGCATATAAAACGTAATCGACAACAGTTCCGCAATAAATAAAATACCAGCTATTATAAACCAAATCACCCAAGCAGCCATATGCAACCCTCACTTTCTTTCTCATTTTCTATATGTATATGAAGAAAAGAATGGTTTATCCGCCCTTTCTTATACCAGGGCATTTACTACAAGCTATTGTACATATTCACTGTTATAAAAAGTATTAATAAAATACTATATTAATATATTCTTCATTATACATGAAAATCCCTTTCAAAAAGCGACAAAAAATGAAATTCTTTCGAAAATTTAATTTTCAATTTATAATTATTTTAACTACTAAAATATTATTTTTTAGGAAGGTGGTGTGCTTGTTGCAAAATCGTTCACTAATTTACTATTTAGGCTCTAAAATATGCATTACTCTCGCTGACATCGTATACATCATGATTATTACAACTCATATGTATATCACAACGAAATCAGCTACATTAACTGCTCTGTTTCCATTACTCCAAGTGATAACTAATCTAATAGCAAATACATCTGCACCACTTATAATGAATCGTTTTTCATCTTATTCCTTACTTTTCACACTACAATGGACAAAAACTGTTCTATTATTTTTATTAATGATATTATTCCCGGCCCTTTCCTCAAACGTTGTAACACTATTCATTTTCATTTTTTTCATTTCTTTATGTAGCGGCTGGAGCGCACCGTTATTATACGGTATCCTTCCTCGCCTTACACGAAAAGAACAATTAGTAAAAGTAAATAGTATTTTTTCCTTTTCCACACAAATTGCGCAAGCCGCTGCTTATTCATTTACAAGTGTTATAGTTCTTCTTATCGGCACCACTTCTACACTCATGATGAATAACATTTTGATGATTTTGGGGTGTGTTGCACTACACCTTTCATTACGTTCCATACATACTGAACGAGTAATTGAACCTTCTTCTTCAAAAGGCGCTGCTTTACTGGAAGGTTGGAAACTCTTATTTCAAAACCCTTCTCTCCGTATCGTTACATGTATGGACTTAATTGAAACTTTCGCAGGGACGATATGGATCGGTGCTATTACAATGGCTTATGTAACAACTGTCCTTCATAAAGGAGAAGAATGGTGGGGATATATTAACACAAGTTATTATGTAGGGACGTTAATTGGCGGGATATTAGCATGGAAAATGAGTACATACATTCAAAACAATTTAATACGCTCCATGGCGATAGGCTCTCTTATGTTTAGTATTCTTACATTTTTATATGGTATGACAAGTAGCGGGTTTATTGCGCTTTTTCTATGCGTTCTAATGGGGCCATGTTATCAAATTAGAGATATTTCTCAAACAACAGTGTTACAATCTAGTGTTCCCCCTACTTTATTATCAAAAATGTATACAGCTCATGGCGCTCTCCTCTCGACAGCTTCTGGTCTTTCTATGCTTAGCGTTGGAATTATTACCGATTTGTTCGGTGTTCGTACGATTTATATTCTCGCTTCAATCCTTATATTATGCTCTGCTTGTTTATCCTTTAACTTATTAAAATATGATAAGACAGAGCAGAAAAATATTTCACTCTAATTAACAAAATAAATAGGACAGGAATCCCTGTCCTATTTATTTTATTCATGATAAGTTAGGGATTTTCCGATGCTTTGTCGCTTGTTCAAAAGCGTATGCTAGTTTAATCAAAGTTCCCTCAGAAAAAGCAGTGCTTGCAAGCGTAATTCCAAACGGTCTGCCGTTATCCATGTATCCCGCAGGTATCGCTATAGACGGATAACCTGCTTTCGCACTTATAGTAGAACCTATATAAGAAGGGAACAGTATCGCATCAAGATTATATTTTTCCAACGCAAAATCAATACCTTTTTCTTGAGAAAAATATATATCTTCTAATCTTGCGTTTAAGTACTCAGGATTTCTTAACGTATTAGGAAAATCTTTTCTTATTTCTAATTTAGTTTGTCCATATTTCAAAGCTCTTTCTGCTATGTTTTTATTAAACTCCATTAATTCCGAAATAGAATGTACCGGAATAGTTGAAGGTAATTTAGAAAGATAGTTATCTAGACTATGCTTTAGTTCATATAGCGATACTCCCCAACTCCATTCCCTATGAAAAGATGGAATATCAATATCTTCTACCACTGTCGCTCCCTCACTACGCAATACTTCAATCGTTTCCTTAAACAATTTTTCATCATACTCACCAGTTTCATAATAATCTTTTGGTGCATTGCTATATACACCAATCTTTGCTCCATTTAAACCATTGTCATCAAGATACTTTGTATAATCATGTTCTGCTTTACCTTCACTTTTATGAGTAGCTACATCCTTCTCGTCTAACCCAGTTAAACTCCCTAGCAAAATAGCCGCATCTGTTACCGTTCTAGCAAATGGTCCCGCTGTATCCTGTGAATAAGTAAGCGGAATAATTCCCCTACGACTAATTAGACCAACAGTCGGTTTAATACCTACTACAGAGTTTTGAACAGCTGGACTCAATATAGAACCATCTGTTTCCGTTCCAACAGATACTACTGTAAAATTAGCGGCAACTGCTATCGCAGACCCTGTACTTGAGCCTCCAACAAACATATCATCCTCACCTGTACCGTATGGATTTATTGTTTGCCCACCTCTTGCACTATATCCAGCCCACATGTCAAAAGACATTCCATTTGCTAATTCTGTCATATTTGTTTTTCCTATTATCACTGCTCCTGCTTCTCGTAGTTTCGTAACGAGAAATGCATCTTCACTACTAATATTTTGTTCCAGGGCAATCGTACCTGCACTTGTATGCATAGAGTCATTCGTTTCAATATTGTCCTTAAGTAAAACAGGTATACCATGTAATGGTCCCCGTCCACCTTTTGTCTTTCTTTCATAATCTAACGCTTCTGCAATAAAAATAGCGTCTGGATTGATTTCTAAAATAGAATTGATTTTTGGTCCTTCTTGATCATATTTCGCAATTCTATGAAGATAATACATAACTAATTCTTTTGAAGTTAATTGCCCAGCTTCCATCGCTACTTGTATATCATGAATTGTTAATTCTTTTTGTAATCGAGCATTGAACTGAATCTCCATCTTCATTCTCCTTCTTTAAAAGCTTTTATTGATAACGTGTATCTATTACTTTTTCATTTTCTCCGCTCCTCGCATATACAACTACAATCCCTTTCAAAGAATTCAACTTACCAATGTAAAAACCTTTTATTTCCTGAAAAATAAAAAAAGTCTGAAACGATTAAATTTCCGCTTCAGACTCTTTTATTACTTTACATATACCTCATCTAACAAATGTAAAAACTCACCTTGTTTCCCAGCTAATGCAGGGCATTTTGCAATATCCATCCATTCGTAGCAAAATACTAATCCTTGATCTTCCTCACCGGCACTTACAATATGTTCCCAATCATCTTTTACACCTGTTAGTAAAGTTACGTGGAAAAAATGGCGCTTTTGATATTCCTTTTGCTCTTTCACAAGTATGATGTAATCGGCTAGGAATCTTTCTATGCATAAATGACGTAATCCAGACTCTTCTTGTACTTCACGTAAAATTGCTGCTTCTAAAGTTTCCCCTTCGTCAACCGTTCCCCCTGGTACTTGTATACCAGCTTCAGGTTTATCACGATGTTTAAAAACAAGCAGTTGCATAACTCCTTCTTTTTCTCTTGTCACATATGCGTGTACTTTTTTCTTATATAACACCGTCATAATCCTTCTCTCCCCTCAATTGTTCACTGCGTTACTTCTTCAAGCGTCAGTTGATTTTCATATAAATATGTAGCTTGTGGGTTACCCACATACCTTACGTGCCATGGTTCATATCGATAGCCCGTAAGCGATTCTTTCTCTTTTGTATATCGAATTACAAACCCAAATTTATGAGCATTTTCAGAAAGCCAATGCCCTTCTTTCGTTTCACCAAAAACTGTCTCTAACTGAAACTTAGCAGCTTGAGATGTAATATCCATAGCAAGCCCTGTTTGATGTTCACTCGTACCAGGAACCGCACTCGACATCGCTGTTTTTACTTCTCCATCTTGCTTTTTATACATCGTATTTAATGCTTTTTGTCGATCAAAAGATCTAAATCCCGATACTGCAAATAAGAAAATATGCTCCTTATCAGCTTGCTGAAACATTTCCTCTAGCGCCCCTGCTGCTTCTTTCCTCATTTTTTTCTTTTCTTGATCACCTTCACTTGAGTAGCGCACTTTCGGAATAACTAAATCTGGCGGTCTGTATCCATCTGGTAAACGTCTACTTTTATTCACAAGTACAAGCATCGAATTCGGATTACTAATTACCGCAATATCACCATCCATATTGGCAATCGTTTCTTTCGCTTTCGGAAATATGTTATTCACATTTACCTCGCGCGCCTGCTTATCCTTATACATTTTATAATTGATTCCTGCTACTCCAACAATGAGTATCATCGCTACGATACCAAGTAGTATCCATCTTTTTTTCATATAACGACCTCTTAGTTTAATAATTTGGCCATTTCATACTCATCGATGTTCTCTCCACCGATAATAAGAGCTGCTCTTTTGACACCTTCTTTCTCAAATCCAACTTTTTTATATAGTGCCTGAGCTCTTGTATTGTGGGCCATTACCGTTAATTCTAAACGCCATACATCATGTAATCTTGCCCACTTCTCAGCCTCTTTAAACAATCTCGTTCCAATACCTCGCCCGCTATACTCTTGCAAAATACCAATTACAATACTTGCTACATGTCTTTTTCTTTGAATATGATTTCCATTCACTAAAATAAACCCTACTATACTTTCTTCGTCAACTGCTACGAATATTGTTGCATATTCATTTTCTATAAAGCGATGAATCATTTGTTCTTGTTGCTCGGCTGTAAATTTTCTTTCTCCTGGTTCATATAGCATAAATTTCGTTTCTTCATCTAGTTGCTTACTTAATTGCAAAAATGGTGCTGCATCTTCTATTTTGATCTCCCTAATCACTTTTATCACCCTACCAGTTTTATAATAAAAAGTTTTCCTTGTAAAAAGATTTTCTCTAATTTTCCGGAAATTCCTTTGTAAATCTCCCAGTATAATTTGACAAATTTCGATATTACCATAACAACGGCAAATTATGTCTATTCTGTGACACCTCATCATTACAAAGAAAAAACGCAAGCTTTACACTCACGTTTTTTCAGACTCTCCCACTAATTTATATTTCATTTTATCCATTCACCTTTTCCGCCTGCCAGAAATATTCACCAAACGCTTTAGCAAGTACATCAATTGATCGATTTAGTTCTTCCTCCGTATTATCTACGCCACCAACTTCAATTAATATCGCTTGTCCTGATAAGTCTTGATTGTAGACACCATTTCCTGTTTGGAATCCTTTTTGAATGACACCACGACTCACTCCTGGATATTTCTTATTAATTTCCTCATGAAGAGCTGTTGCTAATTGTAAGTTCTTTTCATAATTTTTATTGCCTTTCCCTATTACGAAAGCAAGCTTTGCATATGATTTATCTCCAATTGCTTTTGTCGTGACATTTTTTCGAGCACTATCACGATGCAAGTCAAAGAAGTACTGCAGTTCTTTATTGCCTGTCATTGCTTCTTGTACAATTTCCCGTGACACTTTGTAAGAACTATTACTATTTAACCCTTTACTAATCAACTTTTGGCCGACATCAGTCTTGTCGTTAGTAGCTCCTATCCCTTCACTTTCTAATTGTTCACGAAATCGATCGCCCACTATTGAAATATTAGTGACGGAACTTGTTGCTTTATTCGGATTTGGATCGTTTGCTAAATTTAGTAACGGCAAATAAGATTCCCAACTATGCGAATGATAAATAAGCGCAACTTGTCTTTTTCCTGTTGTTTGAGCCGGTTGCTTTTTCTCTTTGTTCGTATTCGGATTTTGAGCCTGTCCACCTTCACCAGTCCGTTCTTTTACCACTTCTTCAAGCGGAACGCTCGACTCTATCGGTAAGTTAGAATAATTTGTCCCTTCGCCCGCGATAACAATTTCTGTATCGTACTTTCCAAAACCAGGTAGCTCTTTTCCGACAAAACTGCGTACATCATTAAAACGAATATTCGTAGCCATAGAAAAGAGAAACGAAGAAATTGAAAAATCTTGATTTAAATTTCGATACTCCTGTGTAAAATAATGATTCTCTTTCCCAAGAACGTACATGTAACCATTCATCGATAACTCATTTAACCAATTATATAAATACGTTGACTTTGTCTCTTTCATAGAGGTTACCATCATACTAATAAGAAAAAAAGTCGCTAGTACTGTAGTAATAATAAATAAAACTAACTTACGTACACTTGTGAACTTCACATAAAAAAAGCCTCGATTCATACTATCACCCTCTCTATTTCAAGTTATGTACAAGCTCTAGAGAATAGACCGTCTAAATTCCGGCTATATTGTTAATGAGGTGAAATGAATTGAAGCTACTAATAGGAACATTACCCATTGTACTATCATTTATTTTTTATTGGCTTGCTAAGCATCCTACAATCCGTGTCGCGTTACATATTTCAGCGTACTTAGCACTTTATGTACTCGGTACAATTATTTCTATTAATATATATGATGTTTTAATACAAGATTTAGTTTTCATGACAAGCATTCATGGAATTTTACTAAATCCATTTTTTCTTATATCAGGAGCATATATATGGATATACACCTTATACCTACTTTTGTCTTACATTATTACAAGTATAAAAAATGGAGCGTAATAAAATGCAACCACCATTCATTTGTCATACATGCAAAAAAAGAATTGTGCGAAAGAAAGATCTTATTATTGCCACATCGTACTTCCGCTTTTATTTATTTCACAGTGATTGCTTTAAACGACAGCAAGCGTTCATCTCACGATTTATCCCTGTAAATACGCTTTTTAATTTCTTTCTTATTATATATGGACTTATTTTCGGCAGCATCCTTATGTTTACGGAACCATCTATCATTTGGCTTATTTTTTTGTTTCCTATTCTATATCGGTTTCTCTCCTATTATTATGTTGAACGTTTTTTCTCTACATAACGTGCAGACTGTCCTCTAGGAATACTTAAACATTCCCACTCGTTTTCTTTTAACATTTTACCGATGTAAATAATTTGCCCTATATGCAAAGCATAATGAGAAATTTGTCTTTCAATTGCTTGCATGACAGTATGTGCTTCACCGCGAATATATACCGTCTGTAATAAATCTTCTGGCGTTAGCACATGCATCGTTTTCAAAACATATTCCCATCCTTCATTCCATGCTGCGAGAACCTCTTCCTTAGAATGATAACCATCTTCAAATTCAGCGTCTCGGTTACGATCTATTTTTTCACCATCAGATGTTAAAAAATCCGTCCATCTAGAACGCATATTACCTTGCAGATGCTTTATAATAACCGCTATACTATTTGTTGCTTCATGAGAAGACCATTCAATCTGTTCATATGATAATTGAGAAAGCACTCGTTCCCCTTGTTTCTTTGTTGCTTCAAAATTCGAAATCGCACATTGTAAATATTCTCGTCCAATATCCATGTTCCCCCGCCTTTACACTAACTAATTTTCGTTCCATTTGGTAATTCCATATTGGGCTGAAGTAATACGACATCACCGGCTTCAGGTACTCCCCCTAAAACAAGCACTTCTGATTTAAATCCAGCTACACGTTTTGGCGGAAAATTTACAACAGCAACGATTTGCTGACCGATTAAATCTTCTGGGGTATATCTCTTCGTAATTTGAGCACTTGACTGCTTAATTCCAAGCTCTCCAAAATCAATTTCTAGTTTAATCGCTGGAACTCTTGCTTCTTTAAATTCCTCTGCATGTGTTACAGTTCCAATTCGTAAATCCAAAGCTAAAAAATCTTCAAAATTAGCCATTTTATCATTCCTCCCATTTATTACTTAGACAAAACAATAAAATCCCCTTTAAAAAAAGAAAGGCGCCTAAGCACCTTTCTTTTGTAGTTCACTTGATTCATTTGATTTATAGAAGAAGAAACCAAGAATCCCGCCAATACATGATGGGATTAACCATCCTATTCCTTCATTATATAATGGTAACATTTGTAGTACGTTAGAAATCGCGTCAATTTTAATGTTCGCACTTTCTAAACCGTTAAAGAAACTAATTAACAATGCGCCTAAAATAGCTCCAATATAAATGGTATTACGCTTCCCAATCCATTTATGGAAGTAAGAAAGTACGATTAATACGATTGCAACTGGATAAATGATCATTAACACTGGTAAAGTAACTGTGATTAATTGTGTTAAACCTAGGTTAGATACAAGTAAACTAAACACACATACCATTGTTACAATCGCTTTATGCGAAAGTTTAGGGAATAAGTTTGTAAAGAAGCCAGCACAAGCTGATGTTAATCCAACAGAAGTTGTTAAACAAGCGAGTATAATAACGAGCCCTAATAAAATTTTACCACTT
The DNA here is from genome assembly GCF_040460055.1 of Bacillus cereus group sp. MG4. NCBI lineage: Bacteria > Bacillati > Bacillota > Bacilli > Caryophanales > Bacillaceae > Bacillus > Bacillus cereus group sp. MG4. Next base: position 64,474 of record NZ_JARVGZ010000001.1, on the reverse strand, counting down.
GTTCCATATAACTCATTTACAACATTCGTTAAAATAAGTCCACCATTCTCTGATACACCAAGTGATGTACTTGTTGAACCAAGATAAGCAAGTGATAAATAAATTAACGTTAAACCAAGTACTGCAATAATACCTGATACTACTGTTATTTTTGCAACTTGACTACTTTCTTTTATTCCTTTAGAACGGATAACTTGTACAACGACAATTCCAAATACAAGCGCACTAATTGCATCCATCGTTAAATATCCTTGTATAAATCCACCAAAGAAAGCATTTTCTTTGTATGCTGCTAGCGGCGCAGCTGGTTCTCCAATTGGATCAATAATTGCCTTTCCGACAATAACAGCAACAATCAATACTAATACTGGTGTAAGAAATTTCCCGAACCAATCCACTAATTTAGATGGATTTAAAGATAAATACCACGTTATTCCGAAGAAAATTATCGTGAAAAGAAATAGCATGTACCATTCGGAAACCAATGCCTCTGATAAAAATGGCTTCATACCCATTTCAAATGAAACGGCTCCAGTACGCGGAATCGCGAAAAATGGTCCAATTGCTAAATAACTAATCAATGGGAAAATAAACGCGAATATTGGGTGAACTCTAGAAGATAGCGCTTTCAAGTCCCCCTCTACAAACGCGACAGCTGTTACAGCTAATAGGGGTAATCCGACTCCCGTCACAAGGAATCCAATTGTAGCAATCCAAACATTCTCTCCAGCTTGTTGCCCTAAAACTGGTGGGAAAATTAAATTTCCTGCTCCTAAAAATAGTGCAAATAACATTAAACCGATTGCTACCGTATCACCTGGCCTTAAACGTCCCTTCATACTTTTCATTTGCATAGCACTTTTTCATTGTTTATCTCTATTTTCACAATATGCTATGCATCCTCCTCTCTGCTCAAGCTGATAAAATATGCCCCTTACAAAGCAGTGTCTTTCTCCATAATTTCTCCATTCCCCTTATTTTTACTCTAATTATTAATTTTTGATTTTTTTGAATTTTCAACTCATTAGAGTGGTATTGCGTGGAGTATAGTTGTCAGACCTCTTTGTTTTTATCACACATATAGTAACATATTTAGTTGAAAAATAAAAACATATTTTCAAATTGATTTTTTTGAAAATCAAAATTATCTACATTTTTCATTCTTTCACACAAATATTGTTATAATCTCAACTTTTATCCTATCGTTATTTTCAAATAATTTTATACTCGTAACATAGTAAAAGCCATCCAACATAATTAGATGGCTTTTGTATGTTATTCTATTGTTTCAACTTCACGTGGATTTTTCATCTCTTCCACATACACAACTCTAAATCCGTGATCTTCTAAATCTTTCAGTAACGTCTCTAATTCACCGTCGTTAAACTCTTCTCCTAATGTAAACATAATTCTCCGAACTAATAAGGCGTCATTATCAAAAGTCATTAAACTTTGGATACCTGTATATTTTTTTAATACTGTCGATAATTTTTGAATGGCCCCATTATAATCTTGTGTCCCAATCATGACAGAATATTTACTAGAATGAACGCCCCAAGCATCTTCTAATAACTCGAAAACCTTTTTATGCGTTAAAATTCCAAGAAAGACTCCATTTTCATCAACTACTGATAAATAAGGTAATTTTTTTATTGTAAAAAATACTTTAAAGAACGAAGAATCTTCTCTAACATAACCTTCTTTATCGTTTAATAATTGTACTACACTCTCTTCCAGCGAACCTTTATATTCTAAAATATCTACTTTGTATACATTCCCTAAATATTTCTCTTTTTTTTCATCTAAAACTGGTACACAACGATACCCAGTTTTATTTAAATGCTCCAGTGCTTCCCCTATCGTAATTGAACTTGAGCAAAATAAAACTTCCCTTTTCGGCACATAATTCCCTTTAATCCTCATAAACAGCCTCCTTATGTTAAAATACTTTCTGTGCCATAACTATATTATATTTTCAGAAAAAAATAAATAATTTATTTCACTTTTCTGAAAATTATTCATTTTCTTGTCATAATTTATTCACGTTTCATTCACTTATATCCCCTACAATACTAAATTTCTTTAAGAAAAATATATTGTAACTTACGCCAAAAAAAGCTAAAATAAGAATAAGAATTTTCTGAATATTCTAAGAGTAGGTGGTTACATGTCTTTATTGCGCTCACATATATGTAAATTTATCGTTGGTGTTCTCATTATATTTATCATTAGTCCTATTCCTGCATTATTCATTACACATAAATACTCATACATAACTGGCTTTATAAGCATTTTTCATAACTTCGCACAACTTTCTTCTATGACAATTCCAAAGATTGATTGGATGCACGAATCTATCTTTTTCTCAGCAAATCAAATGGTTCATACTTCTAATCATTCAACACCGTTATTCCCTTACATATGGGAAATATATTTTTTATCGATTGTTCGTTTTACCTTTACTCTTGCGATTGGATTCTTTATCAGCTTAGGGATCGGCCATTTATTTTTTAAAGCACCTCAATCGGTTAAGAAGTTCACTTCTTTATTAAAATGGATACCGTACTCTTTTTGTACTGCATTATTACAATGTTCAGTCTTATTACTACTCCTATACATCGCAAAATTGATAAAGCTTCCTTACTACTCATCTTTTATCATCGTTTGTAGTACTTCCATGATTATCGTTATGCAAGCAATAAAAAAGTGGGTTCCTTTCTTAAGTAACACCAATGAATATGAAATAAAACAATCTTCTTTCCTTGTAGATACATTGTTTTTAGCGCTTACTTCGAATCATAAATCTATTCTAGGTTCCATTATTCTTTCATTCGTTATTATGGAATGCGTTTTTCATGCAAGCGGACTATTGCAATTTATCGTTCAATTCGGCGGAAATGCACCTGTTATTGTTACAATTAGCTTATTACTTTTGTATATCCCGTATTGCATACTCTCTTTCCTTCAAACACTATGGACGACAAATCACGTTAAACAACAATCATACGCTTTAACGAGAAGTATTCCAAAACCTTAATTTGAAATAACCCTCTATAATCTGAAAGTAGGGGGTTATTCCTTTTGTATAGCGGACAAAATAACAGCAAATTCAAAAACTATTGCAGAAACATACCAATATTTGCTCTTTTTCTTTGACTATTCTTTTCGTTTGGATTTATTATAAAAGTATAACATAATCGCAGGAGGTGACATCTTTATTCCAAACTACGGAATAGAGAACACACTTGGACATATTAAATATTTTTCTCATCTTTGTGCTCATCCTTATTTCCGGCTTTTTCGTTGCATCAGAATTCGCTGTTGTAAAAGTACGAAAAAGTCGCATTGACCAACTTGCAAATGAAGGCAATAAACAAGCTTTAGCTGCAAGAAGTGTCCTATCTAATTTAGATGTTTATTTATCAGCTTGTCAGCTCGGGATTACGATTACTTCTTTAGGGCTTGGTTGGCTTGGTGAACCGACTGTGGAACATTTACTACGACCGCTCTTTGAAAAGATTAATATTACTGGAACAATGGCGAATACTTTATCCTTTATTATTGCTTTTAGTGTTATTACATTTTTCCATGTTGTATTAGGTGAATTAGTTCCAAAGTCTTTCGCCATTCAAAAAGCTGAAGCAATCACACTTAAGTTTGCACGACCACTTATTTTATTTGATAAAATTATGTATCCATTCATTTGGCTACTTAATAGTACGGCAATCTTTTTCACAAAACTACTCGGTTTAGAGCCTGCGAAAGAAAATGAACTTGCCCATTCTGAAGAGGAACTACGACTCATTTTAGGTGAAAGTTTCAAAAGCGGCGAAATAAACCAAACCGAATATAAATATGTAAATAATATTTTTGAATTTGACGACCGGGTCGCGAAAGAAATTATGGTTCCTCGTACAGAAATGATTTGCTTATCTACTGAAAATACGTTAGAAGAGAATATGGATATCGTCGCAACTGAAAAGTATACACGCTATCCGATCATCGAAAAAGATAAAGATGATATTATCGGTATGATCAATACGAAAGAAGTATTTCACGATCAAACGAAAGGCATTCATAAACCACTTGAATCTTACATACATCCAGTACTAACTGTATTTGAAACTGTTCCAATTCGCAAAACATTAGTACATCTACAAAAGAATCGCGTTCAGATGGCAATCATTATGGATGAATATGGTGGTACTGCTGGACTTTTAACAATGGAAGATATTCTTGAAGAAATCATTGGAGAAATTCAAGATGAGTTTGATGCGGATGAATCACCTATGATTGAAAAACGTACGCCGAAGCTTACTGTTTTAGATGGGAAGGTGCTCATTTCTGAAGTAAATGATATGTTTGGCCTGCATATTGATGATAGCGATTTAGATACAATTGGAGGCTGGCTCCTCTCTCAAGCAGTTGATTTAAATATTGAAGCTGGTTATTCCATTGAATTTGCCGGTTTTCAATTTAAAGCACTAGAACTTGATGGACATCAAGTGAAAAAAATTGCGGTACATAAATTAGACACGAAGAAGGAGTTATAAAGTGACAGTATTATTAACAATCTGTATCATTGCCTGTTTCATTGTTTCATTTCTCGCCTTTATTTATCCTATCATTCCAGGCATCCTTGTTGTCTGGGCTGGATATTTAATTTACCATTTTGGTATAAATGGCGGAGAACTAACAACTTCCTTTTGGATTATTCAAGTCATTTTCACACTATTTATTTTCATTGCTGATTTTATTGCAAATGGATATTTCTTAAAGAAATATGGGAGTTCTAAATGGGGAGAGCGTGTCGGTATGATTTCTATTATTGTCGGATCTTTCTTCTTCCCACCATTCGGTTTAATTATCATACCGTTCTTATCGGTATTTATTACAGAACTAATGCATAAAAAAGCGCCAAAAGACGCCTTTCTAGTAGGAGTTGCTACTGTAGTTGGTTTTTTAAGCAGCACAGTAGCGAAAGCTATTCTCCAAATCATTATGATTCTCATATTTGTATGTTATATCATCTTTTAACCATCCCAATTTCGGGATGGTTTTTTTAATATGAAATACCTACTCGACTATTCTCATATTTGTTTTCACTACACAGATTCCACGTAAATTGTGCTGTATCACCAACTGTTATTTTCGCTCCCCCTTCTGGTAATACATCTTTTTCAGTTCGATACACTCCTGTCACATCACCGTCTATTAAATGCGTCGGACAAACGACCGTCCAACATAAATTACTACTACTAAGTATCTTATATGCAGCTAAATGATCTTCTGCTGCTGTTGTCATTTTCCTTTTTGATTCAGCTGATTGAAAACGATATAAATTTAGATTTGTTCTTGCTTGTAAAATACCTGCTGTTCCTATTGTAATGATTTTATGTACCCCTTCTTCTTCCATTTGCTTTATAATTTGTGGCATACTCTTCGCTAACGTTCCATTTCGATCCGTACCAAGTGCACTTATTACTATATCGCTTCCTTCTATCGCTTTCTTTATATCATTTTCATTTAGTACATTACCTTCTATTACTCGTAACCTTTCATGTTGTATTTCTATTCTATTTAAATCACGTGCTAATGCAGTTACTTCAGCTGCATCCTTTAATGCTAATTTTATTATATTTGAACCTACTCGACCTGTTGCTCCTAATATACATACTTTCATTTGTTTGCCCCCTTTTTCATTCTTTCTCTATTTTTCAATAATTTCAATCAATTTTCAACAAAAAAGCTTCCTCATATATAAGAGGAAGCTTTATTATTATTTTACCCCGCCTTAACGGGCAGTAAGACCCCACCTCAAAATTTAGTAAAACCAAAGAAGTTAGGTGGGGATCAACTGCCCGTAAAAGCCCGATTGGTTCAACTAATAATCAGTGGGGGATGCCCCCCACTGATTAAAGTTTCACTTTATTTCTTTTCTTTAGAATCGGTAGACTTCTCAGTTCCACTTGTTTCTTTATCCTTTTTGTCCTCTTGTTGTGTTGTTGTATCGTCTTCTTTCTTCTTGTCCTCACCTTTACTACAACCTACCATTAATAAAGAACTTGCAAGTGCCATAGCAGTTAATGATTTAACCCATTTGTTCATTTGCGTTTCCTCCTTTAGATAGAATATGTACAACCCCCATATTACTCTCCATTTTTAAAGGAAAGATTGAAAAATAGTAAATAAACGGTAAATATTTGTAAATTTTCTAATAATAGATATGTACACCTAGTCTATTTTTCTCCATGAAAAGTAAAAAACTAAGGCGCCTATCTTTCCGCCTTAGTTTCTTATGCAAACTTCTCATTTTCATATACATGTTTAATCTTATACTCTTTCTTCACAACATATTGCCATACACTATAGGCATAACGATTCATTTTCAGGAAGCAATTTTCTAAAAACGAGCGGAATTCTGGATTCGCAACTTCAACTGCCACTTGAGCGAACTTTAGTGCTAACCGTTTTAAATGCGAAATATAACAAGTTGCAATAAGGATATCCCCTGTATATTTACTATCAGTTTCCTTTTCCATTTCATGAAAATGAGATGAAATTGGTTCACAAGTTATATGCTGTACATTCTCTCCTTCTTGAAAATTCACTTGTTCATTATACGCTTGCAACATATATGGTAAATGATGCTGTAATAGCTCTTTTAATTCTTCGTCTCTTACCTCTCCTGTATACTCCCCAACCTTATAAATAAGCATATAACTATACCTCATTAATTCTTTCATACAATCCATGAAAATACCTCCCTTCTCTTTTGTCTATATGTTATAAATATGATGCTATAACATTTGCTATTCTTGCTAAAAACCAATCCCACTTACTAATTTTCTCAAAGTCTTCTTCTGAAAATCTTTTTGATTTATGAAAGTCTTCTTTTAATCGGTTCCATACGTCAGCAACAACTGTTGTATCATATATGATACAGTTAGATTCACAATTTAAATAAAAACTTCTATTATCAAAATTCGCTGTACCTATATCAACAATTTCTCCATCAATGATTGTTACTTTCCCGTGAAAAAAACCATTCCGATATTGATAAATCTCCGCTCCAGCATGGTTCATCTCTCTCAAATACGGATAGGCAGCTTGTTTTAACAATACTGCGTCGCTTTTAAATGGTACGAGAATTTTCACATTGACACCTCGGTTTAATGCACCTTTTAACTCTTTCATCATTTCTTTACTTGGTACAAAATATGGCGTAGCAATAATTAAAGACTTTTTAGCCTGCTTTAAAAGCGCTCCATATTTTTCCCATAACCCTTTTCCATCTGAAAATAAATATTGATATTTTACATGCCCAATTGCAGGTAGACTTTTATGTATAAGCATTTTTTCTCCCGTATCTTCTTTCCAGTCAGCAGCAAACTTTCTTTCCATATCCGTGGCGCCATTCCCCTTAACTCGTACATGATAATCACGCCACGGGCCAAATTTCGAATCTTGTCCAAGGTACTCCTTTCCAATGTTAAAGCCGCCGATATATGATACTTTTCCGTCAATCGTAACAATGCGTCTATGGTTTCGTTGATGCAACGAATAGAATAAATGTTTCAATTTAGGTTTTTTACTAAACGTAAACTGGACACCATTGCTTTTTAGTTGACGAATTATCTTTTTCTTCAGCTTATATCCACCTATTCGATCAACTGACAATTTTACTTCTACTCCACTCGATGCCTTTTTCTCAAGCAACTGCAAAAATTCTTTGCTTATTTCATCTTTACCTACAATATAAAAATGGATATATATGTACTTTTCTGCATTGCGTATATCCTCAAACAATTTCGTATATAACTCTTCACCGTTCGTATATAGTTGAAATTCACCTAATTGAACTTGTCCTAATTCATATTCACTAGCCATTTTTTTCCCCATTTCCACATCGATGTTCATCCAAATGAATACACATATTAAACAAAGGATCACAACGAAAAAGTGTTTCATGGATATTTTCCTTCCTCCACTTACTGTTATTTCTATATCTTCCCTTTTTTAATACAATATCATTCAAGAAAATATGTCATTACATGATATATGTCCATATCAAACGATAGCTCATTTGCATATTGTATGTTGTATCTTAAAATAAAAGGAGGAAATAACAATGGGCTTCGCACATGGTAATGGATTCGCGCTATTAGTCGTATTATTTATCCTCTTAATCATCGTCGGTGCTGCTTGCTTCTGCTAAGTAGTTATCGTCATATGATATGTGGATGAAAAAACTATAAAAGCGGACACCTATTTTTAGGTGTCCGCTTTTCATATGAAAAACATTTCCGTTTGTTATTGTACCTTTAACGACTACATATTCAACTCAAAAAGTTAATAATGTAGCTACTTTCTTACTCTCCGCCTTACGTATATGACGTTGTTCTGCACGTAACACTGCAATGCGATGTAATTCTTTCTCTTCTTCTGTTTCAGGGATAACTCGCGGCACAGGAACCGGATTATTTTCCTTACTAAGCGCAACAAAAGTAACAAATGACGTTGCTGCTATACGTTTCTCACCTGAAATTAAATCTTCTGCTACTACCTTCACAAATACTTCCATAGAAGTTCTACCCGTCCAAATTACAAAAGATTCATAACTAACACAATCTGAAGAGCGAACAGGATGTAAGAAGTCTACCCAATCCATAGATGCTGTGACACATTCTTTTCTTGCGTGCCTTGTTGCCGAAATAGAAGCAACCATATCCATCTCGGCTAATATCTTCCCACCAAATAGCGTATTATGATCGTTTAAATCTGTTGGAAATACTCGGCTCGTTTTAAACACTCTAGACTCATTAGCTGTTTTCCCTTTTACTTCAGTCATTGTTATCACCTCTTTGATTATTTAACCCGCTATTTGCAGACATTAAGACTCCCACCACAAAATTCGGCTGGAGCAAAGAAGTTCGGTAAGAGTTCCATTTCCCATTAACACTAGAACGGTATGAGCTTACTATCACTACACGTTTAATATTAACAACATTCAGAACTCTTAGTCCACAAAAAAGAACCGATGTTATCAATCGGCTCCTCTAAATACATATTGTTCTTTTGGCGGTTCAACCTTATTCCATTTCGTTACTTCTAATACAGGGATATTCGCATGGAATGGCTGATAAAATTCCGTTGATATTTCTCCTTCAACTTGAATCCAATCATCATTTTTCCATTCTATCCCTTCTGGTTTTTTCACTAACATACCATATACACCAGAATCCGCTACACAATGTATAATCCCGAAACGGAATAAGAAATATTGTTCTTTTTGAGAAGAGTCATCTTTGAAAACAAACCCTTTAAAAGATAATTTTTTCCCAGTAAACTCGCCAGGATAATTATAAATTGTTTCCATTCCTTTAAGAAAATTTTCATCGTTTAAAGTAATATTATCTTTCGTAACAAACTCTTTCTTCCCTTTTTCCATTACACCACGGTATCCTTCTTTTCCGTAATAAATACTTGTGTCTGGTCTTAGGAATTGCCTTGTCATAAACGGATCTTTACTTTCTGCTTGCGCAACTGGAAAGTGAAATCCTTTCGCTTTAACGATATCTGAATCTAACGTTGCAATTGGGAAAAATAATCCTGAGACTATCGGAAAACAAAACAATAAGTACGAAAATGCTTTTTTCCACCATGTATTCTCATCTTTTGAATGATCATGCCCGCAATGGCTATGATCACAACTACAATCTTGTTTTTCTTGTTCTTTCTGATGTTCTTTTTGGAATACGATAATAATTTGAACGACCGTTAAAAACCCTAAAATAATAGCTGCTGTTGTTGATAAATAAGCATACTTCATATTGATATACTTCGTAATATTACCGGAAATATGAAGCTGCGCGATTAAGATTGTAAAACCTAATAATATATATGCTCGAAACATAACCTACCACCCCATCGCATAAATGAGTAGTGAGCTTGCATAAACAACAAGTGTAACTGTAACAGTAACGACAATTACAAATTTTGTTTTAAATGTCGCAAGCATCATAAACATATTTTTAATATCCACCATCGGTCCATATACGAGGAACGCGACAAGTGATGCTGTTGAAAATGTACTTTGGAATGACGAAGCAATAAATGCATCCGCTTCTGAACAAAGTGATAAAATGTAAGCTAGTCCCATCATAACAGCTGGTGAAGAAAACGGTCCTTGTCCTATAGCAAGAAGTGTTGAAGTTTGTACGAACGTTTGAACTGCAGCTGCAATTAACGCACCTAACACTAAATATTTTCCCATCGAGAAAAATTCCTCAACAGCATGCGTACATACATCCCACATTTTTTTACGTAATGGGCGCTTATGATTTACTTCTGGGAAGTGATCATCTCTTAATTGATGTTCTTTAAACATAAATGATAATATAATTCCAACGATAATTGCTACGATAATCGCTACAATAGAACGATACCATACCATGTGCATACTACTTCCAAAGGCAACGTATGTTGCAAATAATACGACTGGATTAATGATTGGTCCAGTTAACATAAATGCAATCCCGGCATATGGCGGAACCCCTTTTCCGATTAATCGCCTTACAATCGGAACGATTCCACATTCACAGCCCGGAAACATCATCCCTAAAAAAGTAGCCATTAAAACAGACAGAAATCGATTTTTCGGCATCCATTTCGCTACCATATCTTCTGTTACAAACATTTGAATGAATCCTGAAATAAATACACCAATGAGCACAAAAGGAAGTGCTTCGATCAATATGGAGATAAAAATTGTATTCATTTGCAGGAATGCTTTCGGTAATTGAAACAATTCCATGATGTATTTCCTCCAACTTTTCATTAACAATATGTAATTTTAACCTCATTTTATGAATTGGACAAGACTTATACGGAATTCACCCCTTTCATATACATTACATTTTACAAGTTATATTCTATTCAAAATTTAGGATTTCATAGCAAAAAAGCTGCTCTAGCGCAGTTACACAACTATGCTAGAGCAGCTTTCTTCTCGTTAAAAGTAACGTTTCTTCCAAAAAACAAATGCTAATGTGAAAGATAGTGTTACACATATTATGAGTACAATTACAAAACCATGTGCTTCCCCTTCAAACGGAACCTTTACGTTCATTCCAAAGAAACTAGAAACCATCGTTGGTAACGATAAAATGATTGTGATAGACGTTAACAGTTTCATAACACTATTTAAATTATTTGATATAACGGAGCTAAAAGTATTCATCATTCCACTTAAAATGTGACTATATATTTCCGCCATTTCAATAGCCTGTTTATTTTCAATTAATACATCTTCTAATAAATCTTGATCGTCTTCATACATTTTTAAAAATGTACTGTTACGCATTAATTTTTGAATTACAATTTTATTCGCCTTTAATGATGTTGTAAAGTAAACTAAACTTTTTTCAAGGCCTAGCAATGTGAAAATCTCTTTATTTTTCATCGACTTATTTAATTGATGCTCTAAATCGATTGTTTTTCTATTAATTTGCTTTAAGTATCTTAAATAATAAGTAGAAATCGTATATAAGAGCTGCAGTGCAAAGCGTGTCTTTTTAAACGTATAAAATTCTTTAATACGTTGATTAATAAAACGTTCAAAAATTGGGTTTTCTTCTAAACAAATTGTCACAAAGCAATCTGGCATTACAATCATACCTATTGGAATCGTGTCATAAATCGAATTTCCTTCTTCATCATGTCTAACTGTTGGAATATCCACGATTATTAAAGTATTATTGTCTTCCTTTTCAATACGAGAGCGTTCTTCATCATCTAAAGGGTCTTTAATGAAATCTAAGTCTACATTTAAAGTTTGTACTAGATATTGAATTTCTTCTTCCGTTGGATGAAGTACATTAATCCAGCAACCCTTTTGCATTTCCTCAACCTCTTGTAGTTTTCCGTTTCGGTCTGTTAAATAAATATTTAACATACTATCACCCCGATTCTTTTTACATGTAGGAATCTACCTCTCTTACATAACAGTTTTTGAACCGCCATTCTCAGCATATGAAACATACGTTTAAATTTCAATAGAAAAATTATTTTGAAAACGTTTTTATAAGAAAAATATTCTAAACAAAGAAAAAGACAGAGTGCTCTCTGCCTTAAAAAGCTTATGTTGCCTTTATAACATATTTAGAAAGCATCCACAAGTTAAAGCCAACTGAAATCGTATAACCAGCGTATGTTGAAATAATAAAACTTACATAATCGAAATACGGAAGCAATACGATATTTAAAACTATCTTTACAATAATGCCAATTACTAATCCTAGCACTGTTTTCTGTTGCTGATTAATTCCTTGTAACATCGCAGCTGTTACTGTAAAAAGCGAAAATAGTATACAGGCAGGAGCATAATACTGTAAAATAACTCTCCCCATCTCCGGATCATTTCCGGCACCAAATAAAAGAGTATATACTGGTTTTGCTAACAACATCATTCCAATCGCCGCTGGTACCGTAATACCTACTACTAATACATTCGTTCTCGTAAAATGTTTGTACAGTAACTTCACATTCCCTGCTGTATAGGCTTTTGTCATCTCAGGTACGAGAGACATACTAAAAGCAGTCGCAACGGAAACTGGGATGAGTACAACCATCTGAACAAGACCAATTATTGCATTTATCTTCTCCGCTTCTCCTTGCATATACCCTATTTGTATAAGTAGTTTATTAATTGTAAATGTATCAATCGTCTGATACAACGGAATTGCTAAACCAACCACAACAAACGGTATTGAATATGTAAAGAGCTCCTTATACAGTGAGAAGAAAGATTTCGTTGTTTGTGGAATACTTGCCATTTCTTTTTTCTTTAAGTGCTTTCTCCTTCTTATGTAATACGCACTTAAAACAGTTAATCCACCTATCGCTCCCATAAAAGCACCGAACGTTGAAATACCAACAGCTAGCGAGACAGAAGCTTTTAAAATATATAAAACGACAAAGCTTCCTATTAAAATGGTTAAGACCCGAAAAAACTGCTCAACAACTACACTTAAAGCAGAAGGCCCCATCGATTGAAACCCTTGAAAGAATCCCCTTAATAAACTCATTACCGGTACAAGTATTAACGCAAAACTTACAATTTGGATATTAGTAGTGACCGCTGCTACACTATTCCCTGTTTGATCATTTCCATCGATTACAAGTTTAGCTAAATGTGGAGCCAATATATATAGCGTAAAACATGAGATTACTCCCATTATTAACATAAAAAAGATACCGCTCTTTAGCACTCTCTTAACCGTATGATAATCATTCAGTTGATCATATTTTGATACCATTTTTGAAACGGCAAGTGGTAGTCCCATCGTCGCAATGCTGAGCATAATCGTATATGGGCGATAAGCATACGTGTATAAAACGTACCCACTCGTACCGACCATTGCTGTAAACGGTATAACATATATAAATCCTAACATTTTAGATATCATCGTTGCCATCGTTAAAAATATCGTTCCACGTATAAACGGTGACCCTTTCATCACATTCCTCCGCTACGCTTTATTATTACACATTATGGACAACTCCTTTTTTTTAGAACCGAAACAAATAAAAAAGCCAATGAAAAATCATTGACTTTAACGCGCTGCTTTTTTCTTTTTTAAATACTTTAAACCGAAGTATAGAGCAACAAAGAGAACAGCTCCTATAATTATGTAATGTGTGTAATCAGATGCATACTCTTTAATGTGTCGCCAATTTCCACCAAGCTTTTCACCTAAGTATATAAATAGTATTGACCATGGAATAATCGCAACTACTGTATACAGTGTAAATAGTTTTAACGGCATTTTAGCTAATCCAGCTGGAATAGAGATTGCATGACGTACGACTGGGATAAAGCGTGCAGAAAAGATCACTCCTGCCCCGTAACGCTTAAACCAACCTTCTGCTATGTCTAAATGGTGTTTATTAATAAGTAGGTATTTCCCATATTTCTCTACAACCGGACGCCCTCCGTAATATCCAAGCCAGTATAAAAAGATTTGGGCTAAAGTACCACCAATAGTTCCGGCGATAACTGCACCAACAAAACTAATTTTACCATCCGCTACTAAAAATCCAGCATACGAAAGTACAATTTCACTCGGGATAATTTCAATCATTAAAGCTAGCGCTACTCCAAAGTAACCTAAGCTTGCAAAAAATTGTAATAACTGATCTATTATGCTTGCTAACATTTTATTTTCTATCTCCTTTTTTCTTCACATACCATCTCATTATTACATAAAGGTCGCATTATGCCAATATCTTCATTTCAACAATATTATCGGCATAAGCATAATTAATCTATTAATGTTTCTTTTTGAGGTTCTTTCATGTAGGCAAACATTTCTTTAATTTGCTCTTCTGTATTTCTAGCAATCGATAAATTAGGCAATTCATTCTCACCAAAAAACTCCACATCTTCTGTTTCAATACTAGTTTTCTTTTCGCCACCAATAATCTTGCAGCTAATAAAAATTTTATATACGTGTGTTGCTGAAGGTGATGGTTGATGTTTTTCTTTATCAAATATAGCGAGTAGCTTAAAATCATCTACTTCATAACCCGTCTCCTCTAAAACTTCTTTTGCTGCTACTTCTGTTGGCGTATAACCGATATCGGCCCATCCACCTGGCAATGCCCATTTCCCATCACTTTTTTCTTTCACAAATAATAGTTTTTCATTTTGAAAAATGACTGCTCTTATATCAACTTTGGGTGTTTGATAGCCTGTCTCACTTGCAAATAACTTCTCTACTATTTCCCAATCTGTCTTTGTGTAATGTGACATCATTGAAATGGAAATGTCCCGTAATTGTTGGAAACGCTCTATATCATACACATCTTTAGAATACGTTAAACCCGCTTGAGCTATAGCTTGTATTTGTTTTACCCAATCAATCCATTTTACCGTCATGTTTCCACATCCCCCATACTCTTTTAAATGAATAGTAAATCAGTTTTGTTGATACATCTTTATTATACAAAAAAAGAGATTGATAATGTTCCAATCTCTTTCAAAATTAATCCAATTCATGTAAGTTGTCTTGTATATACTTTCTTCTTTTATTTATATATTCATCGATCATATCAGCTTCTTGATCAAATGTTTCTAATTTTTCTTTCATATATGGATCTTGTATTAAATATGGACGAATCGATTCACACAAACTTTCAACTTTCGGCATCATAAACGAAACGGTAAATTGTTCTTCTAATATTTCTTCCAAAATACTTCGGTATTGCTTTCTAAATACAGGTATATCTAACAATCTTGCACTTAACGTGTTATAGCCTTGAATGCGAATATACTCATGATTAAGTGGTCTCCCTTGTACATCTCGCCCCCAAGTTGCATCATAATCCCACGGTATCACTTCAAATAAATTTGTTTCATCGTTATGATATAGTGCATAGTTATGAACGAAACCATCAAAGTTTTGTGTAAAAATAACGCCAGCTAACCATCGTAAATATTTATCAACATGCAAAAACTTTCCAATTTCTTTTTCATAAGCTTCCCTCGACAAAGCATTCGCTTGAAATACAAATTCACTCAGCTGTTCTTCACTATTTTTATTCGAATATTTAAATTCATAACCCGCAAAGAGCTCAGTCTTAACATCTTTATCTCTCTCACTCATTAAAGAAAAATTCGCATCATCATCTATCGCATAATAAATAGAACCACTCGGTAATCCTCTATTTTTCAAAAAGTTTTCATCAACTGATTCTAACTGTAAATATACACCTTGAATTTGACCATTAATTTTTATAAATACATGTTGTGATTTTGGTGAAAGTACACCAATATCATGAAAAAAATCTAAAGATAATTTATTTCGTATGAGAGACGGATCCATAAACTCAGAATTTAAATGAATCTCTTTCGCACCTTGAAATTTTTTCGGTTTATAAAACATAACATGATAAGACTTTTTCTCAAATTCACGAATATGAGCCCCCCGGTATACGATATCAATATCATACTTCTTTTTTCCATAAGTTAATTTTGCCGGCACTGGACTATCTGACCAAATGTCTTTTTTTAATTCCACTAAGTACATTGGATGAATAAAAAAATCATATGAAGGTAGCATATTTTCTCATCCCTTCTCAGTTCTCTTCATTCAATGTATGCACCTTGTCTTGTCCATACATCCGCTATCATCCATTTATATAAAATTACACTCTTGTCCTGTTCAGAAAGACGTCATATCTCATATCATGTTAAGGAAAAAGAATACCTTTTCAACTTAATACATGATAAGGAGGATTTCTATGAAACGTGATATTAGAAAAGCGGTTGAAGAAATCAAAAGTGCTGGGATGGAGGATTTCTTACATCAAGATCCAAGTACTTTTGAATGCGATGATGATAAATTCTCTCATCATAAATGTACAACTGGATGTAAATGTACAACTGGGGGTAAATGTCCAAGAACAAGATGTACTCGCGTAAAACATTGTACGTTCGTTACAAAATGTACGCACGTAAAAAAATGGACATTTGTTACGAAATGTACTCGTGTACGCGTTCAAAAATGGACGTTCGTTACGAAAGTAACACGTAGAAAAGAATGCGTTTTAGTTACAAAACGTACTCGCAGAAAGCATTGTACTTTCGTTACAAAATGCATACGCTTTGAAAAGAAATTTTTCTGGACAAAACGCAGTTTCTGTAAAAAATGCGAATTCTTCCCTCACGGACACGGTAGATCTTGCGATGATGATTGTGATCATGGTAAAGACTGTCACGATGACGGGCACAAATGGAATGATTGCAAAGGCGGACATAAATTCCCATCTTGCAAAAACAAGAAATTCGATCACTTCTGGTATAAAAAACGTAATTGCTAGTTTTTATGCCTACAAAAAAGGCCGTTTTGCGGCCTTTTTTACGTTCATTGAAAATGACTTATATCTGCAAATTGCTTCACTTCACCTTTATCTCCTTCAAATTCTATTATACTTAGACTAGCACTATGCATAAATGGATCATTCCACACATTTTCTATTTCAATACCCGCAAAATATCCTACAAGTAGTTTTGCCGCTGCCGCATGGGAAACAATTAATATACTTTCTCCTTTATGCTTTTCTAAAAGAAGTTGTATCCCATCCATTACCCTTTTATGAACAGCCTCAAAATTTTCTCCCGATGTTGACTGGAAAAGATGTGGCTCATACCAAAACAATTGTATTTCGTCTGGGTATTGCCTTTCTATATCATCGATTGTCAGTCCTTCCCATTCACCCATGTTAATTTCATAAAAATGTTCATCCGCTATTATCGGTATATCACGTTCGCCCTTTATTAACTCTGCAGTATGTAGGGTTCTTTCACTTGGACTACTATAGATCGTATGGATAGATAAATCTTTCATTCGCTCTCCTAATTGCTTAGCTTGTAACATACCATTTTCAGTTAAAGCAGAATTTTTCCGCCCTTGCATTCGTTTCGCTACATTCCATTCCGTCTCACCGTGCCTTGTTACATATACAGTTGTTTTCATTTCACATTCCCCCTTACCATGTTGGCCGCAATTCCCACGGTTCTACTCGTCCTACAATCCATTCATCACATTTACTCTCAATTCCTTTTATTACCCCATCCGATATTTCTTCATGGGTAAGCCATCTCCCGTATGTATCTTCTAAAATAAAACCTAATATTATTCTATGGTAGCTACATCGCGTACCACCTATTTTTTGTGCGGGTATACGCGACGCTTTACTACCTAAAATATGAAAAACGTTGTATGTTTCAGACGACACATCCACTTCTCTACAAATGAATGACAACGTATCCTTCGCACTTGCGTGTACCCATGCGACAACTAATGTTATTGGGCCATTCTGCACAATTGTGCTTTTAATAGCTAGCTTTACATCGTCGTCATTATGATAATCTAACGGAAGACATGTGATATTTTCTGGTATAGCACTCTCTCGCTTAACATTTTCTAATTTCACTTTATCTCGTCCAATAATAGAAACATGAAATCCTTGCTCACAAAGCCACATAGAAACTCTCTTTAGCATTCCTGTTCCACCAATTACTAGCGCATGCAACTTCTTATCCCCTTAGTAAAATGTCATATGAGGTTTATCTTCCCTATAATAATTAAGTCGGTCTTGCAATGTCCCTGAATGAAATTCAAACTTATGGCCGTCTGGATCAACAAAATATATAGACTCACAATCCCTTACATCTCGTTCTCTTCCTTGTAAAATATGAACATCGTTTTCTTCTAATCTCTGCAGTAGACGTTCAAAATCTTTCTGTTCAACTGAAAACGCAATATGCGTATAAGATTGATGAATCTCATTTCTCGGAATATGTGTTTCTTCATTAAGTGCTACCCATACCCCACATATATTAAAATATGCAAGTTTTTTCCCTTTAACTAATAATTCTCCTTCTAGTACTTTTTCGTAAAATGTAATAGATTTTTCTAAATTAGACACTGAAAAACAAAGATGATTGATTCCCTTTACCAACTCTAATTCCTCCTATACAAATAAAAGATGAGCGAAAATTCACTCATCTTTTATTATACTATTTCTTTGTAACATATGCCCATTTATAACTGAAGTCCCCACCAAACGTATGATTCGCAATACCTTTTACGTATGGTTTCTCTAAGTAAGCCGTACTTTGTTGGTACGTAGGAGAAATGGCAGCATCTTGACCAATTAAGATTTTTTCAGCTTCTGCAAGTGCATTCCAGCGTGCTTTATCATCTTTTAATAGCTCTCCTTTTGATTTCGCTACTAAATCATCATACTTCGGGTTAGAATACTCCATTTCATTAAATGAACTTCCAGTAACAAACATATCAATATAAGTCATTGGATCTGGATAGTCCGGACTCCATGCTGATAATGAGAATTCATATTCAAATTTCTTTTCTAACTCTAACTTCTGCTTATATGGTTGTTGTTTCAAATTCACTTTAATACCAGGTAAATTCTTCTCTAACTCTTCTTTAATAAAGTCGCCCACTTTTTTACGGCTACCGTTATCATCATTTAGAAATTCTACTGTAATTGTATCTTGGCCAAGTTCTTTCTTCGCTTCTTCCCATAATTTTTTTGCTTTTTCTGCATTGTCTTTACTATCACGGAAATTTTTATTTACAGAACGGAAATCTTTTCCATCTGGTCCTGTCGTAAATTTTTCAGGTACTAGGAAATATGCTGGTAATGATCCGTCATTTAAAATAACATTTGCAATTCCTTTTTTATCATATGCCAGATCAATCGCTTCACGAACTTTTTGGTTTTTAAACGTTGCATTTTTCTGGTTAAAGCGCAAGAAATACATACGTGGATCTAACTTCGTTTTAAATTCATCCGGCTTATTCTTTTTATACTTATCAACAAATTCAGAACTTAAAATAACACGATCCGCTTGATCACTATCATATAAGTTTACTCCCGTGCTCGTTTCCTTCACAATATTTACATTAATTTCTTCTAACTTCACAGTATCTTTATCCCAATAATTAGGGTTTTTCTTTAACTGATAACTTCGTTCATGTTTCCATTCACTCATCGTAAATGGTCCATTGTATAATAGTTTATCTGCTTCTAATGCATATTTATCCCCTTGTTCTTTCACATATTTTTCATTTAAAGGGAAAAATGTAGGGAATGAAGTAAGCTCAAGGAAATATGGTGCTGGCTGTTCTAATTCTACTACTAACGTTTTATCATCCTTCGCTTTCACTCCTAATTGATCTAGCGGTAATTCTCCTTTATTTACTTTCTGTGCATTTTTCACATCAAATAAAATAAATGCATACTCTGCAGCCGTTGCTTTATCTAATGCGCGTTGCCATGCATAAACAAAGTCTTGCGCTCGAACTGGATCACCATTAGACCACTTTGCGTCTCGTAATTCAAATGTATATGTCTTTTTATCCTCACTAACCTTCACATCTTTTGCCATACCTGGAGTTGGTTTATTATCCTTATCTAAACGATATAACCCTTCCATTGCATTTACAAAAGCACGGAATGATACAGAGTCTGTTGATTTTGACGTATCCATTGAAGGAATTTCTGCTGTTTCTAGTAAGTTTAATACTTGCTTCTCTGCTGCTCCCTTACCTGCTTCTTTCTTCGTTGTAGATGCCTTCTCCCCATTTCCGCAACCTGCAACTAATACACTAGTCGATAATGCAACTGCAGCAATCATTGTTCCTTTTCTCTTCATTCTTCCTTCCCCCAATCTATATGTATAAATGAAAGCCAGTATAATATATATTATTATACAAAAGATTCAGATTATTTCAAATATTTTTTTGTACAGTAAAAAAAGAAGCTGATAGAACACTCTTCTATCCACTTCTTTTTCTATTTCTTTTACTTGTAATCCATCCTCTATATCAAATGGGTTTTGAACTTTAAATATTTCGTCCATTATCTTCAAAAATTCTTCCTCATTTTTAGATTCGCCGTTAATCGTAAGTGAGTACGGCTCAATCTCACCCAATTTATAATCAACAACAAATTGGATTTTCACCTTCTTCCTTGGCATATCAGGACTAACCCCTTGGAATTCTACTAATTCTAACCCTTCCGTTCCACGATAATATATCCAACCTGGATTTCTAAAGTAACTTTCAAACGATTCACCAATGGAAAAGAACGGATATTCATAAAGCGAGCTTGTACGAACTTTTTGAATAATATCTCGATCTGTCGGGAAAAAGAAATGGCTGAAAAAGATACTAGCAACCGCTAAAATCGTAACGATCGTTGCTCCCATTTTACTCGTTCCACCACTATCACGGATAAGATAATTTTCAACCGATTCATCTTGAATTTCTCGTGCTTTTATTCGATATATACGCCTTTCTGCAAATTGATAATATAATCCATTCGCAAAAATCGCCATTCCAAATAAAATAAAAATGAGTAATAGAAACGTAAGAGGCACCATATTAATGATTGGTAATGCTACGTTGAAGCCCATATAATAAGAAAACGCATCACATGCTACTAATAACAGTAAAAATAATGCTGCAGGTACATAATACTTACGATATCCAAGCCAACCCACATTGAAAATAGCAGCCCAACCATTCCAGCTCCACCTAGCAATCCGCTTATCCTCAAGTTCCCATTTCCTTTTGTAATACCGATATTGTCTACCTACATATACTTCTAATTCCTTGTCTATTAGCGAGCATCCTTCACCTTGTTCAGTATGCAAAATCCGCTGGCAACTTTCACAATTCAACTGATCTCCCTCGCAAATTTGCCCACAATTTATACATTTCAAAACAATCCCTCTTCCCATCCATACGTCATTTCAAAATACCTTCGTGATTTAATAACCACTCTTTCCTCCATAAACCGCCCGCATACCCAACAAGCTTCCCGCTCTTTCCTATTACACGATGACACGGAACGATAATTGAAATTGGATTACGACTATTTGCTCCTCCTATCGCTCGTACAGCTTTCGTATTTCCGACCTTCTCTGCAATATCTAAATATGAAGCACTTACGCCATAAGGGATAGTATAGAGCGCATCCCATACATTTTTTTGAAATGCTGTTCCCTCAGCAGACAGTGGGACCGTAAACTCTCTTCTTTTCCCCTTAAAATATTCATCTAGCTCATTTATACATTGATCTATCATTTCATTTTTATGTTCTTCTTGTCTCTCATCAACAAATATAACAGACGTAATTCCTTTATCGTTCGCTGTAATTTCCAGCAAGCCTAATTCACTTTCATAATAAGCCTGGTACATATGTCATCCTCCAATTCAATTCATATTAATTATTGTAACACGAATAGACAAAATTTTTCGTATAAGCGTTTTATTAGGGAAACAAAAACAAGAATGATAAAATGTAAGAAAATTAAATCTAGGAGGCTATTGGATGAATTCTGAACTTTTTTCACCTTATACAATTAAGGACGTTACATTAAAAAACCGTATCGTTATGTCACCTATGTGCATGTATTCATCAGAAAACGAGGATGGCCAAGTAACTAATTTCCATCACGTTCATTACGGAACAAGAGCTGCTGGTCAAGTTGGTTTAGTTATGATCGAAGCAACAGCCGTGTTACCTGAAGGAAGAATTTCTAATAAGGACCTAGGTATATGGGATGATAGCCTAATTGAAGGCTTACATAAAACGACAACTTTTATACATGATAACGGCGCAAAAGCCGCCATTCAACTTGCTCACGCTGGAAGAAAAGCTGAATTAGAAACGGATGCTCTCGCTCCATCCGCAATTCCGTTTAATGAAACTATGAAAATCCCAGTAGAAATGAGTATACAGCAAATAAAAAAGACCATATTAGCTTTTCAAGAGGCTGCAATACGATCCAAACAAGCTGGATTTGACGTTATTGAAATACACGGCGCTCACGGTTATCTTATTAATGAATTTCTTTCTCCACTTTCTAATAAACGGACTGATGAATATGGAGGTTCACCTGAAAATCGCTATCGTTTCTTACGTGAAATCATTGACTCAATAAATGAAGTTTGGAACGGACCGTTATTTGTTCGTATTTCAGCAAACGATTATCATCCTGACGGTTTAACGGTTCAAGATTACGTTCCATATACAAACTGGATGAAAGAACAAGGAGTAGATTTAATTGATTGTAGTTCTGGAGCTGTTGTTCCGGCACACATCGATGTATATCCCGGGTATCAAGTGCAATATGCTAAACATATTAAAGAACATGCTAACATTGCAACTGGGGCTGTTGGTTTGATTACGACTGGAGTACAGGCAGAACAAATTTTAAATAATAACGAAGCAGATTTAATTTTTATCGGACGTGAGTTACTTCGCAATCCTTACTTCCCAAGAATAGCCGCCAATGAACTTAGCTTTGAGTTAGAAGAACCGTATCAATACAAACGAGCACCGGGGAAAATCCATACGAATAAATAAAACTGAGAATAATATGTACTACTGAATCTAGAGGAATAAAAAGTATACTATAAGATAACGTATGTTATTTCATAATATTGTTTTAAGGTGGATCAACATTTTGCTTGATACACCTATTTTTTTATGTATTTATCTCCCGTTCTGAATATGTGACAGGGTTAAAAATCGAATTCCACAATCGTGATTACGAAAAAAAACAATTTCTCAGATTAAGTGAGAAATTGTTTTTTGATATAGTAGTATTCTACATATTAATTCGTTTGTTTAGTTTGAAACTCCAACAATTTTAAGTATCATTTACAAATAAGAACGATGCGCTGGCCATGAACCTTGAAGCTTGCGAAGTTGTACAATTTGTCCTGTATGATAAGCATCGTGCAAAAGGATGTTCATATATTGTTGCCAAATTGGTAGAGAAGGAGTTAATTGATTTAGTTCTGCTTCTTGGAGGGATATTAATGCAGATTGTAAGACATCATGCACTTGAATTGTTCGCAACACTGTTTGTTGCCAAGCCCCCTCATCATTACGTCCACCTTGGACAAACGTTTCATCATTATTTTGTGGCGCCACAAATGTTTCATCTTGATGCAAGCGGGCAAGTAAGCGTTCTTTAAAGATAAGTAAATGGTTTACATTTTCCCAAATCGTATTACTAGCCTCTCCTTCTGGTTGCCAACATGCTTGCGCAGCAGTAAGGTCCTTTAACGCGTCTGATAAAGGTGGATACCATTCTTCTTCGTAAAACACTTGCTTAATTCCATTTTGCAACATTTCTTTTTTACTCACTCGTATATCCTCCTTTTGCAAATCCCCCAAAAATACGGAGTAGTACATATAGGACTTTTATATCTTCGGAACCCAATTCCCTTCAGATTTTACTCAAACAGATATAAAAACAGATTGTTTCCAAATAGAAAGTATATTCTATTTGATTTATTGGTATTACAAACAATGGATATATGATAGTAGTATATTTTCAAATGAAGTGAAACATTCTTATAAGACGAAATGATCCGTTAGTATAATACGACTCTAAAAATAGCATTGCAATAAACGAGGTCACTTGTCGTACAAGATCAAGAGTGTTGGAGACGTATAAAGTGAAACTTTAAACCACGGGGGTTTTGCTGTCCACAAATAGCGGGATAAAAATGCGATTTGCATAATAAATTATCGTAAAAAAGGAGTGGGCTCCCCACTCCTTTTTTACTTTCTTATAATTGCTAAACTACATGTATTTACTATTCATTCAAGATTCAAACTTGATTTGTAATACATGCCATTTTTCTCGTTTTTTATTCTATCGTTGTAATTTCATTTGAGTTATAAATATAAATACCCGTTTCTTCTCTCAATGCAGTGATATACATCCCTTTCGCCACATCTTTCGCTGAAATTGGTTTATACTTTTTGAAAGCCCCTTTAAATATAAAAGGAATGATACGAGATAACTTTTCAGCCATTCGTTCACCGAAACGAAATTCTTGTCGATTTCCTACTAATAAAGATGGCCTAAAAATATGAATACCACCAATGACTAACTTTTGTAATTCCTCTTCCATTCTCCCTTTAACTTGCGAATAAAAGAAAAACGATTTAGGTTTTGCTCCCATTGAAGACACAACAAGGAAATTTTGTACCCCTTGTTTTTCAGCTAAACAAGCAGCTCGTAACGTATATTCATAATCTACCTTTTTGAAATTTGCCTTTGTTTTTGCTTTTTTGATTGTTGTTCCTAGACAACTAAATACATCATCTACAGCAAAAAACTCTTTATATTCCTCTAACACCGAAAAATCTATTTGTTTTTGCTGTAACTTTTCATGTTGCCATTGCATTGGTTCCCTTACAAAAATAGTAACCGAATCGTAGTAATCTGATTCAAGTAATAGACGCGTTATCTCTTGTCCAACTAAACCACTTGCACCAAGTACTAACGCTGTTCGCTTATTCATATATGCATATACCTCTTATTTTACTTTTCTCTCCTTCAGTAAAATACAACTTTTAGGAGTTTCCTTCTCTCATTTTACCACAAGTAAAGCACTATGCGTACGCATAGTGCTTTACTCACTCTTTTTTCTCATCTTTCTCTCGCAATTTTGTTACTGTTGATGCATCTCCTAAATTACTTATTAATCTTCTTAAAAAAATTAAGACTAATGCTAATGGTAATACTACCGCTAATATCAATAAAATAGCTTCCATTAAGTAACCCAAACACTCATCCCCCTCTGCACCCTCCTTTCAAATATATGAACGTAGCGTTGTCACATATGCATGCATTCCTAAAAATAATACATCCAAATTTGACAACTTTATAACAAAAACAAATCGGAATGATTATTATTTATTGCAACTTTATAAAAGATGTATTATACTAAGTTCGCAAACTAAAACGTAATTATTCCGTTTTGTATTAAAATGATATTTTTCTTCTATAATTGGGGAAAATATATCCGTAAAAAAAGAAAAGAGGAGAACTTCATGCCTAAAAGATTGACTATATTTTCATTCTTACTTATTTTCACTTTAATTTTTACTGGCTGCTCAAATAAAAAAGAAGGTAATGCCAAGAAAGACGGAAAGCTAACTGTTTATACTACTATTTTTCCTCTTGCAGATTTTGCAAAAAAAATTGGTGGCGACTATGTAACTGTTGAAGCGATTTACCCACCTGGTGCAGATTCACATACATTTGAACCAAGTCAAAAACAAACAGTACAAGTTGCAAAAGCGGATTTATTCGTTTATAACGGTGCTGAATTAGAACCATTTGCTGAAAAAATGGAAAAAGCATTACAAAAAGAAAATGTTAAAATTGTAAATGCATCAAAAGGTATTGAACTGCGTACTTCTACTGAAGAAGAGCATCATGATCACGGAGACAGTCATAAAGAGGATGAACATCATCACGATAAAGACCCACACATTTGGTTAGACCCTACTCTAGCAATGAAACAGGCAGAAAAAATTAAAAATGCACTTGTAGAATTACAACCTGATCATAAACAAGAGTTCGAAAAAAACTTCGCAGCACTTCAAACAAAATTTACTGATTTAGATGATCAATTTAAAGCAGCTGTTGCGAATGCAAAAACGAAAGACATTTTAGTTTCTCATGCGGCTTATGGATACTGGGAACAACGCTATGGCCTGAAACAAATTGCTATCGCTGGTATTTCAGCTTCTGATGAACCATCTCAAAAACAGCTTGCTGACATTACAAAAACAGTAAAAGAACATAATCTACAATATATTTTATTTGAAACATTCTCTACACCAAAGGTAGCGTCCGTAATTCAAAAAGAGACGGGTACAAAAATTTTACGCTTAAATCATCTTGCTACTATTTCTGAAGATGATGCGAAGAGCAATAAAGATTATTTCACTTTAATGGAAGAAAACGTAAATACATTAAAAGAAGCTACTAACTAATCAAATTTTTAAAAGAAGCTGAATATGTCATTCAGCTTCTTTTTTATTTGTACTTACTTGACTTGACCAAAATAACAAGTAAAATTATCCATATTAGCTTTTAAGCTATATTAATTTAGAAGGTGAGTTGGAATTATGACTCTTCACATTTGTGAAGTAACAGCAAAAAATTGGCGTTCGGTAGCTGCTTTAAACGTCGCAAAAGACCAGCAGCAATTTATTGAAAGCAATGCGTTTTCTCTAGCAGAATCATTATATGAGGGAAACGGAACGTCAGTAGGTTTATATGATGGAGAAACACTTGTAGGGTACGCAATGTATGGATGGTATTGGGAAAAACGTAAAAGTGTGTGGTTAGATCGCTTTATGATTGACGAGCAATATCAAGGAAAAGGATATGCAAAACGTTTCCTTCGCATACTCATTCAATTCTTACAAGATAAATTTAAATGTAAAATAATTTATTTAAGTTTACATCCAGACAACAAACTCGCAATGGGATTATACGAGTCATTTGGTTTCCGTTTAAATGGTGATATTGATGACGAAGGTCCAGTTGTAGGTGTTGTAATGGAGTTACTATTAGATGAACATACAAGCCTGTGAAAACAGGCTTTTTATTATCCTTCGTTTTTTGTCTTAACTAAGCATTTTTCTACAAAATACTTAGTTAAGACAAAAAAATAAGCCTGCACTATATGCAGACTTATTTCACACACTCCCCGAAATGTTCTTGGAACCATTCTTTATTAATATCTTTTCCGATAAACACAACTTCACTTACTCGTTCTTCGCCCTCTTGCCACTCTCTATCATATGATGCAGCAAACAGTGTATGCACACCTTGGAAAACGATACGTTTATCTACTCCATCAATCGATAAAATTCCTTTGTAGCGATATAAATACTCCCCTAGCTCTTGAACGACAGCTGACATCCACTCATTTAGTTTTTGTAAATCTAACGGTCGCTCTTCGCGTAGTACAAACGACTTTACGCCTTCTAGATGATTATGCTCTTTATGAGGATAAATTTGTAACGTATCTTTCGTTTTAAACGTTTGAATTTGTAGTAACGATGGAATATCTACATCACAGTTAGTCGCCTCGATTAACTTTGCAGTAGGGTTAATACCTTGCAGTTCCTGCAATAGATTTTCCTTTTCACTTTCATCCACTAAATCTAATTTATTTACTAAAACGACATCAGCAAATGCAATTTGTTCCTTTGCTTCTAGTCCTTTTTCAAAATGTTTATGTATATGATAACTATCTACTACTGTTACAACGCCGTTAATTTGGTATGCAGATTGAATCACAGGATCTAAAAAGAATGTTTGAATAATCGGACCTGGATTTGCAAGACCAGTCGTTTCAATTACTAATCCATCAAATTCCATTTTACCTTCTGCTTTTACGTCCAGTAATTGTTTTAAAGCGACTAGTAAATCTTCACGTACAGTACAACATAAACATCCATTCGTCATCTCCATAATCTCTTCTTCGACATTCATAATCAGCTGATTATCAATACCAATTTGCCCTATTTCATTTACAATCACTGCTAATTTATGACCGTGATTTTCTGATAAAATGCGATTTAATAATGTCGTTTTCCCTGATCCAAGAAAACCAGTTAATATTGTTACTGGAATCATTTCGTACATCTCCTTATAGCTATATGTTTTTACATTATAGCATATAGAGAAAATCGTTTTTGTAGCAAAACATATTTATTGTATGTACGATACTGTAACTATATAATAATATGTAGCAAGAAAGCCTTTTCAAAAAATGATTCATTCATCAAGGAGGTACTTATAATGGAACGAGTTCAAATGGCCGAAACACTAGAATTTTCTCGTATTATTCAAGGTTTTTGGCGTTTAGCAGAATGGAATATGACAAAGCATGAGTTGCTTTCTTTTATGGAAGCTTGTATGGATATGGGAATTACTACTTTCGATCATGCTGATATTTATGGCGGCTATACGTGTGAAGGATTATTTGGAGAAGCGTTACAACTCAAGCCTTCCATACGCGAAGACATGCAAATTATCACAAAATGTGGAATCGCTCCCCCATCAGCAAAATTTCCAGAGCGATATGTTGCGCACTACAATACGAGTGCTGAACATATAATAAAAAGCGCGGAAGACTCATTACAAAACTTACATACAGATTATATTGATGTACTGCTCATTCATCGCCCTGATCCATTTATGGATCCAAATGAAGTAGCAGAAGCGTTCTCACGCTTAAAGCAAGAAGGAAAAGTCCGTCACTTCGGTGTATCTAACTTTTTACCTTCACAGTTTAATATG
This sequence comes from Bacillus cereus group sp. MG4, assembly GCF_040460055.1. Classification (NCBI taxonomy): domain Bacteria; kingdom Bacillati; phylum Bacillota; class Bacilli; order Caryophanales; family Bacillaceae; genus Bacillus; species Bacillus cereus group sp. MG4. The sequence goes on along the minus strand of NZ_JARVGZ010000001.1, from coordinate 35,742 downwards.
TTAAGTTCTTATTTAGATTTCCCGCTCATTACAAATCAAATTGAAGTATCTGCGATGCAGCTTGAACATTTCGAAAAAGGGACAATTGATTTATGCCAAGAAAAGCGAATCAATCCTATGATTTGGTCGCCTCTTGCTGGCGGAGAAATCTTTACTGGTCAATCAGAACGTGCCGTACGTGTACGTGAAACGTTACAAAAGGTTGCCACTGAACTAGATGTTACTAGCATCGATACAGTTATGTATGCATGGCTGCTTGCTCATCCAGCTAACATGATGCCAATCGTTGGATCTGGTAAACTAGATCGTGTTAAAACAGCCGCTCTTGCTACAAAAGTTAATTTAGATCGTCAACAATGGTTTACAATTTTCGAAAGCTCTAATGGACATCCTGTACCATAATACACAAAAAGAAGAGCTGTTTCTTTACAGCTCTTCTTTTTCATATGTATTTCTAGTCATGGCAAATACACACATATCCCTTAATCCCTTTCCATCTACCGCTATACTCGCACTTTCCAATGTACCTTCTAACTTAAATCCTAATTTCTCAGGTATCGCTCTACTCTTCTTATTTAAAGAATCACATCGAATTTCTACGCGGTTTGCTTTCAGCTCAGAAAAAGCATAATCCGTTATACCCTTTGCAGCCTCTACCATATAACCCTTTCCACTAAACCTTGAATCAATCCAATACCCAATTTCAAATTGAGGTATATCCCAATTAATACGATGCAATCCAGCTGATGCAATAAATTCACCTGTTTCTTTCGAAAAAACTAGTAATCTTAAATCCTCACGCTGCAAAAATTGAATATGCGATTTTCTAATGCTCACTTCTACTTCTTCCTCTGTTTGCTCTTTTTGTGCAAAAACCATCCAAGGTTTTAATTCTTTCATAGAAGCTTGAATTGCATCGTATACAGCTTTACCGTCACCCGGTTTCGGCATTCGAATAAATAGCCTATCAGTATAAAATTCAGAAGGAAAATCGAATAATAACGGATTCACTTTCAACACTCCTTTTAATTCTTTTATATATAATAATATCCATCTCAAACCATACAGTAAAGAAATTTCTGAATTTTACACATTTTAATCATTTACCTCTACCGCTACACGAACTCCAGATTCAATTGCACCTTGTATCCATCCGTGATATAACGTTGTATGATCACCTGCAAAGTATAATCTCCCCTCTGGTTTTATAATCGTTGGTTGTAGCTCAGATTCTTGCCCTGCCTGAAATAGCGCAAACCCTCCAAGTGCATATGGATCCAATGTCCAACTTTTTGATATGCCAGACATGAACTCATCATATACTTGACCGCCTAATATTGTCGCTAAATTTTGTAGTGTGTAATAAATACGATCACCTTTTGATAACCCATCCCATAACAACGCATCATAAGACCATGTATAGCTGCCTAACATCATAGCAGGTCCTTTTTCTCCAATTCCGTGACTTGGATAATAGGCGTAACGAATTGGTAAATCCGTTATAATCCTGCCACCTAACTGTCCTTGTTCTTCCCAAAATCGACTTTTAAATTGAATTCCTATTTTTGTCGCTGGCATATAATGCAATTCACGAATTGCTTTCCATTTTTCATGAGATATAGAATCAAATGGATCTACTTCCACAAAGCGCATTGTCGAAAATGGAATTGTAATAATAACTAAATCCCCTGTAATACTACTATATTCAAAAGTTTCCTCGTTTCGATAAAAAGCTGTCACACCATTATCGTGTTGATGTAGCTTCATTAATTTTTGATTATATATAATATTTTCTTCTAATTGTGGTAAGAAAGACTTTGGTAATCTATCATTTCCGCCTACTATTTCACAAAATCCACTCTCCTCCTGCATAATGTATAAAAAGCGTAGTGTCTCAACAAATGACCTTTCCAAAAAACCTTCCAAATCTAATAGAACACCGATCATCTCAATTGTTACTGGCGAGAAATACGTATTATATTGATAAGGATGATACTTTAAAAATTGTCCTGTAGAGTACCTCCCAAAATCCTTTACTACAACATCCCAGTTTTTCTCTGGGTTCTTTTTTATAAAATTTATAATGGGCTGTACCGCTAACAATAATAGCTCCTCAGACGTTTTTCCGACTTCATTCATTTCTACAGGATACTTTAATATATTTGGATCTTTTTCGTATTGTTTTAATGTCGTTTTCCGGCCATTTACGAAAATGATATCAGTCTCATTCCTATTAATAAACGGGCTCACCTGTAGCCCAAATTTTCTTATATATGCCATCGTTAATGTGTGCGAATATGGAATTCTCATTGCCCCAACATCTAAATATAATCCGGTATCTTCCATTCTAACCGTCTCTATGCGGCCACCTACCCGGTTGTTTGCTTCAAAAATCTTCACATCATGTCCTGCAGCCTTTAATAATGATGCCGAAACCAACCCAGCCATACCAGCCCCTACTACGATAATTTGCTTCGGGTTCGTCGTCTTCTTTAATCCTTTATTTATAACTTTTAACGTTTCATCCATGTCAGTGTTATACATTATATCTTTCTGCACAATTCCACCCCTTACTTCATAAAATGGGCATTAGTGGTTTAGTACATTTTATTCATAAATTCCTATAAACATAACAACATAGCAAGTGGAATATTCACTAAAAGTACATAAGAGTTAGCTTTCACACCTCATCACGCTTCGTATAATATAGCAACGGCAAAGAAGGAGTGGTTGAAAATGAAACAAACTTACGACTACAACGCTACAAAGAAGTATTTAGAAGGAAAGAAACAACAACTATGCAACAAACTTAGTAGTAAACAACTATCTAAAAAAGAGCGTGAACAACTAAAACTTGAGATCGATAACTACGAATATATATTAAATTTAGTTGAAATGAATCATTATGAACGAGGCTTTCCTCGTTAAAAGTGGATAGGTGGTTTATCCACTTTTTATTTTGAGCATTTTATTACGCATTTTTCGTAAGTAAATATATAATAGGATGTACATTAAGATTGCGAGGTATATTCTATGATCAAATTAAGTGTGTTAGACCAATCCCCTATTTCAGATGGTAGTACAGCAGCCCAAGCTTTTTCACATACAGTTACACTTGCACAAGAAGTTGAAAAATTAGGATTCACACGTTTTTGGGTATCTGAGCATCATAATTCCATCAGCCTTGCTGGTTCAAGCCCTGAAATACTTATTTCTCATATTGCAGCAAAAACGGATCGTATGAGAGTTGGTTCAGGTGGTGTTATGTTACCGCACTATAGCCCTTATAAAGTTGCTGAGAATTTCCGCGTTTTAGAAGCGCTTTATCCAAATCGTATTGATCTTGGTGTCGGTAGAGCACCTGGTGGTATGCCAATTGCAACTCGCGCACTTCAAGAAGGCAAAATGGTCTCACTTGATCAATACCCAGAACAAATTGCAGATGTTGCAATGTACTTACATGATCAAGTACCAGAAAACCATCATTATGCAAATTTAAAGGCTACTCCTGTCATTCCAACATCTCCCGAGATGTGGATGCTTGGTTCTAGCGGAGAGAGTGCAATGATTGCCGCAAAACAAGGTGCTTCTTTTGCATTCGCACAGTTCATTAACGGATACGGTGGCCCTGAAGTAATGAATGCTTATCAAGAACAGTTCCAACCTTCTTATTTAGGAGATAAACCAAAATCAATCGTCTCTATTTTTGTTATTTGCGGAGAAACGAATGAAGAGGCGGAAAAAATTGCTTCTAGTTTAGATTTATCAATCTTATTACTAGAACAAGGAAAGCGTACAACTGGTACTCCTTCTATCGAAACTGCACAAAATTATTCATACAGCGCTTATGATTTATTCCGTATAAAAGAAAACCGTCAACGTATGATCGTCGGTGATCCATCTTCTGTGAAAGAACAAATCGTAAACTTAAGCAAAGCGTACAATACTGATGAATTTATGATTGTCACAATTACTCATCGATTTGAAGATAAATTGAATTCTTATCGCTTACTAGCAAATGCTTTTCATTTATAATGACAAAAGGGAGATACATCAATTATGATGCATCTCCCTTTTTTACTACTTATTATTTTTTTCGTCTATATATTCAATAGCTTCTTTTAATAGTTCATCAAAATCCTTAGGATAATCATGATTTAAATTGGGTACAACTTTAAACTCATGTTCTATATTCTTATCTCTTAATAATTGTACAAATTGCTGCGTACATTCGAAACAATCTTCATCTTGATCCCCACACACTATATACCCCTTTATATTTTTATCTTGTAGCACTCCCAATAACTCATCCCATTCTTCAATCTCTGGAAGCCACGGCGCCACAAAAATAAAACCATCTACCTCTATATCTTTTTGTAAAATTGTATACAAAGCTACTCTTGCGCCAGCAGAAAAACCACCAATTATTACACTTTCTACTGTATGATTTTCTATAAACGTAACATAATGCTCTTTTAATTCTTCTTTCCCTTTATGTATATCATCCCAAACAAATCCATCTGAAAACTGAATTTGCGAAGATTGTGGTAAAGCTAACGTATAATCTTGTGTCAAAACAGATTTCCAATATGGTTCTATTATTTCTATATTTTCTTGATCCCCGTGCATTGCAATAAATAGTTTTCCTTCTTTATTGCTGTCTAAATATTTCACGTCTGCTCGTTCTGTTTTCTTTGCTAAATCTTCTCTTTCTTTACATAATTGAACCATTTTATGAAACTCTTCAAATTTATGTAGTGGTGTTAAATCATCGTCCGAAATTAAATACTCATTTCCGTACCAAAATCCATTGTCTATAATAGCTTCCTTCATTATCTGTAACGCTTCTTCTTCAAGCCCCGCTGCACTCGCTAGCGCATATTTAAAATTATATATTTGCGCTTTATTCCCCACTACACCTTTAGCATGCTCCATTATATAAGTGTACGCTTCAAAACTCCCTTTATTTGCGTAACAATGTAACGTTTCATTTAATAATTGAATGTAAGTCATACTATTTTTCATACACCCATTCCCCCGTAATCTTTTATAATATTTATTTCTCAAACCTTCATACCATTCTGTAATCACTGTATATAACTTACGCTAACAATACTTAATCATTACTTCTCTTCGTCCAATAAGTTTATTGTAAAGTTTAATAAACAGAAAAATCAATATTTTCAAAACCAAAAAAAGACAACAATATATTTATTGTTGTTCTCAATACATCTACCCACTCTTTTGTTTTTTTCTGTCCGGTTTACTTGAAACTAAATAATGTTTTTCTGAAATATATAGGTCTCTTTTTAATATACGCTTCAAATATGGTCCTAATTTTATCCCGCATATAAGACGCTCTTCACTACCTTCAACAAGTGGAAACATTTCTTTTTCTGTTACGTACTGATCTACTGCTTTTTGTACGATATCAATTTCTTTAACTAGGTTTAGATTTTCTTCTGTATGTTCAAATACCTCAAGCGTTTCCTTCGTAATAAGAAAACTATTTGTTGGAAATGCAAGTAAATACGGCTTTAACAAATCATAATTTACTGTATAATCATCATTTACTAATACTGTATAAACGATATTAGCATTCGTTTCTAGAAACTTAGCCATCGCTTGTTCTAATTCATCTTTCGTAATTTCACGCTCTTCTTTTCCAGTTCTGAAAAAGCGAAACATTGCATCGCCTCCTTTTTACTATATTATAGCATAAAAGAAAACTGAAAAATGACAAAAAAGCCATTGAACGAATTTTTCAACGACTTTTTTCTTAATATACTTATATTTATTTTAAGAACGCACTTAGCATCCATACATGTTGTTCTAATGTTGTATGAATCGCTAACAACATGTCTGCTGATGTTTCATCGCCAGCCTCGCCAGCAACTTCCATACCTTCTTTTAATTCTTGAATAAGTGCAGAGTAATCATTCACTAATGTTTGCACCATTTCTTCTGCAGATTCCTTGCTTGTCCCTTCATTCACACTAGATGTTGCAAGATATTCTTTCATTGTCGCTAGCGGTTTACCTTCCAACGCTAAAATACGTTCTGCTAATTCATCAATATTTGTTCCAGCTTCATTGTAAAACTCTTCAAATTTCTCATGTAACGTAAAGAAGTGTGGTCCTGTCACATACCAGTGATAATTATGTAGTTTCACATATAACACATTCCAGTTTGCTACCTGCTTGTTTAATACTTCAACAACATTTGTTTTCGTACTCATACAATCCACTCCTCTTATCATTTCATAATGTTTATCTTTTAATAACATAGTTACATGTTACCATACATTTCCTATTCTTTCGAATGCTTAGCTCATATGTAACAAAGTTTTAACACCTTTAATACTTCCCTAATATCTTTTAATTCATGTATGTTTTCAAACACTTCATAAGTCTAATTGTCCAAGCTCATACATATGCATAATAGTAAATCAAGCTCATCGTAGTAGAAAGAGGGATAACATGGACAATCAACAATGGCAAGTAGCAAAGAAAGTCGCTGCTACTTATATTGGAACAGTCGTTGGAGCTGGATTTGCTACTGGACGAGAAATTGTTGAATTTTTTACAGTGAACGGATTATATGGAACAATTGGCATATGTGTAAGTGGATTTTTTTTTATTTGGCTTGGCACAAAGATGATGTTACTTTCATCACAAATTGGTGCATTTTCAGCGCAAGAATTTAACAAATATTTATTTGGAGATGTAGTTGGCAATGTTGTAAATACACTATTATTACTCGTATTATTTGGTGTAACGAGCGTTATGTTATCAGGAGCTGGGGCGGTATTTGAAGAGCAACTTCGTTTACCAAGACAACTTGGTATTTTCATTATATTGATCGCCTGTCTCATTATAGGTAGTCGCGGGTTACAAGGGGTTTTTGAAGTTAATACACTTGTCGTACCTATTATGATGATTTTTATTATCGGACTTGCTATTACAACTTTTTTTCACGGTACAACTCCTATTAGTGACACTATTCCTGCAGAAAGCTGGAATATGAAGTGGATTACTAGTCCTATTACATATGTCGCCTTAAATCTTTCTCTCGCCCAAAGCGTTCTCGTCCCGTTAGCCAGTGAAGTAAAGGATCGAAAGGCCATTTTATGGGGCGGTATTTTAGGCGGTGCAGGACTTTCTTTAATTTTATTATGTAGCCATTTAGCTATCTTATCAGTCGATCAATTTTATCAATATAATATCCCAATGGCTGAAGTCATAAGAAAATTCAATGCAACTTTTCACTTTTTCTTTGTTCTTATCATTTTCGGTGAAGTGTTCACAACTTTAGTTGGTAATGTGTTCGGAATGACAAAACAAATGCAATCCATGACCGGATGGAAAAGTAACAATATTATTTTCTTCATTTTACTAATTAGTTATTGCTTTAGTTACATTGGTTACAGTGAATTACTCCACATTCTATATCCTATAATTGGATGGATCAGCATCATTTTACTGCCAATTATTGCTTTTAAACAACTTCAAAAAACATAAAAGAAGCATCCATTTTATTGGATGCTTCTTTTATGTTCATTCACAATCATCGCATACTTCCCAGTACGGCCCCATTTCGAGTGCTAAATATGGCTTTAATTGTAAGCGAATCATCCGACTAGGCATGCGTTCTAAAACGAATTGAATCCCTTCTTCCTCTTCGTCTAATTCAACTTTTGAAATCGCAATTCTTTGCATAGTAGAAATAGGCATTCCATCTTTATATAAAGTGATTTTCACCTCATCATATTCATTAAAATACAATTCAACACTCATTTGATTTTTCAATATTTCATCAACAATTTCATATTTATCATTTCGTTCCTGGATTATATATTTCCAGCCGCCTCTACCTTCTTCTTTCGGAGCTGCTTGAAATAATGTCATCAAATCCTCGTATAGCATAAGATAACCCCTCTCTTACTAAAAAACGATGAGTATTTTATATACCCTTTATCTCTATCACTATCCATATGTATTGTACCATATATCACCGTTCTTACCGTATTCATTTGCTCCATAACTGCATATAAAATAACTGATTTTCTTCATTACTATATGAATTGTCTCTCATTATATTTCTTAATATGCTTCTAACGCTTTCCAATCATATCAAACATAAGTAAATGCACTCTTTGTCCATCCTCCGCTTAGTATTTCCTTACAATAACAAAAAAGAAGAGTGACTTTTATCACTCCCCTTAAAAGAATTTCCCCGTAGCTACTAACGCTAATACTAGTATTAAAATTGTAAATAATAATGATACAATGAAACTAAAAATAGGTAATGCTTTCTTTTCATTCTTCTTAAAGAGTAACTTTAAACTAAGAAAGATGTTTACTGGTACAAGTATAAAATAAAAATATTTAACAATTTGCACCGAACTATTCGAAAGTGTTTTTAAAATAAACACTTCAATTAGAAAGACAATAAAAAATGAAATACTTAACCAAAATGAGACATAACTAAGCCAAGAATGTCTTTTGGGTACCCCAATAAACTCCCATAGTAATCTCCTTTATTTGCATTTTATACGATTATAATTATACACAAAGCAAACAAATACCTCTATTTTTCGACAAATATCATACAAAATATACCTTTAAATATTATAAAGATACTCTCAATCTCATTTCATTTTACATAATAAAAACAGACTACTCCAATAGCATACTGCTATTTTGGAGATAGTCTGTCCTCTGTTAAACTTTAAATCTTTCAATTAACCCTTGTAACTCTTCAGCCATTTGAGATAATGTACCAGCCGCCGAACTAATCTCCTCAATGGACGCTAATTGTTCTTCTGCTGATGCTGCAACGTTTTGAGTACTCGTCGCATTGTTCTGTGCTGTCATTGCAATTTGACCTACTGAAATAGACACTTCATTTGCACCTTTTGACATCCCATTGGCCGTTTCAACCATCGTTTTAATTTGATCTGCAATTTCATTTGTAGATAGTAAAATCTCAGTAAAGTTTTGCTTTGTTTCATTCGCAATAACAAGTCCAGATTGAACTTCTTCATTTACATGCCCCATAGATTTTACCGTCTTACTCATGTCATCTTGTATTTCACATATTAATTTACTAATTTCACTAGAAGATACACTAGACTTCTCCGCCAATTTACGTACTTCATCTGCAACAATTGCAAATCCTCTTCCGTGCTCTCCTGCTCTTGCAGCTTCAATTGCCGCATTCAAAGCTAGAAGATTCGTTTGATCTGCAATATTTTGAATGACTTCTAGTATGTCACCAATTTGTTTTGATTTATTATTTAGCAACTGTATAACTTCATCTGATTGTGAAACAGATTCTGCAATAGACTGCATTTGATTTACTGTTTTTCCGACTAGTTTCCCGCCATCTTCTGCTTTTTCACGAGTATGAGCAGAAGCCGTATTAATTGATGATGAACTTTTTGCTACATGCTGAATTCCTTCTGTTACATCAAATAATAACATTGCACCATTTTCTACGCTTGTTGTTTGCGTTGTTGCTCCGCTTGATATTTCATCCATTGCCATTGTAATTTGCTCAGTCGCTTCACTCGCTTGTCTTACACTTGCCGTTAGTTCTTCTGATGCTGCTGCAACATGTCCAGCCGAAGTATTAATTCTTCCAATTAACGTTCGCAATGCATCTGTCATCTCATTGAATCCTTTTGCAAGTTGGCCAATTTCATCATTAGAATGAATCTCGATTGTTTGCGTTAAATCTCCCTCACTTATTTCTTTAGAAGTGGCAACTAATCTTTTTAATGGCTTCGTTATAGAAAGTGTCACAAAATAAATAAGTGCTCCGCCTATAACTAATGAAATGAACATAACAATTAACATATTATAAAATACAGGCTGCGCAGCTTCAATTATTTCATTTGAGTACATCGTTCCACCGATTTTCCAACCTGTTTTTACATTTGTAGCAAATACCATTTGTTTTTCGCTGCCATCATACATATATGAAAAAGCACCGTGATTATCTTCATAAATTTTCTTGGCCCAAGAATCAGCTGCTTTTTCTCCTGATTTTTCTTGAGGATGTGCAATTATTTTTTGTTTTCCATCTAAAATGAAAGCATATCCTTTTTTACCGATATTGATTAACTTTGTTGTTTTTAATAAATTATCTAAACTTAAATCTATTGCTACAACACCGTTTTTATCTTCTGTTTGTTTTGCAATCGTTACGACAATATGTCCATTTCCTTTCGCCTTATACGGCTCAGTAATGACAATACCACCTTGTTTTGCCACTGCATCTTTATACCAAGAACGTTCTGTTGGATCATAGTCTGCTGCCATTTGTATATTTGGTTCTTGTACAAATTTCTTATCATTCCCGGCAACATAAACTTGTTCAACATCTTTATTCAAATTGATATATTGAGATAACATTTTTCTTAATTCATCTTGATTATCCCCTTGATACATATTACCTTGAATCACCCGTGCAAAATTATTTACATCATTAAATTTCGCCTCAATCATTTGATTGATTAAATTATCTAATATTTTTATATTGTCGTGAGCACTGCTCGTAATTTGTGATTCAAAATTCTTTTTAGCTGTTTGATAAGACATACCTCCAATAATAGAGACAGCCGCAATTAAAATGACAAAAAACGAAATTAGTAGTTTTTTTGCTACTTTCATATCACGAAACCAATTTAATAGTCTACCCATTACAAACCTCCTGCTTTTCAATTTCAATAGTTAAATCTAGCGAGTTGTAAACATTTCCCATCCCTAAATTATTATTTTCATAAGCTCTTACAATGAATACTTTGTAAAGTTTAAACAATTAAATTCCCTTTGTCTATATATTTGAATAATATTATTATAAAATTTACAATTGCAAAAAAAGCCAAAGGGAACCACCCTTTGGCTTTTCATATTTTTTTATGCTGTTTAGAAATCTTTTTCCACTTATCACGCTCTGCTCTCGCAAGAATAGCATCTTGTTTTCTCATAAAATACGCCAGTTCTCTTTGTAATTTTTTATAGCTTTGCAAACGATTTATCGTAATAATTCCGTTATCAATTGCATTATGCACTGCGCACCCTGGCTCATTTTCATGTTTACAATCCCTAAAACGGCACGTTTTTGCTAATTCTTCAATATCAGAAAATGTTGTTTGAATTGCATCGCTTCCTTCCCAAAGCTGTAGCTCCCTCATACCCGGAGTATCAATAACTAAACCACCACTCGGTAATCGGAACAATTCACGATGAGTTGTCGTATGCCTTCCTTTACTATCTTCCTCACGAATATCTCCCGTTTTTGCTACTTCAAGTCCTATGAGTGCATTTAACAAAGTGGATTTTCCAACCCCCGATGACCCGACTAAAGCAATTGTTTTTCCTGAAGAAACAAATTGCTGCAACGATTCAATACCAGTATGCTCTAAACTATCAACGACGAAGATCGGAACACCAATTGCCACAGCCTCCGTTTCAACAATTTTCTGTTCCACGTCTTCACATAAGCTACTCTTTGTTAAAACAATAACAGGCATTGCACCACTTTCATACGCTAATAGTAAATAACGTTCTATTCTTCTTACTTTAAAATCATGGTTAAGTGCATTTACTAAAAATAGATAATCTACATTTGCTGCTATTACTTGTTCTTCCGTTCGATTACCAGCCTCTTGTCTAGAAAAAGAGCTTCTTCTTTGAAAAATACGATGAATAATTGCTTTCTTTTCATTCTCTATTTTCTTTATATACACCCAATCACCAACCGCTGGATAATCTCCCTTCGTTACTGCTTCATACCGAAACTTTCCAGACAGCTCTGCCATATATTCACCATCATTACAAATAATTCGATATATATGTTTATGCTCTAGTAAAATACGCCCCACTTCAAAGTTCTCTACAGCTTGTTCTTTAAAATAAGAATCCCAGCCGAATGATTCTAAAATATTTTGATTCAAATTGATATCCTCCCTAGTTTAAGCTAAGCGGAAGGATCGTGCGCTCACTTATACAGTCGCGCCCTTTCCATCCACCTTTGTATTTGGTTTATTATTCATATACGTTATTTTCACCATAATACATCACCCCGTTCTCATTTTAATTACTCTCATTATATGGAATATTCATTTAAAAAGCTACCTTATTTAACGGAATTTTCAAACATTTTATTTTTCATCATTCTAATTTGTCCACGGTGACTAACCTCATCTTCTAGCACATGAAACCACAGATAGTGTTGGTTATACACTACACCGTTAGGCCACTTTCTTTCTGACATAAGCCATTGATCATTTTGTTCACTCAAATACTTCAGAGATTCTTCTCGAACACTTTGTAGAAGTTGTACATAATACTGTATGTCATTATCACGGATTGTTCTCCCCGCTTCCCCTAAATACAGTGCGTTTTCCCATACTTCTAATTCTTCTTTTGTAAAGTCGCGCTCTTGAAATGACATAAGTTGATGGGCTTTTTCTATAGCTGCTATATGCTTTAGTAACGCTCCGATTGAATTCCCTCCACTCGGCATAATTAAATCTACTTGCTCAACTGATAGATCTTTTATTTCCTGTAATGTTACAGCCCTCGTATGCTCCAGCATGCTTACTAATTACCCAATATTTTTTGTATAACCATCTACACTTCTTATTCGATAATCTACATTCATATTAAGGAATAATCGCTTCATATAATAGACTAAAAGATATCAGATTTTTCCGTTATAATTAAATTGAATACGTAATAAACCCAAACAAACTTTCTCAATATGCTTCTATGAAATATTAAAAGGAATCAATATAAAAGAATCGAATCTTATTCACTAAAAGGAGTGGATTCGATGGAAATGTATCAATGGCTAACTGCAGTTCTCGTTGGTGGCATTACTGGCTTCGTTTCCCATCTAATCAATAACCAAGGTAAGTTATTGCTTCCACGCCGTTTGAAAACTTTTTTTCACTTTGGGTTTTTGACTGATATTTTTACTGGTAGTCTAGCTGCACTTCTTGGACTCGTTTTATTCGATGTCACCTTAATAAAAGAAATTATTAAAGTATCCATTGTGACTGCTATTTCCGGTCAGACTTTCTTACTGCACCAAGCGCTTGGTGGTGAGCAGGCTAAAAATACACAAATTGGGAAAGCTGATGAGAAGATTCAAGAAATTGACAAATTATTACGACGTTAGTCTATACTTTTTTTAAAAATTATTGCTATAATAAACAATAAATATTTTCTATTGCGTCGTTTGTCAGAAGAAAGGGTGTTTCGTATGACAAAAAAGAAAATAGAAGATTTCTTAACAAACACTGAAAAAGAGGAACTGCTAGAAAACTATAAATGTTTACGAGAAGCCCGCACAAAAAGCGAAGCTAATTATTTTGGTGAAGCAGTAGACCATCTATTAAATAAAGCAAAACAACGAATTATTAAAGATGCAGGCATACATGATGAAAATGCAGCAACAGTTCAATCAAAAAGAAAAGCACTGTTTTAGTTACATTAGCTAAAACAGTGCTTTTTATTTAGAATTTTTTCTTCTTGCCATGCTATATTCTCTCTGTCTTTATTCTTCCCATTTTTACAGTTTCAAAAGTCATATAGGCCTAGAGATCAACTTAATAATATTAGCCCGTGCAAACCATTTTAATAATAGGTTTATTAAATCGCTTCTTTTAAATCTGAATGCGGATTTGGTCCGTATTGATTGTCATTTTCTTCACTTTCAATGATAAAAAATACAAGTAAAACAACGCTACCAAACGGTACGAAATTTAATAGTTGCCACCATCCTGTTTTCCCAATATCATGCAATCGTCGTGCACCAACCGAAAAACTTGGTATAATCATTACTAACATAAATAGCAACGCAATAATAGCAACTAACACCTCTGAAAATGATGATAAAAATAACAGTAACCAAAAAATTACGATATTCGATAAACTAAAAGTCCAGTACTCTTTTCGCGTAGCTCTACCACTAAAATTCCCATAATTCTTTAGAGCTTTCAAATACCATTGCATTTAAATCTCTCCCTTTTATCCCCAATAAAATTAAAACATGTAATTATTAACAGATAAGTAGAAATATAACACAGTATTTATGTAAAATCCATATCCTAATCTAAATTATCCTCTATTTAAATAGTTTTTTCTTTCAGCATTTTTCACATTACTTTCACATCTATTTCACAAATATAGGTAGTCCTATATGTTAAACTACATATATCCTTTTCCAAGGAACTATATGCCGATATATAAATCCCTATCTTTGTAGGGATTTTTTATTTTTGAATTCCTCATAAATTTGTTACAATACCTTTCTTCTACTATTTCTATACTTTTAGTAACCACTGTAATTAAAAGCACATTCATGTATTCACACTCTTATTAATTCTGATTTGCGAAATATTTATACAGGCTTTATGATGCAATTCCTGTTTCACTATCTTCATTAAGCTTTTCACTTTTTCTAAACAAAAATAAAGCTCCTATATATAGTAACGCAGTAAAACTACCTATAAGTATAAAATTGTGAGATGCTGCAAATAGCAGTCCTGCTATTGCCGCTCCAATCATTTGACCAATATACATAGAAGCATTAGCAAGCGCGGCTCCTGTTCCTCTTGCTACACTAGACATGTTTTGTAAGTGCCTCATCATTAATACAAACAAAATTCCTGTCACAAAAAACAAAACAAAGAACAATAACTCCACCAATATAATGTTCTTTACATGAGGAAGTAATACATATAGCACTGATGTAAATATAATTCCACCATAGAAAGAAAGGTTATAACCAATTTTATTTACGATTCTAGGGCCAAAAATATTACCAGTTAAATTCCCTAATCCTAATATAAGCATAGCTGTACCTGCTTCATGAACTTGTAAGCCAAATTGAATGGAAAGCCATACACCAAAAAATGAAAATGCAGCAAAATTACCAGTTTGAAAAACAAAATATGCAAAATAAGAAATTGAAACCTTTGAATCTGTAAGTAATTGTTTATAGCGCTTTAAGATGTTTGTTTTACTTCCACCTATATGAACCGGTTGTATTTCTGGTAATACTACATAGATAAGAATTACAAGTAGTGTTGATAATATACCAATGACGAAGAATGGTGTTGTATAGTGTATCATCGCCAAATACGATCCAACTGGCAACCCTAAAATTTGAGAGATTGCTAACCCTGCTGTTGCAATTCCAATTGCCTTTACAATTTGCTCCTTCTCTATAAGGAGCGGAATAGATGCCCACACTTGTGGAGATACAAAGGCTGCACTTACACCTGCTAAAAATCTAAATGCTAGCATCCATAGAAAACTCGGTGCCATTCCACATAAAAACGTACTTAACGCAAAAAAACTCATTCCTATTACCATCACTTTTTTTCTGTTTAAGCCATCTGATATAGGACCAGCAATAAGCGCAAATCCAGCGTATCCTAAAGCATATGAACTCACCATCCACCCTGACAGCTCAGTTGAAACATGATACACCTGTTGTAATGTCGGTAAAAGTGGTGAAATTAAGAAAGTATCTGTACCTATCATAAACATTATCGTAAAGAATACAGCTAGTACTCTTTTCATTTAAACCTTCTCCTTTTATATAAAAAGAGGGAAGTACCCCTCTTCTCAACTAATCTTCTAAAATGGATTCAATCTCTTTCATCACCTTCTGATTCAATGAAACTTCCACCGCTCTTACACTTTCTCTTATTTGCTCCGCTCGTTTCCCACCAGGAATAACAGTATCAATTCCTTTTTTGTTTAATAGCCATGCTAAAGCTAAATGCGATACTTCAAGATTCATTTCTTTAGCTAAGCCTTTTAACTTCTCAACTTTTTTAAAGTTACTCTTATATGTATTTTCTTCAAATAGATTTACACTTTGACGCCAATCACCTTCGTTTAATTTAAAATCTTCTGTATATTTTCCACCTAGTATCCCAAAAGCAAGAGGCCCATATGGTATAAATGAAATACCTGATTCTATACAATACGGCAAAAGTTCTTCCCCAGCAGCACGATCTAACATATTATACGGTGATTGTACAACATCTATTTGTCTGTGCTGATTCGCTTCTTTTAATTGCTCTATATTTACGTTAGATATTCCAATTGAACGAATTTTCCCTTCTTCTTTTAGGCGAGTAAGCTCACCAATTGAATCTATGTAACTTGTTTCTGGATTTGTAAAATGTAAATAATATAAATCAATATAATCAGTTTGTAATCTTCTTAAGCTATTTTCCACAGCATTTCTTAAATAGCTTCGTTCATTATTAATATAAACCTCTCCATTTAATAACGGTTGTATTCCACCTTTTGTAGCAAGTACAACTTCGTGGCGTTTTCCTTTCAATACTTCTCCTACCAATTCCTCTGATCTACCGAAACCGTATGAATCTGCTGTATCAAAAAATGTAATCCCTTGCTGGATAGCTTCTTCTATTAATCGTTTTCCTTCCTCCTCATTCACATCAGCATATAAATTATGTCCCCCTACAGCATTTGTTCCTAGCCCTAACTTTGAAATATTTAGTCCTGCCTTTTGCAATTTGGTATATTTCATTTTTTCTCCCCCTATATTTCTATTGTTCGATTATAATCGAACAATAGAAATATACCACTTTATATGTTATAGTGCAAACTATATTAACTTATACAAGCAGGTGAAAAAATGCGTACTCTCTATCATCCAAATCGAGAAGAAATTCAATTCTCTTCTGTTTTATACGCACTTAGCGATCAAATTCGTTTACAAATTGTAACGATGCTACTAG
Source organism: Bacillus cereus group sp. MG4 (assembly GCF_040460055.1). Taxonomy (NCBI): domain Bacteria; kingdom Bacillati; phylum Bacillota; class Bacilli; order Caryophanales; family Bacillaceae; genus Bacillus; species Bacillus cereus group sp. MG4. The sequence goes on along the minus strand of NZ_JARVGZ010000001.1, from coordinate 18,944 downwards.
AGAAACATGAACAATCTTGTGGTGCGTTAAACATTCCAATTGCGAAATCAACTTTATCTCACCATTTCAAGGTTTTACGTGAATCCGGTGTTATGTATACACGCCTTGAAGGAACACAGCGTTTCATTTCAATTCGTGAAGATGACTTACATGCTAGATTTCCCGGTTTATTAGACGTCGTATTACATGCGACAGAACCATACTAAAAAACATCTCATATTCATATGAGATGTTTTTTAGTATGGTTCTATTCTTTTAATAAAATGCAACTTTAATCAGAAGGAACTTTGTTCATCACACACTAGAAATATATACGCTTCATTCTTTTTCACTTTATTTTTGTACTGGATCCTTTGGACACTTTAATTATTTGATTACATTTTATACACATCATTAATATAGGGCCGCCTATCTGTTTCAATTCCTGTAGTTGCTTATGCTCACACTCCTCCATATTATTACCTCCCTTATCATATAATTAGGTCATTTTATAATTACTATAACTACTAAGTCCATTCCTAATTTAAGGTCTGAATAAAACGTTTAAATGCCGATATCCCTTCGTCATCTCGTTTAAAAACACCAGCATCTTCAAGCGCCTGTATAAATTTCCGTCCCACTTCTTCTCTTATAATCTCCTGTACATTGTGTTCATGTATCTGATTGTCATATTTGATTTTTAATTGTTCTGCCCATCGTATATGAGGCGGTGGAATATCACTTGGAATGTTAAGTAAGAATTTTTCCACTTCCTGAAGTTCTGTTTTTAAACGCGCCGGAAGTACAGCTAACCCCATTACTTCAATCAGTCCGATATTTTCCTTTTTAATATGTTGTATTTCCGCATGAGGGTGGAAAATACCTAGCGGATGTTCTTCACTTGTACGATTGTTTCGCAAAACAAGGTCCAATTCGTACATACCATTCCGGTAACGGGCAATCGGCGTAATCGTATTATGTGGAACATCATTCGTAAATGCAAATGTATGAACAGACGGATCACTGTATCCCTTCCACCTCTCTAATATGTAATCCCCTGCATTTACTATTTGTTCAATGTCGTTACTTCTTAAGCGAATAACTGACATTGGCCATTTAATAATAGAACATTGCATTTCTGGAAAGTTAGTGAGTTCAAAAATTAATTCGTTTGATGCATTTGCCATAGCAAATTCATAATTTCCACCTTGATAATGGTCATGTGTTAGAATAGATCCTCCTACAATAGGTAAATCTGCATTAGAACCAAGGAAATAATGCGGGAATTTTTCTACAAATTTTAACAAACGTAAAAATGTTTGACGGTCAATCTTCATATCACGGTGTTCTGAAGACAATACAATACAGTGTTCATTGAAGTATATATATGGAGAATACTGTAGAAACCAGCTTTCATCTGTAAGATTCATACGAATCATACGATGATTCGAGCGTGCTGGATGTCCAATTCTGCCTCTATATCCTTCATTCTCCATACAGAGTAAACATTTTGGATAATTTGTACTTTCCAATACTCTCTCTCTAGCAATTTGTTTCGGGTCTTTTTCCGGTTTTGATAAGTTAATCGTTATATCAATGGGTCCATATTCCGTATTTACTTTATAATTTATATTTTTGGCAATTTGCTTCATTTGGATATAGTTGCTGTTTTTACTTAACTCATAGAAGTAATTTGTCGCAGCCTTCGGATTTTGTTCATATTTTTCATAAAATAGAGAATTGATAACGGACGGTTTGGACATAAATACATCCATAATTGCACTTGCTAAAACCTCCTTCTCGTCCATTACTGCCTCAATGACTTTATGCATACAAGCATATTCAATTAACTCTTCCAATAACTCCGAAATTGCTTTCTTTGCGGGCGCTGACGCTTCCACTACAAAGTCATCTAAACGAAGTAAGAAAAGGATTTGATTCCTTGTATATATTTCATCTTCTTTTTCAATCAGTTGAACTTCAATAGCACGATCAATTAACTGCTGGATAGCTTGATATATCATCAGTATATACCTCCTCTAGCCTTATAGCGGTTTTCATTGTTACGATGCAAGTTCTATGTACCTTTTATAATTTTATGAACAGACGTATGGGATAACCACCGTTCTAATATACCTTTTGCTTTCTCCGAAGAAGCTATTAGCATACTTGAATCGCCCGTTTAGTAAGCTATTTTGTTACATTATACGTACGTAAAAGCACTTCTACAATCAACATCTTGTCGTATTTTTTAGACATCTTGCTTTTCACTTTTAACATCTCACTAAAAACATAAAAAGGTACATTTTTTGAAGAACGATTTCTGACGATTTAATAAACACAATAATACACAGAATATAAAACTACCTTTATCTTTAACCCTGATCTGTATCTCTGTGTCCCTCTCCTGAAGGTAGCTTTTCAATAATAAACGCATCTGCTCCAGTATCGCCGCCGTTTAACTTTTAATGAGCTTCTCAAATAAAATAATCCTAGCTTTATAAGCCAGAATTATTTTTTATTTATCTTATTTTCAACATTACAAAAAACAATATTTCTAAAAAACAGAGCAATATCTCTCTTGTGTAAGCGTTTCACAAAAAGTAATCTATGGGTACAGATAGATACTAGAAACTACTTCTGGTTTTAATAGATTCTCAACTACTATACAAGCTTTACATTCTATCAAAATATTAAGTTTAAAAGGCCAAAAAGTGATCTATACCTGTGAAGAACCATCAATATCAAAAGTGCCAAAATTGAAAACGAGGGGGTACATATGAAAAAATCAAAAAAGAAATTCAGGAGGACGATCGCAACACTTGTATCAGGTTGTGTCGTAGGTTCTACTTGTTTTACAAATGGTTACCTAATCCAAGCTGAGGGCACCACGGATACTAAACAAGCTGAAAATCAAATCATTTTTCGTAACTACTCAGCTTCCTCAGACAAAAAAGCATGCTAAATACATGTTTCCAATTCGAAAACATGAAAAAAAATATGCCCATAAGAGAAAGAATCTAGATCGAATCGAGAATTTCTCTTATGAAATCGTGCAATTCCAAGGAACCGTTCCGGTTTCTATAACCTGACCTATCGCTTGTAAGACAGATTGTTTTTGTTTTTTCATGGTGCTTATAAAGCTTCGTATCTGACAAAAAGATTCTGCGCCTTTCTTACTTCGAAACGTTCCAGACACTTTCTGTTTGACTTTCGTCATTCGAATATCCCGTTCTGCTTGATTGTTATCAAATGGAATGTCTGGATGTTCTAAAAATGCTAGAATTCTGTCAGCATATTTGACGAAGCGATTCCATAAATTTTGAGCAGGCGTCTGTTTTCCTTTCTTTTTTGGTTCTGAAGAAAATACTTGTTTTTCTTTTAATATAGCTTGATAGGCAGTCGACAGATTCTCTTGCTCTGCTTTTGGCAGGAGTCCTTTGTATTGTTTTTTTAGCGTTAAGGCTTGCGTTAAAAACTCCTGCATCTGTTGTGCCCATTTTTCTCCGGTACTATCTATAATTCCTTGTAAATCTCGTAAGAGGTGGGCATTACATAATACGTGACGACAATCTGTATACGCATCATATGATTTCCAACCATCATGCATCGCGATTCCAGAAAAAGACGGCAAGATTTCTCCAGCATCCATTGCTTCTTTTCCGCGTTTTTGATGAATATGTTGCAATGTCACCTCCGGTGTACTGGCAGTATGTAACCATTGTGTTTTATTTTCTACACGCATACCGGTTTCATCAAAATGGACAACAGAAGACTGAAGGATCTGGTCTTTTACTTCTTGGAGAAAAGGCTGCAATTGAGCCGAAAAACTGTTTGTATGATTGACTAACGTTCCTTCACTGATAGAATGTCCAAAACAATCTTGAAAGAATTCTTTTGTTCTTTTTAAAGAAAGACACTGATAATGCGTTAAATAGGGGATTAGTCTTTTTATATTTGGACCATATTGAACAGGACGAGAGACAGTAGAAGGAAACTGGGATTCTTGAATAGAATGGCAATGTGGGCACTCTTTTTGTTCCACTTTATGTTCTGTTACTTCTATCTGGATAGGTGGTAAATCATACACTTGGCGAATGCGGTATCCTTTTACAGGCTCATGGTCTAAAGAAGTATAGCAACAAGTACAATAGGTAGGAGAATATGTAATTGTATGGTCTGGAGTCGCTGTCAAACCAAGAGTATGTCCTTTGTGGCCCAACTGGCCACCGGTTTGACGCTGGGATGATTTTCGCAAACTTTTTGTAATAGGCTTACGAAAACCATCTGTAGAGGGTGGTTTATGACTATTTGTAGAGTTTTTTTTTGAACGATTTTCTAATTCTTCTATACGCTCTTTTAAATTCTGTATTTGACTTTCTAATTGATGAACAAAATCGCAAATAGCTTGAGGTCCCTTTTGATAGACAGCTAGAATTTCTTGTTTTTTCAACATAAATACCACCTCCTTGTATGATATATCTAGTATTCACACAAAAAGTACATATCAGACTAGTAAATGAAAAAAGCCTCCGTGAGGAAGCTGAGTAGTTACATTTAACTTTTATAGATGTTTCAGTATGGTTTTTAAAAACGATAAAACCGACTTGATTTTCAGCTAAAACCCATTCACCAACGTTCATAATTACCCCTCCATTTTTATACAAAATTCAAATTGTAATACGTTATCAGTCAAACTTTCATCAGTGGAGGTTTGACTGATTAACTATCTAAAATATGCAATTGCTTTTAGAAAACATCTTCTCCATCAATCCAAGTTTCATAGCCTTCAAAGTCAACTCTTAGATCACATCCGTTCTTGCTATATTTTTTATCTAATATTTTACCTGTGGCTCCGAGAGGAATATCTGGCTCATAAGAAGATGAACTTAATTCTATTCGCTGACCGATTTCAAATTTATCAAATATATCCTTATACTTTTTTTCTTGTTTTTTATGAAGTTCTTCAATACTCAAATTAACTACCGTATTCATAATTCATTCCCCCATTTTATATAAAATTCAAATTGTATAAAGATTTCTCAAGCTTCTCTTCTATGCTGACGTTGTACCTTTGATATCTTCATGGTCTTCTTTTTCGATTTTTGAATTTGTTCTTCCATATATTGAAGAACACGAGCTGTAATCTTTTCTGGAAAGAATTCTTGACGTTCTAAGAGAATATTCTCAATTACCCATGCTTTTCTTGTGTAATACTCATACTCTCCACCCGTTTCATTTGCAGTAACCTTTAATTTTTTTTCTGTTTTAGATGCTTTATTGAGCAATTGCAAACCATAATACGTTTGACTGCGTGCTTCTCTGACTTCTTTTAGCAACAAATACAAATCGTACGTGTGATACTGTTTCAATTCACCTACAGACTGATTAATATGCTCTAAGAAGATATGCTGTTGCATTGTTGTAAATTCAAAACGCTCACCATTTTGACAAATCTGTAGCATACCTGTTTGTTGTTCCCGCATATGACCACCACAGAATTCACAAATCTCTTGTACTACACCATTCTTATCAATTTGTATGGAAGTTGCACAGTATGGACAGTTCACATTTACAGAAGCGGGCATACACGGTTTTCCATAAACCATAATGTTCCGGCAAGTCACGCCAGGGTGCACCGCTTCTGGCTATCCACAACATTGCATTGAACATTTCGCGATTACTCCTTTTAAGGGGACGTCCAGTCGTGTACGGTGGAAAGATGTCTTTGATTTGTTCCCATTGTTCATTTGTAAGTTCGTAGCGGCGTGATGTCATGGAAAATACCTCTCTTTGGATTGTTTGAGGTAATCGTATCATAAAAATAGTTTTTAGACACACCCTAATTCTTTTGCGAGTTCTTCTAAAAGAGAAGGGGTTAAATGACAGCACAGTTCTTCAGAAAATAGTTGTAATTCATCTTGAATCGAAAGATTCATAAGAAAACGCCATCCTTTCTATTTAGATTTTTAGAAAGAATAACGTTTTTTTTACACTTTGGGGTAGTAAAGATTCTTAAGTTGATGGGCATGCGGCTATACCCCAGTATGGAATGCAAGGTAGCATGAGCAGAAAAGGGAACTGTTATGATAACGCTTGTATCGAATCATTCCATGGTGTCTTGAAAAAAGAACTTATTTATCAGCAACAATATCCAACACGTGCGCAAGCACAGCAAGATATTTGGGAATACATTGAAATTTTCTATAATCGTAAAAGAATTCATTCAGCGAATGGTTATTTATCTCCGACAGAAAAAGAACGTACGTACGGGACAAGAGCTGCATAATTAAATTTATCTGTGTCTATTTTATTGACTTAATATCACCAGAACCAAGTAATTTATGGTATACAATACCATAAACATCGCATATTAAAAATATCATATCTTTATAAAACTTATGGTTATATAGTACACACAATTTCTTATAAAAAGGAGTTTATCTCATATATTCCCGAATACACATTTTATTATTTATAAGCTTTTGGTTTTTTAAAATTTTATCCGAGATATGACATGCCCCCACATAAAAATTTCTATGTACAAAACAATACTTATCAAAGCTAAAGGAGAATCAAAAATGGAATGTAAATTTCATAAAACGAGCAGAGGCATCACATGTAAGAAAGAACAAAAGGGTGCTGGTAAAGGCATGAATCTTCTTCATTCAGATATAACAAAAAATCTTGACCATATAAAACAAGAGTTTGGTAACAGCCCTGATATTAAATTTTGTAAAATAGAAATAGGAATATCCCTTAAAATAACCGTTGTGGTAATGTATATAGATGGATTAGTAAATAAGGGCGCAATGGATGATTGGATTTTGCAATCGTTGAAGGATGATCTGGATGAGACTAAAATCCATGACGTTTGTGAACTATATAACAGGATAAAACAAGATGTCTTGGTGGTGGGTGAACTACAAAGTATTTCACGTTGGGATGAATTATGCTTGTCGATGTTATCGGGAGACACGATCATTTTAATGGATGATTGGCCCGAAGCGCTTAGTGTTAACACAAGAGGGGGGGAAACCCGTTCTATTACAGAACCAACTTCCCAAGTAACGATACGTGGTCCGAAAGACTGCTTCACTGAATCCATCGCAACAAACATTTCTCTTGTTCGTCGGCGGATCAAGAGCTCGAAACTTTGGCTGGAAATAACGAAAGTAGGTAGCGTGACTCAAACCGACATTGGTATCCTGTATATAAAAGACATTGCCAGTGATAAACTCGTGCGAGAAATCAAACAACGTTTAAATTCCATTGAAATAGATGCAATTTTGGAATCAGGTTATATCGAGGAACTCATTCAAGATGAGACATTCACTCTTTTTCCAACTATCTATAGTACAGAACGTCCAGATAGTGTGGTAGGCAATTTACTAGAAGGGCGAGTTGCCATTCTGGTGGATGGAACACCTTTTGTTCTCCTTTCACCTACTGTATTTTTTCAATTTTTCCAATCACCCGAGGATTACTATCAAGGTTTCGTCATTAGTACATTTTTACGATTCTTACGTTTTTTTTCTTTTCTTGTTTGCCTATTGGGAACACCCGTATACATCGCCGCCCTTTCGTTTCACCAAGAGATGATTCCAACCTCTCTTCTCTTGAGTCTTGCTGCGCAAAGAGACGGTGCTCCTTTTCCATTATTAATCGAGGCGTTGTTAATGGAGGTAAGCTTTGAAGTAATACGTGAGGCTGGATTGAGAATGCCACGAGCGCTAGGTCAAGCGGTTTCAATCGTAGGCGCTTTAATATTGGGTCAAGCGGCTGTGCAAGCAGGTATTATATCAGCATCTATGGTCATTATCGTGGCAGCATCAGGGATCGCCAGTTTCACCATACCTTCTTTCAGTTTAGCCACTACTCGTATTTTGCGTTTTCCTTTCATGATAGTAGCGGGGATACTGGGTTTTTATGGTGTTATGCTCGGTACGATTATGATTATAGGTCATATGTCCAGTCTACGCTCTTTCGGTATTCCTTATCTGGCTCCTTTTGCACCATGGGTTTCATCAGATCAAAAGGATACCTTATTCCGTTTTCCATTATGGTCCTTTTTCACAAGACCTCGACTTATTAGTCGGCAGAATAGAACCAGGATGGCACGCGATCTTCAATCTTCTCCCAGTCAAAACATGAGTAAGGAGGATATGGATGAGAAATAGCAAGTGTATCATTGTCATGTTGGTTATAACTACGGTCCTACTTACCGGCTGTTGGGATAGCAAAGAAATAAAAAGTTTGGCGATTGTCATGGCACTTGGCATAGATAAGGATGCAGAAAACAAAGGATACCGAGTATCACTTCAAATTGCTAACGTAGGTGAAGCAGCGGGAAGTATCGAGGGGGGATCTGGATATTCCACTCCAATCACAGTTTATACAACAACGGGACGTACGTTATTAGAAGCCATTCGAAAAACATCAAAAAAGGTGCCCCGGGAATTATATTTCTCCCATTTACAGCTTGTCATTATCGGGGAATCGTTAGCAAAAAAAGGGATCTCAAATCTATTCGACTTTTTTGAGAGGACCCCTGAAACTCGCCTTACTTCTATGGTATTGATCGCAGAAAGAGATGAAGCCAAACAGATCCTTGAAACGCTCACACCTATTGAGAAACTCCCCTCCAACAGTCTTTCTACAAAAATGAAATTAACAGAAAAGTTGTGGTCAGAGAATACAAGGGTAGAAATCGATGATATCGTTAATGGATTGGGGAAACAAGGAAAACAGTTGGTGATAAGTGGTGTAAGACTGGATGGAGACTCGCTAGAAGGAGATGAGAAATCGAATGTCGAAAAAAGCAAACCTTCTGTTTCTGTTAATATCGGTAGATTGGCCCTCTTCAAGGATGGGAAACTCATGCGTTGGCTTCCGAACAGACAAGCAAGAGGAATTATATTGATTCAAAATAAGATGAAGGGGTCCACTATAAACCTCAATTGTCAAAAGAAAAAAAATGCCATTGGTATTGAAATACTCCGTTCCAAAACGAATGTGACAGCAAGCCTTCATCACGGGAAGCCAATGTTCCATGTCAATATACATGAGGAAGGAATTATAAGCGAGGTACAATGCGCTCTCGATCTGAATCAGACAGTTATCATCAAAGAGTTGGAACGACAATGGAGAAATAAAACAGAGACAGATATCTTAGCAGCAGTCAAGTTAGCACAAAACGAGAAAAGTGATGTTTTAGGATTTGGAGAAGTACTCAATCTCTCGCATCCAAAAGTATGGAATAAATGGAAACATGATTGGAATCATACTTTTTCTGAAAGTAAAGTGGATGTGACTGTGAATGTAGTTATTCATCATTCAGGTATGCGAACCAAGACGTATCATACGAAAGAGACCAACGAATAAATATACAAAAAAGGATGTGAGGTCTTGGAAAAAATCAAAATAAACGCAGTACAATTATTCGCTTTAATTATTTTATTTGAATTTGGAAGTGCACTTGTAGTTGGCGTGGGGATGGAAGCAGAAAAAGATGCTTGGCTTGCTGTTCTACTCGGTTTGGCATGTGGAATGGCCATGTTTATTGTTCATGGTACGCTGCATCGCTTCTTTCCCAATCTGCTTTTTACAAGTTATATACAAAAAATTCTAGGGAAATATATTGGCTGGCCCATTGCTCTTTTGTATACGGCATATTTTATGAATGCGGCTGCTAGAAACTTACGAGATTGTAGTAATCTGCTAAACATCGCCTTATATGATCTAACTCCCCTATTTGTACTCAATCTTTCCATGACCCTGGTAGTCGCCTATTTGATTTATAAAGGAATTGAGGTGCTAGCTCGAACAGCTAGCATATACTTTATGATATTAATCATCATTGGAGTAATAGGGACTATTGTTTTATTTTCCTCTCGAATTATTCATGTCCCCAATCTTTTACCTATATTAGAAAAAGGTTACAAACCTGTATTACTAACAGTTCCGCAGACATATTTTTTCCCTTTCGCAGAGATGCTTGCTTTTTCAATGGTGCTTCCATATTTGAATAAACCTAAACAAGGGATTCCGATTGGGTTATGGGCGATGATGGTAAGCGGAGCCATCTTGAGTTATACAGTGGCACTTGATGTGGGGGTACTTGGTGTGAATATTGTTAGTAGAACGCCTATCCCTTTGTATACGGCATTAAGTAAAGTGGGCATTGGAGATTTTCTACAACGTATAGATGTAATTGTTATGTTCGCTTTAATTATCGGGAATTTTTTTAAGGTAGCGATTTATTATTATATATCCGTGATCGCAGCGGCAGATCTTTTTAAAGTGGAAAAGCATCATAAACTTGTATTTCCTTTTGGAGTGACGATTCTTTTTTCTTCCATCATCATTTCAAGCAATTTCTCAGAGCATATAACAGAGGGCTTACAAGTCATCCAGTTCGTATCCATTCCTTTTCAGACGGGTATTCCTATTCTTCTTTTAGTGGTGACGCTTTTTCGTAGGCGTCTTCGAAATACGGCTTCAGATCGGACACCGTCAAATTCAGACACGTAACAGGATGAGTTACCATTATTTAAGTTCCGTTTAATGTTTTAACATCGATAAAGGTGGATAGACACTGGCAAAATTATACGTAACCACAAATGATGTTAGACTAAAAAGTAGACACAAGTTAATATGATAAAAAATGAACTAAATGAGGTGTCTACATGGGGAAAGTAAAACAATATGAAGAAGAATTTAAACGCCAAAGCGTAAAACATATTTTACAAACAGGAAAGAATGTAGCTCAAGTTGCTCGAGAATTAGGGATTTCAGTAAATACCCTTCACGGTTGGGTAAAGAAATATAAAAAAGAGCCCAAATTTGTAAAGCAACGAACGTTCCGTTCTGAAGATCAAAAAACAAACGAGATGGAGCGACGTATTTTAGATTTAGAGGAAGAAAATGCAATCTTAAAAAAGGCGATGCACTTCTTCGCGAAAGACCATCGGTAAAATTTCAACTTATCCATCAACACCGCTTCACATACCGAGTGGAGAAGATGTGCCAAGTTCTACATGTATCCCGAAGCGGATATTACAAATGGAAAAATCATACTAAAAATCCCAGGCAAGTACAAAGAGAACAAGTCACTAAAGAAATACACTGTATTTTCTTAGAATCACGTTGTTTATATGGAAGCCCTAAAGTAACGTCCATCTTACGCCAAAAGGGCAGGCGTATCTCACAAAAAACAGTGGCAAGAATCATAAAAGAACAAGGGTTAAAATCAAGAACTGTAAAAAAATATAAAGCTACTACAAATTCCAAACATTCTTATCCGGTACATAACAATGTGTTAGATCGTCAATTCAAGGCAGAAAAGCCAAATCAAGTTTGGGTAGCCGATATTACCTATGTATCGACGAAAGAAGGCTGGTTGTATGTAGCAAGTCTGATGGACTTGTATTCTAGAAAAATTGTGGGCTGGCATGCTGATCGTACGATGACAAAAGAATTAGTATTGAAAGCTTTACAACAAGCCTATTTCCGACAGAAACCGGCAAGTTCTGTCTTGCATCATTCTGATCGGGGAAGTCAATATGTTTCCAACGATTATCAAAATCAATTACAACAGTATGGAATGACATGTAGCATGAGTAGAAAAGGAAACTGTTATGATAACGCTTGTATCGAATCGTTCCATAGTGTCTTAAAAAAAGAGCTCATTTATCAGCAACAATACGCAACACGTGCACAAGCACAGCAAGATAGTTGGGAATACATTGAAATTTTCTATAATCGTAAAAGAATCCATTCAGCGAATGGTTATTTATCGCCGGTAGAAAAAGAACGTATGTACGAATCGCGGGCTGCATAATTTAAATTTTCTGTGTCTATTTTATTGACGTAATATCAGATTTGGAACACGCACGAAAAAGGACGCGTTCACGCACAGTTGATTTATATGAGGTATTCTGCGGTGTTCTGTACGTGCTTACCAACAGGCTGCCAATGGCGCAATCTACCAAGTGACTTCCCAAACTGGCAAACGGTGTATTTCTACTATCAGATTTGGCGAAAAACAAACGAGAATGGTATAAGTCTTCTCGAAAAAGTGCATAAAAAAATTGGTTGAAACCTATCGTGAGCAAGATGGACGTAAGAATCAGACAAGATTCTGCATCGTAGATGCACAAAGCGTGAAAAACACATGGATAGCTGGTGAAAAGGGTTATGATGCTGGAAAGAAAGTGTTAGGAATCAAACGTCATATCGCTGTAGATACAAACGGTCTCATTCATACGATTGATGTAACAACTGCGAACATAACAGACCGAGAGGGTGCCATCCAAATGTGTGAAAGGCACAAGAAAACATTGGAAAAAGTGACAACTATACTTTGTGATGGCGGATATACGGGCTCATCCTTTGCACAATCCATAAAAGGAACGATTGATTGTTCGGTTGAAATCATCAAACGCTCTGAACTTCACAAATTTGTTGTGTTACCAAAACGCTGGATTGTGGAACGCACCTTTGCTTGGTTAGAAAATTACCGTAGAATGTGGAAGAATTGTGAACGAACACTTGAAAATAGTAGACAGAGTTGCTTATTGGCAGGTGTGGCAATTTTATTGAAAAGATTTTAAGCAGATTCTTAGGGATGTAAAAGGAGGAATGAAAGTCGTATCCAAAACGAAAAAATTCGAAGTCATCCATGAAATGACAAAAACAGGTTATACAATGACCATTCTATGCGATATTGTTGGTGTAACCAGAAGTGGCTACTACAAATGGATAAAACGGCATACGACGCCTTCAAAAAAACAATCCGAGGATATCGAAATTAAGAAAAAGATATTGGAGTGTCATAAAAAATTAAGAGGAATTTATGGATATAGAAGAATACAAGTGTGGCGGAAAGCCACATATAACCTTCATTTGAGTCATAAGCGCATCCAAAGATTGATGAGTGAACTAGGTATCAAAGCCATAATTAGGGAAAAAACGACCTTATTACGGAAAAAACGAAGCTTATGTGATTTCAGAGAACCATCTAAATAGGGAGTTTCAAGCTTCAAAACCCAATGAAAAATGGGTAACCGATATTACCTATTTGATTTTCAATGGACAGCGCTTGTACTTATCCGCTATTGCAGAGTGTTTTCATTTACGCTCCTTCCGTAAAGCGAATGAGGTCAAACTTGCCGTGCGTAAATATATGCACTTTTATAATCATCAAAGATTTCAAAAGAAATTAAATAACCTGAGTCCATATAAATATAGAACTCAGGTTGCTTAGTTGCTCTTTTTAAATACTGTCTACTTGACAGGGGGCACTGCATGGGAATCTTCGCTTTTTATTTAATTTATCAATTATTTGCATCAAAATAATTTTATCAGATTTTGTATCGTATATAAAAACATATTCTAGAATGAAAGGTCATCACTAAAGTTAATTTTCATTAAAAAACCTAGAACGGCCTAGTCTAAAAGTACCAGGAATACTGGAAATTCGAAATAGCGTAGATGAACATGCTAGTGGTTGATCTTGAATACCTGGAACATCTATTCGAATAGCCCCCGACCCTGAATTTCTAAATGATAATTTATCTCCTGCCTGAAGTGCAGCTAGAAATGTGAGTTGTGCGGCAATCGTTCCCGGTGCAGAGTTAGTATACAGCACTGTTCCTAACGGCGGAGTACCATTTACCAATAACTGCATGGTGTACTGTGTACTGGGATTATTATTATAAGGTGTATAAAAATATGAGATAAAATAGACCCCTGGGACACCTATTGTAATGATATTATCCGCTAATGTCATTCCATTTTGAACATTTATACCTAGTAAAGGGAATATTTCTCCACCGTTAACGATTATTGGAGTTCCATCCGCTGGGCTGAGTGTATAATAATCACCAAACGATTCGATTATACCCGTAGGTCCTTGAGGTCCCGTAGGTCCAGTTGCACCAGAAGAAACAAGAGACGTATAGTCTGGAGATTCCCCTGGAATCCCTTGAGGATCTGCCGTATTGACCACATATACTGCGCCTTCATATATGACAATGTCACCTGGTTGGTACAATCCTGTATTATTTGGATCAAAAGGCTGCGCACCTTCAAAGCTTCCAGTAGGCCCTTGAGGTCCCGTAGGTCCAGTTGCACCAGAAGAAACAAGAGACGTATAGTCTGGAGATTCCCCTGGAATCCCTTGAGGATCTGCCGTATTGACCACATATACTGCGCCTTCATATATGACAATGTCACCTGGTTGGTACAATCCTGTATTATTTGGATCAAAAGGCTGCGCACCTTCAAAGCTTCCAGTAGGCCCTTGAGGTCCCGTAGGTCCAGTTGCACCAGAAGAAACAAGAGACGTATAGTCTGGAGATTCCCCTGGAATCCCTTGAGGATCTGCCGTATTGACCACATATACTGCGCCTTCATATATGACAATGTCACCTGGTTGGTACAATCCTGTATTATTTGGATCAAAGGGCTGCGCACCTTCAAAGCTTCCAGTAGGCCCTTGAGGTCCCGTAGGTCCAGTTGCACCAGAAGAAACAAGAGACGTATAGTCTGGAGATTCCCCTGGAATCCCTTGAGGATCTGCCGTATTGACCACATATACTGCGCCTTCATATATGACAATGTCACCTGGTTGGTACAATCCTGTATTATTTGGATCAAAAGGCTGCGCACCTTCAAAGCTTCCAGTAGGCCCTTGAGGTCCCGTAGGTCCAGTTGCACCAGAAGAAACAAGAGACGTATAGTCTGGAGATTCCCCTGGAATCCCTTGAGGATCTGCCGTATTGACCACATATACTGCGCCTTCATATATGACAATGTCACCTGGTTGGTACAATCCTGTATTATTTGGATCAAAAGGCTGCGCACCTTCAAAGCTTCCAGTAGGCCCTTGAGGTCCCGTAGGTCCAGTTGCACCAGAAGAAACAAGAGACGTATAGTCTGGAGATTCCCCTGGAATCCCTTGAGGATCTGCCGTATTGACCACATATACTGCGCCTTCATATATGACAATGTCACCTGGTTGGTACAATCCTGTATTATTTGGATCAAAAGGCTGCGCACCTTCAAAGCTTCCAGTAGGCCCTTGAGGTCCCGTAGGTCCAGTTGCACCAGAAGAAACAAGAGACGTATAGTCTGGAGATTCCCCTGGAATCCCTTGAGGATCTGCCGTATTGACCACATATACTGCGCCTTCATATATGACAATGTCACCTGGTTGGTACAATCCTGTATTATTTGGATCAAAGGGCTGCGCACCTTCAAAGCTTCCAGTAGGCCCTTGAGGTCCCGTAGGTCCAGTTGCACCAGAAGAAACAAGAGACGTATAGTCTGGAGATTCCCCTGGAATCCCTTGAGGATCTGCCGTATTGACCACATATACTGCGCCTTCATATATGACAATGTCACCTGGTTGGTACAATCCTGTATTATTTGGATCAAAAGGCTGCGCACCTTCAAAGCTTCCAGTAGGCCCTTGAGGTCCCGTAGGTCCAGTTGCACCAGAAGAAACAAGAGACGTATAGTCTGGAGATTCCCCTGGAATCCCTTGAGGATCTGCCGTATTGACCACATATACTGCGCCTTCATATATGACAATGTCACCTGGTTGGTACAATCCTGTATTATTTGGATCAAAAGGCTGCGCACCTTCAAAGCTTCCAGTAGGCCCTTGAGATCCTGTAGGCCCTTGAGGTCCTGTTGGTCCTTGAGGTCCAGCACCAGATTCTCCTGCAGTTACGTTAAGAGCCTGTAATAATGCCGTTAAGAGTGTTTGTAAAGTAGTAGGATCGAGTATGAGCGTAGAAAAAAAGGAAGAAAGACCATTTAAAAATTGTTGGAGTAATTGTGAGATTTGAGAAGGAGAAGCATTTGGGTCCTGTAGTAATGTCACAATATTTTGTAGGAGTTGTTTTAAAAACTCCGTTTGTGGATTGGAAGGAAAGGTATTCAAAATCGCTAAAAATTGAGAAAGTACATTTTGTAACCCCGTTACATTTGCTGGATTCGTTGGATCTGTCAAATACACTTGTAATAGGGAAGTCAGTTGCTGTAATAATTGTTGGAGTTGTTGGGACTGTATTGGATCAACAGGAATACTTGGCGAAGGTCCTTGGGGAATGTTATTGGACGCCGCATCGATTAAGGATTGAATAAGGGCTTGCAAGGTCGCCGGATCTAAAAGTAATGTTCCGAAGAAAGAAGAAAGACCATTAAATAATTGAGAAATCAATTGGGAGATGAGACTCGTATTAAAGTCCGGGCCTTGTAATTGTGCAACGATATTTTGAATGAAAATTTTTAGGGATTCAGTTTGCGGGTTGGAAGGAAAGGTATTCAAAATCGCTAACAGTTGATTGAGCTGTTGTTGTAAATTAGCCGCTGTATTTGCATTTGGATTTCCAAAAAAGGCTGCAAGGGCATGGGCTAATTGCGCTAATACCGCCTCTAACCCTTGTATTTGTCCTGGCTCTACAGGCACCCCAGGTGTTGTACCTTGCGGTGTACTATTTATAATACCTTGTAAAATTAACTGATATAGTACTTGTAAGGACGTGGAAGGCAGATTTGAAGCGCTTCCTACTGCGGATAAAGATTGTAAAAAGAGCTGGGATAACTCTGAAATTATTTCTACTGGTAATGTGGGATCCTGTAATGCCGCTAGGAGCTGCTGCAGTGTTTGAATAGAGAATTGTGTTTGAGGTGTTTGTGGAATGAGACGTTGTAAAAATGTGAGTAATGGCCGCAAAGTAGCTTGTAATGCTGCACTCATTTGTGCGTTTGGATCTGTAAAAAATGCTTGGAGTGATGAGTTAACAGCTTGTAAAAGCTGAGGGAACTGTTGCTGCTGTTCTAGAGAAAAAAAGACCTGCGGCGGACAACAGTCTCCGGATGCTGCAGGAAAGGCATGAGGAAAAGGAAACTGACTACAGGGACCCGGTTTAAAAAAAGAATGATCCATACATTATAACCTCCTTATTGTATCGAATATAATATGATTCCAACTTGTTAGCATATGCCATGGAACCACAATAATTAGTATATTCTCAGTAAAGGAAAAATGTGTAGTGATGTGTGTGGAAAATGTTAAGTTTTGACTCTGTGATATTACGTCAATAAAATAGACACAGAAAATTTAAATTATGCAGCCCATGATTCGTACATACGTTCTTTTTCTGCCGGCGATAAATAACCATTCGCTGAATGGATTCTTTTACGATTATAGAAAATTTCAATGTATTCCCAACTATCTTGCTGTGCTTGTGCACGTGTTGCGTATTGTTGCTGATAAATGAGCCCTTTTTTTAAGACACTATGGAACGATTCGATACAAGCGTTATCATAACAGTTTCCTTTTCTATTCATGCTACATGTCATTCCATACTGTTGTAATTGATTTTGATAATCGTTGGAAGCATATTGACTTCCCCGATCAGAATGATGCAAGACAGAACTTGTCGGTTTCTGTCGGAAATAGGCTTGTTGTAAAGCTTTCAATACTAATTCTTTTGTCATCGTACGATCAGCATGCCAGCCCACAATTTTTCTAGAATACAAGTCCATCAGACTTGCTACATAAATCCAGTTTGATATTTTAACAATCTTTAAAATTGTCTATACTGCTTACCATACAAATAGGTAAAGGGGCGGTTAGATAATGGCAAAGTTACATGTATCAACGAAATATGGAATTACTGTACACGATTTATTACAAGAAGAGCGTAAAATGAAGAATTCATTTTTCAAACAACTTCTTATGTCCGTACGCCTGGTAATGGAAGGGCACTCTGCTACATCTGCAGCTCAAATTATAGGGATTTGTCGTCAATCTGTTTCTACTTATGTGCAAACATTCAATTCCGATGGAATTGAGGGCCTATTAGAACGTCGTTATCCACCCGGACGTACTCCTTATTTATCTCCCGGTGAAGAAACAGAAATTCGAAACATGCTAATAGAAAGTACACCGAATCAAGAAGGGATTGGACCTGAAACTCATTGGGATACTCGTGTCCTTCAATACTTGTTAGAGGAGCGTTACCATGTTTCTATGTCTAGAGGTGGAATTTGCGATATGCTACACCGTTGGGGATTTACTTATACAAGGCCTACTTATCGTTTGAAAAAAGCAGATCCTCTGAAACAACAAAAGTTCTTACAAGAGCTTAACTGGATAAAAAAAACTTATCCAAAGATATGATACTGTTCTATGAAGACGAAACGCATATACGTGATTATCAAGCTCTACATACTTCGTAACTACTCAGCTTCCTCACGGAGGCTTTTTTCATTTACTAGTCTGATATGTACTTTTTGTGTGAATACTAGATATATCATACAAGGAGGTGGTATTTATGTTGAAAAAACAAGAAATTCTAGCTGTCTATCAAAAGGGACCTCAAGCTATTTGCGATTTTGTTCATCAATTAGAAAGTCAAATACAGAATTTAAAAGAGCGTATAGAAGAATTAGAAAATCGTTCAAAAAAAAACTCTACAAATAGTCATAAACCACCCTCTACAGATGGTTTTCGTAAGCCTATTACAAAAAGTTTGCGAAAATCATCCCAGCGTCAAACCGGTGGCCAGTTGGGCCACAAAGGACATACTCTTGGTTTGACAGCGACTCCAGACCATACAATTACATATTCTCCTACCTATTGTACTTGTTGCTATACTTCTTTAGACCATGAGCCTGTAAAAGGATACCGCATTCGCCAAGTGTATGATTTACCACCTATCCAGATAGAAGTGACGGAACATAAAGTGGAACAAAAAGAATGCCCACATTGCCATTCTATTCAAGAATCCCAGTTTCCTTCTACTGTCTCTCGTCCTGTTCAATATGGTCCAAATATAAAAAGACTAATCCCCTATTTAACGCATTATCAGTGTCTTTCTTTAAAAAGAACAAAAGAATTCTTTCAAGATTGTTTTGGACATTCTATCAGTGAAGGAACGTTAGTC